>JAPWJZ010000004.1 GCA_028283745.1 Micavibrio sp.
AGTCTTTCTTGTCATCGCTGTTTTTGGCACGCTGGGCCTGACACCGCATGACGGGCTGGCGCAGCACCGGGTCGACTGGCTGATGGCGCCAAACGCCATTTATTGGATGGGCACCGACCGTTTGGGCGCGACGCCGCTGGTCCACCGCGTGCTGGATGAATATTTTGTGCCGGTCGAAAAGTTTGACACCTTCCTGCCGCTGATGGCCAATATTTTCAAGAAACACAACGTCAACGTCATCAACGTGTCCATTCGCCACGCGAAGGCGGACCCGGGGGTCACTACTGCCTGGGCGCGGAAGGAAACCTTTGCGTTTGTCGTGTACTACAAGCAAGGCACCTCGGACGCGGCGAAAAAGGAAGTCGGCGTCTGGACGCGCGAAATGGCGGATGCCGCTATTTCGGTCGGCGGCGCATGGTACCTGCCTCGCCTGAAATGCACCCGACGCTGGAACAGTTTTTAAAAGCCTACCCCCGCGCGCCGGAATATTTCGCGCTGAAAAAACGCCCAGACCCGCAATACATTCCGCAACAAATTGTGGGATCGTTACTACTTCCGCGACGATGCCGAAAAAGCCGTCAAGGTCGCGATTGACAACACGCCCGATTATAAACGGCCGGAGGAGCAGACATATTTGACCCTGCCCGAATGGTATATCGTCTTCAGCCCGGATGAATATGCGCAGTCGTTGAAAAAGCGCCGCCTTCCGCCTTTCCCTACTTTGGCAGCATCGCGCAGTTCTGGCAGGTTTATCACCACGTCATTTTGCAGTGACGCGCGATGGCTACCCCGTCAACTGGGGCTACCACGCCATGATCGCCGTGATTGGCACCAGCTATACGCTGGAGCTTGCCGTGAAGGGCATCTACGAAAACACGGTTGGCCGCATTACCGAATGGGTCGGCAACCGCGGCGCGCTGACGCCCGACATGAAAGTCGAAACCTTCCAGCAGCAGGTGGCGCAGGACTACGTTGATTTCATCCGCCTGAAGCCGTGGTACGAATACCCGTTCTATACCAAGTTCAAGGGTCTGTGGGCGGTGGATGAATCTCCCCAAACCAGCAGCTTCCGCAGCTGGGAACGCCGCTTGGTCTTCTCCGCCGAATTGCTGTTCAAGGCATTCTATGGCTGGGCCATCGGCCTTGGCACGCATGCAACCTACGGCGTTGCGCCGGAAACAATCTGGGTTGTGGTGTCAAACCACGGGCAGCAAAAGCTGGTTTCCCTGCCGCGCTATGAAGCCTTTACGGCCGCCGTGCCGAAAATGGTGAAAGACGGCACGCAGTTCATCGAGGTCGCGGGCAACAAAACCATCCTCATGACCGTCATCGCCCCGCGCAGCTGGCAGTACAAGGATGCAGGCAGCGTGATGTATGCATGGCCCATTTTGACGGAAGACAAGCTTCAGCGCGTCGCTATCAGCCTGCCTGTCGAAAAGCTGCATGAAATTCTGCCCGCCTTTGACAAGGCAGGCGTGAAGGTTGACCATATCTTCGATTATTAAACCAATTAAGGCTTCGGCGGCTTCCGGCCCTTGAACAGCATTTGCGATTTGGGGCTTTGCTGCCAGTTGGGGTTGGCGGGAATGTCGTTGTCATTCGCGCCGCCGGGGAAATGGATGCCGGGGTACTTCGTTTTATCGAAGGGTTTCCAGTCGCCTTCCTTTTGCGCCAGGCGGTCCAGCACAATCGTGACGCTCAACGTATTCGCGACCATGCCCATGTGGCTGCCGGTCACTTCAATATTTTCGGTCTGCGCCGTTTTGGGGTTTAGCGCCGCGTGCCAGTCCACCACGCCGTCATCCTGCGAATACAGCGATGTTGTGGGCACCGGCGGCGGGGTCAGCCCGCGCGCGCCAATATCATCCAGCTTTGCATCAATGCTGTTGGGCTGGAAGAATTTATAAACCTGCTCCAACCGTTCAGAGGTCGCGGCGGCAGGGTCGTGCAGCATGCCGAAGGGCGTGCCGAGGGTAATTACATCGCGCACCATTTCGGGGAATTCGCGGGCCAGCTCGCGCGCGTAAACGCCGCCAAGGCTGTGGCCGATCAGCGTGACCTTCTGCCCGCCGTTTTCCTCGAACACCGCTTGCAGGCGGTTTTTCAGATGCTCGGCGGTTTTTTCATCGAAGCCGAGGTTAAAGCCGTTATCCCAGCCGTATACCTTATAGCCTTTGTCGGCCATGCAGCTGCGCAGGGGGAAGGTAAACGCGTCGCTGGTCAAAAAGCCCGGCAACAGCAGCACGGGGTGCCCATCGCCATTCGGCAATTTATCCTTGAGAGACGGCCAGCTGAGCTGCAGGCCGCCGTATTCCATGGCGGCGCGCTGCAGCTCGGTCGTGGAATTGAAGATCTGTTTCAGTTTCTTGAACATGCGACCTCAGTTTTCCGGTTATCGGCTTTGTGAATTGTGGAAAAATGTTGCGCCATAATACGCCCTGCGGCAATACCTAAAGCGCCAAAACCTGCTAAAAATGATAAGAATATGCCAATAATTGGAAAATAATTTCATTTATGAGAAATTATAAACCCATATTTTGTATTTAAATTTCATACAGCAGTTCGTTTGCAGCAAAAACCGCTGCTCACCAGTTATTAACTTGTCTATGCGAAAGTGTATTTAGGGGAATAGCCCCTGATACTGGGAAACAGCCCGGTCACTGACCATATAATTATGTACGAACTTATATGTGAAGGGAGATCACCACCTCGTGAAAATCGCCCCCAAAGCCGTTAACCGGCTTCTCAGTGCTCTTCTGACTGTCACGCTTTCCGTCAGCGCGCTTGCCCTTTCCGCCCATGCGGAAGATAACGTCGCAAAATCGGCGACAACAGATAACGTCGCCAACTCCGCGACAGATAATGTTACGACAGCAACCATGCCGGATGCCGCGACCATGGCCGCCGCAATGAGCATTCCCGCCGCCAATACGCTTTCCGGCAATTACCTTGCCGGCCGTTTCGCGCAAGGCCAGCAGGACTGGTCGGCCGCACAGAACTACATGAATTCCGTCATCGATTTTGACCCGGAAAATACGCTGCTGGAACAGCGCGCTTTCCTGCTTTCCGTCGGCGCCCTGCAGTATGACCGCGCGCATGACCTTGCCGAAAAAGTTTTAAGCGACCACGAAAATGCCGAGCTTGCTGCCATTTACCTCACCTGCGATGCCCTGTCGCGCGGCGATAATAAGGCGGCGCTTGGCTACGTTGCCCAGCTGCCGCAGGACGGCTTTGGCCAATATACCAAGCCGCTGCTGAGCGCCTGGGCGATTGCAGGCGGCGGCGACGTGCCAAAGGCGCTGAAGATGCTGAAGATGGTAGCGGATGATAACGACCCCACCTATAACGTGCATGCCGCGTTGATGGAAGAAATGTCCGGTGACAAATCCGCCGCCGCAAAGCATTACAAAAAGGCGATGGCCAGCGGCCTCACCCTAAGCTCCGCCCTGCTGGCCGCGAACTTCTTCCAGCGCAACGGCGAGCCGGAAATCTCCAGCCGCATCTTCAACGGCATCAGCAAGCTGTACCCGTCAAACCCCTTCGCCAACGCCATGAAACTATCGCCTGCGCCGAACATTACCCGCGCGGCAGATGGCGCGGCAATTGCGCTGTTTGACCTTGCTACCCTGCTGTACGAACGCCGCGCCTATGACAGTGCCCAGATTTACGGCAGCATGGTGCTGCTGCTGCAACCCAAAGCCCCCTACGCCATGATGATGCTGGGGGATATTGCAGCGCTGCACCAGCAGTACGGCAAAAGCATTGACGATTATAACGCCATCTCCAAAAATTCCCCGCTTTACTGGCTGTCGCGCATGCGCGTCAGCGAGGTCAATGAAATCAGTGGCAATCTTGACGGCTCCATCGCCATGCTGAAAGACCTTGCGAAAGACAGCGACACGCACATGCAATCCCTTGTCAGCCTTGGCGACCTTTACCGCCGCCACGACCAATACCAGAACGCGCTTGAAGCCTATGACCAGGCGCTGGCGGGCACCAAGCCCGATGCGTCGCAATGGTCAGTCATTTACGCGCGCGGCATGGCGCAGGAACGCCTGAACCACTGGGATATGGCGGAGAAGGATTTACTGCAGGCGCTGCAGTTCCAGCCCGACAACCCCATGATCCTCAACTTCATCGGCTACAGCTGGGCGGATAAGGGCGTGCATATTGACGAAGCCCTTAAATATATCCGCAAGGCCGTCGCCCTGCGGCCGGATGACGGTTACATGGTGGACAGCCTTGGCTGGGCGCTATACCGCGCCGGCAAATACCAGGAATCCGCCGAATGGCTGGAGAAGGCCGTGTCGATTGTTGCAGATGATTCAACCATCCTCGACCACCTCGGCGACGCCTATTGGCAAACGGGGCGACAGACGGAAGCCCGCTATAAATGGCAGCGCGCCCATGAACTGTCGAAAGACGCCGGTTTCAGGGCAGGTCTTGAGCAAAAGATGTCAAAGGGCATAGATACCGCGCCGCAAACTGCCCATCAGGAAGCGAAGCTTTAAAAGCCGCAAGGCTTCTGCTAGGCTTGCCCCTTAGAAAGCTTTCTGTTTTTCAGGATGGCATTTTTTCAGGTGTTCTCGCCATGATGATAAAACCCGCCGCCTTTTTCCGTCTCGCACTGCTGGCCCTTGCATTGCTTGCAGCGCAGCCTGCCTTTGCCGCCGGGAAAAAGCTGTATGCGGAGCCTGACCTGACAGATAGGCGTTATTATTATTGCCAGCGCGATGACCAGTGCCAGGCTGCCAAGCTGCCCTGTGGCCGCGTTGTCGTCGTTAATACACCGCTGCATGACGATGTGCAGGGCTGGTTCGACTTCATCGGCCCGCGCTACCAGTGCGAGCAGCCCGTGAAGCAGCAGAAAGCCGATAAAATTGCCTGCGTGAAAAATGCCTGCACCGCCGAAATCGGCTACGTGCAGGAAATACCCGCGGATTCAGCATTGGGCAAAGACCCCGCCTATTGCGAAAAAACGGAAGACTGCGCCGTCGTCGTCGGCCGCTGTCAGGCGAAAATTTTTGTCAACAAGCTGTTGCAAAAAAGTATGCAGGCAAAGTACGACCGCCTGCGCCGCGTGCACAGCGAGGGCTGCTTCTGGCCCGACAACCGCACCGTCAAAAACCTGCGCTGCGAAAAGAATGCCTGCATTGGCGACCTTGAAGTTCCCGACCAGAATTACTGGAACGACCCCGTAAAAATTCAGGAAGGCCAAAGCGACAAGGAACTCGATAAACGAGAGAAAGAGAACGAGCAGAAATGAAAACCTTCATCCGCCGCTTACCCGCCTGTGCCATTGCGCTGCTGATGTTTGCCGCAACCGCGCATGCCCAGCCGATTGTTATTACACCGGCAGCACCCGCCGCAACGGAAACGAACCCCGCAGCAAATAGCAGCAGCGGCGATGATGCCACCACCACGCGCACCATTCCCGGCAGCCTTGATACCAATGTACCGCCTATGCAGCGCGCGGGCCAGTTGCTGGGCAATGGCTTCCGCCAGCCTGTTGGCATGCCTAACATGAACGACTCCGGCATATATTCCTGCACCGACAGCACCGAATGCGTTATTGTAACGCCGCCCTGCAACGCGCCGATCGCCGTCAACCGCAGCGCGCAGCAGAATTTGCAGGGCTGGTATGATTCCCAGCGCAGCCAGATGAACTGCACAAATACGGCGGGTTCCAACATGGCCGCTATTTGCTCCGGCGCGCACACCTGCATTATCGCCCGTCCGGGCCAGAACGGCGTACCACGCCGAGACAACCCCGGCTACTGCGATACCAATGAAGACTGCACCGTTGTGGCCGATGCCTGCGGCCGCAAAAAGGCCGTCAACGCCGGCACGGCTGGCAATCAGGCTCCGGCGGCAGATGGCTCCAGCGCGAACTGCAGCTATACCGACCAGACAAAGGTAAAAAGCATGCAGTGTAAAAACCACCTTTGCACTGCAACTTTCACGAATAATTAACAGCTATCTATCAGCCCGTTGATCTTCCGCAGGCTACTCGGCGGAACTAAAAGGGCTCCCGCTGCGTTTTTCACATAAGGGAAGTTGTGAAGCCGTAGAGGTCCGCCATGAAAAGATCGCTGAAAACATTCATTATCTATGCCGTTTTCGCCATCGGCGCCCTTGCCGTGCAGCCTGCGGCAGCGCAATACGGCCAGTATTACACCGTTGCGCCAGCTTACAACTCGCCGGCCAATTCACCGGCCTATAATCTTGGCTACAACGCCGCGCGTCCCACGACGCGTTTTGCAGGAGTCGGCGTGCGCGGCTTTGCCCCCTATTACCAGCAATGCGTTACCAACGCAGACTGCGCCGCGCTGATGCCGCAGTGCGAGTCATCGCTGACGCTGCAGGGTAAATCGCCGCAAGCATCACAATGCGCGCAGGCGCAAAATTATAGCACCGGCCGCGCACTGTGCGTTTCAGGCTTCTGCAGCTTTCCGCAGGCGCGCAATACTTATGCGCAGCCGCAGTACGGCAACCCCAATTATTGCGAAACAGGTAATGACTGCGCACTGGTAACCGACAGTTGCGGCCGCCAGACCGCCACCAACAATACCTTCGCCGCGCAACGCCAGACATCCGCCAGCAGCCAGCCCTGCGCATCGCCCCGCAGCACGCAGGCCGTCAAGGAATTGAGTTGCCAGCATAACCAATGCACCGTATTATTCGACAATTATCCGCGTCAATAATCACCGGTTCATTCTATCTTGGCTTTTAATACTTTTCAGCTGCAGGCCCCTGCAAAGATAAACCTGTTCCTGCACATTACCGGCAAGCGCGATGATGGCTATCATTTGCTGCAAAGCCTGATGGTTTTTGTCGATGTTGGCGACACGCTGGAGTTTGCGCCGCATGACAGCCTGTTCCTTGATGTTGACGGCCCCTTCGCGGGCGACATGCCCGCCCCTTCCGAAAACCTGATTTATAAGGCAGCCGGCCTGCTGGCGGCGGAATATAAAACCACCATGCGCGGCCGCGTGCGGCTGACCAAGAATTTACCGGTTGCTTCCGGCATTGCCGGCGGATCATCCGATTCCGCCGTTGCCATGCGCGGCTTTGTAAAGCTGTGGGGGCTGCCGGAAGAACACGAACGTATGCAGCGGCTGGCGCAGCGTTTGGGGGCAGATGTACCGGCCTGCTTTATCGGCAAGCCCGTCTGGGCGGAAGGCATTGGCGAAAAAATGACCCGCCTGCCGGAAATGCCGCAGATGCACTTTGTGCTGGCAAACCCCATGGTGGCAACGCCTACGCCCGAAGTTTTCCGCCGCTTCAACAGCAAATACAGCCCCGCCATTCAATTTTCCGGCCGCCGGAAATCGATGCATGAATGGATTGCGGATTTAAAGCTGTACCGCAACGACTTGACGGACGCCGCAAGCGAAGTCACGCCCGAAATAAAGCAGGTGCTGCGCGCCCTTGCCGAAACGCCAAACTGCCACTTTGCCCGCCTTTCCGGCAGCGGCGCCACCTGCTTTGGCGTCTACGACAATGCGGATGCCGCAATGGCCGCCGTGAACAAGCTGAAGCAGCTGCACCCCGGCTGGTGGATTTCGCCGGCCAACCTGCTGCGCTGAAACGCCGTTAGATTTTCTTTAAATGACGTCGCTGTGCGAATAAGTTATTTCGCCGCGCGAATTTTATCGCGCAGCTCCAGCGTCGGCTTGCCGTCGGCGGTCAAGCTCAGCTTTTTCTGCCAGCTGCGGATTGCATCCGACGTTTGGGGGGTCATGTAGCCGGTGGCTTTTTCCGCCGGCAGATCGCCCTTTTTCGCAAGAGCCTGCTGAATTTCGCGCACAAGACTGTCGCCGCTTTCCTGCACGGTGCCGGGGGTGCGGTCCCCCTCGCCAAAGCCTTCGTCGCCGGCGGCGGGTTCAACCAGTGCGATGCCGCTTGCGCCGTTCAGGCGCGCAACGGCGTTTTTCGCCTGCAGGTGGCCTTCATTGGCGGCAACATTATACCATTCCGCCGCTTTCGCGACATCTGCCGCGCCCAGCTGCGTGCTTTCATACAGCACGCCAAGGTTATAGGCGGCCTGCGGCAGGCCCGCATTTGCGGCTTGCTTGAAATAGCTGACAGCGCGCGTCAAATCGCGCGTTGCGCCAGCGCCTGAAACATAGGCAAGGCCAATGTTATACAGCGCTTCGGCATGCCCCGCCTTTGCGGCTTTGTCGTACCAGGCGAAAGCTTTTACATCATCCTTCGGCGTGCCAAGACCCTGCTGGTTCATGACGCCAAGGTTATAGGCGGCATTGGAAACGCCGTTGTTCGCAGCCTTGGTGAACCATTCGATGGCACGCGGGTAATCCTGCGGCGCACCGTTGCCGGAAACATATAATGCGGCCAGGTCATGCTGCGATTCCGGCACGCCCTGCAGGGCGCGGGCTTGCAGGCTTTTCATTTTTTGCGGCAGGCGTGTATCCGCCGCAATGTCTTTTACCGGCACCAGCGGTTCGGCATGCGCTTCATCGGGGGCGAGGCCGCCATCCTGCTCATCGGTATCCGCGCCCGCGGCGGGCTCAATGGCGGAAAGTTCTTCCGGCGTGGGGGTGCGGTCTTCCAGCAGCGCCAGCTGCGAGGGGGCAGCGGCTTCAAGATCCGTCACTTCCTGCACGGGGCTGTCGGCATCGGCCGATTCAACGGCGGGGGAAAGCATGCCGGAGCGTTGCTCGGGCGCGGTGAATTTAGACACATCAATGCCGTCATCCGCCACAACAACGGGGGAAATACCTGCCTGTGCGGGGCTTTGCGCGGGCGCGGCGGAAACCTGCTGCTGCATATCGGGGTCGGGCGAAACGGCGGTATCATCCCCGCCGTTATCATCATCGCCATCATCGCCTTGGGCGGCGGTGCTGTTATCGTCGTCGCCATCGTTATTATTATCTGCATTGCCATTATCTGCATCGCCGGCATCGGGCGCGCCGGCGGCAACGGGGCCGGTTGCGGAATTGGAAGCCAGCATTACGGCAGGCGCGGCGGGCGTGGCGGCGGCAAGCTGGTTCAGCGCGTCCAGCTGACGCGGCGTCAGCACGGAAGACCCTGCCGGGTGGAACAGCACAAAGCCGAAGGCAAAGGCCGCAAAGGTGACGCTGGCGGCGGTGGCAACGGTCATCCAGCGCGGGGTGGCAACAGCTTGCGGCATGGCGACGGCTTCGATAAGCGCGGGCAGCATGGCGCCCTGCGCGGCATCGCGCGTGGCGGATTCGACATCGGCAAGGCGGCGGGCAAGGCTGTCACGCTCCCCTTCCACGCGCTCCAGCTTGCGGCCCAGCAGTTCAATGGCGCGGAACATCTCTTTATTGACAATGTCCTGATGCGCGCCGTCCGGCGATGCGCCGACAGATGCGGGGTTTTTCGTGTCTTGGTGAGCCATGATGCGACAATCCTCTACCCTTTTGAACAAAGGGCTGAAAACAAACCAGATTTTCCTAATGCCGGGAGACACCCTACCAGATTCTCCCGCACCGTTACACAGCTATAAACGGTTATATGCAGTCATTTGAAAGCCTTTGCCGGCGACCTTCAACCGCCCAAAACCACGCTGCAACGGCTCCGAAGCCTTTGATTTTCATAAATTTATCATCTGTTCGCTTTTGACGCTTGCGCTGGCAACATGGTTTATATTATATATCTTCCACCATGCGCCCTGACGTTATAGGGCGCGTCCCGGATATTGGGGTGTAGCCAAGCGGTAAGGCAGCGGTTTTTGGTACCGCCATTCCTAGGTTCGATCCCTAGCACCCCAACCACCTTTTCCCCATATCCATCAGGCATCCATGCAGCGGGCCGTAACGCCATGAAGTTCAGGGATGATATCAACGGCCTGCGCGGCATCGCAGTGGCGGGCGTTGTGCTGTACCACTTCAACGTCGCGGGCTTTGCCGGCGGCTATGCGGGGGTGGATGTTTTTTTCGTCATCTCCGGCTTCTTGATGACGGGCATTATTTTGGGCCAGCTGGAAGCGCAGCGCTTCTCCCTTGCCAACTTCTACCTTAACCGCGCCAAGCGCATTATTCCGGCACTTGCGGCGTTGTGCCTTGCGCTGATGGTTGCCGGATATTTCTGGCTGATACCGTCCGACCTGCAAAACCTTGGCAAGCACGCAGCGGCGGCAATCACCTTTATTTCAAATTTTATTTTCAAAGGCGAGCAAGGCTATTTTGATGCGCCAATGCGCGATACGTGGCTGCTGCATACATGGTCGCTTTCTACCGAATGGCAGTTTTATCTGCTGTACCCACTTGCTTTAATGGCATGGGCAAAATACACGCGCCTGTCACGAAAGCACCTGCTCTGCCTCATGGCGGCGCTGGCCGCCGCCACCTTTGCGCTTTCGGTTTATGCCACGCCCGCAAAGGCCAACATGGCCTTTTACCTGCTGCCAGCGCGTGTGTGGGAATTTGTGGCGGGCGGCGCGCTGTGCCTGCTGCCCGCACCGCGCCGCCGCGCCGCCGTGTTCGAAATTGCGGGCCTGCTGCTCATTTTACTATCGTTCTTCACGTTGCAGGATTCTACGCCCTGGCCCGGGTACATGGCGGCGCTGCCCGTGCTGGGCGCGGCCATGGTTATTTACGCCGCCCGTCCGCAATCACGCGTCACGGGCAATGCGCCGCTGCAGCTTTTGGGCAAAACATCCTATTCCATTTACCTGTGGCACTGGCCGGTCTTTGTCGGCATGAATTATTTTGGCATTGCGGAAGGCGCTTGGTTTACCGTGACCGGCATTCTTGCATCACTTGCGCTGGGGGGGATTTCATACGCCGTCATTGAAACACCGGCGCGTGAAAAAATGCCGAAAGTGTCGCTGCCGCGGGCCTTTGCGGGTTTTGCGGTGCTGCTGGCGGTGATTGGCGGCATGGGCCTTGGCCTTGCCGCCGCCAAGGGCCTGCCCGCGCGCGTTTCCGCCAGAATCAACGCCATTGACCAGGCATCGTCGGATAAATACCAGCTCGAAAAAGACTGCCACTTCAGCCAGGATTCCGTCACCACCAGGCACTGCACCGTCGGCAAGGGCAATGACGTTCAATTCGCCCTGTGGGGTGACAGCCACGCGGGCGCCATTTCAAGCGCGGTGGCGGCGGCGGCGCAGGGCAAGGGCTTGCTGTACCTTTCCTTCTGCCCGACCATGTTCGGCGTTGAAACCAGCGCGGTCAAAAAAGCTCATTGCGCCAAATTCAACGACATGATTTTCAACGACATTAAACAGCTGCCGAAAAACATTCCGCTGATCATCATCAACCGTTATTCCAACTACCTGCAAAACCGCGACAAAGACCCGCAAAAAAACCACGACCTGTTCTATGCCGGCAAACCCGCGCCCGCAAATGCGAATGACGCGGCAGCGCAGTACAGAAGCACCCTCACTAAAACGCTTTGCACCATTGCCGCAGACCGCAAGCTTTACGTTGTCAAACCCATTCCCGAAATGGAACAGGATGTGCCTAAAACCCTTGCCCGCAGGCTAATGGCGCACGGCACGGCAAATGATATGTCGGTTGATATGCCGCAATACGAAAGCCGCAACCGCGATGCGCTGGCCGCGCTTGATGCCGCGCAAAAAGGCTGCGGCGTGACGTTGCTGGACCCTGCGCCGGCTCTTTGCACCCATGGCAAATGCGCGGGCTCCGACAACCTCAAGCCCTTGTATTTTGACAGCAATCACCTGAACGAATGGGGCAACAAGCGCCTTGTGCCGATGCTTGCGCCTGTTTTCAATAAATGATACTGTCCGGCCACCTTCAAGGGCTTAATTTTTAAACGGCACGCGAGCAAAAATGACGACATTAACTTATCTTGGCCACGCCTGCTTCCTGTTTGAAACCGATGCCGCCGCCATCCTCATCGACCCGTGGCTGAGCCCGGAAGGCGCGTTCCTGGGCACCTGGCGGCAACTGCCGCCGAACGACCATTGCCTTGCCTTCGTTGAAGCCAAAATGAAGCAAAAGCCCGTCGCCATTTACGTGACGCACGAACATGAAGACCACTACGATGAAAAAACCATGCGCCGCCTGCTGCCGCTGGCAAAGGCGCTGTACATTCCCGATTACGAGAACCACTTTTTCAAGAACCTGATGGTGAAAAACCTGGGTGCCGCGCCGCAAGTGCTGGGCGAAGACGCGCCTGAAATGTTCCACGATATTTCCTTCAAAATCTTCATCGACGAAAGCGGCATCAACCGCGACAGCGCGATATTCCTGAAAACGCCGGACCTTTCCTTCCTCGATGCCAACGACTGCAAAATTTTCGACCGCGCGACATTCTTGCTGGAACGCTGCGGCCCTATCGACATTCTGTCATCGCAGTTCAGTGGCGCGAACATGCACCCGATCTGCTATGACATGCCCGAGGAAAGCTACCGCGAAATTTCACGCCAGAAGCGCATGCGCAAATTTGTCGCGGTGCGCAACTTCATCAAGGATTTGAAGCCGCGCTACTACCTGCCCTCCGCCGGCCCCGCGGTTTTCCCTTACCCGCAGCACGAAGCGCTGAACTTTCAGGAAAAGAACATTTTCCCCAAATGGTGGGAATTCCGCGACTTCCTCGGCGGCAAGGCGGATGTTGAATTTGTGCCGCTGGACGTTCTGGGCACAGCAACCGGGGCGGCTGGCCAGCCGCCCGCCTTCGCCGGCATGGCCAAGGAAATTACCGACGCGGAAATCATGGATATTATCCACAAATACCGCGCGCTTGATGCCGCTTTGCCGAAAGCCGCAAAAATTTCCGAAGCCGCAATTTTCGCGTTCTTTGGATCAGAGATGAACAAAAAAATTGAGGTACTGAAGAGCAATCCGAAAGTCAGCATCGACTGCACGCTGTTCATCGACATTCGCAAGGAAGACGGCACGGATACGCTGTATTGCCTGAAACCCGGCACGCTGCAGCTGGAGAAGGCCGATAAAAGCGCCATTGCACCGCCCTATTACCTGCATACCACATCAACCGCTGCGCTTGAAAAATTCATTCAGTCCGGCAAGGGATGGGGCACGTACTTCCTGTCCTTCCTGTTCCGCGGCAAGCGCGACCCGGATGTGTTTGACACCGCCCTTGGCACCTTCTTTGTGGCGAACGATGCCGCGGACCTTGATTACGGCCTGAAGAAACTGGTCGAATTCCGCGACAGCGATGAATACATCACGCTGGAAGCGCCGGATGGAAAATCATCCGTCAGCTGCCGCCGCTTCTGCCCGCATCAGGGCGCGGATTTAACCTACGCGAATTTTGACGGCAAATACGTCATCTGCCCGCGCCATCAGTGGCGCTTCAACTGTGAAAATGGCGGCAAGGCAGACAACAGCAATGACACGCTGGATGCCACCATCACCAAAAAACAATAAAAAGAAACCGCAATGCAACCACCCGGCAACAGCGACGCGTTCAGAAATTTAGTACAGCAAGGCCGCCCCCCTGTTATCGCACAAATTCTGCCTGCGCTTAATTCCGGCGGCGTGGAGCAAGGCGTTATCGATATCAACAAGGCCATCGTTGCGGCGGGCGGCACGTCCATCGTCATTTCCGGTGGCGGCAAGCGGGCGGCGGAAATTGCGGCGGCGGGCGGCCTGCACATCCAGCTGCCGGTGAATACCAAAAATCCCCTTAAAATGTGGCGCAACATTGGCCTTATCAAAAAAGCCCTTCGCGCGCACAACGTCAATATCCTCCATGCCTGCTCCCGCGCGCCCGCGTGGAGCGCACAATTCGCCGTGAAGGGCACCGCTGCCCGTTACGTCACCAGCTGCCATTCCGCCCATTCCATCAGCGGCGCGCTGAAGCGTTTTTACAATTCCTCCATCACGAAGGGGGAGCGCGTGATTGCTGTTTCCCGCTTCCTTGAAAAATACCTGGCCGACAATTACAGCATCGACCCCGCCATCATCCGCGTCATTCACCGCGGCGTTGAGATTGAAAAATTTGACCCCGCACTGGTTGACGCGGCAAAAGTCGCCGCAACCCTTAAATCACTCGGCATCCCCGACGGTGCGAAGGTTATTTTGCTGCCCGCGCGCATTACGCGCAGCAAAGGCCATAAGGTATTAATTGACGCGATCCAGCAGCTTGGCCGCACCGACGTCATCGGCGTGCTGCTCGGGTCCGACATCGGCTTTGAAAATTACCGGCAGGAGCTGGACGAATATATCCGCGAAAAAGGCATGGGGGATTACATCCGCATCGCCTCGAACATCGACATGCCGCTGGCTTACATGATGGCAACCATTGTGGCCGCGCCCTCGACCGTGCCGGAAGGTTTTGGCCGCGCCCCCATTGAAGCGCAGGCCATGGGCCGCCCCGTCATTACCGCCGCGCATGGCGGCATGATGGAGACGGTGGTGCCGGGCGAAACCGGCTGGCTGGTTGAGCCCGGCAGTGCGGCATCCCTTGCCGAAGCTCTTAAAACCGCGCTCGCCCTTCCCGCCGATGTACAAAGCGGCCTTGCCGCCCGCCTGCGCGATTACGCCCGCCAGAACTTCACCAACGAGCGCATGGGCAAAGCCACGCTGGCCGTCTATGCGGAGCTGCTTTAAATTACATAACAAAAATTATCTGGAAATGGGCTGTTATTTCAACCCTATAATTCTCCAACTGATGCGGCCTTTTTGGCTTTTTATGCGCAGGAAAAACGTATTCATTGCGTGTAAATAACGTCGTTGGCGGCAGGGCCTGTACTATAATAGCCCCGCGCCTGCGGCAAACGGCGCGACATGATACCCAGAGCTTTTTTACTTCCCCCTCGTTCCCCTTGCGGAGCTGCCATGCGCAAAACCAAAATCATCATCGCCGTTCTTGTTGTTTGCGCCGCAGGTGCGGGCATATGGCATCATTACAAGGCAGGCGACGCCGCGAACGCGGGTAAAAAAGCGCAATCCGTGCTGGTGAAAACGGCAGCAGTGACAGCGGCAGATGTGCCTTTGCAGCTGGTGGCCGTTGGCACCGTGGTGCCGTACCAGACAGTCGCCATTCGCTCCCGCATCGATTCACAGCTCAGCGACGTTAAATTCCACAGCGGCGATTACGTGCATGAAGGCGATGTGCTGTTCCAGCTGGATGACCGCGTGCTGAAAACCCAGCTTGACCAGGCCGCCGCCAACGTGCAGCGCGACAAGGCGCAGCAAACCAACCTGCAATTGCAGTACGATCGCAATACCAAGCTTTTCGCCGTCAAATCCGTCAGCCAGCAGGCGGTGGACGACAGCAAGGCTGCGCTTGATACGCAGACCGCCACATTAGCGGCGGATGCCGCGCTGATGGAAAGCATTCAGGTGCAGCTGACCTATACCGTTATCAAGGCGCCCATCAGCGGCCGTACCGGCACCATTAACCTGACGACCGGCAATACCGTGACGGCGAATGACGCAACGCCGCTTGTCACCATCAACCAGGTAAAACCCATCTGGGCGCAAATCTCCTTCTCGCAGCGCTACCTTGAACCCATTCATAACGCCAAGAAAAACGGCAGCGTTGCCGTGACCGCGCAGCATGAAGGCAACAAACCTGTTGCCGGACGGCTTGATTACATCGACAACGCGGTCGACAACACTACCGGCACCTTTGCCACGCGCGTATTGTTCGACAATGACGACGAAGCCCTGTGGCCCGGCATGTTCGTGACCGTCACGCTGAACCTTGGCGACGAAAAACAGGCCCTTACCGTTCCCGAAGTCGCCGTACAGCACGGGCAGGAAAATGATTACGTTTATACAGTCGTCGACGGCAAGGCGCACCGCGCCACCGTCAAAATCGCGCGCTTTCAGGGCGGCCTTGCCATTATTGACAGCGGCCTTAAAGCCGGTGACATTGTCACCACCGATGGCATGATGAAGCTGGATGACGGCAGCGCGGTTGAGGTTGTCACCCCCGCTGATAAATCGGCGGATAAAGCAGATGCCGCCGCCTCGAAAACCGGCGGGGATGCCGGCAAATGAACATTTCTGAATTCTGCATTCGCCGCCCGGTATTTACTATTCTGCTGATGGCGGCTTTACTGGTCGGCGGACTTTCAGGGTATATGCAGCTGCCGGTCAGCGCCCTGCCCCGCGTTGACTTCCCCACCATTTCCGTTTCTGCCAGCCTGTCGGGCGCAAGCCCTGAAACCATGGCATCCACCGTGGCAACACCGCTGGAGCGCCAGTTTTCGACCATTCCCGGCGTAACGTCCATGACCTCCTCCAGCACACTTGGTTCCACGCGCGTGACGCTGCAGTTTGATCTGGCGCGCGATATTGACGGCGCGGCGCTAGATGTGCAAACCGCCATTTCCACAGCGCAGCGCCAGCTGCCGAAGGAAATGACAACGCCGCCGTCCTTCCGCAAAACCAACCCTGCCGATGCGCCCGTACTGCTCATCGCGGTTTCATCCGCCAGCCTGCCCATTTCTCAGGTGGACGATTATGCCGATACCATGATCGGCCAGCGGCTTTCAACCGTCACCGGCGTGGCGCAGGTGCAAATTTACGGTGAACAAAAATACGCCGTGCGCATTAAAGTAGATCCGGACAAGCTGGCGGCGCAAAACCTCAGCTTTGATGATGTCAGCACCGCGGTTTCCAACGCGGCGTCCAACACACCCGTCGGCATCATCAACGGGCCGAACCAGCTGTTCAACCTCAACTTTGCGGGCCAGCCGCAAAACGCCGCAGCCTTCAGCAACCTTGTCGCCGTCTGGAAAGACGGCGCACCGGTGCGCCTGAAAGATATCGCCACCGTTACCGACGGCGTGCAGGATGACCATTCCATGGCCACCATTGACGGTAAATCCGCCGTCGTCCTCGCCATTCAGCGCCAGCCGGATGCAAATACGATCGACGTCGTCAAGCGCGTCCGCGACCTGCTGCCGATGTTCCAGCAGCAATTGCCCCCTTCCGTTGAAATTACCCCTTTAATGGACCGTGCCGTTGCCGTGCACGACGCCGTCCATGATGTGCAATTCACGCTGCTGCTCACCATCGGCCTTGTGATTGGCGTTATCTTCCTGTTCCTGCGCGACCTGCGCGCCACGCTTATCCCCGCCATTGCGGTGCCGCTGTCGATTATCTCGACCTATGGCGTGATGTCGCTGCTGAATTATTCCATCGACAACATTTCGCTGCTCGCCCTCACGCTCTGCGTCGGCTTCGTGGTTGACGATGCGATTGTGATGCTTGAAAACATCGTCCGCCACATGGAAGACGGCATGAAGCCGTTTGAAGCGGCACTGAAGGGCGCAAAGGAAATCAGCTTTACCATTATTTCCATCACTTTTTCGCTTGTCGCCGTCTTTATCCCCATCCTGTTCATGGGCGGCATGGTTGGGCGCATTTTGCAGGAATTCGCGGTGACCATCAGCATCGCCATTCTGTCATCCGGCCTTATTTCCCTTACCCTGACGCCCATGCTGTGCAGCAAAATCCTGCATGCGCAGCACCATACCGAGACACGGGCATGGGCGCAGAAGCTGGAAGCGGCGTTTGAATACCTGCTGGGCGGTTATGACCGTTCATTAAAATGGTGCCTGCACCACCGCCGCACCATGCTGGCGGTAACGCTGCTGTCGCTGCTGATCAGCATTGCGGCCTTTGCCGTGATGCCGAAGGGGCTTTTCCCGCTGGAAGATACCGGCTTCCTGTCTGGCACGGCGGAAGCGGCGCAGGATATTTCCTACAACGCCATGCTGGAAAAACAGGCACGCGTTGCCGGCATCATCCGCGCCAACAAGGCGGTGAAGCACGTTTTCTACACTGTTGGCGGGTCAAACGGCGCGTACAACACCAGCCGCATTTCCGTCAGCCTGCAGCCGAAGGGCCAGCGGCCGGATGCCCCCGCCGTGATGGCAGAGCTGAAAAAGCAGGTGGCGAAGGTTGAAGGCATTAACGTCTTCTTCCAGTCAGTGCAGAACATCCAGGTCGGCGGACGTTCCGCGAAAAGCCTGTACCAGTACACGCTGCAGGACAATAACTTGACAGAGCTGTATGCATGGTCCGCCAAACTGGAAGAGGCGCTCGGCAAAACCCGCGGCTTTGCCGATGTCACAACCGACCTGCAGTTGAAAAGCCTGCAAGCCGTTGTCACGCCCGACCAGGATAAAGCTTCCAGCGTGGGCCTTAGCAACGGGTCCCTGCGCGAAGCGCTGTACAGCGCTTTCGGCTCCCTTCAGATCGGCAGCATTTACACACCGTCGGATGACTACGAGATTATCATGGATGTTGAGGACGATTTTAAAAAGTCCCCCGAAGACATTAAAAAGCTGTACCTGCGCGGCAGCGGGGAACGTTTGACCCCGCTGGATGCGGTTGCCAGCGTCACCCGCACGCTTGGCCCCCTGTCGGTCAACCACCAGGGGCAAATGCCTTCGGTCACGCTGTCCTTCAACCTGTCGGACGGCATGTCGCTCAGCACAGCGGTGGATTCGATTGCTAGCGTGCAGAAAAAAATTGCCATGCCCGCCAGCATTACCGGCACCTTCCAGGGTAACGCGCAGGTGTTTCAGGACGCCGCCAACGGACAGGGCATGTTGATTGGCGTGACGCTTGTCGTCATCTACATCATTCTTGGCATGCTGTATGAAAGCTTTATTCACCCCATCACCATTTTGTCCGGCCTGCCCTCCGCCGGTATTGGCGCGGCGCTGTCGCTGCTCCTGATGGGGATGGACCTTAGTGTTATCGCCATCGTCGGCATCATCCTGCTTATCGGCATCGTTAAAAAGAACGCCATCATGATGGTGGACTTCGCCATTACCCAGCGCGCAGAAGGCAAGGGGCCCGAGGAAGCGATTTATCAGGCCTGCCTGCTGCGTTTCCGCCCCATTTTCATGACATCGCTTGCGGCAATCTTCGGCTCGCTGCCCATCGCCATTGCGTTTGGCGCGGGGGCGGAACTGCGCCAGCCGCTGGGGGTGACCGTGGTCGGCGGCCTGTTAACGTCGCAGCTGCTCACGCTTTACATCACACCCGTTATTTATATGTATCTTGAAGAATGGCGCGAACGCAGGCTGCACAAAAGTACCCCGCCCGTAACCGCCGCGTAGAAAAACCTGTCCTGAATTTAGGGAGTTACCGGCAACACCCGCACACATTGCGGCGATGCAACGTGTGCGGCGATTATTTTGTGCTACAATATTCAGATACATCCCGATTCAAAATGCCGGCAAATAAAATTTTCCAAAAGCCTGCCCATGACGCAAAACCCCGCCGATACATCCGCCAGCCTCGTCTTCATGATGAACCGCCTCGGCTATGGCCCGCGTGCTGAAGACCTTGCGCAAAAGCTAACCGCCGGTAACTGGCTGGAAGAGCAATTGGCCGCACCCAAGGCGGATGAGCCGGCGCTTGCCGCCCGCCTCGCCAGAACGCCGCTGCACATCAAGTACAACGCCAGCCCCGGCAAATACGCAGCTGCCGATGAAATGCGCCCGCTATCGCTGCTGAATGAACCCATCGAAAAAACCTGGGCCGCCATGACGGATAAAACACCGCGCGACGGGCAGGAAAAATCCCGCCCGCGCGATGAAGTGATTGCCGCCATCATGACACGCGCGGTTTACAGCAAATACCAGCTGCGCGAAGTGATGACGCAGTTCTGGCATGACCATTTCCATGTCAATGCCTATTCCGGCGATCAAATCACAACCGCCCTGCCCGCCTACGACCGCGACGCTATCCGCAAAAATACCTTCGGCAACTTCCGCGCAATGCTGGAGGATGTCGCAACATCAACCGCCATGCAATATTACCTGTCCAACCATTCTTCCCGTGCCGGTTCCGCCAATGAAAACTTCGCCCGCGAATTGTTCGAGCTGCATACGCTGGGCCGCGATGCCTACCTGAACGACCGCTACGACCGCTGGAAGGAAGTGCCCGGCGCACTGGATGGCAAGCCGGATGGATACATCGACCAGGACGTATACGAAGCCGCCCGGTCCTTCACCGGCTGGACGGTGGAAGACGGCACCAGGCTTGACGGCCAGCGGCAGCTGCCGCAAACCGGTAAATTCGTCTACGTCGAGAAATGGCACGATGGCTACCAGAAGCGCGTATTGGCAACCGAATTTACGCCCTTCGCCGCCGCGTTGAATGACGGGCAAAGGGTGCTGGACCTTGTAGCCGCGCACCCCGCAACCGCCCACCACCTTGCCGCCAAGCTTTGCCAGCGCCTTATCGGTCCCAATACTCCGAAAGATATGGTGGTTAAAACCGCCGCGCTCTGGATGAAATTGATTGCCGCCCCCGACCAGGTAAAGCAGGTGGTGCAGTTCATCGCGCAATCGCCGGAATTTGCGGCCTCCGGCGGCGCCAAAGTACGCAGGCCGCTTGCCGCCATGGCTGCCTTTGTACGCGTGACAGGCATGGATTTTACGCCATCAAACGCGCTTGCGAACCAGCTGGCCAATGCGGGGCAAAAATTATTCGGCGCGCCAACGCCCGCAGGCTTGGCAGATGATAACGCAAGCTTTACGGGTTCCAACGCCCTGCGCCAGCGGTGGCAGATGTTTTTAGGATTGTCGCGCAACGCATGGGAAAATGGCACGCTGCAGCCCGCCGCAGCCCTTGCACGCTGGGGCCGGAAAGCGACAGGACCGGAAGACGCGATTACGGAATGGTTGGCGCTGTTCGGCGCAAAACCGGAACCACGCCTTGTCGCCGCCATTATGGATGGCGCTGGGCTGGCGCCCTTCACCGCGTTCAATACCCCGGATGGTGACAAGCACATGGCCGCCGCCGTTGCCGTTGCCGCGTTGTCACCGTCATTCCAGACCTGCTAAGGGAAAGGGAATATCGCCATGATCCACCTCTCGCGCCGCAGTCTTTTAAAGGGCATTGCCGCAGCCGGCACCGCTGGCGCTTTTGCCATGAACGGCCTGTCAAACCTTGTCTTTGCAGCTGAACCTGCCGTAAAAGCGCCTATATTGGTGGTTATCCACCTGCGGGGCGGCTGCGACGGGCTGCAGTTTATCTCACCCGCCAGCGACCCTGATTTTATCGCCGCCCGCGCGTCTGACCTGCGCGTTGCCGCCGATGGGCAAGGGGCGGGCTTTGCACTAGTGAACGGCCCTGCGCCCCATATCGACTTTCGCCTGCACGCCAGCGCCAGCGGCCTTGCGGAGCTGTACAAAGGCGGCAGTCTTGCCTTTATTCATGCCGCCGGATTGACGGATAGCACACGCAGCCATTTTGTTGCCACCGACATGATCGAGCGCGGCGTGGGCAGCGAAGCCGACCTCCTGCGCACAGACAATGGCTGGCTTGCCCGCGCGCTTGAAGGCGGCGCTGCAACAGCGCAAGCCCAAGCCGTCAGCACCAGCGGCACCGTACCGGGCGACCTTGCGGGCCTTGCCAATGCGCTGGTTATTCCGGGTTTGAAGGACGGCCTGCCCTTCATCGGCGGCAGCGCCGTTTCAACCGCCCTGTGGCAAATGTATAGCGCGGATGCAGGGCCGCTTGGGGCCGCGGGCCGCCTTGCGCTGCAATTGCCCGAAACCGTCGATGAAAAAATTCCACGCGACCCGCAGGGACGCATTTTAGCCTACGCTCCTGAAAAAGGCGCCGATTACGGCCCCGCCGCCGAACTCGCGCAGCCGCTGAAGACCGTGGCGCAGCTGATAAAAATGGACATCGGCCTTCAGGCCATCACCGTCGATTTTGGCGGGTTCGATACGCATGAGGGCCAGGCTGGCCGCTTCCGCCCGCTCATGGAAAAACTTTCCGGCGGCCTTGCCGGTTTCTGGAACGATATGGCCGCCTATCATGACCGCATCACCGTCGTCACTGTCACCGAATTCGGAAGGCGCCTGCGCAGCAACAACAGCAACGGCACAGACCATGGCAGGGCCAGCGTTATGATGGTGCTGGGCGGCGGGGTGCTGGGCGGCAGGTTCTACGGCAGCTGGCCGGGCCTTCATGCCGAAGAGCTGGAGGAAGGCGTTGACCTTGCCGTGGCGACCGACTACCGCCGCGTACTGACAGAAATATTGCAACACCGCCAGCCTGCCGCCAAAACCGCACTTTTCCCCAATTATACCTTACCCCGGCCCCATGGGTATTTTCGGCAAGGCCTAATTGCATAAGGGTCAAGGCCGCATTATAGTCAGCAGTCACACCCGTTGATGAAAGCGCCGCCATGACCGCCCCGAAGAAACGCAAACTGTTGACCCTTTGCCTGCTATGGCAGCCGCCGCGCATTTTGCTGGGCATGAAAAAGCGCGGCTTTGGCGCGGGCCGCTGGAACGGCTTTGGCGGCAAGGTCGCCCCCGGTGAAACGATCGAGGATGCCGCGCGCCGTGAATTTCTGGAAGAAGCCGGCATCACGGTTGGCGCCATACGCAAGCAGGGCCTGCTGGAATTTGAATTTGAGGGCAGCGATGAAATTCTGGAAGTTCACGTTTACGGCGCAAGCGATTATACCGGCGACGTGACCGAGAGCGAGGAAATGAAACCGCAATGGTTCGACGTTGACGACATTCCGTTCAAGGATATGTGGCCGGATGACGAGCTATGGTTCCCCGCCTTCTTTTCCGGCAAAAACTTCACCGGCACCTTCCTGTTCAGCGCCGATGAAAAAATGATCTCCCACGATATTCGCGTGCTTTAAACTATTCCGCGTGGTGCGGCTCCATCGGCATATCCGGATCATGGGTTTTTGCGCCCACAAGGCGGCGGATAAAGTTTTCAAAGTCGTCGATATAGGTATAAACCACAGGCACCACAATAAGGCTGAGCAGCGTGGAGGTGAGGAGACCGCCAATCACGGCAATCGCCATGGGGCCGCGGAAGCTTGAATCCCCCTCGAGGCCCATCGCAATCGGGATCATGCCCGCGATCATGGCAATCGTCGTCATCAAAATCGGCGTGGCGCGTTTGTGGCAGGAATCAATCAAGGCTTCCAGCCGCGTCAGCCCCCGCTGTTCCCGCGCCACAATGGCGTACTCGACCAGCAGGATGGAGTTTTTGGTGACAATGCCCATCAGCATCAGCAAGCCAATCAGCGTCGGCATAGAAAAGCCGTAACCGCACAGGACAAGGAAGCCCAGCGCCCCGCCCGCCGACAACGGCAGGGCGGAAACGATGGTAACGGGCTGGAAAATGTCCTTGAACAGCAGCACCAGCACACCCAGAACGCACAGCAGCGCCGTTGCCATGGCCATGCCGAAGTTGCCAAACAATTCCTGCATCCGTTCCACGTCGCCGGACTGCACGGTATGCACGCCCGGCGGCAGCGACTTCATGATGGGCAGTGCATTGACCTTTTTCAGCATGTCGCCAAGCGACGCACCGCCAAGCTCTGCCGAGATGGTCACGTTGCGGTCACGGTCATACCGGTCAATTTCAACCGGCGCGCTGTCAATGCCAAGGTCGGCGACGCTGCCGATGGTGACGGTACCATCCCGCGACGGCACGCGCAGCTGGCGCAGCACGTTCAGGTCGCTGCGCGCTTCCAACGGCATTTTAAGGCGGATATAAAGCTGCTGTTCCGGCAGGTTGAACTTGGCGACGTTCTGGTCGTAATCCCCGCTGGTGGCCACACGCACGGCGGAGCCAATGGCCGTGCTGGTCACGCCCATATCGGCCGCGCGGGCAAAGTCCGGCGTAATAACGACTTCGGGGCTGAGCAGGCTGGCGCTTGAAATAACGTTGCTGAGTTCCGGCATGGCCTGCATGCCGTTGGTGACTTCCTGCGCGGCGGCTTCGAGTTTTTCGGAGTTATCGCCCGCAAGCACAATGGTAATTTTTTCACCCGATGCACCGTTGCCGACGCTGAAGCGCGCCCCGGGAATATTCCGAAGCCGCGCGCGGATTTCCTTCAAAATTTGCGCTTCGGTAACCTTGCGGTCTTCCGCGGGCGTTAAATCAACCAGCATGCTGGATTTGCGGATGCTGGAGCTGCCGATTGAGAAATAGATGCTTTTTACGCCGGAAACATCATGCAACGCCTGCTGGGTTTGTTGGCCGGTTGCAATCGTATCGTCAATTTTACTGCCGGGCGGCAGTTCAATGGAGATGGCGACCTGCCCCTGTTCCTGCGCCGGCATAAACGATACGGTCATGGTGGTGGCGATAAAAATAGACCCTACCAGAAACAGCGCCGTGCCGAGCATGGTAAGCCTGCGGTGGTCAAGGCACCAGTGCACGGTTGCAAGGTAGTGCCGCATGAAAAACCCATCCGGCCTTTCAACGTGCGTCGGCTTCAACATGTATGCCGCCATCATGGGTGTCAGCAACCGCGCCACCAGCAGGGAGAAAAAGATGGACAGCGCCGCGGTCCAGCCAAACTGCATGAAAATTTTACCGGTAATGCCGCCCATAAAGGCCGTCGGCAGAAAGACGGAGATAAGCGTGAAGGTGGTTGCGATCACCGCCATGCCAATTTCATCGGCGGCTTCAAGCGCGGCTTCCTTGGCGGTTTTGCCCATGCGCAGGTGGCGTACGATGTTTTCGATTTCAACAATCGCATCATCCACAAGAATACCGACGACCAGTGACAGCGACAGCAGCGTCACCATGTTCAGCGTAAAGCCGAGCCAGTACATAACCGCGAAAGTCGGCAGGATGGACAACGGCAGGGCCATGGCCGAAATGGCAGTGGCGCGCATGTCACGCAAGAACAGCAGCACAACGATAACCGCCAGAAACGCGCCTTCATACAACACGTTCATGGATGCATGGTAGGAGGATTCAATTTTTGTGACTGTCGTGTTGACGAGCTGGATTTTAATATCCGGGTTCGCGGCCATAAGCGTTTTAACGGATTCCGCGACACCCTTGGCAATATCAATCTGGCTTTCACCGCGCGAGCGGTACACTTCAAATCCGACCATCGGCTTGCCATCAAGGTAGGCGGCCTGCGTTTGCTCCGCCGCGCCATCCGTCACTGTTGCAATAGACTGCAATGGCACGGATGCGCCCGCACCAACGGGAATATACAGGCTGCGCAGCTTATCAACCGTATCGACCGTGCCAAGGGTGCGGATGGATTGTTCACGCCCGCCGATTTTACTGTTGCCGCTGGGCACATCCTGCTGCATGGAAAGCATGGCCTGCGACAGGCTGCTCATGGTCACGCCGTAGGCCTGCAGGCGCAGCGGGTCAATCTCGACGCCAATTTCGCGGTCAATACCGCCGATGCGCGTGACCTCACCCACGCCCTTGATGCCAAGAACAGCTTTGCTGATGTCATGGTCAACGAACCATGACAATTCATCATCCTGCATTTTCGTAGATGTCACGGCATAGGTCACGACCGCGCCGCCAACGGCGCTGACACGCTGCACGATGGGGTCTTCGGCGTCCGTCGGCAGATCGGTGCGGACTTTATCCACCGCGTCGTTTACATCATCTACCGCCTCGTTGATGTCTTTTTCCAGCACGAATTCGATAGTGGTGACAGACGACCCCGTATTGACGCTGCTGCTGACATGGTCGACGTTGCCGATGTTGGCAACGGAATCTTCAATCTTGCGTGTGACTTCGGTTTCAAGCTGCGCGGCGGTTGCGCCGGGGTAGGTCACGCTCACCGTGACGGTTGGCACGTCAATATCCGGGAAATTCTGGACGCTGAGGCGGTTAAAATCAATCAAGCCCGCAAAAACGAGCATGACGAAAAGCATGATGGGCGGAACGGGGTTGCGAATGGCCCAGGCGGAAAAGTTCATCATGGGCGTTCACCTGTTGCATCAGCGGGTGTTGGTGCGGGCGGCGCAACCGTTTCAGCGCCATCAGACGGCATGACTTTCACCGTATCGCCATCATTCAAAAAGCCGGCGCCTTTAACGGCCACGGAAACATCAGGGGTAATGCCGCCGCGGATTTCGACAAGGTTTTCCATGCGGCGGCCCGTTTCAACGCGCACCTTGGCAACCTTGCCGCCGTCGCCCAGCGTGAAGACATAGCTGTAACCGTTTTGAATAACCACGGCGGCTTCGGGCAGCGCCATAATATCGTGCATGCCGTTTTCAATGGTGCCCTTCAGGAACATGCCCTGCTTGATCTGGTCATTTTCGGGCAGGGAAACATAGACGAGGCCGTCACGCGTCGCGGCATCGATGGTGGGTGAAATAAGGCGGATTTTGCCGGTAACGGCGGTGTTTTGCAGCGTCATGACGGTAACGGCGGCATCCGGCTTGACGAGGCCGATGTCTTTTTCCGTGACTGCCGCGCGCCATTCAAGGCGGCCTTCATTGATAAGCGTGAATAGCGCGGTGCCTGCCTGCACCATGGCGCCGACGGCGGCGCTGCGGCTGGCAATGACGCCATCGGCGGGGGCGATAATGGTGGCGTAGCCGAGGTTTAGCTCCTGCGTCGCCTGCGCGGCCTTGGCGACGTTATAATCGGCGCGGGCGCTTTGTTCGGCGGTCATGTAATCGGTATATTGCTGGTCGCTAAGCGCGCCGGTGCCCTTTAGCATTTGGGCGCGCTTGCTGTTGCCAACGGCCTGATCGAGCGCGGCCTTGGCTTTTTCGACGTTAGCGCGCTGCTGGTCAAGTGCGGCATGGATGGTTTCATCCGCAAGGCGGGCCAATACCTGGCCTTTTTTGACATGGTCGCCGACATCGGCATCGATTTCTGCAATGCGCACGCCGCTGATTTCGGCGCCGATGGTCGCTAGCTGCCATGCCTCCACGCTGCCGGTCGCAGCGATAGTGAGCGGCCACTGACGGGTTTGCGGCACGCCAGCGGTAACGGTAATGGAAGCGCGGCTGCTTTCCTGCGCCGGTTGCTGCGCCGCCATACGGTGCTTGCGCCAGAGCACAGCCCCGCCCGCAATAGCGACAATAACAACAACAATAAGGATTTTTTTAAATGCGGACATTATTTTGTCTCCGTTTGCAGCGAAACTGCAGAAGTTATTTCCCCCGGAACGTCATACTGGCCGTTCCAGCCGCCGCCGACGGCTTTGTAAAGGGCGATCCATGCCTGCGCCTGTTCCTGCCGCACGGTAATCAGCGTTTCTTCGGACGAATAAACGGTGCGCCGCGCTTCCTCAAGGTCGAGCAGGCTGGCAACGCCGGCTTTATAGTTCGAATCCATGGCGGCAAGGTATTTGCGGTAGCGGTCAACGGCCTGTTCGGCGTTTTCGGTGCGGCGGTCGACGGCATCAAGCCGCGCCAGCGCGTCTTCCACTTCGTTAACGGCAAGGCGCACCGCACTGCGGTAGGCAGCCACGGTTTCATCCAGCACGGCCCGCGTACGGTCGGCTTCCGCCTTTAAAGCGCCACCGTTGAAAAGGGGCAGCGACAGCGAGGGGCCGAAAGACCACGTTGAAAGGCTGCTGGAGCCATTCGCCTTGTTAATGCCAATGGCGCCGCCAAGCGACAGGCTGGGGTAACGCTCCGCTTCCGCAACGCCAATGGCGGCGCTGGCGGCGGCAAGGTTACGCTCCGCCGCTGCAATATCCGGCCGCTGCTGGATGGTATCGGCAGGCACGGTGGTCACATCCGCATTGCGGGGGGACGGCACGGCGCCGGTTGCGGCGGCAAGGCGTTGCTGCAGCGTTGCGGCAGGCACGGCGGTTAGTTGCGCCAGCAGGTTGAAGCGCTGCGCGCAAACGCCCTTCTGGTTTTCAAGCGTACTGGCGGCATCGGCCGCGGAAGCTTCGGAAAGGTCACCATCGGAGCGTGAGGCGAAACCTGCATTGACCTTTAAATTGACGAGGTCGCGCGTATCCGACTGCGACTTCAGGCGGCGGGTATAAAGGTCAACATCGCTTTCGCAGGCGCGAAGGCTGACGTAGGCGTCTGCCACTTCGGCCGCAAGGGTAACGCGGGCATCGTGCCAGCCGGCTTCGCTGGACTGCAATTGTGCGGTGGATTGTTCAATAGCGCGGCGCTTGCCGCCAAAAAGGTCAAGCTCCCACCCCGCATCGAGCGAGGCGATGCTGGCGGTTTGTTCCACCGCAAAGCCGCTGGCCGCCGAGCGCGCGCGGGTTGTCGAGGCGTTACCTGCCACTGTCGGCAACAGCGCCGCGTTATTCACGCGCAGGCTGGCGCGGGACTGGTTGACGCGGGCAAGCGCGGCATCCAGCGTCGGGCTGCTGGTTTCGGCATCCGTCAACAGTGACGTCATGACAGGGTCATCAAACTGCGACCACCAGGTGGAAAGGTCCGCCATTTTGCCGCCGTGGGGCAGCGTGGCGTGCCATTCTTTATCCACCAATGCGCTTTCCACACCGGCCTTTTTATAATCAGGCCCAACGGCGCAGGAGGCGAGGAGCAAGGATAGCGCCAGAACAGGCAAAACGGGCTTCATGCCGCACCGCCCGCTTCGGCCGCATTCAGGCCGCTGACGACGAAATGGGTGATGTGCCGCGCGGTATCACGCGCTTCGGTTTCATCGAACTTTTGCTTGGGGTAGCACAGGCGCAGGAAACCTTCGGGGTGAAAGGTATAGGCGCCGATTTGGCCGGAAACACAAAGCAGCGCGCGCCGCACTTTATCCTCGCTCGCTTCGGGGTTGATGGCGTTGAGCGCGCGGAGAAACAGTTTAAAGTCATGTTCTATAAGCTGCTGGATGATGCGCTGAAACGCCTCGCTCGGAAACAGCATTTCGCGCCGCGCCAGCTGCATGTGCCAGACGTTTTTGCGGCGGTGGCGCATGCGGGTAAGAATTGTGACAATAAGTTCCTCGAGATACGCTGCCGGCGTTGCCGAATTTTCCCAGACCGGGTCCGGGCAGGTTTGAATATCGCTGAAGAAGGAAAATTTCAAAATTTCTTCGTACAGCCCCTGCTTGTCGCCAAAGTGGTAATGCACGGCGGCAATATTCGCATCTGCCGCGCGGCAGATATCGCGCACGCTGGTGGCAGCAAAGCCATGCTCCGCAAACAGCTTGCCGCCCGCCTGTATCAGGCTGTCACGGGTATAAAGGGTGCGCTTTTGCAGCGCTTCTTTGTCTTTGGTCGCCATTTTATGACTATACACTGCCCCGCCGAATAAATCAATCGTTTGTTTTAATTTTGGCGCGGCGGTATTTGCCCTGCCCTCTCTTACATTGAACGTCCGGCGCGGGGTAAAGATTACGGCGGAATAAAAATAAACCCGGTACGGGCGGGGCGGCCTGTACCGGGTTTACCATCCAAAGAATTGATTTAATTAATTAATTAATTAAAGATACTCCGTCAGGTTCATCTTCAGCAGGTTGCTGGAAATGGAATAGGAGGATTCAATCTGTGTTTGCAGGTTAGTCAACTTCAGCAGCACGGCCGATACGTCGACGTTTTTAATGTCGCTGATGACGCTGTCGAGCGTATTAAGGTCGGTCGCATTCTGGTTGATCTGGTTATCCAGCGTGGCGGCATTGTTGGAAACGCCGCTCTGCACGTTTGAAAGGCCGGTCAAGGCTGTGTCGAGCAAGTTATAAGCCTCCTTGAGCGCGTCGGTATCAGACGGGTTATTGCTGATGATGTTAAAGGCGCGCATGGCCTGTTCGAAGGCCGGGTTATCGGCAGTCACGCCGTAGCTGACGGTCAGTGTATCGCTTGCCTTTACGGTCTTGGTGTAATCATCGCCCTGATAGTACGAGGTATCTGCGGTAGAAGGCACGGTTGCGGCGGCATAGTCGCTGTCCGTGCGGTCAACAGGCGCGGCATCGGTTACACCGCCGCCAAAAACGTAAGCCCCCGCCTGCTGCGTATTAAGGGCGGCAACGAATTCATCCCAGGTGCCGCTGGCAACGGTTGAGAGGTCCGTGCCGCTGTCACCTGTGCCGCCAAGCGCGGCGCTGATGGTTGTTTTCATGCTGGTGACAAGGTCGGTCATGGTGGAAAGCGCGCTGTACATGGAATTGGCCTGGTCAAGCGCCAGCTGCGAGGTTTCCGACTGGTTCGACAATTTTGAATAATCCGTTTCAAGGTTCAGCAGCCGCTGCGCGCTGCTGGCGATGCCCTGGTAGTTTTCGGACTTGAGGCTGGATGATTCCTGCATCTGACCCTGCGCATAGCTGCTTTGCAGCCGCATCAGGTCGCTGGCAATGCGTGTGCTTTGCGCATAAGTGGAAACACGGTCAACCATCAATCACCCTCCCTACTTCACCGCCGCGATAAGTTCATCAAACATGTCCTTAATGGCGGAAACCAGCGCGGCGGAGGATTGATATTCCGTCTGCAGCGCGGTCAATTTTACTGTCTGCTCGTCAAGGTTTACGCCCTGCGCGTTGTCCAGCAGCGACTTTGTCTGGGTATACGACGTTTCGGCAAGCGAGCTTTTATCCGCCGCCGCGCTGGCCCTGCTGGCGGCGTCGGAAACAATTTTGGCGGCGTAGGATGCAAAACTGGTCGACTGGCCGGTGAAGTTGCCGGCGGCGGCAAAGGTTGACTTGCCGGACAGGGCGGATGAAAGTGCCGTTGCCGTCGTCGCATCGCCGGATGAAACACCGCGGTCACCCACCGCCAGCGTGGCGGACGACGACAATACACCCGTGGCAAGGTAGCCGGGGTTGTCGGTTAAATAGCTGCTCACCTTGATGCTGGCGGCATCGGTGCCGCTGTAAAGGTTGTTAAGGCCGAAGGCACTTGAAAAGCCGCTGCCGTTTACGCTGCTGGTCATCTGGTTAATCGAAATACCCTCGCCGCTGACCGTGCTGGACAGCTCCAGCTGGCCGGAAGCCGTCAGGCTGGCGGAAACGCCGCTGATGCCGTTCAGCGCCGTTACAAGGTCGCCGACGGTGGAATAAGAGCTCAGATCAAGGTCGGAATAGCCCGTGACCATGCCGCTTGAATCAAGTGTGGCGATGCGCACGGTGCCGCTGCCGTTCAAGGCGTCGGATGCGGAAATGCCTTGCGTATCCCCCGTCATGTCGCTCCGCGCGGGATAAGATGCGCCGCTGTTGGTCACGCTGTTCATGGTGCTGGCAAGCGTTTGCGCAAATTGATCCAGCTTTGCCTGTTCCTGCGGCAAATACGTATCGCGCAGCTGGATAAGCCCGCCCAGCTTGCCGCCGTCGATGGAGGATGTTACATCAACCCCGTTCAGCGTAATGGGCGAGAAGGTGGTGGTGGACGACGTGCTGGAGGATGCGTCATAAGACAGCGCATGCACCTGTGAATCCACCAGCGGCTGGCCATCGGTCGTATAAACTTTCAGCTGGTTGGTGCTGGTGAAGAAATAGCTGACGTCCATCTGCTCCGACAGGTTGCTCAGCTGCACCATGCGCTGGTCTTCAAGGTCAGCGGTGCTTTGGCCCTGCGCCTGCAGCGTGGTGATCTGGGTATTGAGGTCCTGAATATTTTGCAGCGCGCTGTTGATGGTATCAACGCTGGTGGAAATTTCATCGTTCGCCTGCTGGCGGTAATCCTGCACGGTGGAGGACAGGGAATTCAGCGCATTTGCCAGCGTTGCTGCATCCGACACGACGTTGGTTTTCTGGCTGCTGTCGCTGGCGCTGGTGGCAAGCGTATCGATCGCGGCCTGCAGGCTGTCAACGGAGCCGCTGATCGACGTCGTCGTGTCCGTCGTGCCCATGGCGGTGCTGTACAGGTCAAGGTAGTTCGAAATGATGCTGGCGTAGGAATAATCGCTGTTGTCATCAATCGCGCTGGCGTACAGCTGCTTCGAAATAGAGCCGACGACGATGCCGCCGGAGGGCGAGGTGACGCCGCCGGCGGTGATATAGCTGGTCTGATAATCCTTTGTAGTATAGCCGGTCTGATCGGCATTGCTCACGTTCGACGACACGGTCGACATCTTGCTTTCTGTCGCCTTGATGCCGCCAAACGTTGTATTGAGCGAGGATATCAGTGACATGCCGGCGCCTCGCCTTCCGTTTCCGGCTCAAGCGTGCTGGCCAGCAGGCCGTCGCGCATGCGCATAAGCTTTTTGGCGCGGCGCTGCAGGTCATCCATATGCAGGGCCGTGTTGATTTTGAACGACTGGCGCAAGCCGCTGACTTCGCTGACAATATAAAGGTGCAGCCATTTGTTCGACGGCGCTTCCGCCGCCACCAGCTTGAATACATATTGCGAGCGTTCTTCGAAGCTGCTCATCAATTGCAGCTTGTAGTGGAATTCGCCGTCAGTCACGCTGGTGCCGGTCGCCAAAATCAACTCGTTTTCGCGCTTGATGATGCCGTTCAGTTCGCCGCAAAGGTTCATGAAATCGTCAATCACGGCAACGCTGTCATTTTTAAGGCCGGCAATCATGTTTTCAGGTAAGTTCGCCATTATTTAGTCCTCCCGGATGACGCGTTTGGTTTTGACGTAGGCGATGCAGGCGTTGGATGTTTTGTTGCCGGTATCGAGCATCTCGGCAATTTTTTCCTTCTCGACCGTCAGCGCGCCGACATACCGGCCAAGCGCCGCCTCGATTTCGCGCAGGGCCTCAAAAGCCGCCGCTTCTTCTTCCGCCGAGGTCTGGAAGGCTTCCGCCGGAAGGTCCTTGAACCGGCCGACGATTTCCGCAGGGGAATGGGTTTTATCCCAGCAATCAATCATGTCGGTGAGCTTTTTCATCTCTCAACCCCTTACCGGACCATGCTGATGAGCGTGTCATACATGTCTTTCGCCGTGGTCACGACCTGCGCTGCCGACGAATAGGCCTGCTGCGCCACAATCATGCGGCTGAACTCGCTTGACGTATCCACCGTCGAGGCTTCAAGAGCGGATGCCGTAATGCTGCCCGCGCTGCCTTCACCGGGGTCATGCAGGGTCACGTTGCCCGCGGCTTCGTTTTCATCATAAATCGAGCCGTTTACGTGGGTCAGGCCGTTGGCATTGGCAAACGTGGCGATTGGAATTTGGTAAATGGCGCGTGAGAGGCCGTTGTCGAAGTTTGCCGTGACGATGCCGTCCTTGCCGACCGTCACGTTGGTCAGCTGGCCGTATTTAAGGCCGTCTTGGTTGATGCTGCTGATGTCGATTTGCGGGTCGCTGGAGTTGGAGGCATATTGCGTCAACCCTGTGGTGCTGCCCGCGGTGCCAAGGTTCAGCTTGAAGGTATCATCGCTCGCGCCGGTGCTGAAGCCGCTGACAGTCACATCGAGCGTGGCTGGGTCGGTGCTGGCAAGGCTGCCGTCGCCGTTGAAGGTGAGGGTGGCGCTGGCGGGTGAAATGGTGCCGCTGGTGGTGGTGTTGTCGCTGGTCAGCACAGGGTCGGCCATGGCAAGCGACCATTCGTTCGCGCCCGTTTTCGTCCAGGTCTGGTTGACCGTGCTGCTGACGCCAAGGCTGTCGTAAATTTCAAAGGACGTATTGAAGGTATCGCCGACCGCGGCATCCGCCGGCAGGTTCGCGGCCATGGTGACGTTGGCGGTGGCCTGCGCCATGCCGCTGACGATGTTGGTATTAACCTGTGTCAGCGAATTGAGCGAGCTTGCGCTGCCGGAGGTGACATTGCCGGAAGCATCCGTCGCCTGGCCCATCAGGTAATAGCCTTCGCTGTTGACGAGGTAGCCGTTGGCATCCGTCGTGAAGCTGCCGTTGCGGCTATAGGTATAGTCGGGCGCGGTGGAGGATGTGTCGCTGTTGGTAACGACAAAGAAACCGTCGCCGTTGATGGCAAGGTCCGTATTGCTGTCGGTTGCCTGAATGGTGCCCTGCGCCGACATGTTCTGGTAGGTGCTGTACAGCACGCCGCCCGACACGTTGCCGGTGGTGGCGTTGCCCGTGCCCGTGACAAGGTCCTGGAACGACACGCCGGTGGTTTTGTACGCCGTTGTGCTGGCGTTGGCGATGTTTTGCGATACCGACGAGATGGCGGCGCTCTGGGCCTGGAGGGCGCTGACGGCGGTATAAAGGGCACTTGTCAAACTCATGGCTCAAATCTCCTTGTTAAAATTCTTTGCGGTCTTTTAGGGGGTTATGCCGTCTGGCGCAGCTTAGTGACATCGTCGGAAGAAAAGCTGTAGCTTCCGGCTTCAAGGGTAATGCTGCCGTCGGTATCGGTTTCAACGGCGGTGACTTTCATGTTGCCGGCGGTGCTGGCGGTAACGGCGGCGCCTGTGCTGTCTGTTGCGGCAACAGTCAGGTACAGGGGCGTGCCTTCCGGCAGGCCGTACGATGTCGCATCGACGTTAAAGCTGTAGGTGCCTGCGTTTTCAGCGCCGATGGTGTCCGTTTCAAGGGTGTTACCGTTGGCGTCTTTCACTGTGGCGGTCACGCTGGTCGCATCTGTTGCCAGCGCGTAGTTCCAGCTGGCGGTATTGCTTTGCACGACCGAGGTATTGCCTGCGACTTCAACCGTCGCGCCGTTATAGGACAGGGCGGAAAAGTTATTGCCGCTGTTAAGGGCGCTGACGACATCATCCAGCTTGCTGTTGGTGTCAATTTGCTGTTCCAGCTGGGAATAGGTTGCAAGCTGGCTGGTGAATTCGGTGGTATCGACCGGGTCGAGGGGGTTCTGGTTCTGCAGCTGCGTCAGCAGGATCTGCAGGAACATATCTTTCTGTGTTGCGGCATCGGCGGAGGCGGCGGCCGTTGTGCTGGTCGAGCTGGACGACGAACCGATGGTGGTCGCGGTCGAGGTCTGTGATACAGCGTAAGTCATTGGGCGGCTCCTTTTGCCGGATTATTGAAAGCGACGTGGTTTTTTTCGCTTCCTTACTCCTTTCCACGCCCCAGCCCTGCCAATGGGGCGCAAAACCGCCAAAAAACTTTTATCAACCGTATGTTTGAAACAAAACCGCGCAATTTTTGAAAACAAACGCGCCTTTTGAAAATAATTGCGCATCCGCGCGCCCCATCGCGCCTGTGGCGGCGTGTAAAGAGATAAGGCCTCCGGAATAAAGGTGTTTTGGGTGGTTCTTAACAGACTGTTAACGATCAAACGGCAAAAGGAGAATATATAATGCCTGTCATCGCAACCAACACCGCCGCGAATACGGCGTTGCTATACCTCAACAAGAACTCGGATGCGGAAAGCAACTCGCTGGCAAAACTGTCGAGCGGCTCGAACATCGTCAAAGCGTCCGACGACGCTGCCGGCCTTGCAGTATCTACCCGCCTGCAGTCCGACATCACCGTCTTAAGCCAGGCTTCCAAAAACGCCTCGCAGGCGCAGTCGGTGCTGAACACGGCGGACGGCGCACTGTCCAACTCGGCAGATATCCTGCAGCGCATGAAATCGCTGGCGGCGCAGGCGCAGTCCGGCTCGGTCGACGATTCCTCGCGTGCTTATATTGACTCTGAATATCAGCAGCTGGTGACTGAACTTGACTCCATCTCCACCTCCACCCGCTTCAACGGCACCAACCTCGTCGACGGTTCCTATAACGAAGACTACCTCGTCGGTACCGATGCCTCGACCGATGCCATCACCGTTGACCTTTCCTCGGTGGACGTCAGCTCGGCAACGCTGGGCCTGACGGGTGACCTTACCTCTTCTGCCAACGCCGTGACTGAATCAACCGCGCTTGACTCCGCGATTGATAAAGTTTCGAGCGCGCGCGCGACTGTCGGCGCACTGGAATCCCGCTTCCAGTTCCGCTCCAGCGTGATTGATACCTCCGTTGACAACCTGGAAGCTGCAAAATCTTCCATCGTCGACGTGGATATCGCAACCGAGCAGACCAACTACACCAACAAGGAAGTGCTGACGCAAACCGCGATCGCAGCCTTGACGCAGGCGAACAACATGAAGACCGCCCTGCTGAACCTGGTGAAATAAAGACTAAAAAGGCCGGAAGGGCGGCGTCAACAGCCATTGGCGCCGCCCGCCCGTCTGACGCGGATTATCAAGCCGTCCAGGAAAGCCAGAATGGCAGGGACACACGACAGTAACAGTCAGGGATAAAAGGGAGGCCAGGCATAATGTCAACATCAACAACCAGCGTTTCGACAGGCACCGTCGCCACCACCGGCAGCAAAACCTATGTCGTCGGCACGGCGTCCGGCATTGACACCACCGCGCTGGTCGATGCGGCCTATGCGCAAAAAACCGCCGCCGCCGATACCATTGACGCAAAAGTTACCGCCAACACGGCAAAAATTACCGCTTACAAAACCATGCAGTCGCTGACCACCAGCCTGCAGACCGCGCTGACGGATTTAAAAGCCAGCTACGGCTACGGCGTGACCGACACCAGCGTGTACGGGCAAAAGCAGGCCTACCTTGCCGCATCCGACGGCACGAACACCGACAACGTGATGTCCGTCACCGTTTCCGACACCGCGGAAAAAGGCACGCACACGATTGAAGTCGAGCAGCTGGCGAAAGCCATGAAGGTGACGGCAACCGAAGCCAGCAGCAAAACGACCGCGCTTGGCCTGACCGGCAGCTTCAGCATCGGGCTTGATGGCGACACCGCCACGAATATCGACGTCACATCCACAATGACGCTGCAGGATATTGCAACCGCCATTAACAATTCTTCCGCAACGTCAGGCGTATCCGCCTCCGTTATTAAATCGTCGGATTCCGGCTATACACTGGTGATGACCGGCACGGAAACCGGCAAGACGATTGATTATTCATCCACCAGCGGCACAGACATCATGAATTCGCTGGGCGTGACAGGCACCGACGGCAGCTTCAGCAACATCACGCAGGCAGCGCAGCCCGCGAAAATCAAGCTCGATGGGCTCGAAATTAGCGGTAGCGACAACGTATTTGATGACTTGCTGGACGGCGTTTCCATCTCCCTCGTCGGCGCCGCGCCGGGCACGGATATCACGCTGGATGTGGATAACGATTATACATCCACCAAAGATGCCATTTCCGCCTTCGTCGATGCATATAATAACCTTCGCGATTTTATTACCACCAACCAGACCGTCGCGTCCGACGGCACCGTGTCGGATGATGCCGTGCTGTTTTCGGACAACCTGCTGAAGTCGCTGACCAACACGGTGTCGAGCATGATTGGCGGCGCGACGGATTCCACCAGCATCGCCACGCTTGCCGACATGGGCATTACGCTGGATGACGACAACAAACTGGAAATTTCCGACGAAACCAAGCTGAACAACGCGCTGCTGAACAACTACGACGATATTCAAAAATTCTTCCAGACCTCCGTCACCTCCGACAGTGACAACCTGCTGTTGCTGCGCAACACCTCCACCGCATCCTCCATGAGCTTCGCGCTTGACATTACGACGGATGAAAACGGCGCCATCACCGGTGCGTCGGTGAACGGCGACAGCAGCGCCTTCACCATTGACGGCAGCCGGTTGATTGGCAAAACGGGTTCCGCCTATGAAGGGCTTACGTTTGTTTACGCCGGCACATCCAGCACCACCATTAATATCGACCTGAACCAAGGCTTGGCGGACAAGCTTTATAACGCGATGGGCGATTATTCCAGCACCACCACGGGCAGCGTGCAAAGCGCGATTGACCAGCTGGACCAGTCGAACACCAAGCTTGACAGCGAAGCCTCCGACATTCGCGACCGTGCGGATGCTTTCCGCGACAAGCTGGTGACGCGCTACGCCACGATGGAAAGCAATATCAGCGCCGCGAACCTGCTGCTGAAGCAGGTGCAGGCGATACTTGGCAACCAGAGCAGCGATTCAAACTGATGACTCATTTTTAAAAGCGAGGATGCAACAGTGACAACAGACCTTTCGCGCAGCATGAACGCCTACCAGAAAAGCGCCGACAACGCGCTGTCGAAGATAGAGATTGTCCTGACGCTCTATCGTGGTATGCTCAGGAACATCGACGCGGCAAAAGCTGCCTACATTGCCCGCGATTTTGAAAAAATGACCGCCCTCAATGAAAAGACCATCGCCATTCTCGTCGCCCTGCAGGGCAATATTGACCACGAACACGGTGGCGATGCCGGGAAAAACCTCAATACGTTTTATACAGCCGTTTATCTTCGCCTCTCCAATGTCTTGAGCAAGAGGGACGTTGCGACTGAATACGACTACATCCACAAAAACGTGAAAGATGTTTACACGCACTGGTACAATCTTTACCGAAAGTTTCCCGCGCTGTTTGAAACTGCAGCATCAGCGGGTTTGCCCGACGACATGGTATAATTTTTGCATCACTTCTCCTGTACTCATCGAAAATCTATTCTTTGATGACAACAGGTAAAAGATGCAAAACACCGGCGAAACATCAGCAGAAAATACAGGCGCACCACAGCAGACGGATGAAGAGCTGCTGCGCGCCATTTCAACCGGCCACCACCCGTCCTACAAAATCATCGTTGAAAAATACCTGCCGAAATTGTGGCGCCTTGCCATGAACGTGCTGCACAACGAAGCCGAGGCCGAAGACGTGGTGCAGGAAACGCTGCTGACCGTCTGGAAAAACCGCGCCGACTGGAAGGCCGACGGCACCGCCAGCTTTTCCACCTGGATTTACCGCGTCACGCTGAACCGCTGTATTGACCAGAAACGCCGCCGCAAAAACATGGTCGACAGCGAAATTCTGGAAGAGCAGGTGATGCCCGAAACCACGCCCGCCGCCGACACCCGTATTATGCAACAGCAGGAAGGTAAAAACCTTTCCGCCCTGCTGCAAAGCCTGCCTGAAAACCAGCGTACGGCGATGATTTTGTTCTATTACGATGATTTGACCGTTAAGGAAATATCCGATAGGATGGCAGTCACCGAGCAGGCTGCAAGGTCACTGCTCAAGAGAGCCAGGAAGGCTCTTCGGGACAAACTAGAAAGCGATGTCGAAAATGAACCTCAACAGCTTCAAGGAAAATCTCGCGATCTACGGGGCGGACCTGAAACGGTGGCCCCCGGAACTGAAGACTGATGCGGAGACGCTGCTCTCCGGCTCCAACGAAGCGCGCCAGGAACAGGCCGCCATGCAGAAGGTCGATGGCCTTTTTAAAGGCCATGATACCCCCCCGCCCGCCGGCCTTGCCGACCGGATTATCAAAAAAAGCCAAGACGATAAGTAGCATCCTACTAAAAAGTTCCGAAAAACCTGCATACGACCGTAAGTATTTCCCTCCGGCTTCCGTTTCACTAGGAAGAGGCCTTGCACCGCACGCCGCGGTCTGGCACCGGCACATGGAGAATTTCAATGCGTTCCTGCACACCGCCCCTAGCTGAAAACGCCAGTGACGCGCCCGCGGCCCTGCGCCGCCACGAAGACTTCACCCGCCGCCACGCAGACAGCCTGTGGCGGTTTTTCAATACCGCCACGCACGACGCCGCCGCCGCCGAAGGCTTTGCGGCCGACTGCTTCCAAAGCCTGATGCCCGCGGGCGAAGAACCCGTGCTGGTGGCCGCGCTATATGACCGCGCCTGGCAGCTGGCGGATGACCGCTGCGGCGGCATGGCCCTGGTACGGGCTTTGCGCCAATTGCCGTCATCCCAGCGCGCGGTGCTGCTGCTGCAGGAATATGCCGGGCTTGAAATTGCGGATATTTGCGCTGCCGTTTCCCTGCCGCGGGAAGATGTGGAGCGCCTGCTGGCCGACGGCCGCCGCAAGTTGCTGGATATTATCCCCTAAAAGCCCCCTTCTCGCCCCTAGCCAACGCCCTTTCAGGCTGCTATAAAATCCTTGTTTCAAAGGAGCGTACCATGACGGCAATAACGGTCGAGCAGGCCCTCGAGAATATCTATACCTCGCTGAAAGACGATAACCGCGATATCGACAACCATATCGCCGCGCTGAAAGAAGCGCTGACGGCAGCCGGTCAAAAGACCGTGACGGTCGAACCTGAAAAACTGGTGCAGAACAACCGCGCCGGCCGCAAAATGATGGAATCCTATTTCAAGAAGCGCGGCGTGACCGTTAACTTCGCCGAAGCGAAGTAAGCTTTACGGCTTAAGGCCTTGAGCGGCTTTACGCGCGGCGGGTTGGCCCGCCTGTTTATTATATGCCTGCGGGGCAAGCGCGGGGTTTTTGAGGATGACGGCGACCGCCCGTTTCATTTCATCCCTGTCGGCGCATTTCACGAACTGGCGGCTGTTATGCACGGGGCCGCTTTTGGCGCGGCCTTTTTCATCCACCGCGTCGCCGAACGCAAAGTCTTCAAGCCCCAGCGTCGGCTGATATGTGCCGATGAAATAGATTTTCGATTTCGGCGCGTACATGACCGCAAAGCTATGCCCTGCAATATAAGCGCCCTGCTGGCAGCCGTCTTTTTCGCCGTAGGCAAAGCCGCGCGAAACATCAAAATCCGCCAGCATATCGCGCAGCGCGATGTTTGCGGCCTCAAGGCGCTGCTGCGGGTTTTTTGCCAGTTCTTCAAAAGACTTTACCTGCCCGCGAAAACTGTAGCGCGACGCCGCCGTATGGTCCCCGCACAGCGAACATGCCGCTAGCCACCATGCGGTGGCGGAATTTGCATCGCGCACGCGCGCAGAGCCGTCTTCGGTTGAAATTTCCTGCCGTACTTGCGTAATTGCTTCCGGCGTATAGGCGGCGTGCAGGGTTGCCACCAGCTTTTGCGCATGCGCGGGCAAAAGCCCAAGAGCACAGGCAACGCCGGCATCAAACCCGCGGTCCACATCATTCTGCGGCACGCGGCCCGCGAGGGATGAAGATACGTTGATGTAAGGCGCCCAGTTGCCCAGCGCGGCAACCGCAGGGCCGTTGGCGGCAACAATCGCTTTCAATTGCGTCAAGGGAAGCCGGGAGGGAGATTCTGTTGCGGGCGCAATGCTGCCTGCCACCGGTGGTGCGGCAGCTTTGGCATCGAAGGCGGATGTAAGGGGTGCGCGCGTCACGGGATTTTTAAAGACCTTCCACGAAAACGGACTGGAAAAGGATACCGTCCACTATATCGCAGCTGGTATTTTTATGTCAAATTGAATTTCAAGCCATTGAAATTCAAAATAAATTATCCACCCGTTTTGCGCCGCCAGACGGAAAGCTCGCTTAAAGTGTGCTGGTATTTGCGCCGCGTTTCCCGCAGCACAAACGGCACATCTTCCGCTGATACAAAATCGAAGTGTTCGGCCAGCGCGTCCTTCAACGCTTCCAGCGTCGTGTAATTTTCACCGGTCGCGGCCTTAAAGCCGCCGAGCCAGTTTTCACGCTCGGTAAATTCCGCCAGCCACGTATAGGGCGATGACAGCACCAGCGTGCCGCCCGGCACAATGCGCGTATGGATCATCGACAAAAACTTCATCGGTTCATACAAGCGGTCAATCAGGTTGGTGGCAATGACCAGATCATAGCCGGTATATTTTTCCGGCAGGTTGCAGGCATCCCCCTGCATGAAGCGCACGCGCTTTGCGGCATCGCCCAGCTTCAGGTCGGCAAGCGATGCGTCGCGGAAGCTGACAAGCTCGCCCTCATCCTGCACCACATAGCGTTTGTTACCCTGCTGCTGCAGGTCGGTGGGCACCTTGATGAGCCGCGCAGAAAAATCTATCGCGTCGACGCTGTCATATTTTCGTGCCAGTTCAAAGCCAAGCCGGCCGGCAGCGCAGCCAAGGTCCAGCGCGCGGCGGCGCGGCGCGCCTGCCGTTGCCGCCAATGCCGCTTCCGCGCAGGCGACCGCGAAGTTCGGCACGCCGAAATAGCTTTCACCGTACTGGAATTCGATGTATTGCGAGACCAGCGTATCCGTCTCGTACACGTTCACGGTGCGGGCGGGCAGCGGTTCCGCTTCCACATAGCGAATGCCGGAATTTTGAATGAAGTGGCGGCGGAAGGCATAGCGCGCATCACGAATGGCGTAATTGCCGGTGGAGGCCCAGCAGCCGCCTTTAAAAATGTTGTGCCGCCCGTCAAACGTCGGGGTTGAAAAATCATCATAGGCGGGATGCACGGAAAAACCGTCGTACCCGTCAATCGGCGTTTCCGTCCATTGCCAGACGTTGCCGATGATGTCAAAAAAGCCGCCCGCAAAAGCAAAGCGGTTGACGGGGCAGGCAGACATATAATGTTCAAGGTTGATATTGCCGGGCGCTTCCGGCCAGGTCGGCTGGTCCTGCGGCACCAGCGCGCGCAGCATGTACCATTCTTCCTCGGTCGGCAGGCGCAGCAGCCTGCCGGTTTTTTGCGCCAGCCAGCGGCAGAAGGCCTGCGCTTCAAGGCAGTTTACGTCGACGGGCCAGTCCCACGGCATGTCAATGACCTTCAGCATGGCGCGGTATTTGAAACCATCACCATCCGCCACCCAATAGGGCGGATATTCCGCATTGCGGAAGCTGACCCATTGCCAGCCTTCATCACTCCAATACGCGCGGGTTTTGTAACCACCGTCTTTTACGAAGGCTAAATATTCATCGTTCGACACAAGGTATTTCGATGCCTTGAAGTCTTTCACGCTGGCCTTGTGCGTGCCGTATTCATTATCCCAGCCGTAATAAGGGTTATCATGCGATTTGCCGAGGGTAATATCCCCGCCCTTCACGGGCAGCAATTCGTTTTTCGGCGCTGCGCCGCTATCGGGGCAGATACGGCCCCAGACTGCATCGTCATGCACCATATCCAGCGGCAATTCGCGGATTAGCACGGCGGATGTTTCAAGGTGTATGCGTTCATGCTCAATGCCCATCATCACAATCCACAGCGGGTCGTTCCAGCCGATGGGCAGCGTAATGTCGCAGGTGCGGATGAATTCATCCACAATGCCGCGCACTTCATCGCGGTAGGCTTTTACTTCCTGCGGGGTCGGCCAGTCGTAATGCTTTTCATCAAGGTCGTCCCACGACATTTCATCCACGCCGATGGCGAGCATGGATTCAATTTTGGGGTTGAGGCGCGTGTGGATAAGCCCGGCCACGTTCAGCTTGTTGATCAGGAATACCGACGTATGACCATAATAAAAAATCAGCGGGTGGCGCAGGCGGTTGGCGCGGGCGTAAAATGCCGCATCGCCGTTCAGGCAATTGAACAGGCTTTCATACAGGCTGAAAGTATTGTGGAAGTAGGCCAGAATTTCAGCGCGTTTTGCTTCCGCATCATTGCCGCCAAGAGAAACGGTGCGGGTTTTCAGCAGCGCCGAAATATCAGGAACGCCTGCATGGGGGCGCGGCGCTGGGCCGGCAGCGGTCAGGGAGGGGGGCATAAAATTTCCTCGCGGGTTGATCTTGCTGGCTCTTTATTCGTATTGAACATGGCGTTGCGTTACCGTTGTTGAAAAAAATAGTTTAGAGACTAATTATATCAAGGGCATGGCCCAGACATATCAACGGCATAGCTATGTACCGTTTTTGCCCCGAATGACCGGTAACTTATGATTAATAGCGGCTTTTTGTTCCCCCGCATCATGCGCGGCTTTATGATGCTGTAACTGCCCCCTACGCCGGAGTACCCCAGCATGTTCCAGTCTCGTATTGACCGCGCCGCCGCCGCCAGGCTGTGGGATTTTGGCGGGATTGATTACCTCAACCACGGGTCCTTCGGTGCCTGCCCGCTGCCGGTGCAACAGTTTCTGCATGAACAGCAGCAACGCCTGCTGCAAAGCCCGGTCGATTATTTCATTTATGAAAGCGCCGCCCGGGTGGAAGAAAATCGCCTGTTCTGGGCAGGCCTTGCCCATGCGGATGCCGAATGCGTGGTGCCCGTGGATGGCGCGACGACGGGGGTGAATACCGTCCTTACCTCCCTCGCCCTGCGCGGTTACTTGAAACCCGGTGATGAAATTCTGATTACCAGCCACGGCTACAACGCCTGCAACAATGCCGCCCGCGCCATAGCAGCGCAAACAGGCGCGGTGGTGACGGTGGCAACGCTGCCCTTCCCTGTTGCTGCGCCCGAAGATGTTACCGTCGCCATTCTTGCCGCCGTAACGCCGCGCACGCGACTTGCGCTTGTTGACCACATTACCAGCATCAGCGCGCTGGTGCTGCCGCTGGCAGATATTGTGAACAGTTTAAAAGACCGCGGCGTTGAAACGCTGGTGGACGGGGCGCATGCGCCCGCACAATTACAGCTGGGCCTTGACGCGCTGGGCGCGGCGTTTTACACCGGCAACGGCCATAAATGGCTCTGCGCGGCACCGGGTGCTGCATTTCTGTATGTGCGTCCGGATTTTCACGATACCATCCGCCCGCTCAATACCAGCCACGGCGCGAATGACCCGGACCCCCGCCGCAGCGCCCTGCTGAAAACATTTGCATGGCAAGGCACGCGCGACACCACGCCATGGATGACGCCAAAGGTTGCGCATGCCACCTTAAGCACCCTGCACAAAGACGGCCTGCCCGCATTGATGGCAGATAACCGCGAATTACTGCTGCAAAGCTGGCGCATGCTGCTGGATAGTTTAAACCAGCAAGCCCCCGCGCCTGACAGCATGACCGGCACCATGGCCACCATCATTCTGCCTGCAGGTGATGCCGCGCGGCTGCGCCACGACATTCGCCAGCGCGACAATATTGTGACGCAGCTTGTGCCGCTGAACGGCATTGGTGGCGGCGATGGGCGCGCCCTGCGCATCTCCGCGCACGCCTACAATTCAGCCGCACAATTTGACCGTTTGGCCGCGGCATTGGCGCGTGCATTGGCCCGCGAGAAAAAGGGTGATTTACTGCCCCTGCCGACGGCTGCGTAAAGTGTTTTGAAATAAAATAACAACATTATTTCAGCCACTTAGCGGATTTAAAACACGCTTGCGGTTTTCCCCTTGCAGATTGGCAAGGCTTGGATATACTCCCATTTCACATAAACATAATCACTGGCAAATGGGAGTGCTGTAGTCATGGCTACAGAGAAAAATAACAGTACCAATAATCAACCCGAAGACAGCAAGCACCCCGACATCAAAGATAACAAAAATATCAAGCATGGCCCCTGGTACAAAACATTGCCGAAGTGGGTTTATGTTGTCACCGCCTCCACCGTCATCATCGGCGGCGGCGCGGCGATTGAAAATAAAACCTCCTACGTGCAGTCGAAAATTTTCGGGCGCGCGGCGGCAGGCAAAAGCTTCACCGAAACGCACCAGACCAGCCCCACCGTGGCCCCGCCCGCTGCCGGCCCCTATGACGAACGCCTTGGCTATACGCAGACCTTGAAGTTCCGCGAACGGTTGCAGGAACACGGCTACCAGCTGGAGCAGGAAAACAGCTGGCAGGAACGCAAGATTGCGGGCGTCGAGCTGTTCCCCATTTATAATGAGAAAGCGCAGGCCGGCCTTCGCATTGCGGATGACAATAACAAAACACTGTTCGCCTCCACCTATCCGCGCCAGGCCTATGCGGATTTTGACTCCATCCCTCCGCTGCTCGTCAACAGCCTGCTGTTCGTCGAAAACCGCGATTTGATGGATGAACAGGCAAAAACCTGGAACCCCGCAATTGAATGGAAACGCTTTGCCGGCGCGCTGATGGGCTTTGGCCTTAAAAAAGTCGGCGTGCATACCGAACATGCCGGCGGATCGACGCTCGCAACCCAGATCGAGAAATTCCGCCACTCGCCCGAAGGCATTACGGCCACCGGCAAGGAAAAGCTGCGCCAGATGCTGACCGCATCCGTCCGCGCCTATGATGCCGACGGCACCACGGTTGATAGCCGCCGCCGCATTGTTTCCGACTACCTCAATTCCATGCCGCTGTCATCTTACCCCGGCTTTGGCGAAGTGAACGGCTTTGCAGACGGCATGCAGCTTTGGTTCGGCACCCGCTTTGAAGACGCCAACAAGCTGCTGATGAAGCCCGAAGCGCAAATGACCGACGCTGAAATGCGCGATGCCGCGCGCGTCTACCGTGAATCGCTCAGCCTTGTCATGGCCGTCAAAAAACCTTCCGCCTACCTGTTGAAGGACCGCGGGGAGCTGGAAGACCGCATCGACAAATTCATGCCGCTCCTCTCGGATGCCGGCATCATCTCCCCCAAAATGCGCGACATGGTATTGTCGGAACGCGTGAATTACGCAACCCCCGTCGCCGCCAGCGATACCTCTATTGCGCCGCCAATCCCGAAATCGGCGCAAGGCCTGCGCGTCGAACTGCTGAAAACGCTTGGCGTGCGCGGCATGTATGAACTAAACCGCCTCGACGTTACCGCCCGCACCACGATTGACGCGGAAGCGGACGCCGCTGTGTCAAAACGCCTGCGCAGCCTTGCCGACCCCGACACCGCGACCAAGGCAGGCCTGACCGGCTTCCAGCTGTTAAAGCCGGAAACCGCAGGCGACGTGATTTATTCCTTCGCGCTGTACGAAAAAACGCCGGAAGGCAACGTGCTCCGCGTGCAGACCGACAACTTCAACGGCCCCCTGAACCTGAACGAAGGCACGAAGCTTGAACTTGGCTCCACCGCCAAGCTGCGCACGCTGGTGTCGTACCTTGAAGCCGTTTCCGACCTGCACGAAAAGTACAAGGATGCAGATGCTGAAACGCTGCGCACCCACAAAACCCACCCGAACGACCATATCACCCAGTGGGCCATGCAGTATCTTGCCGCGCCCGATACCGACAAATCGCTGAACGCGATGCTGGAAGCGGCCTTGAACCGCACCTATTCAGGCAGCCCCGGCGAAGCCTTCTTCACCGGCGGCGGCCTGCACCGCTTTGAAAACTTCGAGCGCAAGGAAGACTTCCAGAACTACACCGTAAAAGATGCCTTCCACCATTCCGTCAACCTGTCCTTCATCCGCATCATGCGCGATGTGGTGTATTACACCGAAGGCGAGAAGATGCATGTGGATACATCTATTTACGATGACCCCAACAGCCCCATGCGCCAGGAATACCTGAAGAAGTTCGCCGATGCCGAAGGCACCAGCTTCATGTGGAAATTCTGGAAGCAGCAGAAAGACAAATCGCCGGACGAACTGGCCACCTTGCTGGCGGAAAAAACCCGCCGCACGCCGGTGCAACTGGCGGTGGTTTACCGCTCCCTGTTCCCCGATGCGCCGTATGAAAAGTTTGCCGAATTCGTGCAAAAAGAATGCCCCACCTGCAAACCGGGGGATGATTTCCACAAGCAGTACGACAATTACGCCAAGGACAAGTTCAACCTGAACGACCGTGGCTATTTGACCCGCCTGCACCCGCTGGAACTCTGGATGGCATCGAACCGCATGGCGACGCCGGACGCGACATGGGACCAGACCGTTGACGCGTCGAAAGATGTGCGACTTGAAACCTACAAATGGCTGTTCGTGCCGACCAAAATGCACGCGCAGAACATCCGTATCCAGACCATGCTGGAAAAAGAGGCCTTCGGCTTTATTCACGATACCTGGGCTGCCAAGGGTTATTCCTTTGCAGCAATGGTGCCGTCCTACGCCTCCGCCCTTGGCGCGTCGGGCGACACGCCGTATGCGCTGGCCGAATTCTCCGGCATCATCCAGAACGACGGCGTTTACAAAAAAAGCATCAAGTTCCGCGATATTTCGTTTGCGGAAAACACGCCCTATTCCCTGCAGTTCAAGACCAAGCAGGATGAAGGCCACCGTGTGCTCCCGGCAGAACTGACGACGCTGGTGCGCCGCGAAATGCAGGGCGTCGTCGAAGACGGCACCGCGCACCGCGCCTTCAATGCCGTGAAGCTGTCAAACGGGCAAATCCTGCCTGTCGGCGGCAAGACCGGCACGGGTGACAACCGCCTGCAGACATTCACCGCCGGCGGCGCGCTCAAATCATCCGACGCGAAAAGCCGCACGGCCACGTTTGTCTATGCGATTGACGACAAATTCTATGGCTGCGTTACGGCGTATGTGATGGGCTCAACCGCAGGGCAGTACAAGTTTACGTCAGCCCTTGCAGCGCAGGTTTTCAAAACGGTCATTCCCGATGTGCAGCCCATTCTGGACCGCGCCTATGGCGTAACCCCGGATTCGCCGAAAGTGGATGTGCCGAAACCCGGCGCAAAAACCGCCGCGCCGGAATCGGTCGAGAACAAGACGAAACCCGCTGTCGCCGCGAAGCCGCCGAAGGCCGCTTAACGCCTTAATCCAAAATCGGCGCAAGCCAGCGTGCCGCGTCATCCACCGGCACGCCTTTGCGCTGCGCGTAATCCGCCAGCTGGTCGCGCCCGATGATATGGATGCTCAGGTAATAACTATCCGGGTGCGAGAAGTAAAAACCGCTCACCGATGATGCAGGCCACATGGCCAGGCTTTCCGTCAAAGCAATGCCGGTGTTCTTTTCCGCATCCAGTAAATCCCAGAGCGTTGTTTTTTGCGTATGGTCTGGGTTGGCGGGATAGCCCGGCGCGGGGCGGATGCCCTGGTAATCCTCGCGCAGCAGCCCGTCATTATCCAGCTTTTCAGCGGGCGCATAGCCCCAATAATCGCGGCGCACCTGTTCGTGCATGTATTCCGCAAACGCTTCGGCAAAGCGGTCGGCAATGGCTTTTGCCATCATGCTGTTGTAGGTATCCTGCCTTGCTTCGAATTCCCTGACGATTTCTTCCAAACCATCGCCGGAGGTCACGGCAAACGTGCCGATATAATCGGCAACGCCGCTGCCTGCGGGCGCCACAAAATCGGCCAAGCCATAGTTGGGCTTGCCGTCGCGCTTGACCTGCTGGCGCAGGCCGTAAATACGGGTGCGCTCCGCGGTGCGTGTTTCATCGGTATAAACAATAATGTCTTCACCCGCCCTTGCGGCCGGGAACAGGCCAATCACGCCGCGCGGCTTGATGCGCCCGTCTTTAATGAAGAACTCGATCATTTCCTGTGCATCGGCAAACAGCTTTTTCGCTTCCTCGCCCACCACGTCGTCTTGGAATATCGCGGGGTATTTCGCCATCAGCCCCCAGGTGTAAAAGAACGGCGACCAGTCAATGTAGGGGCGCAGCGCTTCAAACGTTACGTCCTTGAACACATGCAGCCCCGGCTTTTGCGGTTTTGGCGGCGTATAGGCTTTAAAATCCGGCTTGAAGGCGTTGGCGCGGGCATCTTCCAGCGGGATCAGCTTTTTTACCTGCGCCTTGGCGGCAAACCGCTCCCGCGCGGCGGCATAACGCTTTTCAACTTCCGCAAGGTACGGCGGGCGCAACGTATCGCTGAGAAGGTTTGAGACAACCCCCACGGCCCGCGACGCATCCGCCACATAAACTACCGGGTGTTTATAGTGCGGCGCTATTTTAACCGCGGTATGAATTTCAGATGTCGTCGCGCCGCCAATCAACAAGGGCAGCGTAAAGCCCTGTCGCTGCATTTCCGCCGCCACATGCGACATTTCTTCGAGCGAGGGGGTGATAAGGCCGGACAGCCCGATAATATCCACCTGTTCCGCCCGCGCGGTTTGCAAAATCTTCTCGGCCGGCACCATCACCCCAAGGTCGATGACTTCATAGCCGTTGCACTGGAAGACAATGCCGACAATGTTCTTGCCGATGTCATGCACATCCCCCTTCACCGTCGCCATGAGAATTTTTCCGGCGCTTTTCTGGTGAATGTCTTTTTCCGCCTCCATGAAGGGCAGCAGGTAGGCGACGGAGCGTTTCATGACGCGGGCGGATTTCACCACCTGCGGCAAAAACATTTTTCCCGCGCCGAACAAATCACCCACCACGTTCATGCCCGCCATTAAGGGCCCTTCGATAACGTCGAGTGAACGGGTGGAGCGCTGGCGCGCTTCTTCCGTATCCGCCTCGATATAATCGGTAATGCCCTTGACCAGCGAATGTTCCAGCCGTTTATCGACCGGCCATTGCCGCCATTCGCCAATTTCCTTTTCGGCGGCCTTGCCGGGGTCGCGGTATTTTTCAGCAAGTTCCAATAACCTTTCAGTTCCGTCAGCCCGGCGGTTGAGAATGACATCTTCAATGCCATCGCGCAGCTCTGAAGGAATATCATCGTAAATCACCAGCGCGCCCGCATTCACAATACCCATGTCCATGCCCGCGCGCGTTGCGTGGTACAGGAAGACGGAATGAATGGCCTCGCGCACGGTATTGTTGCCCCGCAGCGCGAATGACACGTTGGAAACACCGCCGCTGACAAGCGCATGGGGCAGCGCTTGCTTGATGGCGCGCGTCGCTTCGATAAAATCGACGCCGTAGTTGTTATGTTCCTCAATACCCGTGGCGACCGCGAAAATGTTGGGGTCGAAAATAATATCCTCCGGCGGGAAATGCACTTTTTCGGTCAGAATTTTATATGCGCGGGTGCAAATTTCAACCTTGCGGGCAATCGTATCTGCCTGGCCTTTTTCATCAAACGCCATGATAACGGCGGCAGCGCCATAGCGCCGCACCAGCCGCGCCTGCTGAATAAAGGCATCTTCCCCTTCTTTCAGGCTGATGGAATTGACGATGCATTTACCTTGCGCACACTTCAGCCCCGCTTCAATTACCTCCCATTTGGAGGAATCGATCATGACGGGCACGCGGGCAATATCCGGCTCGCCGGCAATAAGGTTCATGAATAGCTGCATGGCGGCCTTGGAATCGATCAGGCCTTCATCCATGTTGATGTCGATGATTTGCGCGCCGTTTTCAACCTGCTCGCGCGCAACGCTCAAGGCTTCATCGTATTTTTCGTCTTTAATAAGCTTGCGGAACTTGGCGGAGCCGGTGACGTTCGTGCGCTCCCCCACGTTGACGAACAGCGAGTTGTCATCAATCGTGAACGGCTCGAGGCCTGACAGGCGGCAGGCTTTCGGAATTTCCGGCACAATGCGCGGCGCAACGCCCTCAACCGATTTTGCCATGGCGCGGATGTGCATGGGCGTGGTGCCGCAGCAGCCGCCCATGATATTCAGGAAGCCGCTTTGCGCCCATTGCGACATTTCGGCGACCATTTCTTCCGGCGTTTCATCATAGCCGCCGAAGGCGTTGGGCAGGCCCGCGTTGGGGTAGGCCAGCACGTGCGTATCCGCAATGCGCGACAGCGTTTCAACGTATTGCCGCAATTCCTTGGGGCCAAGCGCGCAGTTGAGGCCGATGGCCAGCGGGTTTGCATGCCGCACGGAGTTATAAAACGCTTCCGTCGTCTGGCCCGACAGGGTGCGGCCGGAAGCATCCGTAATCGTGCCGGACAACATGAAGGGCATGCGAAAGCCCTTATCGCTGAAATATTTTTCGGCGGCGAAAATGGCGGCCTTGGCGTTCAGCGTATCGAAAATGGTTTCGGTCAGCAGAATATCCGCCCCGCCCTGCACAAGCCCGTCGATGGATTCATAGTAAGCATCCACCAGCAAGTCGAACGTCACGTTGCGCGCACCGGGGTTATTCACCTCCGGCGAAATAGATGCCGTGCGGTTGGTGGGGCCAAGCGACCCTGCGACAAAGCGCGGCTTGGCGGCTGTGCTTTTTTCATCCGCCAGTTTGCGGGCAAGCGCGGCGGCGGCGCGATTGATGTCAAAGCTATGGTCTTCCATGCCGTAATCGCTCATGGCAATGCGCGTGGCGTTGAAGGTATTGGTCTGGATGATATCCGCGCCGGCATCAAGGTATTGCGCGTGAATTTCGCCAATGACCTCGGGCTTTGTCAGCGCCAGCAGGTCGTTGTTGCCCTTAAGGTCGCTTTTCCAGTTCGCGAATTGGCGGCCGCGGTAATCCGCTTCGGTCAGCCGGTACGACTGCACCATGGTGCCCATCGCGCCATCCAGCACAAGGATGCGGCTTTTCAGCGCGGCGGTCAGAAGCGGCAGGGCGTGGCGGCGGTCGGACATTGGCGGTCTTTCATGCAATAAATTTAACGCGGCCTACCATAGCGCAGTTCACTAGCTTTTGCCTTTGGAGAATAAGGAGAAACTGAAAATTCCGCCATCCCGCGCAGAATGGCAAGCGCCTGAAAATATTGCCTTATGTAAAAAATTGCGGTAAAATACTTTCATGAAAAACGTGCGCCTTAGCACCACTTTTGCCCATGCCGCCACCCGCACCTTGCTGGCGGTAACACTGGCCCTGCCGCTTGCCGCGCCGCTGGATGCAAAAGCCCAGACCGCCACCCCCGCAACCGAGCAGCGGGCGGATACCACGACCGTCGTCACATGGGGTGATTCAATCGGCAATGCCATTGGCCGCAGCCTGTCCGGCGAATTTGCGCATCTCATCAACCGCGGCAAAGACGGCTCCGGCCTTCTCATCCCCAACCGGTCCAACAGCCTTGATAACGTGCCGCGCGGCGCCGTGGTGCTGATGAGCATTGGCACCAACGATGTCGGCGCGCTGCTGGGCGCAGGCCCCCGCACCCTTGCCCGCTATGCAGAACAGGTGATGCAGCAGGCCGAACACGTGCGCGAACAGGGCGCAAAACCCATCATCATCGGCATGCAGGCGCCCACCGCGCCCTATACCGGCAATCCTGAAATCTGGAACAAGCCCGGCTTCATCAACGCCTGGATAGCAACGATGAACGGCGTGAACACCGCCATTGCCGCCGCCGCGAAAAAACACAACGTCGCCTATTCCACCGTTTCCGGCCGCGTGACGGAGCGGGCGGATGACCATTTGCATTACACCGCGCAAGGCTCGCACCACATCGCCGAAAATGCCTTCCGCGATGCGGGGATTAAGTTTCGCCGCTAAATTCCAAAAAATAAAAATCGCCGCTGGTGAGGCGGCGATTTAAAAAAGGGAAGCCAGCCCCCTGCGGCTGGCCGCGCACCGGACAATAATCGTCAACGGCGCACAAAGGCATTTCACTGCCTTGGTCTTGCTTCTTGTAGCACCATGCCTTTAGTTATTTGGCTGGATTCTCGTGATTCCGGAACCCATGCATAGATTTATGCTAGCCGTATCAGGTTAAAAATTAATTAAGGAAAATAACCGTTCTATTTGTAACACCATGATATTACTGATGAATAATGCCGCCTGAATTTTCGTTGACAATTGCGAATGAGAGTATTTATCATAAGCACATCATCAAGATCAGCTGAGGGAATGGCCCTGTGACGCTGAGGCAACCTCGGCAAAAGCCAAAGGTGCCAAATCCTGCGGCGGATCGGCCGAAAGATGAGGGATACCGGATCGACCCCGGCTGCCCGAAACTTTCAAAGCTTGTGACCGGCCTGCAGGGGCCGGTTTTTTATTTTCCGGTTCTTGGAAAAGCTTTGAAAGGACGATACCCATGACCCGCGCAATCACCCCCGACACCGCCCATACCAATGCCACCTGTACCGAAACCGCGCTTGCAGACTGTACGCTGACGGCGCGCGCCGGTATTGACCGCGATGTTGCGCATGGCGCCGTCACCCCGCCCCTCTACCTTTCCAGCAATTACGCCTTCGCCGGCTTCAACCAGAAGCGCCCCTACGATTATTCACGCAGTGGCAACCCGACGCGCGACGGCCTGGGCGAGGCGCTGGCCGCGCTTGAAGGCGGCCATCATGCCGTTATCACATCATCCGGCATGTCCGCGCTTGACCTTGTCTTCCAGACGGTCGAGAAGGATGACCTGATCATCGCGCCGCATGACTGCTACGGCGGCACGCACCGTTTGCTTACCACCCGCGCCGCAAAAGGGCAGTTCCGCGTTAAATTTGCCGACCTGTCAAACGCCGCAACGCTGGATGATACCTTTGCCGAAAAAGCCGCGCTGGTGCTGATTGAAACCCCCAGCAACCCGCTGCTGCGCATCACCGACGTCAAAGCCGTCGCCGCCCGCGCAAAATTGCAGGGCGCGCTGGTAGTGGCGGATAACACCTTTCTTTCCCCCGCCCTGCAAAAACCGCTGGCGCTGGGTGCGGATGCAGTTGTGCATTCCACCACCAAATACATCAACGGCCATAGCGATGTGTGCGGCGGCGCGGTGATTGCGAAAACCAAGGAACTGCATGAAAAACTTTCATGGTGGGCAAACTGCACCGGCATTACCGGCGCGCCGTTTGACAGCTTCCTCACCTTGCGCGGTCTTCGCACGCTGAACCTGCGCATCCAGCAGCAATCACGCACGGCGGCGCAGCTGGCGGAATTTTTGGCGCAGCACCCGGCCGTTAAAACCGTTTACTACCCCGGCCTTAAAAGCCACCCCGGCCATGCGCTGGCGGCACAGCAGCAATTCGGCTTCGGCGCGATGCTGAGCTTTGAACTGCACGCGCAGGAAAATATTGGCCCGCTGCTGGAAACGCTGACGGGCCATGAAGAACGCCTTTTCACGCTGGCGGAATCATTGGGCGGCTTTGAAAGCCTGATTGCACACCCCGCCACCATGACCCATGCCTCGATGGACCCGGATGCACGCCGCATTGCCGGCATCAGCGACAACCTGCTGCGCGTTTCTGCAGGCACCGAAGATGCGGATGATTTACAGGCGGCGCTGCAACTTGCGCTAGATACAGCCTGCGGCAGCTTCGCACTGCCCCGCAATGTTGCAAATTCCCGTTAAGCAAAGCACGACAGAACAAGAAAGCAATCACCATGCCGATTAAAATTCCCGACGGTCTGCCGGGCCGCGCCATACTTGAACGTGAAAAAGTGCCGCTGATACTGGAAGGCCGCGCCCTGCGGCAGGATATTCGCCCGCTGCAAATCGCTGTGCTGAATTTAATGCCGGACAAAATAACCACCGAAACGCAACTGCTGCGCGCGCTTGGCAATACCCCGCTGCAAATTGAAGTGACGTTGCTGCATGCCGCCAGCCATACCAGCAAGAACACAGCGGCAGAACATTTGACCGCCTTCTACCAGACCCACGCGGATGTCGCGCACCGCCACTTCGATGCGCTGGTGGTGACCGGCGCGCCCGTGGAGCAATTGCCATTTACGGATGTGACCTACTGGAAAGAGCTGACGCGTATTTTTGACTGGGCGAAAACCCATGTGCATAGCCGCCTGTTCATCTGCTGGGGCGCGCAGGCGGCGCTGCACTATTACCACGGCATCGATAAGCAGCTGCTGCCGCAGAAAAAATCAGGCCTGTACCTGCATAGCCTTGCGGAAGGGTTTGACCCGCTGACGGCGGGGTTTGACGACTTCTTTGACATTCCTGTATCGCGCCACACGGAGGTGGTGCGGGCGGACATTCTGAAGCACAAGAACCTGTCCATTCTGGCGGAAAACCCCCAGTCCGGCGTCGGGCTGGTACATGACCGCGCCGCGCGGGACGTTTATATTTTCAACCATCTTGAATACGATGCGGATACACTGAAACGCGAATATACCCGTGACCATGCCGCAGGCCTTGCACCGGAACTGCCCAACCGCTACTTCCCCGGCGATAACCCGGCCGCGGCGCCGCAGGTCACGTGGCGCGCGCACCGCAGCCTGCTGTTCGGCAACTGGATCAACCTTGTGTACCAAACTACGCCCTATGAACTTGCAGAACTTGAAGCCCTGCCGAAGGCCGCCTGACGTTACTTCGCAACCTGAATATTCGCAATAAGCGCCGCGAAAAGATCTTCGTTGCGATAGCGGTAAATGCTGTCGGGCGCGGCCACCATATCATGCACGGCCGTGCCGCCAAGATAACCGAAGCCCATGCAGACGCAATAGGTGGCAAGGCTGCGCGTGGCAACGCCAATGGCAAAGGTGCGGCTGATCATGGCGGCCTTCGCGCCGTCTGAAAAGGCGGTCAGGCGCTTCATCATGCCCTGCTCGCCGTCGCCCGCTTCCTCGATATTCACGCCGACGGCATCAAACCCTGCGTTGCGCAGCACGTTGAAATCCCATTTCTCGGTCAGGTACAGGCGGGCAAACACGCTTTTGCAGCAGTTTTTCAGGGCCGGCAGGAACCAGAAGCAGGTTGCCCGCGGCAGGTCATCGCGGAAGTCAACCACGATGAAGACGAGCAACTTGCGTACATCTTCCGGCATGCGGGCGCAGAGGGAGAGAATTTTTTCAAAGCTGTCATGGCGGTACAGCGTTTCATGCCGCACCGGGCAGGCCACCAGAAAGCGGCGGCCGCTGGCGCACATGTCAATCAGCTCGGCAATGACGGTTTCCAGCAGCGCCAGATCATTTTCGGCGCTTTTGGGCGCGGCTTCCCGCGGCAGGCACACATAGGTTGTCAGCGCGTTTTTGTGCAGGTCCCACAGGGGCTGGTAATGGCAAGCGATTTTCTTTTCGAACGTCTGGCTGGAATTGTCCTGCACGATGGCCTCCTCAGGCAACATGTAACCTTGAATGAATATTTTATCGACCGGAATGGCGGCTTCCCGGCGCAGCCGCTGCATGGCCGGAGTAAAGATTTTTTCGGACACCCGCTTGCGCGCCGGTTCTATTTCCGTCACGTCGCATTGCAAAAAAACGCCTGTCAGTTCCGGCCGGGAGCTGTCAAACACGCGCTTGCGCACTTCAACGGCAATCGCCAGCGCCTTTGTTTCAGCCTGTTCGCGGTCAAGGTTGGCGAAGACGATGACATAGGTATCATCCTGCAGGCGGAAGAATATATCGTCAGCCCGCATAAAGCCCGGCAGAATGTCATCCACCACCTTAAAGACGTCTTCCTGCAGGATGCGCCATTCGCCGCCGCCCTGGCGCCTGACCTTGTCAAGGCCCATCAGCTTCAGCCTGCCGGATGACACCAGCGTGCCGCTTTCAAAGACGCGGGCGCAAAGGGTTTCAAGCTGGCTGCGTTCCTCCGGCGTATACACCGGCGCGGGCGCCGCTGCATGCGTCGCCGTCTTTTCTGTGCCGAACACGATTTCACACAAAAGGTTTGACGGCACGCCCTGCTCTGCGGCTTCGCTGCGCACCGTCATGCCACACCGCCCACAGGCGTGCTGGCCTGTTTCAGCGTCTCCATGAGCAGCGAAATATCTTCGGGGCGGAAGGGTTTGCTGATCGTGCAATCCGCGCCCATACGGCGGGCAAGGTCAAGGAAGCCCATGTTGTGGGCGGAGCCGCCGCCCGACATGGCGACGATTTTTACCGATTTATCCTGCGCGCGAATTTCGGCGATGGTTTCAATACCTTCTTTATCGGGCATCAGCAGGTCGGTAATCACCACATCCGGCTTTTCACGGGCATAGACGCTGACGCCCATGAAACCGTTGCAGGCTTCGAACGTTTTATATTCCATTTTTTGCAGCAGGCGGCACAGGGTAAGCCGGGTCAGCGTGTCATCTTCAATCACCAGTACCTTGATTTTGCCGGGCGGCGTCTGGATGGATGCGTCAATCATGATATGTCCCCCTTGTTAAACCGTACTTTGAAGCTTGTATTCAAATCCCGTTAAGCGATCTTTTGGCGCATGGCGAAGAAATTTTGCACCTCGGCAAAGCCACGCTCGATGGTGCCGATAAATGCTTCACGTTCCTGCGGCTGCGGCGATGCCGCAAGTTCCGCGGTCAGGCAAATCTCCGCCAGCCTGCGGGCGCCGATCTGCGCGGCGGAACCCTTCAGCTTGTGCGCAGCCTTGCGCCATTTTTCATTATCGACGGCATCTGCCGAGGCTTTCAGCGTGACGATGGTATCGATACCGGCGGAGATAAACGCGTCAGCCAGCATGCGCTCCAGTTCAAGGTCGCCATCGGTGAACAGCTCAAGGTGTTGCAGGTCAATCTGGTCGCCGGCGGGTGCGGCGGCGGCAACCGCGGCTTCAGCAACCGTGGCAATGGCCGTTTCAGCGACGGGCGCTGCATTGGCGGCAGCGGACACAACAGCGGCCTTGCGCTGCACCCAGCGGTTCAGCACTTCGGTCAGCTTGTTGGGGTTGACGGGCTTGCTGATATAATCATCCATGCCGGCGGCAATGCAGCGTTCGCGGTCGCCGGTCATGGCGTGGGCAGTCATGGCGATGACGGGGATGCGGCCAAGGCCACGCGCTGCTTCCAGGCGGCGAATATTTTCGACGGTTTCAAAACCATCCATTTCCGGCATCTGGCAGTCCATGATGATGACATCGTAGCCATGGCCTGCCTTGTTGAATTTTTCGAGCGCGTCGATGCCATTCACGGCTTCTTCGGTGGCGATGCCCATTTTTTGCAGCAGGCGGGTTGCGAACAGGCGGTTGACGGGGTGGTCATCCACCACCAGCGCCTTTACGCCGGCAAGGCGCGGCAGTTCGGCCACACCCGCGGAGGCGGCATCTGCCTTGGGCGCGCAGATAATCACGTTGGACGCTTCCATCACTTCACGGCGCGAGGGCTGGCGCATCGGCACCTTGATGGTAAAGACGGTGCCAAGGCCGGGCTTGCTGTCAAAGCCGATGACACCCTTCATTTTCTCGGTCAGCATTTTCGAGATCACGAGGCCAAGGCCGGTGCCGCCGTATTTGCGGCTGGTGCTGGCATCTGCCTGCGAAAACTTCTTGAACATATGCTTTTGTTTTTCTTCAGGGATGCCGATGCCCGTATCGGTAACGGAGATGGTGTAGTCGGACATGCCGGGTTCCATGAGCGGGTTAGCAGTGACAGACAGGGTGACGCTGCCGCGTTCGGTGAATTTAATGGCGTTGCCGATAAGGTTGGTTACGACCTGGCTGAGGCGCATGGGGTCACCGGTGACAAAACGCGGCGCCATGTCGCAGTAGTGGAAGTTAAGGACGAGCCCGCGGCGCGATGCCATGGTGGACAGCAGGTCGATGATGTTCTGCATGCGCTCGCGCAGGTCAAACGGGATTTCTTCCAGCGTCAGCTCGTTCGCCTCGATTTTGGAGAAGTCGAGGATGTCGTTCAGCAGGAACAGCAGGGATTCGCTGGAGGTCATGATGGCGGCGATCATTTGTTCCTGCTCCGGCAGTTTCTTGCCTTCGGCCAGCAGGCCGGCAAGGCCGATGATACCGTTCATGGGGGTGCGCAGGTCGTGGCTCATGTTCGCCAGGAATTCGCTCTTGCTGCGGTTGGAGGCTTCTGCCTCCAACCGGGTTTGCACCAGCTCGGCCTGCCACGCACGCATGCTGCGCAGCGTTGTGACCCAGACCATGCCCAGAAGCGGAATAAAAAAGACGAAGACGTAAAGGCTGTAGTAGATTTTGTCGGAAAAGCCGCTCAGGTTGCCGCCGGATGCGGAATGCACGCCTTCGATGAACTTGCGCATGCTGGCCTGGTAGTCATCCTTCAGGCTGTTGTATTCTTCGCTGTTCAGCGTTTCGTGGACCATTTCGTCGGTGCCAACATCCATCATTTTATGCTCGAGGCCGAGCATGCCGGAGAAGGAGTCCTGCGCGATATGCAGCAGGGCGCTGAGGCGGCCGTCGGGGTAATGCTTTGCGAGCTTGGACAGCGTGCTTTCCATCTCCGTCACGTTTTCAAGGTAGGCGGTGACGGTGGTGGTGCTGCGGCCGAGCGTTGCGCGTTCCACGTTGATGGTGCGCTCATCGTCGATGTGCAGCATATGCTCGGTCAGGGCGCTGGCCTCGATCTCGGGCGAAATAACGGTGCTGATGGAATAGTGCATATAGAAGGAGCTAAGGCCGACCCAGAGGATGGCCGCCACCGTCATGGCCATGGAAAAGCCAAGCAGGCGCATGGGGAAGGCGTGGTTTTCAACCTTGCGCACGTTTTTCTGCGCGGTGCAGTTCATCAGCTTCAGCGCGGTCGCCATGCCGAAGATAAGGCTGGTGACGGTGGCGATGATAAGGGCGAGGGTTTCGTGGCCTTCCTGCTCCGTAATATTGCGGGAAACGCAGAAGTCACCATCCGGCACGAAGACAGTGGCGGCCATGCCGGTATAATGCATGCCGGAGATTGCACCGCCGATAATGAACGCGACAAGCGCGCGGCCAATACGGCGCTTGGTGCCCATGGGCATGCGCAGCATTTTTTGTACGATGTACATGGCAGTGGCCGATGCGCCGATGGAGATGCACAGCGATGCCGCAACCAGTTCCGGGATGTAGCGGATTTTCATGAATTCCATGTGCATCGCGCTCATGCCGATGTAGTGCATGACGGCGATGGCGGTGCCAAGGGTCAGCGCGCTGCCGGTAATCGACTGCACCGTCATGCTTTTCAGCAGGCCGACGCGGAAGATGGCGACGGAAACGATGATGGCCAGCAGCATGGAGATGGCGGTATCGGTCGCGCTGTAGGTAACGGGCATTTCCATCTGGTAGGCCAGCATGCCGATGAAGTGGGTTGCCCAGACGGCGGCGGCGAGAGAGAAGGAACCGCACACATACATCAGGCGGAAGCGGCCTTTCGACAGCGGGCTGTGCATGGACACCCCGATGTTGAGCATGACGTAGGAGCCAAGAATGGCCACCAGGCATGAAAGAATGACGAGTGAAGGAATGTAATGGCCTTGAACAGCATCGGCCGGTGCTTGCGATATGAACATGTCCAACATGATGAGGGCTCCCCAGCCTTGTATGACGCGCATCTGTTTGGTTCGATGTTTAAGCGTAACAATTGCGCATGACGCGCCTATGTCGGTTTATTTCCACTTTGTATCTGCGCTTGAGGCAGGGCAGGATTGTTATAAAGACACGTGAACACTATAATATTGTTTATAATCATATACTTAAGTATATTTCAGTGCGTTTTTAAAGGGGCTGACACGTGCGCCATGGTGTGGATTCCGTAAAATAACACCAGCGGTTTTAATGCCATAACCGAGTTGTTTTATTCATAACCCGCCCCTATAATTGCCACAAATACCAAAAAAGCAGGAATTGGCGCATGGCGCAGGAATCGAAAAAACAGGCTGCGAAGCCCGCAAATAGCGCCCCGCGTTCCATCGCCGATGCCATCGGCCGCAATGCCGGTATTTATGAAGTTTCCCAAATGCTGAAGGCAGGCCACGACCCCATGCTGGCGAATGCACGTGGCCGCACGCCGATGGATGCCGCCATGGAACGGCATGATTACGATGTGGCGTTGCTGCTGCTGGACGCCGGCGCAACCCCGCCCGCTTATGAGGGAGAGCCGGATGGCCCGCCCGTCTACGACAAAACCCGCTTCGGCGCGCGGCCCGAGCTGGATAACGAAACCGCGCTGACCTACCAGATCAAGCACGCAAACAGTTTTGATGCCGCCTTCCGCATCATCGCCAACGGGGCGGATGTGAACAAGCCGAACAGCGAAGGCAGAACGCCCCTTTCCATCGCCATATCCCGCAAGTGGCCGCATGTGGCAACACAGCTGGTGAAACTGAACGCCTGGGCCGACCCTGCAAAAAAAGACCCCGATGAGATTGTGGACACCACCACGGGCGCAACGCGCCTGCTATCGGTCATCATGGAAGGCCACAATGCGGGTGCTGTTTTACTGCTGCTGCAGCAAGGCGCAGACCCGAACAAGGCGGATAACCACGGCCTGACGCCGCTGGCGCTCGCCCGCGCCCTGCGCTGGGACGGCGTTGAGAATATGCTGATAAAACACGGCGCAATCGAAGCCCCCTTCCCCGACCCGAACCAGAACACAGGTGCCGCAAAAGATACGCCGCTGCTGGTTTATGCCTGCAGCTACCAGAGCGCGCATAACAATTACAAGCTTGCCCTGCTGGAAGCCGGCGCCGCGCCGGATGCGCGCGATGCCAGCGGCAAAACCGCGGCCCACTGGTCCGCCATTTACGGCCGCACCGATGTATTGCAAGACCTTGAAGAACATGGCGCGGACCTGACCACGCCCGACACCAAAGGCAACCTCACGCCCCTGCACTGGGCCTGCTACAACGGGCGAGAACATGCGGCAGCCTTCCTGCTGCCGAGAACATCGCCGGAGGCGCTGAATGCCCCGGATGCTTTAGGCAAACGCATATTGCACTATACCGCAACGCGCGCCGGCACCGGCAGGCTCATCCGCCACCTTGTGAACCTTGGCGCGCAGATCAACCAGCGGGATGACAAAGGCGCAACGCCGCTGGATGTCGCGGTGCAAACCCGCGACCCCGCCGTGGTGCGCGCCGTGCTGGAAAGCGGCGCGGATACCGCCAAGGTTGAAGCGGACAGCACGCATAACGCACCCCTGTTCACGCTGGTGAATTCGCCGAACGACAATAACGCCGCCATCGCCCGCCTGCTGCTGGACCACGGCGCAAACCCCAATGCCCTTGCCCGCGAAAGCTACAATGGCCCCCAGCAAGGCGATCATTTGCTCTATTTCGCCGTCAGCTACCGCAACTATGCGGTGGCAACAGCACTGCTGCAAAACGGCGCAGACCCCCATGCCACCGCCGCGAAGGGTGAAAGCGCCATGCACCACTGCCTGCACCTTCGGCAGGTGGAAGGCGTGGAATTGCTGCTGAAATACGGTTTTGACATCAACAAACCGTTCGAATACAGCCAAAAATGGCATGGCGGCGGCGAAACCCGCGAAGAACACCACAATTCATCTGCCCTGCAGGAAGCCCGCAAACTGGTCGAAAAATTCGGCGCCGATGATGCTTATGGGGATATGCTGCGAATGCTGGAAAACCACGCCCCGCGCCCCCCACAACCACAGACGCCCAAGCCAATGGCTTGATTATAAACGATAAATCAATCCGATTGAATTTGGCTATATAAGGACTAGGTTATAGGGGTAAGGCACCCCCAAAGGTCCGGCACCGCATGAAACAAACCACGCTTCGCAAAAAAACGGCCATTAAAGCGCCCCAAATCCGCTATGCCATCGTCAAAAAGGCACCGGCGGCGGAATTGATTGCGCTGTATAAAGCCGCCGGTTGGTGGCATGAAAGCGCTCATGACCGCCGTATTTTGCCCAAATCTGTCAAAAACAGCTTCGCTTTCGCCATTGCCACCAATGACGACGGCACGGTGATTGGCACCGGCCGCGTCATTTCAGATGGCTGCAGTGATGGCTATATACAAGATGTCACCGTGCTGCCTGCCTACCGCGGCCATGGTATCGGTCAGGGCATCATCAAGCTTCTGGCGCAGCATTGCGCCAAAAAGAAGCTGGTCTGGGTCGGCCTGGTGGCTGAACCCGGAACTTATCCCTTCTATCGCAAGTTAGGTTTCAAGGACAAAAAAGGCTTTCAACTTATGTTGTACGCATCATGACACCTCTTTGTACGGCCCGCAGCAACACCGCAACCGCAGAAGCACCGCCAGTGACTGCGCCCTCCCGCCTCGAATTCAAAAAGCTCGACCTTGCCGACAAGCCGCTGTTTGACGGCTTGCTGAACCGCTTTCCCCAACGCGTCGCCGGCTATACCTTTGCCGAGCTGTATTCGTGGAACAGCGTGTACGATTATGAATGGCGGCAGGCGAAAGACGGCACCGTCTTTATCCGCTGCACGCCGGAAAGCGAAGACGGCCGCCACTTCCTGCAACCGCTCGGCCCCTTCGGCGTGGAAGCGCAGAAGTGCCTGCTGGATGAAATGCAGGCCGAAGATAAACCCATGAAAATTTACGGCGTGGGCCAGGAATTCCTGAATACCCACCCCGACTTTGCCGCCCGCTTCACGCTTGAAAACGACGACGGCCTTGCGAACTACCTGTACGACACGCCCAAGCTTGCGACCCTTGCCGGAAAAACCTACGCCAAAAAGCGCAACCAGATTGCGCAGGCGCGCGCGCTGTACGAGTGGACGGCGACGGCCATCACCCCCGCCAATATCGCCGAATGCCTTGCCATCATGGAAAACACCGAGCAAGGCCACAATTGGGGCAGCGAAAAACCCGCCGTCTTCACCGCCTTCCGCAACTTTGCGGCGCTGGGGTTGAAAGGCGTGCTGCTGCATGCCGGCGGCAAGCCTATTGCCTTCTCCGTCTACGAGAAGTTGACGCCGGATACCGCCGTCGTGCTGTTTGAAAAGGCCTGCGACAATTACAAAGGGCTTTACCAGGTCATCAACCAGGAAACGGCGCAGCGCATCGCGGCAGAAGGCTTTCCCTTCATCAACCGCGAGGAAGACATGGGCCTGCCCGGCCTGCGCCACGCCAAGCTTTCCTATTACCCCATTGAAACCATTCCGGCCTTTACGCTGATTCCACGCTGATATTTCTGGCCAAGCTGGCCATTTTGCGCGGTATTTGTTATGGTCTGGAATAACGGCTCTAAAGGGTGATTCATGAAAATCGTGATCAAAGTCGGCACGCAGGCCATCCTTGCGGCAGACGGCACAGCGCTTAAAGGCGCCATGCCGGCGCTGGTGCGCCAGATCGTGGAATTGCAGCAAACCGGCAACCACGTTGTGCTGGTCAGTTCCGGCGCGGTCAGCTCCGGACGGCGCGTTGCGCGTGAGGCATTGGGGGCTGAATTTGGCACCAGCACGGGTGAAAAACAGGTGCTGGCCAGCATGGGCCAGCCGGAATTAATGGCCGCCTACGCCAAACTTTTTCGCCCCCACGGCATTGCAACCGCGCAATTGCTGCTGACGAAGCAGGATTTTCATACCCGCAAGCACTACCTGAACATCGCCCGCCTGCTGCGCGAAGTGCTGTCGCGCAAAAACATCATCCCCGTCATCAATGAAAATGACAGTGTCGCGATTGAAGAATTGATGTTCACGGACAATGATGAACTCGCGGGCCTTATTGCAGCGCAGCTGAACGCCGACAAGCTGATCATCCTTACCAGCGTCAACGGCGTTTACGATGGCAACCCGTCCGACGCCGGCACAAAACTTATCGCCACCATCGACCCCGAAAAAGACGGCTGGCCAAAGGTGTCGACCGCCAAAACCACGCACGGCCGCGGCGGCATGGCGACCAAGCTTGGCACCGCCCGCAAAATGTCGGACCTTGGCATTACCACGCACATAGCCGGCATGCACGAAAAAGACGTTATTTTGCGCGTGCTGGCAAAAGACCCGCCCGGCACCGTCATTCTGCCGCTCAAGAAAAAATCCAACCTCAAAAAATGGATTGCTTATAGTGACGGCAAAAAAAGCGGCGTCATCCGCGTTAACGCGCCGCTGTTTGATATCCTGAAGGACAACTCACGCGTCCTCAGCATTCTTCCGGTCGGCATTAAAAGCTTTGTCGGCAGCTTTGAAAAGGGCGACTTGGTCGATATCGCAGCGCCCGATGGCAGCATCATCGGCATGGGCATTGCGCGCTACGGCGCCGAAAAATTGCGCGAATATATTGGCCAGAAGGGCAAGCCCGAATTTATACACTACGACCACCTGCACATTAAAACCGGAAGTTAAACTGCATGGATGCCGTGACCGCCCTTTTGACCGCCGCCAAAACCGCCAGCCGCAGCCTGCCGCTGCTGGATGATGCCGCGCGGCAGGCGGTGCTGCACGACCTTGCAAAAGCCCTGCGCGCCGCGAAACCGCAAATTCTGGCCGAAAACGCCAAAGACTGCGCCGCCATGAAGCCGGATGACCCGTGGCATGACCGCCTGCTGCTGACCGACAAGCGCCTTGATGCGATTGCGGCAGATGTTGAAAAGCTCGCCGCCATGCCCTCCCCTCTTTCCGGCATTCAGCAGGAAAAAACATTGCCGAACGGCCTGAAGCTGCAGCGCGTGCCCGTGCCGCTCGGCGTGGTCGGCGTGATTTATGAATCGCGCCCCAACGTGACGGTGGATGTTTTTGCGCTCTGCTTCAAATCCGGCAACGCCGCCGTGCTGCGCGGCGGCAAGGAAGCGCATCACAGCAACGCCGCGCTCGCCGCCGTGATTGTGCAGGTTTTGGCCGCGCACAACATTGACCCCGCAGCCTGCACGTTATTGCCGCCGGAGCGTGAAGCGACGGGTATTCTGCTGAACGCCGTCGGCCTCGTCGATGTTTGCATCCCGCGCGGCAGCCAGGGGCTCATTGACTTTGTGCGCGACAATGCCAAAATTCCCGTCATTGAAACCGGCGCGGGCATTGTGCATGTGTATTTCGATGCGGCGGGCGATATTGCCAAGGGCCGCGATATTATCTTCAATTCAAAAACCCGCCGCGTCAGCGTTTGCAACGCGCTCGATACGCTTGTCGTCCACGAAAAACGCCTGGCCGACCTGCCGGGCCTGGCTGAAAAGCTGGCGGAAAAAGACGTTGAAATTTTTGCGGATGCCGCTGCCTATGCCGTATTGACCGGCAAATACCCTGAAGCGCTGCTGAAAACCGCGACGGAAGAAGACTTCGGCCGTGAATTTCTGTCCTATAAAATGTCCGTCAAAACCGTTCCGTCGCTGGATGCCGCGCTGGCGCACATCGCGCAATATTCATCCGGCCACAGCGAAGCGGTGGTGACGGAAGATACAGACGTTTCCGCCCGTTTCATGGCGTCTGTGGATGCCGCCGCCGTTTACCACAACGCCGCCACCAGCTTTACCGATGGCGGTGAATTCGGCATGGGCGCCGAAATTGGCATCAGCACGCAAAAACTGCACGCCCGCGGCCCCATGGCGCTTGAAGCCCTGACCAGCTACAAGTGGCTTGTTTACGGCAACGGGCAGACACGCACTTAAGCTGCGTCAAACCACATCGCCCCCGCCAATGTTTCGCCGTGCTGCAAAACAATTGTGCCGGTATTGGCGGCACCGCGCGCCATTAAATTGAAACCGTCGTTGATGTTCGTGACAGCTTCGGCGCAGAAGAACGGTTTTTCTTCCGGCAGGTACAGCACAAAATTGCGGAATATCGCATCCGCACCCATCACCAGTTTGCGGCCGTGGCGCGGCCAGCGAATTTCGGCGCGCCTGTCCCAGCCTTGAAAGCAATTGTCGACAAGGTCGCTGCCTGTCACGCCCTGCGCTGCGGGCTGAAAGTTTTTGTCGGCCAGCGCCAGCCCTTGCGCAAAATTCCACGGGCTATCCGCCAGCACGGTCGGCACAATGTTTTTGCTATGCCAGACCTGCGGCAGGTTTGCCGTCAATACCGTATCATCATCCCGTACAAAATACGGGTGATGCCCCAGCCCAAAGGGCAGCGCAAAGCCGCTGCGGTTGGTGATGGACATTTCTATCGTCAGCCGGTTATCGGCAAGGCTGTAAATCTGCTCGGCTTCATAAATATAGGGTGAGTCCGCGGCTTTCACTTCCGGCAGCAGCAGCGCCACATGCCGGGTTGAGTGCGCCGTTACCTGCCACGGGCGCAGCCAGCCATCACCATGCAGCTGGTGACCTTCCGCCACGTGAACAGGGCCGACCGTATAAGTTTCACCATTAAAGGCCAGCTTGCCGTTGATGATGCGGTTGGAATAAGGCGTAAGCGGGAAGCTTGCCGTATTAAGCGGCGCCAGCGGCAAAGCGGCATCATAGGGCCGGAACAGGTCAAAACCCTTTTGCCGGAATGCGGTAATGCTGCCGCCCGCGGCCGGGCAGCAGGAAAGCTGCAGGCCGGCGGCGGATTCAATGTGCAGTATAGTCTTTTCGGCTGACATAACGCCTTTTTCCGTTCTTTTTCCGTTCGGGGAATTATAGTATGCATTAGACGCGGCAACATACTGAAAAACGGCAAAAAGGGTGATTCCAGATGACCGATAAAAAAGCATTCCTGCGCAGCGACTACTGGTTCGGCCAGGCCGCCGCGGTTGATGTGCGCGCGCACCATACCGGCAAAATGGTCAATTCAAAGCTGACGCTGGAAGAGCTGTGCGGCACCACCGGCCACCCCGCCGCCGACCGTACGGAAAGCGGCCGCCGCCCCTGCATTGCGGTTGCCAAGTTCGGCGGTGACCTGAACCCCTGCCAGGCCATGCATGACCATCACCTCGGCGACCGCGTGGCGGAAGGCGTGCGGTCGGCGGGCGGCATTCCGCTGCGCTTTGATGTATCCCCGCCCCTTGGCGAACCCCTGACGCGCCCGACATCCATGTACATGCGCAACCTGACTGCGCTGTCGCTGATGGAAACCATTATCGCGAACCCCATTGACGGTATTGTGCTGCTGACCGGCTGCGACAAAACCGTCCCCGCCGGCCTGATGGCTGCATTGCTGACGGATATTCCGACCATCGTCGCCTCCGCAGGGCCGATGCTGAACGGGTATTACCACGGCGAGCAATCCGCCTCCGGCATTCACCTGTGGAAAAACCGCGAGCTGCTGGCCGCGGGCGAAATTACCGAAGAAGAGCTAATGATCCGTTCCTGCGCCGCGCAGCCGAGCGCGGGGCATTGCATGAGCATGGGCACCGCCTCCACCCTCAACAGCCTTGCGGAAGCGCTGGGGCTGACGCTGATGGGCGCATCGTCCATCCCCGCGCCGATGGCCGAGCGCGCGCATTACAGTTATCGCGCCGGCGCCGCCGCCGTTGAAATGGTGCTGACAGACCGCCGCCCCAGCACCTTCATCAACCGCCAGTCTTTCCTGAACGCGGTTGCGGCCAATGCCGCCATTGGCGGTTCCACCAACGCCATCGTCCACCTGCTGGCAATTGCGCGCATGGCTGGCATTGAATTCACGCTGGATGACTGGCAGAAATACGGCTCCAACGTGCCGCTGCTCGTCAACGTCAAGCCGTCAGGCGCTTACCTGATGGAAGAATATTTCCGCGCCGGCGGCATGCCGGCCGTACTGCGCGAGCTGAGCGCCGCAGGTTACGTGGATGGCAATAGCGGCTGGTGCACCGGCAAGACGATGACGGAAGAACTTGGCGCGCGCGACCCGTATACCGACACCAACGTCATCCGCACCGTCAAGGTACCGCTGCTGAACGACGGCGGCATTGTCATCCTGCATGGCAACCTGTGCCCGGATGGCGCGGTGATCAAAGTTTCCGCCGTGTCCAACAAGGCGCTGCTGCAGCACCGCGGGCAGGCCGTTGTTTTTGACAGCATCGAGGAATATCACAAGCGCATCGACGACCCGGCCGAAGGCATCACCACCGATAAAGTCCTTGTGCTGCGCAACTGCGGCCCTCTGGGCTACCCCGGCATGCCGGAAGTCGGCAACGTGCGCCCCCCGGGCTACCTGCTGGCGAAGGGCGTGAAGGCGATGGTGACCGTTTCGGACGCCCGCATGAGCGGCACGGCCTATGGCTGCCACGTCTTGCACGTATCGCCGGAAGCCGCAGCCGGCGGCCCGCTGGCGCTGGTTAAAACCGGCGACTTTGTGACGCTGGATGTCGCCGGCGGCAAGCTGGATATGGACGTGGATGCCGCCGAGCTGGAAGCGCGCCGCAAAGCGCTGAATATCAAGCCCACGCCCATTCACAGCCCGTGGGGCGTTATTTGGGGCCACCCGGACCTGGGCGTGCATCAGGCATCGGTTGGCGCATACATGAAAATGTTTGACCGCCCCGAACTGCAGCGCGACGTGATTGCCAAACGCCTGCGCGAACGCCTGCGCCCGCAACATTGACTTTGAAGGAAAGCCAGATGCCGGAAAAATATTTCGCCGAAAGCCGCCTTGTCGCCATTCTGCGCGGTCTCACGCCCGATGAAGCGATTGCGCAGGGCGACGCGATTGTGAATGCAGGCTGGCGCTGCCTTGAAGTGCCGCTGAATTCACCCGAACCTTTTGAAAGCATTCGCCTGCTGGCGGCGCATTTTGGCGACAAGGTGCTGGTGGGCGCGGGCACAGTGCTAACCCCGGCAGATGTGCAGAAAGTCTTTGATGTTGGCGGCAGGCTGATTGTTGCGCCGAATACAGATGATGATGTGGTTAAAAAAGCCTTGTCACTGAACATGGTGATGATGCCGGGGGTTTATACCGCCACCGAAGCCTTCCATGCCTATAAAATCGGCGTGCGTTACCTGAAGCTGTTTCCGGCGGATTCGCTGGGGCCTTCTTATGTGCGCGCGCTGAAAAGCGTGCTGCCGAAAGATGCAAAAATTATCCCGACCGGCGGCGTTTCGGTTGATACCATTGCGGCCTTTCATGCGGCGGGCTGTCATGCCTTTGGCATTGGGTCGCAGTTGTACAAAAAAGGCGTTACGCCCGAAGAGGTCGGCAAGCGCGCGCGCGCGCTGTCGGACGCGCTGAAGCTTGCGGAAAGCGCTACTTAAGCGCGGCAAGGCCGGTGAAGACCGCGGTTTCACTATCCACGGTCGCCAGCACGGGCCATTGCAAGCTGGCAAAGCCGCGCATGTAAAAATCGCGCTTCGCGCCGGCATCCGCCAGCAGCACGGCGGGCGCGCGGTGATAAAATTTTTCCATCTGCCGCAGTTCGTGACCGATAAGAATGCCGGAGAAATACGCAGCTAAATCCTGCGGGGGGCTTGGGTCGCGCAGTTTTTGCGACCGCACCTGCCAAAGATCCGTCAGCAAATCAAACCCGCATGCGGCCAAAGCCAGGCCAGCATCGAACGATGCGGCATCCGGCACAGGAGGCGCGGGGTTGGCCTTTAATATAGCGCCAATGCCGCCGTTTTCGCTAAGAAGGTTAAAAACCTCACCCGTCAGCGCGGTTTCAAAACCGGTGATTTTTCCGGACTTGATCTCCACCCATTTGCAATGCGTGCCGGGAATGCACAACAGCGCATCGCCAAGGCCTAAATGTTTTGCCGCGCCTAGACTTTTGACTTCTTCACTGCGGATGACATCGTGGCGGCCATCCTTCATGAGGGTGGTGCAGCCGCTGGCGATATAGATGTTGCGGTTTGCTGCGGCATGCAGCTTTTCCGGCGCGATTTTGTGCAGGTTGCGGCGAATCTCGGCAAAGCCTGCGGGCGTAACGGAATACGCCGTTTCAACCCAGCCTTCGCGCCCGCCGACCGCACCGCAGATATAGACCGGTGCGGCGGGGTGCGCCGTTAGCCAGTCGCCAAGCTGCTCGACAAAGAAAGCCGCATAGGCTTCGCTGCGCTTTTCGGGCGCGGCGGCGCTGAAGTTTTTAAGTGTGCCGCCACCTGCCGCCCCGCGGCGGTCGATGGCTTTGCCGCCGTCCACCAGAAAGGCGCGGAAGTTGGAGCTGCCCCAGTCAACGTAAATTTCCATGGCGTTGCCTTCCATTACACATCTACCCGCGATACGGCGTTTCAGGCAGGCCCGCAACGTCCATGTGAATGGCAAAAAGCCGGCCGGAAAGCGGCGCTTCCTTTAGCCCCGCATCATCCATATTTTCGGCCGCGGTGGTGATATACAGGGTTTTCAAATCATCCCCGCCGAAGGCGCAGGAGGATACCTGCGGCACGGGCAGATCAATGCGTCCATCGGGCTTGCCATCAGGCGTATAGATTTCAATGCCCCAGCCGGGCCATTGCGCGGTTAACACGCGGCCCTGCGCATCGACGCATAGACCGTCGGGCCGGCCTTTGTCCTTGAATTCAACAAAGGTGCGGCGGCTATGCGCGGTACCGGCATCAAGGTCGTAATCGTATTGCCAGATCACGCGTTGCACGGTGTCTGTGTAATACATGATTTTATTATCAGGGCTCCAGCCGAGCCCGTTGGAGATATGAATGTTTGTGGCCTGCTCATGCAGCCCGCGTTCATCAAGCCGGTAAAGTGCGCCGGTTGCAAGGCTATGGTCATTATTGTTCATGGTCCCGCCCCACAGGCGGCCACGGCGGTCGCACTTGCCGTCATTGAAGCGGTTATCCGGGTGGGCATATTGCGGGCGCAGCAGGCACTGGTTGCTGCCGTTGGAAAAATCGATCCTGTAAATGCCGTCGCGCAGGCCCGCAACAATCTGGCCCTGTTCATCCAGTACGGCAAAGCCGGGCATGGCGGGCGGGGCGCAAAAATCATGCGTGCCGCTGGCAGGGTCATAACGGTGAATTTTACGGCCGATGATGTCGCACCAATACAGTTTTTTGCCGCGTGCATCCCAGTGCGGGCCTTCGCCGAGCGTGGAGACGGGCAAGGCGCTGCTGACGAGTTCTGCCTTCATGCCGCACCTTTTTTGCTGCCGTCGGTGACGGCGCTGGTTTTAATCTGCCCTTCGCCGCCATCCAGCCGCAGCGTGGCGCCGCTAAGAAGCCCCGCGTAATGCGAAAGGGAGAAGACGAGCGACGGCACGATATCTTCCGGCCCCATCCCGCGCGGCACCAGTTGTTCGCGGGCGGCGTCGATAAAATTCTGCTTTGTGAAGCGGGCTTTTTGCGCATCCGTCTGCACCCAGCCGGGGCAGAAGCCGAAAACGCGGATGATGTTATCGGCGCTATTGCCTTCACCCGCCCTCACGGCAAGACGGCGGATGCCGCTGTCCAGCGCGGCTTTGGCGCAGCCGTAGCCGGTCATGTCCGGTTCAAAAATTTCGGCACCGTGGCGGGAGGTAAACAGGCAGATGGCGCCGCCCCCGCCGCGCCGCATGGGCTCCAGCACATCGCGCGCGGCAAAGAACGGCGCGAAAAAATTTATGCGCATCAGCATTTCCGCCTGCGCCTGCCCCAATGCTTCAAAGCCAACCCGGCTGTCATAGCCGAGCGTGCTGATAAAGGCGGCGGGCGCGCCCACGGCATCCACCGCAGCGGCCATTGCGCGGGTGCGCTCCACTTCATCGCCCATGTCGGCGGTGATAGCGGCGGGGTCGAAGGTATTGAAGGAATCTTTTGCGCCGCGGTCTTTTAAATCTGCCGCAAGCGACAGCGCGAGGTCGATGCTTTTGTCGACGATGGCGACTTTCGCGCCAAGCCAGTGAAACGCATCGGCCAGTGCTGCGCCCATGCCGCCCGCGCCGCCCGCCACAATAACGCCGCGCCCCTGGAATTCGCGGAAATACTCGCGGGAGAGGCTGCTGTGCCAGTCGTACGTCATGCGCGATGATCCCTTTGAAAGGTTGTTATTGATTCATAATGGTTTTTCGCCGCGCGATAAACCCCAAAACGCTACGCACGACGGCAGCCCTGATTGGATTATGAAAAAATATTGCTCCGCTACACCCCCATGAACGTGGGGATGTTTTTTTTGAACGAGTAGATGCATGCTTTAGTCATTCAGTTCGAGCATAAGGGGCATCTTTCGCTATGAACACAGGCGTAAAAATTGTACCGCTTAAAGAGCATTTCCCGACGAGAGCACCCGCCAGCCTTCTGCCAAACGAGGTGGAAATTCTGGAGCTAGTCGCCGAAGGACAATCCGACCCTGAAATTGCACAAACACTGAAAATCAGCCGTCATACGGTCAACATGCGCATGCGCAGGGCCTTCCGCAAGCTGGGCGTAAAAAGCAGGGTTGTGGCGGTGGTAACGGCGCTACAGCACGGCATTATCAAGCTGCCGGAACTTAAATCCTAAAATCGCGAAAAACTAGATTTGAATGAGACCCATGTTGAGCGCACGCAGCACGCCAAGGGTGATGTTGTTTGCATCCAGCTTGCGCAGCGCGGTTTTAATATAGCCATGCACGGTATGCTCGGATAGCGCCAGAATTTCACCGATTTCCGATTTCGTCTTGCCGCGCGCGCACCATTTCAAAACCTCGCGCTCGCGGTCGCTCAGGTAAACAGCATTATCCGTGCTGCCAAGACGCTTGGCTTCCAACGTCTGGAACGCCGTATAGAACTGCTGCGACAGCAGTTGCGCGCGCGACAGCAGATTGGGGTCGCGCAAATCAACGCCGCCTGCGCTACTGGCGGCGCCCACGCCTGCCAAGGCCCCGCGCGGTCCCCAAAGCGGTACGGCAATGCCGTCATACAAACCTGATTCAATCCCCTCGTTCATCATGACGATCTGGCGGTCGGTGACACTTGTTTCGGTCAGCAGGCTGTTCCACAGGAAGATGCCGTTGGCGGCATACAGCTGCTGCCGCACGGGGTCGATGTTGACGTAATCTTTTTTGGTGTAGTGCTCCATCCATTCCTCGGAATAATTGACGAGGATGCCATGGCCCGCGGGCCGCTGGATGTGCGTGTGGTCGGTCAGCAGGCTGAAGACAAGGCGGTCGAAGCCCAGCTGCTCCATCGCGGCGCGATAGAGTGCAAAAAGCGCGTCAACATTATCTGCCTTATTGGAGGAATCGATGAAATCTTCGATCGTCACAAACTGCCCGCTATTCTAAAAATATATATCCAATAAATTCAAATGAATAACCAAAATTACTTGACTTTGGCATCTAATTTTTCAATATGGTATATATATTTTAGTAATTGCGCAATTCGTTTTCGACATCCTTAAGCTCGGCCGCCAGCGATGTGCCAAGCTCGGCCGAAAGGTCTTCAAGCCCCGCCAGCAGGTTCCGGTTGCAGGCATCTTCAATGAGGTAGGCGGTAAAGCTGGTCTTCTGCAGCCCGATCATGCCGCCGACGCTTTTCATATCATGCGCGGCATCGCCAAGGCCCGGGACCTCCGCCTTCGCGACTTTCTTTTCAATGATCGACAAAAGACGCCTCAGCTCACCCGAGGTGCTGGCGACGGTTTCCTTCAAATACCCGGCATCCATTTCCGCGGCAATGGCAGCAAGAGCTTCCTTCACCGGTTTCACCACCGGCGCGGTCATGGCGCTATGCGTGCCGTCTTCCCCCGCGGGCACAACAGCGCCCTGCGCGTGGCGGGCAATGGTGGCATAAAGCTTTTTCGGCGCAAAGGGTTTGGCGATATACCCGACCATGCCGGCATCGTGATACTTCTTTACGAAGTCTTCCATGATGTTGGCGGTAAGGCCGATGATGGGAATTTTACGGTATTTCTTGCCCATGGCGCGAATTTCGCGCGTGGTATCAAGGCCGTTTTTGCGCGGCATGTTCACGTCCATCAAAATCATGTCGAAGGCTTCGGCCTTCACCAGCGCCAGCGCCTCCTCCCCGTTATTGGCGAGGGTGATTTTGTGCTTCTTGCGCTGCAGCAGCTTCACCACAATATCCTGGTTGATAAGGTTATCCTCGACGACCAGGATTTTCATGGGCGGTATTTCAATTTCAGCGGTATCGCGCTCAATTTCGAACACATCATTCGCGCCGTCGACCGGCGCGGCATAGGGCAGGTCAAACCAGAAACTGCTGCCCTTGCCTTCATCACTGTTCACGCCAATGCGCCCGCCCATTAATTCGACAAGGCTTTTGGTAATCGACAGGCCAAGGCCGGAACCGCCGTATTTACGCGCAATCGTGGCATCCGCCTGCGAGAAGGCGCTGAACAGCTTTGCAATCGCCTCGCGGCTGAGGCCGATGCCGGTATCGTTAACCTCGACATGCAGCTTCGGTTCGGCCCCGTCCACAAATACAGCCTTTAGCGTCACGCTGCCTTTTTCGGTGAATTTCACCGCGTTGTTCAGAAGGTTGAGGATCACCTGCTGCGTACGGTGCGGGTCGCCGTAAACCATGGGCGGCATGTTGGCGCTGATGTCTGTCTTCAGCGTCAGGCCTTTATCTTCCGCCAGTTGCTGCAGTACCCGGCCGGAGCTTTGCAGCGTGCCGCCAAAGTCGTAGTTGATGCGGCTGATGGCAAGCTTGCCGGATTCAATTTTTGAAATATCGAGAATGTCGTTCAGCGTGTTCAGCAGCGTCTTGGAACATTCGCGGATGGTGACGACAAAATCTTTTTGCTGGTCCGACAGCTCGGTTTCCTTCAAAAAGTCGATCATGCCGAAAATGCCGGTCATGGGCGTGCGAATTTCATGCGACATCAGGGCAAGGAAGCTAGATTTGGCGCGGTTGGCTTCATCCGCCCGCCGCGCGCTCTGCGCGGCTTTCTGGCGGCTATCCACCAGCTGCAACGTGGAAATGCGGATTTTATTGCCGATGTTGAAAGCGAAAATAGCGAACATCAGCACCGCCGCGCCAAAATAGCGCGTTTCCTGCACGTTATCGTTCATCACCGTAATGCCGAGCGCAACGGCGGACGGCAGCCCGATGTCGAACAGCAGCAGCGACAGCATGGGTGCCGACGATGACGCATAGACCGCCGTAATCACAAAGACAAAGGCATAGCCCAGCAAATGGTCGTACAAAAACTCGCTATGGATGGGGGAGAACAGGAAGTACAGCCACGGCAGCATGTACAGAATTTTGTTGAAGCGGATTTCGCCGACCAGCACCGGCACGTTGCTTTCCTGCAGCGTTGCGCGCGGCGCGATAATGCGTTTGCGGTAAACATCGCGCAGGCGCAGCAGCATGAGCAGCGAAACGGAAAGCAGGCCAATATCCTGCCCCCAGTCCAGCAGCCCGTGCGGTATGCCGTACAGCTTGTATTTTGCGGCCATGAAAATGGTGACGGCGATGAAATGGTTCGTCAGCGAGCCACTGTGGTTCCGCGCGTAAATGACAAGCAGTTCCTTTTTCATGCCTTGCGCTGCACCGTCATGAACCGTAGCGGTAGCCGCCGCCCGCCAGCGGCAGAATATGCTGGGGTGCGGCGGGGTCGGTTTCAAGCTTTTTAATCAGCTGCTGCACATGCACATCCACCGTGCGGCGGTCGGCAACGGAGGGAAAGGCGCGAAAAACATTTACGTGCAGTTCATCCACCGGAATGTCGCGGCCAGGGTGCAAAAAGAAATATTCCAGCAGCGATACTTCCATGAGGCTGAGATCAAGGCTGTCTTCATGCCGGCGCGCGGCAAGGCGGTTCGGCATAACGACCAGCCCGCCGCCGAAGTCCAGGGTTTTATCCAGCGTTTCAGGCGCGGATTTGGCGATGCACTGGCGGGCAAAATGGCGCATAAGTTTTTTGACCTCGGCAAGGTCGAAGGGCTTGACGATGTATTCATCCCCGCCCGCCTCGCGCCCGTCGCGTTCCGCCGCAGCGCCCGATTTGGAGGTGATGAAAATAACCGGCGTTACCTTGTCGTTGCGGCGAATTTCGCGGCACACTTCATAGCCGGACATATCCTCCATCAGAATATCAAGGCAGACGATATCCGGCTTTTGCTCGCGGTAAACTTTAAGCGCCGCGCCGCCGCCCGTTGCGGTCATGGCAATGAACCCCTCGCGCTCGATAAGGTGGCTCAGCAGTTTTAAAAGTTCGGTGTTATTTTCCGCGACCAGCACTTTCATGGCGACCCCCGCAATATCGTTCCCATTGCCCGTTAATGGTAGCGGACAATGGTTTACAAACAGTGACGGAAAGCCGTTAAAAATCAGCCGAAAACAGCGGGATATACCATATTGCAGCTTCCGGGATTGCTATTCGAGGAATTCATCCACATCGGGAATGCGGGTGAAGGCGATTTTGGTACCGGAAAAGCCCTTGCCCTGCTGCGGGGTCATGCCGTGCAGGACGGTATCACGCCCGAAGCGCTTGTTAAGCTTATCGACCGCGGCGGAAATTTTTTCGCATTTTTCCCGCACCGCAATGGTTTCGGCGGTCAGCCTGTCGAACAGGTCGGTCTGGTGCACGCCAGCTTCCCCCAGCTTCAGCAACGTGACGGAAACTTTTTTGATGCGGATGCCGCGGCGGCCTTTTAGTTCATGCATAAGGCCGCGCCACATATCATCCAGCATACGCAAAAACGTGAAGCTGTCCTGCGCGGACTGGCAATGCGCTTCAAGGCCAAGATGCGGCCCTTCCTCCAGCCGTATCGACAAGGTAAGCACGCCGGCGGAATAGCCCATGCGGCGCAGGCGTGCCGCGCATTTCATGGTCAGGCGCCGCGCCACCTGAAAGGCCTCCTCCGGCGGGCGCAATTCCGGCGCCAGCACGTGGCTGTGGCCAATGCTGCTGCGCGTGGTTTCAACTTCCGGTATGTCATAGCCGCGCAGGTAGTACCACATTTTTTCACCCCAGATGCTGCCCCATACAGCGCGCAGGTGGCGCGGCGCATAATTGAAGAGCGTGGCAACATCCCAAATTCCCGCAATATTCAGGCGTTTTTCCATGTTGTAGCCAATGCCCGGCAGGTCGCGCAGTTTTAAATCCAGCAGCCGCCCCGGCAGGTCTTCGGGGAACAGCGTGACCATGCCATCCGGCTTTTGCATATCGGTTGCGACCTTGGCAAGGTAGCGGTTGGAGGCAAAGCCGATGGAGCAGCGCACATGCGCGCCGACGTTTTTTGCAAGCCCGGCCTTGATGCCGCGGGCAATTTCTTGCGCCCGCGCAGGTTCGGTTTCGCGCCCCAGCAGGCGGCAGGCCATTTCATCAATCGAGCAGACGGCGGTGACGGGAATGTGGTTATCCAGCTCCCGCAAAATACGCTGGTGGAAATCCACGTACTGGTCGTGCTGCGCCAGCACGCAGACAAGGCCGGGGCACATGCGCTTTGCTTCATGCACAGGCGTGCCGGTGCGCACGCCAAAGGCCTTGGCTTCGTAACTTGCGGCAATGGCGCTGGTATAATCTGTATCGACCGGCACCACAATTACCGGCCTGCCACGCAGGCGCGGTTGCAGCTGCTGCTCCACACTTGCGAAGTAGCTGTTGAAATCAACATATAGCCAGCGCAAACCTTCCGGTCGCGGCAGTGCGGAATCGAAAAACTCTTTCTGGGTGGGCATGGCCGCCTTAAATCTACATTTGTTCTTATTTTGTACTTTATATGTACGCATAAAGCAAGGCCATGCGGTTATTCACCTGAAATGCTTGGACTTTATTGCAGCAGCCCGCGGCGGCGTTCTTTCAGCTTTTCCAGCCGCTCCTCGCGTAGATTCTCGCGGCGGTCGCCCTGCACGGCTGGCGTATCCTGTTGCCTATCCTGTTTCTGGCGGCGCGGTGTTGTTGGCGTGCGGTTGAGCAGCTGGCGGTTTTCTTTCAGGCGCGACGCGGGCGTGGCCGCGCCGGTTTTTCCCGCGCTGTTCGGCGCGATAATTTTTCCTGCACCATTCGGCGCAATAATTTTTCCATTCCGGCTTTGCAAATAGGTTTTATATCGCTGGCGCATTTCCGGCTGGTGCGATTGTAGCGCCGCCATGCGCTGGCGCACGGCTGTCTGGTTTTCCAGGCGCACGCTGGCGTGGCTGCGTTGCAGCCGGTCGCGGCTCCAGCGTGCTGGCGCGGCGGGCGCGAATTTGCGGTTGCGGATGGATGTACCCTGCCCGGCATTCACCAGCACCCTGCCGCCGTCGGTTGCCACTTCAACGCGTCCTTCATCCACCTGCACGCCATAGCTGCCATCCATCATGCCGCCCCAGAAATCCGTGCCGCGAATGCCGATGGAGCCGATGGGCGTTGTGATCTGCACATCCGGGTTGGGCTTTTTCGCAACCAGGCCGCTCACGTACCGGAACGCGCCCGACAGCACGGAATAACGCCCCTTGTTGTGCGTATTATCGGCGGGGTCAAACACATATTCCGTCACGCGGAAGTTGGCATTTTCCGATAGTGTCCATTCGGTGTTGTCGATCAGCAGAATAAACAGGCGGGATTGCGCGCCGGTTTTTAAAACGTCGTTCATATGCACGGGCGCGTTGATTTTGGCGGGCAATGTATTGGCACCAACCGTTTGCGTGGCCGTGCCTTCAATTTCAACAATATTGCCAATCACCCCGTCTTCATCCGCCTGCGCCGGCACAGCCAGCAGGCAACACAGAACCGTCACCTGAAAGAAAACAAGGATTCGCGTCATGAAAGCCCTCCCGCAGCATAAAATTCACCGCATTGTTATTTGTACGGCGGCAAAATGCCGCCCCCTGCGGCGGTTTAAACCTTTATTTAAAAGGGATTTAGCTAAAGTTTTTAGGAATTTTTAAATGTGCCATGAAATCGGCTTGCTCAAATACTCAGTATGAGTATATTTATATACTCTATTAGAGCATAACAGGCGTTACCCCGCGAAAGACGCGCGAAAGACAATGGCCGCATGGACCTGAACCGGAATATAGCACTGGCGGAAAAATACCCGCTGGATTTCACGCTGCAGTACCCGCCCCGGCGCGAATACTTCCAGTCGCGTTTTCGCGGCACACCGGATTTATCTGCGGCGCAAAAAGTTTCCGACATGCTATTGTACCTGCATGTGCCTTTCTGCGCCGCCAAATGCTATTTCTGCAACTTCGCGGTCGATGTGCGCACGGCCGAAGGCCTCCACCAGCGCTATACCGATCTTCTGTGCCTGCAGCTGGAACGGTTGGATAATTTTTTGCCCCGGCACGTGCGCGTGCCCGGCATCGACATTGGCGGCGGCACGCCAACCCTGCTGGAAGAAGCACAGCTGCGCCAGATTACAGCCGCCTTGAAACCATGGCGCGCCCGCACCACCTGCGAACACCCGCTTTCCATTGAAACTACGCCCCGCATTGCCGCCACCAACCCCGAACGCATGCAGGCGCTGCTGGACGGCGGCGTGACCCGCATTTCCATGGGTGTGCAAAGCGCCAACGCCGCAACCCTGCAGGCCGTGAACCGCGGGCTGCAGGAAAACATGACGCGCAAGGCCGTGCAGAATTTGCGCCAGGCGGGTTTCCGCCGCATCAACGTCGATATTATTTTTGGCCTGCCGAACCAGACAGCAGCGGACTGGCAGGCGGAAATTGATAATATCCTCGACCTTGGGGTTGATTCAGTCACCACCTATGACTGCCTTTACCGCGGCAAGGGCCGCGCGTTGACCAAACGCACAGCCGACAAGCCGAACCCGGTAACCTACGGCGCGCTTTACGACCTTTCCTACCACATGCTGGCAAATGCAGGCTTTCATGCGGCCTATGGCTCCGTCAACTTTTCCCGCCATGCGGGGGAAACGGGTACATCGCCTTACTTTGAAGGCCGCCTGTTCGACCATATCCCCTACCTGGGCGCGGGCAATTATGCCTCCAGCCAGGTCGGCAACAGCTGGTGGTTTGCACCCTACAGCACCAATGCGTGGATGGAGCGCATTGAAAAAGGCGATACATTGCCGGGCGGTGATTGTTACGACCTGCCGCCGATGGAGCTGATGGCAAAGCAGGTGCTGCAATCGCTCAACTTCGGCACCATCAACACGCAGCGTTTTGAAACGCGCTTTCATGCGGCGTTCGATGATGTTTACGCCGATGCGATTAAAACCGCCCTTGCCAAAGGCTGGATGCACCGGATTGACACCGGCTACGGCGTCACGCCCGGCTACTTTAGCCATATGCCGCAAATCCGCGCCCTGTTTTACACGACCGATGCGATCACCTGGGTCGCAGACGGCGAACATACCGCCCTGCCCCTAAAGGCCACGGCGGGCAAAAGAAAGGAAATAGCATGAGCAACTTCCGTTATCCCTGCACTGGCAGGGTCAGCACCAAAGGTTTCGGCGCGTTCCTTGAGGAACAGACAGGCGCATCCCGCAATAACCTTGGCCAGTTCACGGCGGCGCTTGGCAAAACCTTTTCGGCGGAACGGCTGACGCTGGTCAATTCCGGCTCCTCCGCCAACCTTGTTGCGGCGCTGGCGCTGGCGGAGCAATTGAAAGCCGCGGGTAAGCCACTGGAAGCGGTTGCGGCGGCCTATACCTTCCCCACCACACTTTCCGCCCTTGGTTTTGCGGGCTTTAACGTGCGGCTGGTGGATACGGAGGAAGGCGGCTTTAACATGTGCCCTGCCGCTCTTGAACGCGCCTTGCTGCAGAAACCGGCAACGCTGGTTTGCGTAACGCACTTCCTTGGTTTTGCGGCGCAAATGGACCGCATTATGCCGCTTGCCCGCGCCAGCGGCGCATTCGTGCTGCAGGATGCCTGCGAAACGATGGATTTGACAGGTGCTGGCGGCATACCGCTGCACAAAATGGGCGACATGACCACATGGTCGTTCTACCACCCGCACCATATGTCGAGCTTCGGCGGCGGCGCGGTGATTGCCGGCAATGATGCGCTGTACAGGCTGGCGGATTCCATTTCACACTGGGGCCGCGCCTGCACCTGCCATATCGACCCCGCCACCTGCACCGCGCCCAAAGGCTTTTCGCACAACTTCAGTTATGTGCGCCAGGGCGTGAATGTGGAGATGAGCGAGCTGAACGCCTGCTTCGGCCGCTTCCAGCTGCAAAACTGGGATGCACTTGAGGCCGCGCGCAAGCAGCGCTATGACCTGCTGCTGGCAGAACTGTCAGATATTCCCGGCGTTAAAACATATCCGCGCGATACGGCGAATGGTAGTCCTTTCGTCTTCCCGATCACCTTAAGCGGTGAAACCAGTGCGCAAGCCGCAGCAGCCCTTGCCACACAGGGCATTGAATGCCGCAGCTTGATGGGCGGCGCCATGACGCAGCAACCCGCCTTCCAAAACATGGCCAGTGACGGCACGCCGCATGCGATAAAGCAGGCGACGCAATCCTTCTTCGTCGGTATTCACCAGACCTTGCCGCTGGAAGATGTGGCGCATGTGGCCGCAGCCTTGAAGGCGCGCTATACGGCGAAAAAGATCCGCGCCGCTTAAATGCGTTATTACGGCTTGTTCTGCGGCGGAATTTTCCAGCCGCCGGGGCGGCGTGCTTTTTTGATGGCTTCAAGGTTACCGGCAGCGGCGTTGCGCTGGGCTTCTTCCGCCTTCAGCGCCTCATTCGCTTTGCGCTGCACTTCCGCCTGACGGCGCTGCTCGGCGGCGGTTTCAATCTCAAGCGCAAGGTCGTGCTGGTTGCTGTTGCGGGCAAGGTCGGCGGGTTTAAAGCCGTTATCGTCGACGGCATTCGTATTCGCGCCGCGCACCAGCAGCAGCCGCGCAATATCCGCACGGCCCATGTCTGCCGCCCAGCCGAGCGCCGTGCGGTCATAAGTGCCGGGCGCGTCAAGGGCTGCACCGCGCTCCAGCAGCAGTTCAACCATATCAAGGTGGCCCGCCCATGCCGCCCACGTGAGGGCGCGGGCATCAATGCTGTCGCGGCGGTTGATGATGTTGATGCCGTATTCATCCAGCAAACGGCGCACGGTATCGCGCTCGTCATATTTCGCGGCATCGCAGAATTCGGAAATTTCGCGGGCGGATGGCGTTTTGGCAAACGGCACGCCCGCCGGAATGCCCTCCGGCCGGCCAGAATTGAAATCGTCGCGCAAATGATCCGCCATGGTTTATGACCTGCCGCAAAAAAGCTGAATGTTGAATGACCCGAGAATACAATACCTGCAGGCCCGCTGCAAGGCGGTCAAAAACGCCTGAAAACCTTAATAATCCCAGCCCCAGGTAATGGCGGCACCGGCCTGCGAATCCTGCCCGACCTTGCTTTCCAGCTTCACTTTCGGCGTCAGCTCCACCTGCACCTTCGCGCCGCCGCTGTTTTTGGCGCTGCCGGATTCAACTTCAAGGTAAACTTTATCGGTCACGTATTTGCCTGCGCCAACCGTTGTGCTGCCGTCATCCGCGCTATCGACGCTGATGTCGTCAAGGCCGGTTGCACCGCGCAGAACACCCAGCGGGTCTGGCGTATTGCCGCCCTTGCCCGAGAAACGCTGCACCGTGCGCGCCAGCTGCATGGCCTGGAAGGGGCTGATTTTATCCATGCTCTTGCCGAACAGAATATGCGACAGCACTTCATCCTGCGGCACCGCCGGCACGGCGGAAAACGCGATGGCGGGCTTGCTGACTGGCCCGGTCAGCGCCACCTGCGATGTAATATCGCCGGATACCGTTTCGGCCAGTACATCCAGATAGGGCGACGGCGGCACTTCACCCTGAAAGCGCAGAGTTGCGTGGTCGATGGTAAAGCGTTTGCCGAATTCCTCATACCGGCCACGCTTGCTGTCAAGGCTGCCATTCACCAGGGGCGTTGCCGCCGTGCCGCCGACATCCAGCGTGCCGCCGAATTCGGCATCCAGCCCCCAGCCGCGCACAAAGACCTGATTGGGCGCTTCAACGCTGATGTTCAGCGCCAGCGCCTTCAAGGCATCGGGCTGCTGCGCCACTTTGCCGCGGCGCGGGTCGATGACATTCAGCTTCGGAATATCGCTGGTGAGGCGTTCGGGAATGTTGATGCTGATTTCATCGGGCTTGATTTTTCCCTTCAGCGTATAGGCCTTTGCATCCCCTGCCAGCGTCAGCGCCGCAGACAGGCTACCCGCGACTATGTCGCTATGCTTGAACATTTCCATGCCCTGCATATCCAGCTGCGCCTTGGCAGCGCCGCCTGAAAGAACATAACTGCCGGCGGCTTTTATGCTGCCCTTGCCGCCGTCGGTTGCGGAAAAGCGCGTTAAATCCACCCCGTCTTTTTTCAAGATGCCCGAAAGGTTGATGTTTTGCAGCGCAAGGCCAGTTGCGGTTTGTGAGAAAGCGCCGCTGGCGAGTGAAAAATCACCCACCGCAGCCGGGGCCGCCAGCGTGCCTGCAATATCCACCTTCACTGCCATGCTGCCCGTCAATTTTGTATCCGGCGGCAATAGGGCTGCTGTTAGCGCACCCGCCTGCGCCTTCAATACAAGTTTGCCCTGCAGCGGCGTTGCAGGCGGCAATTCAAGCGCGAAAGGGTAAAGCGACAGTGTGAGCGGCAGGCTGGTGTTGCCATCCAGCACGGTAATGCCCTTGCCGCTGCCTTTAACGGCAACGCTTCCCTGCCCTGCCTTGTAACCGCCCGCCAGCTTCAGCGTCACGGCGGGCGCGCCTTTGACGGCTTTCAGGGGACTAAGCGCAAGGTCACCCGATAGTTCGGGCGCGGCAAGCGTGCCGGTCAAGCCCGCCTTCCCGCTCACCGTCATGCCGCGCAGCGCATCCGGCAGGCTGGCAGGGATGATACCGAAGGGCAGGTTTTTGGCGACCAGTTCCAGCTGCGCCGCCGTGCGGTTCGCATTGCCCTGCACTGTCGCGCCGCCGGATTTGGGAGATACCGTCAGCGTCAGGTCACGCGCGGTAATATCTTGCCAGTTCGCACCCTCCAACCGCGCCTTGCCGGAGAATTTAAAGGGGTCGGCGAGCGCAGCCTTGCCATCAAGCTTTAAGTCATAGGCTTTATCGCCCGCCTGTGTCAGCTGCAGCGCGGCATCCGGCACGGAGACACCGGTGGTCGTGAAGCCCGCAATTTTTAACGCCGCTTCCTGCGGCCAGAGTGCGGCAACATCTGCCAGCGCCAGCTTCAGGCTGGCACTTTTTAGCGACAGGTTGGTATAGCCCATGTCATCCAGCTGCAATTGCAGCTGTGCTGCCTGTTTATTATTTTGCGGCTGCACCGCCAGCGTTACGCCCACTTTGCCACGCAGGTTGGCGGGCAAAAATTCGCGGTAGGGTTCAAGGTTCAGCTTCGCTTGCAGCGTCGCATCGGCAAGGCTGCTGGCTGTATTGAAGCTGCCTTTGCCGGATAACGTGAATTCCGGCGCATTACCCGTCAGGCTATCCAGCGTCACGATGCCGTCTTTTGATGATAATACGGCATCCAGCTTCACCGGCTTGCCGTTATAGCTGCCCGCCACATTCACCGTGCCGTCCGGCGCGGCGACAATATTTTTAACGGCCGCTTCCAGCGTGGCATCGCCGATATTTTTGCCGCGGTAAACGCCCTGCTGCAGTTGTGCAGAAACGGTTAAATCCGGGTTCAACGTTTTGCCGCGCAGGCTAAGGGTCATGTCCGCCTTGCCCGCCAGCGTGGCAGCGGTAACGGCGGCAAGGTCGCTATTGGTAGCTTTGAGGGCAACGGCAATATCGCCGCCTTCCGCTAAATCCGCCGTGCCTGCGCCGTCAACATCATAGGCTTTGGCCGTCACTTTCAGCGTTTCGATCGCAGCCTTCAGGCTGGTGGCGGTGAAGGACCCCTTTAACAAAATATCTTCCGGCAGGTAATTTGCCAGCGGGTCATCCTTTGCGGCGGGGGCAATGCTGCCGGTCAGCATGACCTGCACATCATTGCCGTCAATATCGGCCGATGCCTTAATATCCGGCGCGAGCGATACGCCACCCGGCAGCGTCAGCTTGTCGATGTGCAGACGGCGCAGGCTGAGGCGGTGGAAATAAACATCCGGCATGGTGAAGGGCTGCAGCGGGCCGGCGGCGGCAGGCGTGGCTGGCGCGGCTGTTTGCGGGGGGCGGATAAGAGTGATGCTATCCGCATCCACGGTCATGCCCAGTGTTTTATACAAGGCGCGGGCGGGCGATACATGCAGGCGCAGGCCGGCGCCTTCGGCAAAAACGCCGTTCGTGTCGGACACCTGCCAGTCATCCGCCGTCAGCGTTCCGAGGACGGAAAGGTGCAGCCCCGTGACGCGGGCGCTGTAGCCGCTGCCCGCCAGCGCTGAATCAATTTGCGTCAGCAACCATGCCTGCCCGCCGCTGCCGTTCAGCCAGCGCGCGCCGCCCCAGAATAGCAGCTGCAGCACAATCATCAGCGCAAAGAAAATAGATGCCGCATAACCCAGCGCGCGGCGCGTGCGCTGCAAGCGGCTTTTTTTGGCGGGCGGGTTTTGCGCTTTGCTCCCGGCCATCAGAACGCCTGTCCGATGCTGATGTAAAGCTGGTAGCTGGAAGATGTATCTTCCTTGTTGTTCAGCGGCACCCCGACATCAAGCCGCAGCGGGCCGAAGCTGGTGTAATAGCGCAAGCCAAGACCCGCGCCGACGGATAAATTGTTGAAATCAGGCGCAACGGTTTCGCTGACGCTGCCGGCGTCAAGGAAGGCAACAGCGCCGATGGTTTCCGTCACGCGCAGCCGCGCTTCCGCCGATGCTTCAGCAAGGGAGCGCCCGCCGGAGGGTTTGCCCGCCGCCATTGGACCGACTTCCTGATAACCAAAGCCGCGGACGGAGCCGCCGCCGCCCGCATAAAAACGCTCCGTCGCCGGTACATCCGCTGTTGCAGGGCCAAGGATGCTGCCAATCTTGGCGCGCCCCGCCAGCGTGAATTTTTTGCCGAACGGCACATAGGTGCGGGCGCTGCCTTCCGTCTTCCAGAAGGCGGGCGATGTGCCCAGCATATCGATGAACGGCTCTGCCGACGCATCCAGCAGCCAGCCGTGGCGGGCATCCAGCGGGTTGTCGCGACTGTCATAGGTCATCGTTTGCGGGAATGACAGCAGGCCGAAAGTATCCGTCGTGCGCAGGCTTTTGTCTTCAATGTTCGAAAACGACAGGTTCACGCCCGTGGTGGCCGACAGGCGTTTTGAAAAAACACGCTTGATGGCGGCGCCGCCATCAAGGTTGCGCTCCACGTACGCATCACTGTCTTCATGCGTCAGGGCGGTGGTAAGGGACAGGCTTTGGTCATGGCGCAGGAAATAAGGGGACGTCATTTTGCCCTGCAGCGACTGCAGCAGGCTGGAAACCTTGGCCGTAGCCTCCACCGTTTCACCGCCGCCGAGGAAGTTACGGTGCTTCCACGAAGCGGAAACGCCAGGACCTTCATCGGTATAATAGCTGAGGCCGAAGCTGACGCTGCGCGGCGGCCGTTCCTTCAATTGCAGCGTAACCGGCACGACGCCGCCTGCTTTTGGCGCATCGGGGATAACCAGATCGGCGCGGGAGAATAGCGCGGTTTCAAACAATGCGGCGCGCAGGCTTTCAATTTTATCGCGGCGGAAACATTCACCTTCCTTCCACGGCACCATTTTCGCAAGGTAGCCTTGGCTGACCTTGCCGTTATTTTCGAACGTCACGGGGCCAAAGACGGCTTTCGCCCCGGCCTTCACGGTGAAGGCGACGGAAGCGGTTTTGGCTTTTACATCCAGCAGCACCTCATGCGTGACGTCCAGCGTAAAGGCGCAACTGTCTTTTTGCACAGCTTTCAACAGCGAAGCTTCGGCCTTCAACACCGCTTCGGCATCCAGCGGCTGGTCCTGCAGGCGGGCGACGCGGCGGAAGTATTTGCTATAGGTGGCGGGCTTCAGCGTGACGCTGGCAATTTTGTATTGCGCGCCCGCGTCGATGGCATAGGTCCCCTGCCAGTCGCCCCTGCCCTGCTTGAAGTTAACGGTGCCGTCGTAATAACCCTTCGATTTTAAAACATCCGCAAGGTCGGCGCGCAACAGGCCCGCCTGATAATGCGCAATATCGGCATTTTCCGCCTTATTTTTTGGTTTCTTGATGGTGCCGGCGCGGTCATTGATAAAGGCGGAGAGGTCTTTTTTAAGCGTCTCGTTCGCATCCACACCCGCGACTTTATATTCCGGCTTGAAAAAGAACGCATCGACGCTGTCAAGGCATCCGGTCAACCCGAAGGACATGGCAGTGAAAAGAGCGGCGAGAATAAGGGAGCGAAGCTTTTTCATACGGCGCCAGCGTTGAACACAAAAGGTCGAGCATATTTAGCATATTCGCACCCAAAAAGCAGCCCAAAGATACCCTTTTGCCCCTCTGGCAAACGGGTGTTTGAGCGGGCCGGATCTGTGTAATTAAGCCGCTTTGCGATTCTCGCCCGCCCTTCAGCAGGCTGCATGCACGCCAAAACAGTGAAGGTACCAAAACCTCTTAAAAATGCGCCATTTACAACCTTTCCTGATGAGGGAAAATACCGGGTTGACTTATGCTCGTGTCGAGTATAGTTTATGCTCTATCGGAGAATAAAAAAGCTTGATTTGAGCATAAGCGGTTATTCTGCAGCACACACAACCAGCAAGGCGGCCCGCCAGACAAGGGCCCTTAAAAAAAAGAAGGAACGCAAGGACAATGGGACACGGCAGATGGGATAACAACGATTGGGACAGCTACACGACCAAAAACACCAAGGGCAAATCCGCGCGCGAGATTTTCAATTCATCCGCCATCCACCCGGATATGGACCCGCGCAAAATCCAGCTGCGTGAATCGCGCAATTCGGCGGATAACCCCCATTCCACCCCCATCATCCTCGCGCTTGACGTGACCGGCTCCATGGGCGTGATCGCAGAACGCATGGCGCGTGAAGGCCTTGGCACCCTTGTCGAGCAGATCCTTGATCGCAAGCCCGTTTCCGACCCGCACATCATGGTGATGGGCGTGGGCGATGCCTATTGCGACCGCGCACCGCTGCAGGCCTCGCAGTTCGAGGCCGATATCCGCATCGCCGAGCAGCTGAAAAACATTTACCTTGAAGGCGGCGGCGGCGGTAACCATTTTGAAAGCTATAACCTGCCCTGGTACTTCGCTGCGAAAAAGACTGAAATTGACAGCGTTTCCCAAGGCCGCAAAGGCGTCATCTTCACCTTCGGCGATGAAGAATGCCCGCCGGAGCTGACGAAAGAACACATTAAGAAACTGTTCGGTGACGATGTGCCGGGTAACATCAGCTCCAAGGACCTGCTGAAAATGGTTTCGGCGAAGTACGATGTTTTCCACGTGGTCGTGGAACAGGGCAACCATGCCCGCAGCCATAAAAAAGAAGTCTATGACAGCTGGAACAAGGTATTGCCGCCGGAGCGCATTGTATCGCTGAAAGACTATAACAAGCTGTCGGAAGTGCTGGTTTCCGTGCTGGAAGTCCATAACGGCAAGGATCCTGCCGCCGTGGTCGCCAGCTGGCAGGGCGAAACCGCGAAAACCGTGCAGGACGCCATCAAGAACATTAAACCCGCAAAGGCCGCGAACAGCAACGCCGTACCGTTGCCGCCCTCGCACCTGAAGCTGAAACTTAAGCCTTAATTACCGCTATAGCCTGCACAACAGCAATACCGCGCGCTTGAACAGGCGCGCGGTATTTGTTTATAATCAGCCACATTTTGCAAAAGCCGGCAGGTTGAATTTTCATGAAAACTGCATATTCCGTCATCGGCGCCGGTTACGGCGATGAAGGCAAGGGCCTGACGACAGACCATTACGCCGCCCGCTTTGCCGGCAACGCGCTCGTGGTGCGCTACAACGGCGGCGCGCAGGCGGGGCATACCGTGGCAACGCCGCAGGGCCAGCGTCATGTCTTCAGCCATTTCGGCAGCGGCAGCTTTGCAGGTGCACCGACCTTCCTCAGCCAGTTCTTCGTTTGCAACCCGCTGCTGTTCATGAAAGAACTGGCGCTGCTGCATGACAAAGCCGTTACCCCCGCTGTGCGGGTGGCTGCCGGCGCGCCCGTCACCACGCCCTATGACATGATGATCAACCAGATTGCCGAAGAAGCGCGCGGCGCGACGCGGCACGGCAGCTGCGGCATGGGCTTTGGTGAAACCATTGAGCGCTGCGAGCCGGGCAACCCCGCCCTTTTCTATGCCGACCTTGCGGATGCCGCCGCGTTGAAACAAAAACTCGGTGTTATTCGCAAAGAATGGGTGCCGAAGCGCCTCGCCGCCCTTGGCATTCAAAATATTCCGTCGCTGTGGCAGGAACGCATTGGCGCGGAAGGCGTGCTGCAAAAATTTATGGATGATACGGCGGCTTTTTTGCAGGTCGCGCAACCGGCCGCGCCCGATTACCTTGCCACCACGCCCGCCATGATTATTTTTGAAGGCGCGCAGGGGCTGTTGCTGGACCAGGTGCGCGGTACCTTCCCGCACGTTACGCGGTCGCATACCGGCATCAAAAACATTCTGGCACTGGCGGCGGCTGCGGAAATTGACAGCATTGACGCCACCTATATCACCCGCGCCTACCTGACGCGCCACGGCGCAGGCCCGCTGGCGGGTGAATTGCAGCAAGCGCCGTACGCGGGCATTGAAGATAAAACCAATATCACCAATACCTATCAGGGTAGCCTGCGTTTTGCGCACCTTGATATTGCGCACCTGCAAAAAACCATTGAAGGCGACTTAAGCGACCGGAACTTAGGGATCAAACTGCGCGTTGGACTTATGGTCAGCTGCCTTGACCAGCTGGATGACGTTGTGCAGTACGCGGATGATTATACGCTGGCCGAAACAACGCCGGAAGGTTTGGTGGCCGCGCTGCAAAGCCGCCTTGCCCCCGACTTTATGCTGACAAGCCACGGCCCCACACGGGCGACAATTCATTCGCTTTAACCGGATAATACACAAAATGGCCCGTATTGCCGCGCTTCTCGCCTTTGTGCTGTTGTCATTGCCTCTCGGCGGCTGTTCCCGTGAAACGCTGCTGAACGGCCTTGTGCCCGCCAATGGCTATACGGTTCATAAAAACCTTGCCTACGGCACCGACCCGCGCCAGAAGCTTGATGTTTATACGCCGGATGCGCCCAACCCCAACGGCTGCACCGTGCTGTTTATTTACGGTGGACGGTGGGAGGATGGCGACAAGGAGCTGTATAAATTCGTCGGCCAGGCGCTGACCACCAAAGGCTGCGTTACCGCCGTTGCCGATTACCGCGTTTACCCCAAAGCCAAATACCCTGCATTTGTGGAGGATAGCGCCAGGGCCTTCGTCTGGCTGCACACCCATGCGCGGGAATATGGCGGCAACCCGAACAGCCTGTTCATCGCCGGGCATTCTGCCGGCGCATACAACGCCGTCATGGTTGCCGTGCATCCGCGCTATTTGAAGGAAGCCGGCGGGCAACGCCGCTGGATACGCGGCGTGATTGGCATTTCCGGCCCCTATGACTTCCTGCCCTTTACCGATGCCGATATTAAAGACATGTTCAGCCCTGAAAAAGACGGGCTGACCCAGCCCATTCATTACGCCGCCCAGGGCCTGCCGCCCATGCTGCTGGTGCACGGCATGAACGACACGGACGTTTACCCCAAGAACACCGTTAACTTTGCCAAGGCGCTGCGCAAAACCGGCAATACGCCGGAGGTTGTTTTATACAAGGATGCGACGCATAAAATCATCATCCTTTCCCTTCTCAACGGTTTTCGCGCCAGAATTCCGCTGCTGGAAGATATGTCACGCTTTATCAACGAAAAAGCGCCCGCCCGTTAAGCTTGAATCTGCCTTTATCCGTGGTATAAGCTAGGCCTGTCTTCCCGCCTGACGCTAAAGGAAAACCGCCATGTTTGTTTTGAAACATAACGACAGCTTCGCCATTCTGGATAAATCCGGCAGCATGTGGGAACGCAACGAAAAACAGCATGACATTGCCGATGGTTTGGTCTGCCGCGATACGCGCATCCTTTCCCGCCTTGAACTTGCCATCAATGGCGCAGCGCCGGACGTAGTGAATACGAAACTCGGCGAAGGCAACGTGCTGTTCACCACGCAGCTGAAGCACGGCGGCCTTGATATAACGCGCGCCATTTTCCTGTTCAACGACAGCCTGTATGAGCAGCTCACTGTAAAAAACGCAACCGATGCGCCCGTAACCGCACAAATCGCCTATAGCTTCGGCGCAGACTTCCTCGACCTGTTTGAAATTCGCGGCGCGGTGCGCCCGGCGCGCGGCACCACCCACGCAGTTGGCACAACTGCCCGCACCATCACCTTCCGCTACACGGGCCTTGATAAAGTTGAATACCGCAGCACCATCGTCTTCTCCGCCGATGTGACGGCGGCGGGCGCCACCGCCAGCCTTGCACTGCAGGTGCCCGCCAACGGCGCACAGGTTATTTACCTCAAAATGGGCGCAGATACCGCGGGCACGCTGGATGCCGCAGGATATGATGCCGCGCTGGCCAAAGCCCGCGCCTTTATCGCCGCGCAGGTATCGCGCCGCCCGTCCATTTCATCTTCCAATCCCGTTTTTGACCAATGGGTGCGCCAGAATGCGGTGGATATTGCCTTGCTGACAACACAGATGGAAACAGGGCCTTATGTCTGCGCCGGTATTCCGTGGTATAGCGTGCCCTTCGGCCGCGATGCCATTATTACCGCATGGCAATTGCTGTGGCAGGACCCCGACCTTGCCAAAGGCGTATTGACGTTGCTGGCAAAATTTCAGGCAACGGAAGAAAGCGCCTTCCACGACAGCGCGCCCGGAAAAATTCTGCATGAAATCCGCAGCGGCGAAATGGCGCGGCTGCATGAAATTCCGCACACGCCCTATTACGGCACGGCCGATGCAACGCCGCTGTTTGTCAGCCTTGCCGGCGCATGGTTCGCGCGCACAGGCGACCGCGTTTTTGCCGCGCAGCTGTGGCCGCACATTGAACGCGCCCTTGGCTGGATTAATATCTACGGCGACAAGGATGGCGACGGCTTTGTTGAATACCAGCGCGGTGCGGAAAGCGGACTTGGCAACCAGGGCTGGAAAGATTCGCAGGATTCCATTTCCCACGCCGATGGCGCGCTGGCGCTTGGCGCGATTGCATTGTGCGAAGTGCAGGGTTACGTTTATGATGCAAAAAAATCCGCCGCCGCCATTGCCCTTGCGCTCGGCCATGCGGATGCCGCAAAGCGGCTGACGGCAGAAGCCGACGCGTTGAAGGAAAAATTCAATGCCGCCTATTGGTCGGACGAGCTTGGCAGCTATGCGCTGGCGCTTGACGGCGCCAAGAAACCCTGCCTTGTCAGCAGTTCCAACCCCGGTCACCTTCTTTTTTCCGGCATTGCCACGCCGGAACGCGCAAAGAAAACAGCGGAAAAGCTGATGTCGCCTGACATGTTCAGCGGCTGGGGCATTCGCACGCTTGGCAGCCGCGAAAAACGCTATGAACCCTCGCGCCCGCCGGAAGGGTACCACAACGGCACCGTCTGGGTGCATGATACCGCCCTGTGCGCCGCCGGCATGGCCCGCTATGGCATGCAGGACAAAGCCGCCGCCGTAATGACCGCGCTGTTTGAGGCCGCACAAAACTTTTTGCAGCCCCCCCTGCGCCTGCCTGAACTGTTCGGCGGCCTGCCGCGTGAAGATGGCAAACCGCCTGCCCCCTACCCCGTTGCCTGCAGCCCGCAGGCCTGGGCCAGCGCGTCGGAATCGCTGTTGCTGCAATCCATGCTCGGCATGACCGTTGCGGCGGACTCTGTCACGGTGCAGAACCCGCAATTGCCGGCGTGGCTGGAAGAACTTACCATCCGTGGCCTCAAAACGCCAAACGGCAGCGCCTCCCTCGTCTTCAAGCGGCAGGGCGCGCGCACCACGGCGGAAATGCTGGAAACGACCGGCGCTGCAACCGTGACGGTCGCCTGAAGCCGTTTTCAAACGGCGGTCACGGCGCGCGGAATGGTAAAGAAAAACGTCGAGCCCTTGCCCGCGCTCGATTCCACCCAAATGCGCCCGTTGTGCATGTTGATGATTTTTTTGCAAATCGAAAGGCCCAGGCCCGAGCCTTCAATTTTATCCCGCGAATGAAGCCGCTTGAAGGATTCAAAAATCATCTCCTTATGCTCGTCTTCAATGCCAAGGCCGTTGTCGGTCACGCTGAATAAATATTCATGCCCCCTGTCTTCACAGGCGATGCGGATGACGGGCGGCGCGGTTGATTTATACTTCAGCGCATTGGCAACCAGGTTTTGCAAAAGCTGCTTGATGCGCAGCGGATAGGCATAGACGCGCGGCAGCGCCTGCACCGTTATGGTCGCGCCATGCTCCGCTATTGTTTCTTCCATAAACTCCACAATTTCGGCGGCGATGCCGTCAACATCCACGTGCTCTTTTTCCTCGATGGTGTTCAGGGCTTCGGAATAGGCCAGCAGGTCATCCACCAGCCGCTGCAGGCGGCGGGCATTGACGATAAGGCGGGCGGTGTATTGCACGCCTTCCTCACCCAGCCTTTCACCGAATTCATCGCGGATCAATTCGCAGTAGGAAACGATATGACGCAGCGGCGCCTTCAGGTCGTGGGATGCCGTATGCGTGAATTCCGATAGCGCACCGTATGATTTTTCCAGCTGCTGCTGGTAATGCAGTACCGCATTTTTTAACTGCGTTCTTTCAATGGCACTGAGAATGTTGCGGAGCAGCACGCCATCCACAATTTCTTCCTTCGTAATATAATCGACCGCGCCAAGCTTCATGGCCTCGACCGCCGTTTGTTCGGATCCCTGCCCGGTCACCATGATAATGGCGGTGACGCTTTGCCCCGTGCCCTGCTGGCAGCGGGTGATAAAGTCGATGCCGTTGCCGTCCGGCAGGCGGTAATCCAGCAAAATACAGTCCGGGGATTCACGGCCCATCAGGTCAAGACCATCGCGCAGAGTATCCGCCTCCAGCACTGTAAAACCTTCGTTTTTGCTGAAAATACGACGGTAGACGGCGCGGTCCACCGCGTCATCCTCGACGATCAGTATCTTGATATTTTTATGGCTGGTGTCTGTATCGGGAATGTCCATTTGAAACAGATGGCTTGTTAAAATTGAACGGATGACAAGAAAACATACGCGGGAATGCGCCGCTTAAAAAAACAAGACTACTCCCTATAGCTTAACACGCGGCAAAATTTTTGGTTCCAAATAATGCCGCATAAAATTTTAGAGAACTTTGCGTAAAGCTTTGCACGTATTGGCCGCAATTTTCAGCAGTCGTTAAACAGACCCATGGTATGCTTGTTTATATAAGAATAAGAAACTATGTCATTTTTAGATGACGAACCTTTGAGATAGTTTTGAGATTGGACTATTAGGGCGCCCTTTGCTTCGTTTCAACAACCGGCGTAAAAGAAGTTTTTGATCATGCATATGGATACCGGAATGGACACGGGCGCATCCAAGGCGCCCACGCCCTGGCAGATTACGCGCAGGCCAATCGCCGTCGTTGATGACAGCTTTGACGACCAGCTGATGTTAAGGCGCGAACTTGCCTTCCTGTTTGGCGACATGCCCGTCATCACCTTTCATAGCGGTTCGGGCCTTTTGTCCTATCTTCTTGACCACCGGCGTGCGCACGAAAAACCGTGGCTTGTACTGCTCGACATTCACATGACCGACATGAACGGGCTTCGCACGCTGGAGCTATTGCGCCAGCGCGACGATTACGCCGACATTCCCGTGCTGGTGATTTCACAGACGGAGAACGAGGCGGAAATTCAAAGCGCGCTCCAAAAAGGGGCAAAAGGATTTATGCACAAGCCGCTGTCGCGGTGGGACTTCGTGCAGATACTCAACGGCAAGGAAACCCGCCCTTCGCGGGACGTCAACGAGACCGGCGCACTGACATGAAGGAGGACCTGACCATGCGGACAGATGAAGAACGTGGCATTGCGCCGCAAACTGCCCCGCCGCAAGGCGTTGCGACAACCGCAGCCACCGGTGAAGGCTGCCGCGTATTCCTAGTCGAGGATGAAGCGGATGACAGGCTTTTCAGCCAGCGCCAGCTTGAAGCATGCGGCAAGGTGCAGGAAGTGAAATGCTTTGCCAATGGCGAAGACCTTATCAAGTACATGCGGGAGCAAGGGTTCGAGGACAGGTCCGTCATGTGCATGACGCCAACCGTCATCATCGTCGACCTTAACATGCCGCGCATGGACGGGTTTAAAGTGCTGGAGCGGCTGAAATCCGACCGCTTCCTTGAAGAAATCCCCATCGTCGTGCTGTCGGGCGAGCTAAGCTATGAAACAATCCGCCGCGCGCTTGACCTTCGGGCCGACGGCGTTTTAAGAAAGCCGCTGAATACGGAGAAAATGGCGGAGTTTTTCCGCCATGCCTGGCAATGGCCGACAAAGGAAATGTGGCTTTCCTGAAATAAGCTCAGGCAAAAAATGTATGCCGGAAATCAGGCAATGCGCTTTTGCAGCTGCAGCACATGGTCATGCAGCGGCTGCAGCGTGTTGCGGTGGCCGACACTGACGATGAGCGCGTTCGGCAGTCGCTGGCGCAGCAGCTTGTAGAAATACGTTTCCGAGGCCTCGTCAAGCGCAGACGTCGCTTCATCGAGGAAAACAACGGCTGGCGCCGTGATAATGGCGCGCAGGAAGGTAAGCCGCTGCTGCTCGCCAAGCGATAGCGTATGCGACCACGGCGCAACTTCATCCAGCCTGCCGCCAAAGTGCGCCATCTGGCAATCTGCCAATGCTTGCAGCAAAATATCGTCAGACGCATGCGTGCGCCCGGGATAGAGCAGCGCGTTGCGCAGCGTGCCAAGCGGCAGGTAAGGTTTTTGCGGCACGAACAGCTGCTCCCCCGCCGGTACCGTCACCGTACCATCCGCATAAGGCCAAAGGCCGGAAATAACGCGCAGCAGCGTGCTTTTGCCGCAGCCGGAGGGGCCTTGAATAAGCAGCGAGGCTGCGGGCGGCACATTCAGCTGTATATTGCTTTGCAATGCCGTGCCATCCGGCAGGCGGACATTAAGGGCGGTTGAGGTCAGCGCCGCGCCTTGGGTAATTTTAGCGCCGATGCCTTCAAGCGCGCGGGCGGCGGTCATGTGCTCGCTGAAGCTTTGCAGACGGATGCTGACGGCGCTGAGAATGGCAAGGCTGGTGTAGGAATCCACGACGAAGGACAAGGCGCCCCGCACGCGGTCAAAGGCCGCCGCCGTCTGCATCAGCCCGCCGATTTTAATGGCCCCCGTGAAAAAGCGCGGCGCGGCGACGACATAGGGGAAGATAACCGCAATCTGCCCGTAGCCGGAGGTAAACCACGACAGCGTTTTGCGGCGACCCATGACGCGCTTGTAAATATCGAACACATCGGTGAAGCGCGCAATGAAGCCGGTTTTTTCTGCCGCTTCGCCTTTATAAAACGCGATGCTTTCGCTGTTTTCACGCAGGCGGACGAGACTGAAGCGGAAATCCGCCTCGAACCGCTGCTGGTCAAAGTTGAGCGCCACCAAAGGACGGCCGATTTTGGCGGTCAGCCACGTGCCGAACATGGAATAGATAAGCGCAACCCAGACCATATAACCCGGCACGATGATGGTATTGCCGTTACCCAGCGGCAGCGGCAAATCACCCGACAGCCCCCAAAGAATGACGACGAATGATACCAGCGTTACAACCGTGCTGATAAGCCCGAGCGACAGGTCAAGCGTCAGTTCAATGAACTGGCGGATATCTTCGGAGATACGCTGGTCGGGGTTATCGGCATCGCTGCTGCCGATCTGCATGCGGTAATAGGTTTGATGCTCGAGCCAGCGGTTCAGGAAGGTCGCGGTCATCCACCGCCGCCAGCGGATTTGCAGGAACTGGTTGAGGTAGGCGCTGTAGACCCCCGCAAGAATATAGATGAGTGCGAGCCACGAAAAACGCTCCAGCGCGGCGGCAAAGCCCGTCACATCGAGGTTTTGCAGCGAGTCGTAAAACGCGTTATTCCATTTATTGAACTGGACGCTGAGGTAAACAATGCCGAGGTTGAGGCAGATGATGGAGATGAGCAGAAGCCATGCGCTTTTCCACTCTTCCGACCTGAAATAGGGGAAGGCAAGACGCGAGATGTTGCGGAAAAAATTCTTCATGGGTGGTAAGGCAGTCTTTCAACGGCAAGGCAAAAGCAGCGTGCACCCATTTTAAAGAACGCGGGCGCAAATGCAACTTTAGATGCCGGAAAAGACCCTTAAAAACAACCTTACAGGTACCTTACAACCGCGGCTGGTCCGCTTTCGGCGCGGGCGGCGGCGGGGGCTGGTAGCCGCCGTTGCGCATGGCGACGACATCTTCATGGCGGGGCAGCAGGCTGCGGTCTGTTCCCTTGGGCACAATCATGGCGGCGGTGGGGTTTGCGGCAAGGATTTTTTGCGCGACACGCTCTACATCCGCCACCGTCACCTTCTGGATTTCGGCGGAAATATCTGCCGGCAGCACGAGGCGGCCAAAGGTTTGCGCGTTGACGGCGTATTCATTGCAGGCATCGCCGTTGGATTCAAGCGACGACAGCGCTTCCATTTCCATGGCGGTTTTGGCTTTCGCCAGTTCGTCGTCCGTAATGCCGCTGGTGGCGCCGCGTATCTGGCTGTAAATGGCATCGACCACCGGCTTCACGTTTTCGGGCGTCGCGGAGGCCATGATGAGGAAAGTGCCGGCATTGCGAAAATCCATGATACCCGCGCCGACGCTGCCGGTGAGTTCCTGTTCCAGCACCACTTCCTTGTAAAGCCGCGACGACATGCCGTGGCCGAGGATGTTGGAAAGGGCAAGGTAGGCGTAAAAATCAGGATCGGTTTTTGCCACTGCCGGTGCGGCAAGGGCGATATTGCAAAGCTTTGCGCCCGGCATCTCATCGACCACGGTGCCGCCTTTATATTCCGGCTGCGGCAGCGGCGGAAAGGCGTTGGCGGGCATCTGCCCGAATTTTTGCTCCACAATCGCCACGAAGTCTTCGTGCTTTACCGGCCCGACGGCGCAGAAAATGACGTTGTTGGGCGCGTAGAATTCATCGCGGTAGGCGCGCAGCTGTTCAACCGTCAGGGCGCGCAGCGTTTTTTCGGGCCCCAGAATTGTCCAGCCGTGCGGCTGGTCGGGGTAGGCTGCCTGCATCAAGGCATCCATGCGGCGGCTGCCGACGTTGTCGTTGGAGCGGCGCAGCTCCTCGATCACGACATCGCGCTCGCCTTTATTCTTGGCGGTGGCGCCATCGGGCTTGCTGACCGTGCGGCCATCAAATTCCGCATGGTCGATGTCGGCCTTGAAAACCATTTCGCCGCAAATATCGACAACCTTTTCCAGCGCGTCGGGCTTTAGGCTGTAGAAGTAATAGCAGGTCTTGTCGCGCGTGGTATAGGCGTTGAGGTTGCCGCCGAGCTCCCCTTCCACAATGCGGTCGATGCTGCCGGCGGGGTAGCTGGGCGTGCCCTTGAACATCATGTGTTCGTTCATGTGGGTTGCGCCGTTCAATGCTTCCGTTTCATGGTCCGACCCCGCGCCCACCCAGGCACCGCAGGAAAGGTTGCCGGGCCGTTCAACCGTAATCACCATCATCCCATTCGCAAGGGTGGTGATTTGCGGCGCGGTTCCACCATCGGTTTTTTGCGCGGCGCCGCTGAAGGTGCCCTGCAGCAGGGGCGCGGCTGCGGGCGCGGCCGGAATGGTCACGCCATCCAGCTGCGCCTTCATGTGCGCTTTAATGTCGGCTTCGGCAGGTAATGCATCCATGGGGCCGACGGCGGCAAGGGCGTATTTACCGTCCTTCAAAAAGCCGGCGCAGACGCGGCGGATATCATCATTCGTGACGGCGCGGAGGCGCGCCTCGGTTTCGCTGGGGTCGATGAGGCGGCCGAAGTTCGCGAATTGAGTAAGGTTGGCATCTGCCGCGTCTTCGGCGGTTTCGCGGCTGTCCTTGCCCTTGCGCAAAATGCGCTCCCGCGCCTGCTCCAGCGCTTCAACGTCAAACCCGTTGCGGATGATGCCGCCGAATAGGTCAAACGTGACCGCCATCAGCTCTCCCGCATTGCCCTTGCCGGTACCGGCGACAATGCTGAACATGCCCGCGGTATCCTGCGCGGAATATTCTGCGCCGACGGAATAGACAAGGCCGCGTTTTTCACGGATTTCCTGGAATAGCGGTGACGACATGCCACCAGACAGCGCTTCCTTCAACAGCATCACGGCGTACCTGTCAGCATCCGCCAGCGCGGGTGCGGGGAAGGAGAAGAAAAGGTTGAGCTGTTCGTTATCCGCCGGCACGCGGGCATCACCGCCGGTGAAATTGAGCTTTACCTGCGCGGCCTTGGCAGGCGCGGCCGGCAGGTCGCCGAAGGCATCCTGCACCAGCTTTTCGGCGGTCGCGGCATCAATATCCCCCGCGAAGGACACGATGATGCTAGACGGGTCTGCCAGCAGCTGGCGGTGTTTTTCAACCACCTGGTCGCGCGTAAAGCCGGCAAGGTTTTCGGGGCTGCCGGCGGGGTCGTTGCCATAGGGCTGGCCGCTGAAGGCCGCGGTAAACAAAAGTTTGGAAGCAACGGCGGAAGGCTTTTGCGCCTTTTGCGCGAGGCCTTGCGCAATAAGGCCCTTTGTGGTTTCAATTTCTTCGGCATCGAAAACGGGGTTGCGCAGAATATCCGCAATCACGGCGAAGGTTTCGGGCGCGCTGCGTGCCAGCGTTTCGGTCGCGTAATAGGTGCCGTCGCGCAGGGCTTCGGAGCTTAAGCTGCCGCCCCGCGCCTCGATCGCTTCGGAAATATCATCGCGGCTGCGGGTTTTTGTGCCCGCCTGCGCCGCTTCCTGCATCAGGTTCGTCAGGCCGTTTTCCGCCTGCGGTTCGTGCATGCTGCCGGACTTGATGTAGACCTGCATGGCAACCTTGCCCGCCCCTGCGCGTTCTTCGCAAATAACGGTGACGCCGTTGCCGAGACGAAGGGTTTTAGCCATGGGTTCAATACCTTTCAGCAGGTGAATTTCTTCCGGATTAGACATGTCAGGGCGCAAGCTTGCGGCCCGGGCTGGGTTTTGTGGCCGCATCATTCGCAGCGGGGCGGAGCAAACGCTGCACGAGGTCCGGCAGGTCGCCGAAATCACGCACGATGGATTGCGCGCCCGCATCCTGCATCTGCTGGGATTTTTTGTCATCGCTGGCGAAGCCGACGAAGTGAAGGCCCAGGCTGGCGGCCGCCTGCACATCTGCCGCGGAATCGCCAATCACGATGATGCCTGCGGCGTTCTTGCCCTGCTCGCGGTTGAAAGCCTCGACGATCGAGCCGAGCTGGCCGACCTTTAACGCTTCGCTTTTGAGGTTCGCATCGCGCGTATTATCCTTGCCGCGCATATAGCGCGTATCGAACATGCCGCCGAGGTGGTGGTAATTCAGCTGCGCTGCCAGCGCGTCTTCCCGCGTGCCGGTATAAATGCCGAGGGTAAAACCGCGCAGGTGCATGGTTTCAATCGCTTCACGCACATTGGGGAACAATTCTTCGCGCCAGCCGGGGCGGTTCAGCAAGGCATCGCAGGCCGCGTTGCAATCAGCCATGAAGGCCTTCTTTTCATCGGGCGGCAGCGGGCCTGCAAACTGGTCGGTAATGTCGGAAAGGTTTTTGTTTCCAAGAAGGGCCGCAACATCGGCAACGGGCGGCACGGCAAGGCCGCGGCTTTCGAGAACATCGGCAAAAGCCTGCACGTAGCGGGGCCCGGCATCCGCCAGGGTGGAAACGAGGTCGAAAACGACCAGAATGCCGCGGTCACGTGCCATAATATCCTCTTATAATAAGGCCCTTTGCGGGTGCCTTTCATTTTCCAGAGAATAGGGCTTTGCGACCGTTTTGTCAAGGTAGGCCAGGGACCCAAACAGGAACTCCGACATGCGGCGATGCAGCAGGCGCTGCTCGTCCGTTGCGCCCGGGCTGGCATAAGTTGCAATCACGGCCATACGGTGCAGCGCCATGAGGGAAGATAGCGCAACGTTGACGTTATTATCCCGCACCCAGGCCAACACGCGGTGGAAATCGGTAAGGGTATTCAAGGTGACCGGAATTTCGTCATACTTCACCACTTCATCGCCATCTATGGCGCGGTCCTTGGAAAACGGCACATCTTCCGCCCGCGTGATGCCGACGAATTCGGGCTTGCCGCAGCGGTCGATCCAGCGGAAGAAACCGATGACCATGGTATTGCGGCGCACATCCTCGAACCATTTTTCCATGCCGGTTTCTTCGCACAATTCACGGGCCATGCCATAGGCAAGGCTGGCGCGAAGGTCGTTGGCGGAACCTGCCAGTTCAAGGTCGGAATAACTCATGGAGCCGGAACCGCCAAGGCCGACGGTATGGGAGCCGATGGCCTTGGTGGAGCCCTGATGCAGCATGACCACGCGGCGGTTTTCCGTCACCAGCAGCGTCGTGATGCCGATATGGCCGGAAACGTCTTTGTAAAAATCCGGCTTGAAGCGCACGCCCAGATGGCCGTCAATTTTTTCTTCCGTCACGGGGAAGTATGTGGTGAGGTCGGTGTAAACCTCTTTCTCGCCTTTTATGTTATTGCGGAAGATGCGGGACCGAAACGCTTCCGCCGTCAGCAGCGCATCGAAGTAATAGGATTTGCGCAAGGTGACGGCGCGCTCCCCATACAAGGCGTCTGCCATGTCGTGCATGGCAAGCTTGCAGCCGTTGGTGGTGTGCTGCTTTTTGTTGGCGATGCGGATGGCGATGTAGCGCAGCTGGTGGCGGGAGCGGATGTAGTTGGTTTCATCCTCGTCTATGCGGTACGGCACGGTGTTTCGCAACATCAGCGTATCATCGAGTATCGCGCTGGCCAGCGGGCTTTCCTTGCAAAAGCCGTGGCCGCGAATGGGGTTTTCAAAGCCCAGCTGCTGTTCCACCGGCGCGGGGTAGACAGCAGACATCAAATAGCTCAGCTCATCGCAGGCGATGTGGGTGGAAGGCTGCACCGAATAGGTGACGCCGCCGTGCGAGGGGCGGTAATCGGCGGGCAGAATGGACATTTCACCGCCCAGCTGCACCATGATAATGCCGGCCTCCACGCTCATGGCGATCAGGTCGTAAATGGTGTTCCAGGTGCAGATGGAATAAAAGAACAGCATAAAGGCAAGGAGCGTGACGATAAGGTCCTTGCGGTAATCCGTATCCCACTTGCACAAAAACATCATCAGGTCGTAACGGCCCTTGATGTTCCGGTAGAAGTTAAGGTACGGCAGTGGAAGTATCATTTAAACTTCCACTTGAATGCGACCTTGATGGTATTGTCGTGGCTGAAAGCCTTGCCCTTCAATTGCAGCTGCGCGTCGCCTGAATCTTCGGACAGGTTCTTGGCAACGCCCATCATGCCGTCCTTGAAGAACAGGTGGGATGCCGCAACGTCGACGAAGGCGCCGTTGGCGATGTTCAGGCTAGCACCCAACTGCGCCAGGTAACTTGCGCCGTCATGCTGGTCGATGGCGGCCTGCTGGCTGAAGGCGGGCGTGTTGTCGTACTGCAGGCCGGAGCGGAAGGACAGTTTATCCGTCTGCTGCCATTTCGCGCCGACGGCGAAGGAATAGCTGCTGCCATAGCCCTCCGGGGAAAATTCATAGGGACTGAAACCCGTCAGGTATTGCGAGGTGCCGTAGCCCGCAGGCGCATAAAAATTGTAACTGCCCTGCAGGGTTAAACTATCCGTCGCCTTGTGGCTGAAGGTTGCGCCAATGCCGGCGGGGGCGCCCTGCACGCTGTGCTGGATGGTAGCGGGGGATGACAGCGCGGTTGTCACCGCCTGCCCGTCCATGCTGCGGGTCATTACCGGCTCTGCTTCAAACGTGACGGCGGTTTTAGGGCTGATGACAAGAGACGGGCGGTGGTTGCCGTTTTGCAGGTTGTATTGGTCGCGCGCTTCTTTTTCCTGAATATAATAAGACGAATCAAAGGCTTGTGCCTGCGCCGGCAGCAGGGCGAAAAGTGTACAGAACATGCCAATGACAACGCGAATAGACATCTCTCCCCAACCTTTTTAAGACACCCCCATTATGGGGCATAGGTAGTTAAACAATCCCTAAGTGCAATTCCATAATAACCTGCCTTTTCAGGGCATTGACTTGCCGGGGGTCAATTCATACCGTCATGCTTCAGCCAATTTTCCGGCGCGTCCGAAGTTCCGGAAAGATTCCTGCTTTGTTTGAAACGCCCCGGCGGCCCGCACCATATTCACAAGGAAAAGCAACCCCATGAACAATCCCGCGCCGCAGCAAGAAACCCCTGCAAAACCGCAGCTTTTTACGCTGAAACTGGCAGGGGAATTCGCGGGTGAAACGGTTGACGTTGCCTATGCCCGCTGGACGCCGCAAAATAATTTGAAAGGCACCGTCTTCTGCCTGCACGGCCTGACACGCCAGAAGCGGGATTTTGATTTTATCGCAGAATCACTCTGCGCCGCTGGCTACGACGTGATTGCCGCTGACGTGCCCGGCCGCGGGGAAAGCAGCCGTTTTCAAAACCCGCTCAATTACGGGGTGGAGGTTTATGCCCCCGTCTTCATGGCCTTCCTGCAACAAATGAACCTTGGCCGCGTCCACTGGGTCGGCACCTCCATGGGCGGGCTGATTGCGCTGATGCTGGGCATGATGGGTGCGGCGGATATTTTCAAGAGCCTGACGCTGGTGGATATTACGCCACGCCCCAGCCGCGCGGGGCTTGACCGCATTACCGCCTATATCACGGAAAACCTGCCTATTTTCAGCGACCCCGCGCAATATGAAGCGGCGCTGAAAATGAACCTGCCGCTGGGGGATGTGTCGGAAAGCATCTGGCATCATTATGCGATGCACCAATTGCGGCAGCTTGGCCCCGCCCGCTACGCTTTTCATTTTGATGCAACGCTGGCGCGGCGCGCGCTGACCGATTTAAAGGCGGATGTTGATTTGTCGATTGGCCTTGCGGCTATTCCCTGCCCTGTCGCGCTGGTTGCGGGCAGCGTGTCAGACCTTTGCACCGCCGTTGAAATTGCCGACCTTAAAACCACAAAACCGGGCGCGCTGATTCACATGTGCCCCGGCGCAGGACACGTGCCGGCACTGGCCGATGCGCCGACGCAGCAATTCATGCTGAATTTCATCAACGCCGCGAACGCTTAAAACCCATTGAAATACAAGCAAAACGCATGTTTTTGCATGCTGCGCTGCGTCACAAAAACGCAACAAAATAAGCCCCCGCCGCGCGGCGGATGCCATATAATAACCGCTGTTCTCTGACGCAAAGATTTTGCAAATGGAAAGGCAGGTATTCAATGACAAACCCCCTCCCCGCACGTGACGTGACAAAAGAGTCCACCGAAAAATCTGGCGCCGCAACGCCCACGCGCGTCACTGCCGCACGCCGCTATGCACCGCCACGCATTGTCATTCCCGCAAATGAAAGCAGCCTTCTTCAAAAAGAAGAAGACTGCTGTTCACGTGCGACTGACTAAAATTTAAAGCCAGCGCTGAAGTTTTAGCCCGCCTTGTTCACGGGCGGTTTGGGCGCGTTGCTGTTGCTGGCGGGTTTTTTGTCGTCCAGCAGGCCTTCGCGGCGGAACAATGCATCCGCATCCAGCTTGCGGCCCATCATCGACACGAACAGACTGTCCGGATCAACCGTGCCGCCTTGCGAGTAGATGGTGTTGCGCAGGCGCTCCGACGTATCCTTGTCGTAGAGACCTTTTTTCTGGAACTCCGAAAACACGTCGGCTTCCAGCGCTTCCGCCCATTTGTAGCTGTAATAGCCGGCAGCATAACCGCCGGAGAACAGGTGGCCGAAGGCGGTTGACTGCGTGCCTGCAACGCGCGGGAAGACCCACGTGCTGTCCACAACGCTGTCTTCCAGCTTTTCGACGCTGTCGATGTCTTTGCGCGGTGTCGAATGCCATTTCATGTCGAGCTTGCCAAGGAAGGTCTGGCGAAGGCCCATGTAGCCTGCGTCAAAGTTTTCCATGTCGGCAATTTTCTTGATGACGGCGGGGTCAAGCGGCGCGCCGGTGACGGGGTGCTTGGCAAAAGTATCCAGCACTTCCTTCTCCTTCGCCCAGTTTTCCTGCAGCTGCGACGGCAGCTCGACGAAGTCCCACTTTACGCTGGTGCCGGTGAGGGAACCGTAATCGCCGCGCGCCAGCAGGGCGTGCAGGCCGTGGCCGAATTCGTGGAACACAGTGCGCACTTCGTCCAGCGACAGCTGCGTCGGGTTGCCGGGGGTGGGTTTTGCAAAGTTGCAGGTATTGGTGACGATGGAGAACTGGTTTTCGCCTTCTTCATTCAGCCCGCGGTTGCGGAAGGTGCTCATCCACGCGCCGTTGCGCTTGGCGCCGGCACGGGCGTAATAATCGCCGTAGAACAGGCCGATCATTTCGCCGGAGGCTTTGTCCTTCACCTCGTAAACCTTCACATCGGGGTGGTAAACGGGGTACTTGTCCTTCGTTTCCGTCATCTCGATGTTGAATTGTTTTTCAGCATGACGGCGCAGGCCGTCCATCACCTTGTCGAGGTCGAAGTAGGGACGCAGCTCCTCGAGGTCCATCGAGTAGGTTTCCTCCTTCAGCTTGCGGGCATAATAGGAAAGGTCCCACGGCTTCAGGTCTTTCAAACCGTCCGTCTTCTCGGCGTAATCGGTGACTTTTTTCACGAAGTCCTCGGCGGCGGGGCGGTACACTTCCTCGTTGCGCTTCAGGAAGGCATTGACGGTTTCGGGCGTTTTCGCCATGCGGTCATCAAGGACAAACGCGGCATAGCTGTCAAAGCCCAGCAGTGTCGCTTTCTTTTCGCGCTGCTCGACGATATCCAGCACCACCTGGCGGTTATCAAACGCGCCGCCGAAGGCTATGTCGCTGCGCGCTTTGTAGATTTCTTCGCGCAGGGCGCGGTTTTCCGAATATTCGGCAATGTCGATCGGCGGCGGCGACAGCTTGATGAGCCATTTGCCGGTCAGGCCTTTTTCTTCCGCTGCATGCTTGTATTGCGCTTTCACGCGGTCCGGCAGGCCCTTCAGGTCCGCTTCATCGTCGATCACCTTTTCATAGGCGTTGGTCGCCTTCAGCGTGTTGTTGCGGAAGGTGGTGCCAAGCTCGGCCAGTTTTTCGCTGGCGGCGCGATATTCAAGCTTCTGCGCATCGTCCAGCAGCGCGCCGCTGCGCACGAAGGCCGTATAGGTTTCGGTCAGCAGCATGGATTGTTCGGGGGTCAGCTTCAAACTGGCGCGCTGGTCGTAAACTTCCTTCACGCGCTTGAACAGGTCCTGGTCCATCATCACGTCGCTGCTGTGCTGCACGCTGAGAACTTCGATCTTCGGCTCGACCGCGCGCATTTCGTCGCTGCCGTTGTTGCCGATGATGTTGCCGAAAATGGTCTGCGCGCGCGACAGGTTGCGGCCAGTGAATTCCAGCGCCTCGATCGTGTTCTGGAAGCTGGCGGGGGCGCGGTTGTTTTTAATATCGGCGACCTGCTGCTTTGCTTCGGCAATATAATGCTCGATTGCGGGCAGGAAATGCTCGGTCTTCACGACATCGAGCGGCGGCGCGCCATAGGGCAGATCCTTGTAATCAACCAGCGGGTTGCCAACAAGGTTGGCCGGAACGGGGGATTTGGACATAGGGCGACCTTTCATGCTTTATGTCTAGTCATTCTAAAACTTGTTATGTAACGATTTTAGGATGCAGTGGTTAAAAGACAATGACTATCGGCGCAATATAGTTGCGTCATATTACATAACAACCAAAGTAAGCCCGCTAGATGGGTTAGATTGTTTCAAGATCAGATTTTTGCGCGTTTTAACCGCACTGCGTTCAAAATAACGCAGACCGAACTCAGCGACATGGCCGCCGCACCCACCATGGGGCTGAGCAGTATTCCGAAGAACGGGTACAGCACACCCGCCGCTACCGGAATGCCAAGCGCGTTATAGGCAAAGGCGAAAAACAGGTTCTCGCGGATATTGCCCATGACCGCCAGCGACAGCCGCCGCGCACGCAGAATGCCGCCAAGGTCGCCCTTTACCAGCACAATCCCCGCGCTTTGCAGGGCAATGTCCGTGCCGCTGCCCATGGCAATACCCACATCTGCCTGTGTCAGCGCGGGCGCATCGTTGATGCCGTCCCCCGCCACGATCACCGCATGGCCCTTTTGCTGGAAGTCCCGCACGATGCGGATTTTATCTTCCGGCATCATACCCGCCATGACAGATTTAATGCCAAGGATTTTGGCAACCGCATCCGCCGTATGCTGGTTGTCGCCCGTCACCATCACAACCTCGATGCCGAGCGCCTGCAATTCGCGCACGGCCTTCTCGCTCGAGGTCTTTACGGGGTCGGCAACGGCGATAAGCCCGGCAAGCCTGCCTTCAACCCCGACGTAAAACACGGTCGACCCCGCATCCTGCAAAAAACCGGCGCGGTCATTGAGGGGGGTGACATCCACCAGCATATCCGCCATCAACTGCGCATTGCCAAGGGCGGCGGCATGGCCGCCCGGCATGCCGGTTATGCCCTTGCCGGTAACGGCCTTGAAGTTCGGCGCGGCATCCACATGCAGGGCGCGGGCCTTGGCGGCGACCAGCACGGCCTGCGCCAGCGGGTGTTCGCTCGCCTTTTCAAGCGCGGCGGCATAGGACAATAACTGCACATCCGTAAAGCCTTCGGCCGGAATGACCGCGGTCACGGCAGGGTGGCCTTCCGTCAGCGTGCCGGTTTTGTCGATGACCAGAATATCCGCATGCGCCAGTTTTTCCAGCGCCGCCGCCTGCTGCACCAGAACGCCGGCTGCCGCACCCCTGCCAATGCCGACCATCATCGACATCGGTGTTGCAAGACCCAGCGCGCAGGGGCAGGCAATAATCAACACCGATACCGCGCAAATAATCGCATAGCTTAAAGACGGCTGAGGCCCCAGCACGAACCAGAACACAAAGCTGATGAGCGCCGCGGTAATAACCGCGGGCACGAACCAGCTTGAAATATTATCCGCCAAGGCCTGAATGGGCGCACGACTGCGCTGCGCCTGCGCCACCAGCTGCACAATATGCGCCAGCAGCGTATCCGCCCCCACCTTTTCCGCGCGCAGCGTAAAGCTGCCGCGCTGGTTAAGCGTGCCGGCCGTTACCGCCGCGCCCGAGGCTTTGGTGACGGGCATCGCCTCCCCCGTCAGCATCGATTCATCCACATGGCTTTCGCCGTCTTCGATCGTGCCATCCACCGGCACGCGCTCGCCGGGGCGGACGCGCAGCAGGTCGCCCGCTGCAATTTCCTCCAGCGGCACATCGGTTTCCTCGCCGCCTTTAATGCGGCGGGCGGTTTTGGGCGCAAGGCCGATCAGGGCGCGAATGGCATCCGCCGTTTTTTCGCGGGCGCGCAGTTCCATCAGCTGACCCAACAGGGCAAGGGTGGTAATTACCGCCGCCGCTTCAAAATATACCGGCACGGTGCCGTCCTTGTGGTGAAACGCCGGCGGAAAAATGCCCGGCACCAGCGTTGCCGCAAGGCTGTAAATATATGCAACGCCGGACCCCAGCGAGATAAGCGTGAACATATTCGGCATGCCCGCCGCAAGCCCCTGCCAGCCGCGCGTCAAAAACGGCCAGCCCGCCCACAGAATAACCGGCGTTGAAAACAGCATTTGAAAGCGGATGGAGAATGACGGTGAAATCCAGCTGCCGTCGCCGAACAGGTGCCGCGACATTTCAATCAAAAAAATCGGCGCGGTCAAGAACACCGCCGCCCAGAAGCGGTTCAGCATCGTCTCGAATTCAGGGTTCGGCGCGGCCTCGGCCGAAATAATCTCCGGCTCCAGCGCCATGCCGCATTTAGGGCAGCTGCCGGGGCCTGCCTGCCGCACATCATCGTGCATGGGGCAAATGTACATGACGGTTTCGCCGGCTTTTGGCACGGGAGCTTCTGCCGCAGTTATATTTGCATCACCGTGGGCGCAGCAGGCGCCTTCTTCTGCGCTACCGTCGTGGTGATGTTCGTCTTTGGTTTCTGTCATGGGTTATTCGCAAGGTTACGGGGTTGGGCCGGTAAAGCTGCTGGGGTTTTGCCGCGGCGGCAGGCGGTGGTTTCCTGCCGTTGCGGTTGAAAATAATCGGCAAGCACATCCGCGCCTCTCGCGGCATCGCAATTGCCGCAGACAAAAATATCAAGCGCGACATAGCCGGTTTCCGGCCAGGTATGGATGCTGATGTGTGATTCCGCCAGAATAGCGACGCCCGTCACGCCCGCCGCTGCGCCAAAGCTGTGCAGCTGCACGCTGATCACGGTGGCGCGGCAGGCCTCCGCCGCGCGGCGCAGGGCAATTTCAATGCCGTCTATATCCTGCATATTGCGGCAGCCCCAGAAGTCGAGCAGCAGGTGCATGCCGGGCGTTGCCTGTTCGGCCGCCATCTCTATGACGCCTTCTGTTGCAGCAGCAGGATCTTTTTCCATTCGGAATCCTTCAGGTTATGCTTCCAGATGAAGGCATCGAGAATATAGTGGACGGATTGCGGCAGCGACAGCAGCGGCACCAGCCAGACCATCATATCGTCCGACCGCACGGGCGGCAACAAACGAAAGCCCGCAAAAATGCCGCCATGCTCCCGCCAGATCAACCCGTCCCAGACACCTTCCTCGAAAAAGGCCAGCGCAAAAAGCAGCCCTATATATATGGGTATCATGCGGGCGGAAAACAGCCTTGCCGTTGTAGCCGGAATATACGCTGGTTTTTCAATCATATAGTCGCGCTGGTTGCGGCCATAAACCCAAATCAGCGCCATGTACGGAATGCCATGGGCAATGACGTTCGTGGCGGTAAAGGCAAGGTCGTTGTTGAAAACCACAATGCCCACGCCCCACGATAGCACGGTGCCAAGCAGCAGCAGGTTTTTCGGCAGGTTCACCCCGCCGTCACGCCAGCTGAAAACAGCTTCCTTCATCACGTAGGCTGCCAGCATGGCGCCGTAGAGCGCCGCTGTAATATTGGCTACCAGCGGCGCGTTGAACTGCACAAAATCACCATCCACGAACCAGCTGAAGTTGCGGTGGTGGCAGTGCCAGTAAAGCAACGGGAACAACGTGGCCATGTAAATGACCGACTGGTCCAGGATCCGCGTCAACTTTGGCCGCAGCCGTTCGCCCCGCGCGTAAATCATCATGAAGCCATATTGCTGGCGCATAAAGTGGAAGACGGCAAGGTAGGCCAGCACCCGCCAGAAAGCGAGCGCGCTGATACTATACAGCATGGTGCCCGCCACCCATGCGAAAAGCGGCGCCAGGATATACAGCGCGCGTCGCTTTTGCATTTCCGCGCGGTCCAGGTAGGTGCGGAAAATAGTGCTGTAAACGTGGCTGACATCCACCCCCACCACCAGCAGCAGCCAGAGCCACGGCGGCGTATCCCCCAGTTCCTCAATGGACCCGCGCAATGCCACCACCGCCAGCGTCACGATAAACGCCGGGCCAATGATGAACCCGAGGTCGATGTTGCGATTGGCAATCCATGGCTGGCGCAGGCTCATAGCTCCGTCACCACCGCGTGGCCCAGGTGCGCAAGCGTATTTTCCGCGGCGCGTACGCCGTGGGTATAAGCTTCCTCGAAAATTGAAATGCCACTCATGTCTGAATGGGCGCGGAAAATGGGCGGTTTTTGCGCCAGGGCCGCCCGGCGGGCAGCCCCCCAGATAAACCCCGGCGTGGGCCGCACCATGGCATGGCCCCAGACCATGACATCAAGGCTTTCAACCTTGTCTTTCAGGTCGGGATGCACGGCAAAAAGCTCCTGCAGAAAAACATCCCGCCACTGGCCATAGGTTTTATCAAGCGCTTCATGCCGCGCATCCTTTGGCGGCAGGTGCGTTAATGGCCAGTAATAGGTCAGCACCGTCTGCCGCTGCACCATATTGATGCTCTGGTGCGTCGCCACAACATAGCCGAGCAGCTTGCTATCATAAATCATGTTGTCCCACGCCATATCCACGCCCTTGCCTTCCGGCAGAGCGGATAGCGTGATGTTCGCGACAACCCACGGTGCATAAGAAAAATCATGCGCAGGCGGCGCATTAGGCGTAAGACGCTGGCCGATAAATTGCGGCATGGCCATAACCGCCGCGCGGGCGCGGATGCGGCGGGAAATGTTGGCGGCATGGTCAAAATAGTCAACCACAACGCCGCCCGCCTCCTCCCGCACCGCAAAAGCAAGCGCATTGGGAATGATGTTTTGTGCAACCCGTTTCATCAGCGCGTGGGCCAAAAACCCGTTGCCTTCCGGCCACGTCACGACATCCTGGTTGGTGCCGTTGGCCGCAATGCCGGTGCGGGCGGTAAAATAATGCATGCCCGCCCAGGCCGATGTTTCATCCGCCCGCGTGCCGTAGTCATCGCGGCAGGAATAATCCACGTACCAGCGCAGGTAGGGGGATGTATAGCCCTCGCCCGCCATCCAGTCGGCCATTGTCATGGCATCAAACTTCAGCCATTCGGCGTCCTGCGAGCTTTCATCGACGGGAATGGCAAAAATTTTGCGGCCGTCTGCGCCGCGCTTGTTTTTGCAGGCGTCCATCCATTTAAAGAAGCGGTCGTATTGTGCCTTGTCGTCATCACTCGCGCCGATAACGGGCACAAGCCCTTCCTGCCAGCGCCCGCGAATATAAAGCCGCTCCTCAGGGTCGGAGCAGAGGTAATATTCGTTGTATACCGGCACGCCCGCCCCGTTTGCACCGGTAATAATTCCCAATTCTTCAAACAGCTTTCGCGGCGCGCGGGATTCTTCTGTCAGCAGCGGCACGTAATGCGCGCCCCACGGGTAGGCGGATACGTTGTTTCTCCCGCTTTGGGCATTGCCGCCCGCGGTTTCTTCCAGCTCCAGCAGGCTGAAATTCGTGGCGCCCGCCTTGTGCAGACGATAAGCCGCGCCAAGCCCCGCAATACCGCCGCCGATAATGACAACGTCTTTTTCGGTTGTTTCCGTGATTTCAGGGAATGCCGGCGACCACAGCTTGTGCCCGCGCGCGGCGGATGCGCCGAGGATACGGCCGGATACCGGTTTTGCCGCAGGCGCAATACTTAAACGCCCAAGCCCCAGCGCCGATAAAAACGCCGCGCCGCCAAGCATAAAACTGCGCCGGGTGAACTTCATGGCGTTGCGCCCCTAGTAAATCAGGTATTCCGACCATTCCTGATCGAAATACCGCACCAGCGCCTGATCATCCAGCCGCTGAATTTTTGTGTCCACATGCGCCATGTCGGGCGCGAAATAGAACATATCCTGAACCGTGCGCGGCGTAACGTAGCGCAGGCCCGCAGGGAAATTGCCGGGAATTTTATAATCCGACAAACTGCCAATAACGAAACCCCACTCGCCGAAGGACGGCACGTATACATGAAACGGCGCCGTCTTCAGGCCCACAGCCGCCATGGTGTTGTCCACGCACCAGAAAGATTTACGCGCGATGAGCGGTGAAGTGCTTTGCACCACAACAAGGCTTTTATCATTCAGCACGCCCTTGAGCTCGTTATAAAACGTGGTTGAATAGAGCTTGCCGATGGAATAGTTGGAAGGGTCCGGCACGTCAATAAACACGGCGTCAAACACGGGCGGCTTTTCTTCCCGCGCCGCCTGGCGTATCCAGACGAAGGCGTCCTGGTTGATGACGGTCAGCTTCGGGGATAGCAGCGATTTTCCGTTCAGCGACGTCAGCATTTCATTGCTGGAAAAAAGCTTGGTCATGGCGGGGTCAAGGTCAACCATCGTCACATGCTCAACTGCCGGATATTTTAATATCTCGCGCAGGGCAAGGCCATCACCGCCGCCGATGATGAGGATATTGCGCGGGTTTTCAAGCGCGGCCATGACGGGATGCACCAGCGCTTCATGGTAGCGGTATTCATCAACCGAGCTGAACTGCAGGTTGGAATTTAGAAACAGCCGCAAATCCTGCGCCGTGCGGGTAATGACGATGCGCTGGTACGGGGTTGACTGCGAAAAAATGACATGCCCCTGATAGGCGCTGCCTTCCGCAATCGACATGATTTTGTCGGAGTAAATGAAACCAAACGTCAGCCCCACCATGGCCAGAATGGCCGTCAGCTTGTGCGCGCGGTGGGAGGGAATTTCATCATTCAGCGCATACAGCACCCAGATGGCAACGGAAATATTCAACATGCCAAACAGGAAGCTTGATTTCACCAGCCCGAGATACGGCACCAGCACCATGGGAAACAGCACGGAGGCGAATAACGCGCCAAGGTAGTCAAAAGCCAGAACGCGGGATACGAGATCCTTGAATTCAAACCGGTCCTTCAAAATGCGCAGCAGCAGCGGAATTTCAATACCCACCAGCACGCCGATGATGGACACGATGAAGTACAAAAGAAAGCGGAAGGAAAACACGTGGTCAAACAGCAGCAGCAGCGCCATGGCCGAACAGCCGCCCACCACGCCAACCAGAATTTCAACGCGGATGAAATAGCCGATAAGGTTGCGGTGCAAATATTTCGTCAGCCATGAACCGATACCCATGGCAAAAAGGTAGCTGCCGATCACGGTTGAAAACTGGGTGATTGAGTCGCCCAGCAAATAGCTGGCCGCCGTGCCGGCGATCAGCTCATACACCAGCCCGCAGGTGGCGATGACGATGACGGAGATTAAAAGAAGGTTGGCCAAGGTCTATCAGCCGTGAATGGCGGCGGCAATAATGATCGCCATGCCGATGAACATGGAGCCCAGGAAGATACCCATGGCAAGGTTCTGTTTTTCCACCAGTTCCTTCCAGATGCCGACCTTGGGCGTCAGCAGGTCGAAAATGACGAAGCTGATAGCAAAGGCAATAAGCCCGATACCGCTGAAAACGACGGCATTCAGCACATACTGCATGTTGACGATGGGATCCATATATTCTCTCCTTGTGAAGGCCTGCGATTATTTGTGGTAGTGGTTGGCGGCTTTATTGGCAACGCCCTGCCCCGTCATCCACGATGTAAAGACCATGCCGCGGTAATCCGCAAAAGCAAGGCCGCAAAGAAGGATGGCGCAATAAAGGGTATACACTTTCGGCATCATTATTTTTCCTGTCTAACTATTGCCGCCGCGCGGGAAATCGCTATTTTCCCAGCGCTTGACTTCAAAGGCATTCAACCGCAAAAGGCGCAGCACCGGGTACACCGCCAGCAGCAGCGCCACAAGCCAGAAATTTCCCCACGGAGCAACATCGCGCACCAGCGCAAGATTAAGGTTTACGGGCTTGCCGCCGCGGATATCGTCGGAATCAATTTCATAGGTCATGTGGTAATGACCGGGCGGGATTTCGGACATATAATCGTTTTCCGACTGGCTGCCTTCCGTCCAGGGGCCGTCGCTGTCCGAGCCATGGTAATATTCAATCGCCTGCCGCAGCTCGGTATTTTCCTTGGTGTCTTCGTTGACCAGCGTCACATCCGCCTCCGCCCAGCTATTGTCGACGCTGGCGTAGCCTTGCACCAGCACGTTGGACTGTTTTGGAATGTCGAAGGGCGCGCTGACGAATGTTTTGGTTTCATCCCCCTTCACATGCTGCGCTGCCATGCTGACAAGCGGTTGGTGAGCGGAGGCCCCCAGCGCGGCAAAGTGGATGATGAAGGCGACAATAAGCGCCGTCACGCCGACAATGCCGGTAGCCCGCGCATTGCCGGGCGCGGGCTGGTTGGGGGCAACACCCTTTTGCCGCGGCATAGCCTGCGTAATGCCAAACGCCGCTTTAATAGCATCACGCTCGATGTATTCGCACAGCGAGACGCTGATATCCTCATCCGCATACTCAAAAGACAGCATATAGGGCGGGCAAATGTAATCTTCCGTCTTTGCCTTGTCGCCCTTGCGGATGCGCCAGTAAAACTCGCCCTTCACGTATTGCACAACCGGCGTATCACGCAAAAAAGCCTCGAACGATAAATCGCCGCGCGGCACGGTGGTACGAAAACCCAGTTTATTAATGTCATCCTTCACGACGCGCACAAAGTTCCAGTGGCCGTCCTGCTGGATGATAAAGCGGAAACCATGGTAGGGGTTGAAGGCGAGGTATTCATCCCAGAAATACATGCCGGTTTTGTCGGATTTTTCGACATAACCGATGATTTCCCAATTCACGTCATCCAGCTTGCCGCGCATGCCAATTTCAAGCAGCGTCGGGCGGAACTTCGCGTTGGTGTTCTGGATGACCTGAAGCCGTTCATCCGCCGTGTCGATCACCGCGCCGCAATGAGCGCAGCTGGCGCTCAGGGTATGGCCTGCGGCGCGCAGCTGGATTTCCCCGCCGCAGGCAGGGCATTTTAAGCTGCGAGTCACCTTGACGCTTGCGGGCGGCGTTTCATTCGGCAGCGGGCCGGTGGCAATTTCGGGGGCCGTTACCATCCGTCAAACGTCCGGAAATAGGTGCAGGAAAGTTCCTGCCATTCAACGTAGCGCCCCGTATAAACGCGCGTGCTGTCCTTGGTGAATTCGATGGAGGCAAATTCACCTTCACCATACAGCAGGTCAATCGACAGGCTGTCACGGCCCTTGGTTGCCCCCATGGGCAGCTCGCCCTCCGCGCCAATGCATTCGGCATCCTTAATATCGACGATATGATATTTTTTGCCGTTCAGGCTGAAGTATTTTCCCAGCATATCCGTCGGCGTTGCCTGCTGCTTGCCCACGTTCATGTCGTTGGCAAGCCTGGCGAGCGCCCTTCGTGTATCGTCATCCAGCACATCCGTCACATCAAAGCATGGGGCATAAAAACCCTGTGCTTCGGCAAGCCAGCCCTTGCGTGCGTCGTCGGACACGATGAACCATTCGTTCCACGACCCGTCCTTCCAGCCCATTTTTATGCGGCCGACAATGCCAAAATGCACGCCGTTGTAAATGCCGCCGGTGCCGATTTGAAAGGGGCTTGTGTCTTCAGGCACCTGCGCTGCCTCACCCATGCTTTTGATGCCGTCATCCACGCGCACCAGCATGGCGCGGCAATAAGGGCATACCGCATAGGCCGCAACGCTGGTGCGGAACACGACGTTTGCGCCGCAGGAAGGGCAGGGATAGGTTTTCATGCCAATGACATCTTGAAAAGCATCATTTTATTTTAGACAGCAAATCCGCCTTTTTGGCATTGAATTCGGCTTCGGTCAGAATGCCTTTTTTCAGCAGCTCCGACAGCCGCTCGATCATCACGATGGGGTCATCAGGCGCCGCGGCATTGCCGCCGCCCATGCCCAGCGATTGCGACATCAGCTGCCCCATGGCAAGGCCTGCGCCCATGCCAACGCCCGCGCCGGCAACGCCGCCGGGGTTGCTGGCTGCCGCCGAAATGCTGTCCGCCGCCTGGAACTGCGCGTATTGCTTAAGGTCGCCCAGCATGCGCATGGAAGATACTTTATCCAGTACCTTTTCCATTTCTTCCGGCAGCGAAATGCTTTGCACGAAGAAATTTTTAAGCTCCAGCCCGTAGTTTTTGAAAACGGGCGCCGCAACATCCATCAATTTTGCCGAAAAGTCCGCCTGATTGGCGGCCATGTCGATGAAGGCGGTATCGCTTTTCGCAAGGAAGCTGCTGATGGCGGTCAGGACAGCGGTGCGTAGCTGGCCTTCCGCATCCTGCACGCCATAGCTTTCGCGCGTCCCAACAAGCTTTGTCCAGAACGCCTCGACATCCGCCACTTTATAGGAATAGTTGCCGAAAGCGCGAATGCGCAGCGCGCCGAATTCCTTGTCGCGGATGGTGATGGGCTGCGAGGTGCCCCACTTCTGGTCGGTAATTTCGCGGGTGGAGAAGAAATACACGTCTGACTTGAAGGGCGATTCAAAAAACTTGTCCCAGTTCTTCAGGTTGGTCAGCACAGGCAGGTTTTGCGTCGTCAGCGTATAGGTGCCGGGGCCGAACTTGTCGGCAAAAACGCCTTCGTTGAAGAAGACAGCCACCTGCGATTCCCGCACCACAAGCTTGCCGCCGTTTTGAATTTCCTTGTCCTGCATGGGGTAGCGGTAGGCCAGCACGCCAGTGGCAGGGTCCGTCCACTGGATGACGTCGACAAACTGCTTGGAAATGAAATTCATGAGACCCATTTTTAACTCCGCAAAAGGATTAAAAAAACCGCGTTAAACCTATGTAGACAAGAATAGGCTGGCGCGGGGTACAGAGTCTATATTGGGGCTAAAAAGGTTTATTTTTCGTAAAAATGGCTCCGCAAACGGTTATCAGCCATCGTGCTGCGATTGCGTCTTATTTTGGGCGTTTTTAGTTTGCGCGTTCACAGCATCAATGATGCGGGCGGCGACATAGGCCACCTCCTCCGCCGTTGTGCTGCGGCCAAGGGTAAGGCGCAGGCTGCCTGCAATATCTTCATCGGCAAGGCCTATCGCCTTCAGCACCGCCGAAGGCTTGCGGCTGACGGAGGCGCAGGCCGCGCCGGAAGAAGCGCAAACCTCGCCCCTCAGCGCCAGCATCAGACTATCGGCATCAACCCCTGCAAAGCGCACGTTTAACAGGCCCGGCAATATGTTGCTGCGACCGCCGTTTACGGCAATCGCAATGCCGCCCGCCTGCAATTGGTCCAGCAGGCTTTCAACCAGCACATGCTGGCGCTTTGCCTGCGCCCCCATGTCCCGCAAGGCAAGCCGGCAGGCCGCGCCAAAGCCGGCGGCCAGCGGCAGGGAAACACTGCCGGGGCGAAGGCGCTGCTGCAGGCCGCCGAACATCAAGGGCTTGATGGCAACGGGCGGTTTTGCACGCACGTACAACGCACCAATACCCGCCGGCCCGTAAATTTTGTGGGCGGAGAAGCTGAGCAGGTCAATGCCCAGCGCTGCAACATCCAGCGGCACCTTGCCGACGGCCTGCGTGGCATCCGAATGCAGCAATGCGCCCCTGGCATGGGCAATTTCCACCGCATGTTGCAGCGGTTGCAGCGTGCCGACCTCATGGCTGGCGGCGATGAGGGAAAGGACAAGGGTTTTGTCCGTCACCGCAGCCGCAATATCCTCCGCCCGCACAAAGCCCTGCGGCGTGACGGGCAGGACCTTGACGGTAAACCCCTGCTGCGCCAGTCCGGCGGCGGCTTTGGCAACACAGTCATGCTCGATCGCACTAATGATTATTTCACGGCGGTCGGTTGCCGCGGCGGCAAGCCCTAACAGCGCAAGGTTGCAGGATTCGGTGGCGCCGCTTGTCAGCGTCAATGCTTCGGGTTCCGCGTTTATGAGGCTGGCAATGCTGGCAAGCGCAGCCTGCAGAACGTTTGCGGCGGCGATACCGTTTGCGTGCGTACGGGCGTGCGGGTTGCCGAAGCCCGTACTGAAATAGGGCAGCATTTCCGCCAGCACTTCCGGCGCGCAGGGCGTGGTGGAATGATGGTCCATATAAACAGGTCGCTGCATGTCAGCGCGCGATGCCGAGGGATAAAAGCTCGGCCGCAATCGCAATGGCGATTTCACGGGGGTGCTTGCACGTACCGCCAAGGCCGATGGGGCAGCGCAGGTCTTTCAACTGCTCCGCCGGAACACCTTCGGCCTGCAACCGCTTTTCAAATTTAACGCGCTTGGTGGCAGAACCGATAAGGCCAAGATAGCCGAAAGCCCCCGCCCTGAACGCCGCGCTGACAAGGTCAAAGTCAAGGTCATGGCTGTGCGTCATCACGGCAACAAAGCTGCCTTTAGGCATGGCGCGCAGTTCCGCAACCGGCGTATCGGTAATAATTTTTTCAACACCCTTCGGCACAGCAGGTGGAAATTCGGCCGCGCGCGGGTCAACCCATTTCACGCGAAGGCCAAGACCGGCAAGCACCTGCACCACTTCGCGCCCCACATGACCCGCGCCGAACAGGTACAAAACCTTGCCCGCCGGCACAAAGGGCTCAAGGAATACCGAAACCGCGCCGCCGCAGCATTGCGCAAGGCGGGGGCCCAGCGGGTAATTGCGCACTTCCGGCGCGCCGCTGCCCTTCAGCAGTTCGCGTGCCGCCGCAATCGCCTCAAATTCAAGGTTGCCGCCGCCGATGGTGCCGAACTGCTTATCTTCCGTCACGACCATTTTTACGCCCGCTTCGCGCGGGGTGGAGCCCTTGGCCTCCATCACCGTCAGCAGCACGCAAGGCGTGTGGCTTTCCGTCAGCTGCGTTAAAACGGGCAGCCAGTCATGCGGCGCATGGCCAATGGGGGTGCCGTGTTCGGTCGTCAAGTCGTCGCTCATGCCCGCACCGCCTGTAATGCCTTCAAAATATTTTCAGGTGTCGCGGGGGCCGTGAGCGGCGGCACCGCGCCTGTTCCCGCCGCCGCAACAGCATCGCGCAGCGCAAGGAAAACGCAAATCGCCAGCATCAACGGCGGCTCTCCCACGGCTTTTGACCGGTAAATGGTTTCTTCGGGGTTGATGGCATCAAACAGCCGCACGCGAAAATCCGCCGGCATGTCGCGGGAGGTTGGAATTTTATAGGTGCTGGGCGCGTGGCTTTTCAGCGCGCCTTTTGCGTCCCACCACAATTCTTCGGTGGTGAGCCAGCCCATGCCCTGCACAAAACCGCCTTCCACCTGCCCGATGTCGATGGCGGGGTTGAGCGACTGCCCTGCATCGTGCAGCACATCGCAGCGCAAAACTTTATGCTCGCCGGTCAAGGTGTCCACAACGACTTCGGCAAGCGCCGCGCCGTAGGCAAAGTAATAAAACGGGCGCCCCTTGCCGGCGGCGCGGTCCCAGAAAATTTTTGGTGTTTTGTAATAACCGGTGGAGGAAAGCGAGATGCGGTTGACATAGGCCAGCTGCACCAGTTCCTGAAAGCCCAGCAGTTTCTCGCCCGCGCTGACGGTATTGCCATTGAACGCAACATCCGCCGCCTGCACATCAAAATGCGTGGCGGCAAAATCGCGCAGGCGGTTGCGAATGGTCAGCGCAGCCGCTTCCGCCGCCTTGCCGTTCAGGTCAGCGCCGCTGGAGGCTGCGGTGGCCGATGTATTCGGCACCTTTGATGTATTGGTGGCTGTAATACGCACGCGCGCAAGGTCAATCTGGAAGACATCTGCAACCACCTGGCAGACCTTCGTGTGCAGCCCCTGCCCCATTTCCGTGCCGCCGTGGTTGACCTGCACGGTGCCGTCTTTATACACATGCACCAGCGCGCCCGCCTGATTAAGCATGGTGAGCGTAAAACTGATGCCGAATTTCACCGGCGTGAGCGCGAGGCCTTTTTTAAGAATTTTATTATCGGCGTTGAATTTTTTAACTGCCGCAACGCGCGCGGCATAGTCGCCGCTTTGTTCAAGATCGGTAATAATATCGCCAATGATGTTATCTTCGACCGTCATGCCGTAATGGGTCGTGCAGCGGTCTTTTAATGCGCCCTTGGCGTCGTAAAAGTTTGCACGGCGCACTTCCAGCGGGTCGCGCCCAAGGTGGCGGGCAATGCCGTCAATCACGTATTCAATTGCCAGCATGCCCTGCGGGCCGCCAAAGCCGCGGAAGGCGGTGTTGGAAACCTTGTGCGTAAAACAGCGGTAGCTGGTAACTTTCGCGTCCTTCAAATAATAGCAATTATCCGCATGGAACATGGCGCGGTCGGCGATGGCGTTTGATAAATCGGGGCTCATGCCGCAATTGGCGGCCTGCACAAATTCAATGCCGTCTATCACGCCGTTATCATCAAACCCGACGTCATAGCGGATGTTAAAGTCATGCCGCTTGCCGGTCATGATCATGTCGTCGTCGCGGTCGAGCCGTAATTTTACAGGGCGGTTGCTGGCGCGGGCCAGCAGGGCGGCGATGCAGGCAAAAATGGATGCCTGGCTTTCCTTGCCGCCAAAGGCACCGCCCATGCGGCGAATTTCAACAGTGACAAGATGGTCGGGAATTTTAAGGCAGCGCGCAATAAGGTGCTGCACTTCCGACGGGTGCTGGGTGGATGACCAGCAATGTATTTCGTTATTTTCCAGCGGCGTCGCCAGCGCGATCTGGCCTTCAAGGTAAAAATGGTCCTGCCCGCCGATGTCAAGGTCGCCGCTGAGGCGATGCTTCGCCCGCGCCAGCGCGGCGGCACTATCCCCCTGCTGCATGACATAGGTATCGCCGACGAATTTTTCGGCCTTGATGGCATCATGCACGTTCAAAATGGCTGGCAGTTCTTCATAAACCACCACCGCCAGTTTTGCGGCCTTGCGGGCAATTTCAATGGTGTCTGCCGCAACCGCCAATACTGACTGCCCGGCGTACAACACCTCCGTTTCCGCAAAAATGGGGTCGCCCGCGAAAACCGGCGCGGCGTCATTCACGCCCGGAATATCGGCGGCGGTCAAGACAGCATGCACGCCCGCAATGCGGCAGGCGGAAATATCGATGCTTTTTACTTTCGCATGCGCGTGCGGGCTTTGCAGCACATACGCGGCAAGACAGCCGCGCGGCTCCAGAATATCGTCGGTATAGGTTGCGGCGCCGGCAACGTGCAAATGCGCGCTATCATGCTGCTTAGCCTGGCCCATACCGCCATCGACCGGGCGCTTTTGCGCGACAGGCGCGGTTTTATCCTGCATGGCTGTAAAATCCGCGTGGCGGTTTCGGGAGCCGTGGTTTCAATAAAGAAGCGCTGCAGCAGGTTGCGGGCAATATTGGCGCGATATTCGGCGGAGGCGCGCACATCGGTCATCGGCTGGTAATCTGCGGCCAGCTGCGCTTGCGCTTGCGCCAGCGTATCGCCGTTCCACGGACGGCCTTTCAGCGCGGCCTCGGTTTTATCGGCGCGTTTCGGCGTGCCCGCCATGCCGCCGAAGGCGATGCGCGCATCCTGTACCACGCCGTCTACAATATTCAGCGCGAAGGCGGCGCAGACGGCGGAAATATCCTGGTCGAAACGTTTCGAGACTTTGTAAACGCGGAACTGCACGCTGTCCGGCTTCGCGGGAACGATAATTTTTTCGACAAACTCGCCGGGCTTGCGGTTCTGCTTGCGGTAGGCGATGAAATAATCTTCAAGTTCCAGCACGCGCTCCCCCGCCTTTGACCGCAGCACAACCTTCGCGCCAAGGGCGATGAGCGGCGGCGGGCCATCCCCGATGGGAGAGCCGTTGGCGATATTGCCGCCAATGGTGCCGGCATTGCGTATATGGAGCGAGGAAAAGCGGGACAGCATGTCTTCCATGCTGCTGTCATACTTCGACAGTGCAGAAAAAGCATCCTGATACGTGACCGCCGCGCCAATTTCGAGCCCGCCGTTGCCGGTGCGGATGTGGCGCAGCGCCTCGATATTGCCGGTATAGACAAAAACCGGAATATCCATGTGCATTTTCGTGACCCAAAGGCCGACATCCGTGCCGCCCGCCAGCAGCGTGGCATCCGGGTAAATCGACAAAACGCTTGTCAGGTCTTCGATGCTGCGGGGGGAATAGAATTTTCCTTCCGGCGTTTGGTAGGTAAGCATGGTTTTACGCTGTATGCCTGCCAGCATTTTTGCATTCGACGGCAGGGCGCGGTCTTCCGCTTTATTGGCAATGCGCGCGGCATCAAGGATCGGGCGGTAGCCCGTGCAGCGGCAGAGGTTGCCCGCAATCGCATCGTGAATATCCGCGTCATTCGCATCGGCCGTGTTGTTCACAAGCGTGCTGAGCGCCATGACGAAGCCGGGCGTGCAAAAACCGCATTGGGAAGCATGGCATTTCACCATGGCATCCTGCACGGGTGTCAGCTGACCTGCGGCGGCGCTGAGGCGCTCGACCGTTACAACTTCGCGGCCGTCCAGCGTCGGCAGGAAAGCGATGCAGGCATTGATGCTTTTGTAGGCAACCTTGCCGCCGTCAAGGCGGCCGATGGCGACGGTGCAGGCGCCGCAGTCGCCTTCCGCGCAGCCTTCTTTTGTGCCGGTTAAATGAACGGCAGTGCGCAGGTATTGCAGCAGCGTCATGGACGGCGGCAGGCCGGTTACGTCGTGCAGTTGCCCGTTGAGGATAAAGCGAATGCTGTCAGCCACGGCAATTCCTAAATATAAAATAATTACAAGACGATACCGTTTTTACAGGAATAAGTCACCTTAAAATGTTACGATAACCGCCGGTTAAAGTGCTTCGTTTTCAAGAGGGTTTAAAGACATGGATGCGTTTATTGACGGCCTGCCGAAGGTCGAGCTTCACCTGCACATCGAGGGCAGCCTGGAACCCGAGCTGATGTTCGCGCTGGCGCAGCGCAACAAGGTGGACATTCCCTTCAAATCGGTGGAAGAAGTGCGCGCCGCTTATGACTTCTCCAACCTGCAGGATTTTCTGGATATTTATTACCAGGGCATGAACGTGCTGCAGACAGAGCAGGACTTTTACGACCTGACCTGGGCCTACCTGCAGCGTATTGCAGCGCAAAACGTGCTGCATACGGAAATCTTTTTCGACCCGCAGGGCCATACCGAGCGCGGTATAAAATTTGAAACCGTGCTGGATGGCATTACCCGCGCGCTTGATGACGGTCGCAAAAAGCTTGGCGTGTCATCGTTCCTGTTCATGTGTTTCCTGCGCCACCTGCCTGAAGACGCGGCTTTTGAAACACTGCATCAGGCCATTCCGTACAAGCACCGCATTCTGGGCGTCGGGCTCGACAGTTCGGAAAAAGGCCACCCGCCCTCGAAATTCGAGCGCGTATTTGCCGAAGCGCGCGAAAACGGCTTCCTTATTGTCGCGCATGCCGGCGAGGAAGGCCCGCCTGAATACGTATGGGAAGCGCTTGACCAGCTGAAGGTCAACCGCATTGACCACGGCAACCGTTCACTGGAAGACGGCAAGCTTGTGGACAGGCTGGTAAAGGACGCCATGCCGCTGACCGTCTGCCCGCTGTCAAACCTCAAGCTATGCGTGATCAAGGATATTCACGAACACCCCTTGAAGAAAATGCTGGCGCTGGGCTTGAAGGCGACGGTCAATTCCGACGATCCCGCTTACTTTGGCGGCTACATGAATGAAAACTTCCGCGCCGTTACCCATGCGCTGAACCTGACGAAGCAGGAACTGGCGACCATTACCAAGAACAGCATTGAAGCCAGCTTTCTTGATAAAAACGGCAAGGCCGACCTGCATAAAAAACTGGACGATTATATGAAGACCGCCGCCTAACCGCGGAAGGGAAAAAGCCGCGTAACTTGCGGCTTAAGGCTGAGGACCAGACGCCGCCTTGCGCTTGATTGCGGGGGCGGCGTTTGAATTTGCCGCCTTCGGCGCGGGTGCGGCGGGCACGGGCGTGTGGAAAATGCGCACATCCGCAATCGGCATCGCGGGCTGGCCTGCATTTGCGCCGTGGCAGACGAGGCCTTCTTTTTCGAAGGCGGCGCGGTTGGCGTCCGTCAGCGCGACAGGGCCCTTCTCCGGCTTCTGGTTCATGACCAGCACAATATCGGCCTTTTTCACGTTGGTATCGGCATCGATGAATTCGACACGGACGCGGATAAGGCCGCCATCCTGAATGGTGCCGTATTCCTTCATCACAGGGCGGCAATTATCCAGCTGCAGGTCTTCCTTCAGCTGGTTTAGGTCGCGGATGCGGTTTGAGATATCGCGCGTCGTGCCCTGCAGCGCTTCCAGCTTCTGCCAGTCGGCGGGCGATACCTGCCCTTTAAAAACGCCGTTCTGCTTTTCATTGCAGAATTCATAGCCCATCTGCATATAGCTAGAGTTGCCGCCAAGGACGGAAAGTGCGTAATTGCGGATAGAAATTTCCGCCGTTGCCTTGTCCTGCCGTGCGGTGTCGTTGAAAATTTTGGACAGCGGCTTTTTAATTGCCCCCGCCAGCGTATCCACCGTGTCATGCGTATCGGGGGAGCCGGCGCCGCCGTATTTCGACATTTTCTGCACGCGCGGTACTTCATCCTTCGGCATCCAGTCGGATTTAAAATCCCACCAGAAGAAGCCGAGCATGCCAAGGTCAAACGCCGGGCGGTCATTGCCGTTATCATCGGTAATGACCGCGTTGGACAGGCGCTGCACTTTATTCTGGTCGAGGCACAGCGTTTCCGCCATGAAAACCGTTTCGGGTACGCGTGAATGCGCGTAAGTAATCAATTCCTGCCAGCTTTCCGGCGGGATAAGATAGGCGGCATCACAGCGGAAGTTAGTGAAACCGTTGTCGATATGCCAATCAATAACCTGCTTGAACAGGCCCTTGTGGTTTTCATCCCCGTATACAAAATAACGGCGCGCTTCGGGGGATGAATAGTTTACCTGCGCCACATCCGTCCACGGATCTTCAGCGGGCCCGCCGAACAACAGGCCAAGGTTTTCGGTGCGGCGAAACTTGAAGTGCATTTGCTTGGTTTCATCGCCGTCTTTATATGACATGCCGATGACCTTGCCGCTATCGCTGTGAATAACGTCGTATTTGCCGTTTACCTTGGCTTTAAGCGCATCAATAGCTGCATTTTCTTCAAACACCAGTGGGTGGTCGGCTGCAACATGGTTAAAAACAAGGTCGGCATAAAGGCTGATGCCTTTTTCCTTCGCCTGCGCCGCGAAATGGCGCAGGTGCTCGCGGTCGCGCTCCGCATCGCCGCAGGAAAATTCGGGGTCGAGCTTGAAATGATCTCGCGCGGCGTAATAACTGCCGCCCAGAACTTTGTCGGTATTGTGGACTTTCTTCTCAATCCCGCTGGTGACCGACATGGGGCTGAACCACAGCGCGTTGAATTTCATGTCGGCGGCGCTATCAAGCAGCCACGAGTTTCCATCCGGCGTATCCATACCCGACCAATCGCGGATGGAGCCCGTCAGCCTCGGCGGTACGTAATAAATGCGATGACCCGTCACGAAACAACTCTGCTGAATTTTATTATTGCATTATAGTAACCAAAACCGCGCCCAAGACAACCGCTTTGCGCTGGCAAAAGTTTCATTCTTGCCGTAATTTCAATACTGCACCGCAGCAGAATTATTGCAGCGCAACAAACTCCAGCTTTGAAATGGTGATGGCCATGACCGCACAACCCGCAAAAATATCGACGCAAAAAGAAGCCGGCACCGAATGGTGGCGCGGCGCAGTGCTGTACCAAATTTACCCGCGCAGCTTCATGGACAGCAATGGCGACGGCATTGGCGACCTGAAAGGCATCACACAGAAACTCGACTACGTGAAATCGCTCGGCGTGGATGGCGTATGGCTATCCCCCTTCTTCACCTCGCCCATGGCGGACTTTGGCTATGACGTTGCCGATTACAAGGGCATTGACCCCATTTTTGGCACGCTTGCCGATTGCGACGAGATGATTACGGAGATGCACAAGCGCGGCCTGAAGCTTGTCATCGACATCGTCCTTAATCACAGCTCCGACAAGCACCCGTGGTTTATTGACAGCCGCAAGGACAAAACCAGCGCGAAGGCCGACTGGTATGTCTGGGCCGACCCGAAGGCGGATGGATCCCCGCCCAACAACTGGCTGTCCGTCTTTGGCGGTTCGGCGTGGGAATTTGACCCCGGCCGCGGTCAATATTATTACCACCAGTTTTTGAAGCAGCAGCCTGACCTTAACATCCGCAACGCGGAAGTGCAGGAAGAACTGCTGGCGACCGCCAAGTGGTGGCTGGACCGCGGCGTTGACGGCTTCCGCATGGATGCGCTGCCGCACTGCATCCACGATGCGCAATTGCGTGACAACCCCGCCCGCCCGCTGTCGAAGGGAGATGGCAAATCAACCATCCACCCCTATTCCATGCAGTGGCACAAGTACGACAAAACCCAGCCGGAAATGATTCCGTTCCTTAAAAAATTCCGCGCCCTGACCGACCAGTACAAAGACTGCATGCTGGTCGCCGAAGTGAACGACGACAAAACCGTTGAAACCACAATTGAATACACCAACGGCCCGGAAATGCTGCATACAGCCTATGACTTTTCATTGCTGACGCATGAATATTCATCTGCCTACCTGCGCCGCAAGGTGGAGGAATTTTTTGCAACCGAGCATGATGCATGGCCCAGCTGGGCGCTTTCAAACCATGACAGCATCCGCGTTGCAACGCGCTGGGCCGCAAACGACAAGCCGGATGTACGCCAGACGAAAATGCTGGTCGCCATGCTGACGTCCCTGCGCGGTTCATCGTTTATTTACCAAGGCGAGGAACTGGGCCTGACGGAAGCGGAAATTCCGCCCGAAAAGCGGCAGGACCCCGGCATCGGTTCCACCGGCACGGGGCGGGATGGTTGCCGCACGCCCATGCCATGGAACGGGGCGGAGAAGAACGCAGGGTTCACGGCAGCAAATGGCGGCTGGCTGCCCGTGCCTGCCGAACACGCAGCCATGGCCGCCATGTCGCAGAATAATGACCCCAATTCCATGCTCAACTTCACGCGCCACTTCCTGCAATGGCGCAAACAGCATGCGGCGCTGCTGCGTGGCACGATTGCATTTGAGGATGCCGACAAAAACGTCGTCGCCTTCACCCGCGAGGTTGCGGGCGAAAAACTATTCTGCGCCTTTAACCTGTCGCCCGGCACCGTCACGATTCCGCTGGAAGCCGGCTATGTGACGCTGGATGGCCACGGCCTGGCCGCGAAGACGCAAGGCCAGTCCGTCGAGCTGCCCGCCTTTGGCGGTTACTTCGGGAAGAAGGGGTAAACAATGACCGACGCGTTTCAGGAAACGATTGACGATACGCCGCGCCGCCTGCTGCGCGCCACGCTTGGCAAAAACAGCGGCGACCCGAAGCTGGATGGCACGCCGTCCACCGTCTACGTCGCGCCCGCCGATAACGCCAGCGCGCTGGCCCGCGTTGCGGACCCCGCGCAAGTTCAGGTCTTCGACCCCGCGACGGAATCAGCGCAATTCCTGCGGCATGACGCGCCGCACGGGCTTTTGTACCTGCCCTACCCCTACCTTGTGCCGGGCGGCAGGTTCAACGAAATGTACGGGTGGGATACCGCCTTCCCCGTTTTCGCCTGGGCAGATGACTTGCCCCAGATGATGCGGGAGCAGGTGGATAACCAGCTGTACCAAATTCGCATGTACGGCAAAGTATTGAACGCCAACCGCACTTATTACCTGTCACGTTCCCAGCCGCCGCTGATTGCCGCCATGGTGCTGCGTGTTTTCAAAGCCGCACAAAACCGCGACTGGAAGGAATTTGACCCCGACGGCGTCTTTGACAGTGCAGGCGCATGGCTTGCCGCCGCGTATGCCGACCTTACCGCCTACCACACCTACTGGACGAGCGGCGACCGCCTGGCAGATGGCGGCCCCCTGTCCCGCTACTGGGATGAAGGGGACGGCGCCGCCGCCGAGGTAATGTTGGGAGAGCCCGGCCACTACGACCACGCCATAGAACATTTCCGCATGCGCCTGTCGCAGGACGGCGCAGATGAAGCGGAAATTGCGCTGTTCTATAACAGCCGCGCCGAAAAGCTGAACCCGTTGTACTTCCGCGCGGACCGCGCCATGCGGGCATCGGGGCTGGACCCGACAGGTCACTGGGGCTATGGCGGGCTGCAATGCCTGTTCCATGCGCCCGTGTGCCTGAACGCGCTGCTGTACCAGATGGAAAAAGACATGACGGAAATTGCAGGCCTGCTTGGCCGCGCCGATGAAGCCCCCGCGTGGAAAGACAAGGCCGCCAAACGCCGCGCCTTCATGAAGGAACATTTGCTGGACCGCGAGACGGGCATTTTTCACGATTATAACTTCCGCACCAAAAAGCTGAACACCGAACCCTTCGCCACCTTCTTCCATGCCTTGTGGGCAGGGCTATACGAAGGCGAAGCCACACTGGCCGCAAAGGCCGCGCAAGCGGTGCTGGAAAAGCTGGAAGCGCCGTATGGCCTGCTCACCTCCAACCACATCAGCGGCAGCCAGTGGGATGCGCCATATGGCTGGCCGCCCCTGCAATACTTCGCCTTTGAGGGGCTGAACCGCGCGGGGCTGCAGGCGGCAGGCAAGCGCATTGCCGATAAATTCCTGAAGCTTGCGCAAACCGTTTTTTCCGATAACAACGCCCTGTTTGAAAAGTACAACATGCAATACGGCAACGCGGAGGTCAGCGTTGTAAACGGGTATAGCATCAACGTATCGGAAAAAGGCACCTTCCTGTGGACCGCAGCGGTATTGAAGCTGGCGCAGGGCATGAAATAGCGCCATGAAGCCGCAAGCCGTCGAAATAGCCGCCACCCGCTTAAAGTCGCACATTACGCGCACGCCCATTCTGCGGTCGCGCCTGCTGGACCGCTTTTTAGGCTGCGAAATTCACTTTAAAAATGAAGGCGCGCAAAAGGTCGGCGCCTTCAAGGCCCGCGGCGCTTTGAATACGCTGCTGGCCTTGAAAGAACGCAAGCAAACGCCGCTGGAGGTTGTTGCCTACAGTTCCGGCAACCATGCGCAGGCGGTGGCCTGGGCATCGCGCCACCTTGGCATCAAGTCGACCATCATTATTCCGGCCGGCGCATCGCGCGTTAAAATTGCGGCAACGCGCGCATATGGCGCTGAAGTCGTCATCGCCCGTTCCCGCGCCGAGGCGGAGGACATGGCAAAAAGCCGCGCCGGCGTTGATGGCAGCTTTTTGCTGCCGCCCTATGACCATGACGATGTGATTGCAGGGCAAGGCACTGCCGCGCTTGAAGCGTGGGAAGACTTGAAGGGCGGCGAAGGCGGCAGCTATGATGCCGTATTCGCGCCCTGCGGCGGCGGCGGCCTGCTGTCCGGCACGTTCCTCGCAACGCGCATTTTCTCGGCCGAGACCAAAATTTTTGCCGCCGAGCCCGCCATGGCGAATGATGCCGCGCGGTCTTACAATACCGGTAAAATATTCCGCTTCAACGATGCGCCAAAGACGATTGCGGATGGCGCACGCACGTTAAGCGTTTCCGACCGCACCTTCCATTACCTTGACCAGCTGGACGGGTTCTACGAAATATCCGAAGCGGATATTTTATACTGGAGCCAATGGATGATGCATTTGCTGAAAGTAACAGTGGAACCCACCGCCGCGCTTGGCATGGCCGCCGCGCACCAATGGCTGCGGGAAGGCAACCGCGACAAGAAAATTCTTGTCATGCTGTCCGGCGCGAACCTTGATTCCGATACCTACGCTGCCATCTGGGCGGAAGACCACTTAAGCCGCCTGCCCGCGCTTTGAAACATCAGGCGATATACTTCAGGCCCTCAAGCCCCGGATACGGGTGCGTGACGACAAAGCTCGGAATACGCTCGAGGTAGTCGCGGAAGCGGCCCTTGGCAAGGAAGCTTTCGCGGAAGCGCGACCGGGTAAAATAATCGCCCAGTTGCGGCACAATGCCGCCCGCAATATACACGCCGCCCATGGCGCCGTAGCTTAAGGCCAGATTTCCCGCGCAAACACCCAGCAAATGGCAGAACAAATCCAGCACTTCCGCCGAAACCTTGCATGAACCATCAAGCGCGGCCTTGGTGATTTCCGCCGGTGATTTTTCCGGCAGGTCGAGGCCGTCAACGCCGCAAATGGCATGGTAAAGGTTGACAAGCCCCTTACCGGAAACCACGCGCTCTGCCGAGATATGGCTATATTTGCTGACCTTCAGCCATTCAAACAGCGCGAATTCGCGGGCATCGGTCGCGGGCATGGTGACGTGGCCGCCTTCGGTGGCGACCGGAACGGGTTTGCCATCTGCAAATACCACGCCGGCAACCCCCAGCCCCGTGCCGGGGCCGATGATGCCGATGGGCATGTTCCGCTGCGCTTCACCCGCGCCAACCTTGAACATGTCGTCCTTGCCAAGGTAGGGCACGGCATAGGCCAGCGCCGTAAAGTCGTTAATCACACGCAGCTGCTTCAGGCCAATGCTATGGCCGGTATCCTTGATCGAAAAGGCCCAGACATGATTGGTCATGGAAACATTGTCGGAACCATCCAGCGGCGTTGCGACGGCGAAGGCGCCTGCTTCCGGCTTTGCGCCATTGTCGCGCAAATAGGTATTGGCGGCTTCCGCAAGGCTCGGGAAATCGGCGCAGCCCAACACGCGAATATCGCTGATGGTGCCGTCTTTCACCATCGCAAAGCGGGCATTGGTGCCGCCAATGTCGGCGATAATTTTGGTCATGATGCCTCCTTCAAGCTTTATGCTTTTGCCATTACGCCTTTGCCAAGGCTTCATCAAGGTCAGAAATCAAATCATCGGCGCTTTCAATGCCGACCGACAGGCGGATAAGCCCGTCGCTGATGCCCAGCTTTTCACGCTGGTCTTTCGGCACGGAGGCGTGCGTCATGATGGCCGGATGCTCGATGAGGCTTTCAACGCCGCCAAGGCTTTCGGCGAGCGTGAAAATTTTGCAGGCCGACAGCATGCGGCGGGAGGATTCAATATCCCCCTTCACGATCGCGGTGATCATGCCGCCGAAGCCGCTCATTTGTTTTTTGGCAAGGCTGTGCTGCGGGTGGCTTTTAAGGCCGGGGTAATACACGCGCTCGATCTTCGGGTGTTTTTCCAGCCATTCGGCAATCGCTTGCGCGCTTTTGCAATGGCGCTCCATGCGCACGTCCAGCGTTTTCACGCCGCGCAGGGCAAGGAAGCTGTCAAAGGGGCCCAGAATGCCACCAGTCGCGTTCTGGATGAATTTCAGGCGGTCGATAAGGTCCTGGTTATCCCCCACCACGGCGACGCCGCCGATAATGTCGGAATGGCCGCCGATGTATTTGGTGGCCGAATGCACGACAATATCAACACCAAGGTTCAGCGGGCGCTGGATGCAGGGCGTGGCGAAGGTATTATCCACCACCGTCAGCAGGTTGTTCTTTTTGGCCAGCGCCACAACGGCCGCAATATCGGTCAGCTTCAGCAACGGGTTGGTCGGCGTTTCAATCCAGACCATCTTTGTTTCAGGGCGAATGGCGGCCAGAATATTCGCAGGGTCGGTCATGTCGACATACGAAACGTCAAGGCCCGCAGCGGGGCGGCGCACGCGTTCAAACAATCTATAGCTGCCGCCGTACAAATCATCCGACGCAATCATGTGGCTGTTGGCGGGCAGCAGGTCGAGGATGGCGCACATGGCGGCAAGGCCGGAGCCGAAGCCGAAGCCCGCAGCGCCATCTTCCAAGTCCGCCAGCGCGCGCTCGAAAGCGAAGCGCGTGGGGTTGTGGCCGCGGGCGTAGACATAGCCTTTATGCTCCCCCGGCGCCTGCTGCGCGTAGGTGGACGTCTGGTATATTGGCACGTTGACGGAACCCGTCGTCGGGTCGTTCTGCTGGCCGCCGTGAATGCAGCGGGTGGAAAAATCGCGGTTTTTGCGGTTGGTTGTCATCAGGCGGCCTCTTGCCCTTTCAGGTAAACGTGGTTGAGCATATCGACGCGGGTGACAAGGCCGACAAGCTTGTCGCCGTCCGTCACCAGAATAAGCGGGCTTTGCCGCATTTGCGCCGATGCTTCGGCAATTGATGTGGTTTTCGGCAGCATCAGGCCCGGTTCCCGCATAATGGCGGAAACGGGGCTGGCAAGCGAAAGCGCGCTGTTGTGCGTCAAGCCTTCCAGCAGCACGCGTTCATCAACAAGCCCGATGATGCGGCCGGCGTCATCCAGCACGGGTAGCTGCGACACATCGGCAAAGCGCATGCGCTTGTAGGCGGTTTGCAGCGTATCGCCGGCGCGTACCACGACCATGTCGCCGGAATCATTGCGGCGGACGATAAGGTCTTCAATGGTGCCGGTGGCCGTGCGGTCGCTGAAGCCCTGCTCGGTCATCCAGAAATCGCTGAAGGTTTTGGACAGGTATTTATCCCCGCGGTCGCAGACAAAGCTGACAACGCGTTTGGGCGATTTTTGCTCGCGGCAATAACGCAGGGCGGCGGCAATAAGCGTGCCGGAAGACGGGCCTGCCAGAATGCCCTCGTTTTTGAGCAGCAGGCGGGCGGTGGCAAGGCTTTCTTCATCGGGAATGGAATAGGCTTTTTGCGTCAGTTTCATATCCAGAATGGCAGGCACAAAGTCTTCGCCGATGCCTTCGACCAGCCATGACCCCGGTTCGGTCATTTTGCCGGTATTGATGAGCGGCGCAAGGATGGAACCGACAGGATCCGCCAGCACCATTTCAACATTGGGGTTAACGCGCTTCATGAAGCGTCCGATGCCGGTAAGCGTGCCGCCGGAGCCGACGCCGCAGACAATGGCGTCAACATCGTGCTGCATCTGCTCCCAAATTTCGGGGGCGGTGGAAATTTCATGCGCCAGGGGGTTGGCGGGGTTGCCGAACTGGTTGACGTAGAAACCGCCGGTTTCGCCGGCAATGCGTTCCGCCATATCCTGATAATATTCAGGGTGACCCTTGTTCACGTCCGACCGCGTGACGCGGACATCCGCACCCAGGGCTTTGCAGTGGAAAATTTTCTCGCGCGACATTTTATCCGGCACGATAAGGATGATTTTATAACCTTTCAGGATGCCGATCAGCGCAAGGCCAAGGCCGGTATTCCCCGCGGTTGCTTCCACAATGGTGCCGCCGGGTTTCAGGCGGCCGTCTTTTTCCGCCGCTTCGATCATGGTGCGGGCAATGCGGTCTTTGATGGAGCCACCGGGGTTTTGCGATTCAAGCTTCAAAAAAAGCTGGCAGGGGCCGGTATCAATACGGGTCACCTCGACCATGGGGGTATTGCCAATGAGCTGCAAAACACCGGGGGCGTGCTGTTTCATGACGGCCTTCCAAAAAATGTAATAAAAACGGCCTGATGCTATCGCCTTTCCGGCGAAAAGGCAACCTCTCAAAACCCCGGTGAAACACCCGAATAAGCGCGTGACATCAGGCAGTTAATGGGTATTATAAAGCCATGTCCACGACCGACGCTTTAAAAAGCGGTGCCAGCACCGCACTCTGGCCTGCATTGAAGGATGAGGCCGCTTGCCTTGCCGCGGCGGATGCTGCGCTGCAGCCGTTAATGGACGACGTCATCACCTCCGCCAGCGGGCTGTTTGACGCGCTTGCCCGCCACCTGTCGCACAAACTGCAAAACCGCCACCTGCCGGAAGGGCTGCTGATGCACCTGTTCCGCGATTACGCGCTGGCGCGGACGGAAGCTGAAGCTGAAGCGATTATTGAAGCCGATCTGCGCATCATCCAAAGCCATGATCCCGCGGCCCGCGACTGGGTGGTGCCGTTCCTGTTCTTCAAGGGCTTTCATGCGCTGCAGTGCCACCGGCTGGCGCATTACCTGTGGGGCGTTGACCGCCAGCATTTGGCGTTGTACCTGCAGAACCGCATTTCCGATTTGTTCGGGGTGGATATTCACCCCGCCGCACGCATCGGCCGCGGCGTGATGATGGACCACGCCACCGGCATTGTCATCGGCGAAACCGCGGTTGTGGAAGATGATGTGCTGATGTGGCATAGCGTCACCCTTGGCGGCCGCAGCCTTGAGGGCGGCGACAGGCACCCCAAAATCCGCAAAGGCGCGGCCCTGGGCGCGAACAGCACCATCATCGGCAACATTGACATCGGCGAAAATGCCAAGGTTGCCGCTGGCAGCGTGGTGATTGCCGATGTTCCCGCCAATGCCACCGCCGTTGGCGCCCCTGCCCGCATTATTATTTAACGTGCCGCCGCAAGAAGCTGGCAGTTTCACCTCGAATGACGTCGCCATCATCGGCGGGGGGTTTTCTGCGCTCGCGACACTGGCGAATATTGTACAGCGGCGCGATAAGCCAATGTCCATCTGCGTCGTTGCCCGCGGCGGTTTACGCGATTTTGGCCCCGCCTATTCAACGCCGCGCCATGAACACCTATTAAACGTGCGGGCGGGCGGCATGAGCCTTTGGCTCGATAACCCCGCGCATTTTGCCGAATGGTGCAAAGCCGAAGGCATTGACGGCGCAAGCCCCGCCGCCTTTATGCCGCGCGTGGTTTACCACAAGTACCTGCAGGAAATTCTGGATAGCACGCTGGCACTGGCGAAAGAAAAGTTCATTACAGTAACGGTGCTGGATGATGTGGCGGTTGCTGTAAATTCCGGCTATGCCGTTTCCCTGCAATCCGGCAGGATCGTTCAGGCCAAACACATCGTTCTTGCCCTGGGCAATAGCCTGCGCGCGCAACAGCAGGCGGATATAGCCGGCCTCGTCACCGACCCCTGGCACTATGATTACACGCAGCTGCCCGCCAATGGCGCCGTTGCCGTTATTGGCAGCGGCTTGACGGCGGTGGATGCAATGATCAGCTTGCTCACCGCCGGGTGGCAGGGAAAAATTATCTGCCTATCGGGCCATGCGCTGCTGCCGCGCCCGCACCTTGATATGGTGGATGCCACCCGTATGCCAAAGCTGATGGCGCAAGATTTTGTAGATAAACCCCTGTCAAAGCTGCTGCACAACCTGCGTGCCGTTGCAAAACCCCTTGGCGCGGAATGGCCTTATGCGATTGACGCCCTGCGCCCGCTGACCCAGATCATCTGGCGGAACCTTGCGCCGCATGACCGCACGCGCCTTGCGGGCAGGCACTTCGCGCTCTGGAACATCCACCGCCACCGCGCCGCGCCGGAAATTTACCGCCAGCTGGATGCCGCGATGAAACGCGGCCAGCTGCAACTGGTGAAGGCGCATGCCACCGGCTATGCCCCCGAAAATGGCGGCATCAAAATATCCCTGCAGCGCGGCAATCATATGCATGTTGACCGCGCCTTCGTTTGCACCGGCATTGGCTATGGCGCCGGCGAAAACCCGTTGCTGCGCGCCATGATGCAAGCAAGCTTATTGCCGCAGGACGGCATGACAGCCGATGAAACCTTCCGCGTCGGCGGCACGGAAAGCCGCGGCATTTACGCGTTGGGCGCGCCGCTGTTCGGACAGTTATTTGAAACCACCGCCGTGCCGGAACTGCGCATGCAGGCCGATAAAATTGCCCGCGTGCTTGCCGCACACATTTAAGCCTATATCACGCGGATTCTTTAATGCCCTTGGCGATGGCACGCAGCTGCTTCAGGTGAATGACGGCATGCATGGGCAATATCCAGTGCCATTGGCGGGCGGTGAAGGCGCCAAACCATGGGTGGTCGAGTTTCGCGGTTGAATCGCGGTTCGTCACCTTTGCGTCAATGTCTGCCATCACGCTATCGGCAAAGGTGGTAAAGCTGGCCAGCGCATCGGCGGGCGTGCCGTTGCCGGCAGGCTTAACGCTGGCAGTATCCGGTTTGATATTCGGCACCGTGCCGTTGCCAAGCGCCACGATGATATTGCGAACGCCCGTGCCGACGATAACCATATGCTCCAGCGTCATGGCGGCCGACCAGTAACGGGAACTATTTTCCAGCCCCATTTGCGGCGGCACCAGCACGCGGCGCGACAGGTCGCTTGCGGGAATACCGGCAACCGCATCCAGAATTTTATCGTTCAGCTTGCGAAGACTGGCAACGTCCGCCTCCCAGCCGGGTTTGGCGGCCAGAAAAGGCTTCACGTAAAGACGCAGCAGCAGCTGCTGCCCCAGCGGCAGGCCCGCGCCGGGTTTATCCAACGTGGCGATGACGGCGGCGTCTTTATCTGCCTGCGTCATTTATTCAACGGCACATCGGTTGCGGGTTTCAGGTTGAACTTGAACTTGCCGGCAGGTTTTTCGGCGGCGGGCGCTGCCTGTTGAACCGCCGTTGCGGGCGCGGGCGCAGCCGCGAGCGGTGCGGGCGCCACGTCAACGGCACCCGTTTCGCCGGCGCTGACAGGAACGTCCGCCGGCGCATCCCAGCTGCCGCCAAGCGCGCGGATCAGGCGGATGGTGGCGGAAAGGCGCGCCTGCTGTACCTGCACTTCGCTGCGCTCGGTCGCAAGCGCGTCGCGGCGGGCCGAAATGGTTTCAAGATAGCCAAGGTCCCCGCTGTCATAGCGCAGCGTGGCAATTTTTTCGGCCTGCCGTGCAGCGTCGGTCGCGGTTTGCTGCGCCTGCGCCTGTGCGGAAAGCGACTTCAGCTGCGTCAGGCTGTCTTCCACGTCGCGGAAGGCTTCCAGCACCTGTTCACGGTATTTCGCCACGTATTCGTCATATGTGGCGCGGCTGGCCGCAAGGTTGGCGGTGTTGCGCCCGCCCGTGAAGATGGGCAGCGACATGCTGGGGCCGATAGACCACGTGCGGCTAGACCATTTGAACAGGTCGGGCAGACGGGTTGATTCAAAACCACCCGTGCCGGTCAGCGAAATGCGCGGGAAGAATGCGGCCTTGGCAACGCCAATACCGGCATTTGCAGCCGCAAGGTCATGCTGCGCTGCCGAAATATCCGGGCGACGTTCCAGCACCGACGACGGAATGCCGGCGGGAATGACGGGGATTTGCGCGGTCAGAGGTTTTTTCTCGAATGTGAAGTCGGCGGGCGCCTTGCCGATCAGCACGGCAAGCGCGTGTTCCATGACCTGGCGGTCGCTTTGCGCCTGTTGCAGCTGCGTGCGCGTGGTTTCAAGATCAACGACGTTGGAGGACAAATCAAGCTCGGTAATCGTGCCGGTAGTCACGCGCTTGCGCAGAATATCCACGCTGTCGGACCGGACCTGCACGCCACGCTCGAGAATATTGATTTCGCGGTCGAGGGCCTGAAGGCCGAAGTACATATCGGCAACATCGGCCTGCAATGCAAGGCGCATGCTTTGCAGCGTTTCCTGCGCCGACAAGGCCTCGTCAATCGCCGCTTTGCGCTGGTTGCGCACGGTGCCGAAAAGGTCGATTTCATAGCTGAGGCCAAAAATGGTGCCAATGTCGTTCTGCACGGGGAACGTGGCCGAGCCCGCGGGCACCCCCGCCTGCGCCGCGTTGATCTGGCGGCGCGCGGCAGAGGTGGTGTTGTCAATCTGCGGCCACAGGTAGCTGCTGGCAACCTGTGCTGCCGCCCTTGCCTGTTGAACGCGCGCGACCATGGCTTTCAGGTTTTCGTTGCCAGCCTGCGCGCTGTCTTCCAGCGTGTTCAGGTTTTCATCGCCAAACACGCGCCACCATTCACCGCGCGGCAGCGCGGCGGAAGGCTGGCCAACTTTCCAGCTGCCCGCTTCTTCAGGCGAGAGCTGGGGCAAGGGCGCGGCTTCCTTGAAGCTGCCGGTGCCAAAGCCGGGAATGTGCATTTTGGGCGCAAGGTCGCAGCCCGCAAGTGCGGTCGTCAGCAGCAGGACGGCGGCGAATTTAGTGGCCTTCATGATGAGCCCCCTCAGGGTTGCCAATGGTGGATGCAATGTGGTGGCCGGTCAGCTTGCCGCCCGCGATCGTCCGCAGGATAACATAGAAGACAGGCGTCAGGAACAGGCCCAGGAACGTCACGCCCAGCATGCCGGAGAACACGACGATACCGATGGCGTGGCGCATTTCAGCGCCCGCGCCGCTCGAGAAGACCAGCGGCAGAACCCCCATGATGAACGCGAAGGACGTCATTAAAATGGGGCGGAGGCGAAGGCGGCTTGATGTCAACGCCGCATCCAGCACCGTCTTGCCCTGCATTTCCAGTTCCCGCGCGAATTCCACGATAAGAATGGCGTTCTTGCAGGCAAGGCCGACGAGGACGATAAGCCCGATTTGGGTAAAGATGTTGTTATCGCCGTGCGTGACGAATACGCCGAAGATACCGCACATCAACACCACCGGCACGATCAGGATGACCGCGAGCGGCAGCATGAGGCTTTCATACTGCGCCGCCAGCACGAGGAAGACGAGCAGGACGCAGAGCGGGAAGATGAACACAGCCGTGTTGCCCGCCAGAATTTGCTGGTACTTCAGGTCCGTCCATTCGTAATCCATGCCCTGCGGCAGCGTTTCCTTCAGGATTTTCAGCATTTCCGTTTCAGCAAGGTCGGACGAAATGCCGGGTGCGGGGCCACCGTTGATTTCGGCGGTGCGGTACAGGTTGTAACGCTGCGCGCTGTCGGGGCCGTAGCTTTGCTTTACCGTGACCATGGAGCCGAGCGGCACCATTTCGCCTGCGGTGTTGCGGGTTTTCAGCTGCGCAATGTCGTTCGGCTCATCGCGGAACTGCGAATCCGCCTGCGCGATCACCTGGTAGGTGCGGCCGAAACGGTTGAAGTCGTTGATGTAGAGCGAGCCGAGGTAGACCTGCATGGTGCTGAAAATATCCGTTACCGGCACGCCCAGCTGTTTTGCCTTGGCGCGGTCGACGTCGACGAACAGCTGCGGCACGTTGATCTGGAAGCTGGAGAAGACGTTGGCGAGGATGGGGTCCTGCCATGCCTTCATCTGCACGCCCATGACGGCTTTTTGCAGTTCTTCATAGCCAAGGTCGGCATGATCCTCGATCTGGAGACGGAAGCCGCCGATGGTGCCAAGACCGTTGACGGCAGGCGGCGGGAATACGCCGATAAAGCCGTCTTCAATCGCGCCCATTTTCTTCATGAGCGTGCCTGCGATGTTCAGGCCATACAGGTCGGGGGTCTTGCGCTCCTCAAACGGCTTTAGGGAGAAGAAGACGATACCCGCGCTCGAGCTGTTGGCAAAGCCGTTGATGGACAGGCCCGGGAAGGCAACTGCACTTTCAACGCCCGGCGTTTCAAGCGCAATCTGGCTCATGCGGCGGATAACGGCATCCGTGCGCTCGAGGCTTGCGCCCGAAGGCAGCTGCGTGAAGCCGACAAGATACTGTTTATCCTGCGTCGGCACGTAGCCGGTGGGCACGATGCGGATCAGGAAGACGGCCGCGGCGGCGATGCCGACGTAGAACAGCAATGCAATGGTCTTCTGGCGCGTCACTCGGCTAAGCAGCCAGTGATAGCCGTTGGCGGCGGCCTTGAACATTCTGTTGAAGCCGCGGAAGAACCAGCCCAGCAGGAAGTCAAGCACGCGCGAGAAACGGTCGCCCGCCTCATCATGCCCGTGCAGCAGCAGCGCCGCCATGGCCGGCGACAGCGTCAGCGAGTTAAACGCGGAAATAACCGTCGAGATCGCAATGGTCAGCGCGAACTGGCGATAGAACTGGCCGGTGAGGCCGCTGATGAAGGCAAGCGGCACGAAGACGGCGCAAAGCGTGAGGGCGATGGCGATAATGGGGCTGCTCACCTCCTCCATTGCTTTATAGGCGGCGTCGCGCGGTTTTAGCCCGTCCTCGATGTTCCGCTCCACGTTCTCGACGACGACGATCGCGTCATCGACGACAATCCCGATGGAAAGGACAAGGCCGAACAGCGTCAGGTTGTTGATGGAGAAGCCGAAGGCGTGCATGACCGCAAACGTACCCACAACCGAAACCGGCACCGCCAGCAGCGGGATAATGGACGCGCGCCATGTCTGCAGGAAGACGATAACCACGATAACGACGAGAGAGATCGCCTCCAGCAGCGTTTCAACGACGGAGTCGATACTCGCCTGCACGAAGCGGGTCGGGTCATAGACGATGCTGTAGTCGACACCCTGCGGGAAGTTCTTTTTCAGCTCCGCCATGGTGGCGCGGGCTTCGTTGGACAGCTGGATGGCGTTAGAGCCGGGCGACTGGAAGATGGCGATGGCCGCGGCCTGCTTGTTGTCAAGCAGGGAGCGCAGCGCATACAGGTTCGCGCCCATTTCAATGCGCGATACGTCACGCAGGCGCGTGATACCGCCGGTGGGCGATGTTTTCAGGATAATATCGCCGAACTGTTCTTCGGACTGCAGGCGCCCTTGCGCGTTGATCAGCAGTTCAAAGGCATTGTCGCCCTTGTTGGGTTGGCCGCCAATGACGCCGCCCGCAACTTGCACGTTTTGTTCGCGGATTGCATTGGTGACGTCCGTCGCGCTGAGACCCAGCTGGGCGATTTTATTCGGGTCCAGCCAGATACGCATGGCGTAATCACCACCGCCGAACAGCAGCACTTCGCCGGCGCCGGGCAGGCGCGTCAGGCGATCTTTAATATTGAGCGCGGCGAAGTTGCGCAGGTAGTTGGTGTCATAGCGCCCGTCCGGCGAGGTAATGTGGACGACAAGCGTGATGTTGGGGGAGCTTTTGGCGGTGGTGATGCCCAGCTGGCGGACGATGTCCGGCAGGCGCGATTCTGCCTGCGCCACGCGGTTCTGCACCAGCTGCTGCGCAAAGTCGGGGTCGGTGCCCAGCTTGAAGGTAACGGTCAGCGCCATGTTGCCGTCGGCGGTGGACTGCGACGAAATGTACAGCATGTTTTCCACGCCGTTGATCTGCTCTTCCAGCGGGGTTGCCACGGTTTCGGCAATAACCTTCGGGTTTGCGCCTGGGTACTGCGCCCGCACGACGACGGACGGCGGCGCAACCTCGGGGTATTCCGAGATGGGGAGCAAGGGCATGCAGATGATGCCCGCCATCAGAATCATGATCGACAGCACCGCCGCAAAAATCGGGCGGTCGACGAAAAAGCGTGAAATATTCATGGCCGGTCTCTGTCCTTAACTATTCTTATTATTCTTTTTTGCCGTCAGCGGGAGCATCGGCTGCGGGGGCTGCGGGGGCTGCATCACCTTCGGCGGGCGGCTTGCCGAGCGTGTCTTCGGCTTTGTCTGCCGGTGCGGCAGCAGGCACTGCATCAGCCGGTTTTTCTTCAGCCGGCTTGGCATCTCCCGCGGGAGCGGCTGCGGCAGGCGCGGCATCCGCACCTTCGGGCTTTAGCGTTTCCATGGAAACGATTTGCGGCTGCACCTGCATGCCGGGGTGAACGCGCATAAGGCCGTTGACGATGATTTTTTCGCCGGATTGCAGGCCGTCTTCAACAATGCGCATGCCGCCGTCAACCGTGCCGAGTTTTACGGGGCGGTAGTTGACGTTGCCTTTATCATCGACGGTATAAACGAACTTGCGGTCCTGGTCGGTGCCAACGGCCGAGTCATTGATCAGCACGGCGGTTTGTTTTTCAGCATTGCCGAGGCGGATGCGGGCAAACAGGCCCGGCGTCAGCACGCCATCGGGGTTCTTGAATTCGGCGCGGACGCGCAGGGTGCCTGAATCGCCGCTCAGCTGGTTGTCGAAGGAGCGGATTTTGCCTTCGCGCGGGAAGTCGCCTTCATCGGCAAGGCCCATGAAAATGGGCATGTCCATGCTTTTACCTTCGCGCACGGATTTCATGGCTTTCAGGTAGGTTTGCTCGTCAATATCAAAATCCGCGTAAATCGGGTCAACCGACTGCATGGTCGTCAGGATAGGCGCGCTGCCGCCCGCTTCCACGACGTTGCCGACGGTAATGTCAGGACGGCCAACGCGGCCGGAAATGGGCGCGCGGATTTCGGCGTATTCAAGGTTCAGCTTGGCAATTTCAACCTGCGCTGCGGCAACGGCAACAGAAGCAACCGCTTCTTTCTGGCCGTTGTTCTTTTCATCAAACTCGCGCTGCGAATAGGCTTTCTGGTCGAACAGGGCGCTGGCACGCTTCAAGTCGCTATTGGCAAGGTCGGCCACGGCTTTTGCGCCGACATAGGCGGCATTGGCCTGGTCGTAGGCGGCTTTATAGGGGCGCAGGTCAAGCGTGAACAGCAGGTCGCCCTTTTTCACAAGGTCGCCTTCCTGGAAATGCATTTCTTCAATGGTGCCGCCGACGCGGGGACGCACCTGAACGTCTTCAACAGCGCGCAGGCGGCCGGAGAATTCGCTCCAGCGGGTGACTTCGCGCTGGGTTGCGGCGGCAACGCTGATGGGCATGGCCTGCGGTGCGGCGGCTGCTGCGGGCGCGGCGGCATCATCCTTCGCCATCACGGGCATGGCCTTCCAGCCGATACCGGCGGCAAGGGCGATGATGGAGACGACGGCGATGGTTTTGACAGGAAAACGGTTTTGCATGACTTCAGGCTTTCGCTTTTTTCCGACCGGATGGTTGGGGAATTAGAAACCTGCTGAGGCCGGGCAGCAGATCGCGGCGAATGACCTCGGGGTCGTTCGCGACTTTGGCATTATTTAGAACGCCGCCCGTATAAGAAAACATCTCCCGCGATAATTTTTCAATTTCGGCGCGGGAAATGCCATCCAGCTGCGGCAGATCGCGCAGGACGGAGGCGTAATAGGCACAGTGCCCATCATAAATATCTTTCAGGCGCTGGCGGATGCGGTCATCCTGCGCGCTCATTTCGGCGCCGGCGCTGCACAGCGGGCAACCATAAATTTTACCCTCAATTTCAAAGTCTTCCACGTGGCACTGGTACATGGCCTCGGTATACTTCTCAAGGCGCTTTTCAGCCGGCACGGTGGGGGAGAAGCAGGCATCCAGCACCTTCTTGCCGTCTTCCCACATATGTTCGTATGCGGCAAGGGCAAGGTCCGCCTTCGAGGAGAAGTGGTGGTAGAACGTGCCTTTTTTAATGCCGGCGGCAATCGCAATATCATCCACGCTGACAGCGCCGTAGCTTTGGCGCATGAACAGCTCCGCCGCTGCTTCAATCAGCAGGGTTTTGGTGTTGGATGTTTTTTTAACGCGTGTCTCCATATCCCATTATCTCCCGACCGAGCGGTCGGGTGTCAACGGAATCCGATTCCGGTTGGCATCTTGGACCAAAAGTGTCGCCTTTTTGCAACGCAGCATAGATAGGCACACTTATTATTCAGACGAGAAATAATAAGAAATATGAAGTAATATCAAGAAGTCAGCTTATGCCGCGCTGGCCACGAACTCGGGGTTCAGGAATTTGCGGTCACTTTTGCCATAAGGCAAGGGCTTGCCGTCCAGAGTGGCAACTTTGCCGCCCGCGGCGCGGAGAATCGCATCGCCCGCCGCGGTATCCCACTCGGAAGTGGGCCCGAGCCGCGGGTACAAATCCGCCTGCCCTGCCGCCAGCACGCAGAACTTGAGCGAGCTTGAGCGGTTCGACATGCCCGCAACCTTATGCGGGCGCAAAAATTCATTCAGGCGCTCGGGATCGCCGTGGCGCTTGCTGGCGACAACGGTAATACCGGCAGCCGGCGCGGTGCGCACGCGGGTTTCCTGCTCCGGCTTGCCGCCGAGGCTCATGAAGGCTTTGCCTTCCGCGCCGTAATACAATTCATCCGACACGGGCGCATAAATAATGCCCATCACCGGCTGGAAATTTTCCATCAACGCAATGTTGACGGTGAAATCACCGCCGCCGGTAATGAATTCCTTGGTGCCATCCAGCGGGTCGACAAGCCAGAAGCGCCCGCCCGAAATATCGGGAATGTTTCCCGCCGCAACCGCCTCTTCCCCCACCATCGGAATATCCGGCGCTAAAATTATTTCGTTCTGGATTGCATGCTGACGACATTGCCCGATGCTGCCTTTGTGGCGGCAAGGATGTAATTGACGATTTCTTCAACGCAGGCGTCGATGCCCTGCGCTGCCGTATCTACCGTCAGGTCGGGCTGCAGCGGCGCTTCGTAGGGGGATGAAACGCCGGTGAACTCCTTCAGCTCGCCGCTGCGGGCTTTTTTGTAGAGGCCTTTGGGGTCGCGTTTTTCGCAGGTTGCCAAGTCAGCCTTGACGTAGATTTCGTGAAAGTTTTCACCCGCAGCTTCGCGCGCTTTCTGGCGGTCGGCGATATAGGGGGAAATGAAGGCAGTGATGGTGACAAGCCCTGCGTCCGCCATCAAGGCGGCAAGCTCGCCCACGCGGCGGATATTTTCCGCCCGCGCCTCCGGTGAAAAGCCGAGGTCTTTGCAAAGGCCGCGGCGCACATTGTCACCATCCAGCACGTACGTCTGCATGCCTTTTGAAAACAGCGCGTGTTCAACACGCATGGCAAGCGTTGATTTACCCGCGCCCGAGAGGCCCGTCAGCCAGATAACCAAGCCCTTGTGCCCGTTGCGCACGGTGCGCGCGCCCGCTGTCAGCAGGTGGTCCACCGTGTAAAGGTTTTCGGCATGACGGTGCAGAACATTGCGCTGGTCGATAACACCATCGCTGCCAATAATGCCGCCGCCGACGACGTCGTGGTTTTCAACCAGCACAATGCGGCCAAGCTTCAAGTTATCCTGATACGGGTCAAGCGCCAGCACCTCGCGGCTGCGGAAGGTCACCTCGGCCATCTCGTTAATCTCGACGCTGTTTTTTTGCGTGCGCGACAGGTCATCGGTATTAATCACGCGGTCGATGGCCTGCACCGTCACGGTCGCTTCATAGGTGGCGAGCTTGATTTTATAGACATTGCCGACCTGCAGCGGTTTTTTGCCGAGCCAGAAGATATTGGCGCGGAATTCGCTCGCCAGCATGGGTGCGCGCTGCACATGGCTGGCAATGTCGCCGCGCGCCACGAAAATAGGCTGGTCCAGCGTAATGCCAATGCTTTCGCCCGCTTCCGCCGACAGAATTTCGGTGGCGGAATTCCATTTCTCGATCGAAACAACTTTCGCCTGGCGGTTGGAAGGGGAGAAGGTCAGCGCATCCCCCTTGCGCAAAACACCGGCTTCAATGCGGCCCGCGATGATGCGGGTTTCGTCCCAGCGGTATACATCCTGCACGGGGAAGCGCAGCGGGCGTTCCACCGGCGCGGCGATAGGCTCAAACACATCCAGTGTTTCAAGCAGCGTCAGGCCGCTGTACCACGGCATGGCGGGCGCATGCGCCGCAATATTTTCACCGTTCCGCGCCGCCATGGGAATGATGGAATGCGGCGTCACGTTAATGCCCTTGAGGTAGCCGGTAATTTCTGCCGCGACTTCGTTAAACCGCGCTTCGCTGTAATCCACCATGTCCATTTTGTTGATGGTGACGACAATTTGCTGCAAACCCAGCAGGTGCAGCAGGTAGGCATGCCGCTTGGTTTGTTCCCGCACGCCTTCCTTTGCATCCACCACCAGAATGGCGGCATCGGCAAAGGCTGCGCCGGAAATCATGTTCTTTAAAAATTCGCGGTGGCCGGGCGCGTCGATAATAACGCAGTTGCGCTTGCTGGTTTTAAACCAGATCTGCGTCGTATCAATCGTAATCGCCTGGTCACGCTCCGCCTGAAAGGCATCCAGCAGGAAGGACCATTCGAACGGCACGTTGCGGCGCTCGCATACGGCTTTCAGTTCTTCCAGCTTGCCGTCCATGAAGCTGCCGGTATCGTGCAGCAGGCGGCCGATCAATGTCGACTTGCCGTGGTCCACGTGCCCGACGATGACGACGCCGAGCTTTTGAGCGTTGTTGAAGTCATGTGCCGCCGGATTGTTTGTTGCGTTGTTCATGGCCATCGTCCTTACATATAACCGCTGCGGCGCAGGCGCTCGAAGCTGTCTTCGGTTTCGGCGTCCATGGTGCGGCCGGCGCGTTCCGACTGTTTGGTGGTTTCAAGTTCCGCGATGATTTCGGGGATGCTGGCGGCATCGCTGACGATGGGCGTGGTGATGTTTTTTTCACCAAGAGAGCGATAGCGCTTGCCGTTCTGTGACAGGTAGAGCGGCACAATGGGAATGTTTTCACGCTGCGTATAGCGCCAGATATCAATTTCGCGCCAGTGCAGAATGGGGTGGATGCGCACATGCGTGCCTTCGGGGAATTCGGTTTTGTACTGGTCCCAGAATTCGGCCGGCTGGTCTTTATAATCCCACACGCCGTCAAAGCTGCGGGGGGAGAAGACGCGTTCCTTCGCCCGCATGGATTGTTCATCGCGGCGAATGCCGACGATGATGCCTTTGTACCTATAGGTGTTGATGAGGTTTTTCAGCCCCTCGGTCTTGCGGGCGGCGGCGCGGGTTGCGGGTGGCAGCGTCTGGTCCATCTCCTCCTCGGGCGGGCACATTTCCGCATGGAAGTCGAAGCCCCATTCCTTTATCAGCATATCGCGGAATTCATAGACTTCCGGCAGCTCCATATTTGTATCCAGCTGGATCATTGGGAACGGTACGCGGCCGAAGAACGCCTTGCGGATCATCCACAGCAGCGCGGTGGAATCCTTGCCAATGGACCACAGCATGCCCAGTGGCTTGATGCGGTTATAAGCTTCACGCAATATATAGATGCTGCGGGATTCCAGATCGTCGAGGTAATCGTGCATGGCGGCGCCCTTAAAAATCACATCATTATAAATGCAGTCTTTTTGTAGCAAGGCTTGCGCCCCCACTCAACCACGTTGACCATAAAACAGTCATTTGCCGCTGGCTTGGCCCATATAAAAACGGCCCCGCTTTGCAGCGGGACCGTTTTTATATATTATGTATAATATTAAGGCTTGAAGGCCGCTTTGGCGGATTTCTTCTTGCCGTGTTCGGTCGAGGGCGCGGTAGGCTTGTCGTCGTTGGCAGACAGGCCGTGGGCGGGTTTCTTGACCGCAGCGAAGTCTTCGTCGAAACCGATGGGACGGTCGGCGGGCTTGGAGCCGAGGCCCTGCAGCGACACCTTTTTCACGTCGTCCATCGTAATCGTCGTCAGAGCCGCCTTCAGTTCCTCCAGCGGAATGCCGCTGTTTTTGTCGAGTTTATGCTCGAGCTCGAGGCGCAGGGCCAGTTCTTTTTCGGCTTTTTCGACAAGGTTGCGCACGGTGCGGCCGTTGCCGAAGGATTGCTTGGCGCGGACCTGCTCTTCTTCCAGCAGCTTCATCGAATGCGCACGGGCTTCGTCAGACATGGTGTAGCCGCGTTCCTGCAGCATGAAGTCCATGATCTTGCCGAGCTGCGGCATGTTGTAGTCATCAAAGTTGATGTAGGTCATGAAGCGCGACTTCAGGCCTTCGTTGGCGTCGATGAATTTCTTCATCGGCTCGGGGTAGCCCGCAACGATGACGATAAGGTCTTCGCGCATGTTTTCCATGGCGGCAACCAGCGTATCAATCGCCTCGCGTCCGAAATCCTTGCTGTCGGAGCCTGCGCCCGCTTCGCGCGACAGGGCATAAGCCTCGTCGATGAAAAGGATGCCGCCCTTGGCTTTATCAATCTGTTCCTTGGTTTTCAGCGCGGTCTGGCCGACGAAGCCGGCGACCATGTCTTCGCGCTTCACCTCATGCACGACCGGTTTGTCGATGAAGCCAAGCGCATGATAAACCTTGGCGACTTCGCGGGCGAAGGTGGTTTTGCCCGTGCCGGGGTTACCGGTGAAGACCATGTGGCGGGAAATGGGCTTGGTGGCAAGGCCCAGTTCTTTTTTCAGGTTGTTGAAGCGCGCAACGGCGATGTTCTGCTTGATATCCCGCTTTGCGGTATCAAGGCCGATCATGTCGTCGATATTCTCGAGCGCCTTTTTCAGGGTCGCTTCATCTTCAACGCCCGCGCCCTTCGCGCCTTCCTTCAGTGCTTTCGGGGTGGGGGCAAGGCCGGATTCCATCAGGTTGTCCGGCAGCTCTTTTTTCGCGACCTGCGGCAGCACGCCCTTATCGGCGTCTTCCTTCTTCGGCCAGACAATGGTGAAGACTTCGCCGCTTTTGCCGTCTGCCGTCATTTCCACGGCATAAGTGGTTTTGCCGTAGGGCAGGGTTTGCGCCGTTGCCGGGTTCGGCGCGGAAATTTGCGGCCCGAATTTGTTGATGACACGGCCTTCGAGCGATTCGATGGCGGTGTTCAGCGGTTGCACGGCCTTGCAGTTGCCTTCGCCGTCCAGCTTGATGCCGTAGGCGAATCCTGTTTTCAGGTCGATGATAAGATGCTTGGTGAATTCTGTAGCCATGGCAGACCCCTCTGCGTTTGCGTAAGAAACAATCTTTCCTGAGTTTGGTGCCTGACGTTATTAAACATCCCCGCAGGCAACGATTAGCTAATTTAGTTGAATGAACACCTGTTCGCTATTGTAATTCTGATGCGTTTTGTCATAGAGTTCGTGTTTTTTTTTGCACAGCCCCCTATCATTCCGATTCTTAATCTCTATAATTCCGTTTGCGATTCACGCCCCCTTTTCACCCATATTCAGTCGAAATAAGTCATGGCAACCTTCACACCAGACATTATGTCCATCCTGATGGGTGGGGCTGCCGGCCTTGCGGTCGGTATCATCTTCGCGCTCGCCCTTGGCAGCGGCGACAAGGCAAAAATCGACGCCGCGAATGAAAACCTGAACAAGGAGCGCGAGCGTATCGCCGACCTTGAAAAGCGCCTGCAATATGAAGTGCAGAAAAGCGCAGGCCTTGAAGCCGAGCGCCGCCTGATTACCGAGCAGATCGGCCGCCATAAATCAGACCTTGAACATATGGAGAAAAAATTCGCCCTCCAGTTCGAAAACCTCGCCAATAAAATTTTTGACGAGAAGACCAGCAAGTTTAAAACAGAATCCGCCGAAAGCCTGGGCCAGCTGCTGAACCCGCTGCGCGATCGTTTGCAGGAATTCCACAAGAAGGTGGATGACAGCTTTGGCGAGCAGGCGAAGGAAAACTTTTCGCTGCGCAAGGAAATTGAAAATATCGTTTCCGTGAACAAGCAAATGTCGGTCCAGACCGAAAGCCTGACGAAAGCCCTGAAGGGCGATGTGAAGGCGCAGGGCAACTGGGGCGAAGTGATGCTCGAGAAAATCCTCGAGGATTCCGGCCTTCGGAAAGACACCGACTATTACACACAGGGCGCCGACATGGGCCTGAAGCACGTGGATAGCGGCCGCACGCTGAAGCCCGACGTTGTCGTGAACCTGCCGGACAAAAAGCACATTATTATTGATGCAAAAGTGTCGTTGACGCATTACGAGCGCTATTGCGCCGCCGATAACGATGACGCGCGCGCAGCGCTGCTGAAGGAGTTCATCAATTCCATCCGCGCGCACGTGGCGGGGCTGGAGCAGCGCCGCTATCAGGATACCGACAAGCTTGGCACGCCGGATTTGGTTTTGATGTTCATGCCCATTGAAGGCGCCTATTCGCTGGCCGTGCAAAAAGACCCGGAGCTGCATTCCAGCGCCTGGGACAAAAAAATCGTCATCGTGTCGCCCGTCACGCTGTTTGCGACGCTGCGCACCATTTCATCGCTCTGGCGCATCGAGCAGCAAAACCGCAACACGCAGGAAATCGCCCGTCAGGGCGGCGCGCTGTTTGATAAAATTGCCGGCTTCCTGAAAGATATGGAGGACCTTGGCAAGCGCCTTTCCGCAGCGCAGGACGTTTACGGCAAGGCCTACAGCAACCTGACCACCGGCACCGGCAACATCCGCAAACGTGCGGAAACGCTGCAGGCCCTGGGCGTTAAAACTTCAAAGGCGCTGCCGCACATGGCGGGAGATGAAGCGGATGAGGGCGGCGAAGAAGCCAGCCTGTTGAAATCCATCGAAAAACCCGGCGAGACGGCTTGAGTTTCTTGACTCAGTCCTTCCGCCGTCTTATTTAAGACGGAACAAGAAGGACGAAGAAACATGGCGATTTTGCCCATCCAGATAGCGCCGCACCCGGTGCTGAAGCGCGTGGCCGACCCCGTCGACAAGATCGACGATAAAATCCGCACACTGATGGATAGCATGCTGGAGACGATGTATAACGCCCCCGGCATCGGCCTTGCCGCCCCGCAAATCAGGGAATCCGTCCGCATCATGGTGGTGGATGTTGACCAGCCCCGCGAAGATGACGACGTGCCGCCGGATGCCGCGACCATTGCCAAGCGCCGCGTAAAGCCCCGCTTCTTCATCAACCCCGAAATCATCTGGTCGTCGGAGGAGCCGAACGTATATGAAGAAGGCTGCCTTTCCCTGCCCGGCCAGTATGCGGAAGTCGAGCGCCCGAAAAAAATTCGCGTGAAGTACCTTGATTACGACGGGCAGCTGCAGGAGCTGGAAGCAAGCGGCCTGCTGGCCACCTGCGTGCAGCATGAAATTGACCACCTGAACGGCATTTTATTCATCGACCACCTGTCATCGCTCAAGCGCGACATGACGCTGCGCAAGCTGAAGAAATGGGTGAAGGAAAACCCCGACGAAATCGCCGAAAAGCATATCCTTTAAAATGACACAGAAGCTGCGCATTGCATTCATGGGCACGCCGGATTTTGCGGTGGTGGCGCTGAACGCGCTGCACGCCGCAGGACATGACATTGCCGCCGTCTATTGCCAGCCGCCCCGCCCTGCGGGCCGCGGCCACAAGCTGCAGCCCAGCCCCGTGCAGAAACGCGCGGAAGAACTGGGGCTGCCGGTGCGCCACCCCAAATCGCTGAAAAAAGATGCCGACGCGCGGCAGGCGTTCAAGGACCTGAGCCTGGATGTTGCCGTTGTTGCCGCCTACGGCCTTATTCTGCCGCAGGAGGTGCTGGATGCGCCGAAGCACGGCTGCATTAACATTCACGGCTCCCTGCTGCCGCGCTGGCGCGGCGCTGCGCCCATCCAGCGTGCCATTCTGGCGGGGGATGATAAAAGCGGCATCTGCATCATGCAGATGGAAGCGGGGCTTGATACAGGGCCGTTGCTGCTGCAGGGCGAAGTGCCCATTACCGCCGCCACCACCGCGCAAACGCTGCATGACGCGCTGGCGCAGCAGGGCGGCGCATTGATTGTTAAAACGCTTGCCGCCCTTGCCGCAGGCTCGCCCCTGCCCGCCGTAAAACAAACGGATGACGGCGCTATTTATGCCGAAATGCTGACGAAGGAAGACGGCCGTATTGATTGGTCAAAATCCGCCGTTGATATTGAACGCCAGCTGCGCGCGCTGCACCCGTGGCCCGGCGTGTGGTGCATGCACGGCGACCAGCGCCTGAAGGTGCTGGAAGTGGCGGTAGATAAAGCCGGTGGCGCGCAAGGCAAGCCCGGCGAAATTCTGGATCGTCACCTTGTGATTGCCTGCGGCAGCGGCGCGCTGAAGCTGCTGAAAATCCAGCCGCAGGACCGCAAGCCGATGGATGGCATTTCCTTCATGAATGGCACCCACCTGAATGTGGGGGATGCGCTGGCATGAGTGCATCGCCTGAAAAACATACCGGCGTTTCGCCGGAAAAACATGCCGGCCGGTGGAAATTAACGCTGGAATATGACGGCACGCCGTTTGCGGGCTGGCAAAAGCAGAACAACGCCTTTTCCGTGCAGGAAGCGCTTGAAAAAGCCATCACCGCCTTTTGCGGTGAAACCGTGCAGGCGCATGTGGCGGGCCGCACCGATGCCGGCGTGCATGCCACCGGCCAGGTCGCGCATATTGACCTTGCACGGGAGACTGATGAAAAAACCGTGCGCGATGCAATCAACTTTCACCTGCGCCCGCACCCTGTTGCGGTGGTGAAGGCGGAGCGCGCGTCGCCCGAATTCCATGCCCGCTTCGGCGCAACCTACCGCACCTATTGCTACAAAATCCTGATGGGCCGCAGGGCGGATACTGTGCTGCTGCAAAACCGCGCCTGGCACCTTGGCCGTGATCTGGACGTCGCAAAAATGAACAAGGCCGCGCAATACCTGCTTGGCACCCATGATTTTTCCAGCTTCCGCGATGCGGAATGCCAGGCAAAATCCCCTATCCGTTCCCTCGACCGGCTCGAATTCATTGAAAACAGGACGGAGCTTTCCGCCGGGCGCATGATTGAATTGCGGGCGGAAGCACGCTCGTTCCTCCATCACCAGATCCGCAATTTCACCGGCACGCTGGTGCTGGTGGGCGAAGGAAAATGGCAGCCGGAAGATGTAAAGACCGCACTGGAAGCCAAAGACCGCACCAAGGCGGGCCCCACCGCGCCGCCGCACGGGCTTTACTTCACCCGCGTCGATTACCCCGAACAGCCGCTGCAACGCGTGGCTGATTCTCTGCTGTAAGCCCCGGCACCCGTCTACGAACATCCGTTCAAAGCCACGGCCCGGCCGCCCGGCCGCGAATTAGCCATGTTATGTAAATGATTATAGTCATAAAGTTTGACAACGGCGGCATCGGTTTGCTATTTCCAGAGTAATAACAAGAAACGCAAAATCCATTTCATCCACGGCACAACAGAGGAGATATTCCACCATGGCCTTCAACCTGAAAAAAGCCTTCCAGCAAGGTAAAGACCTCGCGACCCAAACGCTCGCTTCCGCCATCATCACGGTCGACCAGGCCGCTGCCGATACGCTGGACGCCGCCGCAAAACTGCGCGCCAAAGGCATTGTCGCGAAAGACAACGTGAAAGCAAAAACCAACGAAACCATTACCCTTATCGGCACCCGCCTTGCCGACCGCGCCGATGAAATCAGCGCCACCAGCGCAGACTTCGCCAGCAAAGCGCGCAAAGCCCTGAACATTGCGCCCAAAGAAGAGCCGAAAGCGGCTGAACCCGTCGCGGCGGCAGCAACACCCGCTGCAAAAGCGCCGAAAAAGGCCGCTGCCAAGAAAGCCGCGCCGAAGGCGAAAGCGCCCAAAGCTCCTAAAGCCTAAGGTCGTAAACACCTGTATTAGAAAGGCCGTTCCCTGTGGGAGCGGCCTTTTATTTTATGCTGCACCGCCATAAACGCTTGACGTAATCACGCCTTGCTTGGTACTTAGATGAAGTTCGCAAAACATAAAAACACTTCAAAACCTATTATTAAGGAGCACAGATCCATGGCATTTGATTGGAAAAAGAAACTCGAAGAAGGCAAAACCATCGCTGGCGCCGCTTTCGCCAAAGCCGTCGTGAAAGCAGACGAACTGTCTGACAAAGCCGACGCTGCTGTTAACGGCCTCGTTAACAAAATCGAAGAAAAACTGTCCAAAAAAGACACCAAGAACGACGGCCCGAAAAACGGCTAATACCGTTTTGGCCACGTTTTTAACGTGACTATTCAAAAAGCCGCCCTGCACAGGGCGGCTTTTTACTTTTGCGCGGGCGCGGCTTGGTCTAGCATGGCGCTACATTTTTTTGAAAAAGACCTTTTGAAAGGCAACCGACATGACCAAGGCAGCACAAAAAGACAAAACCCCCGCGGCAGACGCACCTGCCGGCGCACAAAAACCCGTCTATGCCCGCCTGATGCCCGGCGACCCCGCCCCGTGGTTTGTGCAGCGCGCCTGCTGCAACCCCAGCTACCGTTTCGATACCGCCGCGGGCCGTTACATTGTGCTGGGCTTCATTGCGTCATCCGCCGACCCGTTGAGCGCGGATGCGCTGACCGTGCTGGAAACCGAGCGCGCGCTGTTTGACGATGCGAAGGTTTCCTACTTCAACGTCACGCTTGACCCTGCCGATGAAACGGAAGGCCGCCTTGTCACCAACCTGCCCGGCATTCGCCACTTCTTTGACTTCGACGGCGCGGTCAGCACGGCATACGGCGCCATTCCGCGCAACCATGCAGGCGGCAAGAACATGGCCGTGCGCCGCTTCTGGCTGGTGCTGGACCCGACGCTGCGCGTCATCAAAAACATTCCCTTCATTGATAACGGCCAGCACAAACAGCAGCTTGTCAGCTTCCTGAAAAGCCTGCCGCCGGTTGAAAAATTCGCAGGGCTTGAACTGCAGGCCCCCGTCATCATGCTGCCGAACGTGTTCGAGCCCGCGCTGTGCGCCGACCTGATTAAAATGTACGACGCGCAGGGCGGCGTTGATTCCGGCTTTATGCGCGACGTCAACGGCAAAACGGTTTCCGTGACCGACTACGGCCACAAGCGCCGCAGCGACCTGGTGCTGGAAGATGAAGACCTGCTGCAAATTCTGCGCCACCGCATTCACCGCCGCATTGTGCCGGAAATTAAAAAGGTGCATTTCTTCGATGTCTCGCGCATCGAGCGATTTATTGTGGCCTGCTACGATTCATCCAACCGCGGCTTTTTCAACGCGCACCGCGACAATACCACCAAAGGCACCGCGCACCGCCGCTTTGCTGTTACCATCAACCTGAACAATGATTTTGAGGGCGGTGAATTAAACTTCCCCGAATACGGCCCCCGCACCTTCAAGCCGCCGGTGGGCGGCGCGGTGGTGTTTTCCTGCGCGCTGCTGCATGCGGTGACCCCCGTTACGGCCGGCCGCCGCTTTGCCTTCCTGCCCTTCCTCTATGACGAGGCAGCGGCAAAAGTGCGCGCGGAAAACCAGCACTTCCTGAACCTTGAGGAAAAGGCGAAGTAAGCTTCGCGGTTTCTGGATGTTACTCTGCATCCGCCATCGACACGCGGTCGGTGATGCGGTGTGTAAGCGCGTCGACGAGGTAAACGTTATCGCCGGTGAACACGTAAGCCATGTTGCGCGGCGGCGGCGACAGGCGGCTTTCAACGTATTGCGGCAGCACTTCATAAATCTTGTTCTGCGGCAGCGTGGTGCCGGCGGGGTAGTAATGGATTACCCGGCTCGGCACGGCGCAGGGCTCGGAATAGCCAAGGGTATTTTTATTGGGCGTATCGCACATGCGCCCGCGCACCTGCACAAGGAAGTCGCGCAGAATATCGCGGTCATGGGCGGAAATGATGCGGCTGGTGCCCGCCTGCATGGCGGAACCCGCGCCGAAAGGCTGATAGGAGAGATCGTTCTGCGCGAACGCAGGGCTTGCGCCAAGCATGGCGGCAAGGGCCGTGACGCCAAGCAGAAAACCGGCCTTGTTGAGTGTTGAATTTTGCATGGTGGAATTCTCCTTGTTCAAAACAATCTCTCAATAGAGCCAATGCGCGGCTGCACCCCCGGTTCCGCTGTTTATTTTACGTAATAGTTCTGTGCAGGCATTGCCATGCCTTTGTTTTAATTATGAAAATAATTTTCCTCTCGCCGCTGTTTGCTGAATAATATAAAGTGCAGCGCAATAACCAGTAACAAGGCACGAGGAAATCGCTTGGCCACACCGCGCCATAATATCCTTATATTGAACGGACCGAACCTGAACATGCTTGGCAGCAGGGAACCGGAAGTTTATGGATTCCAGACTCTGGCCGATATCAACGACGAGTGCGAGGAATACGCAACCGAGATCGGCTTTGCGCTGGAATGCCGCCAGTCCAACAGCGAGGGCGAGCTGGTCACCATCATCCAGCAGGCCCGCACCACCTGCTCCGGCCTTATCATCAATGCCGGCGCCTATACCCATACCTCCATCGCCATCCATGACGCGCTTAAAATGCTGGATGTGCCGGTGATCGAGGTCCACCTCAGCAACCCGCAGGCGCGGGAAGCCTTCCGCCACCATTCCTATATATCGCCCATCGCCAAGGGGACCATCTGCGGTTTCGGCGCACACGGCTATATGCTGGCGCTGAACGCCCTGCGCGCCCTGCTTGACGACGAAGGATAACAAACCATGACGAATACCAAAAAAGTAGAGAGGAACCCCGATATGCCCCCGATGTTCATCGACCATGAGGCGATCAACAAGCTGGCCGCCCTGCTGAATGAAACCGGCCTGACCGAAATTGAAATCACCGAAGGCGACAAAAGCCTGCGCGTGACCAAATCCGCGCCGACCGTGCAGGCATACCACGCGCCTGCCGCCATGGCCGCGCCTGCTGCCGCGCTTGCGGCGCCTGTTGCCGCCGCGACCATCGCCGCCATTTCGCCGGAAAACCACCCCGGCGCGGTGAAATCCCCCATGGTTGGCACCGTCTACCTGCAGCAGGACCCGTCTTCCCCCCGCTTCGTCACCAAAGGCGCAAAGGTGAAAGCGGGCGACACCCTGCTGATCATCGAAGCCATGAAGGTCATGAACCCGATCAAGGCGGAAAAAGGCGGCACCGTGACCGACATTCTGGTCGATGATGCTTCGCCGGTCGAATTCGGCCAGCCGCTCGTCGTGATCGAGTAACGTTTACAACCTCAATATTCGCAACGGCGGCACCAAAAACCGCCGTTACAGAAGGACAGAGCATGTTCAAGAAAATCCTTATCGCCAACCGTGGCGAGATTGCCCTTCGCATTGTGCGCGCCTGCAAGGAAATGGGCATCGCCTCGGTCGTCGTGCATTCGACGGCGGATGCCAACGGCATGGCTGTGCGCATGGCAGACGAAGCCGTCTGCATTGGCCCCGCCCCGTCGCGCCAGAGCTACCTGAACATTCCCGCCATTCTGTCCGCCGCCACGATTACCGGCGCGGATGCCATTCACCCCGGCATCGGCTTTTTGTCGGAGAACGAGCAATTCGCCCGCATGGTCGAAGAACACGGCTTTACCTTTATCGGCCCCACCCCCGACCATATCGCCAAAATGGGCGACAAGGCAGTGGCGAAGGATACCGTGAAGGCGCTGGGCCTGCCGGTCGTCCCCGGTTCCGACGGCATTTTGAAAAGCCCTGAAGAAGGCCTGGCGCTGGCAAAAGAAATCGGCTTTCCCGTTCTGCTGAAGGCTGTTGCCGGCGGCGGCGGCAAGGGCATGAAGGTTGCGCACGGCGAAGATGATTTCAAATCCGCCTACGGCATGGCTTCCGCCGAAGCGAAGGCCGCCTTCAACAACGGCGACCTGTATATGGAGAAATACCTGACAGGCCCGCGCCACATCGAAATCCAGCTGATTGGCGACACGCACGGCAATGCCATTCACTTGGGCGAGCGCGACTGCTCCATCCAGCGCCGCCACCAGAAGGTGATCGAGGAATGCCCGTCCCCCGGCCTGACGCCGGAACAGCGCAAGTTTGCGGGCGAGCTTGCAGCAGGCGTCGTCAAAAAAATGGGCTACCGCGGCGTCGGCACCATTGAAATGCTGTTCGAAAACGGCAAGTTCTATTTCATGGAAATGAACACCCGCCTGCAGGTCGAACACCCGATTACCGAGATGATTACGGGCGTTGACCTGGTGCGCGAACAAATTCGCGTGGCCGCCGGCCTGCCGCTGTCCTACAAGCAGGAAGACATTAAATTCAACGGCTGGGCGTTTGAATGCCGCATCAACGCGGAACACCCGGAAACCTTTATTCCGTCCCCCGGAAAAATCACCCGCTACCATGCGCCGGGCGGCCTTGGCGTGCGCGTTGACAGTGCCATTTACGACGGTTACAGCGTGCCGCCCACCTACGACAGCCTTGTTGCCAAGCTCATCGTCCATGCGCAAACGCGCGAGGAAGCGATGAACCGCATGGAACGCGCGCTGAACGAAACCGTCATTGAAGGCATCCAGACCAACATTCCGCTGCACCTGCGCATTCTGCACGAACCTGAATTCCGCGCCGGAAACTTCAACATTCACTGGCTTGAAAAACAGCTGGCCAAAGATCAGGAAAAATCGCGCAAGACAGCGTCATAACCAATCAAACGGGGCCTTGAAACATCAAGGCTCCGTTTTACTTTCCGGCACTTACCTTGTAGCGCTTCGGGCAGAAGCACAATGTTTACCTTGAAAGGATAATCCCCATGAAAGCATTCGCCCGTACCGCGCTTGTTGCCGCCGCCCTTTTCACGCTACCTGTTGTTGCACAGGCGGCAGAGGCCAAGCCGGACCGCTACATTTACGACCCCGTGCATACGCAAATCGAATTCCGCGCCGACCACCTTGGCTTTTCGCATCCGACAGGGCGCTTTTTGAAGTTCACCGGCGGCTTTACCTTTGACCCCGCAGCGCCCGAAAGCGCGGAAGTACATATCAGCATCGACCCCGCCAGCCTCGACATGGGTAGCAATGACTGGCAGCGCGCCATGACCGGTTCCGAATTCCTGGATGTGGCGAAGTACAAGGAAATAACATTTAAATCGACCAAAATCCTGCGCACGGGCGACAAGACCGGCAAAATGACCGGCGACCTTACCATTCACGGCGTCACCCGCCCCGTCACGCTGGATGTGACCTATAACAAATCCGGCACCCACCCCTATAACAAGAACTACCTTGCGGGCTTTTCCGCCACCGCCACTCTCAAGCGCAGCGATTACGGCATGACCTTCGGCCTGCCCGGCATTGGCGATGTTGTCGAGATCAGCCTGCAGGTGGAAGGCATCCGCCAGGACTTCAACGGCATCGACAAAAAGTAAGGCAAAAGCCCACGAACAAAAAAGTAACCGGTAAAAAGTAGGTTTTACCCTTTATCCGGTTGCGCTATCATGGCGCAGGGCCTGTTGTACCGGCCCTGCTCCTCAAGGACATTCCATGCAGTTCAAAAACACACCCGACCGTTACGGCGCCGTCACCAAGTTTTTTCACTGGACGATTGCGCTGCTCATCCTCGCCCTTATCTGCGTCGGGCTTTACATGACAAATGCGGAAAAATCGGCCGCGCTGTTCAAGTACTACGCGCTGCATAAATCCACCGGCGTGCTGGTGCTGCTGCTGGCGCTTGGCCGCGCGGGCTGGCATGTCTACAGCAAGAAGCCCGGCTTTACCCCCAGCGTGAAGAAGTGGGAAGCCATGGCCGCCACCGCCGTGCATTACTTCCTTTATTTCTGCATGTTCGCGCTGCCGCTGTCCGGCTGGTTCTTTTCATCCGTCCGCCGCGGCGCGGTGGACGTCTACGGGCTGTTCAAGCTGCCGCAGCCGTTCGACCAGGCAGACCCCGCGATGAAAAATTATGCGGAGCTGGCTGAAACCTTTCACGGTTACCTTGCCTATGCCCTTATTGCCGTTATCTGCATGCACGTGGCGGGGGCGCTGAAGCACTTCGTCATTGACCGCGATATGACGCTGCAGCGCATGCTGCCGTTCTCCAAAAAACTCGATAAATAACCCGTTCCCACCCTGATCAAGGAAACACCGATGAAACGCCTGATCCCCGCCGCCCTTATCGCCCTGATGCCGCTGCAGGCTATCGCTGCCGATACTCCCGCCGCTGCCGTGCCGAGCCCCGCCGCCGTCACCGTGCCCGCGCCCGATGCCGGCGCACCCGGCGACGTTGTCACGCCGCCCGCCGATGCCGCAACGACCACCCCGCCCATGAACACCGCCGACGTGCCCGCCCCGAATGCGGATACGGCGGGTGAAGCCACCCTGACCCGCAAATGGGAAGTCGTGGACAAAGACAGCAGCATTAAATTCCACGGCACGCAAATGAACGCGCCGTTTGACGGCACGGTCGACAAGTTCACGCCGGTGATTTACTTCGACCCCGACCACCTTGACCAGTCGCACGTGACCGTCACCATCGACATCCTGTCGATCGACGCGCAGGATACGGAGCGCAACAAGAACCTGCTGGGGTCTGACTGGTTTGACGCGCCGCAGTTCCCCACCGCCCGATTCGAAACGACGAAATTCACCAAAACCGGCGACAACGCCTATACGGCGGATGCGACTCTGACAATTCACGGCAATGCCGTGCCGGTGCAGTTGCCCTTCACGCTGGATCTCGCTAAATCGGACTCTGGGAAAGAGAAAGCCGTGATGAACGGCAAGATCACGCTCGACCGCTCGAAATTCGCGCTGGGACAGGGTGATTGGGCTGATCCCGGCGTTATTGCAAATGAAGTGCCGGTTGAAATCAAAATTGTCGCCACCAGCGACGCTGCACCCAAGGCGGAAGAAAACAAGAACGCCGCGCCCGCGCCCGCAAAGCCCTGATAAATCGGCGTATCCCGCCGCTTTTGATTTGTAGATTGACGATTCGTCCAGTAGATTCAACGGAATGAGAACGTTGTATCATCTATGGCTGCATCCTGCTTCGCGCAAAGTGCGTATTGCCCTCGCGGAGAAGAAGCTCGACTTCGACCTAAAGATCGAAAAAGTATGGGAGCGCCGCACCGAATTCCTCGCCATCAACCCGGCGGGCGACGTGCCGGTTCTCATCGAACCCGACGGCACCATCCTGACCGACAGCCAGGTCATCTCGGAATATTTGAACGAGGTGTATAATACCATCGACCTCATGGGCCGCGACCCGCTGCAACGCGCGGAAACGCGCCGCCTTGTCGCCTGGTTCGACCATAAGTTCAACGCCGAGGTGACGGAAAACCTTGTCGGCGAAAAAATGATGAAGCGCTTTTTGAAAATGGGGGAACCGCACGGGCCCTCCATCCGCGCCGGTCACGCCAACATCCACTACCACCTTGATTACATCGGCTTCCTGACCGAACGCCGCCGCTGGCTCGCGGGCGATGACATTTCGCTGGCCGACGTGACCGCCGCCGCGCATCTTTCCGCCATCGACTACATCGGCGATGTGCCGTGGGAAGAACACAAGGCCGCGAAGGACTGGTACGCGCGCATCAAATCGCGCCCGTCGTTCAAGCCGCTGCTGGAAGACATCATCCCCGGCTTCTCGCCCCCCAGCCACTACCAGAACCTCGACTTTTAAGACAGGTCAGGGACGGCGGTTATGGCGGACACACAACACAGCATCGAACCCCTGTCACACAGCAAAAAGCTGTTCTGCTTCGGCTATGGTTATACCGCCAGCTTTCTGGCCGACCGCCTGATGAAGTTCGGCTGGAAGGTCGCGGGCACCACGACCGACCCCGAAAAGCGCGATTACATGCGGCACGCAGGCATCGAAGCGATGCTCTACGACCAGAACCACCCGCTGGTGGACCCGTTTGATACGTTCAAGGATGTCACGCACGTGCTGCTCTCCATCCCCCCCGGCGCGGATGGCGACACGGTTGCAAGCCTGAACGGCGCGGACCTTGCGCAAATGCCGCAGCTGGAATGGGTGGGCTACCTTTCCACCACCAGCGTCTACGGCAACCACGACGGCGCATGGGTGGATGAAACGACGGAAGTTGAACCCACCAGCCGCCGCGGCACCCTGCGCGTGGACGCCGAGCAGCAATGGCAGTCGCTGCGCATGAACGACGGCCTGCCGCTTGAAATTTTCCGCCTGTCCGGCATTTACGGCCCGGGCCGCAGCGCGATTGATTCCGTGCGCGCCGGCACCGCCCGCCGCATCGACAAGCCCGATCATGTCTTCAACCGCATTCACGTCGAAGACATCGCGCAAACCCTCATTGCCGCCATGAACCAGCCGAAGCCCGGCGCAATTTATAACGTGTCGGATGATTTGCCGAGCGCCAGCAGCGAGGTTGTAACCTTCGCCTGCAACCTTATCGGCATCGACGCGCCGCCCGTGACGCGCTTTGACCAGGCCGAAATGGCGCCCATCGTGCGCAGCTTTTACAAAGACAACAAGCGCGTGCGCAACAACAAGATAAAACAAGCACTCGGCGTGGAGCTTCTTTACCCCGATTACCGCAGCGGCCTGCAGGCCTGCCTTGCCATCGAAGACGACACCGCCGCCCTGCTCGCCTTTGAACAGGACGACGCGAAGGCCGGTTAAACCCTTCCTGCAAATACTCTCGTTCTCAACGTGAATTACAGCTTCGGCGCAGCGGGTTTTACGGGCTTGAGCGAGCTGCGCACAACATCCATACCTTCGGAGGCCACTGCGCAAACGGTATCCGCCCCGCCGTAATAGACGTAGAGGCGGCCGTTTTCAATGATCGCGCCGCAGGGGAAGACGACGTTGTTGACATCACCCTTCAGCTCGTACTTTTCTTCGGGCGCAAGGAAGGGCGCTTCGGATTTTGCCAAAACCTTGCTCGGATCGTTTTTGTCGAGCAGCAGCAGGCTGATCGTCCATTTGAAATCACTGGAGATGGAGGAGTAAGCCAGCAGCAGGCCCTCTTCAATCTCAATGGGCGGTGCGCCAGGCTCGATGCCCAAACCTTCGTGCGCGTTTTTCTGGGGCCCCAGCAGCTGGTCCTGCTCGATATCGCGGCCCTGCCAGAAGGCTTTCCACGCTTCGGGGTTTTCAAAGTCTTTCGGCGCTTTTGACAGCATCGTGCGCTCGGCGTGTTCTTCGTCTTTCCACATGAAATAGACTTCGCCTTCGCTTTCAAAGACAATGCCGGCTTTCGAGCGGCGGTCGGGGCCGATGACGCCGTGCTTTTTGTAGCTCTTGAAATCTTTCGTCGAGGCCATGGCGATGCGGATGCCGTCGCCTGCATCCGGCTGGCCGAGGCCAATGGCGAGGGAGGTGTAGAAAATATAGTACGTATCGCCGATCTTGGTGATGCGCGGGTCTTCCACGCCGAACTTGTCAAACGCCGTGCCGGGGCCGATGGCGTTTTCATTCACCAGCTTGAAGCCGCCATCCGGGCGGTCAGATTCCCACTGGCTGATGTGCGAGGTGTAATTATCATCGAACTGGTTGACCGGCCCCAGCTTCTCGTAGCCCTTCGGCACGGAGCGGACCAGCAGCACATGCCGCCCGTCGTCAAGCTTGATGGCGGCGGGGTTGAAGGTGGCGCCAAGGCCGCCTTCAGGCTGAACGATGATACCGTGACGCTGCATTGCGGGTAACCTTCTCGTAGCTGGCGATGTACTGGAGAAATGACTATAACGCCAAAGCTGGCGCACGAAAAGCCAAAGCTTTGCGTGTGCAGCGCAGCAAATTAAGGGAAGTTATGGTGGAAATTACTCGGCGGGTTCCAGCACGCCTTCGGCGTCCTGCCCGGCGAGGCGGACGTTTTTGCTGTCCGGCACCTTGTTGGGCAGCAGAACGGTGACGATGGTGCCGACGCCGACTTCGCTGTCGATATCCAGCGTGCCGCCGTGCAGCTCGATAAGGTCCTTGGTAATGGCAAGGCCAAGGCCGGAGCCTTCATGGTTGCGCGTGAATTCGGAGCTGACCTGCTCGAACGGCAGGGTCACGACCTGCAGCTTGTCTTTCGGGATGCCGACGCCCGTATCGGAAACCACGACGGCAACGCCGCCAAGCTCGCGGAAGCAGCGGATATCCACCGTGCCGCCCGCCTTGGTGAATTTGACGGCGTTTGACATGAGGTTCAGCAAAATCTGCATAATGGCGCGGCGGTCGGCCATGATGTGCACATCGTCCGGAATATCGTCGGCGACCAGCTTCACCTGCGCTTCGTGCGCGCGGCCTTCAACCATGTGGATGGCAAGGCGGATGATTTTGCCAAGGTTCAATTCCTCGACATACAGCTCGTACTTGCCGACTTCAATTTTCGACATGTCGAGAATATCGTTGATAAGGTCCAGCAAATGCTCGCCCGACTGGCGGATGCCGCCGATGTAATCAAGGTAGCGCGCGTTGCCCATGGGGCCGAGCAGCTGGCGCTGGATCATTTCGGAGAAGCCGATGATGGCGTTGAGCGGCGTGCGCAGTTCGTGGCTCATGTTGGCAAGGAAACGGGTTTTGGAAGCATAGGCGCTTTCCGCCGCTTCCTTCGCTTCGCGCAGCTGCTTTTCGTGCAGGGTGCGTTCGGTAATGTCCTGCATGATGCCGAACAGCGCTTCCACAACGCCGGTCTTCGGGTTGACTTTGCAGCGGCCTTCGCAGCGCACATAGCGGATGCCGCCGGTCACGCGGCGCACGCTGAATTCAAGCTCGTAATCGCGCTTGCGCACAAGCGCGCGGGCGAAAATGCGGGAAATGCGCGCCAGGTCGCGCTTCAGCAGCATGCCGCTGATGCCGTCAACCGTGGGGCGGAATTTTTCTTTTTCAACGCCGAAAATCATGTAGATCTGGTCGGACCATTCAAGGTTCTGCTGGCCGTTTTCCCAGTACCAGTGGCCCATGCGGCCAATTTTCTGCGCTTCGGACAATTGCTGTTCGCGGCGCAGCAGCTCTATTTCGTGCTGGCGGATTTCGGTGACGTCGCGGCCGACGATGTAGATTTGCTCGCCCGCCGCCTTGTGGATCCATTCGATCCAGCGGAAGCCGCCGTCCTTGCAGCGGGCGCGGCATTCAAAGTCGATGCGGGTTTCTTCGTCCATTGGCGCATGAATGACCTTCTGCATCAGCTGCAGCACGTGGTCGCGCTCTTCCGGGTGGATGAGGTCGAGGAAGGGGAACATTTTGAGTTCCGGGTCGGTATAGCCCAGAATGCGGTTGAAGGCGAAGTTGACACGCACGAACGACATATCGCGGCGGTACACGCCCAGCAGGTCGTTCGACAGGTTGAGGAAGTGGCGCAGCTCGCCATCCGCCTTCGAGATATGCGTCAGGTCGGGCTTTTTTTCGGGCGCGACATCGGCGGTTTTTTGCTGGTTCTCGGAAATGAAGTGCGCAAATTCGCGCGCTGCTTCGTTAAAGTCGCCCAGCTTCTGGCGCTTCATGCGGTCATCGGGGTCGAGCCAGATAACGGTGTATTTGCGGGCTTCCGGCCCTTCAACGCGGTCAATGCGGGCCTGCACGGCCAGCGGGTCGCGTTCCTGCCTCAGCAGCGCAACTTCGTAGAAGCCGGAGCTTAAATTATCAAGGTCAATGCTGGCATGCTTCGAATCAAGCGAGGCGGTGATGCGGATCATGGCGCACAAGGGCTTGCCGAGCAGTGGCCCTGCCGTCTGTCCCAGCGCCCAGCCGAGGGCCGGGCTTAGAAAAACGACATTACCGGAAGCGTCCACGACGCAGCGCATCGTATCCTGATCGGTCTGCGGATGTGCTGATCGGCGCCTGTCCGGCATCTCAACCCCTACTCCCAGCTTTAAAAACTTCCCTTAAATCTAAACATAATTTAAAATTAAGAATTAGTACAGCACCTTAGCGGAGGCCTTTGCCGCGCCAAAATCGCTTATCTGTTTCAATAGATTCAGAATTCGGTTTTTGAACAATTTTTCAGGTTGCAGATTTTTTTATTCTTATGAAAATTAATCGTTAACACCGCGCTGCATCAGCCCTGCATCGGCGGTTGACCCCCTCCGACCCTTATGTTAACAAAATACCTACACAGTAAAATTTGACCTCGATTGAAAGGGATTAGCGATGGGATTTCTTCCGCCCCAAATGAAGCTTGCGATGATCTTTGCCAAAATGGCACAGCAGCACGGCAGCAAGATTCTCCATTCCAATAACCCCGACCTGCTGACGAAAGACCTTGGCAACGCCATGCGCCAGCAAAAACATATTTTGTCCGACCCCGCCAAGGGCGCGATCATGACCAGCTACGATGTGCTGCCGGTCATCCTGGAAGTGAAAATCCTTTCCGTCGCCGTCGCCCGCAAGCTCGACATCGACACCAAGGGCAAATCGACCATCGCCGTGCTGGAAGAAATCGTGGCGAAATCGGAAGAGCGCAATAACGGCAAATATTCCGCCGGCATCAAGGAAACGCTGGACTGGACGCGCAAGCTGTTCTCGCACCCTGAAATTCAGGACATCCTGAAAATGGAGATGACCGAGATCGAAGCGCCGACCGGCATCAAGGGCGTTGCGAAATTCTTCACCCAGCTCGCCGGCCGTTCGCAGGACGAACTGACCCGCCTGCAAGAATTCCTGAAAAAAGCCAAAGAAGTGCAGGAAGTGCCGCCGACCGAGCCGAAAGCACAACCCGCGCAAAAAGACGACAAAAAACCCGAACCGCCGAAACCGGCCGCGTAAGGTTTTTAAAACCGATATAAAAAAATCCCCGCAAGGTTTTGCGGGGATTTTTTTATGCGATGGGTATTACTCGCTTTTCTGTGTCAGTTCTTTCAGCAAATCTTCGCGCTGTTCGTCGGTCATGCCCTTGTCGCGCATTTCGCGGTCAAACTGCTGCACCAGCTGCTGCCAGCGCTCGTACATGTCCTGGCGCTCGCGGGCGCTGAAGCTCTTTTTCGGGGGAATGCGTTCGACAGCCATGATATTGCCTTTACAAAACAAACTCTGCCGCGATTATCCGCTGTTGGCTTGAAAATTGTAAAGTCAAAAAAAGGCAATCTTTTTAAACAACGACATAGGCCGTATTAAACCGCAGCATCCGCCAGCGCCGCGGGGCCCGTGAATTCCAGCTCGGCGGCCTCAAGGCGGCGCAGCTCATCGCGCAGGCGCGCGGCCTCCTCGAACTCGAGGTTGGCGGCGGCCTTCTTCATTTCTTTTTCAAGGTGCGTCATATGCGCCTTCAGGTTATTGCCCACCATGATGCTGTCGTCCTTGCCACCGATGTTGACAGTGACACGGTCGGATTTTTCAAAGACACTGCTGAGAATGTCGGAAATTTTCTTTTTCACCGTCGCGGGGGTAATGCCGTTTTCGGCGTTATAGGCCTTCTGCTTTTCGCGGCGGCGCGCGGTTTCATCCAGCGCCTGCTTCATGCTGCCGGTGATGCGGTCGGCGTATAGAACGGCCTTTGCATCCACGTTACGCGCGGCGCGGCCGATGGTCTGGATAAGGGAGGTGCGGGAGCGCAGGTAGCCTTCTTTATCCGCATCGAGGATGGCAACAAGCGCGCATTCCGGAATGTCGAGGCCCTCGCGCAGCAGGTTGATGCCCACCAGCACGTCAAAAATGCCAAGGCGCAGGTCGCGGATAATTTCAATCCGCTCCAGCGTGTCAACGTCGCTGTGGATGTAGCGCACTTTAATGCCGGCGCTGGTCATGAATTCGGTCAAGTCCTCCGCCATTTTCTTGGTGAGGGTGGTGACAAGCGCGCGGTAGCCTTTTGCAATCACCCCCTTGCATTCCGCCAGCAGGTCATCCACCTGCTTTTCGGTCGGACGGATGTAAACCTCGGGGTCGGTCAGGCCTGTGGGGCGCACGACCTGTTCGGCGAACACGCCGCCGGTCTGCTGCAATTCCCAGTCGCCAGGCGTTGCCGACACGAACATGGATTGCGGTCGCAGCGCTTCCCATTCCTCGAATTTCAGCGGGCGGTTATCAAGGCAGGCCGGCAGGCGGAAGCCATAGTCGGACAGGGTTGATTTGCGCGCGCGGTCACCTTTGTACATGGCGTGCAGCTGCGGGATCATGGCGTGGCTTTCATCCACAATCAGCAGCGCGTCTTCGGGCAGGTACTCGAACAGCGTGGGGGGCGGCTCGCCGGGGGCGCGGCCCGTCAGGTAGCGGGAATAGTTTTCAATGCCGGCGCACATGCCGGTGGCCTCCAGCATTTCAAGGTCGAACTGCGTGCGCTGGGCAAGGCGCTGTTCTTCCAGCAGCTTGCCTTCGCTGCGGAACTGGTCGAGCCTGATGTGCAAATCGGCCTTAATTTCCTTGATGGCCTGCTGCATTGTCGGCTTTGGCGTCACGTAGTGGCTGTTGGCGAAAATGCGCACGGTTTCGAACGCATCGGATTTTTCACCGGTCAGCGAGTCAATCTCTGTAATCGCCTCGATTTCATCGCCGAACATGGAAATGCGCCAGGCGTGGTCTTCCAGGTGGGCGGGGAAAATTTCAACAACGTCGCCGCGCACGCGGAAGGCGCCGCGCGAAAAATCGATGTCATTGCGCTTGTACTGCAGTTCGATAAACTTCTTCAAAAGGTCGGTGCGGTTGATGCTGTCGCCGACGGAAATATCGAACACCATGTTCTGGTAGGTTTCCAGGTCGCCGATACCGTAGATGCAGGAAACGGAAGCAACCACGATGGTGTCGCGCCGCTCCAGCAGGGCGCGGGTGGCGGCGTGGCGCAGGCGGTCGATCTGCTCGTTAATGGCGCTGTCTTTTTCAATATAGGTGTCGGTGCGCGGCACATAGGCTTCGGGCTGGTAATAGTCGTAGTAGGACACGAAATATTCAACCGCGTTGTCGGGGAAGAATTCCTTCATTTCCCCGTACAGCTGCGCTGCCAGCGTTTTGTTGGGCGCCAAAATCAAGGTCGGGCGCTGCAGTTTTTGAATGACATGCGCCGCGGTAAAGGTTTTGCCGGAACCGGTCACCCCCAGCAGCACCTGGTTTTTTTCCTTGCGCTCGTCAAGCCCCTCGATCAGGTCCTTGATGGCCTGCGGCTGGTCGCCGGCGGGGGTATATTCCGTCACCAGCTTGAAGGGTTTATCAGCCATGGGGCGCAGGCGCAATTCCGTGCGCTTGGGCGCAAGCATCGGCATGTCGGCAACCGTTATTTCAGCGGGCGCTGCGTTGTCGTTCTTGCCGGCGGGCGTTTTGCTGGTTGTCTTGCGGGCCATTTAAAACCTTGGATAAATCACTTCTTCTTTTTCTTTGCCCGGGGCGCGTCGCAAGGAAAAGCCTTGTTGAGCGCGAGGGGCACGGTGGCAGCGGCGATAAAATCATCGTTCTGCGGCGCCGTTCTTAAATAAGCCATCACCAGCACCGCCGCCTGTTCCTTTGAAATGCTCTCCGGCAGGCAAAAGTCAATGGTGGGGGCGGTGCCGAAAGACTGCATGAGGAAATGATAATCGATAACGCCGGTAATGTAATAGATGCAGGCGGCGACTTTTTCTTTCTTGTCCGACAGGCAGTCGCGCGCCAGGTCCTTGGTCATCATGTATTGCGCGGCAGCGGGGCGCGGCAGGGCGCAAAGGCAGACCAGCAGGCTGAAGGCAGCAAGGGCGTTTTTCATTATTGTTCTTAACCTTGATTAGGTGCCGGTTCTTGTTTAATCGTGACGCTTGCCGGTACTCTTATATGCGGGGGAGGCTTATCCTTGACCTCTGACATCGCAGGACAATATGTATTTGTCACCCCAAGGTTTAAACTTGATTTATGACTATTGCAATAACCTTTATTTAAGAGATTTGTTGCATACTTTCAAGGGGCTGTCTAACTTTGGAGTCGCTACGCCCGCCATATTTTTTCATCCTTCAGAGGGTTATCATGTTTTTAAAAGCACAGCCGGTTTTCCTTGCCCTATTCCTGATGGCCACGACGGCGCCGTCTTTCGCCGCCACAGTCAATGACCAGGGCGCGGCGGAGCTGAAAAAGAACGTCGAGGATTCCCTCGCCTTCCCGCTCGACATGGGTAAGCGCAACAACGAAGGGCTGACGCTGACCGGCGCGGTTGAAGTCACCCCGAAGGATGGCTATTACGAAGTGAAACTGCCGGGCGCGGCCTTCAGCGCGGCGCAGGGCTTCAAGTTTGACCTTGGCACCATCATCGCCAACGTCACGCCCGGTGATGAAGGCGAATATAAAACCGCCTTGTCACTGCCCGCCATCATGAATGTCTATGACGGCGCGAATGCGCCGCTTGCCACCATCACCATCGGCAGCCAGAAATTCAATGGCACGTGGATCCCGAGCCTTGCGGCCTTCACCAAGGTGGATGCTGAATACAAGGACGTTGCCGTGAAATCTTCCGGCAACGATGATTTTTCGATCACCACCGGCGGCATGACGACGACGCTTGACCTCAAGAAAAACGCCGACGGCACCTGGTCTGGCCCCAATACCTTCAGCGCCGTGAACGTGAAGATGCACTTCAACGAAGGCGGCGGCGCCGACGTTGCGTTTGACAGCGTGACCGCTGGTTCCGCGTCCGACAAGCTGAACCTGCAATCACGCAAGGTTATGCAGGACAAAGTGCTGAAAGCGCTGTCGGATGCCAGCGCCAAGGCCTCGGCTGACCCCAAAGCCCCCGCCGCAAACCCGGTGACGGACCCCGCGCTTGCCGCCGCCATGGCCGCCAGCGTTGAAAGCTTCCTTGACGGCATGTCGAGCAGCTTTGAAATTGCAAACGTGAAAATTCACGCCAACGGTATGGCCGTGCCGGAACAACCGGCGAAGGACGGCATGCCCGCCATTCCCGGCAAGCCCGCCGTGCCGTTTGATGCCACGCTTGCCCGCATGAGCAGCGGCTTTGATGTGAGCGGCCTGCAGGAAGAAAAAGGCAGGGCCGGCATGAAGCTGAAACTGGACGGTCTTAAGGTTGCAGGCGCAGACCCCGCGCTTGACGGCATTATTCCGACGCTGGCGAACTTCGAGCTAAATGTGGACGATTTGCCGATGAAGGCCCTGTCGCACCAGCTGGGTGATTTCTTCACCGACCTGATGGCGCAGGCCGCCACCGCCACCGCCGTGCCGAATGCGGGCGAACAGCTGCAAATGCAGCACCGCATGCGCGACCAGGTGGTGATGCTGATGGCAACCCTGCCGCAAGCATTGACGACGGCGGGCACCAAGCTTTCCATCCACAACACGCATACCGATGCGCCCGACCTGCAATCCACACTGGACGGCGACTTCCGTGCGGATGCCGCTGCCGCGAAAATGGCAACCGGCACCCTGACGCTGTCGCTGGTTGGCGTTGATGACCTTGTGCAAAAACTGCAGGCGCAATCGCAGGCACCCAACGCAAACCCGAAACTGGCGGGCTATGCCACCATGCTGTCGATGCTGCAGCTGTATACACAGACGGAGCAAGGCGCGAATGGCAAAAGCGTTCGCAAGCTTGTCTTCGAGCTGAAGCCGGATGGCCAAGCGCTGCTGAACGGCCAGCCCTTGTCGCCCCCCGGTCGCATGGCCCCCGGCAACATGGCCCCCGGCATGACAGCACCTGCCCCCGCGCCGACGCCCGGCACGCCGTAAGCCACTGCTACAGCTTTCATGGAAAAGGGCGGCCTTCGCGGGCCGCCCTTTTTTATGGCCGGACGCGCAGCAGCAACGCCCTGCAACGGCTAATTATTATGTAATTTATTTGCGCGATACGGCTGAATTTGTTATAAATATAGGTGAATGCTTTTAACCAGAAGGCGGCGGTATGACCTCAGCAACAGACCCCAGCTACCGGCAGGAACGCGGCGATACGTTTGACCGCATCATCGCGGTGATCGACCAGCGCCTGAAAGACACGCCCTTTTTGCTTGCAACCGACCTGCATGGCCTGTCGCCCACATCCGCCCGCTATGGCGCGGAGCGTGAATGCTGGCAGCTGCTGCGCAGCGGCATCAACCATTTGAAAAACGGCGCGCCGAACGGCGAGGCTGGCGGCATTGCCGGCGCGGTTGAAAAATCCGCCATTCGTGCCAGCGCCTTTGCCTCCAGCATGGGCGTCACGCCCGGAAAGTACGAGGAGCTTGATGTTGCAAGCTATAACAGCTTCGCCACCGGCCGCGATGAAGCCCTTTACATGGTGCGCAGCCTGATTGTTTCCGTGACCGAAGACCTGCCAAGAAGCAAGCAGATCATCGGCGCAAAAATGGCCATGACGGATGTAAGCGGCGCGTTTGGCGCGGCCCCCACCCTTGACGATCCCGAACTGCGCGCCATTTTCGCCGCCGTACAAAAATCATCCGGCGGGCCCGATGCTGCCAATGATATTCCCAAAGACAGCATCGCCGCCATGCGCAAGCAAACGGTCGTGTCCTTCAACGCACTGCTGCATGCCTATGCGGAAGCAACGGCTGCGTTGACAGAAACGCTCGACACCCTGCCCGCAAACAAGCCGCGCCCGAAGCCGTCGGCCAAAGGGCAGTCTTTCGATTTTTAATAAAAAATTTAAACGCCTGCTTTTGGCTGCAGCACGTAAAGGCTGGAGCGGCCGGCGAATTCGTAGCCGATTTTACGGTAGATGGAATTGGCGACGGGGTTGCGCGCATCTGCATACAGGCAGCACAGCTTTTTGCCCGCCTGCAATTGTGTTTCCGTGACGGCGGCGACAACGGCGGAGGCATAACCCTTGCCGCGGGTTTCTTCGGGCGTATAGACCATGCTGATGCGGGCAACGTCGCGCGTGCCGGTGACGCCGGCTTGCGCAACCGCCCTGCCGTCAACATCCCAGACCGCAAGGCGGCGGGCCTTGACCATTTCATCCGCCTTCTGCGCGGCTTCGGCTTCGGTAATCTGCTCCACCTTCGGCAGCGCATCGGTTGAAAAGGCGCGGATCCAGCCGGCGACAAGGGGAATTTCGTGCTCTTCCGCCCAGCGCAGGCGGCCTTTGACGGCGCGCGGAATTTGCACGTGTGTAAGTGAATAAATAATCTGGTCCATATATTCAACCGGCGCCTGTCCGGTTTTTTCCGTCCAGCGATTGGCGATGGATGCCGCAACATCGCTGGGGCCGACGATGCCGGGAAGGATAAAGTTATGATCCACCAGCGCATCCGCCAGCGGTTCGACTTCCGGCATGCTGGCATGGCTAAGGACAAGGTTGTGCGGCGCCGTCTGCACGGCGGCAACCACAAGCCCGTCATCGTCGTTCAGCGTTAAAATGCGAATACCGGAATTTTCACCCTTCGCGGCGCGCGCGGCAGCGGACTGGCAGAGGGCGAGCATAAGGTTATGTTCCGCCAGGCGTTTTTCCAGCTCCGCGCCGTGACGGGCCAGAAATTCTTCGGCATTGGTGGAAACATCGACCTGCATCGTCATTTGACCCTTTAAAGGAAAGCCCGCTTTTTAAGCGGCCAGCAAATACGCCAGCACCGCATTCAGCCGCTGGCGCCCCTTCACCGTGGCGGTGATCCGGTCTTGCGTCAGCGTCAGCAGGCCTTCGTCTTCCAGCATTTTCACCCGCGCGGGGTTAACGAAGTCTGAAAGGCCAGTCTGGGTCTCTTTTTGGAAATTGGCAAGCGAAACGCCTTCCATTAACCGTAATCCCATCAGCAGTAATTCGCGTCCGCGGGCAGCTGCATCCACCCCTTCCATGTCGTGCGCGCCGTGACCCTTGGCATTCACGCGCTCCATCCACATTTCGGGGGCGCGGTGGGCGCGCGTGGCGAATTTTTCACCCCGCAGCGTCAGGCGGCCATGCGCGCCGGGGCCGACGCCCGCATAATCGCCATAGCGCCAGTAGACCATGTTATGCCGCGATTCATCGCCCGGTTTTGCGTGGTTGGAAATTTCGTAGGCCGGCAGGCCGGCGGCTTCGGTCATTTCCTGCGTGATTTCGTACAAGGTCGCGCCCGCATCATCGTCCGGCACAATCAACTCGCCGCGCTGGTGCAGCGTGTGGTACTGCGTGCCTTCTTCAATCGTGAGCTGGTAGAGCGACATATGCCCGCCCGCCATCTTCAGCGCCTCGGCAAGTTCGGCGCGCCAGAGTTCCGGCGTCTGGTCGGGGCGCGCGTAAATAAGGTCGAAGGAAAAACGGGAGAAGATTTTTGACGCGACGCCAAAAGCCGCAACGCCTTCCGCCGCCGAATGCTGGCGGCCAAGGCGCTTCAAATCCGCATCATTCAACGCCTGAATACCCAGCGACACGCGGTTGACGCCCGCTGTTTTAAATCCCTGCAGCTTGTTCACTTCAACGGAGGTCGGGTTTGCTTCCAGCGTCACTTCCGTGCCTTGCGGCAGGCCCCAGAGGTCGTGAATGGTATCAATGACCGTTGCAACCGTCGCAGGTTCCATCAACGACGGCGTGCCGCCGCCGAAGAAGATGGACTGAATATGCCGGGGGCCGATGAGGTCGCGGTAATAGTTGAGCTCGCGGATATAGGCGGATGCCCAGTCTTTATGCTCCACGCGCTCGCGCACATGGCTGTTGAAGTCGCAGTACGGGCACTTGAACTTGCAGAACGGCCAGTGGATGTAGAGGGAGAGCTGGTCTTCGCCAAGCTCTTCCTTCGGCTTTAAAAGCATCGCGCCAGCATTTTCTTGAAGCTGTCGGCGCGGTGGTTGGTGGCGTTCTTTTCATCGGCCGTCAGCTCGCCGTAGGTGCGCGTGTCGCCGTTCGGGATGAACATGGCATCATAGCCAAAGCCGTTCTCGCCGCGCGGCGGCCACGTGACGGTGCCGTGCGAATAGCCTTCCACCACTTCAAAATGACCATCTGGCCAGGCAAGCGCGAGGCAGGACACGAAATAGGCTTTCTTGTCGGGGTTGCCCGCCATGGCCTTGTTCACTTTTTCCATCGCCATGCCGAAGTCGCGGGGCTTGCCGGGTTCTTCCGCCCAGTCGGCGGAATAGACGCCGGGCGCGCCATCAAGCGCGCTCACGCACAGGCCGCTGTCATCCGCAATGGCGGGCTTGCCGGTTTTTTGCGCCACGTATTGCGCCTTCAGCAGCGCGTTTTCAATGAAGGTGGTGCCGGTTTCTTCCGGCGAATCCAGGCCATGGTCTTCCGCATTGGTCAAAACCTTCACGCGGTCGCCGAACAGTTCTTTCAATTCCTTCAGCTTGCCTTTGTTGTGGCTGGCGACGACAAGTTCATCGCCGGAAAATTTGCGCGGGGAATCTTTGGGTTGCGGCTGGGTCACAGGCTGGGGCCTTTCGCTTGCGGTTTGGTTGCAGGGGGCACGTAGTTTTCAAGGATTTCGATCATTTTGGCGCGGTTGCCGTATTTGTACATTTCGGCATCGGCCTTGAGGTTGGCAAGGGCGCGTTCGGCATTGCCGCCAAATTCAAGGCACAGCTTGAACGCCTCGATCGGGTTTTTGGACGCAACCGCCAGCATGACGACCTCGCCCTTGCCGATGTTCACATCCACGCCAGCTTCCGCCAGAAGAATGCGGGCGGCCTTGAGCTTGCCTTCAAAAATGGCGTGCTGCAAATCCTGCGCGCCGGGCTTCATGCCAAGGCCCAGCATGCGGCGGACCATTTTTTCGTTGTCGTCGCCAACCGCCGTATACAGCGCTTCGCCCGCGCTTTTATCCAGCCACGGCGTTGCGCCTTTGGCCAGCACGTATTCGGCAATATCATCGCGGCGGTGCTTGACGGCGGCGAGGAACGGCGTCCAGAAACCTTCGGAGGCGAAGTTCACGCCTGCGCCGTGCTTTTCAACCATATGGCGCAGCGCCTTCATGTTGCCGTCGGAAGCGGCAAGGTAGGCGGCGTAATCCTTGTTCTGGCCGTTCTTCACAAGGTAGTCAATTTTACGCAGGTTGGTTTCCTTGATGGCAAAATGAATGGCGGCGGGCGTGCGGTCATCCGCCATATAGTCGGGGCCGGCGCCGCGTTGCAGCAGCGCATCCGCCACCTTGTAATGGCTATGCAGCGATGCCACGTGGAAGGCCGCCTGCACGGGTCCCTGCGCCACATCTGCGCCCACTTTATAGCCGCGCAGGTCGCACAGCTTTTCCATGGTCGCAAGGCGGCCGAACATGGCGGCCTGCTTCATGACGTTGGTGAAGTTGATGTAATTCCAGTCATAGCGGTTGGTTTCAATCGCCTCTATCACGGCGTCGATGCGCCATTGCTTGCCTGCCGCAATTTCCTTCAGCAGCGCCGCTTCCTTGGCGTAGTGCGGGCGCGATTTCAGGTTGGTGACCATGCTTTTATAACGCAGGGTTTCGTTCATGGGGCGCAGGGTTTTCATGGCGCGAGAATCCTTAAAAATGGCATATCAAAATTGCGCCGCCATCCTAGCGATGCAATATTGTTATGTCAATCGCTATAGGGTGGGGGGTTTTACCGGCTTTACAGCGGTTTTTAAGGGCGCGGCGGCAGCTTCAGCGCGGGGTTTTTGGCAAGGGTCTTCTGGTCAAACCCTGCAGCAGCGCGCCATTCCATGACCGTCACCGTGCCGGCGCGGCCTGAATGATAGGCGTAACGGGAAGCATACATGGCGGTATCGCCCTTCGGCAATGCGCCTTCGCGGACAAGACCCGCCAGACGTTCTAATACATGCGCGCCCTGTTCGCTGTACAGCGGGTCGAACATGCCGCCCTGCGCGTCCGTCTTGCCGCCATCCGGCAGCGCGACGATGCGCTTGCCGGCGGTCTGGTAATACGCACCGCTGATGGCGCGGTCGGCAAAGCCGAGTGTCTGCGCGGTCAAACGCGTATCGAGGATGATGGAAACATTTGCGCCCTGCAGCGTTTCAAGGTCGCGCGTGCGGGTACGCTTCAAGGCTTCGACGAGGCGCAGCTCGTAGCTTTCCGTGCCATCCGCAAAGGGCATGTTGGCGGTCACCAGCGCCGCGATAACCTGCGGCTTTTTCAGGCGATTTTCCGTGCTTTCACGATAGACCGCGTAATCAAAGGCGTTTTTCAGCGATGATTTCAGCGTGGTGAAAACGGACATGCCTTTATCTCCTATTTACCGAGGGCGGTTTTTTGCATGGCGGACAAATCCACAATGCCCTTGCGCGCAAGTTTCATGAGGTCGAGGAACTGTTCTTCCGAAAACGCGCGGTGCTCGGCGGTGCCCTGCACTTCCACAAGGCCGCCCGCGCCGGTCATGACGAAGTTTGCGTCCGCTTCGGCGTTGGAATCTTCGGCGTAATCAAGATCAAGCACGGCAGCGCCCTTGTACAGGCCGCAGGAAACGGCGGCGACGGTATCCACCAGCGGGTTCGCCTTGCATGCGCCAATCTTCAAAAGGTGCTGCACGGCCTGTTCCAGCGCAACGTAGGAGCCGGTGATGGCGGCGGTGCGGGTGCCGCCGTCTGCCTGAATAACGTCACAATCCAGAGTAATCTGGATTTCGCCGAGCGTTTCAAGGTTGATGACGGCGCGAAGCGCGCGGCCGATAAGGCGCTGGATTTCCTGCGTGCGGCCGGATTGCTTGCCGCGTGCGGCTTCGCGGTCGGTGCGGGTGCCGGTGGAGCGCGGCAGCATGCCGTATTCGGCGGTAACCCAGCCCTTGCCCTTGTTCTTCAGCCACGGCGGCACGCGTTCTTCGACCGTTGCGGTGCACAGCACGTGCGTATTGCCAAAGCGCGTCATGCAGGAACCTTCGGCATGCGCCGAAAAGCCGGGCTCAAGAATAATATTGCGGAGCTGGTCTGCCGCACGGCCGGAGGGGCGCATAAGTGATCCTTAAAAGTTTGGGGTGGTATCTGTTGAGATCAGGGCTTGGGGGCTGACGGGCCGCCGCGCTTTGCTTTCGCAATCGCGCGGTCAACTTCACCCATGAAGTCCTGCAGGTTTTCGCGGAAACGCTCCAGCGCTTCCAGCGGAATGGCGGCGCTGTTGTTTTTCAGCGTCTCTGCAGCTTCGCTTACTTTATCCGCCACCTTGTGGAAGGCGTTGGCGGAAGATGCGGAGGGGAAAGGCTCGGTTGCGGCCGGCGTGTCGCTGCGGCCGCGGCGGGCCATGCGTTCCTGCCGTGCGCGTTCGCGGCGTTCTTCGGAGGTCAGGCCGTCGGTGGCAGCGCCGTCCTGCGCGGCTTTTTCAGCGCGCTTGGTGAAGAAGCTCATGGTGTCGTCTTCGGAATAAACGCGGCGCTCGGTCGGGCCGGCGACATCGGCATAGGACTGGCCGGAACCCGCGCTTTTGCCAGCGGCGAGGTTTTCAATGCCCTTGTGGCCGAACTTGTCGTAGGTGACGCGCTTGGTGTCATCCGACAAAACGCCTTCGGCTTCGGTCGCCAGCTTGAACTTGGCAATCGCCTCGTCTTTCTGCTCCTGCGTCAGGCTTGCCTTGTTCTTCACCATGTCGGGGTGATTTTTCATGGCAATACGCTGGAACGCCGATTTGATGTCCGCTTTGCTTGCGGTCTTCGCGACGCCTAAAACTTCATAATAATCGGGTTTCTGGGACATGGCTGTGCTTCGTCAAAATCCGGTTGAACGGCAGTTATCGTTGATCTTTTAAGAATCCAGACTATAAAGAACTTTCTCATTATGTCAATGTTTAATGACTCCCCTGAATTGATTGTTTTTTGAAGGGTTTAAGACCAATATTAGTCGCATGATTCAAGAGCTGAACGACCGCACCCGCCAGATATTAAAACTCGTCGTCGACGCCTATGTCGAGACGGGCGAGCCTGTGGGCTCCATGGCGATTTCGCAAAAGCTGGGCATGAAGCTGTCGCCCGCCACCATCCGCAGCGCCATGGCGGAACTGGAGGAACGCGGCCTGCTGTATTCCCCCCATACCTCCGCCGGCCGCCTGCCGACGGACAGCGGCCTTACCGTGTTTGTGGAAGGCCTGCTGGAGCTGGATAACCTTTCCGCGCCCGAGCGTTTAAAAATAGAACAGCGCATGGAAGCCGCGCGCGGCCACGGCCTGACCGACATGCTGGAGCAAACGTCCAGCTTCCTGTCCGGTCTTGCGTCCTGCGCGGGACTGGTTTTTGCGCCCAAATCAGAAGCGCCGGTAAAACAGGTGGAATTTGTGCTGCTGGCCCCGGGCCGCGCCCTTGCCGTACTGGTCACGGCGAACGGCGCGGTTGAAAACCGCATTCTGGATGTACCCAGCACCGTCACCGCGACGGAGCTGACGCGCGCCGCCAATTACCTCAATTCCCGCATTGCCGAAAAAACCTTGAAAGAAGCCGCTGATTTTATTACCGCCGAGCTTGCCCGCGACCGCACGCAGGTGGATGCGCTGACCGCCAAGGTTGTGGAATCCGGCATTGCCAGCCTTGCGCCCGAAGGCGCGGGCAGCCACCTGTTCATTCGCGGGCAGGCCAATTTGCTGGACGACGTGACGGCGATTGAAGACCTTGAGCGCATCCGCACGCTGTTCGATGCGCTGGAGGCCAAGGAAACCATGCTGAAGCTGCTGCAGGCAACGACCAGCGCCGACGGCGTCAAAATTTTCATCGGCGCGGAAAACAAGCTGTTCAACCATTCCGGCTGCTCGCTGATTATTTCCCCCTACCGCAACCAGGAAGCGCGGGTGGTGGGGGCGATTGGCGTGATTGGCCCGACGCGCCTTAATTACGGGCGGCTGATTCCCGTTTTGAACTACACATCGCAGGTCATTGGCAAAATTCTGGGCTGATAAGCCCCCGTTTGTCCCAAAACAGCCTGTATTGACCGTATAAACGCCCCTTAAAAAGCCGGTTGACTCGCCGGCCGTCGATGCTCTAATAATATGAAAATCTTAAAAGCCGTCAAAAACCACCGTTGCTTGCACAAGGAGCATAGACATGCCCGATAACATTCCCGGCAATCCGCCCGACGAGAACAAGAAGCCGGATGCTGCCGCAACGCCCGAAGAAGAAGCACATGCGCAAAAAATGCGCGAGCTGTTCGGCGACCTTGATGAAGATGACACCGGCGCGCCGAAAGTCGACACCATTGAATCCCTTCGCGCCGAGCGCGACGAGCTGACAGGCCAGGTCGCCCGCATGTCGTCCACCCTTGGCCGCTCGCAGCAGGATAACCTGACGCTGTCGCGCCGCGTGGATGAAGCAAAGCAGCTGCTGCAACGCACCGAAACGAACTTCGAGCAGGAAAAGAAATTCGCCGCTGAAAAGTTTATCAAAGACCTCATCCCCGTGGTCGATACCTTCGAGCTGGGCCTTGCCGCGATTACGAAGAAGCAGCGCGAGGAAGACCCCAAGTTTGACAAGCTGGCGCAGGGCATGGAAAAAAGCCTGGCGCAGCTGACCGCCGTTTTCAACAAGTACGGCGTAAAACAGATCAACCCGCTGAACGAGGCTTTCGACGCTGAAAAGCACGAAGCCATCACCATGCAGGAAAAAGAAGGCGTGGAGCCTGAAACCGTGATTGGCGTCGCACAGAAGGGCTACGAGCTGAACGGCCGCGTCATCCGCAACGCCAAGGTCATTGTGACGCCGCCGCAGTAAGCGCCGGTTTTGACAGGAATATGAAAGCCCCCTTGAAAAAGGGGGCTTTTTTATGGCCCTTGCCGGCTTTGTACCGCTTGCACTTGAAAAATGGCCTGAAAAACTCCATTGTTAGTCCCGTAAAGTCCACAACTGAGCCACAAGGTAGATGCCATGACCCAAGCCCATTCCGACAAACCCGCCGACGACATGCTGCCGGAAGGCATCGACACATCGATTGATGGCGCGGCTGCAGCAGGCGCCGCCCCCGCGGCCGGCCTTGCCGAAGCGCAGGCGAAAATTACGGAGCTGGAAAAGAAGCTGGCGGAAATTAAGGACCAGGCCCTGCGCGCCCTTGCGGAGGCGGAAAACACCCGCCGCCGTTCCGAGCGCGAACGGCAGGATACCGCCAAGTTCGCGGTGTCGTCTTTCGCCAAAGACCTGCTGAACGTATCGGACAACCTGCGCCGCGCGCTCAATTCCATTTCGCCGGAAGCACGCGAAAAAAGCCCCGAGCTTAAAAACATCTATACCGGCGTTGAAGCGACAGAACGCGAATTGCTGCGCGCCTTTGACAACAACAGCATACGCAAGATCGAGCCGATGAACCAGAAGTTCGACCCCAACCTGCACGAAGTGCTGTTTGAAGCGGACGCGCCCGACAAGCCCCCCGGCACCGTGGTGCAGATCATCGAGCCCGGCTACACCATTCACGAACGCCTGCTGCGCCCGGCCCGCGTTGGCGTTGCCCGCGGCGGCGATACATCTGCCGGCAGCTCCGTCGACCGCGAAGTTTAAGCGTCTCCAAGCATTGTCATTCTGAACGCCGCAAAGAATCCCCCCCCCTTTGCTGCGGTTAAGAAAGACTCTTCGCGCCGTCAAGAACGGTCGTAAAATAGTTGTTTAAAATCATAGCCTTACCGTGCCAACAGCCGTTCTATGGCAGATTTTTAACAATTTTTAACGATATTATGCGAATATAAGGTACATTTTTCCATACGGGGATATACGGGAGAGATCATGGCGATTACAGGCGAAAGCTTTACCGACGACGACAGAAAATACGGGGTGGACAGCCACCAGTATGACGGCTTCGGGTCCAAGGGCGTCGAAAGCATGTCGGTCAATACCGACCTTCTCTCCAAAAGCACCAGCATCGGCGCGACCTTCACCAAACCGCGCGGCACGGACGGCGACAGCCTGAAGGCCACCATCGGCGGCCTGCTTGAAAACGCCGGCATTAAAGATGTCGAATTCAAGGACTACGGCAACCAGAGCTTCTCGATCAAAATTCCGGAAGGCCCGGGCCAGACCCTCTTGAACATCGCCAGCGCGCTCGCCACCACGGTTGAAGTTGACCGCGGCACCACGCTTTATGCCGTCCTCACCAAGGAAGACGCGCAGGATGTCATCAAGCATGAACTGGCGCGCCAGAACATGACGCTGCAAGAAGCGAAATTGATGGACGTTTCCTTCACCACGCTCGACAAGGCCGGTTACGGCGCGGGCGTGCAGGCGCCGACGTATAAAGACGTCGATCTTGGCAAATATCCCTTCGGCCCCATCGACTTCATGCGCGAAGAAGGCGTCTTCAGCAAATTCGCCGGCGAGAAAAGCACGCGCGTCGAAGTGCGTGACGGCCTTGCCAACAGCGTGGCAACCCAGCTCCGCGACGCGGGCCTTGAGGTAAAACGCGCCGAAGGCAGCAACACCATCTGGATTTCGTCGGACGTTGACACAGTTGTCGGCGCGATGGGCAAAAAAGGCATCCTGCCCGTAAACGTGGCGCAGGAAATCACCGGCGCGCAGCCGCCCGCCGCGGCGCCCGCAACGCCCACGATTGCCGCACCCCGCCAGCAGGCACCGGCAGCAGCGAAGCTGTAAGTTTCTCTTTCAACAAAAAATCCCCCGCATGCTTTTCGCAGCGGGGGATTTTTTTATGCCTGTTTTTGTCATCCTGAACGCAGTGAAGAATGACAAAAAAGAAGATACGTTTTGCTTAGTTCGTGTGCCCGAAATGCCGGCTCGGCACGCCGCATTTTTGGCGTATCCAGATATCGGGAGGCAAATCCATCGTCTCTGGGGGCTTGGAAAAATACTGCACGTCCGGGCTTTGGCTCATACGGTCTACATTGTAATAAAATTGATTCTGCGCATGCGGAAGTATTATCGCATAGGGCGCACTGTCCGGTAGCCCCTCGCGGGCATACGTCATGTCTTTGTTCAACGCCATTATGTCGAGACTTGCGACATGTGGCAGCTTCGACTTGCACTCGACAAGACCGCTGCCGATGCAGGAATTTGTCAAGGTGACCGTTGTCAGAAGCTTCTTCGTCTCGGCAGAATACATTTTAATATGCAACTTCGCGTTGTCTCCGCCCAAATATTCAGGGTGTAAATCTTCGATCACCATTTCATAGGTGTAATCGCCGTAGTCACCCTTCGGTGCGTAAACAGCTTTATCGGCGGGGCAATGCTCCTCCTCGGCTACGGCTGGCACCGCCATGAAGGATAGCGCGAAGATAAACGCAACGCCCGCCAATACCGTTTTCATGCTTACTTCAGCGTCGGCGGCGGCTTGTTGAACTTCACCGTTTTCAGCAGCTTGATGTTATTGTCGGCAACGGTGGTTGCGTCCTGCTCGATCTGCTTCAGTTCCTGTTCTTTCTTTTCGGCGGCAATCGCGATGGCAGCGGGCTTGCCCTCAACCCAGACCTTGCCGTCCTTCCAGTACTCGCTTTCCCCATGCACGCGCTCGATGGCGGGGCCGTCTTCGCGGTGGCGGTTGCCGTTGCGGTAAAATTCGCGCCCGCCGTCGGCCCATTCAATGGCGGCGCCGCCCTCGCGGTGCAGTTCGCCGTAGCGGTACCATTTTTTGGTGCCGCTGGCGGAAATGAAGGCGGGGCCTTCCGCTTCGGCGCGGTGGGGCTTCCAGTGGAAATACCAGTGCTGGTTGCCTTCGGCATCCACCAATCTTCCGGTCTTGAACTGGCAGATGTGCTTGAGACGAGCGATAAGGTCGGAAGGGGACTTCATGGGGAACAGACTTATAAGGGGTTTAAAAAATACCGCGCCACTATAGGGTTTTATGGGAAGAGGTCAAGGCGGTAATTTTAGAACAGCGTTTCATCAATTCCAGCCTTAAGTTAAGCCCCGGAATGGCCCAGATGGTTTCTTGACATTACACATAATGGGCAACTAGATTATGGCATCTTTTCAAGATTCGCCTCGTTATAAAAACAAACCAATAAGGGTGTCTATCACATGCCAGATTCCATTACGCCTGCAACCGAAGAAACCAGCGCCGCACAAACCGACCTTCAGCAAGACACCCCCGCGCAGGATACCGCCGCGAAAGACGACGGCTATAAGCTGCCGAAAAAAAGCTGGGTCAACCGCCAGCTGGACAAAGCCTTCCACGCGGGCCTGCGCCTTGCCTTCCGCACATTCTTCGGCGCGACCATTAAAGGCACCGAGAATTTCAAGGGCATTGAAGGCAAGCCGACGCTGATCATCGCCAACCACGTGTCATTCATCGATGGCTTCCTGCTGGGCGCGGCGCTGCCCGTTTCCCCCGCCTTCGCGATCGATACCGGCATGTACGCGAAAATCACCAAGAACCCCATCGTCCGCTTTTTCGTGAAGCGCGTGGATTTCCACCCGATGGACACGACCAACCCGCAAGCCATCCGCGAGCTGGCGAAGCTCGCCAAGGCCGGCAAGCCCGTGATGATCTTCCCCGAAGGCAAGCTGACCGCCACCGGCACGCTGATGCAGGCCTTCGGCGGCGCCGGTACCGTGGCCGATAGCGCGAAAGCCAACATCATTTCCATTTATATGGATGGCCTGAACCACCTGCCCTTTGGCGCGACCCGCCTGAAAAGCTACCCGCGCAAACTGTTCCCGAAGCTTTCCGTCACTGTTATGCCGCCGCAGAAGCTTGATTTGCCGGACGACCTGACAGGCCGCGCCCGCCGCAAGGCCCGCGACGAGAAGATGGAAAAAATCTTCCAGGAAATGCCGGTCAAGGCGCTGGATTCCAACCGCTCCCTCATGGATGCGCTGCACATTGCCGCCCGCAACTTCGGCTACAAGCGCGACATCCTCGATGATATCGACGGCACGCCGATGAACTACGGCCTGCTGCTGACGGGTGCCTACGCCCTTGGCGACAAGCTGGCGAAAGTCACCGCGCCGCATGAAAACGTCGGCTTCCTGCTGCCGAACAGCAAGGGCGCCTGCGTTTCCTTCTTCGCGCTTTCGGCCTACGGGCGGGTGCCGACGATGCTGAACGCGAAGGCGGAGCAGAAAGACATGCTGTCGTATACCGACACCGCGCAGCTCAAAACCATCGTCACCTCGCGCAAGTTCGTGCAGATGGCGAAGCTGGAAGATAAAATTTCCACGCTCTCCGAAAAATGCAAAATCGTTTACCTTGAAGACGTGAAGGAAACCGTGGGTTTCGGCACGAAAATCAAGGCGGCGCTTCGCGCGCGCGGCCTGTTCCCGCGCCCGAAGGACGGTTTGAAGGGCGGGGATCCCGCTGCCATCATCTTCACCTCCGGCTCCGAAGGGCTGCCGAAGGGTGTGGTGCTGTCTTCGACCAACCTGCTGTCCAACATCACGCAGGTCCATGCCGTGACGCCGATTACGCCGAACGACAAGGTCTTCAACTGCATGCCCATTTTCCACTCCTTCGGCCTGTCCGGCGGCATGATCATGCCGATCATGAAGGGCGTGCGCAGCTTCCAGTACCCGAACCCGCTGGATGGCAAGAACATTCCGAAGCTCGTGTACTTCTATGACACGACCGTGATGTTCGGCACCGATACGTTCCTCAACCTCTATGCCCGCAACGCGACCGACAAGGACTTTTCCGGCCTGCGCATGGTCTTTGCGGGTGCGGAGCGCTTGCAGGATTCGACCTATGACATGTACGTCGACCGCTTCAACGTGCGCGTGAACAACGCCTACGGCTGCTCCGAAGCGGCACCCGGCGTTGCCATGAACGTGCCGGGCGCCCACAAGCGCGGCACCGTCGGCAAGTTCCTGCCCGGCATCGAAACCAAGCTGGAAGCCATGCCCGACATGGACAACGGCTTCAAGCTGTCCGTGCGCGGCCCCAACGTCATGCTCGGCTACCTCAAAAACGAAGAGCCCGGCAAGCTGCAGCCGCCAAAAGACGGCTGGCATGATACCGGCGATATCGTCACCATCAACCCCGCCGGCTTCGTGCAGCTGGCCGGCCGCGCCAAGCGCTTTGCCAAAATCGGCGGCGAAATGGTCTCGCTGGATACGGTTGAAAACATCGCCAACGCCGCCTCGCAGAAAAAGGAAGTCGCCAACGCGACCATACTCCGCCAGGACCCGGTTGCGGGTGATGCCATCGTCCTCTTCACGACCGACCCGCTGCTGAAGCGCGAACAGCTCTTCAAGGCGGCGCAGGATACTGGCCGTTCCGTCCTCGGCCTGCCGAAAAACCCTGATATTCACGTGCTGGCCGAACTGCCGAAACTTCCCACCGGCAAGACCGACTACGTGACCTTGAAAAAACTGCTGCTGACCCCCGCCCCCGCAACCGACGCTGCCGCCAACATCGCCGCCGCCGAGGTAAAGGACGCAAAACCGGCTATCCAACCGCAGGCCGGCCTCACCGCCGACTTCGGCCAGGCGCAAAGCAACGACAATAAACCCGCCGCCACCGCAACCACCGCCGCCGCCCCCAAAACCGGCAACGGCCCCGCGGTTTAACGAAGCCGAGACAACAAAAAAAGCCCCGGATCGCTCCGGGGCTTTTTTATTGAAGCGATAGTTACTTCTTCGCCAGCTCTTTCGCCAGCGCCTGTTGCAGCATCGGGTCTTCGGGCGTCACATCCGGCGCGAAGCGGGCGACGACGTCGCCGTTGCGGCTGACGAGGAATTTTTCGAAGTTCCACATCACTTCGCCCGGTTTGGCGTTGTAGAGGCCTTTTTCAATCAGCTTCTTTTTCAGCATGCTGTCGGCGGGGCCTTGCGCTTCGGGCACGGCGGTGGTGAGCGCCTGGTACAACGGGTGCTGGCCATCGCCCTTCACGACGATTTTTTCGAACATCGGGAATTCGACGCCGAAGGTGGCGCGGCAGAACTCGGCGATTTCACCGTTGCTGCCGGGTTCCTGCCCCGCGAATTCGTTGGCGGGAAAGCCGAGGACTTCAAGCCCTTCGGCCTTCTTGTCGGCATACAGCTTTTCAAGGCCTTCGTACTGCTTGGTCAGGCCGCATTTGGAGGCGACGTTGACGATGAGCAGTGCCTTGCCGGCGTAATCCTTGAGGCTGGCAGGGGTGCCGTCGATTTTTTTGAGGGGGATGGAATAAAGCGGGCTGGTCATTGATATCTCCTGTTAACGGACAAATTGAATAATTGCGCCCCAGTGTCACCCCATGCGCGCCGCGCCGCAAGGTGCAAAATTTCTTTAAATAACGGTCATCCGGCGGCGCTTTTGACGCGTATAAAGCATGAGAGAAAAGCCTTCACTTATGCTGGAAAGGGTAGTAATTTCGCCCTGCCGAGCTACCTTGAAGGCAGCTTGAAGAATGGGAATAAGGGCACGCGCTTGATTTATAAGGCTGCCTTTTACATTTGCCACAGAAAGGACAAATATAATGAGCAAAATCATCGGGATAGACCTTGGCACTACCAACTCCTGCGTTGCCGTGATGGAGGGTGACAAAGCCCGCATTATCGAAAACGCCGAAGGCGCGCGCACCACGCCTTCCATGATCGCCTTCACCAAGGACGGCGAGCGTCTGGTCGGTCAGCCGGCAAAACGCCAGGCGGTCACCAACCCCGACAAAACCCTCTACGCGATCAAGCGCCTGATTGGCCGCCGCTTTAACGAGCCGGAAGTCAAAAAAATGCGCGACAAAGCCCCCTTCAAAATCGTTGAAGGCGACGGCGGCGCGGCCTGGGTCGAAATCGACGGCGAAAAATTCGCCCCCTCGCAAATCTCGGCCATGGTGCTGCAGAAAATGAAGGAAACGGCTGAAAACTACCTTGGCGAAAAAGTCACCAAGGCTGTCATCACCGTACCCGCTTACTTCAACGACAGCCAGCGCCAGGCCACCAAAGACGCCGGACGCATTGCCGGCCTTGATGTGCTGCGCATCATCAACGAGCCGACGGCGGCAGCGCTTGCCTACGGCCTCGACAAGAAAAACACCGGCACCATCGCGGTCTATGACCTTGGCGGCGGCACGTTTGACGTGTCCGTCCTCGAAATCGGCGACGGCGTGTTTGAAGTCAAATCCACCAACGGCGACACGTTCCTCGGCGGTGAAGACTTTGACCTGCGCATCATCGACTTCCTGGCCGATGAATTCAAAAAAGAACACAACATTGACCTGCGCAAAGACAAGCTTGCACTGCAGCGCCTGAAGGAAGCCGCTGAAAAAGCAAAAATCGAGCTGTCGTCCGCCGTGCAGACCGAAGTCAACCTGCCCTTCATCACCGCAGACCAGAACGGCCCGAAACACCTTGTCGTCAACCTCAAGCGCGCAAAACTTGAAGAGCTGGTCGGCGACCTGATTTCGAAAACCATCGAGCCCTGCCGCGCTGCGCTGAAAGATGCGGGCGTGAAACCGTCCGACATCGATGAAGTCGTCCTCGTCGGCGGCATGACGCGCATGCCCAAGGTCATCGAAATCGTGAAGGAGTTCTTCGGCAAGGAACCCCACCGCGGCGTGAACCCCGACGAAGTCGTGGCAGACGGCGCGGCGATCCAGGGCGGCGTGCTGGCTGGCGACGTGAAAGACGTACTGCTGCTGGACGTCACCCCGCTGTCGCTGGGCATTGAAACGCTGGGCGGCGTCTTCACGGCACTCATCGAGCGCAACACCACCATCCCGACCAAGAAGTCGCAAAGCTTCTCGACCGCGGAAGACAGCCAGAACGCTGTCACCATCCGCGTGTTCCAGGGCGAGCGCCAGATGGCGGCGGACAACAAAATGCTTGGCCAGTTCGACCTTGTCGGCATTCCGCCCGCACCGCGCGGCGTGCCGCAGATCGAAGTCACGTTTGACATCGACGCCAACGGCATCGTGCAGGTTTCGGCAAAAGACAAGGCAACCGGCAAGGAGCAGCAGATCCGCATCCAGGCCTCGGGCGGCCTTTCCGACGCCGACATCAAGCGCATGGTGAAGGAAGCCGAAGAAAACGCCGGCGCGGATAAAGAACGCCGCGACGCCGTTGAAGTCCGCAACCGTGCGGAATCCCTGGCGCATTCTTCCGAAAAAACGCTGAAGGACGCGGGCGAGAAAATTCCCGCTGACGACCGTAAGCTGGTCGAAGGCGCGATTGCCGATGTCCGCTCCGCGCTTGAAGGCAGCGACCTTGCCGCTATCAAGCAAAAGACCGAAGCGCTGCAGGAAGTATCCATGAAACTGGGCGAACACCTGTACCGCGACGAGCAGGCGGCTGGCATGGGCGCGAATACTGCGGCCAATGAAGCCGGCGATTCCGACAAGGCCGGCGCCAAGGCGGATGACGCCGAGATCGTCGATGCCGAATTCACGGAAGTGGATGAAGGCGGCAACAAAAAAGGCAAAACGGCGCACTAACAGCCGTTGATGCTGATACCCTGATCACGCTAAAGCCCCCTTCCGCTGCGTCAAACGGAAGGGGGTTATCAGGTTAAAGGGCGACTTAAACGACGGGCGCGCAATAGCCGCGCACCAGCAGAATTCCGGGCGAAAAGAGCAGATGGCGAAGAAAGATTTTTACCAGACACTCGGTGTTGACAAGAAAGCCACGGCGGATGACCTGAAAAAGGCCTACCGCAAGCTGGCGATGCAATACCACCCCGATAAAAACCAGGGCAACAAAGACGCCGAAGCCAAGTTCAAGGAAATCAGCGAAGCCTATGACGTCCTGAAGGACGACCAGAAACGCGCGGCCTATGACCGTTTTGGCCACGGCGCGTTTGAAGGCGGCATGGGCCAGCAGCAGCGTGGCGGCGGCGGCGCGCAGGGTTTTGCGGCCGGCGGCTTTTCCGATATTTTCGAGGAAATGTTCGGCGACTTCATGGGCGGCGCGCAAAACGGCCGCCGCAGTGAAGGCGGCGGCGGTGCGCGCCGCGGCGCCGACCTTTCGCACGAACTTGAAATCACGCTGGAAGACGCCTTCAACGGCAAAGAGACAAAAGTAAAAGTCGCCAGCTGGCAATCCTGCGCGGGCTGCCATGGCTCCGGCGCGGAAAAAGGCACCAAGCCCGACACGTGCGATACCTGTCGCGGCGCAGGCCGCGTGCGCGCGCAGCAGGGCTTTTTTACGGTGGAGCGCACCTGCCCCACCTGCGGCGGCGCGGGCCAGACCATTAAAACCCCCTGCCATGTCTGCGGCGGCGCGGGCCGCGTGCGGCAGGAAAAATCGCTGCAAATCTCCATCCCCCCCGGCATCGAGGACGGCACGCGCATGCGCCTGTCCGGCGAGGGAGAGGCGGGTATGCGCGGCGGGCCACCCGGCGACCTTTATGTTTTCCTGTCCATCCGCCCGCACCGTTTCTTCCAGCGGGAAGCTTCCAACCTGTATTGCCGCGTGCCCGTGCCCTTTACCACGGTGGCGCTGGGCGGCACCATTGAAGTGCCGACGATTGACGGCAAGCGCATGAAGGTGAACATTCCCGCCGGTACGCAGACGGGCCAGCAGTTCCGCCTGAAAGCCAAGGGCATGAGCATCCACCGCTCGCCCAACCGCGGCGACATGTTCGTTGAAGTGCTGGCGGAAACGCCCGTCAACCTCACCAAGAAGCAAAAAGAGCTGCTGCAGCAATTCGCCGGCGATTCACCCGACGACAAAACCAGCCCGCAGTCCTCCAGCTTCTTTTCAAAGGTGAAGGACCTTTGGGAAGACCTGAAGGATTAATCTGTCGGCCAAGGTTAAAAGAGCCGAGCTTCAATAGCCTTCTTTATCCAACTGACGCACGGCATCGGGCGCCAGCAGCACAAGCCGGTAGCCGAAAAAATTTTTACCGAGTAAAGCAAGCCACGCTTTGTGTGACGCAGCTGCATAGCTGAGAAACAGCAGGAATAAATACAATATCAGCATTATGATCTGTGTGACATGCGGGTCCATCCCCATGAATAGACAAAATATAAAAAATAAAATAACGACAACGGTGATGGGAAGTAAGTAAGCTAGATACCAGAGAGTCCGCCGCCAAAAAAGTGCCCACCATAAAACCATAAAAAGGCTTATGTCGGGCTTACTTTCAAAAAGCTTTTCTTGTGCCATATATCCCCCCTTTGAAATTCTCTGAACAAAATAAAAACGTTCTGCCAAATGATACGGCGGTTTTGCGCAGGACGCCAAAGAAGACTTGTGCGAAAGGCTTTAATTTCCGATAGTTATGTCAGAACTGGAGAGACCGGCCGCATGAAAATACTCAATCAAGTATGCCTTTGTACCGCTGCACTGCTATTTGCGGCAACGACCGCCCATGCGGTTGTGGTGGCGCCGCCAACGCCGGGGCCGGAGCAATCCCCCGCTGTCAGCCCGTTTGCGTGCAGCGAAGGCTTCACGCTGGATAAAACCACCGCGGGCCTGCACCTGCACGGGCAGCTTGCCATGCCGACGCCGGGCTACCGCTACACGTTCAATCAGGATGACGAACAGCCGACGACGGGGGCTGTTACCGGCTCCCTCGAGCTGGATGAGCCGGAAGGCAATGCGCTGCAGGTTATTTCCCCGCTGGATATCGACATCAATATGCAGACCGAGGGCGACGTGCAATTGCTGAGCATCGGCATTGATAAGGAATTCGACTGGGGGCCGGATAAAATCACCTGCCAGAAAAACGCTGCAACACAAGGAAACGCACAATGACACCCGCATCGCAAAGCAAGGCAAAAATCGGCATTATCGGCGCGGCAGGCCGCATGGGGCAAATGATCGCCCGTGAAATCCTCGGCGGCCAGCACACAGGCGCAACGCTTGCGGCCGCGCTGGATCATGACAGCTGCCCCGCCCTTGGCAAAGACATGGGCACGCTGCTGGGGCTTGAACCCTGCGGCGTTAAAATCACGGCCGACAAGCATGCGGCCTTTGAGGCCGCAAATGTGGTGATTGATTTTACCAATGCTTCCGCGACGGTTGATTTTGCCAGCCTTGCCTTCCAGCATGGCACGGCTTATGTCGTCGGCACCACTGGCCTTGCGGAAAAAGAGCAGGGTGCGCTGAAAGTGGCGGCGCAAAAAGCTGCCGTGCTGCAGGCCGCGAACATGAGCCTTGGCGTAAACCTGCTTGTCTCCCTTATCGAGCAGACGGCAAAACGTCTTGGCCCCGATTACGATATCGAAATTTTTGAAGCGCACCACCGCCACAAGGTGGATGCCCCATCCGGCACGGCCCTTGCGCTGGCGGAAGCCGCTGCCGCAGGCCGCGGCGTGCTGCTGAAGGACGCGCTCATTCCCGCCCGCTTCGGGCAGATCGGCGCGCGGCCTGAAGGCTCCATCGGCCTTTCCGTCTTCCGCGGCGGAGATGTGATTGGAGACCATACCGTGACGTTTGCGGGCATGGGGGAGCGGCTTGAACTGACGCACAAAGCATCAGACCGCAGCCTGTTTGCGCGCGGCGCGGTAACGGCCGCCTGCTGGCTTGCGGGCAAACCCGCCGGCACCTACACCATGAAAGATGTTTTGGGCCTTTAAACACCATATATATCAAGGCATTGCAAAGCACATTCCGGAAAGGGGCATTAACGCTTCATTCGCCGTGGCTTTGCTATGATGGAAGCTGACGGATTTTTGACAGGAGCCACCGCCAAGCCGTGCCTGATGCGCCACCCCCCGCCGTAAAAGCCTTCATCGCCGCCAGCCGCTTCGGCTTTGGCGCGCGCCTGGATGATATTGCCCGCATTGGCGCAAACCCCGCTGCATGGCTGGCAACGCAGCTGGATGCGAAAAACGCCGCGAATGAAAAGCTTGCCGCCCTGACCCACAGCATTGAAACCATCGAACCGTTTCGCAATATTCTGGCCAGCAAGCCCATCACCGAAAAAACCAAGGACGACCCCGCAGTGATCGAGATGCTGCGGCAGACGCGCCAGGTGGTGCTGGACCGTTACGTGCATGAAATTGCCGTGCGCATGGGGGTGGCCGCCGACAGCGACGCGCCGTTTTTTGAACGACTTGTGCATTTCTGGAGCAACCACTTCACCGTTTCCGCCCGCAAGTGGGGCGATGTGCCCCTGGTGGTGTGCTACGAGCGGGACAGCATTCGCCCCAACATCATGGGTGATTTTGAAGACATGCTGGTGGCGGTGGTAAAAAACCCCGCCATGCAGATATACCTTGATAACTTCCAGTCTGTCGGCCCAAAAACATCCATGGCAATGCGCTACGGCAAGGGGCTGAACGAAAATCTTGCCCGCGAAATCATGGAGCTGCATACGCTGGGCGCCGACGGCGGCTATACGCAAAAAGACGTCACCGAATTCGCCAAAATGCTGACAGGATGGGGCATTGAAGCGAACGGCGCGGCCGCGGATAACTGGCTCCTGTCTTTCACGGCGGAGGCGCATGAACCGGGGCCGAAAACCCTGCTTGGCACCGTCTATAAGGAAGACGGGCAGAACGAGGCGCTGGCAGCGCTGCACATGCTGGCGCTGCACCCCAAAACCGCACGCTTCATTGCAACCAAGCTTGCGCGCCACTTCATTGCGGATGAACCGCCGGAAGCGGCCATTGCCGCGCTTGAAAAAAGCTTCATCGACAACAAAGGCGCGTTGTTGCCGGTATACAAAACGCTGATTGCGCTTGATGCTGCCTGGGCAGCGCCCTTGCCGAAAGTAAAAACCCCGAATGACTATATCATCTCCATCATCCGCCTGACGGGCATGGATGCGGAGGATGGCAAATTGCTGAACGCGTACCATACGCTTGAACAAATGCCCTTTTCCGCCCCCTCCCCCGCAGGCTGGAGCGACAAGGCCAAAGACTGGATCAGCGCGGAGGCGGTATTGCAGCGCATGGATTTGGCGCAGATTGTCGCCGCCGCGCGCCATACGGAACTAGACCCCGTGCCCCTGATGGAAAGCGCGATTGGCCCCGTGGTATCGGAAACAACACGCAACGCGGTTGAAAAAGCCGGCAGCCGGCAGGAGGCGCTGGCATTGCTGCTGGCATCGCCGGAGTTTCAACGCAGATGACGGAGGGAAACGCATGAAAGACATTCTTCTTTCCCGCCGCCAGCTGCTGGGCGCGGCATCCGGCCTTGCGGGCGCGCTGCTGCTGCCGGGGGTAAAAGTTTCCTTCGCCAACATGCCGACGGAAAAACGGTTTATCTTTTATATTCTGCGCGGCGCGATGGATGGCCTTTCCGCCATTCCCGCCTATGGTGATAAAAACTATGTCACCAACCGTAACGGTCTTGCCCTGCCGCAATCCGCCTATACGCCGCTGGACGGTTTTTTTGCCACGCACCGCAACCTTGCCGCCTTTGCAGATATGTTCAAGGCGGGGGATGCCGCCGCCATTCACGCCGTCTGCACCCCCTACCGCGACCGGTCGCACTTTGATGCGCAGAACGTGCTTGAATCGGGCGGCGTGCAGCCGAACCGTATCCATGACGGCTGGCTTAACCGCACGCTGGCTTTGTATGGCACAAAGAAAGACGGTTTTGCGCTGGCCGTCGGGCAATCCGTGCCGCTGGCATTGCAGGGCGCAATGCCGGTCAGCACCTGGGCGCCTTCCGCGCAAGGCCTGCCCGATAGCCAGATGCTGCTGGCCTTTGACAAGCTGTACCAGCACGACATGCTGTTCCACACCGCCTTTGTCGAAGCCGTGGATATTCACGGCATTGCCAAAACCGCCATGGGCGGCAATACAGGCCTGCCCGAAGGATCGCGCGATTACAGCGTGGACGGCGTGAAGCTCGACCCGCAAAAATTTTCCGGCGGGGATGACATCAAGCTTGTGCCCAACAAGGCGACCATGGGGCTTACCATGCGCGCAGTAGGCAAAATTATGGCGGCGGCAGATGGCCCGCGCATTGCCACCATTGAACAGGCCGGCTGGGATACACATTCAGAGCAGGGCACCGACCATGGCATGTTCGCCATCCACATTGATTCCCTCAACGCCGCCTTTGCGGGCTTGAAGGAATCGCTGGGGGAACAATGGAAGAACACGGTTATCCTGGCCGCAACCGAATTTGGCCGTACCGTTGCGCAAAACGGCACCGGCGGCACGGACCACGGCACGGCATCTTGCGCCTTTTTGCTGGGCGGGGCTGTGAACGGGGGGAAAATATACGGGGAATGGCCGGGGCTTGATAAAACGCAGCAGCTGGATGGCCGCGACCTTCGCCCCACCACGGACCTGCGTGCCATAGGCAAGACGGTGCTTAAAGACCACCTTGGCCTGCCGTTAACCGATATTAACCGCGATATTTTCGCAGGATCGGATGACATTCATCCGTATGAAGGATTGATCCGCGGGGTTTGACCTTAAAATTTCGCTCCCAAAAAACCACGATGGGGGTACAATTAAAGAATGAGGCAGCTGTTGACGGGCAGGCGGCCGTTTAATGCGTTTTGACGGATAAGGGACGAAACAATGAGCGACGATAACAACCCGTTTTCAGCCAATAACATTGTCAACCGCTGGAACAAGCAGGAAAACGACACGGCACGCCGTGCCAGCCTGTTCGGCGGCTCAAACTTCCAGCCGTCATCAAGCGGCGGTGGCATGTCGGATATTCGCAACGTTATCCAGTCTTTTACCATGGGCGGCCTGATGATCGGCATGTTCATGGGCGCGTTGACAGCGACCAGAAGCCAAATTCCAATTGTGCAGGGCCTCATGATCGGCGCCTCCGGCGGCGCCATTGCGGGTGCGGCCTTTGGTGCAGCGGTTGCAAAAACCTTCGCCCTTGGCAGCCTTGCCAGTACGGCCACGCGCCGGGCTATGGGCGCGCTGGATGCCGCAGCGGGCGGCTACATCAGCTCTGCCTGGCAAGGCGCAAAATGGGGCGCACTAGCGGGCGGCGGCGGTTCGCTGCTGACCGGCAACGGCGGTGCGATGGTTGAATGGATTACGCCCATGGTCGGCATTGGCGCGGTGGCAGGCGTTGGACTGAATGCCGGCAGAAAAGTCATCAGCCGCATTCGCGGATTTTAAACCCGTAACGGCATGAGCGACGACAAAACACCATATTCCGCCCGCAACATTGCCCACCGCTGGAGCAGCCAGCAGCGGGAAAATGAACGGCGTGACAGCCTGTTTGGCGGCCGCAACCAGCAGCACTGGGAAAGCACGCCGATTTCCGACATTAAAAATGTCGTTATCTCCTGTGCCGGCGCAGGGCTGATGATTGGCATGTTCAGCGGCGCATTAACTGCGCAGAATGACCATGCTCCGCTTTTGCAGGGTTTTCTTATTGGCGCGGCAAAGGGCGCAGGCATTGGCGCTATTGCCGGCTTTGCGCTGGCAAAGGCCGCGGCCCTCACCAGTTTTTCCGGCGCGGCGCTACGCGATTTTGATGCGGCGCACGGCATGCTTTTGGCCGCGGCATGGAAGGGCGCAAAATGGGGGGCAGCTGCCGGCGGCGGCGCCGCCCTTGTCAGCCGGAACTGGCCGGCATTTATCGGCTGGGCCCTCGTCATGGCCGTTTTTGGTGCGGCTGCAGGGGCGGTCATCAAAGCCGTCAGAAATCTTGGACGCAAGCGACTTAACCTTTAAGCCGGGCGCAGGGTTTCCCCCGTGCCTTCCGTATTATACAGCATAACTGCATTTTAAAACGGGGTTCCGTCATGGCTGCCACGCCGGAAGCTTTTATTGCCGCCAACCGCTTCGGCTTCGGCGCGAAGGAAAACGACCTTGCGATGATTTCGGGCGATCATATCGGCTGGCTGCAGGCGCAGCTGGACCCGCGCTACGCCCGCAACGCCGAAATGGAAAAGCTTCCCAAGGCGCTTGAAACCGTTTTGAACTTCCGTGACATGCAGCAGCAGCGCAAAATGGACAAGCAGGCCGCGCAAAACGGCGATGCGGATGCGCTCGCCAAGGCCAAGGGCGTGATGAAGGATTTGCGGGATGATTATATCCGCGAAGCCGCCATTCGCACCCGCGTTGCGGCCTTGAGCGACGCGCCATTTTTTGAACGGCTGGTGCATTTCTGGAGCAACCACTTCACCGTGTCCGCCATAAAAAAGCAGGACATGCCGCTGGTCGCCGCGTTCGAGCGGGATGCCATACGCCCCAATATTCTCGGCAGCTTTGAAGGGCTGCTGGTCGCGTCCACCCGCCACCCGGCGATGCAGATATACCTTGATAACGTGCGGTCCATCGGCCCCAATTCACGGGCGGGCGAAAGCCGCGGCAAGGGCCTGAACGAAAACCTTGCCCGCGAAATCATGGAGCTGCATACCCTTGGCGTCGGCAGCGGCTATACGCAGGCGGATGTCACCGAATTCGCCAAAATGCTGACCGGCTGGACCGTGGATGTGCAGCAGCGCGGCGATGGCAGCGGGTTTTTCTTTGCCCGCATGGTGCATGAACCCGGTGATAAAAAGCTGCTGGGAAAAACCTACCCTGAAGATGGCGAGGGCGAAGTGCTGGCAGCGCTGCATACCTTTGCGCAAAGTCCCGCCACCGCGAAATTCATTTCCACCAAGCTTGCCCGCCACTTTATTGCGGATGACCCGCCGGCCAGCGCCGTCGCGCAGCTGACAAATGCCTACCAGCGGTCGAACGGCAACCTGATGTATGTTTACCGCGTGCTGCTGGCCATGCCGGAAGTCTGGCAGAACCCGCTGCCTAAGATGAAAACGCCGAATGATTACATCATCTCCCTCGTCCGCGCGGCGGATGTAGATGCGGCGGATGCGCAAATGATTGGCGCGTTCCGCACGCTGGGGCAGGTGCCGTTTACCGCGGCATCGCCTGCGGGCTGGAGCGACATGGGCAAGGACTGGATCAGCGCGGAAGCGCTGCTGCAGCGCATTGACCTTGCCCGCAACATCGCCAAGGGCATTTATACCAAGACAGACCCGATGCAGCTGCTGGAACATACCATTGGCCCCGTTGCGTCGGGTGATACGAAATTTGCCGTTGCCCGCGCCGGTAGCGCGGCGGATGCACTGGCGCTGCTGTTCGCCAGCCCCGAATTCCAGCGCCGCTAGAGAAGGAGATACACAAAATGGATGACATTATCCTCTCCCGCCGCAAGCTGCTGATGGGTGCGGGCTGCATTGCGGCCACCACCATGTTTTCGGGCATTCGCATTGCCTTTGCGGATGCGCCGGTGGACCAGCGGTTTGTCTTTATCATCCTGCACGGTGCGATGGACGGGCTGAACGCCATTCCACCCTATGGCGACAAGGCGTACCAGGACGCGCGCAACGGCATTGCCCTGCCCGCCTCCGCCTATACGCCGCTGGATAATTTTTTTGGCGCGCATAAAAGTTTTGCCGGTTTTACCGACATGTTCAGGAACGGGGAAGCGGCGGCGATTCAGGCCGTATCAACGCCCTACCGCGAGCGGTCGCACTTTGATGCGCAAAACGTGCTTGAATCGGGCGGCACGCAGCCGCACGGGCTGAATGACGGCTGGCTGAACCGCGCCCTTGCGCTATATGGCCCGCGCACCAATGCGCTGGGGCTTGCCGTGGGGCAGACCATTCCGCTGACGCTGCAGGGGGATATTCCCGTCGGCACCTGGGCGCCCTCTGCGCAGGGGCTGCCGGATGATGCCCTGATGATTTCGCTGAACCGCCTTTACCAGCATGACCCGCTGCTGCACACGGCGCTGGCGCAGGCGGTGGATGTGCATGACATTGCCGATGAAGCCATGAGCGGCAGCGATGTGATGCTGAAAAAGAACGGCGGCGGCATGCGCCTGCAAAACCGCGACGCGATGTCAAAAACCGTGACGGCGGTCGGCAAAATTTTGTCGGACCCCAACGGCCCGCGCATTGCCACGATCGAGCTTGGCGGCTGGGATACGCACGCGCAACAGGGCACGGAGGCCGGCAACCTTGCCAATAACTTCGCCGCGCTCGATGCCGGATTTAGCGCGCTTAAAGCATCGCTGGGCGAGCACTGGAAAAAAACCGTGGTGCTGGCGGCAACCGAATTTGGCCGCACGGTTGCGCAAAACGGCACCGGCGGCACGGACCATGGCACGGCATCCTGCGCCTTCCTGCTGGGCGGCGCAATTAACGGCGGCAGGGTTTACAGCCGCTGGCCGGGCCTGGATAAAACCAAGCTGTACCAGAACCGCGACCTGCTGCCGACGACGGATTTGCGGCAGGTGGCGAAGGCCATATTGTCCGACCACCTCGGGCTGCCGGCGGCGGATGTTGATGCGCGCATTTTCCCCGGCAGCGATGCCGCGCGGGCCATTACGGGCATGATCCGCCCGACTTGAAACAAGCCGACTTGAAGCCTTCCCCGCTTGCGGAGCGGTTTTGAAATGCGCTAAAACTGGGGCATGAAACCCGCCGTTATCGAACAATTTTTTGCCCGCCTGCAAGCGCAGAACCCCGAACCGAAGGGGGAGCTGGAGTATACCAACGTCTATACCCTGCTGGTCGCCGTCGTGCTGTCCGCGCAGGCGACCGATACTGGCGTGAACAAGGCAACCCGCGCGCTGTTCAAGAAGGTGAAAACGCCGAAGGACATGCTGAAGCTGGGTGAAGCCGGTTTGAAGGAACACATTAAAACCATCGGCCTTTTTAACGGCAAGGCGAAGAACGTCATCGCCCTTTCCCAAATCCTCGCTGACCGTTACAACGGCGAGGTGCCGCACACGCGGGAGGAACTGGTGGCGCTGCCGGGCGTGGGGCGCAAGACGGCAAACGTGGTTTTGAATATCTTCTTCGGGCAGCCGACCATGGCGGTGGATACGCATATTTTCCGCATCAGCAACCGCACCGGCCTTGCCAAGGGCAAGGACGTGCTGGCGGTCGAGGAAAAGCTGGAAAAAGTTGTGCCGCCCGAATACCGGCTCCACGCCCACCACTGGCTGATTTTACATGGCCGCTATGTGTGCAAGGCGCGCAAACCCGATTGCCCCACCTGCGTGGTGCGCGACTTGTGCGAATTTAAGGATAAAACGGTTTAGCCCGTAAAGCTGAAGCCATCGCCGCTGACGATCTTCTCGATGCACTTGGACTGGCTGCTTTCCGGCACGCTGCCAAGGCGGGCGGCGCTGCCCTGCTGCAGGTCTTCCTTCAGGCGGTAGTCAACATACGATACCGGGCTTTCAGGCTTGCCCTTGCCGTCAGCGGTTTTGCCGCTGGCGTCATAGAAGAAGAAATCAACCACGCATGACTTGGTCTTGTATTGCCAGATACGGGCATCCGCATCCTTGCGTTCCATCGTCGGCTTGCCGAACAGGTAGCTGACTTCGGCTTCCGTCAGGCGCATCAGCGCTGCGGGGTCGCCTTCAATGTAGTCGCGGGCGCGGTTTACGTAACCGCCGGCGGGGCGATAGGATTTATCGTCCGCCACGCGGTCGGGGAACAGGGCGGCGCGGAACTGGGCGGTATTGGTGCCGGTGCTGAAGCTGTCCGTCACCTGCGAGGTCTTGCAGGAGCCGACCAGCAGCATCATGAGTGGCAGCAACGCCAGCAGCACACGGCTGATGCGGCGCGCGCTGGTGCGGACTTGCTGATAAAAGCCCATATAGGCCGTATCAACCAGCGCCACAGCAGACGCATAAGGGCTACTTCCGCCCCTGGCCACATTAAAGTGGCCGGAGGCGGTTGCCATGTTGGGGATACCCCTGATCAATTAATTAGAACCCGACAGCCCGGCGGAAGACGCGGGGTGCGCCGCCTTCGGTCGATGTTTCATCCTTGCCGCCTTTTTCGCCCGTTTCCAGGAGAGCTTCAAGGTTGTCGTTCACTTTCACGCCGACATCGGCATTGGTGACGTCGGCAATTGCGACCGCGGTGATGGGGCGCATTGCGCCTTCAATGCGGGCGCCGGCTTCGACTTCGAGCATGCCGTAGTCGATTTCGCCGGTGATGCGGCCGGAGGCCTTGACGGTCAGGCGGCCGGTGATTTTGATTTTGCCGTCGAACTTGCCGGCGATGACGGCGTCCTGCACTTCGGCGGAACCGCTGAACGCGCCAGCTTCGAGGATGTCAACGCGGCGGGCGGTGAAGTTTTGCGCTTCAACAGTGCCTTCGATGACGAGGTGTTCGCAAGCGCCAATGTTGCCATTCAGCGTGATGTTGCGGCCAACGACAAGGCGCGAGGAATCTTCCTGGCCTGCGGGCGCATAGGACGACGAGGTGTTCATCATCATGGTGTGATGACCGGGGATGTCACTGCGGATGGTTTTCTTTTCGATGCTCATGATGGACCTCATTTTAATGCCGCTATCCTGTTTGCCAATCCCAAATCGACCGTGATTCAGAGTTATGTCTTTAGCCCAGGAACGGTTGAATCAGTATCATTCCCCCTGTATATCGTCCAGCTTTTCCGACATATTAAGCATAATATTGGGGTATTAAAGGCAACGGTTTTCCCGCGCTCTTGTAAACTCATGGACTTAGGGGACGGTTCCATAGATTCCATAATAGCGGAAAAATCACGTCAAACACGCGTATTGCCGCATGAATCCGCGCACAAAATCCGAATCATTCACGAAAAATAAATAGCGACTCAGCTAAGGTAAAAGCCGAGTCTTTCACCACTGGGCGACATGCCGTCGTAGTGCTGCAGCCCTTCTGCAATCCACGCACGCTGCTGCGCTGTTGGCGCAAGTGCCGAGCGGTTGAAATGCAATTGCCATTGCCGCAGCGATGCCAGCGACAACGCCTTGAACGCCGCATGTGAATACAGCATCAGCGCGAAACCCAGATGATCCCATTTATTGAGCCGCGCGAGTGACAGCAGCCGCCGCGCCGCAGTCTCCGTCTGTACCTGCCCTGCCAGCTGCTGCCATTCATGAACAGTGAAACGCATGTTGAGGTCACGTACGGCCTCCGCCCCTGCACGGGCGATAGACGGGCTGGCATCGAGCAGCGATGCTTTCACCGCCCCGGCAAATTCTTCGGGCGCAAGGCGGGCGGCGGCCAGCAGCGCGGCGGCGCGGAACAACGGGCGCGGGTGGCCGAGAAACGGGCGCACCAGCGGCAGCGCTGCCGCATCCCTGCCCGCACCGGTCAGGCGCAGGGCGGTCAACTGCCGCGGCGGCGGCGCCGAGTTATCCACAAGCGCGGCGCGGCGCACGGCCCGCAGTTCGGGCAGCGGCAGCGCCAGCCGCCGTTCGCACCATTCGCGGCAGCCGGTATGGGGGTCGAGCAAGCCCCGCCCAGCCAGCGCAGGCACGGCAGGGTCGTTTACCGCCATCAGTAACCGCAGACCCGCAAGGCGCAGCCAGCCGGAACGGCCCTGGCTAAAAGCCTGCGCCAGCGCCGTGCGGTCTGCCAGCGGCAGGTCCGCAGTTGCCGCCGCCGCCCGCTGCGCCGTGACAAGGTCGCGGGCGGACAGGCCAAGCCGAATAAGCGTCGCCAACGGCAGGCTTTGTTTTTCAAGGCCGAGGGCGAACAGGCGGCGGGCAACCTTGGGCGGAAAAGTGCGCAGGTTTTGCAGGCTTGCCGCAAACCCTTCCTGCGCCGTAAGCCACCCTTCCACCCGCGCAATAAAGACTTCATGGTCGCGGCGGGTGCGGCGGCGCAGGCTGTCAACATCCGGCAGGGCAGCGGCAACCGCGCTGAAATATTCAGGGGCAAGGAAGGCCAGCACCGCCCGCATCGCCGCCTGCGATATAACCGGCACCCAGTCATTCACGCGCTGAACAAGGTGGGGCAGCGTTTCAACCAGCCGCCGTTCCGCCGCCTGCAAAATGGCAGGTTCCCGCAGAAAGCCGTTGCGATGGTTGATATAGGGAAGCAGCGCGGACGCGGTATCGGCGTTTAAAATTACCGCCTTTTCGCGCCGCAGCCACGCATCGTAGCTGCGGTCAAGGTCGATGCCGGACCAATGGCGGTTCATCAGGCTCTTAAAAAAACTGATGACCGTCACGGGGCATGAACCTGCTGATTTACTTCGCCACCTGACGCAGCGTCGGGAAGGCGATGACGTCGCGGATGCTTTGCGAATTGGTCAGCAGCATGATGAGACGGTCGATGCCGATGCCAAGGCCGCCCGTGGGGGGCATCCCGTATTCCAGCGCCTCGACGAAGTCTTCGTCAAGCATCTGGGCTTCGTCGTTGCCTTTTTCGCGCGCGGTCATCTGGTCCTTGAAGCGGGCCAGCTGGTCGAAGGGGTCGGTCAACTCGGAAAACGCGTTGGCGACTTCCCAGCCGTTGACGTAGCTTTCAAAGCGCTCGGTCAGGTTGCCCTGGCTGCGGTGGACTTTCGCCAGCGGCGAAATGTCTTTCGGCAGGTCGACGATATGGATGGGCTGGAGAAGCTCGGCTTCGACTTTCTCGGCAAAAATCTGCTCCACCACCTCGCCCCAGTTGGAGCCCGGCTTGATGTGGATGCCAAGGTCGTGCGCCTTTTTGCCGGCCTCCATCGCATCGGGGATGGTTGTAAAATCAACGCCGGTTTTTTCCTGCACCAGCTCGACCATGGTCTTGCGCGTCCAGGGGGACTTGAAGTCAATTTCGCGGTCGCCGAACTTTACTTTGGTTTCGCCGTTGTGGGTCGCCTTGACCGCGCCTTCGATGATGCGCTCGGTCAGCGCCATCATGTCGTTGTAGTCGGCATAAGCCTGGTAGATTTCAACGGACGTGAATTCGGGGTTGTGCTTGATGGAGATGCCTTCGTTGCGGAAGCAGCGGTTGATTTCGAACACGCGCTCGAAACCGCCGATGACAAGGCGCTTCAGGTACAGCTCCGGCGCGATGCGCAGGTACAGGCGCATATCCAGCGCGTTATGGTGCGTCGTGAACGGTTTCGCGTTCGCGCCGCCCGCGATGGGGTGCAGCATGGGGGTTTCGACTTCCATGAAATTCTCGGACGTCAAAATCTGGCGGATGAAGGCGATGATCTGGCTGCGCTTGCGGAAGGTGTCGCGGCTTTCCTCGTTCATGATGAGGTCAAGGTAGCGCTGGCGGTACTTGATTTCGGTATCGTGGATGCCGTGGTATTTTTCCGGCAAGGGGCGCACGGATTTCGACAGCATCTCGATCTGCTCGGCGTTGATGGTCAGCTCGCCGGGCGGCGTGCGGCGCACGATGCCGGTGACGCCGATGATGTCGCCGATGTCATAGAACTTCAGCTGTTCCAGCAGTTCCGGCGGCAGGCTCTGCTTGTGCGAGAAAATCTGGATTTTGCCGGAGGAATCGCGAAGGTCGATGAACATGCCCGAATTGCGGTGCGCCATGATGCGGCCCGCGACCGAAACCTTGTCGGTCGTCGCCTCGCCGGCTTTCAGCTCCGCGTATTTCTTTTGCAGGTCGGCGGCATGCGCCGTGACATCGAAGCGGTAGGGGAAGGGGTTGACGCCGCGCGCCTGCAGGTGCTTCAGGTTTTCGATCTTCGCGTCGATCAGCGCGTTGGAATCGGTCGCCTGCACGGGGGTTTCTGCGGGTTGCTGCTTTGTCATGATGTATCCTGTCCTGATTTTTTCTTTTTGCCGGTTTATGGCGGTTATTTTTCAAGAACCATGTCGTAATGCGGAATGCCGGCATCCATATATTCGCCGCCGCGGGTCTTGAATCCGAGCTTCTCGTAAAAAGGCACGGCCTGTGCCTGCGAACTCAGCTTGAATAGCTGAATATCGCCCCCGCGCCCCAGTTCCTGCAAGAGGTATTTCATGAGGACGCGCCCAACGCCCTTGTTGCGGTAGGCCTGCAACACCGCCACGCGCTCGATTTTCGCGGCAGAGCCCATCAGCCGCACGCGGCAGGTGGCGATGATGTCTTCACCCGTGCGCACGCCGAAGTGGCGGGCGGCGGGGTCTTTTCCATCGATCTCAAGGGTTTCAGGGACCTGCTGTTCGTTCACAAAAACGTCGCGGCGAATATCGAAGCAGCGCTGCATTTCTTCATCGGTCGCTACAGGAAAGCATTTGATCTGCATTTTTGAACGGCCCCTTAATTCTCAATAACGCTTGTTTAAACAGATATTTAGGTAATTCAATGTTTATCCGCTTTATAGGCGCGTTTTGTTTCGCGCGTGCCGCCAAATATCTCCTGAAAATGGCAAATTATTGACATAACTATGTCTTGTGCTAGGATACCCGCCATTATATGTACGCTTTAGGAGGCAACAGATGCGCTGGGCGGCAATTTCGGGTTCGTGGCGTACCGTGGATGAAACGGTGGCGCAGGATGTGCGGGCGGAAGTAAAAGCCCTGCTGGCTGCGGGCAACGGCATTGTGACCGGCGGCGCTTTGGGCGTTGATTACATCGCAACCGATGAGGCCCTGAAAAACGACCCCGCCGCACGGCAGATCAAAATCATCATCCCGACTTCCCTTTCCGACTACGCCAATCACTACTTCAAAAAAGGCGAAGAAGGCGTGATTACGCCGAAGCAGGCAAGCGACCTGATTGCGCAACTGACCGAAGTAAAGCGCCGCAACCCCGGCGCGGTTGAGGAAATGAGCTACACCGCCTGCAACACCGAAAGCTATTTCGCCCGCAACGGGCGCGTGATTGCGGAATCGCAAGACCTCCTCGCCTTCCAGGTCAACGACAGCCCCGGCACCCAAGACACCATCGACAAGGCAAAAGCCGCAGGCATGCAGGTTATCCACCGGAAATATTCGATATGAGATTTATGCTGCTGATTTTCGCGTTGCTACTAACGGCAACGCCTGCCCATGCAGATAAAACATGCCGCGGCCCCATCATCAGCCCGCGCTTTGCCGCCTTGTATGAAACCAATGACATTCTGCCGCAGGACCTTCCCCTTGCCGCCAAGCTTTATCGCGAGTCCGCCGAAAGCGGCTCCCGCGAAGCGCAATACAAACTCGGCACCTTTTATGCGACGGGGCGCGGGTTGCGGCGAAACGATATAGAAGCTTATTACTGGCTTAGCTTAGCGGCAGATGACGATGGTGAGTATAAACTTCCGCCAAAATATCTCGCCGCAAAAATTGAAGCACGAAAGAAGCTGACAGAAAAGCAAGCCGCAAGCGTCGATAAAAAGTCGCAAGCCTGGCCATATTTTTGGGATTGCGATGCCAGACAAGACGGAGATGACACGCTTGATGTGGAGGGTACGGCAAAGGACATAAAGAGCCGTCTGCCCAGTGCAGAAAAAGGTGATAGCGAAGCTTCCAGCTTACTTACAGTCAGTTATTGGCAATTAAAAAACGATAAAATGGCCTATTTCTGGCGCGGTATCACCTTAAAATCCGCTAATTGTATAGGAAAGTGTGTTTATTTCCGCCGAATGATCCAATATATGCGACTTGAAACGCTTTCAAAGGCTGATAAAGCCGTTCTGGACAAAGAAATCGCCGCTTGGCACCCCCGAAAATAGCTTTTTCTGCTTAAAACTGCGGCTTGCGAAAAGCGTGGTTATTTTCCCCGCGCTGGGGTAAAACAAAACGAGAACTGCCCTACATCAAGTTGAAGTATGACCGAGATTGCACCCATTCCGGCGCAGCGCCGATTGCTTGTTCCCAAAGCGCCTGTTTTGATACTGGCGGGGCATGCCTTATGGTGCCTGTCGCTGGACGGCGAGCTGGCGCCGATGCCGGATGATGAAGCGCGCAGCCTTGTGCAGCGGCATATGCCGATTGTCTGCAACGCGCCGCAGCTGGCGCAGCGCCTTAAAATCCAGCACCTGCCCGCTTATGATGTTCTGGAGCTTTTTGCCTTTATCCACCCCGCCCGCTTCTGCGTGCCGACGCCGCGCGGCATTTCAAAAGCACTGGGGTTGTTTGAACCCGCGACCGCCGAAGACCAATGCACCGCCTTGCGTGACTGCGTACGGCATTTGCTGGTGGACTTAACCGCGCCGGGTCGCGAGGAAAAAAGCATGCCCGCAGGCATTGCCGCTTTTATGGGCCTCATTAACGTATCCGACGTGCCGCGCGCGAATGACGAGCAGATGGGCTGGCCCTGGGCCACCGTGGTGCTGGCCGCTTTGGGGCGTGATGGTAACTTGCCAAGCCGCGGCGAAATTCGCAGCGCCCTGCGCATCTGGGACAAGCTGCCGGAATGGGCGGTGCATGCGCCGGAACCTGCCGCAAGCCACGCCGGCGTTGCGCCCGATGAAGCGGATGCGCGGCTGACCCGCCTGCTGGAAAAACAGCAGAAGGAAGACAGGCCGGAGCAAAAGCATTATGCCCGCGTGCTTGCCGCAGCCTTTGCGCCGGCGGATGATGCGGAGATGACCCACGCCGTCATGGCCGAAGCCGGCACCGGCACCGGCAAAACGCTCGGCTACCTGTCGCCCGCGACGGTCTGGGCGGAAAAAAACGGCGGGCCTGTCTGGGTTTCCACCTTCACGCGCAACCTGCAGCGGCAGGTGGATGGCGAGCTGGATAAACTATACGGCGATGCAACCGCCAAGGCCCGCAAGGTTGTGACGCGCAAAGGGCGCGAGAATTATTTATGCCTTTTGAACCTTGAAGATGCCGCAGGTTCCCCCGGCATTACCAGCAACGGGCAGAACGCCGCCGCGCTGGGCCTGATGACGCGCTGGGCCGCCATGACGGATGATGGCGATTTGGCCGGCAAGGACTTCCCCGGCTGGCTTGCCAGCGTGCTGGGCTGGAACCGCGTTTATAACTTCGCCGACCGCCGGGGCGAATGCATTTACACCGCCTGCCCGCATTTCAACAAATGCTTCGTTGAAAAAAGCATCCGCAAGGCAAAGCGCGCAGATATTGTGATTGCGAACCACGCCCTTGTCATGCACCAGACCGCCAGTGCGGGGCCGGATGATGTTTTGCCTGCGCGTTATATTTTTGATGAAGGCCACCATTTGTTCGAAGCCGCCGACAGCGCCTTTGATGCGCAGCTGAACGGCACATGGACGGCCGACTTGCGCCGGTGGCTGCTGGGCAGCGAAACGGGGCAGCGCACCCGCGCCCGCGGCATCAAGCGCCGCCTTGAAGACATTATTGCAGGGGATGATGACGCGGCAAAACAACTGGAACAGCTGATTGAAGCCGCGCGCGTGCTGCCCGGCCCGCAATGGCGCCAGCGCATGGGCGAAGGCCGGCCGAAGGGCGCGTGCGAAACCTTCCTGCTGCTGTGCCGCCAGCAGGTTTATGCGCGCAACAAGGAACAGGGCGGGCATTATTCGCTTGAAACCGAAGTGCGCCCCGCCATTCCGGGCCTGCTGGAAGCCGCGGCCGCGCTGCAGGTAAAATTGAAAGAGCTGCAGCGCCCCATGCTCGATATTATCGGCGGCCTGCAGAAAAAGCTGGAGAACGAAGCCGAAGCATTGGATACCGCAGCGCGCGAACGCATTCATTTCGTGCGCGGCAGCCTGTACCGCCGCGCCCATTACGAGCTTGGCGGCTGGATTGCGATGCTGCAAGCATTGCGCGACAACAAATCAGACGCGCCGCAGCCGGACCCCGACTTTGTCGACTGGCTCGAAGTCAGCCGCGAAGGCGGGCAGGATGCGGATGCAGGCTTTTACCGCTATTACGTCGACCCCGCAAAAATTTTTGCCGAGCAGCTGAAGCCGCATGCCCATGGCGTTGTCATTACCTCCGCCACGCTGCGTGATATTTCGGATGATGATAAAGACGGCTGGAACAGCCCGAAGGCGCGCACGGGGTTTAATGTTTTGTCGCAGCCCGCCAATACCGGCACGCTGTTCCATGTGCCGTCCCCCTTCGACTATAAAGCGCAAACCAGGGTGCTGGTGGTGGGCGACGTGCGCAAGGACAACCCCGGCGAGGTTGCTGCCGCGTACCGCGCGCTTTTCATGGCATCGGGCGGCGGCGCGCTGGGCATTTTTACGTCCATTCAACGCCTGCGCGCGGTGCATGACAAAATTCTGCACCCGCTTGAAAAAGACGGGCTGCATTTATACGCCCAGCACGTTGACCCGCTGGACACCGGCACGCTGATCGATATTTTCCGCGAGGAAGAAAACGCCTGCCTGCTGGGCACGGACGCCACGCGCGACGGCATTGACGTGCCGGGCCGCAGCCTGCGGCTGGTGGTATACGACCGCGTGCCGTGGCCGCGCCCGACGATTTTGCACAAAGCCCGCCGCAACCATTTTGGCAAAAGCCTGGATGATATGCTGACGCGCTTCAAACTGAAGCAGGCGTATGGCCGCCTTATTCGCACCGCGACCGACAAGGGCGTTTTCGTGATGCTGGATTCCGCCATGCCCACGCGCCTTGCCGCCGCCTTCCCCGAAGGCGTGGAAGTGCAGCGCATCGGCCTGAAAGACGCGATAGCGGCAACAAAAGATTTCCTGAAAGAGTAAAGCCCGGCCTTGGTTATATTTGAAAGGCTCAGCCTTCCATGATCGCTTTTTTGGCGGCGGTCATGTGGATGGCGAATTCATTTTCCAGCTGGTGCTGCGTAAATTCCTTGCCTGCGGCGGAAAGGTCGGCGTGAACCTTGCGCAGCACATCCTGCACGCCGGCTTCTTCAAAGTCGGCATCGAGCACGGCGCTGGCGTAGTCATTCGCGGCGGCGTCTTTGAGACCCTGCTGCAGGGCGGCCCATTCGCCGAAAAGTTTCACGGCCTTGGACTGCACCTTGAAGCGCAATTCTTCGTCGTGCTTGAACTTGTTTTCAAAAGCCTGTTCGCGGTCCTTGAAAGAGTCGCTCATGTCTGCCCTCTGCTCGGTTTTTAGGATATAGTTGATCATGTAAACGCTTCAAAGTACCGAAGCACCCCATAGAAATAGCGTAATATGCCTGAAAAACAAGTTAAAAAAGCAGCCAACTACTGGCACGAAGGCACGGTACCACTGGTCGATTTAACGGAAATCGCCAAGGGAATCAAATACCTCACGCGTCACCACCCGAATTTGAAGGCAGCGCTGCAGCGCATCGGCAAATTGCAATGGCGGCAGCAGCCGGCGGGCTTTGAAGGGCTGGTCTGCATTATTTTGGGGCAGCAGGTATCCGTCGCGGCCGCCACCGCCATGCGCGCCAAGCTGGTGGATAAAATTGGCGCCATCACCCCGCGCAAGCTTTTGAAGCTGGATGATGACGACCTGCGCGCCTGCGGCTTCAGCCGCCAGAAAATGATTTACGCCCGCGATTTAGCCGAGCGCGTGGTCGCCCGCACCTTCAACTTCGCGGACCTTGACGACATGAACGACGAGGACGCGATGGCGGCCCTGGTGGCGCTAAAAGGCATCGGCGTCTGGAGCGCGGAAATTTACCTGATGTTCTGCCTTGGACGGCCGGATGTATGGCCCGCGGGCGACCTTGGCATCCAGCAGGGGCTGCAGCGGCTTTTGAAGCTGAAAGAAAAGCCCGATGCCGCAAAAACCCGCCAGCTGGGTGAAATTTTTGCGCCGCACCGCAGCGCCGCCTCATTAATTGTATGGCGGGCCTGAAACAGGCTAGAATGCGTTTATTATTCCCGTAGAAAAGGAACTGACGACATGGCGACCAAAGGCAAAAACAGCGCCCCCCTTCCCCGCCCCAGCCGCAGCGAGGCGGAGGCCGCCGTTGAAACGCTCATCCGCTGGATTGGCGAAGACCCGAAACGCCCCGGCATCGTCGAAACGCCGCGCCGCGTGGTAAAGGCCTTTGATGAATATTTCGAAGGTTATCACGTCGACCCCGCCGCCATTCTGGCGAAGACCTTCGAGGAAACCGGCGGCTACGTCGCGCCCGTGCTGGTGAAGCACATTGAAATGGAATCCCGCTGCGAGCATCACCTTGCGCCCTTCATTGGCCATGCGCATGTGGCCTATATTCCGGACGGGACGATTGTGGGCATTTCAAAGCTGGCGCGCCTTGTGGACGTATATGCCCGCCGCATGCAAACGCAGGAACGCCTGACCGCCGAAATTGCGGACGCGCTGCAAAAGCACCTGAAACCCAAGGGCATCGCCGTGATGATAGAGGCCGAGCATTTCTGCATGAAGGTGCGCGGCGTGCGCAAGGACCATGCCGCGACGGTGACAAGCCACTTCCTCGGCGCCTATAAAAAAGACGCCGACCTGCGGCAGGAATTCCTGCGCCAGATTAAGGGCTAGTGCCTAAAGCCGGAATTACGAGCCGAGACGTTTGCGGGCAGCGGGGGCATTGCTGTTCGCGGGCTTTTGCGCTTCCGGTGCTTTCAGGACGTTTTTGACGTCGTTGAAAGTCGGCAGCATTTCCTTGAAGATTTTGCCGTCGCAATTGCCGGTCGTCAGCACATCCATCAGGCGGGCCATGTCGGCGTTCATCTTCTGGCCTTCATAGGCGTTGCCGATGATACCGGCAACATCCACCGCGAAATCACGCAAGGAACCGGTGCCGAATTTCACGTCCATGAACTTGCCGCCGTTGTCGACGACCGCCGCGCGGGAGGACAGGAACAAGTCTGCATCCGTCTTCGGGTTGCCGGTGAAGCCGTAATCTTTCAGCACTTTTTCAAACGCATCTGCCGCCGGGCCGTCGGGGATCAAGGCCGCCGTCATCAGCACTGCCATGACGGGCTGGTCAACGCCGCTGTCCGCGCCGCGGACTTCAAGGCGCTTGCCGACAACCGCTCCGGTTTCATCACGCAAGTTGCAGACCTTGACGTCATTATACAGGAAGGTTTCTGCCAGTTCGTAGTTGGATTGCGTGTTAAGGCCGCGCGCGATGAGCTTTTCGAACGTCAAGCGGTCTTCCTTGGTGGCGCGGATGATGCCGCCGTCAAGGTCATAGGCAAAGTGCATGGGCGCGTTGAAGACAGCCTTGATGTGGTTATCAATGAATTCCGCGCCTGTTTCCGACTTCAGAAAAGCGGGGGAAATGCCGCCCGCTTCGCCGTAACCCAGGTAATATTTGCCGCGCGGCAGATAATCCACGCGTTCTTCCTCGCCCGCGACGAAGCCGCTGGAGCTGTTGGTTGCGGCCATTAGCAGCGGGGTCAGCGCATAGGCGCGGTAAGCCATGCGGAACATGGCATCGGCATTTTCCGGCGAAAAACTGGTCTGGATGCTGGAGGTGAACATGGGCAGGCGCAGCGTGTTTTCATCGAAGATTTCCTGCATGGCGGTCAGGCTGGCCTGCAGGCGTTCGCGCGCGGCCATGTTGCCAAGCGCCTCTTCCTTCGTCGTGGTCGGGACGATGCAGAAGGGGGAGCGGGCAAAACCCGCTTCGGCGGAATCCTTGATGAATTCGGCAACGCCGCTTTTCACCGATTCCAGTAAATTCTTGGTATCGCCCACATTGAAGGGGGCGGAGGCAAATTCGATCACTCCGGACGGCTCCAGCTGCGCGTCATAGCCCTTGGCTTTCAGCAATGCCTGCAGGTCGGCCATGTCGGCGGTGGTGGGGATGGCGGGCTTGCCCGCGGTCAGCTTCATCAGCGGCATTTCAACTTCAACGCCGATCTTGTTGATGAAGGATTCAGGGGGCGGCGCGTAAAGCGGCAGCGCCTCGGCGTAGCTGGAAATTTTTGCGGTCTTGGTCTTGTTCACGTCGGTCATGGCAGCGTCCCTTTATATAAATGTCGATCCCCGCGGCTTTCGTCGGGGCTGATGTATGTCTGGTCTTTAGGGTGGGCGGGCGAACCCGCTAAATATACATACTGGCTATAGCCAGTGATGGGACACAGCGTGATGGGCGTGGGCTAAAACTTGGGCAACCAAATTCGTCATGGTTATTAACATCCCATTTTCCAGCGATTCTGTCAATGTAATTTTATTAGGAAATGGTTAACGCACGCCAGAAAGGCGTGCCTTTACAAGTGATTAACCCGGAACAGCTTTCAGGAACTGCCGTTCCGGACAGAAGGGAGAATCCCCCTGCCCGGAACCGCATATTCTTTACCGCGCCAGCTTGCGCTGCGGGGCTGTTGCAGGTTTCACGTTCGCGCTGCGCTGCAGGTCGTTGGCGACGGATTGCAGCGTGGGGAAGGTTTGCGCGAAAACTTTCGCATCGCAATCCCCCGTCAGCAGCACATCGCACAGTTTTGCAACATCGGGCGCAACGGTTTTGTCGCGGCTGTAATGCGCTTCAACCAGGCTTGCAACATCGGCTGCGAATTCACGCAAGGAACCGGTGCCGAATTTTACATCCATGAAGCGGCCGCCGTGGTTGATGGCAGCGTCGCGGGCTTCCTGCAGCAGCGGGCCGTCCAGCTTCGGGTTGCCGGTGAAACCGTAGTCTTTCAGCAACCGGTCAAAAGCATCCGCCGTTTTGCCGTCGGGCACGACGGCAGCTGTCAGCAGCAGGGTTGATGCCGGCTGGTGAAGCCCTGAGTCCGCGGCGCGGACTTCAATGCGCTTGCCGACAACCGCGCCCGCTTCATCGCGCAGGTTGCAGATTTTGATGTCGTTATACAGGAAGCTTTCCGCCAGTTCGTAGTTGGTCTGGGTGTTCAGCCCCTGCGCCGCAAGCTTGCGGAAGGTCAGAATATTGTCCTTCGTCGACTTCATCAGGCTGCCTTCGGCATCATATGCGAAGTACATGGGCGCATCAAAAACCTGCGAGATGTGGTTTTTGATCATTTCTCCTGCATTGGACGACTTCAGGAACGCGGGCGAAATGCCGCCGGACGTGCCGTAGAGGTCATAGTATTTTCCGCGCAGGTGGTAATCCTTGCGGTCGTTATCGTTGCAGGAAAAACCGGCGGAGCTGTTCATGGCCGCGATAATCAGCGGCGTCACGGCATAGCCGCGCACCGCCATGCGGAACATTTCGTCGGCATTCTTTGGCGAAAAGCTGGTTTGCACGCCGGTGGTGAGCAGCGGAATTTGCGTGATGTCTTCATGGAAGGCTTCGCGGATGACGGCAAGGCTGGTTTCCAGCCTCTCCCGCGGCACTTTGTTTTTCAAGGCATCATCCAGCGACGTTGTGGGCAGAATGCAGAATGGCGCGCGGGCGTAGCCGTGCTTTTCGGCTTCGGCTTCAAACGCCTGCATTTCCTTGCGGGCGATTTGGGCAAGCTTGCCGGCATCCGCCACGTTCACGGGCGGGCTTGCGTATTCCAGCACGCCTGACGCTTCCAGCTGCGCATCAAAGCCCTTCGCCTTCAGCGACGCGTGCATTTGCAGCATTTCATTCGCGGTCGGAATTTGCGGGCGGGTTGCGCCGGGCTTGAACAGCGGCATTTCAACTTCAAGGCCGACCTTGCCATGGTATTTTTCCGGCGCGGTTCCGTACAGCGACAGCGCATCCGCCTCGCTGCCAATCAACCTGTCTTTGCCTTTGATAACGTCTGTCATTTTCGCTGTTCCTTGCAGTCTTTAATTATTTCGGTGTAGCGGCCTTCCCTTTGGGTGGCCTGCTTTGAAGAACGGTTGGTTTCGGGGTGCGAAAGCGTCAAGGCGCTTTCAAGAACATGAAATGGCGGGGCTATCCGCCAAAATAGGCGTAGCTAAAATAAGGAGCAGCGATGTTTTTGTTGTTCGCCATGATGGTGCCGAGATTAGCGGAGTTTGCGTAATTCTGTCAAGTGAAAGCCGCCGTTATGGCATGAACTGTTCCTTGATCATGCGTTCATCCAGGTTCATCTCGGGGTCAAAAAGCAATGAAATATCAACGGCATTGTCCTGCCAGACTTCGACCGATTCAACATCGCGGATTTCGGTGAAGTCGGCCACCGCCGACACCGGCCGGTTGCGGGCTTCAAGAATTGAAATCGTGAGTCGCGATGATTGCGGCAGCAATGCGCCGCGCCAGCGCCGCGGGCGGAAGGCGCTGATGGGGGTCAGCGCCAGAATGCCGGCCGATAGCGGAATGATGGGGCCATGCGCCGACAGGTTATAGGCTGTCGAGCCCGCCGGCGTTGAAAAGATAAGGCCGTCGCAAATCAATTCATCCAGCCGCACGATGCCGTCAATGGTGATGCGCAGCTTTGCCGCCTGCCGCGTTTCGCGCAGCAGCGATACTTCGTTCACCGCCAGCGCGTCCTGCGTTGCGCCGGTCATGGTGCGCACAGTCATGCGCAGGGGGTTAAGGATAACGGTTTGCGCGCGCTTGATACGGTCCTGCAAGTCATGCTCGCGGAATTCGTTCAGCAGAAAGCCGATGGAACCGCGGTTCATGCCGTAGACGGGCTTTTTAAGCCGGATGGATTCATGCAGGGCGCGCAGCATGGAACCGTCGCCGCCAAGGGCCACGATAACATCGCAGTCTTCCATGCTGTAATTGCCGTGCTGGTCGATAAGGCGCTGCCGCGCATCGAGCGCCTGGTTGGTTTCCGCCGCGAAAAAACAGAACTTCATGTGCGTCACGCAACCGCTGGTGATTTAGTATCCAGATGCTCCACAAAGCTGCACAGGTCGCCAACAACGGCCGCCACCAGCTTTTCATCATCGCCTTCCGCCATGACGCGGATAAGCGGTTCGGTGCCGGATTTTCGCACCAGAATACGGCCGGACTTGCCAAGGCGGTCTTCGGCGGAGCGCACGGCATCGAGGAAGGGTTTTCCATCCAGCGCGATCTGCGTTTTGTAGCGCACGTTTTTAAGCATTTGCGGCACAGGCGCAAAAACCTGGCACACTTCCGATACCGGTTTTTGCTGCTGCTGGATGACCGCCAGCACCTGCAGCGCGGCAATAAGGCCGTCACCCGTGGTCGAATAATCCCCCAGAATGATATGGCCGGACTGCTCGCCACCGACGTTATAGCCGTTGCTGCGCATATGGTCGACGACATAACGGTCGCCGACGGGCATGCGCTTCATTTGCAAATTCAGCGTATGCAGAAACCGCTCGAACCCGAGGTTCGACATGACCGTGGCAACAACGCCGTCGCCCTTCAGCTGGCCTGTCTGGTGGAAGGCACGGGCGATAAGCGCCATGATCTGGTCACCATCGACGACATGACCGTGTTCATCACAAAGCATCAGCCGGTCTGCGTCACCATCAAGGGCAACGCCGAGGTGCGCGCCGTGGCGCACGACCGCTTCCTGCAGCGCGCCCGGCGCGGTGGCGCCGCAGTCTTTGTTGATGTTGGTACCATCCGGCGTTACGCCGATGGAAATCACATCCGCCCCCAGTTCCCACAGCACGCGGGGCGCGACTTTATAGGCCGCGCCATTGGCACAGTCGACGACGATTTTAAGGCCGTCGAGGCGCAGGTTTTTGGGGAAGGTGTTCTTCACGTATTCAATGTAACGCCCGCGCTCGTCATCAAGGCGGCTGGCTCTGCCAAGGTGTGCAGCCTGCGCGCGGTGGGGTGACAGGTCTTCGCCAATCAGCTTTTCAATGGCGGCTTCAACATCGTCCGTCAGCTTGTAGCCATCTGCGCCGAACAGCTTGATGCCGTTATCCTGGTACGGGTTGTGCGATGCCGAAATCATCACGCCAAGGTCGGCGCGGAGAGAGCGCGTAAGCATGGCAACCGCCGGCGTCGGCACCGGGCCGAGCAGCGTGACATCAACCCCCATGGAAACAAAGCCCGCCGTCATGGCAGGTTCCAGCAAATAGCCGGACAGGCGCGTGTCCTTGCCAATGACGACGCGATGGCGGTGGTTGCCGCGCTTCAGCTGCACGGCAGTTGCCATGGCCACCTGCATGGCGATTTCCGCCGTAATGGGGTCGGTATTTGCCTTGCCGCGAATGCCGTCAGTACCAAATAGTTTGCGTGCCATTTTTAAGCCCTTGTTTCTTTTTCTTATAACTAGCGAAGGCAGGGCGGCAGGGCAAGGCGGGCGGGCTTAGAAATTGCCATAATTTTGTTTTTAAAGCCCTGAAAGCGGTCACTTTTGCTGACGAAACATTACAAGCGCCTTATTCTCCGCTTCAGCATTACGCAAAAGCTTCTTGACGTAGCGGGAACAGGGGTTTAACCATAATTATTCAATTATACAGAGGCACCATGAAACCCGCAAAAACCCCCGCCGCCAAAGCCCATTCCAAAGCCGATGCCACGACCGTTGCCACCAACGGCACCGTCACGTTCGAGCTGAAGGGTGAAAGCCTTGCCGCCGCCAAACGCCTTGGCGCGGAAATTGAAAAGGAGCTGCAAACGGTAAAGCCGCTGCAGACGGGCCGCATGGACCACATCCAGCAAAGCTGGAATGATTTTTATGACGGCCTGACCCGCCGCCTTGAAAAAGAAGCACCGGAGGTGCTGCAGGCAACGGGCCTTACCTCCCCCGCGACGCAGGTCTTTCAGGGCAAGCAGACCCTGCCCCGCGCCTACCTTGAATACCCCGCCATTTTCCTGTCGCCGGAAAAAGAGCCGCGCTACTTCATGTATTCCCCCGTCGATTACAAGGGTGATTTCTTTACCCCGCAGGATGCAAAACTGCTGGGCGACAAAAAGAATGCCGTTGTCGGCGAACTGCTGTTCGCGGGTGGCTGGCTTGGCAATGCGCCCCTCGTCTCGCGCAAAAAATCAGGCGTTTCCACACCGGCGGATTACAACCCCGCCACGAATGATGCCCTGAAGAAAAGTTATAACTACGCCGCAAACCGCGGCCAACGCTGCTTTATTGCCGGCGGCGAAAGCCTGGCCGCGGTGCAGGACAACCGCCGCCGCGAAACCGAATGGCGCGCCGCAGTTGATACCGTGACCAACTTCATCAAGGCGCTGGTGGAAAAACAATTCCCTGAAATGGAAAAAACCATTCCCGCCGGTGAAGGGCTGCGCGCATCCTGCAGCTACAGCTACGGCGGCTACCTTGATGGCGCGACGGAAATTCACCTGGCTGTCCGCATGGATGGCAAGGCGAACATCTGGAACGCCGGCAAAACCGTGCCGCTGCTGGAAAACCCGGCCTTTGCCACCGAAAGCCGCGAAGGCGGCGAAGCCACCATTGTTGCCCGTACCGATACGCCGGAAGGCCGCAACCTGAAAATGCTGATGGACATGATTCCGCGCACGCCAGCGCTTGGCGAATATGAAGTGCTGCACGGCAACTTCAACTTCCGCCAGAACAAAATTGAATCCGCGCTTGGCATTAACGGCGTGGTGCCGCAGGCGGTGGATCTTGGCGGCAAAACCATCTTGATTTACAACACCGCCAGCAAGGCAAAGTCCAGCTTCTGCCCCAAGGGCGCAACGCCGTTGCCGACGGAAGCGTACCAATGGCTGCAGTCCGACAAGGGCGACATCAACATGGGCATCACCCCGCCGCCCATGCCACCCGAAGTCACCGCGCTATTTGAAAAAGCCGACCTGAAGCCGCAGCAACCCCGCCGCCGCGCGCCGAAGCCGTAATAAAACGGCCGTCCTGAACAACGCGAAGGTTTCCCTTTCTTGCCAGGCAGGAAAGGTTCTTCCGTGCGGCCGGAATAATCATGCTGAAAAAAACTTAATGCTTCGGCGTATCGGACAGGCGCTGTACGTGAAAGCACGAATCCGGGTCAGACGGCACGCCGGGTTCTGACGGCTTGCGGCAAAGGGCTGCCATGGTAGAAAATTGATTTTATTGAATTTCTTGCAGCTGGAAAATCAGCCCGGCTTGCGCAGCTTGTTCATGTGAATGCTTTGCGCATGCGCATTGCCGCCGCGTTGCTGCAGCTGTTGCAGGGCGATTTCAAGCGGGGCTTTGTCACCCAGTTCATCGAAGGTGCGTGTTTCAAGCGTTTCGGTTTTGGTATCAAGGTTCTGATAAATCGTCGCGCGTTCGCGGCTGGCAAAGTTGAAAATTTCGGTGATTTTATAGCCGATGGAACTTTCAATGCTGACGCGGGCGATTTTATCATCCGACAGCTTGCGCCATTCATCATCGCCGCCGGCGTCAACCGCCGCCATCTTCGTATCCGGCAAGCCCATGGCGGCCTTCAGCGTGGCGGCAACATCGCTGTGCTTGTTCTGCTGCGCCAAATACAGCGCGGTACGATTGTCGAAATTCTTGATGTGCGCGTTTGCGCCTTTTTCCAGCAGAAAATCCACGACATCGTCATAACCGTTGAGGGCGGCGTAATGCAGCGCCGTATCGCCGTAGCGGTTTCGGGCGTTCAGCTGCGTTGCGTCGGCGTTAAACAACATTTCCACCAGCTCGCGGCTGCCGCGGCGGGCGGCAAGCTGCAGCAGGGTGTCGCCGCCATCCGGCGTTTTGAGGCTGGCGTTTTTCTCCATGAATATCTGCGCGATGTCGGGGTTGCTGCTGGACACGGCGTGCCACATCATGCTTCGGCCAAAATCATCCTCCAGGTCGGGGCTGACGCCGCGCGCCAGCAGCTTGCGCACGTCGTCGACCTCGTTATGCTCGATGGCATAGCGCATGCGGTTGCCTTTGAAGGGGACGAAGGCCATGGCTACGCGCCCTTTGCCGCAGGAGGATTATTCGGGGGCCCGAGGCGCGGCGGTTTTTTCGCGGCGGGTTCATCGGCCGTGCCGCCAAGGGCGATAAGTTTTTGGTAAGCTTCCTGCAGTTGCGCACCATCCCGCAGTTCATCGAACGACGTGGTTTCCACGTTATCGGCGCGGGTTTTGAGGTTATTGACGATGCGGATGCGCTCGCGGCTGGCGAAATTAAACACATCGGTGATTTTATAGCCAAGGTCATCCATGGCGGAAAGATGCGCGACGGATTGCGTATTCACCAGCTTCCAGCTGTCACTGGCGGGTTTCTGCGCGGGCACCGGCTCCAGCTGGCGCGGCGGGTTTTTAAGCAGCGCCACGCGTTTTTGCAGCACGGTCAGCAGGTCAACCACCGCTTCATGCTTTCCCTGGTGCGCATAGCCGATGGGCAACTTGCCGTTTGCGCCTTTCAGCGCGGGGTCGAAGCCGTAATCGACCAGCATTTCGGCAATCTCGCCGTGCCCGCGTGCGGCGGCAAGGTGCAGCGCGGAATTGCGGTTGGTGTCCGGTTTGTCGATAAAGGAACGGTCGTAGCGGTCATGGGCGATGAGCAGCTTGACTATATCCTTGTGCCCCAGCTCTGCCGCGATATGCAGCAGCGTTTCGTGGCGCGTATCGCCGAATTCGGAATGGTAGTAATAGCCGGAGAAGGTGGCCCCGCGCTCGATCAGCAATTCGGCAATCTCGGGCTTGTTATGAATGACGGCAAGCAGCAGCGCGCATTTGCCGCTCCACTTCGCTTCGTCGGGGTTATAGCCGTTGTCCAGCATGCGGCGCACGCGGTTGATGTCGCCACGTTCGACAGCGGCGAACATGCGACCCTTCGCTGTCAGCGCCATGATGCGCCCCCGCGGGTCAATAAGGTCTGTACACAACAAGCGCAAAGCTGCGACATGGGTAGCCTTTATAAAAACAACAATGACAGATGTATTATTGATAGGAGATTGCGCGGGCGCGGTCAATCTTCTGAAAACAGTCATTTATTTTCATAAATTCGACGGTTCATTGCGGGTTGGATTTTTGAACGCGGGTATTTTTTATAATGCACGGCACTACACCCGTTTTCGGGTGGTTGGCCACCCGTAGCCCCCAAAAGGTACATAAGAGGTGACACATGACGACAGACCCCATGGCTGAGCCGATGACCGAAAAAACCACGCCGGAAATGCTGAACAATGATGTGCTGCTATGCGCCCGCAATACGCTGGGACAGGTCTTTGTTGACGGCCTCGAGCATCGCAACGTCTACATCGGCGGTCATCGCACCAGCATGCGCCTTGAACCCGCAATGTGGGAAGCGCTTGAGGAAGTCGCGAAGCGAAAGAATTGCACGATTGATGAAATGTGCAGCGCGATAGAGACAGCGCGGCCGGATAGCGGCGGGTTATCATCCGCCGTGCGCGTCTTCCTGCTGGAATATTACCGCCTTGGCTCCCAAGCCCTTTAAGGCTTTGTGGTTGCAAGCGGCGGGCCGGTGAATTCGGCTTCCAGAATAACCGTCACCGTATCACCCACGCCCATTGCTGTGCCGGGCGCAGGGATGCCCATGCTCACGCCAAAGTCGGACCGCTGCAGCGTGCCCGTGGCCGAAAAGCCGATGCGCGCCTGGGGGTCCATGGGGTGGCCGGCCCAGCCGCCGTTGTAGGTGGCGTGCAGCACCATGGGTTTTGTGACGCCATGCAGCGTGAGCGTGCCGCCAATATCCGCCGTTTTGCCACCGGTGAGGGTAACTTTTCCGGACTTGAAAACAATTTCAGGATACTGCGCGGCATCCAGCCATTGCTTGTCGGTCAGCTCGGCATTGAAGTCAAGTTTTGCGGCATCGGGATAATCGGTTTCCAGCGACTTGGTTTGCACGGTTGCAGTCAGCGCGGATTTTTCCGGCTGCGCGGGGTCAAAATTCAGGTCTGCTTCAAAATGCCTGAAACGCGCGGTGTAATGCGAAAAACCGAGGTGATCAAGCTTGAAAACAAGACTCGCGTGCGCACGGTCCAGCTTGTAATCGCCCGCCGGAATGGGCGCGGTGGACGGGACCGGCATTTCCGGCGCCGCTTTTGCGGCGGCAGGTGCGGCAACCCGCTTCGCGAAAGCCCCAGCGGGCATAAAAGCCGTCGCCAGCGCGAGGGCTAAAACCGGAAGGGCAATCAGGCGGGCAAAACGGTTCATGATAAAAATTCCTTTTTTAAAGCGTTGCTAAATATTCATCCAGCTGGGCATAGGTGGCGCCAAAGCCCTGCTGCATGGAAGGCTTGCCGGCGTTGAACGTCGCCATTTCGGCCGCGCTGGCGTTGATTGGGTAGCCGCGCAAGGTAAGCAGCGTTTTGCCAACTTCTTCCGACAGCGTCAGCACATTCAACACTTCCAGCGGCCAGACGGGCGCAAGCGGGTGACGGGTGAGGTTGCCGTCCTTGTCGGAAAAACCGTTGATGAAAACGATGCGCGATTGCGGCGCGACTTCGCGGTAGGTAAACCGCCCCCACATTTCCTGCCCGTTCGGCATTGCCATGCCGTAGTGGAATTTGCCGCCCGCGGTTAAATCAAGCGTGCCGCCCAGCCACTTTAAACCTTTCGGCCCCCACCATTTGGCAAGGCGCGGCAATTCGGTATGCGCCTTCCACACCAAATCCTGCGGCGCATCGAAGCTACGGGTGATGATAAACGCATCATTCCCCATGACGGCGGCAAGTTCGGCAGTGGCGGTTTTTGCATCGGTCATCGGGCATCTCCTGTTATGCGTCTGACGAATGGTAAAATACTATTGCGCCCGCCGCCAGATGCAAAAGAGCGTGAAAGCAGGCAGAAAAAAACGGCCCCTCTTGCGAAGGACCGTTTTTTCGGGAAGAAACGTTTATAAGGTTCAAGCGCCCGTGGGTTCGGGGCCGAAGTCCGCGCCGCCCGCAGCGGGGACGGAGCCTGACTTCTGGCGGCGTTTACGCTCGGCTGCTTCCTGTTCGGAGGTCACGCGGTCCAGCGGTTCGCCGCGGATGACGCGCGGAATTTCTTCCCCGTTCAGGGTTTCATATTCCAGCAGGGCGCGGGCCAGCGCTTCCAGTTCATGCTTGTAATCCATCAGGGTTTTGCGGGCTGAATCGTAGGCGTTGCTGACAATTTTTTTCACCTCCGCGTCCACCTTCGCGGCGGTGGTGCCGGAAATGCCCTGCTGGTTGCCGCCCATGGAATAACCCAGGAAGACTTCCTCGCGGTCGGAACCGTAATGGATGGGGCCCAGTTCTTCGCTCATGCCCCATTCGGTCACCATGCGGCGCGCCATGTCGGTCGCCATTTTGATGTCGGATGACGCGCCGGTGGTTACTTTGCCGGGACCAAAAATAAGTTCCTCCGCAATGCGGCCGCCCATGGCGACGGCAAGGTCGGCATGCAGCTTGTCACGCGACATGGAAAGGCGGTCGCCTTCCGGCAGGCGCATGACCATGCCAAGCGCGCGGCCGCGCGGAATGATGGTGGCCTTGTGGATAGGGTCGGAAGCCGGTTCATGCAGCGCGACAAATGGCGTGGCCCGCTTCGTGGTACGCGGTCAGGCGTTTTTCCTGATCCGACATCACCATGGAGCGGCGTTCTGCACCCATCATCACTTTGTCTTTGGCGTCTTCAAGTTCCTGCATGCCGACAAAACGCTTGCCGCGGCGGGCAGAAAGCAAGGCCGCCTCGTTCACAAGGTTGGCAAGGTCCGCGCCCGAAAAGCCGGGGGTGCCACGCGCAATCACGCGGGCATCCACTTCAGGGCCCAGCGGCACTTTGCGCATGTGGACTTTAAGAATTTTTTCGCGGCCGTTCACGTCGGGGTTCGGCACCACGACCTGGCGGTCAAAGCGGCCGGGGCGCAGCAGCGCGGGGTCAAGAACGTCGGGGCGGTTGGTGGCGGCGACAAGGATAACGCCCTCGTTCGCTTCAAACCCGTCCATTTCGACCAGCAGCTGGTTCAGCGTTTGCTCGCGCTCGTCGTTACCGCCGCCGAGGCCTGCGCCGCGGTGACGGCCCACAGCGTCGATCTCGTCGATGAAGATAATGCAGGGCGCGTTCTTTTTACCCTGTTCAAACATGTCGCGCACGCGGCTTGCGCCGACACCGACGAACATTTCAACGAAGTCGGAACCCGAAATGGTGAAGAACGGCACGCCGGCCTCGCCGGCAACGGCGCGGGCGATAAGGGTTTTACCGGTACCGGGCGGGCCGACCAGCAGCACGCCTTTCGGAATTTTACCGCCGAGACGCTGGAATTTTTGCGGGTCGCGCAGGAATTCGACGACTTCCGTCAGCTCTTCCTTCGCTTCATCAACGCCGGCAACGTCGCTGAACAGCACGCGTCCGCTTTTTTCAGACAGCAGCTTGGCCTTCGATTTGCCGAAGCCCATCGCCTTGCCGCTGTTGCTTTGCATCTGGCGCATCAGGAAGAACGAAAAGCCGATCAGCAAGACCATCGGCAGGGAGGAAAAAAGGATGCTGAGCAGCGACGGTTCATCGCGTGCGGCTTTAATAGAGACGCCCTTGCCTTCAATGCGCGCGACAACATCGGTGCCGGCGGGGATGATGGTGAAGAACTGCTCGCCGCCCGTCTTTTCGCCGGACAGGGTGCTGCCGGTGATGGTGACGGAGGAAACTTCGCCCTTGCCGACGGCTGTGAGCAGGTCGCTGTACGCAAGCTCGCGGCCCTGCGCCATGGGGTGGCTGAACATATTGACGACGCCCAGCAGCACAAGGCCCACAACCAGCCAGATCAGGATGTTGCGGCCCATATTATTATTGGTGCTGTTGTTATTGTCGCCGCCGCCGTTATTGTCGTTTTGATCGCGCATGCCGCTACCTTCAGGGTTAGAAAAAATCCGTTACTTCAATTATATAGTGTCATGGACTGTTTAAACAATCTTTACGCCCCGCCGCTTGTTCCAAGGTGCGGGGCGATGATGGCAAGTTTCAACTGTTCAAGCGCCTTTGGTGCAGCCCCGTCAAGCCAGCTAAGCTGCGGAACTGCAAGCAGATTTTGCCCATTGTAAACGCCGGCCAGCGTGCGGCGGATTTTATCCGGCAGGACGTCCAGCTGTTTACGGGGGGCAGATTTTTCATCAAGCTTTTTCCTTAAATGCGCAAGCGCGGCGGCGTTCAGCGGCGCAAGGTAAAAGGACTCGGGGTTTGCTGCCGCTTGGTAGCCCGATACCATAAACCGGCCATCCCAGATTGCACCGTTTTCAAGCGGCGTCCGGGCGGGAATGCCCGCCGCTTCGCGCGCCACATAAACGCGCCCGCCGCGGCCCTTAAAAACATCGCAGCCCGCAACGGTGCGGCCCGCAAAGTCACCCGCCAGCAAACCGCTGCGCAATTGTTCCAGCGCATCATGGCCGACGGTATAGTCCTGCGGCCAGACGCTGTGCAGCAGGCGTGACAGCATGCGGCGCTGAATTTCCGCCGGTTGCTCCTGCCATGGCGGCAGCAACAGCGCCGCATAGCCTTCCGGCAGCAATTCCGCCGCTGCCACCAGCGCGTTTTCGGTGACGGCGGTCAGCGCCTGCCGTGCGTCTTCCAGTTTTTGCAGCGTGGCGGCAAGACGCTGCGGTGTCAGCCCCTCCTCCGCCAGTTTTTCTTCAAAGGCGCGCAGCCGCACGCGCAGGAATTTATCGTTGGTGTTGGAGGGGTCTTCAACCCATGTGATGCCGGCATTGCTGCACACATTGCGCAGCGTTTCACGTGGCAAGCCGAGCAGCGGGCGAATAACCCGCACGCCGTCCATGTGCCGCGCCGCCGCCATGCCTGCCAACCCGTCAAGGCCGGAACCGTGGGCCAGGCGCATCCAGAATGTTTCCAGCTGGTCTTCAAGGTTATGCGCGACTGCCAGCGTTTGCAGGCCCGCCGCCTTCGCGGCCTTGACGAGCAGCCTGTAGCGCGCGTCGCGGGCGCGTTCCTGAATATGCGTGACTGGTTTTTCACCCTGCCAGTTGAGGATTTGATGCGGGATGTTCAATTGCGCCAGCGCGCCGCCCGTTGCCACCGCTTCAGCGGCGGAGCCAGCACGCAAGCCATGGTCAACGGTAAGCGCCAACAGCGTGCCGCCGTGCCGCACGGCCCAGTTTTGCAGCAGTACCGCCAGCGCCATGCTATCCCCGCCGCCGGAAACCGCCAGTGCAATACCCGCGCCCGGCGCGACCTTCAGCGCGGCAAGGCGGTCATCAACGGCAGCAATGGTGGCGGCATCAATCGTCAAGCAAGCACCTTGTAAAATTAAGGCCGGGATAAAATTTAAGGCCGGGTTGCCCCGGCCTTAAACAGATTTTTATTCAAACACCGCCAAGGGGCTTATTGCGGGCAGCCAAGCTGCTTCATTTCCGAGGTGGCGCGTTTTATTTCCGGCGTCTGGTCACCGGGGAATTCCTTTTTCAGCTGCGCGTAAGAAAGGCATGCATCATCCTTCTTGCCGAGCTTGCCGAGAGACAGGCCGAGCTTGAGCAATGCGGCAGGCGCCTTGGCCCCTTGCGGGAACTGCTGGTAATCCTGCGCGAACAGCTTGGCGGACTGCTTGTAGTCCTGCCGCACATAGAAGGTTTCAGCGAGCCAGTATTGCGCGTTGGCCGCCAGCGGGTCCTTCGGGTATTGCGTCATGAAGGCCTGGAACTTGGTGGCGGCGCTGTCGTATTTCGCGTCGCGGATGTCGTTGAAGGCATCATCATACATCGCTTGCGGCGATGCGGTTTTGCCGCCAGCGGATGACAGCGTGCCCAGCACTTTGCCGCGGCCGGGCGTGGACGCGGTGACGGAAGAACTGTCGGGCGAATAGCTGCCGGTGCTCATGTCATCGCCGGTGCTGCTGTTGTTATAAGACGAGCCGGAGGAAGCGCCGGTCGCACCGGCACCCTTGCCGTTTTCAAGCTGCTGGAAGCGCATGTCGTTGTCGGACAGCGCCTTGCCCAGCTTGTCTTTCATCTGCTGGATATCATAGTTCATCTGCTCCACCTGCCCCGTCAGCTTGCGCTGCTGGTCTTCGATGGCGCTGATGCGGGCGTCATAGCTGGCAATGCCGGAAGCGTCGGCGCTGCCGCCATTGCTGCCGTTATCGTCAAACGCGGGCGCGGAAACGGGTGCGCCGCCGCCCTTGTAGACGGAGCGCGACAACGTCTGGACTTGCGTTTCCAGCTGGTTGATACGCGCCATCAGCTGGCTGGTATCCATGTTTTGGGCGAAGCCCGCGCGAGCGGGGGCCACCGAAAAAAGCAGCAGGGCCCCTGCGGTCAGCAGGAGCCCTGTTCTATTCGCTTTGACAAAAGATGTCATTGAAAGCTATGCCTTCGCCCTTACTGGACGACCAGAACGCCGCGGCGGTTCTGAGCCCAGGTGGTTTCATCGGCACCCACTACAGCCGGGCGCTCTTTGCCGTAGCTGATGGACTGGACGCGGTTAGCGGAAACGCCTTGCGCGATCAGGTAGTTGCGGACGGCGGTGGCGCGTTTTTCACCGAGGGCGAGGTTGTACTCGCGGGTGCCGCGCTCATCGCAATGGCCTTCAACCATGACGTTGACGTTGCCGTACTGCTTCAGCCACTGCGCCTGACGCTCGATCTGCGTGCGGGCTTCAGCGGTGAGGTCATTCTGGTCGTAACCGAAGTAAACGCGGTCGCCAACGTTGACAACCAGGTCCTGCTGGGTGCCGGGCGCGACGTTGGTGGAGTTGACGTCGGTGCCGTTGTTGGTGGTCGTTTGCGTGTTTTCGCTGCCCGTAGCGGCAGTTTGAACTTTATCGTTGTCTTTGGAGCAGGCGCCGAGCGAAAGAACGACGGCGAAAACTGCTAGTAGGCTGATGATGCGCGCACCCATTTTAGTACTCCTTTATGAATTTTTTGGTGGTTCGTTAATACCCTCTGTACTTTGTATAGAATCGATAAAAGCACTACAAGACAGTTTTGATTCTCAAGGTATCTTTTTTGCGGATTGTGACTATCTTATCTGGTATAGAAACGCCCTGTAGCAACCGAGGTTCCAAGACGCCGTTAAATGACCTTCTCCGTGTCCCAAAATCCACAGTCTTTTTCATATCTCGGGAACTTAAACCCCGAGCAGCGCGAAGCCGTGGAAACGACCGAAGGCCCCGTGCTGGTCCTTGCGGGAGCCGGCACCGGCAAAACCAAGGTTTTGACCACGCGTCTTGGCCATTTGCTGTCGAGCCATAAGGCCTATCCGTCGCAAATTCTTTCCGTCACGTTCACAAACCGCGCCGCGCAGGAAATGAAACGCCGCGTTTCCGCCCTGCTGGATGGCCAGCCGGTGGAGGGCTGGTGGCTTGGCACGTTCCATTCGCTGGCCGCCCGCATGCTCCGCCGCCATGCCGAGCTTGTCGGCCTGAAATCAAACTTCACCATTCTGGATGATGACGACCAGGTGCGCCTGTTGAAGCAGCTGCTGGAAGCCGAAGGCTTGGACGCCAAAAAATGGACGCCCCGCGCCTGTATGGGCATTATCCAGCGGTGGAAGGACCGCGCGCAGCTGCCCGCGCAAATCAGCGCCGCCGATGCGGGCGAGGTTGCCGAAGGGCGCCTGCCGAAGCTCTATATGATGTATCAGGAACGGCTGAAAAGCCTCAACGCCTGCGATTTTGGCGACCTGCTGCTGCACATGATCACCATCTTCAAGAACCCCGCCGCCGTGAACGTGCTGGAAGATTACCAGCGCCAGTTCAAATATATATTGGTGGATGAATACCAGGATACCAACGTGGCGCAGTACCAGTGGCTGCGGCTGCTGGCGCAAAAACAGCGCAATATCTGCTGCGTCGGGGATGATGACCAGTCCATCTACGGCTGGCGCGGGGCGGAGATTGGCAATATCCTGAAGTTCGAGCAGGACTTCCCCGGCGCGAAGATCATCCGCCTTGAGCAGAACTACCGCTCCACCCAGCACATCCTTTCCGCCGCCAACGGCGTGATTGCGAATAACAAGGGCCGCCTTGGCAAAAACCTGTGGAGCGCGGACGACCCCGGCGAAAAAGTGCGCGTCAAGGGCGTATGGGACGGCCCGCAGGAAGCGCAGATGATTGCCGAAGATATCGACCGCCTGCAACGCCAGAAAATGCCGCTTAGCGACATCGCCATTCTGGTGCGCGCCAGCTACCAGACCCGCGAGTTCGAGGAGCGCTTCATCAAGGAAAGCATTCCTTATAAAGTCATCGGCGGCCTGCGGTTTTATGAACGGCAGGAAATTCGCGACGCGATTGCTTATTTGCGCGTGATTGTACAGCCGGACGATGACCTTGCGCTTGCCCGCATCATCAATACGCCGAAGCGCGGCATCGGGGATGCCACGCTGCAAACCCTCAGCACCATTGCCCGCGCCAAGAACATCCCGATGTATGCGGCGCTGAAGCAACTGGTGGAAACCGACGAATTCAAGCCGAAGGTGCGGCAAACGCTTGCCAACCTTGTGCGCGACTTTGAACGCTGGCGCACACAGCTGCGCGATTCATCGCACGTTGACCTGGTGCAGATTGTGCTGGACGAATCCGGCTATACCGGCATGTGGCAGGCGGATAAATCGCCTGAAGCGGCGGGCCGCCTCGAAAACCTGAAAGAATTCGTCTCCGCCCTCGAAGATTTCGAAAACCTTGATACCTTCCTTGAACACGTGTCGCTCGTCATGGAAAACCAGGAGAAGGACGGCGGGGAGATGGTCAGCATCATGACGCTGCACAGCGCCAAGGGGCTTGAATTCAACGCCGTGTTCCTGCCGGGCTGGGAGGAAGGCGTTTTCCCCAACCAGCGCACGATGGATGAAACCGGCACGACCGGCCTTGAAGAAGAACGCCGCCTTGCCTACGTCGGCATTACCCGCGCCCGCAAAGCCGCCTTTATTTACTTTGCCGCCAACCGCATGATTTACGGCAACTGGCAAAGCTGCCTGCCCTCGCGCTTCATTGATGAACTGCCGCCGGACCATGTGGACGTGGAGGCCGAAAGCGGCCTGTACCGCGGCCAGCAGCAGGGTTATGGCGGCGGCCAATATGGCGGGAACCGTGGCGGCGGCGGCTTCAACAGCCCCTATAGCGGCGGCAATATGCCGGCTGGCGGCTGGAAAGCCCGCAGGGCCGACCTTGTCGACAACAGCATGGCCAAAATCAGCTCCACCCTTGAATCGGAAGCGGGGTTCAGCATCAACCAGCGTGTCTTCCACCAGAAGTTCGGATATGGCACAGTAGTGGCCACGGAAGGCGACAAGCTTGATATCAAGTTTGATTCCGCCGGACGCAAAAAAGTTATCGACAGTTTTGTCACCAAGGCAAGCGAGGCCAGTTAAGAAAATGACTCTTAAAACGCAAGTAATCACGGTTTTCGGCGGCACCGGTTTTTTGGGCCGTCACATCATCTGGCAGCTGGCCAAGACGGGGGCAACCATTCGCGTGGCGACACGCAACCCGCACCGCGCCTACTTCCTGCGCCCCGCCGGCACCGTCGGGCAGATCGTTCCGGTCGGCTGCAACATTCACGATGATAAATCGGTGGCGACCGTTATGCAGGGGGCTGACTTTGCCATCAACCTTGTCGGCATCCTCAACGAAAAAGGCCGCAGCACCTTCAAGCGCGTGCATGTGGAAGCGGCGGCGCGCATTGCGCAGCAGGCCAAGTTCGCCAATGTGAAGCTGCTGGTGCATGTCTCCGCCCTCGGCACCGGTGCGGATGCGCCGTCGGCCTATGCGCGGTCCAAGGCGGCGGGCGAAGATGCGGTTATTCACGCATTCTCACGCTCGGTCGTGCTGCGCCCGTCGGTCGTTTTCGGGCCGGAAGATGATTTCTTCAACAAGTTCGCATCTATTGCGCGCAAAAGCCCTGCCCTGCCCCTGATTGGCGGCGGCAAGACCAAATTCCAGCCCGTCTACGTAGGCGATATTGCCAAAGCGGTCGAACATATCATCGCCGACCCCGATACCGCGAAATACGACGGCCATATTTTTGAACTCGCTGGGCCTGAAACCTATAGCTTCCGCCAGCTCATGCAGACGCTGACCAGCTTTACGCGGCAGGACGTGGCGCTGGTAAACCTGCCGGTGCCGCTGGCAAAACTGGTGGGCCTGTTCGCGGGTTTCCTGCCGAAGCCGCCGCTGACGGTGGACCAGGTGCGCAGCCTTGGCCGCGACAGCGTGGCGGGCGCCGGCAGCGCCGGTCTTGCCGCCCTGTCGGTGGAACCAACCGCCCTTGAAAGCATTTTGCCAAGCTACCTGTCGCAATACTGGCCGGGCGGCAAGTTTGCGGGCGCACGCCAAGCTGGTTAATAAGGCTTTTTGTTTAAAAACAGCACCATAACGGCCTGTACAGTTCCTGCTGGCAGTGGGCTGCGCCTGCCAGAAATCGGGTGCATTCAAGCCCTAAACGGTGTAGTTTTGAGCCTGCAATTCCGCCGCCTGTTGTGCAGAACAGCCCATCGCCTGAACGCAGGCGGCCCTTAACGTATTTATAAGGACACAACAGCCTTGTTCCGCCTTCCGCTTATCGCAGCCACGCTGGTGCTTTCCGTTTCCCTTTGCGCCGCGCCGGCCTTTGCCGCAAAACACACAAATGCCGCCGACGCGAAAACCGCCGCGCCCGCAACGGCGCCTGCTGCCGCACCTGCCGCTTCTGCGGCCACCCCGGCAATTCCCGTCAATAACGTGCCCTTCGACCAGCGCACCGGCATTGCAGCCGTGGTGAATGACGAAGCCATTACCTATTCCGATATACGTAACCGTATGGCGCTGTACCTGCTGGGCGCCCCCGGCGCGCCGCCGCCGGAAGTACGCCTGCAAATCGCGCAGCAGGTTTTGAGCCGCCTGATTGACGAGCGCCTGCAAATGCAGGAAGCCAAAAGCCTTGGCATTACTGTTGAAGCCCCCGAACTGAACAACGCCTTTGCGACGGTCGCGTCCAACAACAAGCTGAACCCCGACGACTTCAAGAAAAAGCTGGCCGGCAACGGCGTGAAGGTTGCCACGCTGGAAGATCAGATCCGCGCGCAGATCGCCTGGAGTATGGTGGTGCGCCGCAAGCTGCGCCCGCAGGTGAATATTTCCGAAAGCGAAATTGATTCCGAGCTGGACCGCCAGAAGACCGGCAAGGCTGAATACCAGGTGGCGGAAATCATGCTGCCCGTGACCTCGCCCGATATGGATGCGATGGTGCGCCAGAATGCGGAAAAAATGATCCTCGACCTGCAGCACGGCGCGCGTTTCTCGCTGCTGGCAAAGCAGTATTCGCAGGCGCCCGGCGCAGCGCAGGGCGGCGACCTTGGCTGGATACAGCAGGGCCAGCTGGATTCAAACCTTGATGATGCGCTGGCAACCCTGCAGCCGGGCCAGCTGAGCGCGCCCATCCGCACGGAGAAGGGCTATCACATTCTGTTCCTGCGCGACCGCCGCATGTCCGGCAGCACGCAGACAGCGGCGCAAGCAGCCGCTGCCGCGCCCGCTACAGCTCCGGCTGCAACGCCCGCACCTGCGGCAACACCGCCTGCAATGACGCCCGACCCGGCGCCGGCGGCAGCCCCTGCCGAAGATACGCTGCATGTCATGCAGCTTGTTATTCCCGTTACCGCCAACGACCCCAAAGCGGTGATAGATGCGAAAATGTCCCGCGCCACCAGCCTGCAGCCGGAAATTAACAGCTGCAAGGCGCTGGCGACCAAAGCCAAAGACTTCCTGGCCAGCGGCGGCGAAGACCTTGGCACCAAGCCCTTGAGCGGTTTTGCGCCCGAGGTGCAGCCGATTGTGAAAGACCTGCAGGTCAATACCCTTAGCGCGCCCCTTCGCACCAAGCAGGGCATTGCCGTGCTGATGGTATGTGACCGCGATGTTGCAGCAGCAGCTGCCCCCGCTGCGACGCCTGCGGCAACACCCACGCCGGCAACGCCCACACCCGCAACGCCCACACCCGCAACGCCCACACCGGCACCTGCCGCCGCCGCGCCCGGCCCCGTCGGCCCGTCGGCAAAGCCCGCCGCGCAGAGTGACCCGGCCCGCGAGGAAATTGCCAACCAGCTGGGCATGAAACGCCTTGAGCAGTTGCAGGACCGTTACCTGAAAGACATCCGCGCTTCCGCCTACATTGAAAAGCGGATGTAAGCATGGCAACGCTGCCCCCGCTGCGCGAGGTTATTGACCGCCACGGCCTGCTGGCCAAACGCTCGCTCGGCCAGAACTTTTTGCTCGACCTCAACCTTACCGGCCGCATTGCGCGGGCGGGCGGCATGTATACCGGCATCAACGTCATTGAAGTCGGGCCCGGGCCCGGCGGCCTGACGCGCGGCCTGCTTGAAACCGATGCCGCCAGCATTCACGCCATTGAACGCGACGACCGCTGCGTTGCAGCGTTGCAGGAACTGGTGGAGGCTGCCGGCGGCCGCATTATTCTGCATGCCGATGATGCCCTGAAAATTGATTACGGCGTGATTTGCCCGCCGCCGCGCGCCATTGTGGCAAACCTGCCCTATAACATTGCCACCACGCTTCTCGTCGGCTGGCTGAAGCAGCTGACGCTGTTTCAAAGCCTGACGCTGATGTTCCAGCGCGAAGTTGCCGACCGCCTTGCCGCCGAAACCCGCACCAAGGATTACGGCCGCCTTTCGGTGCTGGTGCAATGGCTGGCGCACGTGGAAAAGAAATTCGACATTCCGCCCGAAGCCTTCACGCCACCGCCAAAAGTCACCAGCAGCGTCGTGCATATTGTGCCAAAACCGCGCACCGATACCGTGCGCATCGACACCATGGAGCGCCTGACCGCCGCCGCCTTTGGCCAGCGCCGCAAAATGCTGCGCCAGAGCCTGAAGTCGCTTGGCAGCAGCTACCCCGGCTTTACGCCCGAACCTTTCCTAGAAAAAGCCGGCGTTTCCGCAACCGCCCGCGCCGAGGAAATCGACATCGACGGTTTCGTGCGCATGGCGAAAATTCTGCAGGCGGAATATCCGCCGCTGCAGCGCCGCAAATCATAACAGTTAAAATTACTTCGTATCGCCGGGCTTCAGCGTGTCGACGAATGCCGGAATGTTCGGCAGGCGGTGTCGGCGCTGGCGTTCGGCGGTGATGATGGCGCGCACTTTTGCAATGCTGTCATCAAGGTCGCGGTTGACCAGCACGTACTGGAATTCCTTGTAGTGCGCAATTTCATCTCGCGCCTTGCCGAGGCGCTTGTTGATTTCTTCCTCGCTGTCCTGCGCGCGGTTGTGCAGGCGGTGCGCCAGTTCATCCCAGCTGGGGGGCAGCAGGAAGATGGAAACGACGTCATCCGGCGCAATGGCGGTAATGCTGCGGTTGCCCTGCCAGTCGATGTCGAACAGCACATCGCGGCCGGCCTCGATCGCTTTTTCGACGGGTTCGCGCGGGGTGCCGTAGTAGTGCTTGTTGTAGACCAGCGCATGTTCCAGCATGTTCTTGTCATCGACCATCTGCTGGAAGCCTTCAGGCGAGACGAAATAGTAGTGCTGGCCGTGCGCTTCGCCGGGGCGCATGGAGCGCGTGGTGGCAGAAACGGAAACTTCGGTTTCCGGATCGACCTGCGGCAATGGCGCGCGAAATTGTGGTCTTGCCGCCGCCGGGGGGCGAGGCAAGGACGACCATAAGGCCCCTTCTTTTAAGGGCGCCGGTATAAGCGGGCGTCATGACAGGCGGCATGAATTCTTTCTTCGCGGTTTGCATTGCGGTATCTTGGCTCTAGTATCGGTTTTGGAAACTTTGGTTCCAGAACTTTATAACGCGAGTGCCCCTCCGGAAACAATAGCGCGGTATGCATTATGGCAACGAATAGGACGATTCTCATCACCGGCGCCTCCAGCGGCATTGGCAAGGCACTGGCGGAAGCCTATGCCGCGCCCGGCACCCGCCTTTTGCTGACCGGCCGCAATACCGAGCGTCTTGCGCAGGTGACCGCGCTTTGCATGGGCAAAGGCGCCGCCGTTGAAACCGCCCTGACCCCCGTGACCGATTCTGCCGCCTTCGCAGCGCAACTGCTGGCATGGGATGATGCCGCGCCGATAGATATTGTCATTGCCAATGCCGGCATTTCCGGCGGCACCGGCAAGGCGGGCGGCGAAAGCGATGCGCAGTTCCGCGACATTATGCAGACCAACCTTGACGGCACCTTCAATACCGTCAACCCGCTGCTGCCGCGCTTCATGGCGCGCAAAAAAGGCGCGGTTGTGCTGATGAGCTCGATGGCGGGGTTTCGCGGCATGCCGACAGCGCCGGCCTACAGCGTTTCAAAAATGGCGGTGCGCGCTTACGGCGAAGCCCTGCGCCCGCTGCTGAAAGACAGCGGCGTGAACGTGAACGTTATCTTCCCCGGCTTTATCAAGACACCGCTGACCGATGTAAACAATTTCCCCATGCCCTTCCTGATGGATGCGGAAGGCGCGGCGCAATACATTATAAAAGGCATTGCCGCCAACCGCGCGCGCATTGCTTTTCCCTGGCCGATGTATTTACTGTCACGCTTTGTCGCCGCGCTGCCGCTATGGGCGGGCGACTTTATCTTGGCGCGCGCGCCGAAGAAATCTTGAAGTAATTTAGTTCAGGTTGGCGAAACTGCTGTTCGTTTTTGAATTGCGCCCAAGGCTGCGCGAAATGCTGGTCTTGCACTTGGTTTTGCCAAAGCAGGTATTCGTCTTGTACTGGATGGGGCGGCTGAGGTGATGGCCGAACAATTTGTTCAGCGACCATGTGCCGGAAGCCTTGCCCTGGTTGAGAATGACATCGCCCGTCACCTGTTTGCCATCCAGCGTATAAACGGGCTGCGCTGTGGTGGCGGCAGATGCGGTGGCCGCATAGCCGAGCACAAAGCAGGACAGAATGGCGATAAGCAGCAGGCGATTCATGGAAATAATCTCCGTTTCAGCGGCAGCGATCGCTGCATAAAGCATCATAGCGCGAAAAAAGATGCATTGAAATCGGATAATCAAGCGACTGATTTTACACGGTATATTTTTATGCTGGTGGCGGCCTTCGGGGCGGACGGCTTGCTTTCCCCTCGACATAAGATATATCTTACGATATAACTTAAGATATATCTTAAAAAAGGAGATACGCATATGTTTGAACGGTTTTTCGACGCGCGTGAGCGCCACCACAGTGACCGCCGCGCGCGCCATGAAGAATGCCGCGGGGACAAGCATGGCCACCATCACGACCATCATGGCCGCCACTTTGGCGGGCGCGGCGGTTTTGGCGGCTTCGGGCGCGGACGCGGGCATGGCCACGGTTTTGGCCATGGTTTCGGCGGCGGCCGTGGTGACGGCTTTGGCGGCGGCGGACGGGAGCGCATGTTCGATGCCGGTGACATCAAGCTGGTCATCGTAAAGCTGCTGTCGGAACAGCCGAGCCACGGCTACCAGCTGATCAAGTCAATGGAAGAACGCCTTGGCGGCGGCTATACGCCCAGCGCCGGCGTGATTTACCCGACGCTGGCGCTGCTGGAGGAAGAAGGCCTTGCGGCATCCACCGCCGACGGCAATAAAAAAGTCTATGCCCTCACCCCGGAAGGCACGGCGTACCTGACGGAAAATAAAGCGCGCGTGGATGAACTGTTCGAGCGGCTTGAACAAACCGGGCAGGGTTTTGCCAAAGGCCGCGCGCCTGAATTGATGCGCGCCTTCCACAACCTGCGCCACGCCGCCATGTCACGCATGGCCCGCGGCAATGTGACGCGCGAGCAGGTGCAGAAAATGGCGGAAGCCATCAACGCCGCCGCGCGCGCGATTGATGAAGTATAACGCCGCTTTTTAAACAGCCCTGAAATGTCCAAGGCCGGATCCCTGAAAAGGGATCCGGCCTTGGCCTAACGTGGTCAAAGTGACCGAGAAGCTAGGAAAGCAAAATTATTTGCCTTCAGCAGCGTCAGCTGCGGGAGCTTCGGTGGTCGCTTCGGTTTTAGCAGCGGCTTTAGCGGCTGCTTTTTTTGCTTTTTTCTTTTTGTGATGCTTGGTGGTTTTGGTGGTTTTTTCGGTTTTGGTCACGGCTTTGCCAGCTTCAGCAGGAGCGGTGGTTTCGGTTTTGGTCGAGGTTTCGGTGGTAGCTGCATCTTGTGCGAAAGCAGCAGCAGAGGTGGTCAGCAGCGCGGCAACGATAGCAGCGGCGAAGAGTTTTTTCGTGTTGGTCATGGTATTCTCCCTCAAGGGTTTGTTATCGCATCGTCCGACAGGACTTAAGCTTATAAACCAGATTACAGGAGAATCCCTGCGTACGAGATTTCCGCATTGTTAATTTTTCGCAAGGATATCAGGCACTTTTCAAATTACATAACGTTTCCGGTGGCTTATCAATTGCCCCTTTTGTAATTTTTAAACCTTGCTATAATCAAATCCAGCAACAAACAGCAAGGTTCTGGCTTTGAAAGAGGAATTTAATAACTCCGCTGCCGACCGTATCGAAGGACTCTTTGCGCGACTCCGCAAGGTTCCCGAAGGCGAAGCTGTTGTCATCTTCCTTGAGAAGAACGGCGTGAAGATTGACCTGCAGGAAGACCCCGTTGACTGGGCCGCCTCCACCGCCACCATCACCAACGTGATTGACGGTCATTATAGTTACATCAATCCCAAGATCATCCTGAAGGCCGGACTGTCCGATGACAACCTGCTGCAGGCGATGATCCATGAAACCGAGCATCTCAACCAGCACCTCAGCGGCGTCGGCAACCCCGACCGCATTCTGTCGCAGGAAGAATACATTTTATTCTACCGCGCCGCAGAGGCGGATGCGCAGGCCGTTTGCACCGACATTTCCTGGCGGCTGAAACAGTCGGGTGATGCCGGCCCCTGGAACGAAGCCAGAAACGTCGGCTTCGCCAATGTCTGCGACGCCTTCGAGCGCATGGCGCTGGCAGACCCCGCATCGCTGGAAGACGGCCGCGCCCGCCGCGTGGCTTTTGATGCCTGGTTCGACGAGCCCGAACGCCTTGCCGGTTACAACAAGGCGACTGTTGAAAACATGATTCCGTTCCTGGCCCGCGGCCGCGAGATATTCTCCCGCCACAACATGAGCGAAGCGCCGCTGGATAACGACTGGGTCGATAAAATGGATGCGCTGGCCAACCAGCCGTACTTGAAGCTGATGGGCTACGACTCCCTGCTGCGGAATGATAAATACCGCAAAGACCTCGACACCCGCCCCATCGGAGCCGCGCCGAAGCCGCCAAACGAAGGCAACGAGAACGCTATTTCCGTCAAGGGTGTAAAGCCCCCGCAAGCGGCCTAAGCGTTCCCGTCGCCTTGCATCATCAAAACAACAGTTTCTCTTACTGCCGGAACAGGATGTTGCGGAACTGCCAGGGGTCTTCGAGGTCGAGATCCTCGGGGAAGAGGCCCGGGCGGCCGGCAAGCGGTGTCCAGTCGGTGTAAACGCCCTTCACCGGCCCCAGGTACTGCATTTGCAGCTCAAGGCAGCGGTCGAAGTCCATTTCATCCGCCTCGGTAATGCCGCGGTCGGGGTTTTCCAGCGCCCAGACCATGCCGGCCATAACGGCAGACGTCACCTGCATGCCGGTGGCGTTCTGGTAGGGGGCCAGTTTGCGCGTTTCCTCGATGGTCAGCTGGGAGCCGAACCAGTAGGCGTTTTTCGCGTGGCCGTACAGCAGCACGCCCAGTTCATCGCGGCCGTCGACGATTTCATTTTCATCGAGGATGTGGAACGTATCCTGCACCTTGCCGGAGCCGAACATTTCATCGACCGACAGCAGCGCGTCGTTGGACGGACGGTAGGCATAGTGGCAGGTCGGACGGTATTCGGGCGTATCGCCGCTGCCGACAGTGAAATAATCGGCAATCGAGATCGCTTCGTTATGCGTTACCAGCAGCGCAAATTGCGGGCCGGGCGTGGGGCACCAGCTGCGCACGCGCGTATTGGCGCCCGGCTGCATGATGTAAATCGCGGCCTTGCAGCCTTCCTTGTGCTTCATGCCGTTGGCGGGAAGCCATTTTTCATGGCTGCCCCAGCCAAGTTCCGCCGGCTGCATGCCTTCGGACACAAAACCTTCGACAGACCATGTGTTGATGAAGGTACCCATTTTCTTGGGCGCTTTGGCGCGCTGCGTATCACGCTCCGCAATGTGGATGCCCTTGACGCCGGCTTTCTGCATCAGCGCCGCCCATTCGGCGCGGTTCTTCGGCGTTTCAACCTTGATGCCAAGGTCGTTGGCAAGGTTGAGCAGCGCTTTTTTCACGAACCACGACACCATGCCGGGGTTTGCGCCGCAGCAGGAAACGGCGGTGGGGCCGCCGGGGTTGCGCTTGCGTTCCGCCAGCAGCGCTTCGCGCAGGGCGTAGTTGGAACGGGCGGCGGTATCCACCTTGTCGTCGAAATAGAAACCGAGCCACGGCTCGATCACTGTGTCGATGTAAAGGCAGCCAAGCTGCCGCGCCAGCGTCATGACGTCCAGCGAGCAGACATCAACCGACAGGTTGATGCAAAAACCGCGGCCCTCGCCTTGCGTCAGCAGGGGTTGCAGCAGTTCCTTGTAATTGTCGGGGGTCAGTTCCGCCTGGATAAAGCGGATGCCGCGGTCATCCAGCAGCTTGCGGTTGGAATCGTCCGGATCAATCACAACCAACCGTTTTCGGTCGAATTCAAAATGGCGCTCGAGGAGCGGGAGACTGCCGCGCCCGATAGAGCCGAAGCCTATCATGACGATGGGGCCGTCGATGCGGCCCAAAATTTTTGCGGGAGTCAGGGGTGAATTCGACGTCATTTCAACGGTTGTCATGATTTATGCAGAACCTCCAATGTTGTGAAAAATTGAGAATCGGATTGTAGCTTTTACCTAATATTGATTCAAACTTCAACCCCTTTGCGTAACGCCTGTACATTTACAGCGATATTGCAGGGACTTAGACGCGACCAGGCACGAATTAACGAACGGTGAAACGCGCCGCTGCAAGCCCGCAAGCCGCGTGCCGTTACCTTAGTGTTCAGCCGTGAGAATTAATCCGCTTTTGCGGCGCCGCGCTGTACCGTGACTTCCGTCACGCCGCCGTGTTTTTCGATGACGGAGATAAGGGTATGCCCCGCCTCCGCACAAAACAGCGCGAAGTCTTTGGGGGCATAAGCATCGGTGACGAGGACGGCGAGCGTATCACCCGCATTCAACGCCAGCAGGCGCTTGCGTGCCTTGAGTACCGGCAGGGGGCAAATGAGCCCGCGTGCATCAAGCGTTTCCATCAGGGTTCCTGCCGCGGTTTCAGGTTTTTATAAACGTCATCGACGGAAATATCGGCAAGGTCATCTGCCTGGATGACCGTCACCGCATCGCCGCGCGGCGCGCCCAGCGCCGGGTCGGAGGCCGCCGAAAACAGCGCGATAACAGGGCAGTTTGACAGCGCAATAATATGCGTCGGCCCGGCATCATTGCCAACGGCGGCGGCGGCGCCGCGTGCCAGCGTTGCAATATCGTACAGCGAGGTGCGTCCGGAAAGGTCGTGAATACCGGGGCACGATTTTACCACCCGCGCAATAACGTCATGCTCCGCACTGGTGCCCAGCACGGCAACATCATAACCTTCACGCAGCAGCTTCAGCCCCAGTGCGCCGTAGCGCATGGCGGGCCAGCGCTTTTCGGGCTGCACCGGCGATGAGCCCGGCACCAGCAGGACATAAGGGGTTTCAAGGCCAAAAAAGCTGATGTCGGAAGCCATCCACGATAAGTCCGGCAGGTTGACCGCCATGCCAAGCGGCCGCAGCAAATCGCTGTAGCGGTCGCTGATATGGCGGTCGCTTTGTATGCCGTCCATCCGCACGATATTATCCGGCTGGCGTTTTAAAAGGCGCAGGTAGCTGCGGTTGCCCTGCCCTGCCCGCAAGTCATAGACATGGGTGAAGGGCGCGGCATGGAGCGCGCGATAAAGCCTGAGCAAGCCCGCAACATCAAAAATACCCGTGCGCGCATCGACAATAATACTGTTGAAGTACCCGCTGCGCTGCGCGGCATCCACATAGGCCTGCCCGGTCAGCAGCGTAATGTGCGCGCCCGCATGATGCCGGCGGATGGCCGCCATAGCGCCCAGCGCCAGCGTAAAATCACTGACGCTGCCCTGCTTGATGACGAGGATGCTGCCTTGTGCCATGCGGCGGAATACCGCCTTATTCAGCCGCCGCGCGCGCAGCCGCAGGCAGCATGGCCTGACGGCCTTCGGCCAGCAGCTCGGCATATACATCCAGCGTGCCCTGGCACATCTGGTCATTGGTGAAATGCGCGGCAACATGGCTCATGGCCTGCGTTGCCAGCATGGCACGGCCGCGGGCATCGAGGTTGAGCGCCTCAAACAGCGCAAGGCGCAGCTGTTCGACATCGCCGGGCGGCACCAGCCAGCCGGTTTCATCGCGCACAATGGTTTCGCGCGCGCCGCCGTGGTCGGTGGCAATGCAGGGGCGGCCCATGGCCTGCGCCTCGATCGGCACGCGGCCAAAGCCTTCCGGCACGACGGAGGGAACGGCAACGACGGTTGCAATCATGTACGCGGCGGGCATGTCGTTGCACTGGGTTTCAATGCGCACCTGCGCGCCAAGGCCCTTGGCATCGACATAGCTTTCAAGCTCGCGGCAGTAATTTTCATTGCCAAGGTCGCTGCCGACGAAAAGGCAGAAGACATCCTTGCGCTGCAGCCGCTCGATCGCGTCCAGCAGGAACATATGCCCCTTCAGCCGCGACATGCGCGCGGGCAGCAGAATAACCGCCGCACCGTCGGGAATGCGCATCTGGCGCGACAGGGCCACAAGGCGCTCCGGCGTGACGGCATTGGGGTGGAAGCGTTCAATGGCAACGCCGCGGTGAATAACACGGATGATATTGGGGTCAACCTTGTAGTTTTGCTCCAGGTAATCGGCCAGAAAGTGCGAGACGGCAATAATGCGCTCGCCCGATGCGATGGAGGAATTGTAAAAACGCTTCAGCTTGCCGCCCATGGCATGGGCCGCATGGCAGCTGGTGACGTAGCGGGCATGCGTGCCCTCGACCGCGCGTTTTGCAGACCAGGCGGGCGCACGGGAGCAGGCATGGACAATGTCCACATGCTGGGATTGAATGATTTTGCGCAGCTTCGAGGTATTGCCGGCGATAACCAGCGGGTTCTTGGACTGCACCTGCATAACGATGTGCTGCCCGCCCGCCTTGGTGATTTCATGCACGCGCGCGCCGCCGGACGACACGACGATGGATTTGCCGCCCGCCCGCACCACGGCGGCGTTAATGTCGATCACGCCCTGCTCCACCCCGCCGGAATTGAGCGCGGGCAGCACCTGCAGGATAACAGGCGGGTGACGGCCGTCCACAAACTGGCGGAAGGCGGTGCTGGTCATATCCCGTGTCTTGATCATGATGTTCCTCGGGCCCGGGTGCGCGTGGTGCCGGTGCTTTTTTTGATGTTGCGAGAGTTTTACTCCCAAAAACCCTGAAAATCCAGCCTGTCGCTGTGTTTTTAACGCACCAAAGCCGTCTGAATTTCAGGATTCACCTTGACATTAAGGGGCCTCAAGAACACATTATGATATTGATTTTAACCACTTAAACGACGGACTTTATCATGCAGGCGGCATCGCAGAACCAACAGGCAGAACGGCACATCACGCTTCCCGACGGCAAGGCTTTGACCTTTCCGACGCCCGTGACCGGTTACGACGTCGCCAAATCCATCGGCGAGGGCCTGGCGAAGGCCGCGCTGGCCGCCAAGCTGAACGGCGAAATCATCGACCTGCACCGCGAACTGTTCGCGGACGGCAAGCTTGAAATCGTGACGCGCAAATCGGCGGAGGCGCTTGAAGTCATCCGTCACGATACGGCGCACATCATGGCGGAAGCCGTGCAGGAGCTTTTCCCCGGCACGCAGGTCACCATCGGCCCGTCGATTGAAAACGGCTTTTACTACGACTTCGCGAGAGACCAGCCCTTCACGCCCGAAGACCTGACGAAGATCGAGGCGAAGATGAAGGAAATCGTCGCGCGCAACGAAAAATTCACGCGCGAAGTCTGGAACCGCGACGAAGCCATCAAGCACTTCGAGGGCATTGGCGAGAAGTACAAGGCCGAAATCATCCGCGACCTGCCGACCTCGGAAGACATTTCCGTGTACCGCCAGGGCAAGTGGTATGACCTTTGCCGCGGGCCGCACCTGCCGACGACGGGCGCGATTGGCACAGCCTTCAAGCTCATGAAAGTTGCCGGCGCCTATTGGCGCGGCGACAGCAAAAACGCCATGCTGCAGCGTATTTACGGCACCGCGTGGCGCGACCAGAAGGAACTGGACGCCCACCTGCACATGCTGGAGGAAGCCGAAAAACGCGACCACCGCAAAATCGGCAAGGAGCTTGACCTCTTCCACATGCAGGAAGAAGCGACGGGTTCCGTCTTCTGGCACGACAACGGCTATGTCATCTGGCGCCAGCTGGAAAACTTCATCCGCGCCCGCATCCACAAGGCGGGCTACCAGGAAGTGCGCACGCCGCAGCTGTTTGACAGCTCGCTTTTCAAGGCATCGGGCCACTGGGATATGTACGGCGACAACATGTTCAAGGTCGACGTGAAGGCGGATGAAAAAACGCTCGGCATCAAGCCGATGAACTGCCCCGCGCACGTTCAAATCTTCAATCAGGGTCTCAAATCATATCGCGACCTGCCGATCCGCATGGCGGAATTCGGCTGCTGCCACCGCAACGAGCCCTCGGGCGCGATGCACGGCATCATGCGCGTGCGCCAGTTCGTGCAGGACGATGCGCATATCTTCTGCACCCGCGACCAGATGCAGGCGGAAGCCGCCAGCTACTTCAAGCTGCAACTCGGCGTTTACAAAGACCTCGGGTTTGAAAAAATTAGCGTCAAGCTTGCCCTGCGCCCCGAAAAGCGCATCGGCGGCGATGACCTCTGGGACTGGGCGGAAAATGCCCTGCGCGAAGCGCTCAATGAAGCCGGCCTTGCCTTTGAAGAACTGCCGGGCGAAGGCGCCTTCTACGGCCCGAAAGTCGAATTCCACCTGACCGACGCGATCGGCCGGACGTGGCAGTGCGGCACCCTGCAGGTGGACCCCAACCTGCCGGAACGCCTTGACGCCAGCTATATCGGCGAAGACAGCGCCCGCCACCGCCCCATCATGCTTCACCGCGCCATTCTGGGCTCGATGGAGCGCTTTATCGGCATCCTTATCGAGCATCATGCCGGCAAGTTCCCGCTGTGGCTGTCGCCCGTGCAAGTTGTGGTTGCGACCATTACCAGCGACGGCGATGAATATGCCGCCAAGGTGAAAGCCGCGCTCGATGCCGCCGGCATCCGCGCGAAGCTTGATATTCGCAACGAAAAGATCAACTACAAGGTCCGTGAGCACAGTCTTACGAAAATTCCCCAGATCTGGGTCGTCGGCAAGCGCGAGGCGGAGGAAGGCAACGTCGCCATCCGCCATTTCGGCTCGGACGGTCAAGAAGTGCTTGCACTTGACGGGGCAATCCGTAAAATCGTCGAGGAATCGGCTCCCCCCCAGTCTGCGGCGTGATTTTGAACAAATCCCGCCCGTTTTTAAGGGAGTTTATTTGCGGCCTGCGCCGTTCGTTCGGCGCACCGGCAATATTTTAAATGTTTAATGAATAGCAGGAGAATGCCCCATAGCTACGTTTGAAAGACCTGTGCGGAAAGACGACGGTCCCCGCATCAATAACCAGATCCGCGCCGAAAAAGTCCGCGTCGTTGACGCCGAAGGCGAAATGATGGGCGTGATGACCGTGCGCGAGGCGATTTTTGCCGCCGAGCAGCAGGGCCTCGACCTCATCGAGATTTCCCCCAACGCGGAACCGCCCGTCTGCAAGATCGGCGACATCGGCAAGCACCGCTATGAAGCCCAGAAAAAAGACGCCGCCGCGCGCAAGAACCAGAAGATCGTCCTGACGAAGGAACTGAAGCTGCGCCCCGGCATCGAAGAGCATGACATTCAGGTGAAGCTGCGCTCCGCCCGCCGCTTCTTCGAGGAAGGCGACAAGGTCCGCTTCACCCTGCAGTTCCGCGGACGTGAAAACGAGCACCGCGAATTCGGCTATGCCCTCATCCGCCGCATCAAGGAAGAACTCATGGATGCCGGCAAGGTCGAAATGGACGCAAGACAGGAAGGCAACTCGATCATCATGATCATGGTGCCCACGACAAAAGGCCCGTAAGGGATTTCTGCCATCAAGTATAAAAAAGCCCCGGTTTATTGCGGGGCTTTTTTTATTGAGCTGTGTTTCGTTTAAAGCTTACAGTTACGCTGCAGCTTCACGTATCAAGAATTATTGGGCAAACCTGTCATGGATGAAGAAACGAAAAAACTGGTCGATGCCTGGATCAAGATGTCCGAGTTTTTGGAGCAGTCTGGTGACGAGGCGGCGGACGGCCAGCTGGAGCCGGATTTCTGGGCAGCTGAAAAGCTTTTCCGTCTGGCTGAAGAAGACCCTGAAAAAGCATGGTCCCTTATGCTTGCCATCCGCAGCGCAACGAGCGATCAAAAAATTCTTGCGCACCTTGCGGCAAGCCACTTCGAGGATTTTATAAACGCACATGCCGACAAGTTTATCGACCGCATAGAAGCGCTGGCGAAAGAAGAGCCGGATTTCAGGAATTTTATTGGCGGCATCTGGCCGCGCAAAGATATGCCGGAGGAACTAGTGGAGCGCTTCAAGGCAATTGCGCTGAAACCGCACTGGGATTAAAGCCCCTGCACTTTCGGCATATCCACCGCTGGCTTGGCATCGGGCGCTTGGGCGACTTTCTTTTGCAGGCCGTCGATCCAGTCGGCGAGTTGTTCGCCGGGCATGGAGCCGTTGTTGCGGCCGATGACCGCGCCTTTGTAGAACACCAGCAGCGTCGGCAGCGTGCGGACTGAATAGCTATTCATTAGTTCCTGTTCATCGTCGGCATCTACTTTGTATACGCGCAGCTTGTCGCCTTTATCGGCACGCAGCTTATCAAGGTGCGGCTGCATTTTGTGGCAATAGGGGCACCAGCTGGCATCGAACTGCACCAGCACCGGCACATCTGCCTTGCTGACGGTGCGCAGGAAGTCGCCTTGCGTCAGGTGCGGAATGGTGCTGCCGGGCGCAGGCGCATCCGCCAGCGCAGGAAGGGCGAGGACAAGAACGAGGGCGGCAACAGCTAACACCTGCCGCGCGAGGGTTTTCAGCATCACGGGGGAAATTCCTTCTTCTTCCTTTATTCTCGGACTGGCATGCCGTTTCGTCAAATGAAAAGCGCCCCACCGTGGGGTAGGGCGCTGAATTCATTGGATAAAACCGCTATTTTCAAGCGATAGAGGTTTCAACCCACTTGTACAGGTCGGATTTCGGCATCGAACCAACGGTTTGCGCCACAACCTGACCGCCCTTGAAGATGAGCATGGTGGGGATGGAACGCACGCCGTACTTGGACGGTGCGTTGGGGTTGTCGTCGATATTGACCTTTACAACCTTGATTTCCTGGCCTTTTTCGGTCGCCAGCGCTTCCAGCGAGGGGCCGAGGGCGCGGCAGGGGCCACACCATTCTGCCCAGAAATCCACCAAGACAGGAACGTCGGACTTGAGGACTTCCTGTTCAAAATCTTTATCACTAACTTGTTGTGCGCCCATGGTAATTTACCTTTCTTCGGTCTTAAAGCCCCGGGCCCTTCGGTGCGGCGGGGGGCGGCGGCGTATCATTCTTAGCCGCAGGATTGATATTGTTCGCGTTCGCTACTTGTAAAGACTGCTCCAGCAATTGGTCAAGCACCTTGCGGGGCTGGTTGCCCATGATTCCGAAAATAGCCTGGTTGCCCTTCATGGTTACCAGCGTGGGAATGGACTGGATGCCGAAGGCGGTCGCCAGGTTGGGGCTTTCGTCGACGTTGATTTTAACGACTTTCACCTTGTCCTTGTTGTCTTCCGCGAATTTTTCCAGTGTCGGGGCCAGTGCCTTGCAGGGGCCGCACCAGTCGGCGTAAAAATCGATCAGCACGACTTTGTCGGCTTTCAGCACTTCGTCTTCAAAATTCTGTTCGTTCACGGGGGTGATGAAGGGAGAGGTCATGTTTTAAAATCCTTTCGGCGTTCAGGGCGGCGTTTGAAGAAAAGCCCGGCGCAAAATGCGCTTTTCAGGCCTTTTTAAGCATTCACACGTTGAAAGTTTCTCTGTCGCCCGCCCTGCACCGTAACGCCGCTTTTTAAAAAAGCTTTTAAGCCCCTGCACCATCGCTAAACGGGTGCGCTGCCTTTGCGGCTGGTGGCCTTTGAATTTATAGCGTTGCGATTGAGGTAGATAACCCTACCCTATGGGGCATAAGGGTCAAGCAGATTTTCGGAAAGCGGCATCAAAACCGGCCCATCCGTCCACAGCAGGGCGCAGCTGACTTTTTTACCGGGGTAAATATTATGAATAACGTCGCGGTAGGCCGCCATCTGCTTCAAATAAAGCGGCGCAACATCGGCAGCCACTTTGGGCGGCGGGCGGTTGGTTTTGTAATCAACAATCAACACTTCGTCCGCCGTCACCAGCAACCTGTCCACCTGCCCTGACAGGGCCTTGTTGCGGCCCGCCAGCCCCACAATGGGCGTTTCCGCGCGTGAGCCCGCGCCGAAGATAGGCGCGAATTGCGGGTGTCGCAGCACGGCCAGAATTTCCGCCGCCAGCGACTTTCTTTCACCTGCCGGCATTTCAAGCGCGGGGCGGGCGAGGAAGGCGTGCAGCGCCGGTTCCCATTCCGCTTGCGGCAGCTGCGGCAGCACTTCCAGAATTTGGTGGACAACAACGCCGCGGCGGAAGCGCCAGTCCTGGTCATCGGCCAGCGGGCTTTTGGCGGCGGGTTCATCTTCGCCGGGGCGGGAGGGGGCCAGCGGCACGGGCGGCAACGGTTCGGCGGCGGGCGGCAAAAGCGCCCATTGCGGCAGCGGTTCACGCAAGGCGTCTTCCACTACTTTCGCCTGTTCGGATTTTTCGGGCGCGGCTTCCTGCGCGTAGCCGTGGCGGCGTGTCATGAAGGCGACGTTGCTGTCATCGCGCATCACCGCACCGTCGATCATGAACGCCTCGGCCTCCAACTGCCCGGCAGCGCCGCCGGCGGGGAAGGCGTTGCTGACAAGGCTGTGCCAGCAATCCGCCGGCGGGGCTTTGCGGTTTTTGTAGCCGCAAATATAAAGCCTGTCTTCCGCCCGCGTCAGCGCAACGTAAAGCAGGCGGCGGTATTCCTGCTCCTGCCCTTCGCGGGCGGCGTCGCGCTTTTCGGCGTAAATGCCGGCATCAAACTCCTCGCGCGGGGACCACAGCGGCACGCCCTTGTCCTCCTCCGCGCCTTCTTCCGGCCAGAGCAGGCGAATGCGGCCCTTGTTGTGGTCGTGCAGCTTTTTCGCGGTATCCGGCAGGAAGACGATGGGCGCCTGCAGGCCTTTTGAAGCATGCACCGTCATGATGCGGACCTGGTCCGCCTTATGCTGTTCCTGTTCCCGCTTGATCTGCGCTTCGCCCTGCATGAACCATTCGGTGAATTTTTGCAAAGACGGCGTGTGTGATTGTTCGTAATGCAGCGCGGCGTTGAGGAATTCATCAAGCGCGTCGTGAATATCCTGGCTCAGGCGGCCATAAAAGGCGCGGCGGCCGCTGATGCCGTCGGCAAAGCACGGCATGTTCAGAATACCCGCGAAGAATTCATAGGGCGTGGCGTAGCCCGCCCGCTCGATCCAGCCGGAAAGGTAGCGGGCAATATCCGGCTTGTGGGTTTGCAGGTTGCGCCACAGCATGCCGTCGCGCCCGTGGCACAGGGTGAACAGCGCGTCTTCATCCATGCCAATCAACGGGCATTTCAGCACGGTTGCCAGCGTCAGGTCATCGCGCGGCTGCAGCGCAAAACGCGCCAGCGCCAGAAGGTCCATGATGGCGATTTCTTCGGTCAGCGTCATGCGGTCAATCCCCGCCACCGGCACGCCTTCTTTTTTAAGCGCGCGCATGAGCAGCTCGACGATCGCGCCGCGCGACTGCACCAAAATCAGCACATCCCCCGCCCTGATCGGCCGGTTTTTAGACGGCAGAATATCGCCATTGACGCGCCAGCCCTGAATTGTCTGAGCAATTTTGCGCGCAAGGCGGCTGGCCGCGTTTTCACCGGGTTCAATGTCCACCGGCATCTGCCAGGCATCGCCCGGCTCGGGCGTGGTCGGCTGCACCAGCGGCCAAAGCTCCACCAGCCCCGCCTGCCCTTCGCGGTAGGCCACGTGCTTTACCTCGCGCTCGATATGGCCCACAACGCCGCGGCGCGATTCCACGCTGGCAAAAACGGCATCGACAACATCCAGCACCGCGCGGGTGGAACGGAAGGAATGTTCCAGCAGAATTTCCCAGCCTTCCTGTACGTCGCGCACCTTGGCCCCAAAGAAGTCCTGCATGTCGGAAAACTTGCGCGGGTCGGCGCCCTGAAAGCTGAAGATGGACTGTTTTTCATCGCCCACCACAAACAGCGTGCGCAGCGTTTCGCCGCGCGTGCCAAGGCCGCTGAAAAATTCAAGCGCGAGCGACTGGATGACGCGCCACTGGTGCGGGCTGGTATCCTGCGCTTCATCGACCAGTATGTGGTCGATGCCTTCATCCAGCTTGAACAGCACCCAGTTGACCATGTCCTTTTCGGCCAGCAGGTCGCAGGTTTTCAAAATCAGGTCTTCAAAGTCCAGCTGGTCTGTCTGGCGCTTGTACCGTTCATACCGCCCTACCATATCTGCCGCAACGGTCAGCAGCGCGGCGTTGAGGTTGGCAAGCCGCACACTGCGCAGCCGGTCATTCACCGCCAGCAGCCGTTCCGCCTCGCGCTGCATGACGGCGGAAATATCGGGGTAGACGGCTTCAACCGCCTTGGTCGCCATTTTGGCATAGGGTTCGCCAGCACCGGTAAAGAAGGCGCGGCAGTAGTTGTGGTAATGCGCGGCCCTGTTTGCGGGCTGTTCCAGCCACGGCTGCAGGCGGCCCGCCTTGTCGTTATCCGTCTTGCCGCCGCCAAGCAGCGCAGACAGCGCGTGGCGCAAATTTTTTTCATCCGCTTCCGGCAGGCATCCGGCGGCAGTCAAAATATCCGTTTCCGTCTCGCCGGCCGCAAGGCCCAGATAGCTATAAACGGCGGCAATGGTATGACGCGCCGCGCCTTCACCATCGCCATGATTTTTTAAAATCCGGGCAAGGTGGCTGCGCTTGGCGGTAATTTTCGCCATCAGGTCCGACATCGCCTCAGGGTCGAGGTGCAATACAAGGCGGCTGAAAGCCTGCGCCATGGCGGATGACGGGTCGCGCTTTGCGGCGGCGATAATATCATGCTCGCTGCGCTTCAGGTATTCGACCGCGCTTTGCTCATCCATCAGCTGGAAATGCGGCGGCAAGCCGGCTTCGACCGGAAAGCGCTTCAGCACCGACTGGCAGAAGGAGTGGATGGTCATGATTTTAAGGCCGCCCGGCGTATCCAGCACGCGCGCGAACAGGCGGCGGGCGGCATGCAGGGTTTCTTCATCCGGCTTTGCGCCCATCAGCCGCAGCAATTCGTCCTGCAGCGCGGCATCCGCCATAACGGCCCAGCTGCCCAGCTTTTTATAAATCCGGTTCGACATTTCGGCCGCCGCCGTCTTGGTGAAGGTGAGGCACAAAATTTTGTCCGGCCGCGTCGCGCTATCGGACGCCATGCCGGCGCGCGGCAGCATCAGGCGCAAAACGCGGTCAATAAGGACCTTGGTTTTGCCCGTGCCGGCAGATGCGCCGACCCAGACGCTTTTAAGCGGGTTCGCCGCCGCCGTCTGGCGGGCGCTGGCCTGCTGGCCCATTTGCTGGCGGCTGGCGGCGGCGTCTGTCATGCGGCGTCCTCCTCCTCACCGGCAAGGCCCCATTCCTTTACGCGGGCAAGGTGGTCGTAATCGGAAAATTTCGGTTTTGCATCTGCGCGCGGCTGGCTGAAGTAGGGCGTGGAGGGGTCATCAAACTTCTCGATCAGCGCTGCAAGGCCGCTGGCGGCTTCGGCCACCATGTCTTCAATCGACATGTCTTTGGGGATGCAGGTTTTCCGCTCTACCGGTTTTTGCCCGCTGCCCGTGACGCGCCAGTACACAAGGTCGCTGACCCTGCCCTGCAAACCCTCAAAGGCATTTTGCTGCAACATCAACGCTTCCAGCGGCAATTGCGGCGACAGGCCCTGGCGAATATCCGCCGGTTTCGGCACGAAGCCCGATTTATAATCAATAATCGCAAAGCTGCCGTCGGCGAATTTATCAATGCGGTCGGCCTTGCCCGTCAGCGCAAAGGGGCCGGTGGCAGTATGGAAGCTGTAACGGCCGGAAACTTCGGTGCGGTGGGGCTGCGCCGCTTCACGCCACTGCGTTTCTTCGCGCACGAATTCATGGGCAATACGTTCAAACCGCGGCCACCAGAAAGCCTCGACTTCCTGCGGGATGCGCATGTCGCGCAAGGCATCACGCCCGAAGCTCAGCAATTGCGATGCCGCATCCGCCGGAATTTGTTCGGGGAAGGTTTTGATGAAGGTTTCAAGCGCGGCGTGAATAAACGTGCCGCGCTCCGCCCCGCCCGCCTCGGCATCCACATCATCCAGCGCATAAAGCTTTAAAACTTCTTTCGCGTAAATCTGGTAGGGGTCGCGCATCCACGTTTCGATCTGCGTGACGGAAAGCTTGCGGGGGCGCGCGGCCAGCGGCGGCGCGGGATGCGGGCGGTCGACGGGCGTGATAGCCGCAGGCGTATCCATGTCGCGCCGCCACTGGCGGTATTGCGCGCCGGTGCGCACGGGCAGTTCCATGCCGATGGCCTGCAAGACGGTATCCAGCCGCAGCAGCCAGCGCGCGGGCACGGTGGGCGTACCGTCTACCTTTAAAGCGCGGGTGACGACGACTTCGGGCGCGGTTGCCGCCTGCACAAAGTCATGTGCCGCGATGCTGACAAGCCGTTCGGGCGACGGCAGGCCGAATTTACGGCGCATGGGCCGCGACATCCACGGGTCGTGCGGCGGCAGCGCGGGCCATGTGCCTTCATTGAGGCCGCCGAGGATAACCATGTCGGCGCTGTAAAGCCGCGCTTCGATCTGCCCCATGATGGACACGCGCGGGTGCGCGCCGTAGCTTTTGCGCACCGTGACGCTTTTCAGCAACTGGCCGACCAGCGACACGTAGTTGGACGGCGGCAGGTCCGGCACGGTATGGGCGGCGGCGCGCAGCTGGGTTAGAAACTTGCTGGCGCTATCCCCCGCTTCGGCATGCCACAGGCGGTCTGCGCCCGGCTTGCTTTCGGTCGCGGCCAGCGTTTCGGCGATGCGGATATGCGTATCCAGCAGCGTGCGGAACGGCACGGGCGCCTTGCCCGCCATAAGGGCCACAAAGTCATTCGCCTGCGCCTGAATGGATTCCAGCCATGCCAGCAGCGGCGCGCGCGCGGGTTTTTCTTCGGGCAGTTTCAGCACGGCCTCGCGCAGGCCTTCAAAACCGGATGACGGACGCGGGCCGCGCAGGACAAGCTCATCCAGCTGGTAAACCATTTGCCGCAGTTCGTTCGGCGGCATATTGGCGGCCATGACCGAATGCTTGAGGCAGGATAGCAGCGTGACCGGCGCCAGTTCTTCTTCCGCCATTTCAGCCACCAGCATCAGCCAGCTGCCGACGGAAACTTCGGTCAGCGGCTGGCCGCCGGAATCGTCAATATCGATGCCCCAGCGGCGCATGGACAGCGACACGCGGCGCGCAAGGCGGCGGTCCGGCGTAATCAGCGCGACGGTTTTGGCGGGGAATTCCAGCGCGTGGCGCATCATCAGCGCAATCACGTCCGCTTCTTCCTGCGGGGTATCGCAGTCGATGCGCGTAAAACCATCAAGCGCCTGCGGCGGAATGTCGCCGGTTTTCAATTGCCGCCATTGCTCCGTGGTTTCGGCGGGGCGCAGGGCTTCGCTGAGCAGGCGCACGCGGGCCGTGTTGATAACCGGCTGCTTTTTCAGCTGCCAGTCGCCGACGGATGAACGTAGCACGCCAAAATGCGCCAGCAGCGCCTTCAGGTTCTGCTGCGGGTGGTCATCGCCAATTTTGTCCCAGCTTTCTTCGTCCATGGCGCGGTCAAGGCCGGGCAGCACCACAAGCCCCTGCGGCAAACGGCCCGCAAGCTTCAGCAATTCATGCACGGCGGGGGATGCGCCGGTGGGGCCGACGGCAACGACGGGGTGCTGCGGCGGGTGGCGTTCCCACGCGCGCAGCTGCGCTGCAATCAACCGGTTGCGGCGTTCGGCAACGTCAATCACGCCGCGGGTGCGCAAAATTTCCGGCCAATGCTCGGTCAGGATTTTCAGGAACTGGATGGTTTTTTGCCAGTGCAGGGCAAATTCATCCGGCACCAGCGATTCAAGCGCGGCAAAGCTTTTACCTTCGGTCTGCACTTCATCCAGAAAGCGGCCAAGGTCCAGCGCCAAGGCGACCGCCTGGTCAAAACTTTGCGTGGGGTTGAACTTCAAGACCGTTTGCGCCAGCAGCAGCTGCCGCTCCAGCGGGGAAATGGCGGGTGGCATATCCAGCACTTCGGCGGCATCAGCCTCCGCTGCCAGCAGCAGGGCAATATCATCCGCATCGACATCGCCGACGGGCTGCATTTGCGGCAGCAGCAGCGGCGCGCCGTTGGTGATGCGCAAAAATGCTTCGCGCAGCGTGCGGCAGGCGCGGCGGCTGGGCAGTAAAATAAGGCTTTCAGACAGCTTCAGCGGGTCGCCGCCCGACTGGTCAAGCAAGCCCTGCGCCAGACTATCGGCAAAGGACTGCCCGGCGGGAATAGTGACAACGGTGGGGATGTCCTTGAGGGCCATTTTTAAAGGTTATATCCAAAAATTACGGCGCGCGTTTTTTGGGCGGGGTCGCCAGAATGCGGTTGGTCGCCTCCAGCGCTTCGGGCGTGCCCACATGGTGCCAGTCGCCGTCATTACGGTGCGCGGTCAAGCGCCCAGCCGCTTCCGCCTTGTGGAACAGTTCGACGAAGGAGAAGGTGCGCATTTTTTCACCGTCAAACAGGCGCGGGTGGACAATGCGGGGGCCGGCGAAAATGTAATTCGCTTCCTCGTCCGTGTTCTTTTTGAATACGGGGCGGTCGCTGCCATCCTTCAAATAATAATCACCGGTGCCGTTGTAGCTGGGCAGGTCGGCGGTGGAATGGACAAGGAGCATGAGGTCCATCGTTTTATCATCCCACTTGTCGGCCATTTCTTTCAGCGTCGGGCCGTTTTCACCGTTCGTCCACACAACGTCGGCGTTAAGCACATAGAACGGTTCGTCGCCGAAATGCGACAGCGCGTTCAACACGCCGCCGCCGGTATCCAGCAAGTCTTTTTCATGGGAGAAAGTGATTTTGGGCGAGGTGCGGGCCTTGAGGTGATCAACAATCATGTCGGCAAGATACCATGTATTGACAACGACCTCCTCCACCCCCGCTTCTTCCAGCGCATCCAGCGCGCGGTCGAGCATGGTGCGGCCGCCCACATACAGCAGCGGCTTCGGGCAATTGTCCGTCAGCGGGCGCATGCGTTCCCCCTTGCCGGCGGCGAGGACGAAGGCTTTTTTGGGTGTGGCGGCCATGGTTGTTCCCTTTTTAGGCGTCATTTTGGCGGAACTGCCATTTGCCGTGGGGGGTGAAGGTCACCTCCCGGGCATTGTCAGAATCCGGCACGAAAGCGATGCTTATTTCTAGCCGATCCTTGGGCAAAAGTGTACCCAGTCTTTCCGGCCATTCAACCAGCGATACGGCGCCGCGGCGCGCCTCATCCCAGCCGAGCTCTAAAATATCCCGTTCTTCTTCAAGGCGATAGAGGTCAAAATGCCAAATTTCCGGCCTTGCCTGGTCATAGACCTGTACAAGGGTAAAGGTGGGGCTGGGCACTTCTTCGGGTGCAGGCGACAGGGCGTTGATAAAGGCGCGCGCAAAGGCGGTTTTACCCGCGCCCAGCGTGCCCTGCAGCGTAATCACATCCCCCGTTTTGACAAGGGCGGTGAGGCGCACGGCCAGCACGCGCATGTCTTCTTCATGCTCGATCCGCAGCGTTCCGGCGGGTAGGCCCTGCTCCAGCTTCTCAAGTGACATCAATTAGCGTCCCGTGGTAAAAACCTGATACCGGATTCTAAAGGATTCACATGGAAACACCATACGAAACAGATGTCGTCATCATCGGCGCGGGGCCTGCGGGGCTTTTCGCGGTGTTTGAATGCGGCATGCTGAAAATGAAGTGCCATGTGATTGACAGCCTGGAGCATACCGGCGGCCAATGCACCGCCCTTTACCCCGAAAAGCCGATTTTCGACATTCCGGGCTTTCCCGTCGTCGATGCCGGCGTGCTGATTGAAAAGCTGGAGGAACAGGCCGCGCCCTTTGCCCCCCATTATCACCTGAACCAGCAGGCGGTGGATGTTGCCAAAATTGACGGCGGCTTTCGCGTGACGACAAGCCGCGGCACGCATATTCGCTGCAAGGCCATCATCATTGCCGCCGGCGCCGGCGCCTTTGGCCCCAACCGCCCGCCGCTCGAAAACCTTGAAGATTACGAAGGCCGCAGCGTTTTCTACATGGTCAAGCAGCGGCAGGATTTTGCACATAAAACGCTGGTGATTGCCGGCGGCGGCGACAGCGCGGTCGATTGGGCCGTATCGCTTTCCGACGTTGCGAAGAAAATTTACTTCGTTCACCGCCGCGACAAGTTCCGCGCCGCGCCCGAAACCGTCGACAAGCTGCACAACATTGCCAAGACCGGCAAGGTTGAAATGGTCATCCCCTACCAGCTGCATGGACTTGAAGGCAGCAACGGGCACTTGACCGGCGTTGCGGTAGCGGACCTTGATGGCAAAACTCGAACGCTGGCGGCAGACGTGCTGCTGCCTTTCTTCGGCATTACGCCCAACCTTGGCCCTGTTGCCGACTGGGGCGTTGCGGTGGATAAGCACCATATTCCGGTCGCGCAATCGACCTGCGAAACCAACATACCCGGCATCTTCGCAATTGGCGATATTGCCGCATATGACCGTAAACTAAAGCTTATTTTGACAGGGTTTGCAGAAGCGGCGCAGGCCGCCCATGCCATTCACCCCCTTGTTTTCCCGGGGCAAGCGCTCCATTTTGTATACTCGACCACGAAAGGCGTGCCGTAACATGTTTATCCAGACCGAACAGACACCGAACCCCCAGAGCCTTAAATTCCTGCCCGGCTGCGAAGTCATGATCAGCGGCACGGCGGAATTCACCTCGCCGGAAGCGGCGGTTATTTCGCCGCTGGCGGAAAAGCTGTTTCATGTGCATGGCGTGCTGGCGGTTTTTCTGGGCAGTGATTTCATCACCGTCACCAAGACCGAAGACATGAGCTGGCCGGCGCTGAAGCCGCTTATTCTTGGCGTGATCATGGAGCAATTCACCAGCGGCGCGCCGGTAATGAAGGATGAACACCTGCACCAGGCCATGCCGTCCTCCACCGTCAGCTCGGATGATTCCGAGATTGTGAAGCAGATCAAGGAACTGCTGGATAGCCGCATTCGCCCGGTGGTGGCCATGGACGGCGGGGATATTGTGTTCCATTCGTTTGAAGACGGCGTTGTGTTCCTCTCCATGCGCGGTGCTTGTGCCGGCTGCCCGTCATCCACCGCGACGTTAAAAAGCGGCATTGAAAACCTGCTGAAGCACTTCATTCCCGAAGTTGCCGAAGTACGCGCGGTTAACTAATCCGGTTTTATTCGACGACTGGAAGACCCACATAAGCCCGCAGCCTTGCGGCTTCCGCATAAGCGGGCTTGCGCTCGATCCAGTGGGCGAAGCCAATGCTGTCACCATCCGTCAAATGCAGGGCAAGGCTGTAGGTTTCCGGCCGGTCAGACCATGTTTCGGTCACGACTTCAATATCGCGCAAATAATTGAACGGAATGTCCTGCCGCCCGGCTTTCAGCGACAGACCGCGCCAGATGCGCGTGACCTGCTGCGTGGCGGCATTGAACACCAGTTTTTGCAAAGCAGCAAAGACGGCTGCGTAGAAAAACGCGCACGCCACGGCCAGCGCAACAAAAGCCATCAGCAGCAGGAAAAAGAACGTGCCGGATAAATAACTGCCGGATGCCGCCGCATTGACCACAAGGTCATAAGCGCCCCACAGCGTAAACAGCCCGAAGGCCGCCAGCGCCACGCGCAGCAGAACCGGAAACGGGGACTGGTAAGCAATGGAATTCGGAGCGATGCCGGGACCTGTCATGCGGCGTTCACGCTGAAAAGACGGCGCGGGGTATTAACCCACGACCTCTTCTTCTTCATCGTCGTCAACGGCATCGACAACTTCAACATCGTCAACATCCTTGTCTTCATTGGCGACAGCCGCAACAGGGCTGGTGCGGTGCTGGTGATGATGATTGCGCGAGCGCGAGGACGATTGATACGCCATTGCCGCGTGTTCCGGGCAATAGGGCGTGCCGACGCGGATGCCGCGGCCGCAGAAGCTGAATTCCGCCTCGCGGGGGTCGCCGATCGGCCATTTGCACATGCGCTCGGTCAAATCCAGCAGCGATACGCCGCCGCCAAGCTGCACGACTTCTTTTTCGATTTTCTTCAGCTCTTCCGCTTCGCGGGCGAGCATGGGGCTGGCTTTCGCGCTGGCGGGCGCGGGGGCTGCCTTGGCGCGGCTTGCTGTTTCGCGCGGGGCTGCCGCTTCCTTCTTCGGCGCTGCGGCTTCTTTTTCTTTTTTCGGCGCGGCGGCGGGTTTCTTGATCGGCGACGGGCGACCGGACAGGCCCATGCGGTGCGCCTTGCCGATGACGGCGTTACGCGTCACGCCCTTGGCGAGAACCTTGGCGATTTCCGCGGCGCTTTTGCCGTCTTTCCACATTTTCTTGAGGAGGGCGATGCGTTCGTCTGTCCAGCTCATGGCTACCCTTGGTAATTACATAATAATTAAACGTATATTCGAAGATGAATATAGCACCGATTCGCATTAAATGAAGCGGGTATTGCCCTTTGATTGCTGAATAATATTGCGAAAAAGGGCTTAAAATACCCTTGAAATCACGCCCGCTGGCGGAACGATACGGGCTTCAGCGCACGGACGGGGTTTTTCAGGATGTGGACGGCTTCCATTTCGCCTTTGAAATCGGCCTCGGCCTGTACCACTGCGGCGGCGGCATCTGCCAGCATCTGCGCCTTGAGAGCATCGCGTTCGGCGGCCGCATCGACGACATCATGCCAGCCTTCGGCACGCATCAGGTCCTTCATGCTGGTGCCGCCGTCATTTTCAAAATCAAGGTTCGCGCCTTTATCGACCATGAAGCCGGCCAGCAACTTATCGCCCAGGCTGATGACTTCTTCCATTGGCGTGCGGCCCATGCGGTCATGCACTTCCATGCTGGCGCCGTTTTCAACAAGGAAACGGGCAATTTCGGTGCGGTTTTTCCACAAGGCTTCGTGCAGCGGGGTGCGCGAATATTCCTTGAGGTCTATATTCGCCTTGAATTCGACAAGTGTTTTTACGACATCAAAAAAGCCCTCGCGCACGGCCTGCGTCAGGGCGGTGCCGGCGGGCTCGCCGGGGCTGCCGGCATCCGGGTTTGCGCCGTGCATCAGCAGCAGGCGGCACATCAGCTCATCGCCGCGCAGGGCGGCCAGCATCAACGGTTCAACTTTTTTGGCGCCGGGGGCATCCGCATTCGCCCCCTGCTCCAGCAATTTTTCTGCCTTGGCATGGTAGCCGTTTTTCGCGGCCACGCGCAGCTGCTCGTTCAGGCTTTCCTGATCGGCGGGGTTGCTGGCTCGGCTGAAAATAGCGCGCAGGTTCATAGGACGGGCTGATTCCATGTCCGGTTAAAAATGGATTATGAAAATAACAGAATCAGCCGCGCGAATCAAGAATTAAAATCGAGGCCCCAATCACGGTATCTTTCAGGGTCGTCGGTCCATTTTTCGCGCACTTTGACGAACAGGCTTAAATGGCAGCGGCGCTCCAGAATTTCTTCCAGTTCGCGGCGTGACGCGGCGCCGATGTTTTTAATCCGCGCGCCGCCAGCACCCAGCACAATCGCCTTCTGGCTGTCGCGCATGATGTAGATGGTCTGCGAAATTTTTACGCTGCCGTTGTCAAATTCTTCCCACGTGTCGGTTTCAACGGTGGAGGAATAGGGCAGTTCATCCCCCAGTTGCAGGAAGATTTTTTCACGCGTGATTTCCGCCGCCAGCAGGCGCAGCGGCATATCGGTAATCTGGTCTTCCGCAAACATCCACGGGCCTTCGGGCATGCGCTGGCTTAAATCATCCATTAAACGGTCAACGCCGTCGCCGGTAAGGGCGGAGATCATGTAGATGTCGGTGAAAACGCCTTCAGCATCCATCGCGGCGGCAAGCTCCAGCAGCTTTTCTTTTTTCAACATGTCAATTTTGTTGAGGACGGCGATGACCTTGCGGTTGGTTTCCTTCAACCGCTCGATAATCGCGCGGGCTTCGGCGTTGATGCGGCCATTGCCCACATCCACCATCAGCAGCACGGCTTCGGTATCCTTGGTGCCCTGCCACGCGGCGGCCACCATGGCTTTGTCAAGGCGGCGCTTGGGCGCGAAAATACCGGGCGTGTCAATGAACACCAGCTGCGTCTGCTTGCGGTTGACAATGCCCATGACGCGCGTGCGCGTGGTTTGCACCTTGGGGCTGACGATGGAAACTTTTGCGCCCACCAGCTGGTTGATCAGCGTTGATTTACCGGCGTTCGGCGCGCCGATAATGCCGACGAAACCGCAGCGGCGCGCAGGGGGCGCCGCTTTTGCGCCCGCGCTTTTTTTGCCGCCCGGCTTTTTCAGGCTGGCTTTCTTGACGGGTTTTTTATCCGCCGCTTTTTTCGGCGGGCGGGAACGCGGCTGGTCCTTGCCGGCGGCGGCTTTTTTGGATGCGGGTTTTGCAGCAGGCTTCGCCGCCGTTTTGACGGGGGATTTTGCAGCGGTTTTTTTAGCGGGTTTTTTGTCTGTCATGTTCTTTTCAATTTCTTTTCAGGAGCGCCGTTATGGCGCGCCTTCTATTTTCAGCAGCATTTTTCCGGCAGCGTCTTTTTCGGCGGCGCGCTTGCTGGCGGCGGTGGCAACGGCGGCCCCCTGCCCTTGCACATGCACCTCGATTTCAAAAACCGGCTTGTGGTCGGAACCGGCGCGGCCCAGCAGCCTGTATTCGGGCAGTGGAAGGCCGCGTTGCTGCGCCCATTCCTGCAGGCGCGTCTTCGGGTCTTCGGGCGGGGCGGTATGGGCATGTAGCAGCGCTTCCCAGCGCGTGGTGATGAATGTTTTGGCATGGGCAAAGCCACGGTCAAGGTATATCGCGCCAATCAGCGCTTCCAGCGCATCCGCGATAATCGCATCCTTCTTCACGCCGCCGGCTTTTTCCTCCCCCGCTGACAGGCGCACGAATGTGCCGAGCTGCAGGTCATTGGCGACGGAGACAAGCGCCGCCTGCTGCACAAGGCCGGTCAGGCGTTTTGCAAGGTCGCCTTCTTTTTCCTTGGGGTAGGTTTCGTACAGCAGCTGCGCCACCACAAGGCCCAGCACGCGGTCGCCCAGAAATTCAAGGCGTTCGTTGTTGTACTTGTTTTTCGGCACGGAGGCATGGGTGAGCGCCATGTCCAGAAGCTCGCGGTTGGCGAAGGCGTAGCCAATGCGCGCCTCCACAACGTCCGCCTTTTCCGGACTAAGCCCCATCAAAGCGCGGATACCCTGTGGAAGATACGGCTGAAGCGGATGTTCTTGGGCAGTTCAACCGCCTTGCAGCCGACGGAGCGAATGGCGCCGAACACGCCGTCGCGCTGGCAGTCGTCATCGCCCTCGTCTGACGAATAGAACAGCATGACCGCGCGGCCGATAAGGTTTTCTTCGGGAATATATCCCACTTCGGACTGCACGCGGCTGTCCAGCGACTGGTCGCGGTTGTCGCCCATGGCGAAGTAATGGTTTTCCGGCACGACGTATTCGGGCGTGTTATCCAGCGCTTCGCTGTCGCCAAGTTCGTAAATATAATGCTCCACGCCGTTCGGCAGGGTTTCGAGGTACTTGTGGAACATATGCACCTGGCCTTCGTCCTTCAGGCTTTCCATGCCTTCGGGTTTGCGCGGCACCATGTCGCCGTTGATGTAGAGGCGGCCTTCCTTCACCTGAATGCGGTCGCCGGGCAGGCCGATGATGCGCTTGATGTAGTCAATGCCAACGCGTTTCGGCTGGCGGAACACGACCACATCGCCGCGCGTGACGGGGCTTTGCATCAAGCGGCCATGGAAGGGAATGGCATCCAGCGGGAAGGAATACATGCTGTAGCCGTACGACCATTTTTCAACGAACAGGTAGTCGCCCACCAGCAGCGTCGGGAACATGGAGCCGGAGGGGATGTTGAACGGTTCAAACAGCAGCGAGCGGATGAGCAGCGCGATGATGGCGGCAAAGACCATGGCCTTGACCAGCTCGGTCGCGTCGTCTTTTTCCTTGCGGTCGACCAGCTGTTTTTGCACGGCAGCGGTTTCGGCGGCAATCTCGGCCGCATTTTCTACCGGGGTGGTCTTTTGATCTGTGTCGTCAGCCATGATGGTCGGTCGTCCTTATTCAATTATATTTGCCGAGATTACCACGAAAGCCAGCGCAAGGGGCGGCTCGTCGCTCAGGGAAACGGATATATGAGAAGTCATACCCCTTGGCGTCAGGGCGGTCAAACGCTCTTTCGCCCCGCCGGAAAGGGTTAACGACGGCCTGCCCGCCGCATCGTTGACCACGGCAATATCCTTTAAAAAGATATTATCGCGGATGCCGAGGCCGAGGGCCTTGGCGCAGGCCTCTTTCGCGGCCCAGCGCTTGGCGTAGCCCGCCGACCGCAAGGCTTCGCTGCCGCTGGCCGTGGTTTCAACCTTGTGGCGCTCCTCCTCGGAAAAGCAGCGGGCAATGAAACGCGCCCCGTGTTTTTCAAGGATGCCGGCAATGCGGTCTATATTCGCAAGGTCGGTGCCGATGCCGAGAATCATCAACCTCTCCCCTATGCCGCTGTATCGTCAAGGTGCGGGTGGTGGCGGGCGCGAATGCGCTCCAGCCGCGCGGCCTTGTACTTGCGCACAATATTCAGCGTCAGCCAATAGGTGACGCTGAAGGAAATAATCACCATGGGGATGCAGCCGACGGACATGGGCAGCAGCAGCTGCATGGGTTTTTCCATCAGCGTATGCATGGTAAAACTGTCGCCCTTGATGGCTTCGTTCATCACGTGCATGCCGTGGTGGTGGGAGCCAAGAATAAGGTTGCCCAGCTTGTACGTGCCAAGCCAGATCAGCGGCAGCGTCCATATGTTGCCGCCCAGCACGCTGCCGAACAGCATGGCGAGGATGGAACCGCGCAGGCACCAGCTGAGCCCTGCGCCCAGCAGCATGTGAAACCCAATCAGCGGCGTGAAGGAAATTGAAACGCCCAGCGCCAGCCCCTTGGCGATAAATTCCGGCGTACCCGGCAGGCGGCCCATGCGGTGCTTGTAGTACAGCCCAAGCCGCTTCATGCCCATGGTGGGCCACAAGGCTTCGCGGAACTTCTGCCCGCGGCTGCGCGGCGTGCGGCGGCTAAACATTCAACGCCTCCGTGCGCAACACGCCAGGGGCTATGTGGCCATTGCGGGGCAAGCCCTACCGGCTCCGCGCGCGGTTGACGGTGGTAATTTCCGGCGTGGCGCGCAACGCCGCGATGATGTCCGACAGGTGGCGCGTGTCACGCACCCACACGTCGATGATCATGTCCCAGAAATCCAGCGACCGGTTGGTGATTTTAAGGTTGGTGATGTTGCCGCCGTTCTTGCCGATAACGGTGGACAGCGTGCCCAGCGCGCCCGGCGTATTGGCGATGGTGATCAGCAAGCGGCCGACATGCGATTCCGGCGTATCTTCACCATCTTCCCAGGAAACATCCAGCCAGCGTTCAGGCGTATCGGCAAAGCTTTCCAGCGTGTCGCAGTCAATGGTGTGAATGGTCACGCCCTTGCCCGTCGTCACGATGCCGACAATGCGGTCACCCGGCAGCGGGTGGCAGCAACGCGCAAAATGCAGCGCCATGCCGGGAATAAGGCCCTTGATGGGCATGGGCTGCGACTTGCCCTTCTGGTGGGTTTTCTTTTCCGGCACCACAAAAGTTTGCGGCGTGGGCGGCGCTTCGCGCGGGCGCTGCTCGGGGTGCAGGGCATAGAAAACGTCGCGCGACGCCACGTTGCCGGAACCGATGCCGGTCATCAGGTCTTCAAAGTTTTCCACCTTGAACTGGCGGTACATATCGTGGTTGAAGCCTTTTTCGTTCAGGTCAAAGCCGGCCTGTTTCAAGACTTTTTCCAGCATCTTGCGGCCAAGGTCCATGTACTGGTCGCGCTGCTGCATGCGGATAAAGCGGCGGATGCGCGATTTTGCCTTGCCGGTAACGACAAAGCGTTCCCAGTTGGTCGACGGGGTCTGGCTTTTGGAGGTGGTGATTTCAACCTGGTCGCCGTTGCCAAGCGCGGTGTTGAGCGGCACGATGCGGCCGTTGACCTTCGCGCCGACCGTTTTGTCGCCAAGGTCGGAGTGGACGGCATAGGCAAAGTCGACCGGCGTTGCGCCGCGCGGCAAGGCAATAAGGTCGCCATTGGGCGTAAAGCAGAAGACCTGGTCCTGGTACAGTTCAAGCTTGGTGTTTTCGAGGAACTCTTCGGGCTTTTGCGCGTGTTCCACAATATCCATCAGCTCGCGCAGCCAGCGGAACTGGTTGCCTTCCTTCATCGCGGCCTTGCCTTCGCTATTGCCGTCCTGCTTGTAGGACCAGTGGGCGGCAACGCCAAGCTCGGCTTCCTCGTGCATTTCGGGGGTGCGGATCTGCACTTCGATGCGGTGGTTTTCGGGGCCGATGACGGTGGTGTGCAGGCTGCGGTAACCGTTTGGCTTCGGCAGCGAGATATAATCCTTGAAGCGGCCCGGCACGGTCGGGTAAAGCCCGTGGATGATGCCGAGCGCATGGTAGCATTCGGAAACGCCGGTCACGGAAATGCGGAACGCCATGATGTCCGACAGTTGCTCGAACGAGATGTTCTTGCGCTGCATTTTCTTCCAGATCGAATACTTGGTTTTTTCGCGGCCGTAAACTTCCGCCTCGATACCCGCTTCCTTCAGCTTTTTTTCCAGCTCGTCGATAATGCGGGCGACAACTGCCTCGCCGCCTTCGGCGCGCAGGTAGCCAAGGCGCGCGGTAATGCTGTCGCGCGCTTCGGCGTTGATTTCGGCGAAGGAAAGGTCTTCAAGCTCTTCCTTGATTTTGTGGATGCCGATGCGCTCCGCCAGCGGCGCGTAAATCTCGATCGTCTCGAGCGCGATGCGCTTGCGCTTTTCGGGCTTCGGCATATGAAACAGCGTCCGCATGTTATGAAGCCGGTCCGACAGCTTCACCAATAAAACACGGATGTCTTCGGACATGGCCAACACCAGCTTGCGGAAGTTTTCCGCCTGCTTTTCCTGCGCGCTCTGGAATTCGATTTTCGACAGCTTCGTCACGCCGTCCACCAGCCGCGCGACTTCCTTGCCGAACAGCTTTTCAATTTCTTCCAGCGTCGCTTCGGTGTCCTCCACCGTGTCGTGCAGCAGGGCGGTGCAGACCGTGGCCGTGTCCATCTTCATGTCGGTCAGGATGCCGGCGACTTCCAGCGGGTGGGAGAAGTACGGATCGCCGGAGGCGCGCTTTTGCGTGCCGTGCATGCGCATGGCGTAGACATAGGCGCGGTTGACCAGATCCTCGTCCATGCCGGGATCGTAGCTTTTGATGCGCTCGACGAGTTCGTATTGACGGATCAAATTGCAGTCCTTAAGAGGTGCCTTCGGTGAAGAAGGGGCGGCCAAGTGGCGCGGGCATTAAAATGGGCGCGAAAAAAGCCGCCTAGGGATTAATCGCTAAGCGATTAATTATAGGCGGCTTTTTTAATTTGAACAGGTCTTTCGGCCTTCATGCGGCCAATCGAGGCTGACTTATATCTTAGACGTTCTCGTCGTCCATGCCGTCTTCAGCGCCCGTTCCATAACCGGCAGCGGGAGCATCATCTTCGCTCTCGTCATCGGCATCGGCGGCGGCTTCTTCGGTCGGCTCTTCGCCGGAGTCTTCGTGCAGGCCAGCGCCTTCGGCTTCGGTTTCAGCCGACTGCGTTGCAACGGCGGCCCATTCGGATTCGCCTTCCATCACGTCGATCATGTCTTCTTCGTCTTCTTCGACTTCGATGACCTTCTGGTGGTTCTTGATCAGCGAGTCACGCAGGTTGTCGATGGAAATGTCGGTGTCGGCGATTTCGCGCAGGGACACGACGGGGTTTTTGTCGTTGTCGCGGTCAACGGTCAGCGGCGAGCCGGAGCCGAGTTCGCGGGCGCGCTGGGAAGCGACCAGCACCAGTTCGAATCGGTTGGGGATTTTGGTGATGCAGTCTTCGACGGTAACGCGTGCCATGTTTGAACCTTCTGGGAAGTACAGTAAACCGGGATTTTTTATAAAACTCCGGCGGGCTATTTGCAACATAAATCAGGATATAGGGGCCATACTTAATCAAGTATCAGGCGTTAATCAATACCCCCTAGCCCCTTGACTTTTGGGGTGCCGGAGTCCATTTCATTTTTAATAAAACACCTTGACACAGTCAACCAATTTAAGTTAAACAGTGTCTGCCTGAACCACTGTTCTTTAATTACTACGGTTCCTTAATTATTTGACAGTATCATCTATTCAGGTTTTGTCTGGGGCAAAACATTTTTAAAAGACAGTCGTCGGCATCACAGCCGTATTGCTGAAGCGGGAGCAACACTTTGAAAACTGGCAATAATTCCGAAACCGCCTTTTCCAATTTCTTTTATTCAGAAGAAAAACTGGCCGTCTTTATTGATGGCGCGAACCTGTACGCGGCTGCCAAAAGCCTCGAATTCGACATTGACTACAAACGCCTGCTGAGCTGGATTTCCGGCCGCTCGCGGCTTGTACGCGCCTTTTACTACACGGCGCTGATGGAAGACCAGGAATATTCGCCTATCCGCCCGCTCATCGACTGGCTGGATTACAACGGCTATACCATGGTGACCAAACCCGCCAAAGAATTCACCGATGCCACCGGCCGCCGCAAGGTCAAGGGTAATATGGATATTGAGCTGGCCATCGACATGATGGAACTGGCCGACCATGTTGACCACATCGTCCTCTTCTCCGGCGATGGCGACTTCCGCCGCCTGCTGGAGTCGGTGCAGCGCAAAGGCACCCGCGTGACGGTTGTCTCCACCATTCGCAGCCAGCCCCCCATGGTGGCCGATGAACTGCGCCGCCAGGCCGACCACTTCATCGACCTCGTCGAGCTGATGCAATACATCGAACGCGCCGGCGGCCAGAACACCGCGGCCGGCACCGGTAACGGCAATGCTCCGCTGGCCGCTGACCCCGACGTCTCCAAAATCCGCGCCTGATCCTTTATCAGCCGCAACAAAAAAGCCGCCAGATTATTTCTGGCGGCTTTTTTGTTGGTCGCAATATTTTTAGGCTGTCGCGGCGCTTGAGGAGGAAGCGGCGGCGGAAGCCTTCTTCTGCTGCTGCGATACCTGCAGGCCGATGATGAGGTTGCCAATCGGTTCCAGCAGCACTTCGGCTTCCTTCAGGATTTTTTCGACCAGCTTCACCGCGGTTTCAAGCGGCACGTTGGGTTCAAGGTTGATATATTCCTGTTCCTTCGGCATGGCGGAATAAAGCTTGGATACCTGGCCCGCCAGTTTAATGTCGAGCAGCGACAGTTTGCCGACGTTCGCTTCAAACACGGCGCGGCCGAAAGCCGGGTGCTTTTGCACGATGTCGCCGGACTGCTGGTATTTCGGCACTTCGGTCTGGTCTTTCAGCGTGCGCAGCATGTCGCCGTAAATAACCAGGAACGCCTCGATTTTGTTCTTGTTCTCGGTCAGCTCGCCTTCCAGCGTGGAAATAAGCACGTGGCGCTCGCGGTTAATCAGCATCGCTTCCTTGCGGCTGGATTGTTCGGCCTCCTGCTCCTGCACATAGGCCATGCGCTTCAGCCAGTACCACATAATAAGGGAGACGACGAGCAACCCGCCGAACGGCCCGAAGATCAGCGCCATGGGAATAAGGAAGGCCATGTGCGGCTTCAGCCATTTCGGCACGCCGTTTTCGTCTTTTTTGTCCTCTTCCGCCACAATGTTCCAGACGCCCTTGGCATTGACGCGCGCGGCTTCCTGCGATTTTTCGTAGGCGGTGGCGAAGACGGAGTTATAGGTCTGGCGGCGGTCGACGACGACATAGCCGTTATCCAGCAATTCAAGCGCAAGGTCCTGGCTTGATTGCGTCGTGCAGCGGCCGACCATTTCAAGCGGCGTGCCGCCCATGATCTTGCAGTTGACCTGCTGCTCCTGAATAAGCTTGTCCATGAGGTCGAGCGCCTTCAGCTCCAGCGGCGTTTCGGCGGATGATGCCGGCTTGATGCCCCAGAGGCGAATGGACGCGCCTTCGATGCGCAGGGTGATGGGGTCGATCGCGCGCATCAGGCGCACGACGCGGTCGGGCAGGCGGCTGTTCGGGTTGTTCGCGGCATCACCATCCGGCGTCGGGGCGGGCGCGGCGGTCACGGGCGCGGCCACCGGTGCGGGTGCGGGCGCGGCTTTTTGCGCCAGGGCATGCATGCCGGGCACAATCATCAGCGCGAAAAGGACGGGAAGCAAAGACCGGAAACGCATATTTGATATACCCTGTAAAAAATACCGCCGCTGAATTTGCGGCATTTCCTATTCTAGTGCGTAAAGTCTTAATATTTAAAGACCGAAATATAAACCATTTCAGGCATGAATTGCCTGACCGCGCCCCGCATCGCGCGTTTAAGGAAATTAGCGGGTGCCTTGCGCCGGAATTGGCAGCATGGGGTAAAGCCACATGGCCAGCTGCACGGGGTTGCGGGTCTGGATATATACACGGCCCGGACCGTAGAAGCGGCAGGCAAGCCCCTCGCCGGACGTCACCGAGGATACCCACGTCGAGGCACCCTTCGTAATGTCGTACTTCATGGTCGAATCCCACGCCACCAGGTGCCCGTTGTTAATAACAACGCTTTCACCCGCCGGTATGTTGAGCGGGTACATGGAACCATAGGTCGCGATAAATACCGTGCCGGTGCCGGAAATTTTCACGACGAAGAACCCTTCGCCGGAGAACATGCCCTTGAACAAGCCTTGAGCCTTCGTCGAGACCTGAATATCATCCGTCGCGGCAAGGAAGCCGCCTTTTTGCACCGTCAGTTCCGTGCCGTTCAGGTCGATCGCCGCAATATCACCGGGGGTGGAGGCAGACAGCAGCGCCCAGCCGGGCCCGCCGTCAGCTTCCAGCCGCTGCATGAAAAAGCTTTCGCCGGAAAAGCGCCGCGCGATCGACTTCATAAATCCGCCGTCGGCCTTGGCTGTGAGGCGCATATTTTCCGACATCGCCACCATCGCGCCGCTTTCAGCCTTCAGGGTATCGCCCGGCATGAACATGGCCCGCAGCAGCGGAAAGGCGCTATCGCCCAGAATTTCCCATTTCGTCATTGAAAATCACTCCAGAAAAAATCAGTCACGGAAAATCAATACGCGGTTTTATCCTGCTTCTTCATCCAGTTTTCAAAAACGATTTTCGCTTCTTCGCGCAGCAGGCGGTAGCTGGGCAGGCTGCGCTTGTTTTCGGGCAGGGCGACTTCGGCATACAGAAACGCGTCGTCAAAGCCGATGCGCTCGGCGTCTTCGCGCATGTTGGCGTAGAAAATTTTATCAAGCCGGGCCCAGTAAATGGCGGAAAGGCACATCGGGCAGGGCTCGCAGCTGGTGTAAATTTCGCAGCCCGCAAGGTTGAAGTCTTTCAGGCTGGCGGCAGCGTTGCGAATGGCGGTGACTTCCGCATGCGCGGTCGGGTCGTTGGTGGAGGTGACGCAGTTCCAGCCCTCGCCGATAATTTTACCGCCCTTGACAATGACGGCGCCAAAGGGGCCGCCGCAGTTTTCATCCATCTTCTGCTGCGACAAATCAATGGCGCGGCGCATGAAGGCGCGGCGCTGTTCATCCACCTCCGCCGCCGTGCCGGTCAGCGCCGTGCCGTTTTTCTGGCTGGCTTCCCATTGCAGCTGGGTTTCAATGCCGGCCAGCAGCGCATCCGGCATGACGGGTTTTTCGATGAAGCTGAGACGCTCCAACCCCAGCGATTTCTGGATGCCTTCGCGGTCGGCGAGCTCCAGCATCGCAATCAGCGGCATTCTGGCATGGTCTTTTTGCAGCTTGCGCACGAAGCCGAGGTGGTCGGCGCTGCCGTCTTCCACATCCAGCAGCACAAGGTCCGGCAGCTTGGACAAAAACGCGACGGCTTCATCCCCGTTGGCGGCTTCAAAAGTGCGGAAGCCGTTTTTGGTGAGGATGCCGGTGATCAGCTTGCGCGTGATCATGTTCGGCTCGACGAGAAGGATATTCGCGCGCGGTTCGGCGGCAAGTTCGCTGGTCATGATATCGGCGGTATCCTTATTTCACGTGCTCGTGTTCCAGTTCAGGCTCCGGCTGCTCCTGCGGTTTCGACCCGCCGCCCTTGACGGGCGGATAGTCGAACGACAGCTTGTCGGCCTCGACGCCAATTTTAACGGCGCCGCCTTTGACAAGACGGCCGAACAGCAGTTCATCCGCCAGCGGTTTCTTGACGTATTCCTGAATAACGCGGGACAGCGGGCGCGCGCCCATGGCGGGGTCGTAGCCTTTTTTGCCGATCCACTGGCGGGCGTCTTCGGTCAGCTCAATCGTCACGCCGCGGTCGCCCAGCTGCGCTTCCAGCTGCATGATGAATTTATCCACCACGCGGCCGATGGTTTGCGGGTTCAGGCCGCGGAAGGGAATGATGGCATCGAGCCGGTTGCGGAATTCGGGCGTGAAGGTGCGGTTGACGGCCTCTTCATCATCGCCCTCGCGCATTGTGCGCTCGAAGCCCATCGTCGCTTTTGCAAGGTCGGACGCGCCGGCGTTGGTCGTCATGATGAGGATGATATTGCGGCAGTCAATGCTTTTGCCGTTATTGTCGGTCAGCTTGCCGTAGTCCATCACCTGCAGCAAAATGTTGAACAGGTCGGGGTGCGCCTTTTCAATTTCATCCAGCAGCACGACAGAATGCGGGTGCTGGTCAATTTTATCGGTCAGCAGGCCGCCCTGGTCAAAGCCGACATAGCCGGGCGGGGCACCGATAAGGCGGGAAACCGAGTGACGCTCCATGTATTCCGACATGTCGAAGCGCGTCAGCTCAAGCCCCAGCGTTTTCGCCAGCTGGCGCGCAACTTCCGTCTTGCCGACGCCCGTGGGGCCGGAGAACATGTAGGAACCAATCGGCTTTTCCGGCTCGCGCAGGCCCGCGCGGGACAGCTTGATGGCGGAAGTGAGCGCCTCAATTGCCGGGTCCTGCCCGAAGACGAGGGTTTTAAGGTCGCGCTCGAGGTTCGACAGCGCTTCCTTGTCATCCTTCGTGATCGTTTTTGGCGGGATGCGCGCGATTTTCGCAATCGTCGCCTCAATTTCCTTCAAGCCGATCGTCTTCTTGCGCTTGTCTTCCGGCAGCAGCATTTGCGCCGCGCCCGCTTCATCGATCACGTCAATCGCCTTGTCGGGCAGCTTGCGGTCGCCGATGTAACGGGCCGACAGTTCCACCGCCGTGCGGATGGCTTCTTCGGTATAGGTAATTTTGTGGTGTTCTTCGTAGTAGGGCTTCAGGCCCTTCAGAATGCGAATGGCATCTTCGATTGACGGTTCATTCACGTCAATTTTCTGGAAGCGGCGCACAAGGGCGCGGTCTTTTTCAAAGTGGTTGCGGTATTCTTTATACGTGGTGGAGCCGATGCAGCGGAGCGAGCCCGAGGACAACGACGGCTTCAGCAGGTTCGACGCATCCATCGCGCCGCCGGAGGTTGCGCCCGCGCCAATCACGGTATGGATTTCATCGATGAACAGGACGGAGCCTTCAATCGCTTGCAGTTCCGTCAGAACGGCCTTGATGCGTTCCTCGAAATCACCGCGGTAACGGGTGCCGGCCAGCAGCGAGCCCATGTCGAGCGCGTAAATGGTGGCGTTTTTCAGCACATCCGGCACGTCGCCTTCAGTGATGCGGCGGGCAAGCCCTTCTGCAATCGCGGTTTTGCCAACGCCGGGGTCGCCCACATACAGCGGGTTGTTTTTGGAGCGGCGGCATAGGACCTGGATGGTACGGTCCACCTCCGCCTCGCGGCCGATCAGCGGGTCGATTTTGCCTTTAATAGCCTTGTTGTTGAGGTTGACGCAATACGCATCCAGCGCCTCGCGGCCCTTTTTAATGATGTTTTCTTCCTGCGCGTCTTCATCCGCGCCATGCACGGCGCGCTGGTCGGTTGCGCCCGGCACCTTGGCGATGCCGTGGGAGATATAGTTGACGGCGTCAAAGCGCGTCATTTCCTGTTCCTGCAGGAAGAAGACGGCGTTTGATTCACGCTCGGAGAACAGGGCGACCAGCACGTTTGCGCCCGTCACCTCCTCGCGGCCCGAAGACTGGACGTGAATGGCGGCGCGTTGCAGCACACGCTGGAAGCTGGAGGTCGGCTTTGCTTCTTCCGATGCCGGGTGCACAAGGTTTTGCAGCTCGGTATCAATGTAATGCGACAGTTCCTGCCGCAGCAGGTCAAGGTCGATGCCGCAGGCGCGCATGACGGCGACGGCGTCCTGGTCTTCGGTCAGCGACAGCAGCAGGTGTTCCAGCGTCGCGAATTCATGGTGGCGCGCATTGGCATAGGCAAGGGCCCGGTGCAGCGTTTGTTCAAGGTGGCGAGACAGCATTTTGTAGTTCCCCCTATTCTTTTAGCGCTTATTCTTTTGGCGTTATTCTTTTCGGCTTATTCTTTTTGCAACGCGCTTTGCGCGTCTATTCTTTTTCCATGGTGCATTGTAGCGGATGTTCGTTTTTGCGGGCGTAGTCCATGACAAGGTTCACTTTGGTTTCAGCAACTTCATAGGTGTAGGTACCGCAAATGCCCACGCCGCGGCGATGCACGTGCATCATGATCTCCAAGGCCTCCTGGTTATTCTTGCCAAAAAACCTTTCCAATACATGAACGACGAAGTCCATGGGCGTAAAATCATCGTTCAGCAGCAGCACGCGGTACATGGCGGGCTTCTTGGTGACGGCGCGGGTGCGCGTCAGCACGCCCACATCGGTACGGCCGGGGCCACCGGGGCGTTCTTCACGGTCGTCATCACCCGCGTGGGGCACGCCATCACCCGCAACCACAGCAAGCGGCGCGCGGTCGGTGACAAATTCCTGATTCATTTCAATCTGTTGCATACAGTGACTGCCCCGAAGTTGACGTATGGTTCGCTGCCGTCTTGGTTGCGGCAATTCTTAACAAATATAGTACACCGCAGGCCCCAAGGGTATCCCGCAAAATATACTTTACAAAAAACCATATCGGGAATAAGTTGTCAGAATTCTGTATAGTTTTTGAAATAAAATTACAAAACCGGAGTATCCTAGGTTTGAAAACGCATCGTTTTATCAAAACACTGGCTTTGGCGCTGGCCTTCAATGCTACCGCGACAGTCAATGCCGACGCGCAGAAGAACGCGAACGACAAACCCGCCCGCTATGCCGCCATCGTCGTCGATGCCAATAACGGCAAGGTTTTGTACGAGCGCGATGCCGACCAGCGGCTGCACCCCGCGTCCACCACCAAGGTCATGACCGCCTATTTGACCTTCGAGGCGATTAAATCCGGCCGCCTGAAGCTGGACCAGAAAATTACGGTGTCTGAAAACGCCGCCGGCCAGCCGCGCACCAACCTTGGCATGATGCAGTCTGTCGCCATCAAAGGCGCGGCGCGCAAGGGACACCGCACCCCCGTCACTTACCAGACCCGCCAGATCATCAGCTCCATCACGGTTGAAAACGCGCTGAAGGGCATGCTGTGCCATTCCGCCAACGACGCCGCCGTGGTGCTGGCCGAAGCGATCGGCGGCAGCGAGGAAGGCTTTGCGAAAATGATGAACGCCAAGGCCAAAAGCCTCGGCATGAACGATACGCGCTATTACAACCCCAACGGCCTGCCGGACGAACGCCAGAAAATGACGGTTGAAGACCTTGCGCTGCTCGCGCGGGCCGTGATCCGCGACTTCCCTGAATATTACCCCTATTTCAATATCCAGAGCTTCACCTTCAACGGCGCCACCTACCGCAATACCAACAACATGCTGGGCAAATATGACGGCATCGACGGCCTGAAGACCGGCTGGATTGCAACGTCGGGCTATAACCTTGCCGCGTCCGCCCACCGCGGCGATGAGCGCGTGATTGGCGTTGTTTTCGGTGCGCGTTCCCCGCTGGAGCGCAAGAACGACATGACCCAGTTGCTGGACTTCGGCTTTAAAAAAATCACCAATCCGGAGGCGAAATTCGCCTTTGGCCGCGGCAGCGACAGCGGCACCCGCTACGTTGAACTGCCGCCCCAGCAGGGCGAAGAAGACGCGCCCGATGTGCCGAAGGAAACGCCGGATACCGGCGCGAACTTCCGCATTGCGCCGCAAACCAGCATGTTCGGCCTGCCGGTGTTTGACATGCCGCAGCTGAAATTCCAGTTCTTCGGCGCATCGCGCCCCTTTGGCACGCCGAACCAGGTGCTGGAAGGCAAAAACCAGCCAGTGCCGCTGAACCCCGGCAAGCCGCCGGAAGAGCCGACACACGACCGTGCGATTTTGCCGCCGTTCATGATGCGCCAGCGCGGCACGCCGCCCACGCCCGGCTAGCATTGGAACCAGGCTTGCCGACGCTAAACGCGCCTTGTGGATAAATCATCGCCATGCGCCCGTTTTTGCTGGATTATTTTAAAACCTTGCTAGACAAACACACCCCGCAAGACCATAATATTTATAGGGGGACGTTTTTTGATGCGAGGGGATCTACATACCGATGGCAGCCATCCGGTCTAGCAGCGTGCATTCAGGCCGTTTCTTCAACCTGAAACGCGCGTTCACTTTCTTCCTGATCATTGGCCTTATCATGACGGCGCTGGCAGTGCCGGCCGAAGCCGCGCGCCACAAGGTGAAGCGCAAGGCCGCCCCCCTGCCCGACCGTTTCGCTGAAATCGTCATCGACGCGCAAACCGGCTTTGTCTTGAGCGAAAAAAACCCCGACAAGCGCCTTTTCCCCGCGTCGCTCACCAAGCTCATGACGCTGTATTTAACCTTCGAGGCGATTGAAAACGGCCAGTTGTCAAAATCGCAGCGCCTGAACATTTCCTCCAACGCGGAATATCAGGAACCCTCGAAACTCGGCCTGAAGGCCGGCTACACCATCAAGGCGGAAGATGCCATTCTGGCCGTCGTCACCAAATCCGCCAACGATGCCGCCGTGACCCTTGGCGAAGGCGTGGGCGGCTCCGAAAGCCGCTTCGCGCGCCTCATGACCTTCAAGGCGCAGCAGCTGGGCATGCGCAACACGCACTTCGCCAATGCTTCCGGCCTGCACGATGTTGACAACTATTCCACCGCGCGCGACATGTCCATTCTGGCGCAGGCTTTGATGCGCGACTTCCCCCGCTATTACCGCTATTTCAGCACGCCCAGCTTCACCTATGCCGGCGTGACCGCGCTAAACCACAACAAGCTGCTGAAAACCTATGAAGGCTGCGACGGCCTGAAGACCGGCTACGTCAACGCGTCCGGCTATAACCTTGTCGCTTCCGCCGTGCACGACAACAAGCGCATCATCGGCGTTGTCTTTGGCGGGCGCACCTCTGCCAGCCGCAACAAGACAATGTCCGACCTGCTGGATGCCGGCTTTGCGAGCCTGAGCGACACCCGCGTCGTCGCACAAATCCAGAAACGCGTGGATGTTGCCAAGGGCGGCATGCCGCGCAAAAAACCCGGCACCGGCACAGCCGCGGGCGCCATTGTTTCCCGCAGCCCCGTGCCGACCGCCGCGGCCGTTGCCGCCACCGCCCGCACGCAAACCACGGCAGATGCCGCCGGCCTTCGCCCCCTGAACGATGTTGAGGAAGGCGATACCGGCTACGTGCCGGATGCGCCGCCCGCACCCGCCATGCCGAACATTCTGCCCGCCGCCGCCGCGCTGACCGCCGCCGGCCAAAACCCCGCCAATAACTATGACGCCGCCGAAGCGTCGGCCTTCCGCCCCATGGGCCTGAACACCACGGCCACCGCCAATGCCGGCGGCATCGTTGCACCGAGCGCGCCGACGATTGCCATGCCGACCGTGGCAGCGCCCGTCGCCCCCGTGGTGCCGGTCGCGCCGGTGCGCATGGCCATGGCAACCCCCGCGCCTGAAACAACATCTGCCGCCGTTGCCGGTACCTGGGCTGTGCAGGTCGGCGCGTTTTCATCGCATCAGGCGGGCGTTGCGGCGCTGAAGCGCGCGGCATCAAAGCTGCCCGCTGCCACGACGCAGAAAAGCAAATACGTGATTGCCCCGCTCATGACCAACCGCGGCATGATTTACCGCGCGCGGCTCGGCGGTCTTGACCGCACCGCCGCCGACAAGGCCTGCAAGGTCCTGCGCAACAACTGCCTTGTGCTGACGCTGCAGTAACAGCCCACAGCCAAAGACCCGAAAGACAGGGAGGGTACGCCATGACATCATCCTCGGCCGAAAATTCGCCGGTGCAGACGGTGCGCGTCTTCGTTCACGGCTTCGTGCAGGGTGTCAGCTATCGCCGCTGGCTGCAGGGCGAAGCGCTTGAGCGCGGCCTTTCCGGCTGGGTGCGCAACCGCGCCGACGGCACGGTCGAAGCGCTTATTCACGGCGATGCCCGCAAGGTGGATGACCTGGTGCGCGCCTGCCGCCACGGCCCCGTCATGGCGCGGGTTGATAAACTCAACAGCGAACCCGCCGAATATGACGGCGTTGCGGGCTTTCGCATAGAAAGCTCCGTTTAACCCCCTTTCATGCCACAGCACTGGAAAAACAATGCGCTTCACCGCTTCCCTTCTCGCCCTCGCGCTGCTTGCAGCGGTTCCCGCCGTTATCACTCTCGCCCCCCTGCCCGCCGCGGCGCAGGAAGCAGATGATGCCGACAAAAAACCGCTGGTGCCCTTCCGCGAGGATTCAGGCCTGATCACCGCCGAATATTACCTGTCCACCGGCAAATATGCGCAGGCGCTGAACGTGCTGGCCGGCGTGCTGAAGCGGCACCCTGAATCGGCGGATGCCTTTACCTATACCGGCTATGCCTATTTCAAGCTGGGCGACAGCAAAAAGGCCGCCAGCTATTACAAAAAAGCGCTTATCGTCAACCCCACCCACCTTGGCGCGAACCGCTATATGGCGGAGATTTATCTGGGCCAGAACAACCTGTACAGCGCCATGCAGCAAATGCAGGTCATCCGCATGACCTGCGGCGATGTCAGCTGCGAGGAACTTGACGAGCTGGAAGCCGAGATCAACGCCTATAAAAACGGCCAGCACGAAGATGCCCCCGCCAAGGGCGAACCCGTCAAAGACCCTTATAACTAAGGTTTTAAAGCATCCTTAAGACTACCTTTACCGCCTTTGCGTTATAATAGCGTCATGAACGATGACCAGCGGCAAACGCCCGACACGCGGGCACAGGAACTTATCCAGCTTATCAAGACGAAGCGCGATGGCGCGAGCGGCAATAACACCCTGGCCCCGCGCTGCATCGAACTGCTGCGCCAGGGCGTGAACATCAACGCCGCCGATGAAAATGGCATGACGCCGTTGATGCACGCCGCCGCCAATTACCGCCGCCATATTTTTAACGCCGTGCTGGTTTACAAGCCTGATACGCTGCGCCGCGATAACAGCGGCCGCACCGCGCTTGACCACGCCTTTGCCAACAAGCAAAAGCCCGCCGTGATTATCCTCGAGCTGAAAGACATGGCACTGCGCCGCAGCGTCATCGCCTTCAAAAAGCCCCTCCGCTTCACCACCCCGCAGGGCGGCCTTCCTTCTTAAAAATTATCGCGCGCTTTTCGGCGGCTTTGGGGTGGCGGTGCTTTGGAGCCCGGGCTGTGCGTCGCACCATGCCGCGAAATCGGCCATGATGGATTGAAGGCCGGCTTTTACAGTGACGGCTTCGGGTTTCAAGACCAGCGTATCTTCATTCATGTACAGGGCGCGATTGATTTCAAGCTGCAGGCTGTGGCGGTGATGCGCGGGGTCGCCGTGGCGGGTGATGATTTCGGCGCCGCGATAACCCGGCACGTCAATGGCACATTTATAGCCGTGCGCGGTGAAAAGCTGCTGCAGCTTTTTGGCAATCGCGGCATCGCACGTTGCGCCGTCGTAGGTGCCAATAATAACATCGAAGGGGTTTTGCTTTGTGCCGCGCTGCAGCGTGGAGGGCATGGAGTGGCAATTGACATGCACCACGCGGCCTTTTTCCCGCACGGTTTCATCCAGCAGTTGCGCCAGTTTATCGTGATAGGGCTTGTGGCAGGCGGCAACGCGGTTAAAAACCTCGGAAAGGCTTAAGGTGCGGTCATAGACATGCTGGCTTGACCGCGGCGTGCATTTGCGGCGCACAAGGCCGGTTTCGCTGCCCACATAGGGCTGGTCGCCTTCCTGCGCCAGCTTTTGCGTTACCGTGTCTTTGCGGTTGGGGTCAACGTAGGCGCGGGGGAAGTCTGCCTGCAAAAACGGCGCGCCAAGCGCGGGGAAGAAGCCGAACAGGCGGTCGATCGCGGTGTCTTCCGCCTTTTTCAGTTCGTGAAAATCACAGGCATAGTTAAAGTCGGCAGGGTATTGCGTGCCGCTATGCGGGCTGTCGGCCACAAGGCAGCTGCGGGAGCCGGGCGGCGCATCCACATGGAGAATATGCGCCGCCATGGGCCGCGCCTAGCTGGCTATTTTCTGGATGGTATTGGTGGTCGAAAAACCGTCTTCCATTTCGGCGCGCACAATTTTGCCGCCGTAGGAGGTGACCAGTTCGTAACCCACAACTTCTTCAAGCTTGTACTGCCCGCCCTTCACCAGCACATCGGGGCGAATGGCCTTCAGCAGTTCCATCGGCGTTTCTTCGCCAAATACAACCACGGCATCCACCATTTCAAGGGCGGAAAGAATGGCGGCACGCGCCACTTCATCCTGCACGGGGCGGGACGGGCCTTTGAGTTTTTTGACCGAAGCATCGCTGTTGATGGCAACCACAAGGTAATCGCAGGCCGCTTTCGCCTGGCGCAGGGTGGAAAGGTGGCCGGGGTGCAGCAGGTCAAAGCAGCCGTTGGTGAAGCCGACTTTAAAGCCGCGGGTGCGCCAGCGCTCCGCCTGCTCCGCCGCGCCGTCGCGCGTCGTCAGCTTGGTTTTGCGGGCATAGGCCTGTTTTTCCATGGCGTAGCCGCCGGAAATAACATTTTCAATCTCATCGGGGCGCGCAACGGCGGTGCCGGGCTTGCCGACGACGATGCCGGCGGCAATATTGGCGAGCAGCGCGGCGCTGCGCATGGTAACCTTGGCGGCAAGAGCAGCCGCAAACGTTGCAATCACGGTATCGCCCGCGCCGGATACGTCAAACACTTCGCGCACGTTGGCGGGAATGTGCAGCGGTTCGGCATCCGCCGAGATCAGCGACATGCCGGACTGGCTGCGCGTTGCCAGCACGGTTGTAATATCGCAGCCGGTGATCAGCTTCATGGCGGCGGCGCGTACGTCTTCATCGGTTGCGGCGGTCATGGCTGTCGCCGCTTCAAGTTCCTTGCGGTTCGGCGTAATAACGGTCGCGCCGCGGTAACGGGTGAAGTCCTGCCCCTTCGGGTCGACAATGACGGGAATGCCGTGGCTGCGCGCACAGTCAATCACCTTGGTGACGATGCGGTCGGTGAGCAGGCCTTTTTTATAGTCGGACAATATAACCGCCCCGCACGAAACCATCAGGCTTTCGGCGCGGGCAATAATGCGGTCTTCAATATCTGCCGGCACGGCGGCGGTTTTTTCGCGGTCAACGCGCAGCATTTGCTGGCCGCCGGAAACAAAGCGGGATTTCACGGTGGTCTGGCGGCCTTTTGCCGTTTCCAGCGCGGGTTCAACGCCAAGGTCTTTTAATTGCTGTTCAATGTCGCGGCCGTTCAGGTCATCGCCCACCACGGCCAGCAGTACGGCCTTCGCGCCCAGGGCCGCGATATTGGCGACGACGTTACCGGCACCGCCCAGCATGGCTTTTTCCCGTTCCACCAGCAAAACCGGAATTGGCGCTTCGGGGGAGATTCGCTCGATCGACCCGTAAATAAAGCGGTCCAGCATCACATCCCCGAGGCAAAGCACGCGGGATTGGGAAAGGCGGGTCAAATCATCAAAAAGGGCTGAATTTTCAATCATGTAGACACTCTAATGGAGGGCTGTTGAAAAGGCATCCATGTTTCTATCATATTACATAAGGTAGTTCAAGTTCGAAAAGCTCCAATTATTAACGCCAATTTCATCAAATATTAACGGTTATGCATAATAATGAAGCAGTCAGACCAAGAAAAACGCCGTTACTTATATATATGTGGAAAGCGGTTGTTTCGATGGGCTTAAGGGTAACACCAATAAGGGGCGATAACCGCATGCTGAGCGTTAAGATCGAAGACCAGCCCGCACAACCCGCACACACAGGCACCCGTTCGCCCCTTCAACACAGTTTCATCCGTTCTGTCAGCCGCCAGGTACGCAGCCACAAGCTGGGCGACCTGCTGGTGGCATCCGGCATCATCACCGAAGGCCAGCTGGCGAACGCGCTGATCTCGCAAAAAGAAAACGGCGACCGCCTTGGTAAGGTGCTGCTGGAGCAAGGCTCGCTCTCCGCCGTTCAGCTGTACCGCAAGCTGGCCGAACAATGGTGCATCAAAGCATCCACCGCTGGCGTTGCCCTCATGATGCAGGTTTTGACCCCCTCTGTTGCGCGCGCCGATGACAGCTCGGGCACCGTGCGCCTTGCTTCCGCTTTTTCAACCGCGACGATCCGCCCGCAACTGCCGGAAGGCGCGCACCCTGGCCTGTTCGGCACCTCGGAAATTAAAACCGCGGGCGTTGCCATGTTCCCGAAATGGACCGCCGTTATGGCCCGTTTTGACGAGCAGATGCACACGCAAGGCCTGTCGCCCACCGTGCAGGCCTGGAAAACCCACCTGCAAGGCATGCACGACCTGACCCCGCATGAGCAGATCGAGCAGGTTAACAATTACATCAATTCCGTCCGCTACGTTGAAGACAGCGTCAACTACAAAAAGTCGGACTACTGGGCAACCCCCATCGAGTTCCTGACCCGCGGCGGCGACTGCGAAGATTTCGCGATTGCAAAATATGCGTCCTTGCGTGCCCTCGGTTTCACCACCGACCAGATGCGCATTGCCATCGTGCAGGATAAAGTGAAGAACGTGCCGCATGCCATCCTCATCGTCTATACCGATGGCAACGCCTACGTCCTCGACAACCAGGACAAGCGCGTGCGCAACAGCGACGAGATCAACCGCTACAAGCCCATCTTCTCTCTGAACAGCAACAGCTGGTGGCTGCACAAACGTGCTTAAGATTTAAAAGCGAAGTACAAAAAAAGCGCCGGTTCATCGACCGGCGCTTTTTCGTTGGGGAGGAAGGGTTTTAAGCCGCCGCAACCTTCTTTTCAATCGCGGGGTTGCGGTTTTGCCAGTAGGCCGGTGCGAAGGCGGCGGCTTCGGCGCGGAACGGAATATCCCCGCCCCCAGCCTTCTCGTGCAGCCAGTCAAGGTGGCGCTGCAGCGCGCCCTTGCGGTCACCCGTAAAGGCGGCCCGCGTCAGGCGTGCCATCGCGGTTTCGACACTGTCGTAGTTCTGGCGCCAAATATCGAACCAGCGCTGGTTCTGCGCGGTGAAGCTGTGCAGCCATTGCTCGATCGCATCGCCCTCCTTCGGCCAGAACATGGCGTGGCGGCGGCGATAATATAGCTCCGTCGTCAGGCGGTCCGGCTCTTCCTGCCAGCGTTGCTGCAAGCCGCCGTCTTTCAAAAACCTGTCCGCGAAAATTTCCGTGGGGAAGGTCATGGCGCGGAGTTCCGGCATGTCGAAATAGACCATGATTTCCGTGACGGTGGAGGCATAAAGCTCGTTGTCCTGCATTTTGCGGGCAAAGCTGTCCGGGTGCTGGCCCTCAAGGTGGATCATATCCGCCCCGTGCGCCAGTTCGTGCAGCAGGTACAGGTCGTTGCAGGAACCTTTATCATACTGCCGATAGCCAATGCCCGACCACCACAGGCTGAAATGCGCGCGCTCGAGGTATTCGTCGCTCATGTCATAGAAGAAGCGCGGCAGCGCGGCAAAACGGTCGACGATGCGGTAGACAAGCCCGCCGCGGGCGTAGGAATCTTTAAACGCATCTGTCCGCCACAGGCTTTTCATGTGGTCGTGAATATCGGCGCGGGAAACGATTTGCTGGATGTTTTTCATGGCGCGTTCCTTTCAGGCAAGACTTCATGCGCGCGGGCGCGGACGGTGCCGTCGACGGCGGGGTTGATGATATGGGCGATGCTGGGCGTGAGGCACAGCCGCAGCTTTTCATCCCCCCTGCCGCCGCGTGTGAGGTAGCGGTGCAGCGGGTCTTCGGCATTGACGGGCGTTGCTGTTGCGAGCATCCAGACATCCGCTGGCGTTAAATCAAGCCCCAGCGTTTCGCGGGCCTGCCGCAATGCCGGCCCCTGCCCCAATGCCGCATAGCGCTGCGGCAATTCATGCACACCGTAGGTTTGCATGAGTTTTGTGCCAAGCTTTAGTGACAACAGGTTCTTGAACCATTTATTGCCGAACAGGCCGGGATACGCCTGCCGCGACAAAAGACCGCCGATGCGGTGATAATAAACGCCCATCGGCTTGCTGAGCGAAAAGAAAATCGCCTGCACGTTGGGGCTATAGGCCTCTATCGTGAAGTCGCGGGCAACGCAGCCAACGTAGGTCAGGTCGAGCATTAAATCCGCGCTGGGCTGCTGGCGGTATAGCGCGGCGGCAAAGGCCGGATATTCGCCCCAGACATTGCCATCAATCGCGGAAGGCTGGCTGATATAAAACTGGTCGGTTGCGCCCACGCGCAGCACGGCGGCGCGCCAGTCGTGGCGGTTATGTGCGACTGTTTTAATGCCGGCGGCAGTGGCATAGGCGGCAAAGCCTTCGTAATCACCCTCAAATACGTGAATGACGGGGCTAAAGCCCTCAGCCCTGGCGCGGTGGCCATAGGCGTAAATGGTTTCACGCAACGCCTCGCTGGCGCCGCCGGTGGTGTAGAAAAACGGAAAGTCGCCTGCATCGAACTTCAAAACCGGGGAAGACCATGCCTTCCATGTCGCAAAAAACGCCTCATGCATCACGTCCTGCTTTTGCGTCCAGGCTTCGCGGTACATGTGGTGCAGTGCGGCCCTGTCGCCATCCACCAGCGCATCAAGCGCGGCTTCTGTTTCCGGCATCACATAGCTATAGACCGTTTTGCTGACCCCGGCATTTTCCAGCAGTGCGTTCAGTGCGGCATTGGTGGGGGCGGGCGTTGCGGGAGCGGCGTATTTGAGGGCGGCGAACATCATGACGGGGCTTTCTCTAAACAACTTGTTATTCTCAATAAGAGTATAACATATAGTCATAAAGAGTATATGTCAAGCGCGGATCACCCGCGCCGCATAAAGCCGCTAAAAATACGCTATTTTGCTGTTATTTCAAGGGCTCACCAGCAGGGCAAGGCTGGCGTAATCAAAAGCGAAAACGCCGTCTTTGACATGGCCGGACAGAGATAAAACCTGCACTTTGGCGCGCAAATGCCCCGACTCCGCCGTCAGGTCAAGTTCCGGCAGGCGCGCCACCGGTACTTCCGTCAGGTGGTCGCTGTAAAGCTTCTGCGCAAGGGGCTGCAGCTGGAAGCTGACGCTTGCCGCGGTCTTCGCATTCCTGACGGTCAAAAGCCCCGCCTTGTTCATGGTGTACACAAGCGACGGTCTGGATGTAACCCCGAGTGCGGCCGTCGTTGCCGCAGCGCCGCCCATGGGCGCGTTCTGCGCATTGCCGTTTTCGCTATCGGTCGCATAGACCCAGTCGCTGCCCGTGGTGGCGGGCGTGATGCGCGCATAATATTCATACGGCGCAACATGCACCAGCGCATCCACCTGATAGCTATACGCGCCGGGACGGCTGATGGTGTAATATTCGTCTTCCTCGGAACCCCAGCGCTGCACGTACTTCATACCCCAAGCGGCCATGACGCGCTCCGGCAAATCATATTCGCTGCGGCAGCCGGTGAAGCTGCGGTTTTCGCACATGTTGTCGCCATGCACGGTATTGCTGGCCGTGATCTCCTTTTCAAACGGCGCTGTCAGCTTTGCAATAGAGGCTTCCTTGTTGTCGCCGTAAATGTAGTCGAGGATGGAGCTGATTTCCTTGCGGTCGTCGAAGGAAACTTTGGCGGCGGTTTTTTGCAGCTTGTCGCCGTTCAAAACTTCCGCGCGCGTCAGCAGCGATTCAAGCCGTGCAACCTGGCTGTTGGTGGAAACCGGCACAGCGCCCCACGGGCCGAAGGTAGCCAGCAGGAACAGCGCCGATAATACCATCGGCACCTGCTTGATATGCGCCAGCTTCGGACGCAGCAGCGAAAAGGCGCACAAACCCGCCAGCCACAGGAAGCTAAGGCCAATGGCATAGCGCTCTTCCGTCACGCCATACTGGCTGATACGGGTATAAAGGCCGAAGCCCAGCAGGCCCACCGGCACCAGCAGCAGGTAATAGAAATATTTGTAGAACTGCTGCAGCAGGCGCGTGCCGTTGTCACGCATGGGGAACACCGCCAGCCGCGCCGCAACCCCCGCCGCGCCAAACCCCGTCACCATGTAGGCAAGGTTGCCGCGCGGCAGTTCCCACTTGTACACAATTTTGGCGAAATAGGCATACAGCACCCATGTCATGATCAGCACCAGCGGCACGACAAGGTAATTGGCGATAAAGTGGATGCCCGGCATCATCTGGCATTCTTCACGCGCGAAATCAAACTGGCGCTGCAGGTACGACATGAACATGACAGGGCCGAAAAAGCCGAAGCCGACAATCCAGATATCGCCATACAGCTTGCCCGGCACGTTCAGTTCAAACAAATAATCCACGCTGCCCAGAATGGCGCAGAGCCCAAGGCACAGGATAAGCGTGGAGAGGCCCGACATGATAAACGACACGCCGTTGCTGTAGTTGTAATACCACACGCTGTCTTCCGTGCTGCGGCGGCCAATGTAGGGCGCGAACAACATGGAAAGGGAAATTGCAGCTGCGAAAAACAGGTTCGCCGCGCTGAAATGCGCGGGCAGGAAAGCAAAACCTGCCACCACAGCCGCGCAAGCGGCCATCAGGCCCCAGCGCCTTGCAGGCGGCAGCGCATGGCTTTCCGCAAACAGCTTTGCCGACGTGAACAGCACAAGGCCGTTGCCGACAAACAGCAGCAACCGCGCAAACATGTCGTCGCTGAATACTTTTGATTCATAAATCGTCAGCAGCCACAATACCGTGCCGCATGCCGCGCAGATGACGGAGAGCGGGAAGCGCGTGAAAGCCGCGCGCAAAACATTGACCAGATATTCAACCTGAAAACGCTTCAGGAAATTTTTAAAAGACATTTTAAAAAAAGACACGGCAATACATTCCCTTGCAATGAGGGGTTAAAATAAATGCTTTCGCTTAAGTTTAGTCGGTAATTAATTACTTAGCCGGTTCAATTACTCAACCCACGCCACGCGCAGGATGTTGGTGGAACCGGGCGTGCCGAAGGGAACGCCCGCGGTAATCACCACGCGCTGGCCTTTTTCGGCAATTTCGTGTTCCAGCGCAAGGCGGATGGCTTTTTTCACCATGTCGGCAAAGTTATCGACATCGGAGGTATGCACGGGATAAACGCCATATGACAGCTGCAAACGGCGCGCAACCTCCATGCTTTCGGTCAGGCACAGCACCGGCACGGCGGGCCTTTCGCGCGCGGTGCGCAGGGTGGTGGAGCCGGAAGTTGTGTAGTTGACGATGGCGGCGGCGGAAATGGTATTCGCCACCCACGATGCGGCAGCCGTAATGGCATCCGGCGAGTTTTTATCGGGGTCGGGATGCTCGGCATCCATGATTTTGCGGTACAGGTCGTCTTTTTCAACATCCGCCGCAATGCGGTCCATGATGGAGACGGCTTCAAGCGGGTATTCGCCCGACGCGGTTTCGGCCGACAGCATCACGGCATCGGCCGCATCGTAAATGGCGGTGGCAACGTCGGACGCTTCGGCGCGGGTCGGGCGCGGCGAGGAGATCATGGATTCAAGCATCTGCGTTGCGACGATCACGGGCTTGCCCGCCTGACGGCAGGAACGGATGATGCGCTTTTGCACGGCCGGCACTTTTTCCGACGGAATTTCAACGCCGAGGTCGCCGCGCGCCACCATGACCGCGTCAGACATATCGACGATCTGCGCAAGGTGGGTGATGGCGGAAGGCTTTTCAAGCTTGGTGATGATTTTGGCGCGGCCGTTGATAAGCTTGCGGGCTTCAGCCACGTCTTCGGGGCGCTGCACGAAGGACAGCGCAATCCAGTCCACGCCCATTTTGAGCGCGGCTTCAAGGTCACGGCGGTCTTTTTCGGTCAGCACGGAAACTTTCAGCAGCACGTTGGGCAGGTTCACGCCCTTGCGGTCGGAAAGTTTTTTGCCGGCGACAACTTCGGTTTCGACCCAGTCGGGGCCTTTTTTAACAACGTGCAGGTGCGTCTTGCCGTCATCCAGCAGAATATCCGCGCCCACAACCAGCACATCGAGAATTTCGGGGTGCGGCAGGAAGACGCGTTTTTCATCACCCGGTTCGGGGTTTGAATCGAGGATAAGGCGCATGCCTTTTTGAATATCGATCGAGCCGTTTTTAAAGGTGCCAAGGCGCAGCTTGGGGCCCTGCAGGTCGGCGAACACGCCAATGGGGTGGCCGACTTCCAGCTCGAGCGCGCGGATAATTTTAAGGCGCTTTTCATGGTCTTCATGCGCGCCATGGCTGAAGTTGAGGCGGAAAACGTCAACGCCCGCTTCATACAGCTTGCGGACCATTTCCGGCGTCGATGATGTGGGGCCAAGCGTGGCGACGATTTTGGTTTTGCGGTTGCGTTTTGCCATGGCTTTGTCGGTCTTTCGGCTTGCAAATGTCAGGAGGGTCGGGGCGATATCCCCGCCTTCCCGTCCTTCATACGCACCATAATAGAGATGCGCAAGCCTGCCCTTCGGCTTTTAGCCGCATTGCACCAAAATACGTTAACTTATGAAAAGTTTTGCACGGGCAGGACACAGAAACGCCCCGGCTGCAAAATTTCTGCAAACGGGGCGTCCCTTGAGGGTGTCATTAAAGTCCAGTGTCGTTCTGCGCGAAAATTATTTCGCGTTCGCCAGCATCCCTTTCGGAATTTCGATGACGAATTCATCCGCGCCGACGCGGCCTTCGACAAGAGCCTGCGCTTCAATCGACAGTTTCTTGCCGATGATGACGTAGGAACCGGCATCCGTTTCAAAAACGGCAGGGCAGCAGGTTTGCGTATGGCAGACAAAAGCTTCGGGGGTGATGTCGTTAAGTTTCATGGTCTGGTAGCTCCTTGTTGTGGCGGCTTTTTAAAAACGCATGACGTGCCGCCCGGGATCATGCGCGATACAAAGTGTTATAAAGTAACAGTCGTGGACCAAGTTCGGCCCGCTGCGGCTTTTTAAAGACCGCAGCGGGCGGTTGTTATTATTTCTGGCAGTGCTGGCAGGTACCGTGCAGTTCCATCACCTGCCGCGCGGTTTTAAATCCGTGGCTGGCGGCATCGTGGCGCAGGTGACCGGCAATTTTGTGGTCGGCAACTTCGGCGGCATCACCGCAGTCGTCGCAGACGAGGAAGATATGTTCATGCGGCTGTTGCGGGTGGCGGCAGGCAAGGTAGGCGTTCATGCTTTCAATGCGGGCGACAAGGCCCAGTTCCTGCAAGGCATCAAGCGCGCGGTAGACGGTGGCAGGCTTTACATCCGTGCCATCCTTGGCGCAGAGCGCCTCCAGCAGCTGGTAGGCGGTGGCGGGGCGCCTAGCATCCAGCACGGCTTCATAGACGGCGGCGCGCGGCGCCGTCCAGCGCTGGCCCTTTTGCGCGGCAATATATTCGCCGTAGCGCAGCAGCGTTTTCTTGCTGCCATCGGCGCAGCGGGCGGTGCAGATATGGGATGCGCTGTTTTGAGTCATTATTGCGGCCATAAAAAAACTTCCGGCTTTTGCTTTGCCCGGACATGATGTGTTATATTATAACACATTGCCGTTGGCAAGCTGAAACCGGAAGTCTTTTATTTGGAGAAGTCTTTAGCCTAGTACCAAGTGGCAGTAAAACGTCTGATTAAACAGACATCATCGGCGGCTGGTCCCAGCCGTCATTGCCGCCGCGGCCGTTGTTGAGGTTGATGCGGGCCTGCTGAACCTGGAAGCTGTGGTTGCGGCGGGCGGGACGCGCCGATGCCGGGTTGTAGCTCAGGTTGTATGCGTCGAGCGACGACGCAGCGACCACGAATACCTCAACGAGGGAACGGGTGAAGAAGTCATTTTTATCGTTAGCGTGTCTCATAGTGTCTTACTCTTGTCTGTATATGGCGGCTTCATTATTTAGTTTTTGCTTCTAACCGCCGGTGAATGCGTGCACAACATCATGCCGCGGCGCATCATTGTCAATAAAGGCCTGAAAATAAACCGAAAGTTGCCGTGCGGAGGTCTAAACCGGCAATATACGAGTAACTTTCTTAAGCCACGGAGTAATTTTATTACTGAACGTCGGTACTAATATTTCAAGCAAACGAACGAATCAATCAAACTGGCGGAAAATCCGCCGGGCAAACTGGCGGAAACTACCCGTGCCGTTCCGGGCATAAAAAAGGACCGTCACTTATCAAAGTGACGGTCCTTTTTTGAAAGCCGTAAACAGCCTTACAGCTTGAATGTCAGCGGCTTCGCCTGCGCGGGGGCTGCGCCGTCCGTCGTGCCGGGCGCTTCGGCATTGGGGCCGGTATACTTTTCCCATGCATCGGTGAAGCCGCTTTTGCCGGGCGCTTTATACAGCAGGCGGGCCTTGATGTCCGCATCCAGTTCCGACAGCGGAAAACTGGAGGTTGTGCCGGTAAAACCGTCATAAACCTTTAAGTTCGCCTGATCACTCGACAAGGAAAGGCGGCTGTCTTTATCGACGGGCGCTGCCTGGCTTTTCAGCTTTTCCAGCTGGTCGGCGCCGAGGCTGCCGAAAGGGCGCACGCCCACATAGCCTTTGCGATAGCTGCCATTCGCCTGCCCCGTGAGCAGGAAGACTTTGTATTCATCGGAAACGTAAAGTCTTTCAACGCGGCTTTCGATAAATCCGCCTTCAATCATCACCATCGTGCAGCACTCCATTATTCCATAATTGCAGAAACAGATTAGGGCCGCTTTTAAACCCTGTCAAACGGACTTATAATTTATCGTTTTATAACAATAGATTAATCATGAAAAAGGGCTCCGATCCCTGTACAGGAGGAGCCCGTCTGTTTTCACGTTTCTGGAAGGCGGAGCTTACGCTTCCAGCCCCATCGCCGTAGCCTTCGGGTTACGACGGCGGATGACGCGCAGGGTTTCATCATAGACCGGTTCATCCGGCGGCGGGTTACCGCCGCTGTTGAAATTGCGCTGCAGGGAGCGGTCCTGCAGGCTTTCAAAAGTGCGCTGGCGCAGCTCTTCGATGCGTTCGCGGCGGTTGCCATGGGGGTTGTGGCGTTCTTCGGAAACGTGGAGGCTTTCACTGCCGAGGCCGGCGATAAGGAAGACGAGAGTAAGCGAACGCAAAATAGGTTTCGGGTTGCGCCCGGACGGGTTACGCATTGTAGTCACAGCTTTCATTACTTTGTTTTATGAGGGGAGATCTTGTTGAAGGGTCTCTCAAAGACGGGCGGGCTTATGATCAGTTGCCATAAGACTCGGTGGCGCCTTCGTATTCTATTATCGTGTTGCGATGCAATAAAAGCAATAACATTTTGAAAATAATAGGCTAATTCCATGAAACAGGCCGTTTTTTGTTCATTTTGAACACCGACTCGCATAGTCCGTGAAACATTATTTCGAACGCCGTTTTCGCCTGAACTGAATAGCTCCCCGCCCGTTTGCAAAGCGAAGCGGTAAAGAAGCCGTCGCAAACCGGCCAACCAACCCGCATGCCGACAAAGGTGGCGGGAAATTGAAGGAGACACCATTATGAGCGTCAAAACATTTGAAGAGCTGTTCATTTATGAACTCAGCGACATTTACAACGCGGAGAAGCAATTGCTGCAGGCCCTGCCGAAACTGGTGGAAGCGGTCAGCGACAATGACCTTGCCAATGCCTTTTCCGGCCACCTGAAGGAAACCGAGGGCCAGGTGGAGCGTATCGAACGCCTTGCCAAGCTGGAAGGTCTGACGCTTAAATCCCAGACCTGCCAGGCCATGAAAGGCCTGATCCGCGAGGGTGATGAAGCGATTGCCGAATTCACCGAAGGCCCCTTGCGCGATGTTGCCATTATTACGGCGGCGCAAAAGGTGGAGCACTACGAAATTTCCGGCTACGGCACGCTGATCCAGCTGGCAAAGCAGCTGGGCTACAAGCACGCCTTCGGCTTGCTGACGGAAACACTGTCGCAGGAAAAAGGCGCGGATGAAAAACTGTCATCGCTTGCAACGGCGGGCGGCATCAACCGCGGCGCGCAAGTCGACAACCTGCGCGTCTAAATACTTACCCACAGATACCGGCTCCCCACAGATACCGACTCCAAAGTCAGCCGGCGATGCGCTTTAAAACGCATCGCCGGCTGTTCTTTGGCGCAAATCCATTTCCACCGAGTTGCGTCTCGCAAATATCTGGCGTTAAAAGATTTTTAAGGTTTGGGCCGTAAACTTGAAAAACAACCACCAAAAACGACGCGGAAACGCGCGCTGAAAACTGGATTTTCGACCCTTAAATTACCATATGTTTATAAGAGAAATTCTCTTTTAGACCCATAACGTGTAAGGGGGTGTGCGCATACAACCGGAACGCCGCGCGGCACAAAAAAAGTTGTGCGCAAACGGCGCGGATTTTTGTTGGGTTTCGCACATTTTCAAGCAAAAAAACGCGGGCCGGGTCAAATTTTTTGGCGGCGGATTTATAGACACCTCCCCTAGATGTGGTATGCTGAGCTTCGTTGGGTCACAAGGACTTGTGCCTTTACCCAACCATCTCCGGGAAGCTTTTCATTACACATGAATGGTTTAGCGGAGAAAGTCGAAGCGGAAAAAACAAAAACAAAAAAATGTATTACGGGGAGAACCAGTCGATGTTTGATGTCGCACAGGTTGCAAAAGGCGCGAAAGTTCAGATTGATCGCTCGCGCGATGCAAATTTAACGGAATTCGGCAAAGCCACTCTTCTTGATAGATACCTTTTGCCCGGCGAGTCCTTCCAGGACCTGTTCGCGCGCGTCGCCATGTACTACAGCGACGACTCCGCCCACGCCCAGCGCCTTTATGACTATATATCGAAGCTGTGGTTCATGCCCGCAACGCCCGTGCTGTCCAACGGCGGCACCGACCGCGGCCTGCCCATTTCCTGCTTCCTGAACGAGTGCGACGATTCCCTGAACGGCATCGTCGACCTTTGGAACGAAAACGTCTGGCTCGCCTCGCGCGGCGGCGGCATCGGCTCCTACTGGGGCAACCTGCGCTCGATTGGCGAAAAAGTCGGCCGCAATGGCAAGACTTCCGGCATCATCCCCTTCATCCGCGTGCAGGACAGCCTCACGCTCGCCATTTCCCAAGGCTCGCTGCGCCGCGGTTCTGCCGCTGTGTACCTGCCGGTCCACCACCCTGAAATCGAAGACTTCGTCGAGCTGCGCAAGCCGTCCGGCGGCGACCCCAACCGCAAGGCGCTGAACCTGCACCACGGCATCGTCATTTCCGACGCGTTCATGCGCGCCGTTGAAAAAGACGAGGAATGGGCGCTGCTGTCGCCGAAAGACAACAGCGTGATCGAGCGCATCAGCGCACGTTCCCTCTGGATCCGCATCCTCACCGCCCGCATTGAAACCGGCGAGCCGTACCTGCTCTTCTCCGACCACGTCAACCGCGCCATCCCCGAGCATCACAAGCTTGCGGGCCTGAACGTGAAGATGTCCAACCTGTGCTCGGAAATCACGCTGCCGACCGGCCGCGACCACCATGGTCAGGACCGCACCGCGGTCTGCTGCCTGTCCTCCCTCAACCTCGAGAACTTCGAGGAATGGGAAGATCACCCGACCTTTATCGAAGATTGCACCCGCTTCCTCGACAACGTGCTGGATGACTTCATCCGCAAGGCGCCGGACAGCATGATGCGCGCGAAATACGCCGCCATGCGGGAGCGCTCCATCGGCCTTGGCGTCATGGGCTTCCACTCCTTCCTGCAGTCCAAGATGATTCCGCTGGAATCCGTCATGGCGAAGGTCTGGAACAAGCGCATGTTCAAGCACATCAAGCAGGGCTGCGATGCCGCTTCCGTGAAGCTGGCGCATGAGCGCGGCCCCTGCCCGGATGCCAAGGAATACGGCATCATGGAACGCTTCTCCAACAAGATCGCGATTGCGCCGACCGCGTCGATCTCGATCATCACCGGCGGCGCTTCGCCGGGCATCGAGCCGAACACGGCGAACGCCTATACGCACAAAACGCTGTCCGGTTCGCACTTTGTGCGCAACAAGTACCTGGAACAGCTGCTCGCCACCAAGGGCAAGAACGACGAAGAGACCTGGTCGTCCATCATCACCAATGAAGGCACCGTCCAGCACCTCGACTTCCTCACCGCCGACGAGAAGGACGTCTTCAAGACCGCCTTCGAGCTGGACCAGCGCTGGCTGATCGAACATGCCGCCGACCGCACGCCCTATGTGTGCCAGGCGCAGTCGCTCAACCTGTTCCTGCCGGCGGACGTTCACAAGCGCGACCTGCACCAGATTCACTGGATGGCATGGAAACGCGGCGTGAAATCGCTTTACTACTGCCGTTCCAAGTCCATCCAGCGCGCTGAAAACGCGCATGGCGGCGACGGCAAGCTGAAGACCTCCGCCACCGCGCGGTCGTCTGAAAGCGGCAACAAGTACGATGAATGCCTGGCTTGCCAGTAAACGACCTTGAATGCGCCGGCGGCCTTTAAACCGCCGCCGGCCATTAACTTTCCCCCAAGCCTTTAAATCATTTTCGGAGCATAAGACATGCTGAGCACAGCCGAACTGACCACGCTTGAAATTTTGAGCAACCCCGAGCGCTGCGAGCCGGTTTCCCGCTCGCACCTTGAAAAGCTTTCCCGCCTCGACTTGATCGAGCCGTGCGCGCAGGGCGTTTGCATTTCGGTCAAAGGCCAGGAAATTCTGGTCAGCCGCAAATAAACCCGCTTACACACCACACAGCCGGACCTTCACCCTTTTAAAGGCCGGAAAACAGCAAGGAAACTGACATGTCGCGTCTTCTCACAGAGAACCACGTATACAAACCTTTTTACTACCCCTGGGCCTATGAAGCCTGGCTGACGCAGCAGCGCGTCCACTGGCTGCCCGAAGAAGTGCCGATGGCCGAAGACGTGCGCGACTGGAAGAAAAAGCTGACCCCCGCCGAGAAGAACCTGCTGACGCAAATCTTCCGCTTCTTCACGCAGGCCGACGTTGAAGTCAACAACTGCTACATGAAGCACTACAGCCAGGTCTTCAAGCCGACCGAAGTGCAGATGATGCTGTGCGCGTTTTCGAACATCGAGACGATCCACATTGCCGCCTATTCCCACCTGCTCGATACCCTCGGCATGCCGGAAATTGAATATTCCGCCTTCATGAAATACAAGGAAATGAAGGACAAGTTTGACTACATGCAGGGCTTCAACGTTGAATCGAAAGAAAGCATCGCCATGACCATGGCTGTTTTCGGCGGCTTCACCGAAGGCCTGCAGCTGTTCGCATCCTTCGCCATGCTCATGAACTTCCCGCGCTTCAACAAAATGAAGGGCATGGGCCAGATCGTGACATGGTCGGTGCGCGATGAAACGCTGCACACGCTGTCGGTCATCAAGCTGTTCAAGACCTTCATCCAGGAAAACCCGGAAGTCTGGACCGAAAAGCTGCAGAACGACATTACCGAAGCCTGCAAGACCATCATCCACCACGAAGACGCCTTCATTGACCTTGCCTTTGAAATGGGCGAAGTCGAAGGCCTGACGGCGCAGGAAGTGAAAGACTACATCCGCTACATCGGCGACCGCCGCCTGACGCAGCTGGGCCTTTCCCCCATCTTCGGTGTCGAGAAAAACCCGCTGCCGTGGATGGACGCGATGCTGAACGGCGCAGAACACACCAACTTCTTTGAAAACCGCGCGACCGAGTATTCCAAGGCCTCGACGCAAGGGTCGTGGGAAGAAGCGTTTGAAGACTCCGTCTTCAAGGTCGCTTAAAGCCCTTACCAAATACCGCCCCATCTCCTTGGGAGCAGTGCAAAAGCCCCCGGCCCGTAACGCCGGGGGTTTTCTTTTGGGATATGTCGTGGAATATCAAAGCGTTCAAATATAGTTTTGCATAATGCCAAAGAACCCGTTATAATGATGCCAATAATGGGGGACCACCGATACATGACGGCGATGCACCACAAGCACCGCGTTTTCAGGCACCGGGAGCGCGCATGACGACAGAGCCTAAAAACTTAGGTTCTAAAGACCTGCTGGAAGCAAGCCGCCGGCCTGTCATGATTGCCATTGGCGGCATGTCGGGCAGCGGTAAAACCACCCTCGCCGAAAGCCTTGCCGAAAAATTCCCCAAAGCGATTTTGCTGGATTCAGATGTGCTGATGAAGCGCATGCACGGCGTGCCGCCCACAACCCGCCTGCCGGATGAAGTCTATACCCCCGAAAACCGCGACAAGTTCATCAGCTACATTCATATGCAGGCCGCAAAGCAGCTTTTGCTGGGCAATAGCGTGATTGTAACCGGCGCCTTCCTTGACCATGCCGCCCGCAGCAGGCAGGAAGCGCTGGCGCAGCGTTGCGGCGCGGAATTCGTGGGCCTGTACCTGCACGCGCCGCTATCTACCCTTTACGACCGCGTGGCGAAGCGCCGCAATAACCCGTCCGATGCCGGCACCCACGTGGTGCAGCGGCAATTCAAGGGCGCTTCCAAGCGCCCGCAGCGCGAATTGCCGTGGAGCGTCATCCGCGCCGAGAAATCGACCGAGTATGTGACTGACCGCGCCTTGAGCATCATCCGCCGCCACGTGAAGCCCCCGCGCCGCCAAAGCCCGCAAATCAAGAAGTCGCTTTAAAAAATCCTTTTATAATCAGTAAATTGCGTCAATTTGCCATAGTTGACAAACCCCGCTCATTTGTCGTAAAAAACAGACAGAATCCAAAACCTGTTTTTGAGCCTGTTTATTGCCGCTTGTTTATTAAAGGACGATAACGCCGGATGACCACCCGCTCCGCCAGCCACACGCCCCCGGATACTGCCGCCGCGCCCTATAACGCCGCCGACCTGAAGGCCGCGTTCAGCACTGCCGCGCCCGACCACGACGTGCTGCAGGAACTGGAGCGCCACAAGCGCCTCAACGACCTGTTCCTTGCCGCCATCAGCAACAACGACATCGTCATTTTCAAAAAAGCGCTCGATGCCGGGGCGGATGTGAACTACGCCAACGGCCAGCCGCTGCAGCGCGCGGCGCAGCAGCGCAACTTCCTGTTCATGAAGGACCTGATGGTCTGGGGCGCCGATGTTGCCTATGCCGCCGAGGCGCTGCGCCGCGAACAGTCCGCCATTCCGCGCACGCGCCGCACCAATGACTGGGGCGAACCCACCGGCTACAGCTATAAAAATAAAACGGACAAGGCACGCTACGGCGATATCGCCGCCACGCTGAAAACGCTGGAAGACTACCAGAAGCGCTTCATCAGCGACATCATGCCGATGGAAAGCCTGCGCCTGCAGCATGAATCGCTGAAGGAACTGCGCGCCCTGAAGCGCGAAATGACAGAAGCGCTACACGGCACAACGCTGGATAAAAAACGACTGCCCGCGCCCAAGCCGCCACGCGCGACCAACGACTGATTTTTTCGAGAAGGGATTTAAAACCATGAGTCTCCGCACCATGTTCGGCATGCAGGAAACCGCCGTTGCCATTTACCGCCGCGACCTTATTGCCGCCGTGAAGGATGGCGACCCCGCGCGCCTGCAAAACCTTTTGAAAACCAATATCGACGCGCCGCCCGAAACCCTGAACGACCCGCTGGAGCGCGCAGTGAACAAAAACCAGGTGCGCCTTGCCGACATTCTGCTGAATGCCCCCGGCACCCGCCAGCTGAACAGCAGCGTGCTGCGCAGCGTTGTTTATAACGGCAATACCGACATGTTCCGCCTGCTGACCGACAAGGGGTTTGATTTTGCCGCCTGCACCCCGTCCGAACAGGGCGCGTCTTACGTCAGCCAGCTGCGCTACATGAAAAAAGACTTTGAATGCGACAAGCTGCGCCGCGAGCTGGAAGCCGCCAAGACGGAGCTGACGACGCTGCGCCGCAACGCCGGCCTGCCGCCGCTGGAAGAGACCCCCGCGCCGCGCGACTTCCGCCTTTAACAAACCGCCAAATTCCCCTGTAACATCAGCCCACTGACTATAGCGGTGGGGGTGTTGATTTGGCTGGCTTTTGCCGCCTTCTATGTAAACAAAAAATTAACTTTTTTCCTGTCTAATAGCATTGTACGCTAGCATTACGATTAGACATCAAGGGAGCAAGACGCATGTCCAACCTGTTGAACAGCACGGCCGTCGGGCGCAAAAGCGGCGAAGACGCAGGCGAAATCCTGCAGGCTTATGTTGCCACGAACCCCATGATGGCCCTGAACCGCACGATGGAAACCACTCCCGGCGCACAGCCGAAGGGCACCGCCGCCGGCGACAAGCTCATCGAGCCGCGCTAACCACTTCTTCTAACCTCCCTTGAGGCGTCCGCCTCCGGCATAAGGGAAACAGGGTACACAAATGGCGCAGGCCAATACCGCAGTCGTCTCCGAATACGAAGTTTTCAAGAACGGTCGTAACGCTCTGGCATTCTTTTTCTATCGCCAGAATTCGCTGGATAATAACGCGGAAGAAGGCCCCTTCTGGTTCACGATCCAGGAAAGCCGCATCATCGCCGGCACCGAAACCAACTATGCCATCTTCGAGGAAGTCAGCCCCACCGTGCTGGACACCGCCCGCCAGCGCGGCGTGATCATGCTCGTGGAATTCGAAAACCAGCAGCCGATGCGCTGCACGCCCTGCTACCTTTCCGACAATTTCTGATAGCTTCGCGCACACAAGCGCACCACCCCGTGCCGCAGGGCGCGGCTAATGCCGTTTGTGCCCCCCTGCATTCGGAATGATGGCTGAAGCTGGCTTCTTGCCCCCCCTAAAATCTCTATTTTCCTTAACCGTTTATTATCTGTTGCTTATGTATAATAGGGCAGGAAAAACGGTTTATCGGGGAGGCCGGCCATGAAAGCTTTTGTCGACGGGTATGCAGAGGATTTTGCGGGCACCAGCAAAGCTCCCGTCAACGGCGGCATGTTCACGGGCATCTCGCGCGCCTTCAATAGCAAGATTGCCGAAGACCTGCACGTAAGCCATCTGGCGGAAGACATGCTGCAGGCCTTTTACCGGCGCGAGCATGATACCGTCACCATGCTGGCGGCGCAGGGCGCAAAGTTCAACCCCGAGATGCTGCAGGTCGCCGTCGGCTTTCGCGATCACAATCTTGCCAAGGCCTGCCTTGATGGCGGCATGGTGCCGAATGATTCCATGGTACGTTATGCCATCGACGCGCGCGATGCGCCCTTTGCCGACATGCTGATGCGCCACATGCCCGTTACGCCCGAACTGCGCGACTATGCACAGCGCAACGGCACCGAAGAAATTCGCCATTCGGTCGAAGCATATCGCCGCTGATTTTTCTTCTTAAAAAAATTCTCGCCAAAAAGTTCCTGCGTGCAGGAGCTTTTTATTTGTATATGCGCCATGTTGAAAAGCAGGCGCGGCATTGCAACCCCGCAGCGCATGCGTCATGATGAACGCAATATTTTTATACGCCGCCAACAAACAGGACTCCATCACATGAAAAAATATCTCCCTATCGCTGCCGCTGCGCTTCTCGTCTGCTCGACCGCCGCGTTCGTCACGCCCGCCGAACGCGCGGAAGATGCGGTTGCAGAGAAAATGGCAGCGCCGGCAACGCTCGATATCACGCTTGTCAACAACAGCGGCGCGGATGCAGGCACGGCGAAAATTACCGGCGCACCGAAAGGCGTCTTGTTTTCGCTCTCGCTCAGCGGCCTGACACCCGGCTGGCACGGCGTGCATATTCACGGCATGGGCAACTGCATGGATCATGACCATTTCAAAAATGCCGGCGGCCACATGATGAAAGAAGGCCAGAAACACGGCTTTTTAAATGCAGCAGGTCCGCATGACGGCGACCTGCCCAACGTGTGGATCGCAAGCGACGGCACGGGCAAAGCTGAATTTTACACCGCCGCCATCATGCTGGATGCGCTGAAGGACAAAGACGGTTCCGCATTGATGGTGCATGCGGGCGCGGATGATTACATGACCGATCCCGCAGGCGCATCGGGCGACCGCGTTGCTTGCGGCGTGATTAGCGCTGCGGAAACGGACGCGCCGAAAAAATAATACGGCGCCGGTTTTTCTTCGCTGTTTTACGCACAAAAAAATCTTCCGCATATCCACTGCGGAAGATTTTTTTGTGCGGCAACATCGCGCAACATCGCGCAACACGCGCGGCTTTCACGCGCGCACGCAGTAAAAAAACACTGTACAGATATTTTCCCGCGCGCAAAAATTCGACACCATAGATTGTGAAAATTTTCGGCACTGCCGCAAAATCTTGATGACAAGTGATTCGCCCTGACGTATATTGTGTTTAAGAGTTTAGTTAATTTTTGATTAACCACAAACTTCGGGGAGCTCCTTTGGATCTCATCAGGCTTAATGTCCTACCCCCTTCGTATCGCGCTCACGAAATCGCGCGTCTCGTCATCGCCAGCCCGGCCACCCGCATCGTAAAAAGTTCTGCCGCCTCCCCTTGGGAGGTTTTTTTACGCCCGGAAGATGCCGCCCGTTTTTCCATCCACTACCGTCCGGCGAAAGCCAGTAAAAAACCAAAGGGGAGAAGTTAATGGGGAAGAAGTCGAAGATTGCCTACAAAGCCAACCATGCACCGGGCGTTGACCGTGTGACCAACCTGTTTGCCGGCAATTCGCAAGGCGGCAACTGGGACCCGCTGGATGGCTTCAAGGGGCAACGCGACCAGCGTTACGTGAAAAATGTCCGCCCCCGCAGCGAAGGCCAGAAAAGGCTGATGGAAGCGATTGAGAAGCATAACCTTGTCTTCGCCATCGGCCCTGCAGGCACCGGCAAAACCTACCTTGCCGTTACCGCCGCCGTCGAGGCTTTCGAGGCCGGAAAAGTCGAGCGCATCATCCTGTCCCGTCCCGCTGTTGAGGCCGGCGAGAAAATCGGCTTCCTGCCGGGCGACCTGCAGGACAAGATGGCCCCGTACCTGCGCCCGCTTTACGACGCGCTCAACGACCGCATGGGCATCAAGCGCCTGAAGCAGTGCATTGAAACCGGCGAGATTGAAATTGCCCCCATCGGCTACATGCGCGGGCGCACGCTGAACAACGCCTTCGTCGTGATTGACGAAGCGCAGAACTGCACCTACGCCCAGATCAAGATGCTGGTGAGCCGCCTTGGCCACAATTCCACCATCGTGATTACGGGCGACCCCGACCAGAGCGACCTTCTGGAAGGCATTTCCGGCCTGCGCGACATGGCACACAAACTGGGCCAGGTTGAAGGCATCGCCACCGAATACCTGCGGGAGACGGACATTGTGCGCCACCCGCTGGTCGCGAAAATGCTGGAAGTCATTTAACCTTCACGTTTACTGCGCACTTGGCTGTCATGGGCCACCTACTCCTTCTTGCACATACCACGTACGTCACCTGTACCTTGTCCTTGCAAAGCCCGGCCCTCAAAAGCCGGGCTCTTTTTTATGGGCTCGATTTTTGCCTTTTGGCGAATTGTTGGCTAAGATATGCGCCAGCCAAGCACCCTAAGGACAAGCGACCATGACGTTCCAGACCTTCAGCCCCCGCCCCGGCGTGAGCATTGCCTTTCACCGCTTTGACGGCGCGTCGCTGACGCTGCCGGGCGTTGTGTTTATGGGCGGCTTCAAGTCTGACATGACCGGCACAAAGGCCACGCACCTTGAAGAACAATGCAAGCGCCGCAACCAGAGCTTTGTGCGGTTTGACTATACCGGCCACGGCAGCTCCAGCGGGGATTTCAAGGAAGGCAACATCAGCCACTGGCTGCAGGACAGCCAGAACGTGCTGGATGAGCTGACCACGGGACCGCAAATTCTTGTCGGTTCCTCCATGGGCGGCTGGCTGGCGTTGCTGCTGGCGCTGTCGCGGCTTGACCGCATTTGCGGGCTGACGCTGCTGGCGGCGGCGCCCGATTTTTCCGAAGATATTTACTGGCAGGAATTTGGCGAGGAAGAGCGGCGGCACCTTGCCAGGACAGGCCTTATTTACCGTCCCAGCGATTACGGGGAGCCCTACCCCTTAACGGCGCAATTGTTTGAAGACGGGCGCAAGCATTTACTGCTGCACGGCAAAATCAACATTCCCGCCCCTGTGCGCCTGATACACGGCAGGAAAGACCCGGATGTGCCATGGCAGAAAAGCGAGCGTATCCGCGCCGCTTTAACATCCGGCGATGTCCGCGTGATTTATGTGGATGACGGCGACCACCGCCTGTCAAAGCCGCACGACCTTGAAACGATGGATGCCGCCGTGGTGGAGCTGAGCCACCTGCACCAGCTGGCCACCGTTGCGAAGACGGCTTAAAATTTAAAAAATCATCCGCGGCCGAAGCGCACGGGTTTCAGCGGCTTCAGGTTGCGCTGCAAAACCGGCGCATTGGCCAGTTCATCCGCATAGCGCTGCGCCGCTACCGCATCGCGCAGTTCGGCACGCAGGAAGACTTCCAGAATTTCCTCGCGCACTTTTTCCCGCGCTTCCGGCTTGCCGCCCGCCTGCAGGCAGATCATATCCTGCGGACGGAGGCCCGCGTTGTCGTATACGCCTCTGTCCGCGCCAAGTTCGACCAGCGCAACGACGCAGGGCATAAAGCCAAGGCGTGCGGCCTTGTGCAGCGGCGTTTGACCAAAGGATTCTTCACGCGCGGCCATGTCGGCGCCCGCGTTGACCAAAAACCGCACCATGTCCGGCTGGCTGGCGGCGGCCGCATTCAGCAGCGGGGTAAATTCAACCTCGCTTGTGAATTCAAGGCTTGCGCCCCCTGCAATCAACGCCTTTGCCACATCAACGTGGCCGTTGGCGGCAGCGGTGCAAAGCGCGGTCTCGGCAATTTTCTCGAAACCTATATCAAAGAGCACGCGCGTATCGGGGTTCACGCCGTTATCCAGCATCCGCTGCACATCCGCCACCTGGTTGCGGTTGGCGTATTCCACCAGCGCACGCGCAGGGTCGGTCTTTTCAAATTCAGCAAGTTTTTCGGGCGACGGATTATCGGTGGGCGGTACGTAGGTCAAGATTTTGGGCTCTTTTGTTATTTTCGTAATGCGACGATCGCTATACTAGAGAGCCACGCGCAAAGCCGCAATGCGAAAAATATTCCGCCTGATATATCAGTGATTTATCAATTTTTTAGTGGCGCGATTTGTAGACGATGCCGCTGCCGCCGCCGCCCTTGCCGCCGAACACCATAAAGAAGATGCGATAGAGCAGGTAGCTGACGACCGCCGGCACGATAAAGACCAAGGGTGCCGGATAGTTGCCGATGTTTTCGCAGATCTGCGACGGAAAAACGACATGCAAACCGTTTTGCAGCTTCATGTAGCCGGTAGAGGAAATGAACTGCCCCCACTCCTTGAAGCTGCGGATTTTGAAAGTGTTATGCACGAAGAACTGCTCGACGATGTCCCACACCAGCACAATGACGCCGGGAACGAACAAAAGGATGGCGACTTTTTTGAAAAAATCCATGGTTATTCTGCGGCCTCTCCGCCTTCTTTAATGGCCGTCGCATCCGCCGCGCCGATAACATCGGCCCAGCTGAGTGCGGATTTGACGGTCTTGTCGTCATTGGAACGCAACGCTTCCACCGGCGGGGCTTCCCACGGCGGCGTTGCGGTAGATTGCTGTGTTGTCGCTGCTGCAGGGGCAGCACCTGTAAATTCTGCGGGCGCAGCACCTGTAAATTCTGCGGGCGCAGCACCGACAAACTCTTCCTGCGGCGGCAGGAACGGCGCCTGCAGGGGAGCCTGTGCGGGAGCCTGCACGGGCGCGGCCTGAACGGGAATTTCGAACGGTGCCTGAACAGGCGCGGTCGGCTGCACCTGCTGCATCGGCGCATCGGTGCCGCGCATTTCGGCCACGGCGTTCGCGCCGACGGATGCCGAAGCACCGCCGATAACATCCATCCACGATAGCGGCTGCGGCAGGGCAGCGGCGGCAGCCGCACCGGCAGACTCTTTCGCCTGCTTGCCGCCGGTATTGATAACATCTTCCCACGAAATAGCTGCGGGCGCTTCGGTCACGGGCGGGTCGCGGCGGAGGGGCGTTGCCTCGGCTGCGGCGGCGCCGCCAATCACTTCCGTCCAGCTGAGCGGGCCGGCGTTGCCGGTTACTTTGGCAACGGCCGATGCCGCGGCTTTTTCTGCTTCCGTCACCACCGGCGCGGTTCTGCGGGCGGTATCGCTGGGCGCATCCACGGCGGCGGCGTCTTCGGGTTTAATGGTGCTATGCGCTTCGGCGACGGCGGCAACGCCGTTGATGCCGCATTCCAGCAGGTTCGCGCCGCCTTTTTTGGCGGCGGAGAAACCCTGCGCCAGCGCCTCGATATCCACGTTGGGCTGCATTTGCAGCGCGTCGGCATTCCATTTCGGGTTGCGGAGGCGCTTCAGCACGTCGTTAACAAGGCGCAGCGATTCCAGCGCTTCTTCCGCCGGCGGCGGAATGGGCAGGAAGCGGTGGACGCGCATAGCGCGCGCGTGGCCGATGTCGGAGTTATAAATCTGGACTTCAACAACGCTTTTCCCGAAGGCGGTAATGGCGCGGCCTTCGTTGAAGGCTTTCAGGCCGTCATAGGACGCACGGGCGCGCTGCTGCACGGATGCGTTGGCGCTGTCGGTATAGCCCTTGCCGCCGCCGCCCTGCTGGCCGCCGCGCTGGAAGCCGGAAACCTCGGTCACCATGGCGGTGCCGACGGTTTTCTCGAAGAAGTCCTTCGTTTGTGTCGGGTCCTCAAGCTTGCCGAAAAGCTTGATGTTGCAGTTCGCCGTAATAGACCGTGCTTCTTCCTTCACGCGTTTTTCAAGGGCGGGTAAATCCTGGCCCGCGAAGACGAGGGAGAAGCCGAGCGAGCGGGCCTGCGCCGCCATGACCGCCATACCTTGCGCCGTATAGTAACCGACCTCGTCAAAGATGGCGATGAAGGGGGTTTCAGACCGCGTCGGCTTGTTTTCAATCGCGGTTTCGGTCGCGCCCTCGACGGAGTTACCGAGGGTTGCGCCCATCATCCCCTTCAGGGTGGACGAAATGATTTTACCAAGGTTGGCCGTTTCATCGCTCGACTTTTCAAGGGCGGGGATGAGCACGACAAGGATGCGGCGGTTCAGGACCACGTCGAGCATGTCGACGTCGGCAGCCTGGGTATCAAAAATAAACCCGTAGTCATCGCCCAGCGACTGCATGGAGCGCGTGAACTGCATGGAGAGGTAACCATGCTGCTGGCGGGGGACTGAAGTATCGACGGCGCCGGCATCCGGCGGCATGGGCTTTTCGTTGCCCTCATCGTCAAACACGTGGTCGACATAACCCGGCAATTCGTTCAGGTAGCCGCGGATCGGCGAGCGCATGTGGTCGGGAATGCTGGCATCGCGCGACAGCTTAATGACGGCCTTGAAGGTCAGGTACTGGCGAATGACGGAAATGGCCAGCGGCATGTTCTGGCTCTCGCGCTTGTACACAAGGCAGGGCATGAGGGCGGAGACGAGCGCGACCGCGCGGTCTTTCCACATCGCGTTGTCGCCTTCGGAATCCGGCATCAGCGAGACGAGCATGTTGGTGAGGTACGAGGCGGAACCGGAGGAAAACGGGTTCAGCGTGTTGGACGGCACGCGGCCGGAGGCGTTACCCGTCATGTAGTTCATGATCAGCAAATCGTCGTCGCGGCCGAAGCGGCGCGCCATGGCGGACAGGGTCGACCACAAATCGGTATCTGCTTTACCGTCGATGTAGATGAAGCCCGATGCCCAGCACAGCGCGTTACAGGCATAAGACTTAAGGCCGAAGGTTTTACCCGAACCGGTTGTGCCGAGGTAAAGGCAGTGCGTCCGCGCATCGGAGTTGGTGAACCAGATTTCCTCGCCCGTGTCGCTGTCGTTACCGAGGTACAGAATACCGTCGGCCATGCCGAGCGAGCCATCAGGGCGCTTGAAGTTGGGGTCTTTGCGCTGGGCGGACTTGGGCAGCTTGAAGGGCAGCTTCATCGGCCGCGTCATCAGCCACCAGAAGTACAGGCAGAAAATAAAGAACACGAGGTCGGCAAAGTTGCCGACGATGGGGTCGCTCCAGATGCCAATCGCCGCCATGGCGAAGGCAATGCCGGCGGTGGAAGGCTCACGCGCGGAATCAATCGCCCGCGTCGTCCACGGGCGTGCATCGCGGAGCAGGTCCGCGCCTTTGATCTGATATTTTTCCTTCAACGCCACGTGACGCCAAACTCCCGCTTAAAATATCACTTGAAGAAACTATCCGCCGAAACAGGCTCGCCTTTTTTGGCGCCGCCCGCCGCAGCCGCGCCCGCCTTGGCCGCCGACGGCAGCGTAATGCGCCCGCCGGAAGCCGAAAGATCCGGCGCGGTAAAAAGATGCATGATGACAAAACCGACAAGCCCGATGACGATGGCGACAACAAGCAGGGTTTTCACCAGGCCGCCAAAGAAACTGCCGGAGGTCGGCGCTGCCGCCGCAACAACGGTGCCGCTTGCGGTGGTGACCAGCGTGGTGCCGTCGCCGCGCATCATGGCATTGGTGACGATGCGTAGGGTATCGGTTGCGCTTTCGCGGTCCTTGAAGGTCGCAATGGTTTCATCGGCGGGCGCGGCAGCGCCGGTGCGGCGCAGGACGACGGAAAAACTGGTCTTGTCGTCGCGCAGTTCCAGCGTGGCGGAAGCAAGGCCGCCCATGTCGCCGCGCCAGACGCGCGGCTGGTCGGTGCCGAGGAAGGATACCACCAGCGTGTTGTTGACGACCTTTGCGTCGATGTCATTGCGCTTGTTCGCAAACATTGCCGTTCTCCTTATCTCTTTCTCGCGCCGCCGGATTTATCCAGCTCGGGGATGGCCCGCGCGGAAGGGCCCTTCATGTAACCTTCAAGCCCGCGGATGGATTCCTCAAACCGCGGGGTGGGAATTTTTTGCCCGGCGATCAGCTCGTTGGTGTAATGCACCATCGCGCCGGAAGCTTCCGCGCAATAGGACTTACGCCCAAGGTTGTTGAGCGGGTACCAAAGATTGCGGTCAATGCCGCGCAGCCACAGGAATTCGGCGGGCGCAAGAACGCCGCCTTCCTCCCGCGCGCGCTGCAGGCAGCGCAGCAGGGCGGTGTTTTCATACGCGTGCTGGTCGGCAAACTTGCGCAGCTCCCCGCCCAGCTTCGGGTTCTTGATGATGCCGCGGATCTGGTTGCGCAGCTTGGCCGTGGGCGCAAAGCCCTTGGTGGCCGACCATGAATCGCAAAGGTCGTTCAGCATCTGCACGCTTTCCTTGCGCTTGCGCGCCATCTTCAGGGCGCAGGCGGCATACAAACCTTGCGCGTGCGGCGCCAGTTTTTCGGGCCCCTGCCAGCGGCGGCCCAGCTGTTCGGCCATGGCCTGGTAGGCGCGGTTATAATCCAGCTGCCCGCCGATAAAGCTGATTTCGTGATAGGCAATCCATTCTTCGGGCGACAGCTGCTCCGAGAACATCGGCAGCTTTGCCGGCACCGGCTGGCCGGGCGCGCGGTAAGGCAGTTTGCGCGGGTCGAATTTAAGGAACGGGCGAATGGCGGGGAAGGAGCGCGCCTGTTCCAGCATCAGCGTTTCAAGGCCCATGCGGCGCTTGTACTGCGTGCCGGGGCCGCGGAAGATAATGGCGATAACCATGCCCGCCATGACGGCAAGGAAGACCACGCGCAGCGGCTGCACGGCAACAATGGTAATGCGCTTGATAACATCGGGCGTGATGTTTTCAACCGGCATGCCCAGCAGGTACTTGCGCCAGACGCCCACGGTTTCACCGCCCACAGCTGTGACGGAGACGGTATCATCACCAAAGATAAGACGGTCGACCCACAGCTCGCCATAGCGTACATAGCGCACGAAGTTAGTCAGTTCATTGTGGAAGAAGTGCCAGATCACCCAGGCGAGGCCGCCAATGATGAAGCAGACGGCGAACGTCATGATAAAGTCTTCATGCGGGCTTTTCTGCTGCGACACGGTGCTAACTCATCCCCTGATAAAGTGCCTTTTAACCCCTTGCGGCAGCACCGACCCCCGGTGACGCCGTTTTATATCATCCTGATATATTAACACATATTGCCTGCGCGGCCATAGTTTCAATCCGTCATTATATATGTGTGGCGGGTAGATAAGCCCGACTTTTCAAGGTTATATGATTCTTCCTTTAGAAAAATTAACCGCCCTGCAAAAAAAGCGGGATTTCCGCGAAAATTTGCGATATTCTGCCCGCCTAGATGCCGACGTAGCACAGCGGTAGTGCAGCGGTTTTGTAAACCGAAGGTCGGGAGTTCAATCCTCTCCGTCGGCACCACTTCTCCAAAATTATGAAAACATACACCCCCCCCCCTCGCCTTTTATAGGTGCAAGGGACTGACATTATTTGTTTTTCTGAACTTCCTTGCGCTCCCCCACGGGTAAATCACCCGATGGACCGGAGAGCAGCACCAGTTTTGTGTCCGCGGCCTCATCCAGCGGAAACCAGGGCGGCAGCTGCGGGTCGATATGGGCGCAGTGGATGGGGGCGATGGTGGCCATGTGCGCAAGAAACGCCATAAGCTGGCTTTGCCCCTGCCCTGTCAGCCAGCGGCTGAGGGACATATCTTCGGCATCCATGTGGTCGAGGATGGTTTGCAGGTGTTGCAGCTTATCCAGCGGCAGACCGTTATGAAGCGGCTGGAATAAGCCTTTATTGCCAAAATTTTCAATATTCAGGTTCTGCAAAACCGCGGGCGGAATATTCTCCCATGCGACATAGGCGGGTGCCGGCAAACGGTCACGCCCGAAAAAGTAGGAGCTGTTGCGGATGACCAGCGCGGCGGGCGCCGCTGCCGTGTGACGGGCGCAGAGGATATAGGCGCGGCGGTATTCAACCGTCAAGTCGCCGCTGGTTTTCACGAAACCGGCGCCGAATTCATCCCGCGCCGGGTCGCGGGGCGGCAGGCTTGCATCGCGCACATCATTATTACGGGCAAGGCGAATGAAGCCGTAATGCTCCAGCAGGCTTTTGCCGTTAAAGCCCTGGCTGAGGAAACGCCATTGGGGGAAGGCAAAACCGTAGCGCCCTGTGCGCGCGCAAATATCCGCAAGCACTTCAGCAGCGGCATCATCAATATTTTGCGTGAAAATATTTTGCAGCATCTGCTTTTTCTGCGCGGGCAGCAGGCTGCGCACATTAAAAAGGCACAAGGCTTCGGGCAGCCATGCGGTATTGGCTTTATCATAGCTATGGACCAGCGCAACGGCGGCATGCGCATCCTGCCGCCGCAGAATCTCCTGCACTTCCTGCGTTATCGGCTTCGTATCCATCAATCGCGGCAGATGGCGAGGCTGCCTTCGGGCAGGTAGGGCGTGCGGGGGCGGTAGTTGTTCAGCGCCGTTTCCTCGGCATAGAACTCCGCAACCGACATCAGCACATCCTGCGGAATGTTCTGCTGCAGGTAGGCGCGTGACAGCAGGCCGTGGCGGTGCATGATGTACAAATCAAGCTCGTGCATATGGTTGGCCTGCACTTCGAAGCGGCCGCAATCGCAATCAATCTCGCGGCTTTTTTCGATGGCGATTTTGGGAACGCCAAGATATTCGCACAGCGCCAGCACCTCGGTTTTATACAGGCTGACGATGGGCAGCAGGCTGACGCTTTTGGAAAGCTGGCTATAGGTGCCCAAGGCCTGCTCGGTCGCGTTGCGCGTGCCGACGGGGAAGTAGTGGCGGGAGCCAAGCCCGTGCCGCGGGTCATTCGCGCCGACGGCGCGGCTGAACAAATGCCCCCAGCGTTTATTGTCGTCGCTGCGCTCGATGGTGGCGTCAATTTCCAGCAGTGCGCCGGGGCAGCGGCTTTCAAGCCACGGCAGAATATCGCGCGCCACCCAGTTATCCGGTGACTTGACGCAAAGGTACGGCTCGCCTTTTCCGGCGAATTCGTTTTTCGCGGCGTGTTCAAAGTTAAGGCCCAGCACGCGGTCCGGCTTGCCCATGCGGGTGAAGGCGGCGGAGCAGGCGAGGAAGGTTAAAATGGAATCCGTGCCGCTGAGGCCGATGATGAAACCGGGCGCGCGCTCCGCCTTTGCCTTTTGCTCGATCCAGTCGACAAGCGCGGCGAAGGTTTTTTCCGCATCCAGCTGGCGGGGCGTATCGGGCAGGGCTTGTGCAAGCGGTTGTGCGGCGGCAATAACGGACATAAAAGCTTTCCTTCAAATAACCACCCAAGACTATGAGTTATGAAAAAATTAATCAACGGAAAAGCTTCCGTGTTATAATGGTAAAATACGGGCGAAACGCCTGATACACCCTAGCGGCACCGCAAACCCAAGGACGGGAAAGCATGGACGCCACAAAAAGCATCGCATCACTTTTGGGCAAAACCGCCGATGGCAGCCCGGCGCAGCAAAGCCTGCTGGCGCGCCTGCGGGCGGAAAATGCCGCGCAGTACAAAGCCGTGAAAGACAAGCTGGATGCGCAAAACCAGCTGGTACAGCAGCTTGAAAGCGGCAAGAAGGACCTGCGTACCCAGCAAAAGGAAACAGCACGCGAAAAGCTGGCTGCCATTCGCCAGCAGCTGCAAAGCCTGCAGCTGGCGGGCAATGACCCCGCGACCCTGAAGCAAATTGCCCGCCTGTCACGCGAGCTTGCCGCCGCCAGGCAAAGCTATGCCGCCGCTGCCGGCAATACCGGCGCGGATGCCACCGCCCCCAGCACGGCGGACGATGCCGATTTTAACCAGCAGGCAGATTCTGCTGCCGGCTTGCTGAGGAACCTGGGGCGGCGGCAAAATGACGCAGCGCCGGAGTCGGTCGGTGACACAACAGCTGAAACAGGTCAAAAAACCGCTTTATCTGACATAATCATATAATTATCGGTTATTTTGTGACTCCTGTTTGACATTTTTGAACATCCCTGATATATTCATAATATACAAAAACAATTCGCCATATAAATTCGAGGGAAGGACCGCAGCAGATGAAACGTCTCCAGGAAGTTTTCAACGATGCCTTCAGCATGGATCGTCTCAAGGGCACCGTTATGGGTGCGTCTGCGGGTTACCTGTTTACGGGCGGCCAGCCAGCGGGTTTGGCGCTAGGCGCTGTTACCGGCTACCTGATGGGCGCTGAAAGGCTGACCGATACCTTCCAGGCTGCCGTGCAGGGCCGTGAAATGGCGCTTGCCACCGTTGAAGCCGCGCCGCGCCGCGTTGCCCGCGCTTTCACCAAGTAAGTTTTAGAATTATCTCTCCGGAAAATTGGCCCGTTTCACCCGAAACGGGCTTTTTTTCCGCCCCTCCAAACCCAGTTTGAAAATAGCGGCGCGAAAAGCGGCTGGCTGTATTGAAATACCCCAAGAATCGCTTTACCAGTTATGGTAATAGTTATATAATATCAACAGTCGCAAGCCCGCCAACCGCAAGGAAACCCAGTGAACGCCGCTAAAAGCAACACGATGAAAAAGGTTGAAGAAATTCTGCGCCCCGGCACGCTTGCCGAAAAGCAGGAGCAGATTGACCTGTTCATCTCCGGCGGCCACAGCATGCTGTATAGCGGCGATGTTGCATGGAAGATGACCCTGAAAAAGGAAGACAAGGTCGTCAAGGGCGATGCCCCTTCGCTGGACGAAGCCTTCAGCCAGATGCGCAGCGTGATGGCGGAAATTTTAAAGCACACCAGCCCCGACAGCCCCGTTGCCCTCGCCGTCAAGGAGAAGCCATAGCCATGACTGACCTGCAAACGACGAACAGCGGTCTTGCGGCCGAAGAACTGCCGGAAGCAAAACCTGCCGAAGCAAAATCCGTTGGCGCGGCAATCGCCAAGGGCGCCTTAAGCGCCGCCTTTGGCAAAGCCACGCGCTTTATTCACGGGGAACTGACAGCCGCCTCGCTTGATGCCGTCACGGCCATGCACAACCGCTTCAACCAGCAGATCGACGATAAAGTCGCGGCAGCCCTGCCCGAAAACGCGAGCGATGCATTAAAGGCCGCAGCCACCAATTACTGCATTGCCCTGTCACGCACACGCACGGACATGCCGCAAAAGCAGTTCAAGGAAAAAGTCGCCGGCGGCGAAGACGCCCTGAACCTTGAAACGCGCAGCATGATGCGCCAGCTGTACAAGCTGGAGGAAGACCTGAAAAAGGCATTGGCGGAGCGCCGCCCGCGCAACATCCGCGCCGCCGTTGCCGCCGCCAGCGGCAATACCGCCCTACCCATGACGTTTGAAGACCTGTATAACCCGCCGAAACCGGCAACGCCGGTATCTTCCGTTGTCAGCTTCTTCAAAAAAGCTTTCGGCCTGAATGCCGCAAAACCCGTGAAGACGACGATTGCCAATACCGCCGAAGCGCAGGAAATGCCCGCCGCCGCGAATGACGATACCGACCGGAAAACCGCCGCGCAAAAATTCATGTGGGGCGAAGACCAGCGGATCTATTTCAAGCTGTCGGATGCCAGCACATCCCCCGTGCTGCCCTTCGTTGAAAAATACCTGACAGAAAAAGGCTATACGGTCAGCGATTACGCGGGCGGCTATGCCCGCGACCAGCGCAAGAACACCATTAAAATCGGCAAGCTGCTGAAAGACGAACCGGCGCTGCTGCAGGCCTATCAGGAAGACCCGTACCGCCTGAACAGCGGCAGCCTGATGGTTGTCTTGACCCGCAGCTACGAAGACCTTGCCCGCGCGTCCTACGCCCGCGGCTGGCAAAGCTGCCGCGCCGACAGCTACACCGCCGTGCGCTACGGCGTTGCCGAAATCGACCTTGGCGTGATTGCCGCCTACCTTGTGCGCGGCGACGACCCTGAAATTCACAACCCGCTCGGCCGCATCAACATGAAGCCCTATCACCGTGCCGACAACAAGGGCGCGAAGGGCGACACCATTTACATGACCTTCAACCCCATCGGCCTGCACCACCCGGGCTTTGTGGATGCCGTGAATAATTTTGCCGAAGAACACCTGAACGGCGAAAAATACGGCAAGTTCAAGCTGCCCGCGGGCTGCGAATCCTACCGCGAATTGCAGGAACGCACGCGCATTCCGGATGATGCCGAAAGCGCGCTGAAAGCCCTTGGCGCGGATTACACCAAGGATAAAAACGGCAAGCTCAGCGTGCATGGCAACCTTGATATGTCGAACCTTGGTATTGCAAAGCTGCCGGACCTGCGTGATGTTATCGTGACCGGCGGCATTGACGTATCGCACAACAAGCTGCTGACGCTCGAAGGCCTGCCCACCGCGCCGATTGCGCACCTTGATGCGTCCTACAATCTTTTGACATGTTTTGCGGGCTGCACGCCGGAAATTACCGGCACCTTCAGCTATCGCGACAACGCCTATTTGATTACCACGTTCGGCGCGCCGAAAGCGGGCAGCTACAGCTTCGGCAACGGGCAGCGCGACAGCGGCAACTACGCCCACGCCAAAGAATGCGTCGGCCCGCTGGAACAGCCGCAACGCTTCCCCGGCTTCAAGCGCAAAGACTAGGTTTTATAAGAGACTATTTTACACGGAAGATAGAGCGCGCCGGGTTACATCCGGCGCGTTTTTCTTATGCAGCCTTTTCCAGCGCGGCTTTCATTTGGGCTTTCATCTGCTTGGCGGCAAGGGCGTAGCCGCCGTCGGCGCCGTCGACGAAGTGGAAGTGGTCGTGGCCGTAATCGAAAACAAGGCAGGTCATGAGCGCGGCGGGGGCGCTGTGCATGCCGTAGAAAATTTTTCCGGCGGCGCGCAGCCCTTCCAGATAGGCAGTTAAATCATGCTGCTGCTGCTTTGAAACATCCATCACAAGCCGCAGCGCGTTGTCGAATTTGATGTAGTCGGTGTTTTGCGCGGTGGCGGCCTGGTATTTTTTACCGTCGAATTGCCCGGCTTTTTTGCCGAAGGCAACGCAGTAAATGCCGACCAGCGTCAGTAGCCAGACATTGGCGAAATACTTTACTTTTTCCGACATGCCCTGTCCGTAGGTGCGCAGGCGCGTTTCCAGCGCGGTCACGACGGGGCTGGCGCTGATGTTGAGATTGCTGGTATGCGCGGGTTTCCAGTCATCGCTATGGCCGCAAATGCGCCCGACTTCGCCCAGCACATCGCCGTATAAACCGGCGGTGGCCGCGTCGTTTGCGCTGCGGGCCAGCACAATAATGCTCACATCCGCGCCGTTGCGGCTGTGCAGGGGTTGCCAGCGGCATTCAAGACCGCGAAAATCGGCTTCCTTTTCCTGCAGCGTTTCCCTTGAAAACAGGCTTTCGACAGCGAAGGCCGCGCCCGCCGCTTTATCCTTCACCAGCTGTTCCGCCAGCGTAACGCCTTCACCGGACAAGGCAGCCTGATAGATGCCGGGGGAAATTTCTGTTTTTGCCACGCGCAGGCGCGCGCCGCGTTTTTTAAGTTCAGACGCGCTGACGGCGCCGACGCGCATGTCCAGGCCAAAAGCGTCCTGCGACATTATTTTGGTGCCGTAGAGCGCCTGCGCCACCGGCACCAAAGCTTCGGACGGCACCAGCAGCGTTGCGCCATCCCCGCCAAAAATATAGGCAATCTCGGCGCGGCCCACGGCATTCAGCACGGCGGTAATGGCGGAAGCGCTGACCATGTTGACGTCTTTGTAACGCCCCGCCTCGATTGCCTTGGTGGAGCCTGCAATGTCGGCAATAATAATGTGCCAGTCGTCCGGCACGTCGTTGTGCGTTGCCAGCGCCACCAGCGCTGCGGCGGGCTGCGGCGGCAGGTCTTTGTAAAAACTGCGGGTGGATGTGGTCATGGGCTGCCCTTTTTCAAACGTCAGGCCAGCCTATCCTAAAACCAGGACAAAAGAAAACGCCGCCACCGGCGGCAAAGAAAACGCCGCCACCGGCGGCAAAGAAAACGCCGCCACTGGCGGCAAAGAAAACGGGCAGGACCACCGCTAAATGGAACCTGCCCGTCTCAACCTCTTCTTCCAATAGGGAAATCGGAATGAAGAATTACTGCATCAAATAGTGCGGAGGATTAGAGAGAGAAGTCCTGGCCGCCTTTTTTGAAGGTTTTTTTGTTCTGGTCGTCGTTTGCGATTTTTTCTTTCACGACCGCTTGCGCTTCGGCAACGAATTCACCGAGCAGGTTTTTCGCATCTAGGCTGGCGTTGGGGGAATTGCTGATGTCGCCCAGTTTCTTGGACGCGAGACCGGCAACGCCGTGCAGGATTTCCGAAACAGCGCCCGGCGACGGCAGTTTGCCGACGAGGTCATGGGCTTGCTTGGAAACGCGCTCGGGCGTGACTTCTTTCGTCAGGGCGGCAACCTGGCTTGCAATCGCGTCGGTCGGGATGGTCGCTGCGAGGTCGCGGACCTGTTCAGCGATTTCTTCTTCAGAAGCGTCGCGCATGCCGTCGATCAGCGGCTTTGCCTGCGCGAAGAACATCTTGAAGATCATCTGCTCGCCCATCGGACGGCCGTCCATGAGCGCTTCGATGGAGTTTTCGAGGTCATCGGTCGAAGCTTTGGACAGGACGTCCTTGATTTGCTTTGCGACTTTGAGCGAGGTTTCCGGCTCTTGCAGCTTGGCAACGAGGGTATCAAGGGTTTCTTTCACTTTTTCTTCGTCAAAGCTGCGGGCCGAAAGGGAAACGCCGTCGGCGACTTCCTGGCTGGTGACCATGTTGAAGAAATCCTGCGCGACGGTTTTCACGAAGGCTTTGGGGAATTCGGTGAGGCCTTTGTTAACGGCCGCTTCGCCGCCGGCAGCGACGCTGCGGACCAGGCGGTTGCCAAGGTCTTCGCCGTCATGTTTCTGGGCGAATTTCTTGAATGCTTCTTTCAAAAGATCAAAACCGGGATTTTGCATGGTGGTATTTCTCCAAAACTAAAAAGGGTGCAGTGTTAAATGCAAAACTTCGCACGCGTGCGGCAGTATAAAAGCCTGCCGCCCCGCTTGGGGATAAGTGCGTTTGAAGACACCCTTTTTGGAACGGCCGTGACATAGCTTTGCTGTAGGCCGGACTATAGAGTTTCGGAAAAACGAGTCAAGGCAGAATGTTTATAGAAATACTGAATCAGGCGATCGTATCGAGCAATTCGCCGAGCATTTCGTCCTGCGTTTTTATTACGGAAATATTGGCTTTGTAGGCTGTGCGCGTTTCGATAAGATTTACAGACTCTTGCGCAAGGTCCACGGCGGGCGCCGCGACATAACCATCGCTATTTGCATAAGATGCCGATGGGTCGTAAGCCAGTTCGTAGCCGTTCGGGTTGGCCGTGACATTGGCCTTTACCCCGCCCGACTCAAGCGAGGTAAAATCCACCGTCACCGTGCTATAAACGGCAGGGGCTGTTGAAGAACTGGCCGAGGCGGGAGCAGACGATGACGCACCAGGCACGCGGCCCGTTGTCGATGCATTGGCGATATTGCTGGCCGTTGCGGCCAAGCGCGTCTGCTGGGCTTGCAGCCCGGAGAGCGCGATCGAAAGTGCGTCCGCCATGTTTGTCCCTACCTCAACCAAACTGTCCTGTCGGATTACGGCTTCATTCCGGCGCGGCGGCCTTCCCTTTCCCAAAAGAAGGCAGCCGGTTTTTAACCGGGAATATTCCAGAGTCTTTCAGCGACATCTTTCATTATGCCATATAGGCCTTAATAATAAGTTATGCTTTTGATCTTATAGTAGATTTGGGATAGATTCGAGAGAGATACAGGATATCCAAAGATCGTTTCGGGGGAGAAACTTCATGAGACCGCAATTCAAAACCTTAACCGCCATCGCCTTTGCCGCGCTGCTCGGTTTTTCCAGCGCCGCAAAAGCGGGGCACTTCCCCAATGATTACGACGGCGACTTCTCGCCCAACTCGCAGTTCTTCAGCGAAGATGCGCGCACCGCGGCGCGCACGCCGTCGGGCATGATCTTCGTCCCGCCGCGCCTGACAGCGCGCCAGGAACATTACGGCTTCCTGCCCGGCGTTTCCAACTGGGACCCGCAGAACAAGCACCCGCAGCAATGGGATGGCCAGGACTGGGACCCCACGATGTGGAACAAGGACTGGACGCCTGAAGTCGCCATCCGCAAATTCTACCAGAACCGCTATTTTGAAAAGCAGTACCTGACGCCCGGCAAGCCGCCGCTGCCCGTGCTGGAGCTGGGCCCCCGCTTCTACGGCCTGTCGGACCTTGACCAGCGCCGCATGCTGAAACTGATCGCCGATTACAACCAGATTTTCGAGCAGGGCTTCCCCGTGATCGAACTGGTGGACTGGCACACGCATAAAATCGTTGGCACCTATACCGCCAAAGGCATGTTCCTGAATTAATCCTTCTCTTCGCTGATTGATAAAACCCCGCAACAATTTCCGGTAAAAATCGCGCCATGAAGAAACAGCTGTTCCAGTCACTCGCCCTCGCGGCAATCCTGTCCACCGCCGCCTGCAACGGCGAATTCATGCCGGCCAAGGGCACGACATACGCGCCGCACAGCGAAAGCTACGTCGCCTACGTCAACTCCTTCAAGGGGTCGGATACGCACGTGTTTGAAACCGGCAGCCGTTCCTTCGTCATGCGCGGCACGCCCGCCTTTGGCGGCAACATTGACCCGTGGTACGACTGGCAGGACGTCAGCGCCGACAAGGGCCGCGCGCGTTCGCTGGCCACCTGCGGCAGCTGCAACCTGCCGATGGGCGGCGAAGCGGATGTGCTGACCCGCAACCTTGCCGGCTACAGCGCGCATCTCGACATTTGCTATGACGTTCCCGCAAAAGCGCCGACCTGCTTTAAAGGCGCGGCGATGGCGATTGGCGCGGACGCACCGGCGTCAAAAAACGGCACAGGCAAAGACTGGAAAAAACTTTCCGTTTCCGTGCCTGAAGCCGAATTCCGCACGCTGTCCTTCACCAAGGCGCACCTGCGCCTTGTGGTTGACGGCGCGCCGACCGGCTATAAGGGCTCCGCTTCCGAAGGCGTGATCTGGGCGGACAACTTCCATTACCAGCTGGCCAACGTGAACAAGGACGGCGCGCTTGAAACCAAGGCGTCGCAGCCCCTGTGGCCCGATGATTACAAAGGCCCCGTGTGGCAGAACAACGGCTTCAACGTTGAAAAAACCTACGGCACGCCGTGGGGCAACCAGTAACGATTTAACGCGATGCACGGCGGGGGCTTATACCCCCGCCCCTCGCTGCTGAAGAGGGGGCTTATTCAGCAGCCGGACTTTTAAAAAACTTTCGCAGAACCGCACATGAAACGCCTCTCGCACCTTACCTTCGGGTTTCTGGCCCTTTTCCTTCTCGCCTTCGTCGCGACCGCCGCGCCCGCGCGCGCCGCCGGCGGCATGGAAGTTATTCGCGACCAGGAAATAGAGCAGGACCTGCGCACCTTCTGCCGCCCCATTTTTGACCAGGCCGGCGTGTCGCCGGAAGCGGTACGGTTTATCCTGATCAGCCAGAATGAACTGAACGCCTTTGTCGCGGGCGGGCAGAACATTTTCATCTTCACCGGCCTTATTCTGGCGACGGATAACCCCGCCGAGCTTGTGGGCGTGGTCGCGCACGAGACAGGACACATCGCCCACGGCGACCTGTTCCGCATGAAGGAGGAAATCCGCAACGTATCGCTGGAAACGCTGCTCATGAGCGTGCTGGGCATTGCCGCCGCCGCAGGCGCCAGCTCGGGGGATGCGGGCGCAGCCGTGCTGTCGGGCGCCAGCACCTATGGCCTGCGCGACATTCTGCGCCACAGCCGCGCTGCGGAATCCGCGGCCGACCAGGCGGGCGTGCGCTTCCTCGAAGAATCCCACCTGCCGGTTTCGGGCTTCCTCAGCTTCATGGAAAAGCTGAAAGACCAGGAGCTGCTGCCGGAATCGCAACAGAGCCAGTATGTGCAGACCCACCCGCTGACGCAGGACCGCATCAACTTCCTTGAAAACATGGTGGCGCAATCGGGCGCGCAGAATTACCAGACCCCCGCCGCATGGACAGACATGCATGCCCGCATGAAAGCAAAACTGCTGGGCTACCTTTTCCCCGACCGCATGCTGCAGGACAAAGGCACCAGCATTGCCAGCCAGTATGGCCGCGTGATTGCAACGTACCGCCAGGGCAGGGCGGATGCCGCGCTGAACATGCTCGACCCGCTGTTGAAGGCCGAGCCGAAAAACCCCTACTTCTACGAACTGCGCGGGCAGATTTTGTTTGAACACGCGCGGGTGGATGATGCGGTGGCGGCCTATGCCAAGGCTGTTTCCTACGCGCCCTCCGCCGGGCTCATCCGTTCCGCCTACGGCCATGCGCTGCTGGAATCGAAGACCGATACCACGGCCCGCACGGCGGAAGCGGTGCGCCAGTTTGAAACGGCGCTGCAGACGGAAACGCGCGACCCTTCCATCCACCGCTTCCTGGCGATTGCCTATGGCAAGCAGGGCAACGAAGGCGCATCCCGCCTGCATATGGCGGAAGAAGCCCTGATGCAGAACAAGCTGGAATTCGCGGTGCGCAACGCCAAACTGGCGAAGGCCGCTTTATCAAAGAATTCAGCCGGTTGGCAGCGCGCCGATGATATCCTTGATACCGCCTTCAAGGCCCGCAAGGACCAGAAAAAAGACGGCCGCGGCGGCGGCGATGACGACACGCCCTAACCATAACGCCGCAAAAACCGCCACAGCCATTGATTTTTCACGGCCCGCCCCCCAATTCACTTCAGAACAACCCGATAAATCTGCTGCAGGACAGCAGGATACGTTGTAGGGCATGGTTCAAATTGTTAAGATAATCTGTGCTTAAATAAAGCAGGGCAACAGCTTTTCTAAAAGCCACTTCGTCTTCAACCGCTCTCTAACAACCACTCAGGGGTGACCTTCCATGTTCCAGTTCTCCATCAAAAAATTCGCGCTGCCGGCGATCATCATTGCAGGCCTGCTGGCTACCGCCGCGCCCGTGCATGCCGCCGACACGTCAAACCTTTCCAAAGACCAGATCGAGCAGATCGTCCATGATTACCTTATGGCGCATGGCGACGTGATTTTGAATTCCGTCGACACCTACCAGAAAAAAGACGTCAACGACCGCCAGGCCGCAGCCCTGAAGGTCAACCATGACGAGCTTTTCAACAACGAAAAATCGCCCTTCATCGGCAACCCCAAGGGCGACGTGACGATGATCGAGTTCTTCGATTATAACTGCCACTACTGCAAAGACGTTTTCCCGACGCTGAAATCGCTGACGGAAAATGACAAGAACCTGAAGATCATCTTCAAGGATTTCCCCATCCTCGCGCCGTCGTCTGAAACGGCGGCGAAATGGGCGCTGGCCGCACAGCGCCAGAACAAGTATTTTGAGTTCCACCAGAAAATGATGGAGCATAAAGGCCCCATCACCGACGAAGATATCGAGAAAGTCGCAAAATCGGTGGACCTTGACCTTTCCGCCGCCCGCACCTATGTGGACAGCACGGATGCCATGATGCAGCTGGAGCGCAACCGCGCCCTTGCGCAGCAGATGGCGTTTAACGGCACCCCGTCCTTCGTCATCAACGACACCGCCTTCTCCGGCGTGCCGGACAAGGAAGACCTGAAAACCAAAATCGCCGAAGCCCGCAAGAATGACGCGGCTAAAACCGACGATAAAGCTGCTGACGATAAACCCGCCGGTGACAAGCCCGCCGACGATAAAAAAGCGGACGACAAAGACAGCCTGACCGGCAAAGACGACATGAAGCAATAAGCTTCACGGCCCGACTTTAAAAAGCGGCGTCCTTCGCGGGGCGCCGCTTTTTTATGCCTGCGGGACAAGACGTGGTATAATCACTTATGCGCATCATCGGGCTTTTCATTGCAATCACCCTGCTGCTGACTGGTTTTTCATCGGCGGCGCAGGCCTTTGGGGCGATTGTGAAATGCCCGAACGGCATGGTGATGGCGGCAGCCATGAACGACTGCTGCAACGATAGCGGCAAAACCCCCGCCAAAAACACCTGCGCCAAATGTGATGTTTGCTGCGCCGTGACGGCAGCGATTACCCCCGCCAGCATCGCCCTGCCCGCGCCCGCCGCGGCAATACCCGAAGCGCTGACAGTCACGGCGCTTGCCGCATCTACACATTACCCGCACCTGCGCCCGCCAAATATCCACGCCTGATTTTTTGAGCAAATTTTCGTTCAATCACGCATAAGGATATTCACATGAAAAACCCGACACTCGCGGCGCTTGCCGTGCTTGCGGTGCTGAGCCTTTCGGCCTGCGCCGGACTGCCCCAAACCACATCCAGCTGCAACACGCCCTGTTGCCAAGAAAAAACCAGCTGCTGCATGGATTGCAAAAGCTGCTCCTGCTGCTGCGACGCCTTAAAACAAGGAGGCTGCCCGCCGCGCCGCTAGGCACGCCGCGGTAAAAAAAGAAAAGGCCGGAATGCATTCCGGCCTTTTCGATTTCAAGCAGCTGCCGCCTTTAAGGCTTTTTCACATCCGTGCCTTCGAACGGCAATTGCTGTTCCTGCGCTGCGTCGCTCAGCATGGCGGCGTTGCTTGCATCCCGCCAGAGGTTAAGGCGGTAGATGGTTTTGTAGCCCGCCGCCTTCAGCACCGGATAGGCCTGCAGCGTCATTGGCACCATGCGGGTGGGCATGAAGCTGTAATCGCAGGTGAGTACGACGGGCGTGTCTTTGTCGGGCACGAGGGTCGGCAGGGTCGTTTCGGTCAGGTCGGTCAGGGGCGCATTTACAGCGCCCTTCAGGTGGCGGGCGGCATAATGCGCCGGGGAGCGCAGATCCAGCACCACGACCTTGCCTTTGGCTTCCAGCGCCTTGAAGGCCGTCAAATCCAGCTCCTCGGCATTCGTCGGCAGGGCGGCCTTGAATTGATCGGGCGTTAACCCTTGGGCAAGGGGCAGCGGCATAGGGGCCGTCACGTTTGGCGCAGGCGCCGCGACCTTGTTGGCCTTCGCGGCGACTCCTGCAAAGCAAAGGCAAATCAAGAGCATGAGGGGGATGAAGCGGGGCATGGTGGCTCCTGTAATAGCGGTTTACGGCCTAGCCTAGCGCGTGTTCTTAAGAATTTGTAAAGAATTTCAGGTTAAGCGCCATCTCTGCAAGCCATTGAAAAAATTTAACTTATTATTTGATCGCGAAATTATATTACATAGGAAGTTAACTTCTTGTTCATAAACACCCTTGACCGTTCTTCTGTAAAATGTTTTACTATTAACATAAGACGTTAGCGAGACATTAACCATTTGGGGTTTTTAAGCTAGCACCACAACAAACTCAATTAACAAACTTAATTACTGGGGAGTAATACAAAATGGCACGTATCCTGATCGCAGAACACAACACCACCACCGCAGCTTACCTGTACAGCGCCCTCAAGAAAGCCGGCAACAGCGTCGAACTGGTCGACAATTGCCTGGATGCGTGGCGCGTGTCCTCCAAGGATTTGTTCGACGTTCTGCTCGTCAACGTCGTGATGCCCGGTATCGACGGTTTCGTGCTTGCGCAAAAAGCGCTGCAGGATAACCCCGGCCTGCAAGTCATCTTCCTCACCGGTTTTGCCGGCGTTGCCATGGATACCAGCGCAACCCCCGCCTATGCACCCGCCCCCGTCACCACGCGCCCCTTCCACTTGAAGGAAATCGTCAGCCGCGTGCGCTACATGATGGGCCAGGGCAGCCTGCCGCAGCGCGCAAGCGCCAGCCACAGCGCGCCGTCCAGCAACATCATCTACCCCGATTTCGCCCACAAGCCCGCAACGCCGCAACACCACGCGCAGCAATAAGGCCCACGGCACCAGTAACAGGTTCTCCCCCCCGGACGACCCCAACGGAGCCACTATCCCCCACTCCGTGACCCACTGCGCCTCACCGTCCCCCCGGTGAGGCGCAATTCTTTTGGGCAACAAAAAAGTGCCTTTTTGACCCGTTCAAAGGCCAAACAAGTATGAAATGACACGCTTTTTACAGGAAACCAAAGAATCACTTGCCGTTATCGAAACGGCTATGCTAATAAAGTGCACCCTAACGGCACGGACACATAGCTCAGCGGTAGAGCACTATCTTGACATGGTAGGGGTCACAGGTTCAATCCCTGTTGTGTCCACCATCTTTCCCTTCAAAAAAACAATTCCCGCGCTTGGCTTATTTATCTGCGAGGGCTGTTTTTGGCATGCTCCATACCAGCGATCATCAAATCAGAACGCCACGCGGCATGCTTTACGCGCGCAGCTGGATGCCCGGCAGCAACACGCAAAAGTCGGCCATTATGCTTTTTCACGACAGCCTTGGCTGCGTGGAGTTGCGGCGTAATTTTCCTGAGCGGCTGGCGGCGGCAACAGGGCGGCGCATCATCGCTTATGACCGCCTCGGCTTTGGTAAATCTGACTCTTGCCGTGCGCAACTTGCGTCGGGCTTTGTTACGGATGAACCATCTTTCCCGCTACCATGCCAATAAAACTTCCTGGGTGCTGAACGCGTGGGTTGATACGTGGCTGTCACCGGAATTCCAAAGCTGGAACCTGGATGACGTGCAGGCACGCGCCACTGCGCCTGTACTGGCCATTCACGGCGCACAAGATGAATACGGTTCTCAGCGCCAGCCGGAGCGCATCATCCGCCATTGCAGTGGCGGCGAGATGCTGATGCTGGAAAATTGCGGACACATACCGCATCGCGAAATGCCGGAGCCTTTGCTGGCGCATATCGCCGCGTTTCTGGCGTCAAAGCATTAACGCTTAACCCTTCAGGAAATCAGTTCTTCGGGCACTTCAGGCCCTTCAGGTAGTCGTGCGACGGCCAGTAGCGGACGCGCGCAACATCGACGTGAACGAACTGGTCTTCGGCGTAATAGCCGACGCCGCCGCGCTTCAGGCAGGTCGCCATGTCGCGCAGGTCCTTGGTGGGCACCCCGTCAACGGCGATGTCCATGGCCTTGCCCAGCATGTGCTGCGATTTATCCGCCTGCGTGCCACCCGCGCGCTGCAGGGCTGAGTTGGTTTGCGGCGTGCGGTAGGATGACACAACCTTGAACGTGACGCTGATGTTGGGATAGCGCTTCTGGATGCTTTTTTTGAGGTCGCCCAGCAGGTCAAACAGCTGCGGTGACATATTGGCTTTTTCGTTGCGGCGGTAGTCGCGCATGAAAAGATTGGTGCGGTCGCTGATCAGCTCGCCCTTTTTGCGCGTCACCGTCATGCTTTCGCCGGTATGGACGTTGTAGAATTCGAGCGTATCCTTTGGCGCGGGGGCGGGTTTTGTCTGCGCGTCGGCGGCAGTATTGAAGGCAAGGCACAGTGAACCCAGCAGCGTGACGCCGAAGATTTTGGAAGTGGTGATAAGCCTGCCGGCATTGGTATTGGTATTGGTATTTTGCATCGAATCTACCCCGCTGCTGGTGCGTTAAAAGGTAGGGTACTTTTTAACATAAAATTGAAATGAAAGGCAACCGTAAATTGCGCCTGCTTCGCATTACCCGGCCACTTGACAGAATCAATGCCATTCGGTATAAATATACCTACGCAATGTGCATCTACGGGACAGGTGGTTTTCCACTTACTCTGGCATTTCACGCCTGTCGCTACAAACCGCGCACAACCTGCAAAAACAGCCGCAAGGGTCGATGGTGACGTTTTGTCACGCTTGTCCATCCTGCCGCGGCTGTGTTGTTTTGCAAAGGTTGGCCACATGATGCAGTCGCTTCCCCCGCTATACCGCCCCGTAACCGCCGCGCCGCTTTGCGTGCGCGGTTTTTGCCATGCTTATTTGAAAACAGGAGAAGACAGATGGGTTTGAACAGATATTTTGCCAACCGCCATACCGAAGTTGATGACGGCGATACGCCGCGCTTCCACAAAACAACCCCGCGGGAAATTGTGACCGCAACGCTGCTGACCGCCGCCGCCCTTGGCCTGTTCGTGGCCGCTGCCGAAAAGTTCAACGATGCCGCGCCGAAGAAACCGCCGGCAGACGTAAAAGCGCCCTGCCCCGCCTCCGCTGCGCCCAACACCGCGGCAAACCAGCCCTATACCGTTAACTGCAAATTTTAAAAAGGAGCAACACTGCATGAAAAACGCCGCCGCTTTCACAAACGCCGCCAACCGCCCCGTTATGACGGAAGAATACCCCGCCGTCATGCGCTCCCTGCAGTTTCAGGAAAAAGTGACCATTCCCTTTGTCTCTGTCATCACGGCGGAAAATACGCCGTCGCAGGCCGTGCGCCAGGACTACGACACGGACAAGTTCACGTTTTTGCAGGCACAGCTGATGCAGCTGCCGCAAGGCCCGCGCTACCAGATTTTTCAAATCGAAGGCGTGGCGGCAGGCATGGACAACGCCGAGAAATGTGAAATCACGCGGCTGGAAACCGCCGATGGCCGCGCGCTGTATAGCAAGGCGGAAGCCTTGGCGCAGCTGGGCGCGTTTGACAGCGCGAATATCGCCGTGAAAACTATTGCGGTCGGCGCCTCGCAAACGCCGGACTATTACCGCGAATACCTGCCGGAAGCCGCAAAAACGCACAAGGAACGCCGGCCGAAACCACCCGGTATTTTTAAAATTTAACGCGTCTGAAAATTACGCGTGACCGCACCAGTACAGGTTGCGCACGTGACGGTCATCTGAATCAGAGCTGAGCAGCTGCACGCTGCTGTAGCGCGTCTTCAGGTATTCCATCTGTTCCTGCTGTTCCTCAACCGTGCCGTTGGATTCAAACAGCAGGTTGCTGGCGATTTTCGTCGTCATGTCGATGACATCTCGCCAGTTGGGCAGGTAGCAGCAGACGGCGAGCAGGAAGGCCACATCCACCTTTTCCGCGGGAATAAAATCGCGCAGCAGGTCGAGGTCTTCGGTGATCATGTTGAAGGTATAGAATTCAAGGTGGTTGTTGTTGCTGTAGCTGCGAATTTTATTCGCGGCGTTGACAACGCGGCTGTCAAAATCCACGCCCGTGCCGGATTTGATTTTATCCGCGATCGCAAACAGCATGCCGCCCTGGTTGCAGCCCATGTCGATAACCGTCTTGCCGGTGAAATCGACGGGGATGCGCGCATAGCGTTCTTCAAGGTTGCGCTGGCCCTGCAGTTTAAGGCCGGTGACGTTGATGCTGTGGTAGCCGGCGGGGAAGTCCTGGCCGTTGTAAATGCTGCCGCTGGTCTTGGTGTAGTTCAGCAGGTTGAGCACTTGCTGCGTCTGCACGTTGTCGCCTGCGTTCAGCGACTGGCGCTTGAAGGTGTAGAAATCACGGCCGCTGCCGTCCTTGCCGCGCAGCTTGCGGCCGGCCCTGCGGATGATGCGCGCCACAAAACTGCCGGCGGGACCGATGAGGGGGATTTTTTTTGCTTGCGAGGCCATGAAATACACTTTCGTCTGAACCAGTATGGGTTCTTTTCATACAAGGTAATTAATTATTTGTCAAAATGACTGTGCCGCCGTTTATTCAGGCTTTTGCCGCCGCGGCTTCCACCATATTGACCGCCACCGTTTTCGGGGCATTCAGCACCCGGTCGAGGCCCTGCTTAAAGCCTTCATCCGCAAAAATACGCGACAGGGTGGGGGCCAGCACGGCCAGGTCCACCGCCCGCATTTCATCGTCCACCACGGCCGTAAAGGCAGCGAACCACGGCTGCGCACCAGCCGCCTTGCCTGCGGGCAGGAACTTCCAGATGCTTTCAATCAGCCGCAGGTGATCGTAAAGCCGCTGCGCCGGCAGCGGCAGGCCGGCAGCGGGGCCGTATTCAAAGTCAATGAAGACGATATGATCGTTGTTGTCGTTGCCAATCACGTTGGACATCGACATGTCCATGTGCGTAATGCCGGCGGCATGCAGATCTGCAATGCGGCGGCAGACGCTGGCGGCAATCTGCCAGCCGTCCTGCGGCGCGTTTTGCAGTTTTTGCAGCATGCAGCCATAGGGCAGGTAGACGCAGAAAATCGCATCATCCGTGCGCCACAGCGGTGTGGGCGTCAGCTTTGCGCCCGCGCCTTTCACAAGGTATTGCCATTCACGCGACAAGCGCTCCGGTGTTGGCGGCAGCACGGCGGGCGACGATGCCTGCGGCAGCGGGCGGTGGCGGTGCGGATTGACAAGGCGCAGCACGCCTGTTTTGCGGCCTTCAACCGAAACAATGTAATTGCTGTCATGCCCGCGATTGCCGATTTTTTGCAGTTGCAGGGGGCCATAGGAAAGGTCATGGCGCAGGGCGCGCAGCACAACGGCACGGCGGGCGGCAATGCGCCGTTCCGCCACCATCATCTGCCACCAGCGCTTGAGCTTTCTCATGCGCGGCTCCGCAATACCGGAAGACGGGGTGTAGCGGGGTAATTATTCAAAAAAATATTTTGCGCCAAAATGACGGTCAACATCAGGCTGCCCACCTTAAGTTTCGCTTAAGTTAAACGTCACGTTAATATATTCTGCCCAACCTTGGCAACCGCCAAAAATACGGTAAATGCGCGCCCCGGCAGTTGGAAACGCATGTTTATTTCACCTTTTAATACAAAGGTTTAATAATTACACCCCGATATAGTTAGCAAGCTAATTATTTTAATGCTAATCTAAAGAAAGATAACGAAACAAGGATTCTCGATAAAATGGCAAAAGAAGACCCCGTCGCAATTTTCGGCCTGCAACTGCTGCGCACCTCCCGCGTCTGGCGGCATGAGGCGAATGGCGTACTGCAGGAAAACAATTTGTCGGATGCGACCATCCTGCCGTTGTTCTTCATTAACCGCCTCGGCGACGGCGTGGGACAGACGGTGCTGGCGGAATATATGGGCATCAAAGGCCCCTCGCTCGTGCGCCTGCTGGATGCGCTTGAAGATTCCGGCCTTATTGTGCGCAAGCCCTGCGCCGAAGACCGCCGCGCCAAAAAACTGCACCTGACAACCAAGGGCCGCGCGTTGCAGCACCGCCTCAACGATGAATTGATGGTGGTGCGCCGCCGCCTGCTGAAGAACGTGAGCAAGGCAGACCTTGACCTTTGCCTTTCCGTTCTTGCCCGTATTGATGCCGCTGCCGGTGAAAAGGAGATGCCCTTTAAAGGCTGACGCGTTCCCATGGCCCTGCTTCCGTCCATTACCCTGCCCTCCGCCCGCGACTGGATTTTTTCAGGCCGGACGTTTGCCGCTGGCATGCTAGCCCTGTTCATTGCCCTGCAAATGGATTTGCCGCGGCCCTATTGGTCGATGGTGACGGTTTACATTGTCTCCCAGCCGCTGGCGGGCATGGCGCGGTCAAAGGGCGTGTACCGCATTCTCGGCACCGTTTGCGGCGCCATATTCGCGGTGGCCGCCGTGCCGACGCTGGCGAATGCGCCGGAGCTTTTAACCCTCGCAATTGCGGGCTGGATTGGTATTTGCCTTTATTTGTCGCTTATGGACGGCACACCGCGGTCCTACGCGTTTATTCTGGCGGGCTATACCGCTGCCATCATCGGCTTCCCAAGCGTGGATGCGCCGCAGGGCATGTTCGATACCGCGCTTGCGCGGTCGGAAGAAATTATTCTTGGCATTCTGTGCGTCATTGCGGTGGGCTACCTGCCCTTCAGCCAGCGCGTGGGGCCCCTGCTGCAGCAGCGGCTTGACCGCTGGGTGGCAGATGCCCGCGGCTGGGCCGCCGCGGTTTTAAGCGACAATTACGCCGGCTGGGCCGCCAGCAACGATGTGCAGCGCTTGATTGCCGACGCGGTGGACATTGACACCCTGCAGGCCCACGCCCGCTACGACACGCCGGATTTGCGCCGCGCGGAAAGCGCCATTTTCCAGCTGCAGGGACGCATGCAGCAGTTTTTCTCCGCCCTGTTATCCATCGACGATACGCTGGCGGAAATAAAAGACAAGTCGCCGGAAGAACTTGCCCGCGTCATGCCGCTGGTGCGCGAAGCCGGCGCGCTGGTGCGCCGCGAGGAAGATGACGGCGGCGCGGCCGGCCGCGACCTGCGCCAGCGCCTGTGGCAGCATATAATGCAAAACGGGCAGGATATGCAATCGGATGCCGCTGTTTTGTCGCGCAGCTTACTGTCACAGCTGCGCATGCTGTTAAAATTGTGGGATGCCTGCCTTGACCTGCAAAACCTTATTCATCACGGGCAGGCGGCAAAGCAGCGCTACCGCCGCCCCGCCCGCCACCGCGATGCGCGGCTTGCCGCGCTGTCGGGCATCGCCTGCTTCAGCGCCATTCTGGTCAGCGCCAGCTTCTGGATTCTGGCGGCATGGCCGGAGGGTAATACGGCCTGCATGGAAGTTGCCATTATCTGCTGCTTCTTTGCCGCGCTTGATAACCCTGCCGCCGCCGCCATTGGCTGGCTGCATACCTCCATCATCGGCACGCTGGTGGCCAGCGTTTATATGTTCCTGCTGCTGCCGCACATAGACGGCTTTCCCGGGCTTGCGCTGGCGTTAGGCTGCCTTATGCTGCCGCTGGCGGCGTTCATGGCGGTGCCGTCGCAAAACTCGTTTTTTTTGCCGCTGCTGATCAACAGCCTGACGCTAATCACCATTCAAAGCCGCTTCACGCTGGATATCGAGGTTTTCATCAATACCGCTTTTGCGCTGTGCATAGGCACCGGCATTGCCGTTGTTACCTTCCGGCTGACCGGCAATGGCGGCGCGGTGAAGGTGGTGCAGCGGCTTATCCGCGCCGGACGCGACGACCTGCTGCTGGTCGCCCGCGGGCGCAGCGACAATGCGGATGCTTTTATTGGCCGCATGGCAGACCGTATCAGCCGCCTGCTGGCCCGCAGCCCGCTTTTGGGGGATGACGCCGGCCCGTCCATCCGCCGGCTGCTGCGCCAGATGCAGATTGGCCTGCACATGATGCAGCTGCAAAAACTGCGCCGCCACCAGTTGCCGCCGCTGGTGGCATTGAAGCTGCAACGCCTGATGGAAACGCTGGACGGTTACTTCGTCAGCGACCGTTTGGGCGTTGACGACGGCATTGCCGTGCTGGATGCCGCGACCGCGCAAATACGCGACGGGCGCGACGGCCCGCTGCACAAGGCGGAGGCAGAGGCGCTGATCGCCCTGTCCCGCATGCGGTCGAACCTGCGCCTTGTCGCCAAGCCCGGCAATACCCCCGACCCCAAACAGCAAGGAGCCGCCGCATGATGCATGAAGTTGACTTATACGGCGTGCTTATTTCCCCGCTGCTGGTGTGCTTTGTTGCCGCCTGGGTCACATCGCAATTCGTGACGCGGGCGCTTGAGCGCGTGTCGTTCTACCGCTTTGTCGCCAGCCGCCAGCTGTTCGACCTTGCAACACTTATCACCCTGACGGGCTTTTTCGCCCTCGTCTTTTTTGGACTGGAGAACCGGCTATGAACAAAGTATCTGAATCATTCCTGCGGTTTGCCGTGACCGGCCTTGCGCTGGCGCTGGCGGCAATCGCCGTGTGGCAGCTGTATGGCTATTACCTCGGGGAGCCATGGACGCGCGATGGCCGCGTGAAGGCGGACGTGGTGCAGGTCGCCCCCGACGTGTCGGGCCTTATCACCGCCGTCAACGTGCATGACAACCAGGTGGTGCATGCCGGCGACGTTTTATTCACCATCGACCCCGCGCGCTATGACCTTGCGCTGCGGCAGGCCGAAGCCACGCTGGATATGCGCAAAGCCCAGCTGGAACAGGCACTGCGGGATGAAACCCGCGCCGACAGCCTGAAAAAAATCGACGCCGTGTCGGCCGCCAGCAGCGAAAGCCAGCGCCTTGCAGCAGATGTTGCCAAGGCCAACCTTGCCGAAGCGGTGGTGGAGCTTGACACCGCCAAGCTGAACAGCGAGCGCACGCAGGTAAAAGCGCAGCAGGACGGAACGATCAGCAACTTCAGCCTGCGCGCCGGTAACTACGCGGTTGCGGGCAAGGGCGTCTTCGCCATTGTCGCGACACCAACCATGTACGTGGTCGGCTACTTTGAAGAAACGCGCCTGCCGAAAATTAAACTGGGCGATGCCGCCAAAATTCGCCTCATGGGCGTATCAACACCCATTACCGGCCATGTTGAAAGCATTGCCGCCGGCATTGCCGACCGCGAGCGCACGGACAGTTCCGACCTGCTGGCGAACGTGAACCCGACCTTCAGCTGGGTGCGGCTGGCGCAGCGCGTGCCGGTCCGCATCGCGCTCGACCCGCTGCCGGATGGTGTGGAATTGATTTCCGGCCAGACGGCGTCGGTCACGATCCTGCATAAATAATTTACACCGTAAAAATTCGCGGCTGCGGCAGTAACAACGTAAATGCTTGTTTACGTTATCAAATCGGCATTGCGGGGCTTGCTTTTCATGCGGCGCTGCAACACCTTTATAAAAATCGAAACGCGGCATTCGGCGCGTGATTTTTATAAACGGAGGACGACATGCCGCCCATCAAAGATTCATTCTTTTCTCACTGGCGCCAGGACTTGCCGGCATCGGTGGTGGTCTTTCTGGTGGCGTTGCCGTTGTGTCTCGGCATTGCCATGGCGTCGGGCGCGCCGCTTTTTTCAGGCCTGATCGCCGGCATGGTCGGCGGCATTGTTATCGGCACCATTAGCAAATCCCCTTTAAGCGTCAGCGGCCCTGCGGCGGGGCTTACCGTTATCGTCCTCGACGCGCTGCAAACCCTCCCCACCTTTGAAACCTTTTTGCTGGCGACCTGCCTTGCGGGGGTGTTTCAGGTTATCTTCGGCGCTTTGCGCGCCGGCATCATCGGCGACTTCATTCCCAATGCCATCATTAAGGGCATGCTGGCGGCGATCGGCATTATTTTGATCCTCAAGCAAATTCCCCATGCCTTCGGCTATGACGCAAACCACGAAGGCGATGAAGCCTTTTTGCAGACGGACGGGCACAACAGCTTTTCCGCGCTGGTCGAGCTGCTGCGGCATGACATTTCCTACGGGGCGGTGGTTATTTCGCTGACCTCCCTCGGCTTCCTGTTTTTCTGGGATAAAACGCAACCGAAGCTGAAAAACTTCGCGCGCTACATTCCGGGGCCGCTGGTGGTTGTGGCTTTTGGCATTGGCATGAACTGGCTGTATGGCCGCATCTTCCCGTCATTGCAGCTGGAAGGCGGCCACCTTGTGACCGTCCCCGTCTCGCACAATGCGGGCGAATTCTTCAGCAACTTCACGCTGCCTGATTTTTCCGCCATCACCAACCCCGCGGTCTGGACGATTGCGCTGACGCTGGCGGTGATTGCCAGCCTTGAAACGCTGCTGAGCATCGAGGCGATCGACAAGCTGGATACGTACAAGCGCGTAACCCCCACCAACCGCGAATTGCTGGCACAGGGCGCGGGCAATATTGCCTCGGGGCTTATCGGCGGCCTGCCCGTAACATCCGTCATTGTGCGCAGTTCCGCCAATGCCAGCGCGGGCGCGCACGGGCGGCTTTCCGCCGTGGCGCACGGGTCATTGCTGCTGCTCAGCATCGTGCTGGTGCCGGTGTTCCTGAACCTTATTCCGCTGTCGGCCCTTGCGGCAATATTGATCTCGACGGGCTACAAGCTGGCGAAGCCGCAGGTCTTCCGCGCCAAGTTCCAGAAGGGCTGGGGGCAGTTTATTTCCTTCATCGTCACCATTGCGGCCATTCTGCTGACCGACCTTCTTATCGGCATTGGCATTGGCATGGTGGTGGGCCTGGCCTTTATTGTGCTGGAAAACTTCCGGTCCTCCATTTTGCTCATGGTGGATGGCAATAACTACCTGCTCCGCTGCAAGAAAGACCTTTTCTTCATCAACAAGTACGAATTGAAGAAATGGCTGGCCGCGATACCGGATGATGCGAACGTGCTGATTGACGTATCGCGCGTCAGCTTCATCGACCGCGACAACGTGGATCTGCTGTCGGACTTCATGGAGTCGGCAACATACCGCGGCATTACCGCCCGCTTCAAGACCAGCCCCGATAACCCCGCAACCCTGCATTTAAAGGCCGCATAACATGAAAAAGAACGAACAGCTGCTGCTGGAAAACAAAGCTTGGGCGCGCGAGATGGTGGAGAACGACCCCAACTTCTTCCTGCGCCACGTAAAGGGGCAAAAGCCAGACTTCCTGTGGATTGGCTGTTCGGACAGCCGCGTATCGCCCGATACCATCACGCAAAGCCAGCCGGGCGAAGCCTTTATTCACCGCAACGTCGCCAACCTTGTGGTGCCGACGGATTTAAACCTGCTGAGCGTGCTGCAATACGCGGTGGAGGTGCTGGAGATTAACCATGTGATTGTTTGCGGCCATTACGAATGCGGCGGCGTGAAAGCCGCCATGAGCCAGACGACCCACGGGCTGATTGACGGCTGGCTGCAGCACGTAAAGGACGTATACCGCTTCAACCGCGCGGAAATTGATGCGCTGCCGGAAGACAAGCGTATCAACCGCATGATTGAGCTGAACATTCGCGAACAGCTGTATAACCTTGCTAAAACCAACATTATTCAAAGCGCGTGGAAGCGCCACCGCCGCCCGCATTTGCATGGCTGGGTCTATAACCTTGAAAGCGGGCTGATTGACCCGCTGCTTGAACTCACCCCTGAAAGCTTCCTGGATGAAGAAATTTATGTGCTTAAAAATGCTTGATAATTTGCACCCCTCATTCTTTCTGCCTTTTTGAACGTAAGTATTCGCCCGCCGCATACGTTGAATAGGTATAGGACGTAATGAAATAGAGGGGAGTGATTGGCATGACACATAAACTGACCACACAAAAGTTCGTTACACCCAAATTATTCACACGGGCTGCTGCCGGCTTTTTTGTGCTGGCACTGGCCGGTTGCGCGGCGCAGCAACCCTGCCCGCAGGGACATGACGGACCCGGCTTTGGCGGCGGAACCCGTGGCTTTGGCCCGCCGCACGAAAGGCTTTCACCTGAAAAGCGCGAGGCGCTGCACGCCTGCATTGACAAAACCGGCCTGAAACCGCCGAAAGATTTTAACGGCAAATGGACGGAACCGACGGCGAAACAAAAAGCCGCGATTGACAAATGCTTTACGGCTGAAGGCTTGAAGCCGCCGCACCACCCGTCGGCAAAAGAACGCGCCGCCTTCAAGAAATGCGCGGATGACGCAGGCCTGCCGCCGCCGCCCTTCGGCGGACCGCCGAAAGAGGGCGACAAGCGCCCCGCACCGCCGACCGCGGAACAACGCGAGAAAATGCACGCCTGCCTGAAAGAAGCCGGCATTGACTTGCCGCCTCATGGCGGGCCACATAATGGCCCGCACGGGGGCCCCGGCGGGGATCGCGGCCCTGATGAACGGCCGGAGCGTGGTAATGCCAACGAAGAATAAAGTTTTTAACTCGCGCCAGACTTTTTAAACGGCACTTATTTTCCTTTCCCGCGCTTACATTTTCCTCAAGGGAAAACAGCCTGCAACCTGATGCCCCGGGTTGCAGGCTGGACTTTTTTTAAGGTGCGTTTTTATTATTGCTTCTGGCCGGCCTGTTGCAGCAGGTCGTTGCCGTTTTCGGCGGTGATCTTTTTATAGCGTTCCTGCCAGTAACCGCGCAGTTTTTCATGCACATCACCACGGCGTAAATCCCATAGGCCGTCATCGACGAATTTTACGTCCGGCGCGGCAGCCGCTTCATCGCCGGCGGCAGCGGTGGCTTCATCCGCCGGCGGCAGGGTGCAGACCTCCACGTTGCGCAGGCGGGCGCGGTGGCCGATTTCAAAAGCGATGGCTTCGTTGATCACGCGTTCGTAATAGCTTTCGCCGATCAGCAGGTAGCCGGGCTTCAGGGCCGCAAGGCGGGGTCCGAGGACGTTGATAAGATAGGTGCTGGCGGCGGTTTTATCATCGCAGCGGGCGCCATCCGCCATGATCAGCGATTCATAGGTCATGAGCGCGCTGAAGGCCTTGCGGTAATCAAGGGTCTTCAAAACCGTCTGCGTATCACTGTTGGCGCGGGCAATGGAAATGTCGCCCAGCAGCAGGAAATAGCCGGGGTGCAGCTGCCCGTCATCGCCATGGCCGAAGCTGTCATCATCAAGGTATTGCACCACGGCGGCGGCGGTTGCCGGGTCTTTGCTGTTTTGAATGACACCGTTGATGCGCACCATCATCGACCTGTCATCATCCATCGCGGCGGAGGATTTGAGGGCGAGGTAAGCGGGATTGGCGCGCGCGGCGGCCTTGCGCGCATCATCCGCCCGCTCGCCGGTGTACCAGCTGTAGCCGAAGTAGGCGGCGGCACAAACAATGGCCAGCAGCAGCACAATACGAAATATCTTGCGGATTTTTGACCACATGCGTTTTTATCCCGTCTATCGCGTCAATCAAGTTTAAATAATGACGTGGCGGCCAATTTCAATGACCCTGCCGACCGGCAGTTTATAGAAGTCGGTCGGTTCCGCCGCGTGCTTGGACAGCCAGATGTAAATGATGTCCTGCCAGCCGGGCAAGCCGTATTTCGGGTGCGATTTAATGGAACGGCGGGACAGGAACAGCGACGTATCTTCCCAGTCGAAATCAATGCCGTTGCCGCCGGTGCGGTTGAGGTTGATCAGTTCTTCCTGCACATCAGGGTGATCGGTAAAGCCGAAGCGCAGCAGCACCACGCTGAATTCCTCGTTCAGGTGGGTGACAAGGGCGCGGTCTTCCGCCTCCACGTGCGGCACTGGCTCGATTTTCACGGACAGAATGATGTTTTTGTGGTGCAGCACCTTGTTGTGGCGGATGTTCTGCATCAGCGATGTGGGCGTGTGGTTGGGGTCGCCCGCGAAGAAGAAGGCGGAGCCGTTGACCCGGCGCAGGTCCGGGTAGCGGTCTTTATAATCGGCGATGAAGTTTTCAACCTTCACCTCGCGCTTGCGCGCGCGGCTGGTAAGAATGAACGTGCCTTGAATCCACGTCGTCATAATCGCCATCATCACGCCGGCCATGACCAGCGGCACCCAGCCGCCGCTCATCAGCTTCATCAGGTTACAGCCGAGGAAGACCATGTCGACCGCAAGGAAGGTGCCGAAAACGGCAATCGTCTTCCACAGCTGCCATTCGCGAATTTGCCAGACGACGAAGAAGCCCATGATGGCGTCAACGCACATGGCGCCCGTGACCGAAATGCCATAGGTGGCGGCAAGGTCAGTCGAGGTTTTGAACACCATGACAAGGATGATCACGCCGACCATCAGGATATAGTTGACCTGCGGCATATAGACCTGGCCAGAGTGTTCCGACGTGTACAGAATTTTCATGCGGGGCAGCAGGCCCAGGTTGACCGCCTGGCGGGTCAGTGAAAACGCGCCCGTAATCACGGCCTGGCTGGCAATGACGGTGGCGCAGGTCGCCAGCAGCACGAAGGGCAGCTGCCATGTATCGGATACCAGCTTGAAGAAGGGGTTGTCCATCGTGTCGGGATGCGCCAATACCATCGCGCCCTGGCCCAGGTAGTTCATGGTCAGGCAGGGAAAAACATAGCACAGCCACGCCATTTGTACCGGCTTGCGGCCAAAGTGGCCAAGATCGGCATACAGCGCTTCCGCACCCGTTACGCAAAGGAAGACGGAGCCGACGGCGACCATGGCAAGCTTGCCGTGCGTCAGCATGAACTGCAGCGCATAGAAGGGGTTGAAAGCTAGAATAATGCCGGGGCCTTCCATGACATGGCGGATGCCGGTCACGCCCAGCACGCCGAACCACAGGACCATGATGGGGCCGAAGAAGGCCGATACCTTCGCCGTGCCTTTTGACTGGAAAAAGAACAGGCCGACGATGATCGCCAGCGTCAGCGGGATGACGTAGGGCGCAAAGTGCGGCGCCACCACCTGCAAGCCTTCCACCGCCGAAAGGACGGAGATGGCCGGCGTAATGATGCTGTCACCGTAAAACAGCGCCGCCCCCGCCATGCCCAGAAACAGGAAGCCGATGGTATTGCGGTAGATGACCGAGCGCGCAAGCGCCATAAGCGCCAGCGTGCCGCCTTCGCCGCGGTTGTCGATGCGCAGCAGGAAGGAGACATATTTAAGCGTAATGATCGTCGTCATCGACCAGAGGATAAGGGAGAGCAGGCCAAAAACTTCCACCTTGCCGACCGGCAGCGTGCCGCCTTGCGAAATGGAATGCAGTGCTTCGCGGAAAGCGTAGAGCGGGCTGGTGCCAACGTCCCCGTAAACAACGCCGATGGCGCCGATGGTAAGGCCCATGAGCTTGCCCTCGTCATGGCCATGGCCATGATCATTATGTGCGGCGCTGTGCGAGGAACCGGAGGACGACGTGGTGGAGGCGGACTGCATTGGATGACTTCTCTTATGACAACCCATAAACGGATATTTATAACTGTCTTACCGCAGCGCACAACACCCCGCCAACGGATTCTTTTTACATTTTCATAATGCATAAAATTGGAAGGGGCTCCGGGTGTTTAGGGCTTTGGCTTTGCATGTCATCCCTTCCTGCGCGCCGGATAACATTTACATGTAATTGATGAAGGCGCGCGTTTGCTCTATACGGTTAATGCACACATTTTGTGTACCGCATTGTTTTCCCAATCCTCCTCACATGGATCACCTTAATGACCGCCGCCCCGAAAAATCCCATCATCATGATCCCGGCGCGCATGGCGTCGACGCGGCTGCCGAACAAGCCGCTGGCGGATATTGCAGGGCTGCCAATGATTGTGCAGGTGCTACGCCGCGCCGAAGAAGCCAAACACGGGCGCGTGGTGGTGGCCTGTGCGGAGCAGGAAATTAAAGACGCGGTCGAAAAAGCCGGCGGCGAAGCCGTGCTGACGGACCCGGCCCTGCCCTCCGGCTCCGACCGTATTTTGCAGGCGCTGCAAAAGGTGGACGCGCAGGGTGAGCATGACGCTGTCATCAACGTGCAGGGCGACCTGCCGACGCTGGACCCGAAGCTGATCGAAACCGCTTTTGCGCTGCTGAACAATGCGGAGACGGACATCGGCACGCTCGGCTGCATCATCACGAAAGAGTCTGAAAAAACCAACCCGAACGTCGTGAAGGCGATTGCGGAGATTGATTTTGCCGCAAACGAACGGCAGGGCCGCGCGCTGTATTTTTCACGCACCACCGCGCCGTCGGGCGACGGGCCGTTGCTGCACCACATCGGCCTTTACACCTATAAACGCGCCGCGCTGGAAAAATTCGTCGCATCAAAACCCGCCGCGCTTGAAAAGCGCGAGAAGCTGGAACAGCTGCGCGCCCTTGCGCTTGGCATGCGCATTGACATTGCCGTGGTCGATACCGTCCCCCTCGGCGTCGACACCCCCGAAGACCTCGAAGCCGCCCGCCACGCGCTGAAATAACCCGTCACAACTGAGCAGGCTGAAGTGGTTCGTCATTTTATTACAGTTGTCTTGATTTTCGTTCTTGCGGGGTGCGCATACACACCTGCCGCCTCGCCTGCCCATTCAAGCGAAAAAACGACAGCCTATATGGATAGAGAAGATGCTTCGCTGCCTTCATCCGTTCGCAAAGTTATCACCACGCTGGACGATACCTGCAAACCGATGGGCACACCGTCGCCATCCCCCAAACTGGTGGCGCGGGCCGACCTGAACAACGACGGTAACGATGATTTCATTGTCTTTGAGGGAAATTACAATTGTGATGCTGCCGAGGCGCTCATGGCAAATGGCCAGAACGGTTCGGATTTATATATTTTCGCGGGCCATGCGGATCATTCTGCTACATTAGCTTACCAGCAGTCCGTCTATAATTTTCACATCGAGACGACAGGCGGCAGGCGACGGATGATTGTGAGTGTCGCCGCTGCATCCTGCGGGGCGGACGACCGCAACGTGCCGTTCGCTGCATGGGAATTCTGCGACATGCCGCTGGACTGGAACGCCAAGGGCAAAAAATTCGCTCTTGCGCCGCTTCGCGAGAAGCGCCCCCTCTCGCACTAAAAGAAATGGGCGACATTCGCCCGGAAAAGGAATAAAAAAATGACCGATAAAATCGCCTTTCAGGGCCGCCCCGGCGCTTATTCGCATATGGCTTGCGTTTCGGCATTCCCGAAGCTGGAGCCGCTGCCGTGCCCGTCGTTTGCGGATGCCTTCAAGGCGGCGGAAAGCGGCAAGGCGGAATATGCGATGATCCCGATTGATAACTCGATTGCGGGGCGCGTGGCGGATATTCACCACCTGTTGCCGCGCTCAAAGCTTTCCATCGTGGGGGAGCATTTTATTCCCGTGCATCACTGCCTGCTGGGCGTTGACGGCGCAAGAATTTCCGACATCAAAACCGTTTACAGCCATGTGCATGCGCTGCCGCAATGCCGCAAGATTATCGCGGAGCTGGGGTTGAAGCCCGTCGTGTTTGAAGACACGGCAGGGTCTGCCGTGAAGGTCGCAGAAATGAAGGATAAGGCGCACGGCGCGATTGCGTCGGAGCTTGCAGCCGAGCTGTATGGCCTTAAAATCCTGAAAAAGAATATCGAGGATGAAAAGGGCAACACCACGCGCTTTATCATTTTGTCCAAAACCGCGCGCACGCCGGAAAAGAAAAAGGGCGAGGTTTACCTGACGTCGCTTTTGTTCAAGGTGCGCAACATTCCGGCGGCGCTGTACAAGGCGCTGGGCGGTTTTTCAACGAACGGCATCAACATCCTGAAGCTGGAAAGCTACCTTGAGGCCGGCAGCTTCCATTCCGCATCGTTCTACTGCGAGTTTGAAAGCCACCCGGATGATGTCAGCTTCCAGCACGCCATGGACGAGCTGCAGTTCTTCGCCGCCGACATACGCATGCTCGGCACCTATAAGGCGGAGCGCGAGGGGCGCAAATAAGCGCACGCTTAATTTACGTAAGGGAAAGGCTTTGAATATTTGTTCTTATGAAAATATTCAGGCGTTTTCGCGTGCCAATATTTACAGTCCATGCTAATTTTCTAGCCAGTTATAACCTTCAACGCTTTGACAGGGCAGACCAATATGGCCACCTACGCGCACCTTGCCGCCAAACTTCTGAGAGACGCCGCCACGTTCTTCCGCAACGTGGGCGCCCAGAACGAGCCCCTGAAAGAACAAATGAACGACAATGCCTCGGTCTATGACCAAGTCGCTGACCTTGTTGAAAAAGACCCCAACGGCATCCTCGACCTCGGCGCCGAGGAAAACAAGCGCAAGTAAGCGTGCTGCTTTTGGCCTAAAAGCTTTAAAAACCCCCGCAGATGATACATCGCGGGGGTTTTTCTTTGCGCTTTGCGCTTTGCGCAGGGTTTTTCTTTGCGCCTTGCGCAGGGTTTTTATTTCCGCAGCTATGGTCAAAAGCCTTAAGGGTTTGCTACAATACAAATGGGTTTAAATGGGTTTAGCTGGAGGCCGGTAGCAATACCGGCTGCGGAGGGTTGATTTGAGTATTTTTTCTGCCACGAATACGCGTAAATCGGGCGGTCGTTCGCGCCATGCAAAGCAGCCGCTGCTGCCGGCGCGCATGCAAAGCTTTATCGCCCACCGCCTGACCGACCTTGGCGGCGTGGCCTTTGCGGGGCTTGGGTCCCTGCTGTTCGTGGCGCTGGCAAGCTATGATGCCCGCGACCCTTCCCTGAATACCTCCGGCACCAGCCCTGACATTCACAACATGCTGGGCCGCACAGGCGCTTATGTTTCAGACCTGCTGCTGCAGACGCTTGGCTTTGCATCGTACCTTTTTGCGGCGGCTTTTATTGTCTGGGGCTTTCGCATTGTGAAGCGCAAGCCGCTGCCGCGCATTGGCATGCGCCTGTCGACGCTGATTATTGCGGTGCTGTTTGCCTCCATCACCCTTGCGCGCATTCCGGCGGTGCATTCGCTGGGCATCGGGTCTTATATGGGCGGGTCTGCGGGCGCGCTTATTTTCTCCGGCATTGGCAACCACCTGCAGGGCTGGCTTGGCACCATGGCGTTCATTTTCGTCGCCATTGTGGCGGCGGTGATGTTCAGCGTAGCTTACCTTGTTTCCCTCGGCATCAGCATTACCGAATGGGTGACGGGCTTGCGTCACACGCACGCGGCCTCGGTTGTTGCGGCGGAAAAAACCGGCTTTATCATCAGCGCGTTCCGCAGCTGGCATGAAAAATACAGCAACCATTCCCCCGCCGCCGAAGTAGCGCCGCGCCGCCAGAAGCGCATCCGCGTCAGCGAGCAGGACAATATGGATGACGACACGGTAGACGCCGCAGAAGACGAAACGCTCGCAGCGCCGCGCCGCAAGCCCATCGTCACGCCGCGCCTCGAAAAGGCAAAGCCGGAGCCGAAGAAGGAAGAAAAGCAAAAGCAGCTGAACCTGCGCACCAACAACGATGAAGAATGGCAAACGCCGTCCATCGACCTGCTGGTGGACCGCCCTGCTGCCGCCAGCGTGCGCCTTGATGAATCTGCACTGCAAAAGAACGCCGAAATGCTGCAAACCACCCTGGGTGATTTTGGCGTGCAGGGCGAAATTTTGAAAGTCAGCCCCGGCCCCATCGTCACCTTGTACGAAATGGAGCCGGCCCCCGGCACCAAAACATCGCGCGTGATTGGCCTGGCGGATGATATTTCACGCTCCATGAGCGCGATTTCGGCGCGTATCGCCGTCGTCCCCGGCAAGAACGCGATTGGCATTGAACTGCCGAACGCCAAGCGCGAGACGATTTACCTGAAGGAACTCCTCGGCAGCCGCGACTACGACAAGGCGACACCGAAGCTGCCGCTGGTGCTGGGCAAGAACATCGCGGGCGAACCCATCATTGCGGATCTTGCCAAAATGCCGCACCTGCTCGTCGCCGGCACCACCGGCTCCGGCAAATCGGTCGCCATGAACACGATGATTTTGTCGCTGCTGTATAAACTGTCGCCCGAGCAGTGCCGCTTCATCATGATCGACCCGAAAATGCTTGAACTGTCGGTCTACGATGATATTCCGCACCTGCTCACGCCTGTGGTGACCGAAGCGCATAAAGCCGTCATTTCCCTGAAATGGGCCGTGCGCGAAATGGAAGACCGCTACCGCGCCATGTCGAAGCTCGGCGTGCGCAACATCGAAGGCTTCAATGACCGCGTGCGCAACGCCAAGGCCAGCGGCGAAGTGCTGATGCACAAGGTGCAGACCGGCTTTGACAGCGAAACCGGCAAGCCGGTGTTTGAAGAACAGCCGCTGCCGCTGAGCGACCTGCCCTATATCGTCATCGTCGTCGACGAATTCGCCGACCTGATGCTGGTGGCCGGCAAGGAAGTTGAAAACGCCATCCAGCGCCTTGCGCAAATGGCGCGCGCCGCCGGCATTCACCTGATTATGGCGACCCAGCGGCCTTCCGTTGACGTTATTACCGGCGTGATTAAGGCAAACTTCCCGACCCGCATCTCCTTCCAGGTGACCAGCAAGATTGACAGCCGCACCATATTAGGGGAAGGCGGCGCTGAACAGCTGCTCGGACAGGGGGATATGCTCTATATGGCTTCCGGCGGGCGTATTACCAGAGTCCACGGGCCGTTTGTGGCCGACGAGGAAGTGCAGAAAGTCGTCACCTTCTTGCGCGCGCAGGGCGTTCCGAATTACATTGATGGAGTGACCGAAGCCGAAGACGAAGAAGGCGGCTTCGGCGCAGCCGGCGGTGACGGCGAAGGCAGCGGCGACGACATGTACGACCAGGCCGTCGCCATTGTCCTGCGGGAGCGCAAGGTTTCGACCAGCTTCGTGCAGCGCCACCTGCAGATTGGCTACAACCGCGCCGCCCGCATTATCGAGCGGATGGAAAAAGAAGGCCTCATCAGTTCCGCGAACCATGTCGGCAAGCGTGAAATTCTGGTGGGTGACAGTTACGGGACATGAGGAACAAGATGACACAATCTTACCTGAGGAAATTTCTGGCCGGCGCCTGCCTTTTGGCAACCGCCTTCGCGCTCACGCCCGCAGCTGCCAAGACGCAGGACCCCATCTACGAAATGCGGCGCACGCTGTTCATCCCTTTTGGCCAGCGCATGACGGTGTTTGAAGCGCCGCTGGGCATGTGCTTCCTTGATGAATCGCAATACCTTGAAGGCCAGGTCATCAACCAGATCCGCAGCCAGAACAAGGGCAGCGGCGGCGGCGTGATCATGGCGGTCTTTGCGGATTGCCTTGAGCTTGCCAAACTGCAGCAACTGCCGCAGCTGATGGCCGATGGCCCCTCGCTCGGCGATGATGAAAACAATAAAGCCATGCTGCTCCATGAAGGCACCATCAGCTGGCTGGAGCCGAAAGCCGGCCCCCTCAAGGGCGTCAGCATGACCGAGTACCTCGACAAGCGTGAACCCGCCTTCCGCGATGACATGCGCGCCAGCCTGGAGCGCAGTTTTAAAAAGTTCGGCGGCAAGCAGGTCACGAAGCTAGATGACAACATGACCGCCAGCTCCTTCCTCGGCTCGCCTGATACTTATTCGTTCGATGACAAGGCTCACCGCACGGAAAGCGTCGTTTCCATCACCTATAGCTCCCACAACGAGCTGGAGTACGTGAAATACGCGACCACCGGCGTTGTCGCCACCAGCCTGATCCGCAATATTCCGGTGCAGTTCACGATCAGCTCGACCGCCAAGAAGAAGGCCGACAAATCGCAGCGCCAGATGTCCGACCTTATGGACCGTTTTGTCGCCCAGCAGGTTGCGCTGAACGATTAAACCGGCGACTTATATCGACTTATATATAGTATATACAAACAGCCCCTTCCCTTTGACCGGAAGGGGTTGTTTGCTTTTGGCGGCTTTTATTTGCAGCGGCTTATGAAATTATCTATATAATAATGTCAGCATAAGGCGGCCGGACGGGCAGGGACGCTAAAAAGGCTGCCATTTAACATTCCGGCTTGCGCCACATATTTCAAGGAACCGTCACGCCCATGCGCTCCCCTATTATTCTCGCCGCTGCTGTTTTGCTCTGCCTTGCCGCCCCCGCTTTCGCGCAGGACGCACAAACGCAGGAGGCGCAAATGCAAGGCCAGCCGGCTGCGCCCGTTCCCGCCATCACCTCCAGCCAGTCAGCCGCCGTGGGCGCGGCCGGCAGCACCGCCACCGCCGGCGAGGCGGAGATTGCCGCCGCCGAAGCCTACCTGAACGGTATTCGCACCATGAAAGCCCGCTTTGTGCAGACCGCCAATGACGGCAAGCAGGTCACCGGCGCGTTCATGATGAAGCGCCCCGGCCGCCTGCGGTTCCAGTACGATGCGCCCGTCACGGACTTTATCGTGGCGGACGGCACTTTTATTCACTATTACGACGGCCAGATGAAGCAGGGCTCCAGCGCCCTTATCAGCAAATCCCTGGCCGATTTCTTCCTCCGCAAGGACCTGAAACTGGCGGGTGACGTGCGCGTGTCCGACATCCAGCGGCAGGATAACCTGTTGCTGTTGACGATTGTGCAGGCGAAAAAAGACCTTTCCGGCTCCCTTGTCCTCGCCTTCACCGAAAACCCGCTGACCTTGAAAAAGTGGCAGGTGCTGGATTCACAAGGCGGCGTCACGCAAATCGAGCTGTCGGACGTGGAAACGGGAATCAGTCTCGACAATAAAATGTTCGATTACTATGACCCGGAGCGCAAAAAGGGCAACCTCAACAAATAAGTTTTTCTATATCTACTTGAATTATATTGGTAATTCTCGTTTTCTTGCCTAATTACGAAAATTTGATATAATAAAGTAGAAATACCAATGGTTAATAACGCGTTAACTCTTTAGCTCAAGGGATGAGGTTTTATATGGCAGACGGTCAGGAAACGAAGAAACCCGCAGATAACGCGCCGGCGAGCAGCCTTATCGACACCAGCGGTGACGTTGCGGCCGCTAAAAAGGCCCGCGATGCCGGTGAAGTCGGCCTGCCGAAAACCAACGCCGACGCCCCCGCGCCCGTCATCGACACCAGCGGCGACATTGAAGCCGCCAAAAAAGCGCGTGATGCAGCCCTTGCAAAAACCAATCCCGATGCCGTCGGCGTGCGCAACGCAGATGAGGTTGTCTCCGAACAAAAGCTGGACGTTCCTGTAACGCCCGCCAGCACCGCATCGGCCCCCGCGCCGGAGCCGAAAAAAGAAGAGAAGAAAAACGACGCGCCTGAAGCGCCCGTTGCTGAAACCGAGGAAGAAGCGACCGCCCGCAAGAAGAAGGAAGCTGAAGCCAACGCGCAGGCGCAGCCCAAGCCCGCAACGCCGCCGCCGGTTGAGGAAGAAGCAAAAAAAGATGCGCCGCTGACCGATGAAATGCTGCGCAATTCCAAATTCTTCACCGACTTCAACACCAAGCACCTGCCCGTGCTGAACGAAATCTGGGGCGTGGGCGACGTTGACCCCGCGCTGAAACAGGCTTTGGGTGAATCCGGCGAAATCCGCAAGCACAAGAACGGCCTGCTGTTTGACCTGCCGAACGGCCACACCATTGAATGGCACGCCAACCTTGGCGGCGCCGAATTCATCGGCATGCCGTTGAAAAGCGCGAAATTCGATGAATCCGATGCACATGCCGTTGTCGCAACATCCAAAAGCCGCGGCTGGCAGGCAATTACGCTCTACGGTAACGTCGAGCAAAAAGAAATGATGTGGCTGGAAGCGCAGCGTCAGGGCGTTGCCGTCAACAACTTCACCCCGCGTGAAGGCAGCCCCGTGCTGGAAAAATGGCGCCAGGAAGCGCAGAGCCGCGCCGACGACCAGATCGTCGGTATCAGCGCTGCCGAACATGGCCCCATCAACCTGCCGAAAAGCATGTTCGTGGATACCGAGACCCTGAAAGACGCGCCCGCAAAAGATACGCCGAAGGAAACAGCACCCGCAAAAGACGCAGCGAAGCCGCAGGAAGTTACCCCTGCCCCCGCCGCACCGCAGGGCGCTGAATCCTTCGATGAATTCATTGACCGTAAAATCTCTGCCGCCAAAGGCGACCCCGAGCTGCAAAAAGGCCTCCTCGCCATCCGCGAAGGCATCAAAAACAGCGCGATCCCGATGGATGCCGACGGCACCTCGAAGCTGAAATCCGCCCTTGGCGATGATGACGGTGCAGACCGCGCCAAATACCAGGCCGCCGCGCGCGAGCTGGAAGGCCGCGTGAAGGACCTGAAACTGCCGGCGGTTGAAGTAAAAGCGCCTGCCGCAGAAACGCCGAAAGTTGATGCGCCGAAGGAAGTTGCACCCGCAACGACCACCAAGCCGAAAGCGCTGACCGCTTAAAGCTTCAAGGCCTAAAAACTTGACTTTTCCGGGCTCATCCCTACTTTCGGGGGTGAGCCCGAAGTCTTTCTAAACACCAGAAGAGCCGCCCCAAAGGATATGTTTTGACCGCCGCCGATACAGCCGCCCCGCCGCAAAAATACCCAGCCCGTGTCTTCTTCATCGAAGATATCGCGGCCGATACGCGGTTGCTGCGGCTGGAACTGGATAATGGCCGCAAGCTGCCCTTCCGTGCCGGGCAATATGCCCTGCTGACGGCAGCGGATGTTGAACCCCGCGCCTTTTCCATCGCCTCTGCCCCTGCCGCCCCCTACCTTGAGTTTCATGTCAAAAACAGTGGCCACGGGTTTTCGGCCTTTGCCTTCAATAACCTTGCCATTGGCAGCCCCGTCACGGTTGACGCGCCATGGGGCGACCATTTCTGGCGGCCCTCCGCCCGCCCGCTGCTGGCGCTGGCCGGCGGCGTGGGCATTGCCCCCCTGAAAGCCATTGTTGAAGCGCAGCTTGAACACGCGCGGGATGCAAAAACAGCAGCGCCCGTACATTTGTACTGGGCAGTGCGCGATGAAACGCACCTGTATCTTGACCATTTCTTTTTGTCGCTTGCCGAAGCACACCCCGCCTTCGCCTATACGCCCATTATTGCGCATGCCGACACGACGCATGCCGAAGGCGCGGGCCGCCGCAGCGGCTATATCGGCCCTGCCGTCATGGCAGATTTTGCCAGCCTTGCCGGCCATAACATCTACCTTGCCGGCCCTGCCCCCATGGTAAACGCCACACTGCCGCTGCTGCTGGAACGCGGCGCTGAAAAAGACTTCATTTTCAGCGATGCTTTTGGCGGCTAAGCCATATTTTTATAAACTGGAAAACACGCCCCCGAAGGCCTATAATCACCCCCATGATTGGAACGGAAATAGAACATCTGATAAAGCTTCTGGCGCGGCTGCCGGGCATGGGTCCGCGCTCGGCGCGGCGTGCGGCGCTGCACCTGCTAAAAAGCCGCGAAAGCCTGATGCTGCCGCTGGCGCAGATGATGACGAGAGCCGCCGACGTGATCGAGGAATGCCCCGAGTGCCACAACATGGACACCGTGCAGCCCTGCGCCATTTGCGCCAGCCCCGCGCGCGACGCCGCGCTGTTTTGCGTTGTCGAGGATATTTCCGACCTGTGGGCGATTGAAAAGACCGGCTCGTTCAAGGGCTATTACCATGTTCTTGGCGGCACGCTGTCGGCGCTTGACGGCATTGGCCCTGAAGACCTGTCCATTCCCCATCTTGTCGCCCGTGTGCAGAACATGGGCCCGCGCGAAGTGATCCTCGCGCTCAACGCCACCATCGACGGGCAGACGACGGCGCATTACATTGCCGACTGCCTTGCCGTGACGGGCGTGAAAGTAACCCAGCTGGCGCACGGCGTGCCCATCGGCGGGCAGATTGACTACCTTGATGACGGCACGCTGGCCACGGCCCTGAAATCCAGAAAGGCCGTATAAGGAACTACGCTCATGACTGATCTTTTCTCCCGCACCGATTCCTGGGTCTTCGACCTCGATAACACGCTCTACGACGCCGAAAGCCATGTCTTCGTCGAAGTTGGCAACCGCATGACGGATTTTGTGGCAAGCCACCTGAAGGTGCCGCACGATGAAGCCGGCCGCCTGCGCAAGCATTACTACCACACCTACGGCACCACCCTGCGCGGCCTGATGTCGGAACATGAAGTGGACCCCGCGCATTTTCTGCAGCACGTGCACGACATCGACATTTCCGTCGTGCCGCAATGCGATATCGTGAAGGAAAAGCTGCTGCGCCTGCAGGGCCGCCGTTTTGTTTTCACCAACGCCCCCCGCGCTTTTGCGGAACTGATGCTGGCGCAATTGGGCATCCGCGATTATTTTGACGGCGTTTTCGCCATTGAAGACGCCGCCTATTGGCCGAAGCCGAAAATTGACACCTATCATGTCTTCCTCAAAAAACATGGCGTTGACGCGAAACGCGCCTGCATGTTCGAGGACCTTGAAGTCAACCTGCGCCCCGCGCATGAACTTGGCATGTCTACCGTCTGGTTCCATGGCAAGAACGTGAAGCCCGAAGACCTTAACCACCCGCATACGCACCACAAGGCGGAACGCCTTGCCGACTGGCTGCAGGAAAACGTGCGCTAACCGAACACCCCCTTTCTCTTTCTTCATAAAGGCCTAAAAAAAATGACCGACATTGCCGAACTTGAAAACGCCATCAACACCACGTGGGAAGGCCGCGAGCAGCTGACCGACAAAACCCGCTTGATCGGCAAAAAGGCGGTCGAGGAAAGCATGAACCTGCTGGGCAGCGGCAGCCTGCGCGTCTGCGAGAAAAAAGATGGCGCATGGCACACGCACCAGTGGCTGAAGAAAGCCATTCTGCTGTCCTTCCGCTTCAACGACAACGCGCCGGTCAAGGGCGGCGTTGCGGGCTCGACATGGTACGACAAAATGGGCTCCCGCTTTGAGGGCATGGATGATGCCGCCTTCAAGGCCGCAGGCTTCCGCGCCGTGCCGGGGGCCGTTGTGCGCCCCTCCGCCTTCATCGCGCCCAAAGCGGTGCTGATGCCGTCTTTCGTCAACGTCGGCGCCTATGTCGGCGAAGGCACGATGGTGGATACCTGGGCAACCGTCGGTTCCTGCGCGCAGATCGGCTCCAACTGCCACATTTCCGGCGGCGTCGGCATTGGCGGCGTCCTGGAACCGCTGCAGGCCAACCCCGTGATTATCGAGGATAACTGCTTTATCGGCGCGCGGTCGGAAGTGGCCGAAGGCGTGATTGTTGAAACGGGCTCCGTCCTCTCCATGGGTGTCTACATTGGCGCCTCCACCAAAATCATCGACCGCGAAACCGGCGAGGTTTTCATGGGCCGCGTGCCCGCCTATTCCGTCGTCGTCGCCGGCACGCAGCCCGGCAAACCGCTGAAAGACGGCACACCCGGGCCCAACCTTTATTGCGCCGTGATCGTGAAGCGCGTGGATGCGCAGACGCGCTCCAAAACCGGCATCAACGAACTGCTGCGGGATTAAGCCATATCATGACAGACCCCGTCGCCCTTCTGCAGGCGCTGCTGCGCTGCCCCAGCGTTACGCCGAACGAAGGCGGGGCCATTGCGCTGCTGCAAAAACTGCTGGCCGACAACGGGTTTGACTGCCACCGCCTCACCTTCTCCGACGAAGATACCCCGGACGTTGAGAACCTTTATGCCCGCTGGGGCACCGGCGCGCCGCATATTTGCTTTGCCGGCCATACCGATGTCGTGCCGGTCGGCGCGGTGGATGGCTGGAGCTTTGATCCCTTTGGCGGTGAAATCCGCGACGGCTTCGTGTGCGGCCGCGGCGCGGCCGACATGAAAGGCCCCATTGCCTGCTTTGCGGCGGCGGCGCTTGACTTCATCAAGGCGGAAAGCCCCAAAGGCTCCATCAGCTTCTTGATCACGGGGGATGAAGAAGGCCCCTCCATTAACGGCACCCGCAAGGTGCTGGACTGGCTGAAAGACCGCGGCGAAACCATCGACTTCTGCCTTGTCGGGGAACCGACCTCCCGCGAGAAACTTGGCGACATGATGAAAATCGGCCGTCGCGGCACGTTTACGGGTTATTTGAGCGTCGAGGGCGTGCAGGGCCATGTGGCCTACCCGCACCTTGCCGATAACCCCATTCCCAAACTGATGGCGCTGCTGCAGGCGGTTGACGGGCTGGCGCTTGATGCCGGCACGGCGCACTTCCAGCCCTCGAACCTCGAGATCGTTAATATAGATGTCGGCAATACCGCCACCAACATCATCCCCCGCACCGCCAACGCCGCCTTCAACGTGCGCTTTAACGACACCTATACCGGCGAAAAGCTGGAAAAGACGCTGCGGGCGACGCTGGATGCGCAAAACATTCCCTATACCCTCAAAACCGTCACCGGCGGCGAAAGCTTTTACACCCCGCCCGGAAAATATTCAGAAATCGTGCAAAAAGCCATCCGCGATGTCACTGGCCTTGAAGCCGAGCTAAGCACCAGCGGCGGCACGTCGGATGCCCGCTTCATCCGCCAGCACTGCCCCGTCGTCGAATTCGGCATCGTCGGCCAGACCATGCACAAAACCGATGAGCGCGTGACGGTGGCAGATATGGCCGCCCTGACTGAAATTTACAGACTCACCCTCGAATTATGGTTTATGAATACGCCCGTTTGACGTGGCAAAAACCACTCACGTACAGGCGGGCTTTATATTGGCGCGACAGCATCTTAACGACGTTTGCTTCATCATTTAATCGTATCTTTACCTTTCACCTGTATTCTTAATAATTGGTGTATGATGATTCACGCATGGAGTCATGCGTGTTCATAGGTGTCTTGTGTGTTTGGAGAAATCCCGTGGTCCGATTCGTTCGTCCTGGATCTAATAAAAATCCGTCTTGCGCGCAGCACGGTTACACACTCATAGAAACCTCCATCGTCCTCATCATCATCAGCCTTGTCATGGCTTCGCTGCTGACATCGTTCAACCTGTATTACAAAACGCAGGAACGGATCAAGACGACCGCGAACATCAACACAGCCGTCCAGAAAATCAACGACTACCTTGTCCGCAACGGACACTATCCTTGCCCCGCACCGCTGGGCGCGAGCCGCAGTGACGCATCTTATGGCGTTTCCAGCGATTGCTCTGTCGAAACACAAGCCGTGAATACTTGCACAACCGATGGCATTTGCATTAAAGAAGGGGAAAACCCGGTCACTACAGCATCTTCCGGTTATATCTGCGGCACGGCTGGTGAAAACGGCACGGTTACGCTGACACCGCCCACGGGCATGGTCTTCAACGGCATCACCTTTGCCTCCTACGGCACGCCATCCGGCAGCTGTAACAGCTACTCGGTCGGTACTTGTAACGCCACAAACAGCGTCACGCTCGCCGCCACACAATTTTTGAATAAAACAGCAGGCACCAGCGTTTCAATGGTTGCGTCTAACGGCGTATTCGGCGACCCTTGCGTCGGCACGTCGAAAAGTCTTTATGTGCAGGCCAGCTACGGCCTGCCTGGCGGCCCTACGGCTGGTACATATCTGCGCGTGCGAACAGGCGGACTGCCTTTCCGCACCATGGGCCTTGATGAGAGTTACGCCGAAGACGGTTATGGCGACCGCTTTGTCTATGCCGTAACCGAACGCCTGGCCAGCACTCCCGACAAATATAACAAGGACGGCGGCGCAATTTCGGTGAAAGATGTCAATAACCGCCTCATCGACAATAACGCAGGCCAGGTTCACTACATCGTGCTCAGCAATGGCCCCGACCGCGCGGGTTCCTACACGCACGATGGTAAAGCCTCCCTTGCCTGCTCGGCAACAGCTGCCGATGGCACCAACTGCCAGGCCGGCGCAAAAGCCGTTTACAAGGCGCTGGATTACAGCTCGACCAACAAGGGTGTCAACGATGCCTTCCATTATGATGACGTCATCAAGTTCTATGCCGCATCGACCACGCCATTGTGGCGCGTCACAGCGGACGGCACGGCTATTCGCGATCTCGTCAGCGCTGAAACCAGCGGTAAAGTCGGCGTGCGCACATCAACACCCCAGCAGACGGTTGATACCGCGGGTACCGTCAAAACCAACGACAGCTTTACGACAACAAAAATTTGCGACAATACGGGCGGCAACTGCATCACCAACGGAGAAATTGCAAAGGTAGATCCGTCCCCCTCCACTAAATACAATTGCGATTCAGACGTGACACGCCCCTATGCCTCGGGCTTCGGCGCTGACGCAGTGGCTTGTCAACAAAATGCTGTGACCAAATGCCCGCTAGGCTCGCTTATGCAGGGCCTCAATTCAGATGGCACGCTGATTTGCAAAAGCGCACTGACCTGCGCTTCAAAGCAGGTCAACCTTTGCAACATCGCCGGCGTGACGGATAAAGATACGCTGCCGGTCGCACTTTCGGGCACAGTCGTCCCCACCAAAATTTCCGGCATTTCGTACCGCCAGACCTGGAAATGCGGCGATGATGGCAACTGGGCGCAACAATCTGCTACCGGCATCTGCACCTGCAACCTTTTTGACGGGGATGAAGATTTGGGCTGCCCCTATGGCTTTACCGGCACGCACATCCGCCATCGCGTTCACTTGTGCCCGGCGGATACTGATCTCATCACGGCAGATGTAAACCTTTGCGTCTGCACACCCACCAGTAAGACGGATACTTTGACCTGCGGCACCGGTTATTCCAGTGGCAGCATCACACAAAAGACCCCTTGGGTTTGCGACAGCCTGACGGCGGGCCACTTCGGAACCCCAACGGTTCTGAGCAATACCTGCACCTGCACGGCGCAAGCCGCACAGTCGCAGCAGTCTTATACCTGCCCGCCGGGCTACGATGGCTATTATGATCAAAAACGCACCTGGACCTGCCCGACAAGCGGCGGAGCCGGCAGCTGGTCAACCTGGGCAACGATTTCAGGCGGTAACCATTGCACCTGCACAAACAACAAACCGCAGACCAACGACTTCCCCTGCCCCACAGGCCAGTCTGGCGTGGACAAGCAGGTGCGCTATTACAACTGCGCGACCGACAGCTGGGGACCCTATACTTCATATGATAACCAGTGCGGTGTTAACCTTTATACATGGACCATGAAAACCACCACACAGACCAACTCGACCCCCCTTTCGATCCAGGAAGGTACAACCTGCACAACGAGCGGACAAACAGCTGACTGTTCGCGCGCATTAAGCGGCGGCTCCGGCTATCAATACGGTAACTGCCAATGCGAATAATACTTGAGAAAGTCGACCCTATGCGCGCACTTGCACGCCAAACTGCCAATCGCGGCTTCACCTTGCTCGAGCTTGCCATCGTCATGACGATATCAAGCCTCATCATGGTGGCGGGCATTAAAATGTACGACCTTTATTCCAACAGCACGAAGCGTTCCGATACCCTGGATAAGGTATCCACTATAGACACTGCACTTTCCAACTTTTACTCCTCGAATGGCCGTTACCCTTGTCCTGCCGACCCGACACTACCCATGAAAAGCAATACTTATGGCAAGGAAGCCGCAACTGTAAACGCCACGACAGGCAAAATTACCTGCACTATCGCCAGTATTGTAGGCGCACGCAAAACCAACGCACCGGGGCCAGCCGGCAACGACCCCGTGACCATTGGCTCCGTGCCATTTACGACACTCGGCATTACGCTGAGCGATGCCATTGACCCCTGGGGTTATAAAATTCAGTATGCGGTGACCACGTATCTTACGGATTCCCTGACATTCGACAATACGTATGGCGCCGTTCGGGTTACAACAGAACCGCCGACATCCCTGAACCTTACCGACCCTGTCGACAGCGCGCATTATGCCGTCGTTGCCTTCGGTCCCGATCATATGGGCGCTTATTCTTCTGAAGGGAAGAAACCTGTCGCCTGTACGGCTGGCAAGAACGAAAGCAGCAACTGTAACGGCGGCTCCACTTTTGTCGAAGGCATCAGCTCTAACAGTTACGATGACACCGTCAGCCATTCCACGCGTTATCTGACCAGCCTCTGGGACTTCACCTCGCCGAATTCTGTGGATATTCACAACCTTAATACCGGCAACGTCGGCGTGGGCGTGGACATTCCTACCGCGCGACTTGACGTCGCGGGCAACATTCGCGCGACCAACGCGCAGCAGCCGTTATTCTGTGACGACAGCACGCCTCAAAAATGCTGGGATCCGGCAAACTTCGCAACTACCGCAGGCTCCAATTGCGCTGTACTGAACCCCCCCGCCGCCAGCGGCTTTATGTGGGTCGTATCCGGCATCAAGGGCGGCAACGTCTCCTGCAAGCTTGCCGCCATTCCAAAACCTACGGCAAACCAGGTCTGCAGCAGCGGATACATGAAGGGCGTCGATAATTTCGGGGTTATTATATGCGGCACACCGACCTCGACCCCTTGACCCTTAGACCAGCGCGTGTTTGATTTTCCTAAAAGGAGACGACAATGCTTCCCCGCCCGCCCGCAAAATTTGCCGCCGGCTTTTCGCTCATCGAATTGTCTATTCTACTGCTTATCATTGGCCTCCTCTCGACGACTGCACTGCAGACTTACCGTCAGTACATTATCGACAAGACAAACAACACCACTTCCGCGTCATTGACGCAGGCAAAGCAGTCCTTGTCAAACTTCGTGTTCCAGCATGGCCGCCTGCCCTGCCCCGCCGACCCGTCGCTGGCGCCGGATGATGTGCATGCCGGCATAGAATTCTGTCCGACAGGAACAGCTATTGGCTGCAGCGGTTTTGGCGGCGGCAACAAAGTCTGCCGCATCAACGGCGCGCGTCCGACCTCCGATTCCATCAGCCCCTTCACCCCCGATCCGGTGCTGACGGGTGCCTTGCCATACCTGACGCTGGGCATCACCGAAACCGACGCAATGGACGGCTGGAACAACAAGCTTAGCTATAACGTCACCGAATATATGACGCGGGCCGGCAGCGGCGCCCCCGGATCCATGAGCTACAACGACCAGTATGGCGCCATCAACATTCAGGTCTATGACCCCGTCAACAAGGCCATTATCAGTGGCCTGAACCCCGCGATCACCGGCACGGCACTACCAAACTCTTACCTTCTTGCTGTTGTATCGCATGGTTCGGATGGCCGCGGCGCTTATAACTACTACGGCAAGATGACCCGCGCCTGCGCCGCAACAGGCACCACGCGCGATGCCGAAAACTGCAACGGTGATGCGACGTTCCTTGACCGGGGCACAGGTAATGGCTCGGTTTACTCGCTGGCACCAGGGGCTAATTATTATGATGACGCTTTTGTCATCAGTTCACTGCCCAAAGACAACGACAAATGGAGCATGGGCGCTTCCGGCACCAGCTTTATCTACACGAAAGCCTGGCGGCCAGGTTGGCATCGGCACCGCCGCCCCCAGTGCAGCCCTTGATGTAAACGGCACAATTCGGGCTACCAATATATATGCCAGCAATATTTGCGATTCGACGGGCGTCAACTGCTTTACCCCTGACATGCTGGGTGGTTCAGGCATTGGGTGCAATGGCGGCGTCATGACGGGTATTTCGGCAGGCAAAGCCGTCTGCAATGCCGTCATTGATAATACCAATATTATCCCGACAAGCTGCTCGCCGCTTTTCGCTATTGGCATAGATGCCACCAAACACCTTATCTGCGGCCCCTGATTTTCTAGCTACAACCCTCAAGCTAAGATAAAAGCAGCGCGGCTCTTCAAAGAACGTCCTGTTTTACACGGTGGCGGAATATTGAGGCTTGCTCTGGGCGAAGATCCGCTTTAGGCACATCTACCCTCAGTTCCTATGTACACGAACTCATGACAAGCACTCAAAAGAAAAAGCCCGGAGGTTTTCACCCCCGGGCCTTTTTGTATCGTTAGAAGAAGTTGCTTAGCCTTGGATACGCAGGATCAGACCGCAATCTTTGGCAGTGAGCGCTTCTTGGTAAGCCAGCACGGTTGCAGCCTGGAAGCAGCTGGCCGCGACGCCGTAAGCCTGGACGAAGCCGGTAGCAGGCTTGCCGTCATCAAGTTTGCGGTCGATCTGGGCAGCGCGGCTGGGGGTCAGCGGCAGGTTGCCGGTGGTGGTCGCCAGAACAGCGGTCGGGCTGTTCGTCATGACCAGCACGGTACCCGAAGGACCTTGTGCAGCAGTTGCGTTCGTCGAACCCGGGCCGTTCAGGCCGGTCGCGTAACCAACAACAAACCCGCCGCCCAGTTTTGCCGAGGGCATGGTGTTGCCCCACGACGGAACCGGCGGAGTGGTGCGGATCGGCGAGTCGGTGTAGCCGCTGGTCAGGTTGGCGAGCAGAAGCTCGGTCCAGAACAGCTGGGTTTCTTCAGCAGCGGTTGTCGGCGGCTGTGCCATAGCGGCGGTCAGCTGCGGGTTGTAGTTGGCAGCCCAAGCGGCCGTACCACCGATGATGCCATCACCAGCGGTCGTGCTGGCTGCGGGCAGCGAACAGTTGGCGTTGCAGCTCGGAACGCGGGTCGAAGCGCTCGGCATGTCGCCGGGGAAGGCGTTGTAACTGTCGCGGAACGTCGTCGTTGCAGCTTCAATACCTTTTACCTGGGCAATCGTCGCGGAAACGCGCGCGTTGTCCATTAGTTCCTGGCCTTTCAGAATGCCACCGATCAGAAGACCGATGATCGTCATCACGATCGCCAACTCGACGAGCGTGAAGCCCTTTTGGGTGTTGAGTGATTTTAGTGATTGCATTAGATATATCCCCTCATGTCTAACTTTGTTGAAGATTGCCCCATTACTTATTCTAGTGCCCAGTCTTCTAATTATATAGTCGCGCTGAACGCATACACAAGAACTCTATTGCCCCTATCGGCAAAGTTTTCACAGCGTGCACGCTTCCCGCACATAAAAAAAAGCCCGGAGGTTTTCACCCCCGGGCCTTTTTGTATCGTTAGAAGAAGTTGCTTAGCCTTGGATACGCAGGATCAGACCGCAATCTTTGGCAGTGAGCGCTTCTTGGTAAGCCAGCACGGTTGCAGCCTGGAAGCAGCTGGCCGCGACGCCGTAAGCCTGGACGAAGCCGGTAGCAGGCTTGCCGTCATCAAGTTTGCGGTCGATCTGGGCAGCGCGGCTGGGGGTCAGCGGCAGGTTGCCGGTGGTGGTCGCCAGAACAGCGGTCGGGCTGTTCGTCATGACCAGCACGGTACCCGAAGGACCTTGTGCAGCAGTTGCGTTCGTCGAACCCGGGCCGTTCAGGCCGGTCGCGTAACCAACGACATAACCGCCGCCCAGTTTCGCTTCAGGCATGGTGTTGCCCCACGACGGAACCGGCGGAGTGGTGCGGATCGGCGAGTCGGTGTAGCCGCTGGTCAGGTTGGCGAGCAGAAGCTCGGTCCAGAACAGCTGGGTTTCTTCAGCAGCGGTTGTCGGCGGCTGTGCCATAGCGGCGGTCAGCTGCGGGTTGTAGTTGGCAGCCCAAGCGGCCGTACCACCGATGATGCCATCACCAGCGGTCGTGCTGGCTGCGGGCAGCGAACAGTTGGCGTTGCAGCTCGGAACGCGGGTCGAAGCGCTCGGCATGTCGCCGGGGAAGGCGTTGTAGCTGTCGCGGAACGTCGTCGTTGCAGCTTCAATACCTTTTACTTGGGCAATCGTCGCGGAAACGCGCGCGTTGTCCATTAGTTCCTGGCCTTTCAGAATGCCACCGATCAGAAGACCGATGATCGTCATCACGATCGCCAACTCGACGAGCGTGAAGCCCTTTTGGGTGTTGAGTGATTTCATTTATATCTCCCCAGTTTGTTGAAGTATATAAACCTTGAAAAGGTTTAGTTCAGTTCTAGTTCGCTTCATCACCACTTAATAAAACCTGATGTTTGTTGCACGGGCCGGATAAAAAATGGCTTCATACAACGGGCAACGTCGCTGGCTTTCAGTTTGGTGACCTACATCCTATCTTTCAACAAAAAAGTTAAATGATTCTTTAAGTTGAGAGCCTTTGTTGCTCGAAATGACGAATTAAGCAGCTGTATTTAGCATATAGCCTTGAGAAGGTGGGGAATTCGACTGTTATGCGTACACTCTTAACATTGTCAAGTTGATGCGCGATAACGTCAAAAGCTTCTCATATTCGCTTTTTTACTATCCCCCGGCACCCCAGGAACTTCATCGGAAAAAATGATGCCCGAAAGGCGCAACGGACACGAAGTGAGAATCATCAAAACATCATTGTTGCGTTGGATGGCAATTTTATTGCTGCCTGCCGCAGCACCTTATTTTAAGCTGTTTCTTGCTTTTCGCGCTGCCGGAATTGCGACGGCGTCTCACCCGCCACCTCGCGGAAAACACGGTTAAAGGAGGCGATGGAGTTAAACCCGACCTCGAAGGCGAGGATATTGATAGGGATAGCAGGGTCTCGCAGCATGCGTTTCGCGTCTTCGACGCGATATTCATTCAGAAGTTTAGGGAAACTTTTGCCAAAGGCCTGATTGATAACACGCGAAACAATATTTTCCGAGGCGCCGACCTCGCGCGCCAGATCGGCCCGACTAAAAGAGGCTTCGTGGTAAATTTTATCCAGTTGCATCAACTTGAGTATCTTGTCGGCAATCGCCCGTTCATCCTCCGTCAGCAGCAGCGCTTCCATTCGGGATGACGCATTGAGCTGGACAGGCAAGGGATAAATCCTGAACAGCGTCGTCGTAGCAAGGTAAGCAAAGGCGATGCCGAGAGTTACCTGCAGCGCGTCCGAGTCGCCACGTTCGATGTAGCCCAGTGACAGCATTAGGCTGACGATAATGCGCAAAATATTGGCAACGATAAGGGTGATGACGAGCCAGTATCTTTCCCGCCCGCCTTTCGCTGTCCAGAGCAACCTGAAAATATTTTTGTGAAAATAAATCGCCAGCAGCGCCAGCGCGCCCGACATGCCTCCGAACCATGATAAAATCTGGAAGAAGCGCGGGCAGCTAAGGCCGCCCCCTTCGCAGGCATTCTCAAAGTGCCCGAAAACAAGCGCAGCAGCGAATGCCGCTGGAACGACAAGAAGTACGCCGAGCCCACGCCACGGCGATTGCCGGACGAGAGACACCTGCAGCACAAGAAGATAGCAAAGTGGCGCGCCCATCGCCCGGCAAAAGCCCAGCCAGAAGCGTAGTGGAAACGCAAAGTCTTCAAGGCGCAGCGCGAATTGAAGGCCAAAAGCCAGCGCCAAAAAGGAAAAATAGGCGATTGCAATTGCGGCTTGCCGCCACTGGCGCGCCCGCAGGACGATATACACAAGAATAAGAAGACTTTGCGCAAAACCGGTCAGGGCCAGCCATTCGATGAGGCTGAATGTCGTCTGGTAATCAACCCCCATCGGCTATATTCCGTCGCATCCGTTATTGCGGCATGGGGGCTGCGCGTGTTTCGCGCAAGTTGGCAGGGTCAGCTTCCTTGCCGCGCATAGCCTTGATCGCTTTGACTTCCGCCGGATCAACGCCCAGTTCGTGCGTCAGATAATATTCCATGTAGCCAATTTCATTGGGGTGGACTTTGTCCGAGCTCATCAACAAGTTTTCGACGATACGGCGGGCATCTTCCTTCTCGCCTTTTTCGGCAAGAACCAGCGCAGGCATCTGCCGTGCCCAGACAGGCATGCGGTCATCGACAAGCTCCATCTTGGAAAGCTTGTAGGCAAGGTTAAGCGCAAGGTCGACATCATACAGGCGGTGGCGCGCCAGGAAAATGGCGTGCACCAGCCAACGCCACTTCTGTCCTGCCGGGTTATTCCCAATGACGGAAAGATAATCGTAAACCACACGTACGTCCGCCGGCACAAGGGTGCCACCGAAATAATAGGCTGCCAGCATCGGCACGTGATCGGATGCCGGATCTAGGCTGTTCAGCAGCCAGAACCAGTTGCCCAACGCCTTATAATCATAATCTTTCAGCGCAGTCGTTTGCCCGCCACCATCACCGAGGTTCTGCAGCGTAATGGCGCCGAAGCGATAGGCGAACTCAGCATCGCCAAGCCCCATGGAAATCGCACCGCTGCGGGTTGGCACCGGTGGCACGCCTTCCCACTTGGCGAAGACCTTGTTCGCGGCCAGCCAGACGACGACGTTCAGGGCAAGCGCAATGACGAGGAAAATAGTGACGTTTTTTTTGATCCGGGCCTGCCCGCTCATCAGAATTCTCTACGGATAAAGTCAAACGCAGTTGCCGCCAGAAGCAGGGCGATAAAAACGGCGCCCTGAAGAGAAATAAAGCCGAGGATGCCAAGGTGCGCTACCATCATGTGCGCGTAGTTGCCAGCTTCCTCTGTGAAGCCGATGCCGCCGGAGCCGGCGACGCCATAAACCAGCCACGAGGTTTGGCCCATGAGATCAAGCCGCGGGACAAAAATGGAGATCATCTCCGCAATATTGTTCAGCACGGCGAAAATAGCATTCGAGGGGGCCTGATGCGAAATGCCGAGGATAGTACCCATCATGCGTGCCAGCGTATAAAAGCCGAGCGTGCAAAGAGCTGAACCCGAGGCGCTCGAAACAACCATCGAAAAAAACAGCGCAGCAACGGCAATAATGGAATACTCAACGCCGAGGCTGGCGAGCCAGACGACGAAGCCGTTCATCGACGGCTTGCCAAGGAAGAAAACGACAAGGCCGATGCTGATGGCGAGGCTGAGCGCCAGCGCAATAAAAGCGGTAGCATGGCTGAACAGGAATGTCGTACGGGACAGGGGCCGGGACAGCAGGAATTCAACTTCCTTCGTCTCGAATGACCGGCGGACGTAGAAGCAGCAAAAAAGGGTTGTGCCCAGAACACCGAGAAAGCGCAGACCGCTTGCGCCGAAGACGAGCGCGAAACTTTCCTTCTCCGTGATTGTGGCAGAGCCAAGAAAGACGGAAACCGCGCCGCCCATGGCCACCATGAAAAGGAGAGTCAAAACCAGCTTATCCCGCATTGCTGCAGTCAAAACATAGCGCACAAGCGGCCGTGAAATCATCTTATCCCTGCAATCCTTTTATCTGCTGAAGATGCCGCCTGATTAAAGCGGGCCCGGATGGCGGTCTTCGCCAACCGTCTGGTAAAGCTTCTTCTCGAATTGGTCGACGTTATCACCGCCGACAACCGACGCACGCAGGAAGATCACCAGTTCCGACTTGACGGCCTTATCCGAGTGGTTACGGAACAGGGTGCCGATGTAGGGAACGTCGCCAAGGACGGGAACGCCCTCTTCCTGAACGGTATTGCTATCCTGCATCAGGCCGCCAAGCGCCATCATCTGGCCGGACTGGATGCGCAGAACGGAGTCGATTTCCTGCACGTCAACCTGCGGGATGAGGTTGTTCGGCACGGAAACAGTCGACGGGTCGATGTTGTTCAGCGCAAGGTCAAGGCTGATGGTCGGGTCGGTGATAAAGCGCGTCACGCGCAGCACCGTCGGACGCACAGCCATCATGATCTCGCCTGTGTCGGGGTTGGCGTTCGGGATGACCGTCAGGACGATACCTTCGGGCGAGTTCTTCTCGTTGCTGTCGAGGGCAAAAGTCGCCGCTGTCGTCGACGTCGCAGGCGTCACCGTGAAGTCGAAGTCGAGGTATTTGTTGTCCTTTGTCACGTTGACGATGGCCGACTGGTTGTTCAGCACCGTTACACGCGGGCTGGAAAGCGCACGCACAGTACCAAAGCGGCTGATGGCCTGGATGGCCGTGCTGAAGTCGCTACCCGGCTCGAACGTCAGGCCGAAGTTGCCGCTTGCAGCAGGCGTAAAGGCCGGCAGCGGGAAGGACTGAGTGACCTTGAGGAGACCGGTCAGATTAAGTGTCGACCAGTTGACGCCGGTTGCGAATTCGTCGGTCAGGTCAACCTGCAGAACTTTCGCTTCGATCAGCACCTGGGTGGTGGCGCGCTTGCGGAATTCCTGGATGAACCTGTCAACAAGCTTGTGCTGGCGCTGGCTGGCAAAGACGCTGATAAGGCCGGTCTGCTTCGAAATAGAGAACGTCGCGGGCGGGCTCGGTACCAGAGGTTCGCCAGCAGGCGTCGTGATGGTGAGTTGCGGTGCCTGCGATGCCGGAATGGGCGCAAGCTGCGGCGAGCCCGGCAGGGGCGGCGGCGGCGGCGGCACGTTCGGGTCTGCCGAAACAGTCGGTTGCGGCAGCGGGTTAGCAACCTGCGCCACCGGGTCTGCCATCGTTGCAAGCGACGCATACGTATCCGAAGCGGTCAGGATTTGCTCGATACCATCGTTGAGGTCTTTCCAGCCGTCGGGCGCGGTCGAGTTGGTAACGCCGGAGGAAGAGCTGGTCGAGGTCGTGGTAACGCTTGACGAACCTTTACGCTCGAAGTTGAGGAATTCGACGTTGTAGGTTTTCATGAACGGGCGGTCGAGCTCGACGCGCAGCACGTTGTTCTTGTAGTTGTAGCGCAGACCTGCCATGTCGCAGATGCGGTCGACGACCTGGTCAAACGGGCGGTCTTTTGCGGTGAAAATGAGCGAGCCGTGGATTTGCGGATCCATCTCGATATCAACATCCGCTTGCTGTGCCAGCTGGTACATAAGGTCGCGCAGCGAAACGGTCTGGTTGACGGAAACAGTGACCAGCGGTGTCGGCAGTTTCAGGTCTTCAGGCGTTGAAACGACAGACTGGAAATCGGGCGTGGCGGTTGGCATTGCCGGTGTCGGAACGGGCGCCATTACATCCCGGTACATCTGGCGGTCGCCAGCAGCGGTACGGTCATATTGCAACTGGTTCTTTGCAAGCTGGCAGCTGGCAAGAGCCGCGGCAAATGTAACAACCATAAGGGATTTGGCGCAAATGCGACCGAGGTGACCAAATGCAGTCATTTTAAAGGGCCCGACTCTCTTTAAATATATGTTGAAACGCCCAAAACCGCCTTTATGGTTTTGAAATCAAAACATTATTACAGAGAGAGCTTGGACGTGTCAATGTTAGGCATGCCTTTAGATTTATCGCCGATTTTGACCTGCTGGATTTTGATTTTCATATCCGCGGGGATGTCAGCTTCCATGATCGCCGTCTGCTCGGAAATGATGCCTTCGGAATACAGCCGCAAAATAGACTGGTCGAAGGTAATCATGCCGGAGGCATTGTTATTAGCCATAACCTCTTTGATCTTGGTCGTGTCGCCTTTCAGGATCAAATCCTTGATCAGCGCTTCATTGAGCAGAATTTCAAGTACTATCACAAGGTCACCCGTAATCGCGCGCACCAGGCGCTGCGCAATAATAGCGCGCAGGTTGAGCGAGAGCGCGATGCGTACTTGCTGCTGGCGGTCTTCGGGGAAGAAGTTGGTGATACGTTCAATCGCCTGCGCGGCGTTGTTGGTGTGAATGGTGGCAAGGCACAAGTGGCCGGTTTCGGCGGCGGTAATGGTTTGCTCCATCACCTCCGGGTCGCGCACCTCGCCGACCAGAATAACGTCGGGCTTCTGGCGCAGCGCGTTTTTAAGGGCGATTTGATAGGAGTTGGTATCGATGCCGATTTCACGCTGGGTGATGACGCCCTTTTTATGCTCGTGATAATATTCAATCGGGTCTTCGATGGTGATGATATGACCACCGAGATTTGTATTGCGAAAATCGATCATCGAGGCGAGAGACGTTGACTTACCGGATGCCGTGATACCCGACACCATGATAAGTCCGCGCTTTTCACATGCCAGCGTTTCCATGATTTTCGGCAGGCGCAGCTGGTCGAAGCTCGGGATCTGGCTGGTGATGCGGCGAATGACCATGCCGGTATGCTGGCGCTGGCGCAGAACGTTGACACGGAAGCGGCCTTCCTTACCCATGTCGAAAGCAAGGTTCAGCTCCATGTTCGAATCAAATTCACGGCGCTGGCGCGAGGTCAGCACTTCGTTCAGCATCGCCTGCACGTCTTCTTCCTGCAGCGGCTGGTCGCCAAGCGGAACAAGGTTGCCAGTGATACGCAAGGTTGGCGGCACGCCGACCGTCACGTAAAGGTCGGAGGCCTGCTGCTTGATCATCTCGTTGAGGTAAGCGTATATCGCAACTCCGCTCAAAAGGAATATCCTCCGTCGGGCTTGTCTTCGGTTTCAAGCGCAGGCTTGGCGGGCGCGGCGGCTTTGGGCGGCGCGGCTTTGCCCATGAGCGGCGCCGATTTTTTGGTGACCTGAGCCGGTGCGGCATGTCCGCCGCCTGCGGGCGCAATATCGTCGCCCTCTTCCGCGCTGTCTTTCAGGGTTTCGTGCGCCGTCTGCTCGGTAATCGCGCCGGAAATGACAAGGTCGTTGACCGAGTCTTCCATCGTCTGCATCCCGTAGCGGGAGCCGGTCTGGATCATGGAATAAACCTGCGCCAGCTGGTTTTCGCGGATCAGGTTGCGAATAGCGTTGGTGCCGACCATGATCTCGTGCGCGGCAACACGGCCGCCGCCCGCGCGCTTCAGCAGCGCCTGCGAAATAATGCCCTGAATGGAAGACGACAACATGGCGCGCACCATCTCCTTCTCCGAGGCGGGGAACACGTCGATGACACGGTCGATGGTTTTGGAAGCGGTGTTGGAGTGAAGGGTGCCGAAGACCAAGTGGCCCGTCTCTGCCGCTGTCAGCGCCAGTGAAATCGTTTCATGGTCGCGCATCTCCCCGACGAGGATGATGTCCGGGTCTTCACGAAGGGCAGACTTCAGGGCGCGGGCGAATGACTTGGTATCGTTGCCTACCTCGCGGTGGTTGACGAGGGAGGTTTTGGAGGTATGCATAAATTCAACCGGGTCCTCGACGGTGAGGATATGGTACGGGAATTTCGCGTTGATGTGGTTGATCATGGCGGCAAGCGTCGTCGATTTACCCGAGCCGGTCGGTCCGGTGACGAGGACAAGGCCTTTTTCAAGCTCCGCCAGACGACGCATGACAGGCGGCAGATCCAGCTGCTCCATCGTCGGAATTTTTGTCGGAATGGTACGGAAGACGGCGGCGGAACCCTGCCGGTTGGTAAAGGCGTTGACACGGAAACGGGCATCGGTGCCGAGTGAAATAGCAAAGTCATGCTCGAGGTCGCGCTCGTAAATGGCGCGCATTTCTTCCGTCATCACGGAGAACAGCATGGTGCGGATGGTATCGGAAGTCAGCTCGTCGGTTTTAATCCGCTGCAGGTCACCGTCGATACGCACGATCGGCTGGTTGTTGGCGGCCAGGTGCAAGTCGGACGCCTTGTTGTCGAGCATGAATTTCAGAAGTTCGGTGATTTCCACGGCTTATCCCCCAAATACTGTACGCGAAAGCTTGACCGCCGGAACGGCGGAACGCCGGATGCGAGACACCCGGAAAAAAACATTACCTTCATAAGATAGACTAAATAGATTGAAAAAACGGTAAATTATAATTTGCCATATGGTTTTTTTAACAGTCAGGGCACCGCCAGAAACACCGGCCCCTGCCACAGCAGAACAACGATAAACGCGAGGATAATGGCAGGGCCGAAGGGAAATTCACGCTCCCCGCGCAGTTTTTGCCACAATAACGCCAAAAATACGCCCGCAAGCCCCGCCACCAGCATAAAAGCGGCGGCGCCTTCAGCCCCCGCGCCAAGCCACGCGCCGGCGGCAGCAAAAAATTTTATATCCCCCCAGCCCATCGGGTCTTTTTTAAGCAGCAGCATTACCCCCTGCCGCAGAATGATGGAGCCGAGACCATAAGCCAGCATGCCTGCCAAAGCCCCCTCGCCCATTGTCAGCAGCATATCCGGCCCGCCGCCGCCCGCAATAGCAGCTGCCAGCATAACCACAAGCGCGATTACGGCGATGGAAAGGTTCAAGCTGTCGGGGATAATTTTGTAATGCAGGTCAATATCGACAATGCTGGTAATGACCGGGGCCAGCAAAAACATGCCCATGGTCGCGGGTGATGCGCCGAAGCGGGCGTAAAAGCCCAGGCATAATATTAATGTCGCAAGCTCAATCAGCGGATAGCGCCAACCGATTTTTGCGCCGCAGCCACGGCAACGCCCGCGCAAAAGCACCCAGGAAAAAACCGGCACGAGGTCCAGCGGCGTTAAATTGCGGCCGCAGGAATTGCAGGTGGAATGCGCTTTGCTGACAATTGAAATGCCGCGCGGCAGCCGGTACGACAACGCAGTCGCAAAGCTGCCGAAAACAAGCCCGATAAAGACTGTCAGCGGCCAAAAGAACAGCGGCGAGAACAATAGCTCGCTATACGTCGGCAGCTGGTTCACAGCCCCGCCGGTCAACGCAATGTCGAAAGACGCGCCCGGATGGTGTCGATCGGCAGCGGCTGGTCGAGCGTGCCATCTGCCGACATACCGATAATCTGCCGGTAAAGATCACCGGCCTGCTGCACTTTGCCCATTTTATCGTAGAGAACGGCACGATTGTACATGACAAACGCGGAACCCGGCTTTAGCGCATCCGCAAGGTCAAGGTACTTTGCGGCATCGGGATAATTGCCGGTGCTGCCATAGGCAACGCCCAGCTGGGCTGCAACATCGGGCTGGTAGGGGTAGGCTTCATGCAGCTGAACCAGTTTTTCAAGCGCCAGCTGCGGGTCTTTCGCTTTCAGCAGCCCCAGCATGTTGGTCAGTGCCTGCAGGTTTTTGGGGTCGTGGTTTAGCACATCTTCATAAGCGTTCAGCGCACTGTCGGTCTGGCCGGTTTTTTGCAGGGCGACGGCGCGGCCCATGGCGATGCGCTTGTCCTTCGGATAGTCAGTGTGCAGCGAATCAAACAGCTGTAGCGCCGCCGCATTGCGGTTTTCACCAAGCGCGGTGCGCGCAGCGACAAGGCGGCTGTCCATGTCGGTCGTGTCGGCTTCCTTGCGCACGGTCACATATCCGTTCGGCACCGGACGAATAATCGCCTGCTGCTCCAGGATCTGCTCGACCGATTTCATGGCATCGCCGACCGGCGGTTTGGGCGCGTTCGGGTCGAACGGCATGTTGCTGGCACCGGCAGCGGCGGCAGCAGCCGGTTTGGCAGGTTGAGTCAGTTGGTCAAGCACCGCTGAATTCTGCACAATTGCAAGCTCCGCATCCGACGGTGACGACGTTTTCGTTGCGCCAGCGGCGGCAGTCGTGCCCGGTACGGCAGCAGCGCCGGGTGCAGCCCAGGCGGGTGCAGCTTCTGTTTCGCCAGGTTTCGTGTCAGCTGGCTTCACAACGGCTTTTGCATCCGCAGGTTTCGCAGCGGCGCTGTCCATGCCGGTTGCCGCGGGCATGGGCAGATCGCCAGCTGCGGGTTTTGCCGTAGCGGGCGTTGCAACAGCCGCTGCCGTCGTCAACGGTACTTGCGGCGATGAAAGCGTGGGTGCCGGCATGTCCGGTGCGGTTTCCTCGGGCGCTGCGGTCACGGGCGTTGCACCGTTTGCAACCTGCGATGCAGGAATAGCGCCCTTCTCATCCGAAGGCGGCATGCCCAGTGCGGCAGGCGCGGCTCCCGGAACTGTTGCCGCCGGTGCGGCAAAGGGATCAGCGGCAGTTGCGGCAGGAACAGCGGCAGGTGCAGCAGGCGTTGTATTTGGAACAGCGGCGACGGCAGCGGCCGGGGCCGGCTGCGGCGGCATTGTTGCATCAGCGGCAGCCGGTGTTGCGGATGCGGGGGCAGACGCGGTAACCTGCACAGGCGCTTCAGGCGTGCTGCTGCCCGCCATAAAATAGTAACCACCGCCAAGCAGGGCAATAACGGCGACAAGTCCGCCGCCGAGCATGATTGTTTTGCGGTTGCCGCCCGCGCCGGAAATTTTGCGCGACGGCGCCATCAATTGTTTGTCGCCGCCGTTTTCGGCTGCGTTCTCGATATCATCGTGGCTCTCATCAAAGCCGTCTGCACCATCGGCAGCTTCCATGCCTGCGCTGTCAAAGGCCTCGTCGCCGCCGGTATCGGCCGGAGTTTGCGCGTCGTTCTTTTTGCCGAAAAGCTTCATGATTCGTAGACCCTTTTTGAACCTTCGATTGTCTTGAGGAAGGCGCGCTCGAGATATTCCTGGCCGGTTTTGGCCTTCAGTTCCTGCGGCGTGCCGGTAAATTTAAGCTGGCCGTCGTGGATAACGGCAATGCGGTCGCAAATTTCATCCATGTCGGACAAAATATGCGAGCTGAGAAAAACAGTCATGCCACGGTTGCGGCAGGCGAGAATTTCATCCTTCACCAGCACGCGGGCCAGCGGGTCAAGACCGCTCATCGGCTCATCGAGGATCAGCAGCGGGCATTCCGTCAGCCACGTGCCCATCAGGCCGGTTTTCTGGCGCATGCCTTTTGAATAGGTATTCACGCGGCGCTTGAGCGCGGGGCGCGACAGCGAAATACGGTCCGCCGCCTGCATGACGGCTTCTTCGCTGAAGCCGCGCTTGTAAAGGTCGAGCGAGAATTTGACGAACTCAAGGCCGGACAGGAAGGGCGGCGGCTCGAACTTTTCGGGCAGGTAGGCGATTTTGCTTTTGCTTTCGGCGCTCAAGGTCTGGCCGCCGAAAATTTCGACGCTGCCCTTGTTGGCTTCCATGAGGCCGAGGATGATTTTAATGAGCGTAGTCTTGCCGACGCCGTTCAGGCCGATAAGTCCGAAGGTCTCACCAGTGCGGATGTCGAACGAGATATTTTCGATGACGGGGCCGTTGCCGTAGTCCGCCGACACATCATTGATGCGGATAGCGGTTGCCTGCGGCGCGGTGTTTTCCTTACGGGCGGTTTGCGTTGTCATGTGCGTTTTATCCCGGCAGCAAGACGCCCGTCACGATATCGTAGGTATCGTGGGGGCGAAGAGTGATGTTAATGACACCGTTGAGGCCGACGTCGAACCATTTCAGGTGGACAAGGTCGCGCTCTACACGGATGTCCACAATTTCCTTGAGCATCAGGCCGGGCACAATTTTCTGCCCGTTGATCCAGACAACCCATTCGTTGGGGTTTTTATAGAACACGCCCGACACGGTAATTTTGCGCACCTGCGGAATTTCCTGCGGGCCACCGCCGGCGGCGCTGCCCGCGCTGATGACCCCCTTCAAGGCGCGCTCAATGGCGACGAGATCTTCAGGCGCGAGGAACAGTGACTGGTTGAACGGTTCGTCCAAGGCCACCTTCGGCGCCTCAGGCGCGGGAATATCGACCGTGCTTCCATTCGGCGTCGTTACAGTTTTCAATACCTGCGCACCGGCAGCGGCGCCTGCGGCAGGGACTGCTGTTGTCGCTCCGGCAGCGGCAGGAGTAGCCGGGGCAGCGCCCGTTGCCGCAACCGAGCTTGCGGCAGCGCCGGAAGCTTCAAGCGCCTTCGCTGTATCAATGGCGGTTTGCGCATGAGCGGCAGGCATAAAAGCCAGCGAAAGACCCAAGGCTGCGGTGCAAAGACCGAAAAGCGCCGCCGTACGTGCGTGAGATTTCAGCGTCATAATCATTGCCCCCTCGGCGCGTTCGGGTTGTTGGGATCAACCGGCGGCACTGGAATCATCGTCAGCCAGTCGAAAGACGCCTTGGCGCTGATAAGACTGACGGGCTGCTGTGCCGCGATTTTGCGCAGCGTATCGGCGTTGACCGGGTCCTTGCGTTCAATCGTAAAGTCATTGATGCGCAGGTGGGCAGGGAAATTGATTTCCATTTTATCGAGGAAATCGTAGAAGTTAATATCAAGCACGGAAGACACGTTATCGACCGAGATATGGCTGTTGATCAGCTGCATCTGGGCGGCCGTGGCGTCCGCATTCTCGATTTTCTTGATATCGTCGACGCGGAAAGAAAAGCCTGCAACGCCAGCACCGGTGCGCACATCGTTAAGGTCACGGCTAAGCTGGAAACGGTCCTGTGCGGACATGAAGCCCATGCCCTTCAACTGCTTGAATTTCGGCAGGTTTATCTTGTAGTCGATGAGATCCTGCTTGGTGTTCTGGATCTTGCCCTGCAGCGTGGAAATTTCCGTGGTGATGCCGTTGAGCTTTTCCTCTGTTTCAGAGCGCATCGGCTCGAAAATCAGGAAATAGGCAATCGCGATGGCGACGTTGATGCCAAGCAGTATAGCGAGGACGATGATGCGCTTGATGCCGATAAGCTTGATCATAGCGGGGCACCCTTCAGCTGGATTTCAGCCGTCGCTTCGGTCGTCACGGCAGCAGGCGTATTCGAGTTGGCAAGAACACCGCTCATGACACCTTCCCGGTTCACATCTTCGAACTGGTGGACAATGGAAACGTCATAGCCCTTGAAGGCGTCGGATAGCGTTTTTTGCAATTCTTCCGCCCGTGCAACTTTTTGTTCCAGCGCCATGCCGTGCGGCAAGGTGAATTTGAAGTTGAGGGTGATCTGACCCTTATCTTTGGGGTCGGGCGGCGGGCCGAAATTGAACATCGCTGCCGATCCGGCGGCGGCATCCAGCTTCAGCACGGCGGCAGGCTTGTGCGACAGGCTGAGGCTTTCGATGCGCACATCGCTTGGCAGCGTATTCTTGAAGGTGTGCAGCACGTGGCGCAGGTTGATGGTGTTGTTTTCCAGCAGCTGCTTGACGTTCATGACAGACTTGACGGCTTCAGGCTTCATTTCAAGCCCGTCAAAAGCTTTCGCCTCTTCATCGTATTCGCGGCTGAGCATGGTTTTCTGGTTTTCTTTATCACCGACCTCGCCTTGCAGCGATGCGTATTGCTGAATATCGATAGCCGAAAGACCGAGGAGACCGAGAACGCCAAGGCCCAGCAGCAGCATACCGGCGCGCGCCGCAAGGCGCGGCGCCTGGACGCGGTGAATACTGGGGATGCGCACGGACAGCTTGAGGCCGCCCTTTTTCGCCGCCCAGGCCGCGTGCAGCGCATCGGAGAAATTGCCCTTGTCGAGGCCGAAGGATTTGGCGCCTATTGTTTTCAGCGCTTCGCTGACATTCAGGCACTGGAAGTTGGTGACGGGCATCGATTTGGCGTCAAAGAACTGCTTTTCGATGTCGCCGCAAATGATGATGACATCAAGGCCGTCGGCTTCGGTATAGCCGAAGCGGGAAACGTAGGTCAGCGTCGCCTTGAATTCGCGCGTTACTTCCTCGACCCAGCCGGTGCCGCTGGAGCCGGAATCCGACGTCGGCGTCAAGCGGGTCAGGGCAAGGTTGCCGTCCTTGATGACGACCTGGCGAAGGCCACCGGTTTCATGCTGGCCGATAATCATGGCCCAGCGCGACTTGCGGCCGCGGCCGGCGAAAAGCTTTTCAGACAACTCGGCCACAAGGCCGGTCGATTCAAGCGGCAGCAGGCCAAAGCCCGACACGGGCACGCTTGCCTCGTACATGGCATTGCCGATGCGGTCAAGCTGCTCTGTTTCCGGCAGCGCGACAAACAGGTAGGAGCGCGGCGTTTCCGGCGCTTTTGTCGCGCTGAAGCCTTTTTTCTTGGCTTGCGATTTGATTTCAAGCGAAGCGCGGATGGGATAGCTCGGGAAGGCCAGTTCCAGCTTGCGCTTGACGAAGCGCGGGCGGTCGATGGGCGACAGCTTCGGGATATTTTCTTCTTTGCGGTAGGTCTGGTCTGCGCCGTCGAAAATGATAAGAACGGATTTGCCGATATTCCGTGACCTTAAGCCTTCAGCGAGCTGATCGTCGAAGTTGGGGACTTCCCAGGAAATCGACATTTCGCGCTCGATGCCCTTGCCGCTCGGACCGTAGAGCACAACACCCTCGCCACCGACCAGAAGAACCCTGCGACCGCCACCAATTGCCACCATCTGCTATTGCCCCATCTTGCCAAGGCTGTTGTAGATCGGGCCGAAGACGGCAGCCGCAATCCAGAGAATCATGCCGCCGAGGACGACTGTCATGATCGGCTCGATCATGGCAATCATGCCGTCAACAGCCTCGTTGACGTCGGCGTTGTAGAATTCGGAAACCTGCTCGAGAACGCCGGTCAGGTTACCGGATTCTTCGCCGATGCGCACCATGCGCACGACCAGCGACGGGAATTCGCCCGAGGCGTTAAGCGCCGCTGACAGCGGGCTGCCTTCCTGCACCGCGTTGCGCACGCGCACCAGCGCCTCGGTCAGCACAAGGTTGACGGCGGTCTGGTTGGCGGCATCAAGGCACTTCAGAATTTCAAGGCCGGAAGTGAACAGAACCGCGAAGGTCTGGCAAAAACGCGACAGCGCGATTTTGCGGATCAGGCTGCCGAAGCCGGGGGAATGTAGCGCGATATAATCGGTGCGGTATTTAAACCCTTCCGACACCGTGCGGCCGACGCGCAGGCCTATGTAAGCCAAAATAAGTCCAAGAAAAATATAACCGAAGTAATCCTGCACAAAGTTGGACGTTGCGATAAGCGCGAGCGTCACGCCCGGCAGCTCCTGGCCAATTTCCTTCAGGAAGCCCGTCACGGTCGGCACGACCTGCGTCATCATGACCCAGATCACAAGGGTGACAACGCAGATGAGGATTTTCGGATAACGCGTGGCTTTTTTCACCTTGGTGCGCATCGCGTCCGTCCACTTGAGGTGGCGAATGACCTGCCCGAAGGATTCCACCATGTTACCGGTTTCTTCACCGGCGTTCATGAGGGAGATGAAAATAGGTTCAAACGTGCTGGGGTGCTTGGAAAGAGCATTCGAGAAGGATGAGCCCGAGGCAACTTCGCTGTACACGTCGCCCATCATGTCCCGGAGGCGCGAGGATTCAGCGGAATCCCGCACGTCGGACAATGCATCCAGCAGCGGCACGCCCGCTTTTTGCAGCTGTTCAAGGTGCACGAACATCTGGATAAGGTCGCGGAGTTTGACTTTTTTGGCGGTCAAAGAAGCGAATTTGCCGCTTTTGTCGCTCATTTCCTTGCAGTCGAGAAGGGACATACCGCCTTCGTTCAGGCGGTTGAAAAGATCGGATTCATTGGCAGCTGTAACTACGCCCCTTACAGGGCGGCCGCGCTCGTTAATGGCTCTGTAACTGAACTTTGGCATGGCTTAGAACGATCAAAACCCCATCAGTCAAAATAAATTATGGCCCCGACTGTTATTGTTACAACAATAATAGAAGGAAACCAAGCACTTGTATATGTTGCCATATATAAATCGCTCAAGCTTCCGGGAAAATTGCCCTGAAGCCCTAAACGATTTTACATACGGTCGGAGAAGTTGAGGATCTTGACGGCCTGATCGAGCGTTGTGATGCCCTGATAAATCTTCAGGATGCCGTCATCCAGCATACTACGGAAACCTTTAGTGCGCGCCAGCTTGCGCATCTCGGACTTGGTCGCGCCGGCGGCAATCAAATCGTCCAGCGCTTCGTCCATGAACAGAATTTCAACGCATGCAATACGGCCTTTGTAGCCGGTATTGCCGCACTCGGGGCAGCCACCCGGTGCATAAACCATGGGCGGATTGGCGGGGTCGATCGGCTGGTCATCAGGCCCGTTGACCAGCAGCTTGCAATCTTCCGCCGTTGCCTGAACCTGTTTTTTGCATTTCTGGCAAAGCTTGCGCACAAGGCGCTGCGCCATGGTGGCGATGATGGCGCCCGCAAGCATACCCGGCTTGATGCCAAGGTCGACAAGACGCGGGATGGCGCCGAAGCAGTCGTTGGTGTGGAGCGACGTATAAACCTGGTGACCGGTCATGGCGGCTTTCAGCGCCTGTTCCGCCGTCACGTGGTCGCGCACCTCACCGATGAAGATGATGTCCGGGTCTTGCCGGAGGAGAGCCTTAATACCTTCACCGAAGGTAAAACCGCCGCCGTCACGCACGTGCGACTGGCGAATGAGCCCAAGCGAATATTCAACCGGGTCTTCAAGCGTCTGGATGTTGACGTCAGGCGTGTTGACGTCGTTCAGCATGGAATACAGCGTCGTGGTTTTACCGGAACCCGTAGGACCCGTCACGATGATAATGCCTTCAGGACGCGCCTGCGATTTTTTCAGCAGGTACATGTTGTGCTCGGAAAAGCCGAGACGTTCCAGCGGAACGATGGACGCTGATTTATCCAGAACCCGAAGGACGATGTTTTCGCCGTGCACGGTCGGCAGGCAGGACACGCGGAAGTCGGCGTCTTTGCCGCCCATGTTCAGGTTGAAGCGACCGTCCTGCGGCGACATTTTGTCGGCAATGTTCATTTCGGCCAGAATTTTCAGGCGCTGGCAGATACCGTTCCAGTATTCGCGGTGCAGCGTGTGTGTCGTAACCATGTCGCCGTCAATGCGGTAGCGCAGACGCACGAAGTTTTCTTCAGGTTCAAAGTGCAAGTCGGATGCGCCCATTTTCACGGCTTCAAAGACCAGCGCGTTGACGAGGCGCACGAGCGGGTGCGAATAAGCCTCATCGTCCGACAGCGTTTCGAGGTTTTTCTTGGCGGAAGCGGCATCGCCCGACAGCTCTTTCAAGATACCGTCGATGGAAGTCGAAACGCCGTACGATTTATGAATCGCGTCCGACATAATGGCGGGCGGGCAGACCTGCGGCACAACCTGGCAGCCCTTCGGCAGCAGCTGCTTCAGTTTATCCAGCGCAACGACGTCGTAAGGGTCGGTCATGGCCACGACGGCGCGGTTTTTCACGCGGTCGATGGACACGGGCAGGAACTGGTATTTCTGCGCGTCTTTTTTCGTCAGAAGCTCGAGCGCTTCCGGGTCGATCATGGTCTTCTTGGGGTCGAACAGCTGCAGACCGGTGGTTTCCGACAGGAACTCCGACAAAATCTCCGGCGTAATAAAGCTCAGCTCGACGAGAATTTCACCCAGCAGCAGGTGCGACTTCTGCTTTTCGTACAGCGCGACTTTCAGCTGGTCAGGGGTAATAAGCCCGCGTTCCACAAGGCGGTCGCCGATGCGTTTTGCGGGGGGCGCGGCGGCGGGTGCAACAACCGGCGCGGCTGCAGCGGCAGCAGCCGCAATGGCGGCCGGCGGCGGCGATAAGTCATTCATCGAGGGCGACATGGATAAAGACGCGCTGCCAGCATTTTCCGCCGGCTTGCCCGTTTTGGTCGCTACATCATCTGCCACTTTGGTAAAAGCCATATCCTCTCCACCATCCTCCAGCTTTAGACTGCCATAGAAAAGTTAACAAAGTCAGAATATTACGACCGTTTATTTACGTAACGTAAACATTTTTGCCATAAGATGGTCTATACGGCTATTTGAGGGAGAACTTTTGCACCACCACCTGACATAATCATGCAGATAGAGGGGTTTTGCCGGATGTCGAGTCCTGCGAAGGCGCCATCGTATTGCCCCCGGATTCTCCCGCTTCCGATTCCCCCTTCCCTTCTATCTTAAAGGCCAATTATTAAGCCAGACTTTCTAAAAGCCGGAAAGCTTGTGCCTTTGGCACAGACGGCCTATAAAATCCTATCGTTTTTAGCCGAGGGATGGGGAAAAAATGGCCCGCAACACGTTGCGTGAAATGTTCAACCGCCAGTCGCTGGCCCTGACCGCCCGCCGTTACGCGGCGGCCGTTGGCCTTGGCGTGACGGTTGCAGCCACCGCCGCGCCCGAAGCCTATAGCGCCCCGGTAACCGCCCCCAACGAAGAAACGCTTTGGAAAACCCAGAAGTTTGATGCCGTTATCGCTCTCCGCCCCTGCGACAGCAGCGGCGTTTGCGGCGAAATCCGCTGGGTGAACCCCGACGATTCCACCATTACCGATTATTTCGGCGACCCCGCCCGCCGCAGCGGCGATGCCGACAGCCGCGCCGAGGTCGAGGCGCTGTGCGGCTTTTCGCCCCACATGCAGGTGAAGGATGCCGGTCCCGGCCGCTGGCAGGGACAAATGGACCTGCGTGGCATGAACATGACCGTGAACGTGGATGCCCAGAAGGTGAGCGACCAGCAATTAAAGGTCGTCTTCAGCAAGGGCATCTTCAGCCGCACCGAAAACTGGACGCGCGTGGAAGCCAATGACCCCCGCTACCCCGCCTGCAAAAAACCGGTCCGTACCCCCTAAGAACAATTTGTGAAACCAATTCGTGAAAACAGTTCGTCAAACCCATTCCTGAAAGCTACCACGCCATGACCAACGCTGCCGCCAAAACCGCCACCGAAGCCGCTTCTGCCACCACCATCGACCTTGCAGAAATCATTACGCTGGTGCGGGATGTATTGCCGCAGCAGGCGGCCGTCACCACGGGCGGTGAAGACCTTGGTGCCTTTACCCCTGTCTGGCGCTGGCTGGCGGCGGCGCAGCAAAAAAACACCCCCGCCATTATTCACCCGCGCATTGCGCTGTTCGCGGCGGACCATAGCGCAAACCCGGCCTCTAAAAAGAATGTCGAGGCCGCATTAGCCGCCCTTGGCAGCGGCAAGCACCGCCTGACAGCCCTCGCCGCCGACAGTAACGCCGACCTGCAGGTCTATGACCTGACCGGCGCACCGGAAGCGCACAAACCGCAATTGGAAAACCGCCATATTGAACCATCCGAAGCCGCCCATGCCGTTTCCTATGGCCTGATGGCCGTGCAGCCCGGCATTGATTTGCTGGTGATGGCGGCGCTGAACGCGGATGCCGAAACCGCGGGCGCAAAAATAATCGCCGCGCTCAAAACCGGCAGCGACCCCATGCAGGCGTTGACGCAAAACGGCGGGCTGGATATTTGCGCCATGCTGGGCACCCTTGCCGCCGCCCGCCTTGCGCATATCCCGGTTATTCTTGATGGCGCGGCTGCCGAAGCCGCCGCCGCCCTGATGACAGCCCTGCGGGTGGACGCCGCCGACCATTGCCGCCGCGCCGATGATATTCTGCAGGCGTCGGGCAGCATCAAGCCCGGCATTAGCGGGGCTTTGCTGCTGTCATTCCTGAAATCACTGGTTAAAGCAGGCTAAGTTCAAGACGTCGCTTTGCGCGTCAGGGCATCGAAGGTAACGGTGCCATCAAAGTTGTGCGCGTCTTCGGGCGCGGCGCTGCCGGTTACATCCAGCGTTACGTCTTTTTTCTTTTCCCACAGCTCGATGACGGAGCGCATGCGGTTGCCGGTGGGGCGCTGCAGGGCAACGTCCTTGGCAATATTGCCTTCGGCATCCGCCAGCAGCGGGTCTGCGCCGGCCTGCAGCAGGGCCAGAACGGTTTTAAGGGTGCAGTGGCGCACCGCAAAATGCAAAAGAGTGCCGCCCGGTTCGCCCAGCTTGCCGTCCACCGGCATGTCGGGGTCCGCGCCAAGTCGCGCGGCATCGCGGATGGCCTGATGGTCATTATCGAGAACGGCGGTATAGAGCGACATTTCAAGGGCGCGGGGCGACAGCGGCGCCAGAAGGCCCATATCAACCTTTGACTCGCCGATTTCGCGCTGCCAGCGTGCGCGACGGTGACGGGCTGCTGCCATGTAATGCGTTCTCCGCTTCGAGAAATGAAAAAAGTGTTTTTATTTTTATGAGCGGCAGACTCGCAAAATCGAATCCGCTTTTCAAGCGAAAACGATTCGCAGGATTCAAAAATAAATTCTATCCGCCGTTAAGCGCCCAAAAAGGAAGCGCGGGTTTCCCCGTTCATGGGAAACCCGCGCTGTTTAAGCCTTGTTTAAAGCGAAGTTTTGTTTAAAAAACGTCGCCGCCGATGCCGCCATCGCCGGGGCCTTTCGGTTTCGGGGGTTTCGGGCCGCCTTTTTTCGGGGCGATCTGGCCTTTGACGAGTTCCAGCGCGCCGTCGTTGTCGACTTCGAGCTTGTAGGGGCTGGATGCTGCGTCTGCCGCTTTGTTGAACGCCTGCATAAAGCGGCTGTCCAGCTTCTTGTCGTTGCCCCAGATGTTTTTCACATCGCCGTACAGCTGTTCTTCCTGGCCGGGCGGGAACATGATTTTCTGGCCCGGGTTTTCCTTGGCCGCTTTCGCGATTTGGGTCGTGATCTGGTCAAGGCTGGTGATCAGCAGCGATTCATAGGCGCGCTTGGTATCGGGCGTTGCCTTGGCAAGGTTGCCATCGCGCTCGGACGGGTACGCATCAATGTGGACGACTTCGGCAATCAGGCCCGCGACATTGTCGCCGAACTTGGCGGCGATGTTTTTGTAATCAACGGGGGAGCGCACGCAGTCGATGAGCAGCACAGCCGCCACCAGTTCCGGCGAGGCGTTATCCGCATGCTGGGCCGCGATTTTCGCAGGGCCGACGCGGCGGGTGTCAAACATGTTTTCCAGCTCGCGCGCGATAATGGCGGGGCCGGCCTTCAGCTGCTGGTTCAGCATGTCTTCCAGCGCTTTTTTGTTGGCCTTGTATTCCGCATCGCTCATGCTGCCGTCTTCTTTTTCAAGGTCGAGCATCATGACTTGCTGGTTGTGGAAGATTTCCATTTGCTGCTGGAAGCTTTTGTACGCTTCCTTGGAATTGCCCTGCGCGTTGGCGCGGCTGTAATTGAAGGCTTCCTCGACCAGCTTGTTCTTGGGAAGTCCTGAATTTGCGAAGTCCATAAGGCCATGCTCCTTGCGGTTTTGAATCCGGCATTCAGGGGCATGCAAAAGGCATGTCCGCGATGCGGCTTTGAAGTATTCGTGTGGATATTAGAGGTAGCACGGTTTGCGCATAACCAAAAGAGCCTAAGAACCGCAATATAATATGCGGATTAGGGAAACATGCGGCAGGGCCCCGTTACTCGCCGCTTTGCAGCAGCGTGCCGGCCTTGCGCGCGCTGTTGAAGGCGAATTGCAGCAGCGTCATGGCGATAACCATGTAGATGCAATTGAGCCCGAAGGCCAGCCACATTTCCGATGCCAGGAAACGATGCTCCAGCACAAGGCCGCGCAGGCCTTCAAACACGTGCGCTGCCGGCAGCGCCTGCGAGACCGGCTGCAGCCAGACAGGCAGCGCCGAAATGGGATAATACACCGCGCAGAACGGGGCGAGGAAGAAGGTAAGCGCCCAAGCCATCGTTTCCGCCCCCTGCCCCGCCTTCAACAGCAGCGCCATGATAAGGAAGCCGAGCCACCAGCCCATGAACATGATGTTGACGAAGAAGAACAGCAGCGGCAGGCCGAAATCAAAAATAGAAAAGCCATAGAACGGAATGGCAAGGAAGGCCGCCGGCAGCATGCCCGCCAGCGCGCGCAGGACGGAGAATATCATCATCGCCGACCACCATTCCCACGGACGCAGGGGGCTGACGAACAGGTGCCCGAGATTGCGGGCCCAGACTTCTTCAAGGTATGACAGCGTCACGCCCAGCTGCGTGCGGAACAACATATCCCATAGCAACACCGCGCCCAGCAGCATGCCAAAGGCAACCGCGCCCTTGCCCATGGTGCCGCCGACGGAAGCATTGGCGATGTATTTACTGATGAAACCCCACAGCACCATTTGAATGGTCGGCCAGTAAATAATTTCAACGAGGCGCGAAATGGAGCCGCGCAGAATATATATGTGGCGGATCAGCACGGCGTAAATGCGCGTGAACGGGTCCATCACGCTGTTGGCGCGCAGGTTTTGGGCTTGGGCATTATTGGCCTGAATATTTTCGGCTTGCTCGGTCATTCTGCGGCTTCCTCTGCAGTGTGGGTGCCATTTTGCGCGGGTATACCTTGTGCGGAAATGTCTTGTGATTGGCCGGTGCCGCGGGCGATATCAAGAAACACTTCCTCAAGGTCCTGGCGGCCATAACGGCGGATAAGATCTTTGGGCGTGCCGGTATCGACAATCTTGCCCTTGCGCATCATCAGCACATTGTCGCACAGGCGCTCGACCTCCTTCATGTTATGGGAGGCAAGGACGATGGTGGTGCCGTGGCGTTTTCTGAATTCGTCCATGTAGCCGCGGATACGGTCGGCGGTATCGGGGTCGAGCGATGCGGTGGGTTCATCCAGCAGCAGCACTTCCGGGCGGTTGATGAGCGCCTTTGACAGCGACACGCGGGTTTTTTGCCCCGCGGAAAGTTTACCGACCGGACGGTCGAGGAATTCACCCATATCCAGTTCATCCGACAGGGTGACGATGGCTTTTTCAAGGTCAGGCACAGTATACAGCTTGCCATACACGCGCAGGTTCTGCCGCACCGTCAATTTCCACGGCAGGTCAACATAGGGGGATGAAAAGTTCATTTTCTGCAGCGCCGGGTAGCGGTTGCCCAGCATGTCATGGCCCAGAATATTGATGCTGCCGGATGTCGGCTTCAACGCGCCAAGCAGCATTGAAATTGTCGTCGTCTTGCCGGCGCCGTTGCCGCCGAGCAGCGCGGTGATGCTGCCCTTTTCAATATCGAACGAAATACCGTCAACGGCGGTAACGGTTTTATAGACCTTGCGAAGGTCGCGGACGGAAACGGCGGCGGTCATGCAGGGAAGCCTTATTAAAAAAAGCAGGCATTTAAAATTTGCCTTGTAAATGTAATGCGCGCGCGCATGGTTTGACAGCCCCTTCAAGGCCGCCAGACCACAAAAACATTTCCGTTATGTCAACGGGCGCTTAACGCAGCGTTGGCTGGGCGGATACTTTGCGCAGGTAAATATAAGTGCTTTGCTGGCCGCTCATGACATAGCTGAGCAGGCCGTCTTTTTCCCGCAGCTGGTAGATGAATTTGGTGGAACCGCCGGCTTTTTTGCGGCACTTGTTCAGGTCAATTTCACCGGCGGGAGATGTTTTGCGCTCCACCGTGCAGACCACATCGGTCGTGGAATTTTTCCATTCCGCTTTTTTGCCGTTCACGCTGAGCGACAGTTTATCCACCCAGTTGCGGAAGCTGGCATCCGCAAAGGCGGCAGGGTCTTTTGCGACCGAGGTGTCCCAGTCACCCACCCAGTCGCCGGTCAGGTCAACGGGCGCGCCGGGCATGGCGGTTTGCGCAGCGGTGGCCGTTGCGGCAACAGGCGCAACGGCAGGCATTGCCGCCGGCGTTTCGCCAGCGTTGCTGATGCAGGTTTCGACTTTTTTGTTGAGCATGCGGGCATTCGCTTCCGCCGTTTGCTGGGCGAGAAGGAAGTTGCTGCAGGCCGTTTCCGCCGCTTTTTGCTGCGTCACGCCCTTTTTCGCATCAACATAATAGCTGGCGGCGGCGCGATCCGAAGCTTCGCGCTGGCGGCTGACAAAGTCATTCACCATTTTGGACGGGATTTTCTGGCAGGTCGCTTTTGCATCAATATCCGCGTGGCGGCGCTTCAGGTACGCGCCGGTCTGGTCCAGCGCGCCCTGGGTGATGGCGGGTGAATGGAAGTCCTGCAGCAGCTGGTTGCAGGCCGCGAGCTTTGCGGCATCATCCGTCAATGCGCGAAGGTCGCCCGCCATGTCCTGCGGCAGGCCGGATTCAAGCGGCAGAATGGCGGCGGCGGGCGCGGCGGCGGCCGTGGTCTTGCCGCACACGGCATCGCTCAAGGCTTGCAGGCTGCTGTCTGCCGAAACGCCAAAGGCGGTTTTACTGCCTTCATAGGCATGTTCATCCTTGCCGTCATAGCTGGTATAGGTGCCGGTGCTGTAGGAAATTTTGGCGCGGCAATCCACCTGCGCCTTTTGCATGATGTAACCGTCGGAAAGCTTGTGGACCAGCTTGAACGATTTGCCGCCGTGAATTTTAGTCACGGTATCGGGCTCATACAAATAATCTGTCGCGGCGCCGTTTACCATGACGGGCGCATAACCCGGGAATTTAATTGTCGCCTTGCTGTCAAAAGCCGAAACGCCGCAGAAGATGACAACTGCTGCCGTCATGCGCAAAAGTTTTTTCATGTAACACCCGTTGATGGCGCGGGAGACGCTTGCCGACTCATACCCCGCCTGTTGAAAGATGCGAAAGTATAGCGTGAAAAAATGGCCCGTTGTATTTTCGTTATTGTATTTTCGTTTCACAAACCGCAACTTATGTTAAAGTTACGCCATGCCCGATATACAAACCGTCGCCCTAAGCCATTTTAACGTCAACCCACGCAGCCTTGCGCTGGTGGCGGCCATTGCGGCCTTAGGCTTTCGTAACGTGCTGCTGTGCGGCGGCGCGCTGCGGGATGATTATATGGGTCTTGCCGATAAAATTTCCGATTACGACATGGTCGCCGACTTCGGCACACAGCCCCGCCCGCCGGATGATATGGCGCGGTATGTAACGCAGCACCTGGCAGATGTCACCGGCATGCAGCTTGCCCCCTTCCCCGGTGAAGATCCGGGTACAGGCCTGGGCGCATGCCCCGGCATGACGCTGAAATTCAGGCAGGCGGGCAAACCCGTCTCCCTCTCCCTCAATGAAAATTGCGGGCCGATGGCGGAATGGGTGACGGGTGACGCGCCGATCAATTCAATCGCGCTGCATGCGGGCGGCACGCTGCTGGCGCACCCGCTGTTTGAAGAACACGCGAAGGCGCGCATCTACCAGCCGTTCAGCGACATTCCGCCGGCGCGCGCAAAGGCGCGGCTGGAACATTTGCAGCGGAAAATTGCCGGATTGAAGATGGGCTAGACTGCCGGAAACAACCGGTCAGGTTTTGTCCTTGTCGCCTTTTTTGCGGAAGCTATCCAGCGAAACGACTTCGCCTTTTTTCTTCTGCTTGTCGTCCTTGTCGAGGTCGAGTTCTTCGGCTTCGAAATGAACGTCTTCATCGTCATCTTCGGACAGCGGCTGGAATTGCAGCGCGAAGTTGACGGAAGGGTCGGCGAAAATGGTGATGGCCTGCAGCGGAATCGTCAAACGTTCCGGCACGTTGTTGAAGCTCAGCATCACGCTGAATTTATCGGCGTCGGCTTCAAGGTCATAGAACTGGTGCTGCAGCACAATGGTCATCTCGCCCGGGTAGCGGTCTTTCAAATAAGACGGCAGCTTGACGCCGGGGTGATCGGTGAAAAAGGTGATGTAAAAATGGTGATCGTCGACAAGGCCGTCTTTCACGACTTCATCCAGCGCCTGGCGCACAACGCCCCTCAAGGCGCGTTCGACCATTTTATCGTAGCGAAAAGCGTCTTCGCGGTTTTTGGGGGCCATGTTCTTGTATTTGCTCCGCTGCGTTCAAAAATTCCGGGTACCAAAGTTTACAGTGCATAACAGTTTAAAGAGAGTCACACCTTATGTCACCCGCTTTGTGCCGGCGCTTTGTGCCGGTCATTATGGCACATGAATGTAGTCTGATGCCGGAAAAAGGAAATGGGGCAGTTCTGTTGCTAGGCCTGCCCCGCGCCCCACCCTAACTGTTACCAATCAGGGGATTGAATGCCAACTACGTCAGGTCGCTGTTAAGCAACGAGGCGGAGTTCAGCCCTTGCGGGCATGTTGTCGTTAGCATTTATAAAAGTAGCCCGATAACGGCGGAACAATGCCGGACAAAAGCAACCATCTTTATTACGCACGTCGATCCTATTTCGGCCCCATACCTGATGCAGCTAAAAAGCCGCAAAACCCTTGGGAGAAAATGCCCCTTCGGGATAATGGTGGAGCCGCCGGGTACCGCCCCCGGGTCCGTATCGCCTATTCCACAGCGCGTTTATTGTCATAGCCGGATTGCTCCGGCACCCCTACATATAGCTGAAATTGGATTAAATTCCATTAAACTCGCGGGTTTGGCGCAGATTTATTGAGGAATCATGCGGTTTGTGACGCAAACAACGCAAATTTTGACATAATTTGATGCCCGCAACATGCCTTCAAACAAGCACAGGCCGTTTTCTTTGGCGGGTCAGGTCTTCGTGGCGTTTGAGCACGCGGGCGACAAGCGGCACGGGCTCCTTGCGGCTGGCACGGAAGAAACGTGCGGCCAGCGTGGGGGAAAGGATTTGCGCCATATCGTGGTTCGAGGCGCGGGCAAGGTAATTGTTGCCGTCAAAGCTTTTGCCCAGCAGCTGCAACTGTTCCGTTTGCGAGTGGTCAATGCCAAGGCGCTGCGGCGCGGTGCCGTCGGTGAAGGGCTGGAATTCTATTTTGTGGTCGGTCGGAATGACATCGGGGATGCCAAGGCTGTGGCCGAAATATTTCGCCGCCGTATCGCCGTAGTTTTCGGGCCGCCACGATGTATACCAGTTTTTGAAATGCGCCAGCATCATCGCCGGTTTTTCCGCCGCAAGGTCCTGCACCTTTCTTGAATAAGGCGCGTAATTGCTGGGGTCCGGGTAAAGCTGCGCCAGCTGTTCCACATGGCGACGCGCGGCGTATTCTTCGCGCGCCTGTTCGCCGTGGGCGGTGGCATCCGCCTCCATCAGCGAAATGCGGATATAATAATCGGTAAAATTCTCACCCGTCGTCGGGATCATGCCGTGCTTGTCCTGCCAGCCGTGGCGGATTTCATGGACCAGCGTGCCGACAACAATATCGCGCGTCGCCTCGCTTAGCAGCAGGCGGTTGGCGATGGCGACGACGCCCGTATCCACCATGTAATAACCGTTCGCCCTGGTGGTATGGTCGACGATGAATTTAATGTCGTTTGCCTTCGCCCATTTCAGCGCGGCGGCGGCGGTGGGCGCGGATGCGGCGGCATTGAACAGGCGGCGCAGCTTTTTGCGGTCTTCCTTCAGGCGCGCGGGGCCAAGACCATCCAGAAATGGCTGCAGGCTGGATTGATTCCAGCGGGATGGTTTTAACGGCGCGGCAGCAAGGGTTTCAGACATGGGAAATAATTTAACATAACAATATCAAGCGGGTCAAATATTTGCTGCTGCCGGTGGTGTTTTTATATTTGACATATTATAAACACAGGCGTAAAACTCGACCCAACAATAAAAACGTTTAAACGTATAAAGAGGCTGTGTGTGACCATGGATGATACTCTGAAGACCGAAATTGCCGATGCTTTCCACGCCGAATACCTGGCCCGCGAACAAAGCAGAAAAACCGGATTTTTCAAGATTTTAGATAACGTCAACGACAAAATGGATGCCTTCTTCAACAAAGCGGGCCTGAACGCCAATGGCGTCACGCTGCTGGGCTCCGTTGCCCTGCTGGGCATTGCACCGCCCGTGGGTCTTGCGGCGATTGGCACCTGGGTTGTCCATAGCGGCCTGACCATTTATTCCAGCATTCAGGACAATGCCCGGGCCAGCATGGCCGTGGCCCGCGACATTGATAACGGCCTGCTGCCGGAGCGTTATAACGATGTGCTGGATGAACGCATCACCAAACTGGGCGCAGACATTGAGCTGACGAAAGCCAAAAAATCCGCGCTGCCGCCCAAGGGCGCCGCCGCTGCCGCTTTTGCCGAGGCACTTGCCGCTTCCCCCGTTCAGCCGGACAAAAAACCCGCGCCCGCGCCGAAGCCGCAGAATACCCCGCGCGCGTAATTTAAAATAAGCCTTCCGAAAAGGGCGGCGGCCTGTTTATTCAGGCCGCCGCCCTTAACTTTATGCCTGTGGCTGTGCTAGAATCATTCCGAAATTATCAACGGGCCACTTCGGGGGAAATCATGAAGCAGTATCTGGATCTGATGCAGCATGTGCTGGATAACGGCGTGCTGAAAAAGAACCGCACCGGGGTCGATACCATTTCGACATTCGGCTACCAGACGCGCTATGACTTAAGCGAAGGCTTTCCGCTGGTCACCACCAAAAAAGTCCATACCAAATCCGTCATTCATGAACTGCTGTGGTTTTTGAAGGGCGACACCAACATCCAGTACCTGAAGGAAAACAAGGTGCGCATCTGGGATGAATGGGCGGATGAGCGCGGCGACCTTGGCCCCGTCTACGGCCACCAGTGGCGCAGCTGGCCCGCCCCCAACAACCAGGAAGGCGGCAAGGAAATCGACCAGATTGCCGCCGTGGTCGAGGACATTAAAAAGAACCCCGACAGCCGCCGCCTGATTGTCACGGCGTGGAACCCCGCCGACATTCCCAAAATGGCGTTGGCGCCGTGCCACTGCCTGTTCCAGTTTTACGTGGCGGAAGGCAAGCTTTCCTGCCAGCTGTACCAGCGCTCGGCCGATGTTTTCCTTGGCGTGCCGTTCAACATTGCGTCCTATGCGCTGCTGACGCTGATGATTGCGCAGGTGGCGGGGCTAAAACCCGGTGACTTCGTGCATAGCTTTGGCGATTTGCACATTTACACCAACCACATCGAACAGTGCAAACTGCAGCTGAGCCGCAAGCCCTTTGCCCTGCCGCGCATGGAGCTGAACCCCTATGTGAAGGACCTTTTCGCCTTCCAGTACAGCGACTTCGAGCTGATGAATTACCAGCACCACGACGCGATTAAAGGCGAAGTGGCGGTATGAGCCTGAAACCCGCAAATTTGCTGTCTTCCGACTACCAGAAGACCTGCCTGTATGACCTTGCAACCGAAGTGAAAGTCGGCATCCGCAACTGGGAGCGCAGCCCGGACAAGACGCAGAAAATCATCGTCGACATTGAACTGTACAGCTTCACGCGCCATTTCAAAGGCAAGAGCATCAACGACTGCATGGATTATTCCGTGCCCTATGACTTCGTAATGAAGCAATGGCCGAAACGCCCGCATACAGACCTTATCGAAACGCTGCTGGAAGAACTGGTGGAAGCCTGCTTCCGCGACAAAAAGGTGGATGCCGTGCGCGCTTCCGTCACCAAGCCGCACGTGTTTAACGGCAACGCAGTGCCGAGCGTAGAGTTTTTCCGCCATCGCGCCAAAACCAAAACCACAAAAAAGGCGAAAAAGTCATGAGCGCGGCTTTGGCAAAAATCGGCCTGATTGCGGCGGTTGCCGACAACAACATCATCGGCAACGCCAATGAACTGCCGTGGAAAATTAAAAGCGAATGGGCCTATTTTGCCCGCATGACCAAGGGCAAACCGCTTATCATGGGCCGCAAGACCTATGAATCCGTCAACGGCCCCTTAAAAGACCGCCCCAACATCGTCATCACCCGCGACAAAACCTTTCAGGCGGTGGAGGGCGTTGCCGTGGTGCATGACATTCAAGAAGCGATTACCGAAGCGCAGCTGATTGCGGCGCGGCTGGGCTGCGATGAAATCATGGTCGGCGGCGGGGCGGAAATTTACCGCCAGTCCCTGCCCTTTGCCGACCGCCTGTACCTGACGGAAATTCACCTGAAGGTGGATGGCGACACAGCCTTTCCCGCCTTTAACAAGGTGGAATGGCAGGAAGTAAAACGCGAATTTCACGAGAAAAAACAAGGCGAAACCGCCGATTACACCATTACCGTGCTGGAAAGAAAATTAGCCTGAGGCACCGCGCATAAATCGCTTTCCATGCGCTGTGCATTATGGTAATTTTCTCCATCAAATCAGCGAATCTTTGAACAGGGACGTACCGGATGCCGAAAGACGATAAAGCCCCGAAGCCCGCATCCAAACCGGCCGCCAAGCCCGTGTCGCCCTTGCGCCGCGAATTCCAGGAATTCACATTTGGCGATGATGCGCCGGAAAAAGCACCTGAAAAGGCGCCCGTCGCGCCGCCCGCCCCCAAAACCCTGAAGCCCGAGGACATGGATTTCCAGCCCTTCCGCGGCACCGGCAGCGGCGATGCGGATGACGACGAAGACGAAACCGACGACTGGGAAGAACAGCAGGAATATGAAGCGCAGCAGGAGCGCACGTTTGACGTGGCCCGTTCTTTCCTGCCCCGCAACAAGACCGTGCGCAGCGCGCTTGAAGATATTTCAAACCTTGAAATGCAGACCGTGATTGCCGCAGGCATTCTGGAAGAGCATTACCGCGGGAAATTGCAGGACAAAGCTGTCAATACCCTCACCGTTGCAGCGCTGGTGCTGGATGCCGACAATTACGATGACCTTTTTGACAGCATCCACCCCGATGTTGTCATGATCGTCGATGAACTGCGCGGGATGGAAGAATTCACCGACCCCGCCGTGCGCATGGCCATGGTGCAAAGCCTGGAGCCTGAATCGCGCCGCGTCTTCCTCGCCTTCATGGCCGCGGATTTGCAGATGCTGCAGCACGAAATGGAAGAAGGCACGGATACCGGCCCCGACAAGCCGGAACATGACGACCTTGCCAAATTCATCGCCGCTGCCGCCGAAGGCGCGGACCGCCCGCTGCTGCGCCGCGTCGTGAACCTGTATAACGATGTTGCCGAAGCCTGCGACATTCCGACCCGCGTAAAGCTGATGCCCGACAAAACCGTCGACATCCTGCCCTTCCCCGACATCATCGCCGAAAAAGCCCCCAAACCGCCCAAACCGCCGAAAAACAACGGCCCGAAGAACAAGCGGTAATTCATCACCTGTCATTCCCGGCGCAGAGATGCTGAATTAAGCTTTCAGCTTCTGCGTCGGCACTTGTTCCGGCAGCTTCATCCAGATGCGGGCGGCGATGTTTTTGAAGGCCTCGCCGATGGGGTGTTGCGGCAGGGCGGCAACAATGGGCGTGCCGGCGTCGGCGTTTTCACGCACTTTCACTTCCAGCGGAATTTCACCGAGGAATTCAACGCCCAGTTCGGCCGCCGCCGCGCGCACGCCGCCGTGGCCGAAAATATGCTCGCGCGTGCCGCAATGGCTGCAAATATGGTAGCTCATATTTTCAATCAACCCCAGCGCGGGCACGCCGGTTTTCTCGAACATCTTGAGGCCTTTTTTGGCTTCGCTCAACGCAACATCCTGCGGGGTTGAAACAATGACCGCGCCGGACATGGGCACGTATTGCGCAAGGCTCAGCTGCGCATCGCCGGTGCCGGGCGGCAGGTCGATGACCAGAACATCCAGCTCGCCCCACACAACATCGCGCAGCAATTGCTGCACGGCGCTATGCACCATGGGCCCGCGCCAGATGACGGGGGCATCCGCCGCCACGAAAAAGCCCATCGACATGAACTTGATGCCGTGCGCTTCCAGCGGCACAATCATGTCGTCGTCGTTGGTCACGGGCTTGTCGCGCCTGCCCATCATGGTGGGTTGCGACGCGCCGTAAATATCCGCATCCAGCAAACCGGTTTTTTTACCAAGCGCGGCCAGCGCCAGCGCCAGGTTGGCGGATACGGTGGACTTGCCAACGCCGCCTTTGCCGGACGCCACCGCAATAATATGCTTCACCTGCGGCGCCACCGGCCGGGAAGAAATTTTATGCGAGAAGCCGCCCGCGGCAGCGCCGCCGCGCGGCGCATTGCCGCGTACTTTTAATTCAGGGGGCGCGGCGCGTTCCGCCGTCAACACGGCCTGCACATGGCCGATGCCGTGAATTTTTTCGACCGCGCTTTGCGCTGCCTGCCGCAGCGGTTCCAGCGCGGGACCCCGCTTCGGGTCAACCTCGATTGCGAAGGAGACGTTTACACCGTTAATAGAAATATCCTGCACCATGCCAAGGGTGACGATATCGCCGCCTTTGTCAGAGTCCATGACCGCGCCGAGGGCGCGCAAAACCTGTTGCCTTAAATCATGCTCAATGCCGGGAGAGGACATAATACAGCCCCTTTTCTTCTCATTCTTTCAGCATATTTTTAACGATGCTGGGGTATAGTAACGAAGTGATTTATATAGCCCTGCAACTGACATAACAAGGGGCAGCGCCACGAAACAATATTGGCCTGCGCCCCGACCGAATAAGGAAGCAACCGATGCCGCATACCCCGCCCTACGACAGAGCCGATGACAGAGCAGCTGATGGCCTCATCATCCTCGAAAATCAGGGGCCCTGGGGCAACCGCGGCGGCGACGGCGGCGGAAATAATGGCGGTAATAATAACGGCGGCGGCAACAACCCGTGGGGCGAACGCCCGCGCGGCGGCGGCAACCAGCCCCCCGACCTTGACGACATGCTGCGCAACGCACAAGACAAATTCAAAAACCGCTTCGGCGGCGGCAATATGGGCGGCCGCGGCGCCGGCTCCATGGAAACCGGCCGCGCCCTTGCCATTCTGGCGGTCGTGGTCGTGCTGTTCTGGGCGGCGACGGGTTTTTACCAGGTCGCACCGCAGGAAGACGCGGTTATCCTGCGCTTCGGCCAAGTCACCGGCACCAACGTCAACCCCGGCCTTGACTGGCATATTCCGTGGCCTGTTGAAGAGGCGATTACCGTGCCTGTTTCACGCACCAACCAGCTGAACATTGGCTTTAACGCCAGCGGCGGCGGCGATAACCCCAGCGAAAGCGCGATGCTGACGGGCGATGAGAACATCGTCAACATCCACTTCTCCGTCTTCTGGAACATTGGCGACGCGAAGAAGTACCTGTTTGAAATTCAGGCGCCGGTCGAAGGCACCGTGCAGAAAGTCGCCGAAAGCGCGATGCGCGAAATCATCGGCCATACCGAAATTCTGAAGGCGCTGACCGAAGGCCGCGCCGACATTGAAGTTAAAACCAAAGAGCTGATGCAAAAAATGCTCGACGATTACAACTCCGGCGTTGTCGTCAACTCCGTCCAGCTGCTCTCGGTCGATCCGCCGCAGCCGGTGGTGGATGCCTTTAACGACGTGCAGCGTGCACGCACCGAAAAAGAACGCGCGAAGAACGAAGCCGACGCCTATGCCAATGACATTGTGCCGCGTGCAAAGGGCGCCGCCAAGAAAATCACGATTGATGCGGAGGCGTATAAAGCCGCAACCGTCGCCAAGGCGCAGGGTGACGCTGCCCGCTTTGATTCCGTCTACACCGCTTATGCCCAGTCAAAAGACGTGACGCATAACCGCATGTACCTGGACACGATGCAGGACGTCATGAAGAACAGCCGCAAAATTATTGTCGGCAGCGACAAGGGCCTGCCCGTGCTGCCGTACTTGCCGCTGGACGGCAAAGGCCGCGTTACTACGCCACCCGCGCCCCAGAATTAAATCGCCAGAATCGAGATTTCAAGGATTAGAACCATGCAAAAGACCCATTCACTCATCGTCTTCCTTCTTCTCGCCGGCGTTATCCTGCTGTCGCAATCGGCCTTTATTGTCACGCAGGGCTATCAGGCCATGGTGCTGCAATTCGGCGACCCCAAGGCCACCTATACCGAGCCGGGCCTGAAGTGGAAAACGCCGTTTATCCAGCAAGTGCTGATCTTCCCCAAAATGGTGCTGGGCGTTGACCCGCAGCCGGAAGAAGTCATTCTGGCAGACCAGAAACGCCTTGTGGTCGATACCTTTGGCCGCTACCGCATTAAAGATATGCTCGCCTTCAATAACAAGGTCGGCTCGACCGAACAGGCGGAACTGCGGCTGAACAACATCATCAACTCCATGACCCGCGAAGTGCTGGGCACCGCAACCTTGTCGGGCGATAACGGCGTTTTATCGCCGAAGCGCGCGGACTTTATGCTGAAAATCCGCGAACAGTCGAACCTTGCCGTCAAGGACATGGGCATCGAGATTGTCGACGTTCGCATTGGCCGCGCCGACCTGCCGGACCAAACCTCCGCCGCGATCTATGACCGCATGAAGTCGGAACGCCAGCGCGAAGCCGCGCAGTTCCGCGCCGAAGGCCAGCAGATTTCGCAGGAAACCAAGTCGAACGCGGAAAACCAGCGCACCCTGCTGCTGGCGGATGCTGAAAAGCAGGCGCAAATTCTGCGCGGCGAAGGCGATGCGGAAGCGACCAAGATTTACGCCGAAGCCTATAGCCGCGACCCTGAATTTTATGCCTTCTACCGCAGCCTGCAGGCCTACCGCGAAGCGCTGCCGGGCGACAACACCACAATGATACTGGCGCCGGACAGCGACTTCTTCCGCTTCTTCAAAGACGAGCAGGGCAAGAAATGACGGGCGGTGCGTGAAGGATTTAGGTGTTGCGCTTGCGCTGATGCTGGTGCTGGAGGGCTGTATTTATGCGGTCTTCCCGCTGGCGATGAAAAAAATATCGGCGGAAACGGCGCGCATGTCGGAGCAAAAGCTGCGCCTGATCGGCTTGGGCCTTGCGGTTGCGGGCCTTACCTTCATGGCGTTAATAAAAAGATAACTTGTTCAAGCACTGATACCCATTAAAGCACTACGGCACCGCAATCATGACAGCCGCTTGGAGACAGAATTAAATATTTGCAATGCAACCGCTGCCGCGTTGACCGGATACCCCAAGCGGCATAACTATAAAAGAAGACCAACCAAGGTTATGGAGGACTTATGATACAGGCTTTAACAACACGGGCTTTCGCCGCCCGGGCATTTACCCGCCTTCCCGCCGTTGCCGTCGCTGCGGCGCTCGGGTTCTTTATGCAGGCGAGCGTTGCCCATGCAGCAACCCCGGACGGTTTCGAGGATCTGGCGGAAGCGCTGCTGCCCACGGTCGTCAACGTTTCCACCACCGCAAAAGTGCCGCAGGCGCAAAAGCAGGAACTGCCCCCCATGCCGGACCTGCCGCCCGGATCGCCGTTTGAACAGTTTTTCAAAGACTTCTATGACCAGTACAAAAACAACCAGCAACCGCAGGGCGATGAAAAAGTTTCTGCCCTTGGCTCCGGCTTTGTGATTGATGCTGAAAAAGGCCTTATCGTCACCAACAACCACGTCATTAAGGACGCGGATGAAATTAAGGTCATCCTCCACAACGACGAAACGCTGGATGCGACACTTGTCGGCGCGGATGAAAAGACTGACATCGCCGTGCTGAAGGTGAAAACCGAGGGCGAAAAACTCGTCTCCACCAAATGGGGCGACAGCGACACCGCCAAAGTCGGCTCGTGGGTGATTGCCATCGGCAACCCGTTTGGCCTTGGCGGCACCGTAACCGCGGGCATCGTTTCTGCCCGCCAGCGTGACATTAACGCCGGCCCCTATGACGACTTCATCCAGACCGACGCATCCATCAACCGCGGCAACTCCGGCGGCCCCATGTTCAACATGAAGGGCGAAGTCGTCGGCATCAATACCGCCATCTTCTCCCCCTCCGGCGGTTCGGTCGGTATCGGCTTTGCCGTGCCGTCGAACATCGTGAAGGGCGTCGTTGACCAGCTGGTGAAATACGGCAAGACCAAGCGCGGCTGGCTGGGTGTGCGCATCCAGGAAGTCACGCCTGAAATCGCCGACAGCCTCGGCATGGGCAAGGCGCGCGGCGCGCTTGTTTCCAGCGTCACGCCGGACGGCCCCGCCGCAAAGGCCGGCGTGCAGCCGGGCGACGTGATTTTGTCGTTCAATGCCCGCGATATCGAGCATATGCGCGAACTGCCCCGCCAGGTGGCCGAAACGGAAGTCGGTAAATCCGCCCCCGTCATCGTCTTCCGCAAGGGCAAGACGGAAACGCTGCCGATCGTCTTGGGCCAGCTTGAAACCGCCGAAGCCAGCGGCGTGCTGGGGGATGAAAAGCCCGCCGCCGAAAAACCCGCCAAGCCCGAAGCCCCCAAGGGCACCGAGCTGTCGGACCTTGGCCTGACGGTCGTGCCGCTGACGGACAAAGGCCGCGAAACCTACGGCATTGATAAAAAGCTGAACGGCGTGCTGATTTCGAAGGTGGATGCCGACGGCCCCGCCGCCGATAAAGGCCTTGCCGAAGGCGACGTTATCGCCGCCATCGACCAGCAGGATGTCGCAACGACACAAGATGTGCTGAGCCGCATTGCCAGCGCGAAGAAGGCGGGTCATACCTCCGTCCTGTTCTTCGTGGGCCGCAAGCAGGACCTGCGCTTCGTTGCCATCAAGCTGAAGGCGAAGTAATCGAAGGGTGCAGGAAAAGGCTTTTAAAGTTCTTGTAATCGGGGGCCCGACTGCCAGTGGCAAGTCGGGCCTCGCCCTTTCTGCCGCCCTGCAAAGCAACGGCGCCATCATCAACGCCGATTCCATGCAGCTGTATGACGGCCTTGGCCTGTTGACCGCGCAGCCAAGCGCGGCGGAGCAGGCGCAAGCCCCCCACCTTCTTTATGCCGGTCTTGCGCCGGATGATATTTGCAGCGCCGCCCGCTGGCGCGGCCTTGCCCTTGCCGCCATTGAAACAGCGCTGCAGCAACGCCGCCTGCCCATCATTGTTGGCGGCACGGGCTTTTACATTAAAACACTGGTCAAGGGCATCAGCCCCATTCCGTCGGTTCCGCCGGACGTACGCATGGGCATCATTGCCCGGCGGCAGGAAATTGGCACCCCCGCGCTGTATGCGGAATTACAGGCGCGCGACCCCGCCATGGCGGCGAAGCTGGAACCCGGCAACACCCAGCGCCTTGTGCGCGCGCTTGAAGTGCTGGAAGCGACCGGAAAAAGCCTGGCCGAATGGCAGGAACTGCCGCCCGCACCGCCGCCCGCGCACCTGCGCTTTGTTACAGCCGCGCTGCTGCCCCCGCGTGAGCAGCTTTACGCGCAGTGCGATAAACGCTTCGGCGATATGCTGAAGGCCGGCGCGCTTGATGAAGTGCGGGAGTTCATGAAAACGGCAACCGACGACATGCCGCTGACAAAAGCGCTTGGCTATGGGGAATTAAAGCAGCATCTTGAAGGCGCCCTGTCACTGGCGGATGCCGCCGCGCAGGCGCAAATGGCCACCCGGCGCTATGCCAAGCGCCAAGTCACCTGGTTCCGCCACCAGATGGCGGCGGATATTGTGCTGGAAGCGCCGGATGCCAGGAAGCTACTGGACGCCTAGAACAGCTTTTCAATCGTGCTTTGTTTTTTCTCGATCACGGGGACGCCCGTGCCGCTGACGGGTGCGCCGGCGGCTTGATCCTTTTTAATGCGGTCGGCTTCGGCCTTGGCATTGACGACGGAGGACGGCACCTTGCTGTCATCATTGGGGTCATCGCTCCAGAAAATCAGCTTATCCACCAGCGTGCGGTTTTGAAGGGAGATAATACCGTTTTCGCGGTCGATGGTGCTGCGGATATCGGCGCTGGCGCTTTGCGCGCCCATTTTGGTAAGCAGTTCATTTTCGGCGCTGCCCTTGGTGGCCTCCGCGCCTTGCGCGCCAAGCATGGCGGTTTTGGCCTGGTTGGCGGCTTCAGACGCAGGCGGCGCGGAATCTGCCGACGGCGGGCGCAGGTCATAGTCGGGCGGCAGGGTAAGCGGCGCGCGCTTCACCACCATGAATTCATCGGGCGACTGGCGGCCAACGCCGAATTCTTTTTTGACGCTGCTGCAGCCTGCAACGGAAACCAGCAGGGCGGCGGCAAGAAGGACGGTGATTTTTTGGCGGTGCGTGGTCATGTGCGTCAGTTACCTTTGTTTTATGGTCTTATTAGGCTTTTTACTTTTAAACTTTTTTGCCTTTGCCGGCGCTCATCAGCGTGTCGATGACAAGCAGCGCAGCGCCAAGGCAGATGCAGCTGTCGGCAAGGTTGAAAGCCGGCCAGTGGCTGTCGTTGATATGCACGTCGATAAAATCTGCCACCGCGCCGAAGCGGAAGCGGTCAATCGCGTTGGCGACGGCGCCGCCGATGATAAACGGCAGCGCGGCGGAAAGCAGGCGCGTATTGGCAAAGCTCATCCAGATGAACAAGCCCATGGAAATAAGCAGCGAGAACGCGATAAGGACAAGCGCCATGGTGGGGTTGCCGCTGTCGAACAGGCCGAAGCTGACACCCTTGTTCCAGACCATGACGAAATCAAGGTAGGGGTTGATGGTAACGTGGTTATAGGTTTCCTGCTGGTCCATGAATTCGGGCAGCGGCTGGCGGGTTAAAAACCAGTCGCCGAACAGCGGCTGCTTGCCGCCGGTTTTCAGCATGGTTTCGGTCACCAGCCATTTTGTGTACTGGTCGAGAAGGATGATCGCGCCGATGAAAAAGAGCGCGAGGGCAAAGAAACGGCCCGGCTTGTGCGGCTTGCTAAAAGACATCGGCTTTCGACTTTACAAATTTGTTATAATCAGCTGGATTTCACCACAGCCCGCGCTTCAAGGCAATCCCGATTCATCTGGTCTTTTAGTGCCTCGAGACTGTCAAAATGTGCTTCTCCGCGTAAGTATTTCAAGGGCCTGACGCGCACCTGCTTGTCATAAATATCGCCTGAGAACTCGAAGATGAAGCTTTCGAAAATCGGCTGCTCGATGCGGAACATGGGCCGCACGCCAAAATTGGCAACACCGGCACGCCACAGCTTTTCCCCCTCCACCAGTACGCTGACGGCATAAATGCCATACGGCAGCCGCACATAGCGCCCCGCCTGCTGGTTCGCGGTGGGGTAACCCAGTTCGCGCCCGCGCTTGTCACCGTGCACAACGGGGGCTTCAATTTCAAACGGGCGGCCCAGCAGCGCTTCCGCTTCGGCAAATTCCGCCTTTTGCACATGCTGGCGAATGCGGGTGGAAGAATAGGCGCTGCCATCCGGGCAATTGACAGGGTCGACCACCGTCAGGCCGAATTTACCGGCGGCGGCTGCAGCGCGCAGCGTATCGACATTCCCGGCCCTGCCTTTGCCGAAGGCGAAGTCATGCCCCACCACAATGTGGCGGAGGCCAAAGTGCGCCACCAGAATATCGTCGATGAATGCTTCGGGCGACAGGCTGGCAAGCGCGGCATTGAACGGCACGGTAAAAAGGTGATTCACGCCCCAGGCGGCCAGCACGCGCTGCTTCATGGGCAGCAGCGTCAGCCGAAACGGCGGCGCATCGGGCGCGAAGAATTCACGCGGGTGCGGCTCGAACGTCATGACGGCGGCGGGCGCGCCAAGGTCGCCGGCCATGTGCTGCACGCGCTGCACGAGGGCCTGATGGCCAAGGTGCAGGCCGTCAAAATTGCCAATCGCGGCAATGGCGCCGCGGGCGGCGGGCGGTATGGCGTCAAGGTCTTTATGTAATTGCGTGGTCATTCTGTCGCTTCGTTATCACTTTTGTGGCCGCTGGTTTGCTTTTTTGCCGTTCTGCCGCATACTAGAATAAAAGAGGGAAAATTGCCATGCGCCGCGCCTTTTTACTGCTTCTGCTGACCTTTATTTTTGTGCCGCTGGCGGCCCGGGCTGCGCAGCCCGTGTCACGCTGCCTATGCGCCCCCGCCCCGTTTGATTCCCGCTGGCGCGATGCGGATGCGATTTTTTCCGGCACTATTTTGAATGTCGAGGTGCAGCAGGACCGCGTGGAACATGCCAATGCCGAACTGCCCGTCAAGGTGACGGTGGCGGTGGAGGAAGGCTTCAAGGGCCCCAAAAAAGGCATGACGTTTTATTTCTTCAGCAACATGAACGTTGCCACCTGCATGGGCATGACGTTTCAAAAAGGCGCGTCATACCTGTTCTACGCCTATATGCGCCGGCCGGAAACGAAGGAAGCCTGGTCGTTTTACGATTTTCCGTCGGATACCTATGACGTTGGCGGCACCTGCGGCGGCACCCTGCCGCTAGCGGATAAAACCGCGGTGGATGAACTGGCGCTGCTGCACGATAAAGAGCCGGTCACCAAAACCACCTCCCCCGTCGTGAACAACGAGCTGGGGTTCCTGCCGCTGAAGCCGGCAGCGGGCGATTAAATTCCGGTGATTAAAACCGCGTGATCAGAATTTCAAAATCGTTGCGGCGCGGCGCAGGTTAAGGCCCGCCCAGACCGCGCACAGCGCATCCACCAGGTGCTTCATGTCAGCATCCGTGTGGTGCGGCGTCGGCGTCAGGCGCAGGCGCTCGGTGCCGCGCGGCACGGTCGGGTAATTGATGGGCTGCACGTAAATGTTGTGCTGCTGCATCAGATCATCGCTGGCTTTTTTGCACAGGCGCGCATCGCCCACCATCAGCGGCACGATGTGGCTGGCGGACAGCAGCACGGGCAGGCCGGCATCCTGCAGCATTTTCTTCAAGGTTGCGGCGCGTTCCTGGTGGCGGTCGCGCTCCACCTGCGATGCCTTCAGGTGGCGGACGCTGGCGGTGGAACCGGCCAGCAGGGCGGGCGGCAGCGCCGTGGTGAAAATAAAGCTGGAGGCGTAGGAGCGCACAACATCGACAATCGCGCGCGTGCTGGCAATGTAGCCGCCCATCACGCCGAAGGCCTTGCCAAGCGTGCCTTCGACAATATCAATGCGGTGCATCTGCCCGTCGCGCTCGGCCACGCCCGCGCCGCGGGGGCCATACATGCCAACGGCATGCACTTCGTCAAGGTACGTCAGCGCGCCGTATTTTTCGGCAAGGTCGCAAATTTCTTTAATCGGGGCAATGTCGCCGTCCATCGAATAGACGGATTCAAACGCGACGATTTTCGGGCGGCAGCGCTCGACCGAGGCGAGCAGCGTTTCAAGGTGCGCAAGGTCGTTGTGGCGGAAGATGTATTTTTCACAGCCCGAGCCCTTGATGCCCTGGATCATGGAAGCGTGGTTCAGTTCATCCGAGAAAATCACGCAGGCCGGCAGCACCTTCGCAATCGTGCTGAGCGCGGCTTCGTTGGAGATGTAGCCGGAGGTAAACAGCAGCGCGGCATCCTTGCCGTGCAGGTCGGCAAGTTCCGCTTCAAGTTCAAGGTGGTAATGGGTGTTGCCCGAAATATTGCGCGTGCCGCCGGCGCCGGCGCCCGCTGCCTGCGCCGCATCGCACATGGCGGCAATGACTTTGGGGTGGTGGCCCATGCCAAGATAGTCGTTGCTGCACCAGATGGTCACATCGCGTGCCGTGCCGCTGTCATCGCGGAAGATGGCTTTGGGGAACCTGCCGACCTGACGCTCCAGATCTGCGAAGACGCGGTAGCGGCCTTCCTTGTGCAGATCGAGCAGCCGATTCTGGAAAAAAGATTCGTAGAAGCCGAGACTGGTGTTTTTCGCGGCGGTGGGGGAAGCCTGGATAAGCTTGGAAACTGACATAAAGCACCCGTTATTCTTACTTTTTGCAAGGGTGGCTCAAGGTATACGCCCCCTCAATATCTTATGCAACTGCACATATATTGCCATAACGATAAAAATGCCGAAAAAGCGTAATAATTTCTGAAATTTATAGACCGTTTACCGGTTTGGGATATGCTTGAAGACATGATTATTGTCTTTGGCTCCATGAACATCGACCTGATTATGCCGGTCGACAACTTTCCCAAGACGGGGGAAACGGTGCTTTGCACCGCAGACTACCTGAGTCGCGAAGGCGGCAAAGGGGCCAACCAGGCCATGGCCGCCGCCCGTGCGGGCGCAAAAGTCGCCATGGCGGGCAAGGTGGGCGATGATGCTTTCGGCCGCCGCTCCGTCAACAACCTTAAAACCCACGGCATCTGGACGACGGCAATCGGCATGTCGGACCGCCCGACCGGCTGCGCCACCATCGCCGTGAACATGAAGGGCGCGAACATCATCATGGCTGCGCCGGGCGCCAACATGGACGCGACCAACGACCAGCTGCCGGATGAAATTTTCACCAACAAAAATATCGTGCTGACGCAGCTGGAAGCGAGCCCGAAGGAAACGCTGATTGTGCTGGAACGGGCGCGGCGCAAAGGCTCCATCACCATCCTCAACGCCTCCCCCGCGGGCATGATTCCTGCGGGCGATTTGCCGACGGTGGATTACATCATCGTCAACGAAATTGAAGCGCACCAGCTTTCCGCGGGCCTTGGCCTTAAAAGCGATGAAGCCGCCGAAATGGCAAGGCTGCTGGCGCGCCACACCAATGCCACCTGCATTGTCACCATGGAAGACCAGGGCGCGATTGCCTGCCGCGCGGGCAGCCTGTTCAAGGTCGGCTCCCTCCCCGTCGAAGTGGTGGATACCACCGGCGCGGGTGATGCCTTCTGCGGCATTTTCGCGGCATCGCTGCAGGCGGGGCATAACTGGCTTGTGTCCATGCACCACGCGTCGGTCGGCGCGGGCCTTGCCTGCCTTGGCCTCGGCGCGCAATCGGGCCTGCCCGCCCTTGAAGACATCGAAGCCCACCTCTCCCGCCTGCCGATGCCGGTGAAGGTGGAGTAATTCCCGCTCTGACAGACTGAATTTTTTAGCGGTTACTGGTTATAATCCAGCGCCGCTTTTTTGCTTTTCAAATTGTACATTTCCGGCACGACGACCGCTTTCGGGAGCAGGATATAGCTTTGCCCCGCGCTTTTCATGAGGCCGGCGTTGTGCGTTGCGGCCTCGCCAGCACCCCAGAAGAAGTCACCGCGCACGGCGCCCTTGATGGCGCCGCCCGTGTCTTGCGCGATCATGAGTTGTTGCAGGCGGCCAGTAACGTCCACTGCGCCTTCCGGTGCTGCGGCATCAATGAAGAACGGCGCGCCGTAGGGGAATTTTTTGCGGTCGATGGCCATGCTGCGCTTCGGCGTGAGCGCCACGCCTTCCGCGCCCATGGGTCCGTCACCGGTGAGGGTGCGGAAGAAGACGTAAGACTCGTTCAGGTCCATCACCTTCGGCGCTTCGGCGGGGTTTTTCTCCAGCCAGTCGCGGATGCCCTGCATGGAAACAGTTTTGGAATCGAGCGCGCCGCGCTTGATCAGCTCCTGCCCGATGGCGTAATAGACATGGCCGTTTTGCGCGGCGAAGCCGACATGCAGCGTGGTGCCGTCATCCATGTCCACCAGGCCCGAGCCCTGGATATGCAGGAAAAACGCATCCACCGGCGATGACACCCAGACGATCTGCTGCGCGGATTTGTCAACCGCGCCCGCGTCAATTTGCGCACGGGTGTAATAGGGCACAAGGTTCTGCCCCTTAACGCGGCCGACGACGGTTTCCCCTTTCAGCGAATCCTTGAAGTCGCCAAGGTTGACGGTGATAAGGTCATCCGGCCGGCCGTACAGCGGCGTTAAATACGGCGCATGCCTGGTGGCGGAACCGTGCAACAGCGGCTCGTAATAACCGGTGAAAAGGCCATCGCGGCCTGTATCGTTCCAGACTTCATAGGGCGTGAAGGCGGCTTCAAAATAACTGCGCGCCGCGGCATCGTTCATATCGGCCGGCAGGGCGGCGCAGGCGGTTTGCCATTCGGCATAAGTGCCGGCAAAGGCAACGGGGCCGAACGGTGTTTCCGCCTTTTTGCCCGCAATGCGGGCGCAGGATTTTTGCAAGGCGGGCAATGCCGCCGATACAGTATCCGCCTGCCAGCCCGGCAAGGCCGCGAAGGTCGTGGGCTTCAGGTAAAAAGGAATTTCCGGCTTTTTATCCGCCACATGCGCGGTGACGCAGGATGACAGCAGCAGCGCAAGGCCCGGGGCCAGCATGGCAAGGAAACGGCGCATGTAAATAAATCCCTTCAAAGAATGACGGGGATATTATTACTGCTCCAGCGCCTGTGTCTCAATAAGAATCCAGTTGGGGTCGCTGGTGCGCGTATCACGCATGAAGGTCCAGATATCGCGGATGGTCGAAATATTATCCGCGTTGCCGTCCACCACCTTGCCCGAAGCGTCGCGCGTGACGGAAACTTCATCCACATCAAAATCGACGGTGATATAGGCGATGGTGCCGCCCATGTGCGCTTCGGTAATACGCGCGGCCTTGATCCGCTGAATGGTCAGCTCGGTCGTGTGGCCATTGGCAATGCGGGTGCGCACGCCGGCGGAAAAATCACCGTACAGCTTCGGCGTCAGCAGGGGCTTCAAGGCATCAAGGTCGCCGCGGGCATAGGCGGTGACGACCATTTCAAACGCATAGCGCGCGCCCTGCAGGAAGGTATTGAGGTCAAAATAAGCATCGGCGGCGGCAATTTCGCCAAGGCCGTGGTCAATGCGGCCATCAACGTTATTCGCGGCATCCACCAGCTGGTCGCGGCTGCCGGCGGGAATGACAAACGGCGCGGGCGCGGCGGTGGGCAGCGGCGTGACAACGGCGGGACGCGCCGGGTCTGCATTCGTGAACGGGTTGGGGCGCTGGCGTTCGTTGCCGTTGCGCGTGCCAAGCGCGGCGTTCAGGCGATAGATAAGAAAGACGGCGATGGCCGCGAAAAACAGGATATCGATATGCACGGATTAGACCCCTCTGCCTTTAAATTCAAAAACATCCACGGCGCGGTTTTTTGTTTTCTTGAAATGCCGGCACCTGGAAATATGCCCGGCGCACGGCTGGACGTGGATGCGCCCCTATTCATTAATTCTATCTTATTTCCTGCCATTCATCTAGTTTATGGGCGATTTTAGTCCATGTTACAGCGTGTTGTTTACCTTTTTACTTATTAAAGGGCTGGAATGTTTGCGTTTTTATCTCCCCTTGCCTACCTGCCGCTGGCTGAGATTGCCGGCTTTATCATTATTGGCGGACGCATCGGGCTGGGCTATACGTTGCTGTGGCTTATTTTTAGCACCATGCTGGGCTTTTCACTGCTAAAAACCAGCGCTGCGGGTGCTTTTTCTAACGTCCGGACGGGTAAAGATGCCGATTTCTTTGCCGAACAGGGTGTTTTTGACAGTCTTTGCCTGATGGTGGCGGCATTTTTACTGATTTTCCCCGGTTTTATCAGCGATTTTATCGCGATTCCGTTCATTATTGGCCCGTTTCGCCACTGGCTTTTCCTGCGCAGCAAGAATAATCCGGATAGTTTTTTGCGCAAATTCACCACCACCGGCAGCCGCAACTTCCGCGCCGGTGGCAACGCCCCGCAGCCACCCGGCGCCGGTACGACAATTGATGCCGAATTCCAGCGCATTGACGATACCGAACAGCTGCCGAAGCAATAGCCCGCCGGTAACATTATGGCATACGCACGGCCCGCGTGCCTTGCGGCATATGCCGCCCCTATGGTACATAACGTGCCAGCAAAACGTTTGAAAACGCACCCGAAGGACGATCGCAACAATGGCCAAAGACAACAAACAGGATAACGCCCCCGCAACCGCCCCCGCAACCGCCGCCGCCCCCGCGGGCGAAACGCAGGCACAGCCCGGCGTTCAGGTGGTTGCCCAGTACATCAAGGATTTCTCGTTCGAAAACCCGAACGCGCCGGAAAGCCTCGTATCCGGCTGGCCGCAGCCTGAAACCAACGTACAGATCTTCCTGCGCCACCAGCCGGTGAAGGATGACGTTTATGAAGTCAGCGTCAACTTCCGCATTGAAGCCAAGCGCCAGCCCGATGATAAAGTCTGCTTCATCATCGACCTTTCCTATGGCGCGCTGGTTGTGCTGAAGCACATTCCGGCTGAAAACCACCAGCCGGTGATTATGGTTGAAGTGCCGAAACTACTGTTCCCCTTCGCGCGCGAAATCGTCGCCAACGTGACTTCCGCCGGCGGCTACCCGCCCCTGTACCTCACGCCCATCAGCTTTGAAGCGATTTACATCAACGAGCTGAAACGCCTGCAGGATGAAAAGAAACAACAGGCTGCCGGTTAACCACCGCGCGCCTGACCAATAAAAAAGCCCGCTGTCACAAGCGGGCTTTTTTATTATGCCTTTTTCTCCCCGGCTTTTGCTTCCGGCGGCTTTTCGGGCGGCTTGATGCCCCATAGGTTGTTTTTAAGCTTTTCGGCAAAAGCCGTATGCGCCGTAATTTCCGCTTCCGATGCGGGGAATTCGCGGTGCGCGCGCTTCTGGCGGCGGATGGAGGCGTTAAGCTGCGCGGAGCCCGCAATAGCGGCTTCCGAGGCAAGGCCCAGACCGTGCTGGCGGCCGCCCATCAATTCCAGATACACCTCCGCAAGCAATTGGGAGTCGAGCAAGGCACCGTGGTATTTGCGCGCTTCAAGGTCAATTTTAAAGCGGCGGCACAGCGCATCGAGGTTGGCGGGCTGGCCCGGGTACTTCTGGCGCGCCATAGGCAGCGTATCGATGACGCGGGTCATGGAAAGCTTGGGGAAGCCCGCCGCCTTCAATTCGTGGTTCAAAAAGTTGACGTCGAATTCCGCGTTGTGGATGACAAGCGTCGAATCGCCGATGAAGTCCAGAAATTCGCCGACCTTTTCGGTGAACAGCGGCTTGTCCTTCAAAAATTCCGTTGTAAGCCCGTGAATGCGCGCAGCGTCCGGCGGCACATCGCGCTGGGGGTTCAGGTGCGTGTGAAACGTAAGGCCGGTGGGCAGGTGGTTTTCAAGCTCCACGCAGCCGATCTCGACCAGGCGGTGGCCTTCAGACGGTTCAAACCCGGTGGTTTCTGTATCGAGGACGATTTCGCGCATGCGCTATAAATACCAAACCGTTCAGCGTTTCACAAGCGAGTCGCAATAAACCGCCCAAAGGGCAGGTCACATGCTGCAAAGCCCCGCACCCAGAATGTGCAGCGTTTCAGGGTCCTGCAGCAGCACCGCGCAGCTTTCATTATCCTTGAAGCTTGGCAGGGCGAATTTATAATCTTCCTTGCCGCCGACCCAGGTGCCGATGACCATGAGCGCGGTGACAATATTATGGCCGCGCATGGTGGTGCCTTTATTTTCGCCGCCTTTTACATCGATCGCGGCTTCCTTGATGAGCCGCAGCAGCACGACCCGCGCTTCTTTTTTAATGCCGGGGCCATTCACCGTCACGGTCATGTTGCCATCCGGCGTTAAGTGCGGGCTAACGCTGTAGTGGACGCGGCGCAGCGCCGCCGCTTCATCCAGCAGCGTCAGGATATTCGATTTTTTGGAGCCGACATCCTGAAAGCGCCCGTCAATGACGGTTTCAGGCGTGAAGCCCTGTTCGGAATTCATGATGCGCCTGTTGTAATCCACCTGCCGCTGCGTCCATGCGCTGTCGGAAAACGTGTCTTTCCACGTGCCGCCGCGCCATGTCTTCAGGTTATCCCAATAATCCACATGGTATTCGAGCGTGATGATTTCCGGCCGGCGGCTCAGTTCCTGCTGCACATCCTGCGCGGGCGGGCAGGACGAACAGCCTTGCGAGGTGAACAATTCCGCCACCACGGCATCCGGCGTTTTGCTGAAACCGGCGGAAACGGTGGCGGTGATGACGGGCTTTTTTGCGACCGCGCCTTCTTCAGCCCCCGCAGGCAATGCCGGCAGCACAAGGCAGAGCAGAACAAAATACGGCAGCAGGCGTTTCATGGCGGTTATTTCCGTTACAGGCAAAATTTCGGCTTGGCGGCTGGCGGCGGCAGCAGGCTGTCGACGATGCGCTTTAATTGCTGGCGCGTATCGTCCAGCCCCTTGTCGGTTTCAACGACGAAGTCGGCGCGGCGGCGTTTTTCGGCATCCGGCACCTGCACTTTCAAAATTTGCTCGAGCCTTTCCAGCCGCGCGGCGCGTTCAGATTCGGGGCCGCGGGCCAGCACGCGTTCGCGCTGCACATCCGCCGGCGCGGTGACGACGATGATTTTATCAACGCGGGCTTCGCCGCCGGTTTCAAACAGCAGCGGAATATCCAGCGCGACGGCGCGGTAACCTTCTTTTTCCTTCTGCTTGACGAAGGCGTCGCTGGAAGCGCGCACGAGGGGGAATAAAACATCTTCCACCTGCTGCTTCAGCGCGGGGTTGGTGAAAAAAACAGGGCCCAGCTTTTTACGGTCGATAAAATCCGCCCCGCCGGCATCCTGCGAGACGGCTTCGGGCGCAAGCGCCTTGATGGGCGCAACGGCCGCGCCGCCGACGCCCAGCAGTTCATGCACGGTCGCGTCAGAATCATGCACAGGCACGTTCATGTCTTCGAGCATTTTGGCGGCGGTGGACTTGCCCATGCCGATGGAGCCGGTAAGGCCGAGGATAATCATGCCGCCAGCCCCCCGATGTATTTATACAGCTCCGGCGTGACTTCGGGGTCTTTGCCAAACCAATGTTCAAAGCCAAGGCGCCCCTGGTGCAGCAGCATGCCAAGGCCTTCCAGCACAGGGTTGCCGCGCGCGTGCGCGGCGCGCAGCAGCGGCGTCACCAGCGGGCGGTAAACGATGTCGCAAACCGTCGCCGTGGTCGGCAGCGCGTTCAAGGGCAAGTCAAGCTTCGGGCTTTCCAGCATGCCCAGCGTCGAGCAGTTAATGAGCAGGCTTGCGCCTTCAAGGGCGGCTTCGCGCTTGTCCCACGGCACAACGGCCGCGTTATCAAGCGAGAAGGCCTTGATGATTTTTTCAGCTTTTTCCGGCGTGCGGTTGACGAGGATAAAGTGTTTTGCCCCCTTCGCCCGCAGCGAGGCGATGATGCCGCGCGACGCGCCGCCCGTGCCGATGATGACAACGCGCGATCCATCCCACTTCGGCTGGCGCTGGTGGAGGGATTCAACAAACCCGAAACCGTCGCTGTTATAGCCATGCAGCTTGCCATTTTTGATGACGACGGTATTGACCGCGCCCGACATAAGGCAGCTTTCGTCATGCACATCCATCAGCGACAGCGCTTCTTCCTTCAGGGGCGCTGTAATATTGCAGCCCGCATAGCCGCGCTGCACCAGCATGGCGAGCGCGTTTTTGACGTTGCCGGACGGCACAGCCATGGTGGTGTAAGACCCCTTGATGCCGTATTTGTCGAGCCACCAGCCATGCAGCTTCGGCGACAGCGAATGCGACACGGGAAACCCGATGACGCAAACCTGGCGGGTATCGTTGGCAACTTCTTCAGACATCAGCAGTCTTCCTTTTTCAAACTTCGTTCTGCTTGCGGTTGCGGTGTGCATCCAGCAGGCTGAGAATTTCTGCGGCGGTTTCCTCGACAGAGCGGCGCGTCACGTCAATCACCGGCCAGCCGTTGCGGCTGTAAAAACGCCGCGCTTCCTTGACTTCTTCCTGCACCCGCAGTTCATCAAGATAATCCGTGTCGCGCACCTCGCCCAGCTGTTTCAGGCGGTTGCGGCGAATGTCGATCAGGCGGTCGGGAGATGCGGTGAGCGCGACAAACAACGGCTCCGTCAGCCCCAGCACCCGTTCGGGGAAGGGAATGCCCGGCACGTACGGCACGTTCGCGGCCTTCACGCCGCGGTTGGCAAGGTACACGCAGGTCGGCGTTTTGGAGGTGCGGGAAACGCCGACCAGAATGACATCGGCCTTGGCCATTTCGCTGTCACTTTTCTGCCCGTCGTCGTGGTGCAGGGCGTAATCCACCGCGTCCATGCGGGCGAAATATTCTTCGTTCAGCCTGTGCTGCAGGCCGGGCTGGGAGGTGGATGTCATGCCGAAATAATGGCTCATCAGCTGCAGCACGGGCGCGAGGATGGAGAGGGAGGGTAAATTCATCATCTGGCAGTGCTTGTCCACACCCTTGGCAAGACCTTCATCGACCATTGTGTACAGCACGAGGCCCGGCTTTTTGCTGATGCCTTCCAGTGCCTGCAGCAATTGCGACTGGCTGCGCACCAGCGGCCAGAAATGCTGCTCTACCTCCGCCCCCTCGAACTGGGCAAGGCAGGCCTTCACGACGCTGTTGAGGGTGCCGCCGGTGGAATCTGACAGAAGGTGAATATGGTGCTTTTTCATGCGGGTTTCAGCATAGCAATAATCGCCTAAAGTCTTAAATACTTTGATTTTTCAAGGTTGTTTTTCATATTGACTGACGGCGGATGCTGGGCTAAATTATCCCCTATCTTATGCAATTACAAGGATGCCGCCGATGACCGCCCCCGCCGCAAATACCAATACGTCTTCCGGCCGCCCCTGCGTCGGCATTTTTGCAGGTGCCAGCACGCCGAATGACCCGGCGATCATCGAGGCGGCAACGCAGCTTGGCACCCTTCTGGGCAAGGCCGGTTACAACATTGCCTACGGCGCAGGCACACAAGGCGTAATGGGCGCGGTTGCCAAAGCGGCACAGGCGGCGGGCGCGGAAGTCACCGCCGTCGTCCTCAAAAAATACGATTATGAAGAGCAATTACCCGGCGCCAGACTGGTGTTTGTGGAAACGGAGCAGGAACGCTTCAAGGAACTGACCACCCGCAATTCCCCCGTTGCCTGCTTTGCGATGCCGGGCGGCGCGGGCACCCTGCGCGAAGTGATGCAGGGGTTGGAACTGGCGGTTTATGAAGGCGGCCCGAAGGTTGTTCTGGTGCAGGTTGGCACTTATATGGACGGGCTGAAGGCCAGCTTCAACGCCTCCGTCGACGCCGGGCTTATCAAGTCTCAGCATGCGGATAAACTGCAGCTGTGGAAGGTAGCGGACGGGCTTGCCGCCGTTCTGCCCGCGACCGCCCCCGCGGCCCCCGCGACCGCCTCGAAATTTGCCAAAAAACCTTGAAATTAAAGCCGTTTTCGCCTATTTCATAGGCCATGACGACCACACAGACAACGGCATACACAACAGACGTAATTATTATCGGCGCGGGGCCCGTGGGCCTTTTTGCGGTGTTTGAACTTGGCCTGCTGGATATGAAAGCCCATGTGGTCGATATCCTCGATAAACCGGGCGGGCAGTGTGCGGAGCTGTACCCCGAAAAACCCATTTATGACATTCCCGCCCTGCCCGTCGTCACTGGCAACGAGCTGACCGAACGGTTGATGGAGCAGATAAAGCCCTTCAACCCCGTGTTCCACTTTGGCCAGATGGCCGAAACGCTGCAGCGCACGGAAACCGGCTGGCGCATGACAACCGATGCCGACACCGTGATTGATGCCAAGGTGGTGGTGATTGCGGCGGGCGGCGGCAGCTTCACGCCTAAAAAACCGCCGCTCAAGGACCTTGAGCAGTACGAAGGCAAATCCGTTTTCTACGCCGTGCGCCGCATGGAACAGTTTCGCGGCAAGCACCTCGTGATTGCGGGCGGCGGGGATTCCGCACTTGACTGGACGGTGAACCTGCAGCCGCTCGCGGCCTCGGTCACGCTGTTGCACCGGCGGGATGAATTCCGCGCCGCGCCGCATACCGTGTCGCAAATGCGCCAGCTGGTGCAGGACGGCAAGATGAACCTTGTTATTTCAAACCTCACCGGCCTTAAAGGCAGCGACGGCGCGCTTGAGGCGCTGGTGCTGGCCGAAGCAGATAAATCCACCCGCGAGCTGCCCTGCGATACGCTGCTGGCGTTTTATGGCCTGACCATGAAGCTGGGGCCCGTCGGCACTATTTGCGGCCAGCTGGGCATTGACATGCGTGGCGGCCTTGTGCCGGTGGATACCGAAAAGTTTGAAACCGCCGTACCCCAGCTTTTCGCCATTGGCGACATCAACTGGTACCCCGGCAAGCTGAAGCTGATCCTGTCCGGTTTCCATGAAGGCGCGCTCATGGCGCAGCAGGCGTTTCGTTATGTCTACCCCGAGCGCAAATTGCGCTTTGAATACACAACCTCCAGCTCGAATTTGCAGGAAAAACTTGGCGTAAAGTGATTCCGGTGCTGTAATAGGTAAAATTTTTTAAAGCCCCTGCGCCATCGCGATAAAGGTACGGATTCAAGACAACATGAGCAGTAGATTCAGCATCACGCAGGCAGTCGTCGACGGCTTCGGGTTCGCAAAGCGGGAATGGCGCGCACTGGCGCGCATGTCCGTGCTGCCGCTTGGCGCCGGCATCATCACGCAAATCGCGATCGGTCTTGAAACCAGCAACGACCTGTCGCCTTACGCCGAATTCATTTATACGCTGCCGGCCCTTATCCTGTCCGCCCGCTTCATGTTTCAGGTCACGCGCCTGCGGCTGCTTGGGGAACGTGAAGAAAATTTACCCGCCGACCCCGCTTACCTTGCCGCGCGCCAGCAGGCGCTGCGCGCCTCTATTTTGCTGTGGCTGGTCGTCAATGCCGCCGCCACGGTCATCGTCGGCTATTTTGAATGGCTGTCGGTGGTGGCGGGCGCATCGGTCATGCAGGGCGCGGCCAGCGGCGCGCCGCCCGTGATTAACGAAAGCCATTTTTTTTACAACATCATCGGCCTGCTGCTGATGGTCTGCGCCATTTGGGGCGTGCGGTTTGCTGCGGGGCACCTTATTCTGGCGGTTGAATACCCGCTGGCACCGTACCTGCGCCGCGTGCGCGGCTTCGGCATTTCGCTGCGGCTTCTGGGGCTCAGCTTCCTGATCGCTTTTCCGGCGTCCTTCGCTTTTCTCGGCGTTATCCAGCTTTTGGCACCGGATGGTAAAATGCCCTCGCCCGTACCCTTCGCGTTTTTTGTTGTGCTGAACAACATCATTTCCTTCGTCTGCCTCAGCGTGCTGACGGCGGCGGCCTGCGCCGCGCTCAAGGAAATCATGGGCCGCAAGGACGGCGGCACCAGCGCATGAAGGCAGCATCATGAAAATCAACGTGACCGACAGGGCCGGCAAAACCCACGCGCTTGAAGGCATTGACGGCTGGCGCGTGATGGAAATCATCCGTGATTACGGCATGAATGACCCAGCCCTCGCCATTAAGGCCGAATGCGGCGGGGCCATGGCCTGCGCCACCTGCCACGTGTATGTGGCAAAGGAATGGCTGGATAAAATTCCGCCGCAGCACCCCGATGAAGCCGATATTTTGACCGACTTCGGCTTTGGCGTGGAAGAAAATTCACGACTGTCCTGCCAGATCATTCTGGGCGATGACATTGACGGCCTTGCCGTCACCATCGCCCCCGGTACCGAACCTTGAAACACCAGAGTATGAAGCCATGAGCAACATCGAAGCCCTGAAATCCGAAATCGTGGAAACGGTGAAGGCCGCCAACGACATCGACACGCTGGAAGAGGTGCGCGTTTCCGCCCTTGGCAAAAAAGGCAAGGTCACCGGCCTGATGCAGACGCTTGGCACCCTGTCGCCGGAACAGCGCCGCGAAATGGGCCAGGCGCTGAACCGCCTGAAGGACGAAATCACTGCCGAAATTGAAGCGCGCGCCGGCACGCTGCGCAGCGCCGCGCTGAACGCACGCCTTGAAAAAGAAAAGGTGGACGTCACATTGTCATCGCGCCCGCAGGGCCGCGGCACCATTCACCCCATTTCGCAAACCATCGAGGAAATGATCACCATTTTCGCCGACATGGGCTTTGCGGTGGCGGAAGGGCCGGAAATTGAAGACGATTTCCACAATTTTACCGCCCTTAACTTCCCGCCCGAACACCCGGCACGGCAGATGCACGATACGTTCTACTTCCCCGACGCCCCCGCGAAGGAAGGCGATGCCGCAAAGCGCCTGCTGCGCACGCATACATCCACCGTGCAGGTGCATACCATGCAGTCGCAAAAGCCGCCCATCCGCGTTATTATTCCGGGCCGCACCTTCCGCTCCGACTACGACATGACGCATACCCCCATGTTCCACCAGATGGAAGGCCTGCTGATTGACAAAACCACCCATATGGGCCACCTGAAGGGCTGCCTCATCGAATTCTGCAAGCGCTTCTTTGAAGTGGACGAACTGCCGACGCGCTTCCGCCCCAGCTTCTTCCCCTTCACCGAACCTTCCGCTGAAATGGACATCGGCTGTTCCCGCGCGGGCGGCGAGCTGAAAATTGGCGCGGGCAAGGACTGGCTTGAAATTCTCGGCTGCGGCATGGTTCACCCCAATGTCCTGAAAAACTGCGGCATCGACCCCGATGAATACCAGGGCTTCGCCTTCGGCATGGGGATCGAGCGCGTGGCGATGCTGAAATACGGCATTCCCGACCTGCGCACCTTCTTTGAATCGGACCTGCGCTGGCTGAAGCATTACGGCTTTGGCCCCATGGAACAACCGAACGCCGCACTTTCTTAAGGATAGACGACATCATGAAATTCACGCTCAGCTGGCTCAAAGAATACCTCGACACCAATGCAGGCCTTGAGGATATCTCGCAAAAGCTAACCGCCATCGGCCTTGAGGTCGAAAGCATTCACGATCCCGCGAAAGCCTTCGGCGGTTTTGTCGTCGGCCACGTGCTGTCGGCGGAAAAGCACCCGGATGCGGATAAACTGCAATGCCTTGTGGTCGATACCGGCAAGGAACAATTGAAAGTCGTTTGCGGCGCGCCCAATGCGCGCGCGGGCATGAAGGGCGTATTTGCGCCCGCCGGCAGCTTTATTCCCGGCTCCGGCATTACGCTGAAAAAGTCGAATATCCGCGGGCAGGAAAGCAACGGCATGATGTGTTCGGAGCGGGAGCTTGAGCTTTCGACCGAACATAACGGCATTATCGAGCTGTCGGATAAAATTGCCACCGGCACCCCTGCGGCGGATGCGCTTGGCATTAATGACCCCGTCATTGAGATCAACCTGACCCCCAACCGCGGCGACTGCGCGGGCATTCTGGGCGTGGCGCGCGACCTTGCCGCCGCCGGCCTCGGCCACCTGAAGCCGCAACCGCTGAAGCCTGTCACCGGCGCGTTCAAAAGCCCCGTCACCGTTTCGATTGCGGATACAAAGGCCTGCCCGCTGTTCATCGGGCGTTACATTAAGGGCGTGAAAAACGGCCCCTCCCCGCAATGGCTGCAGGACCGCCTGAAGTCCATCGGCCTTCGCCCGATTTCAACGCTCGTGGACATCACCAACTACTTCACCATCGCCCTTAACCGCCCGCTGCACGTTTTTGATGCGGATAAGCTGCACGGCAACATTACCGTGCGCCTGTCAAAACAGGGGGAAACGCTGGCGGCCCTGAACGATAAATCCTATACGCTGGAAGACGGCATGATTGCCGTCTGCGATGATTCAGGCGTGCTGGGCCTTGGCGGCATTATTGGCGGCACCACGACCGGCGTGACGGATGCCACCGTTAACGTCTATCTTGAAGCTGCCTACTTTACGCCGCTGTATGTGGCAAAGACCGGCCAGAAACTGCAGATTGACAGCGACGCACGCTACCGCTTCGAGCGCGGCATTGACCCCGCCTTCACGCCCGTGGGCGCGGAAATGGCAACGGCGATGATCCTCGATCTTTGCGGCGGCAGCCCCAGCGAACTGGTGGTGGCGGGCGCCGTACCGCAACACAGCCGCACAATTGCCTATGCGCCGGAACGCCTGAAGCTGCTGGGCGGCATTGACCTGCCGCTGGAACGCCAGAAGGAAATTTTAACCGCGCTTGGCTTTAGCGTGAAAGACGCCGGCAAGACGCTGGAAGTAACCGCCCCCAGCTGGCGCGGCGATGTAGACGGCAGCGCCGATATTGTCGAGGAAATCCTGCGCGTGCATGGCTACGATAATATCCCCGCCGTTTACGTGCGCCCGCCCGCAACCGAAAAACGCGCGGCCATGAACCCCTTGTCGCGCCGCGCCATTTCCACGCGCCGCCTGCTGGCGGGCCGCGGGCTTTATGAAACGGTCACATGGTCGTTCCTTGATGAAGCATCGGCAGACCTGTTCGGCATCAACCAAAATCAAAACAAGCGTGCGCTCACCCTAACCAACCCGATTTCGGTTGACCTGTCGGTCATGCGCCCGTCCATTCTGCCGAACCTGATTGCCGCCGCCGGCCGCAACACCGACCGCGGCTACGCGGATGCCTGCCTGTTTGAAATCGGCAACGTCTACCGTTCCACCGAAGCCGCCGGGCAAATCATGACCGCCACCGGCCTGCGCAGCGGCAATGCCGCGCCGCGCCACTGGTCCGGACCCGCGCGTGAAACCGACGCGTTTGATGCCAAGGCGGATGCGCTGGCCGTGCTGGAAGCGGCGGGCGTCAACGTGGGCAACCTGGTCGTGTCAACCGACGCGCCGGAGTGGTACCACCCCGGCCGCAGCGGCGCGTTCCGTTTGGGCCCCACAGTACTGGCGTATTTCGGTGAAATTCACCCCGCCGTGCTGGCCGCCATGAAGCGCGAGGAGAAGTTTGCAGGGTTCGAGGTCTTCCTGCAAAACCTGCCGGTGCCGAAGAAAAAAGGCACCGCGCGCGAATTGCTGCGCCCGTCCCCCTTCCAGCCCGTCAGCCGCGATTTTGCGTTTATCGTCGATGCGGGCGTTGAGGCTGACAAGCTGGTGCGCGCCATTAAAGGCACCGACAAAAACCTGATCACCAATGTCACCGTCTTTGACGTGTACATGGGCAAGGGTGTTGAGCCCGGCAAAAAATCCATCGCGGTGGGCGTGATGCTGCAGCCGGTGGAACGCACGTTGACGGATGAGGAAATTGTTGCCATCAGCAACAAAATTATCGACAGTGCGGTGAAACAAACCGGGGCCGTGCTGCGTTCGTAATAAAGGGCGTTTTGTTTTGGCGGAGGATGAAAGATGCGGTTACGCTTTATTTCCTTGCTGGCAGCGGTTTTTTTGGCCGCCTGCTCCACGACCGAAAATTACGAAACGCAGATGAACCAGTGGATGGGCGCGCCGGAACATGACGTGGTCATGGCTTTCGGCCCGCCGGATAAAGCCTACCAGCTGGACAAGCATACCAAGCTGATTTCCTATACCAAGCAGGATGTTGCGGCCTTTGGCGGCAGCGGCTTTTCCACCTGCATTGGCAGCGGTTTCGGCTATGGCGGTGGTTTTGGCGGCGGCGGCTGTTACGGCCCGCCCGCGCAGGTACATGTGCTGAACTGCGAAACCGTTTTTACCCTGACGGACGGCAAGGTAAGCCGCCTTGGCCACAAGGGTAATAATTGCCGCAGCTAAAAAGCCGCTTACTCTTTTTTCGCAAAGCCTTCCTGAATCAGCAAGTCGCGCTTCGACAGTTTGCCGACCGCCGTTTTCGGCAGCGGTTCCGCACGCACCACAATGCGGCGCGGCACTTCGATGGGCGAAAGCTTGTCGATGAGGAATTCACGCAAGCCATCGGGGCTGATGGTACGGCCTGCCGCCGGCTTTACCCAAGCCCAGACGGTTTCGCCGCGCTCGGCATCCGGTACGCCCGCAACAATGCATTCCTCGACCGATGGGTGCAGGTAAATCGCTTCTTCCACCACGCGGGGGTAGACGTTATAACCACGCACCAAAATCAAATCCTTGATGCGGTCCACAAGGTGCAGGTAGCCCTGCGCATCGAAATAGCCGACATCGCCGGTATGCAGGCGGCCGTTTTTAATCACATCCGCCGTGGCATCGGGCCTTTTGTAATAGCCTTTCATGACCTGCGGGCCTGAAATGCACACCTCCCCGCGCGTATCGGCCGGCAGCACGGTGGTGCCGTCTTCGCGGCTGATGATTTCAACAATCGTGCCGGGCAGCGGCTGGCCGACGGAACCCGCCTTGCGCAACCCGTGCATGGGATTGAAGGTGCAGGCAGGCGCAGCTTCGGTCAGGCCATAAGCTTCCGCAAGGGCGCGGGATCCGGTTTTTTCCTCGAACAACCGTTGCACATCTGCCGCCATGGGCGCACCGCCGGTAATGCAGAAGCGCAGGCAGCTGAAATCATACTTTGCGGTTTCCGGCGCATTGGCGATTGCGTTGAACACGGCGGGCACGGCGGGAAAAATGCTGGGGCGATGCTTGCGGATATCTTCCAGCACGTCCTTCACATCAAACTTCGCGTGCAGCAGAATTTTAAGGCCCGCGTAGATGGAGCAGTTCATGACGACCGTCATGGCGAAAACATGGAACAGCGGCAGCACGCCGATGATACTGTCCTGCCCGTGGCGCAAATCCTTCATCCAGGTCGAAACCTGCATCATGTTGGCGTAAAGGTTTGCATGGGTCAGCATGGCGGCCTTCGGCACGCCGGTGGTGCCGCCGGTATATTGCAGCACGGCGACATCGCTTTCGGCATCCACCAGCACGCTGATGGGCTGGCCATGGTTATCCACGATATCAATGAAGGAGATATGGCGGCTGTCAAACTTCACCTTCGCGGCGTCTTTGCGCAAGAAGCGGTCAGCCATTTTGCGGGCGAAGGGCAGCGTTTCGGCGAAGGGGCAGACGATGACTTTGCGAAGGCGCGTGTTTTTCAGCATCGCGTCCATTTTTTCCAGCAGGGGGGTGCTGTCCAGCGTCACCATGATGTCGGTTTCGCTGTCTTCAATCTGGCCCGCCAGTTCGCGCTCCACATACAGCGGGTTATAGTTGACGACCGTGCCGCCGGCCTTCAGCACGCCGAAGAAGAACATGAAACTGTAGGGCGAGTTGGGCAGGAACAGCCCCACCTTGGTGCCTTTGCTGACGCCGAATTTTTGCAGGCCTTCCGCCACGCGGTCCACCATATGGCCCATGTCCGCGTAACTCCACGAACGGCCTTCAAATTCGATCATCACGTTGTTCGGGTATTTCAGCGCCGCTTGGTCGATGATGTGATAGAGCGGCTTTTTAAAAATCGGGGTCTTCCAGCTGATGCCTTCGGGGTAATGCTGTTCCCACAACCATTTGCCGTTGCTGAACATGGGCAGTACCTCTTCGTTATTATCCGCAGCGCGCAGGCCCGCTGTTTCAACAGCCTTCTTGCGAAGATTGGCCTTGCGCAGATTGTCCGTCATCATCGGCTCCTGTTTTAAAAAAATCAGGTCATGGCATAAATGGATAGAGATCCCAATATACGCGCTTGCTTTGTAAGCAAAAAGCCACAAAGTGGGCAAGATTGTATTAGCATTATGATTACGGTTTTAACCCGTGAAATGCAGGCTTTTTCTGCTTGCCGCTTTGCTGCATTGCCGCACGTTTGAACGCGCGGATATTTGCATCGCGGTACTGCGCAAGGCGCGCCGCGCCCAACACTTCCGTAACGCGATCGATTATCACTTGCGCCCGGCGCGATGGTTTTTGCTGCGGCTGCATGAAGCCGGTGTTGTGCCCGTTATGATAGGGATAGGCGGCAGGATATTGCCCCGACGTGACATCAAAAATTTCTCCCGCGCCGCGCTGGCCGTTTTTTGCGCCGCGGATCCACCAATGGGTTTCACGCCGCCAGCCGCTGGCAAGGGCCGCAAGTTTATCCGCGCCGAAGGCCATGTTGCCCGCGCCGTCTGCCGCGTAACCGCAGACGACGGGCATGAAACCCGCGCGCTTGCCGCCCGCGAGGTGATAGAACGCTTCCGATGCCACGGCACAATGCCCGGTTTCGGGCGGGTCATCGGGCGTTAGTTGTTCGGCGTATTTTTTTTCCAGCAGGTCGGGCGACAGGCTATCGATGATTGCCTGTTTCAGCGCGCCAAAGGTCAGCGGTTTTGCCATCCCGTTTTTTGCCCTATATAAATGTCAGATGCAATTTTATAATATGGCAATAGATTCATGGCAAGGGGCTATTTGTTGCCATAATCCATCAATTGACAGTCCCCGCTGCGGCTTTTATAGTCCGGATATTCAACAGCGCCTGAAAACTGAACCGGAATAAAGCTTCACTCCGCCGCTTGCAAGCAACGCAAGCGACCCGACGATACAAGGGAGACGCGACGATGCTGGATAAAATTCTGAAACTTGTGAAGCAGGGCTTTTACAAGCAGGACAATGGCGTGACAAGCGCCGCCGAAACATCCCCCTATGTGAACATCGAAGGTGTGGAGAAAAAAATCTCCGTTCCGCAGCCCACGGCGGAAGACCGCAAATGGGCGCGCAAATTGCGCAATGCATCCACCAACGCAATCGGCAGCGCGCTTGGCACGGCCATCGCCTCCAACCAGAACTGGCGCGTATGGTATTTGCTAAACCGCCCGCAGCGCAAAAGCGGCGGCGTGATTTTGCCGGAAAAAGACCACGGTTTTAAAGGCAATACAGATGTCGCCGACGGTATTGCAAAAGCCGCCGAGCATAACAACGTCACCGCCGCCTATCTGCTGTTGAAGTATGCCGAAAAAAACCACACCGCCACCGCCGCCGGCGCCGACAAGGCGCGCACGGAAGTGCAGCATTACACCGTGAATGGTCTTGAAAACGCCGCCAACAAAAACGGCGCGGATGTTTTTATGTTACTGGCCAAAACGCTCACGACGCTGGTGGACGCCAGCATGCACCCAACCGGCAACAGCGCGCCGGTGGATTACCAGAGCGTGCTTAAAAAATCCGCCATTCGCGCGGGCGCGGCGGGCAATGCGGCGCACCTTGATTCCATGCTGAACAACGGGCTGCTGAACGGCCAGCAAATGGTCGAAGCCTTCATGACCAGCTTTGATTACAAAAAAACCTACGCCGCGCAGGCCGACCTGACGCCGGGCGAGCGCGCAAACTTCCTCGGCTGGCTTGTGAAGCGCGGCATTGTCGACCAGACTTTTGCGGATGAAGCGCAGGCGGTTGATGTGCGCATGACGGATGCCAAAACCGCCATTGCCGAAGCCGCCGCCAGGGGCTGGAAGCCCAGCGACCGCGCCCTGCCCGCAAGCGATGATGCAAAAGCCCCCACCGCGCCGCAGGTTGAGATCACCCTGCCCGTTGAAGGCAAAAAATCCGGCATTACCTATGTTTTCAACTTCAGCGCCGTGGACCAGGCCGCGCGCATTCACCGCGTGACCGCCGACACCATGCAGGAAATTCCCGCTAAAAAACTGCCGGATGCCGCGCTGCTGGATGAAGGCCGCGTTTACGCAGAATCCCTCGGCACGCAAATGCCGGAACTGTCATGGAAAAAGGGTGAGCCCTTCCGCCTGCGCTTCAAGCCGTAAATATTACTGAACGATGATGGCCTGCGCATCCAGCAGCGACTGCAGCGTTGCGCTGACATGCTGCAGCACCGCCACATCCGCATAATGGCCAAGACCATCTACGTCCACGCTGATGGTCGTGATGGCGGCGGAACCTGTACCGCTGGTGGTGACATGCACAAGGTCTGCCAGCATCGTCGCAACGTTGTCATGACCTTCCAGCACATCGCGCAAATCAATGCTGTCATGCTGCGCCAATGAAAAATCCGTAATAACATCGGCGGCATCGGTATGGCTGATGACAAAGGTATCTGCGCCCGTTCCGCCCGACAGCGTATCCGCCCCAAGGCCGCCCTGCAACGTATCGTCGCCGCCGAGGCCCTGCAGGTTATTCGCGCCCGCGTTGCCTGTGATGATGTTGTTAAGCGCATTGCCGTGGCCAAAAATGGCGCCGCCGGTAAGGTCGAGGTTTTCAAGGTTGCTGCCCAGCGTCCAGTCGACGCCGGAGGATACCGTATCAATCCCCGCGTTCGTGCCTTCGGTAATTTTGTCGTGCAAATTATCAACCACGTAATGATCGTTACCAAGCCCGCCAACCATCACATCCGCGCCGCCCATGCCATCCAGCCAGTTGTCGCCGCCATTGCCGGTGATGGTGTTGACGGCACTGTTGCCCGTGCCGGAAACGGCGTCACCCAGCAGCACCAGGTTTTCAAAATTATTTTCCAGCAGGTAATCAACACTGGCGCGCACGGTATCCGTGCCGCCTTTGTCGCCCTCGACCAGAATAACATCGTGGCTGTCGATAACATACGTATCGTTGCCGAGGCCGCCGATAAGCGTATCAACGCTTCCGACAAGCGCGTCCGCCCCGCCGTGGCCATCCAGCGTATTCGCGCCGTCATTGCCAATGATAGTATTGCTGCCATCATTGCCCATTGCGTTGATGGCGGATTTGCCGGTGAGAATGATGTTCTCAAGGTTATCATCCAACGCCGCCACGCTGACGGAAGACATGACGGTATCAACGCCCCCGTTCGCATCTTCATGAATAACGTCGCCCGCCGCATTCACGACATAAACGTCATCGCCAAGGCCGCCCCACATGGTATCGTTGCCCGTGCCGCCATCCAGCGTGTTATTGCCGTCGTTGCCGTAGAGCAGGTTGTTGAGCGTATTACCAGTGGCGTTGATGCTGCCAACGCCCGTCAAGACCATAATTTCAAGCCCGGTAGACAGCGTCCACGACACGGATGAGCGCGCCGTATCGGTGCCGAGCGTATCCGTCACGGCGTCATGCGCATCATCAATAATGTAAACATCATTGCCCGCGCCGCCGATAAGCTTGTCGGCGCCTGCCCCGCCATCCAGCGTATCGTCGCCGGCAGTGCCGGTGATGGTGTTGACGAGTGCATTGCCGATGCCGGTATGGCCCGCGACCGTCAGGATCAGGTTTTCAACATTATCCGCCAGCATAAAATTGCCGCTGCTGCGCACGGTATCAATCCCGCCGCCAATATCTTCCTGCAAAACATCGGTCTGCGTATCGACAATATAAACGTCATTGCCAAGACCGCCCTGCAGCGTATCCACGCCGTCGCCGCCGTTTAGCGTGTTCGCGCCGCTATTGCCCACCAGAAGGTTGTCAAGCGCGTTACCGCTGGCGTTCAGCGCGGCGGTACCCAGCAGCGTGAGGTTTTCAAGGTTCGCGCCCAGCGTATAGGTGACGGCAGACAGCACGGTATCCGTGCCGCCGCTGGCATCTTCATGGATAACATCGCCCGCCGCGCTGATGACATAGGTATCATCGCCAAGCCCGCCGGTCATGGTGTCATTGCCCGCGCCGCCATCCAACCGGTTGTCGCCGTCGTTGCCGATCAGCGTGTTCGCGGTGCTATTGCCCGTGGCGCTCAGGCTATCACTGCCCATCAGCTGCAGCACCTCAATGCCCGCGGGCAGTGCGTACGAAATATAGGTTTGCACGGTATCAATGCCGGCGGAATCGGTAATCACATCCCGCGCATCATCGACGATATAAACGTCATTGCCCGCGCCGCCAATCAGTTTATCCGCGCCCGCCCCGCCATCCAGCGTATTCGCGCCGCTATTGCCGGTCAGCGTATTGTCCAAATCATTGCCGAAGGCGTTAATCGCGGCAGTACCGGTCAGCGTTAAATTTTCAACGTAATTTCCATTAATGGAAAGGTCGAAACTGGCGCTGCTTTTGACCAGGTCAGTGCCTTCGCCGTCATTCTCGTAAACCTTGTCGTCGGTATTATCGACGATATAAACGTCGTTGCCCGTGCCGCCGGTCATGCTGTCTGCATCTACGCCACCGTCAAGCGTATCATCGCCCGCGCCGCCGTCAAGGCTGTCAAAACCGCTATTGCCCATCAGCACGTCGTTACCGTCATCGCCATAGAACGTATCGTTCAATATGCCGCCGGTAAGCTTGTCACTGCCCGCATAACCGTGCCAGCCGTGCAGGCCGTCAACCGCCGAAATAGTGTCATTGCCAGTGAACAGGGCAGGCGCATCGAAAAAGTTGGTGACGAGCCCCGCATTATCCAGCGCGTCCTCAATGACAGAGGCACTGTAGCTGCCCGTCATGGTAAAGCTGTTACCCGCATCATCATGCAGGTAAAGCTTTGAAACAGTACCGGACAGGGTTGCAATGTTGATGCTGCCGGTCATTTCAAAAACAATGCCCGCGCTGTAAATCACTTCGCGGGTCATGGTGCCTGCGGCATTGCCGTTGCTATCCAGCGTGAAGTTGCCCTGCATGGCGTAGCCGTTGCTGCCGTCGTGCGTTTCAACATAGGAAATGCGGCCGCTGGTAATGCCATAGTCACTGTCCCAGCGCAGCGCGCCGTCAAGCGAGAAGCTGCCGCCATCGCCTGAGTATTCGACGTGACTGATGCTGCCGGAATAGCTTGTAAAGCCGGAACCCCGCACGGTGAATATGCCGCCATAGGCACTGCCGCTGATCAAGCTGGCGGTGTAAACCGTGGCGTTGGCGCTATCGTCAAAAATATCGTTTACGAGGCCGGAGAAATGATCTTCGAAAAAGCTTTCGGCCTGAACGGCGGAATCATCAAACCCGCTGGAAGCTGCATTCAGCAGGTCCGCGGCATAGCCTGTGCTGGTAACCGTTGTTGCCATTTAAATTGGTCTTCCCCTCTGCCCAAGGTTCAGGTGGTTTATTTTTCGTAAGCCAATTTATAAAGTGGCATACGTTTGTATGCAACGATAAAATTCCTAAACGAATCAACGCAATAAAAAAGGCCGGGCATTCACCCGGCCTTTTTAAGAGACATCGCGAAGGTTTACGCGCTATGCAGCACGACAAGGTCGTGGTTGCTAATCAGCGTATCAACCGTCGCCGCTGTATCCGACATCGTGAAGGTCACGATGTTGACAGCAGCGCCCGCACCCGTACCGTCCGCATCAATGCTGAGGGTATAGTTGCCGCCCGTGCCCGTCAGGTGGACATAGTCGTTAATGTTGCTGGTGCCATCGATATAATCGGTCGCGTTAGAAAGAATATCCGCGATGTCGATAACGTCATGCGCCGTGGCCGAGGTATGCGTGAAGTCGGTAATCACATCCACCCCGTGGCCAAGGTCGGCTGCGTGGAAGACGAAGGTGTCATTACCCGCCCCGCCCGTGAGGTGGTCAACACCCAGGCCGCCCGCCAGCGTATCATCGCCGGCGCCGCCATCCAGCGTGTTGTCACCGTCGTTGCCGGTCATGACGTTCGCCAGCGTGTTGCCGGTTGCGCTGATGTTGCCGACGCCCTCAAGAATAATATCCTCCACATAGCTGCCAAGCGTATAGGTGAGCGCCGTGCTATGCACGGTGTCGTGGCCACCGGAAGAAGTCTCGGTGATCACATCGCCTGCGACATCGACATAGTAATGGTCGTTGCCCGCGCCGCCGATCAGCTTGTCGGCCCCAATGCCGCCATCCAGCGTATCATTGCCCGCGTTGCCGGTCAGGGTGTTAACGGCATCATTACCCGTGATGATGTTATCAAGCGCGTTACCAACACCGCTGATCGCGCCGGTTTCCAGCACCAGGTTTTCAACGTTGTTGCCAAGCGTGAAGGTTGATGCCGTGCTGTGAACGGTATCAATCCCCTCATTCGCAGCTTCGGTGATGGTGTCGGATTTTGAGTCGACGTAGTAAACGTCATTACCCGCACCGCCGATCAGCTTGTCATTGCCAAGTCCACCATCCAGCGTGTCGTTGCCGCCATTGCCGGTCAGCACGTTGATGCCATCCGTACCCGTGAAAGTATAGTCGCGGTTGGCGTAGTAGGCCGTGGCATTCTCGATATTCGTAAAGTCTGCGTTGTTCAGGTCGACAGCCTGGAAGGTCGTCGCCAGGAGGGTATCGCTACCTTCATTGACGTTCTCGGTGATATGTTCGACGCCCGTATAATAATAGGTATCGTTGCCTTTAGCGCCAATTAGTATATCGGCGCCGCCTTTGCCGTTGAACGTGTTGTTGCCGCTGTTGCCGATCAGCGTTTCGATTCCGCCGGTACCGTCAGCGTCGATATTACCCGTGCCGCTTAAAATCAGGGTTTCAACGAAAGCTGCGATGGACGTGCTGACAGAAGCATATTCAACGTCCAGACCGCCCCCGTTGACTTCGGTAATGGTGTCGCCGGTATTGTCGACATAGTACGTATCGTCGCCATCGCCGCCGATCATGTTATCTGCGCCGGCTTTGCCATCTAGCGTATTGCCAAGCTCGTTACCGGTCAGGGTGTTGATAGTGCTGTTGCCGGTACCGACCAGAGCCGTTCCCAGCAAGTTAAGGTTTTCAACGTTGGTGCCCAGTGTGTAATTGATTGTGGAATTGACGGTATCCGTGCCGCCAGCAGCCGCCTCAATCACCTTGTCGCCAATAGCATCGACGTAGTAGTTATCGCCGCCCGCGCCGCCGGTCATCGTGTCGTTACCAAGGCCGCCATCCAGCGTATCGTTACCATCATTGCCGACAAGGACATCGTTGCCGTCCATGCCGAACAGCTTGTCATTACCGGTGCTGCCGGTCAGCACGTTGACACCGCTGTTGCCGGTGGCGGTAAAGCCGCCCGCCAGCAGGGTGATGTTTTCAACAAAGGCATAATCCACAAGGTTGAGGCTGATCGTGGAGGAAGCAACCGTATCGGCACCTTCGCCCGCAAATTCGCTGACGGCATCATTGACACTGTCAACGATGTAGAAATCGTTACCCTTGCCGCCAATCAACAGGTCATCACCCGCGCCGCCATCCAGCGTGTTGTTGCCGGTGTTGCCGGTGATTGTGTTGCTGGCATCGTTGCCAGTTCCGTTGATTGCGCCCGTGCCGTCAAGGAACAGATTTTCAAGGCTGGGAGCCAGCGTAAAGCTGATCGTCGAATGCACGGTGTCGGTGCCGGAGCTGTCAATAATGGCATCGTTCGCATTATCGACATAGTAAGTGTCGTCGCCGTCGCCGCCGTTCATGTTATCGGCACCGGCTTTACCATCCAGCGTATCGTCATCGGTCGTACCGACGATGCTGTTTGCGGCCGTATTGCCGATGCCATAGTGCGCCGTACCGCCAAGCTGCAGGTTTTCAAAACCCGTTGCCAGCGTCCAGCTGGTTGCAGAACCGCTATAGCTTGAGAGGTTGATGGTATCGATACCCGAGGTTTCCTTCAGCACTTCGGTGCCGCTGTGCAGCATGTATGTATCGTTACCCGCGCCGCCGCTGAGCGTATCGTTGCCAAGGCCGGTCACGCCTGCGCCGTCGAGTATGTTGTTGCCGGCGTTACCGGTAATAATGTTAACGCCGGTGTTGCCGGTGGCAGTTGCGCTGGCAAGACCGCTAAGGGTCAGATTTTCAATATCTGCACCCAAGGTATAGTCGACAACGGAGACGACGAGATCCTTCGTGCCACCATCATCAATGACAACATCAAAAAGGCTATCGACGTAATAGGTATCATTACCCGCATCGCCTTGCATGGTGTCCGCACCCGCGCCGCCATCCAGCGTGTGGTTGCCGGCACCCGTTGCGGTAATCACGTTGTCGAGATCGTTGCCGGTGCCGACAAGTGCCGCGGTACCCAGCAGCGCCAGGCTTTCAATGTTGGCGCTCAGTTTATAGGAAGCGGTGGACAGCACGGCGTCATTAAGGCCTTCGCCGGTATTTTCGATGATGACATCTTTGGCGTTGTCGACAAAGTATCTGTCGCTGCCGTCGCCGCCGACCATGGTATCCGCGCCAGCCTGGCCGTTAAGAGTGTTGTCAAATTCGTTACCTGTCAGCACGTTGACGCTGCCATTGCCAACAAGAGACGTAATCGTGCTCATCCCTGCCGCCAGCGTCAGGTTTTCAATGCCGGAGAAGCCGTCGGGGTTGGTGTTCAGGTCATAACCGGTGCCCGTCGCGATGATCACGGTGTCTTTGGTGCCGGAACTGTCGGTAATAACTTCGCTGCCGGTGTAAAGGTAGGTGTCGTTGCCGGCGCCGCCCATCAGCGTATCCGTGCCGCCGCCGCCCGCGAGGTAGTTGTCGCCGGTATTGCCGGTAATAACGTTGTCTCCGGTGTTGCCAACGGCGCTAATGTCGCCGGTGCCCGTCAGGGTCAGGTTTTCAACGTTCGCCGCCAGCGTGTAGTCGGCGGAGGATTTGACAAGGTCGGTACCACCCGACATGCTTTCAACCACGAGGTCGGTTGCGCTGTCGACAATATAGGTATCGTTGCCAAGGCCGCCTTCCATGCGGTCGTTGCCGGTGCCGCCATCCAGCGTGTCGTTACCGGTGCCACCGATGAGGCTGTCAGCGCCCGCGCCGCCAGTCAGGGTGGCTGCAACAGTCAGCACCGAAGCATCGATGATGTTATCAAGCGCGTTGCCGGTGCCGAATTTCGCAGCGCCGGAAAGAACCAGGTTTTCAACATCCGTTCCCGTGCCGGTGGCGGCAAGCGAATAGGAAATGCCGCTCATCACCGTATCAAGGTCGGCACCGCCAATCACTTTGTCGGCGGCGTTGTCAACGAAGTACACGTTGTCGCCATCGCCGCCATTCATTGTATCTGCGCCAACGCCGCCATCCAGCGTGTTGTTGCCGCCATTGCCTGTGAGAACGTTGACGGCGTCGTTGCCCGTGCCGTTCACGTCATCGATACCCGTCAGGGTCAGGTTTTCAAAATTCGCGAGCAGGGTATAGCTGCTGCCGGTGCTGACGGTGTCGGTGCCGCCATTGGCATCTTCGGACACGACTTCGGAACCATGCAGAATATAGGTATCGTTGCCCTTGCCGCCGATAAGTGTATCGAGGCCGCCCGGCAGCGCATCGCTGATGCCGGCGCCATCCAGCGTGTTATTACCGCTGTTGCCAAGGATGATGTTGATACGGTCGTTGCCCGTGCCGTTGATGGAGGCCGTGCCCATAAGCGTCAGGTTTTCGACGTTGGCGGCCAGCGTGTAGCTTGCGGCCGTCGACTGCACAAGGTCGGCACCCTGGTCTGCGTTTTCGAAAATATTGTCATCCGCGCTGTCGACGATATAAGTATCATCGCCCAGGCCGCCGGTCAGGCTGTCATTACCGGTGCCGCCATCCAGCGTATCATTGCCGGAGGAGCTGCTGAGAACGTCGTCGCCCGCGCCGCCATTCAGCGTGTAATTGACGTCTTCGGTGCCTTGAATGTTGTTGGCGCCATTGTTGCCGGTGCCTTGCGTTGCAGTCAGCCCGATCAGCTCCAGGCTTTCAACGTTAGCGCTTAAGGTATAGTTGGCGGTGGATACAACGGCGTCAGTGCCGCTGTCGGTGGTGGCGCCTTCGACAATTTTATCGCTGGTATTATCGACATAATAGGTATCGTTGCCGTCGCCGCCGGTCATGACGTCCGCGCCGAGGCCGCCATCCAGAATATTGGCGCCTGTATTGCCGGTCAGACTGTTGCTCAGCTCGTTGCCGGTGCCGTTCAAGGGCGCCACGCCGTCCAGGATAAGGTTTTCAAGGCCAGCGCCCAGCGTGTAGCTGATGGTGCTATGCACGGTGTCGGTGCCGGCGCTGTCAATAATGCTGTCGGCGCTGCTGTCCACAAAATAGGTGTCGTTGCCCGCGCCGCCGTCCATGCGGTCATCGCCGAGGCCGCCCTGAAGCACGTCGTTGCCGGCAAGGCCGGAAAGGGTATCGTTGCCGTCGCCGCCGTCAATGGTATTGGCGGAAGCGTTACCGGTGATTTCGTTGGCAAGCGCGTTGCCGGTGCCGGAAGCGACCGAGCCGTCAAGGATAAGGTTTTCGACGTTAGCGGTCAGCGTATAACCGGTAACGGTTGCATGCACAGTATCAATGCCGCTGGCGGGCGCGCCGGAAACATCCGCGTTTTCAACGACCTGATCGCCCAGGCTATCGACATAATAAACGTCGTTGCCCGTGCCGCCGGTCATGAGGTCATTGCCCTTGCCGCCGTCGAGTGTATCATCATCCGCACCGCCGTTGAGAGTATCGCTGGCGCCGCCGCCGGTCAGCGTATCGTTACCAGCATCACCGAAAAGAGTGCTGGAAATTGTGCTGGTGGTGGAAACTGCGCTCATAATATCGTTGCCATCAAAGCCATGGATGCCGAGCGCGCCGGAAGCGATGATCGTGTCTGCACCTGCGAACAGGGGGGCAGCATCGGTCGAGAAAAAGTCGGACAGATGGCCGGACCCGATGTCGCCGAGCGTGCCGATAACCTGCTGTGCATCAAGATTAAGGTTGGTAAGAACGACTTTATTACCCGAAACCGCGGGGTCTTCAATGGTAATACCGGTAATGGTGCCGCTATCATCAAGGCCCAGATAGTTGCCGGTGAGGGTCACTTTTGCCGCAGCCGTTTCAATAACTTCGCTGCTAATGTGGCCAGCGGAAAAAGCGATTTCATTATCGCCAAAAGCATAGTCCGCCAAAACGAGGTCTTTGCTGCTGCTATTATACGTATGCACGCTGTCGCCAACGACAACGCTGATGCTGGTAATGCGTGAATCAGCCGTGAAGTCGGCGATAGAGTTATCATACTTCAGGGTACCGGTGACGGTGAAGCTGCTGTTGTCGTCATCCGTATACGTCATGCTGGTAATGGTCGAAATACCGCTGATGCTGCCAAGACCCGAACCTTTAATGTCGAAGGCGGCGCCATTGGCAACGACATGACCGGCGTAATGCGTCGAGGTATTCGTGCTGGCGTTAATGCCATCATCCGATTCAATCGCGGCCCAGAGGAAGGGGAAGGCATTTGAAATGAACATGTCGGTCGAGGATGTCGCCGTTTGCAGGTCCGTGCCGGTGGCGTTCAGGATGTCGGTGGTGTTGCCGGTGGAGGTGACGGTGATTTTTGCTGCTGTGGCCATTTGTATTAAATCCTCTTGTCAAAAAATTTTCATAAGGGAAGACCGGCGCCGTACGGTGTTCTCTCCGTTTGAAACGTGCCGGAACATTGAACGGCGAAAACGGGAATCGCACAAGCGGAAAATGTTTTCTGGCAGCATTTACGTTAGGAATTTTTTAACAAATCACTTCCGGAAAAAAAGAGTGCCGGCTTTTTTGCAAAAGCCGACACTTGATTAAGTAGGGTGGTCAGGGTTAATTCCGGAATAAGTGTATCGTCGTATGCAGCTCCCGTAATTAGAAGGGGGAGATCGCATCGATCAGCTGGTCGCCGTAGCGGGGCTGCTGGATGTCGCTCATGGTGCCCTTGCCGCCGTAGGAAATACGGGCTTCGGCCACTTTGTCATACGAGATGGAGTTGGTGTTGAGGATGTCTTCGGGGCGGATGATACCGCGCAGGGTCAGCTCGCGCAGTTCAAAGTTCACGCGCACTTCCTGCTGGCCTTTAATCACGAAGTTGCCGTTGGGCAGCACCTGCATGACCGTCGCGGCAAGCTTCAGGCGGATGGTTTCCGTCCGTTTCAGCGTGCCGTCACCGGTGGAGGTGGAGGTGCTGCTGGCGCTGGCAAGGTTTGCGGGGTCAAAGCCGCTCGGCAATACTTTGCTGACGGTACCTTCAAAGCCGAGGAGGTGCGGCACGCCGGCAGCTTCCTGGCCCGTGCGTGTGCGTTCGGTTTTATTCTTCATGTCGGCTTCGTCATCGATCGAGATGGTGACGGTGACAATGTCGCCGACTTTATGCGCGCGCTGGTCCTTGAAGAAGGTCTGGCGCGCGGGCTGCCACAGGGAATTGGGCGCGGTATTGCTGATTTCGGCCGGCGGCATGGGCATGGAAACCTGCTGGTAGCCCTTTTGCGCGTTGGGGTTCTGGATGGTGCTGAGCGGCGGTTCCACGCCGATGCGCGACATGCGGTCGGTAATGCCGGCGCAGCCGGACATGGTGAGCGACAGGGCGATAGATGCCGCGAGCGTTGCTTTTTTAGACAATTCCACCCAATTTTTGTTCTGTTTTCTCATGGTTTAAACTCCATTGAACTTATTCGTTGATTAACCCTGGTATCTTTTATTTTTTGTAGTTTTTTTGCAGTCTTATTCGTTTTAGTTCAGCAATGACATTTCGGCGGGAGCGTTGACGGCGACGGTTTTGGGCCCGGTCACCACGGCATCCAGCGTCTGGTTCGAGGAAATATTGATGACGCGCAGGCTTTCACCGTCGGCGGCGTTTTCAAGCGCCTTGCCTTGGGTCGTCAGCGTCATGGTCGGGCTTTTCAGCACCATGGTCACAAGGTCGCCCTTTTTGATGATGACGGGCAAAACAATATCCACCGTCGTGATCGGCTTCATGGGGCTGACGCTGCGGCGCGGGCTCATGCCCACCAGTTTATGCGCGTCGGTGACGACGTTGGGGGAAAGGTCTGCGGTGCGGATGCTGGTGTAGTCAATATCGCCCAGCGAAATCACGTCACCGCTGTGCAGGACGGAGCGCACCACCGGCACATCCACCACCGCGAAAATCTTGCCGGCGACGTCCTGCTTGATGACGGGGCGGGCAGCGCCCCTGGGCGCGGAAACGAGGGCGTGGAATTCACCTTTCGCAAGGTCAATCTTGAGGTTGGACACGTCGAGGTCGGTGGCGGAGCTTTCCGGCAGGTGGAAGGAAAGCGACGGGTCATTCAGCTGCAATTCAAACTTCTGGCCATTCAGCTGCTCGGTCAGGCCCTTCTTCAGCGCGGCTTCAATGGCGTAATGGTCCACTTCATGCGCATCGCGGCGGATGACGACTTCTTCGGCGTTGGTCTGCGGGAACCAGCCAAGGTTGAAGGCGTCGGAAATGCGCTTCAGGTCATAGGCGTTCAGGGTCATGGTGTCGCCGTAGGCAGGCGCGGGGGCCAGCACGTGGTCGGCATCATGCGTGACGCCGTCAAACACGTCGCCAACGGTAATCACGTTACCGGGCAGGGAAACGGAAGCTTTCGGTTCCGCCGCCTGCGCGCTGTTGACGATGAAGGCTGTCATGGCAACCGCCATCAGCAGCTTTTTAACGTCCAGCTTCTTGACGATGTCGAGGTCTTTCATTTTAAATCTCCCTTCCCTTATTCAAGTCCCCTTCCCAAGGGACCGGCCGCTGTGCGACCCGCTATTTTTTCCCGGCCGTTATCTCAGCTGCGTGATGGTGGTCAGCATTTCGTCACCGGTCTGGATGACCTTGGAGTTCATTTCGTAGGCGCGCTGCGCTGCGATGAGCGAGGTAATTTCCTGCACGATGTTGACGTTGGAGCTTTCAAGCGCGCCCTGTTCCAGTTCGCCGTAGCCGGGGTCGCCGGGGTTGGCGACGATGGCGGTGCCGGAGGCTTCGGTTTCGAGGTACATGTTGTCGCCGATCGCATCAAGGCCGGCGTCGTTGGCAAAAATTGCCGTCTGGATCTGGCCGACGTTGGACAGCGTGGTCTGGCCCTGCAGCTTCACCAGCACCTGGCCGGTGGCGTTAATGGTAATATCCACCGCGTCGTTCGGAATGGTGATGGCGGGGTTGAGCAGGTAACCTTTCGAGGTGACGATCTGGCCATCCTGGTTGACCTGAAAGGAGCCGTCGCGGGTATAGGCGGTGTCGCCGTTGCTGGGCAGCGTAATCTGGAAGTAGCCCTGGCCCTTGTTGGCAATATCCAGCTGGTTGCCGGTTTCCTGCAAGGCGCCCTGCTCGTTAATGCGGTAGACGGAACCCGCCTTCACGCCAAGACCCTGCTGGATACCCGCAGGCACCGTGGTGCCCTGCTCGGACGATTGCGAACCCGGCCGCAGTTTCGTCTGGTACAGCAAATCCTGGAATTCGGCGCGCTGGCGTTTATAGCCGGTCGTCGTCATGTTGGCGATGTTGTTGGAGATGACGTCGACGTTGAGCTGCTGGGCGAGCATGCCGGTGGCGCCGATATCGAGGGTAAGTGACATGTCTTGTTCTCCTTAAAATCTTGAGTATTCGAATTCCGGTGTTATTAGCTTTCGACCGCGGTCAGTTTCTGAATGGCCCCGCGGATACGGTCATGGTCTGTCATCAGCATATTCTGTGCCGCCTGGAACATGCGCATCAGCTCGACCATGCGGTTCATTTCCACGACGGGGTTGACGTTGGAGCCTTCAAGCACGCCCTGCTCGACGCGCGTTTCGGCGGCAAGCGGCGTTTCGGCCTGGCCGCCGGCGTCATAGAGGTTGTTGCCAAGCTTGGTCAAAGCCTGCGGATTATCGAAGGACACGACCTTGACGCGGCCGACGTCGCCGATTTCGGTTGCGACCGTGCCGTCATCCGCCACGGTGATTTGCTTGGCTTCGGGCGGGATAACCAGCGGGCCGCCGCCTTCCGACATCACGATATTGCCGGTCTTGCTGACCAGCTGGCGGTTGAAGTTGAGCGAAAAGCCGCCGTCGCGCGTGTAGCGGATGCCGCTGGCGGTCGAAACCGCAAAGTAACCTTCGCCGGCAATCGCCAGATCCAGCGGGTTGTGCGTTTGCGCAAGGTTGCCGGTGGACAGGTCGCGGTAGGTGGCAAAGTTTTGCGACTGGTGAATGGGCGAGCCGTCCTTCGGGCTGGTGATATAATCATTGAACATGACGCCTTGGGTTTTGAAACCCGGCGTGCTCATGTTGGCGATGTTGTTCGACGCAACTTCAATCTGCTGCGAGAGCGCCATCTGCTGTGAAAGGCCGATGTAGGAGATATTTTCCATTTGTCAGACCACCTTGTTGTCGCGCCTGTCATCAGGCTTGTTATTTCCGCTACCCCTGCCCGGCCCTTTTTAAGTTCTGGCCGTAACCGGGATGATTAACCCGCAAACATACAATGCAGAAAGCGTGCCAGTTTTTATTCGCTATATTTTTCAAATGGTTAAATAGGCGCTTGGCCGGCAGGAACCGGCGGCACGCATAACGCCGCGCCATGACATAACCCGTGGCGGTGGTATTTTTTTCCGCGCGTTCCTGAACCGGATCTTCAACGCATATAAAATGAAGCAGCCTTGAAGCCCGCCTGCCATGGCACACGGAGAAGACCGACGCACACCCCCGTGACGCAGGCATGGATAAAATGCTGACAAAGGTTTTAAAGCATGGCACGATATATGCAGGGTTATTCAGGAGTTTAGGGACTGTCCTTGATTTAAGGATTGTCATAGTCTGGATTGGGGAATTATGTCAGACGACAAGAAAACCAAGAACAAGGACGCCGAGCTGAAGGCGGATGCCGAACTTTCCGCGCTGTCGCCGGACGGCGGGGATGAAGCGCCCTCGAAATTTGGCAAAAAGAAAGTCCTGCTGCTGGTGTTGATTCCGCTGCTGGTGCTGGCGATTGCGGGCGGCGTTTCGTGGAAGATGGGCTTGCTGGACAGCATCATCGGCAAAAAGAAAGTCGACTGCACGCAAGTGACCGAAGCCGACCCCGATTACGCATCCTGCGCAGACGAGCTGGCGAAAGCCGGCGGCGGCGCGGATAAACCCGGCGTCTTCGTCGACGTGCCGGACATGATCGTCAACCTCAACTCCACTTCCAAGCAGCCGCGCTTCCTTAAAATTTCGCTGTCGGTCGAACTGGAAGACGCAAACGCGCAAAAAGTGTTCGAAGGCATGCTGCCGCGCGTGATTGACCAGTTCCAGACCTATTTGCGTGAATTACGCCTTGAAGACCTGCGCGGTTCCAGCGGCATGTACCGCATGAAGATCGAGCTGCTCAGCCGCGTGCGCGCGGCGATGCCCGATTTGAAAGTCCGTGACGTTCTCTTCAAGGAGATCCTCGTCCAATGACAACAAAGCCGCCCGGCAAGGGGGATGCCACCCTCACCGCCGAAAAAGACAAAATGCAGCAGGAATGGGCCAATATGTCCGCCGATGATGACATGGAAGAAAAACGCGACGATGGCCGCATCCTCGACCAGAAGGAAATTGACAGCCTTCTCGGCTTCGATGACGCGGGCGTTAAATCCGAAAAAACCGGCATCATGGAGCTTATCAATTCCGCGCTCGTCAACTACGAGCGTTTGCCGATGCTGGACATCGTCTTTGACCGCCTTGTCCGCCTGCTGTCCACATCCCTTCGCAACCTGACCTCCGACAACGTCGAAATCAGCCTTGATCATATCTCCTCCGTCCGCTTCGGGGATTACCTCAATTCCATTCCCCTGCCCGCCATGCTGGGCATTTTCAAGGCGGAAGAATGGGATGACCACGGCCTGCTTGTGGTCGATAGCGCGCTGATTTACACGATTGTCGACGTGCTGCTCGGCGGCCGCCGCGGCACATCCGCCCTGCGCGTGGAAGGCCGGCCCTACACCACCATTGAAACCAAGCTGATCGAGCGCATGGTGCACGTGGTACTGAACGACCTGTCGACCGCTTTCGACCCGCTGTCCCCGGTTTCCTTCCGCCTCGAGCGCATTGAAACCAACCCGCGTTTCGCCACCATTACGCAAAGCAATAACGCGGGCGTGCTGGTGCGCCTGCGCATCGACATGGGCGACCGGTCGGGCCGCATCGAAATCATGATCCCATATGCGACGCTGGAGCCTATCCGCGAGCTGCTGCTGCAGATGTTCATGGGTGAAAAATTCGGCCGCGACACCATTTGGGAAACCCACCTGACGCGCGAGCTTTTCCAGACCGACATCCAGCTTTCCGCCATTCTGGGCGAAACCACCATTTCCCTCGACGAGCTTGTCAATTTGCAGCCGGGTTCTACCTTTATGCTGAACACCCGGCCGGATGATTTGATCGAGATGCGCGTGGGCGACCAGTCCATGTTCATGGCCAAAGTGGGCCAGAAACAGGGGCAGATTGCCTGCAGCATCGAGGAATATATCGAACCCGAAAAGACCGAGGAGGTCTAAGCCGCCTTGAGCCCGTATATTGGTCTTGGATTTGACGTTGTCATCATGGTCGCCCTTGTGGCGACGATTGTTTTTGCCTTTCGCCTGTCAAAGCAGTTCGAGCAGATGCAGGCCGACCGCAAGGCCTTTGACCTGCTGATTTCCTCGCTCAACCTCGCCTCATCGCGCGCGGAAGCCGCCGTGAAGGCGTTGAAGGACGCAGCCCAGCAGGGCGGCGACCAGCTGCAGGAGAAAATCAACGCCGCCCGCACCCTGTCGGACGAGCTGGAAATTATGGTGCAGGCCGGCGACAACATGGCGGACAGGCTGCAGAACGCCGCAACACGCATGCGCAAGGCCGCCGCCCCCGCCGCACCGCAGCAACTGATGACCGCGGAAGACGCCGCCGAAGAACAGGTGGATGATACGCCCCGCCACGCGACCGCCAGCACTGCCGCACCGCGCAGCCGCGCCGAAAAAGAATTGCTCGAGGCGCTGCGCGCCAAGCAACAGCCCTGAAAGGCCTGTCATGAAATTTCCGACCCGCCTGTTCCGGCCCTTCAATATTTTCACCGCCCTCATGGTGGTGGCGGTTTTCGCCTTTGCCTTCCGGCTGGTGAACGTCTTGTCCTTCGGCATGCATGAAATTGCGGGCAAGAATGTTTCGGCCATTGGCGCAGTGATGCCCGCGGGCGCTGAAGAAACGCCTAAATCCGCAAGCTCCGCCATGACCTCCGCCGACAGCGCCGCAGCCGCCACGCAAAAGCCGGAAGCTGCCGCAACCGCAATGCCCGCCGCGGGCGGTTCCACCACGCCCGGCACCGCAGCCGATGCCGCCGCCGGTGCGGATGCCGCCAAAGACGCCTCAAAACCCGCGGATGCAAGCGCCACCGGCGCGGCGCCCGCGCAGGATGAAGCGCATGATTACAGTTCTGCCGAGCTGGAAGTGCTGCAGTCTCTGTCCAAGCGCCGCGACGACCTTGATAAGCGCGAAAAGAAGCTGGGGGAGCGTGAAGCCCTGCTGGCCGCCGCTGAACAGGAAGTCGACCATAAAATTGGCGAGCTGAACAAGCTGAAGGACGAAATTGAAGGCCTGCTTGGCAAGCAGCAGAAAATGGAAGAAGACCGCCTTGCCAGCCTGGTCAAAATTTACGAAGGCATGAAGCCCAAGGAAGCGGCGACAATTTTCAACACGCTTGACCTTGATGTGCTGCTGGCGGTGATTGGCCGCATGAACGAACGTAAAAGCGGCCCCATCCTTGCCAGCATGGACCCGGACAAAGCCCGCATCGTTACCATCAAACTGGCGGAACAGCGCAAGCTGCCCAATGCACCGCCCGCTGATTCCGCCGCAAAACCCTAAAGCCCAGAACTATAATTCATCTGCAAATTCAACATCTTACTGTTAGTTAACCCTTTCGGCTGCACAATGGTGGGGACGTTTAAGGGCGCAACAAACCGGCCAGCAACGGAGGACCTGTTTTTCACCGTGCCGATCGACATGAATATGCAGATCCTGGTCATCGACGATTTCCAGACCATGACAGCGCTCGTCCGTAACCTGCTGCGCAGTATCGGCTTCACGAATATCGATGAAGCGCGCGATGGTTCATCTGCCCTCGAAAAAATCGCCGAAAAGAACTTTGACCTCATCATTTCCGACTGGAACATGAAGCCCATGGCGGGCATCGACCTGCTGCGCACCTTGCGCACCCGCGGCAACCCCGTCCCCTTCATCATGATCACGGCCGAAAATTTGACCGAAAACGTGCTGGAGGCCAAGGCCGCCGGCGTGACCGGCTACATTACCAAGCCCTTCAACGCCCATACCCTGAAGGCGCGCATTGCCGCCGTGTTCGGGGAATTCTAGGCGGGCTGAAGCGCGCCCTGTCGCCTTATGTGAATTTTTGCGAATTTTCAACGTTACAGACTGAAATGTAACGTTTTTTCATGTATCCTGTAGCTGGAACATTTTCGTTTAAATCGAAGCTTGGGACTTTTCAATTCCGCATGAACAGGCCACCACGACATAACCGCGCCGCGCTGCTGCCGCTTTTGCTGGCGGCCTTGCTGTGCAGCGCCGCGCCTGCGTCATTGATGGCGACAAATGCGTATGCCGCAGCAACAAAAACGGCACCCGAAAAAGCTGACGCAAAAGCTGCGGTAAAAAATGTCCCCGTGCGCATCGGCGTGCACGATGATTACACGCGCGTGGTGATTGATTTCGAGCGGCTTGCCGCCTACCGCATTGCCCGCAGCGGCGATACCGTGACGCTGACCTTCGATACGCCTGCCAGCGTCACAACCCCCAACGGCAACGAGAAGTTGATTACATCGCTTGTCGCCAGCAAGCCGGATGCGACGACCGCGCGGCTTGCCGTTGGCATTACCGCCGGCAGCACCTACCGCGATTACCGGTCGGAGCAAAAAGTCGTGCTCGACATTTACGCCCCCGGCAAAAAAATGCCGGATGATAAAGCTGTTGCGGCAAAAGCCCCGCCTGCAAAAAACACCGAAGCGCCGATCAGCCTGAAAAAGGCTGCGACAGCGAAAACTGCGCCCGGCGCAAAAGAAGCCGCGAAGGCCGCGGCAACAACCACTTCGCCGACAGGCGCTGCCACAGCCACAGCCCCCGCACTGACAAAAGAGTCGCTGACAAAAGCCATCAACGATACGCTGAATGCGGCAGCTGCGCCCACAGACAAAGCCGCCGCGGTTGATGCCGCTGCCGCCAAAGCAGACGGCACCGCAAAACCGGAGGCCGCCACCGCGCCTGCGACCCCGGCAACAACGCCTGCCGCACCCGCAACAGCGGCAACTGCCACAACAACAGCCAAGCCCGCCGATACCGACAATAAGGCCGCCGCCGCTGCCGCCGCCAAAGGCGCGAGCATGATTGTCGACAAACCGCCGGAGGAAGAAGAGGCGACGGCAACGCAGGTCGGCCCGCCCGCCCCGCAAGATGAACCCACCACCATCACCATTTCAACGCTGGAACCCGCGCGGCTTGCCGTCTTCCCGCGCTTTGGCATGCTGTGGGTGGTGCTGGATACAGAAACCGCGGGCGCAACCCCGCCATCCGTTTCCGGCCCTATGGAAGGGCTGATGGGCAAGCCGAAAGTGCTGACCTTCAAGGGTGGCACCGCTTACCGCTATACATTGCCGCCGACGCGCAGCCTGCGCGCGGACAGGCAAAGCCTGACATGGCACATTACCCTTGGCGGCACGCAGCTGCCGCCCTCCGCCACCGCCGACTTGAAGGTGGAAGTTGACCCCACCACCAGCCGCGCCAAGCTGATTGCCAGCCTGAAAGACGCAAGCAACGTGATGGAAGTGCAGGACCCGATTGCCGGCGACACGCTTGAAATTGTCGCAACCTCGGATCAATCGCAGCGCATCCGCACGCGCCGGCGCTTTCCGGAGCTTGAAATTCTACCCGCCGCCATTGGCATGGTGGCGCGCCCGCTGTCGGACCAGCTGCATTTTAACCGCATCGAGGATTTTGTGCTGATCACCATGCCGCAGGGCATGGCGGCCACCGCTGGCGCCGCAACCGGCCCCGCGCTGGTGAACAACACAACAGGCCATGAAGAAACCCGCCTGTTCGACTTCCCGAACTGGGAACAGGGCGGCATTAAAAAGCTCACCAAAAACGTGCAGGATTTGCAGCAGCGCCTGTCGCAGGCCACCAGGCCGGATGACCGCAACGCCCTGCTGATGAAGCTGGCGCTGCTGTACTTCGCCAATAACTTCGGGCAGGAAGCCACCGCCGTGCTGCGCGTGGTGGCGGATGAAACGCCCGACATGACCAAAAACCCCAACTTCATTGCGCTGCGCGGCGCGGCAGCCGCGCTGGCAGGCCGCTACGATGAAGCCCTGCAGGACCTTTCCAACCCCGCGCTGCAAAACCATGCGGAAGTCAGCCTCTGGATCGGCTTTGCCGCCGCCGCAACCGAGCAGTGGAAGATGGCGAACCGTGCCTTCCCTGCCGATAACATGCTGCTGTCGCAATACCCCGACAACATCGCAGCGCCCTTCACCATTTACATGGCGGAATCTGCCCTGCGCCTTGGCCATAGCGACACCGCAAATTCGCTGCTGTCATCGCTGGACAGCATGTCGACGGGGTTCGATGAACACAACAGGGCCGCCGTACAATACCTGAAGGGTGAAGCCGCGCGGCAGGCGGGCAACAATGCCGATGCCATTCGCATCTGGAAGCCCGTGGCAGCGGGGCTTGACCGCCTTTACCACACCAAGGCCGCGCTGGCGCTTGCCAACCTGCAATTGCAGGAAGGGCAGATTACCGTGAAGCAGGCGATTGACCAGGTGGACAGCCTGCGCTTTGCGTGGCGCGGCGACGGGCTTGAAGTGCAGACGCTGCAAAACCTCGGCCTGCTGAAGATAAAAGACAAAAAATACCTGCTGGGCCTTGAAGACCTGAAAACGGCCGCTGGCCTTGCCGACAGCATGCAGGATGACAGCAGCCCCATTCGCGCCGATATGTCGGGTACTTTTTCCGACCTGTTCGTAAACGGCAAGGCGAAGGATATTTCACCGCTGGAAGCCGTGTCGATTTACAAGGAATTCAACAACCTGATGCCTGCGGGCGCAGAAGGCTCCATCGCGACACTCAGCTTTGCCGACAGCCTGATCAGCATGGACTTGCTGGAAAGCGCGGAATCGCTACTGGCTGACCAGTTGAAATCGGGCCAGATTGACGCGTCAAAAGTGCCTGCAATTGAAAATAAACTCGCCGCCGTTTATTTGATTGATAGCGAACCCGACAAGGCGCTTGCGCTGATGCAGACGGGCGCACAAACAGAAGAACGCGGCCTTTTAAAGGCCCGCGCCCTGTCAAAGCTTGCCCGCACCGATGACGCGATTGCGGCGCTGGAGCCGTTTACGTCGGTCGATGCCCGTAAATTGAAAGCGGATGTGCTGTGGCACGCGAAAAAATGGGACCAGGCCGCCGCCACCAATTGAAACGCTGCTGCCCCCGCCGTCGCAACTGCTGAACGAGCCGGATGCGCAGCTGGTGGTCAACGCCGCCGTCGCCTACAAGCTGGCGGGGGATACCAAGGGCCTTGCGGATATTCGCTCCCGCTATAACGCTGTCATGGCGGCAACGACGCTGGCGAATACCTTTGGCACGGTCACGCGCAGCGGCGGCAATTCGGCATTGTCGGACCGCGACACGATTTTAAAAATCATCGACGAAGTCGACATGTTCAAGGGCTTCCTTGACACCTATAAGGGCGGCAAAGGCTCTTAAGCTTTTTACCTCAACGGAATTTTAGCGGCTTGAGCGGCGCAACCGCCTTGGCGGTACCGCGGGCGGCGGTGGCGGCGGCATTGAGGCCTTCGCGGGTTTCAAGGTAGTGCCGCATGCGCAGCGAACCTTCGGCCTTGGCAATATCATACGGCAGGCGGCCTTCTGCGTCCGGTTCGGATAAATTAATCCCGCGTTTTTCGACCATCATTTTAAGCGCCTCCATGTCATCCGTGCGGATGACATAGGCAACCTCCTGCTGCAAACGCTCGACCGGCAGATGCTTCATCACCAGCAGCGCGCCTTCGGGGTTGTTCATGCTGCGGGCGGTTTGCAGCGCATCGCTGCCCTGCTGCCATGTGGCGTTTACGTCTGCGCCGCGCGCCAGCAGCAATTCGGCAATATCATTCTGCTTGAAGGTCAGCGCGTAGTGCAGCGGCGTGCGCTGCTGGTGACCGACAGCGTTGACATCAGACCCCGCCGCAATCAGCTGCCGCGCAAAATCCAGCCGCTTCATAATCAGCGCGACCATCAGGGGGGTATTGCCGGTTTCGTTGCGCGCCTCCAGCCAGGCGGGGCGCGCCAGACGTTCCGCGAATGCCGCCGGATCGCCCATGGCGATGGCGCTGAAAAACTTTTCATCATGCGGCGTTGGCGTGGACATGCTTTGTCAGGTTTCTGAAGGGTTCTTGAGTCTGTTTTTAAGGCGTGGCGGATAGTCTAGCAGCGTTAACTTTTATGGCAACGAGAATTTTATAAAATATATAAATATCAATTACTTAAAATAGTTAATGTTTAATTAATTGACATAATTATTAACGAGGCGTAGGCTTTTTATATACCCAGTTTTTGGTGATGACCGTCTACCCGGCTGAAAGCCGTTATATCTCACGGCTGAAAGCCGTTTACATCTTACGGCTGAAAGCCGTTTCACACGGCAAATATATCCGTGCTATACCACGAACCTTCAAAAACAAAAAAGACTTCACAAGGCAGGCACAACAGATGAGCGATGCAAATATTCAAACGACGTTAAGCGAAACCCTAAACCGCCTGTCGCAGAAAAACCTGTCGACAGCGGATGCGGCTGAAGACCGCCGTGCGCTGGCCGCCATGGCCACCGGGTTTAACGATGCATCGCTGCCCGTCGCCGAAAAGCTTGCAAGCGCCCTTGGCGACATTGGCGATTACGGCGCCCGCTGGATTACCGCGAAAATGCTGCGCGATGCCGGCCTGAAGGACGAACAGCAGGGCACGATTGCGATGGATGCCTATACCCGCGAGCTTAAGACCGAAAAAGACGTCGGTTCCCGCTACATGTTCTCCGGCCTTGCGCGTGATATTGGCGTGAAATTTGAAGCTTTAAGCGTGCCTGCGGCAACCGCAATTGCCGCAACACTGGCGACCGAAAAAGACGGCTATGCCCGCAACATTGAAAAGAACGCGCTGATGGCGCTTGCAAACAGCAGCGAAGCCGCGGCACCCGTGGCGATTGCCGCGCTTGGCGCCGCCCTGCTGAACGAGCCGGATAAATTCATGCGCCAGATGCTGTCAGGCAACCTTGCCGATATTGGCGTTAACTACGCAAGCCAGGCCGGCGCGGCGCTGGCCGCCCTTGCCAAGGGCGCGGAGCAGGAAAAAGACGGCAGCACCGTGCGCCGTTACGCGCAGGATATTGCCCTTATCGCCATTAACGCGCCGGATGTGGTGCCGCAGGCCATTCGCGTATTGTCGAACGGCATGAACAACGGCGGCAACAACGAAGCGACGGTGGGTTATTCAAACGCCCTTCGCGCGATTGGTGAACAACACCCCATGGCCGTGATTGTGGCGGCGCAAACCAGCCTTGATCTTGGCGGCAGCAAAGACCAACGCCGCCTGCATATTTCAAACCTGAAGGGACTTGCCGCGCTGGGCCATGCGGAATCCACCGCTGTTGCAGGCGTGCTGGCGCATACGCTGGCCGTTGAAAAAGAAGCCTTCAACCGCCGCCTTGCGGTGGAAGGGCTGATGGCCTGCATCACCAACCGCATTGACGAAGCGCCGGTAAAGCAAGCCCTGCAATCCGCCCTGACGACGGAGCGCGACCGCGAAACCCGCGACGACATTACCCGCAGCCTGCGCAGCCTTGGCATTGTTGTGCCCTATGCCGGCAACGCCCTGCGCCTGCAGCCGACGTTTGGCTAATACCGGCCGCAAAATGCCTTAAAAAAGCGGGGAGGAGAAATTCTTCCCGCTTTTTGCTGCGCGCAAGCCAGGCCTGCCAGCCTGAGCGCAGCGCGGAATGACAATTTTTTTCAGGAAAAGGCTTACGCCAGCTTTTCAAGGAAGGCGCCGAAGTCGAAATAGAGCTTCGCTTCTTCCTTCTTGACCCAGTAAAGGTCATAGGCGATGGGGGTTTTGTTTGCGCCGGAGGGCGTCATCTCGTAGTGGCGCCAGTTTTCGGGCGTGGGGTTGGCGCATTTCAGGTGGAAGAAATGGCGCTCGTGCAGCTCGCCCTGGCAGGCCACACGCTCGCCTTCAATGTCGCGGGTGCCGAGGTATTCGACAAGTTCCAGCCCTTCAAGACCGGTTTCTTCCTGTGCTTCGCGCAGCACGGCATCGCGCAGGGCTTCGTTTGCCTCCACCGTGCCGGCGGGGACTTGTACGCCCGCTTCTGGGCAACCCGTTTCATTGAACACAAGCAGCTTATCGCCAAGCGTGATATACGCGACGACTTTCTGGATGCGGGCGGGTTTTCTTTTGTTACGAAACGTCATCTGTGGTGCCGGTTGTGCCTGTCGTTTTTTTGATAGTTTTTTTGTGGTGCGTATCTTTTATTTAGAAGCCAGCAGGGGGGCCTGCGCCAGCGGCGGTACGCTTTCGGGAGAAGGCGTTACCGTTGGGCGGGTGTTCAGCGCATCCAGTTCTTTTTCCAGACGCGCTGTCTTGCGTGTTTCTTTCCAATATTTAAAGCGCATTTTCTGGTTAAGAATCCACACAAAAAGCGCGCCGAGAAAAAAACCGAGTCCTAAAAAGCCCATGCCGAAAACGTTAACGCCGGTTTTGTAAGTATTTTCAAAGGGCCAGAGCGAGAGTTGCACTTCTGCATCATTCGACACCGCAAAAAGCACGGCAAAGATGCTGAGCGGCACGGTGATGATAAACGTGAGGTATTTCATTCAAAGACGCCCCCGAAAGCGGTGGACAGATTCGGGCCGATTCCCTTCGAGGAAGGAAATCAATCCTTCATGTCATCTTCGTCATCGGAGACGATGCCGTTGAGGCGCTCGTGCATTTTCTTGCCGATTTTGAAGAAGGGCACGCGCTTGTCGTCAACCTTCACGGTTTCGCCGGTGCGCGGGTTGCGGCCCATGCGGGCTTTACGCGACTTGACGGAGAAGGCGCCGAAGCCGCGCAGCTCAACGCGCGCGCCGGAAGCCAATGCCTTGGTAATCTCTTCGAAAATCGTGTCGACGATTTGCTCCGCGTGGCTCTGGTAGAGGTGCGGGTTCAGCTCGGCGAGTTTGAGGATCAATTCGGATTTTGTCATGGCGCGCCTGATTTCTGATTCAGCAATGAGTAAATGATACTTCAAGCGTGCCAAGTTTGCACCCATCCGTCAAGAAAAAACCTTAGAAATCAAATGAATAAAAGGTTAATGGCTTTTTATGCGGGCAAAATGTCGCGAAATGTACCCCAAAAGGGGCCAAAAACGTCCGAAATGCGATATTCTGTTAACATTTCAAGCTGTAACAAGGGCTTAAGGACATATATATGACGCTGTCATTGGGTCGATTCTTTAGTTGGCATAATACTGCCGTTCCCTGTAAGGTGCCTTGAAGCCTTCTTCAAACCGGAATCGAAACGCAATCAACCACGGAATTAACTGGCGCATGTCACTCACCAACATCTTCCAGCTGGGCAAGGCCCGCCGCACGCGCGAGCTGATGGCCGAGATGGGCAACGGGCCAGATGCCGATACAGACCCGATGCTGCGGCTGATTGCCGAAGGCGTTGATGTTGATGCGCGCGACAAGAACGGCTGGACGCCGCTGCTGCGCGCCGCCTTCTTCGGGCGCACCGCGCTCATCCAGCCGCTGATTGACGCGGGCGCGGACATACACGCGGTTGAAGCCAAGACCGACAGCAACTACGGCGCGAATGCGCTGATTTTGTGCAGCATGAAGGGCCATACCGCCATTGCCGAAACGCTGCTGGCGGCGGGCGCGAAAATTGACGCCGCCAACGACTGTCAGGCAACCGCCCTGCACTTCGCCACCTGGTGCCCCGCGACGATGAAATGCCTGCTGGCGCACGGCGCGCCGCTGGATGCGCAGAACAAGTGGGGCATGACGCCGCTGATGTGCGTCGCGCGGGATACGGATTCCATCGAGTGCCTCGACATTCTTTTGAAGGCCGGCGCGGATTTGATGCTGATTGATAACGAGAGCAAGAACGCGCTTGATCATGCCGACGGCAACATGCGCAACGTAAGCCAGGTCATGCGCGTGCCGCTCATCATGGCGCACCGGCGCCGCGAAAAAGAACTGCTGGAAGCGGAAGAGCGCCGCCGGCAGGATATTGATGAAGCCGCCCGCAGCATTTCAGTGACGCAGAAAGACGTGGCGGTTTTCAAAAAACCGCTGCGCTTCAAGCTGAAGGCGCCCGCGCCGGAAGGCCGCTAGATGCTGCGCCCCCTGCCCGTCAAGTCGCTGAAGAAAATTCCGCTGCTGTCGCCGACCAGGCTGCCGCGCACCCTGCGCGCTTCCTTCGCGCTCAGCACGCCGCCGATGCTCGGCAGCATCGATACCGGGAAGGTGCTCAGCCTCGTCGACAAGGGTATTGACCACAACTGGACGGACAAGCGCGGCTGGACGCTACTGATGATCGCGATTGAAAGCATGCAGCCGGACGTCGTGAAACGCCTGATTGAAAAAGGCGCGAAGCTTGACCACACCGTGACAAAGGATGAAGACACGCGCGGCATGACGCCGCTGCATATCGCCGTTGCCAAGGGCAACCGCTTTTCCCTGCAACATTTGCTGGATGCGAAGGCGCGGCTGGACGCGAAAGACGCGCTCGGCAAGACGCCGCTGCATTACGCGGTGCGGCAGGAAATTGACAAGACGCAGATGCTGATTGGCGCCGGTGCCACGATTGATGCCCGCTGCAAAAAGGGCGCAACGCCGCTGATGCACGCCGCCGCCCACCAGCCCGATGCCGCCGTGACGGGGGCGCTGCTGGATGCCGGCGCGGACCCAAGCCTCACGGAATATACCGCCGGCAAATCGGCACCCGATTATGCCGCCCTTAACCAGTGGGGCGAAAAAGCAGCGATTGAAAAACTGATTGCCGACAAGCTGGCGGCGATGGCGGCGGCGAAAGAAGCCGCGCGCCTTCGCGACGTGAAGGCGGTTGTGGCGCAGGTCGCAACGACGTCGCGGAACGTCAAGGTGTTCCGCAAACCGCTGCGCTTTAAATAAGCTTAAACCTTAGTAGTTCGGCTTGATCTTCTTGACGGGCAGGTCGGCGGCGACGGGTTCGTCGTCGATCATCTCGATCATGCCGTTTTCCGTCATGGAGAAACGGGCGGAGAAGAGCGCGTTGCCGTAAAGGACCATGGCGGAAGCTTCATAGGCGCCTTCCGGCGTTTTACCCTCGAAGGCGGCGGGGCGGATCGCGCCCTCGATCACCTTGCGGGTGGAATCATCCAGCTTGGTAACGTCCAGCGCGGCGTGGTTGATGTCTTCAACGATCAGGAAGGGGCCTTCATCGCCATGCACGAAGTAGCAGAAGAAGCGCAGGTAATCGAGGCTGTTGGCTTCGCTGACCTTGATGGGATCTGCTTCGTTGGCATCGTGGATGGGCGCGGAGGAACCATCCAGCAGGAACATGCGGCCCTGTTTTGCGAGGAACCAGAAGGGGCCGGTACCGGCGGGCCATGCAGTGTCATCAACGCGAACGAGGCCGATGGAATTATAAAACGGCAGCTGGCACCAGGCGGCGGTCGCAGACAACGCATTCGCGGTGTGTTTGCCCTGAATGGGGTTAATGAGCTTCAGGAAAGGCTCGAGCTGTGCGCCCTGAACTTTTTGCCAACTGTAATGCTCGAACATTTATATCCTCATACGTTTCCAGAAAGATGCCGGAGATTATTGGCCGATGTTGTCATGCCTTTGATATAAAAGCAAGTGTTTCGCTTTTGTGCCTGTAAAACCGCGAGTCTTTTAAGCGCACACTTGCGAATCTATCCCGTTGCGCGCGGTTTTCAAGCCGCCTTGCGCAGCGTATCCACCAGACGGTCGAGGAAGTTCTCGCATTTCACGAGCTGTTCCTTGGCGACGAATTCGTTGGGCTTGTGCGCCTGCGCAATGGAGCCTGGGCCGCAGACGACGGTCGGGATGCCCTTGTTCTGGAAGATGCCGGCTTCGGTGGCGAAGCTGACCTTCTCGGTCGAATTGGCGCCCGACAGTTGCAGCACAAGGTCAACCATCGCGTGGTCGTTGGCGATGTCGAAGGAATGCACGCCCGCCGTGTACTTGAATTCAAAGCCCGTCTTGGGGTCGATGTCCTTCATACGCGGCTCGAGGTTCTTGAAGGCGTACTGGCGGATTTCCTCCACCAGCTCTTCGGAATTCACTTCGGGAATATTGCGGATTTCAAACGAGAATTCGCACAGGTTCGGCACAATGTTAAGGGCCGTGCCGCCTTTGACGATGCCGGTGTGCAGCGTGGTGAAGGGCGGGTCGAAAGCCTTGTTGAAAGGCCCCTCATTCGCCATGCGGCGCGCGACAGATTTCACGTAGGTAATCAGCTCCGCCGCGTATTCCACCGCGTTGACTGAATAGGGCGCCAGCGACGAGTGCGATTCCTTGCCATGCACGCGGCATTCAAGGTCGCAAATGCCTTTATGGCCGGTGATTGTTTTCATCAGCGTCGGTTCGCCCACCACGCACAGCTTCGGCATGACCGGCATTTTGGTGATATGGTCGGCAAGGCTGTGCGCGCCAAGGCAGCCCAGTTCCTCGTCATACGACAGCGCGAAGTGGATGGGCGCGTGCAGCGGGCGGTCCAGCATTTGCGGCAGTTTGGCGAGCGCGACGGCGATGAAGCCTTTCATGTCGCAGGTGCCGCGGGCAAAAAGCATGTCGTTCTGGTCGCGCAGCGTGAAGGGGTCGCTGTCCCAGGCCTGGCCTTCGGTCGGCACTACGTCGGTATGGCCCGACAGCACAACGCCCGCTTTATCGGCAGGGCCGACGATGGCGTGCAGGTTGGCCTTGTTTTTGGTTTCATCGTAAATGAGGTCTGATTTAATGCCGTAGCCGGAAAGGTAATCCTGCACCCAGTGGATCAGCTCGAGGTTGGTGCGGACGGAGGTCGTATCGAAGCTGACCAGTTTCGCCAGCATTTCCTGCGAGGATAAAACGGCTTTCGTCATGACGGCATCGCTCTTTCTGAAAGATTTGATGTATAATCAGGCTGACTAGCAAATTAGGCCTTTTCGCCCCGTTTTTAAAGGCCAGTTTTTTAAAGGGATGCACCGCCGCCTTGATGATTCCGCCGCAAGATATTCTGATATGCCATAACCCGAAGGCGCAGGTCGCGCCGCTGGTGCTGGACAGCCCCCATAGCGGCACCGTATACCCCGCCGATTTCGGCTATGCCTGCCCGTTCAGCTGGCTGCGCGAAACGGAAGACGGCTTCATTGATGAATTGTTTGGCGCAGCGCCCGCGCACGGCGTGCCGCTGCTGACAGCGCAATTCCCGCGCTGCTACATCGATGTGAACCGCGCGGTAGATGATATTGACCCGCTGCTGCTTGGCGAACCGTGGCAGGGCAGCAACCCGACAGCGCGCTCCGCCATGGGCGTCGGGCTTATCCGCCGTTTGCACAAACAGGCAAGCCCGCAGCCGCTATATGACCGGCTGCTGACGCGGGATGAAATTCAGCGGCGTATTGACGGCTATTACACGCCCTACCACTTGACGCTTGAAGAACTCCTGATGCGGACCTACGCGGATTTTGGCGCGGCCTACCACCTGAACTGCCATTCCATGCCGGGCAGCGCAGGGCCGGACATGGTTTTAGGTGACCGCGACGGCACCACCTGCACCCCCGCCCTGACGCGCTTTGTGGCGCAGCAATTGAAGGGCATGGGTTACCGCGTTGCCATCAACCGCCCGTATAAAGGGGTGGAGCTGGTGCGCCGATTTGGCCGCCCGGCGGCAGGCTGGCACAGTTTGCAGATCGAACTGCGGCGCGGCCTTTACATGAACGAAGTGACCCGCGAAAAGGGCAACGGCTTTAGCCGTTTGCAGGCAAACATGACACGGCTTATTGATGATCTGGTTGATTTTACACGTAAAAACTCAATCGATCTTGCCGCCGATTAACCCAATACCATTGACATAATATAAACGAAATGCTATAAACGCGGGGCATTTCGCCATAAGCTGATTTTTTCAAAAACCGCCATAAGACGGATTCGGGAGCTATACGATGAACGACTTTCCCCCCATGAAAGACTTTAAAGACACCGGCCTGCCCCCCGACCCCGCCGTTTATCGCGCCTACATGACGTATGTTAAAAATGCCGAGCCCGGCCCGCTGCAGGAACATGGCCTGCGCATGGCGCAGGTGCTGCAGCAAACGCTTGGCAATAACCCGGATATTTTATCGCTCGCCCTGCTCTCCATTTTACCGCCGGAAACTTATGGGTTAATGGGCCGCCGCTTTGGCACCGAAGCCATGGAGGTGCTGGAAGAGGCGAACAAGCACGCCCGCACCGGCTTTGCCTACGTTGAAGAAGCGCGCCCGCAAGTGAAGCTGCTTGCCACCGCCTCCGCCATTGCATCGATCGAAGATTTTGATGCGGGTCTTGCCAGTTACCGCGATAAAGTCGCGGCCTTTCAGGCAACCGGCGTAAAACCGCAAAAGCTGGAAGAACCGCCGGTGCCGAACGTGCGCCTGTGCAGCCTTGTCGCCCGCTATGCCTTTGGCGACACCGGCAGCGACACGCTGGATTACCTGCTGATTGAAAAGCTGGAAGACTTCAACATGACGGTCGAGGAAAAGCTGGCCGAATTCAACATTGATTACACGGCTCCCGTCGATTACCCCGGTTTTGCCAAGGCAAAACTGCGCGATGAGGACGTCGTGAAAGACGCCTATTACGTGTTGACGACCCACGCCATGGCGGAAGACGACGACATTGAAAAAGCGCTTGAAGCCGCGCAGCTGCTTAGCGCGGAACCTTCCGCCAGCCCCACCGCCATTGCCGCGGTGCTGCTGGATATTGGCCTGAAGGGCCGCAGCCCGGATGATTTGCAGTTCCTGCAAAAACGCCTGGACTGGGATGTGCTTGACCTGCTGTTCGCCCACAACGTGCGCGAACCCGGCGGCATCAAGGAACTGGCGGCGGCGCCGCTTGAATTCCGCCAGATGGCGCTGGCACATGCGGCTGTTTCCATGGGCGCCATGCTGACGGCGGGCGAAAACATTTTGATCGGCCTTGATAACGGGCAGATCCCTGAATCGCTTGGCCCCATGCTGAAGCTGAATGCCGTGATGAAGCTTGAAAAGATGGTCAGCGACAATGAAAAAATCTTCACCCCCATGCGCAGCATGTTCGACACGCCCGAACTGTCGCTGTTGATGGAATACACCAGCGACGCCGCGAACGAATATATTTCCAAGCATAAGGACAAGCCGATGCTGGCCCTGCCCGCACCGAAGCCGCCGAAACCCGAATCCGGCAACGACTTTACCTTCTGACGGTTGGCGGCCGGCGGCGGCGGCGCGGCATCGGTTTTTGACTGGCTGAGCGCAAAAGCACCGCCCATTTAATCCATTGATATAGATAGTGAATATGTGGCTGATTGCACGCCATATTATTCACATAATGTTATTGACATAGCGCGCGGGGCGGTGCTAAAAAATAGCATATTTAATTCGAGGGCTAACAGCCCCCATAAAAGCCGCAAGGATGCCGCAACAGAAGCAGCCGGCTGCCACAAATATCTAGTCATGCACGAGGAGTGTCACAAGCCATGGAATACCGCGAAACCGGCCTACCGCAGAACCCCACCATCTACAAAGCCTTCATGACCTTCACCAAGAACGTCGAGAAGCCCGAAATCAACGGCGACCCCGGCATGGAACTGCCGCCGGAAGCCCTGGAAAACATGACCAACTTTCCCGTGCGCGTGGCGCAACTGCTGAACAGCACCGGCGCAGGCCCGACGCTGGTATCGCTGGCCATGCTCAGCGTCATGCCGCCGGAAACCTACGGTGTTGTCGAAAAAAGCTTCGGCAAGGAAATGGTCGAGCTGATGCAGGAATCTGCCCGCCACGACCGCACCGGTTTTGCCTATATCGCGGAAGCCAGCGACGCCGTGAAGCTGCTGACCCTTGCAAGCTCGGTCGCCTCGTTCGAAGACTTCCAGAAACTGGCGGAAAAAACCGACGCTGCGCTGACCAACCTTGAAATGGGCCAGCCCCCCGCCGACGGCCAGCTGATGATCCCCGTGCTGCCGGACACCAAAATTTACGACCGCTTGGGCGATGCAATCATCAACACCACCAGCTCGCCGCAGCTGGAAGCGCTGTTCACGGAACGCTTCGTCGACTTCCGCATTGCCAACGACCAGCTGAAGGCGAAAATCTCCAGCATGGGTCTTGACCAGCAGCTGGGCATGATGGGTATGGGTATGCCGGGTTCGCCGGACAATGAATTCCGTTACCCGTCCTTCGAGGAAACGAAATTGCTGGACGACCCGAAAGTCCGCGGCGCCTATGAACTGCTGACCCGCGACGGCCGCGTGCTGCCCGAAGATTTCGAGGGCGCGCTTGAAGCAGCGCAGCTGCTCAGCACCGCGCCCGCCACGAAAAACCCGCTGGCTGTCGCCGGCGCGCTGATCGATGTCGGCATCCGCGCCATTGGCCCGGATGATTTCCCCTTTCTCGACAAAAAGCTGGACTGGGACGTTATCGACCTCGTCAAGAACAACAGCGTCCGCCGCATCCGCACCCCGCAGGAACTGCTGACCGCGCCGGAAGAATTCCGCCAGATCGCGGTTGCCAGCGCGGCATCATCGCTGTCGCAAATGAAAAAGGCCGGTTCTGAAATGATCGACGGCCTTGCCAACGAAGAACAGATCCCCGAGCAGATCCGCCCGATGATCATCATGCAGACGCTGCAGCCGATGGCCGGCATGGCAAACGCGATGTACCGCACGCTGACCCCCGTTCTGGGCAAGACAGGCGCGCCGGAAATTGACGCCGCCTTCACCACCAACATGAAAGAGCTGAAAGAGTTTATCGAAAGCAACACCAAGTCGCTGCGTGAACGCTTCAACCCCGGCGCAAACAACAATAACAAGCCGCCCGAGCCGCCGAAGAAAAAAGGCTTTGGCCAGGATTTCTCGCTTGATTAAGCGCTTCCCGCCGGATGAATAATCCGCGATAAAAAAAACCTCCCGCCTGAACAGCTGGAGGTTTTTTTATGCGTCTTTTAAACCTTAAAGTTTTTGCAGCAGGTCAGGCTTGCTGCCGCAGGTGATGGCGGATCCGCGCAAGGCATCGGGGATGTCAAACGTGCGGCGGATGCCGACGGAAAGGTCGTCGTCCAGCGCATAGACGCTGGTGCAGGCAATGGTTTTGTCCGGCGGACCGGCGGTGATGGGACAGAAGACCATTTTTTGCCCGTCTTCATCAAAGAAGCCCTGGAACTTTGCGGTGCCGTTGCCCGTTTTGGGCGACAGGCTGACGGTAGTGCGCTGCTTTTGCTGCAGTTGAAAGTCCACCGTATTCACGTCGTACCAGTATTTGCCGAACAGCGCGGCGCCGGTGCCGACGCGGCAGTACAGCGGCGGCGCGGGCTGCACGCCGGCCGGCAGCGGCGTTGCCAGCGCGGCAATTTCGGAATCGAGCGGCTTGTACTGCGGCTTGACGGGGTTAAGGGCGGACAGCTGTTCACAGCCCTGCAGCAGGAAGCACAGCGCAAGAACAGCGATGATGCGGGGGTTGACGCGAATTTGACTGATTTTCATGGCTTGCCTTCAGGTGTTTCCGCTATATTTTAAACCACAACGCCGCCGGAGCAACTTTTTTTCTGGCATTTGCAATGTTAAAGGATCTCCCTTGTTTAACCGCGTTACCCTGTTTCACTTCTTCGGCTTCCCCGTCAAGGCGGATGCCAGCTGGCTGTTTCTCTCCATCCTTATCGTCTGGACGCTGACAACGAAGTTTTATCCGGCCGTCTACCCCCTGCATTCCTCGCAGGTTTACCAGATGATGGCGTTTGCGACCCTTATCGGGATTCTTGCCTCCATCATTGCGCATGAAGTGGCGCATGCCATCATCGCCGAATATTACCACATGCCGATTGAAAGCATCACGCTGTTCATTTTCGGCGGCGTTGCCGAGCTGAAGGGGGAACCCAGCCACCCCAAGGGCGAATTTTTAATGGCGCTTGCCGGCCCCGCCATGAGCGTGATGATGGGCCTGTTCTTCTGGGCGGCGGAATCGCTGTACCAGTTATACCTGCAGCCGGGTGCGTCGTCGCACGTGCTGGGCTACCTTGGCAACATGAACATGATTATTGCGGCCTTCAATATGGCCCCCGCCTTCCCGCTGGACGGCGGGCGCGCCTTGCGTGCGGCCATCTGGCATTTTAAGAACAACATGGTTCTGGCAACGCGCATCGCTTCCAGCCTTGGCGCGTTCTTCGCCTATGGCCTGCTGGCCTATGCCATTTACCGCATCGTCTGGTTTGATGATGCGGTGCAGGGCATTTGGGCGGGGCTGCTGGGCCTGTTCATGCATGGTGCCGGCACCTATGCCGTACGGCAGACGGAAAACCGGTCTATTCTGGGCGCGGAAAAAGTTACGCGCTTCATGCACGGGCAAATCGTTTCGGTATCGCCGGACATCACCATTACCGAGCTGGTGGATAATTACGTCTACAAGCACTACCAGAAAATCTTCCCCGTGGTGGACAAGGGTATTCTTGTCGGCATCATCACCCTCAAGGCCGTGCTGGCGCTCGACCGCTCGAAATGGAGCTGGCTGCACGTGGCATCCGTCATGGAAAAGCCGGACGGACAGAACACGGTGGAACCTGAAACAAGCGCCGCCGACGCGCTCGACATGATGCAGAAGTCACGGAAAGATTCGTTGCTGATTACGCGCGACGGTGAATTCATGGGCGTGGTCGCCCTGCGCGACCTTGTCGCCTATCTTTCCATCACCATGAAAATAGACCCCGACCAGCCGCTGACAATGAGCAGCCGGCGGGCGTAGGTCGCACAGGCAAAAAGCCTACTTAATCTCGGAAATACTTTCAATCCGGCGGCAGTCCTTGCCTTCCTTCTCCAGCATTTTCATGAGCGGGTCGAAACCCTTGTCATGCGACAGCACTGCGCAGTGCGCTTTTGCGTCTTTGTCAAAAACCTGCCCCAGGTAATAGGCAATGACGAAATCGACGGCGTTCTTGCCGTTGCCCTCAATAGGTTTCCATTCCAGCCGGCTGCCCAGCTTCTGGTACTGCATGACAAGATCAACCGACACGCTTTTCTGGTGCTGGCCCATAAAAACGCGGATTTGAACATCGCCGGGAATGTGGGAAAGATCTATCTTCTGGACGTTTTCAAAATCAATTAATAGGTAACGCGGATGCTTCGGCAGTGCCTGCTTGTTCATGTGCCCCTGACAGCTGGTTTAAATAAACTGGATAAAAATTTTGTCTTAAAAAGAAAATCAAGCCGCCTGCGCGAGTGCGGTGGCGCTGAAGCTGACGGTATCGCCCGCGGTTGTCGAGGTTTCCGTCGTGCCGTCGGAATACGTGATGGTGGTAACGGTGGAGCCGTCAGCCGCGGTATAGGACGTTTCGCTGACCTTTACCGGCACCGCTTTTTGCGCGGGCGCGGCGGCACTGCTGGCAACGGCGGCGGGGGCGGACGAAACGGGGGTGATGGCCATGGCGGGTTACCTTGTGCTTCTTCGGTTACTTCTTTGGCTGCGGCGCGGGCGCTGGCAGTTTTTGTTTGTCCAGCTGCGGCGACATATCCTGGCGCAGGGCGCGGACCTCGGTTGTTAAATTTTCGAGCGCGGCCGCGACGCGGTTGAAGGCCGCCGTCTGGTCCTGCTGGGCTTTCAATTGCCGCTCGTTCATCTGGCGCAGCAGGTTCGCGGTAATTTCATCCCCTTCGCGGATCGCCTTGCGAATGGACTTCATCATCTCGTAATCTTGGCCGTCGAGCGACATGGCTTAAACCGCGGCTTTGCGTTCAAACACGCCGCCGTGGTCACGCGACCATTCGGCGGGGGCGTTCAGGAATTTTTCAACTTCCGTAAACGTCGTCTCGGGGAACAGCTTGCGGGCGCGGGCTTCTGCCAGCACATCTTTCCAGGTGGCAAGGGCATGAAGGCTGAGGCCGGCGTCCTTGAAAATACCCGGGCTTTCCTTGTAGATGCCATAGAAGAAGACGGAGAATACGTCGGATACTTCGGCCCCGCCTTCGCGCAAGGCATTGGCGAAGGAGACTTTGCTGGCGCCGTCGGTTGCAAGGTCTTCAACCAGCAGCACGCGCGCGCCTTCCGGCATTTCGCCTTCAATCTGCGCGCCGCGGCCAAAACCTTTCGGCTTTTTGCGCACATACAGCATGGGCTTGCCAAGCGTTTCAGACATCCAGGCGGCATAGGAAATGCCGGCGGTTTCGCCGCCCGCAATGTAGTCAACCTTGGCAAGGTCGGTATTTTGCGCCAGCAGCTCGCAGCCCATGCGGATAATTTCGCGGCGCGGCTCGAGGAAGGAAATCACCTTGCGGCAGTCAATGTAAACGGGGCTTGCCCAGCCGGAGGTAAAGATAAACGGCTTTTCGGCGTTAAAGTGAACGGCCTTGATGTCGATGAGCAGTTGCGCAGTGCGCTGTGCGAATGAACCGGTCATGCTTACCATCCCTTGCCGCCCTGTTTCGGCGGCTTGAAGATCCAGAAGTTGCGGGCAAGGAACATGACCGCAAGGAAGCAGATTTCAATGCCGAGGGAGCCTGCAATGGCGAAGGGCCATTTGTATTTTTCCACCACTTCGTCGCTGAACAGCACGTTCATGTTTGCGGTGAATGACAGGCAGATCATCAACATGGCGCAAATAACCGACCAGTTGAAAACCGATAGCTGTTTTTTGTTCGCATAGGGCGGCTGCCAGCTGAAATATGCCCAGGCGACAACGGCGCCGATTGCCAGCAGCAGCAGAATGAGTGGGCCCATAAGGTCACGCTCCCTTTAGCGGGGGTTGGAACAGAATGGGCTATTTGTAGCGGTTTTTAGGGTTTTAGGCAACCTGTGACTCAAGGAAGTGCTGGGCATTGAAGCCGTCAACAACCCTTGCAAACTTGCGCTTCGATTCGGGCGACAGCGGCATGAATTCAGCCGCAAGGCCGCGGCGGACGGACCGGACAATCTTGCCGGCCTGCACAATGTTAATAGTCTCGTTCGGCAGGCGGAAGCGCATCATGAACTGTACGCGGTCGCCAACGACAAGGCGGGCGTCCGGCGGGGTTTCAAAGTAAACGCCGCCCGTGCTCCAGTCCTTCACGCCAAACGCGCGGTCGCCGACGACGACTTCGGCCTGCACGCCGGCGTGGCGTACATGCTTGCGGCGAATTTCGGGCGACTTGTTAAAGCTGCCGTCACCAATGCCGAGGATATTCAGGATACGTTCAATCATCTTTATCTCCCTTTGTTGCCTTTGTCCTGTCTGGGCGGAGTACCTAGCCGGTTCTGGTATTTAGTCAGGGGCATCAATCCCGTATATATTGTACCCATCAGTTTAATAGTTCAAGATATACAGGGTGGTGCAGGCGATTCTTTGTTCAAAAAACAATCTTCAACCAATATTATGTCAATAATCCCTCTTTTTGGGCCTCAAAAGGCCCGTTTTCGGGGATTTTCTTGACTTTATACGCCCCAGACCATTATAAGTTCTCTCCATAAAGCGGTTTTTTTGAAAAAAGATTCCGCGCCCGTCCGCTGGCTCGTATTGGCTGCCTCGTGAACGGTAAATTTCTTTGAAAGGAAAACAAAATGCCAAAGATGAAGACGCACTCCGGCGTTAAAAAACGCTTTGGAGTCACCGCCACCGGTAAAGTTAAGGCGCGCTCCGCCCACAAACGCCACCGTATGACCAGCAAATCCAAGAGAATGAAACGCGAAGGCCGCTCGACGCTCATCATGGGCATCGAAGACGCCACGATCCTTCTCAACAACTTCCTGCCCTACCAGCGCAAGTTGACCCGCAAGAAAAAGAAAAGCACGTACGTGAGCAAAGCGGACCGCGCTAAAGCATCGAAGGAGGCCGCATAACATGGCACGCGTAAAGGGAGGCACAGCCTCTATCAACCGCCACAAGAAAGTCCTGAAACTTTCCAAAGGCTATTACGGCCGCGGCAGCAAATGCTATCGCGTCGCTATTGAACGCCTTGAAAAAGCGCTGCGCTATGCGTACCGCGACCGTAGAGCCAAGAAACGCGATTTCCGCGGCCTGTGGATCCAGCGTATCAATGCTGGCGCCCGTCTTAACGGCCTCACCTACTCCACGCTGATCAACGGCCTGAAAATTGCCGGTATCACGCTGGATCGCAAAGTGCTGTCCGACATCGCCGTGCGCGATGCCGCCGGCTTCACCGCGATCGCCGAGCAGGCAAAGACCGCGCTGAAATCCTCCAAAGACAAAGCGCCCGCGAAAAAGTCGGCCTAAGTCTTAAAGGACAAAAGATACAAAAAGCCCCCGTTGCAAAGCGGGGGCTTTTTTCATGCACCCTGCCACCTAGATAACCGCATAAAAAAACCGGCCTTTGCGGGGCCGGTTTTTTATTTGGATTTCATGCGCCTTACATGCGGCGCTGTTGCTGCTGTTGTTGCTGCGCGGCTTTCAATGCCTGCGTAATCGGGCTTTCCAGCGTGACATCGGTAAGGCCATAGGCTTCCGCATTGCGGGGGCCGGTGGCGGAGAAGATGCGGGAACCTTCAAGACCCTGCAACGGCTTGGCCGCGCTTTGCTTGAACTGTTCGCGCAGTACTTGTTCCTGCGGTTGTTGCAGCTGGGTGGGCGAAGCACCGGTTTTGTCGTTTGCCGGCGCGGGTTGCGGCTGCTGGCCTGGTTGCGGGCGGGCGCCGGCCATTTTCTTGGCCAGTTCGTCCATGCGCGCGCCGGTGGCATCATCGCCGGGGCGGGCGCGGTTCAGGTGTGCATCAAGCGCATGTGCAGCGCCGCCGATGAATTTACCGCCCTGCATGGCAACAAGACCTGCCGTCACGCCGACCATTTTGCAGCCAGCCAGCATCACGACGAAGCCGATATTGACCGGTGGGCCGCCGATAATCAGCAGTGCTGCGACGGCCCCGAGAGTACCGACGCGTTCCGCAAAGCGGCCGACGCGGGTATACAGCAAACCATTACCCGAAGGGCCGAGGCCGACAAGACGGCGCGAAATATCGCCGATGGTATATTTATTGCCGGTGAAGTCATTCAACCAGTCCATGCCCTTGGCGAACTTGTGCAGCATGCGCTGGTCGCGCGGTTTGCGGACCCTGCCAGGTTTTTGCGGCTTGGGCGCTTTCGCGGCTTTTTGCGGTTTCGCCGGTTTGGGCTCAGCAGGTTTTTGCTTGATGCCCATTTTGAAGGCGGTCCGCGACACCATGCGCTCGAACGAGTGCGTAATGTTGGCCATTTTTTCAGCCCCAAGGTGGCCGATGCCACCTGCGGTCACACCAATCAGCTTGGTGATCGGCAGTACAAGCATTGCGGGGAAGACGGAAGTTTCGGCAATGCAGCCCGCAACGGCAATCACAACGCCTGCGGCAAAAATCGTGCGCTCCAGAATGCGGCCGGTGCGGTTCATGGGAATAATGTGCGGGCGGAATTCACCATTGGTGATGGCAGGCATGATGCCGCCAAGAGTCCAGCTGTTCTTCGGCACTTCCGCCATAAACTGAGCGGCGTCGGCGATTTTACGCGCAATACCCATAACGACCCTTTGTTACCAACCTACTATAATTTAACCGTTTTTTAACATTATGTCAAACTTAGGCCGGGGCCAAAACGATAAGCTGCTGATATAGATGTATAATATACATAAATTACCCAGCCTGTCGACCGCAATATTTCAGAATCACGTAATGTTTGCAAGTACATGGTCTATCTGGTTAATTAGGCGGTATGGCACGCCCCGCAACACTATATATCTGTCAGTCCTGCGGCTCTTCCCACAACCGGTGGGCGGGGAAGTGCGAATCCTGCGGCGAGTGGAACACCATTGTCGAGGAAGCGCAAAAAGAACGCCCGCCTGCAGGCCTTGATGGCCGCCGCGGCAAAGTGATTGAGCTGCATGCCCTGTCGGGCGCGGCTGAAATTCAGGCACGCCGTAAAACCGGCATCGAGGAATTTGACCGCGTCGCGGGCGGCGGGCTTGTTGCGGGCTCCGCCCTTCTCATCGGCGGCGACCCCGGCATCGGCAAATCTACGCTGCTGCTGCAGGTGATGGCGCTGCTGTCAAAAAGCGCACGCTGCGCCTATATCTCGGGCGAGGAATCTCTCGACCAGGTGCGCATGCGCGCCGACCGCCTTGGCCTGAAGCAGGCAGCCCTTGACCTTGCCGCCGCGACCAACGTGCGCGACATCATCGAAACCATCGACAAGAAAAATTTCGACGCCGTCGTCATCGACTCCATTCAAACCATGTACCTCGACACGCTGGATTCCGCGCCCGGCACGGTGGCGCAGGTACGCGCAAGCGCGCAGGAACTTATCCGCGCCGCAAAACGCCGCGGCACCTGCCTGCTCATCGTCGGGCACGTGACAAAGGAAGGGCAGATTGCCGGCCCCCGCGTGCTGGAACATATGGTCGATACCGTTTTGTATTTTGAAGGCGACCGCGGCCACAGCTTCCGCATTCTGCGCGCCGTGAAAAACCGCTACGGCCCGACTGATGAAATCGGCGTGTTCGAAATGGCGGAACAGGGCTTGATGGAAGTCAAAAACCCGTCCGAACTTTTCCTGTCGCAGCGACAGGAACAAATTTCCGGCAGCGCGGTCTTTGCCGGCATGGAAGGCACGCGCCCCGTGCTGGTGGAAGTGCAGGCGCTGGTCGCCCCCTCCCCCCTCGGCACGCCGCGCCGCGCCGTGATTGGCTGGGACCAAAGCCGCCTTTCCATGGTGCTGGCGGTGCTGGAAGCACGCTGCGGCGTCGTCATTGGCCCGAACGATGTGTATTTAAACGTCGCGGGCGGCCTTAAAATTTCCGAACCGGCGGCAGACCTTGCCGTTGCGGCGGCGCTGGTCAGCTCCCTTTCCGGCGTGCCGGTGCCGCATGACATGGTGATTTTTGGCGAGATTGGCCTGTCGGGCGAAGTGCGCCACGTCGGCCAGGCGGAGCAGCGTTTGAAAGAAGCCTCGAAGCTTGGTTTTAAAAACGCCATGATCCCCAGCCCCACCGGCAAGAAAGCCCTTTCCACAGGCACCCTGAAGCTGACTGAAATGAAGCAGCTGAAAGACATCCTGCCCCTGTTTTCCGAGGAGACTTAAGACACAATGACACCCGCAGCACTCGACATTATCATCGCCTGCATTCTTGCCCTGTCTGCGCTGGTTGCGTATTTCCGCGGCCTTATCCGCGAAATTTTCACCATCATCGCGCTTATCGTTGCATCCGGCGCGGCATATCTTGGCGGCGACATGATGATCCCGTCGTTCGACAAATGGCTGCACGTGGATAAAAAAGTCGGCGCGGAAGCCGCCAATGCCGTCAGCAAGGCCGCCGCCAGCGGCACGGACGCAAGCCTTATTGCACACAAAAACCTTATCTTCGGCATCGTTGACCCGTCTCTTGCCTCCGTCGTTTGTGCTTATGCGTCAGTCTTTGTTTTCTTCTGGCTGGTGATGTCGCTGGTGGGCTACTTCATTTCGCGCACGGTTGCGGAATCAGGCATGGGCATCCTGGATAAAATTCTGGGCGCGGCCTTTGGCCTTGCGCGCGGCTTTCTAGTCGTCTTTTTGTTTTTCCTGCCCATCTCGTTCCTGATAGACCAGGAAAAATTCCCCGACTGGGCAAAAAACTCCATCAGCGTGCCGATCCTCGAGCAGGCGGTTGTTATCGTCAACGACCATGTGGACTTGAAAAAATTTGTCGCTGAAAACGGCAGCAGCTTCATCAGCAAGGTCAATAAAATCGAGCTGAAGCACGGCATCAAGCCGAAGGCCGAAGCCAAGGAAGACGACACCGAAACGCGCCCTGACAATAGCGACACCAAAGACGCGCCAAACGATACCCAGCTGCAGCAGGAACTGATGCAGGACGAACGCGACACGAGGCTGCCGTAATATGGCCGCCCGTAAAAAATCCGCAAACGCCGAAACCGGCGGTTCAAAAAAACGCACCGTGCTGCTGGCATTGGCCGTCATGGCGCTCGCCGCAGGATTTGTTGCAGCCGTGGACAAAGACCGCCTGCCATCAGGCCTGCGCGACAATGCCGTGACCGCGCGCGTTTACCACCTGCGCGACCGCGTAGCCAGCCACTTCGGCGGCGAAGCTGCCGCCGCGCCCGAAAGCCCCGACGCCAACCAGCAGGGCTACGAAAAAACCGACCGTAAAAAGCTTGATGCCCTGATCGGCAATGAAGCGGGAGAGACAAAATGAACCTTTCAAAAAACACCCGCCGCCTTGATGGCCGCGTTGCATTAGTCACCGGTGCATCGCGCGGCATTGGCGCCGCCGTTGCCGAAGCTTTCGCCCGCGAAGGCGCGCACGTTATTTTGCTGGCCCGCACGCAAGGCGCGCTTGAGGAGGTCGATGATAAAATTCGCGCGGCGGGCGGCAGCGCCACGCTGCTGCCGTTTGACCTGGCCGAGAACAAAAAAATTTCCGGCATCGGCCCCGTCATTGCGGAGCGTTTCCGCCGCCTTGATATCCTCGTCGGCAATGCGGGCATTCTGGGGGATCTCAGCCCGGTTGCCATGTCGGATCCGAAAGTTTTCGACAATACGTTTAAAGTGAATTTTTTCGCCAACTATCACCTGATCCGCGCGCTTGACCCGCTGCTGCGCGGCAGCGATGCGGGCCGCGCCATTTTCGTGACTTCTGCGGCGGCGCACCAGCACGCGCCGTTCTGGGGCGCGCATGCCGCAGCCAAGGCCGCACTTGAGCGCATGGTGGAAACCTATGCCGCTGAAACAGCCTTCAGCCCCCTGAAGGTCAATATCATCGACCCCGGCGCGGTGCGCACGCAGCTGCGCGCCGAAGCCTTCCCCGCCGAGAATGCGGAAGCGCTGCCCGCGCCGGAAACGCTGGTGGAACGGTTTATTGAACTTGCCAGCCCCGGCCATACCGACACCGGCAGGATTATTGCCGCCGCCTAAAAAAGCGCCACTGACAGATACAAGGAGTTTTTGCCATGAGCATTGCCAACCCCTACCTGCACGGCGAAAACGACCTTAAAAACACCAACCTGAAAAAATGGGCATCGGTCGGCAGCATGTCTGTCGCCGGCATCCTGATCGTCGTGAAAATGACGGCATTTTTCGTGACGGATTCCGTAAGCCTGCTGTCATCGCTCATGGATTCCTGCTTCGATGCCTTTGCATCGCTCATGACCATGTTGTCCATCATGCACGCGGCAACCCCTGCAGATGAAGAACACCGCTTCGGCCACGGCAAGCTGGAAGCATTGTCGGCGCTGGCGCAGGCGGTATTCGTGTTTGGTTCCGGCGCGTTCCTTATTTTTGAATCCGTCCACCGCTTCATTGAACCGCAGCGCATCAAGGACCCGACCATCGGCATCAGCGTCATGGTGATGTCGATTGTTTTGACGTTCTTCCTGATCCTGTTTCAAATGTACGTCATTCGCCGTACAAAATCGGTCGCCATTTCGGCCGACCATATGCACTATAAGGGCGACCTGCTGATGAGCCTTGGCGTTTTTGCCGCCATGGCGCTGAGCTACTACAGCAAATGGCCGTACTTTGACCCCATCTTTGCCAGCATCATTGCGCTGTCGCTGCTATATAGCGCGTGGTCGATTACGCGCGAGTCCGTCGACATCCTCATGGACAAGGAAATTCCCACCGCAGACCGCGAAAAGATTTTGCAGCTGGTCACCGCGCACCCCGGGGTGCAGGCGGTGCATGACCTGCGCACCCGTTCAACCGGCGACCGCATCTTCATTGAATTCCACCTCGAGATTGACGGAAATTTGACCTTGAAGCGCGCGCATGACATTACCGAGCAGGTAGAAAAAATCATCTTCGATGCTTTCCCGAAATCGGAAGTCATTATCCACCAGGAGCCGGCGGGGATTGACGACCACCGTATCGACAACATCATCCCCATCAAGGGGTCGTAAGCGGCATGAATGTTTTATCGCGCACCGAAAACATTCACTGGCTGCCAAAGCCCAATACGGCTGAAATTCTGCTGACGGATGAATTGCCGCCGCCGGAGCTTTGCACCGCTGCCTATGTTTTTGCGTTTGACGGCGATCGTTTGCTGATGGCAGACCTTGACCGCGGCGTGGATATTCCCGGCGGGCACATCGACCCCGGTGAAACGGGCGACGCCGCCATGCGGCGCGAGGTGCTGGAAGAAACGGGTGCAACCGTTGGCCCCGCCCGCCTGTTCGCGGTGCAAAAACTGGTCTGCACGGGCGACAAGCCGGCAGGGTACAAATACCCGTTCCCCGTCAGCTATCAATTAATGTATGTCGCCAGCGGCGTGACACCCGGCGTTTTTACGCAGGACGAAGATTCCAAAGGCGCGGTCATGATTGCACGGGCGGATGCGGAAAACGTGCCGTGGATTGCCAATAACCGCGCGCTGTACGACCACGCGCTAACACTGGCAACGGCAGCTTCAGCCGTTAATCCACATAAGGGTTTTTCGCAGCCTTCACGATAAACCGCACCGGCACCGCCGGCAGGTTGAAGTCGCGGCGCAGGCCGTTCACCAAATAACGCTCATGCGTATCCGGATATTCGTCGGGACGGGACAGCCACAGCGCGAAAGTTGGCGGACGCGCCTTGATTTGCGTCATGTAGCGCAGGCGGTTCTGGCGGCCATGCACCAGCGGCGCGGGGTTTTGCGATTCCATCATGCGCAGCCAGCGGTTGAGCTTGCCGGTCGATACACGGGCGTTCCAGAGCGCATAAACATCCAGCACCGACTGCAGCACGGAATCAAGGCGGCTTTTGTTGCGCGCGGAAATGGTGACGATGGGCACATCGCGCACCTGCGGCAGCGACACGGAAAGCTGGTGCTTCAGTTCATCCAGCTTTTCCTGCCGGTCTTCCACGGCATCCCATTTGTTGACGGCGATGACCAGCGCGCGGCCCTCGCGGATGACGAGGTCGCCGATGTTCAGGTCCTGCTTTTCAAATTCCGTTTCGGCATCGATCATCAGAATGACGACCTGCGCCAGACGAATGGCGCGCAAGGTATCATCCACCGCCATGCGTTCGATATGGTCGGTGACGCGGGCTTTACGGCGCAGGCCGGCTGTATCAACAAGGCGCATTTTGCGGCCGGCAAATTCCCAGTCCACATGCACCGCGTCGCGGGTAATGCCGGCTTCAGGGCCGGTCATGGAGCGTTCTTCGCCGACAATCGCGTTCAGGAAGGTTGATTTGCCGACGTTGGGCCGGCCGACGATGGCGATTTTAATGGGGTTCTCAAGGTCTTCTTCCGGCGCTTCTTCATCGCCGAAGCCTTTTTCATCGCCTTCCTTGTATTTCTGGAAGTAGACTTCAATTTCCTCCGCTTCCGTCATTTCGGGCACGGGCGGGGTCATGGCGTCAATCAGGGGGCGGATAAGGTCGTAAATTTCCTCCATGCCCTGGCCATGTTCCGCGGAAATGGCGATCGGCGCGCCAAGGCCCAGTTCATGCGCTTCGTACAAGCCTTCCAGCGCGCGGTGGCTTTCGCACTTGTTGGCGACTAGCGCGCATTTAATTTTCTGGCGGCGCAGCCACATGGCAAAGTGCTTATCCATGGGGGTAATGCCGGTGCGGGCATCAACCACCAGAATGGCCATGTCGGCTTTTTCAAGCGCGCGTTCCGTTTGCTGGCGCATGCGGCCTTCAATCGAGCTGTCAAACGTTTCTTCAAGGCCTGCCGTGTCGATGACGTTGAAGGTGAGGTCGCGGAAGTTTGCTTCCGCCATGCGCCAGTCGCGGGTCAGGCCCGGCGTGTCATGCACCAGCGCCAGCTTTTTGCCGACAAGACGGTTGAAAAAAGTCGATTTGCCGACGTTGGGCCGGCCGACGATAGCGAGCGTGAAGGTCATGTTTTACCGGTAAGCAATAAGCTCGCCGTCCTTTGTAAGGATAAGCAATGTGTTGTCGGCAACGACGGGGGAAATATCCGTCGGGCGGCCGGTTTTTTCGGTGCGGAAGATGCTGCCGTCCTGCGGGCTGATATCCAGCATCTGCCCGTCGGTGGAAACGACCACGAGGCGGTCGCCCGCCAGCACGGGGCCGGACCAGACGACGGGGTTTTCGTGCTTTTCTTCCTCATAGCGCGGCAACTGCGTCACCCAGCGGATGTCGCCGCTGGCGCGGGTCAGCGCAATAAGCTGCTGTTCGGAGGTCAGGACAAACACGGTGTCACCCGCAGCCCATGGCGTTTCGGAACTGCCGATTTCACGCTGCCAGATGCGGTTACCCGAAACTTCATCCAGCGCAACCATGCGCCCGGAGAAGGAGACGGCATAAACCACGCCCTGATCGATAACGGGCAGCGCTTTAATGTCGGACAATGAATTGAGCGAGCCGGTGCTGCGCACGGCCGACAGGTTATCTTCCCAGGCCATCTGCCCGTTTTCAGGGCGCAGGCCAAAAATTTCACCCGACGACATCGGCAGCACGACCAGCGTTGAATCAGCGGCGGGGGACGCGGAGCCGAGCAGGTTGGTGGTTTCGCTGACCCCTGTGTAGTTCCACAGCGGCTTGCCGTCGTTCGCATTGAAGACGGACAGGCGGTTATCCAGCGTCACCACGTACAGGCGGTCTTCCATGATGGTGGGGGCGGAACGTGCAGGCGCCTGCAACGGCGCCTTCCAAAGATTTGCGCCGTTGGCGGGGTTGATGGCGACAACGTAACGGTCGCCGTTCACCGCATAAAGGCGGCCGGAGGCGAAGGCGAGCCCTGCGCCGATGCCGCCCTTGTCGCTTTCGCCCTTCGGCACCATGGAAACCTGCCACTTGCGCTTGCCGTCCTGCAGGTTGAAAGCGGAAACATTGCTTTCGGCATCAATCGTGTAGACAACGCCTTCTGCCACGACGGGCGCGGCGGTGAGCGGCGCGCGGCTGTCGCCGCCCTTGCCAATAGACGCGCTCCAGACCTTGTCGGCGCGTTTCTTCAGGTTCAGGTTGCCCAGCGCGTGGTTGGGGTATCCACCCGACTGCGGCCAGAATTTATTGGTCCAGGAATCCGGCAGGGTGACGGGGTCGCCCTTCAGCTCGGGGTTTGGCACCAGCTCATGCTGCAATTGCAGCACCGAAATGCGCTCGCCTTTCAGCGGCGGCGTGGTGTCTTCGTCAGTGAACATCTGCTTGATGGTCGAGCAGCCCGAAAGCAGCGTGCAGGCCATGACGGCAGCAATGCAAAAACCGGCGATACGGCCGGAATGACGGGCGGAACGGCGCATGGTTACTTGTCCTTTTTATCCGCTTTATCCGCATCTTTCGCGGCAGCGGGTTCGTTCAAGGAAGCGGTGTACAGCTCGCGCAGTGTAACGGCGCGGGTGCGCACGTCGTCCGGCGCGTCGGCACCGGCGGCAATGACGGAAAGACGGTCAATCGCCATCTTCATGTTTTTTTCGCGGGCATACAGCAGCGCATCCATTTCCAGCGCGGAATAACGGAATGCATCCCCGTCGCCGGAAAGTTTTTCAATTTCGCCGTGCAGTTTTTGCGGCGTATCTGTGTTCAGGCGCTGGCCGATGGACAGCAGGTGCGCCAGGTCGCGCAGTGCGGAATCTGCACCCATGGTGCCGGAAACGTCGTCGTACGCTTTAATGGCTTCGGCCTGTTTGCCGTCGCGCACCAGCAAGCCCGCTTCGACAAGGCGAGCAAGGGCCGCGTGGTTGCGGTCGCTTTCACCCGCATAGGTGCCAAGCTTGGCGGCATCACCCGACTCGATCGCCTGGATAAGACCTTGGGTCTGGACCAGGTTTTTCTGGTAGTCGTAGCTGCGCCACCAGGTCATGCCGGCGGTGGAGCAGATGGCCAGAAGAATGCCGCCGATGATCCAGTTGCGGTTTTCCTGCCAGAACGCTTCAAGCTTCTGGCGGCGCAGATCGTCATCGATTTCGTTCATCAGGTCGGACATTTCAGAATCCCTTGGTTTATTTGCCGAAAATCACCCCGACTATCGCTAAAATACCCTGCTGCGGTCAAGGGAATTACCCCTGTTTATTTGCCATAAGGCGCTAATCAACGGGGAGTCTTCCCGCGCCATCTTGCCAAGCACGAAAAGCCCGTTCATAACTGTTTTCCAACAGCAATTTTTTTGATTTTTTTAACCGTTACGGGCAAGGCCCTAACGCCATCACGCCCGCCGCACCAGCAGGGCGTCCGCAAGGGAGATAACCGATGAGCGCGAAGCAGGTTTTCAATAGGAAGTCGAAGGCGGATAAAGCCCGCGCACGGCAGGAAGCCATCAACAAAAACAACCGCCATGGTACCAACATGTTTTTCGAAGCGGTTGAAAGCAACCGCCTGACCGATGTTGAAAAACTGTTCGCCGAGGGTGCGGATGTAAACGCCCGCACCACGTCGCGCGGGCTTATTTCCAACATGATGGTCAACGTGCCCTATGGCGTTGATGCAACGCCGCTGCATGCGGCATGCCTGCTGGGTTCCCCCCATATCGTCGATTTTTTGATTGATGCGGGCGCGGACGTGAAGGCGAAAGATGCCACCGGGCATACGCCGCTCGATTACGCCATTCTCAGCTACAACTATTTCAGGGACGAGCTGGAGCGCAAGGAACAGTCGCGCTTCACCATGCAGCGTTCGGTCGAAAAATCATCCGGCCGGCTGCGTGAATTTGAAAGCCTGATTGGCAACGTGATTGCCCATGGCGGCAAGACCGGCATGTTCCAGCTGCCGGAGCGCTTCCGCGTCGGCGGCAAAGACGGCTACCTGCCCCCGCCCCACCTGCCGTAAAAATTTTGCGGTTTTGTCATTCTGCACGAAGTTGAAGAATGACAGTTTTTACTGTGGTTTTGGCGGCTCCGGCGGTTTTGGCGCTGGCGGCTTTTGTTCGGGCTTCCTGGCCGCAAGCTTCAGCTGTTGCGGTGCGTGCTTTTTCAAGGTTTCGCGCTTGGCTTCGGCCAGTGCGGCATCAAAGTCGAATTCTTTTTGCAGCTTCTTCGGTACGTCATCCCATAGCTTCTGCATTTCTTCGGGCTTGCCGACCCAGTTTTTGGCGTTGAAAATTTCTTTCAGGCTTTCTTCGGTAAATTTGGGTTTGGGCGGCGGCGGCGGCGCAGCATTGTCGAAATCCTCATTCAGCTTGCTGCTGCCTTTTGCGGCGGCCTTGGTTTTTGCCTTACGCGTGCTGCGGCTGGATTTGCGCTTCACTTTATCATCGAAGTAATAATCGTCGTCGTCATCATACGCACCAAACGCGCCGAAGGAGCCGTAGCGGCTGCCGCGGTTGCCGTAGGTTGATTTATCGCTTGATGATAATGCGCCTTCGTCTTCAAGGAAGGTGGCGATGCGGTATTTTTGAATGCTGCGGGCGAAATCCAGCGGCGTGTCGAAGGTGTCGTTATTTTCACGGTCGATGTCTGCGCCGCCGTCAAGCAGTGCGCGCACGGTGGGCAGGCTGTTGGCGGCAATGGCGGCTTCCAGCGGGCTGCGGCCCAGATCGTCTTCAAAGTCGGTATCGACGCCCTGTTTCAAAAGCGCCTTTACCTGCTGCACGTTCTTCGCCTTGACGGCGCGCATGAGTGCATTTTGCTGTCGCGTGATCGGCATGAAAAATCCTTGCCTTCAATAACATCTGTTTTGCAGAAATTATCGTAAAAGCCGCCAGCTGCTTTGACAATGGCTTAAAGACCGAATGATTTAAAACTTTGTTGCGTATTACTTTTTGAAGCCGCCCAGTTTCGGCTTTGCATAAGCCTGCAGCCGCGCCTGGCGGATATTGCCGAGGAAGTTCTCAATATCATGCCCTTCGCGGTATTTCTCCGGCACCTGTTGCCAGACACTCTGGAAATCTTCGGGTTTCTTCAGCCACAGTTCGGGCTTGATAATGCTGGCAAGCGCGTTGCTTTGGCAGATTTTCAAAATCGTCGTATCGCCATCCGGCCCGCGGCCCAGCAGGTCGGCGGCGGTAAGGCCGCTTGCATCGGTGGCGGCGAGCTTTGCAACATCGGCAAAGCGGCCAAGGCGGGCAAGGTGATAAAACTGGTCAACGCCCGTTGCCGCGGTTTCATGGCGAATGTCCTGCAGGGTTTTGTAGGGCAGCCCGGCGGCGGGCGTTGCCGTATTTTCAGCCGCCGCACGGGCGCGCAATTTTTGCGCCAGCGCATCGTGGCCCCAAACCGCCGCGACATCTGCCGGCGTTTCCAGCGCGTCGTTGCGGCTGGTGGCCTTGCCGCCGGCGGCAACAATGGCATCCGCCAGCGCGGTGTCGTTTTGGCGCGCGGCGTGGTGCAGCAGCGCGTCGCCTGCGGAATCTTTCCGGTTTGCATCCAGCCCTTTTGCCAGCCAGCCGATGATGGCAGCGGCATTGTGCGCATCCAATGCTTTATCAATTTCGGAATCTGAGGGGCGGTTTTTCATGGCGTTACCATTTCAGTTTCGGCGCGCGCGCCTTCATGTCTTTTAAACGGTGGTTCATGACCTCGGCGCGGGCTTTGTCAAAATCAACCGTGCCTTTGGTGTTGAAATCCGTCTCGACAGGTTTTTGCAGCGACATCATTTCTTCAACCCGTCCCTGCCAGATGGCGGCGGTGAAAATACGCGTCAGCTGCTTTTGGGAGGCAAGCGCCGTCAGCAATGTTTCGTTGCGGTAATACGGCTCTTTCTTTTGCAGGTCGGCGGCCGTGAGACGGCGGTTGCTGCTGCGCGCCAGAATATCAAACACCGCATCGCTTTTGCCGTGGGCGACAAGGTAATGCAGCTTTGTCGGCTTGTCCTTGCCGGGGCCGGTCATGACGGGTTCCATGAGGTCATCGAACGTCAATTCTTCGGGCTGCTTCAGGAAAATATTTGTATAGCCCCGGTCCTGCAGCGTTTTATAAAGCTGCACCCAGCTGTCGTCAAAGGCCCTGGTGCCCGCCGTCCACAGCATGTCAATCACATCGCGTCCGTCGCTGGATTTGCCGTTGGGGTTTGCGCCGGCATCAAGCAATATTTTCGTTTTCTCGGCATCGACCCAGGCGACCGCGTGCAGCAGCGGGGTGAAGGACGGGCTATAGCGAATATCCTGCGCGTTTGCATCGGCGCCAAGCGCCAATGCCTGCCGCACCTGCTCTGCCGTGCCCTTGCCGGCGGCGTGGAACAGGAAGGCGTTGATGCGCGACTGGTATGACGGCGCGTAAATATCCGCGGCAATATCGGCGCGCTCCGCTTCTTCCGCCGCCAGCACCCGCGTTTCCGCGCCGTGCTGCTTGAGCGCTTTAATGCCCGCGGTGAAAAACGTGCGGTAGGCTTCATCCAGCGCGTTATAACCGCTGCTGTTTACATCGTTCGTATTCGCGGCATAGCGCAGCAGCAGGTCGACGGCTTTTGTATCATGCCGGTGCAGCGCCACGTGCAGCGCGGGGTAACCGTTGATAATGGTGCGGTCGGGGTTGGCATCCGCCTGCAGCGCTTTGTGCAGCAGCGGCAGGTCGATGGGGGACTGCAGCAGGGCTTCAATCAATAACGTATCCGCCGCGACCATGCGGGCAGCGCTGGCCGGGTCATACATACGCTTGGCGCGTTTTTCGTGCGGGTCTAGATCGTCCCATTCGGACATGATGCGGGGTGATTCCTGATAACGGGGTTTTGAAGCTGGCATTCTTTTACCATAGCAAGGCCTCACCCGAAAATGCCTAAATTATTTTCATAATATCATTTAAATGCGTACAAAAGGCGGGAATAGGGAATCCCGCCTTTTGCTTCCGGCTCCAGAGTGCCGGAAACCACTTTCGATGTTTTACAGAAGAACCAAGCCCAGCCGCCTGCCGCTTCCTGCTGCAGCATGGCCTTGACCAACGCCCGCCATACCGATGCGGTTGCAGGGCGGCGTGGATTTACTTTGTGCGGCCCTTCAGCTTGAAATCAGTCGCTTTTGTGGCAAATTCCGGTGCGGGCGTTTGAAACGGCGGCGCGTCATTACTCCTTTAAAAGTGATGCCTTTAAGCCTAGAATGCGCGGAATGGAATTCAAGACCCCGCGCCTTTGGCACTTTGCGCCAGCGCGGCATTTACAGGCGATATTTACGAAAACATGCTGCTCTTCTTCCGTGACAAATTCAGGAACCGCAACGCGACCTTCAGCCAGGGTGAGCTGAGCCTGATCCTTGGCGTTTACGGCGACCACGTGAAGCGCGGCATATGGCGCGATTACGCGATCGACAGCTTGCCCGACATGGCCGTCTTCTCGGTCTACAAATCGTCGAAGGAGAGCCCTATATATGCTATTGCCAAAATACCGTCGCGCAGCGCAAAGAACCCGTCGCAATACGCCGTCTATTCCGGCAACCAGACCATGATACAAGGCTCCTCGCTATCCGAGGTGCTGCAATTTTTTCAAGAGCAAGAAAACGCATGACCGCCAAATTCGCCATCACCGCCGCCGTCGCCCTTTCATCCCTGCTGCTGGCAGCGCAGCCGGCAAAAGCGGAAATGAAATATTTCCAGGACCCCGCCTACCAGCGCATCAACAAAGACGACCCGAACCCGATGGAAGACCTGCTTGACCTTGCCGACCAGGGCGACACGCGTGCGCAGTACATTCTGGGCGACCTGTACGGCAAGGGCAAAGGCGGCCTTGGCAAGAACACCGTAAAATCGCGCTACTGGTTTGAAACCTCGGCCCGCGGCGGTTATTCCATGGCCTTCATTCGCCTGGCCGCCATTGCGAAACGCAACCACGATTACGTGTCGGCCTATCAGTGGTACACGCTGGATATCAACAGCAGCCACGGGGATGAACGCAAATGGTCCATGTCCGCCCGCGACCAGCTGGTGCAGGACACCAAGATGGACAAAAAAACCATCAAGCTTGCAACGCAGGCTTCCGACGACTGGGTCACGAAAGCCAAAAAGCTGCTGAAAGACCAGCTGGCGCGTGAAAAAGCCGCGCGCGATTACGCGGAGGCGCACCCCAAGCCCGACCTTGAATACCTGACCACCGCCGATGCCACCGAGGCTGCCGCGCAAAGCGGCGGCGTGAAGGTCAACCACCCCGCCGGCGCAAAAGACGCCGCGCCACAAAAACAACAATCGCAACAACAGCAACCGTCCAACCAGCAGGAGACGCATTACAATGACTAAGATCAAGGTAAAGACCCCCGTCGTCGAAATGAACGGCGATGAAATGACCCGCATTATCTGGGACATGATCATTGATAAAATGATCAAGCCGTACCTCGACATCGATCTTGTCTCCTGCGACCTGTCCATACAGAACCGCGATGCGACCGACGACAAAATCACCGTCGATGCCGCAAAAGCCATCCAGAAATACGGCGTCGGCATCAAATGCGCGACCATTACGCCGGATGAAGCGCGGGTTGAAGAATTCAAGCTGAAGAAAATGTGGAAGTCGCCCAACGGCACCATCCGCAACATCCTCAACGGCACCGTCTTCCGGGAGCCGATCATCTGCAAGAACGTGCCGCGCCTTGTGCATGGCTGGAGCAAGCCCATCGTCGTCGGCCGCCACGCCTTTGGCGACCAGTACAAAGCGACCGACATTAAAGTGCCCGGCCCCGGCAAACTGACCATGGTGTTTGAACCCGCCAACGGCGAAACCAAGACCTACGAAATTTTTGATTTCCAGGGCCCCGGCGTTGCCATGGGCATGTATAACACGACTGAATCCATCGAAGGCTTTGCCCGCAGCTGCCTCAACTACGGCCTGCAGCGCAAATACCCGGTGTACCTCTCCACCAAGAACACCATTTTGAAAGCCTATGACGGCGACTTCAAAGACATTTTCCAGCGCATTTTTGACGCTGAATTCAAGGCCGCCTACGACAAGGCCGGCCTGACGTACGAACACCGCCTCATCGACGATATGGTGGCCTCCGCCATGAAATGGGAAGGCGGCTTCCTCTGGGCCTGCAAAAACTACGACGGCGACGTGCAGTCGGATTCAGTTGCGCAAGGCTTCGGCTCGCTCGGCCTCATGACCTCGGTGCTGCTCACCCCCGACGGCAAGACGGTTGAAACCGAAGCGGCGCACGGCACGGTCACGCGCCATTACCGCATGCACCAGCAGGGCAAGCCGACATCCACCAACCCCATCGCCAGCATTTTTGCCTGGACGCAGGGCCTGAAGTATCGCGGCAAGTTCGACAATACGCCCGATGTTGTCGCCTTCGCTGAAACGCTGGAGCAGGTTTGCGTTGCCACGGTTGAAGCCGGCGACATGACCAAAGACCTCGCCCTTCTCGTCGGCCCGGACCAAAAGCACCTGACGACCGAGCAGTTCATGGATAAAATCATCGCCAACCTTGATGTTGCGATGAAAAAAGCGGCGTAACGCCACAATAAGGAAGACAGCACAAGACCAGCTGCTTTTAAAAAAATCAGGCGGGCCCGTTAAACGGCCCGCCTTTTTTATGCGCGGCGCGGCACGCCCCAAAAACTTGCGGTTGGCAGGCTTTGTCTTTATAACTTGAAGCATGAATGACGTTGCAAAAACACCCGCCCAGCCGCCAAAGCCCAGCCTGACATACCTGATCACCGCTGCCGTTATTGTGCTGGCGCTGTTCAGCCTTGCGCCCTATATGCCCGTGTCGACAATCATGACCGATTTGCCGAGCCATTTTGTGCTGCAGTATTTCATCGGCAGTTTCATCCTTGGCGTGATTGTGCTGGTGGATAAATACCCGAAGTACCTTTTCGGCCTTGTGGTTTTTTCCTGCGTGCTGAACCTGCTGCAGCTGTGGCCGCAAACATCTTTCGGCACGCCGCCGGTATTCGCAGGCACGCCCCTTAAAATTCTGCAGTCCAACGTGCTGTTCCTGAACGGCGACACGGATAGCCTGAAGGCCCTTGTCACCATTGAAAAACCCGACCTGATTGTGGCGGAAGAAGTGACGCCGGTTTTTGAAACCATGTTCGGCACCCTGAAGACCGATTACCCCTACCAGACCATCTGGGCGGAAGCGAACGACGGGCGGGGCCTTGCGGTATTGTCAAAAGTGCCGCTGGACCGCAGCGAGCGGCAGGATTTTGGCACCAAAGTCATCCCCACCATGGTTTTCGCAATCAAGCACGATGACCAGGAAGTCACCTTCGTTTCCGTCCACCCGCCGACGCCAAATGTATCGCTGCGCGCCCGCGACCAGGTTCTTGGCGGCATTGCCGACATGTTCAAGGATTTAAAGGCGCCGCTGGTGGTGCTGGGCGACTTTAACGCCACACCCTATAGCCCCGCGCTGAAACACCTGACGGCGGCATTGCAGCTGACGAACGCACGGCGCGGCCGCGGCATTAACGGCACATGGCCGGCGGGCTTGAACTACGGCTTCCTGCAAATTCCCATCGACAACGCGCTGATCAGCGAAACGATTGGCGTGACCGATTACCGCCTGGGGCCGGACATCAGCAGCGACCACCTGCCCTCCATCATCACGCTCGCCTTCAGGGAAAAGAAAAAGGATACGCCGTAATGATGGCTGTGCTTGTCCTTGCTGCCGCCGCAATTCTGTTTGCCTTGAGCCTGTCTGGCTATAAGCGCAACCCGACCCGCGAAATTGAGCTTGCCAGCCACTTCGCCCTGCAATACGCCGTTGCGGCGGCGGGGCTGTTTTTCATTGCGGCGTTTTTCAACGCCAATATCTGGGCCTATATTTTCCTAACCGGCACGCTGCTGGCAACGCTGTCGCAACTGCTGCCGTTCATTTTTTTCAGCGCCGAAGACCCGCAGCCGATGGAAGTGCGGCCGCTTAAAATTCTGCAGGCCAACGTGCTGAAGCTTAATACCGACCCCGAACCGCTGCGCCGGTTGATTGAAACCGAAAGGCCGGATGTGATTGCGCTGGCAGAGGTCACCCCCGTCTTCGCCATCATGCTTGCCGGCATGCGCGGCGCCTACCCTTACGGCGCGGTGGAGCCGGAGGAAAAATCCAGCTACGGCATGGCGCTGCTTTCCCGCCAGCCGCTGGCGGGGTTTGACAGTTTTGCGCCAGACGGCGGCGGCAGCCGCGCCATGGCAGCGCAGCTCACCCACGACGGCCATGTGATCGATGTTATCTCCATCCACCCCGCCACACCCAACCGCGACATGGCCAGCCGCGACCGTGAATTTGATGCGATTGCCCGCCGGATTGGCGCGCGCAGCCGCGACCTTGTGCTGATGGGCGACTTCAACGCCACGCCCTATTGCCAGGCTTACAAAAAACTTGTTGGCGCCCTTAAGCTGCGCAACGCGCGCGAAGGCTTTGGCCTTTGCGGCAGCTTCCCCGTTTTCCTGCCGACGCCGCTGCTGAAGCTGCCGATCGACCATGTACTTGTCGGCTCGAATCTGAAGGTGCTGTCATGCCGTACGGGCGCACCCACGGGCAGCGACCATTTACCCCTGATTGCCACCCTTTGCGTGGCAAAGGACTGATTTTTCAACAAAACTCGCCGCTATTGACATAACAGAAAAGCCCCTCTAGCTTTGCCGGCAATGACTTATGCCAAATCGGTATTGTCCGGGCGGTCATTCATGCATTCTGCCGGCTACCTTGGCAGCTGCCTTTTTTGTGGAGTTCTACTGACTATGGCGACTTTCGGCAAACCCGTCGGCGGCAATCACCGCCTTAAAAAAGCCTTCCTGAAGGCGACCCTTGCAGGCCTCGTCACTTTTGCCTGCTACGATACCTACGCACCCGATGTCGCAAAGCACGCGGTCGAAAACAAAATCAGCCATGTGACCGGCATCGACCTCCAGAACAAAAAGCCTGCCGGCAATGGCAACCTGCAGTTTGTGTTTGAAAACCAGACCACGCCCGACATCCTGGGTGAAAAGTCGAAAGCCATTTTCAACGTGCACGTGAACGTGCCGGATATGTGGTTTGCCATGGTTGGCCGCCATGACCTGCTGATGCAGAACGACAATAATCGCGAAGCCTTCCAGACGTGGATGAAGCAGTTTGACGGCCTGAAAGGCAAGGATATTGCCGAAAAGGCCCGCGCCGTTGATGCCGCGATTGATACGCAAATCACTTACGCGACCGACCCCGAAACCTCGCAAAAGGCGGATTACTGGTCGTCGCCCATGGAAACGCTGCAGATTAAAAAAGGCGACTGCGAAGACTTCGCCATTTTGAAGTACTACACCCTGCGCGAACTGGGCGTACCAGCCGATAAAATGTTCGTCGTTGCCGTTGGCAAGGACGGCGGTGAACTTGACCATGCAACGCTGATGGTCAATACCCGCGACGTTTCCTTCCTGCGCTCGCAGTGGGAAGGCTTCAAGCAGAAGGTCTTCAATTCCACGCCTGACTCGCATTACGTTATTCTTGATAACGACAACAGCCCCGACGGCAAGCTGGTGGAAGCACGGGATTCGCACTACGAAGCCCATTACGCCATGAACGAAAAAGGTCTTTGGACTATTCCAGCCAATAGCAAATTGAAATGGTAACTATTTGATATTGCTAGGCACTGTATTTTATCGACTGTGATTTTTATTTGACATAAGCAGGTCATTTTGTTATCTTACCCCTCTTCGAAAAGATGGATGGGAAGAAAAGAAAAATGACCGCTTTATCAAAAAAATGGGCCGGCAAAAATGAGCAGAACGGGCGCGGCAAAAAGCGCTTTACTGCCCGTAAGCTTGGTAAAGCGTTTTTGAAAACCGGCATTTCCGGCGCGGTTGCTTTTGCTTCCTACAATACCTATGTGCCCGCAAAGGCGCGTGAAGCCGTTGCCGCGACGATTGACCATGTGGCCGGCACCAGGCTTGAAGCCTCCAAGCCGCCGGCCTACCTGCCCGTCGCGGTTAAATTTTCCGGCGGCGCAACGCCGGTTATTTTCAACGCCGCCAGCCAGAATAGTTTGAGGCTGAAAGACAGCACGCCCAACCAGTGGCTGATGGCGGTGGCGCACCACGCCTACCTCATGACCAAGCCGAACTTCCGTCAGATGTACCAGGACTGGATGCGGCAGCTGGAACCCTACCGCCACAGCACCATTGCCGAAAAAGGCAAGGCGGTAGACGGGCTTGTGGACAGCACCGTGAAATATACATCCGACATGGAAAGTTCCGGCCTGCCTGAATACTGGGCATCACCCCTTGAAACCATCAATTCCAAAAAGGGTGATTGCGAGGATTTTGCGATTTTGAAGTACTACGCCATGCGTTACCTCGACGTGCCGCCGGAGCGTCTTTATATTGTCGGCGTCGGCGTGCATGGGTCCGCCAGCCTCAACCACGCGACGCTTATTGTAGATACGGCGGAGGACCCGCAGCAGAACTTCCTGCAGCGCTGGCTTGAAAAACCGAAAGCGCACACGCCCAGTTTCTCCATTCTTGAAGACGACGGCACCAAGGACGGCAAGCTGCTCGACATGCAAACGACGAACTACCGCCCGTTCTATGCCCTTAACGAAAACAGCATCTGGATGCTAAAGGCACCGGAACCTGCGGCCGTGCCGAAAGCTGCCGCACCCGTCAGCCCGCGCACGGCAGCGCGTGCGATTTAACGCGCGCAGGCCCGCACAACTTAGGCAGCGTCTTTAAACGAACCGGTGCCAAGGAACTGGGATGCCAGCTTCCATACGCCCGGCATCCAGACCATCAGCGAATGATCGCCAAAAATAACCACGTGGTCTTTCATGCCGTCGACCTTCGTGCTGTCGATGGAAACGAGGCCGTCGTTGGGCCGCGGAATATCCACAATATAACTGGTCGGGAAATGGAAGTAGTGGTTGCGGCCCGCAATAATGCCGCATTCGAACGGCACGGGCGGCAGCTTTGCGTGAATATCATCCGCCGTGGTGCCAAGCGTCTGGCCTGCAACGCCAAAATACCATTCAAACGGCGGAAAGCGGCGTAAAAAATCCGCCACTTCGCTGCCGCGGTTGGGCGTGCCGATCATGACGACTCGGCCGATTTTTGCGGCGCCGTATTTTTGCGCGTAATAACGCACCAGCAGCCCGCCCATGGAATGGACGACGAAATCAACCGGCTGGCCGGATTTTTCAAAAGCTTCTTTTACCACGGGTGTAATGTGGTCATCCACCAGCTGGTCGAAAGTTTTTTCGCGCGACGGGTATGAAATATCATAGACAGTATAGTGCTTTCCGCGCAGGTGGCGGGCCATGCCGGCCATCCACATGCGGTTCATGGCGATGCCGTGCAGAACAATGACGGCGCGGCTCATGCTGTTTTACCGGCATCTGCCACGCGCGGTTTTTCTTTCGGCCATGCGGTGAAGGCAAACAGCCACAGCGCCACAACGGCGCCATACGGCACAATCATCAGCAGCGCCCAGTAAGGGCTGCGACCCGCGCGCGTGACGGCAACGGCGGACGCGATAAGCAGCAGCGTGATGAGCGACCCGCGCATCAGGTATTGCTGCCAGAAGGCCCAGTTGTCAAAACCGTAGGCATATAAAAACTCGGTCATGCTTTTTTCTCCCGCTTTTTAATTTGCAGCGGTGTTGCCTTTGGCCAGGCGGTGAAGCCCAGCGGCACGGCGCAAATGATATAGCCAGCATACGGCACCAGCAGTCCCAGCGCCCACAGCGGGTTACGGCCCGCGCGCCAGAAAATGCGCACCATGGGCACCGCCACAATCAACACGGAAACATAGTAATGCCACAATTGCGGCGACATATAATCGGCCAGAAATTCAGGCACGGGCTTGGTTCTCCTTCGGAAGGGCGGGGACATCATGCAGCAGCCAGACCAATACGCCCAACAGCGTCATGGCACCCGCCTGGTGCATGACCGCAAGGTGAATATCCACCTGCGTCAGTAATGTTGATATGCCAAGCGCGACCTGGCACAGCGCGACAATACCCGCGGCATTGAACAAGCGGCGCTGGCGCGGCGTGCAATCAAGCTTTTTGCTGCGCCAGACAAGCGCCATGACCTTGCAAAACGTCAGCAGCGCCAGAATGCGGTGCGTGAACTGCACGCTGGCGGGTTCCTCGAATATCGCAAGCCAGACGGGTTTATGCTGCATCAGCTCCGGCGGCAGCCAGTGGCTGTCCATCATGGGGAAGGTATTGTAAACCATGCCGGCATCAAGACCCGCGACAAAGGCGCCCCATGTCATGGTCACGGCCACGGCAACAATGCAGGCGCGGATGAAGCCGTGCAGCTTGCCCGCAGCCCCCGCGGGCTCCGTTTTTGGCAGTGCAAAAACAAGGCCGAGACGGAACAGGCAGGCGTATAAAAACACCGCCGTCATCAGGTGCGCGGCAAGGCGGTAATGGCTGACGGCAGGGTTATCGACAAGGCCGCTTGCAACCATCCACCACCCGAGCGCACCCTGAAAACAGCCGATGGCAAGGATGCCGAAGAAAGCAGGTTTGCGCGCCGCCGGAATGCGCTGCCAGAAATACAGGAACGGCAGGAAGTAAATAACGCCGATCGTGCGGCCCCAGAGGCGGTGCAGCCACTCCCAGAAGAAAATATGCTTGAAGTCATCCAGCGACATGCCGTGATTGACCTTCAAATACTGCGGGCTGGTTTTGTAGTCGGCGAATTCGCGCGCCCAGTCGGCGGCGTTCAGGGGCGGCAATGCGCCGGCAATCGGTTCCCACTTCACAATCGACAGGCCGGATTCCGTCAGGCGCGTGATTGCGCCAATCAACGCCATCAAAAAGACGGCGGCGGCGCAGGCGAAAAGCCAAATAGCCACAGGCTTCAGCCGCGCCGCAGGCAATACAGACGGAAGTACAGTCGGGGTTACGGGAGCATCATCAAGCATCAGGGCGCGGCGCCTTTATGAGAAGTCTTTTGCGGCCCTAATATAGTACTGAACGGGTGATACCGAAAGCATAAAAAAAGCCCCATAACGGGGCTTTTTTGACGGCGAAAGCACGGATTTTTAAAGTTTCGCCGAAAAACCCATGCCGCGGCTGCGGGCAAGGTTGGGCCCTGCAATAATGGCCGCAATGTTCAGCGCCTTTACATCGGCCCGCGTAACCGTGCTGAATTCCTTTTGGGTCATGTCCTGCGTTGGGGGCTTGGCGAAAAGCCGTTCCGCCAGCGCATCCGGTAGTTTGGCGACAATGCTTTCAACTTCACGGGCATTGGTGAAGCTTTTGCCATGTTCGCGCTTGCCGTCATCCAGCGCCGTCAGCAGCAGGGCTTTTGCTTCGGGTTCAATTTCCAGTTTTTCCGCGCCAAGCTTCTGGTCGATGACTTTTGACAGGGTTGCCCCGTCCATATCTTCCAGCCGCGTATAGGTGGCAATGTGCGCCTTCAGGCCGGGGTTAAGATGCAGCATTTCATCCACCGTGGCGGGAGAGCCTGTGATGAAGATAACAGGTTTATCCTCCCGGCCCGCGAGCGACATTTGCAAAGCGGTCATCAGCCGCGGCGTGAATTCGGCGGCGTCGGAATGGCCGCCGTAAACGGGGTCCGGCAATTCCAGCAATATTACATCCGCCTTCGCAAAAATAGCGGCGAGCGCGGGCGGCGGCAGCGTGACGGAAGGACCCGCCATATTCTCCTTGTTGAACTCGACGTATTTGCCGCCGGCAAGGCCCAGCGTCATCAGCAGCTCGGCCTTTTTGTGCGCGAAGCTGCTTTTGCCAAGCCCTTCACCGCCAATAATCACTTCGCCATAGGTGCGGGGCGCAGCCGGGCTGTCGCCGCCGCGCACTTTGTCGTAGCTGGCGCGAAAAGCCAGGCGGCGGGCCGCGGTTTTCAATTCAGCAAGCCCCACAAAATCTTTTTCAATTTCGTCCAGCACCTGCTGCGCGGTTTTGGGCGGCATTTGCCGCACATATTCGCCAAGGTCGGGCGTGGCGGCGGCACCACCGCCAAATTCGCGGCTTAGGTTGCCGCTGCGGCGCGCGGCATCAGGCGCGGGGGTAAAGCCGCGCAGAATATCCGGCACCAGCACCTGCACATGCGGCCGGTTAAACGGCGCGGTCCAGGCGGTAATTTTATCGGCATGTTCGGCGGCAAGGTTTTTTTCAAGCGCGGTTTCGGGGTTCAGCAATTTTTCCCGCACGGCGTTATAAAGACGTTCTACCGTATCAACAACCAGCCCCACCATTTTTTCCGGCGGCAGGTTTTCACCCTGCAGCGCTTCTATTTGCCCTGCGGCAAGCGACTTGATATCGGGCTGGTAAACAGGCCGGCCCTCGCGGATGGTTTCATCAATCGCGTGCAGCACAACGGCGGCGGTGGCGGCGGTGTTTTCTGCCAGCACCAGCTGGTCGACAAGATTGTGGTAATGTTCGCTCGCCGTTTTTGGCTCCGTCACTTTCAGGCCGTGCGCGAAAAGCAGCTCGATAAGCGCGGTGGTTTTTTGTTCGAACTCCGGCTGCATATGTTCAAACCCCGGCTTCAGGCGCGAGGTAAGCAGCACAAACAGCGGGTGCATGCCGCGGACCGGCGTTTCAGGGCTGACGTGCGCCGCCAGCGCCTTTTGCACCAGCGCAATATCGTGCTTCTGGATGCCGTACTGGAATTCGGCAGTGATGCTGGAGTCGATTGTGGTGTCCGGCATAAAGCGTCCCCTACAAAAAACGACAAAATTAAAAACGTTGCCCCTATTCTAATGGCTAAGGGTTACTTTTTCATAAAGATTGATTGAAATCTATAAAATATTATTATTTTTCAGTCATTTACCGGCCTCGCACGCCTGAAAAATCAGCCGCCCGCACCGTTTCCGGCAGGGGCGGCTTTTCAAGGTAAGGAACTTTAAAAAGCGGTTAGGCAGCAGCGCGGAAATCAAGCCCCACATCAAAGTTGGGCGCGCTATGCGTGATGGCGCCGGAGGAAATAAGGTCCACCCCTGTCGCGGCGATTTTTGGAATACGGTCGAGCGTGACACCGCCGGAAGCTTCGACGGTGGCGCGGCCCGCCACCAGTTTCACGGCGGCGGTCATGTCATCCAGGCTCATGTTGTCGAGCATGACAATATCAACGCCTTCTTCCAGCACTTCCTTCAACTGCTCGATGGTATCGACCTCGCATTCGATTTTAACCGTGTGGCCAATGTGCTGCTTTGCGTTGCGGATGGCGATTTTAACGCCGCCGGCCATGGCAATGTGGTTGTCCTTAATCAACACCGCATCATCAAGCCCGTAGCGGTGCGGAATGCCGCCGCCGATTTGCACGGCGTATTTTTCAATCGCGCGCAGGCCGGGGGTGGTTTTGCGGGTGGCGGCAATGCGGGCCTTGTGGTTGCCGGTGGCGCGCACCATTTGCAGCGTCAGCGTGGCAATGCCCGACAGGCGGCCGACGAAGTTGAGCGCCACACGTTCCGCAGTTAAAATTGACCTTGCGCGGCCTTCAACTTCCATCACTTCGTCGCCTTTCTTCACATCCGCGCCTTCGGCTTTCAGGCGGCGGACGTTTAAAGTGGGGTCAACGGTTTTGAAGGCGAGCTCGGCAAGGTCAAGCCCTGCAATGCGCCCGTCTTCGCGGCTGGCGATGACGACGCGCGCACGCGTTTCCGCCGGCACCGTGCTGTTGGAAGTAATATCGCCGGAACGGCCAAGGTCTTCCGCCAGCGCCATTTTAACCAGCGGTTCCAGAATGACGGACGGCAAGGGTGCGATGAAAGTCATGGTAATCACCTTAAAATTTCACGTTTCAAAGAAGTTACGCCACGTTTTCCTGCAGCGCGGGTTTGCGGGTCAGCAGGGCGTCCACCGTCAGGGCATCAATTTCCTTCAAGGTGACGAAGCTGCGTTTCTGCCAGGTTTTCACCGGCAGCGCATAGTCGCTGCGGCAGTGGCCGCCGCGGCTTTCGGTGCGGTTCAGGGCCGATACCGCAATCATGCGGGCAACAAGCGCCATGTCTGCCGTGCGCGTATCGCGGCCTTCGGCTGCTTTTTGCAGCGTTGCGATTTCGCGGATGGCATCCTTCATGCCTTTTTCATGGCGGATGACGCCGACGAGGTCTGTCATGATATGGCGCAGTTCGCCAACTGCCGCTTCCATGCTGGTATGCGGCAGGGCGGGTTGCGCCGCCGCGTTGAGGCGCAGGGGCTGGTAGCCGCGCACAACGAAGTTTTCAATGTCCTGCGCCGCTTTCGCGCCCATGACGACTGCTTCCATGATGGAGTTGGATGCAAGGCGGTTCGCGCCGTGCAGGCCGGTTGCCGCCGTTTCACCCGCAGCCCAAAGGCCGTAGATGGAGGCGCGGCCGTTCAGGTCTGTCGCAATACCGCCCATGTGGTAGTGAACAGCCGGCGTGACGGGGATAAGATCGCGCTTCGGGTCGAGGCCTGCGCGTGCCGCCGCCGAGATCAGCGCCGGGAAATGCGTGGTGTCGATATGGCGGCAATCAAGGTAGGTCTTCTGGCCTTTCTGGATTTGCGCGAACAGGCCGCGGCTGACAACGTCACGCGGGGCAAGCTCGGCCATTTCGTGGTAATCCAGCATAAAGCGTTCGCCGCGGCTGTTCAGCAGGTATGCGCCTTCACCGCGCAGCGCTTCGGTTGCAAGGGGCGCCGGGTCTTCACCGATATCAAGCACGGTCGGGTGGAACTGCACGAATTCAAGGTCGGAAATTACTGCGCCCGCACGCGCGGCCATGGCAATGCCGCGGCCAATGGCGTGCAGCGGGTTGGACGTTGCGGCGTACAGGCCGCCAAGGCCGCCCGTTGCCAGCAGCACCGCCGGCGCGCCGAAGATAACAGCCTTGCCATCCGCAAGGTTACGGCACAGAACGCCCTGCACGGCGCCCGTTGCGGGGCCGTCGCGGCGCACAATGCGCTCGACCGATACGCCGGAAACGAATTCGATGGAGGGAGTATTAAGCACGGCTTCGGTCAGCGCGCGCATCAATTCATACCCGAAACCATCACCGGCAGCGACCTTCAGGCTTCGCGGGACAGTTTATACGCGCCCGTTTCGTCCTTTTCGAACTGCACGCCGTAGCGGGCGAGGATTTCGATGTATTTGGGGGCGGCTTCGACCAGCGCGCGGACGACGGCAGCATCTGCCGTGCCGGCTGCGGCTTTCAGCGTATCGGCCACGTGGCTTTCGGTTGAATCTTCCGCACCGACAGCAGCGGCGATGCCGCCTTGCGACCATTGCGACGCACAAACACCACCCGGCGCTTTTTCAGACAGCACCAGCACGCGGCGGGGCGCGAGGGTGAGCGCCGCCATAAGGCCCGCGGCACCCGAGCCGACGATGACGACATCTGCGGTATCTTTAATTTGTGCGGTCATGGTTTGGTATCCCTTCGTAAAGTCTTTAAAATTGCACCGGAAATTACAGCGAAGCTTGCAGCATGCGGTCAACGGCCGCCTTGGCGCGGACAGCAGCGGCGGGCTCCACCGTCACTTCATGCGTCAGGGTGAGCAGGCTATTGAGGATTTTCGGCAGCGCAATGCGTTTCATGTGCGGGCACAGGTTGCAGGGGCGCACAAATTCGACCTTGGGGTTCAAGACCGCAATGTTGTCTGACATCGAGCATTCGGTGATCATCACGACCTTGGCGGGCTGCTTTTCGGTCACGTAGTCTGCCATTGCCTTGGTGGAGCCGGCAAAGTCCGCTTCCGCCGTGACTTCAACGGGGCATTCCGGGTGCGCCAGAATAACGGCGCCGGGGTATGCCTTGCGGAATTTGCGGATGTCTTCGGCTGTGAAGCGTTCATGCACTTCGCAGGCACCTTCCCAGGTGAGGATTTTCTTTTTCGTCTGTTTTGCGATGTTGCCGGCGAGGTATTTGTCGGGGATCATCAGCACCGTGTCGCTCTCGAGACTCTCGACGATTTTGAGCGCGTTGGAGGATGTGCAGCAGATGTCCGATTCAGCCTTCACGTCGGCCGAGGTATTGACGTAGGTGACAATCGGCACGCCCGGGAATTTTTGACGCAGCAGGCGCACATCCGCGCCGGTGATGGAGGACGCGAGCGAGCAGCCGGCTTTGAGGTCGGGGATCAGCACCGTTTTGTCCGGCGACAAAATTTTGGAGGTTTCGGCCATGAAGTGAACGCCCGCCTGCAAAATGATTTGCTGCTCGACCTTCGAGGCTTGCTGCGCCAGCTGCAGGCTGTCGCCCGCGAAGTCTGAAATGCAGTGATAAATTTCCGGGGTCATGTAGTTGTGCGCCAGCACGACCGCGCCGATTTGTTTTTTCACGCGGTTGATTTCAAGGATGTAGGGGGCGAAGGTGGCCCAGTCCAGCTCGTTCACGACGCGGCGGACGCGGTCGTAAAGGGCGGCTTCCTTGGCAACGCCGGGGGTGTAGCTGAGTTTCAGGTCTTGGGTGACGGTATCAAACATCTCGGGTGGCTCCTTACCTATAATCTTGCCTTTAGCGGCTGGCCCGTTTGTTCGGGCGCTTAATTTGCTCTAGTTGAGTATAACCTATACTCTATTAGAGCATAAGTCAATGAAGATATGATTAACTTGAGCATAATTTTTTAGTCATATTTAACAATGATTTAGCTATGTTTTATGACCCGCCTGCGCGGCTGTTTTACGCTCAACAAAGCGAATCAACGGGCAGTTCGCGGGGGGATTAAAAGAATCATTCAACATTGCCATAATAGTAGATTATACTGATGCGCAAATCACCTCAGGGTTCGCCATGGGCATACTCCGCAACAGCTTCGTCAATTTCAGCATCGCCGCGCTCGGCTACCCGCCGGAGCAGACGGGGGAAGAAGTTTTACGCGCGCTGCGTGAGGGGCGGGAGAATGACGCGCGCCGCCTTGTGCGCCGCCAGCCCAGCGTCCTCACCCGCACCGATGATGCCGGCGATACCTTGATGGAACGCTGCCTGCAACGCGATGGCGATGATGCAAAGCTGCTGGCCGATACCTTCCCCCAAACCGTCGATGGATCACATGATCTCCCCAGAGCAGCAAGTCGCCATGGCAAAGCGCATCAACGCCAAAACGAGTACGCTGCCCTCGAGCCACGCCGTGATGCTCTCTCACCCAGAAGCAGTGGCAAAAGTTATCGAAGAAGCAGCTGCCGCGGCGAAGTAGATGTGTGCTGAAAGCGATTGGCCATAGCTTGTTTCATCACACCATTGAAGCGGATCACGGCAACGCGGAGCAGCAAGAGAAAGGAAGGAACGTATCCAAATTCAGGTCGGTGATGTTTCACTCGAGGTTGAGATCACGGGGAGAGGAACTCCTGCGTTTTTTCTCCACTATAGGGGTGGGACACACCGCACCTGGAAGTCTCCGCCTTCTCTCCCCCTCGTTGCTCTCGATGAGCCTCAACTCATCTCCGCGGCTATACGACGCTTTGTTGCACAGAACGTAGAGTAGACGGAACCTTAGTTAAGGGTCCTTCGGAAGCGCTCAGCGTAGTCCCCGGCAGAGACGCCAAGAATCCTGAGGAACGACCTGCGCATAGAGTCGGCCGAGCCGAACCCACAGGCATCCGCAACCTCTTTGAGCCCCATGTTGGAGCTATCGATCATTTGCTGCGCCGCTTCTACGCGCAGCCGGTCGACAAACTGGCCAGGATTCATCTTCGTTTCGCGCAGGCAAACTCGCGAGAAGTGTCGTGGACTCATGCCAATGCGCTCAGCCAGAAGCTCTACGGAGAGGTTTTCGCGTAGGTTCTCCATCATGTAAACCTGAAGCTCTCTCAGAGGTTGCGAGGTTGCTGCCTGCCTGGAAAGCATGTGGCTGTACTGCGCCTGGCCACCTGGACGCACAAGGAACATCACCAGTTGACGGGCAATGGCCAGAGACGCCTCTCGACCTCGATCCTCCTCAACTAAGGCGAGCGCAAGGTCGATTCCGGCCGTAATCCCTGCCGAGGTATAGACCGCACCATCTCGAAGAAAGATCCGGTCCGGGCAGACGTTGACCCGGGGGAACTCGCGAGCTAACTGATCGCAGAAACGCCAATGAGTGACTGCGCTTTTACCATCAAGTACACCTGCCGCGGCGAGCACGAAGGCACCCGTGCAGATGCCCGCAACACGGCGCGAGCGGGCAGCCGTCTCCGCGACCCAGCGGAGATACTCCTCTTCATACTTGCCTGATTCCGCGCCCGCTCCGCCAGCAATGACGAGCGTATCAATCGAATCCGTAAGATCGTGGGCTGGCACTGCATTGCCGAGCGTCACGCCTCTGCTGGTCAGCAGATAATCACTCTTCCCTGTCGCCACAATCGTCACTTTGTAGTGGTCGTCATTCGAGAAGACCTCGAGAGGCCCTGTCACGTCGAGAATCTGCACCGGAGGTGGGCCACTGATAACGATGTGTCGCATGGACTGATTGTAGATCGGCTGTAAAAGGTGACCCTCTTCAGACGGCCAGGCACGGTCCTGCAGTGATGTCCGAATTTGCCGGAAGCACGTCATGGCGTCCGCGGCACGCGAAACCTAAGGTAACTCTTGTGAGCACTCTCACAGGAGGAAAGCATGTCCACGATTGCATCATCCCAACAGATCACGAACCTTCTCTCTGAGGTTAAAGTTCCAGACACACAACTGACCCGTGAGATTACCGAGTTCATCCGCGACACAGAGACGGAGCTACTCTTCAATCATTCAAGCCGCGTGTACTACTTCGGCGCGCTTGCAGGAAAGCAGCGCAAGCTTGATTTCGATCCGGAGCTTTTGTATGCCGGCGCAATGTTTCATGACATCGGCCTGATGCCGGCACACAGCAGTGCCACGGATCGCTTTGAAGTAGATGGTGCGAATGCTGCTGCTGATTTTCTAAAAGCACACGGAGTACCGCAAGCAGAGGTTTACAACGTCTGGACAGCAATTGCGCTGCACACAACCCCGGGTATCCCGCAATACATGCATCCCGTGGTGTCGCTTGTGACTGCCGGCGTGGAGATGGATGTTCTCGGCCTCACCTACAGCCGGTATTCCGATCGTCTTCGGGAAGCAATCGTCGAGCTACATCCGAGAACGCCGCAGTTCAAGGAAGACATTCTTCAGGCCTTCTACGAAGGCATTCGCCATAAACCCGAGACGACATTCGGAAACGTGAAAGCAGATGTTCTCGTCGACAAAGATCCTAACTTCGTTCGCGGAAACTTCTGCAGCATCATTCGCCACTCCGCATGGCGCAGCTGACGCCGAAACCATTGGCCACCGCAGATCAATACTTCCCGTGAGAATATTGATCCACACCACTTTCCGTGAAGACCAAACAAAAACAGTACAAAGGTAGCCTAGCCGGGCGTTTCCCTTTGTACTGCTGTGTACTGCCAAACTTGTAATTGGTTGCGGGGACAGGATTTGAACCTGGACCTTTGGGTTATGAGCCTAAGGCGCATCGGGCCACCCCACTTGAATATCAGACCTAAAAAGTCGTATATTGAGCCTATCGAAAGGGATAAGGTTCCCGATCTCGGAATGCTCCCTAAGGCTGTCATTTGGCGAGACACCGCAGAGACTCGGAGATCGACGAACCAATAGGCTGAGCGACTGGTTTCCGATGGATCGGATGCGACAGCCATAGAAGCAAGGAAGGCGTTTCTGGATGGCTGACACAATTCTCTCCTTGCCAATAATGACTCCGGCGACAGCGGATGCCCTTGCTGCAGAGAGAAAAACAGAAGAACTGTCATGCTCGGAATTGGAAACGCTTTACCAAATTCGCCGCCCTGATGTACTCCGTTTTTTGATTCGATTCGGTGTTGACGCTGTGGATGCAGAGGACATCACACAGCAGATATTTTTGAATGCCTTTGATAAGCCGCAGAAGCGGCCTGACAACCTCTTTCATTGGGTACTCGCCTGTGCACGAAACCTCGCCATTAACCGATACCACCGTGGCAAGCGTGAAATTCTGGCGCCGGCGGAAAGCTGGAAATTCTGGAAAGACACCCTGGTTGATAAACAGGTAGACCCAGAGGCGTGCTTTTACCGGAAAGAGCGTCATATACGTCTCGCCCAGGCTTTCTCGCAGCTTACTCCTGTGGAGCAGCAGTGCCTTATGATGCGTAGCCGAGGTATCACTTTCCGCGAGACCGCTAAGACCCTCGACCTCACTGTACACAGCGCAATCTACAGCACAGAATCAGCCATTAGGAAGCTACAGCGGAAGCTCCAAGCTGTGACGCGGTAAGCTGATGAAGGTATGGCGACGCTCGATCATCCGACATTAGCGGAACTGTTACTGTGGCAAAGCGGCGAGCTCAGCCCAGAGCGGGCAGCGGAAGTTCATCGGCATATCGCCCAATGCGAGGAATGCCAAGCTAAGATTGCAGAGCTGGAGTCGCTTTATGGCGATTTGGATGCTGTCAGCGATCAGAACGCGCATTTTCAGTTTCGTCAGGCATTGCTCGAAAAGCGCCGCCCTTTCTGGCGCAGGTTTCAGATAGCTCCGCGATGGGCGGCCGCTACAGCCTCAGTGGCCATCGTCGCTTTACTCCTCGTGAGCTTTGCGGAATACACTCCCTCTGCCCGCGCCGAGGTGTTGCTTTCACGCGCCGTCAAAGCAGAGATGAAGGAGCCGGAACATACCCACCTTCTCAAAATCCATTCCTCAGGCATGAACTGCAATGTCGTTGTACGTGATGCCGCCGCTGTGGTTTCTACTTCTGATTCTGACCAGAGCTTATGCGGACGATTGACGAACAACCTGCACGATGCGGGCTGGAAATGGAATGACCTGGTCTCCGCCCACCGTTTCAAGCAATGGCGGGATGGCCTCGAAGAGAAGCAAGACACAATCAGCAAATTGCAGGATGCGACGGAAGTAACAACCACAGCCAGCGATGGCCCCCTACACCGTGCAACTTTGCGGCTACGCTCGACGGACTATCGGCCGATGCAGGCGCGTTTCGTTTTCACGTCTAAGCATGGAGAAGAGCAGCCTGAATTTGAGGTAACAGAGAGCGAGGAAGTTCCGCAGGATATTGCAATAAGCAAACCCTCACCACTTCCTGCAACGCCACATCCAGCGCCGTCCCCGGCATCTCTACCCGTTGTCAATCCACTGGATACGACGGAAAGCGACGTGCGCCTTGTGCTGCACCGTCTCGGCGCGGACAAAAATGTTCTGCTGTTAGTAAATCGCAAGCTGAATGCGGTTCAGGTGAGCGGCATCGTTCCTGCCAATCAGGCGGCATCGATTAGAAGTTCTCTGGCAGGGCTTCCGAATGTTGAAACGCACGTCGGCCCCGAGGACGACGGTCAGCCTCTTTCGGGATGGCAGGACTTCCACGGCGATGCGCCGCCGCTAGCCTACGAGCAGATCAATGAACTCTATGCGAACGACACGCAGGGACGGCGCATGTACGTCAACAGTCTTGATGCCATGACGCTACGGTTAACCGGGGAAGCCAGAACGAGGGATGCCCTCCTTACCCTCATGAAAAGGAATCAATCGCCTGCAAGCGCGACACAACTTCGCGCCGCGCTGACAGACATAGACGATGATATGAGGGCCGATCTTACTTCGCTTTCTTCTGCACTCCAACCGCTCGCCGGGCCAGTCATACCGCAGGCATCCCATCTCACCTATGCACGAGCAACGCAGCTCTACACGCTTGTGCATGAGCTCGTCTCCATGAACAAGAGCGACAATGCGCTTGGATTGGACGAGACGCTTAGCGGCATAAGGCACCTGATTTCAGGCTCATAAACGGACCTCAAAATAATTGAAAAAACATGCCGAAAACGACTCTCCCCAATTGTCATTACTTATAGAGGGGTGAGACGGAGCCTTCCGTCGGCCTCCCGTGGTTGGACATGGACGTTCATGGCGAAGTGAACCCTGTGTCCTGAGATCGACACGACGAAAGGTGACACGACGCAATGCGGTTTACAAATGTTTTGTGCCTGCGGCATGGACTGTGCTCCATGCGAGGCAATTTCCTGTGTCTGCTGTTTGTATTGACCATTCTCAGCCTTGGAACACTTTCGGCTCATGCGCAAAGCGCCTCGGTCAGTGGTCAGGTTGTGGACGCATCCGGCGCATTGGTCCCGAATATGCAGATTACGCTTATCAATACTGCAACCAATACTGCGTTCAAAACGAAAACCAACAATGTAGGGATCTACAACTTCCCCTTTGTGAAGCCAGGTAAATATTCGTTAGTTGGCGACAACCCTGGGTTTTCCTCATATACCGAAAACGACATCACCGTAACGGCGGCCCAGGCTTTGGAACTGGACTTCCGGGTGCAGGTCGGCGCAAATAAGCAGTCTGTAACTGTAAGCGCCTACGCGAACAATGAAATCAATACGACGGACGCTACGGTGAGCACTGTTGTCGATAGAGAATTTGTCGAGAACATTCCTCTCAACGGCCGCAGCTTCCAATCCCTGATGACCATGATCCCAGGTGTTTCAGTAGTCACATCGAATGGTGTTGGCTCTGGTGGTGAGATGACTGTAAATGGTCAACGCACGGAAGCGAACTATTTCACGGTGGATGGTGTTAGTGCCAATACTGGTCTAAAGGCTGGCACCTACACGGGTGGAGGGTACGCAGGTTCTGTACCCGGAGAAACCACGTTAGGTACAACACAAAGTATTGTTTCGATCGACGCACTTCAGGAGTTCCGCGCTACGACATCTTCTTATTCCGCTGAGTATGGTCGTACTCCCGGTGGTCAATTTATCTTTCAGACTCGCTCCGGCACAAACGAGTGGCACGGTACCGTGTTTGATTACTTTCGCAACAATGCCTTGGATGCAAACAACTACTTCAATAAGCGAACGAGTCCCGTTACTCCGCGCCAAGTAGAAAGGCAAAATGATTTTGGCGGTACATTTGCAGGTCCACTTCGCATTCCGCATCTCTACAACGGAAAAGATCGAACGTTCTTTTTCTTCTCCTATGAAGGACTTCGGCTGATCGTTCCTACGGCGGCAACTCTCACCTCTGTACCAAGCTTGAGCTTACGTCAGAACGCTCCGGCCGCACTCCGGCCGTTTCTCAATGCGTTTCCTCTCCCAACTCCTGGTACTGACGCCACTGGTTCTGCCGCAGGTACTGCAGACTACACGGCTGGCTGGTCTTCTCCCAGCAGTCTGGATACCAGCAGCATCCGAGTAGATCATCATTTCAGCGATAAGGTCCAAGCATTCTTCCGGTATAGCGACTCCTCTTCAGACAGTTCGACACGCGCCAATGGATCAGGAACGAATTTCTCCATGGCAACGATCACCACGCAGAGTGGTGACACGAAGACCGCAACAGCAGGAGTTACGAATATCTTCACGCCTCGTTTCGATAGCGATCTACGGTTCAACTACACCTCGAACGCAAGTGCGTCGAACGATACGATGGACAATTTCGGGGGTGCGACTCCGCTAACCGATAGCTATCTGGATACTGTGCCCGGATTCAGTACGGGGAAAACGTTACGCATGATCATGCAGTTCGGAAATTATTATCCCGAGGTCCAGTTCAAGCCGTTTAGAGCCTATCAGCACCAGATCAACGTAGTTGAGACGATGAACTACTCCATTGGACGACACAAGTTGAAGTGGGGAGTGGATTATCGCAGGCTATCAAACTACAACTTTCTGACGCCAATGTGGGAGCAAGGTATCTATAACAACCAATCACAGGTCCTCACAAATCAGTCTCAAGGCGTTGCCTTTTACATATCAAAGTATTCTGCAAAACCTGTGTATGACCAGTTTTCTCTGTTTTTGCAGGATGAGTGGAAAGTAACATCCCGCCTCAATGCGTCGCTTGGTGTCCGTTGGGAGCTAAACCCTGCGCCACATGACGCAGACGGGCATGATCCTTATGCTGTCACAACCACGAATCTTTCGAATTTGAATTTCACTTCGGGACCGCTTTGGAAGACAACCTACGGCAACTTCGCGCCTCGTTTTGCAGCAGCCTATCAGGCGCACCAAACTCCCGGATGGGAAACAGTGATTCGCGCCGGTGGGGGCTTGTTCTATGACCTAGGGGCATCCTCCTACGCGTCGAATGAGTATCAAGGTGTGGGATTTCAATCGACGGGAGAGACAGTTGGAGCGGCATTTCCGTTCACTCAAGCGCAGATTGATGCCATTCCGGCCCCAAGCCTGACGCCACCGTGGCAGAACGAGATTTATGCTATCGATCCCAACCTGAAACTGCCTTATACCTGGCAATGGAATGTGGCGGTAGAGCAGAGCCTGGGGCGAGATCAAACCCTTACATTAAGCTACGTGGGATCAGCCGGTAGACGCTTAATGAAGACGATTTACTACAACGCGACGCAAGCGCAGAAGCTGAATGCGAATATGGCTGGAGGGCTTAATTTCAGCAGTAACGGATCACTTTCAAACTACGATTCATTTCAGCTGCAGTTTCAGCGGAAAATGTCGCATGGCCTCCAGGCGCTGGCCTCGTACACATGGGCGCACGCTCGCGACAATGGAACCAGCAACAACTGGGGTACGGCTGGTCTGATGTACTCTGCTTCGGACTATGACATCCGAAGCAACTTCCAGTTGGGGCTTCGCTACGAGGTTCCTGGCTCTTACAACAACTTAGTAGCCTCTGCAATTCTCAAGCATTGGGCGTTCGACGCGCGAGTAACATCTCGTTCCGCATTGCCACTCAACATACTGGGAACCTTCACCACGGACATCAATACTGGAGTTCTGCAATACCAAAGGCCAAATCGTGTGCAGAGCCAGCCGTTGTACAAATACGGCTCGCAGTACCCAGGGGGGCGCATCATCAACTACTCCGCATTCCAGGAGATCACAGATGCGAACGGTAACAACATTGACGGTGATGTCAGCCGAAACTATGCGCGGTCATTCGGAGCGACCCAAGCTGATCTCGCTTTGAATAGAACCTTTCCTTTGTGGAACTCGCTGCGTCTTCAGTTCAGGGCCGAAGCGTTCAACGTACTGAATCAGGCCGTCATGGGAAATGTAAAAAACACACTCTCCAGCGGTGATCGCAACAATGGATTTGGATACGCTTCCAACACTTTGAATGGGCAGCTTGGCGGTTTGAACTCTCTCTATCAGGTGGGTGGTCCGCGCTCCTTACAACTTGCTCTCAAGCTGCAATTCTAGGGAGTTCCCAATGGCATCCTTTCCTATGATCACAGCGAGTCGTGTACGGTTCTGGTATCGCATTCACAAGTGGACGAGTCTTGTGTGTACGGCTTTCCTCCTAATGGAGTGTCTCACCGGGCTACCGTTGATCTTCGGCGACGAAATTTTCGACTCGACTCATCCCAACCGGGAGGTTCGCCCAGCGAACCTCCCGCCCACAGCTCCCTATGCTCGCCTGGACGATATGATCCAGGCGAGCTACCACCTCTATCCGGGGCAGAAGATCCTCAGTGTCGGCTTCGATGACGACGAACCGCGTGTCTTCCTTACCATGTCCCCGCATGTGCCACCTGCTCCCAAGTCGAACGAAGCACACAATCTGATCTTCGATGCGCACACTGGAAAACTGCTCGAAGATAAACAGAAACAAGCGAGACAAACGGAGAAGTTCGATCTGATGGGCTTCATTGGTAGAACGCACTTCTCCCTCTTTCTAAATTTGCCAGGAAGACTCTTCCTTGCAACGATGGCACTGACATTTCTTGTGGCACTCATTTCAGGTGTTCTCGTATATGGACCATTTATGAGGCGGCTGGATTTCGGTACAGTTCGAGTGGGACGAACGCGAAGGTTGAAGTGGTTCGATCTGCATAATCTGCTTGGCATCGTCGTCATGACCTGGGCCTGTGTCGTTGGGGCAACAGGAGTAATGAACGATATAGAAGGGCCGCTCTTTGATTTGTGGCGAGCACAGGCACTCCCTCCTCTGCTCAAGCCATATCGCGGTAAGCCAATGCCGTCGCATCTTGCCTCGGTGGATGCTGCCGTGAAAACCACGAAGAAAGCTCTTCCAGGAATGGAGATTACTAGCATTGGTTTCCCAAACCCGAAGACGACATCTCGTCATTACGTGATCTGGACCCGCGGCGATACGGAAGTAACGCGGCATCTTTTTACTCCGGCTTTGATTGACGCAGAGACTGGGCAACTTGTTTCTTCCAAGGGATTGCCGTGGTATCTCCGTGTCTTAGAAGTGTCACGTCCATTGCACTTCGGCGACTATGGTGGAATCCCTTTAAAAATTATCTGGGCGTTCTTCGACGTAACCCTGATTGCAGTCCTACTCAGCGGGTTGTACCTTTGGCTCTCGCGCCGTAAAACGCCCGTTGAAGATGAGTTGGATCGTTTGGTCAAGCAGGAACAACTGATTGGAGTCGATCAGAGAACGGCAGCGGGACTGACACCATGAATCGGCACCCATTTCCATTTAGAAAGATCTATGGCTATCCCTTTATGCTGGCCCTCATCACGGCGTGCGGTCTCTTTTCGGCCCTGTTTGGAGATGGCCTTTGGGATGGGCTGTCCTGGATCGCGCTGGCGGTCCCGCTTGTGGTGGCTCTCTGGAAGTACACCCGCGCAATTGAAGCATCTTGGCCGTGGCGCAGGAAGGAAGTCAAACGAAGGCAGTGATGCACCTGCGTACAGCTCAGCCCGGGATAAATCGCGTGGTGCACGATGTTGAGGCGGACGCAAGCGTGAGGTTTCTTTACACCTGACATGAAGGCTCGCGTTTGACGGAAGCTGCTGCTCACAAGAAGGCCCATCGCCTTCGCGCAGAGGTCTTTGCCCATCGAAACCGTGTAACAGTTGCAAAAGCTATAGCTCAGTATTGCGAACAGGCAATACCTACCAGCGAGTAGCAACAGAGCAAGAGTTCGGCTCCTGCATGCTTGACGACTTCGCCGCCGACGTCAGCCGGATAGAGCACTGGCTTGCGGAGCTCACGACGTTGTCCCGTAAGGGACACCTCTGAGGCCATCTTCACAAAGTACCCGCACTCAACCAAGAGCTCACGCACCAGAATTTTGAGAGGCGCATAATCTAGGACGAAGCGAGTCCAAACGTGCGAAAACCCGGTGGAGCAAATGTTCCTGCTCTTACACCGGGTATTCCGGGTTGACGGATTCGCTAAGTGGTTGCGGGGACAGGATTTGAACCTGTGACCTTTGGGTTATGAGCCCAACGAGCTACCGGGCTGCTCCACCCCGCACTTATGAATATACGCGGATATGTACGTGTCGTCAAAAGTGCGGAGGGTGAGCTTGTGAAACGCAGTTACTTCACTATCGAGATTTACCGTTCGGAGGTATGGGAGAGGCCACAAACGCTGGTGGTACTGCATCGGACGCGAATCGCCATGCCGACAAATACGCCAGTTCTAAGATCTTCTGCATCTTCGGGAAGTCTATTTTTTCCACAGTGTCCGTCGTGTGGTGATAATCCGGATGGAACCCCGTAAACCACCAAAAGGCAGGAACGTTGTGCAGGACAAATGGAAATTGGTCCGAGCGGAAAAAGACATTCAGTGCTGTTTCGTGATCAAAGCGATCATCCAGAGTTAGACCGACACGTTTGTTTTCCTGCTCGACGACACGGTTGTACTGGGGTGAGTACAGAGCTCCAATCAAGTTCAGCCGGTTCGAGGTATCCGAGGGAATCGTAATCAAACCGTCCGTCTGCGGGCTTGGCTTTTCATCACGACCGATCATGTCAAAGTTGATCTGGGCGCGCGTTGTTGCAAGCGGGCGTACCGGATGCGCGGCCATCCAGTACGCGCCCAGCAATCCCCTCTCCTCTGCAGCGAACACTACAAACAAAATAGAGCGACGTGGGCGTGCCCGATTCTCACCAAAGGCCTTTGCCAACTCCGCAACCCCGACCGTCCCTGAGCCGTTGTCATCCGCTCCGTGCCAGATCTCCTTGCACGCCGGGCCGGCCGGCACAATGTCGCCCTTCTCATCAATGCCGCTCTTCCCTACCGGGCATGGAGCCATGCCGTCATGATCATGATGCGCCGTGATCAGAATCGTCTCACGCTTCAGCTTTGGGTCCGATCCCTCCAGCAATCCAGCAACGTTATAGGTAGTTCCTGCACGTTCCGACTTATTGCGCAGATGAAGCGTCAGCTCCGTATCGGCCAACGCTCTGCTTTGCGTACTCAGATCCTTATCGATCGCCGCCTGAAGCTCACTCGGAGATTCCCCGGCATTTGCGAGCAGAATCTTCGCCACATCGTCATTGATCCCAGCCAGCGGGATCGTCACCTCATCCTGCGCAATCGCCTGTAAGGGCAACGGCGTTTCGCGCACGATACTTCCGCCAATCTTCGCCGCACGCTCAGCGTTTGTAAGGTGCTTACGATTGGGCTCCGGCACTAACAGAACTGCCACGGCTCCATGCTCCTGCGCGTTGAGAAGCTTCACTCGTGAGGTCGCATAGCGCGTGTTTCCCGTCCCATTAAAGATCGAGTGCGGATCATCTTCCTGTGGCTCATGGTCAAAGACCAAAACGATCTTTCCCTTTACATCCAGCCCTTTATAGTCGTCGTAACCGAGCTCCGGCGCTGTAATACCGTACCCCGCAAAAACAACCGGCGCCGTCAGATCAACTGCTTGCTTGTAGGCACCAAAGGCTTGTGGCGCATGGAAGGTCGTATAAACCCCGGAACGCTTCAGTGTAAGTGATGTGTTGATCCGATCCGGAACGTACTCGATCAACTCGAAGGGTTGCTTATAACCAGCGCTTCCCTGGCCCGACGCAATCGGCTTCAGCCCTGCTTTGGAAAACTGTTGCGCCACCCACTCGATCGCTGCATCATCACCGGGCTGCAGGCTCATACGTCCTTCCAGTTTGTCGCTGGCAAGAAAGCTAAGATCGCTCCGCAGGTCCTGCTGTTGAATCGCGTCAAACCCTTTTCGTTCCACTACAGGAACTTTTGTTTGCGCCATCGCAATCGATGCAGAGGCGAGGACAGCAACCCATGCTGTAAATCGAGGAGTGTACATGCACAACATCCTACCGCTGCCGAAGAGAAAATCAAGCGGCTCCTGCACTCAGGAGTTTTCCTCTGCGGAGAAACTCCGCCTCCTGCTCTGCTCCAGATAAGCGCCGCAGAACATAAGGACAGCCCCCGCGAACAACAGGCTCATGCCTCCGCGCAAAGAGTGGTACCGTGCGGAAAAGACACCAACAAGCCACGGCAGCAGCGCGCTCCCAAAGCCTCCGGCGCAAAAAATCAGGCCGTTTCCTCGCATCGTTACCGCTTCCGTCAGCAGAGCTGGATAAACCGGTGCCACTGCGGCGGAGGCCATAAAGCTGCAGAACACCACGATCGGTACCGTCGCAGGCAGGAGCAGCAACATGGCCAAGAACAATCCATACGCCAACACGCATAGCCGTACCATCCACGTTGGCGTCTTCTTCCCATGCAGAAAATAGGCTGCGGCTAATCGTCCGGTAATGCTGCCGACCCAAAAGACCGTGGACAGTGGAAGCAGCTTGTTCGACGCCAGATAGCGCTGATTGAACATCGGCAGCCAACTCGCCAGCCCCGACTCAATCCCAATCGCCAGCAGCGCCAATAATGCAACGAACAGCAGGCGCACACCGGCACGCAAGCGGCTTTTGCCCTGCGGCTCCACATCAAATGTCGGCGCAGCACGCCTGCACAGGAAGAAGAGCATCGCGAGCAGAAAGACACCAGCGACCAACGCATAGGCCAGCGACCCGGTATGGGACAGCGGAAGCACCATCAGCAAAGGAGAGCAAAAAGCCGCACCAAGCGGCCAGAAGATATTAAGCAGCTCCATGCGCGAGGTTCGCAGCGCAGCGTCACTCTCAATTCCCACCAGAACATTCGTGCTCGCCATCGTGATGCCCAAACCGAAACCGTAGCAGGCAAGGACGGGATAAAACCCTCGTCCCTCCACCATCATCATGAGCAACGCACTCACTGCTGTTAACGCACAGCCCACCGTGAGCGCGACCGAAGGCTTGCGCCACGGCATCAGCGGCCCCAACAGTTGCCCACCGAACTGGACCGCAAGCGCTGTGGCCAGACGCAGATCAGCTCCGTCCGGCGACGTCGTCAGGATCGGCAACAGATTCGCATCCAGAACCGTGGCAATCCCCGTCGCAAAAAACAACACGTAGAACGGAAGAAACTGGGTCCAGGAGCGATGCGTGAATTTGGACAAAATCATTTTCTGCTAAAGCGTCTCTAAAGTTGCGTCGATGAAGCTATTGTGATTTCCCCGCAAGGATCTGCAATGCCCTTCGACCTGGATGATGAAGTTCGCGAATTTCTTATCGAGTGCAACGAAAGCCTCGTCCATCTGGATCAGGAGATCGTACAACTCGAACAGACTCCCGACAACGCTACACTTCTGGCAAGCGTTTTTCGTACCTTCCACACCATCAAGGGGACCTGTGGTTTCTTCGGGTTTTCTGTTCTGGGCGGGCTGACGCATGTAGCAGAAAACATCTTGGATCAGATGCGCAGCGGCTCACGTACGCTAACCGCTGAAGTCTCCGCTCTCCTGCTCGAAACCGTTGATGCCATCAAGGCCATCATGGCCTCCATCGAAACACAGGGCACGGAGAGCGACAACGACTATAGCAACCTTCGGGCACGTCTGGCAGCGGTGCTCGAATCCTCCTCTGCAGCAGCTCCCTCCCGCGCCGTCCTGCCTGCGGAGCCTCCCACCGCACCTTCGCCTGCGCCGCAGAGCTCGATCCCCTCGCCTTCCGATCCGCCACCATCGACGGAAGAGCTTCAGACACCCAAAAGCTCCGGCTTCATTGAATCCACTATCCGTGTTGACGTCGGCCTGCTCGATAAGCTGATGAACCTGGTCGGCGAGCTCGTCCTTGCACGCAACCAGCTCTTACAGGGCGCTACCGGCCACGACTCCAGCCTTATCCGGACCATACAGCGCCTGAACGCCATCACCAGCGAGCTTCAGGAGGGTGTGCTCAAAACCCGTATGCAGCCCATCGGCGTGGTCTGGAACAAGCTTCCGCGCATCGTGCGCGATCTCGCAACCGAATGCGGCAAGAAGATTCGCATCGAGATGGAAGGCGCAGAGACGGAGCTCGATAAGACCATCATCGAAGCCATCAAAGATCCTCTGACCCACATCGTGCGCAACTCCTGCGATCACGGCATCGAAGCACCGCAGGATCGCCTTTCCTCCGGAAAGATCAGCGAAGGCACGGTTACTCTTCGGGCCTACCACGAAGGCGGACACGTCAACATCGAAATCTCGGATGACGGTCGCGGGCTCAACCCCGAGCGTCTGAAAGCACGTGCTGTCGAGAAAGGCCTGATCACCGAAGCGCAGGCCGCAACCCTCAGCACCCGGGAAGCAATCCATCTTGTCTTTGCGCCCGGTTTCTCCACCGCGAACACGATTACGACCATCTCCGGCCGTGGCGTTGGCATGGACGTCGTCAAGACCAATATCCAAAAGATTGGCGGCATCGTCGACATTACCAATAACCCTCAAGGTGCCGGATCGGTGGTGAAAATCACCATCCCGCTCACGCTGGCCATCATTCCGGGCCTCGTGATTAGAGCGGTCACGAAGGACGATGAACATCGCTTCGTCATTCCTCAGGCGAATCTGCTGGAGCTTGTCCGGATCGATCGCAGCGAAGCACGCAACGGTATGGCTCCTGCAATCGAGTATGTGAACGGAGCGCCCGTTTACCGCCGTCGCGGGCAGCTTCTGCCCCTCACCTATCTCAACCGCGTGCTCGGCCTGCAACCGGAGATCTTTCCCTCTTCTTCAGTGATCAATATCGTTGTCCTGCAAGCAGAAGGAAGGCCCTTCGGTCTCGTGGTGGACGGGATCTCTGACACCCAGGAAATCGTGGTAAAACCTCTCGGCAAGCGCCTAAAGAACCTTAGCTCCTATCTAGGAGCCACCATCATGGGCGACGGCCACGTAGCGCTGATCCTCGACATTCCCGGCCTCGCAACCCTGGCAGGCATGGCTGCACAATCGCGAGAGCTGCGGAAAGACGATCTTCGTACCGGCAACGGGGAGCCAAGACAAAGCTTTCTTCTCTTCCGTGCCGGCCGCTTCGAACGGGTCGCGGTCCCCCTGCATCTTGTTTCGCGTCTTGAGCAGATCGACAGCTCCAGCGTTCGCTACGCCGCCGGCAAACCCGTGCTCCACTATCGCGGAGAAATTCTCCCGCTACTTGAGTTGGGCAGCTTCTTTGAGCAGAGCAGTACCACCGTGCTCGTCTCCCCGGGAACGAATCTGCAGGTCATCGTTCTCGGCAACAACGAACGCAGGCTTGGCGTTGTTGTTGACCAGATTCTCGACGTCGTGGAAGAAAGCGTGAGCTACAAACGGCCTGCGCAGCACACCGGGCTCTCCAGCTCCATCATCCTCGGCAACACCATCACCGATCTGCTGGACGCGGAAACGCTGCTTGCCCCCATACCGCACAACGATTCGCCCCTTCTTGAAAGGACCGCCTAAATGAGCCCGCAACCAGAGCGTCGACAACAGCGAGGAGACACCATTCAGTTCGCAACCTTCCAGGTCGGCGATCTCTTTTTCGGCATTCAGGCCGTTCGCGTGCAGGAGGTCATCCGTCAGCAGGAGATGACCCGCATTCCCCTCGCCGCACCCGCCATCCAGGGGCTCATCAACCTTCGAGGGCAGATCGTAACCGCCATCGACACACGCCATACGCTCGGACTTCCCCCCGCTGCACCCGAGTCACAGCCCATGAACATCATCATTCAGGCAGAGGACGGCGCGGTCAGCCTTTTGGTAGACAGCATCGGCGATGTTCTCGAAGTACCGCAGAACAGTTATGCTCCGATTCCCGATAACGTTCCACCGCGTCAGCGCAATCTGATCTCCGGCGTCTTCAAACTGCGAGATCGCCTCATGCTTTTACTCAACACCGAACAGCTTCTCGCGCTTGCCTGCAACTAACGTTCACGACCAACCTTCCTCATGGAGAACACCGCAATGGCCACCGCAACCCACATCCCTGATCTAACGACCTCCACTCCCATCAAGGTACGGACACGCGTAGCCTCGGTGCCGCCGCACAGCAAGCTTCACGAAGCGCAGGCCGCGCTCGAAGCCATCGGCCGCTCCCAAGGCGTCGTCGAGTTTGTAACTCGACGGCACAATCCTCAACGCCAACGAAAATTTCCTTCGGCTCAGCGGGTATCGTCTCGATGAGATTCAGGGCAAACACCATAGCCTCTTCGTTGATCCACACGAAGCGCAAGGCTTGGAGTACCGTGCGCTCTGGACCGGCCTGCAGCGCGGGGATGCACGCACCGCGATCTTTCGTCGCATTGGGAAAAATGGACAGGAGTTCTGGCTGCAGGGATGCTACATGCCCATCCTCGACGCAGAAGGCAAGCCGTTCAAGGCAGTCAAGATTGCGCTGGATGTCACAGAGGACATGCGCCGCAACGTAGCCAACCGCGGACAGGTAGAAGCCGTCAGCCGCACGCAGGCCGTCATCGAGTTTGAACTCGATGGAACCATCGTGGCGGCGAATGAAAACTTTCTCAACACCATGGGCTACACTCTCGTGGAATTGCAGGGTCGCCATCACCGCACCTTCATGGAAAAGGACGAGGCTCAATCCCCCGCCTATCGGGAGTTCTGGGAGGCGCTCGCACGCGGCGAGTATCAGCATGGCGAGTACAAGCGTCTGGGCAAGGGTGCGCGTGAAGTCTGGATCTACGGCTCCTACAACCCTATCTTTGACGCCAATGGCAAGCCTGCGCGCGTGGTCAAGTTCGCAACCGACATTACCTCCACCGTCCGTGCGCGATTGGAGCATCAAGCCGCGCAGGAGGCAGAGCGTCTGCGCACACTGGAACTGCAGGAGAAAGTGCAGTCCATTCTCGAAGTCGTGCAACAGGCCAGCGAAGGCGACCTAACCCAGCAAATCACTGTCTCAGGTAAGGACTCCATCGGGCAGATGGGAGAAGCCCTGGCTCGCTTCTTTGCCGACCTTCGTCAACGGATTACCGCTATCACCACCGCCGCGCAGGCCCTTGGGTCCGCTTCGGAAGAGCTTTCCGTCATCAGTGAGCAAATGGCCTCCAACGCGGAAGAAACGGCAACGCAGGCCAAGGTCGTCTCCACAGCTAGCGATGAGGTCTCCAAAAACGTTACCGTGGTGGCGGCAGGCTCGGAAGAGATGCAAGCCTCTATCCGTGAGATATCCAAAAGCGCAAACGAAAGCGCGAACGTTGCCCACAACGCCGTTGCTGCGGCCACAGCAACCAATCAGACCATCGCCAAACTTGGACAATCCAGTCTTGAGATCGGCAAGGTCGTAAAGGTCATCACCTCCATCGCGCAGCAGACCAACCTCCTCGCGCTCAATGCCACCATCGAAGCTGCGCGTGCAGGAGAAGCCGGCAAAGGCTTCGCCGTAGTTGCCAATGAAGTCAAGGAGCTTGCAAAAGAAACGGCCAAGGCAACGGAAGAGATCGGTCAGAAGATCGAAGCCATTCAGAGCGATACCACCAGTGCCGTTCAGGCGATCGAAGAGATCACCCAGATCATCAACCAGATCAACGATGTTTCGAACACCATCGCCTCTGCGGTTGAAGAACAGACCGCCACGACAAACGAAATCGGCCGCAACGTTTCGGATGCTTCGCATGGCGTGAGCGAAATCGCCGTCAATATTGCCGGCGTTGCCTCAGCAGCTCAAAGCACAACCACCGGCGCAGCAGGCACGCAAACCGCGGCGCGCAGCCTACATGCCATGGCGAGCGAGCTGCAGGGTCTCGTCGTTCGCTTCACCGTCTAAACAAGGACTCTCCATGCAGGCCGGGTCTCCTGCCTGCATATTTTCTTATCTCTTTGCTGAGGTCATACGATGCCTGTTGCGTCATCACGCACCATCCCTTCTCCCACACGACGCCAGGCAGACAAGATCCGGGTTTTAGTCGTAGACGACTCTGTCGTCGTTCGCCGTCTTCTCACGCGCATGCTAAGCGAAGAACAGGGGTTTGAGGTAGTAGGCACCGCCGCTTCAGCCGAAAGCGCCCTGAGTAAGCTGCCCCTGCTCACGCCGGATGTCATGACACTCGACATCAACATGCCCGGCATGAGTGGACTGGAGTTGCTTCCGCTTCTCCGTGCTCGCTTCCCGAAGCTTCGTGTTCTGGTCTTCTCCGGCGGCTCCCTCTCCTCCGCTGCCAGCACAGTCGATGCGCTGATGAACGGCGCGGCCATGTTTCTGATGAAGCCTGAAACCGACGTCTCTCTCCCTGATGCCTCGGCCCGTTTTCAGCTCGAGCTTTGCGAGAAGCTACGTCTTCTCTGCCATACGTCCACACAACTCCAACGCGGCTCGCCGCCCCCCCCGTCGCTGCACTCGCTTGCCTCCTCCAGGCCGCCCCGTATTCCGCCTTCGTTCAAAAACCGTGAGGTTCTTGCCATCGGTGTTTCTACCGGAGGCCCTACCGCTCTCGCGCAGTTGATCGCTGGCTTGCCGCATAACTTTTCTCTTCCCGTCGTCATCGTGCAGCACATGCCTCCCGTCTTCACCCGGCTCCTCGCAGAGCGCATTCAACACAGCACAGGCTTTCCCACCGTTGAGGCTGCTGACGGAATGAAACTGCAACCCGGCACAGCCTATCTCGCTCCCGGAGACTTCCACATGCGGCTCACCCGCGCCGGTACAGAGGTGCTCATTCGTCTCGATCAGGGACCGCAGGAGTGCTCCTGCAGACCTGCGGTGGATGTCCTCTTCCGCTCTGTCGCTGAAGTCTATGGGGGCAACACCATCGCCACCATCCTCACCGGTATGGGGCAGGACGGCCTGCGCGGTTCTGAATCGCTCGTGCGTCAGGGAGCTCATCTCATCGCACAGGATGAAGCCACCAGCGTCGTGTGGGGAATGCCAGGCGCCGTCACGCAGGCCGGCCTCGTGCATGAGTCGTTACCACTTCAAGAAATAGCCGGAGCGATTCTTCGGCAAGTAAGGGGCCGCTAATGCCAAATTCATTCTTTGCCTCTACTCCAACCCACGCCGTCTCCCCGGAGTGCTTTCTCTTCCTCCAGCAGTGGATCCACCGCGCCTCTGGGCTTTCTCTCGAAGCGGAAAAAGTCTATCTACTCGAGTCACGACTTGGGCCAGTCGTGGAGCGCGAGCAGCTTGGCTCCATGGAGGCGCTCTGCCAGGCTCTCCGCAGCGGCCTGCCCGGCCTATCGCGCAAAGTGATCGAAGCCATGACCACGCACGAGACTCTCTTCTTTCGGGATCATGCCCCGTTCTCTGCGCTTCGGTCGCACATCCTGCCACAACTCCTGCGCGACCGCTCCAGCGGCCAAAAGCTGCGTTTCTGGTCAGCGGCAGCTTCGTCCGGGCAGGAGGCCTACTCCCTGGCGATCACCCTACTCGAAGCAGGGCTCACCCCCAATGAGGTCTCGATCCTCGCAACCGACATCTCCGAACGCGTGCTGGAAAAAGCCAGTGCCGGCGTCTACGGCACCTTTGAAGTAAGCCGTGGCCTTCCGGCTCCCTATCTTGCCCGCTACTTTCAACCTCATGGAGAAGAGTGGAAAGTCCGGCCGCATCTCCGCAACATGATTCAATTCGAACCGCTTGATCTCCGGCAAAGCCTCAGCGGCCGGGGTCCATTTCACGTCGTCTTCTGCCGTAATGTCTTGATCTACTTCGACACGCCAACCAAAACCAACACCCTGAAAGAGCTGCACAGCGTTCTTTACCCCGGCGCTCCGCTCTTTTTAGGTGCCGCCGAAACCGTAGGCACAGCCCAACGATTCAAGCGCTCCAAAATCGCTGATGCAATCGCCTATCTTGCCGATTAACTCCATAGCCCCACCGGGGCATCCCTTCCGAGGTAGCGTTTATGCAGGTTCTCCTAGTAGATGACAGCAAGACTATGCGCATGCTCGTGCAGCGAGCCATCCGTCAGGCAGGCTTCAGCGGCTTCACCTTCATCGAAGCCGAGAACGGCGCCGATGCCTTGAACAAACTCGCCGCGCATCAACCGCAGCTGATTCTCTCCGACTGGAATATGCCGGAGATGTCCGGCATCGACTTCCTGCGGCATGTTCGCTCCTCTTCAAACGCGACGCCCTTTGGCTTTATCACCTCGGAAGGCTCAAACGAAATCTACGAAGCAGCGATGAAAGAAGGGGCTCAGTTTCTGATCACAAAACCCTTCACACCAGAGGACGTTCGTAGCTCCTTGCGGAACGTCTTCGGAGGCATCGCATGAACGCGGCCGCAGGCACCCCTTTTGCCTTTTCTCAGCTCTTTACCGATCTCACTGGACGGCGCGTTACCGTCGCCTCAGGCGATGACCTTTTCCTGAATCACGGCAGCAAGGCCTACGGGGTTTATGAAGTGGTGGGAACGCCCGACACCATCCTGCTGACGGTGGATCTTCCTCTGCTCGGCTCTCTCGGCGGTGTGCTGGTTGGGCTCCCCGATACCGTCGTCCGGCAGCAGCTCACGGAGCGGCCTATCGACGATGCACTTACAGACGCTATGCGCGAAGTGCTGAACATCGTCTCCTCCGTGCTGACGCGACACAAACGCGCCGTGCTCAAACAAATGGTGACAGACGCTTTCCTTGGAGACTCACTGACCAGTGAGTTCACGTTAGAGCCCCACACGCTGCGACGCTTTCACGTCACGATGACAGGCTATCCTTCCGGAGAGATCTCCATGCTCACGCGTCTGCGCTAAGCAGGCCTTCCGCAGCAGCGCCATGCGAGGCATGCCAGTGCCGCACAATCTCCAGATACTTGCGCGCCTGCTCGCTCACAAGCTCCGGCTGGCCTGCCTTAATCGCGTGCACGTTCACCAGATCCGCTCCAATACCCAGCGCAAACGCTCCTGCATGAAGGAAGTCGTGCGCGGTGTGCAAGGTAACGCCGCCGGTTGGAATCAGCTCAATCTGCGGAAGCGGAGCCTTAAGGCTCCGCAGGTAGGCCGCTCCACCCATCGCGCTTGCCGGAAACACCTTCACCACATCAGCTCCGGCATCCCAGGCACGCAAAACCTCCGTAGGTGTCAGCGCCCCCGGCAAAATACCAATGCCCTGCTTTACGCAGAGCGCTACCGTTTCCTGATGAAATGCGGGGCTGACGACAAACTGTGCGCCAACGTCGATGCAGGCCATTGCCTGCTCTGCATTCAGCACCGTGCCCGCTCCCACCAGAATGTCCGGACGCTCCCGCACCAGCCGAGCGATCAATCGTACGGCATCCGGTACCGTCATCGTCACCTCAACCACGTCACAGCCGCCCGCTGCAATCGCCTCAGCCAGGCGAAACGCCTGCTCTGCGGATTCAGCACGCAGGACGGGAACCAATCCCGTGCGGTGAAGACGCGTCAGTACCTCTTGCTTGTTTGCCATTGCCGCACTCCGCTCTACCGAATCGTGCCCTCTGTACCACCGGCCATCAGCCGTTCCACCTCTGGCAGCGTCGCCATGGACGTATCCCCCGGAGTCGTCATGCACAACGCCCCATGCGCGACACCGCAGTTCAACGCCCACGCAAGTCCACGCTCACACAGCAAGCCGTAGACCAGCCCCGCAGCAAAGGAGTCGCCACCGCCTACACGATCCAGAATCTCCAACGCGTCAAAGCAAATTCCCTCCACCGCCTCACCGCACGCGTACCCAAAAGCGCTCCAGGCATTGCGGCTCGCCGTAACCGGCCTACGCACTGTGCTCGCAACCACGCGCAGTTGCGGCCACTCCTGCGTAACGCGCGCCGCCATCTCCGCAAAGCTTTCCAACGTATGCCACGCAGGCCCATGCGATGCCTTGTTTTCTCCACGAGCAACATCGCCCTCGTGACCAAACAGAACATCCACCATCGGCATCAGCGAGCGGTTAACGGCAATCGATCTCTCTCGTCCACCGCGTGCCTTCCAAAGCGAAGGCCTGTAATTCGCATCAAAGCTCACGACTGTGCCGTGACGCCGGGCTGCAAGCATCGCCTCGCATACAACCTCGGTCGCCGTCTCGCTCAACGCGGCCATAATGCCACCCGTATGGAACCACCGCACCCCTTGCGCAAAGATTGCATCCCAATCGATCACGCCGGGCTGCAGCTGAGCGATCGCAGTATGCCCGCGATCCATCATGCCCATGCCATGCCGCACACCGAAGCCTCGTTCCAAAAAATAGATTCCGTTGCGCGCCTCGCCACCTACACCATCAAAAGTCTCCCAGCGCACAGAGGACACATCCACGCCGCCCTGCAGCATCAGGTCTTCAATCAGCCGACCGACCGGGTTATCAACCAGTGCAGTCACGATTGCACTGCGTAAGCCGAAGCAGCGCCGCAGCCCTCGGGCCACGTTGTACTCGCCACCGCCCTCCCAGACACGAAAGTTGCGTGCTCCGACGATTCGTCCCTCTCCCGGATCGAAGCGCAGCATCACTTCTCCGAGGGAAACCTCGTCCCAGCGGCACGCCGCTGCCTCCTTCAAACACAAGCCTCCGGTCGCTGCTTCGGCGCTCAATCCGTTGCTCACAGAACCTCACCCGTATTTCTTGCACCGAAATCCTACACGCTGTGAGTCCACTTCGGCTTCCCGGCCGCCGTGCTTTTGGAAACCGGCATGGTAAACTCCTACCAAGTTCACAACCTGGTAAATCAGTTTTCCCGCGGCCTCAGAGAAGAAGCTGCGCAGAGCTTCGTTAAGATCAGCCTTCACGGCACCCTTAGCGGTGCTCTTTTTATTTCCATTTCAAGGCACTCTTCTTATGCGCAACCTTCGCCGCCCATTCGTCTTCGCCGTTACCCCTCTACTTCTTCTTGCCTTCGCAGGATGCGGCGGAGGCAAGAGCTCCAGCGGAAGCACAAGCTGCTCCTCCTGCTCCAGCGAGCCACAGATTCTGCTCTCGGCCACGCAACTCAGTTTTTCTGATGTCTCGATCAATACATCGAGTGCCGCGCAAACCGTCACCGTAAAAAACTCCGGCGACGCCACCCTCACCCTCTCCAGCATCACGCTTTCTGACACAACGAATTACTCGTTGACCAACGGCTGCAGCACAACCCTTGCCGCCGGAGCCAGCTGTTCTCTTTCCCTCGCCTTCACTCCAAAGACCACCGGCAGCCACAGCGCAACCGTCACGCTGGTCAATAACTCACAAAACATCCAAAACAATCAGCAGCAGATCACCCTTAGCGGCAACGGAGCGGCACAAGCCTCGCCACAGGCCTCTCTCTCTCTTTCGTCTCTCGCCTTTGCCAGCACGCTTGTCGGAAAGTCCAGCACCATGACAACCGTGCTTTCCAACACCGGCACCGGTGCTCTCACCCTTTCAAACGTCGCCGTATCGGGCAGCACCGTTTTCACCACCGCCAACACCTGCAACGGAACCGTGGCAGCCGGCAGCTCCTGCAATCTCACCGTAACCTTTACCCCGACCGCAGCCACCAGCTACTCAGGCACACTCACCGTTACGGATAACTCCGGCGGCGTGACCGGGGCAACGCAAACAGCCAGCCTTTCCGGCAGCGGCACCAATACGTCCGCGGCAATTACCTACAACCTCTATGCCATGCCAGACCCTGGGGCCGGACAACCTGGAGGCGGATTCTTGACCACGGCCTACGCCTTGCTCGATAACGCGAAGAGCACCATCGACCTCACCATGTACGCCATGCAGGACTCCACCTTCCTGGCCAAACTGGTCTCCGCTTGCGGCCGTGGCGTAACAGTCCGCGCCGTCTTCGATCAGAACAACGAACAAACAAACAACCAGACCGCCTTCACAACACTGAACGCAACGGCCAACTGCTCCGCTGTCTGGGCCAACAAAGCCTTCCAGGTAACGCACGAAAAATCCTTCATCGTGGATGGCACAACACTCGCGCTCATGAGCCTCAATCTGCAATCGCAGTACTACAGCACCACGCGCGATTACGCCATGCTCTACAACGACCCCGTTGATGCAGCTGCCGTCGAGACCACGTTCAACATGGATTACGCAGCCGGCACCACATCCTCCGGAGTCGTCGGCGCAAGCGATTTTAGCTATATCCCTGACACCGCCACCGATCTCATCTGGAGCCCTACCACCGCCAAGCAGTCCATGCTCGACATCATCAATAACGCCACAACCACTCTCGTCGTTGAGAACGAAGAGATGACGACCACGGTGTCCTACATCATCAGTGCGCTCACCACAGCCTGCACGCGCGGCGTGGATGTCAAAGTGATGATTGAGAACGAAGGCGGCTCCTACACCAACCAGCTCAACCAGCTCAAATCGGGCGGCTGCACCAATGTTCGTGCCTACACCAGCTCCACCGGCTTTTACGTCCACGCCAAAGCCGTCGTGGCCGATTACGGTCTTCCGACTCAAAGCGCCTATATGGGCTCCATCAACTATTCCAACGCTTCGATGACGCAAAATCGCGAGCTTGGCATGCACATTACCGACCAGAACAGCGTCAGCCTTATCTACAACAACTTCATCACCGACTTCGCCGGGGCCACGCAGTATTAGGCCCCGGCTGGTATCCTTGTTCCGTTTGCAGTTTTGCAGTTCTAGAAGGAGTCGTTATCTCATGATTGACATGAAGGGCAAAGTTGCCGTCATCTTCGGCGTCGCGAACAAGCGTTCGATCGCCTACGCTATCGCGGAAAAGCTTGCCGCAGCAGGCGCAACCCTGGTACTCAGCTACCAGAGTGATCGCTTGAAGAAAGAGTCGGAGGAGCTGCTGGCATCGCTCGGGCAGTCAGACACCGGTCTCGCGGTTCAGTGCGACGTCTCGGTAGATGCTGAAATTGACGCAGCCTTTGCGCAAATCCAAGGCAAGTTCCCGGTCGTACACACCGTTGTACATTCCGTGGCCTTTGCTCCTGCCGATGCCATCAAGAACGACGTTTTGCTCACCAAGCGCGAAGACTTCCGCATCGCTCACGACATCAGCGTGTACTCGCTGATTGCCGTAAGCCGTGGCGCCGCACCGCTTATGAGCGAAGGTGGATCCATCCTTACGCTTACCTACTACGGTTCGGATAAGGTCTTCCCGAACTACAACGTTATGGGCGTAGCCAAGGCAGCTCTGGAAGCCACGGTTCGCTACCTCGCCGCATCACTCGGACCGAAGAACATCCGGGTCAACGCGGTCTCAGCAGGTCCCATCAAAACTCTGGCGGCCCGAGGTATCGGTGACTTCAGCACAATCCTCGATGCGGTCACCGAGCGTGCTCCTCTGCACCGGAACGTGGAGCAGAGCGAAGTGGGCAACACGGCTCTCTTCCTCGCCAGTGACCTGGCCAGCGGCATTACCGGCGAGATCACCTTCGTCGATTGCGGCTTTAACGTCACCGGCATCTAACTGCTATCAAATCAGCGCAGAAAGGCCGCAGCCCCGTGCTGCGGCCTTTCTGTATCGCAGGAGCATTACGCCGGAATGTTTTATGCTGCATCCATGAAATCAAGGTTTGCCGCAGCGTTCCTCGCTCTTGCCGCTCCCGTCTTTGCCCAGCAATCGCATCCTGTCGTGTTACACGCCGCGCATCTGCTCGACGTTGCAAGCGGCAAGCTGCTCTCTCCCGGCGAAGTACTCGTTACCGGTGAACACATTCAGCAAGCAGGCACGCAGGTCACACACCCGGCCGATGCTCAGGTGATCGATCTCGGAAGCGCAACCCTGATGCCAGGGCTCATCGATGCCCATACACATCTCTTCCTTCACCTCGGCAACGAAGGCGCTCAGACCGTTGACGAATCCGTGCCCGAGCGCACCCTGATCGCGGCCTCCGCGGCAAAGGCAGATCTCCTGGCGGGCTTTACCGCTGAGCGCGACATGGGAACCGAAGGCGCCAAGTGCGCCGACGTTGCCGTACGCAATGCGATTAACAACGGCCTCATTCCAGGACCACGCATGCGTGTCAGCTGCAACGCCATCGACATCCTCGGAGGCCATGAAGACGCACTCGGCTTCAACCCCGAGCAACACGTGCTCTCGAACGCGGACATCGCCAACAATACCGAAGAGCTAATCGCAACCATGCGTGAGCAGCGCAAAGAAGGCGCTGACTTCACAAAGATCTACGAAACCGGGCGCGACAAGCTCGTAGGCGACGAGTTCACCACGCCTTACCAGTACAACGAAGCCGAGCTTGCCGCAGCCGTAGCCGAATCCCATCGCTCCGGCAGTGCGCTCGGCATCGGCGTGCATTGCACCGGCGACCCCGGCGCCCTCTACGCCGCTCAGGCAGGCGTTGCTTCTATCGATCACGCCGACCATCTCTCGCCCGAAACCATGAAGATCATCCGCGACAAGCAGATCTTCGTCGTTCCAACCTTCGCCATCATGGAGTACTTCATCGCGCACTCTGACAACAAAGAGCGCGCGCAGCGTCTCAATGACGAGAACACTTACCACATCGCGCAGTTCAAAAAGCAAATGGAAGCCGGCGTTCCCTTTGCGGTCGGCTCAGACGTTGGCCCGTTCCCGCACGGCACCCAGGCACGCGAGTATGAGTTGATGGTGAAGTTCGGCATGCCCCCGGCAGACGTTCTCCGCTCTGGCCTAATCAACGGCGCCCGGCTGCTTGGCTGGGCCGACAGCATCGGTCAGCTCAAGCCCGGCTTCTACGCGGACATCATCGCCGTCCCCGGGGATCCGCTCACCGACATCCACGTCCTTACAGAACCGACCTTCGTCATGAAGAACGGCGAGATCATTCGCAAGAACTAACTCACCGTCTCCGGCTAACTCATCTTCTCTGTTAGCTCCATCCACCGCTCCATCAGGACGTCGTGCGCGGTCTGCGCGGCGTCCAACTCAGCCAGCGCCGCGGTTAACGCCGCGGCGTCTACGGCGATCACCGGATTCCCCACCTGCTCCTGCGCAAGCTGCAGTCGAGCTTCTGCCTCTGCAATTCGCTCTTCAATGCCGTCGAACTCACGCTGCTCCATGTACGAGAGCTTCTTCTTCGCAGGAGCCGCAGCCGCTTCAGACTTCGGCTTCTCCACCACCGGTTTCTGCGAAGGCTCATCGAGCGAGCCTTTCCACTCTTCCCACTGCGCATAGTCAGCAAAGAGCGCGGCCTTGCCTCGCCCATCCAGACCAAGCACCGTGTTCGCAACACGATCGAGCAGATAGCGATCATGCGTTACAAGCACCAGCGCTCCCGCGAACTCCAGCAACGCTTCCTCCAGAATCTCCAGCGTCGGGATATCCAGATCGTTCGTCGGTTCGTCGAGCACCAGAACATCTGCCGGCTCCAGCATCAACCGCGCCAAAAGCACACGAGCACGTTCCCCGCCGCTCAAACGCTCCACCGGCTGATTCAACTGCTCTCCGGTGAACAAGAACTTTGCGGCATAGCTTGCCACATGCACCACGCGGTCCTGATACACCACAGCATCGGAGTCTGGTGCCAGAGCGCGCTTCAACGTGAGCGACTCATCAATCTCACGGCGCTGCGAAAAGTACACGACGCGCAAGGTAGCCGCGCGCTTCACCGTACCGCTGGTTACCGGCAGCTCTCCGGTCATGGCGCGCAGAATCGTCGTCTTCCCTGATCCATTCGGACCCACCAGCCCCAGCTTCATCCCATTGGCCAGCATCGCGTTTAGATGACTCACCACCAGCTTTTCACCAAACACGATCGAAACATCCTCAAGCTCAATTAACCGTTTGGTCTGTCGATCGGTGGCATCGAAGCTGATGCCGGCATTCGACGTTCGGGTACGCGCGTCCACCTCGGAGAGTTTGTCGATCATGGCATGCGCTGTATCGATGCGTGCCTTCGCCTTGGTACCACGAGCCTTTGGCCCACGGCGCAGCCACTCAATCTCCGTACGCACGCGATTTCGCAGACTTTCCTGCATCCTCGCCTGCGACTCCATATAGGTCGCACGCTCTTCCAGAAACCGCGAGTAGCCGCCTTTTACACGCAGCAGCCCTTCAGCATAGACACGAGACAACTCAATCACATCGCGCGCTACGTTTTCGAGAAAGTAGCGGTCATGCGTAATCACAACAACCGCGATCGTTGTCGAACGCAACAAGCCCTCAAGCCACTCGATCCCTTCCAGGTCAAGATGATTGGTCGGCTCATCGAGTAACAACACATCCGGCGCGCTGACAACGGCTTCCACAATAGCCAGGCGCTTGCGCCAACCTCCGCTTAGGGTCGAGGCGTCGGCCTCAAACTCCTCAAAACCCGCGCGCCCAAGCGTTTCACGCAATCTCTGCTCGCGCTCCTCCGCCGGCACCTGCGCCTCGGTCATCGCGCGCTCCACCACAGCGCGAATACTCATCCCTGTCGCGAACTCTGAGATCTGACGCACATAACCCACGCGCGCACGCTTGCGACGCGACACCTCGCCCGCGTCCGGCTCCAACTCTCCGCTCAGTACCGCCAGCAGCGTGGACTTGCCCGCGCCGTTCGGTCCAATCAGGCCTATGCGGTCTCCTTCAGAGACCGTGAGAGAAACATCCGTGAACAGGGGGGTGGCCCCAAACTTCTTGCTTACGCTTTGAGCGCTCAAAATCGGCGGCATAACCTTTCCAGTGTACCGGCGCGTATGCTCTGGAATATGCCCGAGAAAAAAACGCGCTGCCGCTGGGCAGAATCCAGCGAGCTCATGCGCCAGTATCACGATGAAGAATGGGGCGTGCCCCTGCGCGATGCCCGCGCTCTCTGGGAGCTGCTCATGCTCGAAGGCTTTCAGGCCGGACTCTCCTGGAGCGTCGTTCTGCACAAACGCGAAGCCTTCCAGGCAGCGTTCTACGGTTTTGATCCTGCACGCGTCGCGCGCATGAACGAGCACGACATCGAGCGCCTGCTTCAAGATCCACGCATCATCCGCTCTCGCGCAAAAATTCAGGCCACCATCCTCGGCGCGCAGCTTTTTCAACAAATGGAGCGCTCCGGGGAAAATTTTTCCGACTGGCTGTGGAGCTTCGTCGATGACCGCCCCATTCAAACGGAGCCACCCTTCCCCACCGTCACCGATGAAGCGGTCGACATGTCAAAAGCGCTCAAAAAACGTGGCTTCAAGTTCGTGGGCCCCACCATCGTCTACGCATTCATGCAGGCCGCTGGCATGACCAATGATCACGCAGAGGAGTGCTTCCGCCGCACCCCATGCACCCGTCTCGCCACCAAACGCCGTTAGCGCAAACGCACAGCCACCTGCGCGAAAATAGAGCTGTGGCTTCACCTCTTGCTCTCGGAATTGACTTCGGCACCACCAACAGCGCCATCGCCTACCTGCAACCCAACGGCACCGTAGGCATGGTGCCGTTTGCAGACGGCGAGCTGACCTCGCGCTCCGTTCTCTTCGCGCTGCAACACCGCACGCGTCCGGGCCGCCCGGTCAATATCTGGACCGGCGGCGCCGCCATCGAGCAGTATCTCGCCACCGGCGACGACCCCGATCTTGAAGCCTCACGCCGCTTCATCCAATCGCTCAAAAGCCATCTCACCGCGCGCGAGCTCACCGGCACAGAGATCTTCGGACGCCAGTATCGCTTTGAAGATCTGGTCGCGCGCATTCTCACCGACCTGCGCACTCAGGCCAGCCAACACCTCGGCTACGAGGTCACCACCGCGCTCGTCGGTCGTCCCGTCCAGTTCGTCGGCGCGCAGCAGAGCGCCGACAACGACTTCGCCGAGCAGCGTCTGCGTGCCTCACTGGAACAAGCTGGTTTTCAAGACGTCCGCTTCGCCATGGAACCCATCGCCGCCGCCTACGCCGCCGAGCAGCACACACCGCAGGACGGGCTCCTGCTGATCGGGGACTTCGGTGGCGGTACGACTGACTTCTCCCTGCTGCGCATCCGCAGCGGCCAGCGCGAGGTTCTCGGCTCAACCGGCCTCGGCATTGCAGGCGATGCCTTCGACGCCAAAATCGTCCGTTATCTCATCGCTCCCGCGCTCGGCTCCGAGTCCATGGCGCGCGAACTAGGCAAAACGCTTCCTGCGCTTCCAGCATGGGTCTACGCCAACCTGGAGCGCTGGCACACGCTCTCCTTCCTCAAAACGCACGCCGTCACCAACCTTCTGCGCAACACACAGCGACGAGCCATGGAGCCGGAAAAGATCCAGGCGCTCTCTGCCGTCATCGATCATGACCTGGGTTTCCTGCTGCACCGCTCCGTGCGGCAGCTCAAAACAGATCTCACCGAACAGGACACCGCCGAGTTCGTACTTGATACCGAAGCCGTACAGCTTCGTCAGACCGTGCAGCGCAGCACCTTCGAAAGCTGGATCGCTCCGGAGCTGAGCCGCATGGAAGCTGCGCTCGAAGAGTTGCTCACGCAAACCGGCATGCCCGCCTCCGCGGTCGATCGCGTCTTTCTTACCGGTGGCACCTCTCTGGTTCCGGCCGTCCGTCGCCTCTTCACCACGCGCTTCCAGGAGGACCGCGTGCGTTCCGGCGGCGTGCTCACCTCCGTTGCGCACGGCCTCGCGCTCATGGCGGCGGAACGCTAAGCGTTCTGAGCGCGAACAAACTCAGCCAGCGAGCTCATCGACATCGGTTTAGCAAAGATCCACCCCTGCGCATACTGCACACCCGCGTCGCGCAGAATCTCTTCCTGCTTTTTTGTCTCCACGCCTTCCGCAACGATTTTCAATCCCAGCGAATGCGCCAGGCCGATAATATGAAACGCTACCTGGCTGGTGGACTCGTCCTTGCCCAGAGCATCCACAAACGATTTATCGATCTTCAAAAAGTCCAGATCATACGTTCCCAGGTACGAGAGGCTGGAGTTGCCCGTGCCGAAGTCGTCGATACCGACACGCAACCCCTTTGCCCGGACTGAAATCAACGTATCGGCCACCTTCTCCGGAAAGAGCAGACCGCGCTCCGTTGCTTCAATCACAATATTGTTTGAAGCGCCCACGCTCCGGATCAGCCTCTGCAAACGTTCCTCCAGAAACACCGACTCCAGATCTTCCGGAGAAAAATTGATCGCGATATGCGTCTCCGGGTGATCCCGAATCAATGGCACCGCATCCTCGGCAACCATCTCCATCACCTGCGTGGTCACCTGTTCAATCAAGCCATGCTGCTCCGCAACAGGAATAAACTCCACCGGGCTCACCATCGAGCCGTCGCTTCGTTTCCAGCGAATCAAGGCTTCCGCCCCGACACAGGTGCCACGCTGCAGATCGATCACCGGTTGATACAGCAGATAGAACTCCCGCAACCGGAGCGCTGTCTTGATCTGCGAGCGGAGTGAGAGCTTCTCGCGTGCGATCAATCCGATCAACACCAGCAGCAGCACCATCACCATCACGGCCAGCGGCAACGATCGCCAGAAAGCCTGCCAGAGAAAGCCCCGAACCTCCGAGAGCGGCATCGCGCCATAAATGGTCTGCCCCGTCTGCGGCACAGTGCGCGCAAAGAGTAACGCATCCTCCATCTGGCGGTCAGCCTCGCCCTGCGGTTTCCACTGCAACCACTCGGGCTTGTAAACACCGCGCGCGCGAATCACGCGCCCGCCATAGCTGACCTGCACCAGCGAAACTCCGCTCGCAGGAAGCGGAACATCCAGCACCAGCTCAGGAAGAACGATGGCCACGTTCCCCTTCCCCTGGCGTCCGACAAAGTTGAACAGATGCCCCGGAATTCCAGGCAGCGGCCTCTGATACCACCCGCGAAATCCGGAAAGCTGCACAGGCGAAGGCGCTCCAAGGTCCACCGTCTGCCCTGTTTCCGACACCGTCGAGCACATAAGCCGGTTGTCTTCGACATAGCCCAGTCCCTGCAGGTAATCCTTCACCGCAGCAACATCCCGCATCCTGCTCATCGCTTTGGCCGAGCACGGAGCCTCTTTACCGGCCGCCATCTCCTGCAGCGCTGAGTCCATCTGGTGCCGGCTCTCAGTGGCTCTCTGTACCACCTCCGCCGTGGTCGCACTCAGTGCCGCAACCGCGTTCAACCGCCCCTTGTACCAGGAGAAGCAAACACACAAAAAGAGAGAGAGCAGCACGCTGACCACCCCCCAAAGAATGGAGCGACGAAAGATCGTGTCCCTACGCATTACGGCTCACCTGCTCCCCCAGCGGGGGAGAGGAGTATAGCGCAGCGCAGCGACCTCGCTCCCGCACAGAGCAACCCCCCGTTTTCTCCGCCAAGGCCTCACTCTCCGGAGCCCTTTAGCAGCACAGCCCGGCAAACTGCTAAACTTAAGCTGTTATGCCTCCGACTATTCGCCGTAAATCCGTCACCGTAAACGTAGGCGGAATCCGCGTCGGCTCCGACGCCCCCGTTGTTGTCCAGTCCATGACCAACACCGACACGGCCGATGTCGAATCGACCGTGCAACAGATCGCCGCTCTCGCCCGTGCGGGCTCTGAGATCGTGCGCATCACGGTCAACAATGAAGACGCAGCACAGGCTGTTCCGCACATCGTGGAAGGTCTCCGCGCAAAGGGCTGGGAAACGCCTATCGTCGGCGACTTCCATTACAACGGCCACATCCTGCTGCGAAAGGTCCCGGAGATGGCGCGCGCGCTCTCCAAGTACCGCATTAACCCCGGTAACGTTTCCATTGGCCGCAAGGACGATGACAACTTCCGCACCATGGTCGAGTGCGCCGTCGAGTTCCAGAAGCCCGTACGCATCGGCGTCAACTGGGGTTCGCTCGATCAGGCCCTGCTCACCAAGATGATGGATGAGAACCAGAAGTCCGCCACGCCGAAAGACACCCGCGACGTGATGCTGGAGACCATGGTTCGCTCCGCGCTCGACAACGCAGAAGCGGCTGAGCGCTACGGCCTGCGCCGTGATCAGATCGTTCTCTCCGCCAAGGTCTCCAACGTGCGTGACCTCATTGACGTCAACACCTCGCTCGCTGCGCGTACCGACCACGCCATCCACCTCGGGCTCACCGAAGCTGGCATGGGCATGAAGGGCATCGTCGCCTCGGCCGCTGGCCTTTCGCCCCTCCTGCTCGCAGGCATCGGCGACACCATCCGCGTCTCGCTCACGCCCGAGCCAGGAGCACCGCGTACAGAAGAGGTTCGCTGCGCCCAGCAGATCCTGCAGTCGCTGGCCATCCGCAGCTTTATGCCGCAGGTCACCAGCTGCCCGGGCTGCGGCCGTACCACCAGCACCTACTTCCAGGAGCTCGCTCAGCGCATCCAGAACTATCTTGCCGAGTCGATGCCCGAGTGGAAGAAGACCTACCCCGGCGTGGAAGAGATGAAGCTTGCCGTCATGGGCTGCATTGTCAACGGCCCCGGCGAAAGCAAGCACGCCAACATCGGCATCTCGCTGCCCGGAACCTTTGAAGAACCCAAGGCGCCCGTGTACATCGACGGCAAACTCGCCACCACGCTCAAGGGCGATCATATCGTCGAAGAGTTCCAGGTCATCCTCGACGAGTACGTGCAGAAGCGCTACGGCAAGCAGCTCGTCGAAGCCTAAACACGATCCCGCATCAAACCACCCCACGCACGGCGCTTCAACGTCCTGCGTGGGGTTTCCCTTTGCGGCGGGCTTTGCGCGCATCCACCCAACGGCGCAGCGGAGAAGGTGTCTCGCGCCGTTGACGTGCACGCATCGCTGCGGCCTCTTTTTCCCAGCGAAAGGGCCCATTCTCCCGCTGCAACGCCGCCAGAGGGTAGAACGTTCCCCGCCACAGAACACCCCGCTTCACCATCACCACCACCATCGACCGCACCATCGCCCACAGGAGCAGGCCTGCTCCCAGCGGATAGGCAAAGAAGTTCCGTTCGTCAATGCCCGTCACCTCGCCCCACATGCGATAGCAGACAAAGATCGAGAGCAGCGTAAGCACGCACGGTAGCAACGTCGGCAGCCAAAAGAGCCCCGCCAGCGGCGCAAGACACAGCATCACAATCGTCATGCAGCCTGCCAGCAGCAGGGCCGGGCGAAAGTTCACCGACGAAAAAAGATTCTTCGTCGTCACGCGCACAATCCCCCGCACCCCTGTAGCCCAGTGCACCAGCACCAGTCCCGGAGCGGTGCCGACCTGCGTGCGCATTCCTGCAGCTTTCATTCTGCGCCCCACCGTCAGATCTTCCAGAACCACCATGCGCTGCGGAAACCATCCCCCCAGCTCCTCAAACGAGGATCGCCGCACCAGGTTGAACGCTCCCACCCCCATCACATCGCGCCGCGCGCGCGGATCGGCAACCTTCCACAACCGTGTCGCCCACAGGCTCATCAGCTGGCAGAATCCCAGCAAAACCCCTTCTCCCCACGTGCGCGCCAGCGGGGAGGGCAACACCACCACATGATCGGCCCGCGACACCTCGGCCAGGGCCAATGCCCGCCACAGCACCGACGGCGAAAACAGAATATCGGCGTCCGTAAACAGAACGTACTCGGCCTCCGGACACTGCCGCATCCCCGCATCCATGGCCCACGTCTTGCCCAACCACCCCTCGGGAAGATCCGTAATGTGCAGCGCCTCAAAGCGCTCCGGATAGCGCTCCGCAAAGCTGTCTGCAATCGTTCCGGTCGCGTCCGTCGAGCGGTCATCTACCACCACGACCTGCAGGTACGGATACTCCTGCTGTCGTAGCGTCTCCAGCGTTGCTTCCAGACTTTCCGCTTCGTCCTTTGCCGGAACCACCACCGCGAGTCGCGGCATAAGCCCCGGCCCGATCTCCCAGTCAGGCCCGGTAAGGTCCGGCAACGCCGGCATTCCCCACACCATATTCGCCGCACGGTGCATCCACGCAGCCGCGACCAGCCACGCGCCCCCGATCAGGCCTGTCCGCCAGCCCTCGCTCAGCGGCAACGTTACGCCTCAATCGTATGGTGTAGCTTCGGGGCAAACTGCGAGCCGAAGCCAAAGATCGCCGCGGCCACGAGCATCGTCACCAGCGTCGCCGAAAGCCCATGCCGCAGGTCCGAGCGATCGCTGATCATCCCGATCAGCTTCGGCGAGAACATATCTCCCAGCACATGCAGCGCAAAGAGCTGTCCGGCCATCGCCGTCGCCCGCAGATTGGCAGGCACGGCATTCAGCGTCGCCGCATTCACCGGCCCGGTTCCCAGGAAGATCAGAAAGACCGCAACACCCAACGCCGGCAGCATGCAGCTCTTGGGCCCAAAGAAACACAGCAGGCCAGGCACAAAAGCAAGGAGCGCGCTCAGCGCAGGCACAAGATACATCGCCTTCTCTGTCTTCTTCGACCACCACTGCGCGGTTACGCCGCCGACAACCGTTCCGCCCAGACCGCAGACCACCGTGATCGTGCCCATGATCGTCCCCGCAGCTTCAATCGAGCGTCCGTCCATCCGATGCAGGAACGAAGGCATCCACCACGAAATGCCTCCCAGCGAGAACGTCACAGCCGCATAGCCCAGAATCGCGCACAAATAGGCTGGATTTTTCAGCAGCGACGTCACCGACCCGCGGCTCAACTCTGCGCTTTGGGCCTGCGCGCGCGGTGGCTCCTTCATCAGAAAAAGGATCAGCAGACCGATCACCGCGCCCGGTACCGCGGACGCTATAAACGCCATCCGCCAGCCATGCGAAGCCGCAATATTGCCTCCGGCAAGAAAGCCCAGGGCCGCTCCCACAGGGATGGCGACATTGAAGATCGTGAGCACGCGATTACGCTGATCTTCAGCATAGAAGTCAGCCAACAAAGCCGGGGCAAAGATCCCGAAGCTCGCCTCCCCCACGCCCAGCGCAGCATGTCGCCAATTCAGCTCGGCGTATCCCTGCACATGCGCGGTCAGAAAGTTCATACCGGCAATCAGCAGCGCCGCAATCACGATCATCGGTTTGCGGGGAAACCGGTCGCCCAGCCAGCCCGTCACCGGCGAGGCCAGCACATACGCAACAAAGAACCACAGCGTCAGCGACCCGATCTGGTCATCGGTCAGGCGAAACTCGCCCTTCACCTGTTCCTGTACCGCAGGCAGGATGTAGCGATCCAGGTAGTTGACGAAGTTCATTCCCGTCAACAACACAAGCGCAAGGGCTGCGCCTGCACGAGAGCTGCGTTCTGGCTTGGTGGCGGTCATCGCGTCGAGCATATCAGCTTAGGATGCCGCCACCGTAAAGCGTTATCGCTTTGCGTCTTTCTCCGTACGCGGGTAGTACGCCGTCACGATCGTCGAAATCCCGCCGCGAGGGCGGAAGTCGGCCACGATCTCAACCCACACCGGATCCGTCGCCTTCACCACATCATCCAGCACCTGGTTCGCGATGTTTTCCTGAAAAATCCCCAGATTGCGATACACAAAGAGATATTCCTTCAGCGACTTCAGCTCCATGCACTTTTCACGCGGCATATAGCGAATCGTCAGGCGGCCGAAGTCCGGCAACCCCGTCTTCGGGCACACGCTGGTGAACTCCGGATCGTCAATCAGGATTTCGTAAGAGGGAAACTGGTTCCGCCACGTTTCAATCGGCGGAAACTGGACATCGAGACCGGACTTGGCGTGATCATCCGTGTAGCCGGTGGTGTAGGGTTTCTGTTCGTCTGCCATAGCTCTTTTATTCTCTCAAAAAATGCAACGGGCGCGGCCCAAGCCACGCCCCGCGAACAACCTTGCAGCCGTCCTAATCGCGACGTCCCAGCGTTGGACGGTCATCCGTGCTGCTTCCCGAAGATGAGCTCGGATCGTTGTTGCTCGTGCTCGCACGGCGCAGTGTCGGCTTCCCCGGTTTGTCCTTGGAACCAAGCCCACGCTTATTCTGAATGCGCGCCAACCGTGCCTTCACCACATCGAACTCGCTGGTCGTCACGAGATAATCCGGCCGCGCGGGCAGAATGGTCGCAATCTCGTTCTCCGTGGCATCAATGCGGTCCGGCGTCGCCGGGTGATCGCTGAAGGCCTTGGACAGCGCGCCGGGCTTGTGCTTCTCAAGCGCGTCCAGCTTTTCAAAGATCGTGACCATGCCCTGCGGATCGTATCCCGCCTTATAGGCGTACTGCACCCCCAGATAATCCGCCTCTGCCTCGTAGATACGCGAGAACTTGAGGAAGGTAATCGGAATCGCAAGCTGTGACGCTTCATAGATGCCATATCCCGTCCACGTTCCCTGCGTAAAGATCATCAGCGGAATCGAGCCGATCTGCATCATATTCATCTTCGTCATCTGACGCGCAGCATGGTGCGCCGCCACGTGCGCAATCTCATGCGCCATCACACCGGCCAGCTCGTCCTCCGAGTCGCAGGCAAGAATCAGCCCCGAGTTCACATAGAAAAACCCGCCCGGCAACGCCATCGCGTTGATCTCGTCGGTATCCAGCACCTTGATCGTGAACGGCACTTTGGCATCGGAGTTCCGCACCAGATTCTGCCCCACACGGTTGACGTACTCCACCACAACCGGGTCCGTCACCAGGTGCGAGCTTCTCTCCAGCTCCACCGAGTACTGCTTGCCGACCCCGACCTCCCAATTCGTCGAATACCAGTTCCCAAAGCCGCGACCGCCGATATTGCGCTGCCCAACCGCATCGACATCTTCCTCTGACCCTTTCTTGATGTTCGGGTCATAGGCTTCGCCAGGGGAGGCCATCTCTTCAGGCTTGAGCGCAGTGCTTGCGTTCTTATCCTTCTTGTCATTCTTCGCGCTCTTGTCGTCTTTCCCGTTCTTCTCCTGATCGGTAGAGGCGTTTACCGTCTTGGCATCGTCCTTCTGTGGAGCGGCTGAGCCTTCGCTCTGCGAGGACGGTGCAGCAGCCCCCGCCCCCGTCGCAGCAGGAACCGGCTGAGCGCTCTGCGCCTGAGTCTGCAGCGTGGCGGCCAACAACAACGCGGAGGCAATCGTCAGTGTGCGCATAACAGGAAGACCTCTGGCAAAGAGAGATAGCGCGCCCTGCAGGCGCGGCTCGCCTTACCATCTTAGACGTAGAGGCCGCACGTTCGGGTTCGCAAACCCGCGCTCGGCGCAGGAGCCCCAGCCCCCATGAACGAGCCTGACGTTCTTGCCGACATGCTCGGCCACCCTCCCACGACTCCGCGAAGCCTTGCCGTCCTCGGTCTCTCAGACGATCCGGCCCGTCCCTCGCACTCCGTCTCCGCCTACATGCAACGCCACGGCTACCGGATTCTCCCGGTTAACCCCGTACTTGCGGGCAAAACCGTGCTCGGAGAGCCGGTGTACGGCTCCCTTGCTGAGCTTCCCTTCAAACCCAGCGTCGTCAACGTTTTCCGGCTCCCAAAGTACATCCCCGCCATCGTGGAGGAGATGATTCAGCTCGGTTTCCGCGACCTTTGGGTACAGCTCGGCATCCGTAATCCCGAGGCCGCAGCCCGGGCAGAAAGCGCCGGCCTGCGCGTCGTCATGGATCGCTGCATTTTGATCGAGCACAAGCGGTTTCGACTGGGCGAAAGGCCCCCTACAATATGACCATGCAACGCCTTCGCATGTCTGCGCTGTTCGGTTTCCTGTTCTCCGCTTTCCTCCTTTTTGGAAGCCCTCTTTTTGCCCAGATCTCTGAGGTCGGCGACGGCACAGCCGGCCCTTTCAAAGCCGAGCACCTTACCGCTGAGCTCGTCACGCTGAGCCCGCAGGTCGCCGTAGACGGTCACGTCACCGTCGGACTCCTGCTCACCATCGAAGAAGGTTGGCACGTTTACTGGATCAATGCCGGAGACTCCGGCCTTCCTCCACAGGTGAAGTGGACCCTGCCCAAAGGCATCACCGCGGGGCCTATGCAGTTTCCCCCACCGCAGCGCCTGCCGCTCGGGCCGTTCATGGACTATGGCTATGAGGATCAGGTCGGTCTGCCCATGCAGATCTCCGTGGCCAACACCGTCAAGCCCGGCAAAATCCACCTCGACGCACGCGTGAACTGGCTGGTCTGTGCCGAGCGCTGCCTTCCGGGCAAGGCGCACCTCGGCATCGACCTCAACGTCGTCAAAGGCCCGCTGGCCGATCCTCCTCTGGTCGGCGCTCTCGGCCAGGCGATTCAGTGGTTGCCCAAGCCTCTGGAAAGCAACCAGAAGATCACTGCCGTCGCGGACGCCAAGAACATCATGTTCACCCTCTCGGGCGATGACTCCGAGAAGAATGCCGAGTTCTACCCCTTCGACCAGAACATCATCGCCAACGCCGCCAACCAGGTCGCCGAGGCCACCAGCGATGGCGTTCGCCTCCGTGTCGAGCGCGCAGCCGACCTCGACCACCCGGAGCAAACCGCCGCGCTGCCCGCAACCATTCACGGCCTGCTCAAGCTCGGCAAAGACGAAGACTCCACCACCTATGAGTTCACCGTCCCCGTCACAACCGGCACGCTGCCCGCGCTCTCGTCCGCCAGCAAGACCGCCCTGCCTGCGGACGTGAAGCCCGAAACCGCCGACGTCACCCTCTGGTCGGCTCTAGGTCTTGCCCTGCTCGGCGGCATCATCCTCAACCTCATGCCCTGCGTCTTCCCCGTGCTCTTTCTCAAAGGGCTGGCGCTGGTGCACTCCTCCAAGGAAGAAAAATCCCGCCAGCGCACGCACGGGCTGGTTTACACCGCGGGCATTTTGGTTTCGTTCTGGATCATCGTTGCCCTTCTGCTGGCGCTTCGTTCCGGCGGCAAACAGCTTGGCTGGGGCTTCCAGCTGCAATCGCCCGGCTTCGTCGCCGTACTGGCGTTGCTGATGTTCTTCCTCGCGCTCTCGCTGGCTGGCCAGTTTGAGCTCGGCCTTTCGCTCACCTCCGCAGGGAACGACCTCACCCGCAAACAAGGCTTCACCGGATCGTTTTTTACCGGCATGCTCGCCGTACTGGCTGCCACCCCCTGCATGGGCCCGCTCATGGGTGCAGCCGTCGGCTTCGCACTTGCGGAACCGGCCTGGGTCACCTTCCTGATCTTTACGGTGCTGGCGCTCGGACTCGCCCTGCCCTACCTCATTCTCAGCATGAACCCGCAGTGGACTAAGGCGCTGCCGCGTCCCGGCGCCTGGATGGAGGTCCTCAAGCAGATCACGGCAGTTCCGCTTTTTGCCACCTCCATCTGGCTCACCTGGGTCTATGGCCGCCTCTACCTCAGCGGCGACCCCGGAACCGGCGTGGACAAAATTGTCGACCTTCTGCTCGGCTTCCTCGTCCTGGCCATCGCCGGCTGGGCGCTCGGCCGCTGGCCGGCCAGGTGGGGTTCGGCTCTTGCAGCGCTCCTTCTGCTGGCGGTTGCGGTAGCCCTCCCGTTGCGCAAGCCCAAAGCACCTGCCCTTAGCTGGAAGCCGTACACGGCAGAGTCCCTGGCCGCAGCCCGAGCCAGCGGCAACCCGGTCTTTGTGGACTTCACCGCAGCCTGGTGCCTGAGCTGCCAGGTCAATGAACGCGCCGTACTTGAATCCAAGGAGATCTCCAGCGCTCTGGCAGCAAAGCACGTCCAGATGCTCAAAGCCGACTGGACCAACTACGACCCGGCCATCACGCAGGCGCTCGCAGATGTCCATCGCTCCGGCATCCCAACCTACGTCATCTATCCGGCAGGCGAAAAGTCCAACCCGGACGTCCTGCCCGAACTGCTGACCAAGGACATCGTGCAAAAAGCGATTGAGCGCGACCTCAAGTAGAGCGCTCCATCCCATACAAAAGCCGCCTGACGATGCATAATCGTCAGGCGGCTTTTCTCTTCTCCCCTATTGGCCCCGCCGCAGCCGTTCCACCTCGGCCAGCCGTTGCGCTAAAAGTTTTTCGCGGCCTTCCTGGGTGGGTCGGTAGTATCGCTTGCCGATCAGCGACTCCGGCAAGCACTCCATCTGCGCAACCTTGCCTTCAACATCGTGCGCATACTGGTAGCCCTTGCCATACTCCAGCTCCTTCATCAAACGCGTCGGCGCGTTGCGAATATGCAGCGGTACCGGTTCTGCCGGCCTCTGCTCAATATCTGCCACTACCTCATTCCACCCCTTGTACACCGCGTTCGACTTCGGAGCGAGTGCCAGATACACCACCGCCTGCGCTAAGGCCAGCTCCCCTTCCGGGTGCCCCAGAAAATGCATCGCATCGCGCGCGCTCAGGCAAAGATTCAGCGCCTCAGGAGCCGCCAGCCCTATATCCTCCACAGCCATCCGTACCACGCGCCGCGCCACAAACATCGGGTCTTCGCCACCCTGCAGCATCCTGCCCAGCCAGTAGATCGCCGCATCCGGATCGGAGTTCCGCACACTCTTGTGCAAGGCAGAGATCAGGTCGTAGTGCTGTTCCCCCTTCTTGTCATAGAGCAGCACACGCTGCTGCAGAGCCTCTGCCACCAGCGTCTTCGTCAGTACCGCCTCACCTCGGCCCTTCGCCAGACGAGCCGCCACTTCCAGCGCATTGAGGGAATTGCGCGCATCGCCGCTGGAGTACGACGCAATGACCTCAAGCGCCCCCTCCTCCACCTGCAGCTCCCACGCGCCGAGCCCACGCTCACGGTCCTGCAAAGCGCGCTCCAGCAACGCAAGCACCTCCGCCTGCTCCAGAGCGCGCAGCGTATACACTCGGCACCGCGAAAGCAGCGCGGCGTTGATCTCAAACGACGGATTCTCCGTCGTCGCGCCAATCAGACGGATGGTTCCCTTCTCCACGTACGGCAGAAACGCATCCTGCTGCGCTTTGTTGAAGCGATGAATCTCATCCACAAAGAGAATGGTGCGCGAGCCGAACTGTGAGGCCTTCTCCGCATCCACCATTACGGCTTTGATTTCTTTGATCCCGCTCAGCACAGCAGAAAACTCAATAAAGCTAGCCGAGGTCTCACGCGCAATAATCTTGGCTAACGTGGTCTTGCCCACGCCCGGCGGCCCCCAGAAGATCAGCGACGCAGCATCATCATTCTCAATCTGCAGACGCAACGGCTTTCCCGGTCCCAGCAGATGAGTCTGCCCGTAAAACTCCTCGAGCGAACGCGGACGCATCCGTTCTGCCAGCGGCGTGGTCTTCACCGCGCCCTCCGCACCCGACATATCCGGAGCAAACAAACTCATCGCGCCACCGCCTTCTGCCGCATCGCTTCATATAACAGGACCGAGCCCGCCACCGCAGCATTCAGGCTCTCCACCGCACACGGAATCCAAACCCGCTCTGTTGCCATCGACAACGCCTCGCTCGACAAGCCTGCGCCTTCGTTGCCGATCAGGATCGCTGCCGGCCGCAGAAAATGCGTTGCCGTCACATCCGTCGCCCGCCCGCTCTGTGCCACCGCAGCGTACACCTGTACCCCCTCAGCCTGCACACGCTTGCGCATCTCCGGCAGAATCATGCGCTCCACCGGCACGCGAAAAACGCTTCCCGCAGACGAACGAACAACCTTCGGATTCCAGGGATTTACCGTTGCCAGCGTCGTCAGCACCCGGCCGCCACCAAAGGCCTCCACAGAACGCAATAATGTTCCCAGATTGCCCGGGTCCTGCAGATCTTCAAGCAGCAGCACCACATCGCCACCGGCAACCGGCGCTGGAATCTTCACCGTCGCAGCAATGCCCTGCGGAGACTGTGTTTCCACGGCGCTGGCAAATACCTCCCGGCTCAACACCGCCCAGCTCTCCGCCTGCAAACGCCGCAGCGCATCGCGCTCCAGCAAATGCTCGCTGCCCTCCCGCAGGTACACCGTCTCCAGAGCGATGCCGGAACGCACCGCCTCCGTCACCAGATGCTCACCCTCCAGCCCAATCAACTCACCCGCGCGCGCGGCCTTGCCTTCAAACGCTGCACGCAGCTCTTTCACGCGACCGTTCGTTTTGCTGGTTATTGGAGAAGGTAACTGCATCCCAACAGTTTACGCGCCCGTCCAGAGCCCGATGCTGTACCCTCATCCGAAGAGAGGTTTCCCTGAGTTGACTGCCGAACTGCTTCGCATGGACCGGGATGAGCCGGAACCGCAACTGATTGAGCAGGTAGCCGATGCTCTAGCCAAGGGCAACGTCGCCGCCGTCCCGACAGACACGTTCTACGGACTCGCCGTCGACCCCGTCAACCTGCGCGCCGTCGACCGCATCTATGAGCTGAAGTCCCGTGCGCGGCACAAGCCACTCTCCCTGCTACTTTCTGACATGGCGCAGTCCTATGAGCTCGCCCGCAACCTCGACGGAGCCTTCGACCGGCTCGCAGAACGCTTCTGGCCCGGGCCTCTGACGCTGGTCGTCCGCGCCGGCTCCAAACTCCCGTTGCGCGTCACCGCCAATACTGGCAACGTCGCCATCCGCGTACCGGAGGCCACCATCTGCCGCAGTATCGTCAGCCGCCTGGGCGTGCCCATCACCGCAACCTCCGCCAACCTCGCAGGCTTTCCCGAGTGCACCACCGCGAGCTGCGTGCGGGAGCAATTCGGCGACAAAATCCCCATGATCGTCGACGGCGGCCCCACGCTTCGCACCCTTCCCACCACCATCGTCGACCTCTCCGGCGGAGGCAATTCGTGGATGATCCTGCGCGAAGGCGCCATTCCCACCCACGAAATCGCCCTTGCCCTGCAGCACTAATCTGCAATTCTGCAAACCCGACGCATCCGCCTGCAATTTGCAGCTATCCAATCCAAGCAGACGCATGAGTGCACGACCAGACAACTCCAGGGCCACCACCGCCGCCATCGTATTGCGCTGGGCGGCGCTTGCTGTCCTGCTGCTCCTGCTCGGATGGTTCGGCTGGGTCTACCGCCAGATCGTCGCCACCGCTGCGGTCGATGACGCGCAGAACGCAGATGCTATCGCTGTCTTTGGCGCAGCCGAGTACGCAGGGCGGCCCTCCCCTGTGCTGCACGCCCGGCTCGATAAAGCCGTTTCGCTCTACCAGCACGGCATCGCTCCCGTCATCGTCACGCTCGGCGGAGGCCAGGACAAAGACTCCGGCAAAACCGAAGGCGGTGTCGGCCGTGACTACCTGCTCGCCAACGGCATCCCCTACGACCATATCGTCGCGGAGACAGAATCCATCGACACCGAGCAGCAGGTTCAGCTGCTCGCCGAAATGGCGCGGGAGCAGGGCTGGGACCGCGTCGTCGTCGTCTCCGACGGCACACACCTCTTCCGCATCGCGCTGCTCTGCCAACGGGCCGGGCTCAAGATCTACACCTCGCCGCGCGCCCCGCTCGGTCACATCGATAAGGTCGACGCCGCCGAACGCATCCTCCACGAGATGCTCAGCTACACCTTCCTGCGCTTCGATCTTCACCTGAGCTGGATGCATCGCTGGATGGAAAGCCGGGCCAGCTAAAACCCACGGCAAACGCACAACGGCCCGCGAAGAGCAACTCGCGGGCCGTTGTATTTTCGTTGCCGTTTATAGCATTAGGCAGACGCCGCGCCGTCCGGCACACACTGTTCATCGGCCATATGCAGCCACTTATCCAGCGTATTGATGCCGAGCTCGATCTCGTCCTTGGTCGCAATCAGTGGCGGAGCAATCACGAAGTGGGAAACCCAGGCCTGAATCGTCACACCGTCGGCCAGCATCTTGCCGGCGATCTGGTCCACCAGCAACGGTTTGCCGGTCAGCTTGTCCGGGTAAGTGTTGAACGGCTCCTTGGTCTTCTGGTTCTTCACCAGATCCACAGCCCAGAAGAGACCATGGCCGCGCACATCACCGATCGACGGATGCTTGGCCTTGAGCGCCATAAGCTTCTCCTTCACAAACGGCTCCAGCTCCTTGGCACGCTCCACCAGCTTCAGGCGCTTCATTTCGTTGATCGTCGCAACCGCGGGCAGCAGCGTCATCGGGTGCGCTTCATACGTATGGCCGTGGGCAAAGTAATTGTCCTGGAAGAAGTCGCCAATCTTCTCGCTCGTCGCACAGAGGCCCAGCGGAACATACGCGCTCGTAATGCCCTTCGCCGTTGTGAGGATATCCGGCGTCACGCCCCACAGGTTCATGGCAAACCACTCGCCCGTTCTTCCCCAGCCTGCCATCACCTCATCGGCAATCAGCAACACTCCGGTCTCATCGCAGATCTTGCGCAGCTTCTGCATGTAGCCCTTCGGAGGAACGATAACGCCGTTCGTGCCCACAATCGGCTCCACCAGCACCGCCGCCACATCACTCTCGTTGCGGATCATATGCTCCAGATAATCCGCGCACGCCAGCCCGCACTCCGGCGAGGTGTGCTTAAGCGGGCAACGATAGCAATGAGCCTCCGGCCCAAAGATCACCCCCTGCGCCTTGCCGCGCGGCTCCATCGGCCACCGGCGTGGGTCTCCCGTCGCCGCAATGGAGCTCGAGGTCGAGCCGTGGTAAGAACGGTAGCGCGCCAGAATCTTCGTCTTGCCCGTATACATACGGGCAATCTTGAACGCCGCTTCATTCGCGTCCGTACCGCTGGTCGTAAAGAAGAACTTGTTGATGCCCTTCGGCAGCACCTCCAGCAGCAACTTGGAAAGCTCGGCGCGCGCGTTGGTGGCGTAGCCCGGCATCGCGTACGCCAGATCCTCAGCCTGCTTCTTGATCGCGTCGATCACGACCTTGTTCTTGTGCCCCAGGTTCGAGCACATCAGCTGCGAAGAGAAATCCAGATACCGCTTTCCCTTGGAGTCCACCAGGTAGCAGCCTTCCGCATCGACGATATGCATCGGCGTCCAGCCCTTCTGGTAGCGCCAGGTGCCATAATTCGTCTCCTGCGTAATCTGAACCACTTCTTCCGAAGTCATGGGATTGCCGAACGGCAACGTTGAGGTGCTCATGGAAACATTCAGCCTTTCTAGAGTTATGCCGATGCTGGGCGCGTTCCACGCTGGCCCAGCATCAGCAGGAAGTAAAGCGCGCCTGACAGGAAGAACCCGACAAACCACGCGTAGTCATAGAGAAATGCAAGCGAGGGAAGAAAGCGGCCAACCAGCGCCGCCGCCACCCCCGCTCCAAGAGCGATCAAAGCCGCGGGATTAAATCCGTTGCGGTACTCATACATGCCGCCGCGCCGGTACAGCGAATACGTATCCAGCTTCGTTCCGCGCACCAGAAAGTAATCCGCCACCATGATGCCGGCCACCGGCCCCAGCAAGCCGGAATACCCCACAAGCCAGCCAAAGACATACGAACCAAACGTGGCCATCAGCTTCCAGGGCATCATCGCAAGCCCCAGAAAACCGGTTATTAGGCCACCGGTACGAAAGCTGATCAGGCGTGGCGCAAGGTTCGAAAAATCATTGGAAGGCCCGACAACATTTGCTCCGATGTTCACATTCAACGTAGCCACCAGCAGAGCAATCAGTCCCAGAAAAGCCAGCACCGGCTGGTGAAACTGCCCCAGTAACTCCACAGGACTCCAGATCGGCCGGCCGAAAACCACCGTAGACGCGGACGTCACTGCGATGCCGAGAAACGAGTACAGCACCATCGCCACCGGTAACCCAAACGCCTGCCCCACCAGCTGCGACTCCTGGTTCTTCGCATACCGCGTGAAGTCAGGAATGTTCAGCGACAACGTCGCCCAGTAGCCAACCATCGCCGTCAACGACGGAAAGAAGAAGCGCCAGAAGTCGTGCGAGTTCGTAAAGTGGCTCGGCGTTGAGAGCATCGGTCCAAAACCGCCAGCCTTCCTTAGCATGAACACCAACAGCAGCCCGCTCATAATCAGCATGAACGGCGCCGAGAAGCTCTGCAAAAAGCGAATCGACTCCACACCCTTCCAGATCACCAGCATATTCAGCGCCCAGAAGCCGAGAAAGCAGACCCACACCACCATCTGCGATCCAGCCGTTCCCGGCGCCAGCACATTCACCATCTGCGCAATTGCCTGCCCGCCGATCCACGATTGAATCCCGAACCACCCGCAGGCCACAATCGCGCGCAGAACCGCAGGAATCTGCGCGCCGCGCGGCCCAAAGCTGGCACGAACAAACACCGGAAAGGGAATGCCGTACTTGGCTCCGGCATGCGCGTTCAGCAACATGGGGATCAGCACAATCAGATTGCCCAGCAGGATCGTCAAAATCGCCTGCTTCCAGTTCATCCCTCCGGCAATCAACGAACTGGCCAGCATGTACGTTGTGACCTCCATCGACATGGAGAACCACAGCGCCAGATAGTTGTAGGTGGACCATGTCCGGCGGACCGGCTCCGTTGGTGCCAGATCATCGTTGTACAGCCGGCTGTCGGGCGCGCTCTCCCAGCCCGCGTCGCGATGGGGCGTGCCCGGGTCGTTCGCAGCAGGAGCCAGCATCAGGCGAAGCCTCCTGCGTTGCACTCGCGCTTCACAAACCGCCCACGACCTGTGGCCCCCAAAAACGCGCCCGGCTGCGTCTCGTTATCCACCACCAGCTCGCCGCGCGAGAACACCTTGGCCGCATTACCCTTCACCGTCCAGCCCTCGAACAGGTTGTAGTCATTGCCCATGCGTTGCGTCGCTGCCTGCAGCGTGTACTCCTTGTTCGGATCCCACAGCACCACATCCGCGTCCAGCCCTGCGGCGATCCTACCCTTCTGTCCGCCCATGCCAAAGATTTTCGCCGGGTTCGTGCTGCTCAATGCGACAAACTGCTCCGGGGTAATCCGACCGGCGTTCACCCCGAAGTGCCACAGAATCTGCATCCTGTTTTCAACCCCCGGACCACCGTTCGGAATCTTGCGGAAGTCATCCCTGCCCAAAGCCTTCTGCTCCATCGTGAACGGGCAATGGTCGGTCGAAACCACCGTGATCGAACCATCGGCCAGAGCCTTCCACAAAGGTTCTTGATGGCGTTTCTCGCGCAGCGGAGGCGTAAACACGAACTTCGCTTCCTCCCAGCTCTTGCCCGGCATCTGCTCTTCGAGCGAGAGCACAAGGTACTGCGTACAGGTCTCAGCCAGGGCTCTGGCTCCGCGAGCCTGCATATGCTCCAGCGCATCCAGGGCGTACTCATTGGAAAGATGCACAATGTAGACCGCAGCCCCAGTCATATCGGCCAACGCAATCGCACGATGCGTCGCCTCCGCCTCCGCCTTCGGATCGCGGCTCAACGCATGCCAGTGCGGCTCGGTCTTCCCTTCTGCCGCCATGCGCGCGACAACCACGTCGATCGCGCTGCCGTTCTCCGCGTGAATGCAACAAAGCGCATTCAGCGAAGCGGCCTTCTCCATCACACGAAACATCAGCTCATCGTTGATCATCAGCACGTTCGGATACGCCATGAAGAGCTTGAAGCTGGAGATACCCGCCTTGGTCATCTCCTCCATCTCGTTCAGCGTCTCTTCGCCGTTGGTGCCATGCAGATTGGTCACAGCCATGTGCAGAGAAAAGTCCACACATGCTTTACCGTCCGATTTTTTCAGCCAGATTTCGAGCGCCTCCTTCAAGGTGCTGCTCTGGTTCTGCAAGGCGAAATCGATCACCGTCGTCGTCCCGCCCACCGCGGCCGCCTGGGTTCCCGTCGTATAGTCGTCTGCCGACGTCGTTCCACCGAACGGCATATCCAGATGCGTATGCACGTCAATTCCACCCGGTATCACCAGCAACCCCGTAGCATCCACTACAGTGTGCCCGGCCTCGTTCAGCCCTTGTCCAACGGCTGCAATCGTCTCTCCTTCAATCAGCACATCGAGCTTTGCGGAAGACTCCGCACTTACCACGGTCCCGTTCTTAATCAGTGTTCCCATACGTCTTCATTTACTCCAGAAAGGCGACAGGCATGACTGTCGCCATGCCTTGTCTACAAGTTGGGGTTGAAGTCGTTCGGCCCGGTCACACCCTGCGGAACATATCCGGCTGCCACACGTTCAGCCCAGGTAATCGGCGTTGTGTCTTTATCCATACGCTCCATCGTGATGCACTCCGGAACCGGGCATACCAGTGAGCAAAGATTACACCCAACACAGTGGTGTTCATCCACCCGCGGAATTCTGTTCAGCGGAGTTTTGTTCCCCCCCTCAACGCTGCCGCCATCCAGATCCAGCTTCGGGATCGGCGTCATCGCAATCTTGGAGCGGCTCTGCGCCATGGCCATATCCGGCGTGAAGTAGGTGTTCGGCGTCTCCTCCGTACGATCCAAATGGATGCACTGGTGAGCTCCATCCCAGCACGCCGTATAGCAAAGCTGGCAACCGATGCACTTGGACTCATTGATATGCGCCACCACGTGGTAGTTCATATTCAGGTTCTTCCACTCGTCCACATTCGGCAGGCTCTTGCCACGGAAGTCTTCAATCGTCTCGTAGCCCTTGCGGCTCATCCAGCTCAACAGGCCGTCGGCCATGTCTTCCACGATGCGGTAGCCGTAGTGCATCGCCGCCGTACACACCTGCACGGTCCCTGCGCCCAGCAGCATGAACTCCGCTGCATCCTGCCAGGAGCCGATGCCACCGATGCCCGACAACGGCAGGGCCGCCGCCGGATCGCTCATCACCTGCTGCACCATGTTCAGCGCAATCGGTTTCACCGCCGGTCCGCAGTAGCCGCCATGCGAGCTCTTGCCGTCCACCTTCGGACGTGGCTCCAGCGTATCCAGGTCAATGCCTGTAATGGAGTTGATCGTATTGATCGCGCTCAGCGCGTCCGCACCCGCGGCCTTGGCCGCGCGCGCAGGCATACGGATATCCGAAATGTTCGGCGTCAGTTTTACGATCACCGGCGTGCGTGCAACCTCTTTCACCCATTCGGTAATCTGGCCGCAGTACTCCGGCACCTGACCCACCGCCGAGCCCATACCGCGCTCACTCATACCGTGCGGACAGCCGAAGTTCAGCTCCAGGCCATCGCAGCCCGTGTCCTCCACACGCTTCACAATGTCGTGCCACGCCTCGCGCTTGGATTCCACCATCAGTGACGCAATCACCTGATGCTTCGGATAACGGCGCTTTACCTCTGCCATCTCACGCAGGTTCAGCTCCGTCGGACGATCGCTGATCAGCTCAATGTTGTTGAGCCCCATCATCCGCTGTCCATTCCAATCAATCGAGCTATAGCGTGAGCTCACATTCGTTACTGGAGAGCCGATCGTCTTCCACACCGCCCCGCCCCAACCCGCGTCAAAGGCTCGCATAATCTGCTCACCGCAGTTCGTCGGCGGTGCGCTCGCAAGCCAGAATGGGTTCAGGCACTTGATGCCTGCAAATGTTGTTTCAAGCGTTGGCATAGCTTCCTCCTGCGTGCACTCCGACCTCTAGATATGCAGCGATGCCAATACCGGCACGCTTGCCGTCGGCGACCGCATCCACCACTTCACGACCACCGTTGGTGCAATCGCCACCGGCAAAGTACTTCGGATTCGTCGTCTGCCCCGTAGCCCGGTCAATCACGACACGCCCGCGTTCCAGCTTCACCGTCGCGTGCTCGCCGGCAAGAAACTCCGTATGCGTTCCCTGACCGATCGACAGGATTACCAGATCCACCGGCAGAACCTTTGTCTCTCCGGTCGGCACCAACGAACCATCCGTCGCGGCTTCGTAGACGGCCATCTCCAGCGTCTCAACCTTGTCCAAGCCATCCACTTTCGTGGGCTGCACATGCCACAGGAACTTCACGCCCTCCTGCTTGGCGTGCTCATACTCGAACGCGAACGCCGACATCTGCGCCGGTCCGCGACGGTAGACCATGTACACATCCTTGGCGCCCAAACGAACCGCGGCGTTTGCCGCATCGATCGCCGTATTGCCTGCTCCGATCACCGCCACACGCTCCGGTGCCGTGGTCAACTCGCCGCTCTTGTATCCGGCAATGTAATCGAGCGCGTTGGTTACGCCCTGCAGGCCTTCCCCCGCAACGCCCAACCTGTGAATCGTGCCGAGCCCAATGCCCAGGAAGACCGCGTCATGCGTTTCTTCCAGCTGCTTGAGCTTCTCTTCATCAATCTGCGTGTTCGGAACAAACTCCACACCCAGCTGCGAGAGCAGGTCAATCTCTTCAAGGGAAGCACGCAGCGTCAACTTGTACTCTGCAATGCCATACGTATTTAATCCACCCGGCAAAGCCCGTGCATCGTAGATTGTGGCGCGGATGCCGCGACGGCGAAGCTCAGCAGCACATGCCAGAGAAGCAGGTCCCGCGCCGATGAGCGCAACCGATTTGCCCGTCTCCGCACCCGGCTTAAACGGCAACGGTGCTCCGCTCTCGTGCAACGAGTCCATCGCAAAACGCTGCAGGCGGCCAATCTCAATCGGCTTCTTGTTGTAATGGTTCATCACGCAGGCGCCTTCGCAGAGCACATCCACCGGGCAGGCGCGTGAGCAGCTCGCTCCCAGAATGTTTGCGTCCAGAATCGTCCTCGCCGAGCCTTCCAGATTGCCGCTCGCAATCTTCTTGATGAACTTCGGTACATCGATATGCGTTGGACAGGCCTGCATACACGGCGCGTCAAAGCAGTAAAGACAACGGTTGGCTTCCGCAACCGCTGCCGCTGCTTCCAGCGGGGGATGCAGATCCGGGAATCGCGCCGCAATCTCCGGCGACGCGGGGGCCTGCGCCACAAAGCTCTTCAGCTCACTCATCGTGCCTCGGTTCCTCCGGGCCCAACCGCGCCCATGTAAAAAGAAAAAAACGAAGCCCCCGCACTCCAGAAGCAGGAACTACGGGAATGCCGGAAAAAGGGCGTTCGTCTTTTTCAGAAAAAACGATTATCCACGAAACAGCCCCAAGCGCAAAATCGGGGCTCAAAAGAACCTATTTTTGCAATACCCACTGCATGGTTTTCTCCGTCAGCCGGCTCATCGCCTCTACAGCCTGCTCAAGGTGTTCGCGGCGCGTGTCCTCCAGCTTGTTGTGCGAAAGCCCGTTGAGCGACTGCACGAACATCATCACCGTCGGAATTCCAATCTTCGCCACCTCGGCTGCGTCATGCAGCGGCCCGGAGGGAAGATGTTCACTCTCACCCACCGTCTCCTTCACCGCCTCGTCGCACAGCGCGATCAGCTCAGGGTTGAACGGAATCGGCTCGATCGACCAGATCTTCGACCACTCCACAGTGCACTTCTCTTCGGCCGCAAAGCGTTCGCTTGCCGCCCTGGCCTCACGCAGCATCTCAGCCAGGACCTCCGCATCCAGATCGCGCATATCGAGCGTCGCCTCGCAACGGCCCACCACTGCGGTCACAATGCCCGGATAAGTCTTCACACTGCCCATCGTCGCTACAGACTGAGGATGCTTTCCGGCGATCGGCCGAATCTCCAGAGCCAGCTTGGCACACGCCGCCAAAGCATCCCGACGCACCTCCATCGGGGTCGACCCTGAATGCGCCTCCTGCCCGTGGAAGGTAATCGCCCAACGCTCCACACCCTTGGTGCCCTGCACCACCCCGAGAGACTTTCCAAGGCCTTCCAGAATCGGTCCCTGCTCGATATGCAACTCCAGGTAGGCACCCAGGTCTTTCTGTTCCTCGGCAGCCTTGCCAATGTCTTCCACCGCAATCCCGCAGCTCTTCAACGCCTCTTCAAGCGTCACGCCTTCGCGATCCGTGCGTCCACGGTCGGCCTCGATCGTAGGATTGCCCGCAAACGCCGCTGAGCCGAAGAGTGAGCGCCCAAAGCGAGCGCCCTCCTCATCGGCCCAGTCCACCAGCTTCACCGTTACCGGCGGCTTTCCTTTGTATTTGCGAGCGACTCCGGAGAGCACCTCCAGCCCGCACACCACCCCCAGACAACCGTCCAGCCAGCCGCCGTTCGGCACCGAATCCAGATGGCTTCCCAGGACCACCGCCGTTGGACTCTCTCCCGGCAGCGTCACCCAGTGATTGCCCGCGGCATCGTAGTGATGCTCCACCGGCAGATCCTTCAGCTTGTCTTCAAACCAGGTGCGCGCGCGTAACCACACCGGGGTCCACGCGACACGCTGTGCGCCGTCCGCATCCCCGGTCAGGGCGCGGAGTTCATCGAGATGCTGCAGGACTGCCTTGGGGTCGACCATGTGCTGTGTATGCCTCTGCGTTTCAGGATGGGCGCGTTAAGCGCCAAAGACACAGCATACTCAATTCCCGGCCGCACGCCGAAACTTCCCCGCAACCTCTTCCCTGCGCTACAGATCGTCGTCCGCAGCAACGGCCGACGGCACACCACCCTCGCGCCGCATCTTCAGATAGCCCCGAATAAACGGCTCAAGAGCGCCATCCAGCACCTTGTCCACATCGCCGACCTCCACGCGAGTGCGCAGATCCTTGGCCATACGATACGGCTGCAGCACATACGAGCGAATCTGCGAGCCGAAGTTGATCTCCAGCTTCGAGTCCTCCAATTGCTTGGAGGCCGCCCGCTTCTTCTCCATCTCGAACTCATACAGGCGCGAACGCAGCATCTTCATCGCCTTCTCTTTGTTCTTATGCTGCGAGCGCTCATTCTGGCAGCCCGCCACAATCCCCGGTCGGAAGATGCGTAATACGCACCGCCGAGTCCGTCGTATTGACGTGCTGACCGCCCTTGCCGCCCGAGCGATACGTATCGATCCGCAGCTCATCCGGCTTGATGTCGATCACAATCGAGTCATCGATCTCCGGCGAAACAAAGACGCTTGCAAAGCTCGTATGGCGCCGCTTGGCCGAATCGAACGGCGAGATACGCACCAGACGATGCACCCCTGTTTCTCCGCTCAGCAGCCCAAAGGCATACTCGCCGGTGATCGTAAAGGTGGCGGACTTAATACCGGCTTCGTCGCCATCCTGAATTTCATTGATCTCGGTCTTGAAGCCTTCGCGTTCCGCCCAGCGCAGGTACATTCGCATCAGCATCTCAGCCCAGTCCTGCGACTCCGTGCCGCCTGCTCCGGGATGCACCGTCACAATCGCGTTCAGAGGATCGCTCTCCTCGGACAGCATCGTGCGCGACTCCATCTGCTCGGCAAACTCGCTCAACGCACCGATCTCACGCTGCAGATCGGCCTCCACCGAGTTCTCTCCCTCGCGCAGCAGCTCGAAGTAGGCCTCGATATCCTCTCCCCTGCGCTGCAACTCTGCATCATCGGCAAGCTGCGACTCCAGCCGCTTACGCTCGCGCATCAACGGTTGCGACTTGGCAGCATCAGCCCAGATCGCCGGATCGGCAATCTGTTCTTCCACGCGAGACAGTTCGGTTTTCAGTCGGGGCGAGTCAAAGATACTCCCGCAGGTCACGCACCTTCTCGCGCACCGGGGAGTAAGCAAATTCCAGATCACTCAGCATACAGCGCTAGTGTACCGTCTCCTGCCCCCGCATGCCGAACCCAAGAAACCCAAACGACACAAAGACGCACAGCCAGCCGACCCAGTCACCGTTGCGCGTGTAGAAGGTCGTTCCTGAAACAAAGTCAAACCCCGCCTGCAGGGCGCCGCGCTCATGCCGCGGCAGCGTCGCTCCCTGCACTCCGTTCGGATCGATCACAGTCGTCACCCCGGTATTGGTCGCCCGCAGCACCCAACGATGATTTTCCATCGCGCGCATCCGCACCATGTTCAGGTGCTCCCACGGCGCGCTGGAGTCGCCATACCATCCATCGTCAGAGAGGTTCACCAACACATCGGCGCCTTCCTGCGCATACTCCCGCACCTCATCGCCAAAGATCGACTCATAGCAGATGAAGACGCCAAACCGGTGCCCGCCTGTAGAGAAGGTCACCTTCTCTTCTCCAGGAGTAAACGTACCGGCGTTCTCCAGCAGATGCCCAGCAAAGAAGAACAGGTCCTTGTAAGGCACATACTCGCCAAAAGGCACCAGATGCATTTTGTCGTAGTGTCCCGCGTAACTTCCATCCGGCGCAAAAAAGCTGGCCGAGTTATAAAACCTGTTCGGCGCCTCGCTCGTCTTACCCTGCGCAATGCGAATACTGTCAGCAATCACCGGAGCATGTTGCGTCTTGGCTAACGTCCCGGCTGCGGCGCGAAAACCAGCATCGCCATCAAAAAAATCCGCAGGTGCCTCCGGCCACAAAATCACCGCAGGAGCTACGCTGGAAGCTCCCGCGCTCGGATGCTGCGAGTAACTCATCAGGCTGGCCAGTAGCTGATCCCGCGACTCGTGATTGTCCCCCTCGGCTCCCACCTTCAAGTTGTCCTGTACCAGAACCGCCTGCTGTGGAGCGGCCAACGCTGCAGGCTTCCACACAATCCCCAACGTAATCAGCAGGCACGCTACCAACGTCGCCCCCGCAAACGCCACACGACGCAAGCGTCCCGGTGCGAGCAGAAGGCCAGCGGCAAACAACGCATTGACCGTAGCAATCACCAGGGAAAGAGCCATCACCCCGCCCCAGGGAGCCAACCGCGTCAAGGCAAAATTATCCACCTGCGCGTAGCCCAGCAGATCCCACGGAAACCCTGTAATACGTGCCCGCGCTAACTCAGTCGCAACCCACAAAAAAGGCGCCGCCAGCAAAGCCGCCTCGCGGGAAACTTTTTCTCGTACCAGCCCCAGCAACCACGCAAAAAGCGCATGATACAAGCCGAGATAGAGGCTAAAAAGAATGAGAATGCCAAAGGAAACGATCTCTGGCAACGCTCCGTAGATATGCATCGTGGGGTAAATCCAGTAGCAATTGCCCAGATACCACAAGAAGCCGCAGAGATAGCCCAAAGAAACCGTTTCACGCAGTGTCGGCGCGGTTTCGCTTTTCTTACCGAGTAAAGCCACCAGCAATGGCACAAGACAAACCCAGCAAAAAATACTCCGCCAATACGCCACCGGCCCAGCAATCGGAAACGGAATAAGCTGCAAGCATGCAGAGAGAAGGATCAGCGTTCCATTGCGCGAAAACAGGGATGGCATCGCAGTCGATGCTATCACTCAGCCTGAAAAATAAAGACGAAAGAAAGACGAAAACTAAACTCCGTCCCTATGAAAATCCGCGCATTTCTTTGCGGAAAATTTGCGGCCACCCGTGCAATACCTATAACCTGAATAAGTTGTTGAGAAGCAACGCAACTTAGATTTTTCACCGGGGAGAACCCATGGACGTAACTCGTATTCTTTTGGAAATTGACGCGGAAATTGCACGCCTGCAGGAGGCCCGCATCGCCCTTATCAGCATCGGCGGTACTGGCACAGTGGCAGCGGCACCGGCGCGTCGTCGCGGCCGTCCCAAGGGAAGCACCAACAAGCCGGCCGTCGCCGCGAAGGCAAAGGGCAAGCGCAACCTGACCCCCGAAGGCCGCAAGCGTATCGCAGAGGCCATGAAGCGCCGCTGGGCCGAGCATCGCTCCAAGGCCACCAAGGCCAAGTCCTCCAAGTAACTCACAGTCAATGTACAAACAGGAGGAGCGCACCGACATCGGTGCGCTCCTCCTGTTTGTACATCCGTACTCTGCTTTAGCGAACCGCAATAATTTCGCGGGTGTTGTCTTTACCCAAATAAAAACGCACGTCGCTGTACCCGTTCAGAAAGCCTTCAATCTGCCGCGTCTGATACACGCCCTGCACCGGAAAATCCCCTACCGGCTGTAGCTCCACCTCAGAGCGGTCCGTAATGTGATACCGCGAAAACTGCGTCTCCGGACCAGCCTGCTTGCCATGGGAAAACGCCAGCAGACGTCCTCCCGGATGCAAGGCTTCTCGCAGCTTGGAAAACAGGATCGGCACCAGCGGCGGAGGCAGATAATCTGCCGTATCCCACAGCAGCACCGCATCAAACTCGCGCCCGGCGAAGTCGAAGTTCGCTGCAGCGAACCGCTCAGCATCGAACGCCTGCTTGCCGTCCTCGCCGCTTGAAAACCAGTCCTGCTTTGTCGCCTCTTCCACGACATTCGCCATGTAGAAGCTGTGTCCCAGCTCTGTCAGGTAATTGATGTTGCCCGGAGAGGTTGCGCCGAAATCCAGCACGCGCAACCCCTCACGGTCCTTGAGAAACGTCAGCGTCTCTCCCCACCCGCGCGAAGAACGTATCGTTCGCTGATTCCCCTGGTTCTTGCCCGAGGAGTCGCTCTTACGACCGAACCAACCCATATCATCTCCGGTTGTTTATGCCTCGTGGTTCTGCTCTTCCACCAACGCGTTCACGCCGACCGGAACGCTCCCCTGTCCGAAGCTCCGTGCCGCCGCGGCCAATCCTGCAGGCATCGTTCCCTGCACCCGTGGCCCGCCAAAGAGGCTCGGCGTTCCGGCTTCGACTGCGGTCTCTGCTGCCGCCTGCGCCGGCTCTTCCGCCACCACGGGCTCAGCCGCTGCCGCGTCCCCTGCCGGGTCCACAAAACCACGCAGCGTTGCATCCGCTTCGATCGAAAGACGCTTGCTGTACAGGTTGCCGACAACGCTTGCCGTCGAGCGCAGCTCGATACGCTCTTCGGCCTGCAGCTTGCCTTCCACCTTACCCAGCACCACAATCTCTCGCGCTCTCAGGTCCGCACGCACCAGCGCTTCCCGGCCGATCGTCAACCGTCCGCCCTCTACGCTCACACTTCCGTCGATCTGCCCTTCGATCAGCACATCTTCGCTCGAAATCAGCTCACCACGCAGCTTTGCAGAGCTTCCGATAATCGTTGCAGCGCTCTCGCCAATCTTCATCCGGTCAATCCTCGTTTCCTAACGGTGCGTCCGTGTTACCGCCTCAGCAATACCGGTTGCCCTTTCCGGAACTATACTCAAGCGCCCTGACGCGGCACAATCACGAGAGGCACAGTTTCTGCGTCTAATGCTCGCAGCGGGGGAACACATCTTTTGTTTTCAGCAAAACAAACACGCGGAATGCGTTGCACTCTCATCGCCATTGGCACACTCTTCACATTTGGCGTGCGTGCGCAGGATCTCCCTCAGGAGCCTGCCGCCTCCTGGGTCAAAAGCGCTGCCGAGCGTGAACTCCACATCATCGACGACGACGGCACCTTCCCCGTCCGCTACCGCATGCGCCGCATCGACAACAAACGCGACGTCACGCGAGAGATCATCGAAAGTCGCGACGGCTCCGTCGCCCGCACCGTGCTCCTCAACGGCAAGCCTCTCAGCGCAGAGGACGATGCCGCCGAGCGCAATCGCCTGCAGGCGATTCTGGACGATCCCGCCGACTTCCTGAAGTCGCGCAAACGCAACTCAACCGCGCGCTCCTACGCCATGAACCTCGTGCGCCTGATGCCTCAGGCGATGCTCTACACCTACGTTCCCGGACAACCGCAGCCCCCCAACGCCACGGGACCGCAGATCGTGCTCGACTTCAAGCCCGACCCTAAGTTTCATCCTCCCACCACCATCTCCGAGCTGCTCACCGGCCTGCAGGGCCGCATGTGGATCGACAAGCGCAGCGGAGTGCTCACCCGCATCGAAGGGCAGGTCATCAAGCCCGTCAACTTCGGCTGGGGCGTGCTCGCGCACATCTACCCGGGCGGAACGGTGGACTTCGAGCAAGCGCCCGCCGGCAATGGCCGTTGGGTCTACTCCCACCTGGAGGAGCACATCGTCATCCGCGAGGTTCTCGTCCATACCGCGCACGAAGACAACCGCATAATGGCAGCCGATATCCATCTGCTGGCCGCCCCGCTCTCCTACCGGGAAGCGATCAGGCAGCTACTCGAGATGCCTCTGCCTCGCTAGCAGGCTCCCCCTCCCGCGCACAGCCCTACGCACCCGCGCGCCGTTCTTTCTCTTGGTCCTTCGCCGCGCGCCATAGCGCCTCCAGCTCTTCGACGTCCTTGCTTTCCAGTGCTTCGCTGCCCCCCGCCTCTGCTTCCATCGCGGCAAAGCGGCGGCGAAACTTCGCATTGGCGGCACGAAGCGCGCCTTCCGGGTCCACCTTCAGGTGTCGGCCCAGATTGACCGCGGTAAACATCAGGTCGCCAAACTCCTCTTCCACCTGCTCGCGCTTATGCGCTTCGACTTCAACCATCAGCTCGGCGATCTCTTCATCCAGCTTGGCAAACAGCCCGCTGGCGTCCGGCCAGTCAAACCCCACCTTGGCCGCTCGCGAGCCAAGCTTCTGCGCTTCCAGCAAGGCTGGCATGGCACGCGGCACATCGCTCAACAGCGACATCGGCTGCTCCGCACGGTCCTTCTTCTCCTGCTTCTTGACCGCCTCCCAGGTTGTGACCACAGCGTCTGCGTCTGAGGCCACCGCCTCGCCAAACACGTGGGGATGACGGCGAAGCAGCTTCGCACTCAGCGCCTCCGCCACATCCTGAATCGTGAAGTAGCCGGCATCACGGGCCATCTGGGCATAGAACAGCACCTGCAGCAGCAGATCGCCCAGCTCGTCCTTCAGCTCCGGCCATGCGCGTCTTTCGATGGCATCAAAGACTTCGTACGTTTCTTCCAGCGTATGCCGCTTGATCGAGTCAAAGGTCTGCTCCTGATCCCACGGACAACCATCCGGTCCCCGCAGGCGGGCCATAATGGCAGCGGCTTTGGCAAAGGCTTCCGCGGCTTGCGCCTGCGCATCCACGTCGTAAGGCTTCTTCGTAGCGTCCATCGTTCCAACAGAGTACGCGTTCCTGCAGCCTGCGGCGTTTTCCTGCGTCCAATATGCTGGTTCTGAAAAGCAAAATGGATCTGCTCGAAAAAATTCGCACGCTGCCCACCGGCCCCGGCTGCTACCTCTACAAAAACGCGGAGGGAGAGGTCATTTATGTGGGCAAGGCCAAGAACTTGCGCTCCCGCGTGCGCAGCTATTTCCTGGAAAAAAACCAGCTCGCCAACCGCAAGACCGGCTCGCTGATGCGCGAGGCTGTCGACCTCGAATACATCACCGTCGGCAACGAACGCGAAGCGCTCGCGCTGGAAAACAACCTCATCAAGCAGCGCAAGCCGCGCTTCAACATCCTGCTGCGCGACGACAAGACCTACCCCTACATCAAGCTCACACTCTCCGACCGCCACCCCAAAGTCTTCGTCACCCGCAAGCTGCGCAAAGACGGCTCCGCCTACTTTGGCCCCTACTTCCCCGGCAACCTCGCGCACCGGCTCGTGGACGTCATCCACCGCGCCTTCCTGATCCCTTCCTGCAAGGTCGATCTCAATCGCTACCATCCGCGCGCCTGCCTGCAGTACTACATCAAGCGCTGCCTTGGCCCCTGCGTGCAGGACCTCATCTCCACCGAAGAGTATCGCCAGGTCATCCGGGACGTGCAGCTCTTCCTCGAAGGCCGTCCCAACGAGCTCGAAAGCCGCCTGACCGAGCGCATGGAGCAAGCCGCCGAAAACATGCACTTCGAGCTCGCCGCGCGGCTCCGCGATCAGATCATCACCGTCCAGCAAGCACAGGACCGCCAGCGCATCGCCTCTCCTGGCGACGAGGACGCCGACGTCTTCGGCTTCCACTTCGAAAAGGACATGCTCGCCGTCAATCTCTTCCACATGCGCGGAGGCAAGATCGTCGATCGCCGCGACATGTTCTGGGAAGACCTCCCGGACTTCGAAGAATCCCCGGCCGACGACGCCGACTCGCTCGACACAGGCGGCGATGCCGACTACATCGCCGACGCCGCGCTCGAACCCGACCCTGCTCACCCTGCACCGCAGATCGCCGCAGCCAGCCCTCGCAGCGAAGAGCACTCCACGCTCTCTGCGCGCACCGACGGCCTGCGCGCGCAGTTCTCTCCCGCCACATTCTTCTCCGCTCTGCTCAAACAGCTCTACCTTGACCAGAGCTACGTCCCACGCCACATCTACGTTCCCGTGGACTTCCCCGACCGCCAGCTCCTCTCCGAGGAACTACGCGAGCGCTCCGGCCACAAAATCGATATCGCAGCCCCGCAGCGCGGGGACAAACGTTCTCTCGTCGACCTCGTCTGCCAGAACGCCAAGCAAAGCTACGATCAGCGCTTCCGTGTCCTGCAGCCCTCGCTGCGCAGCATGCAGGAGGCTCTGCAGGACGCCCTCACCCTGCCCGAGCTTCCCGAACGCATCGAGTGCTTCGATATCTCCCACATTCAGGGCGCCGAAACCGTAGCCTCCATGGTCGTCTGGGAAAAGGACGGCATGAAGAAGAGCGACTACCGCAAGTTCCAGGTCAAAACCGTCAGCGGTGTCGATGACTTCGCCTCCATGCGCGAGATCGTGCACCGCCGCTACTCGCGCCTGCAGGCCGAAAACAAGCCTATGCCTTCGCTTATCCTCATCGACGGCGGCCTCGGCCAGCTACATGCCGCCGCCGCCGCGCTTGAAGAGCTCGGCCTCACCACGCAGCCGCTCGCATCGATCGCCAAGAAGGAAGAGATCGTCTACGTCTACGGGCAGGAAGATGATCCCGTCGTGCTCGACCGCCGCAGCCCCGTACTCCATGTCATCCAAAAGATCCGCGACGAGAGCCACCGCTTCGCCATCACCTACCACCGCAAGCGCCGCCAGATTCGCGACCGCAGCAGCGAGCTCGATGAGATTCCCGGCGTAGGCGCCATCACCCGGCAGCGCCTGCTCACTCACTTCGGCAGCGTCCGCGCGCTCAAGGAAGCCGCCGAGAAGAACCCCGACTCCCTGCTCGCTGTCGCCAACAAAACCACCGCAGAAAAAATCCGGCGCTTCTTCGTCGAAGAAACGCCGGAGGATCTCGTCCAGATTCAATCGAGCTAGTTCGAAGAGCCGCCAAAGGTATTGCAGCTGGAAAGATCACCGCCTGTAAAGCCACGCTTGAACCACGTCTCGCGTTGCTGGCTGGAACCATGCGTCCAGCTTTCAGGGCTCACCGAGCGTCCGCTCATCTTCTGCAGATGATCGTCTCCCACCGCCGCCGCCGCGCTCAGCGCATCATGGATATCTGCATCGTGAATCACGCCGCGCTGCTGTGCCGAGTGCGCCCACACCCCCGCATAGCAATCCGCCTGCAGCTCAAGATCCACCGAAAGATGGTTCTTCTCAGAAGGCTCCGCGCGCATCAGCCGCTGTACCTTCTCCTCCGTCCCCAGCAGGTTCTGCACATGATGCCCCAGCTCATGAGCGATCACATACGCCTGCGCGAAATCCGCCGTGCTGCCGCCAAACTTCTTTAGTTCATCCCAGAAGCCCAGGTCGATGTACACCTTCTGATCCGCAGGGCAATAAAACGGACCAGTGGCCGACTCCGCCGTGCCGCAGCCAGAATATGTCTGGTTGCGGAAGAGCACCAGCTTCGCATGCGTATACTCGCGCCCATGCTGTTCGAAGTTCCCGGTCCAGAACTTCTGCACATCGTTCAGCGTCCAGGAGATCAGGTGCGCATCGCGATCCTCTTCCTGCGTCGACATCGAGCGCGGTACCTCCCGCTGCGTCTCCGCGCTCGGCGCTGTTTGCGCCCCACCGCCATGCAGGAACGCTCCAAGATAGTTGCGCCCTGTAATCAGGCTGACCACCAGCAACACCAGCACCCCGACAATCCCAACACCGCCCCCACCGAAGCCGCCGCCGCCACTCCCTGAGTCTTCGCGGCGGTCTTCAATGTCATTGCTCATCTGGCCAGATTGCCAATCCATAACGTCACCCTCCTCACAACAGAACCCCTGCACAACAGGACTCCCGTAAGATGCATCGCAGGAGCCAGCCGATTGGCTGTGGGAACAAATCAGCCTGCAACTGCGTATGCTCTCACACGCATTTATGTCTACAGCAAAAGCACCCACCAGTACCGCCCTACCACCAGACCTCGTCCTTTACTCGGCGCTGCGTCTTGCTGCGTCCTTTGCTTTTCTCCGCCTGCTCTTTCAGTTTGCGCTCACGCTCTGGAGCTCGCACATCGGCTACGGCTACTTCCGCGACGAGTTCTACTACATCGCCTGCGGCCGCCACCTCGCCTGGGGATACGTCGACCACGGCCCCATCGTCGCCGTGCAGGCGCGTCTCGGCGAACTCCTCTTCGGCGACTCCGTCTTCGGCATTCGCGTGCTCTCCGCCACCGCGGGCGCGGTCATGATCTTCCTCACCGGCATGCTCGCATGGGCCTTCGGCGGCAAGCGCAGCGCGCAAGGGCTCGCCATGCTCGCCGTCTTCCTCGCGCCCGGCTTCATCGGCATCGACGGCTTCCTCTCCATGAACTCCTGCGAAGCCATGTTCTGGATGACCTCGCTGCTCGCCATCGTGCTCGCGCTCAAAGGCTACAACCCACGCCTGTGGTGGATCGTCTTCGGCGTCAGCTCCGGCATCGGCCTGCTCAACAAGCCGTCGATGACCTTCTTCCTCATCACGCTCGGCATCGGCCTGCTCTGCACACCGCAACGCCGCGTGCTCTTCACACGTTGGACCGCGCTCGGCATTGCGCTCGCAATCCTCATCGCCGCACCCAATGTCGTGTGGCAGATCCACAACCACTGGCCCACACTCGAGTTCCTCCGCAACGGCCAGAAGCACGGCAAGAACATCGTCCTCCCGTTCCCGGGATTCCTGCTCGGGCAGTTCCTGCAACTCCATCCGCTCAACGCCATCGTCTGGGTCGCTGGTCTCGTCGCGCTGCTGCGCGCGCGCTCCATCCAGAACATGCGCTGGCTTGGCATCGCCTTCCTCCTCTTCCTTCCGCTCATGTGGAAGCTCCACGCCAAGGACTACTACCTCGAGCCCTTCTACCCCGCGCTCTTCGCCGCCGGTGGCGTCGCCTGGGAGCACAGCCACCGCACGCGTCGGCGCGTCGCCGAAGGCCGCATCTTCGCTCTGCCGATCACGGAAAGCATCCTTACGATCGTCCTCCTCTCCTCACTCCCCATGGCCTCGCCCATCCTGCGCCCCATGACCTGGGTACGTTACGCGGACTTCACGCACTTCCGTCCCAAAGAACAGGAGCGTGGCAAGCAAGCCATCCTCCCGCAGTTCTACGCCGACCGCTTCGGCTGGGACAACGAAGTGAACCTCGTCCTCAACGCCTATCACTCGCTCACACCTGAAGAGCAGAAACACGTCTGCATCTTCACCAGCAACTACGGCGAAGCCGGAGCCATTGACTTCCTCGGCAAACAGCGCGAGCCGTCACTGCCGCCCGCCATCTCCGGCCAGAACAACTACTGGCTTTGGGGCATGCACGGCTGCAGCGTCGAAACCTCCATCGCCGTGATCGACGACAGCCCTGAAGACATCGGCAAGAAGTACTCTGACGTTCGCATCATGGGCATGCTGAACGATCCGCTCGCCATGCCGTTCGAGCAGACGCACTACGTCTACCTTCTCCGTCACCGGCTCCCAGGCCCCGCCTTCGACTGGCACGACGAACGCTACTACTATTAACTCGTGAGCAAGAAACCCAAGCTAGGCCAGAACTTCCTCGTAGACAACAACGCCTGCCTCCGCATCGCCGACGCACTCGGCGACGTCAGCCAGCGCACCGTCGTCGAAATCGGCCCCGGCCACGGCGCCATCACCAAGCTGCTCGCGCCGCGCTGCGCCCGTCTTCACCTCATCGAGTTCGACCCCTCGCTCGTCAAGGAACTCACCTTCCACTTCCGCGACACGCCGCACGTCACCGTCCACCACGCTGACATCCTGCAGACTGACCTCGCGCCCCTGCGCACCAACGACGAACCGCTCGACGTCGTCGGCAACCTGCCCTACTACATCACCTCAGACATCCTGCTACACCTCTACGCAGCCGCACGAGAGAACATCGTCCACCGCGCCGTCGTCATGATGCAGCGCGAGGTCGCCGACCGCATCGCCTCCGAGCCCGGTCACAGTGAGTACGGCGCACTCAGCGCCTTCACACAACTCCATGCGCACGTCGCCAACCTCTTCGTGCTTCCGCCCGAGGCCTTCAACCCGCCGCCCGATGTTTACTCCACCGTCCTGCGTCTCGAGTTTGCTCCACGCTTCGCCCAACTGCGAGTCGAACCCGAAGCCTTCAACAAGTTCCTCCGCGGCAGCTTCGCTCAAAAGCGCAAGACCCTGAGCAACAACCTGCGCAACGCAAACTACACCGCCGCGCAGCTCGACGCCGCATGGCCCGAAGATCTCAGCAAAACCATCCGCGCCGAAGCCGCCACACTCGAGCAGATGGCAGCGCTTTATCACGCCCTCACAACGGCTTAGCCTCCGCCGGCGTCACGCTTCCAGGCCACATGCAAAAGCGGCTTACCGCTCTCCAGGTAAGGAGTCTTACCTCCGCAGCGCTTCCTGCGTCTGCGCGTTATGAATGTGGCAAATCGCAATCGCCAGCGCATCGCACGCGTCGAACGGCGTCGGCGGCTCCGCTAACTCCAGCAACCGCGTCACCATAAACTGCACCTGCTCCTTGGCCGCGAGTCCGTAACCCACCACTGCGCTTTTAATGGCCAGCGGAGCATACTCGGCCACCGGCTTGCCGCAGTTCGCAGCCGCCAGCAGCGCCACGCCGCGCACCTGCCCCAGCTTTAGCGCAGACTTCGCGTTCGCCGAAAAAAACACTTCTTCGATCGCCACAATCTCCGGCTGCCATGCGTCCATCAGGGCCATCAGCTCGGCATAGACCTGCGCCAGACGGACCGGCGTCCTGTCCTTCTTGCTCAGCTTCACCGCTCCAGCCGTCAGGTAGCGCAGCCTCGGCGTCCGCGCCGCCGTGTCCACCTCCACCACGCCGTAACCGGTGAACTCCGTTCCGCAATCAATGCCAAAGACGCGCATACAGCCCGAGTGTACCGCCCGGCCCGGCGGAAAGCTCCTCCCGGAACCGGTACAATCAACCATCGAAAGCACCAGGAAGGCTCCGCTGCGTTGACCGTATCTCCTAAACTTGCCGCCGGGACACTTGCTCTGGCCGCCGCCGTAGCCATGGCGCAACAGTCTACCCAAACGCCCGAGCAGGTGCGCGAGCAGCATGCGCCTAAAGAGGCTGCGCCGCTCGTTCACCCCATCGGCGGCCTTAAGAAGCTCTTTCACCTCGGAAAAAAGAAAGACGATCAGAAGCCTGAGCCCCAAACGCCAGAGCCTGTCGCCACCCCGGCAAAAAGCCAGCCCGCCACCCCGGCGCCGTCCTCTACGGCTCATCCCGTAACGGCTCGCCCCCCGGCACCGGCGCACCCGGTCAGCCCGGCGGCTTCCGTAGCCGCGCCCGCGCGCACCTACTCTGCTCCGCCAGCCAAAGCCGTGGCACAGATCCCGCCCCATCCTGTTCCCATAGCTCCTCCGCCACCGCCCGCGGTCGCAGTCAATCGCAACACCATCGTGCTCGACCCCGGCCACGGTGGCGCAGACCCCGGCGCCCGCATCAGCGACGGCCTCTACGAAAAAGACGTCACCCTGGCCCTCGCCTATCGTCTCCGCTCCCTGCTGCAGGCGCGCGGTTTTACCGTCGTGCTCACACGCGACTCCGACGCCGCCACCAACGGCAGCTCGTCCTCCCAGCTCACGCTCGATGACCGGGCTGGAATCGCCAATCACCAGCGCGCCGTCGCCTGCCTGCTTCTCCACGCAACCGGCGTCGGCGAAGGCGTTCACCTCTACCGCTCCGAGCTCACGCCCGCGCCCTATGAGGCCGCGACGCTTCCCTGGCTCACCGCGCAGTCCGCCTGGGTTGCGCAAAGCCAGGTGCTTGCCACCCGGCTCTCGCAATCCATCACGCGCTCCGGTCTCCCGCTCGTCTCCTCCGCCGCCTCCGTCCGTCCCGTGGACTCTCTCACCTGCCCCGCCCTCGTCGTAGAGCTCGCGCCGCAAACCGTAGGGGATCCCGACACTGACAGCGACGGCCGTTACCAACAGCAGGCCGCCGAGGCCATCACCGCCGCGCTCGTCTTCTGGCGCAACGACATGAAGGCTCCGCAACGAGCCGACGAAGCCTCCGCCGCTGCCCCTGGCAGCGCTTCCATACCTTCTGCCTCGGCGGTGAAGCCATGATCTCGCGCCACCAACGCATCCTCTTCTGGTGCCTCGTCGCCTGCATTCTCGGCATGGGCTTCTGGCTCTGGCACGTGCATCAGCGCGAGCGTCACCGCCTCCTCGCCCTGGCCGACAACACCCCCATCGACGCCCCCTACACCGACAGCGAGCCCATTCCGCTCGAACTGGCCGATGATGACGACGGCTCCATCACGCTCGAAACCCGGCAGATCGCGCTCCCCACCGAGCGCACCGCACGCGCGCGCGCGCTGCTCGACCATCTCGTTACCGAGTACTCGCTCCCCGACTCCAAGCATCCCCTGCCCTCCGGCGCAGCCGTCGACGGCGTCTTCCTGCTTCCCTTGCCCGTCGTCGGCCACGCGCTCGACCCCAAAGCGCCTGCAGGCCCAAACGGGGAACGGCGCGCCACCCTTCTGGTGCCTCCCGCGCCCGACTCACCACAACCCGCCACACCCGGCGGCGAGCTTGCGGTCATCAACCTCCGTTCCAGCTTCGTCAATGCGCATCCTTCCGGCGTTGAGGTGGAAAACCTGACGATCCTCTCCATCCTCGGCACCCTGCACGCCAATCTGCCGCAGATCGAGCAGGTTCGCTTTCTCGTAGACGGTCAACCGCGTGAGACCCTCGCAGGACACATCGACCTGCTCCGCACCTACCCCACGCGCGACACCACCACAGCCCCGGCGCAGCCGTAACCGTTTCCGCAAGCAGAGCAAAGGCCCACCGTGAAGGTGGGCCTTTGCTCTGCTGCCTTGGGTTCCGGAGTTAGTTCAGATACTCCGCCAGAGCCTTCATCCGCTTGGCGTCGGCAGGCTTGGCCTTCTCTGCCTGATGCAGCAGCCGCTCGCGAATCCGCTGCGTCTTGCGTGCGTCCTCTGCTCCCGGCGTATGGGCCTGATCCACAGCCGCCGTCACGCGAGCCAGCTCCGCTCCGCTCAGCGCCTGCGAACGAGCCAGCTGATCCAGATACGCATGGGCCACCACCGGGGTCGAGGGCCACACCAACGGCTGCTGGTTCTGCACATTCAGCTCTTTGACCTGCACACTGGCCGCAGCGTCGATCTCATGCTGCGTCAGATACTTCGTCGGCTTCAGCTTCAGCACATCCAGACCACGCGCAATCTCCGAGCCGTAGATGTAGCCGTTGTACCAGTAAGCCGACCAGTAACCGCCCAGCACCATCATCTTCGGGTTGATCGGTCCACGGTCAAAGTACGCGATCTCGAACGGATGCTCGGGATCGGTAAAGTCCATCACCGAAATCCCGCCCTGATACCAGGACTGTACCTCGATATCCCGGCCCGGAACCGGCACCAGGGAGCCATTATGCGCCACGCAGTTTTCCGTATCTCCCTGCGCCGCCGGCAGCTTGTAGTAGCTGGCCAGACTCAGCTTGTCGTCCTTCAAATGGAAGATCGCATCCGCGCCCCACTTGTTCGGATCGTTCGGGCGGCAACGCGCTCCGATACCGCCGCCCCACTCATCGGTAAAGACCACCTTGCTGCCATCGTTGGAGAACGTAGCCGAGTGCCAGTACGCATAATTCGGATCGTTCACCGCATCCACACGCTTGGGATGGACCGGGTCCTTGATGTCCAGCAACAAGCCGTTGCCCGAGCATGCACCGGCCGCCAGCCCCAGCGCCGAGTACACCGTGATGTCATGGCACTGGTTCGTGTCCACATGCGCTCCCGGGTCCTTCTGCTCATGCGAGCCGCCGTTGTTCAGCCCGTTCAGCGCACCCGTGCGCGGGTCGATAAAGACGCGAGGGCTGGAAACAATCGCCGCCTGCTGCGGTGCCTTCAACGGCACCTTGATCACGTCAATGCGGAAGAGAGCCGTGTTCGGATCCTTGTCCGGAGACTCATCCGAACATCCTGCCAGCTCCTCGCTCTGGCGCACAAAACTTGTGCCCGAAACATACACATACACGTTGTCCGGGTCCTTCGGATCCACCACCAGCGTATGCGTATGCGATCCACGGCAGGTCTGCACCGCGGCTACCTGCTTCGGGTTCTGTATGTCGGAGATATCGAAGATGCGCACGCCGCGGAACCGCTCCTTCTCCGTCGGCGGATGATGCGTCTTCTTGCTCTCTTCCATCTGCGCTTCGGTCGGCGCCGGGAAGGCCTGCGTCCCGCAGTCCAGACGGCCGTTCGGCATCTCAACCGAGACGAACATTAGGTTGCCGTATACCGAAACATCTCCCTGTCCGCCGGGACAGACCATCGTCGTCAGCAGCTTCGTCTTCGCCGGATCGGCAATGTCATAGATGCTCACACCATAGAAGTTGCCCTGGAACAGATGTGTCCCCTGAAACGCAAAGTCCGAGTTGGCATAGGCCAGCTGCGCAATCACCGGGCGCAGCGAAGCAGGCATCTTCGACGGGTCGGATACGCCCAGCGTATGCAGCGTGCTCGTCACACGCGCATCGTCGGGCAAGGTCGCATCCAGACGAAACGCCTCCTGCTTTTTCAGAAACGCGACGTGCTCCATACCGAACGCGGCTTCGCCTGCGTCGTACATCCCCGGCTTCAGCGTATAGCGCGGGTCTTTGGTATCGGATCCCACCATCCCTGCGGGCAGCGGCGGAGCTGGCTTCGGGACAAACTCATCCATCTCATCGGTCGGCGTCGGCTTTGCCGCCGCCTTCGCCTCCGGTTTGGACTCCGGCTGGCTGGCCGTTTGCGCAAACGCGCTCACTGAAGCCACAAGCAACGCCGCCCCTGCGAGGCGTGCATACGGACGAAGCGTCATAGTTTCTCCTTCTTTTCCTCAGACAACATCTGCTGCATTAATCGAATCTCCGCTCGCTGCGTGTTATCGACATCCGTCGCGAAGTTGAAGACATCCGCGTCCTGCCCTGCACCCGGCGCAGCAAACAGATCCTTCACCATCACCAGCGCACCGGTGTGGTGCTGGATCATCCCACTCAGGAACAGCCGGTCGAACTCCGCACCGCGCGCCTTGCGCAGTGCGTCCATCTGCTCCGGCGTCAGCATCCCGGGCATCGGGGCCATCGGCTTGCCGCTCATATCCATCTCCGGCATTCCCGGCATCGCCATGGAAATCGGCTGCCCACGCGACCGCAGCCAACGCTTCATCATCTCGATCTCATCGCTCTGGGAGCTATGAATCCTCGCTCCCAGCTGACGAACCTGCTCGTTGGTCGTATGCGACGGAATCAGCTCCGTCATCTCCAGCGCCTGGCCATGGTGCATCACCATTCCCTGCATAAATTCGATGTCCTGCTGTGTCGCCGGATGTGCCACCGGATGCGTATCGGCCGGCAGCACATGCGTCGGCTGTCCCGGAGCGCCGGGCTGCACAATCTCAGACGACACCGGGGCTTGCCCATAAGCAAAGACAAACGTTCCCAGCAAAAGAAGCGACCCTGTAAATGTACGAAAAACCATAAGTATTCCTCTTTGCGTTCAAACTATCACGTCGCCGTACAATGCTGAGGTGACCAGGAACACCATCGGCGTCTTCGACTCCGGGTTCGGCGGCCTCACCGTCCTGCGAGCCCTCCTTCCCCTCTTCCCCGGCTCCCATTTCCTCTACCTCGGCGACACCGCCCGCCTGCCCTACGGAGCCAAGTCACAAGCCACCATCGCTCGTTACGCCGTGGAAAGCGCGCGTTTTCTTGAGGACAAAGGCTGCCAGCGCCTGGTCATCGCCTGCAACACCGCCACCGCGCTCGCTCTGCCCGATATCCGCGACAACGTAGGCGTGCCGGTCACCGGCGTCATCCTTCCCGGAGCGCAGGCCGCCCGCGCCGCCGCCACCGGCGAAGACATCCTCGTGCTCGCCACCGACGCCACCGTCTCCTCGCACGCCTACCGCGACAACGCCGCCTCGCTCGGCCTGCGTGCGCACGAGAAAGCCTGTCCCCTGCTCGTACCTCTGGTCGAAGAAGGATGGATCGAGCATCCCGTGCTCTATGACGTGCTGCGCATCTACCTGCGCGAAGCCCTGCATGAGATGGCCGAACAGGGTCGCGTGCCCTCCGCCGTTCTTCTCGGCTGCACGCACTACCCTCTGATCGCCGACCCCATTCGCCGCGTGCTGCGCGAGCTCGACTGCCCGGCCACCGTCGTCGACTCCGCCGAGGCCACCGCAGCCGAGGTAGCCGCCGCAGCCGGCCCGCAAAGCTCCCTGCACGCAGCCACCTTCGAGTGCTTCGCCACCGACTCCGTGCAGAAGTTCGCTCGCCTCGGTTCACTCTTTCTGCAACGTCCCATCCACAGCGTCAACCTGTTGGACCTCGGCGGCTGAGCCACCGCGTTAGACTGAAGCAGACCATGCACTACCTGCTGAAATCAGAACCCGACAAGTACTCCTACGACGATCTGCTGCGCGACGGCACCACCGTCTGGGACGGCATCAAGAACCCCCAGGCTCTGGCCACCCTGCGCAACATGAAAAAGGGCGAAACCGCCATCATCTACCACTCCAACATCGGTAAAGCGGCCATCGGTACCGCGACCGTTGTCCGCGTGGAGATCGACCCTGCCGACGGCAAGACACCCCTCGTCACGCTCAAAGCCGGCAAGCGCCTCAAACGCGAAAAGCCGCTGGCTGAGATTCGTGAAGCCGGTGTTTTTCAGGGCTCCATTCTGTTCCGGCAATTCCGCCTCTCCGTTGTTCCTCTCTCCGACGAGCAGTACGACTGGCTCGTTCACGGATAACGAAGCGGTCTACTTCTCCTGCACCGTCTCTTCTACCTTCGCCGCCAGCGCTGCGGGCAGACGCTTGCCCACACCCGCACGCTGCGCGTGGTAGATCCCCGTCCGGCCTGAGAACAAATAACTGCCCACACACGCAATCGCGGCAAAGGCACCGGCCTCTGCGCCGAACAGCTCCACCGCCATCAGCGAAGAGGCGATCGGCGTATTCGCCGCACCGGCAAAGACCGCGACAAACCCCATCCCCGCCAGCAGCGAGGCAGGCAGCGGCAGCACATGGCTCAGCGCGTTGCCCAGCGTCGCGCCAATGTAGAACAGCGGCGTCACCTCTCCGCCCTTGAAGCCCGTCCCCAGCGTGACCGAGGTAAACAGCGACTTCACAAAGAAGTCCCACGGGTGCACCTGGTGCACAAACGACTCCTGGATCACCGGCACTCCCAGGCCGATGTACCGCGTCGTGCCCAGCGCAAAGACCGCGCAGCTTACCAGCAGACCGCCGACCACCGGCCGCAGCTCAGGCCGTTTGATCTTCGTCTTGGCCAGCGACGCCACCGCATGGGTCGTGCGCGCAAAGAACATGGCCATCAGCCCGAAGACCGCACCAGCAAGCATCGCAGTCAAAAGCCGCATCACGCTCAGCGCCGGCACCTCGGTCACGGTGTAAACCGTGTGGCCCATATGCACTGACTTCAACAGCGCATGCGTCACCATGTCCCCCGCAAACGCCGAGACAAAGCAGGGAGCGATCGCCTCGTAGCTCAGCGAGCCCACCGCCAGCACCTCCAGCCCAAAGACCGCACCGGCAAGCGGCGTGCCAAAGACCGAAGCAAACCCCGCCGAGATCCCTGCCATCAACAGAACGCGCCGCCCGGCCGCATTCAACCCCAGCGGCTTGGTCAACTGGTCTGCCAGCGACGCGCCCGTCTGGATCGCCGTCCCTTCACGGCCTGCGGAACCTCCGAACAGGTGCGTTAGAAACGTACCGATCAGAATGAACGGGGTCATCCTCAGCTTGATCGTCTTTTTCGGCTCATGCACCTCGTCGAGAATCAGGTTGTTGCCTGCCTCGACCTCTTTGCCGAAGTGCTTGTACAAGAGCCCGACGCATCCGCCTACCGGAGCCAGCAGCCAGATCATCCAGCGATGCGCCTCGCGCACCTCCGTAGCCACGTTGAGCGACCAAAGCAGCACCGCCGAAGCGGCCCCACCCATCACGCCCACAACCACAGCCACCGGCGTCCAGCGCAGCAGCTCCCCCACCAGGGCAAACTGCGATCCATACTGCGTTTTCTGTGTTTGAGACACACGTCCTCCTACGAGTGAATTTCGTAGGAGTCATCAGCACTCGCGTCCGTGTGTGGCGCGCGAGGCGGTTAGAGGCGGAACCCCATCGCCCTCTCGTTTGTAGCCTTAGCTTACCGCAACGATTCTTCACGGCAAAGAGGCCACCCGTAACCGGATGGCCTCTTTCGTCTCTTCGGAGCCGTTTGTTAGTCGATCGAGATCTTGCGCAACAAGCGGAAGTCGCTCAGCATCTTGCCCGTTCCCAGCACCACCGAGGCCAAAGGATCGTCCGCGATAGAGACCGGCAGGCCCGTTTCCTCGCGAATGCGCTTGTCCAGGTTCTTGATCAACGCACCGCCACCCGTCAGCACAATGCCGCGGTCAGAGATATCCGCCGAAAGCTCCGGCGGAGTGCGCTCCAGCGCCACGCGAATCGCGTTCATGATCGTCGCAATCGACTCACCCAGCGCTTCGCGAATCTCAGAGTCTTCAATGGTGATCGTCTTTGGCACGCCCTCAATCAGGTTGCGGCCCTTGATCTCCATCGTCAGCGGCTTCTCCAGCGGATACGCCGAGCCCAGCTCGATCTTGATCTGCTCAGCCGTGCGCTCGCCCACCAGCAGGTTGTACTTGCGCTTCAGGTAGGTCATCACGGCTTCGTCCATCTGGTTGCCGGCCATACGCACCGAGCGCGAGTACACGATACCCGCCAGAGAAATCACCGCAATATCGGTCGTTCCACCACCGATATCGACCACCATGTTGCCGCCCGGCTCCGTAATCGGCAGACCGGCGCCGATGGCAGCCACCATCGCCTGCTCCACCAGATGCACTTCGCTTGCCTTGGCGCGGTACGCCGAGTCCATGACGGCACGCTTTTCTACCTGAGTAATCTCGGAAGGCACGCCGATCACGATGCGAGGATGCACCATCATCTTGCGGTTGTGCGCCTTCTGGATGAAGTAGTTCAGCATCTTCTCCGTCTGCTTGAAGTCGGCAATCACGCCATCCTTCATCGGCTTGATCGCGGCGATGTTGCCCGGCGTGCGACCCAGCATTTCCTTTGCTTCCTTACCAACCGCTTCCACCTCATTGGTCACCTTGTTGACCGCAATGATGGAAGGTTCGTTGACGATAATGCCCTTGCCGTGCGCGAAAACCAGCGTGTTGGCTGTACCGAGATCGATCGCCAGATCGCTCGAAAACAGCGAGAAGATGGACCGCATATTGCCGCGCCCGGGGCGCGAAGAAAAATTCGAAGACATAGTGCAAAGGATCCTGACCGCGAAGAAACAGTCTGAGAAGTGATGCCGAAGCGGTGGCTTCGTCTACGCAGTATTGTACGGCTTATGTCTTCGCTCTGCTTCCCGCTGCAAGCGCTTTGCTATGCGCATTTTCCGCTTCTGCATCTCCGCGCTGGCATTTTAGGAAAAAGCTTCGAATTTCATTCGCTCCTCCCCCTTTGCCCTGCATGAGCCTTGTCAGAAGAAAGCGCTACACTGGCCACCATGGGGACCAGCACGCATCGCCGCCGCATCGTTCTTACGCTGGGCGTGAGCCTTGTTTTGCTCTTCCTTGCCCTGGCCACGCTGAACGCCTTCAACCTGCGCGTGCTGAATCCGGAGACCCCTGCGCAGACGCTGGTCTTCATCGCGCTCTCCACGCTGGCCTTTCTGCTCTTCGTCGGCGTACTCATCGCGCTCGTGCGCAACGTGCTCAAGCTCTACTCCGACCAGCGTTCCCGCGTGCTCGGAACACGTCTGCGCACCCGCATGCTCTGGGGAGCCGTACTGGTCTCCATCGCGCCTCTGGTCTTCATGTTCGCCTTCAGCTATCTGCTGCTGAACCGCGCCGTGGACCGCTGGTTCTCCCAGCCCGTCACCGAGATGCGCAACGACGCCAACTCGCTGACCGACGAGCTGCTCCGCTACGCCTCCGCCAACGCACGTTCCGAGGCCGACTCCATCGCAGTGGAAATCGCCAGCGACCCACCGCAAAGTGCCGCGCATGCGTTGCAACGGCATGAGGTCACACTCCAGGGCGGCTTCGCCGTGCTCTACCGTGAAGGCAACGCCGTCACCTCGCTGCACCTGCCCGACTCGCCCGCCACCACGCCCGCCAGCCTGCTCCAGCTCGCCCGCCGCACCGACGACCCCTTTTTCTCGCTCGCCGGCACGGATTACACCCTGGCCACCGCCGCGCTCAGTGACGACCGCCTGATCATCGTTGGCCTGCCGATCCCCCAGAGCATCTCCACCACCAGCCAGCACCTGCGCGCCTCCGCCGAAGCCTACTGGACGCTCTTCCGGGAACGTCGCCAGGTACGCAACCTGTACATGTTTTTGCTGCTGCTCACCACCATGCTGGCGCTCTTTGCCTGCTGCTGGCTCGCGCTCAATCTCTCCAAACAGGTCACCCGGCCTATCGAGTCGCTCGCCGACGCCATGGAAGCCATCGCCTCCGGCAACTACGCTCACCGCGTCAGCGGCCCCGTCACGCAGGAGCTCGGCGAACTCGTGGACAGCTTCAACGCCATGGCGGCTGACCTTGAAAGCGCACGCGTCCTCGCCAACCAGTCCACCTCGCAGCTCTCCGAGCTGAACACCGCGCTGCAGGCCCGGCGGCGCGAGCTTGAAACAATCATCGAAACCATCCCCAACGGCGTTGCCACCTTCAACGCCAACCGCCATCTCCTGCTCGCCAACCGCGCGTTCTCTGAGCTGCTCGACCCCGGCGGGCAGCTTCAGTTTCTCGGAATCGCGCTCGAACAGATGTTCCCGCCCGAAATCACCGAAGCCCTCGACCGGCTTCTGCGCCGCTCCCACCGCATGGGCTCGGCCTCAACCGAGCTCGAAATGGCGACAAGCTCCGGCCCGCGCCAGCTCTCCGCCACGGTCGCTCTGCTTGAAGATGGTCTGCGCAAGCAGCCCATCGGCTACGTTGTTGTGCTTGAGAATGCCACCGAACTGCTGCGCGCGCAGAAGCAGTCTGCGTGGAAAGAAGTGGCACGCCGCGTAGCGCACGAAATCAAGAATCCACTCACGCCCATCTCGCTGAACGCCGAACAGATTCGTCGCCACATCGTCCGCCTGGCGACCGCTGCATGGCACGCCACGAATCTTGGAGTCACGTTCCCCCGGGGTCATTCAACGTTCCAGTGAGGTCATCAGCGCATCGGTTGAAAGTATGCGCGGGCTGGTGGATCAGTTCTCGTCGCTGGCGGAGTTCCCCAGTGCGCGCCCACGTCCCGCTGACCTGAACACCATCGTGGAGAACACACTCAGCCTCTTCGCCGGACGTCTCGGCTGCATCCGCGTCACGCTGCAGGCTTGCCCGCAACCTGCCCCTGGTCATGGCCGATCCCGAAGCCATCAAGCGTGCTCTTTCAAACCTGATTGACAACGCAGCCGAGGCGATGATCGGTAGCCTATTGCGTGAGGTTCACATTGAGACGCGCCGCAGTGAACAGTCGCCCGGCATGATTGAGATGGTGGTGGCGGACACCGGTCCCGGCGTGACGGACGACATGCGTGAACGCCTCTTCCTGCCGTACTTCTCCACCAAGCAACGCGGCACGGGGCTGGGCCTGTCCATTGCCGCAAAGATCATGCAGGACCACCAGGGAACCATCCGCGCGGAAAAGAACATGCCCACCGGCGCGCGTTTCCTGCTGGAACTGCCGACAGCCGCACCATGAGGGAGCGGCGAACACGCAGGCAACGCAGGCGTCGCTGCGGCATCAGACGCAGAGGCCAGGAACACATCCGCATGACGCACATCCTTGTAGTTGATGACGAAACAGAGATCCGCCAATCGCTGGAAACCATCCTGCGTGAGGAAGGCTATGCCGTAGCCTCCAGCGGGACCGCCACGGAAGGGCTGGAGCTGATCCGCGACGTGGAGTACGACGTCGTGCTGCTGGATATCTGGCTACCCGATGGCGACGGCCTTGAGGTGCTGGCACGCATCCGCGATCTCGCGCTGGCAGCGCCGCCAGAGGTGGTCATCATCTCCGGCCACGGCACCATTGAGTCTGCTGTTCGAGCCACCAAGCTGGGCGCGTATGACTTTCTGGAAAAGCCGCTCTCGCTGGATCGCACACTGCTCTTGTTGAAGAACGCAACCGAAGCGCGTCGCCTGCGTCGTGACAACTCAGAGTTTCAGCAGCAGCTTGCGCAGAAGGCCTATCTCACCGGCGAAAGCGTGCCCATGAAGGCGCTGCGTCAGCAGATTCGCCTGATGGCTCCCACCAACGGCCGCGTGCTCATCTACGGTGAATCCGGCAGCGGCAAGGAACGCATTGCGCGCACCATGCATGCGGAAAGCCTGCGTGCGGATAGGCCATTCATTGAGTTGAACTGTGCTGCGATCCCCGAGGACTACATCGAAAGCGAACTCTTTGGCTATCGTCACAGCGCTGTTCCCGGTGGGCCAGCGGAGAAGCGCGGCACCTTCGAACGCGCGGATGGCGGCACGCTCTTTCTGGATGAAGTGGGCGACATGAGCCTGAAGACGCAGGCCAAGGTGTTGCGCACGCTGGATGAACAGCGCTTCTATCCTGTGGGCGCGTCGCAACCCGTGCATGTGGATGTGCGCGTGATCGCCGCCACCAACAAGGACCTGGAAGACGAGATCATCAAGGGCAACTTCCGCGAAGACCTGTTTTATCGTCTGAACGTCATTCCGTTTTATGTGCCACCGCTGCGCGATCGACTGGAAGATGTGCCATCGCTGGTGCAGGAGTTTCTCAGCGAATTTGGCCGCCAGTATGGACGGCCGCGCGTGGAGATTTCGCCTGACGCCATCACCGCGCTGAAGCAATATGCACTGGCCGGGCAATGTGCGCGAGCTGCGCAACGTGGTGGAGCGCGTGCTGATCCTCAACCCCAAGGCCACACGCGTCTCGAAGCCAAAGCACCTTCCCATGCTCGTGCAACGCACC
>JAPWJZ010000005.1 GCA_028283745.1 Micavibrio sp.
TCGCCAGTCTGCAAGAAAAATATCCTAAGCATCTTAAAAAGATTCACGCATACGCTCAAACTTTCCAGACATACGATTTTTCTGTTGTTTTGCTGCGCAAGGAGTCTGTTGATTCCGCAATTGAGGTTTTTACACGGATTAATACAGGTGGTCAGACACTTACACTGTTTGAAATTATGTCGGCAAAGACATACGACGAAGCGCAAGACTTCGATATGGAGGATAAATGGTCAGAGTTTTCTAAGAAGCTGGCCGATAGGAAATATGAGGGAATTGGTAACTCGACTATTCTTAACCTTTTATCCTTGATGCTAAGTCCGACAAAAGAATGCAAGCGTACTGTTACACTCAAGCTTGAAAAACAAGACATTATCAATAAGTGGGATGATGCAATCTCCGCTCTTGAGGATAGTATTGATTTCTTTAGAACCAGTTACGGTATTCCTGTTTCCCTACTGCTTCCCTATGATGCACTGCTCGTGCCTTTTGGGTATTTTTTCTACCACAGGAAAGATAAGCCAGACCCCCTCCAGCGGCGTTTTCTTGAAGAGTTCTTCTGGAGAGCATGCCTATCCTTCCGATATTCCAGCTCGACGGAGTCTCGTTTAGCGCAGGACATCAAGCGGATTGATCAAATTCTTGTGGGCGAAAGGCCGAAATACGACGACATCAAGCTACAACTAAATAGCCCGGACGATCTAATCAACATGGAGTTCAGAGCTGGGAACAGTTACTGCAAGGCAATTATGTGCCTGCTTGCTGCGCAAGAGCCGAAGGATTTTCAAGATAACAGTAAAGTTATCCTTGATAACTCATGGTTGAAACTAGCGAATAGCAAAAACTACCATCATTTCTTTCCGAAGGCTTATCTCAGAAATAAAAAAATTGATAACGCCAATAGCCTTATGAACATCACTTTTGTAAGCGATCACTTGAACAAGCGTAAGATTGGCTCTAGCGCGCCTTCCGAGTATATCGCCGAATTTTCTGGTCAGAACGAGAAAATCGAGCAAACGCTCGCTACGCATTTGATTGATTACAAATCTTCTGGGATTGAGAGTAATGACTATCAAGTGTTCCTTAAAAAGCGCGCTGATCGTATTTTTAAAGAACTGAAAGAGCGCCTCGAGCTTTCGAGGCCAATTGAAGCCCATGCTGAAATTCATGAATTAATTTTGGCGGGCGAGACAGAAGCTATTGAATTTAAGTCAACGCTCCGGTTCGATCTGATAAAGGGTGAAAAGAACGACAAGCTGGAGTATGCGATCATCAAGACGATTGCGGCCTTCATGAATACGGAAGGCGGGACACTCATCATCGGCGTGGATGATGATAAAAATATTCTGGGCTTAGACAAGGATATCCAAACACTCCAAGAAGCAGAATATTGATGAAAACTTTGAGCTGCACTTACGAGAACTTTATAAAAGCTATATAGGCGCTGAATTGGCGTCGCATATAAAGGTTACTTTCCCCGACATCGAGGAAAAGAAAATATGTGTCGTAAAGGTGTCGAAGTGCAGTCAACCTATATTCACAAATATGAAGGCCGTGAGATTATGTGAGGGCAGGGTGCGCTTCGCAACCGCTTTCAAGGGAAGAGCAAAGCCGTCACGAAAAACAGCGTATGGCATGAAGGAATATAAGAAATGTCTGTAGCCGAGAAGGTTAAAACCGTTTTTAGCGGCTTAGGGGCTAGTCATACGATGACTCCGCTAACATTTGCTGAGATTGATATTCAGAAAAATAAAAAGAAAATGCGCCTTAAAGAGGAAGGCACATTGCGCGGGAGCAATAACTTGCCGCGCAGCGAGGCTGTTGAATTTGACGACGTGGAACAGTCCATCATTTCTTTTATCAATCAGGAAGTTCACGCTGCGATTGAGGCCGTTTCAGATCACTTGCAGTCTTTTCAACACCGGATGCAAAATATGCACGGTGTCGGCCATTCAGCAGAAATGGAGAAAATTGCGATTGCGGCTGAAGGTAGTTTTAAAGCCAATGTGTTGAAGCGCAAGGCTGAATTGTTCACCACGCGAGAAGAAGTCACCAATATCAAAACAAGTTTTGATAACTTCCGGGCAAGGAATGGCCTCGAAGGTGACGCATCATATCCAGACAGCAGGTTTTTCTATTTTTCTGTGGTCGTACTGCTCGTTGTCCTTGAGACATATGTTAACGGTATGTTTTTTGCCCAAGGTCATGAGCAGGGCATGATCGGTGGTATATTAACCGCTCTTATACCTTCGATACTCAACGCTATCCTTGGTTTTTGTTTGGGGAATTACGCGCTGAGGCTGTTTATCCATAAATACAAACCCAAAAAGGTGGCGGGGGTTGCTCTATCAATCTTGCTGCCCTTGCTGATGATCGGCCTCAACCTCTCAATCGCTCATTTACGGACAGCCATGATTGGCCTCAGTGAAGGAGGAACATCGGTCGATGCCGCAAGAATTGCATTGCAGTCAGTCTCAACAACGCCCTTCGCGCTTCACGACCTTGAATCATGGTTGCTGTTTGCAATGGGGTGCGCCTGCTGCCTCATTGTTACGCTGGACTTTTGGAAGATGGACGACCCCTATTCGGGGTTCGGTGCTATTTCGAGGGAGTATAAGGAAAAAATCAATCAGTATGCAGAAATGAAGGCGGCAGCCCTTGAAGAACTGGAGGACATCCAGAAGGAAAGCCATTCTGAGCTAGACGAGGCAAAACAAGAAGTTAGCGCAATGTCGAGCGAAGCAGGGACGGTTTTTGAATCTCAAAATAGGTGGAGATTATTATATAGCGCGCATCTTACGCATTTAGAGGACGCAGCAAAGCAGCTTCTTGGCTATTACAGGACAGCCAACATGACAGCGCGCAAAACAGAGCCGCCAGCTCATTTTAATCAGACTTGGAAACTGAAAAAAGTAGCGCCGCCAGAGCCAGATGAAAGCTTTTTGTCGGCGCTCAAAACGATCCAATCCGAAACGAAGAATGTTCAGGAAGCCTATATCACTTGCGCGCGCAGGATAGGTAAGGCCTATGATGATGCACTTAATGAATATCAAACTATAGAGCAGCTGTAAAATGTCCTTAAGAAAAAAGAAAGCAAAGAAGGCGCAGGCGTCGTTTGCAAAAGGTGTGATGGTTTTACTGGTAGCCTTCATTCTCTTGGGCGGCCTGCTGTTTTTAAACTTCAAATCCACAAAAGATATTGAGAACACGGGCAAAGATTTTTGCAGAACGGATGTTTTACCCGAAGTTACAGCTATCCTGATTGACCATACAGACATCTTTTCCCCACTTCAGCGCACTGCCCTTGAAAAGCATTTACAAGAAACTGCCTCTGGCATCCGTAAGAATGGCATGATCCAGTTTTATTCGGTTGACAGTATTAGGTCGTCAGTTCTCAAACCGGATTTTTATCTATGCAATCCGGGGAACGAGGACGATTTAGAGAACAAAGTAGGTAAGCGTCTTAGTACCGTAAAGAAAAATTACGAAGATAAATTCACCCACATCTTAGAGTCTGGCTTGGATAAAGTATTGCAGGCGGGGACAGCCCAGGAATCGCCTATCATGGAATCCTTGCAGTCAGTTCAAGTGACTAGCTTTACCGGGCTTGATCGTAAAGCCGAGCGGAGAAGGCTGATCCTCGTTTCTGACCTTTTGGAACATACTAACCGGCTTTCCTTTTTTAAAGGCGTGCCGGATTTTAATGACTTTAAAGCTAGCTCTGTTTGGCAACTTGTAAAATCAGACCTACACGATGTTGATGTCGAGATTTTCTTCTTAAGAAGAGAGTCTGCTGCCAAGTTACAGACAACAAAGCTAAGGGATTTCTGGGTTAGCTTCTTTGAAAATCAAGGCGCAACAGTCACGCGCTTTTTGCCGATATAGGAAAGAAATATGAAGTCGCTTTATAAGAAAGACCATAAACATCGGCTACAAGGAACGGGTGAACTGCCGAAAGCTCTTTTTGTCTTTATGGCACTCTTGGGGGCAATCTTGGTATGGGTTATCAAGATTAATTTTCCTCACTACTATCTTGTTGCCATCATTGTACCCGTATCATTAATCCTGATTTACTGTGGACTTGCATGGAAAACAAACCTCTTTTATATCCGTGAAGACCAGATCGGCGATAACGCTTATTACATGGGTTTTCTTTTCACGCTTGCAAGTTTGGCGTACGCGCTTTGGCGCTTTCAGGTCGACCACGCAATAGGAGGCGGAGACCCCGCCGATATTATCGGCAGCTTCGGTGTTGCCCTTTGGTCAACTATTGTAGGTATTGCGCTTCGAGTCTTCTTTTCGCAAATGCGCCAAGACCCGCAGGACATTGAAAAAGAGGCGCGCGCGAAAATCGCCCATGCCGCGAGCATGCTATCAGGCGACCTCTATCAGGCATCGGTTACTTTCAACGCTTATACGAGAGGCCTTCAGCAGTCCATCGAGGAAGCATTTTTAAAAGCCAAAGAAGTATCTGCAAACACAGTTGCAGCCCTTGAGGGACTGAATAAGAAAATAGACACGATGGAAACACCGGATAGCATCATTAACAGAAAAATTGACGGCATCTTTGGCCATCTTGAGGCGACAACTGGCAAGTTGAATAACCTTGCCGGGGAACACACTCAGTCAGTTGAGTCCTTGATTAAATCATCCGGCGGCCTTACCGAAAGCGTGAAGGGGTTGAATACCCAAATATCGAGCATGAAAGAATATTCCACTATCGCCGGGGATGGCGCGAAGCACATGCAAGCGATCTCCACTTTGGTTAAAGACTTGCAAAAGGAGCTGGAGAAGCTGTCATCGGGCTTGTCTGGATTGACGGAGCAACAAGCAACTGCCCTGAAAGGCATCACCCGGCACGCTGATGAACTGGGTACACAGCTTGAAAGGTCTCGAAAATATACAGAGGAGACCCATGACTCTCTTGCCTCGATGACAAAAACACTTGCGGATAAGCTACAGTAATGAGCGTCTCAGGCAATAATTCATCCTACCGGCGAGGTGTATTGCTCGGCCTTACAATGGCCGAAATCATTATCCTTGTTATCTTCCTGCTGCTGTTGGCATTTTCAACGCTGCTTAACAGGGCGCAAAAAGATACCGCGCAAATTTCTGTTTTGATTGCCAAGAATAAATCGCAAATTGAGCGTATTGCCAAAGTCGTCAACCAACAAGAGCCGGACATGGCCGAAGAGCTAGTCCGGGTTGTTGAAAACCTCCCTCCTGTGATCGCGAAAGTCACGGAGCGCCAATTGAAAAAAGGTGAGGAGGAAAAGATAGAGCAAGTGCTGGCTCGGGGTATAGATAAGTTGGTCATCGAAAAAAACACTGAAACACCCGGCGAAGAAGAAGCAGAAGAGGAATTGTCACCAGAACAGCAGCTGGAGCAAGAGAAAGAAAAAACGGCTAGCCTGCAAGAACAAGTTGTCTCACTCAAGGAAGCCTTACGTAAGGGGGTTGGCCCACCGCCTTGCTGGAATACGGGCAATGATAAATATACTGAGTATATTTATCGGGCAGAGTTAACGAGCAAGGGGATTATACTGCGCGATATAGCGCAAGAGCGCTGGGCGACCGACAAGGCTAAGTTGCCCTTGCAAAGCATAACTTTGGGCAAGCCCTTGAGCATCGGCACTTTTGTTTCCCAAGTTCAGCCCTTATGGAGTTATAGCCAGAAAGAGGATTGCCGTTTTCTTGTGCAGATTGCCGACCAAACGCAACCCGCTGAAAAAGAGTTTTATCAAGGTATGATTAAAGCTGTCTCCGATCATTTCCAGCCGGACGGATATGGTCGTAAGGGGGCTTTACGTTCCACCAATAGCGATCAGCAGAGTGCGCCTGCTAAAAAAGGAGGCGGGCTTTTTGAAAGGCTTTTCAAGAAACAGGATAAGCCTAAAAACAGTAGGAATTTATATAATTAAGGTGAGAAATGCTGTCTCTAAATGAAGTCAATGAACCCAGACTATTTAAGTGTGGTGTATTTCAATCATTACTGTGGACTTCAGTGATCTTACTGTCGTTTGCGGCATCCAAACCCTCCTATGCAGCGCGGGTTGCAGATAATTTTGAAAAGCATTCCTTGGAGTACAGTGACCCTAATGGAGATCTGCTTGAACTTATACAGGCTATAGAGAGTCCAAGTTACTTTATTAGCCCTTCTTTTGAAGAAGCTACTCAGGAAGCAATAATTATTTCCGATAAAGCACTTGGTGATCGGCTTCATTCAGTAATTGATTTTGAGTTTCAGGGGTTAAAGCTAGGCATGGGCTACGAACATGTACTATCTTTTGCACATAAAAAAGGACTTGTATGTCAATCCCTGCTTACAAACTTCCATAGTTTTTCGGGAGTTATAAATGCCCCTGTCTCAGGCAAGAACAAAGAAATTTCACAGGCGTATATCCCATGTGGCCTCATCAAAGATATGGGCTTTGATCCTCAGATGAGCTTTTCATTTACCCCGGCTGGCCGCCTGCAAAGTTATGGGTTTGAATTTTGGTCTGAGGACTTGGCGATTCCGGTCATGAAAGATTTCGAAAAGAAATGGCCGAGTGATTTTTGGAAATTTAATTGTAAACAAAATTCAAGTGGCGATTGTGTGCAGGGGTATATGTCTTTACACGATCATAGTGACATCAGCATTCGCCTAGAATACGACAATATTACAGGCAAGAAATATAAGGACGGAAAAATGCAATACAGATACGAAATTGGAGTTTCCTCGGAAGTTTTAAAAAAGTCTGATGCTAGTGCGATGCGACAAGTTGTAATGACTAATTCTAAATAAGCTAAATAAATTTCAGGTCATCTTCTAAGGTATAAAAGTGAAAAATTCTTCGTCATCTGTTTCTGTGAAAGTCAAAATCCTTTCTACGATTGGGCTGTTTGCTATTTTTGCCGTTTCGTTAGGCATATATCATTTTCAATTTTCAGCAAGTGCGCAATACAAAGAAGGCTTAGCGTATCTTAATGGCTCTGGGGTAAATCGAAATAAAGATGAGGGGATGCGCTTGTTAACAAGCGCTGCTGAAAGGGGAAACGCTGATGCGCAATTTCAACTCGGTGTCATCTACTATCGGGCTGGACGTAGCCAAGAGGGAGCGAGATGGTATAAAAAATCAAGTGAAAATGGAAATGCAGAAGCTAAAAATATAGTCACCTCACTTGTAAGGCAGGGATTTAAGTTCCAATCCGAGGAAGCGATAGCTTGTGGCCAAGCACCCATCGACTGTATTAAGCGTAACCCGGATTCTCTAAAGAGGTATATCTCCCGCGAATTGGTTGATGGATTTACTCAGGTTCAAGATAAGTTCCTAGAGACGCAAGAGGGGAAAAAATTTCCCAAAGTGAGGCTTGTAAATATTGGCGATAGTTACCCAGCCTTTGCCAAGTTGATGATTGATGCAGGTTATAGCTGTGAATCTTTCCGCTTTATTAATCGGGATTTCGATCAATTATCAAGCAATGAACAAGCCAATTTCCTCAGCGGGTTTTATAAATTTCTTCAGTCGGAAAAAAATCCGTATTCCACGTTGATCCGCGATAAATGTCAGTCCACCGATGAAAGCCAAGATGTAATAAGCATTTCCTTGACAAAGATGGGGACTGTTTATCAGGTTTCGCAGAAATTTCATTATAAGGCAGGTTATAGTGATCAACTCTTGAGTGATGTTGGGCTCTCCGATGATGAAAGACAAAAGAATGATGAAAAAAACCGCTACTCCGGCGCGACTGGAATAAAGTGGGATAGGGACGGATATAAAGGTGATTTATCCCTCAACGACAATTGCCGCACTTGCGGGGGCGAGACGGAGTACCGAATACAGCTAATCGCGCCTGATTACAAGAATGAAGCAGACGAGTTTTTTTCAAACAATCAAGTCGCTCTGTTTTCTAGTCAGCAAGAGAAAAGTGCTGATTCTGGAGAAAAAATCTTTGACGGGACGCAGTGTAGACTTAAGCCTGTAGAATGTATCCAAGGTGATCCTGATGCTCTTATGAGATATTTTAATAAGGATTTCGACCCGGATTTCGCGCAGCAGCAGGCGCTTTTTCAAAAGCACTCTAGCCAAGAGAAAACCCCGGTAATTAGAGGCTTGAAGATTGGGGACTCTTATCAAGAATTTGCAAGTAAGCTTATAAAGCTTGGCTATCTTTGCGATTCTTTCAAAAGTCTTGCACGAGATTTTGACGATCCCGATATGTGGCAAGCCTCGTCTATACCTTCTTCGGACTCACCTCAAACTGCACGCCAGTCATTTTATAAAAGATTTTATGTGCATGACGGTAAGGCTACTTCTCTGAAATCTGATGAGTGTCGGCCATCTACCAGCAGTATGAGTGAGACGCGGCTCTTGGTAAACTTTACCAAGATGGGGACAATTGACAAAATTCGTTGGCACTTTTATGCAGATAAAGGCCTGTTTAACGAGATGTTGATTGAATCTGGTTTCTCAGATGAGCAGTTGGACAAACTCAAGGATAAAATGCGCTATTCCGGTTATTCACATACCGAATGGAAACAAGCATCGTACGATTGGTCATTTTCTGTTCAGGATGGGTGTCTCCACTGTGAAGGAGCAACTGCGTACAATATTGAAGTTGAAGGACGCGAATACAAAGCATCCGCAGATTCATACTTCGCAGAGAAATATAAATCTGGGCAAGTAGTTAATTATTCCTCAGCCCGGTTTCCCGATAGTGCAGCCCAGTCGGATGATTCCGCAGCGCTGGAAACCGCATCTAACTGGAACGGTGTTTGGGTTGCGGATGTCGAGAAAACAATTCAGGAAGACCCAAAGGGCTTCGATGCCGACAATAAGGATTTAATTGCAGGCATGGAGAAAATTAAATTGACGATAATGGGATCAAACGTAGAGTTTCAAGACCCTTTCTATCCTTCACTATTCTGCGAAAGACAGGATTTGGGAGAACAGCCGATTTTTTCATTCAATATGTGCTATGCGGAGAATGGAAAGTATGTAGAAGTCGCGTACGGCATCCACAATAAAGGAGGAGAGGTTTACTATGAAATCTCGAATGATGCTTCGTTTGATAAATGGCAAAAGCTAGGTGATCCTAATAAGCCGACTGACTACAAAGCACCAAAAAGATTGGTGTATTTTAAGAAGCTATCTGAGACAGGAGATGTGAGGCCATCGAAAGCCGTCACAAAGGCGCGTACCGATGACAAGAAACACATGAACGATGATGACGACGGCGAGTAAGAAGGCGTTTATAATGACTTCCAAATCCATACTTAAAGAAGAAATTCTAAAACTACGCAGGAATTTTCACCTCAAGTTAGCAGTTAAACGTGGTTTGATTATTCGTGAAGATGACCTGCTAAGATTTTCTGCGAAAACAAGCGACAGCCGATTACAAAACCGCTGTTCAAGGCTGTCTATCTGGCGCAGAGCGATATTTTTCCTTAGTGCCGGAAAGTAAGTGGCAATAAACTAAAGCTGGTTTGTGTTATGTTGCCAAGGCACAAATAAATAGTAATAAACTACCTATGCCGAATGCGATGCCGCTTATAATGAAGGCTATAAAATCTAGCAACACGTATCCACATACAAGCAAGTCATTAGGCGGTGGGTTTCCCTTAGATAACTTAAATAACAATTTATCTGTTAGCTTGTGCGCTTTAGAAAGCAATTCCCACGCAGAATATTCTTCTGGCCGTGCGCGTTGAATTGAATCTTTGTGGCTATCAAAGAAGTCACTCAGCTCTTGAAATAACGGCCTTCTGTCGATGCCGTCCCCCAAATAATCGAATATATATCGTAAGGTGATGGTTAGTGAGCCGATCAGGAAAAACAGCATTGAAAACTTTGCCAGCCATGAAATACCTTGCGTAACCTCAAAAGATTTCCAAATGAGGGTTATGAGCAAGGCAGCATTGGCGCTGGCAAGGATGCGCGCAGCTTTCTCGTATTTATCGGAATCTGACCGCTCCTTCAGCTTGGCGGTTAATTCGTCAGCACGTTTTAGAACTTCTTCGTCACTCATTGGAAACCTTCACTTTTAGTAGGCCAGTTAAATATGCCCCTTCGGGGTCTGATTTGTTGACCATGCCGCATTGCTCTGGAGTGCGGAGGTTTTTGCACTCTTTGCGAAGTTTCTTATACTTACGTGTTAGATCGTAAACCTCTTTTGGCTTGGTGATTTCGATATACGAGCCACTCGCGTTCATTTCAACTGTTATTGCAACCAGCATGTTGACGTTGTTGGGGAGGGTTATCATTTTATCCAGCTTCACCAGTTTTTTATCACCTGATTCAGTAACGGATAAACACAGGCTAAAGATACCCAACCCATCGCGGTAAAACTTTTGTGGCGTAAAAGTTGACTTCGCGCTGCCGCGCTCAAAGTCGAACATCCACAAGTTCGCCAATGTTCCGCAAATGGACAGGGCGCTATAAAAGCAACTTACCGCATCATGGAGGCTTCGCCCGATTGTCTGATACCGGATATTCATGTTCTCCAGCTGGTTGTGGGTGGCTTCGACGCTTTGCACAAGCCAAGCATAACGGTCATCATGGGCGACGAGATTTTTAAAAACATCCGGTATTTGATGCCGGAAAATACGGGTATCCGTATCTTGCTCAATTCTTTGCAGGGCAACCTTTAAGAATTTTTCAGCGGCTGAGTGGGCATGGAAGATTGAAATTTGCGTATCGCCGGGTTTGATGAGAACCAAAGCAGCCGTTTCAAGTTCATTAATTGCGCGCCATACCATCTCTCGCTGAAGGGGATTCAAGAAGCAGTCGTCAGCCGTGAGGCTGTATAAAAAGCGGAATTTAGTTGATAGACCAGCAGCGATCCTGCCGACGCTTTCAAAGTATTTTTCTTGAAAATCGTTAGCTACCTTTTGGGGGATGCCTTCAATTTGTTCCACGAGCTTGACTTGAATTTCATTGAAAGCAATCGGGACGTTTAGAAGGTAGGCAGAGCCATCCAATATAACTGGAATCCGGCCTATGATTCCGTCCCAATCCATCTTGTCGCCATATTTTGCGATATACCATTTATGAATAGGGTCAAATAATGCTACACGCCCAGCTCCATCCAGAACTGATCCATGAATTTCTTTGAACGCGGCATTAGGTCGGTATCTGAGAGGCATCCCTTGCGCTACGAATTTTTCGTCCAGAGAGATTAGGCGTTCGGAAATTTGGCTCTCGTCGTGGTGCGACATAGGAGACTTCTTTCGCTGTTTTTAATATTCAGGAAAGAGGGTAGCACAGAACACCAAGAAGTTCACGCTTTGTTCTAAATCTAAATATGGCAATCTTCGACCGATACTTGACACTATGTTAGTTACCAATTGAATAATGCCAAATGCTCCGGCGGTTGCTACGCGAGTGTGGTCTTTTCGATCAGCCATACCTTTGGTTGAAGCGACGGGCAGGGGGGGTTGACAGGGCAAAAGTGCAGAATAGAGTGTCTTGTGGTTAGCACACATTCTAGCACACTGATTTTGAGACCTTTAAATAGACAAATAAATACAGTATCTTACAATAGCCTAAGTTAGACTCAAAATCTTGCTTCCATGAGGAAGCGTCGGTTCGACCCCGACCGGGAGCACCATTTTTTCCGTTGAAATCTTTATCCAAAAAATCGCCCAGCTTCTAAACAGCGGGCTTGAAAATCGACAGGCTACTGGCAAGTTCGAATGAGCGCAGACGGGCTTTTTGGTCGTAGATATGGCCTGTCAGCATTAGTTCGTCCGGCTGCAGGGCTTCAATAAGAACTTTCAGGTCGCGCTCCACGGTGGGCAGGCTGCCGACGAAGGAATAAGCGAGGGAATGCTCGACCATTGCTTTTTCAGCGGGTGACCAGAAGGATTCAATATCGTCAATGGGCGGCGGCAGCTGGCCCGGCGTGCCACGGCGCAGGTTCACAAACGCCTGCTGGTGCGAGGTGAAATGGTATTGCGCTTCGGCATCCGTATCGGCTGCCACAATGTTGACCGTCAGCATGAAGTAAGGTTTTGCCAGCTGTGCGGAAGGAGTGAACGTGCTACGGTAAATTTGCAGCGCATTGCCCAATTCATCCGGCGCAAAATGTGCAGCGAAAGCGTAAGGCAGGCCCAGCGCCGCCGCAAGCCGTGCGCCGAAAGTGCTGGAGCCGAGAATCCATAGCGGCACGTTCAAGCCTGCTCCCGGAACAGCGCGAATTTTTTGGCCGGGGCTGGCCTCTTCAAACAAAAACTGCAGTTCCTGAACATCCTGCGGAAAACGTTCGGCTGCTGCCATGCCATCGCGGCGCATGGCGGCGCTTGCAACAGGGTCTGTGCCGGGGGCGCGGCCAAGGCCGAGGTCTATACGGTCCGGGTAGAGAGAGGCAAGGGTTCCGAACTGCTCCGCGATTACAAGCGGCGAATGGTTCGGCAGCATAACGCCGCCGGAACCAACGCGAATTTTTTTGGTGCCGCCCGCGATATGGCCGATGACAACCGACGTTGCCGCGCTGGCAATGCCCGGCATGTTGTGATGCTCCGCCAGCCAGAAGCGCGTATAGGATTTTTCTTCTGCCAGTTGCGCCAGTTTCAGGCTATTGCGGAATGAATCCGCCGCCGTAAAGCCTTGCGGGATGGGACAGAGGTCGAGAATGGAAACGGGGATCATGAATTGCACCTGAATAACGGAATGATGCCATTAATATAGGCGCGATTACGGTGGCTTCAAGAATGAAGCACGGAGTTGAATGTGATGGTATTCGTAAAATGCCGACCTAGAACAAAATACCGCCTTCAAATATCAGCCAAGCCGGGCTTTTGGTATTGCCGTCCATTCCGAAAGCCGCGCCAGCGCCGGCGTCCATAGCGCGAACATACGACGCATCGGCCCGACCAAAGAATTTTCCGGCTTGGTAGGTCGGCGTAATGGTTGCAGACCACGCGGCGCTGCCCGTACCATAGAGCAGATTGGGGGCGAGGGCGCCGCCTTGCGTTGCTATATATTCGCCACAAGCAGCAAGGCTCCAATTTTCATCAAAACTATATTTTCCCAGCACCGCCGCACCCCAGCTGGAAGCTGAGCCCGCAAGGCCAATGGCTGTGTCTTGCGGAATGTGGGTGTATTGTAGATATGGCGTTACCATCCATGGTGCGGCATTGTAGGTATAAATCAGATTATAAATCTGCGCGTTGACAGTGAAGCGGAAAGCAGACCGGCGGTGTAATTTGCCTGAATACCCCTGTTTACCGCATTCTCCTGATTCCAGAGCAGGCCGCGCTGCACGTTCATGTTTTGGTAAGTGAACGTATATTCGGCCCCGAAAAGGGTCGGCAACTTGCCCACCATCAGGCTGAAGTTAACCGTCGGGGCCACTTTAATAAACCCTTGCGGAAGATAGCCATAGGTCTGCTCCGTCATTTTCTTTGTGCGAATATAAGGCGCAGCAAGCACAGGGATGGAATATTCACCGGCCTCCAGAAAAAACTGGATAATGCAATCCGGCTTTTGCACAAATAGCTGCGCATTGCCAATATCAACCTGCGCTGCATCAATCCGAGGCCGCTCAAAGCCCCTGATACATATATTTTTCCTGTCGCAAGAATCTCGGCCGAATACGGTTTTTCAATGGCGTATAGGGGGTCTGCCATAGCAGGCATTAGCGATGATGCGGCAACTTCATCAGCAAAAGCAGCCCTGCAAAAAGCCAGTAAATCGATCAATACGTATGCGACTGTGCTCTGCCCATGGCAACCTCCTGAAAACTACCATGTTTCCAGACTTATCGCGGGGCGTATTACTGATCGCGTAAAAAAGCCGTAAAAGACGATGATTTTATTAGCTATTTACATGACGCAACTTGACCGCGGAGGAATAATAAAAGGTGAAAGCAAGCCGTTATCTTCCCATGCCGGAGTTTCGCAAATGGTTATATTCTCCCTTATTCAAGCTGCAGCTTTTATTCTTCTTAACGTCAGCGTGGCCAATATGTGGGATGCGGCGGATGGCACCATAAAACGCAAAGCAATGGCTGAAATGACAGTCGGTTTAGGGCTAGCAATTTTCTCATTCTGCCATAGCTTGCCGCAATTACAGGCCTTTGCCGCAAATGCGCCTTAATCTTAAATTCGTTTAAGCGGCATCGCTATTGGCGAAGGGGGAAATGGTGAGGCGGGTGGTCATTTCATTCGGGATGATTTGGCGGAAGTGGTGGACGGAGGTTTCCCAGCTGTTCAGGATTGCGGCGGCGTGGGGGGATCTGGTTTCGCGCAGGTGTTCTTCCAGCAGGATTTTCAGCTCGGCTTCGTAATAGGCGATGCTGATGGGCTGCGAGATGATGCTTTCCTTGTTCAGGCGCGCATCAAGCTTATTGTCGGGATCGTACAGATAAGCCATGCCGCCTGTCATGCCCGCGCCGAAGTTTGGGCCGGTGGCGCCGAGGATAACGGCAATGCCGCCCGTCATGTATTCGCAGCCGTTGGAGCCGCAGCCTTCAATGACGACTTTCGCGCCGGAGTTGCGCACGGCAAAACGCTCGCCAGCCTGGCCTGCCGCAAAAAGCTTGCCGGATGTGGCGCCGTAGAGAACAGTGTTGCCGATAATGGTGTTATCGCGCGTTGAAAGCCTGGATCCTGCCGGCGGACGCACGACGATGGTGCCGCCAGAAAGGCCTTTGCCGACATAGTCGTTGGCATCACCCTCGACCACCAGTTTTATGCCCTGCACTGCGAAGGCGCCAAGCGACTGGCCTGCGCTGCCTTGCAGGGTGACGGTGATATGGTCGGGCGGTAACATTTCCGCGCCGGGCTGACGTGTAATCAGGCTGGAGAGACGGGTGCCGACGGCACGGTGCGTATTTTCGACAGGGTAGGTGAGTTCGATTTTTTCGCTGCTGGTGAACAGGGTTTTTGCGTCTTCGATGATTTGGATGTCGAGCGTATCGGCAACAGGGTTGCGGCCTTCCAGCGTGCAGGTCATCGGGCGGCCATCTGCATTCGCCTGCGCGAGGATGCTGTTGAGGTCGAGGTCATCAAGGTGCGCGGCGCCAAGGCTGGTCTGGCGCAACAGTTCGGTGCGGCCGATAACGTCGTTCAAGGTGGTATAGCCCAGCTGCGCCAGAATTTCGCGCACTTCTTCTGCGATGAAGCTGAAGAGGTTAATGACTTTTTCCGGCGTACCGGTAAAGAATTCGCGCAGCTTTTCATCCTGCGTGCAAATGCCAACGGGGCAGGTGTTGGAATGGCACTGCCGCACCATCAGGCAGCCCATGGCGATGAGAGATGCCGTGCCAATGCCGAATTCTTCCGCACCCAGAATGGCGGCGATAACAATGTCGCGACCGGATTTGATGCCTCCGTCGGTGCGCAGCGTGACGCGGTCGCGCAGGTTGTTCATGACAAGGACCTGATGCACTTCCGCAATGCCCATTTCCCACGGAATGCCCGCGAACTTGATGGAGCTTTGCGGGCTGGCCCCCGTGCCGCCGGAATTTCCGGAGATGTGAATAACATCCGCCTTCGCCTTCACGACGCCGGCGGCAATGGTGCCGATGCCTGCGCGCGCAACAAGCTTCACGCAGACCTTGGCGGTGGGGTTGACCTGCTTCAGGTCGTAAATCAGCTGCGCCAGATCTTCGATGGAATAAATATCGTGGTGCGGCGGCGGGCTGATAAGCATGACGCCGGGGGTGGAATGGCGGAAACGCGCAATCATTTCCGTTACCTTGAAACCCGGCAGCTGGCCGCCTTCGCCGGGCTTTGCGCCCTGCGCGACCTTAATTTCAATCTCGCGGCACTGGTTCAGGTATTCGGCCGTCACGCCAAAGCGACCGGAGGCAATTTGCTTGATGGCGGAATTGGGGTTGTTGCCGTTCGCATCCAGCTTGTAACGCGCGGGGTCTTCACCGCCTTCACCCGAGGCGGACTTTGCGCCGATACGGTTCATGGCAATGTTAAGCGCGCCGTGCGCTTCAAGGCTCAACGCGCCAAGCGACATGGAGGGCGTCACGAAGCGGCGGCGGATGCTGTCCATCGGCTCGATCGCGGCCGGAAGCAGCGGTTGGCGCGTAATATTAAAATCAAGCAGGTCGCGCAGGTTTGACAGCGGCTGCTGGCGCAGCATGGCGGTATAGCGCTTGAAGCTGTCAAAGCTGTTGCTGTTCACGGCGCCCTGCAGCGCGTGAATTAAGCGGCCTTCCCAGTTGTGGTGTTCGCCTTTGTCGCGGAAGCGATAAAAGCCGCCGACGGGCAGGGTAACAGGCGCAAGCGGCGCGGGCGCGAAAGCTTTTTGGTGTTGCGCCAATACGCTGCGCTGCAAACCATCAAGCCCGATGCCGGAAATGCGGCTGGGAATGCCCGCAAGGTATTCCGCCGCCATGGCGCGGGAAAGGCCGATGGCTTCAAAGTTGCAGCCGCCGCGATAGGCGCTGATGATGGAAATCCCCATCTTCGACATGATTTTGCGAAGGCCGTCGTTGACTGCTTTGCGGTAATTTTCCATGCAGACGGAAATATCGCGGCCATCGTAAAGGCCATGGGCAAGGCCGTCGGCCACGGTGTTTTGCACCAGCCACGCGTTAACGGTAGTCGCGCCCACACCGACCAGAACGGCGAAGTGATGCACATCAAGACATTCGGCGGAGCGCACGTTGACGGAAGCATAGCTGCGCAGCCCTTCGCGGATCAGGTGCGTATGCACGGCGCTGACGGCGAGAATGGCGGGAATGGCGGCGCGGTCCGGCCCCATCGCGGTATCGGTCAGTACAATATGGCCTTTACCGGCGCGCACGGCATCGGCCGCCTGCTGGCGAATACGGCTAAGCGCTTCCTTCAACGCATCCTTGCCGCTGTCAGCGGGGAAGGTTGTATCAATGGCGGTCATTTTGTCGGCAAGGTAATAGGCGACGGCATCGAATTCGCCGTTGGTCAGCACGGGGCTTTGCAGCGCAAGCATCTGGCACTGGGTTTTGTCCTCATCCAGAATATTGCCAAGGTTGCCAAGGCGCGTATGGACGGACATAACGCGCGTTTCACGCAGCGAGTCAATTGGCGGGTTTGTCACCTGCGCGAAGTTCTGGTGGAAGAAGTGGTGCAGGCCGCGGTACTGCTGCGAGAAAACGGCAAGGGGCGTATCGCTGCCCATGGAACCTAAAGCTTCTTTGCCTTCCGTCACCATCGGCTTCAAAATAAGATCGATGTCTTCCTGCGTGACGCCAACGGCAATTTGCTTCAGACGCAGGGCGGCGGCATCAAAATTATCCGGTTCGGCGGCGCGGGCTTGCTTGACAAGTTTCTCAAGCGTCTGGCCGTGCTGCACCCATTCCTCGAACGGCTGGCGGGCGGCAAGCATATCTTTCAGCTCGCGGTCTTTGTAAAGCTTTCCGGCGACGAGGTCCACGCCGATCATTTCGCCGGGGCCGATGCGGCTTTTTTCGACAATATTATCTTCCTCAAACGTCACCATGCCGGTTTCGGAGCAGGCGACAATAAGGCCGTCTTTGGAAACGGTGTAACGGAAGGGACGCAGCCCGTTGCGGTCCATGCCGCCCATAATCCAGCGGCCATCATACAGCGCCAGCGCGGCCGGCCCATCCCACGGTTCCATGACGGTGTTGCAGTACTTGTAAAACGCGCGGTAATTTTTCGGCAGTGTTTCATCGCCGGGGTCGGCTTCGGGAATGAGCAGGCTTTTCGCCATGGGCGCATCGCGGCCCGCACGGCACAGCAGTTCGAAGACGGAATCAAGCGCGCCGGAATCGGACGTATGCGGGTCGACAACCGGTTTCAGGTCTTCGATGCGGCCATCAAACCGCGCGTGGTCCATGCGTGTTTCATGCACCTTCAGCCAGTTCAGGTTGCCGCGCAATGTGTTGATTTCACCGTTGTGCGCAAGCGTGCGGAACGGCTGGGCCAGCGGCCAGCTGGGGAAGGTATTGGTGGAATAGCGCTGGTGGAACATGGCGAAGTTTGATTCAAACCGCGCATCCTGCAAATCGGGGTAGAACAGGCTTAGCTGCTCGGCCAGGAACAGGCCTTTGTAAACAATCGCCCTGCTGCTCATGGAGCAAACGTGGAAGCTTTGGATCAACGCGGCGCGCACGGCTTTTTCAATGCGGCGGCGGGCCATGTAAAGCCCGTGCTCGAACTCTTCTTCGTTCTTGCCGTTACTGCCGATAAGGATTTGCTCAATTTCAGGGCGGGTGGCGCTGGCTTTGCTGCCGATGACCGATACGTCAATCGGCACCTGCCGCCAGCCATAAAAGCGATAGCCGTGGTTGATAAGCTCGGTTTCAACAATCGAGCGCACTTTTTCGCGCGCTTCCATGTCAATGCGCGGCAGGAAAAGCTGGCCGACGCCGATAAGCCCTTCAACCGCGCTATGGCCCATGCGCATCGCTTCATCGCGGAAGAATTTTTGCGGGATTTGCACCATAAGCCCCGCGCCGTCACCTGTTTTTCCGTCTGCATCCACTGCGCCGCGGTGCCAGATGCGTTTTAGCGCGCCAATTGCTTTTTCAACCACATCGCGTCGCGGCTGGCCGTTGATAGCGGCGACAAAGCCAACGCCGCAGGAATCGCGTTCATCGTCCGGGTTGTAAAGCGTGTTGTTGGGGGCTGGGTAATTGTTCATGCCACGGCCTCGCGCTTTGCATCTATCTGCGCCGCCATATAGGCGTGCATGGCGGCAGCGGCCTCGCGCCCGTCTTTGATGGCCCAGACGACAAGGGACGCACCGCGTACAATGTCTCCCGCCGCGAAAACACCGGGCAGGGAGGTCATTTGCGCGTTATTCACTACCAGTGTACCGGCGGCGGTAATGGCAAGGTCTTCCATGCCGAACATGGCCGGAATATTTTCCGCCTCGAAGCCAAGTGATTTAATGACGAGGTCGGCGGGCACATCAAAATCCGCGTCCGCGACAGGTTCGGGCATACGTCGGCCGCTGGCATCGGGCGCGCCGAGCTGCATTTTTTGCGCGGAGATGCCGTTGACTTTTTCGCGGCCCAGCAAGCTGAGCGGGGCGGAAAGCCAGACGAATTCAACGCCTTCTTCTTCCGCATTCTGCACTTCGCGGGCGGAACCCGGCATATTGTCGCGGTCGCGGCGGTACAGGCACTTGACGGATGATGCGCCTTGCCGCACGGCGGTGCGCACGCAGTCCATCGCGGTATCACCGCCGCCGATGACGACGACGTTTTTACCGGCGGCGTTGAACGTGCCGTTGTTGAAATTCTCCACCGTATCGCCAAGGCCGTGTTTGTTGGCGGCGATCAGGTAGTCAAGCGCCTCGACCACGCCGGGCAGATGGGCGCCTGTTAATGTCAAGTCACGTGATTTATAAACACCGGTCGCAATCAGCAGGCTATCATGCGCGGCGCGAACATTTTCAAACGACACGGTCACGCCAATATCGGTATTGGGCTTGAAGGTAACGCCCTGCGCTTCCAGCTGCTCGATGCGGCGGGCGACAACGTATTTTTCAAGCTTGAAATTCGGGATACCGTAAACCAGCAAACCGCCAAGACGGTCGTAACGGTCATAAACCGTGACCTGATAACCCATGGCACGCAGCATTTCCGCCGCCGCCAAGCCACCGGGCCCCGCGCCGATGATGCCGACGGATTGCGCGCGTTCCTGCTGTGGCAGGCGCGGCTTGACCCAGCCGTTATCGAAAGCTTTTTCAGTCAGGTATTTTTCAACCGCGCCAATTGTGACAGTGCCGTGGCCGGCCTGCTCGACTACGCAATTACCTTCGCACAGCCTATCCTGCGGGCAGATGCTGCCGCAGATTTCGGGGAAGGTATTTGTGGCGGATGCCATGGCATAGGCTTCCTCCAGCCTGTCCTCGGCGGTCAGGCGCAGCCAGTCGGGAATATTATTGTGCAGCGGGCAATAGACCTGGCAAAACGGCACGCCGCATTGGGCGCAGCGGCTGGCCTGGTTTGCCGTCTTTTCAGCATCGAAGGCTGCATAAATAGCATCAAAATCACGGCGGCGTTCCGACGCGACGCGCTTGTCGGGCATCTGCCGGGGTGTTTTGATAAATCTCATCATGGTTCTGGTCAAAGCAAGTCCTTACCGGGCAACCGTGAAATCTCGTTTGTGGCAATGCAGCATGAAGGTTTATTTTTATAGAAAACTTAAGGCGATGGCAAGGGTTTGGCCATGCTGAATAAATTATTCAAATCCAATCCAACCTAATTACATAACCATGATGACTGTTTATTTTTAGAACCGCGTCATACCTTAAATCATGGAAGCAAAAAAACAAAAAAGCCCCGCTGAACTATTACGTTCAGCGGGGCTTTTAAAGTTCGTCAGAATGTCAGCGGTTATTAACGCGCGTCCATGCCGGGCTTGAACTTGACGTAGCTTTGGAAAGCGTCTTCCACGGCCGGGCGGGCATCATCCCACTCCAGCTGTGAATCGCCACGGTCAAGGTTCCAGTTGTTCTCGATGCTCGGGGCGAGCGACTGGAAATCCTTGCCTTTGCTTTTGCGCGCAGCCTCAAGTCCGGAGCGGTAAGCAGGTTCATACTGCGCGAAATCTTCACCCGGGCGCACATAGGGGCGGGTGGAATAATTTTCTTCCCACCAGACCAGCTGCGTCGGGTTTACTTTTTCGCCAATCGCATTGCCCGCATCGGCGCCAATGACTGCGCCAACAGCTGCACCAATAATGGCGCCTGCAGGGCCCGCGGCAGAACCCATGGTTGCGCCGGCAGCCATAGCCGCACCTGCGGCAGCAGTGCCACCAACAGCAGCACCAAGGCCTGTACCAACGGCATGCATGCCAACTTCACCGGAAACCGGGTCGCGGTTGGCTTTTTTCTCGTTTTCTTTAACCACGTCAGAACGTGTGTCTTTTTTATTAGTCATGATGGAACCTCTCTCTTGATCGTTAAAAAGCGCTTTATTGCGCCGTGGGCAGTGTTTCATGAAATCTAACGGGAGCGGGGCAGTCTGGTTCCCTCTACAATCGCCTCTAATTTCCCATAAATGCAGCGCCGCCCAATTGTTGCGCTGCATAAAAAAACACTGCACAGAAAGCATAGTGCCTATATTCTAAATCATCTTGATTCGCAGGGGCTTAAGGCACCGCGATGCGCGCAAACGGCATTTGAATAAAGGGTAGGGTTTCCGGCATGACAAAAAAGAAAGTAGTTCTCGCGTATTCGGGCGGTCTGGATACGTCGGTCATTCTCAAATGGCTCATCGAGCAGGATTATGAAGTCGTCGCGTACCTTGCCGACGTCGGCCAGCAGGAAGACTTTACCGCCGCCAAGGAAAAAGCGCTGAAGGTTGGCGCATCCAAGGTTTATATCGAAGACCTTAAAAAAGAATTCGTGACCGATTTTATTTTCCCCGCCTTTTCCGCCAATGCGGTGTACGAAGGCCGCTATCTGCTGGGCACTTCGCTTGCGCGACCCATCATCGCAAAACGGCAGATTGAAATTGCCGAAAAAGAAGGCGCGCATTTTGTTGGCCATGGCGCCACCGGCAAGGGCAACGACCAAGTGCGGTTCGAGCTTGGCTATTACGCCCTTAACCCGCAAATCAAGGTGCTGGCTCCGTGGAAGATGCAAAGCTTCCTTGATAAATTCAAGGGCCGTTCCGACATGCTGGCCTATGCCGACCTGCACGGCATTCCCGTGACCGCGACGAAAAAGAAATCTTACTCCGAAGATGAAAACCTGCTCCACATCTCGCATGAAGCCGGTATTCTTGAAGACCCCGCCGCCATCTGCCCGGAAGAGGTTTATTCCCGCACAGCTTCGCTTGAAAGTGCGCCGGATAAGGCAGACCTTATCGTCATGACCTTCAAAAACGGCCAGCCCGTAAAGGTCGAAAACAAGACAGACGGCACCACCGTGACCGAACCGCTGGAACTGTTTAAATACCTGAATACGCTTGGCAGCAAGCACGGCATTGGCCGCCTTGATATGGTTGAAAACCGCTTTGTCGGCATTAAATCGCGCGGCGTGTATGAAACACCGGGCGGCACCATTCTGCTTAATGCCCACCGCGACCTTGAAGGCATCACCATGGACCGCGAAGTAATGCGCATCCGTGACGGTCTGTCGCAAAAAGTGGCGGAGCTCATTTACAACGGCTTCTGGTTCTCCCCCGAAATGGATTTCCTGATGCACGCCATCCGCAAGAGCCAAGAAAACGTTGAAGGCGACGTGACCGTAAAGCTGTTCAAGGGCGCTGCATACCCCGTTGCCCGCGCATCCGCCAAAACACTGTACAGCAGCACGCTTTCATCGATGGATGAGGAGGGCGGGTTTAACCAGCGCCATTCCGAAGGCTTCATCAAAATCAACGCCCTGCGGCTGGAGGCAGATTTCCGCCTCAAGAAAGCGGCTAAACCATGACAACCCCAAAACCGAACCAGATGTGGGGCGGCCGTTTTTCCGAAGCCCCCAGCGACATCATGGTGCAAATCAATGCCTCCATTGATGTTGATAAACGCCTTTACCGGCAGGATATTCAAGGCTCCGTCGCGCATTGCGAAATGCTGGTGGCGCAGGAAATTCTGACCGCCGACGAAGGCGATAAAATCACCAAAGGCCTTGCGGCCATTCTGGCGGAAATTGAAAGCGGCAAGTTCGTTTTCAAGACCGAGCTTGAAGATATTCACATGAATATCGAATCCCGCCTTGCAGAAATGATTGGCGATGTTGCAGGCAAGCTGCACACCGCCCGTTCCCGCAACGACCAAGTCGCAACCGATATGCGGCTGTGGACAAAGCAGGCGCTGGCTGCGTTGATCGAGGAAATCAGCGTCTTGCAATCGATCCTCGATAAACAATCGGGCGCGCACGCCGAAACCGTCATGCCCGGATTTACCCACCTGCAAATCGCGCAGCCCGTCACGCTCGGCCTGCACCTGCAGGCTTACTTTGACATGCTGGAGCGCGATAAAGGCCGCTTCGCCGATTGCCTTGACCGCATGAATGAAAGCCCGCTGGGCGCTTGCGCGCTTGCAGGTACGCGCCACAACATTGACCGCGACCTGACGGCAGAAAAGCTTGGCTTCCGCCGCCCCGTGCGCAATACGATGGATGCTGTGGCCGCACGCGATTACCTGCTGGAATTTCTTTCAGCCAGCAGCATCTGCATCATCCATCTCTCGCGTCTTGCGGAAGAACTTATCCTGTGGTCGACAGTGCAGTTCGGCTTTATCCGCCTTGGGGATAAATTCACCACCGGCAGCTCCATTATGCCGCAAAAGAAAAACCCGGATGCCGCAGAGCTTGTACGCGGCAAAAGCGGCGGTATTATCGGCAACCTTATGCAGCTGCTCATGGTCATGAAGGCATTGCCGCTAACCTACAACAAAGACATGCAGGAAGATAAAACACCGGTTTTTGAAACCTACGATGCCCTGTTGCTCTGCCTGCAAGCCACCACCGGCATGATCGACACCATGCACGTAAACAAAGAACGCATGCATGAAGACGCCGAAAGCGGCTATTCCACCGCAACCTACCTTGCCGACTGGCTGGTGAAAAACCTCAACATCCCGTTCCGGCAGGCGCATCACATTACCGGGCAGATTGTTCAGGCCGCGGAAAAGAAAAGCCTGAAGCTGCACGACATGCCGCTTGCCGACATGCAGCAGTTTGAAAGCCGTATCAACAAAGGCATTTTCGACTTCCTGCGCATTACCGGCAACAATTCTTAAGCTATTTTCGGGAGACTCTACGTTTACATGAACACTGTTGAAATCGACAAAATCAGCTCCGTCACCAGAAACCTGAAGCTGAACCACACGGAACGCCTGACGGATAAACTCAGCACCCGCCAAGGCACCGTTCTGGCAGCGCAGGTGCTGCATGACAAGTCGGTCTACAATGAAATGGAACTGCCCACAGGCCGCATGTCGAAACTCAAGAAAGACGACATTATTGCCGTGGCCTTGGGCGAACGCATGGCTCTGAAAGGCTTTGTAGGTCACCTGCCAAAAACCCTGAAGAAGAACGATGTCATTAACCTTCTGAACATCGGCGGCGTCGCGGGCATCTGCACCAGCGCCAACGTCAAGGAGGTGGGGGAGCCGATGCGCATCCGCGTCCTCGGCGGCATTGAACGCAACGGCGAGCTATTGAACATCGACCAGGCAACACTGTTCAAGCCCGCTAAAAAACTTACCAGCAAAATTCCGCTTATCCTTATCACCGCGGGCAGCATGGATAGCGGCAAAACCACCGTCGCCGCCGAAATCATCAAAACCCTCAGCCGTATCGGCATGCGCCTTGCCGCAGCCAAACTGACGGGCGTGGGCGCCATGCGCGACCTTTACAAAATGGAAGACTACGGCGTATATGAAACCGTTTCCTTCGTTGATGCAGGCATTACGTCTACCGCCAACGTTGATCATGACACAGTCGTGAAGGTGGGCAAGGGCGCGCTCAATTACCTCAGCCGTAAAAAGCCCGATGCGATTGTTGTTGAGCTTGGCGATGGCATTATTGGCAAATACGGCGTGCTGCCCATTTTACAAGACCCTGAATTCCAGAAAAATGTCCGCCTGCACATCGCCTGCGCGCGCGACCCAGCCGGCGCGATTAAAATGACGGAAGACTGCGCAAAAATGGGAATCCCCGTCGATATCATCAGCGGCCCGATTACAGACAACGAGGTTGGAAAATCCATTATCAGCGACAACCTGAATGTTGTGACCTATAACGCCTTTAACCCAAGCAACGAATGGCTGGACCTGGTCATTGCAAGATGGGCAGTTTGACGATGGCCCCGAAAATCAGGGCATCTATCATCGGCGCGACCGGCTATACCGGTATCGAGCTGTTGCGCCTGTTGCTGCTGCACCCGAATGTTGAAATCGCGTATCTTACGTCACGCCAGCACCCGCGCGAAAAAATCGGCAATCTTTATCCGCATCTCGCCAACTATGCGCTTGAGGTGACGGATACGTCGCCCGCCGATGTCGCTAAAAACAGCGATGTCGTTTTCCTTGCCCTGCCGCACAAGACCGCGCAGGATATTGCGGCGGAACTGCATGGCAAGGTGAAACTCATCGACCTTTCAGCAGACTTCCGGCTGGATGATGCCGAAACCTACGCCGCCTATTACGAAGAACACAAACACCCGCAGCTGCTTAAGGAATTCGTCTACGGCCTGGCCGAAGTCGTGGGCCGCGACACTGTTGCCAAAGCCCAAAGTGTTGCAAACCCCGGTTGCTTTGCGCTTGTCAGCCAGCTTCTGTTGCACCCCTTCAAAGGGCATATCGTGCAGGCGGATATTTTTGCCATGACAGGTTCCAGCGGGGCGGGAAAAACTCCCGTTGATGGCACACACCACCCCGTGCGCAACCACAACGTTAAAAGCTATAACGTCAACAAACACCGCCATATCCCTGAAATCATCCGCACCGGCGGCATTGCGGCATCGCAGCTTAACTTTGTGCCAACCTCCGGCCCGTTCTCCCGCGGTATTTTCGCGCAGGCTTTTTTGACACTGGATGCAGCGGTTGCACAGCCTGAAACCGTTTATGCCAATTGCCCGTTTATACGCATCCAGAAAAGTGTCGAGGTTGCGGGCATCGTCGGATCCAACTTTGCCGATCTTCATTTCTCGGTCGGTACTGGCGGCCGTGTGCTGGCGCAGGGGGCGATTGATAACCTCGTTAAGGGCGCGGGTGGCAGCGCTATCCAGAACATGAACCTGATGTTCAATTTTGATGAGGGCGCAGGGCTTGCCGCCATCGCGCCGCTTTACCCTTAAAGGAAGCTCCCATGAAAAAAAGCAACATTCCCAACTTCCTGATCGAAGCTTTCTACGAAGGCCGCTTCAAGGACAATATCTTTATCGTCAAGGCTGGCGGCAAAATCATCGAGGACCAAAAGTCGCTCGACAATCTGCTCTCCAATATTCGCGACCTGACGCTGCGCGGCATTAAGGTTTTGCTCGTGTACGGTCACGGCCGTGCGGTGGATGAAAAACTGAAAAGCAGCAAGATCGAGGTCAAAAAAATTAAAGGTCGCCGCGTGACGGATGCCGCGACGCTGGCTGTTATCCAGGAAGTCGTTGGCGGACTTCTTTCCATGAACGTCAACAGCAGCATGGCACGCAATAACCTGCCGGGTCTCTGTCTCGGCACAGTGCCTGCTGACTGGATGAATGTGGAGCTGCGCCCGAAACACCCGGTCGATTTCGGCTTCGTCGGGGACATTAAAGATGTCGAGGCGGGCACAGTACTGCGCCTTTTCAAAATGACCAATTTCATTGCCTGTTCGTGCCTTGGCGTTACGGCCGAAGGACAGGTTTGTAACATCAACGCCGATACCGTTGCCACCCAATTCGCCGTCGGACTCAAGGCGCACAAGCTTGTATTCCTGTCGGATGTTGACGGCGTTATCGTCGCGGGTAAGGTTGCGGATGTGTTAACTGTGAAGGAAATACCGGGCCTTATCAAAAAAAGCATCGTGAAAGACGGCATGCAGGTGAAGCTTGAAAGCTGCACCGCCGCGCTGCTAAGCGGTGTGCGCCGCATTCACCTTATCAACGGCCTTCGCAAAGACGCGTTGCGGAAAGAAATTTTTGAATCCAAAGGCCATGGCACCATGATTATTCAGGACAGCGAGCGCGATGTAAACGCCCGTGAAATTGAAGTGCAGCAGGCACTCGAGCGCCACTCCAAACGCAAGAAGAGGGCAAAATGACCGCCAATACGCTGGAAATTCTTCAACAGGTAAAAGAACTTCTCGTTAATACCTATGCCGTGCAGCCGATTGTGCTGGAAAAAGGCGCGGGCTGCCGTGTAACGGATATAGACGGCAAATCATACCTCGATTTCGCCGCAGGCATCGCCGTTGCCTCCCTCGGCCACGCAGCGCCCGCCGTTGTGAATACTTTGCGCGAACAAGCGGAAAAACTGATTGTCGCGCCGCCGTCATTCACCACCACCGCAAAGGTTGAATGCGCAAAGTTGATCGTTGAAAACAGCTGCTTTGATCAGGTCTTCTTCACCAATAGCGGCACGGAAGCGATTGAAGCCTGCATTAAAACCGTGCGTAAGTGGGCCTATGAAAACAAGGGGCATGCCTGCAACGAAATCATCTCCTTCCATCAAAGCTTCCATGGAAGAAGCTACGGCGCGGCGAGCCTGACGGAAAAAATGCACGTGCAACCCTATTTCGCGCCTTATGTGCCGGGCGTGCATTTCGCGAATTTTAACGACCTTCCTTCCGTCGAAAAGCTGATCTCCGATAAAACAGCGGCCATCTTTATAGAGCCCGTGCAGGGTGAGGGCGGGGTGATTGCGGCAACGCCCGAATTTATGCAAGGCCTGCGCGCGCTTTGCGACAAACACCGCATTGTGCTGGTATTTGATGAAGTGCAAACCGGCATGGGCCGCACAGGCAAGCTTTTCGGCTACCAGCATATGGGCATCGAGCCGGATATTGCTGCGCTGGCTAAAGGCATGGGCGGCGGCTTCCCCATCGGCGCCATGGCGGCGAAAAAGCAATATGCCGCCGCGCTTACCGTCGGCTCTCACGGCAGCACCTACGCCGGAAACCCGCTGGCCACGGCCGTTGCAGGCGCAGTCATCCGCGAAATTGTCGCGGATGGTTTTGTTGCGCGGGTGGAAAAAACCGCGCAGTACTTCCGCAAGCAGCTGGAAGACCTGCAACGCCGTTCCAACAAAATCACCGCCATTCGAGGCCTTGGCCTGATGATTGGCATTGATACCGCTGTTGATATTAAAAAGCTGACACGAACGCTGCAGGGCAACGGCCTTCTGGCAACGCAGGCGGGCGAGGCGACATTGCGCCTGACCCCGCCGTTGATTGTGACGGAAGCGGAAGTTGATGAAGCCGTCAGCATCATCGAAAAAACACTAAAGGAGCTATCATGACCAGCCACCCGCGCCATTTCCTTGACCTGCCTGATATTCCGGCGGATGATCTGCGTCATATCCTCGCCCATGCGCATCAGCTGAAGCGCAACAAATTCCAGCCGCCGCAGGTTCTGTCGGGGCTGTCGCTCGCCATGGTTTTTGATAAGCGCTCCACCCGCACGCGCATGAGCTTTGAAGTCGCCATGAAGCAGCTGGGCGGCCATACCATCGTGATGACGGCAGACGATATGCACCTGACGGGCGCTGAAAGCATCGAGGATACAGCCAAGGTTCTTTCCCGCTATGTGGATGCCGCAATGTTCCGTATTTCCAGCCATGAAACACTGGCTGAAATTGCGCGTCATGCGTCCATCCCCGTCATCAACGGCCTTACCAACCATTCGCACCCCTGCCAGATCATGGCGGACCTGATGACGATTGAAGAAAAGCTTGGCTCCGTCAAAGGCAAGAAAATTGCCTGGTTCGGCGATTACAACAATGTTGCCCGTACCATCGCACAGGCTTCAAAAATTTGGGATTTCGAACTTGTGGCTGCCGTACCGGGGGAGCTTGCACCAGCATCATCCGGCGATATCAAAATCACGCAGGATGCCGCAGCCGCTGCAGCCGGCGCAGATATCATCGTGACCGACACATGGGTATCCATGGGGCAGGAAGGCAAGGACATTCAAAAATTCCTGCCGTATCAGGTCAATCCCGATTTAATGGCGAAGGCAAAGCCCGGCGCAATTTTCATGCACTGCATGCCCATTCACCGCGGTGAAGAAGTGACCAATGAGGTGCTGTCAACATCCGCCAGTGTCATCTACGACGAAGCCGAAAACCGCCTGCACGCGCAAAAGGCAATCCTTGCCTGGTGCCTGGAAGGTACCGGCGTTAAGCTGGTATAAAATAGTAACTTAAGGGCATTGCGCCTTCAGGGCATCAAGCCTGACCTGCGCGTCGGCATGCCCCTGTTTTGCCGCCTGACACCACCAGTAAACGGCCTGTTTGGTATCCCAAAAGCCGCTATCGCCGCAGCAATAACTGTTACCGAGCTGATATTGAGCCTCAATATTGCCGGCTTGGGCCTTATCCTGCAATGCAATGCGTCGGGAATTATCAAAGGAAACAACACTGTCCGTTTGCTTCATGGAACAGCCTGCCACCACAAGGCAAAGAAGCAATGCCGCCCAAAACTTCATCGAATCTTCCACCCGCTTTGCTATGATATCCTCCATGCGTATTTTGATTATAGAAGACGATAAAGATATTGCCAAGCAGCTCTCCGGCCATCTGGAGCAGTGCGGCTTTCTGACGCATGTGGAACATACGGGCGAGGAGGGGCATTATCAGGGGGATGTTGAAAGTTACGACCTTGTCCTGCTCGATATTGGTTTGCCGGACCGCGACGGTTTTTCCATCCTCGAGCAATGGCGCAAGGATGGGCGCACCATGCCTGTCGTCATCGTTACGGCACGCACGCACAAAATGGAAACCATTCGCGGCCTGAAGGCGGGCGCGGATGATTATATTTACAAGCCTTATGACCTTGAAGAACTGGTGGCGCGCATTCATGCCAATATTCGCCGCCACAAAGGCCAGCTGAGCGCGGTGATGCGCAGCGGCAATGTGGTTTTTGACAGCTTCGCTGGCAAAGTTTCCGCCAGCGGCAGTTATATCAAGCTGACGCGCATTGAATTTCTGATCCTGCAATATCTGTTCATGAACCAAGGCAAAACCTTGAGCGCCACCGATATTTCGGAACACGCCTACGCGGATTTTGACCATGATTCCAGCATTGTGGCGCGGCACATATCCAATATCCGCAAGAAGCTGGGGCAGGATATTATCCATACCGACAGCAACCGGGGGTATTGTGTTCGCAAGGAATAGCCTTTCCCTCCGCATTGCCATGATGTGCGCGGCAATGGTCACGGTGACCATTGCGTTGACGGGCGCGGCAATTCTATGGATCTTCACAATATCTTCCGAACGCATTCTCGATAATCATTTGATGGCGTATAGCGATGCCATTATCAGCCAGATCGAGACGAAGAATAATGCGGTGACGTTGAAGGACGACGGTAAATTCATCCGTTCGCTGCCAAGGTACTGGCAAATTAGCGATAACGAAAAGCCGCTGTTCAAGTCTGATAATATCGATGCCTGGGTACCACTGAAACCTGAAAATATGCATGAATTCCAGCATATCGAATGGCGCAACGCTGAAGGTAACAAGGTCATCGCCTTGCAAGCCACTTTTTTATTTCCGCACGACCGCAAAATAACATTGTTGAGCGGCCTTGAAGCAAAAGTGGCCGGCGCCTATGAAAGCCAGGAACGCGATGCGTTAACAACGCCGCTATTGCGCGTTTTACTGGCGGCTGCACTTGCCTTGACAGGGCTTGGCATTTTTCTGGCTTATATCGCCATGCGACCTGTGTCGCAGGTTAAGGCCGCGCTACAGGACATTCGCGCCGGAAAATCGCAGCGGCTGCAAGGAAATTATCCGCGCGAGATAAAGGCGCTGACGGATGAAATAAACTACCTGCTTGATTATACCGCCGGCAGCATTGCGAAACACCGCGAATTTTCCAGCAACCTTGCCCATTCACTTAAAACGCCGCTAACGGTCATTGCCAATGAAACCGACATCAACATCATCAAAACCAAGCTGCGCAGCCTGATGGATATAGTCGAGCGCAGTTTAGCGCGCGTGCATGCGGCGGGAACGGCGAATATTCTTTCAGCTTCAACGCCCGTTCTGCCGGTCATCGTGGATATCAGCGATGGCTTTGGCAAGGTTTACGCCAAGCATGTCGCGGTTGACTGCCCGCCGGATATATCGTTCAAGGGCGATCAGGCGGATTTATATGAAGTCCTTGGCAATATAATCGAAAATGCCTGCAAGTTTTCAAACTCCCGCGTCAGCATCAGCATGCAGAACAGCGCGGTTATTGTGGAAGATGACGGGCAGGGCATACCTGAGGAAAAGCGGGCCAGTGTTTTACAGCGCGGCACGCGGCTGGATGAAACCAAGCCCGGAACCGGCATTGGCCTTGCTGTCGCCAGCGATATAGTTGCGCTGTATGGCGGCAATATCCACCTTGAAACCTCGGCTCTCGGCGGGCTTAAGGTGCTGGTTTTTCTGCCGCTATCCTCTTGATCGCGGCGTTGAATTTTTGTGGAATTTGCCCTTCAACGGGGCTTCCGCCACCTTTGCTAGAATCTCCTTATAACGTCAAAAGAAGGAGATTTTATGAAACAAGTCATCGCTATTTTAGCCGTCTGCATTGCCCTTGGCGGTTGCAGCAGAACCACGCAAACAACATCCGGCGCGGAGTACCTATCGCAATATAAGTACGTTCCGGTCGCACCGTCGGTTCGCATTTCGAAATCAAATAACCCCAGCAAGGTCGAGGAAGTCAAAAGCATTGACCAGCGCATTCGCGAAGCGGCGGCGGTTGAACCTGTGTTGAAGTTTCCGGCGCGCATCGGCCTTGCGCGGATTGACCGGCAGCTGACGAACATTCCGATGGAAGAACTGGAAAGCTGGAACAAAACCCGCGAGAAGCTCGGCAGTGGCTTCGGCGAATTTGTGCCTGTTAACCCCCTGGTGGCAACAATGGTGGCAAATGATATTGCGACGCCGCATTACAACGTCAGTGGCAGCGTCAGTGATATTATCGACACCATCCGTCTTGGCGCGGCCCGCCAGCACCTTGATGCCGTGCTGATATATGAAGTACTCAGTACAGAAAAACGCCGCAAGAACATGCTGGCTGTCGCAAACGCATCCATCATCGGCGGCTATATTCTGCCGTCAACGTCTTATGATGCACAGGGCGCGGGCAATGCCATTTTGATTGACGTTGTGCAAGGCTACCCCTATGGCACCATCAATACCGTAGTGGATAAAAAGACCCGGTTGTCATCATCCTGGGGCTGGGGCTCAGAAAATGGCGATAGCGAAGATTTTGCGGACAAAGTAAAGGCGCGCGCGGCAGATCAGCTCTCTATCGAAGCTTATGACATGTTCATGCAGCTGCGTGCCGAGCTGGCCGAAAAACACGCCAAGAAATAAATGACTGCAAGACAAAGGCTGGGGCTGGGGCTGGTGCGGTTTACATCGCGCCAGCCTTTGCTTTTTACTTCTTGTCTTTATCCGTATCCGGCTTTTTGGGCGGGGCGGTTTGGGGCTTGAAGGTGGGTGGCATGCCGCTGGGGCGGGGCGACGGGGCAGGCGGGGCGGGCGTATAAACGGCCATGGTATTCAGGTCTTTCAATTTGATTTTCGCGCTTATTTAGCGAACAACACATTCAGCAAAGACGTAAGAACGATTTTGGACAAATAAAAAGCCCCGGCACTTAGATGCCGGGGCTTTTATAGCTTTTAAAAGCAAAAAACCTTAAGCGACAGCTTTCAGGTTTGCAGCAGCGCTTTTGCCGCGCTCGGTCACGATGTCAAAAGTGATGACCTGACCTTCGCTGAGGCTACGCATGCCGGCTTGTTCAACTGCGCTCATGTGAACGAACACATCAGGACCGCCGTTTTGGGGTTGGATGAAACCAAAACCCTTGGTGGGGTTGAACCATTTAACTGTACCTTGAGCCATAGAGGCCTCCATTTAACAAGTAAGAAACGCACATTCGTGCATATAACTCCTCACAACCATTGTGAAGATTATGATCCGAACGAAAGCGATGTCTTGGGAGAAACCTTACGGCACAAACAAGCCAGAACTGGAAATCGGAATTAAAGCTAACGTAGGCTGAACCCATGGGGATAGCAAGGTAATTCGCGCAAGGCCAAGATAAATATCGAAAATACCGGCGGCGGGCAGGGGCTGTTATAATTGCCGCATGATGTGGCAAAAGGCCATTTTCCCTTAAATTGGAAGCAGAGGCACCCACCGCGACCCGCTATGTTGCGTTGCGCTGTAATAAGCCTATCCCATTAAAAATAAAGCATATTTTGTGTTTGTCAGATTAGTGGATGAACCCGTGTAGGATAGCGCCCAGCGTAATGCTTGCCACCAGTATCCACAGCGAAAAGCCAAGCAGGAATGACTTGATGCCGACGGTGCGGATGGTTGCGGGGGTCAGGTTCGTGCCGATGAAAAACAGGGTCAGCACAAGGCAGCGGCGGGCGGCATATTCAATCAAGCCCCCAACATCGTGTAGGGCCGGAAAATACGTGAAGACCGCCGCCATGAAAACAAAACCGAGGACAAACCACGGGAACTTGGCTTTTTTGCCGCCTTCCTGATTATTGGCGTAAAGATAGCTGAAGACCAGCGTTACCGGCAAAATCCACAGCGCCCGCGCGAGCTTGACGGATGTGCCGACCTGCACCGCTTCCGGCCCGTACTGCAGCGTTGCACCCACGACAGAACTGGTATCGTGAATCGCAAGCGCGCTCCACAAACCGAACTGAACTTCGGTGAGGCCCAACGCATGGCCGATGAAGGGGAAAATAACCAGCGCCAGCGCGTTTAGAATAAACACCGTACCAAGCGCAATTGAAATGGAATGCTGCTTGGCGTTCATGGCGGGCGCGACCGCCGCAATCGCACTGCCGCCGCAAATAGCAGTGCCTACGCTGATGAGGATGGAGCTTTCTTTTTCCGTGCGAAGTGCTTTTGCCAGCAGCAAACCCGTTGTCATGGTAAGGCCGATGCCGAAAATGGTGTACCAGATGCCTTGCAAACCTGCCTTTGCCACCACCGCCAAATCCATACCCGCGCCAAGCCCCATAATGGAAAAGCCGAGCAGCCTGGGCGTCAGTTTTTTTGTAAGGTCAATCAGGCTATTGCCAACCAGCACCGCCACCACAATACCCAGCAGCAGCGCGATGGGCGCGGAAACCACCGGCACCAGAAGGCATACCAGCGCCATGAAAAGCGTGAGAGGGCGGGAGAGTTTTTCTTTTGTCAGCGCTTGGTTCATGGTCATTACTTTTCGCGAAGAGTCGTTTTTTAATGCCTTGAGCCTACGCCCTTTAAGCCGTCGATACCAGCGGCAGTTGCCTTATTTTTAAAGAGGCCGGATAATAAGCCAATCGTTGCAATGGAGCTTTGAAATGACACTTTTACCGCCGCATCTCCCGCCTTCATGGCCGTTATCCACCTGCGGGTGGATGTGGGTGGTATGGGTTTTCTGCTGGGTCGTTTCCGCCAATTTCACCTTGAAAATGAAAAAGAACGAAACGCTGGCGCGGCTGCAGCATACCATCCCCACAACCTTCGGAATGGTCGCGCTGTTTCATCATGGCAATGTGCCGGAGCTTGACTGGGGCGTTTTATATTACAGCACGGCAACCGCCATCATGGGCATCGCCATGACATTTGTCGGGCTTGTATTTTCGGGCTGGGCGCGCGTGCATCTTGGCAAATACTGGAGCGGCACGGTTGCGCTGAAGGAAGGTCACCGGCTGATTATCTCCGGCCCTTATGCCTTCGTACGGCACCCTATTTATACCGGCCTGTTAACGGCAGTGCTCGGCACGGCCTTTGCCGTGGGCACCAAGGAAGCCTTTACCGGTTTCATCGTCATGATACCCGCCTATATTTTAAAATGGCGGCGCGAAGAAAAATTGATGCGGCAGGAATTCGGCCAGGAATATGCCGATTACGCCGCCCGCAGCAAAGCGATTATTCCATTCGTTATTTAAGATTTTTAAGAGCGGGCGAATGCAGCACGCACTTTAACAGTGCGCGCCGCGCCAAAGCGCTGCTTCCAAGCCGCAACGGTCAAGGGAATGCCGCGCATCGCGTCGCTTGCCTGTTTCAGCATTTGCGTACCAAGGCCTTTGCTGCCCGCAGGCGGCGTCATGGAAATATTAATGGCAAGCGAACCGTCGCTTTCATCCGTCAGCGACATCACGCCGACAGGCTTGCTGGCAACAAAAGCCACCAGGTGCAGGCTTTGCGGGTCATGCAGCGAGGTTAGCGGCTTGCCGCTGCATTCCTGCAAAAAGGGCAGGTCATGTGCCGTTGCAACGCATATATAAAGGGATTCCTGAACGCCGGAGGAGGGGCGCCGTGTAGCATCATGAAACTGCTGACTTAGTCTTTTCGACATCTGCACACCATGAATGTAAGACCAGCATATCACTATTTCCGTAAGAATAAAATCTTGCGCCGCAGCATAGCGAAATGCGCAGCAATTTCTGAGGGGTGGCGCGCGGTGCAAAAAGTGCTATTTTTCTGCATCACATCAGGAGCGCCGCGCCATGCCCGCAAAAAAGAAACAGGACATTACCTATAAGTCGTATCTGGGCCTTGAATCACTTCTGCAATCGCAACACCCCATCAGCATGACAGCTGCGAATGCACCGGCGCATGACGAGATGATGTTTATTGTCGTTCATCAAACCTACGAGCTATGGTTCAAGCTGGTGCTGTTTGAAATCGAGCGCGTGCAAAAAATCCTCGGCCAGAAGTCGGTGAAGGATGCGGATATGCGCCTTGTCTCCGCCAGCCTTGGCCGCAGCGTTGCCATCATGCGCCTGCTGGTGGGGCAGCTTGATATCATGGAAACCATGACGCCACTCGACTTCCTCGATTTCCGCCACGTGTTCCGCTCCGCTTCCGGCTTCCAGAGCCTGCAGTTCCGCGAACTGGAAATGCGCCTTGGCTTGAAAAAAGAAACACGCGCCTGCTATAGCGGAAAATCATATGATGATTTCCTGCCAGCCGAAGACCGCGGGCATTTGCAGAAGCTGCAAAAGAAACCGTCACTGCTGGAACAGCTGGATAGCTGGCTTTCCCGCACACCCTTTGTTGAAATGACAGGCTTCAGCTTCTGGCAGGCATACCGCAAGGCGGTGGGGGACATGATTGCGGGCGACCGTAAAACTATCCATGCAGACAAGCGCATGAACGCCAATGCCCGTGATGCCGAAATAAACAAGCTGAAAGGCATGGAAGAACAGTTTGATTTGCTTTTCGATGCTGGAAAGGCAGGCGAAATGCCGTGGCGCTTTTCGCAAAAGGCGTTACAAGCGGCGTTGTTCATCAACCTTTACCGCGACCAGCCTGCGCTGCAAATTCCGTTCCGCATTTTGAATGACCTGATGGACCTGGACGAATTGCTGGCCTTGTGGCGCTACCGCCATGCGCTGATGGCGCAACGCATGCTGGGCATGAAAATGGGCAGCGGCGGGTCATCCGGCCATGACTACCTTATGCAGACCATTGGCAAGCACCGCATTTTCAGCGACCTCTTTGCGCTTTCAACATTCTTCATCCCGCGCTCCAAACTGCCGCAGCTGCCGCCGCATGTGGAAAGCCGCATGGGCTTTAAGTACTGGGATGATACGGGGGTGAAAAAGCCTAAATGACAAAGTCAAAACCCGTCATTTTCTGGTTCCGCAACGACCTGCGCCTTGCCGATAACCCCGCGCTGGCTGCCGCCTGCGATACCGGCCAGCCGGTTATTCCCGTTTATATCCATGATGATGTCAACGCCGGCATATGGAAGAACGGCGGCGCGACAAACTGGTGGCTGCATCAAAGCCTGACCAGCCTTGCCGCCAGCATCGGGGCCGCGGGGCTTCATCCGCTCGTGTTTTGCAAAGGTGACGCAAAAGCCGAAATCGCGCGGCTAGTCAAAGAAACTGGCGCGGACCATGTTTTCTGGAACCGCTGTTATGAGCCTTGGGCAATTGCCCGCGACACGCAAATAAAAGAAAGCCTGAAATCTGGCGGCGTGGATGCGCAAAGCTTCAGCGCTTTCCTGCTGTTCGAACCGTGGGAAATCCAGAATAAAACTGGCCAGCCCTATAAAGTTTTTACGCCCTATTCCAGAGCCTGCCTTGAACGCGGCGGTATTCGCCCGCCCGTGTCCGGTAAGTTAAAGTCGGATGGCAAGCCTATCATCACCGGCCTGCCGCTCGAAAAACTTGGATTGATGCCGGATATTAAATGGTACGACGGCATGGCGGAAACATGGACGCCCGGCGAGACGGGCGCGAAGAAGCGCCTCAAAAAATTCATCACGGGCTGCCTTGACGAATATAAAGCGCAGCGCGATTTTCCTGCGGTCGATGGCGGCTCCCGTATGTCGCCGTATTTGCACTTTGGCGAAATAAGCCCGCATATCATCTGGCATGACGTCAGCAAGGCCATTGCCGAAGCGGGCCATGACAACGCCTTTGCCAATCATGGGCAGGGGTATTTGCGGCAGTTGCTATGGCGCGAATTTTCATGGCACTTGCTGTACCATTTCCCCGAATTTCCGGAGAAGGCGTGGAACCCGCGCTTTGCCGGTTTCAAATGGAAAAAAAACAAAAAACTGCTGAACCACTGGCAAAAAGGCCAGACCGGTTACCCCATTATTGACGCGGGCATGCGCGAATTGTGGCAGACAGGGTGGATGCATAACCGCGTCCGCATGCTGGTGGGCTCCTTCCTTGTCAAAAACCTGCTGCTCGATTGGCGGGATGGCGAAGACTGGTTCTGGGATACGCTGGTAGATGCCGACCTTGGCAACAACGCGCAAGGCTGGCAATGGATCGCCGGATGCGGGGCGGATGCCGCGCCGTACTTCCGTATTTTTAACCCCATTCTGCAAAGCCGCAAGTTTGACGCGGAGGGGGATTATATCCGCCGCTATGTTCCTGAACTGTCAAAATTGCCCGATGAATTCATTCACGCTCCATGGGAAGCTCCAGCGATGGAGCTGCACCGCGCTGGCATCACCCTTGGAAAAACCTACCCGCACCCTATAGTTGATCATGCGGAAGCGCGTGACCTTGCCTTGAAAGCCTATCATGACTCAAAACCAGACGACGATGCTGCCTGACAGCCTTGTGCATCTTTCCGATCGCGCCGTGCTGCGCATTGCGGGGGCAGATGCGACAATCTTTTTACAAAACGTCATTACCAACGATATGTCGCGCCTGGATGCTGGCGGCATGCTTTACGCCTGCCTGTTATCCCCGCAGGGGCAATACCTGCATGATTTCTTTATTTCGCACGCGGCGGACGGAAACGGCTATTATCTTGATTGCGAGGCCGCGAAGATGGATGACCTGCTGCGCCGTTTCACCATGTTTCGCCTGCGCTCAAAAGTGACATTCGAAAATATTTCGGCCGGCATGCATGTTTACGCGGCAGGCCAGGGGCAGGGGCTGCCAGACCCGCGCCAGGCCACAATTGGCAGCCGTATTTACAGCGCGGATACCAGCGCAACTGCCTTGCCGCCCGAAAAATATCATGACTTCTGCATCGACTTTATCGTTCCCAGCGGCAGTCTTGCCATTCGCCCGCAGGACACAATGTCGGACGTTAACCTTGACCACCTCAACGCCGTTGCGTGGGATAAAGGCTGCTTTATCGGGCAGGAGGTGGCAGCGCGCATGTATCACCTCGGCAAAGCCAAAAAGCGGCTTTATAAAATTCAGGGCGAAGGGCTGGTGGGGGGGGATGCCATTTTGCAAAACGGACGGCCCGTGGGGGACATCCGGCAGGTTAGCAGTAACGGCAAAACCGCGTTGGCGCAGCTGAAAATTGCGGCAGCGGAGAATGAATTGCTGCCTTTGTTGACGAATACAGGCGCAAAGCTGCTTTTGACAAAGGCCGGCTATTTAACCCTTTCCAAGCCCTGAAATTCCTGCTTAAAATCAATTCGTTAACTTTTATCGCTTAGAATATGAGCAGTGGTAGCGGGTATTCTTTCATGGCAGACAAGCCTTCAGACAGCGAAAAAAATAACATGGACAAAAGTGGCGGCAAAAAAGCCAAGCCCGTTTTGACGGATGCCGATGCGATTGATACGCTGCCGCTGTCAATTATTCCGCTGTCCACTTCATCACTAAAGTCGGCGAAGCTGGTCAAAAACTCCCGCCTTGAAACCGCGCTTGAAATTCACAACGACCCCATTGCCGGCCGCCTGCAGATTAACCCTGCGGATGTGGTGAAGGCGCAGGTCGGGTCGGCGCAGGATAAAATCATCCTTGAGCGCCTTGCCACGTTGCCGAGTTACGATGTGTATTCGCTCCGCAGCAGCCTGAAACGCCTTGGCATTCCGATTGATGAAACCGTGCTGGAACTATCGGACGGCATGAAGGATACCTTGCAAAAATACACGCAGGAATTTACCCACCCGCTTATCCTGCATATTTTCGGCGAAGAAGGCGCGGGGCCTGATACTACGGCGAATATTTTAAAGCTGTTTAACGACACCGACAAAACCCGCGTCGCGCTGCGGCTTAAAATGATGTCCGAAAAAACCGGCATGTCGATGGCGGAAATTCCGGCGTTTCTGGCGGATTACAGCGATGTATTCCTGTCCGTCGCCTATTACCGCCACACATTCTACAGCGTGGTGCCGGATGTCAGCCGTTTCTGGCTCTGGCTTAACGAGCTGCGTAATTTGCGGGAAGATGCGACATCACCCCGCACGCTTGCCAGCGCGCGAAAAGTGGAAGAGTCGCTACGCTTCATTTCCGGCTCCATCCGCGAAAGGCTGGCGATCTTCCAGAAGGGTTTCGACCTTTTCTGGACCAACATCAGCAAGGAGTCATTCGCGCAGCTGCAGAAGGAAGTCGAGGAAAACCACGCCGGCATGGGCGCTGTGCTGTGCGGCCTTGTCGTGAAAATGCGCAACTGGTCGCAGGCTTTCCCCGATAACGACATCGGCAGTCCGGCAAAACGCGCCCAATACATTATTACAGAGATGGAACCGGGGCTTGAACAGCTGAAGCTGCTTGAAAACGACGCCCGCGGGCGCATTGGCCTCAGCGTCGTCCATATGTTTTAAATAATTATCATTAATTATCAATATTTTAGCTTGCATTACACAGAATTATGTTGCGATGCAGCAGGGCGCGCTTTATCCTTTGTCACGCGTCACAAGGGGTGCGTTGATGGTTTTCCAAGACTATATGAACTGGGTTGCACTGGTATGGTTTTTAACCTGCTGGGTGGGCTACACCTATTACTCAAAACGCAAGGCTGAGAATACCGAATGCCTGTCGGCGCAGCTGTATAGCTTCCGCATCGACTGGGTGCGGAACCTGATGCGCCGCGAAAACCGCATTTCAGACCTCGCGCTGCTGAACAACCTTGTGCAGATGGTCAACTTCCTCGCCACGACCAATATCTTCGTGCTGGCGGGCGCGGTAACGGTTTTGTATTCTTCCGGCCATATCATCGACCTGCTGGCAAACCACCCGTTCGTCGCCAATACCAGTGTCGAGGAAGTGCAGATAAAACTCATCACCCTGGTGCTGATTTTCGTTTACGCCTTCTTCCGCTTTACCTGGGCCATGCGCCAGCACACGTTCGTCTCCATCCTTATCGGCGCAGCACCCAATGTGGTACAGGGGCAGCCGTTAACGCAGGATCAGGAAGATTTTGCCATTCAGGTCGCAAAGGTATCCGACCGCGCGGCGCATGACTTTAACTACGGCCTGCGGTCATACTATTTTGCGCTGTCGCTGCTGCCGTGGTTCATCAACCCATGGATTTTCATGTTCACGGCAGCACTGGTGGTGGCTGTGCTATATATCCGCGAATTCCGTAGCCGCACGCTGCGCATCCTTGTGCGCAGCCGTGAAAGCTACCTGCGTATTTACCAGGCGGATAGCAAAGCGCCGTCGATTATTCCTTCAAAGCTGCTTGCGCCGCCGCCAATCTAGCGATCGGCACGCGGTAGGGGGAGCAGGACACGTAATCAAGCCCGATCGCCTCGAAGAAGCGGATGGAGGCAGGGTCGCCGCCATGCTCGCCGCAAATGCCCAGCTTCAGGCCCGCGCGCGTCTTGCGCCCGCGCTCCGCCGCCGTCTTCACCAGTTCGCCCACGCCGTCAACGTCAATCGACGCAAAGGGGTCGTTCGGCAAAATGCCGGCGCTTTGGTAGGCGGGCAGGAATGAACCGGCATCGTCGCGGCTGATGCCGAAGGTCGTCTGTGTCAGGTCGTTGGTGCCGAAGCTGAAAAACTCGGCGCTTTCGGCAATGCTGCCAGCGGCAAGTGCCGCGCGCGGCAGCTCTATCATCGTGCCGGTCAAATAACCAGTGAAGCCGGTGGATTCGGCAACCTTGTCGATCATCGCCTTCAGAATATCCATTTCGGCTTTCGTTGCGATCAACGGCACCATGATTTCGGGCGTGACGGTTTCGCCGGTTTCCTTCTTGACGGCAAGCGCGGCTTCAAAAATGGCGCGCACCTGCATTTCATAAATTTCCGGATAGACGATGCCAAGGCGGGAACCGCGCAGGCCGAGCATGGGGTTGGTTTCATGCAGGCGGGTAATGCGCTGGTGGACCTTATCCACAGTCACCGACAGCGACTTGGCAAGGCCGTTAATTTCCGCATCTTCATGCGGCAGGAATTCATGCAGCGGCGGATCAAGCAGGCGGATGGTGACAGGAAGCCCCTTCATGATTTTGAAGAGGTTGATGAAATCCTGGCGCTGGTGCGGTTCGATATGCGCGAGCGCGGCTTTACGGTCTTCCGATGTTTCCGCCAAAATCATCTGGCGCACGTGCAGAATACGCGTGGGGTCGAAGAACATATGTTCCGTGCGGCAAAGGCCAATGCCTTCCGCGCCGAATTTGCGGGCGGTTTCAGCATCCAGCACCGTTTCGGCGTTGGTGCGGATTTTCAGGCGGCGCGTGGCATCCGCCCATTTCATGAGCGTTTCAAAATCACCCGTCAGCGCCGGCTGTAGCATTTTCACTTCGCCAAGCAGCACTTCGCCGGTCGAGCCGTCGATGGTGACGATGTCATTTTCCTTCAGCACATGCCCTTTGATGGTCATGGAACGTGCCTTGTTATCAATCACAACATCGCCCGCACCGGAAACGCAGGGCTTGCCCATGCCGCGGGCAACAACCGCCGCGTGGCTGGTCATGCCGCCGCGGGAAGTGAGAATGCCCTGCGCCGCATGCATGCCGTGAATATCCTCAGGGCTGGTTTCAGTACGGCAGAGAATAACTTTATCGCCGTCTTTCGCACGCGCTTCTGCAACGTCGGCATCAAAGACGACTTTGCCGGTGGCAGCGCCGGGGGAAGCGGGCAGGCCCTTTGTCAAAACGGTTTTGGCGGCTTTCGCGTCAATCGTCGGGTGCAGCAACTGGTCGAGCGCTTCCGGCTGGATGCGCTTGATAGCCTGTTCCTTGGTGATCAACCCTTCGTCAACCATATCGACGGCAATTTTAAGCGCGGCGGCAGCCGTGCGCTTGCCGCTGCGGGTTTGCAGCATATAAAGCTTTTTATTCTGGATGGTGAATTCGATGTCCTGCATGTCCTTGTAGTGTTTTTCCAGCTGCAGGCGAATATCGTTCAGCTGCTGGTACACTTCCGGCATGGCGGTTTTCATGTCGTCCAGCGGCTGCGGCGTGCGAATGCCGGCGACCACGTCTTCGCCCTGCGCGTTGATCAGGTATTCGCCGTAAAATTCGCCGCTACCGGTCGAGGGGTTGCGGGTAAAGGCAACGCCCGTGCCGCAATCATCACCCATGTTGCCAAATACAACCGCCTGCACGCAAACCGCCGTGCCCCATTCTTCGGGGATGCTGTTGATGCGGCGATAGGTCACGGCGCGCGGGGTCATCCACGACTTGAACACGGCGCCCACTGCGCCCCAGAGCTGTTCGGATGCACTTTGCGGAAAGGGCTTGCCGGTTTCTTTTTGCACGACCGCCTTGAACAGCTCGACAATTTCCTTTAAGCCAGCTGCCGTAATTTCGGTATCTTGCCGCAGGTGGTTGCGGCGCTTGTGGGTGTCGAGAATATCCTCGAAATCATCATGGTCAACGCCCAGCACAACATCGCTGTACATCTGGATGAGGCGACGGTAACAGTCATAGGCGAAGCGCTCGTCGCCGCTGGCGGCAAGGCCCTTCACGGTGTCGTCGTTGAGGCCGATGTTCAGAATAGTATCCATCATGCCGGGCATGGAAACGCGCGCGCCGGAGCGGACGGACAAGAGCAGGGGATGCGCGGCATCGCCAAAGACCATACCGGTTTCTTTTTCGAGCTGCTTCAGGCCTGCCGCAACCTGCGCTTCAATGTCGCCGGGGTATGCAGAACCGTTCTGATAGAAATACGTGCAGACTTCCGTCGACATGACGAAGCCCGGGGGCACGGGCAGGCCGATATTGCTCATTTCCGCAAGGTTCGCGCCCTTGCCGCCGAGAAGGTTTTTCTTGGAAGAGTCGCCTTCACAAACCTCCCGTCCGAAACTGTAAACCCATTTTTTTTGTTCAGTTACCGGCTGGGACATCTTGGCGCTCTTCATGATTGTTATTACCCTTCAAGCTTGGAAAAATCAGCGACCTCGTTCATGGTGCCGGCAATATTGGCCAGCAGACTTAAACGATTGGTACGCAGTTTCGGTTCATCCGCATTGACAAGAATTTTGGTGAAGAAGTCATCCACCGCGCCGCGCAGGCCCGACATGGCTGACATAACGGCTTTATAATCTTCCTTTGCAAGGTCGGCCTTGATTTTGCCGCCGGAAGCAGAAAGGGCTTTGAACAGGTTCTTTTCCTGTTCTTCCGCCAGCAGGCTTTCCTGCACGTCTTTGCCGGCGTAAGCCTTGCCGTCCTTCTTTTCCTCGATGCGCAGAATGTTGGCGGCGCGTTTATAGCCCGCCAGCAGGTTTACGCCGTCATCGGTTTTAATGAAGTCCTGCACAGCGTTGACGCGGGCAACGACGCGCAGCAAATCATCATCAGCCTTCGCGGCAAAGACAGCATCGATAAGGTCAAAACGCACGCCTTGGTCTTTCAACGCCACCTTCAGGCGTTCGGTGAAGAACTGTATCAGTTCTGCCGAAATATCCTTGAAGGGCTTCAGGCCTTTCACTTGGTAGTTTTTATACGCGGCTTCGAAAAGCGGCAGCAACGGCAGACGCAGCTTGTTTTCAAGGATGATGCGGATAACGCCAAGGGCGGCGCGGCGCAGGGCGAAGGGGTCTTTAGATCCCGTCGGCTTTTCATCAATCGCGAAAAATCCGACCAGCGTATCCAGCTTGTCGGCAAGGGCCACGCAGATGGAAACCGGCGCGGTCGGGCAGCTATCATTCGCGCCGATGGGCTTGTAGTGGTCGGAAATGGCGGTTGCGACATCCGCATTTTCTTTGTCATGCAGCGCGTAATAACGGCCGATGATGCCCTGAACTTCCGGGAACTGGAAGACGACGCCGGATGACAAATCCGCCTTCGCCAGCAGCGCCGCACGCGATGCCAATTTTGCATCTGCCTTGGTCATGTCGGCAATGGCGGCCGAAAGGGCTTGCATGCGGGTGATTTTGTCTTTTACCGAGCCGAGCTTCTGGTGGAAGGTAATGTTCTCCAGCGCGGGAACGCGGCTTTCAAGTTTTTGGCGCTTGTCCTGATCCCAGAAGAATTTCGCATCCGACAAACGGGCGCGGAGGACTTTTTCATTCCCCGCCACAACCTGTTTGCCGCCGTCTTCGGTGATCGTATTCGCAATCACGATGAACTTGTTGGAAAGCTTGCCGGCATCATCCAGCAGCGCGATATATTTCTGGTTGCCGCGCATGGTGGAAATCAGCACTTCCTGCGGCACTTCGAGGTATTCTTTTTCAAAGGTGCCGACCAGCGGCACGGGCCATTCGACAAGGCCGACGATTTCTTCAAGCAGCGCTTCGTCTTCCTTGACCTGCAGCTTTTCCTTGGCGGCGAGGGCGGTGGCCTGTTCGGCGATAATCGCCTTGCGGTCGTCGCGGCTGAGCAGCACATGGGCTTTCTTCAGCTTCTCTTTGTAATCCGCAAAGCCGGTTACCGGAATTTTACCGGAAGAAAGGAAGCGATGTCCTTCGGTCGAAGCGCCGGAGGTGACGGGTTTCTCTGTTCCGCCGAGGGTGAAGTCAAAAGCAATAGCTTCGCCCTTGAACAATGCAACCATGCTGTGCAGCGGGCGCACCCACTGGCGGGTGCCCGCCTTCCAGCGCATGGACTTGGGCCAGACCATTTTGTTAATCGCTTCTTCGGCAATACCGCCCAGCACTTTTGCGGTGGGCTGGCCTTTGACGTTTTCGCGGAAGAACCAGAAGGTCCCCTTGGGGCTTTCTTCCTTCACGCATTTGTCGAGGCTGGTGAGATTGACGGATTTGAGGAAGCCCTGAATGGCCTGATCCGGCGCATCCACGCGGGGGCCCCGTTTTTCGACTGTCGTATCCGGCTGCTGTTCGGGCAGACCATCCACCACAACCGTAATGCGGCGCGGGGTGGAATGGGCTTCGGCTTTCGTAAACGTCAGGCCTTTGTCGGTCAGCGCCTTGGTCAGCAGGTCGCGCAGATCATCCGCCGCTTTTACTTGCATGCGGGCGGGAATTTCTTCGGAGAAAAGTTCCAGCAGGAATTCAGCCATGTTATGCGGCCTCCTGTTTCAGTTGTTCATTGTTAAGGCCCAGCCACGCTTCGCAGCAGCCTTTGGCCAGCGCGCGCACGCGCCCGATGTAGGCCTGGCGTTCTACAACACTAATCGCGCCGCGAGCATCCATCAGGTTAAACAGGTGGCTGGCTTTAAGGCACTGGTCGTAGGCGGGCAGGGCAAGGCCGGTTTTGCCTGCGAGAGATGAATGGGTTGACTTTGCCTGCAGGAGCTTTTTGCATTCAACTTCCGCTTCCTCGAAATGGCGCATCAGCACTTTTTCGTCGGCGAATTCGAAGTTGTAGGCGGAATATTCCTGTTCAGCGCGCAGGAAGACTTCACCGTACTTCACGCCCTGACCGTTGAAGTCGAGGTCATAGACGTTGTCGACGTTCTGGATGTACATGGCAAGGCGCTCAAGCCCGTAGGTGATTTCGCCGGCAACGGGGCTGCATTCAAAGCCGCCAACCTGCTGGAAGTAGGTGAACTGCGTCACTTCCATGCCATCGCACCAGACTTCCCAGCCAAGGCCCCAGGCGCCAAGCGTCGGGCTTTCCCAGTCGTCTTCGACGAAGCGGATGTCGTGGTACGCAGGGTCAAGACCAATGCGCTTCAGGCTTTCAAGATACAGCTCGAGGATATTCTCCGGCGAGGGTTTCATGATGACCTGGTACTGGTAGTAGTGCTGCAAGCGGTTGGGGTTTTCGCCATAGCGACCGTCCGTGGGGCGGCGGGAAGGCTGTACATAGGCGGCGTTCCACTTTTCAGGCCCAAGGGCGCGCAGCGTTGTTGCGGGGTGGAACGTACCTGCGCCCACTTCCATGTCGTAGGGCTGCAGAATAAGGCAGCCTTGCTCTGACCAGAAGTTGTGCAGCGTGAGGATAAGATTCTGGAAACTTAGCGGTTTTTTTGTCTCTGGCATTGTCGTCATTCCACCTTTAATGTGGGCATTACATTACACGCACAAACGACGATTTCCAAGCCCAGTCATGCTGCGGCGCAACCAATAATCAGTTGCGGCGCAACGGGTAATCCCACAACGGTAAAGCCGGTAAAAAGTCATGGAAAAATTAAGCGAACAGTTCAATTCCATCGCCGTTAAAAAAGGCGATTTTTTCACGGTCGAGCTGCCGTGCAATGGGGCGTCCAGCGGGTACCTTTGGAACCTTGATGTTACGGCGGGGCAAGCCAAGGTCATTCGCCATGATTACATCAACCCCAACCAGCAGCAGGACATGATGGGTTTCCCTATCGGCGGCACAATGATTGACCGCACGATTATGCAGGCGGAAGAAGACGGCGTGATCGAGATCAATGCCGAATGGAAGCGCCCGTGGGAAAAAGCTACGCCACCTGCCAAAGCCCTGAAGCTTAAAGTTACGGTCGGCTGATCAAAAATTAATAAAGCACAATAATTACAGCGCGTTAATGGTAACTTACCGTATTTAACGCGGCCTTAATCATTTTGCCATATGATTTTGATATAATTTTAGATATTGGGCATTGGCAGGATTATTCAAATGATTTCAGAAAGCGTACTAATTTTCGGGGCGACCGGAAATGTGGTGATGGTCATTAACGGGTCCCTACCGCGCAACGTACCCATCATGTTCAAAGTCGGCGCCAGCAAAATAGACCTCGTGATAAACCAGGACGTTTTATATTCCGAACGCGGGCTCAGCCCCTACATATGCCAGAAGCTGGCAGAGAAGAACGAAATTGGCCTGCTGGAGGTGATAGATTCCACCAACCCGCCGCGCCACCTCACCAACATTGCATATCACGCATCCTGAAGGACGACTGAATGGCGCAAGACATGAACATCGGGGATTCTGCCAAGACGGTCGTGGGTGCGAGCGGCACCACGGTTGGCCGCCCAAATAGCAGCCTGATGAATACGGTGAAAAACATCATTCTTGGCGGCACGCTGCTGACAGCGGCGCAGGAAATGCTGGGCGGCCGCATGAAGCCCGGCGACTCCCTCAACAACACGCTTGGCAATAGCGGTGAAGCTTTTTCAAAACCCGGCACCAGCCTTGGCAACATGCTGATGGCGGGGTTCCTTGTCGAGGGGGTCTTCAAGCTGGCGGATGCAATATCCGGCAAGCCCGCGCAGGATGTAAAAGCCGAAGCGCCCAAGACTGAAGCCGCCACGCAGCAAACCCGCCGCAGCAGCCTGTTCAAGCCACCCAGCGCTTAAAAATTCCAGCATGTTTTATGATTAAAGCTTCAGCGGCTTCGCTGCGACAGGTTGAACCTCGGTCAGCGTCGCAGCGCCTAAGGGCTTATCCGCTGCCGGCGCACTGAACTTTGAATTCGTCGCCAGCATGGGGGATTCCGCAATGCCGCTCGGCTTCACAAAGCCGGAGCCGAGGGACAGTATCTGGTTGTTCTTTTCCGCCTCGATGTGTCCGGCAGCAGTGGTGCGCACATCAATTTTAATGGCTTCCATGCGCTTGCCCGCGGAATGGTATTCAGCCTCGAAAGGTCTTTCGGGGGCATTGGCCAGTTCCATCGGCACTGCAACGGGAATGCCGAAACTTTCCCGCAGGGTGGTGGCGGTGCCAATGCTGCAGGCTTCAAAGTAAAGCCCAGCCAGAATGATCTTGCCCGGGTTGATTTTGGATATGTCCTGCAAAAAGCCGGAATCCAGCCCTTTGCCATCGTTATTCGTGACCATGGCATCACCCTCGCGGAAGGCGGGGTTATTTTGCTTTTCATTGTCGAGGTTAAAACCGTTGCCATTCATGTCGCTGGTCTTGGCATATGACCAGATGATGCCCTTTACGTGGGGGCGAATTTCCTCGACGAAATCGTTGATTTTCTGGCGAAGAGCCACGTTATCAGGGTCGCGCGCATCCAAGTACTTATCCTGTACGTGGTTCAGCAGAACATATGTGCCGCGCGGATCAGTCAATTGTTTGCCCTTTGAGAGATAACAGTCACATTATAGCATAACGCGCGGATAAAGCATAAAACTTCTGTTTTATCTTGATAAATCAATCGCCTGTGCGTCCATCAGCACTGCTTTTGCGGCGGCGGTATAGCTGCCGTCTGCCTCATGGATGATAAAGCCGGATTTAAGCATCATCGGGCTATACCGCTCCTTGCGCGCTGTAACAATGACCCGCTTGGCATCATCCCCCGTACGCGACATCAGCGGCTGCACTACAAGGCTGCCGAACCAGCGGCGGCCGACGAGCGCGGCGATAATATCATCCAGCCTGTCAGCACGGTGAATCATGATAAGCGCGCCACCGCTGGTCAGCTTGCGGTGCGCGTACTTCACCCAGTCGGTCAACGCTGCGCCGGAAGCATCTTCGCCATGCGACATCGCCTTGATTTTTTCAGGGGAGGGGGTATGCGTGCCCGCTTCCTGATACGGCGGGTTCATCATCACCGTATCAAAGGCGTTATCGGGTAAAAGTTTTTCGTGCAACAAATTGCCGGCAAAAAAAGAGCTGTGCTTTGCATCGTGGTTCAGCGCGGCATTGCGCGAGGCGATATTTACCAAGTCTTCCTGCGCATCAAGACCAGACAGGGAAATGCCATGCAGCGACATATCCGCCGCGCGCGCCAGCACGCACAATCCGGCAGAGCCCACACCGCAACCAACATCCAGCAGCTGCATGCCTTTTTTCAAAGGCACTGCGGCCGCGAGAAAAACGGTATCAATGGAGGCATGAAAGCCGATTTTTGGTTGCAGCAATTTTACACGGCCGTTCAGCAGCGTAGTGTCCATCAGCGCATCATATGTCAGGTCACTCATCGTCGCCCTCGATAAATCCGGCATCTACCAGAACGGCGAGGGCATCATCGGCGGCATCTTCCAATACCATAAACCGGCAGGCGCTCATATTATCACCTACAAAGCCGCCAATCATGGCATTCAGCTCCTCGCCGAAAACAAAAAAGGTGATATTCGCGCTTTGAAACAACGATTTAACAAGCGCGATTTCCGCGATATCCTGAGTTCTGAAAACTTCTTGCATAAACGGCTGGCACAACCCCTAACTTTTGCTATATGAATAGCAGCGCGGTTCAATGCCGCTGCGGCAATATAAACCACAATATACAGGCGATAATGACTCTGTCAAAACCTGTCCAGAAGGCAGCCGGCGCAAACCCGCTGGACCGTCTCGCAAAAGCGCTCAAGCCGGACCTAGATGCCGTGAACGCGCTGATTTTGTCGCGCATGCAATCCGACATTCCGTTGATCCCCGAACTGGCAGGCCACCTGATCGCCGCCGGCGGCAAGCGCATTCGCCCCCTTATGACTTTGGCTTCCGCCGCATTGTTCGGTTACAAGGGCAACCGCCACCACCGCCTGTCGGCTTGCGTTGAATTCATTCATACCGCAACGCTGCTGCACGACGACGTCGTTGATGAAAGCGACCAGCGCCGCGGCAAGGCTTCCGCCAATGCGCTGTTCGGCAATGAAGCCGCTGTATTGGTCGGCGACTTCCTGTTCAGCCGTTCCTTCCAGCTGATGGTTGAAGACGGCTCGCTCGATGTTCTGCGCATCCTGTCCAATGCTTCCGCCGTGATCGCGGAAGGCGAGGTGCTGCAGCTGTCAACCGCCAATAACCTCGATACCACAATGGATGAATATATTCAGGTCATCAGCGCCAAAACCGCCGAACTGTTTGCCGCCGCCTGCGAAGTTGGCGCAATCGTCGCGGAACGGGCGCCCGCCGAATGCGAAGCCATTCGCAACTACGGCATGTACCTTGGCATCGGCTTCCAGATTTCGGATGACGTGCTGGATTATTCCGCTTCCGAAGAACTGCTCGGCAAATCGCTGGGGGATGATTTCCGCGAAGGAAAAATGACGCTGCCCGTGCTGCTGGCGCTCGAAAAAGCCACCCCCGAAGAACGCGCCTTCTGGCAGCGCACGATGGGCGATGTAAATCAGCAGGAAGGCGACTTCAAGGAAGCTCTGCGCCTGTTCGAGCGTTACAATGCGCTTGGCCGCTCCATGGATATTGCGCGGGATTACGCTGCCAGGGGCCGAAAACTGCTGAATGACCTGCCGGCCAACGTCTTCCGCGACGATCTGTCAGACCTCATGACCTTCGCGGTCGAGCGCGAATACTGATCACCCCAAAGCATTGAAATCGCTAGCGTATTTATAGATGGCGTTTTAATCCAGCGAATCCAATTGCATGCGCTGTTAAAATATGCGACATAAGCACTTCGATTTTGCTCCCGAAAAAGTCGGAATGTAGCTCAGCCTGGTAGAGTGCTTGCTTCGGGAGCAAGAGGCCCGGGGTTCGAATCCCCGCATTCCGACCACTCTTTTTTTTCAAATATTCGCGATGCTTAGTAAGCGCTGGCAACATCCAGCCGCTTGATCGCGTCTGCGGGCAGTTTCAGCGAAACGGATTTCACCAAGTCTTCCAGCTGTTCAAGCTTTGTGGCGCTCGCAATAGGTGCGGTGATGCTAGGGCGGGCCATAAGCCATGCCAGCGACACCTGCGCGGGGTTGGATGACGTTTCCGCCGCCACTTCATCAAGCGCCTTCAAAATGCGGAAGCCGCGATCATTGAGATAATTCTGCCCGACCGAACCGCCGCGCGCGCTCTTGCCAAGGTCCGCTTCCGAACGGTACTTGCCGCTCAGGAATCCGCGGGCGAGGGAGTAATAGGGGATAACGCCAATGCCGTTTTTGACGCAGACAGGTTCCAGCGTCGTTTCGTAATCCGCGCGTTCATACAGGTTGTAATGCGGTTGCAGGCTTTGGTAGCTGTGCAGGCCCTTGGCCTTCGCGGCATCTACCGCACTTTGCAGCCTGTCGCCCCTGAAATTTGATGCGCCAATGGCGCGCACCTTGCCGGACTTGATAAGCTGTTCGTAGGCTTCAAGGCTTTCTTCCTGCGGCACGGTTTCATCATCGCGGTGCGACTGGTAAAGGTCGATATAATCCGTCTGCAGTTTTTTCAGTGAACCTTCGACGGATTCAATAATGTACTTCTTCGCAAGTCCCTTACGTTCCGGCGAAAATTCATGGCCGACTTTTGTCGCCAGAATAACCTGCTGGCGCTTGCCGCCTTTATTGAGCCAGTTGCCGATGATCGTTTCAGACTCGCCGCCCTTGTTCCCCGGTATCCAGGCGGAATAAATATCGGCGGTATCGATAAAGTTAAGGCCTGCGCCGGTGAAGCCATCCAGCATCTTGAAGGATTGCGCCTCGCCAATCGTCCAGCCAAAAACGTTGCCGCCAAAGCAGAGCGGAAAAACTTCTAAACCAGACTGCCCGAGTTGACGTTTTTGCATCGCGAATCCCTCCGTTAAATAACCATCTGCCGCCTAATATGCGGCATCGGGCAGGGCTGGCAAGCGGCATGGGCAAAAGAAACCAGACTAAAGCGGTTCTGTTATCCTGTGAATAACAATGCCAAGGTACTGTTACAAAACAACTTTTTAATTATTTTTTGACAAGGCACATTCTCTGCTTTACAACTGAGAATGATTTGCAATATCACTGTAGCCAGCGCAAGCCGGCAAGCAAAATGAAATCAATCAAGCTTCGTCGTGTAAGTGAAGATCCCCCTGCCATGTTCAACCACCGCTTTTGGGTGCTGAACATGGCAGGAGAGGGATAAAAAGGCACTTGTGGCCAATATTAATCTGGAAAATCATGCAGTTTTCTGAGACACTGTGTGGGTTCTAAAAAATGGTGGAGCTACTATGACGTCTGATCTTCAACAACAGGCAGTCGACGCGATCCGGCAAAGTTACGCACTGCTGTCGCGCGAACAAAATTTGTCGCCCGGCAATTCGGCGGTAACGTCCTCACTCACGCACCTTGTGCGCACCCTGACGCAGTGTCAGGCACCGGAACTTGCAAAGTTCCTGCTGTCCACGCCCGAACTCGCGCGGGAGCGCGAACAGCTGCCCATCCTCTGCGGCCTTGCCGAATGCGAGATGGAAAAATTCTGGGCCCGCAAGCTAATTTCCAGCACGGCCTGCGACCTTGCAGATTTCTGGTACTTCCCCGAATATACCGAACTGTGCCGTGCGGAAATTGACCTCTTCAAGCAGCGCAGCTTCAGCCGCATTTCATTCCTCGGCTCCGGCGCATTGCCGCTCACTGCCTTCCTGATTGCGCAGCATTGCCCCGATACGCCGGTCGTCTGCGTGGATTACGACGTTGAAGCCTGCGAGCTTGCAAGCCAGCTGGGCCGTAAAATCGGCCTTAAAGACCGCGTGTCGGTCGAGCGCATGGACGCGCTGAAATACGAACCGGTTGAAAATGAACTGGTCATCTGCGCCAGCCTGCTGCAGGGCAGGGAGGAAATTTACCGCCGCCTTGACCATCACGACTGCGCGCTCATCGTCCGCGATTCAGAAGGCCCGTACCAGTACCTGTACAAAGCCGCCGAATTGCCGAAAACGCACTTCCGCGAAATCTCCAAGACCAAGGTAGACCCGCGCCGCATCAACACCAGCCGTTTCTTTATCCGCGACCTCGAGTTCACCGGCAATGACCAAGCAGCCTGATTTACAAGACATCACCATTAAACTGGCGCAGGACCTTGTCCGCGTGGCATCCGTCACGCCGATTGATTCCAAAGACCTGCCGCTGTCACGCCAGAGCCTTGACGTTGCCGCCGAAGCTGCAAAAAAAACCGGCGCCACAATTACCCGCCTTGATTTTGAAGGTGGCCACAAAAAGTGGGATTACAAGGTTGATAACCTGTATGCGGAATGGACCTTCGGCGAACCGAAAAAACATATCTGCTACATCGGCCACCTAGATGTTGTTCCGCCCGGCGACCTGAAACGCTGGACAGATGACCCGTTCAGCGGCCTGATCAAAGACGGCTATATGTACGGACGCGGCATTACCGACATGAAAGGCAGCGTTGCCGCCTTCATCGGTTCCGTCGAGGAATCGCTGGAAACCCTGAAGGCGCAAGGCGACATCAAAGTCAGTATGATTTTGACGACGGATGAAGAATGGGCCGCCGTGAACGGCACCAACAAAGTGCTGCAATGGCTGAAAGCAAAAGGCGTTGAGCCTGATGCGTTTATCGTCGGCGAGCCGTCATCGCAGGATAACCTTGGCAGCCATATTAAAATCGGCCGCCGCGGCAGCCTTGTCGGCACCTTCAATGTTGCGGGCGTGCAGGGCCATGCGGCCTATCAGGAATTGTTTGAAAACCCGAACCGCGCATTGTCATTGGCTGTATCCATCCTCAACAGCACGCAGTGGAAAGACGGCAACGCCAACTTCCCGAATACGAACTTTGAAGCGGTGGCTTTCAAGTCAGGCGATTTCAACGCCAGCGCCGTTATTCCGGGTTCCGCTGAAATGCTGTGGAACATCCGCTTCACGCCGTCGCAAACGCCGGATAGCCTTGAAAAATGGATCAAGGGCACGCTGGCCAATCCGCCCGAATGGGCCAAAGCGCACCCGGATTATCCGCTGCTGCAAAAAATTACCGTGACTGCGAATAAAGACACGGCATCCGTGCCGTATTACAGCGAACCCGGCGACCTTGCGCAGGCCGCAAAAGACGCTGTCAAAACCGTTCTCAATGAAACCGCGAAGCTGGATGGCAGCGGCGGCACTACCGATGGCCGGTTTGTCGCGCAAGTCTTCCCGAAGGCTGAAGTCATTGAACTGGGCCTGCCGGAACGCGGCGGCATTGTCTGCGGCTGCAAGGGCCATGATTACCTTTCCAAAGGCGGCATGCACCAGGTAGATGAACGCGCAACGCTGGAAGACCTTGTCAACCTGCGCCATATCTTCGCCGAGACTCTCAAGAATTACGACCTGTCGCACAAAGGAAGTAACGACAATGAGCACGCCACAAAACAGCCCGAAACAAAACGCGGTCCTGCGGCCCATAAACCCGGCTGACGCAGACCAGCTGCGCCGTCTTCATGCGCATTCGCTGCAAAAAAACGCGGCAGGTTTCATCCAGAACGCAACATTCCACGGCGATATTTTTGCGCGCGCCGAAAAATACCAGAATGATAACGGCGCCATGCTGGGCTTGTTTGACGACAACGGCACGCTGCTCGGCTTCGGTGGCATCAAGCCGACGGAGAATGGGCGTGCGGAGCTTTGCAACCTGCACCTGCATCCGGATTATCAAGGGCAGGGGCTTGGCAAACAGATGGCGCTGGCGCTCATCGACGAAGCGAAAGACCTTGGCTATCACACCGTCGAGCTGCATGTGACGGTGTCTCAAGACAAAGCCATCGGCCTTTACAAACACCTCGGTTTTGTTGAAACCAAACGTCAGGTTTACGATGTTGAAGGTCAGAAATTCGATACAGTTTTTATGGAATTTTTACTTTAAGCCGCAATGCCCACGGCATGCAGCCATTCCGGCGTTGGCATGACCAGCTTGCGGGCGTTCATATCCATCAGCCCCAGCGTCATGCGGGATTCAAAACACAGCTCGTTATCGGCATTGAATATATCCTGCCGCAGAATACCAATTTTTTTCTCGTATGACAGCATCTGGCTTTCAATGGTGATGTCCTGGCGCAGCTTCAGTTCTTTCAGGAACTTGACGGTGAATTCCAGCACCACAGGACCAAGACGGGTTTCCTGTATAGCCTTCAGGCCGAAGCCGCGCGGCGTAATCAACTCCCAGCGGGCTTGTTCGAGGATTTGAAGGTACGTGGCGTTATTGACGTGACCGAACGTATCCAGATGAAATTCCTTGATGGTCATCGGGTAACGGAAGATTTCATGCGGCATCTGGTGCGTCCTTGATAAGAAGATTACGATGCGCGGCGACAGCGTTGCGCTGCTGATCATAGAGCCACAAATGCAGCCTTGAGACAATTCGTTTGCGGCACATGTGGCAAAACCTGTAAACTAAGCCTTAGCCGTTGTGATGTATCTGAATTGTAACGGCTTTCCTGATATATCCGTTATTTTCCATAATATACATTATCACACAATTACGATAGGTTATTATCAGCGATGAAGCCTCTTAAATCCCCATCGCCTTTTTAGTTTCCGGCACCCCAAAATTCAATATTCGCCCAGGCCACCGCGCAGTCTATATATTGGCAGTCTATATTTCATGTCCGTTCCAACGTCCATGCGCCCCGCCACAAGTTCTTCAGCAGCCAGACCAAGATCGTTCCCATGTCCATCCGCATCTTCATTTTGACTCTGCTGTCGTTGCTGGCTTTTGCCGGCAACTCCTTCCTGTCGCGGCTGGCATTAAAAGGCCAAGGCATGGATGCCGCGAGCTTCGCCTGTATCCGCATGGTATCCGGCGCGCTGACGCTGTGGCTGCTGACACAATTGCTGTCGCGCAATGGAAAGCCCGGCGGTAACTGGACCTCCGCCATCTGGCTATTGATTTACGCGCTGCCTTTCACCTTTGCCTATGTCACGCTGCCGGCCGCCAGCGGCACGCTGCTGTCATTCGGCATGGTGCAGTTGACAATGATTGGCGCAGGACTCTGGCGCGGTGAAAGACTGTCAAGCCGCCAATGGTGCGGCCTTGCGCTGGCAATTGGCGGCATTCTTGCGCTGCTGCTGCCCAGCGCCAGCACGCCGCCGCTGCGCCCCAGTATCATGATTATGGTCGCGGGACTTGGCTGGGGCGTTTATTCACTGCGCGGCCGCAGCAGCAGCGACCCGCTGCGCGATACGGCCGGAAACTTTTTGCGTGCCGCGCCGCTATGCCTTGTCTGCTGCCTGCCGTTTTTATCCGGCGTCAAATGGGAACCGCATGGCGCGGTTTATGCCGTTTTGTGCGGTGTTGTTACGTCGGCGCTCGGCTATGTCATCTGGTATCAGGCCTTGCAAAAACTGAGTGCAACCGTAGCGGCAACGGTGCAGCTGTCAGTGCCCATCATCGCGGCAATGCTGGCCGTTGCATTTCTGGGCGAACCGTTGACGATGCGGTTTATGCTAACGTCCATCACCGTCCTCGGCGGCATCGCCCTTGTGATTGATGGCAGGAAGAAGGCCTGATATGGCGGATGTGCAAACTGGACTTGTTCTTATTCCCGGTTTCATGACGGATGAAACGTTGTGGCAGTACATTCAGCCCACGCTTGAAAAAATAATGCCAGTGACTGCCGCGGATTACGGCGCAGGATCCACCATCGAAAGCATGGCGCAGCATGTGATAAACCTTTGCCCGCCGCGCTTTGTGCTGCTGGGGTTTTCGCTGGGCGGCTATATTGCGCGGGAAGTTGTTTATAATATTCCGGACCGCGTTGCGGGCCTTGTCCTTATCGCAACATCCGCACGGCCTGACAGCCTTGAGCAAAACAAGCGCAAATCCGCGGCTGCTCTTGCCAGCAACCCGGCCGGGCATTTCGGCGGGCTCAGCCGATCATCCATCGCCGCATCGCTGCACCCTGCCCGCGCGCGTGATGATGCGCTGATTGAAAATATACGCGCCATGGGCCAGCGGCTGGGGCAAGATGCTTTCATGCGTCAATCCGCCGTCGGCCGCAGCGATGACCGTACACGCATTAACAGCCTCCATTGCCCGACGCTGGTCATTGCCGCCGCCGATGACAAGCTGCGCACGCTGGATGAAGCGCGGGAATTACAAAACGGAATTTCCGGCGCCTCCCTTGAAATCATCGAAGCTTCAGGCCATATGATCCCCCTGGAACAGCCGCAAAAACTTTTGCATATCATTACGCCGTGGTTACAATCACGCCTTACGCAAGGAACAGCAACATGAGCAATAACACCAAAACAGCCGTCATCGTCGGCGCATCGCGTGGTCTTGGCCTTGGCTTGGCAAAGGAATATCTGGCACGGGGCTGGAACGTGATTGCGACAGAAAGAGCCGCGGGCAGCTCCGCCGCGCTGCATGCGCTGGCAACACCCGCCCTGCGTATCGAAACCATCGACATCAACGTTCCCGAGCAAACAACTGCGCTGAAGGCGCGGTTGTCCGGCGTTAGCATCGACCTGCTTTTCGTCAACGCCGGCGTGATTGATGATGTGGAACCGGTTGCAAACGTCAGCACCGACGAATTCACGCGCCTAATGGTGACAAACGCCTTGAGCCCTTTGCGCGTTATCGAGTCTCTGGATGATCTGGTGCTGCCCGCTGGCACCATTGCCGTCATGTCGTCCGGCCTTGCCAGCGTCACGAACAACACCGTTGGCGGTTACGACGTTTACCGCGCCAGCAAAGCCGCGCTGAATACGCTGATGCGCAGTTATGCCGTTCGCGCCGGCGGCAAGCGCAGCCTGATTGCTATGGCCCCCGGCCACGTGCGCACCGACATGGGCGGCGACAGCGCACCGCTGGATGTTGCGACCAGCACGCGCGGCATGGCAGATACGATTGCCACGCACGCTGGCAAGCCGGGGCTGCAATTCCTCAGCTACCAGAATGCTGTTTTACCTTGGTAAAACAGACCCTCTATTTTCCGTATAGCAACCGCCGTTTTGTCGTGGTATTTCGCACGCCCGCGCCGTAATCTACGGCCTTTAAAGGGTGTGTAGACCAATGTCGATGGATTATAAAATCGTCCCGATTACCGAGGATAGTTACGATGCGCAAAAGCTTTCGGCGCTGCTGAAAAAAAGCCAGGCGGAAGGCTATAACCTTGTCGTCCGCTTCTGCGAAAACTGGGAATCCGGCGATAACCGCTTCAACCTGCCGGGCGAAGTTTTTTACGGTATTGAAAACGAAGGCCGCTTTGTCGGCATTGGCGGCCGTTCGCTTGACCCTTACCTTGATGACCCTGCCGCGCTGCGCGTGCGCCATGTTTACCTGCTGCCGGAATGGCGGCAGCTTGGCATTGGCACGAAGCTGATGGAGCGGATTGTCGTTGTGCCGGAAGGCCACGGCTTTAAAAAACTTACCCTGCGCACGCTACACATGGCCGCACGGAAATTTTACGAGAAACTTGGCTTCAGCTATATCGGCGAAGGAGACGTCACACATGAACGCGAAATCTGAAAAAACCTCCCTCAAGCCGATTGTCACCACCGCCGAGCGCCCGATTGACAGGCTGCTGGACATCATGGCCTACCTGCGCACCAGCACCGATGGCTGTGCGTGGACGAAAGACCAGACGCATAAATCCCTCACGCCCTATCTGATTGAAGAAAGCCACGAAACGGCGGATACGATTGACCAGGGAAAAACCGGCGACGCGCTGCGCGATGAGCTGGGCGATGTATTGCTGCAAATCGTCTTTCACGCGGAAATCGCGCGGGAGCGCAAGGCCTTTGACTTTGACGGCGTTGCCCAAGCCATTGTCGACAAACTGGAGCGTCGTTACCCGACCATTCTGGGTGATGAGCCGAACACGCTGAAGACCCCCGAGGAAATTGACCGCCGCTGGGAAGAAATTAAAGCGCTTGAACGCGCAAAAAAAGGCGTCACCAAGGAAGACAGCATTCTTGATGAAATTTCCCACGGCCTCCCTGCCCTTGTGCGCTCCGCCAAATTAAAGGGCCGCGCCGCAAAGGCGGGCTGGGAGTGGCCGGATGTATCGATGCTGCTGGATAAAATTTCCGAAGAAGTCGGCGAGCTGCGGCATGAAATTGAAGCGTCAGATGTTGACAAGCGCAAGGTTATGGCCGAATTCGGCGACATGATGTTCATGATGGTCGACTTCGCCCGTTTCCACGGCTTTGATGCCGAGGATGCCTTGCGCGAAACCAATAACCGGTTCGAGCGCCGCTTCCGCTTCATGGAACAGGGACTCAATGCCTCCGGCAAAGGCCTCACCAATTCCTCCCGCGAGGAAAGAATTCACTGGTGGAACGAGGCGAAGGCTGCAGAAAAGAAGGCGGCGCAAAAATAATTTTGAGCACCCACTATCTGTAGTATCACCTTCCAAAAGCCATACAAAATATTGAAATATAAGAGAAAATAACCTATTGCAATCTGTGGATAATGCGCCTAAAACTCCTCCTCTCGGGGAATTTTAAGTCTCTCCCCCTGCCCAATTACGGGCTTTTGACTTCTTCTAAGTAAGGTAATGAACTATGGCGAGTGTTACAAAGCATACCCTGACGGGTACGGTTGCTGATTCCCTGGGAATCCCCGGTGAAGCCGAAATGCAGATGCTGGAAGCGGTGCTGAAACCGCTGGTGGCAAATGGCTTTGAATTCCGCGGTGGTGACACCTTCGGCCAGGAAGTCGTTGGCATTTACATGAACGAAAGCCTCGATGAATACGTAATGCTGCGCTACAACCGCCCCGCGGACAGCGCAGGACGCGCCCAGCCGCCCCTTATTGTGCGCGGCGCAATGGCGGAACTGGATACGCCGATGGATTCAATGGAAAGCCTGCGCTTCGTGCCCGTATACGAATTTCTTGGCAAGCCCGCGCCGGAAGCACCGCGCGCACAAACATCCCCTGCCGCTAACCAGAACCAAACCGGTTACGGCGCGGCCTTCAACATGCACAAGCCCCAGATCTAAGGCTTAAGCCGTCTTCTTCATCAGTTTCGGGTACAGTGCGTCCTGCAGCATTTCCCACCGCTTGCGGTCGGGCGCTGCAATCAACAGGCATGCGCGGTGCATATCGGGCGTGAAGGGAATATCTTCGCCTGCAAGCTGCACGTAAGCGCCGGATTCCTGCGCCAGCAATACAGTCGCCGAATGGTCCCACGGCGTGACCTTGCTGATGTGGACGACGAAATCAACTTCGCCCGCCGCAAAATTCAGGAAGTCATGCAGCGAACTGCGAACGTTGATAATTTCCTTGATCACGCCATTCACAGGCTCGAAATGCCATGCCTGCCCGCCGCCGCCCATGCCGGTCATGTCGGTCAGCTTTTCGGCGGTCTTGCGAATTTCAGCTTTCTTGCCGTTAATGGTTGCGCCCTTGCCCTTGCTGGCAATGGCCATGCGGTCCTGCGGTGCATCGTAAACCCAGCCATACAGCGTCACGCCGTTTTGCACGAGCGCGACGAGAATGCCGAAAAAGCTGCGGTTGTGCGCAAAGTTATAAGTGCCGTCAATCGGGTCGATCACCCAGATGGGGTTGGCGGAAGATTTCAGCTTATCCAGCTCTTTTGCGTCTTTCGAAACAGCTTCCTCGCCCACAACTTCAGAGCCGGGCAAATAAGCGCGCAACGCGGCGCTGAGGGCTTTTTCGGAAGCTTCATCGGCAACAGTCACGAAGTCGCCTGGGTTCTTTTCGCGGATATCACCGGTGGCAAGGTTTTTAAAGCGCGGCATCACTTCGGTGCGGGAAACTTCGCGGATGATTTCCGCTACTTTGTTGATATCTACCTCGGTCATGCTTTTTTCTTCTTTCTTGCTCTTGGTTTGGTTTTTTGAAATTTGTAGGCGAACTGGTCAGCGAAGCGCTCCATGTCCTCCGGCTCTATCTTTACCTTGATATGTGCAAATTCATCATCATCCTTGCGCTCCATCACTTCGGCGCGGCGGTAAAGCCATGCAATGGCCTTGCCGTCGGTAATATCGATGTCGATGTAAAGATCGAGACGGTTTTCACCAAGCTTTTCGTCAATCTTCGCCAGCAGCTCATCCAGCCCCACGCCTTCAAGCGCGGAAATGGCCACGGTGCGCGGCTGGCGCTTGCTACGGGTAACAAGCGCACGGCGCTCCGTCGGCGGCAGGCGGTCAACCTTGTTGATGACCTCAATAAGGCGCGTGTCGGTTTCGGTCTGGATGCCGAGATCGTTCAAAATCGTCAGCACATCTTCGCGCTCGGCTTCGGTATTCGCCTGGCCAATATCGCGCACGTGCAGAATAACCGCGGCTTCCTGCACTTCTTCCAGCGTGGCGCGGAAAGCCGCAACCAGCTGCGTCGGCAGGTCGGAAATAAAACCGACGGTATCCGACAAAATGGCTTTTTTGCCGGACGGCAATTCAAGCCCGCGCATGGTTGTATCCAGCGTTGCAAACAGCAGGTCTTTGGCGAATACTTTTGACCCCGTCAGCTGGTTGAACAGCGTCGATTTACCGGCGTTGGTATAGCCGACGATGGCAATGATGGGATACGGCTCCTTCTTGCGCGATTCACGCTGCAGGCGGCGCTGGGCGCGCACTTGCTCGAGATCTTCGCGCAGGCGGCGGATATGTTCGTCAATCTTGCGGCGGTCAAGCTCGATCTGGGTTTCACCGGGGCCGCCGACGAAGCCGAAGCCGCCGCGCTGGCGTTCAAGGTGGGTCCAGGCGCGCACAAGACGGGCACGCTGGAAGCTGAGGGCTGCAAGTTCAACCTGCAGCTGGCCTTCCTTGGTACGGGCGCGGGCGCCAAAAATTTCAAGAATAAGGCCGGTGCGGTCAATGACCTTGGCGTTAAGCGCTTTTTCAAGGTTACGCTGCTGCACGGGGCTAAGTGAATGATCAACGAAGACAAGCTTGGCTTCAAGGTCTTTGGTCAGCCCCTTCAGGCGGTCAACCGCGCCGGAGCCGATAAGCGTTGCAGGGGTGACTTTGGTAAGGCGTATGACTTCGTCGTGAACAACCTCAAGCTCGATCGCGCGGGCAAGGCCAACAGCTTCTTCAAGCGCGGCCATTGGCTCACGGGCGTGCTGGCGTTCCTTGCCTTCCCCCTTCTTGCTGTAGGTTATCTCGGGATGAAGAACGATAACTTTTGTCATGGTGCCTATGAAAGGTTATTAGTGACCTGCAGCCGAATTATCGCCGGCCTCGATCTCCCCGCCGTCATCATCATGGAGGCGCACAGGGGCTGCCGGCATGATGGTCGAGATGGCATGCTTGTAGATGAGCTGCGAATGGGAGTCACGGCGCAGCAGCATCGAAAAGTTGTCAAACCAGGTAATAATGCCCTGAAGCTTGACGCCGTTCACCAGAAATACGGTGACAGACATTTTCTCTTTTCTGATTTTATTTAAAAATTTGTCCTGCAAGTTTTGGCTTTTGTCGGACATTTAATTCATCCCCTCGTCAAATATTTAAAATATCGCTCGGGCGTTTGTTTGCGTGGCGCCTTTAAAATTAATAATGCTGAATCCGGCAATTCACAAGCGAAATCAACTATTTTGCCTATGCTGCAGCGAAATACGGCTGGACTAATTCCATAAGTTCGCCGTGATGCCGGAAGCGGTGCGCGGGCGGGTGCTGCGCCAGTACGTCTTCGGGCGGCGGCTTGGTTTCAATCAGCACGGGTGTACAGCCGGAATTCAGGGCGCAGCGCATATCCATGTAGCTGTCGCCGATGAACCAGACATCCGGCCCCGGTGCAATGCCGCTGCCAGCCAGCGCCAGCAGCACGGGCGCGGGGTCCGGCTTATCCGCTGCCGCATCCCCTGCCCCGATAATGTTGCCGAAGTATTTATCGAAGCCAATACGCGCGGCGTCCCGGCGCAGCAATTCACCACGCTTGTTGCTGACAACAGCGAGGAAAATGCCAAGCTCCTGAAACGACTTCAACATCTCTTCGGCGTAGTCATGAATGCGGGCGTTATGACTGACCAGTTCGTAAAAGGCGTTATAGTAAAACTTGTCCGCCTGTTCCCATTTATCCGCGCCGAAAACGTCGATGAAAAGATCCCGGGCGGAGGGCCCTGCGCGGCGGCGGGCTTCTTCATCCGACCAGCGGGCTTTGCCCATGTGTTCCAGTGTGCGGTTCAGCGCCTCTACTGCCAGCACCCAGTTATCGACGATGGTATCGTCCCAGTCATAAATAATCGCGCGCGGCTTGGCCAGTTGCGGTGTCATCAGAGTCACTTGGGCGTCCATGTTTCGTGCTTACGGTTGGCATCAACGGCGTAGTCCATGTAAATGTCCATCAGCTTGCAGGTAATGCCACCGGGCTTGCCGTCGCCGATTTTTTTGCCGTCAATATTGACGACCGGGACAATGAGCGCAACGGCGGAAGACGTAAATGCTTCCTTCGCCTGCAGCGCTTCCTTCACCGTAAAGGCACGCTCGACAATTTTAATCTTCTCCGCCTTGCACAGCACTTGCAGCGCGTTGCGCGTTACGCCCTTCAAAATGCTGTTCTGCGCGGTCGGGCGGGTGATGAGGTTGTTTTTCTTGTCGATGATCCAGGCGTTGCTGGAAGACCCTTCGGTGACGAAGCCTTTTTCATCCACCATCCAGGCTTCATAGGCACCCTGCTCCGCCGCGGCCTGCTTTGCCAGCACCTGCGCCACAAGGGCGGTCGTTTTAATGTCGCGGCGCTTCCAGCGGATGTCCGGCACGGTCACAGCTTTCGTCGCCTTGGCTTTGCGGGCCGCAACGTCGAAGTTAGCGGGGTAAATCGTCATCACCAGCGTCGGTGCTATGTCTTTGGGAAATTTGAAATCGCGGGTCGCAACACCGCGCGTGACCTGCATGTAAATGCCGCCGTTGCGCGCGCGGTTACGGCGCGCCAGTTCCGCCATGATCATCTTCAGCGAACGGCGCGAGACTGGCATTGGAATTTGCAGTTCTTTCAAAGACCGTTCAAGGCGGTCAAGGTGGCCGACTTCATCTGCAAAGCGGCCATCAATAAGGGCGACCACTTCGTAAATGCTGTCGGCGAACTGGAAACCGCGATCTTCGATATGGACGGCGGCATCGAGATGGTTGACGTAGCGGCCATTGACGTAGGCAATTCTCGGCATCAGAAATACTCCGGACGGACAGCAAACATTTGTTCCACGCGCTTCACCTGGTCATGGGCCGCTAGAATAATGACGCGGTCATCAGGTTTGATGACCATGTCGGGCTTCGGCGTCATGATGGTTTTACCGCGCACGATAAGGCCGAAAATCATGTCCTTCGGCCGCTTGATTTCGCGGATGGGCGTATTAACGATGGCGGAGGTATCAAGCGCTTCCACTTCAAGAATTTCAGCGAAGCCGTCGCGCAGGCTGTGCGCGGCTTTAATGCGCCCGCGGCGCACGTGCTGCAGGATAGTCGACACCGTAATTGCGCGCGGGTTGACGATGGCATCAATGCCAAGGTTCGTCACCAGCTGGGTGAAGGACGGGCTGTTGATAAGGGTGATGGCGCGCTCGCAGCCGTGCTGCTTTGCCAGCATGGCTGCCAGAATATTGCTTTCGTCATGGTTCATGACGGCAATAACAGCCTCGGTCTTGCCGACGTTGGCCTCCTCGAGAATTTCTTTCGAAAGGCCGTCACCCTGCACAATGGTCACGCCGCTCAGGCTTTGCGACGCGTGCTGTGCCTTGTCCATATCCGCCTCGATGATGCGGACGGTCACGCCCTTCATGCTGGTCGTAATGTCGGATGCAAGGCGGGTACCGATTTTGCCGCCGCCGACAATCAGCACGCGGCGCGTCTGCTGTCCATCATATCCGAAGGCAGCCATGGCGCGGGTCAGGTGTTCCGTCGAGACAACGAAATAAGCTTCATCACCTGCCAGCATTTCATCTTCGCTGTTGGGAATGATTTTGGTGGAGCCGCGCACGATGGCGACAATTTCAATGGTCAGGTCAGGGAACATCGCCGTCAGGTGTTTCAGCGGCGTGTTGATGAGCGGGCAGTTCTGGCGGCAGATGACCGACACAAGCTGCACAAGCCCGTCCACCATGGGAATAATGTTAAAGGCGCCCGGCACGCGAATGCGGTTGGCGATTGATTTCGCGACCTCGATTTCCGGCGAGATGACAACGTCGATCGGCAAATGGTCGCGGCTGTAAAGGTTGCCCCAGGCGGGGTTAAGGTAGCTGGGGTCGCGCACGCGCGCTATTTTCATAGGCACCTTGAAAAGCGAGTGCGCCACCTGGCAGGCCACCATGTTGACTTCGTCGGAATAGGTTGCGGCAATAATCATTTCCGCATCTGCTGTGCCGGCGGAATAAAGCACATCAGGGTTCGATGCATGGCCGACGATGCCGGTGACATCAAGGTTTTCGTTTACATCCGCAATCAGTTCCGCGTTCTGGTCGATGAGGGAAACGTTGTTACCCTCCTCCGATAAATAGGCCGCAATCGCCGACCCGACCTGACCCGCGCCGCAAATAACAACTTTCATATCAACACAAACCCCGTTTTTAGTTCTGTGGATTAACCTTCAGCCCGTTCCTTGTCGTTGGCTTGGATGCCAAGGGACTTGAGCTTGCGATGGAGGGCCGAACGCTCCATCCCGATGAAGCCGGCCGTTTTGGAAATGTTGCCGCCGAAGCGGTTGACCTGCGACAGCAGGTATTCACGCTCGAAAATCTCGCGCGCTTCGCGCAGCGGTTTCGACATCAGCTCAACACCGTCTCGGCCGCGGATCATTTCAACCGCCTGCTGCTTCAGCTCGGGCGGAAGCATATCCGCCGTCAGCGCTTCCTGCGCGCCGCCAGGCGCCATGATGAGCAACCATTCAATCACGTTGCGCAGCTGGCGCACGTTGCCGGGCCAGTCATAAGCCTGCATCAGCGCCATAGCATCCGGCGCAAAACGGCGCGGCTGCGAATTGGCGGCTTTGGCGGCAATTTCCATGAACATGTGCGCGAGCAGCGGAATATCTTCCAGCCGGTCCTGCAGCGCCGGAATTTCAATCGGCACCACGTTCAGCCGGTAATACAAGTCTTCGCGGAACTTGCCGAGCGCCATTTGCTGCGGCAGGTTCTGGTTGGTGGAAGCGACGATGCGAACATCAACGTTGATTTTTTCGGTGCCGCCCATGCGCGTGAAGTTCTGGTCCTGCAGCACGCGCACAATTTTCGCCTGCGTTTCAATGGGCATGTCCGCCACTTCGTCCAGCACAAGCGTGCCGCCGTGTGCCTGCTCCAAAACGCCTTCCTTGCGGCCAAAAGTGCCGTCGGTGCCGAACAATTCCTGCTCGATGCGTTCAGGCGACAGAATGGCGCAGTTCAGCGCGACATAGTTTTTATCAGCGCGGCGCGACAGCGCGTGAATCATGCGGGCGGCAACGCTTTTGCCGGTGCCGGGCTGGCCGGTAATCAGCACGCGGCTATTGGTCGGCGCCACGCGCTCGATGCTCTGGCGAATTTGCTGCACGGGTGCGGACTGGCCGGTCAATTCCGACACGTTGCCGAGTGCCTGCAAACGCAGCTCCTGGTTTTCACGGCGCAGGCGCGCCGCTTCAAGCGCGCGGCGGGCCAGCACCAGCAGCTTGTCGGACTTGAAGGGTTTCTCGATAAAATCATACGCGCCAATTTGAATGGCGCTGACGGCGGTTTCAATGTTGCCGTGGCCGCTGATCATGATGACCGGCAGGCTGGGGTGGCTTTTGACGAGGCGCTTCAACAGCTCCATTCCGTCCATCTCGCTGTTTTCCAGCCAAATGTCCAGCACAAGCAAATCCGGCTCCTTTTCGGCAATCAGCTTTTGCGCCGTCTGGGAATCTTTGCCCGAACGGGTTTTGAAGCCTTCATCCTGAAGGATGCCTTCGATAAGGGAGCGAATGTCGTCCTGATCGTCGACGATGAGAATGTCTGGTTGTTGCATCATTATCACCTGGTTAGTTGCGCGATTACAACTTACACTTCTTTGGGGAAAACTATAACAGCTTTCGCACCTGATTTAACATCCTGCACAAGGTTATCTTCAAGGGTCACGCTGCCTTCGTGATCTTCCATAATCTTTTTTACGATTGCCAGTCCAAGACCAGAGCCTTTCTTTTTAGTCGTCACGTACGGCTCCAACAGCTGGTCCTTATCCTTAGCCGGCAAGCCAAGGCCATTATCTTCAATAGAAATCAATACGTTAGGCCCACTGTTGGCAAGCGTGAAGGTAATCACCCCTGTGCCTTCGCGCGTCAGCTGGCGTTCATGAATGGAATCTATAGCGTTTTGCAGTAGGTTGGTCAGCACCTGCGTCAGCTGCGAGCGGTCGCAGTTGGCGGTGATGAACGGGTCATCCGCGACGAAATTAAACCCGATATCCGCATGCGCCTGTCGCTGGAGAATCAAGGCATCCTTGCAAACCTCCACCACATTTTCGCTGCGCTTGTTCGGCACCGGCATGCGCGCATAGGCGGAGAATTCATTCACCATATGGCCAATCTCGTTCACCTGCCGAATAATAGTTTCAATGCACTTGTCGAACGTATCCGGGTCATCTGCAATCTGCGGCAGGTATTTGCGCTTCAAACGCTCCGCCGACAGCTGGATAGGTGTCAGCGGGTTTTTAATTTCATGGGCAATGCGCCGCGCCACATCCGCCCAGGCGGCTTTACGCTGCGCAGAAACAAGGTTTGAAATATCGTCAATCGTTGCAACAGCGCCGCGCCCACCCTGCTCCGCTGTAATCCGCACAAGCACGGTTTTGCGGGGGCCGTTGCCGACGGCGTATTCGGTTTGCAACGCCCATGCCCGGTCTGTATGCAGCAGCGCCTTTTGCAACAGGTCGCCGACTTCGGGAATAAAATCTACAATCAACCTGCCGGTCAACGGCACATCGGAAACACCCTGCAGCAATTCTTCCGCAACGTCGTTGGCAAGGCTGATCATGCCATCGCCATCCAGCCCAATAACGCCGGAGGATGCGCCGGACAGCACGGCTTCGGTAAACCTGCGGCGTTCATCCATCATCCGGTTCGCCAGCAGCAGCTCCTGCTGCTGGCCTTCCAGCTGGCTGGTCATGCGGTTAAAGGTTCGGCCCAGCATGCCGATTTCATCGTCGGATGTTCCATCCGCCACGCGGGATGATAAATCCCCGCTGCGCACCTTTTCCGCCGCGATAATCAACGCGCTGATAGGTTCAACCAGCGTTTCCGAAAAGGCCAGGCCGTACCAGATTGCCGCAAGCAGCAGCAGCAACGCGACCGCCACGAACATACTGGTTGTGACAATCTGCATTTGTGATTTCCGGCCTTCCAGCGTGGTGTATTCCTTCACCGCCGCCTGCACGGTTTGCATGTGCTTTAAAACATCCGGGTCAACAAGCCGCCCGGCATATAAATAGGTGTCAATAAATCCGTCCAGCTTTACAAGCGCGCGAATACGGTCGCTGGTGTCCCCCGTCATCAGCACCACGTCGCCGTTATTAGCCTGGTCCAATACCTGCTGCGGCACGGTATCCATCTCGAGCGAAAACGACAGCCGGGATTTTGCGAGTACCGTACCGTTCGACTTAAACACCATTACTTCCGACAAATTGCGGAGGTTTGATTGCGTCTGCATCATCTGGTTAAAGGCAATCGGGTTGGCCATCAACTCCAGCGAGGCGCGGTTAAGGTCATTCGCCATGGCCAGAACGTCGGCGCGCATTACCTGCTGGTGTTCCTTCAGGTAAGCCTGGGCCACTTCCAGCGATTCATTCACGGCGGTACTGACGCGGTCGTTAAACCACGCATGCACGCCAAAGTAGAGGAAGACAGACGAGAAAATCGCCATCATGATAGCGGGGACCGATGCCAGCAAGCTGAACCGCAGCACAAGACGCGTATGCAGCTTTGCCCCTGCAATACCACGCTTGCGCTCCAGCCAGATGCGCGTAACTTCGCGCCCGATGATAGTGCCGAGCACCAGCAGCAGCACAAGGTCAAGGTTAAGCAGCCAAAAGGCCGTATCCGTATTCGCGCCGCTGCGCGTCAGCGCCATATAGGTGGCAACGCAGGAAATACCGGCGGCAATCGTCAGGTAAAACGTGCCAAGGCGTGAGCGCGCGATATTGAACAGCTTTATCAGCGTCGAGCCTTGAGAGACGGACGGGGTTGTGGTGTTCATTGCTGTTTCCTTATGGTCACGCCAAGGTCGGTTATTTTTTTGCGCAGCGTATTGCGGTTCAGCCCCAGAATTTCCGCGGCGCGAATCTGGTTGCCGTTGGTCATGTGCAGCACGCGCTCGATAAGCGGCTTTTCAAGCTCGCGCATCAGCGGTTCATATATATCCGCCTCGGGCGCGGACATAAAATAATGATCGAGCAGGCTGTTCATCAGCTCACCGCGATCGGCGCTGCTGGCGCTGGCTTGTGGCAGGGTTTTCAGCTCCTCGCGCACGGCAGCTTCATCCACAATATCCTGCGCGCGCAGGGCGGCAAGGCGGCGGGTAAAGTTTTCAAGCTCACGAATATTGCCGGGCCAGGTATGCGCCTGAATGGCCTTCATGGCCGCAGGTTCAAACACCTTGGCGGTGCCGGAGCGTGCAACGAAGTGCTGCACAAGCGACGGAATATCCTCCGGCCGCTCCCGCAGGGCGGGGATGCGCATGGGGACAACATTAAGACGGTAATAAAGGTCTTCACGAAATTTGCCCGCCTTGACGAGAGACGGCAAATCTTTGTTGGTGGCAGCAATGATGCGGATGCGCGTTTTCATGGCGCGGCGCCCGCCAACGCTGGTGAATTCACCTTCCTGCAGCACGCGCAGCAGGCGCGTTTGCGCCTCATACGGCATATCGCCGATTTCATCGAGGAATAGCGTGCCGCCCTGCGCCTGTTCAAACCGGCCTATCGTTTTTTGCGTAGCGCCGGTGAAGGAGCCTTTTTCATGGCCAAATAATTCGCTTTCAATCAGTTCACGCGGAATAGCCGCCATGTTGAGCGCGACAAAAGGCCCCTGCTTCCAACGGCTATATTCATGCAGGGCGCGGGCAATGACCTCCTTGCCCGTGCCGGACTCGCCGGTCATTAATACAGTAAGGTCTGAATTACGCAGGCGGGCAATGGTGCGATAAATTTCCTGCATTACGCGCGACTGGCCGACGACGAAGGATTTATCGAGCGCTTCCAGCGTTTCAATATTGTCCTGCTCCGCCACCACAGACTGGCGGAAGGCACCGTTAACGGTCTGGATAAGTTCGTCAATATCGAAAGGCTTTGGCAGAAAATCAAGCGCGCCTTTTTCGGATGCGGCAATTGCTGTTGTCAGTGCGTTTTGCGCGCTCATGACAATTACCTTCATGCCGGGGCGTTTCTGCTGGATTTTGGGAATAAGATCCAGCCCGTTTTCACCGGGCATCATCACATCGGTAATCACCAAATCACCGCGGCCCTCGAGTACCCACTGGTACAGCGTTGCACCGTTATCGGTCGCGCTTACATCGTAACCCGCGCGGCGCAGCGCTTGCGTTAATACAGTGCGGATGGAAATGTCATCGTCGGCCACCAATACGGTTTTAACGGCGGTCATGCGGCATCTCCTTTATTGGTTTTCAGCGGCGCGGTGGGCATGGGGAAGTTGAGGCGGAAAATTGTGCGGCCCGGCTGGCTTACAATATCCACAATGCCGCCGTGGTCATCGATAATTTTCGAGACGATCGAAAGCCCAAGGCCGTCACCGCCAGCCTTTGTCGTCTGGTACGGCTCAAACATTCGGGCTTGAATGCCTGCGGCAATGCCGGGGCCGTTATCTTCAATTTCAAGGCATATCGGCAGACGCACGCGGCTTTCCGGGTGGAAGCCTGCATTGTTATCATAGCGTGTGCGCAAAACAATGCGCCCGCCGCTGTGCGGCAAAGCTTCACCCGCGTTCTTCACAAGATTTACGATAGCCTGCACCAAATGGTCATGCTGCCCCAGCACATCGGGCAGCGAGGGGTCATAATCATGCAAAAATTCCGCATGCTTGGCAAAACCGGAAAGCGCAATCTTTTCAACATATGCCAGCACTTCATGCAAGCTGACGGGGGCATGGCGGTACTGGCCGCCATCATCAAAAATATTCACTTTTTCGACAAGACGCAGAATGCGCTGCGTTTCAACATCAATCAGCATCGCCAGCTCGCGGTCATCATCCTTCAGGTCGGACTTGCACAGCAGTTGCGCCGCGCCGCGAATACCGGAAAGCGGGTTTTTAATTTCATGCGCCAGCACCCGCGCCATGTGCTGCGCCGGTTTCAAGGCCTGCCGCACGCGAGAAACCCATTCGTTTTTAACCGGCACCGCCGAATAATGCAGCGCAAAAACATAAACGCCATCGCCCGTCAGCGCGGCCGAAAAACTTTCAGCCGTGCGGCCCGCTACGTCCACATCGCGCAGCAGCGCCGCCCTGCCCGTTTCCGCCAGCTGGTCAAAGGCTGCCCGCGCGGGCGATGCCGCACCGAAAAAGCCGCGAATATCCTTGCCCGTCAGCATCTTTACGCTCTGGCCAAAAAATACTTCCGCGCTCTGGTTTGCGAATAAAATTGTGCCCGTGTTATCAGTTGCCAGTACGGCATCCGGCAGGGCTTCCACAAGGCGCGCCATATCATCCGGCAATAACGCTTTGCCGGGGCTGATTGCCTTTTGTTTTTCCTTCAAGCTACGCATGAAACCTTCACACCATCCGGCAGCCGTCCTTTGCGGACTTTTTCTTGCCTGCCTAAATTTTAAGCACGATGCATTTTTGCCTGATTATTAGGCAAATAACAAGCGTTGACCGCCTATGCAGCGCGCCGTAAAGTATGAAAAGCAATGTTTTCCGTAGCTTGAAATATAAATTATGTCAAATAAAAATAACATCGCCGTCCTCATCGTTGCCGCCGGCACCGGCGAAAGGTTTGGCAGCCGCCTGCCCAAGCAATATATGCCATTGCTGGGCCGCCCCGTGCTGCGCTGGTCGGTAGACGCGTTTCTGGCCGCGCCGAATATCGACAGCGTTCATGTCGTCATCCACCCCGATCATGCAGCGCTATACGCCGCCGCCGTGCACGGTGCGGAAAAACTGCACACGCCCATCATAGGCGGCGGCACGCGCCAGCAATCCGTCGCGCTGGGGCTTGAAGCGCTGGCGAACAGCAAGAGCAAGCCCGACATTGTTTTAATTCACGATGCCGCCCGCCCCGGCGTCACACCGCAAATCATCACGGATGTCTGCGCCGCGTTGCACATCGCGAAAGCCGCCATTCCCGGCTTGCCGGTCACTGACACCGTGCGCCGCAAAACTGCCGCCGGCATTCAAACAGAAAACCGCGACGGCCTTTACGCCATTCAAACTCCGCAAGGTTTTGATTTTGACACCATTCTGAATTTGCACCGTCATCATACCGCCGTTGCGGTGACAGATGACGCCGCGCTGTGCGAACTTGCCGGCATTAACGTCGAAATCATCAGCGGCGATAAAAATAATTTCAAAGTTACCCATGCGGACGATACGGCGCACATGGAGCAAGCCTTAAGCGCCCGCTGCGGGGATATCCGCACCGGCTCCGGCTATGATGTGCACAAGCTGGTAAAGCCCACTGACGATGCACGCAAGCTTATGATCAACGGCATTGTTGTGCCGCACGATCACGTGCTGGAAGGCCATTCAGATGCGGACGTCGGCCTGCATGCCATTACCGATGCACTGCTGGCGACGATTTGCGATGGCGATATTGGCATGCACTTCAGCCCCAAAGACGCGCGGTGGAAAAATGCCGATAGCGCAAAGTTTCTGGCCCACGCAGTTTCGCTTATTACCGCGCAAGGAGGCCTTGTCACGCATGTTGATGTGACCATTATTTGCGAAGCGCCAAAAATTGGCCCGCACCGCGATGCCATGCGGACGCGCATTGCCGCCATTATGGGCCTGCCCGTCAGCCGCATCAGCGTCAAGGCGACGACGACGGAAGGCCTTGGGTTTACCGGCCGCCGCGAAGGCATTGCCGCAGAATCCGTCGTCACCGTCCGCCTGCCGTTTATGGCAGCACCTAACAGCGCGCATGAAGACGACATCAGAAAATGGGGAACATAACCATGGCCTTTATCGACAAGCTGAAACCCCGCATCAAGCCCGTGCCCGAAGGCTTCACTATGGCAGACTGGCCTGTGTGGCTGTCCACATGGTTCGGCGCTGGCCGCCTGCGCCCCGCGCCCGGCACCATCGGCACGGCGGCGGCGGTGCCGGTCGGCTATGCCATTACGTACTTCGGCGGCTGGGTTGCGCTGGCGCTGGCCGCTCTTTCCATGCTTTGCATCGGCATTGTTGCGGCGGACCGCTACGGTAAAAAATCCGGCGAGCCGGATGACCAGAGCATCGTTATCGACGAAGTTGTCGGGGTGTGGATTGCCGCGATACCGGCGGAAAAAAACCTTGTCTGCTGGGGCATCGCCTTCCTGCTGTTCCGCATTTTTGACATTTATAAACCCTGGCCCGCATCATACTACGACCGCAAAAAGCGTGGCGGCATTGATGTGATGATGGATGACGTTGTCGCAGGCATCTACGCCTTCTGCGGTGTCGCCGTTGCTGGCCTTTATTATATGCCGAACTGACAGGATACTTGCACATGTTCCCCGAACACCTCCAGCAACTCGCGACTACCATTATTGCCGAAGCGAAGCGCAAAAACGTGCTGATTGTTTCGGCAGAATCCTGCACGGGCGGGCTTATCATGGGCTGCTTGACCGAAATGCCAGGCTCGTCGTCGGTCGTTGACGGCGGGTTTATCTGCTATTCGTATGATTCAAAAGTTTCCAATCTCGGCATCGACCTTGCCTTGCTGCAGGCGACCGGCGCCGTCAGCGGTGAAGTTGCCGTGCAAATGGCCACGGGCGCATTAAAAAATTCAAAGGCAACCATCGCCGTTTCCGCAACCGGTATTGCCGGCCCCGGCGGCGCAACGCCGAATAAGCCGGTTGGCCTTGTCTACATTGGCATTGCCAACGGCCGCACCGGAAAAAGCTTTTCGATGAAAAATCTCTTCAGCGGCGATCGTTCTGCCGTGCGTCTCGCCACGGTTGAAACCGCCCTCACCGCCATCCGGCAGGAGCTGGACGCGATTTAATTTTTCAGGATAGGGAATTAGCGGCCGTACAGGTCTTCTGCGCGCGCTTCGAAGGCATTGATCATTTTGACAAGCGCTCGGTGGAAAAACTGGTCGACCAATTTTTCAAACAGCTTTGTCTTCAGCGAAAAATCCACGTAAAAATCCACCTCGCACTTGCCGCCGCGCAGGTCCTTGAAGATCCAGCGGTTATGCAGGTGCCGCATGGGTCCCTTCATGTATTCAACTTCAATATGCTTGGGCCGCATGTAATGGACGCGCGATGAAAACTTTTCGCGGAATACTTTGTAGCCGACAATAACGTCGGCGCTTAAATCATCACGCTTCTTTTGATTAATGCGCGCGCCAAGGCACCACGGCAGGAATTCAGGATATTTTTCAATATCCATCACAAGGTCGAACAGTTGTTCCGATGTATAAGGAACGACGCGTTTTTCCTGGTGCGAGGGCATTTACTTGCGCGCAGCCGCAGCGGCCAGTTTTTCCTCGCGTGCAAGGCGCATCTTCTCGAAATCCGCATCAGCATGGTAGCTGGAGCGTGTCAACGGCGATGCTGACACCATCAGGAAACCTTTGCCGCGTGCAATCGTCTCGTAAGACTTGAATTCTTCAGGGGTCACAAAACGGTCAACCGCCGCATGCTTTGGCGTCGGTTGCAGGTATTGCCCGATGGTCAGGAAATCAACATCCGCCGCGCGAAGGTCGTCCATCACCTGCATCACCTCCTGCTTGGTTTCGCCAAGGCCGACCATCAGGCCGGATTTGGTGAAAATGGTCGGGTCAATTTTTTTGACGCGATTCAGCAGCTCAAGAGACGTAAAGTAACGCGCACCGGGGCGAATGGTTGGGTAAAGGCGCGGCACGGTTTCAAGGTTATGGTTGAACACATCGGGGCGCGCAATTGCAATCGGCTCGATTGCATTGGTTTTGTCCTTGAAGTCAGGCGTCAGAATTTCAATTGTTGTGCCAGGCGACAGGCGACGGATTTCGTTGATGACTTTTACGAACTGCTCCGCCCCGCCGTCTTCCAGGTCATCGCGGTCAACGGAGGTGATGACAACGTGCTTGAGGCCAAGTTTTTGAACGCCAATGGCGACGCGCGCGGCTTCAAACGGGTCAAGCTTGTCGGGAATGCCGGTGGCAACGTTGCAAAAGCTGCAGGCACGGGTGCAGGTTGCGCCCAAAATCATGAAGGTCGCGTGCTTTTGCTTCCAACACTCGCCAATGTTGGGGCAAGCCGCTTCCTCGCACACGGTTTTGAGGTTGAGGTTGCGCATCAGCTTACCGGTTTCGTGGTATTCCGGCGAGGTCGGCGCCTTAACACGGATCCATTCCGGCTTTCGCAGTACGGGCGTATCCGGCCGGTTACGTTTTTCCGGGTGGCGGAATTCGGACTTTTTCTTTTCGCCCGCTTGAATTTCTGTCTCTTTTTCCATGGTCATGATTTAAGCCGCACCTCTTGCCAAAACCAGTCATATTTACCGGATTTAGGGAGCAGAATGTATAAAAAGATGCACCTTTGCTGGAAATGGCGATTAATAATAATTATGTATAATTGACTTCCGCCCTACAAAGCCTAAAATGGTGCAATGCCACCCCAAATCGCACCAGCAATAGCCCCCGCCTCCATCGTTCTGCGCCCCGCACGCATCGCGGATATTCTTGCCATCCATCAGGTGCGCAAAGCCGCAGCCGATGCGCTGACCAGCCAGTTTGGCAACGGGCCATGGAGCAGCGTCTCTATCATCAGCACGGCCGAACGCGCCCTTTCCGGCCGCACGTTATTCAAGATTGTCGATGGCTCCACCATCATCGGTACCCTTACGCTGACGCCGCTTCGCATTGGTTTTTATAAGCCTGACTGGTTTGCGGATGCTGCGGCAAAGGCCTTGTACCTGCACTCCATGTCCATCCATCCACAGCGGCAGCATGATGACATTGGACGGCAGGCTTTGGAACAGGTTGAAGCATTTGCAGGGCAGCAGGGCTTTACCGCCATTCGCCTCGACTCCTACGATAGCGATGCGGGTGCTGGCGGCTTCTATGAAAGCTGCGGGTTTGTGCAGGTTGCGCGTGAGGATGCCATGAAAACGAAATTGAAAATATATGAGAGAATTATCTATGTTTAACAACTATTTAGTTAATCATTATTGACATAATAAACAACCCGCGGTACATTAAGCACCATACAAAAAACAAATGGAGTTGTTGTGTAATGCCGTCCCTTCTCAAAAGAACCGCCGCTGTCGCCTTTGCCGCCGTCGCTTTCACCGCACTTTCCGGTTGCAGCAAAATTGATAGCGAGCTGAAGGAATCCGCCACAAAAACACTCGATAACTCCGGCTACAGCGAGATCACACTTAAAACCGAAAACTTTGGCGAGGCACTCAGCGCTGCTGCCAGCTGCGCAAACAGCGATATTACCGGCATCGGCTTCTCCGCCAAAAACCCCATCGGCAAAAAAGTAGACGGTGTTGTCTGCATCGGCGGTGGCTTCAAGGGCAATACCGTCCGCTTCTAAATATTAGAAGTGGATGACCTTGCCGTAAGCATCCAGCACGGATTCATGCATCATTTCCGATAGCGTCGGGTGCGGGAAGATGGTGTGCATCAGCTCAAGCTCGGTCGTTTCCAGCGTCTTGGCAATGCCGTACCCCTGAATAAGCTCGGTTACTTCCGCGCCAATCATGTGCGCGCCCAGCAGCTCGCCCGTTTTTGCATCGAAGACAGTTTTGACGAAACCTTCAGGCTCGCCCAGCGCAATCGCCTTGCCGTTGCCGACGAAGGGGAATTTGCCGACTTTGACTTGATAGCCTTTTTCCTTCGCTTTCGCTTCGGTCAGGCCGACGGAGGCGACCTGCGGCATGCAGTAGGTGCAACCCGGAATATTCTCGATCTTCATCGGGTGAACATCCGGCAGGCCCTTGATTTTCTCGACGCAAATGACGCCTTCATGGCTTGCCTTGTGCGCCAGCCATGGGCCGGAAACAACGTCGCCGATGGCGTAAACGCCGGATTCATCTGTCTGCAGCCATTTGTCGACAACGATGTGGTTGCGGTCAACCTTCACCTTGGTATTTTCAAGCCCGAGGTTTTCGCTGTTGGCAACAATGCCCACCGCGGAAATAACGCGGTCAACCTTGATCTTTTCAATCTTGCCGGCAACCTCGACTTCCACTTCAACGTCGTTTGCGCCTTTGTTGAGTTTCACAACCTTGGCGGAGGTAATAATTTTCATGCCCTGTTTTTCAAATGCCTTACGGGCAAAGGCGGAAATATCCGCATCTTCCACCGGCAGCACGCGGTCCATCACTTCAACCACGGTCACTTTCGCGCCCATGTTGTGATAGAAGCTGGCGAACTCGATACCGATAGCGCCGGAACCGACGACGAGCAGCGACTTCGGCATTTCAGCCGACGTCATCGCTTCGCGGTAGCTCCAGACCAGTTTCTGGTCCGGCTCAAGCCCCGGCAGCACGCGCGCACGTGCGCCGGTGGCGATGATGATGTGCGCGGCTTTCAAATCGGCCACGGGTTTATTATCCTTCGTCACCGCAACCTTGCCCTTGCCGAGCAGTTTGCCGTGGCCATCAAAGACCGTAACGTTGTTCTTTTTCATGAGGTGCTTCACGCCGCCCGAAAGCTGCGCTGCCACTTTGCGCGAACGGTCGACGATTTTTTTGAAATCGAACGTGATGTTTTCAGCCTTGAAGCCATACGCATCAAGATTGTGCAGCAGGTGGTTGATTTCGGAGCAACGCAGCAGCGCCTTGGTGGGAATGCAACCCCAGTTCAGGCAAATGCCGCCCAGGTTTTCACGCTCCACAAGCCCCACTTTAAAGCCCAGCTGTGAAGCCCGAATGGCCGCAACATAGCCACCGGGCCCCCCGCCAATAACCACAACGTCAAAGGATTGTTCGCTCATAATGTTTTCTCTTCTGCCATTTTTAAGGTGTGTCGATGGAACCGTTGCCGTGCCCAGTTAACGATAGGCCTTTCCACTAAGTGGAATGATGCCGCAGCTATGATGAGAGTAAGGATCATGCCGTCAACCAGCGTTACTTGCGTGCTGTAATGTGCCCTAAGGTAAAAGATAATCGGAAAATGATAAAGATACAATCCATAAGAAATCTTGCCCAGATACTTAAGCGGTTGACTGGAAAGCCCTCGTACAAAAATTTTTCCGGACTGCGTCAAGCACACGTATATTGCAAAAAAAGTGGCCACTTCTGTAAGCGTAATAAGCACCAGCATGCTTTCCCGTTTACCCCACGGCAGCCTCGTCATCAGGTAAGCAAGCGGCAGCAACAGTGCGGGCAGGATAAAATTCGCATAAGGGATGACCCGTTTTGTCTTCATAAAGAATGCAAGCAAGCCGCCTAAAATCAAGCCGCTGCAATGGGTATCGAAACGATTGTAAGCTACACGCCAGTATGACACGATAAAAGCGTTATAATCGCGCCATACCGTCACCAGCAAATAGAACGCAAGCATGATGATCATGCGCCGTTTGAGGGGCAAACGGGAAAGACCGATGAGGATAAGAGGCCAGAGAATATAATAATGCTCTTCAACCGATAACGACCAGCTATGCGACAATTCTTCCGGAACATACCAGAAAGCGACCGAATAATCGGCAAGGTAAAAGCCCACCAGCGTCATATTACGCATCACTTCTGCGAGCGTCAGGTCCCAAAAGAAGGGCCATGTAATGAAATAACCCGCCAGCATAAGAAGCACCGCCGGCATCAACCGGAAGAAACGGCGTAAATAAAAATCGCGCAGGCGGATGCCGCCTGTTTCTTCCTGCTCGTCCATAAGAATAGTGGTGATCAAAAAACCACTGAGGACAAAGAATATATCGACGCCGATATATCCGCCTTGTGTTGCAAGCCCTGTTGTCGCGTGAAAGACAATCACCAGCAACACGGCAATCGCCCGCATTCCGTCCAAGGCAGGAACATATTTCATGCTGCCCCCGGGCGGGTTTAAAGCAAAAGCCCCATCGGCGCTTCGATCAGTTTTTTGAAGACCTGCAGGTATTCCGCGCCGACCGCGCCGTCGATGCAGCGGTGGTCGACAGACATGGTGATGGTCATGACGGAGGCGACCTTCACTTGGCCATCTTTCACGATCGCGCGCTGTTCGCCCGCGCCCACCGCCAGAATCGCGCCTTGCGGCGGATTGATGATGGCGGAAAATTCGCGAATACCGAACATGCCGAGGTTGGAGACGGAAATGGTGCCGCCCTGGAATTCCTGCGGCTTCAGCTTGCCTTCCTTCGCGCGGATGCCAAGATCCTTCATTTCGGATGAAATGACTTTCAGGCTCTTGTTCGCGGCATCGACGATGATCGGCGTAATCAGGCCTGTCGGCGTTGCAACGGCGACGGAAACGTCTGCTCTTGTATACTGCACAAGGTTTTCGTCCGTCCAGCTGACGTTAGCGGCGGGGTATTTTTCAAGCGCAACGGCGGTCGCCTTGATAACGAAGTCGTTGACGGAAATTCTGTACCCGCCCGCTTCGTTGATGTCCTTGCGGAGCGCAAGCAGCGCATCCAGTTCGCAATCCACCGTCAGGTAGAAATGCGGGATGGTCTGCTTGGACTCGGTTAGGCGGCGGGCGATAATTTTGCGCACGCCTGCGTTCGGCACTAGTTTGTAGGGAATGCCATAGGCATCCGCCAGCGACTTGGCATCGGGGCCAGCGGCTTGCGGCATTGCTTTTGCGGGGGCCGACGCGCCCGATTTGGCGACGGCAGCACCGGCAGGCGCATTTTCAAGGTCCGACTTCACGATGCGGCCATGCGGGCCGGAGCCTTTGACGGCGGAAAGGTCGATGCCTTTTTCCTTGGCGATGCGGCGAGCGAGCGGGCTTGCAAAGACGCGGCCTTCACTTTTGACGGCAGGTGCAACAGCCATGGTGGGGGCGGTTTTTGCGGCTTCGGCAGCAGGCTGGTTGGCGGGCGTTACCGTTTTGGCGGCAGGCGCTGCGCCACCGGCTTTGGAAATGGCGGAAGCGTCTTCCCCCTCCTCCAGCAGCACGGCGATGAGAGTATTCACGGCAACACCCTCGGTACCAGCGGGGACAAGAATTTTGGCAAGCGTGCCTTCGTCCACGGCTTCAACTTCCATCGTCGCCTTGTCGGTTTCGATTTCGGCAATCACCATGCCGGGTTTTACTTTATCGCCTTCGTTCTTGACCCACTTGGCAAGCTTGCCTTCGGTCATGGTCGGCGACAGGGCGGGCATCAATACGTTATGCGGCATAGGCCACCTTTTTCGCAGCGTCGATAATGTCATTTTCCTGCGGCAGCGCAAGTTTCTCGAGGTTGGCGGCATAAGGCATCGGCACATCCGCGCCATATACACGCACCACGGGGGCATCAAGGTAATCGAAGCAGCTGTCCATCATGATGGCGGCCATTTCGGAACCCATGCCCGCAACCGGCCAGCCTTCTTCGACTGACACAAGACGGTTGGTTTTCTTGACGCTTTCGACAATCGTTTCGGTATCAAGCGGGCGCAAGCTGCGCAGGTTGATGACCTCGGCGCTAATGCCCTGCTCCGCCAGCTTTTCAGCCGCCTGCAGCGCAACGCCGACCATGCGGCTGAAAGCCGTGATGGTAACATCGGTACCGGCGCGCTCGATTTTTGCCTTGCCGATGGGCAGGACGAAATCGGCATCCGTCGGCACGTCAAACGACTGGCCGTACATCATTTCGTTTTCAAGGAATACAACCGGGTTGGGGTTGCGGATAGCAGCCTTCAGCAGGCCCTTGGCATCCGCACCGGACCACGGCGCCAGCACGATAAGGCCCGGGCAATGTGCGTACCAGCTGGCGTAGCACTGGGAGTGCTGCGCGCCAACGCGGGTCGCCGCGCCGTTGGGGCCGCGGAAAACGATAGGGCAACCCAGCTGGCCGCCCGCCATGTACAGCGTTTTGGCGGCCGAGTTGATGATGTGGTCAATCGCCTGCATGGCGAAGTTCCAGGTCATGAATTCGGTAATCGGCTTCAGGCCGGCGAATGCCGCGCCGACCGCGATACCGGCAAAGCCGTATTCGGTAATCGGCGTATCAATCACGCGCTTGTCGCCAAATTCCTGCAGCAGGCCTTGGGTGACTTTGTAAGCGCCCTGATATTCGGCAACTTCCTCGCCCATGACAAAAATGTCTTTGTCGGTGCGCATTTCTTCGGCCATGGCATCCCGCAGCGCTTCGCGCACGGTGATGTGGGCGGTCGTGCCCGTCCATTCTTTTTCAGCGGCAATCGGCTTTGCAGCGGGAGCCGCGGCTTTTGCTTCTGCCTTGGTGGCATCCGCTTTCGGCGCTTCGGCTTTGGCAGCGGGCGCAGCGGCAGGCGCGGCATCCGCGCTTTCGCCTTCTTCCAGCAGCGTGGCGATGGGCGTATTCACGGCAACCCCTTCGGTGCCTGCAGGCACGAGGATTTTGCCAAGAATACCTTCATCAACAGCCTCAACCTCCATCGTCGCCTTGTCGGTTTCGATTTCGGCAATCACCATGCCGGGTTTTACTTTATCGCCTTCGTTCTTGACCCACTTGGCAAGCTTGCCTTCGGTCATAGTCGGCGACAGGGCGGGCATCAAAATTTGCGTGGACATCTATTCAGCCCTCCTTACAACATTATGTCGGTCCAAAGCTCCGATGCATCGGGCTCCGGACTTTGCTGCGCGAATTCGGCGGATTCATTCACGACCGCCTTCACGTCTTTTTCAATTTTCTTGAAGTCATCTTCCGACACTTTACCGCCGGCAAGAATGGCCTGCTTGATCGTCTCGATCGGGTCGTGGTGTTCGCGCATTTCCTCGACCTCCTCCTTGCTGCGGTATTTTCCGGGGTCGGACATGGAATGCCCACGGTAGCGGTAGGTGGAGAATTCCAAAATCATCGGGCCGTTGCCGCCGCGCACGTATTCAACAGCTTTCAATGCCGCCTGACGCACGGTCAAAACATCCATGCCGTTGATTTTTTCGCCGGGGATGCCATAGGCCTCGCCGCGCTTGTACAGCTCGCCTGCCGCGTGGCGCGCCTGGCTGGTGCCCATGCCGTACTTGTTGTTCTCGATAACGAAAAGCACCGGCAGCTTCCAGAGCGCCGCCATGTTGTACGCCTCGTAAATCTGGCCCTGGTTGGCAGCGCCGTCGCCATAGTAGGCAACGCTCATGCCGCCATCACCGCGGTATTTGTGCGCGAAGGCAAGACCCGCGCCAAGCGGGCCCGTCACGCCGACGATGCCGTGGCCGCCGTAGAAACCTTTTTCACGGCTGAACATGTGCATGGAGCCGCCCTTGCCTTTGGAATAGCCGCCCTTGCGGCCCGTCAGCTCGGCCATTACGCCCTTGGCATCCATGCCCGTGGCCAGCATGTGGCCGTGGTCGCGGTAGGCGGTGATAACGGTATCGCCCTGCTTCAACGCCGACTGCATGCCGACAACGACAGCTTCCTGGCCAATATAAAGGTGGCAGAAACCACCGATCATGCCCATGCCGTAAAGCTGGCCGGCTTTTTCTTCAAAGCGGCGGATAAGCAGCATGTCTTTATAGAACTGGAGCATCTGTTCCGGCGATGCAATGTTCGACGGTGATTTGACCGTTTCGAGTTTCGCCTTGGGTGCGGATGATGACACGGGGTAGACCTCTTTCGCTCGGTGAAATTAACCACCATTAATTAAGCGCAAGGACGGCGGATTGCAAGGATGGATAGCCGATTTGATTACATAATAGCCAGCAATTGATATGTGTTCTGAAAACTCGCCGCAGATTGCGGCTTTGGAAATTCTCATGATACCGCCTACCCGCTTAAAACCGCGCGGCTTCAAGAAACCTGATTACGCCGCAGGCCCGTGCACAGGCGGCGTTTTGGGTGTGGACGGTTGCGGCTTGAAGGTTGCAAACATGCGCTCCGGCCCCGAAAGTTTGCGGGCGGCTTTTTCGAGATCGTCGGCGGACATATTATTATAGCCGCCGTCTTGCAACACGCGCTCGCGGTTCCAGCCATCCGGCAGCAACGACAAGCCGATGCCGGGGCACCAGATGCGCCCGCCCAGCGCCGTCATTTTATGATCCACATACAGCGGTGGCATGGAAAGGCCAAGACCTTCCAGCAAAGTATGCTGCACGCTGTTACTGTTATGCTCGAATAGTAAATAGTGGTCGTTGGTTTTGTTCACGCCATCAACAATTTTCATGCCCGCAAGGTAGAGCTTTAAAACATCTTCCTTCGAGCCATAAAACACGTCCACATAAGCATCCGGCTGCTGACGGAAGAAGTGGCGGTTATAGTCCTGGTTCACGCCCAGCGCCTTCAGCACATAGTCGCCGGATTCATAGCGGGTATAGGAATCCAGCTTCATGAAATCGAGCTGCGCATAGGCTTGCCGCGTTTCATCCATGGCGATGCCATGGATTTGGTAAACATCGTTGCGATCACGGCAGGCTGTATCCGGCGCGCAGACGGGCGAAAATTCGAGGAAGGTATGGTGACCGCCGCCGGCCATTTCCCATGCGCCGATGCGCACGCGCCAGAGATTTTTCTGCGCGGCATCCGGCGCGGGCAGATTGTCCAGCCGGTATTCACGCGGCGGCTGTGTTTTTGGGTCGGTATCGGTTGCGGTATTGAATATAGGTGTCATGCGCGGCGCTGGCGCGGCAGCATCTACAGCCTTGAAAAGGCCGAAGGCGAGCGTTGCGGTCAGCGCCAGCTTTGCCAGGCGACGTCCCATGCGATGCAATCCTGCATAAGTAATTTTTGATATAAAAACTATACGCGCGGCGCAATTTTAATCAATACGCTATTTCGCGCCGAAGATACTGCGGCGCAGCATAAAGAACAGGTGTTTTTAATTGTTTTTAGCTTAGTTGGTTTTGACGATGACTTTTTCGGTCGGCTTCACAAATCCGAGGACAACGCGGGAGCGTTCATCAAGCATGTCGAGGTCAAGACTGTCAGGACGCAGCAGCTTGACGCGATTTTCCAGAGCCTGTCGTTCCGCCAGTTTGTCGTCATATTTCGCCTCTGCGACGGCCATTTTCTGCTGCAGCCCCTTCCACGCAAAGTAGCCGCGGTCGCCATGCACAAGGTGATATGCGAAGTAAAAGAACAGTCCGAAACTAATGAAAGTGGCCAGAAACTGCGATATGGATTTAGACTGTTTTTGCTCAGAAATTCTCATATCCCTATGGAATCACAAGCAGAGTCCGCCGTCAACCGGAAAAGCAAATATTTCCGATAGTTTCCCTATGTTTTCTTAACCATGCGGCTCTGCATTCGCCACACAAACTCCCTCGCAGGAAAATCTTGCAATACGCGGCAATATACGTATTATGTTAAAAAATTAGGCATTGAGCTTGCAGCTGCGCGACATATATTCAGCAGCAGGAATTTCATCATATATCGCATCATAAAGCGGGGATCAGGCATATGGCACAACAGCATCACATCAACCTTGGCAGCTTCAGCATTGGCAACGACCTGCCCTTCACGCTTATCGCCGGCCCCTGCGCCCTTGAAAGCCGCGATCACGCCTTTGACATGTCGGGCGCGCTGAAAGAGCTGGCGCAGAAGCTCGGCATCCCCCTCATCTACAAAACGTCCTTCGACAAAGCCAACCGCACCAGCCTGAAGGCCGGCCGCGGCATGGGCCTTGAAAAAGCGCTGCCCATCCTCGCCGACATCCGCAAGGAAATGAAACTGCCCGTCGTTACCGACGTTCACGCGCCCGAACAATGCGCGGAAGTCGCAAGTGTCGTCGATGTGCTGCAAATCCCCGCCTTTCTCTGCCGCCAGACCGACCTGCTGATCGCCGCTGCCAAAACTGGCAAAGTGATCAACGTGAAAAAAGGCCAGTTCCTCGCGCCGTGGGACATGAAAAACGTCGCCGCCAAAATTACCGAAAGCGGTAATCCGAACGTGATGCTGTGCGAGCGCGGCGTAACCTTTGGCTACAACACCCTTGTGAATGATATGCGCGCCCTGCCCATCATGGCGGAAACCGGCCACCCTGTGGTGTTTGACGCCACGCACTCCGTGCAGTCGCCCGGTGGCGCCGGCGGCTCCACCAGCGGCGACCGCCGCATGGTCCCGCCCCTCGCCCGCGCCGCGCTGGCAATTGGCTGCGCCGCCGTCTTCATGGAAACCCACCGCGACCCCGACAGCGCGCCGTCCGACGGCCCCAACATGGTGAAGTTCGAAGAAATGGAAGGCATCCTGCAACAGATGCTCGCCATCGACCAGCTGATGAAGCCCCAAGCCTACGCCGCCCGCAAAAAGGCCGCTTGAGCCTTGTACGTCACCGCCATCGACTTTGAAACGGCGTGGTACAAGCCGGAAAGCGCGATTGCCGTCGGGATTTCGCGCATTCATGACGGGCGCGTGATTGAGACGCGGTCGTGGCTGTTCCGCCCGCCGGGGAAAAGCATTTATATCCGCCCTGAATTTATCGACATCCACGGCATCAGCCCCGATGATTTGCGCGGCAAACCCCGGTTTGACGGCGCGTGGCCGGAGATTGCGCCGTATCTTGAAAGCGCTTCCATGCTGCTGGCGCATAACGCGCGGTTTGACCGCAGCGTACTGCATGCAACGGCGGAACATTACGGCATTTTACTGCCGCAGTTCGACTGGCTTTGCACGGTCAACCTTTCACGCGCGACCTGGCCGAAGCTGGCCAACCACAAGCTGAATACCGTCAGCGCGCACCTTGATATTGCGCTGAACCATCACGATGCGGCATCAGACGCGCAGGCCTGCGCCAATATTTATATCCATGCCTGCGAAGCGCAGAAAAACGCCGGAAATCAAGCGGCTGCGGCTGTATAACCCCGCCTTTTGGAACCTTATGCGCTGCCTTTGCATTAGCTGGGCAGTACCGAAAAGCATCAAGTTTCATCAGGAGAATTAACATGAGCCATATCACAGCAACATTCCCGACCCGCGCGTCGGCCGAAATCGCCCTGCATAGCCTTGAAACCGCAGGTGTGCGCGAAGACCAGGTCAGCCTGGTCGTTACCGAAGAAACCCGCGGCAACCACTTCCAGATCGAAGAAAAATCACGTGCGGATGAAGGCGCAGCCGCTGGCGCGACCTTTGGCGGCATCGTCGGTGCTATTCTTGGTTCCGTGCTTGCGGCTGGCACCATTGCCATTCCGGGCCTGAACCTTATCGTTGTCGGCTCCCTTGCTTCCTCCCTTGCGGGTCTGGGCGCGGGCGCTGCAACCGGCGGCCTTCTGGGCGCGTTGGTTGGCGCAGGCATTCCGGCGCATGAAGCGGCTCTCTACGAAAACGACCTCAAGCAAGGCAACATCCTGCTGGCCGTCAAGCCGGATACCGATGACCAGAAATCCCGCGTGAAAAACATCCTCACGGATAACCACGCGCTGAACGTCACCACCATGTAAGGTTTTAAGGACCCAGTCCTTGAAAACGAAGAAGGCAGGCCGTTAAAAGCCTGCCTTCTTTTTTTGTGCAAAAACGCTGCGGTGCAAACCTTTAGTTCAAGGCCCTTTAGTTCAAGGCGACGACGGTTTTCACGAGTTCTTGCAGTTTTTGCCCGTCTGCAGCGTCGAACGCCTGCCCCCGGGACTCTATCTGGATGAAAGCCGCGCCTGTCGACGAGACGCGCAGGAGTATGCCGGCTCCGTAGTGCTTGTCATCCGCTTTGCCGGCGCGATATTCGATATACATTACAGGACCCTTGGCGGAATCCTCGAATGTCTTGGCGCTTAAAATTTGCGTGCCTTCATAAAACTGGCGGTAAAGGCCGTTGCGCAAACCCGCCAGCAGCTTCTGATCGGTCGCGCCATCCCCGCTAAGGTCGTAATAGCTAACCGTCATCATACGGTCCTGCGTGCCGGCTGCGGCATCCGCGACAGGGTCATAGCGGAAGCTGGCACTGTGCTTGCCGGTATAGTCGGCATTGGTAAAGGCATTGCAGCCGAACTGCGCCGCGATGGGTTCAAAATCCTGCCCCAGCTTCGCCAGCGTGTCGTGGCCCGGTCCTGCCGGTGTGGCGGTGGCGAAGGCAAAGGCCGGGACCACAGCTGCCGGAGATAAAAACAGTCCTAAAGTTACAACCATTACCGCCTTCAGCTGTTTCATCCGCCATCCTTGCAAATAGAATTGTAACAACCCTGTAACATTCGATATGAGGGCACCCAAAGCACAGTCAAGGCCTTGCACCATAATTTTATCGTTTTATGACGATTTTGAGGAAATTTTCTGACGGTTTATTTCGCGGAAGGGTTCACAAGACGGCGCATGGTGAGGCTTTCCTTCGGCGTGAGTTCATTTATACGAGCATTTAACTGTATGAAAGCATAGGTTTTATCACTAACTCGCATAAAGACGCTGGTGACTTGTGTGGGTGTCGCCTTTGTCGCATCTGCCGTATATTCCAGAAACATCGAAAGATCGCGGTCGCGCAGATAGTTTTCATCCGCCGTCACCTGCGCGGTTGAACTATACTGGCTTTCAAATCCGGCGATAATCTTGCGCACCAGCTTGGCGTCATCTTCCCGCACACCCGTCAGGCCGTAGATAGTCATGGATAACATGCGTGTCCACTGGTTCGGGTCGTCCATGCCCTCGGGAATAAATTGCAGGGTTAAAATGGTGCCGCCGCCACTAATATTGCCGAAAGCGAATTGCTTGCAATTAAACATGTCGGCGTATTTTTTCAGATCCTCGCCGGTTTTCTTCAGTAGCGCCTTGCCCTGCGGGTCGGTGACGGGCGTTTCAAAAGCGCCGGCCGGCGCAACCAGCAAAAAGGCGCACACAAAAAAGACGCAAAAAACAAGTTTTTTCATGGCGATGCTCCTCAGTGAACAGTCATTTTACTGTAACTTCAGATTGCAAAACTGTCATGAACAATAATTTGCCATGCGGGCTTCCGGCGGCTATTCTCGACCTTGAAATTCAACCCGAAAAAACGGAGCAATACCATGAGCGCAATTATCGATATCAACGCCCGCGAAATTCTGGACAGCCGCGGCAACCCGACCGTCGAAGTCGATGTCATTCTTGAAAGCGGCGTTCTGGGCCGCGCGGCCGTTCCCTCGGGTGCATCCACCGGCGCGCATGAAGCCGTTGAAAAACGCGATGGCGACAAAAAACGCTTCGGCGGCAAAGGCGTGCTGAAAGCCGTTGACGCCGTGAATACGGAAATTTTTGATACCATCGCCGGCATCGAAGCTTCCGAGCAAACCCTTATCGACCAAATGATGATCGACCTTGATGGTACCCCGAACAAGGCCCGCCTTGGCGCCAACGCCATCCTCGGCGTATCTCTGGCAACCGCCAAAGCAGCCGCGCTGGAGCTGGATATGCCCCTCTATCGCTACGTGGGCGGCACCTATTCGCATCTGCTGCCGACCCCGATGATGAACATCGTCAACGGCGGCGCACATGCTGACAACTCCATCGACTTCCAGGAGTTCATGGTTCTTCCCGTTGCCGCCGAAAGCTGCGCCGAAAGCATCCGTATCGGAGCCGAGATTTTTCATACCCTTAAGAAGCTTCTTTCAGAAGGCGGTTTCAATACCGCCGTGGGCGATGAAGGCGGCTTCGCACCCAACTTTAAAAGCGCAGATCAAGGACTTGAATTTATTATGAAAGCCATTGAAGGCGCGGGTTACAAACCGGGCTCCGACGTCGTCCTCGGGCTCGATGTCGCGGCAACCGAATTCTTTAACAAAGGCAAATATAACCTTGAAGGAGAAGGCAAAATTCTGTCGTCTGAGCAGATGATCGCTTACTACGAGAAGCTGGTTGCCAAATTCCCCATCGTCTCCATTGAAGACGGCATGGCGGAAGATGACTGGGCTGGCTGGATCGAGCTGACGAGCCGCCTTGGCGACAAAGTGCAACTGGTGGGCGATGACCTGTTCGTCACCAATACCGCACGCCTGAAAGAAGGCATCGACAAGAAAGCCGCCAACGCCATTCTGGTAAAAGTAAACCAGATCGGCACGCTGACCGAAACGCTGAACGCTGTGCAAACGGCGCAGAAAGCCGGCTTCGGCGTCGTCTTCTCCCACCGCTCGGGCGAGACGGAAGACAGCACGATTGCCGACCTTGCTGTGGCGACCAACGCAGGCCAGATCAAGACTGGCTCCCTCTCCCGCTCCGACCGGATCGCGAAATATAACCAGCTCATCCGCATCGAAGAACAGCTTGGCCCTTCGGGCTGCTTTGCCGGCAGAGACGCACTGCGTCACATGGCGAAAAAGCCGAACCTGCGCACGGTCGAGGGCAAGAAAAAGCGGGCATGACGTTTTTGACGTCACACCCGCTTTTGCCGGAAAAGCCCCATAAGGGCCCTGCCGGTTTATACGGAAAGTTGCGGGGCGGGCTTGCCTTTACCAGCGCCCGCCGCCACTCCGGCACCATCCATCTGCGCCAGAACAGCGTTCATCCATGCCGGCAGGTCACCGGGCCAGCGGGCGGTAATGAACTGCCCGTCAACCAGCGCCTTGTCGCTGACGAAGTCGGCGCCGGCTTCGGTCAATTCTTCCTCAATTTCCGGCCAGCCGGAAATCAACTTGCCGTCAATCAGCCCCGCCGCTGCCAGAATTTGCGGGCCGTGGCAGATGGCGGCAATGGTCTTGCCGGTTGCAGCGAAGGCTTTGACGAAGATAAGGGCATTGTCGTTCTTCACCAGCTCCGCGGGGGCTTTGCCGCCCGGCAGCACGAGCAGGTCGTAATCATCTGCCTTCACGTCGGTCAGCTTCAGCGTGGTTTGCAGGCCATAGCCATTCTTGCCCTTGAACTTGCCGTCGGGCGTCGCAATATCAACGCGGTAGCCTTCTTCCGTCAGGCGATAGAATGGGTAAAAAAACTCAAGGTCTTCAACCTTGTCCGCCGTGATAATCAGGGCGGATTTGGCACCGGGCCCTTCGCTGTGGGTGGGTGCAAAAATATCATCGGGAATTTTCGTCGTCATAAGGATATGTCTCCATGTTGAGAAAAGCTTTACTGAAAACCAACGCCTTGCGGGCGGGCTGGTTCCTCGGCCTTTCATTCGCCGCCATGCTGGCAGCTTCAACGGTCGCCCATGCTGCATCCGGCTATGAAGATAAAGTTAAAAAAGACCCCTTCTATAAAGCCGTGCTGGATACCGCAAAAACCACCAAGGGCCGCGCCCTGCTCGATTTTTTTGACCAGAAGCTGCAGGAAGACGGCGGGCGCGTGCATGCCATTTCACTTTGGCTGCGCGACAATTCCATCAACCAGAAAGACCCGTCCAAAATCGACGCGCTTTATTTCCTGTCCTATTCGGATACTCTGGCGACAATTGCGGCATCGTATAAAGACCAGGGCGACCCTGCGCAATATCGCGGCCTCATGGAATCCTCGCTCCTCAGCCTTTATATGTTCGAGCTGATGGGCAATGTGGATGCCGTGCGCTGCCAGGACCCGACCGCGCTGCAGGCGGTTGAGCGCGGCATGGTCACCCCCCGCATCAACGACTTTGGCCGCCCCGTCTACGCCATGTTCACCCGCGCCGATTTCGAGCAGATCGAAAAGACCGCGCTGGAGATGGAAGAAAAAACCGCCGCACGCCCGCCGAACCTTGATATTTGCGCGCTTGGCCAGGCCCGCCTGCGCGACCTTGCCGAAGCCCCCGGCGTGCAGCAGAAAGATGTGACCGATCCCCGCTATTCCGGCGGCACGCGCACCGTACTGGTACCGCCGCCGGGTTACAGCTTCGTACCCTCCATCACGTCGGATTCAGAATGGGCGGTGGCGCGCAAGAAGGCCCTGTCCAACGTAACCTCCGCATGGGCCAAGCGGTATCAGGATTACGCGCGCTAGTTAAAACCGGAAATAGATGAATTCATGGACGCGCGTCAGCATCAGCAATGATGCTGCGGCCATAACGGCGCAGCCAAGCGCCCATGTGATGGATGGCTGCCAGACAAGTTTTACCGGCTTTGTTTCCGCCATGACGGGCGCATCAAGCGCCAGATTTTTCTGCATCAGCTCATGCGTCGTCGGTAGAATAAACATGCCGATGAAAGCGGCGGTCAGCAGATAAAGCTTAGGTTCCCACGCCAGCGCCAAGCCCCCGCCCGCCATGGCCGACAGCATATGCAGCCCTGTATCCAGACTGTCCGCACGGAATAACACCCATGCTGCCACCGTTGACGCGAACGTGATAACAACAGCTAACGGCTTCGGCAGGCGTGCAGGCGAGAGCCTGCGCCAGCCGTGGTTAATCATCAGGTACAGCGCATGTATGCCGCCCCAGACAAGGAACGTCCAGTTCGCGCCATGCCACAAACCGCCCAGCAGCATTGTCACCAGCAGCGCGGCATAGCGGCGGGCATCACCATAGCGGTTACCGCCGAGGGGGATGTAGAGATAATCGCGCAGGAAACGCGACAGAGTCATATGCCAGCGCCGCCAGAAGGTAATAATATCGGCCGATTTATACGGCGCAAAAAAGTTAAGCGGCAGGCGAATGCCGAACAGCCCCGCAAGGCCAATCGCCATGTCGGAATAGCCGGAGAAGTCGAAATAGATTTGCAGGCTGTAGGATAACGCGCCAAGCCAGCCCTGCGCCATGTTCAGGGCAACGCCCGTACTGGCGGCATTAAAAATCGGGTCGGCAATATCGCCCGCGCTATCAGCAATAATTACTTTCTTAAAAAGGCCGATGATGAAAACGGTCAGCCCCATTGCCATCAGGCGCCGTGCCGGGTCGCGTTCCAGCTTGTGCGTAAATTGCGGTATGACCTCGCTGTGATGCACGATCGGCCCCGCGATCAGCTGCGGGAAGAAGGTGATAAACAGCGCGTAATGCAAAAAATCTGGCTGGCTGGTTTTGCGCTTGAAACTATCCACCAGCCACGCGATCTTCTGGAAGGTAAAAAAGGAAATGCCGAGCGGCAGGATAATATCCGGCACGGTCAGCCCCGCGCCTGCTGCATTCAGCGTGCGCAGGAACAGGCCGGTATATTTGTAATAGAACAGCGCGGCAAGGTTGGCGGCAATGCCCAGCACCAGAAACCCGCGCCGATGTCCCGCACACCACGGCTTTTGCGCCAGCGCCATGCCCAGCGGGTAATTTAGCAGCAACGATGCCAGCAGAATGAGCAAATAAACCGGCTTGAACCAGCCATAGAAAAACAGCGATGCAACAACCAGCCACCACAAGGCCGCTGTGCGCCCGGCACCCCGCTGCAACAGCTGGAACACCGCCCACGTGACCGGCAGAAAACCCGCTATAAATGGCCATGAACTAAAAAGCATTGCACGATGTTCTTGTTGCTGGAAACGACGCGCGAGGTAACCTTAAGCGCTTGAATCAATATACTATTTTCGTGGAGCACCGAAAGCGTTTATCTCGCTAATTGACTTTATGTAAAACAATATGTATATTCGCGCCAAGTCAAAAGAACAAAAAACAGGGTGTATCATGCAAAACCAGCCGGAAAATAAAACGTCGCTTAACCCCGCCTTCAACAAATACGCTGGGAAAATTATCAACATGGCGGAATTGAACGCCCTGCAATATTCCAGCGGCTTCAAAGGCTTTACCGAGAAACTGGCGGATGCCCTGGGCGGCGTGGCGGAGCTTGCGAAAATCCCCTTCTCCCCCAAATCCGGCAGCGCGCAATATGAAGATGTGCCGCAGGTTTACGTGACTGCCGGCGCAAATGCCTTCCAGCCGCAAATGGGCCGCGATGTTTATTTTGAAGCGTCGACCGCCATGTCGTTCATGGATGCCGCACTTGGCAAGGCCGCGCTAACGAAAAGCTTTGTCGCTGCCGTTGAAAAAGCGCCCGACCACAGCGGCAAACTTGCCACCGGCGGCCTGACTCTGGCGGAAAAGAACTCCTTCACCGCCACCATGACGCGCATGGGCTTTGCAGCTTAAGGTTTTTTTTAAACCATTCTGCTTTGCGCAACAGCGGCCTTGATGAAGGACGTGAACAGCGGATGCGGGTCAAAAGGCTTCGATTTCAGCTCCGGGTGGAACTGGACGCCGACGAACCACGGGTGGTCCTTCAGCTCGATCATTTCGGGCAACTTGCCATCGGGCGACATGCCGCAGAAAATAACACCCGCGTCTTCCAGCTGCTTTTTGTAGGTCGTGTTGACCTCATAGCGGTGGCGGTGACGCTCAGAAATATCATCGCTGCCGTAAATGCCATGGACGAGGCTACCGGGCGTTACTTTCGCCTGATAGGCCCCGAGGCGCATGGTGCCGCCAAGATCGCCGCTGGTGGCGCGTTTTTCAAGCTCGTTGCCCTTCAGCCACTCTGTCATCAGGCCGACGACGGGGTTGCCGTACTTGCCGAATTCAGATGAACCGACATCGTTCAGGCCTGCCTTGTTGCGGGCAATTTCAATGACCGCCATTTGCATGCCGAGGCAGATACCGAAGTACGGAATTTTATGTTCGCGCGCGTATTGCACCGCGCGGATTTTTCCTTCTGTCCCGCGCTCGCCAAAACCACCGGGAACCAGAATGCCGTCAAGATCATCCAGCAAGTGGAAACCGTCGTCTTTCTCGAAAATTTCGGCGTTGAGCCACGTCAATTTGACTTTGACGTTATTTGCAAAGCCGCCGTGCGTCAGCGCTTCGGACAACGACTTGTAGCTGTCCAGCAGCGAGGTGTATTTGCCAACGATGCCAATGTTCACTTCGCCTTCCGGGTGGTTGACCTTCTGGACGATATTTTCCCATTTCGACAGGTCGGGTTTCGGCGCGGTAATGCCGAAGTAGCCCAGGACGGCATCATCAAGACCTTCGTGGTGGTAGCTGATCGGCACTTGGTAAATACTGGAAACATCAAGCGCGGGAATAACGCGCTCGGCAGGGATGTTGCAGAACAGCGCAATTTTGCGGCGTTCCTCAACCGGAATTTCGCGGTCTGCGCGTATAAGCAGAATACCCGCCTGAATACCGACGGAGAGCAGCTCCTTCACCGAATGCTGGGTGGGTTTCGTCTTCAGCTCGCCCGCGGTCTTGATATAAGGCATCAAGGTCACGTGAATGAAAAGCGCGTTGTTGTGGCCGACTTCGTTGCCAAACTGGCGGATGGCTTCGAGGAACGGCAGGCTTTCAATATCGCCCACGGTACCGCCGACTTCACACAGCACAAAATCCGCATCGCCGTTATCGGAACCGATGAAGTCTTTAATTTCGTTGGTGATGTGCGGAATAACCTGCACGGTTGCGCCCAGGTAATCGCCGCGGCGTTCCTTTTGCAGCACGTTCCAGTAAATGCGGCCGGTGGTAATGTTGTCGGATTTTTTCGCGGCAACGCCGGTGAAGCGCTCGTAGTGGCCAAGATCAAGGTCGGTTTCCGCGCCGTCGTCGGTCACGTAAACTTCGCCATGCTGGTACGGGCTCATGGTGCCGGGGTCAACGTTCAGGTACGGGTCAAGCTTGCGCAGGCGCACCTTGAAACCGCGGGCCTGCAATACCGAGCCAAGTGCCGCCGAAGCCAGGCCCTTGCCAAGGGAAGACACTACCCCGCCCGTGATAAAGATAAAACGTGGCATGGAATAACCCCTTTTCTAGAGTTTTATTTTGGCGGGCTTACTTCGCGATCGGCGCTTTTGGCGTGGATTTCTTTTTGGCGGGCTCTTTTACAGCGGCTTTTTTGTCTTCCGCTTTTTCAGCAGGCGCTTTTTCAGCAGGCGCTGCATCGGCCGGTTTGTCGCCGGTAACGGTGGCGGATGAATCTTCAACCGGCGCCTTCGGCGTTTCAGCAGCACCGGTCACGGCAGGCTTGCTGTCGTCAGTGTTGATGTCGAGAATGCTGCGCTGGCTGGGGTGGCTGTTGGCGGAAATGGCCAGCATCATGCTGGTCAGGAAAAACAGTGCGGCCAGAATAGTGGTCGCGCGGGTCAGCACATCCGCCCCGCGGCGCGGCGCCATCATGTTCGACATGGAGCCGGAGTTGCCCATGAAACCGCCGGCTTCCGACGGCTGAACGAGGATGGTAATGATGATCGCAACGGCGACAATCAGGTGAATGACCAGTAATACTGCTTCCATGGCTTTTAAGTCCGCCCTTATTATGGGAAAGTTAAGCTTAATTCTTCGGCTGAATATTTAGATTAGTTTGGGGTAAAAAACCAGAGGTTTTTGCCACAAACCCGCCAGCCCTGTTATTGCGCTTTGGGCTTGAAGGTATAATACGTCTCCGACCACAGGTTTTTGTACAAACCACGCAGTTCATTGCGCTTTTTCGTCCATTCTGCGGCATCAAGGTCTTTGGGCTTGAATTTCGGGTCCGCCTTGGCTTTATCGCCCTTCGAGCAGAGGAAGACGTTGACCGGCCTGTCATTCTTCAACCGTTCATATTCAGATGAATAATACGACAGAATGTCAAAACGCTCCTTCGTGACGATGGTATAGGAATACGAAAGGTCGCGGTAAGTCGGCACAACGCTGTCTTCAACAATTTTTGAGACGGAAGGATCGTCGCAACGCTCGGCATCCGTAATCGCCAGAATTTCGTAGGTCATGATGGCGCGAAGCGCCATTTCCGTTGCATCCGTATAAGGTGCAACGCGGCCCATCTGCTGAAAGCTGGAGGCCCGCTGGATTTCAAGGTCCGCCAGCATCTTGAAGTACATGGCGTTGATCTTCGCCTGGTCGTTCTGGTCAAAGGTATTATCCAGCAGCCATTGCAGCGCAACCTCGCGCGGATCCTCGGCGCCAACCTTGTTGTTAACGCCATCCGCCAAAACTTTCAGCGTATCAGCGATATTGCCGGCCGCGGCAGAGGCATTCAGCGCCGTGTAGAACAGGTCGCCGCGGTATTTTTCAGCCGTCAGCGCTGCGGCATGGGCATCCTGTTGCGCTTGCGTCAATTGCGCAGCCGCAGGTGCGGCAGACAAAGCCAGCGGAAAAAGAATTGCAGCGAGAAGGACGAACCGTTTCATCATGCTATCTCCTTGAATGGAATAGAGGCAGCTTACTCAACCAGCGGGTTCATGACAAGGCATTGCTGCGATGGCACGGTCGGCGGCATATCGTCCTGCCAGCAGATGGTGTTTTTATCTGGCTGCACAAGAAACGGCTGTTTGCTGCCAACAGGGCGTTGCAACGCATCCGTCGCTGAGGTTTTCAGAAAACTGTCCAGCCCCTCCGCCGTAACACCGCCTGCCAGCGCCGTGATATACAGCAGCGTCATGCGCCCGCGGTTGGCTTTGTAAAGGTCATCATCGCTTATAATCTGGTAGCCACGCGTGAAGGACAGAAGCTGCTGGTTAGCCAGCGGGCCATTGAGGAATGAAATAATATCCTCCGCTTCGACAAAGGCGTTTTCGTACTTCCGCTCCAGTTTATAGAACATCTTGCCGGTTGCAGCGCCCGCTGAAGTCGCCAGAATGTCGTGGCCTTCCTGCGCATACAGATAATACCTGTCCTTGAAAACGCCGTTTTCAGGATCAGACAGCGCGCGGCCAGGGTAATAGCCGAACAGCTTCAGGCCATCCTCACTATTCTGGAAGTGGACTTTGGCGCGCAAATAGCTCATGCGCAGGAAATCATCAAACGCCAGCCCGACGCTGTGGCGCGCTGGATCTGCCGCTGTCAGCACCTGCTCAATATCCGCCAGACGTTCATTGGCAATCGCGGGGTCTTTGCTGACGATATACAGCAGGCTCCACATACCCTCGCCGTATACAGATGAATAAACGCTATGGTTGAAAAGCCCCTGCCGCGACAGCAGCAGTTTTTTGCGCAGCTGCATGTCGCGCAGCCAGTCGTCAAACGCGCCGCGGGCATCGCCTTTATAGGCTTTATCCGCATGCTCGGCGCTTTTCAGGCGCGACAGGTTGCGGAATTCCTGCACGGCGTAAAGGTCATCATTCGCGGCATCCTGCCAGCTGGCATCGAAATTTTGCAGGGTGTACAGCTGTTCGTATCGGGCAAGTGCCGCCTTGTTATCCGCCAGCAGCGGGCCGAACTGGCTGACAGGGTTACAGCTGGTTAACCCTGCATCATCCCCCTTCAGGCACAAAACGGGGAATTTGTACACGCGCGGCGCGTTATCATCAGCTGGCGGTGGCAGCGGCCTAATCACGCCATAGCTCTGGTCTTCCGGCAGGGTAATGCGGGCAATGGCTTCATACCCCTCGCCGGCTGCGGTTTCGGTGATCTTGAAAAACGCATCCGTTTCCGGCTGCGGCGGGCGGTGCGCGAAGGCCAGCAGGAAGAACAGGCCGTACCACGCAATAATAACCAGCAACGGCTTCAGCAACATGTCCTGCACAAGCCTGCCAAACCGCAGCGGTGCTTTTTGCGCGGCGTTTTGCAAAAACCCGGCGGCAATAAGCCCCGCATTGCGCAGGTAACGGCAGCGCAGCAGGAAGCCAAGGCAAACGGTGTAAAGCACAAACCAGAGGATAACCAGCGCCGACAGCCCCAAACCATCCCCCAGCGCAACGCAGACTGGATAAGCAAGCAGCAACGCCGCCACAAAGCTGCCAAGGGAAGCACTTTCAAAACTTTGCGAAACCTGGCGCAGAACCCATTTGCGGTTGCCCGCGCGCTCCATTTCCCCTGCGGCGGGCTGGCGTTGCAGCAACAACGGCACAACAACGGTGCAGAAAGCAGCATCCTGCCGTTTCCAAAGGCTTTTCAACGTCCATAGAATGCCCGTGTAAACGCCAATGGCCAGCGTGACAATCGCAAACAGGGCGGCAACGCCCTTCGCATCGTCACTCGCGTCGCTGTAAATCATCAGCGGGTAGGTTTCAAGCGCAAGGATGATGAGCAAGCTGCGCCAGAAAGTGGCCCAGCTCATCCGGAGTGTGATTTTACGGAGCTGCATTTTTTCCATGGCGCCCCTGCGACTTCCCCTGCCCGCCTGTTATGCGGCAGTGGCAATGGTCAGGAATTCTTCCACCTTCAGGCTTGCGCCACCCACCAGCACGCCATCGACGTTCGGCGTTTTCAGAATTTCGGCGGCATTGCTGCCCTTGACCGACCCACCGTATAGAATGGCAAGGTCGCCAACTTTGCCGCGAATGTGCTGGTGCATATTCAGAATATCATCGGCAGAAGCGGTTTTGCCGGTGCCAATCGCCCAGACAGGCTCATATGCCACAACCGTATTGGCTGCGGTGGCCCCCGCCGGAATGGAGGCCGCCAGCTGCTCGCTGACAATATCATTCGCTTTGCCGGCAGTGCGCTCTGCATCCGTCTCGCCAACGCAGATGATGGCGATAAGGCCTGCGGCATGGGCGGCTTTCGCCTTTTCCTGCACCGTGGCGCTGCTCTCTTTATGGTTCTGGCGGCGTTCCGAATGGCCGAGAATAACGTAGGTGCAGCCAAGGTCCTGCAGCATTGCGGCGCTGATGTCGCCTGTAAACGCGCCGGATTCTTTGGCATGGCAATCCTGCCCTCCCCATTTGACAAGCGAGCTGCCGCCAAGGCTGGTCAGCACGCCAATCAGCGTTGCGGGTGGACATAATACCATATCGAAGAGAAACGATTTCCGTGCCTTAATGGCTTCAACAAGTTCTTCCGTGCGGGCTTCGCCATCGGCCAGCAGGCCGTTCATCTTCCAGTTACCCACTATCAATTTCTGGGCCGATTTCGTGGCGGACATAATAAACACCCTTGCTTTTGACCGTTAACGCTTGACATCTTGACGAAAAAATTGTGGATTATCAAGGCATTTTAAAAGCCTATGGAGAATACAATACATGCTAAGCCTGATGCGTTCCGGCACACATTCAGTTGTGCTGAAGTTCTTCCTTTTCGGCCTGCTGCTGATGGCAACCGTCGGCCTCGCGGTTATGGATTATCAGGGCATGTTCCGTAACGGCTCGCATTCCAACAAAGTGGCGGAAAGCAAGTGCGCCACCATCACCACCATCGAATTCGACCACCTGCTGCAATCGGCCATGCGCCGCGAAAACATGAAGCAGGAAGATGCGTACCGCAGCGGCTACCCGCAAATGTTCCTGCAACAGGAAATGAACAGCCGCCTGCTCACATGCGCCGTGCGCGACCTTGGCCTGTACGTGGATGATTTCACCGCCGCAAAACAGCTGAAGACCATGCTCGCATCCTTCACTAAACAAGGCGGCATTACCGAGAAGGAAGCACTGCAGCGCCTTCTCTACGGCCTTGGCCTTAACGAAAGCAAGCTGGTGGACAGCCTGAAGGCGCAGATCGGCATCGAAAACCTGATGCGCGCCCTTTCCGCCGGTGCCGAAGCCCCGCAGCAAATGATTGACGACGCGATGAAATACCGCTTCGAAGAACGCCGCGGCGAATACTTCACCATCTCCGCCGACGATGCCAAGGCAACGCCGACGGATGAAGACCTGAAAAAATACTACAGCACCATTTCCAAAAATTACATGATGCCGGAACGCCGCACGCTGGCCGTGCTGGTGCTGGACCGCAAAACCCTTGGCGGCACCGATAAAACGGCAACCCCCGAAGCGTTGAAAGACTTCTACACCGCGCATCTGGCGGATTATTCCGTACCTGCAAAACGCAATATTTCGCAGGTGGTGGCGCAGGATGAAGCCACTGCCAAAACCGTCTACGATGCCGCCCTCAAGTCGAAAGACCTGAAATCGGCAGCAAACGCAGCCGGTAAAGCCAAAGCCACCTTCATCAAGCCTGCCGATTACGGCGAAAATGACCTGACGGTTGAAGCGGCTGAACCCGCCTTCAAGGCGAACGAAGGCGATGTATTGCCGCCGGTGAAAACGCCGCTCGGCTTCCTTGTCCTGAAAGTCGAAAAAGTCAAGGCCGGCGGCCCCCGCAGCTTTGACGATGCCAAGGCAGATGTCGAAAAAGACTTCGCCGCCACCAGCAACGACGACAGCGATGCCCTGTACAGCAAAGCCAACGAAATTGACGACATGGTCGCCGGCGGAAAATCGGTCGGGGATGTCGCGCAAAGCCTCGGCGTTGGCGAAAAGCTGCTCGAAAAGGTTGATGCCAAAGGCCTGAATGCTTCCGGCGCAAAAGTCGATGCCGGGGTACCCGCAATCGACAAGGTCGTCAGCAGCGGCTTTAGCCTCGCCAAGGGCGCGGTAAGCCAGCTTATCGAAGCGCCGACGGGCGAATTCCTCCTCGTTGAGGCGCGCGATGTCTTCCCCGCAGAAGAGCAGCCGCTGGACAAGGTGAAGGCCGATATTACCAAAGCATGGCAGACGGAAAAAGCCGCCGCCGCGCTGGATATCAAAGCTGCTAAAATCCTCGAGCGCCTGAAAATGGGTGAATCGTTCGATACCGTCGCAAGCTCGCTTGGCAAGCACGTGGAACGATCGGACCTGACTGCCCGCCGTGAAAAGCCGGACAGCAAGTTCCCGCACGGCTTTGTGCCCGCCCTGTTCACGCTCGACAAAATCGGCCAGGTTACCGTAGTGCCGTCTGAAAGCAGCGCCATCATCCTGCGCCTTGCGGACCGCAGCATTAACATTCCGCAGCAGCAGACGAAGGAAGATATTGAATCCATGCGCACCATGCTCGACCATTCGGTGCAAAAGGATATCCTCGAACAATATCGCCTGAACCTTGTACGTAAATATAAGGTCAAGTTCGACAACGCCGCCGTCCACGACATGTATGCCGCCAAGGCGAACAGCGACGACGACGCGGAATAATGCTACTTTATACTTCCAAAAAGGCCTGCCCTCACCGGCAGGCCTTTTTTTATGTGCGCGGCAGGCGGAACCCGAAATGGCTATTGGCGGTTTGTCACTCTAGAAGCATTCCATTTTACAGGAGCGTTAAGTCATGAAAAGTTTCAAGAATTTGCTGGTTGCAGCCGCCGTTGCGGGCGTGAGTTTTGCCAGCTGTGCGCAGGCACAGGAAACCACCACCATCACGACCAGAGAATCCGTGACCGCTCCGACCGTCATCACCACAACAACAACGGCACCCGGCGCTGAGAGCATGAAGAAAGTCGTTAAAACGACCATCATCCGTGATACCGATTACCCTGTCCTAAAAGAATACGTCACCACCCACCGCGTGTATTGCGCCGACGGTTTCACGCCCATGCACGGCGAGTGCATGGTGCCGACCAAGCAAATTACCTTCTATCAGACCGGCACCGTGCTGCCGCCGGATGTAACCTATGCGCCCCTGCCAGCAACCATCGTCACGCAAATCGCCGCGCCGCCGCCGGGCGCCGTGTATGTAACGGCGGATGATAACGTCTATCTCATCACCGAACGCGACAAAGCCATTCTCGATGCGCTCAACGTCAGCGCGCTGCAGTAATATCACCCCAACGCAAAAGCCCGTTTCAACGCATAGGTTGAAAACGGGCTTTTTCAATTGACGATTAATTGTTGTATTTATAATTACGAATTTCTTCTGCCCGCACAGCTTTGTCGGCAGCTTTCTTTGCGTCCTCTGCCGTTTTGGCGGCAGCAGCGGCGGTTACGGCTTCGGCGGCTTTTTCCTCAGGCGTTAGCTCTTTTGCGGGCGCGGCATCAGCTGCTTTTTTGGTGGCGGGTGCGTGATGCGCGGCTTTATCGGCAACAGCCTTGGTGGCAGCATCGGCTTCAAGTTTTCTTTCCTGCGGTGTCAGTTTAACAGTCGCCGCCGCGACTTGCGGGCGCGCCGGTTTTTCATGCGATGCCGGCGCAGGCATGCGCTGCCGCAAGTCAATAACCTTGCTGAGCGGCACCAGTTCAAAGCCTTTGGCTTTGAGTGTCGGCAGCCATTTTTCAAGCGCATCAAGCGTGACATCCTTTGGGTGGCCGATGGCAACGACGCTGCCGCCGGTGCGGCCGACATATTCAATGCGGTTCAGGAATTGCGCCACCAGCGGCGCGTTTTCAAAATGGTCGATGAAGACGTCGCGGTGCGTCGTCGGCAGGCCATGGTCACGCGCGACGCTTTCCGCCACGCTTTCCGGCGCGGTTAATGAATCGAGGAAGAACAGGTGGCGCGGGGCCAGTTCATCCATCACCGTGCCAAGGCGGGTGCGGTCTTGCGTAAACTTGCTGCCCATATGGTTGTTGACGCCGACGTAGAATTTAAAGGCATCAAGGTTTTTCAGCGTGCGCGCCTTGACTTCCTCAATCGACAAATCGGTCGTCAGCGCATTGGGGCCGGGGTCAATGCCGCGGCGCTCCGCCTCCATCGGCATATGCACCATTATTTCGTGGCCCAGGTTATAAGCCTTCTGCGTCTGTTCGGAAATTCTGGGGCTATACGGCAGGAATGACAGCGTCACTTCCGGCGGCAGTTTATCCATCGCACGGGCGGAGCGTTTCTGGTCTACGCCCATGTCGTCAATGACGATGGCGATATAGGGCTTATGGTCGGCGGTAATGCCGGGCTTGCCCAGTTCATCGGCCGGTTCAGGCTTCATGACGGCAGTGGCTTCGGCGGGCGGCATGCCTTCTTCGTACTGGTACTTGCCGCCGTCGGACGTAATGGCGGGTTTGGCGGCATCATGCCCGGGCGCTTGCGCCGCGGTAGGCAATTGTTCGGCGGTAACAGCGGGGGCTGCAGGCGCAGGCATTCCTGCTGCCGGCGCCACATCTTCGGCGCAAGCCACATTCAGGGGCGCAAACAGGGTCGCCACCACAGCAAGAACAAAAAGGCGCTTCATTCGTATCATTCCCAAAACCGGCATTCTCTTGATGCTTTTTGAGGTATCAGTGCCAGCCGAAAAAATCCAGCAAAATCAGCACCGACCGTAAAGACCCGCGAAATAGGCGTTGACACAGGCCGCGAACTAAACTAGAACAAAAGAAGAATACATTGGAAGGGGAGATATTCCATGCTTACGAAGAAACAGCGCGATCTGCTTATGTTCATTAACGATTATACCCAGAAAACCGGCCTCTCGCCGTCGTTTGAAGAAATGAAAAAAGGCCTGGATCTGAAATCCAAGTCCGGCATCCACCGCCTTATCAACGCGCTGGTGGAGCGCGGCTTCCTCGAGCGTCTGCCCAACAAGGCACGCGCGCTTGAAGTGAAGAAGCTGCCCGAAAACGTGGTGCCCATGGCGCAAGCCGCTACCGGTGCGGCCGCCCGCAAAACAGTGAATGGCAACGTGAAAGCCGCGCCGTCAAACGCCAACGAAGTCGTTGACCTGCCCATGCACGGCAAAATCGCTGCCGGCACGCCCATCGAAGCGCTGCGGCCCGATTACGAAACCATCGGCGTGCCCATGAGCATGCTGGGCATGCAACCCTGCTACGCCCTGACCATCGAAGGCGATTCAATGATTAAAGCCGGCATCATGGATGGCGATATCGTCATCATCGAAAAATGCGACCGCGCCAACGACGGTGATATTGTGGTGGCGCTGGTGGATGAAGAAGAAGTCACGCTGAAGCGCCTGCGCCGTGAAATCGGTTCCGTCGTGCTAATGCCGGAAAATGACGCGTACCAGCCCATTCGCCTGCCTCCGGGCCGCGTGCGTATTCAGGGCAAGCTGCGCAGCCTGTTCCGCAATTACTGATTTTTAAGGTATTACTGAAAGCTCTCCGCTTCGGTATCGTCGTCGGCGCCCTCCGCGCCGACGACATCTTCCCACGCCGCAAAGGGCGTCACCTCGTCAAAGCCCCCTGTCCACGGGCGCTTGCCGCGCCGGGCGGTCACGCTGTCGATGCGCACGCCGGCGTTCGTCAAATACAGCGTATGCGTGCCGTTGTGGCGTAAATTATCCCAGTCCAGCACATCGGCAGCGGCGCGGCATTTTTTGGAATCAATCAGCTCCCCGCTTACCACCAAATCGGCGCCGCAGCCGTCTTTCACCAGTTCGGGAATAAGCACGAACAAAATGCGCTGGCCCTTGGCGGTATAGGCGCAGCCCAGCGGGTCACAGGAAAGAAAACCTTTCTCGAACATGTCGCCCGGCCAATAGGCCGTGCCGCGGCTGCCTTCCAGTTCCGCCCATTCGCCCGCCACGAAACGCTCCGCCCGGCGGGAGGATAGCCAGAGCCGCCCGTCCTGCGGCGCACGCACTGCAAAAAGGTCGCCTTTGCCTGCAATCAACACATCTGGCCTTGGCGTTAATGGTATCAACAGCGCTGCCACAATAATCGGCATAATACCTAAAAACCGCATGCCCCCGCGCCAAATACAAAGCCATAGCCCGCCCAGCGTCATCAACCCCAGCAGGTATTGCGGCCATATATCCGCCTGGTACATGGCGTTTGGCCAGCTGGCCACTGTCGCCGCAACGTCCATGATAAGGTCAAGGCTGATCTCGGTAACACGCAGCGGCCATTTTTCCAGCCCCAGCGGCATCAGCACGCAGGCCAGCAGCCCCGCAGGGAATGTAATGAATGACGATACCGGCACCGCAATCAGGTTTGCCACCAGCCCGCCAATCAGCGACAGGCGTGAAAAATTGAACAGCGAGTACGGCGCGGTGGACAGGCTGGCGACAAGCGTGGAGAGAAAACAGCCGATAAGGTATAGCGCATAACGCTTCGGCCATGTCGCCTCCAGCAACTGGCGGCTCCACCAGTCGCGCGTTGCTTCATAAAACGCCACCAGCCCTGCAACCGCCGCGAAAGACATTTGAAAGCTTGCGCCCATCACGCTTTCCGGCTCGATCAGCAGAATGAAAAACGCGGAAAAAGCCACCAGCCGCAGCGTGAAGGGGTCGCGGTCCAGCATAATTGCCGCCATGACGACGCAAACGGAAAAAACCGCCCGCTGCGCCGGAATGGGCGCGCCAATCAGCATCATATAAAAAATCGCCATCGCCATCGCGCCGCCGGCAGCGATTTTTTTGATCGGCCAGCGCAAGGCAATATGCGGGAAAGCTGCCAGCCCCGCGCGGATGACGAAAAAGGCAAAGCCCGCAATAAGCATAAAATGCGAACCCGAAATGGCCACAAGGTGCGCAATGCCGGAAAGCCGGCAAATCTCCCATACCTTTTCCGGTATTGCGTCATCCTCCCCCACCATGAAGGCGGTGATAAGGGCGGCGTTTTCTTTTTTGGCAATGTCTTTTTCAATGTTCCTGCGAATATACTTCCGCAGTTTTTCAAAGAAAAAGCCGCTGTCGTGCGCCGCCACCACCTGCGCATCACCAATCGCATAGCCGGTTGCGCCAAGCTTCATAAAGTACGCATGCCGCTGAAAATCAAACGCGCCCGGCAATACCGGCGGCGACAACGGCAGCAAAATGGCCTTCACCGCAACAATATCCCCCGCTGCAATCGGCGCCGGGTCATTGCCCTTTAAGCGGATGCGCACACGCTGCGGCATCTTTCCACGCCAGATTTTTCCGGTACGCAGGCTAATATTATCCACCACAATGCGGCGGGCGTTGGGCAGCGTATCCAGCACCACCACCCGGCCCTCGACCGTGACGGGATAGGTTTTTTCCGACAGTACGGGGGCGGCTACCTGCCATGTGCGCAGTTGCGCCGCCGTAAAACCGACGGCCACCAGCATCACACATACCCACAACCGCACAAAAACGCGGTTGCCGTAAAACGGCGCGCCGCAAATGGCCAGAAACAGCAACAGCAGGCCACCGGCATATAACGGCGGTTCAAACAGCAACGAAAAATAGCTGATAATCCCCAAGGCTGGCGCCAAGGGCAGCCACAGCACCCAGCGGTCACGCTGGGCGAGGAAGGTTTCAGCCATCATCACTGCCGGTTTCAGATGCCCTCTCCTACTGGCTTAAAAAGCTATTTTTAAAGCTTTTTTTGCCTGTCCGGTAGCGGTTTCGGGCGGGCGGCTGTCCTGCCTTGAGTTTCGGGGGCGGAAGGCTTAGGATACTGGCCATAAAACGAACAATTCCAAAGGCCTTGCACAATCATGTCGAAAATCATCACCCGCTTCGCCCCGTCGCCCACCGGTTATCTGCACATTGGCGGCGCGCGCACGGCCCTGTTTAACTGGCTATACTCGAAGCATGTCGGCGGCACTTTCCTGCTGCGCATCGAGGATACCGACCGCGCCCGCTCGACCGATGCTGCGGTGAAGGCGATTTTTAACGGCCTCAACTGGCTTGGCATCGACTGGGATGGGGAGCCGACCTTCCAGTTCGCCCGCATGGACCGCCACGCCGAAGTCGCGCATGAACTGGTGAAGCAGGACAAAGCCTATCTTTGCTACACGACGCCGGAAGAACTGGAAGAACTGCGCAACAAGCATATGGCTTCGCCCACATTCTCCATCACGCAAGTGTTGCGCGAAAGCGCTGAAAAAGCGCGCGCCAATCCGCCCGCAAACAAGCCCGTCGTGCGCATCAAGGCGCCGACCACTAATAACAACGAAATGATCATCAACGACGTTGTGCAGGGTGAAGTGAAAGTCCCCTACACGCAGCTGGATGACATGATTTTGCTGCGCTCCGACGGCACGCCGACCTATATGCTTTCCGTCGTCGTCGATGACCACGACATGGGCATCACCCACATTATTCGCGGCGATGACCACCTCACCAACGCCTTCCGCCAGCGCATGATTTATGACGCGATGGGCTGGTTTGTGCCAAGCTTCTCGCATATCCCCCTCATCCACGGGCCGGACGGCGCAAAACTGTCAAAGCGCCACGGCGCGCTTGCCGTTGAGGCCTATGCCGATATGGGCTACCTGCCCGAAGCCATGCGCAACTACCTTCTGCGCCTCGGCTGGGGCCACGGCGATACCGAGATTATCGACACCGAAAAGGCGATTGAAATTTTCACGCTCGAAGGCATCGGCCAGTCACCCTCGCGCATGGATTTTGCCAAGCTGGCGCACGTGAACGCGCACTATATGCGCCTTTGCCCGGACGACCGCCTGATTACCCTGCTGTTGCCCTTCATCGAAAAAGAACTGGGCCGCAAGCCGGATGATACCGGCATCGCCCGCTTGAAAGCAGGGTTGCACGACCTGAAGGAACGCGCGCAAACGCTGGTGGAACTCGCGAAAGTCAGCCTGTTTTACTTCCACGCCCGCCCGCTGCCGCTGGATGAAAAAGCCGCGCAAGTGCTGGACCAGCCGACCCGCAGCCTGCTGACCGAAATGAAGCAGGCGCTCACAACGCTCGATGATTTCAAGCACGATAAAATCGAAGGCGCCTTGAAAGAGTTTTCGGCCAAGAAAGACCTGAAGCTTGGCAAAGTCGCCATGCCGCTCCGCGCCGCCATTACCGGCACCACCAACAGCCCCAGCATCTTCCACGTCGCCGAAATCCTCGGCAAGGAAGAGACGCTGGCGCGGTTGTCGGATGTGGCGTAACGAAGGCTTAACGTCCTCATAACACGCAATAATTTTCATATTGCGTTTGTCGCTGATAATGATTATGACTATAGGTGTATTTCAATTCCCTATAGGTTCATGATGAAACTCAAAGACGTTATCGCTGCCCCGTTTAAACTTGAAATCATGGCGCTCCACTATGCGTGGAACGTCAGCATGTTCTTTCTGGTACTGCCGTCGCTGAACAGCGAAACCAGCGGCAGCCCGAAAAGCGCGCCGCTGAAGGTTTGGGAAGCCGGTCGCGACCTCTACGTCAAAGGCTTCGCGAAATTCCAGGTGGGTCAGATTAAAGCGCTGAGCAAGCTGGGCCTGCTGGGCGATGAAAACTTCATCGGTAAACGCGTGGACGATTACCTGCACTTCTCGATGGATCGCGACGCAGGCACGCCCAAGTTCATCGATAGCGTCATGAAGCTTAATGATTCCGGCGTGGTGTCGGACAGCTGGGCCGCAAGGATAATCGGCAAAGCCGCCCATTCCTCCGACCTTTCCTGCGCCTATGACCCGCAGACCAAGAGCTTCAGCGTTTTCCAAACCGTGACGGATGCGCAATACGAAACCATGAACCACACATGGGACAAGATGATCGACTGGGCAGCGGGAAAGGCAGAGCGTGTTCACACGCTTCAGGGCGACAGCCGCGACCGTCTTGCGCAAGGCATTGCGGATATTTTCCAGGAAACGCCGTTTGGCGAAGCGGAAAATGACTCCATCTTCGTACCGCACCGCGGGCGGGACAATGGCAGCCTCGCGGTCATTTTCAAAAAAGCCGTCGATGGCACGACGGGAGAAACCTATGCCGCAAACGCGTTCTGGTCCGGCACGACCTCCAGCCTCGCGACACAGCTGCGCACCCGCCGCATGGAGGAAGCCGATGAAATTGCCAATCATCTGGATGCCTACGCCGCCCGCGCCAAAAACGCGCCGAAGCTGTAAAACTCGGCATTACTCGACGTCTGAAAAAAAATCGCCGCGCCGTTTGTCGCGGCGATTTTTTTTGAACAGCACGCAACGGAAAATCACTCTCGCGCGTTAGTGAAACTAGCGTCAAAAGCATGTTGCGCCGCCGCATTTTTGCGCAGTCATATCAAACAGCTAGCGCGGTGTTATGGCTATTTATTAAGCTTTGACATTTCAATCCCAAAGCTTAATTTATTACCAAAGCAAAAACAAAAAACGGCAGTACGAAGGTGTAACGAAATACCTGCAGCAATGCGGGTTGAAGTCGAGTCTATCAACTTTTTAATCGAAGGAAGGCTACACAATGGGACTTCGCAGTATGTTTGTTTCGGCATTCAAGAAAACAATGCCCCCCCTTTCCAGCACGGAAAAAGAAGCACTTGCTTCCGGCACCGTCGGCTGGGACGGCGAGCTGATGAGCGGCCGCCCCGACTGGTCTAAACTTTTCAAGTACGAAAAAGCCGAACTGAGCAAAGAGGAACAAGCCTTCCTCGATGGCCCGGTCGAAAAGCTTTGCAAAATTCTCGACAACTGGGAAATCCAGAAGCAGGACGACCTTCCCGCCGAAGCATGGAAGATGATTAAAGAAGAAGGCTTCATGGGCCTGGAAATTCCGAAGGAATACGGCGGCCACGGTTTTTCTTCCAAGGCGCATTCCGCCGTCGTCATGAAACTTGCATCGCGCAGCATTACCGCCGCTGTGACCGTTATGGTGCCGAACTCCCTCGGCCCAGCCGAGCTGATCGGCGAGTACGGCACGCAGGCACAAAAAGACTATTACCTGCCGCGCCTTGCCAACGGCACCGAAGTGCCCTGCTTTGGCCTGACCGCGCCTGACGCAGGTTCCGATGCCGGCGCGATCCCCGATCGCGGCGTCGTCTGCAAAAACGAAAAAGGCGAGCTTGGCATTAAAATCAACTGGGAAAAGCGCTACATTACGCTCGGCCCCATCGCCACGCTGATCGGCCTTGCCTTCAAGCTGGAAGACCCGGACAACCTGCTCGGCAAAAACCAGAAGGACATGGGCATTACCGTCGCCCTCGTGCCGCGCGACCTGCCCGGCATTGAAATCGGCGACCGCCACAAACCGATGGACCTGCCCTTCCACAACGGCCCAAACAAGGGCAAAGACGTTTTCGTGCCGATCGAGAACATCATCGGCGGTCCGGAACGCGCCGGCCAGGGCTGGCGCATGCTGATGGAGAGCCTTGCTGTTGGCCGCTCCCTCTCCCTGCCCGCTCTTTCCACGGCGGCAGCGCAGCTGTCCTCCTATGCGACGGGCGCATATTCCCGCACCCGCAAGCAGTTCGGCACCTCGATTTCCAACTTCGAGGGCATTGAAGAACCGCTGGGCCGCATGGCTGGTCTTACCTACATGATGAACGCTGCGCGCGAAGCGACCCTGCAAATGGTCGATGCCGGCGAACGTCCTGCAATCCCCTCCGCCATCCTGAAGTACCACCTGACGGAAGGTATGCGCACCATCGTCAACGATGCTATGGACATTCATGGCGGCAAGGCGATTTCCAACGGCCCGAACAACGTCTTCTCGACGCTGTATAAAGGCGTGCCGGTGGCAATTACGGTTGAGGGCGCGAACATTATGACCCGCAACCTCATCATCTTCGGTCAGGGCGCCGTTCGCGCGCACCCCTACGTGCTGAAGGAACTGGATGCGCTGGAAGAGAAAGACCCGAAAAAAGCTTTCTCCCGCCTCACCAAAACCTTGGGCGCGCATATCTGGAACACCGTCAAAAGCACGGCGAAATCGATCGTCTATGGCTTTACCGGCGGTCGCGGCAGCCATGTGCCGAAAGGCGTTGATAAGGCGACGGCGAAATACTATCGCCAGATCAACCGCATTTCCGCTTCGTTTAACGTCGTTGCCGATGCATCGCTCGCGGTGCTCGGCGGCGGCCTGAAGAAGAAGGAACGCATTTCGGCCCGCATGGGTGACGTGTACAGCAACATGTACCTGGCCTCGACCGTTCTTTGGTATTACGAAAAAAATGGCCAGCCGAAAGAAGATGCGCCCCTGGTGCATTGGGCTGTGCAGCACTGCCTGAACAACGCCGAAAAGGCGATGGACCAGGTCTTGCGCAACTACCCCAACAAGGTCGTCGGCACGCTGCTGCGTCCTGTCGTCTTCCCGACCGGCCGTCACCTCGATGCGCCGTCCGACAAGCTCGACAAGGCAGCGGCAGATACCATCCGCAACCCGGGGGCCGTTCGCGACCGTCTCACCAAAGGCATCTTCAAGCCGACGGATGAAAAAGACGCGCTCGGCCAGCTGGAAAAAGCTTTCCTCATGACGGTTGAAACCGAACCGCTGGAGAAAAAGCTGTATCTGGCGCAAAAGTCGAAAGCTATCGAACCTTCGGAAAAACGCAGCGAACTGCTGGCAGCCGCACAGGCCGCCGGCGTGCTGACGGAAGCCGAAGTGGGCAAGCTGAAACAGGTGGATGCGCTGCGCAGTGCCGCCATCGCCGTGGATGCCTTCCCGCAGGAAAAGCCGCAAGCAGCAGCCGCGGCCGCACCCGAGAAAAAACCGGTACCCCCGAAAGTCGCCTGATAGCGGCCTCCCAGTACCGTAATCATAACGAGAACGCCGCGGTTTCAAACCCGCGGCGTTCTTCTTTTGCAACAGTGTTTAAAACCCTGGGATATTTCGAAAAATCACTGTTGCAATGCGTCATTAGCGCATTGAAATTACGCCGGTCGTCACCTATTATTAACCTCATGAAATTACACTGCACTGAACTGCAGGCTCAAAACACCACAGGGGAATAAAATGGGCAACGCGCCGCAAATTAAAAAAACAGTCACGCTGACCGACAATGAAACCGGCAAGACGTATGAATTTCCGATCGTCGACGGCTCCGAAGGTCCCCGCGTCATCGACATCCGCAAGCTCTATGCCGAAACCGGTATGTTCACCTATGACCCCGGCTTTACTTCTACCGCATCGTGCGAAAGCGGCCTGACGTATATCGACGGCGACCAGGGTATCCTTTTACACCGTGGCTACTCCATTAAAGACCTCGCCGAAAAATCGGACTTCCTTGAAGTCTGCCACCTGCTGCTGAACGGCGAACTGCCGAACCCCGCGCAGAAAAAAGAATTCAACCACCTCGTCACAATGCACACAATGGTGCATGAACAAATGCAGTTCTTCTTCCGCGGTTTCCGCCGCGACAGCCACCCGATGGCTGTGATGGTCGGCTGCGTCGGCGCACTTTCCGCCTTCTACCATGACTCGCTGAACATTGACGATCCCAAGCAGCGCGAAATTGCCGCCTTCCGCCTGATTGCGAAAGTGCCGACGATTGCGGCGATGGTTTATAAATACTCCATCGGCCAGCCGTTCATGTACCCGCGCAACGACCTCAGCTATGCCGAAAACTTCCTCTACATGACCTTCGGCGTGCCGAGCGAACCGTATAAAATCAACCCCATCCTCGCCCGCGCGATGGACCGCATCTTTATCCTGCACGCGGACCACGAGCAGAACGCGTCGACCTCGACCGTCCGCCTTGCCGGCTCGTCGCGCGCCAACCCGTTTGCCTGCATTGCATCCGGTATCGCGTCGCTCTGGGGCCCGGCGCACGGCGGCGCCAACGAAGCCGTTCTCGCCATGCTGAACCAGATCGGCGACAAGAGCCGCATTCCTGAATTCATCGCGCGCTCGAAAGACAAGAACGACAGCTTCCGCCTGATGGGCTTCGGTCACCGCGTTTACAAAAACTACGACCCCCGCGCCCAGATCATGCGCGACACCTGCTACGAGGTCCTGAAAGAACTCAACATCAAGGACCCGCTGCTGGAACTCGCGATGGAGCTCGAAAAAATCGCCCTGTCCGACCCCTACTTCATTGAGAAGAAACTCTACCCCAACGTGGACTTCTATTCCGGCATCATCCTGAAGGCCATGGGCTTCCCGACGAACATGTTCACCGTGCTGTTCGCCGTCGCCCGTACCGTCGGCTGGATTTCGCAGTGGAACGAGATGATCCAGGAATCCTCGCAGAAAATCGGCCGCCCGCGCCAGCTCTACACCGGCCCGGTCAACCGCGAATTCATCCCGATGGACAAGCGCAAATAAGCGCTGTCCTGACGGACGACTTCCGACGTGAGATAAAGGGGATTTTCAGTACCAGACGGATTTCGTCTTGTGTGTCGGCTTTGCGTAAATGCCGGACTCATATCCCCTATTCCAGATGATATGGTCGAGATTGACGGCTGTTACGGCATGGCCGGCGTCTTCTGCCGCCTTGCGCATCAGCTCTATTCCATGCACGCCGGCGGCGCGGATTTCGGTTTCTTCTTCAGACCCGCGCGGAATTTCAATGCCCGCCTCAATCCGGTGCAGAACATCATCGCTATAGGTCACAATGCCATCATGGCGCAGCACGTGCGGCACCATGTTGTCGGCAAAGCATGTCAGCCGGTCCATGTCGGTGAAGGCGGCTGGCGGCTTACCCTGCAGGGCCAGTTGCATATCCGCCGCCAAAATCTGCGCGCGCTTGTAAAACGGCACTTCCTGCCCGCGGTAAATAGCCACATCGCGGAACGTCGGCCAATCGGCGACAAGCTCAACCAGCGCTTCAGCCGAATTTCCGGCCGCGGCCAGCAGCTGCATGACATCGCCGCTATAGCGGTTCAACATCTGCAGGCCAGTTACCTGCAGGTGATTGGCGAAAAGCGCCATCAGCGCGTCCAGCTGCGGCGCGGCAGACATGGGAATGGCGAAAACATCGTGGCAGTCAATGGCGGTCACTTCCGCCCATTTCTCCGGCGTGTTCAGGCGGTTTTCGGCAAAGGCTTTTTTTAGCGCGCCCGCCACCACGGTATATTCAAGCGACACGCCCGCTGCCTGAGCTATGCCGAAGTAGCCGGAGCCGAAATTGACGCTATCAAGCGCCAGCACATAAGCCACCGTTGCCGCAGGTTCGGCCTGCGACAGGAAGTGATGTTCCGGGTCCAGCGTCGTCACCAGCGGGTATTGCGCCAGCAGCCGCGCGACATAGTCCGGAATATTCTCGGCGTTAATGGCTACATTTTCCGCCTGCGCCATAACCCACGCCGCCTGCTCCCGCACGGCATCCGCCAGGCGGTGTTGCTTGTTAACCTGTGACTGTGAGTTCGGCTGCGGCATTACTGCGTTGTCCTTTCGGCCTTCACGGCAGCATCAAGCCACTTAACAACATTAGGGCCAATGCGGAAGGTATAAAGGTTGTCATGGTTCGCGCCCGGCACAAACATGAAGGTTTTTGGTTCATGCGCAGCGGCAAACAACTTTTTGCCGAATTGCAGCGGCACCACATTGTCGCGGTCGCCATGAATTTGCAGCAGGGCTGTTTTGATATCGCCAATTTTACTCACGCTGTCGTAACGGTCATGCATCAGCAGGTCGACCGGCAGGAAGCCATAGCGGAACTTGGCAACATCCGCCGTGCTGCTGAAGGCGGCTTCAAGAATAAGTTCGCGCGGCTGCATTTCTTTTGCCATTTGCACGGCAACGCCGGTGCCAAGGCTTTCGCCGTATACAACGAACTGTTCAGGTTTATAACCCTGCGCCTTTAGCCACGTAAAGGCCGCGCGGCCATCAGCAAACAATCCGGCTTCGGTCGGGGAACCGGGGTTGCCGCCGTAGCCGCGATATTCGCAAAGAAAAATGCCGTAGCCCGCATCCTTGAACAGTTTTGCCTTGCCTGCCATATGCACAAGGTTGCCAGCATTGCCATGGAAGAAAACAATAACCTTGCCGCCCTTTTCTTTGGGTGGGGAAAACCACGCCACCAGCGACAAACCGTCCGCCGTTGATGTATGCACAGTCTCTACCGTCGCCCAGTTGGGCGCATCCAAAGCCTGCGTCGACGGGAAATACATCATGCGCCGCTGCTGGCTGTACATAAGGCCGCAAATGGCAAGGTATATTGCCAACAAAATAAGCACTGCCGATATAATCGTCTTGCGCATCAGTTCGCCCCCTCCCGGTCAAGCCATTCGGTAACAAGCTCGGCGGCCTTATAGTCATACAGGTTGGTATGCGCACCGCCGGAAATTTCGATGAATTCCTTGGGGTCGCGGGCGGCGGCAAAAAGCTTTTTGCCGAAGCGGATGTTGATGGTTTCATCCGCATCGCCGTGTATGATCAGCAGGCGGGTTTTAAGTTTTGAAATTTTGGCGGCGCTGTCAAACGTGTCATGCATCAGCGCATTGACAGGCACAAAGGGGTAACGCGCCCGCGCCACATCCGCGGTGCTGGAAAATGGCGCTTCCAGAATGACGAAGCCCGCCGCCGTTTCAAGCGCCATTTGTACCGCAACGCCGGTGCCGAGGCTTTCACCGTACAGCACCAACTGGCGCTTGGCGTAGCCTTGTTCTGCCAGCCAGCGCAGGCCGGCGCGGGCATCTTCATAAAGCCCCTGCTCCGTCGGCGTGCCGGGGTTACCGCCGTAGCCGCGATATTCGCACATGAAAACACCGTGCCCCTTGGCCATAAAGGCGGCGGCACGGTTGGCGCGGTCGCTGACATCCCCTGCGTTGCCATGAAAAATAACAACGACCCTGCCGCCCTTTCCGGCGGGCGGAGAAAACCACGCCGCAAGGTCAAGCCCGTCCTGCGTATGGACAACAACGGACATCATGCCGGAAAGACCTGCGGCTGCAGGCGTGCCCAGCTTTTGTGATGAGGGAAAATACATCATGCGTCGCTGCAGCGCATAAAGGAGGAAGAGGAAGATGGAATAGCCAAGGGCGAGGAACAGGAAGCCGCGCACCAGCATCAGGCCGTTTCCTTCATCATGCTGCCATACAGCCGCGCATAGGCCCCGCCGGATGCCAGCAAGGATTCATGCGTGCCGCTTTCAATGATATTGCCGTGCGACATGACGTAAATAATATCCGCCTTCATGATGGTGGACAGGCGGTGCGCCACCACAATCGTCGTGCGGCCTTTTTGCAGGCGCTCAAGCGCGGTCTGCACCAAACGTTCCGAATTCGCATCAAGGGCGGAAGTTGCTTCATCCAGCAATAAAATCGGCGCGTTGCGCAGCATGGCGCGCGCAATGGAAATGCGCTGGCGCTGGCCGCCTGAAAGCTTCACACCGTTTTCGCCGACTTTGGTATTGTAACCGTCCGTCTGCTCCATAATGAAATCATGGGCGACGGCAAGCTTGGCGGCTTCCATCACTTCTTCATCGGTCGCACCGGGTTTGCCGTAGAGAATATTTTCGCGCAGCGTATCGGTGAAAATGGCAACTTCCTGGCTGACCAGCGCCATGTTAGCGCGCAGCGATTGCGTGGTGACATCGCGCACGTCCTGGCCATCAATGGTGATGCTGCCGCCGTTAACATCATAAAAACGCGGGATGAGGTTAAGGATGGTGGATTTGCCCGCGCCTGATTCCCCGACCAGCGCCACAGTCTTGCCCGCCGGCGCAACGAAACTGACGGAGTTGAGCGCATTTGTGCCATCTGCATACGTAAAGACGACGTTGTGGAATTCGATCGTGGAATCCTGCACCACCAGCGATTTTGCATCAGGCTTGTCGGCAATGGCGCGGGGCTCGTCCATCATTTTGAACATACGGTCAAGCGCGGCAAGGCCCATCTGGTTAATGTTGCTCAGGCGCGCAAGGCGCTTCATAGGCTCAAACGCCATGATGAAAGCCGTAATGAACGAGAATAATTTACCCGCCGTGCTATGACCTGCAATCACTTCGGAGCCGCCGTAGACGATGATGGTGACAATGGCAAGGCCGCTCAGCAATTCGCCGATGGGCGCAAGAATGGCCGAGGTGCGGAAAGTGCGGTCCATCAACTTGTAGATATTTTCAATCACGCCGTGAATGCGGCTGATTTCATATTCTTCCATGCCATAGGACTTAACATGGCGGCTGCCCTGAAAGGCCTGCCCCAGCATGCCCGTTAGCTCGCCCGTGGAAATTTGCGTATTGGTCGACACCTTGCGCAGCTTCTTGCCCAGCTTCATGACCGTATAGGCCGCCGCCGGAAAGACGAAGATGGAGATAATTGCCAGCTTCCAGTCCTGCATGAACATCACGCCGATAAGGAAGATAACGGTAAAGGTATTTTTGCCAAGGCCGGTCAGGCTTTCCGATACCGCGTTACGGATAAACAGCATGTCGCCGATAAAGCGCGACATCAGCTGTCCGCTGGGGTTGGCGTGGAAAAACGCGAGGTCGGAATGGATAAGGTGCGTGAACATGTCCCGCTGCATGTCGCTGACGATGCGCTGGCTCAGGTTGTTCAGCAAAACGGTCTGGCCGTATGTTGCAGCGCCGCGAACAAGGAAGACGAACAGCACCGCACCCGCCACCGGCCACAGCATCATTTTATCTTTCGCCGTAAAGACGCTGTCAATAATAGGCTCCAGCAATTTTGCCATTGCGCCCGTCATGGCGGCGGAAACCAGCATCATGAAAATAACGGAAACAATGCGGGTCAACCGCGGGCGAATGTATTCGCGCATCATGCGCTGCATCAAAGGCACCGAGGCCGTCATTTCCATGTGCGGCTTGGCGGGCTTCTTGGGGGCTTCAGCCACGGGCTGGGCAGGTTGACTGGACAAAGTTTGTCTCTGTTCTTTGTTAATACTTTAAAAGTCGTGCTATACTATAGCAACGCGGGATATTAGTCTCTAATCCCGGCTCTGTAAATAATAAACATAATAACAATTCCACGGAGTTCCATGTTCGGAAAAGATAAAAAGCCTGTTGAAATCGCCCCCGCCAGCCCGGGCTTGAAAGCACAGCAAGAACAAACCCTGCATATGTCCACCCCTCCCCGCATCGGCCTTGCCCTTGGCAGCGGCCTGGCGCGCGGCTTTGCGCATATTGGTGTCATTCGCGCCCTGAAGCGCCATGGCATTGAACCAACCATTATTTCCGGCACGTCCATGGGCGCACTCATCGGCGGCGCATACCTTGCCAACCGGCTGGATGCGGTCGAGGAATGGGCGTATTCGCTCACCAAACTCAAGGTGCTGTCTTACCTCGACTTCCGCGTCAAGGCTTCCGGCCTTATCGGCGGGGAGCGTCTGGTAAAGCTGATGCTGGATCATTTCGGCGATGTAAAAGTCGAAGACCTGCCGAACCCTTTCATCGCCATCACGGCTGATCTTGTGACCGGCCACGAAGTCTGGCTGCGTCGCGGCCGCCTTGTGGATGTGATGCGTGCTTCCTTCTCCCTGCCCGGCATTTTCCCACCGGTTTTCATGAACAACCGCTGGCTGATTGATGGCGCGCTGGTCAACCCCGTGCCGGTTTCCGCCTGCACGGCCACCGGCGCACGCATGACGATTGCCGTCAACGTTTCCGGCGATATCATCGGCAAGGTCAAGCGCCCGGGCGAAACCATTCCCACGGTTGCGGGCTTCGACCTCCTTAACTTTGAAGGCGCGCCGCCACAGCTTGAAGAGGTAAAAAAGAAAGGCCTTGTGCAGCGCATCTTCCGCCGGGAAGAAGGCAGCCCCAGCATTTTCGGCGTCATGGTTTCATCGCTTAACATCGTGCAGGACCGCCTTGCGCGCTCTCGCCTTGCCGGCGACCCGCCCGACGTTCTTATCGTCCCGCGCATCGGCCACATCGGCCTCATGGAATTTGACCGCGCCGAGGAACTGATTGCCGAAGGCGAGGCCGCTGTCGAACGCGCGATGCCCGACATCAAGGCCGCTTACGCCATCCTCTGCTCCAACTACCATGAAGATGACCAGCTGCCCTATTCACCCTGATATTGGCGGCGAAAACAAAAAATGGCGACCGTCTTTTCACATCCCGCCGTTCCCGTGGCACTCGCGCTTGCGCTGGGGCAAAAAACCATTCCGCGCCCGCTGCTGATTGCCGGCATCATTTCAAGCGTGCTGCCGGATGCCGATTGCTTCGGCTTTATCCTGCGCATTAAATATGAAAGCCAGTTCGGCCACCGCGGCTTTACGCATTCCATCGTCTTTGCGCTGCTTGTTGCCCTGCTATGGACATGGCGGAACAAGGAATTGCTGGCGGCACGCAAGACAGTATTTTTCTACACCTTCATCGCCGGCCTGTCGCACCCGCTGCTGGATGCGCTGACGAACGGCGGTCTTGGCGTTGCGCTACTCTGGCCGTTTTCGACTGAACGGTTTTTCTTTCCTGTGCAGCCCATTCCGGTATCGCCCATCGGCAAACGGTTCTTCTCCGAAGACGGCTTCAGCGTTTTTATCTCGGAACTGTCATTGATATGGCTGCCATGCCTTGCCCTTGGGGGCGCAGGTTTTTTGTCACGCACATTCGCAAAGAAGCCTTAAGCGCTTATTCCTTCATCCGCGCACGTTCGCGCTCGCGCAAGGCGGCTTCGGGCGTTTGCCAGATCAGGCTGTCCAGCACCCAGTTGGGGCGGATGCCTGCATAGCCTTGCGCCAGATGTTCCATGGCCTTGCGGCGCTGCTCCGGCGCCATGCCGGGCTTGAAGGCGCTGGCGTGGATGCCTTGCGTGATAAAGGCGGTATCAAGGTCAACGCCGACCGCGCCCGCGATATCATGCTGGATTGAATCGCCGATGACGAGGATGCGCGACGGAATAACACCGTCAAACATGCCCAGCGCATAGCGGAAAATGGTTTTGTGCGGCTTGCCAATCAGGTGCGCCATGCCGCCCAGTTCATGGTAGCGCTTGGCGACCGCGCCGGGGCCAACCGCGCGTTCATGGCCGTATACCGTGACAAGGTCAGGGTTGGCGCAAATCGCGGGCAGTTTTTTGACGACGGCTTTTTTGAAGATGGGGTCAAGCTCTTCCACCTTGCGGGCGGGCGAGTCAAAGCTGGTGATGAGGATGAACTGCGCCTGCTCAATATCTTCGACAACTTCGATATCAAGGTCGTTCAGCAGCGTACGGTCATTGTCGCGCGTAATCAGGTAGCATTTCTTGCCGAGGTTTTTGAAGGGCGTGTCTTTCTGCTCCTTCAAGCCCTGCCACGTCACTTCACCGGCGGTGACGACGGACTGGTACAGTGTCGGCTTGATGCCGAGCTTTTTCAAACGCTCCACGTTATCGTCCGACCGCTTGGCGGAGTTGGACAGAATGACAACCTGCTTCTTGCGCTGTTTCAAATGGTTCAGCACATCAATAACGCCGTCGTACGTCGCAACGCCGTTATGCAGCACGCCCCATTGGTCCATGATGAACCCGTCGTAGCTGTCCATCAGTTCGTAAAGTCCCTGGCAAAATACCATGGAAGACATCTGTTTTATTCCCCTCGTTGAAGCTGCGCGAAGCAGTCTTTAAGCTTTTGAATCTCCGCATTCTTCTTATCATCAGTATACGGAATTTCCTCCGCCTGTATAGCCCATACGGGCTTCGGCCAGGCGGCATCGGTCTGGTAGCGTGCAAAAATGTGGATGTGCAGCTGCGGCACCATGTTGCCCAGCGCTGCGGTATTGATTTTATCGGGCGCATACAGCCTTTGCAGGGCTTTTTGCGCCAGTGCCATTTCGGCCATCAGCAGCGCCTGGTCTGCGGGCGCAAGGTCGCACATTTCCCGAATCCCTTCACGGCGCGGCACAAGGTAGAGCCAGGGCTGCACGCTGTCATTCTTCAGCGATACGCGGCACAGCGCCCAATCCTCAATGAAATGGGAGCTATCGGCGAGGCGGTGATCCATCGTAAACGTCACAGGCTGGTTATCCCTTTTAACAGGCACTTTAACTGCCACTGGCGGAATTCCGCTAAGGCACTAGTTTAAATGATGAATATGACTATAAAAAAGCAAAAAAACAGTTAATATGCGCGTAATATGCTCGGCATGGCCGCAAAAAGGAGATTTTTATTGAAAACCGCCTTCACACCACGCCCGGGCAAGACCTATACCCCCACCCATGACTTCATCCCCGAGCTTGGCACGGCCGAAGAAATCTTCCCCGGCCTGTACTGGATGCGCACGCCGCTGCCATTCGAGCTTGACCACGTGAACATCTGGCTGCTGAAAGGTCCTGATGGTTTCAGCATCATCGACACCGGCTTTAACTTTGAAGTCGCCCTGCAGGCGTGGGAGCGGGTTTTCGCCAACGTCATCGGCAGCACGAAAGTGGATAACCTTTTTATCACCCACTTCCACCCCGACCATTTCGGCCTTGGCGGCTGGGTGGCGGACCGCACCAAGCTTATGCCGCAAATGACCGCGCCGGAATATAACATTGCGCAGTCGCTGACCGATCCTGAAATGCAAAAGACGCTGGAAAGCATTTACCGCCCCTACTACGTCGCCGCCGGTTTAACGCCCGATTTGATGGACGATATGCTGGCACGCAGGTTTACGTACCAAAAAGTCGTCCACACCATTCCCGCCACCTTTACCGAAGTGAAACCGGGGCAAACCGTTACGCTTGGCGGCAAGGAATGGCTGGTGATTGACGGCTACGGCCACAGCCCGCAGCATGCCAGCCTTTATAACGCGGCGGATAAAATTTTCATCGCCGGCGACATGGTGCTGCCGGACATCAGTCCCAACATCAGCTTCTTTCCCGACAAGTATTTTTCGGCGGACCCCGTTGGCGTGTACCTTGAAACGCTCGACCGCATCAAGCGGCTGGTGCCGGATGATGTGGCCGTGCTGCCCTCCCACGGCGTGCCATTCCGCGGGCTGCATAAACGCATTGATGAACTGAAGTACCACCACGAGCGCCGCCTTGAAAAACTCCGCAAGGTTGTCGCCACCGGCCCCATGACGGCGCATCAGGCCATGGTCGGGCTTTTCTCCCACCGTATTCTCAGCCGCGCCAGCGACATCTTTTTTGCCCTTGGCGAAACGCTGGCGCACCTTGTTTACGAGGAAAAAGCCGGACGTATTCGCAAGACGACCGAGAATGGCGTGGATAGCTACAGTATTCCGGCTTAAGTGTCTGAATTTACTGGCCGCACACCGTAATAATATTACCAAAAACAAGGTTGACTTGTTATTTCTGGTAAATTAATCTGCTATCTTACACAATTTTATAAACATAATACGTGGAGCATCCTCACATGGCCGCAAAGAAGGAATTCCTCTTTGACCCGCACCGCAACCCGCTGTATCGCGATGATTATCGCCCGTCCGAATACAAAATTCCGAACGTCAAAATGCACATCGACCTTGATGAAGAAAAGACGGTCATCAAAAGCCATATCGACGTCATGCGCAACCCCGCCGCCGCAGCCCAGGGCGGCGCGCTGGTGCTGGATGGTGAAGACCTCCGCCTGCTCGACCTGAAAATCACCGAAAACGGCAAGACCCGCGCACTCGACAAAAGCGAGTACATCGTCACCGACAAAAACCTGATTTTAAAGAACCCGCCGGCCCAGCCTTTTTCGCTCGACATCACGACAGAAGTAAACCCGACCGAAAACACCACCCTCAGCGGCATTTACATGGCGGGCGATGTTTTCTGCTCACAATGCGAAGCGCAGGGCTTCCGCCGTATTACCTATTTCCTCGACCGTCCGGATAACCTTGCCACCTTTGACGTGACGATGGAGGCAGACAAGGCGCGCTTCCCCATCCTCCTTTCCAACGGCAACGGCGAATACAAAAATACGACCGACCTTGGCAATGGCCGCCACAGCATCAGCTGGAACGACCCGTGGCCGAAGCCGAGCTACCTCTTCGCCGTCGTCGCCGGCGACATGAAAGTGATGGAAGATACCTTCACCACCATGAGCGGCAAAAACGTCGACCTGCGCATTATCGTGCAGCCGGGTTACGAAGATAAAATCGAATGGGCCATGGGTTCCATCAAACGCGCCATGAAGTGGGATGAAGAACGCTATGGCCGCGAATACGACCTTGATGTTTTCCACATCGCCGTCGTCGATAAATTCAACGCGGGCGCGATGGAAAACAAGGGCCTTAACGTCTTCAACGTCTCCCTCCTCGTCGGCAGCCCCGAAACCTCGACGGATGACGAGCTGATCAACATCGAAGCCGTCATCGGCCATGAATACTTCCACAACTATTCCGGCGACCGCGTGACCGTGCGCGACTGGTTCGAGCTGACCTTGAAGGAAGGCTTCACCGTGCTGCGCGACCGCCAGTTCACGGAAGACATGCACTCCAAATCCATCAAGCGCATCGAAGATGCCGTTGATCTCCGCGACCGCCAGTTCATGGAAGATGCCAGCCCCCTGTCCCACCCCATCCGCCCCGACAAGGTGGAAGAGTTTGACAACATTTACACCGGCACCATCTACGAAAAAGGCTCGCATGTGCTGGGCATGATGCACACCATGTTTGGCGAAGCCACATGGCGCAAGGGTACGGATGAATATTTCTCCCGCTTTGACGGGCAGGCCGTCACCTGCGACGATTTCATCAACGTCATGGAAGAAACATCCGGCAAGGACCTGACGCAGTTCCGCACATGGTACAGCCAATCCGGCACGCCGGAAATTTCCTACCACGGCACATATGATGCCGCGACAAAAACCTATACGCTGACGCTCTCGCAGCTGACGCGCCCGACGCCCGATCAGGCGGATAAAGAAAACCTGCACATTCCCGTCGCCGTCGGCCTTATTGGCCAGTCCGGCAAGGATGTGCCGCTGACGCTGAAGGGCGAAGCCGCCGGTGCCCAAACCACGCGTGTACTGGAATTGACCGAAACCGCGCAGACATTTGTATTCGAAAATGTCTCCGGCCCCGTCGTCCCGTCCATCCTGCGCGGCTTCTCTGCTCCGGTAAAAGTCGCAACACAGCCGACGGATGAAGAGCTTATCTTCCGCATGGCGCATGACAGCGACGGCTACAATAAATACGAAGCGACCGAGCGCCTGATGATCAAGACGCTGCACAGCCTTATTAAAGACGTGCAGGACGACCTGCCGCTGAAGCTGAGCCGCGAGTTCCTTGAAGCCTACGGCACTAATGTTACCAACGCGCTGGACGGCGACATCGCCTTCAACGCCAAGGCGCTGGCAATGCCCAGCTACGGCCTGGTGACGCAGGACCTCAAAACCCTCGACCCTGAAGCCGTAAACGAGGCGTTGTCGTTTATGCGCAAAACGCTGGCGACGACGTTTGAAGGCGACTTCCGCAAAATTTATGCCGCCACCGCAACCCCTGCCGCGGAGACGTATGACGTTACCCCAGCGCAGGTCGGCCGCCGCGAGCTGCATAATGTCAGCCTGTCCTTCCTCGGCAAAATCGGCACGCCCGAAATGGCCGCAACCGCCGAAGGCCAGTATTATTCCGCCACAAACATGACGGAACGTCTGGCTGCGCTTGCTACCCTGTCGCGCATTGCGCCGTCGGGCGGTGCGGATACGCGTCAGGCCGCCCTTGACCACTTCTACGAGAAGTTCAAGGACAACAATAACGTCGTCGGCAAATGGCTGTCGCTGAATGCCGGTATTCCGGATGGCGACCCGCTACAGCGCGTGAAAGACCTGATGAAGCACCCAAGTTTCGATGAAACCAACCCGAACAAAGTTTACGCCCTGATCGGCGGCTTCATCGGCGGTAACCCGACCGTGTTCCATGACACCAAAGGCGATGGCTATAAATTCCTTGCCGATACCGTCATTCACCTGAACGAGGTCAATGCCAAAACCGCCACCAACCTTGCCAAGCGCTTCACCCAGTTCAAGCGCTACGATGCCGAGCGGCAGAACCTGATGATCCAGCAGATGGAACGCATCATGGAAACGCCCCAGCTCGATGTCGGCATCAAGGAAATTCTTGGCAAAGCCCTCGATACCGTCGAAAAGAAAAAGCCCACCAACGACAACGCCGCCAAATTCGGCGCCGCTTCGAAAAAGCTGGGCTGATCGCCTTTTTGAAGACAAAAAAAGCCCCGGCAGCTCAAAAGCGTGCCGGGGCTTTTTAATGCAGACTGTTATCGCGTGTTGCTGTCCATATCAATCACCATGCCGTCATAGGCGGGGCGAATGTGGGGCGGCAATTCGTTGCAGAGCGTCGCGTAATCCATATGCGTCGTCAGCACGGTTAAATACGTCATTTTGGGCTTCAGCAATTCCGCCCATTTCATGACCCGCTGGATATTGGCGTGCGTGCCGATTTTTTCCTTGAAGTAGGCGCCGGCATCGACAATCCAGGTTTCAACACCCTTCAGTTTCTCCAGAGATTTTTCGTTAATGTCTGCAACGTCAACGCAATAGGCAAAGCTGCCAAAACGGTAGCCGAGGGCAAGGATGGTTGTATGGTCCATCTCAAAGCTTTCAACATCAATATCGCCGACGGTAAATTTATCGTAATTCTCGATCAATTGCTTTTGGATGAATTCGACATAAATATTGCCGTGCTTCGGCTCGAACAAATACGGCCAGCGGCGGTGAATTTCATCCAGAGTTTCCTGATTGGCGTACAACGGCAGCTTGACGTTGGAATGGTAAGCAATAGGCCGCAAGTCGTCGATGCCATTCACATGGTCGTTGTGCGCATGGGTAATCAACACGCCATCAAGCTGCTGGGTATTGGTGCGGTTCAGCTGTTCGCGCAGGTCGTAGCTAGTATCAACCAGCAGGCTGGTCTTTGCCGACTGCACCAGAATGGAGGCGCGGGAGCGTTTGTTCTTCGGCTCGTTCCGGTCACACGTGCCCCAGAAGCCGCCAGCCGCCGGCACACCCAAAGACCCGCCGCTGCCCAAAACCGTAATCTTCATGTTATTTTTTAGCCTTGTTGAAGAGAGTAAAGAAGTTTTGCGTCGTCTGCGCCGCAAGGTCTTCCAGCGACACGCCTTTCAATTCAGCCACCAGTTGCGCGGTATGGACGACGAAAGCCGGTTCGTTGCGCTTGCCGCGGTGCGGCATGGGCGCAAGGTACGGGCTGTCGGTTTCAACCAGGATGCGGTCAAGCGGCACAGTCCTGGCAATTTCGCGCAATTCCTCGGATTTCTTAAAGGTGACAATGCCGGAGAAGGACACGTAAAAACCAAGGTCAAGCGAGGCTTCGGCCAGGTACTTCGTGCCGCTGAAGCAGTGCATCACGCCGCGCGCCTTGCGCTGCCCTACATCCGTCATCAGGCGGATAGTATCATCATCCGCATCACGGGTATGGATGACGAGCGGCAGATCCGTTTCAAGTGCAGCTTCAATATGCGTTGCGAAAACACGCTGCTGTTCTTCACGCGGGGAATGGTCGTAGTAATAATCAAGCCCCGTTTCGCCGATACCGACGACTTTCGGGTTTTTGGTGAGCGTCACGATTTCTTCACGTGAGACATTAATTTCCCCTGCATCGGCCGCATGGTGCGGGTGCGTACCGACCGTGCAGTCGATGAACGAAAACGCTTCCGCCACCTTCAGAATTTGCGGAAACTTTGCAATTTCGGTGCAGATGGTCAGAAAGTGTCCGACACCGGCAGCCTTGGCGCGACCGACAACTTCCGGCACGCCCTCTGCTTCAAAGTCAGGGTAATCAAGGTGGCAATGGCTATCGACCAGCATCAGGCAATCTTCTCCTCAGACGGCGCTTCGTAGCGCGGGAAGACGCCTTGCGGCGCGGGCAGCGCTGTACCAGGCTGCAGGGCATAACCCGCACCGATAAAGCTGAAGTCCCGCGCATCCGCCGCAACCGCGACCTGATCGAGGATTTTATTGGCAGCGACCGGCGTGACGGGCTGCAGGATAAGGCCAAGGTTGCGAATAACCTCCGCCAGCACATACAGCACGGTGCCCATGCGCTCGAGGTTGGTTTTCTTCAACGTCCACGGCGCCTGCGAGTCGATATAAAGGTTGGCGGCATTGGCGGCCTGCACAATTTCCTCAATTGCCTTGCTGAACTGCATTTTTTCGAACTCGCCACGCACGGCAATCAGCATCGCCTGCCCCGCTTTATCAAGAAGCTGGTGGTCGACATCTTCAAGAATGCCGGGCTGCGGCACCTTGCCATCGCAGTTTTTGGCGATTTGCGACAGCGTCCGCTGCGCAAGGTTGCCGATGTTATTGGCAAGCTCTGCATTCACGCGGTTGCCGAGCAGTTCATATGAAATATCGCCGTCCTGCCCGAATGTCACTTCGCGCATCAACGCATAGCGGGCTTGGTCCACGCCAAAACGGTCGATCAACGCCTGCGGAGTCACGACGTTGCCGAGCGACTTCGACATTTTTTCCCCGCGCGTCAGCAGGAAGCCATGGCCGAAGACGCGCTTCGGAATGGGCAGGCCCGCCGACATCAGGAACGCCGGCCAGAAGACGGCATGGAAACGGATGATGTCTTTGCCGATCAGGTGAATATCCGCCGGCCAGTACTTGGCAAAAGTGCCGTCCTTGTCGCCGGGGTAACCGATAGCGCTAATGTAGTTGGTCAGCGCATCCACCCAGACGTACATGATATGCTTGTCGTCGTTCGGCACCTTCACGCCCCAGTCAAAGCTGGTGCGGGAGATGGAAAGGTCTTTAAGGCCCTGCTTCACGAAGCTGACGACTTCGTTTTTGCGGAACGACGGCTGGATGAATTCAGGGTGTGCTTCGTAATAGTCCAGCAGTTTTTGCGTGTATTCCGACAATTTAAAGAAATAGCTCTCCTCTTCCAGCCAATGCACTTCGGTGCCAGTGGATGTCGCGATTTTTTTACCGTCTTCACGGGTCGTCAGCTCATCTTCGCCGTAGAACGCTTCATCGCGCTCCGAATACCAGCCGGCGTATTTGTTAAGATAAATATCCCCCCCCTCCTTCATCTTATTCCAGATAGCCTGGCAGGCGTCCTTGTGGAACTGCGCGGTGGTGCGGATGAACTGATCAAGCGAAATATTCAGGCTTTTGTTCATGTCAATGAACAGCGCCGCAATTTCATCGCTGAACTGCTGCGGGGTTTTGCCTTTGGCAATCGCTGTTTTTTGCACTTTCTGGCCGTGTTCGTCCGTGCCGGTCAGGAAGTACACGTCAAAACCGTCAAGGCGCTTGAAGCGCGCCATCACGTCCGCACCGATCGTTTCATAGGCATGACCCAGATGGGGCGGGCCGTTGACGTAGGAAATGGCGGTGGTGATGTAGAAATGCGGCTTGGTCATGGTCGTCCTCTATCCGGTTTTTTATTGCTCTTACACGCTAATGGCGGCGTGGTCGGGGTTTTGCAGCATCAGGAACGCGCCGATAAGCGCCTGACGTTTATCCAGGTTGGAATATTCGGCTTGCAGGAATAGCTGCGACATTTTTTCCCATGTCGTCAAAAAATGTCGCGGCGGGTATTGCTCCGTCAGACGCGTGAAAATGGCGCCGTCCCCCGGCAGAATGTCGGGAATGGCAAGGCCGCGGGCCTGCAGGCGCGCAATGCGTTCGCACCATCCGGTCATGATTTCCCGCGCGGTTTCGTAAGATTGCTCGACGCGGCCGATTTTATCGGCAAGGTCATGCACCTTTACAACATCCAGCTGCGGCAGGTTGCCAATAAGCGCCAGAATGGTGCGATACAGGTCGATGCCCTTTTCCTGATAAAACCGCAGGGCGCAGCCAATGCTGCCTTCGGCATAACGGCTGACGGCCATTTTATCAGCGGGTGAAATGGCGGGCGCATATTTTTCCAGCAGCGTGCCGACAATATTTTCCGGCAGCGGGTCAAGGTAGATCATGCGGCAGCGGGAACGAATGGTCGGCAGAAACGTACCGGGTTGCGAGGTGGTTAAAATCAGCACCGTTTTTTTCGGCGGTTCTTCAAGAATTTTTAGCAGCGCGTTCTGGCTGCTGTGGTTCAGGTATTCGGCGCTATCCACAATAACGACGCGCCAGCCGCCTTCGGCCGCGGTCTTTTGCAGGAACGGGTGAATTTTGCGCACGGCTTCGATGGAGATGTCATTTTTAAGGCGGTCTTTTTTATCGTCATACTCGCGCTCGATCACCGCAAAGTCGGAATGACCGCCGGATGCCACGCGGGAAAAGACCGGATGCGCGGCAGGCGTTGCAAGGGTGCTGGGTTTTTCCGGCTCGCCAAACAGTCCCGCATCTTGGTCCCCGCCATTGGTGAAAAGGAAACGGGCAATGCGGTACGCGAAGGTCGCCTTGCCGATGCCAGAAGGACCTGCAAGGATAAGCGCGTGCGGCATGCGGCCTGCGTTAAAATCCGCCAGAATTGCTTTTTCGGCAGCTTCATGGCCCAACAGCTCGGGGTTAGTCCGCGGTGAAACATCAAGCGCTTCAGGCGGCGCGGCATCATCAACATCCGCTTCTATGTCGAGGGGAATGTCATCGTCTTCATCCGCGAAAAGGCTAACCATGCTGGGCTTCCTTCGCGGTTACGCCTGTGCGAGCCGCAATGGTTTGCAGCAGTTGGCGGTGAATGGTTTGAATATCCTGCGTGGCATCAATAATGACGCAGCGGTTCTTGAAGTGGCGGGCAATTTCAAGGAAGCCGTCGCGCAGGCGGCGGTGGAACGGCAGCCCCATGCGTTCGTAACGGTCTTCGGTGGATTCCGTGGCGTTGCTGGTCACGGCCAGCTGCTTCATGGAACGCTTGAGGCCAACTTCGGGGTCGATATCGAACACAAAGGTCAGGTCGGGCTGGAAGTCGCCGGCGACAAGGGCATAGATCTTATCAATCGTTTCCTGCCCCAAGCCCATGCCGTAGCCCTGAAACGCGCGCGTGGAATCTGCAAAGCGGTCGGAGATGACCCATTGCCCTTTTTCAAGCGACGGCCAGATTTTATCGACCAGATGCTCGCGCCGTGCCGACATCATCAACAGCGCTTCGGTTAGCGGGTCAAAATGTCCCGCGTCCCGCTGGATGATGAAGTTGCGGATGCGTTCTGCCTGCGGCGTACCGCCGGGCTCCCGCGTCATCAGGGCGTCAACGCCGGCAGCGGCAAGGGCTGCGTGCAAAAGCTTTACTTGCGTACTTTTGCCCGTGCCTTCACCGCCTTCCAGCGTAATGAACAGCCCTTTTTTGCTCATGGTCAGAGCGACCCGGTCAGCAGGTAATCAAGGCGGTCCTTGACGCGGCCAAAAATACCCTTGCGGGGAACATCAGCGCCGGCCAGCAGGTCAACCTCAACCGGCGGCTGGTCAGGCACGCTGATTTGCAGGGTGCCGATTTTATCGCCTGCCACCACGGGGGCTTTGACGGGTTCGCTGTATTTCACGGCCATTTTCAGCTCGCTGCGTTTTGCGCGGGGCAGAAGCACCTGCACATCCTGCGACGCAACCATCGGCACGGCATCAAACTTGCCGAGCCAGACTTTGGCGTTATCAACCGTCTCTCCCTTGGCGATCAGCTTTTTGGACTCAAAATTGCGAAAGGCCCATTCCATGAGCTTGATGCCCTCTTCCTGCCTGTCCTTCTGGCTTTCAAGCCCGTTCATCACAAGGATGACGCGGCGGCCATCGCGCAGGGCTGTGCCCATCAGGCCGTAACCGGCAATTTCAGTATGGCCGGTCTTCAGGCCATCCGCACCCGGTACCTTGCCGAGCAGCGGGTCGCGGTTTTGCTGCTTGATGTTGTTGAAGGTAAATTCCTTTTCCGAGAAGTAGTGATAATACTCGGGGAAGTCCGACATGATGTGCGAGGCAAGACGCGCCAGGTCATGCGGCGTGGAGTAATGGTTGGGGTCCGGCAGGCCGGTGGCGTTCATGAAGTGGCTATCCTTCAGGCCCAGCTGTTTTGCTTTTGCGTTCATGGCATCGACGAAAGATTCTTCAGTGCCCGCCACGCCTTCGGCGAGAACGACGGATGCGTCGTTGCCCGACTGGACAATAACGCCACGGATGAGGTCTTCAACCTTCACGCGGCTGCCGACCGGCAGGAACATGCGGGAACCGTCATTCATGCTGTTGCGCCATGCGCGTTCGCTGACCAGCAGTTCATCGGTCAGGTGCAGGCGGCCTTCCTTCAGCGCCTCGAAGACCATGTACATGCTCATGACCTTGCTCATGGAGGATGTCGGCATCTGGCCATCGCCGGATTTATCCAGCAGCACGGCGCCGGAATTGGCGTCGATGATAATGGCTTGCTTCGCCAGCGTATCCACCTGCGCTTGCGCGGGCAGAACATTCATGAAGGCCATCATTGCGGCGAACAGCAGTACCTTGGTTTTCATCACATCCTCGTTTCTTGTTTTTGTATATCGTCAGCTAAGGTTATCTATCATGCACAACGCGCGCAGTGCCATTGCCCGCGCGAATAACGCGGTCCAGCACCTTGTCGGCTTCATCGACCGAAGCGATGGGGCCAAGCTTGACGCGGTAAAGCGTTTTGCCGCTGGTGTTCACGGTATCAATCATCACGGGCGCAATGCCGCTGAGCTTCGACTTCAGGCGGTCGGCGTTGTCACGCACGCCAAAAGCACCCGCCTGTACAAAAATACCCGTGGGCGCCACCGGCTGGCGCGTCACAACCGGGTCCGGCAGGAAGCGGCCTTGTTCAAGGTGGCCGCTGGCCATGCCCGAGGGCGTTGAAGCCGTGCTTGCGGGCGGCGCGCCCTGCTCGTCATCCAGGTTCAGGCTGCCGACGAACTTGTCGCGCGCACTGCCGGCGTTGGCAGATGCGACAGGCGCGGTATAAACCGGCTGCTGCGTTTGCGTGCTGGCGGGGGCTGAAAGCTGCTCGACCGTGATGGTGGGCGTTTGCAGGCTTTCGGGCAGCGCATCCGGCTGCGTGGTATCAAGCGCGGCATATTGCGGGCGGCCTTTTTCGGTCGCAACGTCGCCATGGGTTTCATAGCTGGCATTCTGCACGGTTGCGGGCGTATCGAACTTTTCAAGGTCGGCCATCGTCAGGCGCGAGGTATCCATGCCGCGCTTGGCGGCTTCTGCCATCTGGCGGCTTTCCTTGCTCAACACTTCAAGCCGCACGCGCGCCGTGCCCTTGCCGATAAAGCCGAGCAGTTCTGCCGCGCGTTTCGAGCAGTCGATGATGCGGCCGCTTTTGAACGGGCCGCGGTCGTTAATGCGCACAACAACCGCGCGGCCGTTTTCAAGGTTGGTGACGCGCACCAGCGAAGGCATTTGCAGCGTACGGTGCGCGGCGGTCAATTCATGCTGGTCATACAGTTCGCCGTTGGCGGTGCGCTTGCCATGAAAGTCAGGCCCGTACCACGAGGCAATACCGGTTTCGACCAGCTTGAAATCTTCCTGCGGGTAATACCAGACGCTGCCGGCACGGTAAGGTTTGCCGATTTTGTAGGTCCCCGCCGCCTCTTCCTGTCCCGGCCAGTTGACTTTTTTAGCCCAGTGCGACGCAAACTCGGTTTCCGAGCAGCCCGAGAGCATCAGCACGCCGACGCAGAGGACGCACATGGTGAAAAAACGGGATATAGCGGTCATGAATCTGGCCTTCCGGTCGCTGGGTTTAAGGTACGGCGAGGATAGCGGAAACCAGTTCCAAAATCTAGGCGATTAGGCCTTTTTCGGGGCTATTTTGGGGGCAATTCCGGCAGATTTAATACGGTCTGCCAGCAGGCACACCGCGGTTGCGAAATAGGATGATTTATTCCATTTCAGCAATGTCCGGTAATTTTCATATACCAAATAAGCGGTCGTCCCGGGCCCGTCCGGTTGAATTAGCGATGCCTGATATTCGCCTTCAAACGGCACGCCTTCATCGTTCAGCAGGCGCACACCCTTGTCGTGCCAGAATTGCAAGGAATAGGTGTTGTTCGCGCCCACTAGCTGGCGGTCGATATTCAAGGGCACCTTTACCTGCCGGCCCCACGGCGCGCCTTTTTTCCAGCCGCTCAGGGCAAGATAATTGGCGGCGGAGGCGAAAACATCTCCCTCCGTCGTCCAGATATCACGGTGGCCGTCCTTGTCAAAATCGACCGCGAACTTGAAAAAGCTGGAAGGCATGAACTGGCTCTGGCCCATCGCCCCTGCCCACGACCCCTTCATGCGCGCTTGGCTGATATGCCCTTCATCAAGGATTTTCAGCGCTTTCATCAATTCACCGCGGAAAAAATCGCTGCGGCGGCCATCATAGGCCAGGGTCGCCAGTGCGGTAACAACGTCATAATTGCCGGTATTGGCGCCATAACTGGTTTCAATGCCCCAGAGCGCGACGACGACGGCTTTGTCAGCAGGGTATTCATCCTCAACGGAATCCAGCAATTTACGGTAATTCAGCATGTTGGTGCGGCCCTTGGCCACGCGGTCTTCCGAAACCGTTTTCTTGAGGTACTCCTCGTAAGTGGTATGGCCTTCCGGTTGCTTGCGGTCCAGCTCCAAAATTTTGTCGATGGGCTTCAGCGTATCCGGCAGTGCATGGCTGACGGTTTTGGCGGAAATGCCATCCGCCAGCGCTTCAGCGCGCAGCTCTTTCAGCCAGCTGGAAAAATCCTCAGTATTGGCCGAGGCGGTCGCCATGCTGCAGCCGAAAACTGCCAGAAAACACAGAATAAAAACCTGATAACGCAACACGACAACCCCTTATTTTTCTTTGATTCTAGGGTAGTTAGCCGTAAAAAGTCAAACAAACTTCGTGTTGCCACAACAGCGCCATATATGTTACTAAAATGCACCGCTCAGACGGACAGGTGGCCGAGTGGTTTATGGCTCTAGTCTTGAAAACTAGCGTATGCTGTACGTTAAGCAAAATAAATCATATAAATCAATCACATAGAAATTTTAATCTTTCCGTATTATACTTACACATGTCTTACACACTTTTCAAAGTGGAGAGCATGTAATGAGTATCGAAACCCATGACCTCATGGACGGCAAAGTCCACATCTACAAGCGCGACAACAGCCGCTATTGGCAATGCTCCACCTACATGGATGGTCGCAACCATCGTATGTCCACCAAAGCAGAAACGCTCACTATGGCAAAAGAATTTGCCCGTGAGTGGTATATGACGACCTATGTTACGTCAAAACAATATCATCAATCGACCCGCACCTCCCTCCTCCTCAAGACATTCGGGAGCAAGGCGCAATTAACAGAACATGCGCCTATTCAACATCACCCCAAGAAGATTCAGCCGCAGGAAGGTCATACCTTCCGTGAGGCTGCCGATAAGTTCATCGCAGAATATGGAATTATCACCGAAGGACAACGGAACAAAGACTGGACGGCGCAACACACCATGCGCGTTAACGTCCACCTGATGCCCTTCTTTGCTGATAAGCCCCTAACCGAGATTTCGGCGGGGCTGGTACAAGAATATAGACTTCATCGATCTACCACAGGCCATAAAGGTAGAAAGCCTTCGCGTAGCACATTACATCATGAAACCGTAACCCTTCGCCTTGTCCTTAAAACCGCCCATCGATATGGGTGGATTCAACAAGTCCCCGATATTTCACCACCATATAAAACCTCTGGCAAAGTGAAGCACCGCGCTTGGTTCTCCCCTGCTGAATACAAAATGCTCTTTGAAGCAACGAGAGAAAAAGCAAAAAATCCGCCGAGAGAACAATTCAGATATGTCTGGGAAGACTTGCACGATTACGTCTTATTCATGGCGAACACCGGGTTGCGGCCTGACGAGGCCGCACGCCTTGAATACAGGGATGTCACAGCCGTGACAGACCAAGACTCAGGCGAACGCCTGCTGGAGATTGAGGTACGCGGCAAACGCGGCGTAGGTCATTGCAAGAGCATGACAGGGGCAATACTGCCCTTTCAGCGCATGCAGAAACGTAATCAAGGAAAGCCTACAGACAAGATTTTCGGCAAAAGACGCCGAAATGAATTGAATACAATTCTTGAAGAACTGAACCTGAAATTTGATCGGGATGGTAACGTCCGCACGGCTTATAGCTTGCGGCATACCTATATCTGCCTACGACTGATGGAAGGCGCAGATATATACCAGATCGCTAAAAACTGCCGTACTAGCGTGGAAATGATTGAGCAGTTCTATGCCTCTCACCTCAAGAACACCTTGGACGCTTCAGCAATTAACGTCAGGAAGCCGAAGAAAAAGGTCTCTAAAACCTCAAAATAGGGCTTAAAGATAGAAGCTTGAAATATTTCACTTTCCCGATTATAAATACTTCGACCATTTTATGAATGGACAGGTGGCCGAGTGGTTTAAGGCTACGGTCTTGAAAACCGTCGTAGGGGTAACTCTACCGTGAGTTCGAATCTCACCCTGTCCGCCATTTTTCTATTACTTCTTTGTAAAGCTGGAATCTGAATAAAGTGGAAGACTTAAAAGCGCTGGATCACGTCATACAATTAATGACTTCTTCTCCCCCTTTTTCCCCTGAAAAATTGCTTGAACTAAGAAATCAGGATAAAGCTCGACAGGAACAAGCTTTCCAAAAAATGCTTGGCGAAGGTGTAAACTATGGCGTAGCCACAGGTATGCATGAGTTTTTAAATAAGCCAGAAAATGAATTTAGGGCTTTTTTGAAATCCACCGATAATGATTTGAACATGCATGTTGGAATCATTACTGCCGATTTCAATTTGTATTTACAGCGTGGCGAAGTTCCCGCGCCTTATTACGCTTGGAGAATTGCAGTTATATTGAGAAAGATGAAGTTTGGAGATAAAGAGCATTCATTCTTGGCTGGATGGTGCAACCATTTTGCAAGACTTGAGACAGTTGGTGGACGTTATAGAGATTTAGTTATTAGAACTAGAAAATTAGGTATAGAAATTTAGAGGTAGTTATGAGTAAGAAAAAAGGCGTTTACGTTTATTACATTGCACCTAATTCTTTTACGATAGAATCCCTATTGCAGTAAGCAGCCTAACGCCCTCCCCGAAAATATTGAGGACATTTGATGGGTGAAAATACAAATATGCCGGCAGTGACATGCCGTCTCGCAACCTATGAAATGAATAGGCTCAATTAGAAAAAAAATTCTACGCTATTCGGCGTGTGTCTAAGGAGGAATTGGTCTCCGGTAATTATGAGCTAATAAAATTACTCTTTGGAGACAAACAATACATCAGATGGCTTCCAATCTTTGGCGAAAGAATCTGCCATTTTGAGCCATTCTTGAATCCGCTTTTCAGGTGGGACGCTCCTACCCCAGTATTCTACCCAAGAATCCACACGCTTTTTAAGTTTTTGAAAATCCGCCGCCACATCAGTTTCTGACATGTTTGCATTATATTTTTCAGGCAGAGAAGCCCCTACAATAACGGGGGCATCACCGTACTGATCGGCAGTAATATCGATCAACAGATCACCTTTGATTAGCCACGCATGGTCATACCACTTTCCATCAGCAGAGCAATAGCCGAACTGTCCTTGTTCTGTACCGTGCAGCTCCTGTGACGGTGGGCGACCAAGATACACCTGCCACTCGCCATATCCGGCATCATTCAGAGCCTGCTTTAAAAACAGACAGGAATATCTACACATATATTTTGATGGAGGTATCGGCACAGGCTCGTCCGCCCATCCCTCATGCGCCTTGACCCAGATTGGTTCAAGGAATTCGCGTATATCCGCTACAAACTCTTTTAATGGCTTCATAATAGAAAAATTATACACTTCCGCACATATCTTCAAGGCTAATATGGACGCGCTTGATTTTTATTCAGAGAAGACGGTTTTTGTTAAAACACGCACCGCTTCAATAGCGGAGGCATAGGTAGGAATTTTCTCAGCAACTGCATAGGACACACCCTTTACGAACAAGTCATATTCCGGCGGGTATTCTGCATCCTCGGATAGAATTTTTAACATCAATTTCAGCCTTTCTTGTGGTGGCATATCCACCAGCTCAGGCCTATTCTTTGGACGAGAAGAATCCTCTGTCATTGAGGCTGCCGCTAACGCGGCAAACTTTTCATGAGCCAAAGCCTTGTCTTTTAGCAAAGCGAGATCGTGAAGATGCCGGACGATAGTAGGGTCATCGTATTTTCCGTTCCGGACTCTGTCCGGTATGCGCCAAGCCAAAGCACTTAACTTGTCGGCAGCACTTTCCACAGGGTCTATGCAGGCAATTTGGGCAACTTCCGGCGGTTTTTTAGCGGCAGTGGATACGAAAGACGCGACAGGCAGATGAATAGGCGGTAGTTGAGTATTCCGCGTCGTGACTTCAATCAGAATATGCGGACGCAGTGCATCTGCCTTGATAAAATGACTGTCATACGCAAGGTCAATAGAGAAAAAGCGGTTTTCATCGCGTGACCGCACCTGTTCATCGGTGAAGATAAAACCGCCCTCACGCAAGATGGCGACTACAGATTTCCTTAAATTTGAAAGGTCTTTTCGGTTTCTCAGTTCTTCCGATGCTTGTACACGGAAATCAACATCCTCGGAAAACCGCTCTAACAAGCCATGCGCCTTTGAAAGAGCCGTTCCGCCCGTGAAGACAACTTCAAAGCCGGAAACATTAACGCCGGAAATAAGGCTAATTGCTTGGGTGACGAACCAATCCTTTTCGACAAAGGACTTATCTATCCCTAGCCGATCAGCTACTTGCTCGAAAAGTTCTTTACTCGGCGCGGCGTTCATAAAAGACATTAGCTCCGTTATATCCTATTTTACGACTGATGCGCCCGTTGACAGCAATCAGGCGGCCTGTAGGTACTTGTGTTGTGCGTCCTGCATTGTAATCCCTTTCGAGAGTGGAGGGAAGTAGTCCACCTGCAACCGTTGCAAAGCCTCTTTCGCCAGTTCAGGCAGGCTTTTGGCAGGAACAATTTCTCCGTCCAACGGGGAGATTTTGGTTTTTGCGTAAAGGCCATAGCCGATTTTGACGAGAATGTTTTTACGCATTAAATTTCTGATGGCGCGGCCTACTTGATCGTAGCCGCCTAAATCCGTGAAATCTTCGCGCAAGAATACGTCGTATTTCTTGAGGGAAATGCGAAGCTCTATTTTATCTTCAAGATTTCTTCTTTTTCTCATTTTTATCAACCGATTATACAAACAAAAACACGACATATCCTATCTACAAATATACGACATTTTTATAGAAAATTCAAGTGCCGTGACATTTTCCAATGGAATCAAGGGGATTGCGGATGCGCCAGTAGCGCAGAACGTACAGCCTCTTCGCTCCAGTGCATACGCTCTGGATTGCTCCGAAGGAGCGTTGACCGCTTCTTGGTGATCGTCGTGCCGACCTTATCTTATGATCCCGATTGTGAACCTCATTCCCGGCATGAATCAATCCCCAGAAACCGCAGCAGGCCGCTACTTGCAGGCGTCGGAATTTGGAACCGATGTCTCAGGGCAATTTTTTGCCTCGGTGCAAGGGAAGTTCTCAGGTCCGATGGAAGCGCAGGCACAGCCTCATCTTCATGACCGGGGCAACCAAGAGGCCGCGTGGCAGGCCGTTGTTAACGTCGCCGGTGTTGATTACTCGCTTGCCAAAACCGCTTCGTCCTCGAGCCAGCCAGCACCAAAACCACCAGGCGTTTGACGAACAACAATTGTCAGCTTTCCGAAAAAAAAGGCCTCCCGCATTGCGGGAGGCCTTAAATGTTTTAGATTAAAGAGTGAACTGGTTAGCTCGTTTGCGCTGTATAGCTCGTTGAATGTTTTCGAGGGAAATATAAGCCAATGGCCAGTCTTGCTTCGCGTGTTCTTCGCGGGCGAGATCGTTCAGTATCTGGCAGAACTTGGAGCGCAGCTCAGGCTCCGAAAAATGTTCCAATTCTGATTGTGTGATGAGTTGCGTCATGTTTTTTCTCCTCGTTCTTAGCCGCGAACCATCACGGCCTTCATGACGGAGACAAGGCGGGGCGTATCGACACAGCCGCACTCGCTCGAAACGAAGTGGAGAAGCCGTCAGGCTTTCGGCGATAGGGGCGAACCCCTGCAAGGTCGAAGATGAAGAGACGTATGGTCGCGTGCCTACGAGGGAAAAAGACGCAAATAGAAAATCCCAAGAACTAAAAATCCTAAAATAGCCGGGCGAACGCGCTTTACGCGCCGAGGCTCTATGCGCTATGCGCACTATGCCAGCTGGGAGCTGTCATAGCCCATGCGGGTCACGATCCCTTTCGCAAGGGCAGAAAAATTACGGAATAAGAATCATGAATAAAGGAAGTGCTAAGGGCTGTTGCCCTCGCGCCCTCAAGGGTCTGCGATAAACGGAAAAGGCCGTATCCCCATGCTTCCGCGCAAGAGCTTGTGCAGCATGGGTGATACCCCTCGGCCTTTTCCGCCCTTGCGGTTGCTACCCCATCCTCGCCGGAGGGCAGAAGTGCATATGCGAGACGCAAGCACTTTTAACCCAAGGAAGAGGATAAAGACATGAAACAAGCAGAAACACATAGCATTAACTGGAACGGTCAAACTCTGGTTATCACGGCAAACCCGAACGCTTTTCTTTCCCGCATCGAAGGCGAGGAAATTACCGTGTTGAAAGTGACAAGCCACGCGACAGCAAAGCCGCTGATTGACAATACTTTCGCCGCCTCCCTTATCGCGCAAGCAGGGGGAGCCGTGAACTTTGTGGACGTGATGCTCTCCGCTGAACAATACGCAGCGTAAGGAGGAGATGAATATGAACGACATTAAGAAAGATATTTACTCCCGCGTCACCGACCGGATTATTGCCGACCTTGAGAAAGGAGTCCGTACTTGGCTAAAACCTTGGGCAGCTGCGAACACGGAGGGAAAAATTACGCTTCCGCTACGCCATAATGGCACGCCCTACCAAGGGGTGAATATTCTCCTGCTTTGGGGCGAGGCCATCGAGAAAGGGTTTAATGCACCCATATGGATGACTTACAAACAAGCGCAGGAACTTGGCGCGAATGTGCGAAAAGGTGAAAAAAGCGCTTTAGTGGTTTATGCCAACAAGCTAACACGCACGGAAACGGACGAAGGTGGCGAGGAAATTGAAAAGAAAATTCCCTTCATGAAAGGCTACGCCGTGTTTAACGTCGAACAAATTGACGGGTTGCCAACACAGTATTATTCAAAACCTGAAAAGCCCCTGCCCCTTGCAGAGAGATTAAACCACGCCGAAAGCTTTTTAACACAGACAGGCGCAGCCATTCGTCACGGTGGGAACAGGGCTTTCTATTCTCCGCTGCATGACTTTGTGCAGATGCCGCCCTTTGAGGCCTTCAAGGACAAGGAAAGCTATTATGCAACCGTATTGCATGAGCTGACGCATTGGACGAGCCATAAAAACCGTTTAGACCGTAGCTTTAACGCCAAGAAATTCGGCGATAATGGTTATGCACGGGGAAGAACTAGTGGCAGAACTCGGCGCAGCTTTTTTATCAGCCAGCCTTGGCATTACGCCGGAAATCCGTGAAGACCATGCGGAATACCTCGCCCATTGGCTCAAGGTCTTGGGTGAGGATAAACGGGCGATATTCAGTGCAGCCGCCCATGCGCAACGCGCCGCCGAATTCCTGCACCGATTGCAGAGGCAGGAGGAAAGCGCGGCGGCTTAAATTGCCGTACAGACAAAGCCCGCTGCCGGCAGTTCCGGCAGCGGGCTTTGATTTATGTTTTGTAAAATCGGCTAGCGGAGCTGCGCCATGAGCGCAGCGCGAACATCTTCCTCGCTCCAATGCAGCCGCTCGGGGTTTCCTCTAAGGATCGTGGCATGTTTCTTTATCAAGGTCGTGCCGACCTTGTGAGGCATTAAATCGGTGCCTATGTTGTTCTCAACAATGGCGGATTTTAAAACGATAATATGCGTATATTCGCCATCCTGTTTCACAATCTGGCCTGTAATTTCCTGTGCGCCCCAAGGCCGCGTTTTTTTTCGGGTGCGGCGGGATGACCAAATCGCCTCTTTCCACTTCACTACATCGGACTCTAAGAACCGGTCTTTTGTCTGCTCCCAAGTCATTTGAATTCCTTTGCTACCTGTATGTTGAATTTAATGGCTGCATTGGGCGGCAATACGGGCGAGACTGCCGTATTACTGCCACGCGGATTGAGGCCGGAGCGTATCATCAGCTCCTTCACCTCCAAGACATTCGCCCGTAAGTTAGGCACCGAATTTTTCGGATCAATTGGCGGGCGCTTCGCCACCTGACTTGCATTCTCTGGTGACTTAAATACACACGATCATAGAGCTGGTCATGGCTACGTGCCCGAACCTTCGACGTATAAGCCCGCTCATCGAGCGGGGATAGGTGGCGGGGAGACGTTCACCCGCCATATCCGGAATCCCGTTTAGTGATTGGCTCATATTGGCAATTAGTTTGTAGAACTCTTTACGTGCTTCTTCCTTCTTAAGTTCTTTTTCCTCCTCTAGCTGGAGGGCGGCATATTACCGGACATATTCATTGAGCTGGAATTGCTGCGCTTCCAGCTGCTTTGTGCGTTCCTCGATTTTTGCCTTTAATTCCGCTTTCGTCTCGATAGCCATTAGCTGTAGAGCTTCCATCGTCTTTTCGATTAAAAGCCTGATACGGCCCCGCGCTTCATCGGAGAGAAGATTACTTTCAGAGATGCTTGCAACTGGCTAATATCGCCGGTTACAAGGCATATACGGATTTCGAGTTGCGCCAATTGAACCGCAAGCGTGACTTTCTCAATTGCGGTTATCGCCTGCGGCGGTTTCGGCGGCTCGGTTTCCGTTTTGATAAAAGCGGCAACCTCGCGTCTGATGCGTGTTACTTCCTGCCTGATTCTCTTCGCTGTAAAACTTAACTATCTTTTTCAACTCTTGCCGCTCCTGCAAATGCCCCTGACCATTGCATGAAGCTCCGCACGGTTGCTCTCCAGCGCAGCCTTGGTTTCGTTTTCATTGAGCTGGCGGGAAATCTTGTAGGTACCGGAAACCTTTTGCCACATGCCGCGCACCCTCGGGATGCAGGCCATGCGCCGGCGGGCTTTCGACCTTCCAGCGGGCCTTTTGTTTATCGATCAGTTCCTGGCGCTCCGGCGTGTCGCGCCAGCGCAAGGGCGGAATTTCGCGCACCACAGGCGCGCGTTTTTCCGCTGCCGAGGCTTTCGCTTCGGCAACGTAGGTTTTGACGTTTCCTCCGTCATACGGTCGGCTATGTGCTTTTTAGCCCGCTCTATGGACGGCAATTCTTCCGGCGGCCCTAGACGCGCTTTTAGTTCTCTGGTGCCAACATCAATCCAGCGAGTGAGGGAGTAGATCCCGCCCTTAAGGTCTAGGGCGACATAGCCGCGCTTGTCGCCTTTGGCGAGGAACAGGCCGTTTTCTTCTAATGCTCTAATGAACGTCGCCTTAGAATCCGACTGCTCCCACGCGTTCTTAAACAGGCCTTTCATGGCCTGCACCGGCTCTCCCGCCAGCCGGACGGCTTGGCGGTGTTCCTCACGGAATAATTACCGGTGAATTTACAGCCTTTGCTGTTTCCATAACCGCATTAACAGTATTTGTACCTATTACGTTTACCGCAGGTAACGCGAACTGATGTTTTTTTGCCGCTTCAAATAGCTCCTGCACCTGATCTCCGTGCAAAACGCCTTTATAGTTTTTTAAATCCATTTCCTTTTAATTGGGGCTCGAAGTTAAAAAAAATTATGATGATAGGTAATAATCACCTGTTTAAACAGTACTTTTTGCAAGTTTTAGCATAAACAATTGTTAATTATATTTCTGCTAAAAATGGGCATAGAAATGGTGTGCAAATTTAGAATTTTATAATATTAAGCCATAAAGCACAAACTACAGGAGCGCTGAAGATGCTTAATAACAGCCTAAGTAAATATTTTCATCAGTATCTAACGTTTCATATCTAAATCTTAACTCCTCGTATCTCGAAAAATATTTCGTTACTTTGCAGTCAATTGAAAGAGTTAGATATAGATATGGCTTGGTTTAAACGTGAGATCAAAGGGATAATTACGACCACTGAGGAAAAGAAGGAAGCCCCTGATGGGATCTGGAACAAATGCCCTGAATGTAAGAAACCCCTTCACTATTCTGAACAGGTTGAAAATCAATATGTTTGTCATTATTGCGGATATCACCTTCGTATAGGTTCAAAAGAATATTTCTCCATACTTTTTGACAATAACGAGTTTACAGAATTGTTTCCCGACCTGATTTCGGGCGATCCTTTACACTTCGAAGATTCCAAAAAATATACCGACAGGTTAAAGGAAACCATGAATAAGACCGGTTTAAAAGACGCTATTCGTGCAGGGGCTGGTAAAATGGGAGGACAGGACCTTGTTATCGCATGTATGGATTTTAATTTCATAGGGGGTTCAATGGGTTCGGTTGTAGGCGAAAAGATCGCCCGATCCATTGATTATGCCATTGAACACAGAGTTCCGTTCCTGATGATTTCAAAATCAGGCGGCGCCCGTATGATGGAAGCAGCATTTTCATTGATGCAGATGGCTAAAACATCGGCGAAACTTGCATTATTGGCGCAGGCCAAAGTTCCGTATATTTCTTTACTAACAGACCCTACCACTGGCGGGGTAACCGCATCCTATGCCATGCTTGGCGACATCAACATTGCTGAGCCTGGTTCGCTCATAGGTTTTGCCGGACCGCGGGTTATAAAAGAAACCATTAAAAAAGACCTTCCAAAGGGTTTCCAAACTGCAGAGTTTGTGCAGGAGCATGGATTTCTGGATTTCATCGTTGATCGCAGAGAGATGAAGGAAAGGCTGAGTTCATTTTTAAAAATGATGGCTAACTAAAAAACAGATAAATAGTATTGCAATCCAATAAAAAAGCACGTTAAAATTAATTTTAACGTGCTTTTTTATTGGATACTATGTGTTAAATCGTTCTCTTGTTCTTTTAACAAAAGAAAGAATAACTACTTCATAAAATAAATGTATAAATAGCTATACCGAAGCTAATATCTTTTTATTTATCCTTCCTATCAATCCTGGCCCTTCATAAATAAACCCGGTATACAATTGCACCAATGCGGCACCGGCATTCAGCTTTTCAATGGCATCTTCAGCAGAATGGATGCCCCCTACTCCTATTATCGGGAATGTGCCTTTTGATTTTTTGTGTAAATAGCTTATCACCTCGGTTGAACGTTTAGTTAACGGCCTACCGTCTAATCCACCCATTTCTCCATTTTTTCACCCCATCCTTGCAGATGTCAATCCATTCCTGCTCATGGTAGTATTTGTGGCAATAATGCCGGAAATACCGGTTTTCTGAACAATTTCTACAATATCATTCAATTGTTCATCGGTAAGGTCGGGAGCTATCTTTAGGGAGAATTGGCCTACTCACGCCGTTCTTTAAGTTACGCTTTTGTAGTGTATTTAGCAGCTCCATTAATGGCTCCTTTTCCTGTAAAGCGCGCAAACCGGGGGTATTAGGTGAACTTACATTTACCACAAAATAGTCAACCACATCAAAAAGCCTGTCGAAACATTTGATATAATCACTTACCGCATCCTCATTAGGGAGTAACCTTATTCTTTCCGGATGTTGCCACCAATTATCAATCCCTTTTGCCCGGTTTTACTTTTCCGGAACGCAGCCAGCCTCTCAGCAACCACATCAACGCCGAGGTTATTAAACCCCATCCTGTTGATAAGCGCACCATCTTGGGGTAAGCGAAACATTCTCGGCTTTGGATTACCTGCTTGCGGCAAAGGGGTAACAGTTCCAACCTCAACAAAACCGAAGCCTAGGTTGGCCATTTCTCCCATCATTTCTCCGTTTTTATCAAAACCGGCAGCAAGGCCAACGGGGTTTCTGAATTTAAGGCCAAACACCTCCCGTTCGAGCGCAGGACTTTTAACATCCCATATAGCCCTGCTTAACATAGCCCCGCCAGGAAAACGGTTAAAACGCTTAAGGTTAGCGGTTACAAAGTAATGCACCTTTTCGGGATCGAACTTAAAAAGAAGAGGCTTGAGTAAAAAATACATGGCGCGAAGTTAAGTTTTTTGGCTCATGGTTCATAAATCATGATAACACTTTGAGAATCAACATAAGGACTTAATAAATTACTCAACTTATCTATTGAGTGAAATGAATTCCTATCTTAGTCATATAATAAACCAAGCCATCCCGGCTATGAAGCATCAACTATGAACAAATCCAGCACCCGTCGCAATTTCATAAAAAATGCAGCCATAGGATCATTAGCATCCCTGGCATTACCTGAAATTGTATCAGCAGCTATTGCAGAAAACGGCACTAAAAAAATCAATATCGATAAAAACGACATTATACTTTTTCAGGGCGATTCAATCACCGATTGGGGACGGGATCACAACAAAAACATTCCCAATGATACCGGCACCCTGGGCACAGGATATGTACTGATTACTACAGCGCAATTACTGCTAAAATACCCGGCCAATAACCTGTTGATATACAATAAAGGCATATGGCATAAAGTTTACCAGCTAGCCGAACGCTGGGATACAGATGCGCTTAATATAAAACCAACCATATTGAGCATTCACATAGGCGTAAATGACTTTTGGCATACTCTGACCAATGGATATACAGGCACTATTGAAAACTATATAACCGATTATCATGCGTTACTCGACCGCACAAAAAAAGCGTTACCAAATGTAAAGCTGGTGATATGCGAGCCTTTTGCTGTAAAAGGTGTAAAAGCAGCTGACGATAAATGGTATCCAACATTTAATTTATTTCGGAAAAGCGGCAAAAGATATTGCTAATGAATACGACGCGGCCTTCGTTCCCTTCCAATCCGCATTCGACAAAGCTCTTGAAACTGCTCCGGGAACTTAATCTGACTATAGACGGTGTACACCCGAGCATAGCTGGCGAAGCATTGATGGCTAAAACATGGATAGAGGCGATTAGCTAAAATCCGCATCAAAACAGAACAAAGTAAAAAGCTTTTGTGCAGGCCAATTACTCAAAAGTCCGGTTTTGTGTTGAACTTTACGGCTCTCCGGACAAAAAACCTAACCCCTGATCTCTAATCTATAGCCTCAAATTCTTATCTTTGCGCGTAAATGATTTCTATAAATAACCTTACGTTCCGAGATTGTCCCTAGCGCCCTGTATGATGAAGCCAACTGGCATATTAAACCCGGAGAAAAGATTGGCCTTATTGGCGCCAACGGAACCGGTAAAACTACCCTTCTTAAAATTATTGTAGGCGACTACACCCCCACATCGGGCACTATATCCAAATCTAAAGATCTTACCATAGGTTATTTAAACCAGGATTTGCTTTCTTATGCGTCAGATAAATCTATTCTGCATGTGGCAATGGAGGCTTTTGAGCGCCAAAACCAACTGCACACAGAAATAGAGAACCTGCTTAAGAAACTGGAAACAGACTACAGCGAAGAATTGTTGAACAAATTGAGCGACAAACAACACGAGTTTGAAACGCTTGATGGTTACAACATCGAATATAAAGCACACGAAATTTTAGCAGGTTTGGGCTTCACCGAAGAGCAAACCCACCGCAAACTGGCCGAGTTTTCGGGTGGATGGCGAATGCGCGTGATGCTGGCTAAAATACTTTTACAAGCTCCCGACATCCTATTACTGGATGAGCCTACCAACCACCTTGACTTACCATCTATCCAATGGCTGGAAGATTATCTGAAAGCTTTTGAGGGTGCGGTTGTTATTGTATCGCACGATAGATGGTTTTTAGATAAGGTAATTAACCGTACGGTTGAGTCGCGCAAAGGCAAGCTAACCGTTTATGCGGGCAACTACACCTTCTACCTGGAAGAAAAAGCCCTGCGCGAAGAAATTCAGCGTGGTGAGTTTAAAAACCAGCAATCAAAAATTAAACAGGAAGAGCGTTTAATAGAGCGTTTCCGTGCCAAGGCTTCTAAAGCTAAAATGGCGCAGTCGCGCATTAAAATGCTGGATAAGATGGAGCGTATCGACGATGTGGATGATGACAATCCATCTGTAAACTTCAAGTTCAAATTCAGCAAGCAATCGGGCCGTGCGGTGTTTAACATCGAGGGGTTAAACAAAAGCTATCCAAATTTGTCAATCTTAAGTGATACTGAAGCGGTTATCGAAAAAGGCGACAAAATTGCATTGATCGGTGCCAACGGTAAAGGTAAATCAACCTTGTTACGTATTGTGGCTGGGGCCGACTTTGATTTTACAGGTAAAGCCGAAACTGGTTATAATGTAACCAAAACTTTCTTCGCGCAGCACCAGCTAGAGTCGCTGCACCTGGAAAACGAGATCTTAACCGAACTGCAAACCTTCGCCCCAAAACATACTGACACCGAGCTTCGCTCTATTTTAGGTAGCTTTTTGTTTACCGGCGACGATGTGTTTAAAAAGATCAAGGTATTGTCGGGTGGTGAAAAATCGCGTGTGGCCTTAGCCAAAGCCCTTACAGCCGATGCTAACTTCCTGATACTGGATGAGCCTACCAACCACCTGGATATGGCTTCGGTAAACATCCTAATCCAGGCGTTGCAACAATACGAAGGTACTTTTATCGCTGTATCGCACGATCGTTACTTCTTAGATAACATCGCTAACAAGATATGGTATATCGAAGATCAGAAGATCAAAGAGTATCCAGGCACTTACGCCGAGTACGAGATTTGGAACGCTAAGCGTAAACTTGAACCTAAAACCGCGGCAGCACCTGCCCCTAAAAAAGGAAGAGAAAAAAGAGGTTGCGCCTGTAAAGCAACAAACATCAGAAAAACAAGCACCAGCAGCTAAAGAAAATGAACCAGGATTTGAGTAAAATGGAGGAGCAGATTGCCAACCTCGAAAAAACAATCAAACAACTGGAAGTTGAGTTGGATAACGACAAGCTCTATAACGACGTTGCCAAAATGAAAGAAATCAACACCAATTACGATAAAAAGAAAATGGAGTTGGGCCATACAACTGCAATGGGAAGCACTGGCTGAACAGATAATGGAGTTGGAAGCATAATAAAACATGCCATTACGAGGAGTAATAACGAAGCAAACCCTTAGCCATATGCAGGCATTAGTATATGCTGAAAGGGTTGCCGCACTATCGCTCGCAATGAAAAGATATTTGCTGCATTATTTCTTGCCTGCTTAAGCTTTACTGCATTTGCACAATCCTATACCGACAGCATTTATCATCCCGAAATAAAAGCGTTGAGTTTTATAATCTCAGCAAAAAAGCTTCGTTCCCGATAATCCAATTAAACTCGCGGAAACTGTAACCCTTGGCTTTGATAACCTGCAGGGCGGTACGCTTAACTACCATTATACCATTGAACATTGCGACGCAGATTGGAATTCGTCCAACATTTCAATCTGCCGAATATTTGAAAAGCTATAACGATGACCGCATCCTTAATTATAGCT
>JAPWJZ010000006.1 GCA_028283745.1 Micavibrio sp.
AGACCCCGCAACCCGCGCGTATCTTCTACATTTGTATGCGGGAAAGTGCCAGGTTTGCGACGCGACATTCTCCCAACGGAATGGAGAGCCCTTCTTTATAGCGACACATATCATTGAACGAAAAAAGGCGAGATATTTGGATAATGTAGCTAACAGCTTGTGCCTTTGCCCTGAGCACTTTGCTAAATGGCGGCATGGCTCTGTGGAAAGCCCTAATATTATGGATGAAATAAAGAACGGTACTCTAAGTATCCCCGTTACCATGTGCGGAGAAGATGTCTTTATAAAATACAAAGAAAAGCACCTTGCCGACCTGCAAGAGTTGATAAACTCTTTTAAAGAGGTTTTAGAAATTGCGGGATCGCAACGCTAACTATTGCTCCAAATTAATCCAATCCGAGGATGATGATTTAGCTGATCTTCCGAACTGAGCGTCAGTCACTTAAAAATAAGATTTTTATAGAAACCGTTTCAATTCCTCAAACCTTGCCCGCACCTCCTTCCATGACGGATACGCGCCATAGCAAAGCAGCTTGCACTGCGCTTCGTATTCTTTCTCTATGGTCGCGGCAAGCGTGGCAGATGGGAAAAGGGCTTCGCTTTTGGCAAAGCTCATCCCTTCGGGGAAAAAGTAGCTTTTGGCGAAGTGTTCGCGGCTGATACGGTCATAGTCCTCTTTGATTTCCGCGTAGTCGGGCGATGCCAGCATAGCCGTCACCTCCGGCCTTTGGGAAAGCTGGTAAAGGTCATAATAGTGCCGCGCATAAGAGCCAAGCGGCTGGCCTTTGGATTTCATCAGTTCGATTTTGCTGTGGATGGCAAACAGCTTTTCGACGAAAGTTCGCCGGAAATGCAACAGGCGCATGGGAAAGATGCTTTCATCTTCCGCGCCCAATGATACGCCCGTTTCTTGCAAAAATTGCGCGAGGTATGAGCGCAATTCACGGATTTCCGTGGGCTGGCGTCCGCTTGCCGTTCCCGCTTCCAGCAAAACGCGGTTGGCGACCTCGCCCGCGCCACCGAAAATCTGGCGGTATTCAAAACGGTCGTTTCTGCCGAAACCCCCAATGGTTTGGCTTTCGTCGGGAAGATGCGCCAATGCCGGATGCTCGGCGACAATATCGCGCAAGCCCTTCAGTTCCTTGTCCAACGGTCTGCCGGATAAATCCGTGGCGTAGAAAATATCAATGTCTTCGGAGAAACGATTGATAAGATTCCAGCCTTTTGACAGGCTTGTACCGCCTTTGAAAATTACTTTGTCGCCAAGCGCAGAAACCAAGCGCAAGGCTTCGGTGACGTAGTAATCTTTCTCGATGATGGCGGCGCGAAGCCCGACATTTTTGAAATGCCGTTCCGCTTGCAAAATTGCTTGCTCAAAATCTGGATGTTCAAATATCTTCATTTTTTCTTTGCATACCAGTTATGCGCGGTCGAAAGCCCTGCGAATTGTCCGAAGCCGTAGCGCGAAAGCGGATTGAGTGAATCGCGCAACTTGGCAAGCATAGCAGGTTTTTTGCCCATTTCTTCCCCCAATGCACCCAGAATGGCGCGGGAGCGCGGCGGCTCGGAAATGGCGATTTTCAAAAGACGTTCAAAGCGGCCTTTCTCCTTTAAAAGAGCAATGGCTTTGTTGGCTGTTTCTTCCGGCGACATTTCGCTTGTCTTCCCTGCGTTCCGCAAGAAGTCCAGCCACGCGGCTTCTTCGTCCGTCAGCTTGTTCCAATGCGCGGGTCTGCGCGTGTGAATGATGGTATCCGCTCCAACTAACTTGCGCGGCAAACTGCCCGCACTGGTGGCGATTTCTTTTTGCTTGGGCATTTGTGTTGTAAAGCCAAGCAAGTTCGCGGCGGAAATGCCGGAAGGAAAAGCGCGGCCTTTCGGCAAGAGCTTTTGAAGCGCGGCAGGGCTTGCCATACTTTTGCCAAACGATGTTTGACGCGAGCGATAGTAAATCCCCTTGCTCAATCTCTGCAATTTCCCCGCCCGCGCAAGGCGCGACAAAGTCTGCGCGATTGCGGCGGGCGGAAAGCCCTCAAAATCTTCAAACCTCCACAACCTCTCGCCGCCGTGTTCGATACGGCGCGAAATGTTTCTTGTCGTCTGCCTCGTTTCGGTCTGCATAGCCAGTTCCTCTATCTTCAGGATGGCTTTTTATGGGATATTTGTCAAGTTTTTTAGCGATAAAACATGACACAATACTATATAACACATTGATTTATATTGTTTTACTAGAATTTCATCTACCTCTCCGGTGCTGTAGTCGGCCTCAAGGTCACAGGCGATACGGCCTTATGCCGTTCATCTCCCTTCCGGCGACGATGGGTAAAACCCTTGAACGCGGTTTTTTATCCGCATCTTCTCGTTTTCTTTTTTAGCTGAAATTTCCCTCCGGTCATCTTGACCGTCCACACGTTCTTTCACTCTGCATCCTTGCAGAGGCTCGCCTTTGACGGACGCAAGCCCTAAAGGGCTTCTCCACTTCGTTACATCAAGTGCGTCCAGCCGAACGCCCTGCCCTGTCTGCCTCATCAAGCCCGCGATGGTCGCGGTCGAAAAGACAGGAGCAGAAAATGTTTATCATCACGAAAGAAGAACTCGAACACACGAGCGTCGCGCAACTCAAGGCTCTATACCACAGCATATTCGCCGACCTCGCCAATCGAGTCCTCTCCGCGCTCGACTGTCCGCTGACAATGGTTACACTTGAAAATATCCGTGCCGTCTTACGGCGGAAACAAGGGCTCAAGCACCCAGCTCCGCGTTTCTGACGCGGCGCATATCAGCTCAATCAAAAAGGCTCTTCCACCACGCCCATACTTTTTGAACATAACTGGTATTATTACTGCCATACATGGAATCGTAATAGACTTGCCGCCGTTGCCCCTCACGCTTCTGCCCAGCTGCGATTTTTTCTTTAGACCACGGCTCAGCCCACAAGACTTCCCCCCCATGAATCCAGTAATGTGACTGGCATTTTTGTTGCCAGTTTCCAACAGAGGGATAAAGTGTTACCCCATCTTTTGTTTCTTCAACACGCCACTCTGTCACCCCTAAAGGGGTTCTAATTTTACTGCCACACCCGCAGGCGCAAAGGTGCATGGCAATATCAAATTCTTCCGAAACATAAAGAATGCCAGAAGTAAGTTCTTTTGGCATATATTGGACACGCTGTATCTTAATCTCCATCAGACACACCATCCGTGACAATTTTCATGTCTGCAATTTCAAATAGTGCCTGAATAATAGCTGATTCCTCATGATAAAATCCCCTAATTTGTTTGAATTTTACTACAGCCAGACAGGCATTAAGGGCATTTAGCTCGCCTATCTGAATGTTCGTCTTGTAAATATTATTAGGGTTTTCTGATAGGGGCGACAAACCCTTCTTCTGAAGTTCATCTGCGGTTTCTGTGGAATAGTAAACCATCCGCATCATGCCGTTTATCGCTCCGTGCTTTTTATCTAGCCCCATGCCAACGTCAATAAATGGTATCTCCATAGAAATCAGCAAGCTAAATATTTCTGCCCGTGCATCTCCGTTATCGACGCACACAAATGCAAAAGTTACCCCTTTCAGTTCATCTCCGGCGGACAAATCAATGAATTTCTTTTTGATAGAAAGGCCAGAGCGAAAGTTTTCGTATCTTTTCCTATAAACATCTGCTTTTGACTTCCCCAGCTCATCTTCTTGTAGCCAATGGTCAAGATAAGCTGCATGATCTTCCCTGACTTCCGGCGTGATGCCAAGATCTGCCGAGAGAAAGGCCGCGCCAAGTTCGGCCACCAGCTCTTCCCGCGCATAGCCATGATCGCCAAAGCGTTTCGCGTTAAAGCTGCGGTCAAGGCGGCTCTTGTGGCTCGTCCAGTGGCTCAGCTCATGCAACAAAGTTGCGTAATAGCTTTCTTTGTCTTTGAAGGCTTCAAAGGGCGGCATTTGCACAAGGTCTTTGCTCGGTGCGTAAAAAGCGCTATTCCCGCCGTGGCGAATGTCTGCGCCTGTATTGGCAACAAAGCTTTCCACCTGTTCCAAACGCTCGGACAACGGCAGCGGGTTTTCCGGCTGGCCGTAGTAATGGGCGGGCAAGCCCTCTACCTGCTGCACGTTAAACACGGCATAGGCTTTCATAAACGGAATCTGTTTTTCGATTTCTTCGCCTTGGTCGCCTGTCTCTGTGCGGGTCAGCTTATTGGCATAAACAACAAGGGCACTTTTCTCGCCTTTGCGCACGTTGCCGCCAAGTTCCTGCGCTTGTTTGTAGGTCAACCAGATGGGCGCGGTATAGCCTTTTTCTACGGCCTCACCCCAGAGCAACAAAACATTCATGCCCTGATACGGGATGCCGTTATGCCGCAGGGGGCGGCATATTCTCCCTGCTGTATTCTCGGCGCTCCAAGGCTTCATCCAAGTACGGACTCCGCGCTCAAGGTCGGCAATAATGCGGTCGGTCACGCGGCTATAAACGTCTTTACGGTCGTTTGTCATGGCTGTTCCCTCCCTTACGCTGCTTGTGCCGTTAACATCACATCGACAAAACCCGCCGCGCCGCCTGCCTGACGGATGAGGGATGCCGAGAAAATGTCATGTATAAGAGGCTGTGCAGATTCCGCCGTGGTCACTTTGAGACGGGTATATTCTTCGCCTGCGATACGGGAGAAAGTCTGGTTCGGCTCTGCGGAGATTTCCAGCATCAGGCCGTTCCAGTTGATTGTTTGATATTCGGTCATGTCTTGCTTTCCTTCTTGGGTTATACGGGTTTCGCATGAAACCCGAACGCCAAGCGGCGAGCGCGAATGGGGTGTGCAGCCGACAAGGGCGGCGCAGGCCGAGGGGTATCACCCATGTTGCACAAGCAAAGCGCGGAAACATGGGGATACGGCCTGTGCCGTTCATCGAAGACCCTTGCGGCTGTGAGGGGTTTACCCCTCCTCTTCTATTTTTTGATTTTCTTTATCTGCTTCCCGCAAAAGCGGCTGTTACCCGTATGGGCGGAGACGGTTTAATCGGCTCCGTGAGCTTGCGAGTAAGACGCGGTGCGCCCTGCTTCAGGGCGAATTTGCTAGATAATATTTATGCTAGAAAGCATTGCTTGCAAAAGCTATGCTTTATTTTTGAACTTTGACTCATCAAAACATGACAGAAACTATAAATAACTTTTTGCAAAAAATAGATTTGGGTAGTCCTTCAGGGCTACTTATCCTTATTGCATTACTTTTTGTGGTTTTCACCTCTGTCGCCCTATTCGTGCAGAACCTGCACAAGGAAACCAAACAGCAACAACACTATTCCAAGGAATGGAAGCAAGCGCAGAAAAGAAAACAGAAAAAACAGCGCCGAAGAAGAAGACTTCGACCTAAGCACATCATGCTTGGCTGTGCTCTTATTTTTCTATTTTATTCTCAAGCCCTAAAAAATAACGACAGCCCGACGCCAATATCGTTGGGTACAGTGGAAACTGTTGAAAAACATAATGCCAAAAGTATTGTTTGCACATCTCCGTATATTATTGATGGAGATACATTCTCCTGTGACAATACACGTATCCGGCTATATGGCATTGACGCACCGGAAATGCCGGATCACTGCCGCAAAGGCAGACGCTGTACATCAGGAAACCCTTTTAAGTCAAAAGGCCACCTTGAATCCCTCACACGCGGCACCGTAACTTGTGCAGCTATAGAGATTGACCACTATGGCCGAACAATCGCACGTTGCAAAGCAAAGGGAAAAGATCTTTCCTGTGCTATGGTAGAAGCAGGGCATGCAATAGAACGGTATGGCCGCCTTAACTGCTAAAAGTATAATTACAATTCACATATGGTTTTTGGGAAAATTAGACAACTAAAAAAAGGAGTTTTTATGGGGGAATGGTCTGAAGCTATACAAGATGGCGTTATTTGCTCTAAGTGTTTTCTTCCGGTAATCACAGAGGAAGGCATCCCTTTCGGTACCCCTGTCATTTGTGAGCAATGTAGAGGCAACAAAGACACAAGCACTATTGGGTCAGATTGGCTTCCACCACGCTAAAACACGCAAATTTTATAAAATATATTTAGATACGTATAATTTCGTTACCACGTAAAAAACCCTGACAGGAAAGCATGACTTTCAAATAATAATTTGAAACCTCACATCGCTCGTGCCAATTGCATGCATCTTCTATTCGCATAGTTTTCTCAGATGAAGCATATTTATTGCCTCGCCGTACAAACCCAAAAGCCCCAGCTTGAGACACCTTCTTCGTAAAAAGTTTTATAGCGTCTTCAATTTCAACCTCAAAGATACCAGCGACCTCTCCCTCTTGCAGTTTGAAATCTGCAAGGGGTTTATCACTCCTTGCAAGAAAGACGTGACAAAACTCGCGATTGATATAGTTCTCTCGTATGGCAATATTGCGAAACATACCTATCGAGCGGCGATTTTCGACGGGGATATCGATTCCCAGTTCTTCCCTCAGCTCACGAAAACCATCCGCAGGACTTTCGCCAGCCTTTAAATGTCCACTAGAAGAAGCGTCAAAACTCCCAGGATCAATTCGGTTACGCGCCCCACGCAATTGGAACAAAACTGTTTCCTTTTGAGGATTGACAATCCAACAGGCGAAAGTTTGATGCCAAAGACCTTTTTTATGCACGTCATCTATGGAAGCACTCGCGGGTTCCAACGGATTAAAAAGTTCATCAAAAATATCCAGATTTTCCATTAAACTTATCCTCTTTCTCGTTCAATCCGGCACGAAACAAAGCCGAAACCGTATTTTAAATCCCTTATTATTTCCTTCCCACCTTCGTGGGTTTCCAAGAGGGGCTAAACCCCTTTTCTGGATTTGTCTTCACAAATCCTTTTCCGCATCCTCGCGGGCTTGTCGTTCGACCTGCCGCTTCGGCTTGCGCACGTTGACTAAGGACGTATCAATCATATCTTTAAGATGCGCTGCATAATGCTTCTCGATCATCTCGACGGAAGTACGGCAGTTTTTAGCAACTTGATAAATGTCAGCTCCTTCCAGAAGCCGGAAACAGATATAACTATGGCGCAGGCTGTAGGCCGTGCGGGCTTTGCCATGACGGTCAAACTTCAGGTCGTTTTCTTCCATTAGATTGTTGAACATTTTTTTAAATTCATTCGGAAAGAGAAGGTCGTTTACATCAGGCGTGACCAGCTCCTCCATCGTCTTTCCGTTATCCAAGGTGATAGCCTTCGTCCGTTTACGGTCGCGCAGCCGCTCGAAGGGCAGCACGGCGCCGGGCATGGATTTGCAATAGCCTACGCCGCGCTTTCCGTGTACTTCGATTTCAAGGATGCGCTCGCCTGTATAGGAGTCGTCCACGATTTCTACATCACGGAATTGAAGCAGACTTACTTCGTCCGGCCTGAGCCCCGTGTTCGCCATGAACAGCACAAAGTCATGCAGTTGCTCGGCATGCCATTTGTAACGGGGGCTTTTCGGCGTCGCGGCATTCTTCCGCGTTGCTTCGTAAAGCTGCTTGTATTCATTCGGCGTAAACCACGGGCGGTGTTCAATCTTGCTCTGCTTACGGTACGGGTCAGAAAGATTTGGCACCTGATCTATCCACCCATGACGATGGGCGGTTTTCAAGATCATACTCAGGGTGACAATTTCATTATGAATGGTATTGCGGGCTGGCGGTTGCCACGCGCCCTTTTCCTTTTCGCTCCATCCTTCGGGCTGCGTCATACGGTGGGCACGGTATTCCTGCGCAGCCCCTGCGGAGATTTCAGATAAAGGCCTGTTGCCAAAATAGGGCTGTAGATGAAGCCGGATGCGGTCTTTGTGGCCTTGCACCCATTTGGGGCTGCGATGGCCTTTGGTAACTGCCTCGTATTCTCCCGCGAATTTCTCGGCGGCTTCGGCAAAAGTCTTTTCTTTTTCCAGCAGTCCTGCACGGGCTTTGCCCTTCATTTCCAGATACCAGTCCTCGGCCACCTGCTTGGCCAAGGCAAGACTTGTCTCTTTGGTGCTCTTGCGCACCTGAGTGCTATTGCCGAAGGATGCGGCACAGTGCCATGCCCCCTCCGGCGTTCTGCGGAATAGCTGAACTTTGCCATTGAGGATTTTATGCGTACCCGACTCGTTCACAGCGGCTTGGGGCGTTCTGGGCGCTGGCTTGGTCTTTCCGGTCAGTGTCCAGTACCAATCCTCGGCAAAGGCCGTGGCTCGGTCAAAATCCTTTTCTCCGGTGCTTTTACGGTGGTTTTTACTCTGCCAGTAGATGGAGGCATACCAGAGGTCGCTGTCCGGCCTTTGGTAAAGGCGGGCTTTGCCGTTGAGGATTTCATGTGATTCCATGCTGCCATTCCTCCGTGCGCTAAACGTGCTAACTGCGTGCTAGCTATTTTTAGTGTATCACGGCGATTCTTCTGGGAAAAGCTTGGCATTTTTCCAAAGAAAAAGCCCTTGTTTTACAAGGGCTTGCTTCTTCGTGAGTTGGTTGCGGGGGCAGGATTTGAACCTGCGGCCTTCAGGTTATGAGCCTGACGAGCTACCGGGCTGCTCCACCCCGCGTCAATCGTAATGCCAGACCTTAAAGTACATCGCCATGGAGGCGAGATTAAGGCTGGGAGCCAATAAAAAAGCCGGCTTTGTGAGCCGGCTCTTTAAATTGGTCATTGTGAATAGGTTAACATGTCGACATTAGAGCTTATGAGCTTGGAAGACCTGGCAGCGTCCTACTCTCCCGGGTCTTAAGACACAGTACCATCGGCGATGAGGCTTTTCACGTCCGAGTTCGGAATGGGATCGGGTGTTTCATCCTCTCTAAGACCACCAGGTCATCCAAACTCATAAGCTTATGTCGACATCCGTAATAAACCGTATATTAGCAACTCTGATTTCAAAGTTCTGAGATTTAGTCTTGCGGCTTTATCACTACACGCGATAGTGAATTCAAGCCGATCGAGCTATTAGTACCAGTCAGCTAAAGGCATCGCTGCCCTTATACACCTGGCCTATCAACGTCGTAGTCTACGACGACTCTCAGGGAATACTTGTTTTGAGGTAGGTTTCACGCTTAGATGCTTTCAGCGTTTATCCTGTCCGTACGTAGCTATCCTGCTATGCCGCTGGCGCGACAACAGGTCTACCAGAGGTACGTCCATCCCGGTCCTCTCGTACTAGGGACGGCGCCTCTCAATATTCCAACACCCACGGTAGATAGGGACCGAACTGTCTCACGACGTTCTGAACCCAGCTCACGTACCTCTTTAAATGGCGAACAGCCATACCCTTGGGACCTGCTCCAGCCCCAGGATGAGATGAGCCGACATCGAGGTGCCAAACACCACCGTCGCTGTGGACGCTTGGGTGGTATCAGCCTGTTATCCCTAGAGTACCTTTTATTCGTTGAGCGATGGCCCTTCCATTCGGAGACCACCGGATCACTTTGACCGACTTTCGTCTCTGCTCGACTTGTCAGTCTTGCAGTCAGGCTGGCTTATGCCAATACACTCTAAATCTGATTTCCGACCAGATTGAGCCAACCATTGCGCGCCTCCGTTACAATTTGGGAGGCGACCGCCCCAGTCAAACTACCCGCCATGCAGGGTCCCGATCCTGGATAACAGGACCGGTTAGACATCAGAAATAACAAGGCTGGTATTTCACATTTCAACTCCACCCAGGCTAGCGCCCAGGTTTCAAAGTTTCCCAGCTATGCTACACATGGCATCTCTAATGCCACTGCAAAGTTATAGTAAAGGTTCATAGGGTCTTTCCGTCTAGCCGCGGGTACCCCGCATCTTCACGAGGAATTCAACTTCGCTGAGGAAATGTTGGAGACAGTGTGGAAGTCGTTACGCCATTCATGCAGGTCGGAACTTACCCGACAAGGAGTTTCGCTACCTTAGGACCGTTATAGTTACGGCCGCCGTTTACCGGGGCTTCAATTCAGAGCTTGCACTCCTCCTTTTAACCTTCCGGCACCGGGCAGGCGTCAGACCCTATACGTCGTCTTCTATGACTTCGCAGAGCCCTGTGTTTTTGATAAACAGTCGCCACCACCATTTTTGTGTCCCTCATTAATACTTGCGTAAAAATGAGGCCTCCTTTTCCCGAAGTTACGGAGGTAATTTGCCGAGTTCCTTCAACATTCTTCTCTCAAGCGCCTTGGTATACTCTACCTGACCACCTGTGTCGGTTTCGGGTACGGACCTTAATGCTGATGCTATTTCCTGGAACTCCCAGCCTGCCCTTCCAATCCAATAAGGAAGAACAGATTTCGGCGTCCGTCACATTCAGCGGGCATAGGAATATTAACCTATTTTCCATCGACTACGCCTTTCGGCCTCATCTTAGGATACCGGCTCACCCTGCGTGGATTAACCTTGCGCAGGAACCCTTGGTCTTTCGGCGACAGAGTCTCTCACTCTGTTAATCGCTACTCATGTCTGCATTCTCACTTCCGATACCTCCATAAGACCTAACGATCTTACTTCACAGGCTTACGGAACGCTCCGCTACCGCGTCATACAGTTAAGTATGACACCCGAAGCTTCGGTATATGGCTTAAGCCCCGTTACATCTTTGGCGCGGAAACTCTTATTTAGACCAGTGAGCTATTACGCTTTCTTTAAAGGATGGCTGCTTCTAAGCCAACCTCCTGGTTGTTTTGGAGTTTCTACATCCTTCATGTCACTTAGCCATAATTTAGGGACCTTAGCTGTCGGTCTGGGCTCTTCCCCTCTCGACACTGGACCTTATCACCCAATGTCTGCCTCCTATGATAGTACTCCTCGGTATTCAGAGTTTGGTTAGATTTGGTAGGGCTCGCGCCCCCCTAGTCTATCCAGTGCTTTACCCCCGAGGGTAAATTAAACATAGGGCTCTACCTAAATAGATTTCGCGGAGAACCAGCTATTACCCGGTTTGATTGGCCTTTCACCCCTAACCACAGCTCATCCCAAACCTTTTCAACGGTTACGAGTTCGGACCTCCAGTAAGAGTTACCTTACTTTCATCCTGGCCATGGTTAGATCACCGGGTTTCGGGTCTAATCCTACTAACTTGTCGCCCTATTCAGACTCGGTTTCCCTTCGCCTTCGCCTATCGGCTTAAGCTTGCTAGCAAGACTAACTCGCAGACCCATTATACAAAAGGTACGCCATCACCCCGAAGGGCTCTGACTGCTTGTAGGCATCTCGTTTCAGGTCTATTTCACTCCCCTCATCGGGGTTCTTTTCACCTTTCCCTCACGGTACTTGTTCACTATCGGTCTCTAAGGAGTACTTAGGCTTGGAGGATGGTCCCCCCATATTCAGACAGGATTTCACGTGTCCCGCCCTACTCTAGGATCATATGGATTTCTACTTATACGGGGCTATCACCCACTTTGGCGTGCTTTTCCAAACACTTCTAATTCTTACCATACGACCACTGGCCTGGTCCGCGTTCGCTCGCCACTACTAACGGAGTCTCGGTTGATGTCCTTTCCTCCGGATACTGAGATGTTTCAATTCTCCGGGTTTGCTTCATCCAGCTATGTATTCACTGGTAGATACCACTCGCGTGGTGGGTTTCCCCATTCGGAAATCCGTGGATCAAAGCTTATTCGCAGCTCCCCACAGCTTATCGCAGCGTATCACGTCCTTCATCGCCTCTTAGAGCCAAGGCATTCACAAGATGCCCTTCTTAACGCTTGAATCCAAAATCACGTGCAGAGATAAATCCGCAATCGTAAATTTCAGAACTTTTGTTCGAAGTTGCTATATTTAAGTGCATTCTAAAGCACGGTTCAATTGAGTTATTCACCCAACTGCCGAACTATAGTTTGCGGCTAGTTATTTATTACGGTGTCGTTAACCTATTCACAATGTCCAATAAACATGATCGACAAGAAGGCCGATCGCCTGGCTTATTGCTAAACCAGGAAACCAAATTCCCTTTGTTGTATTCTGCTTTTTCCGGGGTGCCCCGTCCAACTACTGTCCACCATTTTGAAATGGTGGAGGTGAACGGGATCGAACCGATGACCTCCTGAATGCAAATCAGGCGCTCTCCCAGCTGAGCTACACCCCCTGAGATAGTTATCATCAGGTCTTAGAAAGTGGTGGGCCTAGAAAGACTTGAACTTTCGACCTCACGCTTATCAAGCGCGTGCTCTAACCAACTGAGCTACAGGCCCTTAGAGTCAAGTTTTCCAAGACCCAAGTGCAGAATACGAGAAGAGATACGAAGACAGCGGTTCGTTTTGTTCTATCACGAACCAGATCGCATAGAGCGTTCTTTAGAAAGGAGGTGATCCAGCCGCAGGTTCCCCTACGGCTACCTTGTTACGACTTAGCGCCAGTCGCTGATCCCACCGTGGTCGGCTGCTTCCTTACGGTTAGCGCCCCGCCTTCAGGTGGAACCAACTCCCATCGCTTGACGGGCGGTGTGTACAAGACCCGGGAACGTATTCACCGTGGCATGCTGATCCACGATTACTAGCGATTCCAACTTCATGCACTCGAGTTGCAGAGTGCAATCTGAACTGAGGTGGCTTTTAGGGATTTGCTTACTCTCGCGAGTTAGCTGCCCACTGTCACCACCATTGTAGTACGTGTGTAGCCCAGGCCGTAAGGGCCATGAGGACTTGACGTCATCCCCGCCTTCCTCCGGCTTATCACCGGCAGTATCATCAGAGTTCCCACCATTACGTGCTGGCAACTGATAAAAGGGGTTGCGCTCGTTGCGGGACTTAACCCAACATCTCACGACACGAGCTGACGACAGCCATGCAGCACCTGTGTCCCTCCCACCCGAAGTGAAGGACCCCGTCTCTGGGGCCCATAGAGGGCATGTCAAGGCCTGGTAAGGTTCTTCGCGTTGCGACGAATTAAACCACATACTCCACCGCTTGTGCGGGTCCCCGTCAATTCCTTTGAGTTTTAACCTTGCGGCCGTACTTCCCAGGCGGTGTGCTTATCGCGTTAGCTGCGTCACCGAAAGGAGAACCTCCCGGCGACAAGCACACATCGTTTACGGCGTGGACTACCAGGGTATCTAATCCTGTTTGATCCCCACGCTTTCGTGCCTCAGCGTCAATGTCGGTCCAGATAGCCGCTTACGCCACTGGTGTTCCTGTCAATATCTACGCATTTCACTGCTACACTGACAATTCCGCTATCCTCTCCCGAATTCTAGTCCCATAGTTTTAAGAGCAATTCCAGGGTTGAGCCCTGGGCTTTCACTCCTAACTTTTAGGACCGCCTACGCACGCTTTACGCCCAGTGATTCCGAATAACGCTCGCCCCCTTCGTATTACCGCGGCTGCTGGCACGAAGTTAGCCGGGGCTTATTTTCCGACTACAGTCATTATAATCATCGGCTAAAGAGCTTTACAACCCGAAGGCCTTCATCACTCACGCGGCATGGCTGGATCAGGCTTGCGCCCATTGTCCAATATTCCTAACTGCTGCCTCCCGTAGGAGTCTGGGCCGTGTCTCAGTCCCAGTGTGGCTGATCGTCCTCTCAGACCAGCTATAGATCGTCGCCTTGGTAAGCCATTACCTTACCAACTAGCTAATCTAGTGCGGGCTAATCTTTTGGCGATAAATCTTTACCCCGGAGGGACCATACGGTATTAGCGTTCGTTTCCAAACGTTGTTCCGTACCAAAAGGCATATTCCCACATGTTACTCACCCGTGCGCCACTCCCTATTGCTAGGGCGTTCGACTTGCATGTTTTAGGCCTGCCGCCAGCGTTCATTCTGAGCCAGGATCAAACTCTTAAGTTGAATTCGATCCCTTTGCTTTTGATGTCAAAGGATCTCAATATAGTTTATGGAGACCTGCTAATGTTTCCGAAGAAACATTCACTGTTAAAGTATTGAAGAAGTCCGAAGACTTCTTTTTGTACTATTGAGACAAGTTCGTGAGAACTTGTCTCGGCTATGCTGAGATACTCAGAGCAGGTCGTTTTGTAACGTTAAACACGATCACAAACCGCTGCCTGCGTATCTCTTCTCATCGATCTACAATGTTCAATAACCGGTGGCCTTTCGACCGCAAAACACCGCCAGTTTCAAACTCGAGAGTTTTTCAACCGGGGAGCGTCTTGTTCAGAGACACAGACTGTAGAGACTTCCGTCTCGCTGGTCAAGAGAAAAATTCGATTTGTTTTCGTTTTTTTCTCCGTCTCTCACTGTCTTGCCGCGTCGCCGCAGCTCGTCAGTGATGGTGGTTATACGGACGATGCTTGGAGTTGTCAAAGATAATTTTGAAAAAATATAAGTCACTGATTTTTAACAGCAATTTATATAGCCCGTATTTGGTCGAGATTAGGAAAATATGCCAACACCCCCTACTTTCAACCCCACACCGCAAAGAATCCGGCATGGTGATGGAACGATTTATAGCGTGTTTTATTGGGGTTTGGCGCAATAACGCCGATTCAGGGGTGATTCAGGACAGGTGATTCAAAATCGGCCGCCCGATTCAGGGACCGCGCCAATGATTCAGGCTTTGCCGGGCAGACGTGGACCGGTTTTATCGATATTGCGTTCATCCAGGCGGGTTTCGACATCGACAATTGCTTTACCAAGCTCGGCCGTGGCTTTCAGGCTGGCGTTTCTGGTGCTTTCGGAGCTTTGGTAACTGCTGGCGCGGTCGGCGGCGATATCGAACATCTGATAAAGGCGGGTTTTCAGCTCATCCAGATTCGTTGTGGCCATGATTCTCGCTCCGCTTCCTGAACAGTATTACTTGCCGGGCATCTTCAATGCGGGGCCGGAAGCATCACGTTCGCGCGCTTCCCGCTCAACGTTCACGATGGCATTGGCGAGATTCGCAAGGGAGTTGCGGCCCGACACAGCAATGTTATAGGGCGTATATGAACCGGTGCTGGAGGGATCTTCGTATTTTGCCTGCCTCTCCACAGCTTTTTCAAACTGTGTCCACAGAACGTCTTTAAGTGTTTCGAGGTCGCGCGGCATGGCATTTCTCCCTGTCATTCAGCCCGTAAAAATTAGGGCATAAACAGGGATCTGTCAAACATTATGGTATTTAAACGAGCTGAAAACGGCGCTATTTAAAGAACAATCGCGCGGGGGCTGGTGGGTGCGGCATAGAGCGTTTCGTCAGAATCAGCCGGTTTGCCGTTCTCATCGATGACGCGGCCATCGTTGAGTCGGAACCAGGTTCCTTCTTCGTCACCCTTCCAGAAATGCACGCAGAAGATATCATCCGGCGTAAAGCCATAGAAAGAAACCGCATCACCCGTAACGCTATCCCCCCGCCGGCGTTTCAGCTCCAGCAAGTTGGACATCATGTTCAGGGCGGTTTGGCGGTCTAATCTCATTATGGGCTTTCTGCTGCCGGCTGTTTCAAATGCTTCCGGTGATAATATTTACCATTTTATACTGTTTTCAATGACCTGTCCAACTTTTGACACAAGGGGCTTGCCCACCTCGGCGGCAATGAAGCGGCCGGCTTCTGCAATCTTTTCAAGGGTTACGCCGGTTTTTAGGCCCATACCATGCAGCATATATAGAACATCTTCGGTGGATACATTGCCGGTTGCCCCCTTGGCATAGGGGCACCCGCCAAGCCCTGCGGCCGCACTATCGACCACGGAAAGCCCCTCCTCCAGCGCCACCAGGATATTGGCGAGCGCCTGCCCGTAGGTATCGTGGAAATGCACGGCTGTCGATTCCCGCGGAATATCACGCGCAACATCCTGCAGCAGTGCGCGGGTCTTTACAGGGGTGCCGGTGCCAATAGTGTCGCCCAGCGATATTTCGTAGCAGCCCATGCCGTAGAGGGCTTTTGCCGTGCGTACAACGGCTGCGGGCGCAATTTCCCCTTCATAGGGGCAGCCCAGCACGCAGGAAACATAGCCGCGCACCCGCACGCCCGCAGCCGATGCCGCCGCCATGACAGGCTTAAACCGCTCGAGGCTTTCGGCAATGCTGCAGTTGATGTTTTTCTGGCTGAAGCTTTCCGACGCTGCGGCAAATACCGCAATTTCCTTCACGCCGGCCGCCAAGGCCGCCGCCATGCCCTTGTCGTTCGGCACGAGGACGGGATAGCTGACACCGTCTTTTTTGCGGATGGAGGCATAGACTTTATCCGTATCCGCCATTTGCGGCACCCATTTGGGGGAGACGAACGAGCCCGCTTCAATGCTGCGAAGGCCGCTATCCGACAGCATGTCGATGAAGGCGATTTTCACCTCGGCGGAAAGCGGCTTCTTTTCATTCTGCAACCCGTCGCGCGGGCCGACTTCGACAATGCGGACATCTGCGGGGTATTTCATGAATGCGGCCTTCTTGACGTTAAGGAATGCTTTTCAGCGTGTCGAAATAGGATTTTATGCGGGCAACGCCATCCCTGCCGTCGCTTTCGTCCCAGAAAAAATGCAGGAAATTGTCGCGCGCCTCGATCTCGAAAAAAGCACCCGGCGTGCCAAGGTCATTGGCGATTTCGGCAATGGCGCGGGTCAGCTGCCCGCTGGGCAGGCCCTTGGCAAGGCGGAAGACGCGGCCAAAAGGCAGGTCATCGGCGATTTCGCCCGGGCGGCAATACAGCGTCCAGTTCGCGCCGGAAAGAATGCGTTCGGGGTAATAGTAATCGGCGCAGAAGCCACGCTTCATCATGCGGCTGCCCTTGCTGCTGAAGTCCGGCAGGTCGCGCTCCACATCTTCCACCATAAAACCATCGGCCAATGCAGCTTCCCGCGCTTTGGCGCGGTCGCGCTTGCTGGAGACGCGGTTTGACACCGCCTTCACGGGGCGCTTGATATTGCGCAAGCCCTGAAAAAGCACGAAACACGCCAGCACGGCGACAGAAGCGATGACAAACCCGCGAATTTCCAGCGGAATAGCGTCAAGAAGGTGGCCAATATCCATGCTGTGTTCTTAAGCCTGCTTCAGCGAAATGAGTTCGTATTTTTCGTTCACCTGGTCGCCGATGGCGGCGTGGATTTTCTCCACAATACCGTCGGCGGGGGCGTTGATGGTATGTTCCATCTTCATCGCTTCCACAATAATCAGCGGCTGGCCTTTCTTGACGGTCGCGCCAAGCTCTACACGCACCGCCACGACCTTGCCGGGCATGGGCGCTGTCAGCTTGCCCACACCGCCTTCATCCCCCTCGTCATAGGCGAGCGGTTCAAGGTAATGCACGTCTTCGTAATGGCCCTTGTACATCAGGGCCACATGGCGGCCTTCCTGCACAACGGCGCCGCTATAGACCTGTCCATCCAGCCGAATATCAAAACCGGCCGCGAAGGCGGGCAATATCTTCAATTGCATCGCGCGGCCGCCGGGCAGCGTTAAAACGCCGCTTGCCGCATCCAACCCGCTTTCAATGGTCACGGGCAGCAGGTTGTCGCCATCCTTGAAGGTGAAAACGTTTTTATCTGCGCCGGCAATGCGCCAGCTGCTGCGGTCATCCCACGGGGAGCCACTGGCAGGGGCGACGGTGCGGCGGGCATAAAGCCCTGCGGCAGCCAGCGCCAGCGACAGTTCCGACGGTGCGGCCTTTGGCGGCAATAAAGATACTTCATGTTCCCTGATAAAGCTGGTGCTGACCTTGCCGGCTTTAAAATCCGGTTCATCCAGCAGGCGGCGCAGGAAGACAAGGTTGGTCTTCGGCCCGGTAATCAGCGTTTCATCAAGCCCGGCTTTGAGGTTTTCAATCGCTTCATCGCGCGTGGCGCCATGGGCGATGATTTTGGCAATCATCGGGTCATAATGGATGGAAATAACGTCGCCGGGGCCGTTTGTCGCTTCGCGCACGCCGGTATCGACGCGCACGCCGCGTTCCTCCAGCGGGAATTCAAGGAACTTGATTTGGCCCGCGCCCGGCAAAAAGTTGTTCGCGGGGTCTTCGGCATAAAGGCGCACTTCAATCGCGTGGCCGTCAATTTCAAGGTCATCCTGCGTGAAGTGCAGCGGCTGGCCTTCCGCCACCTGAATTTGCAGGGCGACAAGGTCTAGCCCTGTAATGCATTCCGTTACGGGGTGTTCCACCTGCAGGCGGGTGTTCATTTCCATGAAATAGAAATTTTCTTTTTCATCCAGCAGGAATTCAACCGTGCCCGCGCCCACATAGCCAATGGCTTTTGCGGCGGCAACGGCGGCCTTGCCCATCTTTTCGCGCGTCGCGGCGCTCATGCCCGGTGCGGGCGCCTCCTCCAGCACTTTCTGGTGGCGGCGCTGGATGGAGCAGTCACGTTCAAACAAATAAACCGTATTGCCCTGCTTATCCGCAAAGACCTGAATTTCAACGTGGCGCGGGCGGGCAAGGTATTTTTCAATCAGCACATGGTCATCGCCGAAGGCGGCCTTGGCTTCGCGCTTTGCGCCCGCCAGCTGCTCGGAAAAATCTTTGGCGCTTTCAACAACGCGCATGCCCTTGCCGCCGCCGCCGGCGGATGCCTTGATAAGGACGGGGAAGCCGATTTTGGCGGCTTCATCGCTTAGCAGTTTTTCATCCTGCTTGTCGCCGTGATAGCCCGGCACCAGCGGCACCTTGGCTTTTTCCATGAGCGCTTTCGCTTCGGATTTGCCGCCCATGGCCAGAATGGCCGCAGCCGGCGGGCCGATGAAGACCATGCCGGCCTTCTCCACCGCTTCGGCAAATTCTTCGTTTTCCGACAGGAAACCGTAACCCGGGTGAATGGCATTGACGTTCGCGGCCTTGGCGACGCTGATGATTTTATCGATGTTCAGGTAACTTTCACGCGGCGCGGCGGGGCCGATGAGGAAGGCTTCATCCGCCATTTCAACGTGCAGGGCCTTTGCATCCGCTTCCGAATAAACCGCCACGGTTGAAATGCCGAGCGCCTGGCAGGTGCGCATGACGCGGCAGGCGATCTCCCCGCGGTTGGCGATGAGGATTTTTTGAATGGTCACGGCGGTGCCTACCCTTGCTATATATTGTTAGACGACTATACGGGATATGGCGCACCGGTTTCAACCGCTGTTTTTTAGATTAAACCATTGAACTATATAAGATTATTGCGCTGCAACAGGCGCGATTTTTAATAACGCAGGCGCGTGAAAATGACACGCATGTAGCCATTCACCATTTTTTCACATAACGTGTGCGATACTTGGGACGAATAATCAGGTACCGGCGGGATGAGCAAGTTTATCGGCGCCTTTGCGCGGCAGACACAAAGCATGGATGATTACCGCTTCGACCTTGCGGCCGAAGTCGCTGCCATTTTTGCAGACCACCCCGCCCTTGCCGGCAATACCCTGTTCCTGTCGACGGATGAAAACCAGCCGGGCAACAAGCCCCTGCGCGTGCATGGCACGCTGCTGAACGTGCCGGATGATGTGCAGCCCCATATTGAAAGCGCATTGCGCGGTTACCTTGGCAACTGCCGCGCGCACGACACGCCGAAGGCTTTCTTCAGCGAGGCGCTGACGAGCGACACGCCGGATGCCAGCCCCTTTATCATGAACATTGTCGTGATGATGGCAACGCCGCATTCTGCCACGCCCGAGGTTGAAGCCGCGCGCGATATAAAAGATTTCTTCAAGCTGCGCCATGAAACCGGCCATATTCTGCTGCCCCTGTTGACCGAAAACCGGCGCGAGCGTTACCCGCTTATCGAATGTTTAGCGGATGCTTATGCCACAATCAGCACGCTGCAAAAATTTGGCAATGCGCCGGAAGTGATGGATGAACTGGCAAAGCTCGGCGCATCGCGCGCGATGACGTTTATCAGCTCCGGCATTGCGGATCACCTCACAACCTCCGTCACCGCGCCCATTCTGGATGCCGCGATGGAGCATGACTTTACAACGCTGACGCCGGAGCAGATGGTGGAGCTGGCGCGAAACTACGCCCATGCCTACGCCCCCAAGCAACATCACCTTGATGCCGCCCGCGACACCTTCAAGCCCGTGCGCCAGTATGTGGATGATGTGGAGGAGCGCGACGAAGCCCGCGACCTCGGCCAGCTGCTTGCCCTCACGTCATCAACGGCTCTTGCCTCCGGCGACAAGTTTTCCTTCTGCATCGGCGCCCATGGCTTCCACCCCATGCTGCAGGGCGCATCGCTGGGCGGGGAAAAAACCGTTATCTCCCCCGCCATGCGCGACAAGCTGGTGGATGCCTATATTGAAAAAGCAGCCGCCTTTGGCCAGCTGGGTGTTATGCGCCTGTTCCAGCAGAACAAGGCGGAAACCTGCACGGTCGCCGTGGTAACACCGTTGCTGCCGGCCCCCCGCGCCTATCCCCTCCTCGAAGCCCTCAAAGCACCCTGATACCGCGGCTGGCGCGGGTTCTGAAAAAGCGCCGCGAAAGCCGCACCTAAATCGCAATTAAATTGCCGGAAACGATTCCTGTAATATTTGACACGCTATGGGCAGCTGTTCATAATTTCATTACGCAAATGGTTCTTCAGGAGTAATAAACCATGACTTTGAAGTCGAATGCACCCCTGCCCGATTTTCCCGCACCCAAATCCCTGCGTGAAATTTTTAACCGCGAAGTCCACAAAGCGGTCGAAGATTTTCCCGAGCTGAAAGGGCGCTTCCTGTTCATCAACCTGCCCGACCAGCAAACGGTGGCCTCCATTGAACCCGGGCGCACCGCCATTCGCTCGCAGGGCCAGCTGCAGCAGATTGCGGATGATGTTTCGGAGCGGGCGGCGCAGGCGCGTTCATCCCTCGCCAGCAAAATTCCTCAGCTTGACCTCAACGTGATGGCATATACGCCCCTGCCCTTCAAAATGTTCACCGGCAAGGACCAGAGCAACGAGATGGAAACCATGGCCGTGTTCGACCATGAACTGGGCCACCTTGTCGTCGGCGGCGCCTTCTTCTCCAAAGATGCCTGCTACCGCGAAACCGCGGCGGATGCCTATGCTGTCATACGCCACATTCAACGCTACGGCGATGACAGCAAGGCCATTGAAAAAGCCGGCTGGCGCCGCGCCTTTGACTTTGTCATGTCGGGCGACCGCGGCCACTTCACCACGCTGGCGATTGATGAAATCGCAACGCTGCGCGATAAACTCGATATTACGGCCATGACGCCGGACCAGACCATCAAGCTTGCCCAGCGCATCGCGCTTGAGCATACGCCCCACTTCGATGCGACCGATACCGTCTCCGCCGCCTTCCGCCCCGTGCGGCAGGCCATGCAGGGCAGCGGCGACATTGACGTCGCACTGAAAATGCTGGCGGATATTGCGCTTGCCAGCGACAACGCCTATTACACCTTCAAAATCGGCAGCCGCGTGCTGAAGCCGTTCCTGAACGGCGAAGTTCGCTCCGCCGACGGAACGCCCTACAAGCTGGAAGGCCAGTATTGGGACAACGTGCGCGCCGAAATGGCGGGCAAGACCCAGCAGCTCAAAGAAGACGGCATCCTGTTCGGCATGCCACTGAAGGGCCAGCCTGCGGAAGAAAAGACCGCAAAGGTCATCCCCTTCCCCAAACCCGCCGACCCGCGGTTCGAACAGTTCAAGAAAAAGCTGCTGTAAGCTTTTTTCACAACAGGCTGCATGAAAAGCGGGGCGTTATGCGCTCCGCTTTTCATGCAGCCTGGCAATTTCCCGCATATAAAAAGGTAAAGATAGACAGGGCTTTTCACAGGTGGCATGTTCCAGCCTATTATTTTTTTAAGGAGTTTTTATGATGATGAAGGCCCGCGTCCTTAGGCTGCGCCGCGCTTCCTGACAGCGCTTACCGCACCGAAGGCAAGGGCGCTGTCATTATGTATGGCCTTTACAAGGAAACCGCGGCCTTTGATCATGGCTTCAACATTCGCGGCATTCGGCAGGTAACCTACCTTACGTCCGCCACATTCAAGAATACCGAAACGGATGATGATTACACCGTCGGCCTAACCGGCAGCACAACACTCCTTGAGCCGCAACCTTTCAGCTTTGTCTCTATTCCACCCGGACACTATGAATTAACAGACTGGAAAATTGGCGAATTTCCCTCGTCATATAATGCCGCCAAATGCGGCAAGATAGCCTTTGACATTACCAGCCATGACCTTCTCGTCTTCAAGTCACTGCGTCCGCTGACGTTTAAAGGGCAGTACAATATCCTTCTTTCAACCCGCACCATCGACATGGCCGAATTTGCCGGCCTGCCGCCGGACGCTGAAGATTACATTAAAGCAAACTACAAGGGTGCCCTTGTGGATCACACGCTCAAAGTCGTTGACCTTGCCAGCGACAACCCGCAGGCTTTCCAGCAATGCGTTGCCGCGCATGACGCGGCATCTGCCACCATTTCCATCGACCCTAATGCCGCTGCTGCGCCGATTGGCAACTTGAGCGACAGATACAAATAAGCGGAAAACCAAAAAAAAGCGGGGCCTTATCCGCCCCGCTTTTTTTAATCTCTGTCTTAATCCGGCAGCAAGCCTGCTGCCCTTAAAATGTTCTGTAGTTCGCCGTTGGCATACAGCTCCCGCGTGATGTCGCAGCCGCCGATAAATTTACCCTTGATGTAGAGCTGCGGCAGCGTTGGCCAGCTACTGTAGTCTTTAATGGCCTGCCGCAATGCCGGGTCGGTCAACACATCAACGGCGGTGAAGGAAATGGCAAGGTTATCCAGCACATGAACCACGGCGGCAGAGTAACCGCACTGCGGTTCCGCAGGCGTTCCCTTCATGTAAAGCACGACATCATGACCGGTCACTTCCGACCTGATGCGGGCAATGAGCCTTTGGTGCGCCGGTTTTTCCCGCTCCACTGTTCGCCCCCGAACTGTTTGGAGAAGATAAGCCTTTATTATAGCGCACAAAAACTAAAGCCCCGTTAAGCGGGCTTAGCGCTCGCCGTTTTCGAGGAGGAAAATGCCCTGCTCGATCAGCACGTTGGCCTTCAATGCCCATTCGGTGCCGGCAAGCTTCTGGATGCCTTCGATATCGAGCGAGGCTTTCTTTTGCTTCGGTTTTTTTTCGAGGCGGATGACAAGGCCCGTCTTGTGCTGCGCGCTGGTGGCGGCGTTGTTGATGAACCAGTCAGGTGATTTGGCAACGGCGGCGGCGGTGGATGGCATAGCAATATCTCCCTTAATAAGCATGACAATGTGGACGGCAGGATGCGGGACGCGCGTTTTCTGCGGCGGCATTCTGTAGATCGGTTGGTTATTTTCTGGTGGAGGGTGCCTGACGGGCGATCAGGTGAGTTCCGGCGGGGATGATGTACGCGCGGGGCGTACCTGGTTCAAGCATACCTGCTTGCAAATCCGCTGCCCGCCAATACATACAATACCGGAGGCATTGCTGTGGCGAGAGGTGCGAAGATGAAGGTGCAGGTGGCGTTTCATTTGCTTGCTTGTGCCGGTTAAAAATCGGCAGTGATTTGCCGATGAACAATCATCTCACCGTCACGCGGGGCTGCAAGAAAAAAGCGACACAAAATTTCAAATTTGAAATAATTAGCTTTCGCAGCGACTCTGCACGTAATTAAGAAACACGTTTTCGCCCCCTGCTCTCATCACGTGCTTGCAACGCCGACTCAGGCGCGTTCAAAAACAATGCCCGCCGAGGGGCAACCCGGCGGGCATTGCTTTACCGATAATCGGTAACGTGCTCAAGGCAGGCAGGTCAAAAAGCCCGCGCTTAAAAAAGGGTGTCGTGAAAAGGAGGATTCTCACAATGTTATCAAGTACCTTATATTTGTAAGCCTAGCCCCCTTCCCTGAAATCAAACTTAAGAGCGCGAATTTTTTCGGCCTTGGCGGCGTTTTTCGCCTTAAACTTGTCCCTTCGCCGCCTTGACGGCGAAATTATATTATGTATAATACTTTGATCCCTTTCCTGAATGGCACGTTATGGCTGACGAAAACGAAATATCTGCACGCCCCGCATTAAGTGCCGCCTTTAACAAGGTGGCGCAGCGCACCGTTGCCGACTTCCCCGAACTGGAAGGCCGCTTCCTGCTGATCGACCTTGATGCCGGTGAAATTCACGGTGAGCCGAACATGCTGAAAACAGCCTTCAGTACGGTTGAGGAGGTTGAGGCCTATATTAATGACGCCGCGCAGAGCGCAATTGAAAGCGGCACCAGCAGCTCCACCTACAGCCCCGAGCATAAGCTCAGCATCATCTTCTTCAACAGCGCGGGCCAGACCAGCTTTGGCGGCGCGGCGGTGGAAGAAGCGCTTGGCATCATCGACCATGAAATTGGCCACATTGTGGTGAAGGGCGCGCTTGAAACCAGCACCTTCAGCGAACTGGTTTACGCTGAAACCGCCGCCGACCTTTATGCCAGCATGAGCCACGCACGCCGCAACGGCAACGACCCTGCCGCCATCCGCACTCTCGCCTTCAACCGTGCTTACGGCCTAGTCACGCGCGGCGATGAAGATACGCAGGCGCACTTCACCGCCTTCGCGCTGCTGGAACTTGCCGATATGGCGAAAACGACCGACTTTTCAAAAATGGAGCCGCGCCTTGCCGCCGGCATGGCCGAAATGCTGGCGCAGCAATACGCACTGACGGAACCCGAAGTGAAAATGCTGGCGGATACATTTAAAGACTACCGCGCAAAGGCTGAAACCGGCATTGAAACCGCACTGAAGTACGTGGCGCAGCAAACCCTTGCGCCGGACGCCTCGCCCGCGGTGGAGCGCCTTGGCGGCTTTATGCTGTCGTTCTACCTTGACGGCAAAATCAGCGTCGATGGCAAACCCGTGCGCCTGGCCGGCGCGGAATGGGATGATGTGCGCGCACAGCTGAAGCAAAAGACCGAACGCCCCGCAGCGCCCGCCGGAATTATTTTGTTACCCCAGAAAAGCGGCTTCAAGCCGCCCGCCTTATAATAAGCAAGAAGAAGCAATATGCCCAAGCCCCAGGACAGACCCCAGAGCAAGCCGGAACCCGAGATTACGCTGCGCGAAATTTTTAACAAAGCCGTGCGCGAAGTGCATGCCGACTTTCCGCAGCTGAAAGACCGCTTTACCATCATCAGCCTGCAGGAAAACCGCATGCACGGCAACCTGACGGCGGAAGCGACGGGGCTTGAAAAAGCCGCGCTCAACAAATACGTGCTTGATACCATGCAGAGCAGCCGGGACAAAAAATCGTCCATCGCATCGCACAACGCCAACGCAAAAATCGTCGTGTTCAACGATGTTGCCTCGCACCTTAACCTTTTCACATCCCCCAACATGCTGCGTGCCATTGGCGTCATGGGCATCATCGACCATGAAGTCGGCCACCTGCTGGTGCCGGATGCCATGAAATACGGCACGCTGGCCGAAAAGCTGTATTCTGAAGCCGCGGCAGATACCTATGCCGTCATCCGCAACCTGCAGCGCTTCAAGGGCCACGGCAACCCGATCGAGATTTTGTCATGGCAGCGCGCGCTGGCCTTCATCGAACACGGCAGCCAGTCGCACTTTACGTCGTTCACGCTGGAAGCCTTCGGCAAAGTGAAGGACAAGATTGATTTTGACGCATTGACGCCGGTGGAAACGCTGCACCTTGCCCGCCGCTTCGCACTTGAAAACGCGCCCCACGAAAGCCTGATGCGCAACTTGCTGGATGTTTTCCAGCCCTATCGCGATGCCCTCGCCACCGGCATGCCGTATAGCGACGCGCTGAAGGTGCTGGCGGAAATTACGCTGGGGCCGAATACCGGTTATTACACCTTCCGTCTTGGCTCCATCGTGCTGGAGCAATACCTTGAAGGCAACATCATGCGCGGCGGCAAGCACATTGACCTGCAGGGCCCTTACTGGGATGAAAAGCGCAGCGAAATTGCCACGCGCTACATTCAGGTTTCCAAGGAAGGCATTTTGACCGGTTTCCCGCTGAAAGCCGCAAAGCAGCAACCTGCCGCCAACGGCAACGCCGCGCCCAAGCAGGGCCTGCGTGCCAGCGAAGCCATTCCGCAAAAAGCCCCCGCCAAGCCCGCGGCGCTGATCGACCGGATGCGCAAGTGGTTCTAAACTAAATCAGGCAGCCGTCTGCATGACGCGGCGCGGCGCATGGTTGCGCGGCGCCATTTCTGCACGGTGCGCGCGCACCTGTTCCATGATATGCGGCGGCAGGGATTGTTCGAGCGCGACGATGCGGGCGACGATGTCCGCATCGCTATCGGCCTTCATTTCCCAGGCCTGACGCAGGCTTCCCTCAGCAATCTTTAATGTTACCGGCGGCGGCGCAGGCGGTTCCACAATTGCAAGCGATGCAGGGGTACTTGAACCGGGCGCGATTTTTTTGCCCGCAACATCGTTCCATTCATCCACCAAGCGGATATTCGGCTTGGAAAAATCATACACGCTGTCGCGTGCGCCGTAAGCGCCGGCATCCACCACGCGCACCCTTGCGCGTTCTTCCGAAACGCTGTCCATGAGACGACGGATGGTGTCGTGCGTTGTTTCCATCGATGCCTCGCGGAAGGAGCTGGCAAGGTTCATCACGTTCATTTGCGCGTTGTGCAGGCGGCACAGGTCGCTGCGCGTGCCTTCCACCGTTTGCCCCGCGAAGTTGATTTCGCGGATGACATCATGCCGCGCGCGGGCGGAGCGCACATATTCAAGCGCCAGGAAGCCGACGCCGACAGTGCCAAAGCCGGCGCCCCACGCCACCAGCGTCTTCATCGACAGCAGCGCGACAAGCGACGCCCACAGCCAGCGGTTGCCGACGGAACGCGTCGTGCCAAGCATGCCGGTGCCAAGAGTGATTTGCGGGGAATGCGGCAATTGCGCCGCGCGGGGTTTAAAGAGAGACCATATGGACAGCGGCGCCGCCATGTAGTGGCCTTCGGTAAGGGTCTGCTGGAAATTCTCGTAAGCCTTCACAAGACCTCGGAACAAATTGCATCTCCATGCTTGTTTATACGCACCGTTAAAGCGGTATAATAGAACCTTAGCCTATTTCATAAATCTGCGCGAATGAAACCGGAATACCCTTGATTACAGGCATTATTTTTATTTTCATAATATGAAATCACGCAAAAAGCACGCTTTTTACGGTGCTTTTTGGCAATAAAGGGATTCGCCGAAATCAGCGGTTATCGCCTGCGCCCTTCAGCGTGCCGCGGTCATAGCGGGAGCGCAGCTTTTTGATATTCTCGTCCGCCACATCATCCAGCGTAATGCCAAGGTCATCCGCCAGCGCGGCGAGATACCACAGCACATCGCCCATTTCACCGCGAATGCCATCCACCAGTTCTTGCGGGTTGCTATCACCGCGCATGATTTTTTTGACCTTGTTGGCCAGCTCCCCCGCTTCGCCGGTCAGGCCAAGGGCGGAATAGACCACGGGGTTTTCGGGCGGAATGGTGCGGGTTTTGCGTGCTTCCGTCTGGTAGGTGTCGAAATCCATTTGGTGTGTCCTTAAGCCATCAGGCGTTTTACAAGCTCGCCATTTTTCAGCACGGCATGCAGCTCGGTTGCATCAAAACCGTCGCGAATGAGTTTCGCGCGGCCCAGCAGGCGCAAAATGCGCGCTTCGGAAATGTTGTAAAGATCCAGCTTCTCGGAAACTTCGCGGCCGGCCGCGTGCAATTGCGAAATAACCTTCGACAAATCATCGCGCCGCAGCGCCAGCACCTGGTCGCCCGTGGCAAGGCCGGGGAACTGGTTGACGGCCGCGCCGCCGCGCAGGAAAATTTCTGTGAACATGGCCTTGTCGCCGCGGCCAACCGACCAGCCGGAGGAACCAGCCGTCAGCGCAATCACGCCCTCGCCCATGCTGAAGCCGACATCGCCCACGGTTGCATCGCAAACCGTATTGCCGATCGCCAGCACCAGCTGTGTGCCGACGGGGTAATGTGCCAGCAATTTCTGGTGTTTGTAGTTCAGCTTGATGTTGCCAAAGCTATCCACATAAAACACAGTCGCTTCCGGCAGGTGCGGGAAGCTGGTGATATCCAGCGGCGCACCGATGAAGGGGAAACCTGCCAGCAGGTCGGCGAATTTATGCGCCTTCAGCGCGGCTTCGACTTTATCCGCGCCCAGCGTAGCAAGGCGGGAGGAAAGATGCACGGCCAGGTCCGCCATGGCATCCGGGAAATAATCGCGGGAGCGGAACTGCGAGCCTGAATCCGGCACGGAGGTCTGGAAGAACATCATCTCCCCCGCATGCACGGCTTCGTAAAACGGCGCAATTGAATAACCGGCGTTGACCATAAGCGCAACAACGCCCGTGCGGGTCATGCCCAGCACAATCTTTTCGCCCTGGCTTTTGATGCTGACGATGTTTTTGCGCGGCGCGCAGTTGGTATGGAAGATATGCCCGTAGCCCAGCTTGGAATTAAACACCAGCTGCGCGGTTTTAAAGCCCGCCACAATCGTATCCATGCCGGGAATGGCGCCGACATCGACATTCGCGGGCTTTATGCCGCGCGTGGCGCAGGCCGTGACCAGCGATTGATGCACTTCATCATGCGCCAGGTCGTCGCGCGGATAATCGGTAAGGATTTTCAAAACCGGCGTCAAACGGCCGTCACGGTCGATGAGGTGCATGGGTAAGCTCCGCAGTAAGGCGATGAAGATGCCCCTTATTGCATTCAATACCATGGCACCGCAAGGGCGATTGAGGCGCACACCCCGAGTCTTTCGTTAACAGCGCGGCCCGCTTGCGGGCAGGCCTGTGGAAAACCTTTTCAGCACACAAAACACTGAAAGGTTATTTCACCACACCCGTGAATATTGAAGCATTTATATAATTTTGCAGTGCAGCAAAAAATCGCCAAAAACAGGCGTACAATAAATTCTGCCTTCAACCGACCCCTTTAAATTTGACTGGATACCCTGCCCATGGCTGTCAGCGGCCTTTTAGCCCTATTGGATGATGTTGCGAACGTGCTGGACGATGTTTCCACCATGTCGCAGCTGGCGGCGGAGAAAACCGCCAAAATTGCCGAAGATGACCTCAGCAGCGCCCTTAAAAACAAGGAAGGCAAGCTGGACCCCAAGCACGAAATTGCCGTGGTGCTGGCGGTTGCCAAAGGCTCCCTTAAAAACAAGCTGCTCTATTTTATTCCCGGCACCTTCGCCATTGCGGTGCTTGCCCCCGCGCTGATCACACCGCTATGCCTTGGCAGCGGCGCATATATTTGTTTTGAAGGCGCGAAAAAACTGCTGGAGAAAAACAACCCCCACAAAACCGCTGCCCGCCGTGCGGCATTGCTGCAGGCGGCGCAGGGCGGCAAAACCTCCCTCCTCCACTACGAAAAAGAACGCATCGCGCAGGCTATTAAAACCGACGCCGCCATGTCGCTTGAACTGGCCGGCTTCCAGCTTGGCATGGTCGCGGCAGCGCCGCTGCTGACGAAGCTTGCGGTGCTGGGTGTTACCAGCGTTGCGGCAACCGCGGTGCTGTATACCGCAATCATCGGCGTTATTAAAATGGATGACCTAGCCCTGCACCTTGCCGAACAACAGGGCGACGGCCCGCACCAAAAAGCGCAACGCGCCATTGGCCGCACGCTGCTGCGGGGAGCCTCGCCCGTCATGAAGACCATCGCCGGTGTTGGCATGACGGCCCTTTTCTATATGGGCGGCCACCTGATGATCTCGAAAATTCCGGGCGTGGAAGAAGCGTTTCTGGCCGTTGCCGAACGGCTGAGCAGCAACGGCGGCCTTGATAAAATCATCGAAACAGCCGCGATTATCGGCACCGGGGTCATTGGCGGCGTAACGACCCTTGGCGTTGTCACGGCGGTTAAAAAACCCCTGCGCTACGTTAAAACGCAGCTATCGGCGGTTTACACCAAACACCTTGCCGCGCCGGTTGCGAAGCTTGGCACCCTGCTGCGCCTGACGGCAAAACCCGCCGCCCCGGAAAATACACCGCAGGTTGATGACGTTATTGAAGTAACGCTGAAGATTGACGCGCCGGAAGCCCCGCTTGCAACGGCCGCCGATGTGCAAAAAGACTTCACGGCCGCAGCGAATGAAAACAAGGCAGCTGCGCCTGCGCAAACTGCAAATGACAACAGCCTTAAAACAACCTTCAGCACAATCGCCGCAGATGGTGATTATTGCCCCCTGCCGCGCAAAACCCCGCCGGAAGACGTGGTAAAGGCTATGCGGCCGCCGTCGCTTTAGGCTTTTTTACGCCAGCTCGGCTCCCCCTTACTCAGGAAGGCGGAAAGGCCCTCCTTGCCTTCATCCGATGCACGGGCTTCCGCAATTTGTTCCACCGTCAGGCGGATAAGGTCATCGTCAATCGGGCGGCCGACAATATCCAGCATCAGCTTTTTGCCGCGGCCCTGCGCCTGCGGCGCGCCGCCGCGAATGGCGTCAATAATTTTTGCAGCAGCGGCATCAAGGCCGCCGACCGGGCAGGTTTCATGCACAAAACCGATGCGGTAGGCAGCGGCGGCATCAAACCGTTCCGCCGTCATGAAATAGCGGCGTGCATGGCGCAGGCCCATGCCGTTAATCACATAAGGCGCGATAATGCTGGGAATAAGGCCGATACGCACTTCCGACAGGCAGAACTGCGCGCCTTCTTCCGCAATCGCGATATCGCAGCAGGATGTGAGGCCCACGCCGCCGCCAAAAATATTGCCATGCACCAGCGCAATGGTGATTTTGGGCAGGTAGTTGATTGTCTTCAGCAGCGTGCCAAGGTTCATGGCATCATCCACGTTCTGCGCATAGGTATAATCCGCCGACTTGCGCATCCAGTTCAAATCGCCGCCCGCCGAAAAGCTTTTGCCATTGCCGCGCAGCACCACCGCCCGCACCGCAGGGTCATCCCCCGCCTTTTTGAACAGCGCGGTAAGGTCTGTAATCACCGCCTCGTTAAACGCGTTCAGCACTTCGGGGCGGTTGAGCGTAATGGTGGCAATGCCGTTGTCGAGGGAATAGAGGATATGCGGTTCGGACATGGTTATCTCCTGCGAAGGTAGGGTTCAAGCTCGCGGTCGAGCAGCTTTTCGAGTATGTATTTAAGGGCGAAGCCGCCCGCCACCAGCGCCGCGCCAAGGCATAGGCTCCAGACCTGAAAATCAATCAGCCCCAGCGTGGCAGACAGCAAAATGGTGGAGAGCGCGATACGGTAGGCGTTCAGCCATATCTTCAGGCCGAAGGGCAGCGCGGAGGGATCAACCAGCGCGTATTTCTGGGCTTTTACGCCTTGCTTGCCGTAAATGCGGCTGAGGTAGTAAAGGCTGTTGTCCATGTCCTTAGCGCCCGTTTTTATCATCGGGGTTGTCATTGGCTTTATCGGGGCGCTTTGGCATATACGGCTCCAGCATGGGGTCGAGGCGCGTTTCAAAATGCCCCTTCATGACCCACGCGCCGAAAATGAGCGGCAGGCCGAAAGCCAGCGACCAGAACTGCATGCGCAGCAGCAGCAGAATGACCACCGCCGAAAAAGCGATCAGCAATTCCTTGTAAGTGCCCAGCAGCCGCCGCGCATCATTCGGCAGGCGCGTCTGGTCAACGCGGCCATAGCGCAGCGTTTTGTCGCTGAAATAGCTGCCGAAGAAAATAAGGAATCTGTCCTGCCCTTTTTCGACCTTCATTTCGTGGCCTTTTGCAGGGCCTTCAGCCGTGCAAGCGCGCCGCCCAGCTTGCCGCCCGCAAAGGCCGGCAGCGTAAAGGCGAACAGTAATATTGCGCCGAGTGAGAAAAGGTTATTCTCTCCCGCCAGCATGCGGCAAAACCCAATAACAAACTGGCCGATATAAATGCTCGCATAAACCATCCAGGCGGAGCCCTGCCCGTAATAGCCCAGCACCAGCCCGCCCAGCACCAGCAGCGCGAAGTAAACCAGCACAGCGCCATCCCACGGCTCCGCCGTGCCGAACAGCGGCACCGACAATGCCCAAAGGGCAAGGCCGTAGCCCGCGCCCAAAGCAAAGATGATTTTCGCCGCGGTTCCGCTTGCCATTTTACATCCTGAAAATGCCGAAGCGCGGTTCATCGATCGGCGCGTTCAGCGTGGCCGAAAGGGACAGGCCCAGCACCATGCGCGTATCGGCAGGGTCGATGATGCCGTCATCCCACAGCCGCGCGGAAGCGTAATACGGATGGCCTTGCGTTTCATACTGGTCGCGGATGGGTTTTTTGAAAGCTTCCTCCTGCTCCGCCGGCCAGGTTTCTTTTTTTACCGCCATCGCATCTTTCTTCACCTGCGCCAGCACGCTTGCCGCCTGCTCCCCGCCCATGACGGAGATGCGGGAATTCGGCCATGTCCACATAAAGCGCGGGTTGTATGCGCGGCCGCACATGCCGTAATTGCCCGCGCCAAAGCTGCCGCCGATGATGACGGTAAACTTCGGCACCTGCGCGCAGGAAACGGCATGCACCAGTTTCGCGCCGTCCTTGGCAATGCCGCCCGCTTCATATTTGCGGCCCACCATGAAGCCGGTGATGTTTTGCAGGAAAATAAGCGGAATTTTGCGCTGGCAGCACAGCTCAACAAAGTGCGCGCCCTTCAAGGCGGATTCAGAGAAAAGAATGCCGTTATTGGCGATGATGCCGACGGGATTGCCGTAGAGGTGCGCAAAACCGCAGACCAGCGTTTCGCCGTACAGCTTCTTGAATTCGTCAAAATCGCTGTTATCAACAATGCGCGCGATGATTTCGCGCACATCAAAAGGCTTGCGCGTATCCTTCGGGATAATCCCGTAAATATCTTTTGCCTCATACTTCGGCGGCAACACCTCGCGCGTTTTCAGCTGCTGCGGCTTGACGCGGTTGAGGTTGCCGACGATGTTGCGCACGATTTGCAGCGCATGGCCGTCGTTCTGCGCGTAATGGTCTGTCACGCCGGACTGGCGGCAATGCACATCTGCGCCGCCCAAATCTTCCGCGCTCACTTCCTCGCCGGTTGCCGCCTTCACCAGCGGCGGGCCGCCAAGGAAAATGGTGCCCTGGTTTTTCACGATGATGGATTCATCCGACATTGCCGGCACATAGGCGCCGCCCGCGGTGCAGGAACCCATGACGGACGCGATTTGCGGAATGCCGCGCGCGGACATATTGGCCTGGTTGTAAAAAATACGCCCGAAGTGTTCTTTATCGGGGAAGACTTCATCCTGCAGCGGCAGGAACGCGCCGCCGCTATCGACCAGATAGATGCAGGGCAGGTTGTTCTGCGCCGCAATTTCCTGCGCGCGCAGGTGCTTCTTGACGGTCAGCGGGTAATAAGTGCCGCCCTTCACGGTTGCGTCATTCGCCACAATTACGCATTCAATGCCGGCAATGCGGCCGATGCCGGTAATCATGCCCGCGCCGGGAACATTATCTGCATAAGTCTTGTACGCCGCGAAGGCGGAGAATTCGAGGAACGGGGAGCCGGGGTCGATGAGGTTGCGCACGCGGTCGCGCGGCAGCATTTTGCCGCGGGCAAGGTGCTTGGCGCGCGCGGTTTCATCCCCGCCCTTCTGGATTTCAGCCAGCTTCTCTTTGTAATCGGCCACGACCTTTTCGGTGGCGGCGTAATTTTCCTGATAGTCCTGCGATTGCTGCGACAACTGGGATGCGAGCTGCGTCATGGGTATCCCCCAAAAGAATGGCTGTAAGATGCCCCGCAACTATAGAATAAAAAACCGGCGGCTTAAACCGTTAAGCCGCCGGTTTTATTTGTGCAAGCCACCGGCTTATTTATGTATGTAAAACAAAAATCAGGGTTTCGGCGCATCCAGCTTTTTGGCGGGTGCGGCGGGCGCCGCGGAATCATTCACCGGCACGCGCAGGCTGGTTTTTGCAAAGTCCTGCGCGGGCGTTGAGCCCGCCGGTGCCTTTGAAAGCGCGGGCGGCAGCAGGTCTTCCGCCGGACGGATGGCGCCTTCGGCCACGCGCACATCATAGGTTGTTTGCGCGGTTGCCAATGCGGCATCTTTCGCGCCGCTGACAAGGCTGTTGATGCCCGTGGTCGCCAGCGTTGCCAGCACGCCAAGGCCGTAAAACGCGCCCGCAACCGCCGCGACCGGCGGCACAAGCGTCCCAATGGCAAGCGCGATGGTGGCATAAAAAGTATAGCTGGCAAGCCTGCCGGTGAAAGCGGCGCGCCGCAGCAGTTTGCCCGCGCCCGTCTTCAGCTTCGGCACAAATTTATCATCTGCCACGGTTCTTTTGATGCGGGCAAGGTTGGCGCCGTTGCCAATATCACGCGCCAGCTTGTTCGCAGCAAGGAAGGTGACGATGGCGCCCGCCATCACGCCCGCCCCCGCAATAGCGGCGGGCAAAATGGCAGGGGCCAGCACAAAAGCCGCAAATCCGCCAACCATCCACCCGAGGTGGCGATTGGCATTGCGGCCGTTTTGTTGCTGTCTGTCTGAAATGTCCTGAAGGACGATGGCTTGGGCGTTAGAGGAGATTGCGGTGGGTTCGCTGGTTGTTGTCATCAGACTCTCCGTCATTGGAGGCGACGGCGGAAGAGCCGACGGCCTTTTTCTGCGCGAGCTCGATTTTCCCGTTCCAGGGTGCGCTGAAGTAAGGCTCTGCCGGTGCGGCGGAATTGTCAACGGTGTGTTTTTCGGCGTTTCTGGTCGCGCCTTTTTCCAGCATCAGCGTGCCGGCATACGCCTCGGCCGAGGCCTGGTCGTTGGCGGGCAGCTGCACGATATCTTCCGGGCGCGGCGAAATGTTGTAGCCGACGGATTCTTCAATCGCGTGGCGGATTTTCTCTTCAGAACCAAAAAGCTTCCAGATCATGCTTGGTACCCCTTAATCAACATCGCACGGAGTGCGTAAATTAACATCGCACGCAGTGCGCAAATTAACATCGTACGGACGCTACTTATACGTCGGCCGACGGCTATTCCCTGCGGCAGAACTTATGGGAAACATTGCGACTTGTCAACCCCGTTACGCAAACTAATGCGAATGATTATCAATGGCTTAAATTATGCTCAAATTATCAAGGAGAAGGCGGCCGGCGGTTTAATTTGTATTTTTTACCCTCTTCCGGCTTTTTGATTTTGGCAAAGTTTTTTTCAAAAGCATCGCGCAGTTTGTGTGATTCGTGGCGGTCCAGCGTTTCAAGGCAGTCGCGGTCCAATTCGCGTTTATGAAGGCGCACCATGTCGTCAATCACCGCGCCCTTTTCCAGCAGCAGCGCCACCACATCATCATCGCGGCGCTTGGCGGCGTACAGCAGTGCTTCTTCCCCTGCAGCGTGGATATTCGCGCCCTTTTCCACCAGCAGCTTCACAACCGCGCTATTGCCGGTGAACACGGCGGAGCGCAAGGCAAGGTCATCTTCATAATGAATGTCCGCGCCCGCCGCCAGCGACACTTCCACCATTTCCGCCATGCCCGTTGCGGCGGCGGTGACGAGCTGAATGCCCAAAACGCTGTCGGTATCGTCCATATACAATTCCTTTTTGAAGGCCTCATTCTAGCGGCGGCGAAAAGCATGTCAACGCAATGGGTATCGCAATATTATGTAATAATATTGCTTTCTCGCCTTTCGTCGCCGGAATGCTATCTTAGAAAGGTCAAACAAAGGGTCCGCCATGCCGTCACACATCAATACCACCGACAAAATCTTCTATGAAAAGAACAAGCTGGACCCGCAGAAGGTGGAGAAGCTGGTCGACAACAGCCTGACCGGCGGCGATGACGGCGAGCTGTACATGGAATATGTGCAGACGGAATTTTTCAGCTTTGACGATGGCCGCCTGAAGACCTGCACGTATGATACCGACATGGGCTTCGGCCTGCGCTCGGTCGCGGGGGAAACCTTCGGCTTTGCCCATTCGTCCGAACTGTCGGAAAAATCCATCGCCCGCGCCGGTGAAACAGTGAAGGCCGTGCAGCAGGGCCACGGCGGCACCATGGACCTGAACCCCATTAAAACTAACCAGCAATTATATATTGATGATAACCCGCTGCTGCAGGTGCCGTTTGAGCGCAAGGTAAAGCTGCTGCAGGATATTGATGCCTATGCACGGTCAAAGGACGCGCGCGTGAAGCAGGTATCCGTGCAGCTTTCCGCCAACTGGAAGGCCGTGCAGATTGTGCGCACCGGCGGCGCGAAAAGCGCCGATATCCGCCCCCTCGTCCGCATGAACGTTTCCGTCTACCTGGATGACGGCAAGGGCCGCATGGAAGACGGCTATTACGGCTTCGGCGGCCGCTATGCCTACGACAAGCTGTTTGATGAATCCCTCTGGAAATCGGCCGTGGATGAATCCTTCCGCCAGGCGGAAGTGAATTTGCAATCGGTGCCGGCCCCGGCGGGCGAAATGTCCGTTGTTCTCGGCAACGGCTGGCCGGGCATTCTGCTGCACGAAGCGATTGGCCACGGGCTTGAGGGCGACTTTAACCGCAAAGGCACATCCGCCTTCACCGGCATGGTCGGCAAGCGCGTTGCCGCGCCCGGCGTAACGGTGGTGGATGACGGCACCATGGCAGACCGCCGCGGCTCCATCACCATCGACGATGAAGGCACGCCGTCGCAGCGCACCACCTTAATCGAAGACGGTATTTTGACAGGCTACCTGCAGGACCGCATGAACGCGCGCCTGATGGGCGTGAAATCCACCGGCAACGGCCGCCGTGAATCCTATGCCGACCACGTAATGCCGCGCATGACCAATACGGTCATGATGAACGGCAACCTCAGCCCCGAAGAAGTCATCAAGTCGGTCAAGAAAGGGCTTTATGCCGTCAACTTCGGCGGCGGTCAGGTGGATATTACCTCCGGCAAGTTCGTGTTCTCCGCATCAGAAGCCTACCTGATTGAAGACGGCAAAATCGGCGCGCCCGTGAAAGGCGCAACGCTGATTGGCAACGGCGCGGATGCGCTGACCAAGGTAAAGCTCATCGGCAACGACATGAAGCTGGATGAAGGCGTCGGCACCTGCGGCAAGGACGGGCAGTCCGTGCCCGTTGGCGTCGGCCAGCCCACGCTGCGCATTGACGGCCTGACGGTGGGCGGCACAAAAACATGATCGACGGCACGACAACGTGACCTCGGCGCAAGCCGCAAAACCTTTTCCCTGGCAGCGCGTTTATTATATCTGCGTGTGGCTTATGCTGTTTGGCATTTTAGGGGCCAGCTATAACCATGCCAAAGAAATGCTGGAATCTTTCCGGTTTAATGGCGCCTATGCCACCATCAGCCGCATCTGGCAGGCAACGCAGGAATTCGAGGATACGCACCACCGCCTTCCCGGCAAGCTTAGAGCCACTACCGCCGCCTGCCTGCTGAACCCCGCCCCGCCCTGCAAAAACATGGCAACCGTTGCGGCGGAAAGCGAAGCCTTCTGGCATGACCTTGACGCTGCAGGCCTGCTGAAAAAGTACGACCTGCCCGCGCCGGAAAAAACCATGGCGCAGGGAAAAGCTGTGTATTACATCCCCGCAGTTTTTGGCGACCTTGTGGTCACAACCAACACGGCAAAAGACAAGCCGGGCAGCCTTGTGCTTGTCCTCGCGCTTCAACAGGCCATCAGGGGCATGGCGGGGCTGAACGACCCGCAGGTGCAGCCCATGACCCCGCGGGATGCCCGCGGCCTAGACCAGATGCTGGATGATGCCCTGCCCGCCCGCGGCGCTGTGCATGGCTATGGCACCGGCGACTGCTTCACGCCCGATGCGCATTATAACCAAACCCTTGATGAAAAAGTCTGCGGCCTTATCATCGACCTGCCCCTCCCTGAAAAATCAACATCGGAAAAATCCACATCGGAAAAACATTCTGCCGCGCCTTGAATGCAGGGGGGGATGCGGGTAAAGTCAAAGCTGGCTCTTTCATCTGGCGACAATATGACACCCGACACCCCCATTCCGCAAAACTTCAGCCCCTCGCGCTTTACGCGCGCTGGCCGCTGGCTGCGGGATAGCCAGCCCGCGCAAATCATCATCTGCGTCTTCCTTGGCGTTATTGTTGCCGCCATTACCGTTGGCCTGCACAACCTTGTCATGTTCCTGCACGCCGCCGCCTATGGCCTGACCGTGCCGGGCGAGCACCTGAGCGGCGCAACCGTCATCAACCATAGCCGCATCATTTACATGCCGGCGCTGGGCGGGCTGGCGCTGGGATTGTTGCTATACGTTTTCAAGCGCTGGAAGCCGCGAGACATTATTGACCCGATCGAGGCAAACGCCGTTTTCGGCGGTCGCATGTCGTTTACCGACAGTCTGCGCCTGCTGGCCGCCACGTTGATTTCAAACGGTGCGGGCGGCTCTATTGGCATGGAGGCCGCTTATACCCAAATGGGCGGCAGCATTACCTCCGCCCTTGGCGCGAAGCTGAAATTGCGGCGCGAAGATATGCGCATTTTCGTTGCCGCCGGTGCCGCCGCCGCCATTTCCGCCGCATTCAATGCCCCGCTGGCGGGTGCGTTTTACGGGTACGAACTTGTGCTGGGCATGTACAAAATATCGGCCCTCGCGCAAGTCACGCTGGCGGCGCTGGCGGGAAACCTGTTTTTGCATGCAATCCATGCGGGCGACCCCATTTTTTCGCTGCCACAGGCAACAGGCGCGGTGGCGGCGTTTGATTATGCGATGTTCGCTTGCGTCGGCATCGCTTCCGCCTTTATCGGCATCCTCACCATGCAGTCTGTCACGGGCTGCGAGGCCGCTTTTAAAAAGCTTCCGGGGCCGGAATGGCTGCGGCCCGTGCTTGGCGGCGGCTTGCTCACCTCCCTCGCCCTGCTGTTCCCGCAAGTCCTTGGCAGCGGGCAAGGCGGCATTGACCAGCACCTGCACAACAGCTGGCCGCTGCTGGCGCTGTACGGCTTGCTGGCGGCAAAAATTGCGGGTTCCGCCATCAGCATCGGCTCCGGCTTCCGCGGCGGGCTGTTCAGCGCCGCGCTGTTCATCGGCTGCCTGACGGGGCAGATTGCAGGGCTGCTGGCCGGGCAATACTTCCCCGATAGCGCAGGCCAGGTTGAAAACTTTATGCTGGTCGGCATCGGTTCGGTTGCGGCCTCCGTCATCGGCGCCCCTGTCACCATGGTGCTGCTGGTGCTGGAAATGACCGGCAACTTCCCCGCCACGGGCGGCGTTATGGCGGGCGTTCTCGTCTCTTCCACCATTACGCGTTATACCTTCGGCTATTCTTTCTCCACCTGGCGCTTCCACCTGCGCGGCCTGCGCATCCTTGGCGCCCATGATGTGGGCTGGGTCAACGAACACACCGTGCGCGACCTGATGTTCAGCGGCACCCGCACCCTTCCCGCCGAAAGCACGCTTGGCGACCTGCGCCAGAAAATTCCCGCCGGCAGCCTGAAGCGCATTTTCCTGACCGGAAAAAACAATGCCTACGAAGGCGTGGTCGATATTGCCGAAGCGCATAGCCAGCCCGCGAACGATGAAACACTTGCCCGCCCCGTGCTGCTGCTGGCCAAGGGCCGTGATTTCTTTTTACTGCCGAACCAGAACATTCGCGCGGCCCTTGATGTATTCGCGGCGGCGCAGCAGGAAGAACTCCCCGTCATCGCCAGCGCCGCCAACCCAAAAATCATCGGCCACGCCAGCGAAACCCACGTGCTGAAACGCTACGCCCAGGCGCTCGAAAAGCATGAAGCGGAACAGCAGGGGCTTTAAGCCGCAAGCTTGTCCGACATTTCAGCGAAATCATCCGCATACAAACCATTGCCGCGCCAGACAAGGGCGATGGTGCGGTTATAGGCCGTCTTCTTCAGTGGAACATACGTAATGCCGTCATTGGCGCGGCGGGCCATGGCGGGCAGCAGCGTCATGCCGGAACCGCTGGCCACCATATGGCGCAGCGTTTCAAGGCTGGTGGCGCGGAATGAATGCGTCGCCCCCGCCCGCGCCTTGTGGCAAATACCCAGCATCTGGTCTTTCATGCAATGGCCGTCATCCAGCAGCAGCCAGTTGGCATCCTGCAAATCATCCGGCTCGATGGATTTATAAGCGGCGTAATCATGACCTGCGGGAATGGCGAGGAAGAAGGGTTCATCGAATAATTCGCGCACGCTTAAACCCTCGGCATCGACAGGCAGGCTTAAAATTGCACCATCCAGTTTGCCGTCGCGCAGTTGCTGCAGCAGCGTTTCGGTTTTGTTTTCGTGTATCTGCCAGTTGACGGCGCGTGTGGCGGCTCTGCCGACGGATTTAAAGAACTGCGGCAGGTAATACGGCGCAATGGTGGGAATGACGCCGAGATTGATGATTTTGGGCTGCTGCCCGTCGCGGTGCATGCGGCCGAACTTGCGCATCTCCGCCGCCTTTTCAAGAATGATGCGGGCGTTCTCCAGAATAAATGCGGCCTCCGCCGTCGGCACCACTTCGCGCGTGGTGCGCTCGAACAGCCGCAGGCCCAGCTCATCCTCCAGCTTTTTCACCTGTGCAGACAATGCGGGCTGGCTGACGTTGCAGGCTTCCGCCGCAAGGCCGAAATGACGTTTCGCGGCAACTGCCACAATATATTCAAGATCGCGTAAATTCATGGCTTTAATATATATAGGCCATAGTTATAAATTCAATATGATTTTTATATTTATAGTTATAAGCTGTAGCCGTTACATTAGCGACTATCGAACGCGTTCTATTTGTTCATTTTTTCCACCGGAAAGGCCTTTTTCATGACAAAAGACACAAAATCCCCCACGCTCACAACCACCGCCGGCGCACCGATTGCCGACAACCAGAATTCCCTCACCGCCGGCCCCCGCGGCCCCGTGCTGATGCAGGACTGGCAGCTGATTGAAAAGCTGGCGCACCAAAACCGCGAGCGTATTCCGGAGCGTGTTGTCCACGCCAAGGGCTGGGGCGCGCATGGCACCCTTACCGTCACGAAAGACATTTCCAAATACACCCGCGCCAAAATTTTTGATACCGTCGGCAAAAAAACCGACCTGATCATGCGCTTTTCGACCGTCGCCGGCGAGCTTGGCGCGGCGGATGCCGAGCGCGACGTGCGCGGTTTTTCCCTCAAGTTCTATACCGAGGAAGGCAACTGGGACATTGTGGGCAACAACACCCCTGTGTTCTTCGTACGCGACCCGTTGAAGTTCCCCGACTTCATCCACACGCAAAAGCGCCACCCGAAGACCAACCTGCGCTCCGCCACCGCGATGTGGGATTTCTGGTCGCAATCGCCTGAATCGCTGCACCAGATCACGACATTGTTTTCCGACCGCGGCCTGCCGCAAACCGTGCGCCACATTGACGGCTTCGGATCCCACACGTTCTCCTTCATCAACAAGGGCGGCGAGCGTTTCTGGGTGAAGTTCCACTTCAAGACCATGCAGGGCCACAAGCACTGGACCAACGCCGAGGCCGCCGAAGTGGTGGGCCGCACGCGCGAGTCGACGCAGGAAGACCTGTTTGGCAGCATTGAAAAAGGCGACTTCCCCAAATGGCGCTTCTGCGTGCAGATCATGCCGGAACTGGATGCCGAAAAAACCAGCTACAACCCCTTCGACCTTACGAAAGTCTGGCCGCATGGCGAATACCCGCTGATCGAGGTCGGCACCATCGAGCTGAACCGCAACGCGGACAATTACTTCTCCGAAATCGAGCAGGTGGCGATGTCGCCGTCCAACATCGTGCCGGGCGTCGGCTTCTCGCCCGACAAAATGCTGCAGGCGCGCATCTTCTCGTACGCGGATGCGCACCGCTATCGCCTTGGCACGCATTACGAGGCGCTGCCGGTCAACGCGCCGAAATGCCCCGTCCACCATTACCACAAGGACGGCGCAATGCGCTTCACCCCCAACATGCCAAACCCGGATGCTTATTATGAACCGAACAGCTTCAACGGCCCAAAGCAGGATGAAGCCTACCGCGAGCCGCCGCTGAAAATCTCCGGCGATGCAGACCGCTATAACCACCGCATCGGCAACGATGATTACAGCCAGCCCCGCGCGCTGTTCAACCTGTTCGACAATGCGCAGAAGGAGCGCCTGTTCAGCAACATCGCGGCGGCCATGGGCGGCGTGCCTGACTTTATCCTCGAGCGCCAGTTCGCCCACTTCGATAAAATCGCGCCCGAATACGGCGACGGCGTGCGTTCCGCCGTGAAGAAAGCCAGCGGCAAATAACTTGCCTCCAGAGCAGACGGCAAAAAGCCCCGCATTCATCGTGCGGGGCTTTTTTTATCATACCGTTATTAGTAACCCGGCGCCTTGATGGCCTTTTTATTCACGGCCGGCGCGTCTCCCGTGGGCAGCGCGGTGAAGGTGCCGGTTTTATCGGCATTGATCTGGTATTCAAACACGACCTTGTCGGCGGCAGCACCGCGCGAGTCGTCGGCAACGCTGCGCAGGCGCGCCTGCATGTAATAGCCTTCCTTGTTCTTCAGCAGGAAGGTCTCGCCCTTTTCGATGGTATAGACGCGGCTGGAGCTATCGACGTCAGCGAAGTTGATGACGGCACCCGGCACGGCATTTTTCACGCGCGCCACTTTATCAATGGTATTGTCGTAGTTATAAAGATGGATGGAACTGTCATCCGACTTCGAGAAGTGGATGCCAAAAGTACGCTCCCCGCAGCCGACGACATAGGTGCCGTTGTTGGTGGAATAGTCGAAAGATGCAACACCCGTCATTGGCACCAAAGGAATTTCAGGCACCGGCGCAGGCACAATGGCGCTTGCGGGTTTATCCGGCGCGGATGCGGCAGTCGGCACAACCGGCGCAAGAATGGCAGCTTCGGTTTTTTCATTGCCGGTAAACGCGAAGACAGCAGCTGCCACCGCGAAAGCAAGCGTGCAGCCCGTTCTGGTCATGTCGAGGCTTCTGATGGGTGCCACCTTGCCGTCGGCGATGACGCGCAGGACGTTGTTGCACTTCGCAACCTTCAAGCGCTGCGCCAGAATTTCTTCATCGCTGCCAGTCATGCCAGCGTCTTTTGCGACACGTAGTTCTTCCTCCTTGAACTTCTCCAGCATCAGCTCAAAGCTAACCTGACCACCCTGCTCGACGCGGCCGCCGCTATACGCACGCTCCAGTCGCCACAACTGGTGTTCGGGCGTTTCTTTCTGAATGGGTCTTGCGCGCATTCAAACATCGGTGACGGTATCTTTTTCCCGCACGAGGGAATGCGTAGTCGACACGACCGGCGTTTCGGTTGTCGTGAACAGGCCTTTTAGTACAGTCATAACTTTTGCCATGTTTTTTTCCTTTAACTGTTTGCGCGCGGGATATGCGCAGTGGCATAGCCCGGTTGTCGTTTCAAATTTTGGGATGTTTTGCTGCGGCGAGCTGAAGTGGTGCGGGAAACAAACTCAAAACCGCGCCAGCGAAATTTGAGTCGCATGCTTGGGGATGAGACTATTTTGAAGGCATCATTATGTCAAGAAAATGATGGGAATTTTTAATTTTACTGCAGAATAACAATCACTTAAGCGGTGGTTATTTTAAGCGCCCGCCGCGCTGCCGCCTTTGTCATGAAGGCGAGTTTTTCGGCTTTTGTGAGGGCTTTTATTTGCAGTTCTTTTTTCAGGGCTGTGCTTTTGGTGCGGTGATGCTGGGTATGGATGACTTCCAGCGGGCCGCGGCCGCGGGTGTATTTTGCGCCGGTGCCGTTACGGTGGGCTTTCAGTCGTTTATCAAGGTCGTTGGTGATGCCGGTGTACAGGCTGTCGTCAGCGCAGCGCAGAATATAAAGCGTCCAGCGCGCGGCCATTTTATAAACCCAGCTGCCGTTGCGTGGCTGTCCAAAGCTTTTCCTGCATGCCGGCATCGTGGCTGAGGGCGGAGGATGCGGCGACTTTACCGCCATCAAAATACTGGCCGCTGACACCCGCAACATCGGGCGATGTTGCAAGGTAGAGGGATGTTTTTGCGCCGTCCCGCGCCTTGGTCATGAAGGGGCGCATAAGCGTTAATAGCACGCGCCAGAAGCCGCCGGTATTCTGGCCGAAGCCGGTGGCGACAATACCGGGGTGCAGGCAATTGACCGTCACGCCCGTGCCTTCCAGCCGTTTCGCCAGCGCATAGGTAAACATGACATTGGCAAGCTTGGAGGCGCTATAGGCGGGCATTGCGCCATACTTGCGCTCCCCCTGCAGGTTGTCGAATTCGATTTTGCCGTTCATATGCACGGTGGACGCAACATTGACGATGCGCGCACGGTGCGTTGCCTTTAAAACATCCAGCAGCTCATGCGTCAGCAGGAAATAGTTGAGATGGTTGAGCGCCCATGTGCGTTCAAATCCGTCCGCCGTCAGCTCGCGCGCGGAAAACATGCCGCCCGCGTTATTGATGAGGACATCAAGCGTACCATGGCTGCTTTTGAATTCCGCCGCAATGCGGCGTACATCCGCCGGGCGCGACAGGTCACCAAGAAGGCTGGTGATACTGTCATTCTTGCTGGCGGCTTTAAGCGCCGCAACCGTTTCCGCCGTCCGCGCGGCATCCCGCCCGACAATCACCAGCGTGGCGCCCGCCGCCGCAAGCCCCATGGCCGTTTCGCGGCCAATACCTTGCGTTGCGCCCGTGACAAGACAGGTCTTTCCGTGCATCGTCGTCATATCATCCCCGTTAGTGATACATGCCAGCGGTAAAGTCATAGCACAAAAGCATCGCGCGCGTCACGCACGGGGAAGCGCAAATTAAAAGCCCGCCGCCTGGAGGAGGCAGCGGGCTTTTCTCAGGAGAAAGTTTTTAAGAAAGGGGCGGTTAGCCGCGGCCCATCTTGAAGTCTTTGTCACCCGGCACGATGATGCGCTTGTTGGCGGCGGTGGCGGTCTGCTCCAGACCGTTGCCGAACTTCAGCACCGAGGGGTTGTTTTCGTAGTTCATGGCCTTGAAGATCTGGTTGATGTCGCGGTTCCATTCGCCGTTGTAGGCTTCCAGAAGGCGCACGGCCCAGTTGCGGCCGCTATCGGCGATCTCGTTCAGGGGTTCGAGATACATGCTCTCGTCCTGGCCTTTTTCGTTCAACACACCGCGGCGTTTCAGGCCGGCTTCGGACAGCTTCAGGCAGTCCTTGGCGATTTCCTGCACAGTGGTGCCCATGAACTTGGTCTGCAGGCCGTCTTTCGGCGTCATGATGCGCAGATAATCGCGGTCTTCGTTGCTCCAGTCCTTGACCATGTTATAAGCCTGGTCCAGCGCCTGCTTGTCGTACAGCAGGCCAACCCAGAAGGCGGGCAGCGCTTTGATCATTTCCTGCGGGCCGTTGTCCGTGCCGCGCATTTCGAGGAACTTGCGCAAGCGCACTTCGGGCCAGATGGTGTTCAGGTGGTTCTGCCAGTCGCCGATGGCGGCTTTCTGACCGGGGACGATATCCAGCTTGCCTTCCATGAAGTCGCTGAACTTGCCGCCGTTGGCGTCCATAAAGACGTTGCCCTTGTAGATGCCGATCATGGGCATCGTTTTCATGGCATAGTCGGTGAACATTTCAAAGCCGAAGCCTTCTTCAAAGGCGATCGGCAGCATGAAGCCGTAGCGGCCGCCCATGTTGTTGTGCAGCTTGTGCGAACGGTAGCTTTGGTAACCGGTCGGCTGGCCTTCGGCGAAGGGCGAGTTGGCGAACAGCGAAACAGCGATGGGCTGCAGCGACAGGGAGACGCGGAGCATCTTCACCATGTCTTCTTCAGACTGGTAGCCCATGTTGACCTGCACGGTGGAGGTGCAGGAGGCAACGTCGTTCGCGTTGGGGAATTTTTTCTTCTCGAACCATTCGAACAGCGCTTCGTAGCGCGATTTCGGCATCATCGGCAGGTCTTTGGACAGGTGCGTCGGGTGGAAGCCCGCCGCCAGCATGCCAAAGCCCAGCGATTTGCTGACTTCAACGGCTTCGCGGATGGTCTGGTCGGTTTCCTGCGCGTTCTGGTGAACGTTGCGAAGGGGCGCGCCGCCCACTTCCATTTGCAGGGCGGGCTCGAAAGTCCAGCCGGCCTGGTTCTTTTTGAGGTCAACGACGATGCCGCGTTCCGGCTCGCCTGCCTGCCAGCCCTTTTCAGAGACCATCTTGGCAAGAAAATCCTGGATGCCTGCGCGGCCGTCTTCCCCGAGGAAGGAAACGGGCTTGCCATCGGCCAGATAGAAAGGCGGTTTTTCGTGTTCGACGCCAATCAGGCGTTTTTCATTCGGGGTACATCCCTCCTGAAACCACTCCACCAACTGCTGTTTGCTTGCGATAGGCTGCTTGTCGACCTGACTTGCGCTAGACATAAATACACCATATTCCGAAAAAGTTGACATTACAAAGTCACGAAACCGAACCTGCCCACGATCTTTGTCGTGTTATCTCCGTCGCAAATCTACGGGTCCGTGAATTATAGATTTATAGCTGGTTGCGTAAATTATGTCAATATATTTTTAATAAATGGGAATTTTTGTAATTATATTGCGCAAAAAATAGCACGAAATATTATAATAATCATTATTAATCAATGCCTTGACTACTTTTCTGTGAGCATTTGTACCCCAGCGAGGGCAGAGATAAGCGCTGTCTCCGCTTTCAGAATGCGGGGGCCAAGTGAAACCGATTCAACAAAGCCACAGGCCAGCAGCTTTTCAACCTCGGTTTCGGAAAAGCCCCCCTCCGGCCCAATAAGAAGGGCAAGCTTTGCACCCTTCGGCAGCCCCATCACAACGTCCGCCAGCGGGGCAGCCGCCCCCCGTTCCTGACAGAACAGCAGCGTGCGGTCTTTCAGCGCGGGGTTTCGGGGCCAGCTGGCCAGCAGGTCGTTCAACGGCATGAGCGGGGCGATGGCCATGACATCCAGCCGCTCGCATTGCTCGGCGGCTTCGGCGGCCTGCGCTGCCATACGCTCCGCATTGACGCGGTGGACGACGGTATGCTGGCAGGTGATAGGCTGAAAAACGGCCGCGCCCAGCTCGCTTGCCTTTTCCACCATAAAATCAAATGCTTCTTTCTTGACAGGCGAAGCCAGAATGAAGACATCGGGAGATGATTTTTGCTCAGCTATTTTCTCAAGTAAGGTAACTATCGCCTTCTTTTTGCTGAGTTCAATTACCTCTGCCAGCCATTCACCGTCGCGGCCGTTAAAGACGCGCAGCTTTTCGCCCGCCTCCGCCCTCATAACGTTTTTGAGGTAATGGTGCTGTCCGTCTGATAACGCATGATTTTCATCGACCGAGAAATGTTCGACCGGCAGGTACAGGCGCAGAAGGTTTTTGTAGGTGGCGTTGCTCATACCCTGACCTTAAGGCGAAGGTGACAAGCCCGTCAAGAACCCCTATCATCCCGCCATGTCGACAGATATTCAGACCGAGAAGCTCATTTTCAGAACCACCGCCCCGCGCCTGCACCCCTATATAAAGCTGGCGCGGCTGGACCGGCCCATCGGCACCTGGCTGCTGCTGCTGCCGGGGTGGTGGAGCATTGTGCTGGCGAGTGGTGGCATTGCCGGCATGGGCGCAAGGGGCTGGAGCCTTATGCTGCTCTTCGCCGTGGGCGCGCTGCTTATGCGCGGCGCCGGTTGCGTGGTGAATGACCTGTGGGACCGCGACCTTGATGCCAAGGTGGAGCGCACACGCACAAGACCCCTGCCCGCAGGCGATGTAACCGTGCGGCAGGCCTTTATATTCCTCGCGCTTTTGCTGCTGCCAAGCTTTTGCATATTGTTAACGCTCGGGACGACGGCGATTGTGCTGGGCGTCTGCTCTCTCGCCCTCGTCGGCAGCTATCCGCTCATGAAGCGGGTTACGTGGTGGCCGCAGGCCTTCCTCGGCCTCACCTTCAACTGGGGGGCTTTGATGGGCTGGGCCGCCGTGCGCGGCAGCCTTGATAAACCAGCGCTTGTCCTTTACGCCGGCGGCATCCTCTGGACGCTCGCCTATGACACAATATACGCGCATCAGGACAAGGAAGACGATGCCACCGTCGGCATCAAATCAACCGCGCTATTATTCGGGCAGCACAGCAAGCGCATCGTCGGCGCGTTCTTCTTTGCGGCGCTGACCTTATTTGGCGTGGCGAAATACTTCGCCAACCCCGCAAGCACCATGACCTGCTGGCTGCTCTTCCCCTGCGTGTTGCACATCATGTGGCAACTGCACGACTGGAAAATGGAAGATGCCGCCAGCAGCCTCAAAATCTTCCGCGCCAACCGCGATTTTGGCCTGCTTGTTTTGCTGCTCTGCTGTTTTTAAGCAGAAGACGAATGAACCTAAGCTATTTTTTATATAGTTCGTTCATCACATCACGGTAGCTCATTCCCGGCGCAAATTTTTTGCTGTAAAGCGTGCGAACGAGCACTTCATCATACGCACTATATTCGGGAGTTGATTGAGCCTTTGTCCTTTCATCTCCAAGCTCCGTGCGCAGCACGCTTCGCGGGTCTACCTTTGCCGTCAGGTGTTGCATCCAGCTTGCGCCGGTAATGCCAAGCGACCTCATCAGGCACTGCTGGATCGCATTTTTAAGAAACGCCCCGTCCAACGCCTTGCTGATGTAGCAATAGGACTGATGGATATTATTTTTATCATCCGTGAGCAGGAAACCCTCAACGGATTGCGGCGCGCGCGCCGAGAAATGAACGGCATCTTTCAATAAATCTTCAGCGCCTGTCGTCCGGAAGTTCACAGTATCCCAGTAGCTATCACCGGAATACCCATACACATGGCGACCCCGCCGGTACGGCGTTTCCCACCCTTTCGGGTCTGAAATGATAATGTGAATGCCATTGACTTGCTGTACGGCCGGACTGGCGGTATCGAGGTCAATCGGGAGACCTGTCCATTCTGCAAGCGACGGCGTCAACGGCTTCAGCGTTTCGACAAATTTCGCTTCCAGCGTGGCATCGTGACCAATCCATCCGCTGTCGCTTATGCGGCCCTTTATATCCCCTGCGGGTTCAAGATTGTTGGGATAGCCAAAAAATATCTTTACAGGCTCTGCCCATTTATTCACCGCAAAAAAGCGCGGCGTGCCGTTTTCTCTATAAATATATTCCGCCATCCACGGGTAGGATTGCTTCATTCGGTCCTGTAGGAAGAGCGTCATCGGCTCATCCCCTTCCGGCCCCGCGCTGTCCATTTCCGACGAGCGAATCTGGTCGCTTTGGATAATGGCATTGGCGATATCGTTGAAGATTTGGGACTGCGGATACTGTATGCCATCTATGGCAATTGTTGGCTGCTCAGGCATACTGCGCAATGTCCCGCTGAGGGCGTAAGAATTGCACGCCATGAAAGCCGACAGAAAAAAGCCGCCTGCAAGCAGGCTAATGACGCGCAGGTTACTGAATTGCATTTTCTTCCCTTTGGCGACGGAATCGAATTGTCTCCACGACCACATCAATCAATGACCAAATCATCCAGCACCGGCGGGTGATAGTTCGGGCCTTTGAGGACTTTGCCGTCTTCGCGGCGGAGGGGTTTGCCGTCTTCCCCCAGCTTTGACATGTTGCTGTCATGCACGCGGGCGTAAACTTTATCGATCGGCAGGCCAAAGGTGACGGCGGAACCGCTGAGAACGTATTGCACGTCCGCCATTTCCTTCATCATTTCAGCGCAGGTCTTTTTTGATACCGTGCCGCCCGAACGTAATTCGGCAATCGCCTTGTCGAATTCGGCGAAGAGTTCTTTCACTTCTTCGGCAATCAGCGTGCGGCGCAGTTCCAGCAGTTCTTCGCTGAACGGAACATCGACGGCGGCGTCAAACGCCACATGGAAATCGCGCACTTTGCTTTCATAGTCGTTCATGGCTTTGGGGTATTCCTGACGGGCTTAAGGGGCTGCCGCCATGCTAGCACGCCCGCCGGCGCTTTGAAACCGGGTAGCCGCTAGATGCCCTCGCCGTCATTTTTCGGCAGCAGCACGTTGGCAATCACTTCCTTCAGCTTCTGCACCGTAAAGGGTTTCAAAATGCAGGCGCTGGCGCCCGCCCGGATCGCCGCCGGAATGCCCTGCTGGCGGGTTTCCGGGGTAAGCAGGATAAAGGGCACATCGCGGTTGGCACCTGCGGCGCGGATGACTTTGAGCAGGTCGAGGCCATTGGTTTTATCCATGTCCCAGTCGCACAGCATAAGGCCATAGCTTTTCTTGCGCAGCATGTCGAGCGTGGAAGGCGCGTCGCTGGCCTGATCAATATTGGTGAAGCCGATCTGGTTCAATAAATTCTCGATAATGGCGAGCATGGCCTTGGAATCATCGACCAGTAAAATGGGCATGTTTTCATCGACAGGCATGAAATACCTCCGTCAAAACGATCTCTTAAAAAATGCCCCAGTCTTTAAATCTGAAGTCTTTAAACTTAAAATTTTGTTATCCGCCAGTTTCAATATTCTCAGTATTCAACAGTATTGTTTCAGTTCATCGTCAGGCTTTAAACCGTTGTGCTATTCTTTTTTGCCTCTATAAGTCCACAATAGCGGGAATGAATTAACCAGCCCTGCATAAAACCCACACCCTTTGGTGTGCTTTAGGTGATTGCTGCAACTGCATTCAGCTATGCAATGGCCGCGACACCGCCCCGCAACGCCGCCGACATATGAACGCACGCATAAAAAAAAGCCGGCGGGGGTGCCGGCTTTTTCTATCACCATGAAAAATTGACTTAAATTTTACGGGTTATCCCTGGGCTATTCTTTTTCAAGCAGTGCGGGGAGCAAATTCCCAGCTGCCGGCGCCATGGCCACGGCGCGCCACCCAGTTTTCGGGCAGGCGCGAAATGCTGGCGAGGGTCTTGTCCATGCCCAGCATGTCAATCAGGCGAACAGGGGTCACCTTTTTGAGGTCGATGGTTTCGCTGGGGCCAAAGAACCAGACCTTCTTGTGGCCAATGCGGGCAACGTAATGCACCTGGTCTTTCTGCGACATGACATCACGGTCCACAAGGACGATGGTGTCGGGGACTTCGCTGAAGGGCCATTCGGTTTTTTGTTGCTGCATACTGACCTCCGTTAGCTGGGACGAAATAGACTGCCTTTGGGGCGTTATTAATTTTTGATCGCGCGAATGTTTCGGTTATATTTCCAGAGTACATCTGAATTATTAACCAAAATAAACTTTTCCGTTTATTCCGTGGTGCAAAAACGGGGTCTATACACCAAACGCGCTATATTAAGCCTAAGCCATTAGCTTCATTCAGAATTAGTACACTTTTTGTCGGTATAATTTTTAATAGAGCGTTTAAAACCCGGCTGTACCACAATCCCGCCTTACAAAAGCCCACCCTTAAAAGCATTAATGGGAAAAAGCACACCATGAACGATACTGCCGAGAAGAAAGAAAGCAGCCAGCCCAGCTTCCTGTACCAGCAGGCGGGCCGCCGCATCAAGGAACGGCGCAAGGCGCTGAACATCAGCCAGACCAAAATGGCCGAGATGCTGGATATTTCCTACCAGCAGGTGCAGAAGTACGAAAACGGGCTGAACCAGCTGTCGCTTGGCCGCCTGCTGCAATTCGCCAGCGCCCTGAACGTGCCGCCGGATTATTTCTATGAAGGCATCACCATTGATGCCGGCATTGGGGAAAGCATTGAAAGCGATGTGATTTCCAAAAACCGCACCCGCCCCCTCGGCATCATGCTGATTGAAGACAGCCCCGCCGATGCCCTGCTGTTCGAACGCGCGCTGCAGCCCTACCGCGACGACGTCGCTCTAAAATGCATCAGCGATACCGAAAAGGTGATGGAGCATCTGAAGAACAGCAGCACCCTGGGCGATTATACCGACATCATCATCCTTGACCTCAACCTGCCGAAAATCAACGGCGTTGATTTGCTGAAGTCGCTGAAGTCGAATTCGCAGACGGCGCAAATTCCCGTCATCATCTTCACCAACAGCATCAGCCGCCGTGAAATGTCTGAATGTTACAGCCTTGGCTGTTCCGGCTTCGTTCAGAAATCGTTCGAGTTCGAGGATTATAAATCCTCCGTCGATGCCATTATCAAATACTGGCTGCGCACCGCAGCGCTGCCGCTGTAGGAGACGCGTACTTGGCCTTACGAACATCCCCCCGGCAAGCGGCATTAATCTGGAAGACCTCCGGAGTCATGCTATGCCTTATCGCCCTCAGCATCGCCGTCTTCCTGCAGCTGCGCCGCAACGATGACGACAAGGTGCAGCAGGTTCTTTCCTACAACACGCATTCAATGGCGAAATACATTGAGAGCATCACAACATCGCAGCTGCTGTCGGTCGACCGCATGGCGGCGCGCTGGAACGAGCTGGACCTTATCAGCGAAAAAGCATGGCGGCGGGATGCGCACAATTATGCGCGCGACCTTATGGGCATCGAGCGCATTGCCGTGCTGAATAAAAACCTTGATATGCGCTGGGAAGAACGCAACGCGCTGGAGTACGATGCTGATGAACCGGATGTGCTCAAAAAGCACCTGTCCAGCTTTACGTCACTGCCAAAAGACCAGCTTGTCTGGTACGAAAAGCCCGGCGACATTCCCGATCACATGATTTTATTCTGCCCGCTGATGCATGGAGCTGCGGTGACGGGCTATATCATGGCGGAATTTGACAGCGCACGGCTGCTGAAGGCCGTTGTGCCGCCCCTGACGCAGTCTTATTACAATTACCGCTGGTATGCAGGGAATGATGACGATATGAACCCGCCGGCCAAGGACCTGTCGGTACTTCGGCACATCCGCCTTGGCAATACGGACATTATGCTGGAAATACAGCCCAGGCAGAGCCTGCTGGAAATGTTCCGCACCACCACGCCGTTGATTGTACTGGGCTTCAGCCTTGTGCTGTCCTTCATGACATCGCTGCTGTTCTACTACAGCCAGAACGCACTGATGAAAAAGCGCGAGCTGCGGGAAAAAAGCCAGCGCATCCAGGAGAATGAAAAGGAACTGCGGCTTATTCTGCACAGCGCCTCGATCGGCAAGGCGCTTGTGTCGGCACAGGGGCAATGGCTGAGTGTCAACCCCGCCATATGCCGCTTCCTGGGCTATGAGGAAGAAGAGCTGCTGGGCACGGATTTCCAGACCGTTACCCACCCCGAAGACCTTGGCAAGGACATTAGCCAGGTGCGCAAAATGCTGGCGCGCGAACTTGAATATTACCAGATGGAAAAACGCTACATCCGCAAGGATGGCCGCATTGTCTGGGGCCTGCTCAGCGTGTCCCTGCTCTGGAATGACGACGGTACGCCGAAATATTTCATTTCGCAGGTGCAGGACATTACCAAGCTGCGCTACGCGGAGGAAAAACTGCGCACAATATCCGACCAGTCGTCGGAACCGCACCTTATCTTCACCCATGCCGACGGGATTATTGACTGCAACGCCGCGGCGCTGAAAATATTGGGGCTGGCGGATAAATCGCAACTTATCGGCCGCAGCATCGGCGAAATTTCACCACCCATGCAGCCGGATGGGCTCAGCTCCCTTGCCAAAGCCCCCCTCACCTACATTCCGCCGGATGACGGCACCGAATATAAATTCGAATGGGCGCACCAGAAGGCGAACGGCGATGAATGCATCGTCGAGGTCACGTTAAAACCCATCGCCTTTGAAAGCCAGGAAGCCATTTTGGCGGTGTGGTACGACCTGTCCGAACGCAAGCAGGCGGAAGAAGACCGCGAGGCGCTGATTGCAAGGCTTGAAACAACGAACAGCGAGCTTGACCGCTTCGCCTACGTCGCCTCCCACGACTTGCAGGAACCGCTGCGCACGGTGTGCAGCTTTATCGATATTTTGCAAAACGACTACAGCAAGGCGCTTGATACCACGGGCAACAAATACCTCAACATCGTCGTTTCCGCCGCGCGCCGCATGCACGCGCTGATCGAGGATATGCTGGAATACGCGCGGGTCAACAGCGGCACCGACAGCTACGAAAATTTCGATGCCAATAAATCAATCGACTATGTGCTGGATAGCTTGAAGGACGCGACCTTGCGCTCCCGCGCCACCATCACCGTCGGTAAAATGCCCACCCTGTTCAACAGCCCGCTGCGCTTCAGCATTCTGATGCAAAACCTCATCAGCAACGGCATTAAATACAAGAAGGCGGATGTCGACCCCGTCATTCACATTTCGGCGGAAGATATGAGCGAGCTGTGGCTGTTCAAGGTGCAGGACAACGGCATCGGCATCAAAACCGAATACGCCAAGCAAATCTTCGACCCCTTCAAGCGCCTTCACACAAAGGAAGAATACCCCGGCACCGGCATCGGCCTTTCCATCTGCCGCAAAATTGTTGAAAGCGGCAACGGCAATATCTGGGTGGAATCCGAAGCGGGCAAAGGCAGCGCCTTCTTCTTTACCATTCCCAAAACAGTACCCGCGCCCCTTCCCGCACGCGTGGCCGCAGCGGCGGAATAGCCGCCCGCCATTACTTATGTCAAATTATTGACGGGAATCGTCTTTCCGGTTAGCTTGCTGCATAGCAGCAATACTGCTGCGGCTAGATGAGGGTATGATCCGGATGTTCAATATCGCAAAACTGCTGCCCAGCGAAGGCAAATTCTATACTTATCTTGAACAACTCTCGGCCGAGGCGCATACCAGCGCCACCCATTTAAAGACCCTTGTTGAAACGACGGATGCCGGCGCAAGGGCGGAAGCCGCAGCCGCCATCACCGCCTGCCGGGCGCAGGCGAAAAGCATTTCGGCGGAAGTCACGCGCCAATTGTGCCTTACCTTCATCACCCCCTTCGACCGCGAAGACATCCAGCTGTTTTCCAACTACCTTTACCGCATTACCAAGACGACGGAAAAAGTGCGCGAATATATCGAGCTGTATAAACTGTCCGACCTCAGCGATTTCACCCGCCAGGTGGAAGTGATTATCCAGGAAGCGGATGGCATGGACAACATGGTCCATGCGCTTATCAAAGGCGGTAAGCCGAAGCAGATTATCGAGAAAGCCGAGCTGCTCGATTCCCTTGAAAACAAGGGCGATGCAATTTTAAGCGAATTGCTGGCAACTCTTATCGAGAAAACCGAAAAAGCCCGCGACCTGATCGCCAAGAAAGACATTTACGACCTGCTGGAGCGCGTGATTGACGGCTACCGCGACGCCGCAGGGGTTGCGCTGCAAATTTCCCTGAAACATTCCTAAGGTTTCAGCGGATGGCCCTCACCCTTCTCGTCGTCGTCGTCGTTCTGGCGCTGATCTTCGACTACATCAACGGCTTTCATGATGCCGCCAACGCGATTGCGACGGTGGTATCCACCCGCATCATGCGCCCCGCCAGCGCCGTTGTTTTCGGCGCGGCATTAAACTTCGTCGGCGCGCTGCTGGGGACGGAGGTTGCGGCGACCATCGGCAAAGGGCTGGTGGACGCAACGACCTTAAGCATGCAGACCATCATATGCACGCTGATTGCCGCCATTCTGTGGAACCTGCTGACATGGTACAAGGGCCTGCCCACTTCATCGTCGCACGCGCTTATCGGCTCCCTGCTTGGCGCGACGTTCTTTGCAAGTGCGGATGGCAACCAGCACATCATGTGGGCGGCGGTGTGGGAAAAAATTATCGTCCCCATGATCACCTCACCCATCCTTGGCATCACCATCGGCTTTGCGCTGATGACCGCGCTGACGTGGATGGTCTATCGCATGAAGCTCGGGCGCATCAACCGCCTGTTCGGGCGGCTGCAAATCGTTTCCGCCGGTTTCATGGCGCTCAGCCACGGCCTGAACGATGCGCAAAAATCCATGGGTATCATCGCCCTTGCCCTGATGATGACCTACCCGCAGGAAAGCTTCTCCGTGCCGCTCTGGGTCAAAATCGCCTGCGCGATTGCCATGGGCTGCGGCACCATGTCGGGCGGCTGGCGCATCATTCGCACGCTTGGCAATAAAATGATCAAGCTGCAGCCCATCCACGGCTTCGCGGCTGAAACCACGGCCACCGCCATCATCGGCGGCGCGTCGTTGCTGGGTATTCCGGTATCGACAACGCAGGTGATTTCAACGTCCATCATGGGCGTGGGCGCCACCAAACGCCTGTCCGCAGTGCGCTGGGGCATTGTCGGCAATATCATCTGGGCCTGGGTTTTGACCCTGCCGCTGACGTTCGCTTTTGCCGGACTGCTGACATGGGTTTATCACCACGTTTTCAAATGACGCCCCATCGGCACACATAAAAAAAACCCGCTCATTGCTGAGCGGGTTTTTTTGTATTCCCTGCGGCGGCTGTAACAGCGGCACCGCGGCAGAATTACTTGCCGACTGCTTCTTTCAGTTCTTTGGCAGCGCGGAAGGCGATTTTCTTTTTCGCCGGAATTTTAATCGTTTCGCCGGTGGCGGGGTTGCGGCCCATGCGTGCAGCGCGCTTGCGCACTTGCAGGATGCCAAGGCCGGCCATGCGGACGCGGTTGCCTTTTTTCAGGTTCTTCACCAGGTGGTCGATCAGGTCTTCCATGATCGCGTTCAGGGTCTTTTTGGGCATTTCATGTTTTTCAGCGATTTCAGCTGCGATGTTCTTCAGCGTGACGGTCGGTTGGGTTGCTTTAGCCATGTTTTCAACTCACTTCGTTGTGTTGCACAATCGGCGCTCAAAAGAATCACATTCGCCCGCCGTGACAAGACGATTCATGACAGATTACAAAAGCCCCGCCAACATTAAACTTGCCCAAACCCTTTAAAAACGCTGTTTTTGAAATTTTTTGCGGTAATACGCCGCGCAGGAGCGCCAAAAACCGCTGCCAGCCGCGGTTTTGCCGGAGGGCGATGAAAGCAGTATCATCAGCCTTCGGCCTGCTTCTTCATTTCATCCAGCTCAAGCCAGCGCAGCTCGGCATTTTCAAGGCTGGTGCGGGCCTCCACCAGGCGCTTCGATGCGGCATCGAAGCCGCCGCGGTCGCGGGCGTAAAGTCCGGCATCATCCAGCACGCGTTCAAGGTCGGCAATCTCCGCCTCCAGCGCTGCCATTTTCGCGGGCAGGTTGTCGAATTCATACTGCAGCTTGTAGGTTAGCTTTTTATAAACGCGCTGCGGTGCGGGTTCAGCCTTTGCCGGGGGGCGGTCGTTCTCCGGCTTGTTTTCAACGAAGACAAAATCATCGTCATCATCGTCGTTGCGCGCGGACTTGTTGTTGCGACGGCGCTTTTTCGCCTCAAGGTAATCGCTGTAACCGCCGATATAGCCCTGCACCACCCCGTCGCCCTCGAAGGCGAGGATTTTGCTGACCGTCTGGTCAAGAAAATCGCGGTCGTGGCTCACCACAATCAGCGTGCCGGTGTATTGGGAGAGGATTTCTTCAAGAATATCCAGCGTATCCATATCAAGGTCGTTGGTCGGCTCGTCGAGGATCAGCAGCGCCTTGGGGTCCGCCAGAATTTTGGCCAGCAGCAGGCGGTTTTTCTGCCCGCCCGACAGGGTGCCAACGCGCTGGTCGACCATTTGCGGGTCAAACAGGAAGTCGCGCAGGTAACCGCGCACATGGCGCGGCTTGCCCATGACGATGATGTGGTCGCCGCCGTTGGTGCAAAGCGTGTGCTGCAGCGTATATTCCGGCTGCAGGTCGCGGCGCTTCTGGTCGAAGTAGGAAAATTCCAGTTCCTTCGCCAGCTTCACCTTGCCCATGTCGGGCTTCAACTCCCCCGTCAGCATGCGCAGGAAGGTCGTTTTGCCGGACCCGTTGCGCCCGAGGATGCCGATGCGGTCGCCGCGCGCAATGCGCATGGAGAATTTATTCAGGATGGGCTTTTCAACGCCTTCGTCGTTGACGAATTTTTTCTCCACCTTGAAAAATTCGGCGATAAGCTTCGATCCCAGCTCCTGCACTTCCATTTCGCCCAGATCGACCCTCGCCATCATGCGGCGGAAGGCGCTTTTGTCGGATTTCAGGCGGGCGCGTTCCTCGTGCATTTTGGCAAGGCGGCTCTGGTTGCGCTTGCGGCGCGCTTTTACGCCGCGGCTGGCCCATTCAACTTCCTGGTCGATGAGCTTCTGGCGGTTTTTCAGTTCGCGTTCTTCCTGCTCCAGCAATTCGGCGGACCAATCGTCGAAGTGACCGAAACCCTTGGGGCAGACGCGCATGCGCGCCCGGTCGAGCCAGAAGATTTTATTGGTGATGTTGGCAAGGAAGGTCTTGTCGTGGCTGACGCACAGCACGGCGCCGCGATAGTTGTGCAAAAAACCTTCCAGCCATTCGATGACTTCAAGGTCAAGGTGGTTGGTCGGCTCGTCCAGCAGCAGAATTTCCGGCTCCTCCACCAGCGAGCGCGCAAGCGCGGCGCGGCGCAGCTGCCCGCCGGACAGCATGTCCATGCGGTCATCCGGCTTCAGGTCAAGCGGCTGGATGACCATTTCGACCTTGTACTGGTACGCTTCTTCAAGGCCCTGCTTTTTCAGCTGCTCGAAAACGAAGTCGTAAACCGTCTGGCCCGGGATGGGAATGACTTCCTGCTGCAGGTAGCCGATGGTGGTGCCCGCGAGAATCCAGCGCTCCCCGCTATCAAGGTCGCGGTCATTGGTGATGATGCTCATCAGCGTCGACTTGCCGGTGCCGTTCTTGCCGACCAGCGCGATTTTGTCGCCTTCATGGATATTAAAGTACAGCCCGTCGAAAATAACCTTTTCGCCGAAGGAGATGCTGCCGTCCTGAACGCTGAGAATAAGGGTGGATGCCATTTAAAACCTGTCGTTAAGGCGCGTAATATGCCTTTTTTAGCGACGCTTGTCACTTATGTCGCAAAACTTATATAATGAAGGAAGCAGGAGAACCGCCATGACCGCCCAAAAACGCATTCAAAAGAACCTCGCCAACTGGGACCGTGCCGCGCGCGTGGTGGCGGGGCTGGCGCTTTTGCTGTACTGGGCGCTTTCCGGCAACATGGGCTGGTGGATGCCGATTGTGGGCACCGCCCTGCTGGTGAACGCCGCCATGGGCACGTGCGGGCTTTATGCGCTGCTGGGCATTTCCACCTGCCCCATCAAGCACCCGCCAAAAACCAGCGGCACAAAAGCCGACGAGTAATAATTACTCAATAATTCCGGCTATTTAGCAGCATTTTTATCAAACACGCGGCGCGACTTTTCAACCTGCTCGATGTTTTCGGCCGCCCATATCCACACCCCGCAGAATGCCGCGCTAAGGCTGAGGCCCAGCGGCGTCAGCTTATAATCCACATGCGGCGGCACAACGGGGTGGACGGTACGCACCAGCAGGCCGTCCCGTTCCATCACCCGCACCGTCTTCGTCAGCATTTTCTGGCTGATGCCGGTGACTTTTTCCGCAAGGCGCGTAAAGCGCATTTCACCGTTCTCGGTCAGAACCTCCATGACAATCACCGTCCATTTGTCGGCAACACGGCCGATAAGGTCGTTTACCAGCGGCTCGAGTCGGGGGTCGATATCTTCTGTCTGCGGCGGCGGGGCACAGGCCAGAATGGCTTTTGCCTTTTTGATTTGCGCGGGCGTGGGGGCTGCAAGCTTCGGCATTTATTATACTCTCCTTTTGGTAAGTATGGAACTTTCCGGTGCCTTCTTACCATTGGTTACTATTCAACAGTATACTCAAAACATGACCAAATTCTAAACCCCCTAGCAAAAGGCAGGCACGGCTATGCAACTCAGCGGCAATACCATTCTTATTACCGGCGGCACCAGCGGCATTGGCTTTGAGCTTGCGTCGGAACTGCTTAAGCGCGGCAATACCATCATCGTGACAGGCCGCGACCAGAAGCGGCTGGATGATACGGCGGCAAAACTGCCGGGCGTGCATATTTACAAAAGCGATGTCAGCGATGCGCGGGATATTGCCGTGCTGTACGCGCAGCTGACGGATAAATTCCCGAAGTTGAATATCCTCGTCAATAACGCCGGCATCATGCGCAAGCTGAACCTGCAGGACAGCCAGCTGCCCGACATTACGCGGGAAATAGACATTAACCTGAACGGGCCGCTGCGCATGGTGCAGCAGTTTCTGCCGCACCTGAAAAAGCAGCAAAGCGCTGCCATTATCAACGTATCCTCCGGCCTTGCCTTTGTGCCGCTGGCGCTGTCGCCGGTGTATTCAGCCACCAAGGCCGCGCTGCATTCCTACACCCAGTCGCTGCGCCTGCAATTGCAGCATTCGCGCGTCAAAATCATCGAGCTTGCGCCGCCGGGCACGGAAACGCCCCTCTTCCGCGGTGACTTCACGCCCGAAGACCTTGACGGCATGAAGGGCATGGATGTGAAGGTGCTGGTGGCAAAGGCGCTGCAGGGCCTTGAAAACGACCGGCTGGAAATTCGCCCGGGTCTTAGCAACGTGCTTAAAATCCTCAGCCGCGTTGCGCCCAACTTTGCAGCACGGATGCTGGGCAAATCGGCGGTGGCCATGGGTGCGGCATCTTAATAGTCGCGCCTGTCAATTACCATAATTCTGCAATTGTAAATACAGGCAGTTGTCCTCAAGGCAACACATTGCAAACTATTGTATGATCGGGGCTTCAACATTGTTCCATTTCATATGGATAACCGACTAATATCCGGCGAGTTTCTTTGATTCAAGAAAGCCGTGCATGTCCGTCGTCTCCTTCCTTATCAATCCTATCATCAACATTTCCTACATCCGCCTGTGGCGCGAGGTTTGGAAGTACGCAGCCGAGCAGCGCCGCAACATCATCATCTATCACGTGCTGTTCCTGTTCGCGATGGGCTTTGACCTGTCGGTGCCATGGCTGTTCGGCCAGCTGGTGAACACGCTGCAAAAAGGCGGCCCGACGCTGTTCCAGGACTGCGCGCGCATGCTGGGCTATATCTTCATCTCCAAAATCGGCATGTGGGTGCTACACGGCCCCGGCCGCGTGATGGAGCGCCGCGCCGGCATGATCGTCTACATCAACTACATCGACGTCATGTTCAAGAACCTGACGGAACTGCCCTTAAGCTGGCACCAGGACAACCATTCGGGCGCGACCATCAACCGCATCCGCACCGCGGGCGGCGTGCTGCGCAACTTTGCGGAGACGGGCTTCATCAGCTTCCAGCGCGTGATTACGCTTGTCGGCTCCATCGCCATTCTGGTTGCCTATAACTGGGTCATTGGCATTGCCAGCGCGCTTAGCTTCTTCATGTCCATGGCCATCATTATCATCCTCAACAAAAAAATGACCAAGGCCATTCACCAGAGCAACGAGGCATCGCACATTTCTTCCGCCACGTTCTTTGACTTTGTTGCCAACATGGTTTCCATCGTTGTGCTGCGCCTGCAAAAATTCGCGCAAACCACCATGCACGTGAAGCAGTGCCTTGCCATGGACCCGTACATCGCGGAAGCGAAAATCAACGAGTGGCGCTACTTCCTGTACACCATGCTCAACGTTTCCATGCTAAGCGCGATTTTGCTGGGTTACATCCACTTCCAGATTGAAGCGGGCCTTGTTATTGCCGCGGGTACGCTGGTGACGGTTTACATGTACCAGGACCGCGTGGGCAGCCAGGGTTTTGACTTTATGTCCCTGCACTCCACATGGCTGAATACGCTGACCTCCCTGAAGTCGACCGATCCGTTGATGGAAGACCACGCCCGCCTTGTGAAGCCCGTGCCGCATGACATCGCGGATGAATGGACCGCCATCAACATCCAGAACCTGTCGTTCACGTACAAAAAATCGCTCGGCGTTCAAAAGCGCGTGCTGGACGGCATTAATATGCGCATTGCGCACGGCGAAAAAATCGCCCTTATCGGCAGCAGCGGCGGCGGTAAGTCTACCCTGCTTTCCCTCCTGCGCGCGCTGCGCGACCCGGACGAAGCGGTGGTAGATGTGGACGGCGCGGCTGCCCCCTTCAGCGCGCTTGCGGAAATGACCACGCTTATTCCGCAGGACCCCGAAATTTTTGAAAACTCCATCCGCTTCAACGTCAGCTTCGGGCTTGATGTGCCGGACGAGCAGGTTTACAAATCGCTCGCCCTTGCCGAATTCATGCCCGTGCTGACGCAAATGCCGCAGGGGCTTGATACCGACATTCGCGAAAAAGGCGTTAACCTGTCGGTCGGGCAAAAGCAGCGCCTTGCCGTGGCCCGCGGCCTTTTCGCGGCCGAGCAGTCGGATATTATTTTGCTGGATGAACCGACCAGCAGCGTTGACCTGCCGACGGAAAGCAAGATTTTCGAAAACGTCTTCACCCACTTCAAGAACAAGACGATCATTGCAACGCTGCACCGCCTGCACCTGCTGCCGGAATTCGACCGTATTATTTTCCTCGACCATGGGCGCGTCGCGGCGGATATGCCGTCGGCGGTGGCGCTGTCCACCCCTGGACCCATCCGCGACCTTTACAAAACCTATCAGCAGAAAGAAGCGTAAGGTTAACGCATGAAACCCGGCAATACCGGCATTACCCGCATCATCAAGGCCGCCGGCTATACCCGCGACGGCCTTATCGCCACCTTCAAAACCGAAGCCGCCTTCCGGCAGGAACTTGGGCTTGCGATTGTGCTGGTGCCGCTGGCGCTGTTTATTGCGCCCAGCCACCTTGCCGCCGCCGGCATGATTGCCAGCGTGCTGCTGGTGTTGATGGTGGAACTGCTGAATTCCGGCATTGAAGCCGTTGTTGACCGCTTTGGCGGGGAGCTTCACCCGCTGTCAAAACACGCGAAGGATGCCGGCAGCGCCGCCGTCTTTGTCGCGCTTCTGAATGTGGCGGTTGTCTGGCTGCTCTGCCTCTTTTAAATCAGAATCGGCGACATAACATAATCGCACCGCAATCCGGCTCGTTTCATGCGTTGCAGCATGGCGTTTTTGACACTTAAGTCACAGTTTTTGCAGGAAAATTTCAAGCCGGGCAGGCCGCCGCATTTATTGTTGCGGGGGTTTCTGAAATGGGATATTGCTAGAACGTACTCAGGTTTCCACTCAATACGTATGATACGGCTTTGGGATTGGCGGCAAGAGTGCTGTTTACTAACACTGTGCTCAAGGAGAAGACTAACATGCCAAGTGGTACCGTTAAATGGTTTAACAACAAAAAAGGCTTCGGCTTTGTTGTTCCGGATGGTGGTGGTACGGACGTTTTCGTTCATATCTCTGCTGTCGAAAAATCGGGTCTCAAAGGCCTGAACGAAGGCCAGAAAGTTAACTACGAACTGGCCCCCGATCGTCAAGGTCGTATGACTGCCGTTAATCTCAAGGCCGTATAAGATATCTGACTATCTTGAAAAAGCCCTTGGAGCAATCTGAGGGCTTTTTCTTTTTCCCGTCTTCCCGCTGCACACGTCCAAAAGGTACTTGTCCCCCATGCTCTCCTACCAACACATCTATCACGCCGGCAACTTTGCCGATGTGCAAAAGCACGCCATCCTCGTCCAGCTGCTGAAGGCGATGAAGCTGAAGAACCCGAAGATGACGGTGATTGACACGCATGCCGGCCGCGGCGTTTACAACCTTGAATCCGAAGAAGCGCTCAAGACGATGGAATTCGAGCATGGCGGCCGCCACTTCTTCGACCACGGCACCCTGCCCCCGGGATTAAAAGAAATTGTCGCGGGCATGAACCCCGACGGCGAACTGAAGACCTGGCCCGGTTCCGCCAAGATCGCGCGCGAAATGCTGCGCCCCGGCGATAAATTGGTCTGCACCGAACTGCACCCCGGCGAGTTCGGCGAACTGCAGAAAACTTTCGACGGCGTACCCAATACCGAACTGCTGAAGACCGACGGCTTTCAGGCGCTTGTCGACATGGTGCCTCCGCCGGAACGCAAGGGCCTTGTCATCATCGACCCCAGCTATGAAATGAAGACGGAATATGACCTGCTGGCAAAGCAGCTGTACCAGGCATGGAAAAAATGGCCGCACGGCACCTTCATGATCTGGTATCCCATTCTGGAAGCGCGCGGCTACCAGCGCATGCTGACGGCCCTGCGCAATTCGCGCGTGAAAGATGTCATGGTCAGCGAAATCCGCCTTGATGGCCCGCCCAGCGCAACTTACCGCATGAGCGGCACGGGCGTTGCTATCATCAACCCGCCGTGGCCGGAAGCGGCGCTTGACCAGTTGACGCAGTACCTTGCCAACCGCATGCCCATCAAGGCCTTCGGCGATGTCTTCTGGCTTGACAACATGCAGATCGACCCCGATACCGGCACAATCTGAACTGATTTTTGAAACGGGTGTTTGCTGGAACTTATTCCGCATTCACGCTATTTGTTCCATTGCCCGCCCGTGCTACGTCCGGCGGGGTAACACGTTATCAATGGGAAATACCTCATAATGAAAAAAAGCAAAATTCTAGCCGCGACGCTCGGCCTGATGCTCCTCGGCGCTTCCGTCGCGCATGCGGATGACCGCGATTACTATGAAGACCATGAACACGGCGGCCATGGCCACTACGAAGCCAGCCATCGCGCGCAGGAAGCGCAGCGCCAGCAGGAAGAGCGCCGCCACCATTGGGCGCGCGGCGAGCACCTGTCGAAGGAATACGTCGACAAGCGCTATATCGTCAGCGACTGGAAAGTACGCCACCTGCACCAGCCGCCCCGCGGCTACCACTGGTACCGCGCGGATGACCAGTACGTGCTTGTGCGCAGCTCCGACAGCATCATCAGCGACATTCTGGATGTGCTGCGCTAGTCACGCCGACGCATTCACAATAAAAAATGCCGCCCTTCACGGGGCGGCATTTTTTATTGTGAATGCGGCGCGTTGCTTAATCAAGGAAGCGGAACGTGAGCGCCTTGAGGTATCCCGTTTCCGGCAGCATCGGATGCACCGGATGGTCCGGCCCCGCGCCCGAGGTTTTGATGAGCTGGAAAGGCCTGCCCGTTTTGGCAAGCGCGCCCGATACGACCTCGATCAGGTCTTTCACTTCCGCATGGTGGGAGCATGACGCGAAGAAAAGGTAACCGCTTTTTTCCACCAGCGGCGCTGCCAGCAGGGCGAGTTTTTGATAGCCCTTCATGCCGGGGCCAAGGTCTTTGCGCGACTTGATGAAGGCGGGTGGGTCAACGCAGACCACATCGTACTTGCGGCCCATGTGCGGCAGTTTTTCCATCATGTCGAAGGCTTTGCCTTCAATCGTCTGGCATTTTGCGGCAACGCCGTTGAGGGCGGTATTTTTATCCACCATCATCAGGGCTTCGGAGGATGAATCGAGGAATGTCACGTTTTCCGCGCCGCTCAGCGCGGCGACAACGCCAAAACCGCCGGTGTGGCAGAAGGCATCCAGCAACGAACCGCCCCTTGCCAGTTCCGCCGCCCAGAGGCGGTTATCACGCTGGTCGAAGAACCAGCCGGTTTTCTGGCCGTTCTTCACATCCACGTAAAACTGCGTATTGCCTTCCTTGATGGCGATAACATCTTCGGCCAGCTCGCCGTAAACGACGCTGACGGATTCAGGCAAACCTTCCTGCGCGCGCGCGCCGCTGTCGTTGCGCAGCACAATGGCCTTGGGGCGCAGCAGCGATTTAAGCGCGCTTTCAATATGCGGCCACAGCATTTCCATGCCGGCGGTATTGACCTGCGCCACCACCACATCGCCGAAACGGTCGACGACAAGCCCGGGCATGCCGTCACTTTCCGCGTGGATCAGGCGGTAGAACGGCTGGCCGTACAAACGGTCGCGGTAGACCATGGCTTTTTCAATGCGGTGGTAGATGAAAAACTTTTCAATTTTTTCATCCGGCTTCAGCGTCATGATGCGGCCGACAAGCTGCGGCTTGGGATTGTAATAGCCGCGGCCGACAAAATCCCCCTTCTCGCGCGTGAAGTCGACAAGCGTGCCGGGCGCAATGGCATCCGCCTCCTTGGCGTTATGCACCTCGGAGCGGAAGACCCAAGGGTAACCTGCCTTGACCTTGCGGAAGCTGTGTTCGTTGATGCGGATGGCGGTTGGGGCTGTCATGGCATCCTGCTGTTTTAGGGATTTATGTGCCGGTTTATGTCGTTGCGCGGCGGATGATTTCGTCCGCCCATACTGGCACAGTCGCCGTCGCTTTGCCATAGCGGGCTTCGCCAAAAGCGCTATGCACGCTGGAAGGCTCCAGGTTCAGCTCCAGCGTTTCCGCCCCTGCCCTGTTTGCGACTTCCACAAACCCCGCCGCCGGGTAGACGTTGCCGGAGGTGCCGATGGCGGCAAAAACATCCGCCTGCATCAGGCTGGCGTAAATCTCATCCATGTACAGCGGCATCTCCCCGAACCAGACGATATGGGGCCGTAAACTGCCCGCAACGCCGCAGACGGGGCATGGGGTGGCGGCGTCAAAATCACCATCGTATTCGGGCTGCCCAAGGCAGCGGCCGCAACGGGCACGGCGCAATTCCCCGTGCATGGGCATCAGGCGGCGGCTGCCGGCGCGTTTATGCAAATCATCGATATTCTGGGAGACGAGCAAAAAATCATCCCCCAGCGTTTCTTCCAGCCGCGCCAGCGCAAGGTGGGCGGCATTGGGAGCAATGACGGGCTGCAACAGCTGGCGGCGGCGTTCGTTATAAAAGCGGTAGACCAGCGCAGGGTCGCGGGCAAAACCTTGCGGCGACGCGACATCTTCAACCCGGTGGTCTTCCCACAGGCCATCCGCCGCGCGGAAGGTGCGGATGCCGGATTCCGCCGAAATTCCAGCCCCTGTCAGCACCACGACACGCATGTTGAAAGCCCCTTGTTCAAAGTTGCGATAGTTGTAAGTTGCTATTGCCTGTCTTAAAATTTTGCCGGGTTCAAAAGGAATATACCATGTATTGGCCAATCGTAAAAATAGCTATTTCCGCCGTCGTTATTGCCTTTGCCTCGTGGCTGTCAAACAAGCGGCCGGACCTTGCGGGGTTTATCATCGCCCTGCCCCTCTCATCCCTGCTGGTGCTGGCTTTTTCGTATGCGGAATATAATAACGCCGAAGCATCGGTCAACTTTGCCAAAAGCATTCTGGTGGCGGTGCCGCTGTCGCTACTGTTCTTCGTGCCGTTCCTGTTCGCCAAGGAATTGAAGCTGGGCTTCTGGGCGCTCTACGGCATCGGCTTCCTGCTGTTGGTGGCGGGTTATTTTGCGCAAACCTACATCATGAAGAAAATCATATGACCACAGCCTTCAAAAACCGCCTTGATTATATCCAGCACACCTTCGCGCCGGAAAGCGATGCGCTGCGCGACGTGCGCGAAAGCCTGACCGACCCGAACGACCAGATTTACTTAAGCCCGCAGGAGGGCAAGCTGTTGCAGGTCCTCATCACCATGGCGGGCGTGCGCAAGATTGTCGAAATTGGCACCCTTGGCGGCTATTCCGCGCTGTGGATGGCGGCGGCCCTGCCTGCCGGCGGCCAGATCTTCACGCTGGAAAAAGACCCCGCCCGCGCCGTGCGCGCCGCCGGTCATTTCGCCCGTTTCGATGCCGACAAAAAAATCACCCTCAAAACCGGCGATGCGCTGCAAACCCTGCCGCAGCTGGAAAACGACGGCCCCTTCGACATGGTCTTTATCGATGCCGACAAGCTGAACTACATGAACTACCTGAACTGGGCGGAAAAGAACGTGCGCAAGGGCGGGTTGATTGTGGGCGACAACACGTTTTTATTTGACAGCGTCTGGCGCGGCGCCCCCGCCGACAACGTCCGCAAAACCGCCTTCGACGCCATGCAAAACTTCAACAAGCGCCTTGGCGACGCGAACCTCTATCGCGGCATTTTACTGCCGACGGAAGAAGGCATGACTGTTGCGGTGAAGCTGTTTTAATAAATCAAGCCGCGACGTATTCCGGCAGCGCGTTGGCAACCGCCTTGCGCAGCACGTTGGCCAATGCCGCGACTTCACCGCGCACATTCACCCAGACGCGCACCGCGGCCATGCCGTCGCGCTCGTATTCCGCCTGCAACGAGGTCTCGATAATTTCGCCGCGGCCGTTCTTTACATCCACCACCTTCAGCTTGAAGCGGCTTTTATTGATGGATGCTGCGACCAGCGCGTCTTTCATGTTGTTGGCAATCATTTCCGCATCATCTGCGCTTGCGCCCGGCAGCGGCACGACGAGACCTTCGGTTGCGCCCGCGGCAATAAGTTCAATGCAGCCGCTGCGTGGCGCGTGGCACTGCGGCATGCCGGAAATGGCAACGGGCGATTTTTGCGCCGCGGCGGGCGTTGCGGCGGCCTGGTCGATGGTGGGGGATGCCGGCTTCAGCCTGTCCATGTTTTGCAGCAAAAAGGCAATGCCCTGCCCGAAGTCGACGCCGTCATGGCGGAACAGCCCCTGCAAGCCGCGCAGGCCCAGCAGCGCATCGGTATCGTTTTCAGACTGCATCATTTTCAGCATCTGCTCGAAGGTGTTCTTATCCATGGGTCTCTCCCTTAACTAGCCGGCGGTAAAGAAGGCGGGCTTTTCCGGACGATATTTAACGGTATAGGTTTTTTCAAATTCCTTGGTCGCTTTATCCAGCGTAATCAGGCGGCCCGTCGCCAGCGCCAGCTGCGCTTTTTCAACGGTGTTCTTGGTCGCAAAACCGGTACCGACAATCTGCTTCAGTTCGCGGATGATGCGGCGCAGGCTTAACGCCTCCAGCAGCGCTGCCGCATGCCCCAGCGAATGGGTAATGCGCACGCCCGGCGCGCCGCCGGCGGTGGTGAAGTTAAAGACGGCATCGTGCCCGTCATCGCGTGCAATAATGCCGCAGCGCAGGCCGGCCGGGTTATCCGCAATCAGCGCCGCGACGTTGGAGCTATGGGTGATGCTGACGGATTTGCCAAGACGCTCGAACGCGCCTTCGGTCACGCGCATGGTATTGTCGTAGTCGTCAATGTTCAGCATCGCGCATTGCTCGATGACGTCAACAAAGACCGACGGCAGGGTGCGGAAGACGCAGCGGCCGTCAATGTAAATGGCGCACCAGTTGTAGGGGTTGTATTCGCGGTCGTAGGACGGCTGCACATCCATCCACATCGCGCTCCAGTCAACAGGGTTGAGGCGCGGCAAAAAAAGGCCGCCCCAGTAAAAATCCTTCATCACCGCTTCGGCAAGGCGCAGCGTGCCGTGCATGTTGTGCGACCGGATGACCAGTTTTTCATCCGCGCCGTTTTTTTCCAGTTTCAGGAACAGGCGGTTGCTGCGCACCACGGCTTTACCGTCGACGGTGCCGGGAATGCTGCCGGTTTCATCCGTCAGCTCAATTTTTTCGCGCAACAGGACTGTATTGAAGTCGCTCATCTCTAACCCTTGAAAGTGCCGCTATTCCTTTAGAATACGCCTGCGCCGCGCTCTACGCAACGGGCGCAGGGCAGTAATCGGGCGGGAATAATGGGTCAGAAAATTACCGGAAGATTACCGGAAAATGCTTTGGCCATGGCGACCGTGGTTACGCCGTCTGGAGGTCTTTCTCGTCAACCAGTTTCGGGCTGTGGTACGCGGGGCCGATGCTGAACAGGCCCTTCACTTTAACGCCCATGCGCTCCAGCATGTCGAGCATGGCGATCAGCTCGGCCACGGGGGCCTGCCCTGCCATGACGCGGGTGGCGAGGTCTTTCACAACCGCAATCAGCTCGCCGGCGAAAGCGGGCTGCGTGGTATCTTCTGCTGCGAAGGCGGCAACGGTGGCAACACCGGTTTCCTGCTTTGCAGGGGCCGTTTCCGGCTGCTTGGCGGGCATGTGGCCGCCGAAGGCGCGGCGCTGGGCGCCTTTCTGGTAAGCAGCTTCGTTGAACATGAAGAGGAAGCCCACAGCCACCGCTGCAGCAACCGTAAGAGCGCCAACCGCGAGGGTCGAGCTGCTGACTTGTGCGCCGACGTTGATGATGGAAGTGATGCTGCCCTTGATCATGTCTTTTCCCCGTTTTTTTTAGTTCTTAGTTTCCCCAGTTCGTAGACTACGCGGGCTCTATGAAAAATTAGTTAAGTAAATAGAATATGGAATTTACCTTTCATTAATGTCTTGCGGAGGGGCATAAAAAGGCGTTTATTTTCAGGGAGAAAAAATGGATAAAATGCAATCTAATGACCCAAAAAAAGCAAAAAAAGTTTTCGCGCGCCTCGCACGACTCCACGGTGAATGAAAAAGAGATTCGCCAGTTCGATGCCTTGGGCGATACCTGGTGGGATGAAGACGGGCCGATGCGCCCGCTGCACCGGCTTAACCCCGTGCGCCTTACATATATAAGAGAGCAGATTACCCATCACTTCGGCCTTGAAGACCGCGTCGGAAGTTTAAAAAGCCTTAACATTGCCGATATCGGCTGTGGCGGCGGCCTTGTTGCCGAGCCCCTCGCCCGCATGGGCGCGACCGTAACCGGTATTGATGCCGGTAAAGAAAATATCCGCGTTGCTGCCGCCCATGCCAAAGCGCAGGGCGTGAAGGTTGAATACCTTGCCACCTCCGCCGAAGCCGTGGCCGCCAAGGGCCGCACGTTTGATGTTGTCACCGCGCTCGAAATTGTCGAGCACGTGGATAACGTCCCCTATTTCATGGAAACCTGCTGCAAGCTGGTGCGCCCGGGCGGGCTGCTGATTATGTCGACGCTGAACCGCACGCCGAAGTCATATATGCTTGGCATCGTTGCGGCGGAATACGTTCTGCGCTGGCTGCCGGCAGGGACGCATGACTGGAAGAAGTTTATGAAACCGTCGGAACTGGCGGCCTACATGACCGACAACAAGCTGGATGTGGCAGATGTGCAAGGCCTCGTCTATAACCCGCTGACGCAGCAATTTTCTTTAAGCGCCAGCGACCTTGCCGTGAATTACTTTATCGTCGCCAGTAAATGAATAATCTTTAGATAATTATTCTTTTGGTGCGGTGGCTTCACCGGTGCCGATTTCCTCGGTCCTTAGCGCGTCGGCAAGGCGTGCGGCGGCACTGCCGGGTTTCAGCGGTTTTTGCTGGCTGGCGTGTGGCGCCCAGCCAATCACGTAAATCACCTGGAAGGTGGCGGGCACGCGGCCCTGCGCATCGGCAAACGTGTCGTGGTAAATCTTTGCGGCTTCCAGCAGCACGGCTTTGCGCGTCGGCTTCATGGGCCGGTTGAAGGTGGCGTTGGCAGCGCCCATGCCGCGCAGGTCCTGCATCAGCTTCAGGGGGCTGGAATAATCAACGGTAATCAATTCGCTATCCACCACCGGCAGCGCGAAGTTTGCCCGCTGCATCAACGCGCCCATATCGCGCAGGTCAATAAACGGCGACACGCGGGGGGAAGCGCCGCCCGTCACCGCCATCTCCGCCTCCATCAGCGACAGGCGCAATTCACGCAGGGTTTCACCGCCCAGCAGCGTCGCCATGAACAATCCATCCGCCTTCAGGGCGTTGCGGATTTGCAGCAGCGCGCCCGGCAGGTCATTCGTCCAGTGCAGCGCAAGGTTGCTGATGACGGCATCAAGGCTGCCTTTGGCAAACGGCAAAAATTCTTCATCCGCCACAATGCCGCCGGCCGCGCGGGCGGCGGTGAAGGACGTATCGGTGGTAATGACGTGTTCAGTGCCGGGCCGCGTGCGCAGCCGTTCCGCCGTCACGCCATGCGCGCCGCCAAGGTCGGCGACAAGGGGAAAGTCACGGCGCACCAGCGACAGGCGGTCAAACAAGCGGTCCGCAACATCGCGCAGCAAAAAGTCATAGTCATGCGCCGTTGCCGCCGCGCGCTCGCGGCGCTGGCGCAGAAGCTTGCGGTCAAAGACGATTGGGCCGTTTGCCGGGTTATTGGTCGTGTTGCCTGTCATGCCCCCTGATATAGCATTTTAGGGGCGGCTTCACAGCCCTTTTGCGGGCCGGAAGCTTAAAAAATCAGCCATATTTGCGCCATTCTTCCGTTTCAATGGCCAGCTGGGAAAACAGGAAGCTTTCGGTATACCCGCCTTCGATGTAGCGGATGCAGCTATCGGCGAAGGCTTTTTTGAAGTTTGTTTCCCCGTGGCGGTGGCGGTCGCGCAGGTAGGCGTGCAGGATGATGGGGTTGGTGATGCTATGGGCGGCAACGTAGTTGCCATGGATCCAGCGGTCGGCCCCGCCATCCACCAGAAAGGCATATAGCGCGCCGATGGCTTCCGGCCCCGCGTTAAAGCGCTTCAGCACCCGCGCCCCTTCCCTGTCTGCCGCCACAACGTCGATAATATCCGATAATGCCCGTGCCGCTTCCGCAGGGTCGGCCGCATAGGCCAGCGTGCGCGCGTGGCTTTTGAGCAGAAAATTTTTAAAAACACCCAGCCGTTTCATCATCGTTATGCATCCTTTTTCTATGTTATGCCGCATGTCTTTACGCTGCTTTTTTTGGTGGCTTTGCGCCTTTTGCTTTCGGCGTCTTCTTTATTTTAATGACCGGCAGCAGGCTGTCGTTCTGCAGCCCCGCCTCCAGCGCTTTGTCGATGCGGTCATGGTAGGCCGCGGCTTCCTGCGGTGTGCGGGCGGTGGTGGGGGCCAGCAAATCCAGCACCTCCGGCCGCGCGGTGCGGTTGACGGCGTTGACAAGGCCGTTCAGCACCAGCTTGGCAAAGCGATTATGCTCGTCATCATGCGTGGTGTAATGCGGCATTTCGTGGTGGCTGGCAACCTTTAGACGTTTGGGCACCAGCGGTGAAATTTCGGCCTTTTCGCGCGTGCCGTCCGGCGTATCCCGCCAGTGCCACATTTTTTCGGCAAGCTCGGTCGTAATCAAAAGGCTATTGGCGGAAAGACGGCGGATTTTAAGCGTATCGACGCTGACGTTGAACATATCGCGCAGTGGCTTCCAGATGCGGTTTTTCAAGGCCACCGCAATGTCGTTGCTGGCCGCAAGATACAGCGTGGTGAAACGCTCTTTTTCCTCGGTCGGGCGCGACACGGTGGCAAGGGAAATCAACACCACTTCCTGCAGCACATGGCGCGCGTCTTTTTCGGCGTAGCCTGCGGTTGTCATGCCTTTCAGCGCGGCATTGAACATTTCCTGCGCGAAGACAGTACCCGCGCTATAAGCAACAAAGGTGACATTGCGCAAATTCCTGCAGGCTTCATGCACGGGCAGCGGCTTGCCGTTATCTGTCACCAGCGGCAGCAGCACGGCATCCGCCATGGCTTTGGCGGATTTGCTATAGGCTTTTTGCGGCGCGCCGTTATAGGCCGCGATGTTGAAGATGGTGCCAAGGTCGTTGTGGGAAAGCGCGTAAATATCGGGATTTTTGGTGATTTCGGGACGGCCCTTCAGCAGCGTCTCTATTTCTTCCATGCCTTCGGCGATGTGGGCGGGCTTGTTGTTGGTGGTGAAAATGCCGGAAAGAAATATAACGGATGGATTGGAAATTTTGAAATTGCCGAGGCTTACCTCTTTTAACGGGAGGCTGGTTTTAGGGTCCGATGACCTTTGCCACAATTTCGCCATTTCGCCTTGCACATCCCTTCAAAAAAGTTTTTTGCAACGGTTCAAGCGTCATCACCTTATGAAGTTTTTATGCAGCCGCGTAAAAATAATTTCAAAATAACGCCCAACCCCAATAAAACGCAGGTTTCGTATTTTAGATAATGTCGGAAATGTGATGTTGCGGTGCGGGAAAAAGGGGCGGCGCGATGTTATTTCGCGCTACATCCGCCCGCCCTTGTCCTTGGGCGGCGTCAGGTCCAGCGTCAGGGCAGTCGGCTTGATTTTTTTGAGCTGGTCGGCAACCGCGACGATGTCTTTGTCAATCTGGGCGACGGTCGGCGTTTCTTTCATCTGGATGGTGTCTTCGCTGCGGAACAGTTTTTTCGCCTGCGCATAGCTATCCATCAACCGTTTGCCGATGCGGGGGGAAACAATGCTTTCAATCAGCGCCTGCGCAGCCTTGCTTTGCTCCAGCACGGCGGGGTCGATGGGCGCAGCCGGTGCGGCAGGCGCTTGTATACCCGCAATCGCGGCGGCGAGCGGGGATTGCAAGCCTGCGGGTTGTTGCGCCGGTTGCGGTTGTGCTTGCGCGGGCGCGGCACCTGCCGGCGGCTGATAGGGCTGGTAATCCTGCGGCTTTGCGGCGGCAGGCGCGCCGCCGGCAGCGCCGCGCTGGCCCAGCACACGGGAAGGCGCTGCGGAATAGCCGACGTTTTTTGCTTCTACCGCAACCTTTTCGGTCGAGAGGGAGAAGCCCTTGCTTTTCAGGTTTACGGGGCTGCGGTTCAGCTGCATGTCGTGGTTGCTGTCCATCGCCATTTGCGTGCGCGCCAGCGCCTTCAGCAGCGGGCCCGCAAAACGCGAAAAGCTCATCAACCGCCACAAACGCTTCAGCGGCGTATAGCGCCATGTGGGGCCGGAGCCGATGTGCGGCGGCGACGACACGACGAACGGGTAAACGCGCTGCGGCGTCACGCCCGTATGGGTGAAATAGCTTTCGCCCAGCTGCCCCACCTGGTCGACCGGCACGTGGAATTTATCCGCAATAAACGTCTTCGCATCTTCCAGCGTTTTCACGTTGCGCGGCAACGGGAAGCTGGGGGCGTTCAGCATCGCGCCGTCGCCGCCAAGGCGGTTCGGCACGGGCAGGATTTTCGGGTCGAGGGAGACGAGCAGGTTATTATCCCAGTCGCGGGAAATAGGAATGACCACGGCGATGTTTTCAATGCCGTCATCGGTCACGATGAATTCAACGTCCTGCGCCGACAGGCCGCGCACGGCACGGCCAATCTTGCCTTCCTCGACGAAGACGGATTTGACGGGGCGCAGCACAACCGGGCTGCGTTTTTCCTGCTCGAAGTCGACAGCTTCGCAGGATGCGAGAATATCTTCGGGGTCATCCGGCTTCACGGGGTCGCCCGGCATTTTGGGCATCGTTTCCCCGATCCAGCGCGGGAACGGAATATTATAGCGCGACATCAGCTCGAAAACGTGCAGCTCCAGCCGCGGTTCCGGCAGCAGGCCGACCTGCGAGGCCAAAATAATATCCGCCGCATCCAGCTCGGTAATCGTGCCGATCTCGGTGAAGTTGACTTCCTTGTCTTCCTTGATGGGCCACGTGGGGCGCTGCGGGTTTTCAACTTCGATGAACACGGGCTCAATCGCCTCGTCGATGCGGTCGGGGCTGGGAAAATAGGTATCGCCCACGTACCACGCGTCATCCGCCTTCGCGCGCAGCGTTGCGTAACCGCGCACGTATTCGAAGATCATCTTGCGGTTTTCCTCGACGTCGTCGGTCATGTTGACCGTGTCCATCGTGATCGGCTCGATCAGGTGGCCGCTCCACTTTTTGCCGTCAAGGTTGTGGGAGTTGCGGGAAACCGCGTTGATGATGGGGCGCGGGTAGCCGGAGCGCACGTAAATCACCAGCCTGTTGTCGGGCGTAATACGGAACGGCACAATGTCGCAATATTCGCCGGGGCGCTTGACCAGTTCATGCAGCGCGCCGGATTTTTTATCCCGCACCACCATGATCTGCAAGTCACCCACCGGCTTTTGCGAGGGGCGGCGTTCTTCCAGAATAAGGCTCTGCTTGTCGGCCACTTTCTGGCTGACGATGAAGTAGTTGGTGGCGGGCGCCTGAATGGGCGAATAATCCTGGTTATACAGCTGGAAGCGGCCCTTGAAGCAGTTCTTTACCACCCACGGGTTCCAGTACGGCGCGGAGAAGACCATGCGCATGCCAAGTCGGGCGAATTCGCGGCGGTAATCCTGCGCGGAATAGAAGGTATATTCCTCCCGCAGTTCGCTCATCCAGTCCTTGCGGTAATCCTTGCGGTGAATGAATTCCAGCGCCCATTTGTGCGGCAGGCGGAACAGGCGCGTGCCTTCGCGGCGCGGCATCAATTCTTCAATAAAAAAGCCTTCGCAGCCGGATGCCATGGGCCGCGCATGCTGGGAGAAGTGGACAAGCAGGTCAGCATCCGACAGTTCCAGCGGCGTGTGGCCCTGGCTTGGCAGGTTCGGCAGTTCCAGCAGCACATACTCGCCTTCCGGCGGCATGATATAATCGCGGATCAGCATAGTGCCGCCGGTCTTCAGTTTCTGCATCTGCTTTTCCAGCAGTCGCGTCACTTCATCGGGGTTGTAGCTGTGCGCCGAATAAACGTGGTGCAGCATGTTGCTGTTGATGATGCCGTCGACGGATTCATCTTCAAGATCGGGGATCGAAATATCCGTCTGGCGGAACGACAGGTTCGGCAGGCGGTAATTGCGCCGCGCGAATTCGATGGATTTGGGGTCGCGGTCAATGCCGATGATTTCAACCCGCGGGTTGAGAAGCGCCAGCACATACGTGACCTCCCCCCGCTCGCAGCCCATGTCCACCACGCGCGCGCCGGCGGGCAGCAGAAAGTGCGCAGAAATAAGCGCGGCCTTGCGTTGAATAAATTCGGGCATTTCGATGATGGAGCGCTGGCGCGAAGCTTCGTCCTTCGCCAGTTCGGAAAAATTCCGGATGCTGGCGGCAACTTGCTCGTTGATCTCGGTTTTATCGACTTTTGACACCACGCCACTCTTGGAAGTCACTTCAAACTCCAATTATAACAAAGACTGGGCCTTCGGCTCCAGCCTTTCGCTATTTGTGAAATAATATAACACAAAATATGCAAAAACAACGACTTTAGGGAAAATATATTAACTATTGATTGCCAAGGCCATTTTCAGCAATCTCGTCCTCATGCGCCCCTTGCCCGGCACCCGAAATAGGCTCTTAAGCCTTTGGAATGCAACAATTGATATGTTGCTGCCGCCGCGCTGCATCGGCTCTGGCAGCATCGTTGACCGGCCGGGAATGGTCGACCCCGCCTTTTGGGCGGAGCTGGGGTTTATCGAGAATCCCCTCTGCGATACCTGCGGCATCCCCTTCAGTTTTGAAACGCCGATGGGCATTTTATGCGCCAGCTGCCTTGAACAGGAGCCGCATTACGACCGCGCCAGGGCCGCCGTTGTGTATAACGATGCCAGCCGGAAGCTGGTCATCGACTTCAAATATGGCGACCGTTTGCATGCTGTGCATACCTTTGCACCGTGGATGGTGCGGGCGGGTGCGCCACTGCTGGCGGAGGCGGATGTTCTTATCCCCGTCCCCCTGCACCGCAAACGGTTGTGGGAGCGCCGCTTTAACCAATCCGCCCTGCTGGCCAGCGAAACCGGCAAGCGCGCCGCGCGCGCCGTTTGGAACGACGGTTTGCTGCGCCTGCGCGCAACGGTGCCGCAAAAAGGCCTCAGCCGCGCCAAGCGGCTGGAGAATGTGCGCGGTGCCTTTGCCCTTAATCCCCGCTACGCGCATGACATTGCCGGAAAAACCGTTATGCTGGTCGACGATGTTTTTACCAGCGGCGCCACCTTAAACGAGTGTGCGCGCGTTTTAAAAAAGAACGGCGCCGCCAGGGTCTTCATTCTCACCCTCGCCCGCGTCACGAAAGAGGAGTATTGAAAATGCGTGCCGGTTTTATTGCCGCTGCTTTGTGCCTGCTGCTGCTGCCCGCGCCTGCGCAAGCCGAAACATATAACGGCCTGACGCTGGATACCGGCGAGGGCCTGCCGCTCTGCACTGATGTGCTGAAAGTGCTGGGCGCGCCGCTGAATGAAAAATATATGAGCTTCTCCCCCGACGGCCTTGGCGAGCGCATCGCGAAAAAAGGCGAGAAGGATGATTTGTTTTTTGACGGCACTTACGCCAGCCTTGCCACCATCCAGCTAAAGCAGGTCGATTTGCAGGAGTTCGCGAAGGTGAACGCCGCGCTGATGTCGCAGTTGCGCAACGACCAGCTGGTCATCGACCGCGACTTCATCGTTACCTCCGGCCTGTCCGACATTGACGGCGACGGCGAGCGGGAGCGGATTTACACGCTGCAATTCCTCAAGCCCTATAAAACCTTCGGCCATGTTTTTATGGGGCCGGAAAGTCCGGCGCTGCAGCAGGGCGTGGCTGCAGCAGACCTGACATATGTTTTCCAGTCCGGCTACCGCGCCTATGGCGTGCGCCGCAATATTGGCGAAATCACTATTTTTGAAATGAGCACCAAAAACCCCGAGCATCCTGAACTGAACGGCACCTTCAATGCCAAAGCCGTCTGCCATATCACAGCAGCGCAGTAACATAGGGAAACCGACATCATGAAATCCGCCCGCCTCCTTTTTTCCGCCCTGATGCTGACGGCGGCCGTTGCCAAGCCCGCGGCTGCGGAAATTTATGCGCCGTACGAATACAAAGTGCTGGCCCCCGTGGGCCGCGGCCTGCCTGTTTGCGACCATGTCTATGGCGCCCTGCTGAACATGCGCAACGACCATTACCTTACCTTCGGCCCAGGCGATGCGGGCGACAAGCCGAACCGCGGGGAGCATAGCGGCGCGCCCGACTTCAGCGTGGATGCGAATATTGTACTACCCACATGGCAGCGGCTGGAATGGACGGATTTCCGCACTGCGAAACCGCAGATGTACCATGACCTGACGGCGGCGGGGCAGCTGTACGGCACGCATTACAGCGTCAGCAAAACACGCGTGGATATTGAAGGCAGCGGCCACCGCGAGGAAATTTACCGCATCGGCTATAACAGCAACGCGCAGTTCAACCAGCTGATACTGGATAAGGACGACGAAAACACGGCGATTGCGCCGTACTTCTACGCGCTGCAACCGTCATATACTTTCATCTATGATGGCAAGCCATACTTCATGAAACGGGCCAAAGGCTCCGCCGAGGTTTACCAGTTCTGGACCGACCGTGCGCACAACCCGCCGGGCGGCAATATTTCAACCACCATGCTCTGCCGCTTCACCGCCAACGTCACGGCGGAAGGCACAAGCACGCAAGAGATGACGACCACCGTGCCACAGGCAGGCACGGTGTATCAGGACGGAACAAAGAAATAAGCTTCAGAAGAATTCGCGAAAGAAGATCAGTGCGCGACGAGGGCGACTGCGCCGCCGACGACGAGGGCTGCAATGACCAGCGCGCCGGTGGAATCCGTGCGGCTGTCGAAGCTGCTGGAGTCAGATGCGCAACCCGAAAGCAGCATGGTGGCGAGAACGGCGATGATGATATTGCGGCGCATTGACAAAGTCCCTCCGGTTTTTCTTGAATGGCGCCTAATTTAAATCGCCTGTTCACCATGTCAAGGCTTTGCTGCGTCGCAGCAAGAATATTATTGAAAATTTTGCGAATCCATGTTGTAATCAAAGGACATTAAACAGAGGGACAATCATGTCTTACTGCCAACACATCATCGGTAACTGGAATCTCAACGCCCCCGCGCCAAAAGCGCTTGCGGCGAAGGGCTCTTCTTTTGTCCAGAAGACCGAAACTGCGACCAAGGGTGATGAACCCGTACTGCGGCTGATGTAGAGGCACCCCCTCCCCGTCGGCCTGATAAAAGGCCGACGAAACCCCGAAAAAGAAAACGGTAATTTTTCGTCCGCCTTGTTGCTTTCAACAATGCGAGGAGATTATGCGTGCCGATCGAAACATAAGACTGCTGGAAGCCCATGCCGTATGCGTGAACATGTCGTTCATCATTCCGGTCATCATGCCGTTTTACCGCGACCAGATGGGCCTGTCGTTCCAGGATTTTTTACTGGGTGAATCCGCCTTCGCGGCAACCCTTGTGCTGCTCGACGTTCCCTGCGGCTGGCTGTCGGATGCGTGGAAGCGCAAGCATGTGCTGGCGCTCAGCACGCTGCTGGAGCTGATGGGTTACGGCCTTTTGCTGTTCTGCCACAGCCTGCCTATGGCGGCGCTGGCGCAGTCCATCATCGGCGTTGGCATCTGCCTGCTGAACGGCACCAACACGTCCATCCTTTATGAATCGCTCATGGCGGAAGGACGGGAGGGTGAATACCGCAAGCGGGAAGGACGCCGCGCCGGCCTTGGCCTTTACAGCGTCGCGGTCGCCAGCGTTCTTGGCGGGTTGATGTATCCCTATGCGCATCAACTGCCGATTATGCTGACGGTCTGCGTCTTCGGTCTCGGCGTTGTGATTGCAACGCAGCTGGACGAACCGCAGCGGCACAAGCGGCGGCCGGAAAAACACCCGGTGCTGGACGTGATCGAAACGACGCGCTACGCCCTCGCCCACCCGCAGGTGGGGTTCATCATCTTCTTCGCGGCAGTCATGTTCTGCTCGACGAAGATGATCATGTGGTCGCAGCAGTCGTACTACATGGCCTTGGGCCTTCGGGAATCCGTCTTCGGGATTCTCATGGCGGTCGGCTTCTGCCTCGGCGGGCTTTCGAGCCAGCTGGCGCATAAGCTGGACGGGCGCGTCAGCAGCATGAAAGTGCTGGTGGCGGTCTGGGCGACGGCGGTGCTGGTTTGCCTTTTGGCGGCGGCGCACGTCGGCTGGACGGGCGTGGCACTGCTCATGATCGGCGGCACCTGCCTCTATGGCGTTGCGGCCCCGCGCGTGAGCGAAGCCATCAACCGCCATGTGGACTCGGGCCGAAGGGCCACCGTGCTGTCGACGCAAAGCCTGCTGGTCTCGCTGATGTTCATACCCGTCAGCACAATCCTCGGCAAAGTCTCCAGCGCGGCGGGTGTGCAGATGGCCCTTGTGACCATCGCCTGCTGGCTGGGGGTTGCGGGCTTCAGCCTCGCCTTCTGGTGCATCAGCCGGCGGCGGCGCAAAGCCCGGCACGACGCGGCAATTGCTGCCCGGGCCGCCGCCTGAAACTGAACGCTAACAACTGAAACATAAAAGTAGCCCCGAAACCGGCGGTCCTGAAAGGAGCAGGAACCGCCGGTTTTACTTTCGGGCTATCCCCCGTAACTCTGCACCAGCGAGCCGGAAATAAGGTACCAGCCGTCCACCAGCACAAAGAAAATGATCTTGAATGGCAGGGCGATCATGACGGGTGGCAGCATCATCATACCCATCGACATGAGGATGGAGGATGTGACCATGTCGATGACAAGGAACGGCAGGAAAATAAGGAAGCCGATTTCAAAGGCGCGGCGCAGTTCCGAAATCATGAAGGCGGGAATGATGACCTGCATGGGGGTTTCAACCACGGGGTCCTTGATTTTGCTGGCATCCGTCTTTGACAGGTTCATGAACAGGCCAAGGTCTTTTTCGCGCGTGTGCTTCAGCATGAATTGCTTGAAGGGCTTTGCAGCGGCAACAAAGCCGTCCATTTCCGATACTTCTTCGTTCATGAGGGGCTTCAAGCCCTGATCGTACGATGCCTGGAACGTCGGCATCATGATGAACAGCGTTAAAAACATGGCAAGGCTGATAAGGACAGTGTTAGGCGGTGTTTGCTGCGTACCCATGGCGGTGCGCAGAAACGACAGCACCACCACAATGCGCGTGAACGATGTCATCATCATCAAAATAGACGGCGCCAGCGACAGGACGGTCAGCAGCCCGACCATCTGCACAATGCGGGAGGCGACGGAGCCGCCGCCGCTGCTATCGCCGTTTGCGGCATCTGCACCGCCGCCGAGGTTCAGCGTCAAACTTTGCGCGAAGGTGTGGGAGGGCATGAACAGCAGCGCCAGCGTGGCGAAGCACAGCAGCGGCACGGCGCATTTGGCAAGCGTTTGCTTTACCTTAGACATTCTTTTGTTCCTTCTGCCTTTTGTTCCTTCTGGGGCAGGCCCACGACATTCGCGGCGGCAGCCGTATCATCATCGGCGGCGATGATGCCATGCTCCACCACGGTTTCAGACGACGGGCCTAATATAATAAGGTGTTCGCGGTTGTCGCGGCGCACGATGACCAACTTGCGGCGCAAATCCAGCGGCAGCGTCTCAACAATTTTCAAGCGGCGGCGGCTGTTGGGCAAAAGGCTTTGACCCGCAAGTCCAAGGCGTTTCAGGCCCCATGACAACAGGAACATCAGCGACATGACAAAGACGAAGGCGAAGAAGAATTTAAGCAGCTGCGGCGTATCCATCAGCTTTTCTTCCCGTCGCTTGCTACTTTATCCTGCTGCACGCGCATGGTATCCGCCAGGCGCTCGAGGTCCTCGATCAGCATGCTCATGGGCTTTTCCAGCGCCTGTCCTTCTTCCTGCGGCAGGCCGGCAATGCCGGTGCAGATTTCAACCACGTTGCGGTCCAGCCCTTCAAGGTCCATGATTTCGCCCTGATTGACGCGGCGCTCGCAGTCGCGCACGTATTCGGTTACGCTGCGCAGGCGCTTCGCCAGCTCGGAATTATCGGGCTTCGGGTCGGTCATCCGCTTTTATCTCCTTGAGAATCTTGGTTAGGAACGTCTGCGCCGGATTTATAGTCACCAGATTGATAGGTTTGATTGGCTTTGTAAACATAGGCCAGAATTTCCGCAATCGCCATCAGCGCTTCGCTGGGAATGTCACTGGTTTCGGCAATGGCGGTCAGCACCTCGGCCAGCGCCTTGTCCTGCCGCACCTTGACGCCGTTGCGAAAGGCAATTTCCACAATCTGCTCCGCCAGTTTCCCATAGCCGGACGCGACAATTTTGGGAATGGCAGCATCGTCTATTCCATATTTCCGCAAGGCCACAGCCATGCGGCGGCGCTCCTGATCGGGCGCATTATTGCTGTCGCTGTCGTCGGTAATGTTGACCATGCGGTTCCCGGTGCTGGCGTGAGGTGACGTAACGTCGCGTCACGTGGCCACAGTGTAGCAAAAGTTTACAAATCGTTAATGGGAATAATAGTGACGGGGCCGGAATGTTCTCGCCCGATTCCCAAGCTGTGATATATTCATTCATAGGGGGTTGTTACATGGCACGCACGTTGCATATGTAATTACTGAGGGAGAATTAAGCCATGACGACACAAGACCTGACACTCATGTCGGCACTGCTGCAGAAAATGGACTGGTCGGAAAACCGCCAGAAAATCCTGTCGCAGAACATCGCCAACGCCGATACACCCGGCTACCGCGCGCAGGACATTGAACCATTGGATTTCAAGGCCTTACTTAGCGGTTCTGCCAGCAAACTTTCACTGGCAGCAGCGGGTTCCGGCATTGAAACTACCAACCCCATGCACATTTCCGGCAGCGGCGCGACCCCGGCTTCGGCTGGCGGCGACGGTACGGCGCAGCGCCACCCCTACGAAGTTTCCCCGGCAGGAAATGCCGTTATCCTCGAAGAACAGCTGGTCAAAATGAACGCAAACTACTCCGACCATAGCTTCGCTTCCAATTTATACATACGAAACATGTCGATGCTGAAAGCAGCTTTGAAATCGTCTTAAGATTTTCCGCGTTAAGGAGTTACTTCAATGGATCTCGTCAAAGCAATGGAACAGGCCGCAAAAGGGATGAAGGCGCAAGGCAGCCGCATGCGCGTCATTTCCGAGAACATGGCCAACGCCGAAACCACCGGCAAGACCGTGAATGAGAACCCGTACCAGCGCCAGGTCGTCACCTTCCGCAACGAACTGAACCGCGCCGATGGCACCCGCGAAGTTGAAGCGAACGACACCACGCTCGACCCCACGCCCTTCATCATGAAGTACGACCCCGGCCACCCCGCCGCCAACGCGGAAGGCTATGTTAAAATGCCGAACGTCAACCCGATGCTGGAGATGATGGACATGCGCGAAGCGCAGCGTTCCTACGAAGCCAACCTCGGCGTTATTGAAATGTCCCGCTCGATGCTGACCAAAACCATCGACCTGCTGCGCGGTTAAGGAGAAATAAAATATGGCAAACCCCATTAGCAACGCGTCCAACGCCTACCTCAATACCGTCAAGCAGCTGCAGGGCGGCGACAACGCAGCCGGTTCGTCCGGCGCGGGCGCGATTGATGCGGTCAGCGGCGCCCCCTCCTTCGGGGATGTCTTGAAGCAGTCCCTCTCCTCCGCCATCGACGCGCAGCATAATTCGGAAAAGGTTTCGGCGCAGGCCCTCGTCGGCAAGGCGGACATGACCGACGTTCTGCAGGCCGTCAACAATGCCGAAATGGCCCTCAATACAGTGCTTGCCGTGCGCGACCGCGTGGTGCAAGCTTATGACCAGATCATGCGCACCTCCATCTAAGGGCGCTCGACTGTTCATAACTGTTAGGAGCCCGCCAGATGGATGAGCTGGAAGTCGTCGATTTCGCGAGAGAAGCCATCATCCTGACCATCCAGCTGTCCGCGCCCATCATGATGATCGGGCTTGTGGTCGGGGTTATTATCGCGCTTATTCAGGCGCTCACCCAAATTCAGGAAATGACCCTCGCCTTCGTGCCGAAAATGATGGCCATTTACCTTGCCATCTTCCTGCTGTTCCCGGTTTTTGCGCAGTCCATGTCGGGCTTCATGCAGCACATCGCGGATAAAATCATCAGCCTTGGCTGACGGCTGCGCCGAAAAAGCTTTAGTCGGTCTAAAAAGGCTTTAGAATGTAAACATGCAGTCCATGCTGAATGACATTGTCGCCGGTAACGTCCAGGCGTTCCTTCTTATCTTCATGCGCTTTGGCATGGCGTTGATGGTCATGCCCGGCATTGGCGACAGTTTTACCTCGCCGCAGGTGCGCCTGCACTTTGCGCTGGCCATGACGCTGGTGATGACGCCTTTCTTAAGCCCCTCGCTGCCCGCCCTGCCCTCGAACAGCGCGGACATGATTGCGCTGCTGCTGTCCGAGGCCTTCATTGGCCTGTTCATCGGCATGGTCATGCGCATCATGGTCACGGCGCTGGATACGGCGGGCGCTATTATTTCCATCCAGTCGGGCTTTTCCAACGGCACCATCTTCAACCCGCAAACGGCCACGCAAGGCACCATGATTGGCGGGTTCTATACCATGCTGGGCGTGGTGCTGCTGTTTGTGTCCAACATGCACCATTACATGCTGGCGGCGGTGGTTGAAAGTTACCAGCTGTTCCCCGCCATGGCGAAAGCGCCGGATATGCTGCCCCTGATGGAGGTCATGACCCGCACGGTCAGCACCGCCTTCCGCATTGGCGTGCAAATGTCGTTCCCGTTCCTGGTCGTCGGCCTTCTCATTCAGATCGCCTTCGGCGTGCTGGGGCGGTTGATGCCGCAGGTGCAAATTTTCTTCATCGCCCAGCCGCTGCAAATTATGCTGAGCCTTGTCATTCTGTCCATGTGCCTTTCCGCGGGCATGCTTTACTGGCTGGGCGCGTTCAAGGACGTTGTCGCCACCGCCATGTCACCGTAAGGGTAATGCATGTCTGAAGGTGGCGATGATGATGACAGCTCAAAAACCGAAAGCCCGACGCAGCGCCGGCTGGATGAAGCGCGCAAGCGCGGGCAGATTGTTTATTCCCGCGAAGTGTCCAACTGGTTCATGCTGTTCACCGCAACACTGCTGGTGCTGATGGCGGGGCCGGGCATTATGTCCGACCTGCAGGACGTGCTGAAAACCTTCCTGTCCGAAGCGCATACCTACCCGACCGACGGCAATGCCCTGCGGGAGCTTTCAAAAGTATTGTTCATGCGGGTTGCCGGCGACATGGCCTTCCCCATGCTGTCGCTGATGGCGGTGGGGGTTTTGTCCGGCCTGGTGCAGACCGGCCCCTTGCTGACGGGCGAGCCGCTGAAGCCCGACCTTTCCAAGCTTTCCATCTTCAAGGGTTTTGGCCGCCTTTTTTCCATGAAGTCGATTGCGGAATTCGTGAAGGGGCTTTTGAAGCTTCTGGTGGTGTCGGTGGCCATTTACATGTCGCTGCGCCCCTACTTTGACGGGGTCGAGCATTTCATCAACAGCGATATCGGACAGGTGATGTTTGACCTGCGCAGCCTGTTCACCAAAATGATGGTATCCGCCCTTATCGTCATGTTCGTCATCGCGGCGGCGGATTACGCCTACCAGCGCTACGATTTCATGCAGAAAATGATGATGAGCAAGCAGGAGATGAAGGAAGAATTCCGCCAGACGGAAGGCGACCCGCACGTGAAGGCGCGCCTGCGCCAGCTGCGGGAGCAAAAAGCACGCCAGCGCATGATGCAGGCCGTGCCGGATGCCGACGTCGTCATCACCAACCCCACGCATTACGCGGTGGCGCTGAAGTATGATACGTCAAAAATGGACGCGCCGCAGATGATCGCCAAGGGCGTGGATGCGGTGGCGCAGCGTATTCGCGACGTGGCCAGGGAACATGAAATTCCGGTGGTGGAAAACCCGACCCTCGCCCGCGCGCTGTACGATTCCATGGAAATCGAGCAGACCATTCCGCATGAACAATACAAGGCCGTGGCCGAAGTTATTTCCTACGTCTTTAAACTGAAGGGCCGAAAGTAATGCGCCTCGCCATTACACTACTTGTTCTTTCCTGCCTGCTGCTTGCAACGCCCGCGCTTGCCAGCAGCGACGGCAAAAAGCCGGAACCGACGCCGCCCGCCTATATCGCCATGCTGTATAACAAGTTGCTGGGCAAGGCGCCTGATTTTGCCGCCTGGGTCACCTCGACCGAGCAGTACAAGGAAGCGGAACTGTATGACCGCGCCAAAATCGTGGAGCTGAACAGCGAAAAAATGCAGAACACCTATAGCCTGCTCACCGTGTCGGAACCGATTGTGCTGGATGTTACCGCCAATATTTCCGGCTACAGCCCGCTGGGCAAAGGCTTTCTGGTGCAGAACTTCAACGACATGACTTATTTCAATTATACATATATGGGGGAGCGCTACGCCCTTGTCCCCAACGGCATGACGAAATACCAGTGGCTCCGGTCGCCGGAGGAGCTTTCCCCCATGATCATGCGGGAAACAGATAACGGCCAGAACGCCATAATGACCATCACCCTTACCCCGCAGGCGGCGGATGCAAAACCCATGCAGCTGGATGGCCGCAACTGCCGCCTGATCATGGGCGAAGTTTCCAAAATCGAGCTTTGGTCGAAGGATAAAACGCACGTGATCTGGGATACACAGATCGCCGAAACCAACGCCTCCAAAAAGCGCCTGCTCAATCTTTACCAGTAACGCCCGCCGGCCGCAGATTCTGGCGTGGATTCCGGCTGCCCGACCTGTTAAAATTGCCGCTATTACACAGGGAAATCAGGCGTGACATCATCCAGTTCAAATTCCGGCGGCTTTTTCATTGATAAAAAGCCCGAACTTCCGAAACGCGATAACCGTCGCCGCAACATCAAGGCCATTTTGCTGTTCCTGATTGGCGCGGTGTACGGGTTTATCACCATGCTCACGCTGTTCCTGCATATCAGGGGCGGCTTCGGTCTTTCGTTCTTTGCCATTTATGCCACCGGCCTTATTGCCGGCGTCGGCATCTTCCTTCTCAACCGCAGCTATTCGGATGCCGACCGCAGCCGCAAAATTCTGACCGAAGTACTGGAGAAAAGCGCCGAGGCCCGCGCCATTACCGACCCCGAAGGCCATACCATTTACAGCAATACGCGCTTCACGAAGCTTGTCGAGGGGTTGGGCGAAGCATCGCTGCAATCCTTCACGCGGTTGTTCGAGCATTCCAAAAAAATCGAGAAAACGCTGGAAGACCTGCAAAACAAGGCATCACCCGCCGGTTCCGCCTCTACCGAAATCCAGACCAAGCTGCGCGGCAAGGCTGCGTGGTACCAGGTGACGTGCCAGTTCATCATCGGCTGGCCGGGTTACGTGCATTGGCGCTTCGATGACATTACCCATCGCTACCAGATGGAAGCCGCCATTCGCGAAGAACGCGAAAAGCTGCGCGACTTTACCGACAATGCGCCGGTCGGCTTCTTCTCCGTCGATGAAGACGGCAAGTTCCAGTTCGCCAACGATACGCTGTTGCGCCTGTTCGGCGCGGATGCAAAAACCCTGATTGGCAAGACCCGCCTGCACGACTTCCTCGTCAACCCGCCGAAAGACGGCAAGCCCTATGACTGCTTCGAAGATGGCGGCTACCACCAGCACGGCGAAGCCCTGATGAAGGGCGCGGGCGGCCGCGTGTTCAAGGCCGCTATTACCCATTCGATTACCAAGGATGAAGAAGGCAAGGTCATTTCACGCTCTGTCGTTTACGACCTGACGACCGAGCAGAAAATGCAGCAGGCCTTGCGTGAATCCGAAGACCGTTTCGAGCGGTTGTTCGAGGAAGCGCCCGTTGGTATTTGCATGCTCACCGCCACCGGCAACATCAGCGATGCCAACGCTACGCTCGCCGCCATGATGAAGCTGCCGGTCGGCGCCATCAACGGCAAGCACCTGCTCAGCTTCGTGCACAAGGAAGACCAGTACAAAGCCGAAGAATGGCTGAAGCAGCTGGGCCGCGGCGACCGGACATCCGCCTATATCGAAGTTGCCATTAAGGGCTCCATTGAAATCATCACGCAGCTTTATGCCCGCAAGTTCCGCTCCGGCGACAACTTCGTGCTGCACTTCATCGACCTGACCGAGCAAAAGAAGCTTGAAAAGCAATTCACCCAAAGCCAGAAAATGCAGGCCGTGGGCCAGCTGGCGGGCGGCATTGCGCACGACTTCAACAACCTGTTGACCGCCATGATCGGCTTCTGCGACCTGCTGCTGCTGCGCCACAAGCCCGGCGACCCGTCATTCGCGGACATCATGCAGATCAAGCAAAACGCCAACCGCGCCGCAAACCTTGTGCGCCAGCTGCTGGCTTTCTCCCGCCAGCAGACCTTGCAGCCGCGCGTGCTGGATTTGGCAGAAGTGTTGTCGGAACTCTCGCACCTTATCCGCCGCCTGATTGGCGCGAATATCGAGCTGCGCTTGCAGCACTCGACCGACATCAGCCTTATCAAGGCCGACCAGGGCCAAATGGAACAGGTCCTCATCAACCTCGTCGTCAACGCGCGGGATGCAATGCCCGGCGGCGGCAGGCTGATGGTGCGCACGCAAAACCTTGTCAACCCGCAAGGCCTTAAACTGTCGAACGATGAAATCCTGCCCCCCGGCGAATGGGCGACGATTGAAGTGGAGGATACCGGCACGGGCATTCCGCCCGACATCATGACCCGCATTTTCGAGCCGTTCTTTTCAACCAAGGAAGTCGGCGCGGGCACAGGCCTCGGCCTTGCGACGGTGCATGGCATCGTCCACCAGACGGGCGGTTTTATTTCAGTCAACTCGACCGTCGGCAAGGGCACCGTCTTCAGCATCTACCTGCCCCGCTACAACGAACTGCCGGGCCAGAAAAAAATCGAGGTGGTCGAGGAAAAGCAGATCACCAGCGACCTTACCGGTTCCGCCCGCATTCTGCTGGTGGAAGACGAAGACGCGGTGCGCACCTTCTCCGCCCGCGCGCTGTCGAACAAGGGCTATCAGGTGATGGACGCCCCGGGCGGCGTTTCCGCCTTGAAGATTCTGGAGGAGAAAAAATTCACGCCGGAAATTCTGATTACCGACGTGATGATGCCGGAAATGGACGGCACCACCCTTGCCAAGACGGTGAAGGAAAAATACCCCGCCATTAAAATCATTTTCATTTCCGGCTACGCCGAAGACCGCTTCAAGGAACACCTTGGCAGCGATGTATACTTCCTGCCGAAGCCCTTCACGCTGAAGCAGCTGGCAACGAAGGTCAAAGAGGTCATGGAGCAATAACAGTTATGAACGCAATTCCCTTCAAACAGAAGCTTTACGAATTCGGCCTGCTGCTGCTGTGCCTTTACGCTTGGTTTTTGGTGCAATACCTTGCCATTCAGCGCATGACGGAATCCTCCGTCGTCATGCCGAAGGCGCTGGCCTACAGCGTCATCTGCTACTGGATTTTTTACGTGACGGTGCGCAAGCGCGGGCGCGTTGACCAGTTCTTCTTCGTTTCCCTCGGCCTTGCCGCCATCGGCTTTGGCCTGTGGTTCTATGCGGAAATGAGCGCCTCGCACAACCCGCACTTCCACGACACCTACGTATCGTCGCTCGGCCTTCCCCTGGATGGCTTCTGGGCAGGCGCGCTCGGCATCGCCAGCGACCCCATCATGCTGATGCCCTTTTTCGCGGGCTACCTGCTGAACCGCGTCAAGCGCTGAGCTTAATTGTTGAAACCCGCGCGAAGCGCTTACTTGGTCAAAATCGTCCCAAGGATCAGCGCTTCGTCCGGCGCGGGCGGGTAGCCTTTGTCAAATGCAGCGCGAAGATCAGCGGCGGCGTGGTTCATGGCTTCCGTCGCCTCATTCACAAGGCCGACCATGCCGAAGAATTCATGCGTTACGCCGGTATACAATTTAATCGACACCGGCACCGCCGCAGCAATCAGCCTTTCGGCATAAGCCTCCCCGTCCGACCGCAGCGGGTCAATCTGCGCCAGAATAATCGTCGCGGGCGGCAAGCCCGCGTGGCTTTTCGCATAGAGCGGCGAAATATAGGGATCAGACGCATCCTGACCACCCTCAAGGTAATGACCGTAAAACCACGCAAGCATGCCGGTATTCAGCGGTTTTGCTTCCTTGTTCTCTGTTGCGGAAACGCTGTTGAGGCCGTTCAGAATATCCGTCACCGGATACACCAGCAACTGATGCACGGGCAGAATATCATCGCGGTCACGCGCCATCAGCGACACCACGGCGGCCAGGTTACCGCCCGCGCTTTCACCCGCCACGGCAATGCGTCCGGGGTCAATACCCAGCTGTACGGCGTTGCGGTGCGTCCATTGGAATGCGGCATAGGCATCATGCGCCGCTGCAGGCCACTTATGTTCCGGCGCCTGCCGGTACTGCACAGCAATTACAATTGCGCGCGCGCCATCGCAAAGTCCGCGCGCAGATGAATCATAGGTATCAAGGTCGCCCAGCACCCAGCCGCCGCCATGAAAGTAAACCACGGCAGGCCAGCCGCCCTGCGGCGCTTCACCCTTTGGCGTATAAATACGCGCCATCACACGTCCATCCCCGCTTTCAATCAAGCGGTGCGTAATGGCGCCCACGGGGTACGGGTGCGCGGCAAAGGCACGGTGCGTAATGCTCTGCCCGTACACGGCGCCGGCGGCATTATCCATCAACGGCATCAGGCGTGCCTGCGCAGGGGTCAGCGTTTCCAGCGGCAGGGGGCCAAGCTGCACATAAGCGTTCAAAATGGCCTGCATTTGTGCGTTCGGAATTCTCATGGCTGTCGCTCCTTATATAAGGTTCAGGGGCGCGTGCATTATCTTGAGGTTTATCCACGCATACTACCAAACCAGCGGCAGCCGCCTTCGTTCCGTTTTTATTCCCGCCTATTACGCACCCTGCTGATAAAACTCATATAAAACAGCATCTTAAAGCGATATAAAAGTAACGTCAGTTAAACGCTAGAATCGTGCATTAATAGGCTCCACACCACCTTATTTAAGACTTAAGGGTGCTCATTTACTTGTTTGAGAGTTATTTAATTCATTGATTTAATTAATAAAAATAAATGTTCTATTTTTGTTTCTTTTTGTTGTTGCAAAAAGGAACAAACAAGGTACAGTGAGGATAAGAAGTTTCGATTGCTACCACAGCTTAAAACTGACAAAACAAGGGGAAATCACAATGTCCGTTACACCGCTTCGCACTGAGGGGAAAAAAGACGATATGACCAATACCGAAAAGCAAAAGGCGCTGGATGCCGCCCTTGGCCAGATCGAGCGTGCCTTTGGCAAAGGCTCCATCATGAAGCTGGGCGACAGCAACCACCAGGAAGTGGAAGTTGTCTCGACCGGTTCTGTCGGGCTTGACCTTGCGCTTGGCATCGGCGGCCTGCCCCGCGGACGCATCATTGAAATTTACGGGCCGGAAAGCTCGGGTAAAACCACCCTCGCCCTGCAGGTTATTGCTCAGGCGCAAAAAAGCGGCGGCCAGTGCGCCATCATCGACGCGGAACACGCGCTGGATGCATCGTATGCCGCAAAGCTGGGCTGCAACCTTGAAAACCTGCTGATCTCCCAGCCGGATGCCGGCGAGCAGGCGCTTGAAATTTGCGATACGCTCGTGCGCTCCGGCGCGCTTGACGTCCTCGTCATCGACTCTGTCGCGGCGCTCGTGCCGCGTGCGGAACTTGAAGGCGAGATGGGCGACAGCCACATGGGCCTGCAGGCCCGCCTGATGAGCCAGGCGTTGCGCAAGCTGACCGCCACCATCTCCAAATCCCGCACTATCGTCATCTTCATCAACCAGATCCGCATGAAGATCGGCGTCATGTTCGGCAGCCCGGAAACCACCACCGGCGGTAACGCGCTGAAGTTCTACGCGTCCGTCCGCCTCGACATCCGCCGCATCGGCTCCCTGAAAGACAAGGAAGTCGTCGTCGGCAACCAGACGAAGGTAAAGGTTGTGAAAAACAAGCTTGCCCCGCCCTTCCGTGTCGTTGAATTCGACATTATGTACGGCGAAGGCATTTCCAAGGAAGGCGAGATTATCGACCTTGGCGTTAACGCAGGCATCGTCGAAAAATCCGGCGCATGGTTCGCCTTTGATGGCGAGCGCATTGGCCAGGGCCGCGAAAACACCCGCAAATTCCTGAAGGAAAACCCGAAGGTTGCAGCCGCGATTGAAAAGAAGCTGCGTGAAAACGCCGGCGTGGTCGCAAACTCCATGCTTGCCGGTCCCGAAGACAGCACCGATTCTGACGATGGCGAGGATGCCCCCGCTCCTGCTGCCAAAGGCAAGAAAGAGAAGTCGGCCGACTAACGAAGGCAGGCTTCCAACGAAGCACCAACCCCTATACTAGCCATTGCTTCCCCGAAAGGGCCGGTTCCCCTAGCCGGCCCTTTCACTTTTCTGGTTTTTTGAACAGTATATTCCGGCTGTAAAAGCATTCTTTTTCATGGCACCTTTATTGCCACAGGCCTGTTGGCACGGACAAAGCCTCCCATGACCGGGAAAAAACTGGAAGGGAAATAAGCCATGACCAAAAACGTCATCTGCCTTTGGTACAACGGCGCGGCGGAAGAAGCCGCGAACTTTTATGCCAAGACCTTTCCCGATAGCAAAGTCGGCGCGGTGCATTACGCCCCCGGCGATTATCCGGACGGCAAACAGGGTGATGCGTTGATGGTTGATTTTACAGTGCTGGGCATTCCCTGCCTTGGCCTGAACGGCGGCGATGCCTTCACGCACAGCGAAGCTTTTTCGTTTCAAATCCTGACTGAAACGCAGGAAGAAACCGACCGTTACTGGAATGCGATTGTTGGTAACGGCGGCGAAGAAAGCCATTGCGGCTGGTGCAGGGATAAATGGGGCCTGTCGTGGCAGATCACGCCGCGCGCCTTGATGGAAGCCACAACCGGCAAAGACCGCGCTGCCGCAAAACGCGCCTTTGATGCCATGATGGACATGAATAAAATCGACATCGCCGCCATCGAAAAAGCCGTTGCCGGTAAGTAAGGCAAACAAAACAGAGACCTGAAAAAAAACAGAGGCTTGCCTTACTTGTCCTTCTTTGCCCAATCAAGGCCGCGTTCCTTGCGCAAACGCGCTTCGGCACGCCCCTTTTCACGCATGTCGGACAATGCGGGCCGGATGTTATGCTTGGCGTTCATGAGAGGCTTGTTTTCAAGCAGTGAAAAATCCGACAAGGCATCATCGTTTTTTTCCTCCGGTACAGCATCACTGCCGAAAAGCCGCTCGGCTTCTTCCCGCAGGATGACGGCGGGGTCGCGGAAGAGCCGCGCCAGCGCGTAGCCGAAGGCATAGCCGCCCATCAGCGCCCAGAACTGCACGGGGTCTGCATGAACATCCATGATGGTGCCGACGTATTGACTGGCAATGTGCAGCAGCAGCAGGTAATAGGCGCGCAGCCGCACTTCCCGCCCGCTGAAGCGCAGGTTGCCGAAAATATACACACGCATGTGCGTATGCGCGTAATACATCATGTACGCGCCCAGAATGCCGCCAATGGCCGCGCTTGAATTGGTATGCTGCCCGCCCGTCACGCCGCCGAACAGCACATCCGTGAATTGCGCCAGAAATGCCATCAACAGCACAAAAGCAAGGAAGCGCACCCGGCCCATCAGGTGTTCGATGTTAGGACCGAAGACCCACAAAAACGCCATGTTGCTGACCAGCTGCCACAGGCTGCCATGCAGGAACACGCTGGTAATGGCCTGCAGCCATGCGGGCTTGAAGGGATTGAGCATCATGCCCATCGCGCCGGTAATTTTTCGGGCGTGCGACAGCGCATCGTAATTCGGGATCAGCGCCAGCGGCTGGAAGGAAAAACTTTCCCACAGAATATCGTGCGTGCCCCACGGGCCGAAGGCCTGATAGAGGTAAACGGCAACGCACATGGCGATAAGGCAATAGGTGACAAGCGGCGTCTGGACATCTTCATTCTCGGCACCGACGGGAATGAACATGGGCGTTTATTCGCGCGTATGCATAAGGCGGGATTTTTCACGCTGCCAGTCGCGGGCCTTCAAGGCATCGCGCTTGTCGTGCTGCTTCTTGCCAACGGCGACGCCCAGTTCAACCTTGGCGATACCGCGGTCGTTAAAGTAGATGGACAGCGGCACCAGCGTCGTCCCCTTGCGCTGCACCGCGCCGATCATTTTGTTGAGCTGGTTCTTGTGCAGCAGCAACTTGCGCGGGCGGCGCACTTCATGCTGCAGCTTCACGTGCGCCTTGTTGTATTCGGGGATGTAGATGTTAAGCAGGAAGACTTCCGAACCCTTCACATCCGCATAGCTTTCGGCAATCGAGGCCTGGCCGGAGCGCAGGGATTTTACTTCCGTGCCGGTCAGGATAATGCCGGCTTCCAGCACATCTTCGATGAAATAGTCGAACCGCGCCTTGCGGTTCTGGGCGACGGTCTTGTTATTCGGGTCTTTTTTGCCCTGATTTTTGTTTTTGCCCGTCATTGCGCATTCAGCGTTTGCCGACCTTCTTCAGTTTTTTGCGGGCGGTCTTGTAAATGCCGGCAAATTCCATCGCGGCATCCAGCTTCTGGCGCGTGGGTGCGGTGACCGGCACCATGGGCAGGCGCATGTCTTCGCCAATTTTGCCGAGCTTCGCAAGGCAGTACTTGGCGGGCGCGGGGTTGGTTTCCGCGAACAGGGTTTTGTGAAGCGGCAGCAGCGCATCGCGCGCGCGCTCGAAGCTCTTCCAGTCTTTTTTCTGCCAGGCGTTGTGCAGGTCGGCGCAAAGGCGCGGCGCAACGTTGGCGGTAACGGAAATGCAGCCGTGGCCGCCCTGCGCCAGATAGGCCGCAACGGTCGCGTCCTCCCCCGACAGCTGGATGAAATCATCACCCAGCACATTGCGGATGTGCAGCGGGCGGGAAAGGTCAACCGAGGCATCCTTGATGCCGGCAATGTTTTTCAGCGACGCCAGACGCTCGATCGTCTCGACCGAGATTTCAACACCGGTGCGGCCCGGCACGTTATACAGAATGACCGGCTTGCCGACAGCGTCGTTCACGGCCTTGAAATGCTGGTACATTCCCTCTTGGCCGGGCTTGTTATAATACGGGGTTACGACTAGAATACCATCAGCGCCGCACTTATCGGCAAAGCGCGCAAGCTCCACGGCCTTTTCGGTCGAATTCGACCCTGCCCCCGCGATTACCGGCACACGGCCGTCGGTCGCTTCAAGGCAGGCCTTGATGAGGGATTTGTGTTCTTCGGTCGAAAGCGTCGGCGTTTCACCCGTTGTGCCGCAAGGAACAAGACCATGAGTCCCGCTGGCAATATGCCACTCGACAAGCTTCTGGAACGCGTCAAAGTCCACCTTGCCCTTTTTGGTAAAGGGGGTGACAAGTGCGACGTACGAACCTTTAAAGCGTGCCATGATATTTCTCCTGTAAACGGCAGGTCGGGCTTTAGTGTATCCCTGCCGCGCATATCGGGCAAGAATATGTCATTTATCGGCGGTTTTGCAAGGATTTTGGCCATTTTTGTGCTGGTTTGCGGGGTTTCTGCAACAAAAACCAAGCCACACGCCAAGCCGCCCAAGCAAAAAGCCGCCGTCGTCAGCCAGATGGACAAAGACTGGCCCAAAACCTTCGCCCTTATCAAGAACCACGCCGACCCCGTTTCCGCCAAGTTACTGACCTGGATTTACGTCGTGGAAACGCCGCTGCCGGTGGAGCCGCAGCAGCTGCTCGCCTTCATCAAGGCCAACCCCAGCTGGCCGAAGCTGTACCTGTTCCGCAATAAAATCGAGCATAACGTCGCCAGCTGGAAGGATGCCCCCGCGCTGGTTGCGTGGTTTGATGAAAACCCGCCCCAGACCTTCGACGGCATGAAGGCTTACCTGGAAGCGCTGGTACGCACAAAGCAGGCGGCAAAGGCGCGCACCGCCCTGTCCACCTTCTGGCTGAACGCACAGCTGAATAAAAACGAAACCGCCGCCATGGCCGGCGCCTATAAATATTCCTTCGCGCCGAACGACCATTTCGCGCGGCTGGACAACCTCATCTGGCAGGGCCGCTATGCGGAGGCGGAATATATGCTCGCCTTCGTCGGGGCAGATACCCGCGCGCTGGGCCAAGCGCGCATCGCGCTTGCCAAACTGTCGCCCGCCGCCGACCGCCTGCTGGCCGAAGTACCGGCGTCACTGCAGAAAAACGAAGGCCTGCTATTTGACCGCCTGAAGGCCCGCCGCCGCAAGAACAACGATTCCGGCGCGCTTGAAATTCTGGCCATGATGCCCGCCAAAGCCGCGCACCCCGAAGCATGGTGGGGGGAGCAGAACATTCTGGCCCGCCGCCGCCTTGAAGCGCGGGATTATACCGGCGCTTATAAAATCATCCGCAAGCACCAGCTGACCGAAGGCTATGAATACGCGCAGGCCGAATGGACGATGGGCTGGATTTCCCTTCGCAACCTGAAGGACCCGATGGATGCATACAAGCATTTCGACGGCATGTACCGCAAGGTTTCAACCGCCATCAGCCTGTCGCGCGGCGCTTACTGGGCGGCGCGCGCGGCAGATGCCCTGCCCGACCATACGCTGTCGCAGCAGTGGGATAAAGTGGCGGCGCAATACCCCTCCACCTTCTATGGCCAGCTGAGCTACGAAAAAGTTTATGGCCGACCCGCTGCGGGTTCCAACGTATTTGCCGACCCTGCCGTGCCGGCGGACGTAAAGCAGAAGTTCAACAACAACGAACTGGTGCGCGTTGTGCGCATTCTCAACAGCCTTGGCCTGCGCCGCCTGATCGACCCCTTCCTCGCCCGCCTGAACGCGGATGCGAAGACGGAAGCCGATTACATCCTGGTCGCCGCGCTGGCGCGGGAGACGGAGCGTTTCTACTACGCCGTGCAGGCCAACAAAGACTGCCAGCAGAACCTTGGCAAATTCCTGTTCCTGGAAGGTTATCCCACGCTGCCGTCACTGCCGCTGGGCTCGCCTGAAAAAGCGCTGGTGCATGCCATCATCCACCGCGAAAGCATGTTCAACCCGGATGCCGCCAGCCCCGTCGGCGCGCGCGGGTTGATGCAGCTGATGCCCGCAACCGCGAAGGTTATTTCAAAGCGCGTCGGCCGCACCTACGACGTTGGCAAGCTCACGACAGAGCCACGCTATAACGTGCTGCTGGGCCAGACCTACCTTGGCCATCTGGTGGATGATTACGACGGTTTTTACCCCATGGCGATTGCCGCGTATAACGCCGGCCCCGGCAACGTGCAGGACTGGATTGAGACCTATGGCGACCCGCGCGTGAAGGGCAACATGGATATCGTCGACTGGATCGAGCATATTCCAATCTACGAGACGCGCAATTACATCCAGCGGGTGATGGAATCCTATTACATCTACCGCCTGCGGTTTGGCCAGGCGCCTAAAACAATCCTCGACTTCCAGCCCCGTTAAAAACTGGCACGCGAATTGCGATGCTTATGCCGCGCCTTTTTCAGGCGCAGCAGGGGTCATGCCATGAATTCAGCCGCCATTGCCACCACCGCGCCGCCGGAGCAAGCCGCCGCCGTCTTCCGCCAGACGCTGACGGCGCTGACATACGAAAGTATTCAGCCGCTGCGGGCGAAGCTGTTTGAATTTCTTGATATACAGGGCATGGATGCCGCATACGCCAGCATGTTCGCGCTGACGGTGACGGAGGTGCTGACCAACCTTGTCAAACACCCGCCGCGCAAGGCCGGATATGTCGATGTTAAGCTGCGCCTCACCCCGCGGCATGTTTACCTTGATGTGTCGGATGACAGCGCGGCATTTGCAGATTTCGATGCAAAATGCAAAACCGCCCTCTCCCACCTTAATGCGGCGGGGTCGCTGGCGGAAAGCGGCTATGGCCTTGGCTGCATTTTAAGGCAGCATACGCAAGTAACCTATACGGCGGGCAGCCGCAGCCCCGACGGCCTTAACCATTTCCGCGTGCGGGACAGCGCCAAACGCCTGACACCGCGCAGCACAAGCGATGCCGCGCACAAGCCATGCGTCTTTATTGTGGATGACGACCCGGTTGCGCTGCTGCGCCATGGAGACATGCTGGAAGAGCTTTATAATGTCATCACCTTCAGCGATGCGCGGCAGGCGGTGCAGGCCTTTGCCGCCGAAAGGCCAAGCCTTGTTGTATCAGACCTCAACATGCCGGGCATGGATGGCATTGGCCTGCGCGAAGCGCTTTCCGCGCTGGATGGCGGCAATACCACGCCCTTCGTCTTTTTAAGCGCGGAGGCAGCAAGCCAGAACAGCCCCTACATCAGCGCGCTGGGGGTGGATGATTTTTTGTGCAAGCCTGTCGCAAAGGACAGGCTGTTGACGGTTGCAGCAAGGTTGATGACGCGGTCGTTGCAGGTAAAGCAGGCGCTTGAAGGCAAATTCCACCAGCAGCTGACGGATACGTTAAAGCCCGCACTGCCCGAACGCTACGGCGGCTGGCGGCTGTGCACCATGACGGCGGCGGCGGAAGCGGGCGGCGGTGATTTTACGCTGTGGCATGAAGCGCCTGCGCATTTGCTGGCGGTGCTGGCGGATGTCATGGGACATGGACCGCAGGCAAAGTTTTTCTCCTACGCGTATGCGGGCTACCTGCGCTCCATCTTCCGGCTACAGGCGCAGTCGGCGGATCCGGCGCGGTTTCTATCCGCCCTTTCCGCCTCCATCGAGGGGGATGATTTTTTGGAGAGCATTATTTTAACCTGCCAGGGCTTTCAGTTATTTCCCAATGGCGCGGCGGCAATTGCCTCTGCAGGGCACCCGCCGCCGTTGCTGGTGACGGCAAACGGCTGCCAGCCGCTGGAAATTGCGGGGCCGCTGCCGGGGCTTGTCAGCGATGCCGGTTATAACCTTTTGCGGCTGCAACTGGCCGCGGGCGACAAGCTGGTTTTTGCAACCGACGGTTTTTTGCAGGCCTTCGGCCTTGAAGGCACGCGCCGCACAAAACTGCTGGCGCTGCTGGATGATGCCGCAACTGAAACCGCGGCCGATGCCGCCGCAAGGCTCTGGCAGGAATACCGCAAGGACTTACGCAGCTTACCCAAGGACGATGCGACGCTGGTTGTCGCGGAATATGGAGGAGACGCATGATGGCAAGCCACATGTTCGAGGTGCAGACGGCGACGAATTACGCGCTGATCCGCTTTTCCGGCTTCATTGATGCCGGCGCCGTGCAGCAGATAAAACCGCTGTTGCAACAACAGCTGCCGGCCAGCACCGGCAATATCGTGGTCGATCTTGAAAAGGTCGAATTCCTCGACAGTCACGGCGTGGGGCTTTTCGTGTCGCTGTTAAAGCGCGCGCACCAGAACAACGGGCGGCTGGTATTGGCGGTGGCAACAGGGCAACCGGCGGCGGTCTTGCAGATGGTCGGCTTTAACGGGGAGCTGGTGTCATACTGCGCATCTCTGGAAGAGGCAAAAAGGTCTTTTGCTTCTTAAGGGCAATCACTGCAGCGCAAACGTGGCGGAAGAATTAGAACTTACTTGGAAGGCGTTGCGGGGCCTTGCGGGATGGGGGCGGAAGGCGCGCGGTTTTGTGCAGGGGCACCCGGAGTATACGGTTGCTTGGTCGGTGCACCTAACTTTGCCTTCATGCTCATAATATGGCTTCCCCAAATCGATACATTCAAGTTTAAGTCTATCTGGCTATTGTAGGTATTTATATACGACTGTCAAAGCCTTTTTTAGAATCATTCTCAACTAAACTTACGACCTGCGCCCGCTCTCGCGCCACCACATCAGCAATGCGCCGGCCAAAATAACAAGCAAAGTCAATGAATTAGGCATCAGCGACAGGCTTTCGACGTTGCTGATGGTATAGGCGCTATTACGCTTCAGGCCCAGCCAGTCATCGCTGCCCATGCTGCCGGCATCTGGCGTGACATCACGCAGTTTAAAGCCCTGATTCTCCTGATACCAGATCAGCGCGCCCTTGCTTGCGTCCACCACCGGCTTCAGCTTTTCATCGGTCGTATGCACATCGGCGAATTCTTCATTGCGTGCGGAGCCGACGACGGCGAAGGCCTTCTTCACGCCATTGTCGAAACCGTAAATGCCGTTGTCATCGGCTGCGACCTCGGCCTTGATCCAGCCGGGTTCCTTCACGTTCAGCGTCACCAGCGATTGCTCGCCCGACGGCTTGGTCATCATGACCTGTTTTACATCCGGCGTCAGGTCGCGCTCCGCCACGGTAATGGTATTGCCCTTGGCCTCGGCCTTGATGAAGTCGTCCTCCAGCTCCGGCTCCTTCATCAGCCAGTGCGCAAGATTGCGCAGCAGATCGGTATAGGGGCCAGACTGGCCAACCCCCTTCGACCAGAGCCAGATGTTGTCGCTGGCCAGCACGGCAACGCGGCCATCGCCGACCTTGTCGATGACGAGCAGCGGGCTTTTATCAATCCCTGTCATCAGTTCCTGCCCGTGCAGCTGGCTGACGCTCGCCTGGCTCAGCCATTGGCCCCACATTTTCTGCTGCAACTGGCGCATCAGGTCGGCGGTAATGGGGTGTTTCATGCCAAGGTCGGTCAGCTGCGGGCGGAACGGCAGCTTCATGATGGGGTCGTTCACGTTCGGCGCGACCGGAATAAGCTCCTGCAGGCCTGAGTTCTGGAAGGAGAAGCCCTGCTCCGCCCCCTCACCCGTGCCAAGCGCCATGAGGAAAGCACCGCCGCGGCGAATGTATTGCGCAATGCTGCTGAAGTATACCGGCGACATCAACATGCCGTAGGACTGGTAGCGGTCAAAAATAATCAGGTCGAAGTCGTTGATTTTTTTCTGGAACAGTTCATCAACCGGAAAGGCGATCAGCGACATCTGGCTCTGCGGCGTCATGTCCATTGAATCGGGCGACCGCAGAATGGTGAAGTGGACAAGGTCAACCGCAGGGTCGGACTTTAAAAGGTTGCGCCACGACCGCTCGCCCATATGCGGGGAGCCGGACACCAGCAGCACACGCATGCGGTCGCGGATACCGTTGACGATAACAGGCGCGGTGTTGTTGCTGGCGGTCAGTTCGCCCCCTTCCACCGGAATGGCGAATTCGATGATGTTCTGGCCGGGGTGCGCGACGCGGAAGGTAAAGTCGCGCGTTTCGCCGGGTTGCAGCGATGTGACCGTTTCCGTCTGCCCGTCCTGCTTGACGGTGACGGTGGTGGGCGTTTCGCTCGTGCGGCCGAATTCATCAATGCGGACGCTGATGGTGACGTTTTCGTTCAGCACGCCGTATTTCGGCGCATTGACGATGGTGACCTTGCGGTCGAATTCATCTTTCTTGCCGGTCAAAATAACATGGAACGGCCCCATGCGCTTCAGCACGCCAAGGTCCTTTGGCACATCATGTACTTCGCCGTCGGTAATCATGACGGTGCCGGCAACCTGCGATGCCGGCACGCTCATCAGGTTATTGCGCAGCACGCCGAACAGGTTGGTGCTTTCGCCCTTGCCCGCGCTGGTATCCGCGCTCGAGCGTAAAACGACGGGCTCGACATTCGTCTTCGCCAGCTCTGCCGTTAAATGCGCAAGCGCGGCTTCCGCCACCTTGTCGCGGCCGCCGACGCGTTCGCTGGGGCTGTCATCAAGGATGACGATAAGCTTGTCCGGCAGGCTGTCGCGCAGTTCATGCAGAATAATCGGGTTCAGCAGCGCAAAAACCAACAGCAGGAAAAAGAACCCGCGCCAGGAAAAATCGCGCATGCGCCGCGTGAAGGCAAAAACAATCGCCCCCGCGCCCAGTAGCGCGAGGATAATGTAGTAAATTTGCGGCAGGTACGGCGACCATTCAAAAGACAGGCTCATTTGCGCAGCCTTTCAAGAATGTACGGCACGTGGATCTGGTCGGATTTATAATTGCCGGTCAGCGCCACCATCAGCATATTGACGCCAAAGCGGTAGGCCATTTCACGCTGCTGTTCGCCGCCGGAAATGGTGAAGCGCCCGCGGTCCGCCTGCGACCATGCGCCAGCCCAGTCGTTGCCGCCGATGATGACAGAGGTCACGCCGTCATGGCTGGGGCTGGGTTCTTTTTCGACCCAGACCTTGCTGCCGTCGTAGAGGCCGGGAAAATCATCCAGCAAATAAAAGCTTTTCGTCAAAATGTTGCCCTGCTCCACCGGCATCAGTTCGGGGATACTAATTTTATCCGTCAGCTCCCGCAGCTTTTTGGTGCCGATAGTCGCGCCGTTGACGTCGCCGGAAGGCCCTGCAAATTGCTGGTCGCGTGTGTCGAACAAAATCATGCCGCCCTGCGCAAGGTAGCTTTGAATATTCCGCGCCGCCGTCACCGGCAGATCCGCCTGATAGGCCGACATGGGCCAGTAGATGAACGGGTAATAATAAAGCTGTTCCATGCCGGGGTTTACCGCGCGCACGCCTTTAATTTTAATCGTCGTACGGCTGTTGACGACGCGCATCAGGTCGGTCAGGCCGTTATAGCTGACTTCATCCACATCCGTATCTCCGGTCTGGATATAGGCAAGGTAGATGTTGGACACAAGGTCGGTTGCAACGCTGTCATAGGCCGTTTGCGCCCGCGCTGCGCCGGCATGCAGCAGCAGCATGGCGAACAGCACGGCGGCCGCAGCTTTTCCGGGCAGCACGAATACGCCGCGCAGCCACAAGGTAACGGCGGTATCCAGCAGCAGCAGCCACAGCGCCCATTTCAGGAAATCCGCCTTCATGCTTTTCTCGCCTGACAATGTGTAATCCGCCGTATCGACGCTGGCGGCCGCGCCCGTCAGCGGAATCATTTTGGGCAGCGCGTCACCAAGGTTGAAGACCTGAAACTGGCGGTCGCTGCCATACAGGCCGGGCGGCGTGACGGGCGACGGGGTAAAGCCTTTTTTCGGGTCGAAAGGCGCGATGATGGCTTTATTGCCGGGCGATTGCAAACGTCCGTAACCATCCAGCACCATATAGGGCGCCATCATGGTTTCCGCCTTGTAATCGCTGATGCCGGTGGAAAGGGAAATCATGCGCTGCAACGCGGATACGAACAGACCGGAATAGCTGAAGTTCGACCAGTCCGGCCCCGCGGTGGTGTGAACAAGCACAACCTCGCCCTTGCCAATCGCGCCGCCGGTTATCAGCGGCGTGCCGTCTTCCAGCTGCAGCCAGGTTTTTTCAAATGTCTGCGGCGTGGGGTCGGCCAGTACCTGGCGGTTTACAATCACATCCGCCGGAACATCAAGGCCGTTCAGCGGGCTGTTTTCGCCAATTGCGCCGAGCTTCAGCGGTTTTTCCCATGTCATCGCGCCTTCAAGGGCGCGCTGGCCGAAGCGCAGCGGCACGGGCAGCAGCGGGTCTTCGGGCGTGGCGGCAAGGTTGGGCCCTGCAAAGCGAATAAGGAAGCCGCCTTCATTCACCCAGTTATAAAGGTCAACGCGCTCAACCGCCGTCAGCGCCGCGCTGTCGGGCCAGATGAGGGCGGAAAGGTTTTTCTGCAGCAGGTCGTCAACGCCGTCAACATCCATGCCCCCGCTGGTTTCAAGCGCGCGGCGCAGGTAATAGACTTCATTCAGGAAGCTTTGGCTGTCTTTGCGCGTTTCATCGGCGATGATGCCGACGGGGTGCTGCCGCCACTGGGAATCCGTGAGGTACGTCGTGGCGGCGGTTTGCGGCACCTGCACGGCAATTCGCGCCATTTTATCGCGCATTTCGCGCAGGACGTCCCATTTCAAATCCATCGTCGTTGCATCGGCGGGGTAGGTAAATTTGAGAGTATCAAGAATATTGCCTTCTTCCGCATAGGCCGCCAGCACCATGGGCCGGGCGGTCGATGCCGCCGTCAAACGTTCCAGTTTAAAGCTGAGCGTGCCGGGCTTTACATCCGCCTTGCGCAGAATGAAGGGATCGTTGGTTTTTTCATCCGTCACCAGCGTCAGCCCGCCCGCGTGGTCAAGCGCGGCCAGCAGCGACATGCCGGCATCGCGCGTTTGCGCCGTGCCGTCGCTGATGTAAACGCTGCGGGTAATGTCATGCGTTTTAATTTCTTCTGCGACGGTGTTCAGCGCGGCCTTCTGGTCGATGGGCCACGGCACGGGCTTCATGTGGCTGGCCCATTCTTCGGCTTCCCCCGCTTCCAGCGGGCCGTAGCCATGCACAAAGCCGTCGTTTTCATCCGGCGCGGTGGGCAGGAAAATAACGGTGCGGCCGGAGCGCTTGATTTGCGCCAGGTATTCCTTCAGCTTTGCCATGCGCTGCGGCCAGTTATTGGCGGCAGACCAGCCGTTATCCACCGCCACCAGCACGGAACCGCCCGTGCCGGGCAGCGCGGTTGACAGCTTCATCACAGGATCGGCCAGCGCAAGGATAAAAAATATAACGACGAGCGAGCGCAACAGCAAAAGCCACCACGGCGTATGCGCCGCGGTTTTAATATCCGTCTCGAGATCCTTTAGTAAAAAGAAGGCCGGAAATTTGACCGTTTTGGGGCGCGGCGGCATGACACGCAAAATCCACCACAGCACCGGCACCACGGAAAGCGCGCCCAGCAGCCACGGTGCCACAAAGGTAAGACCGCCAAGGGAAAACATGCCTTACGTCCTCCCCTTTTTCACGGCGAGGTCGTCATACAGTTTCGCCAGCGCGGTTTCGGGCTTGGTGGCGGTGCTGAAGCTGGAAAATTTCCAGCCCCATGATTTTGCGGCGGCGCCCAGCGCCTCGCGGTGGGCAATAAAGCGGCGTTCGTATTCTTCACGCACGGCTTCAACCTGCGGCAGGGTATAGGATGCGCCGTTTGGCGCTTCCATGTCGTAAAACTTCACGCGGCCCTTGAACGGCAGTGTTTCTTCGGACGGGTCATAAACCTGCACAAGGCTGCCGCTGATACCGCGCAGCGCCAGCGACTGGCAGAAGGCGGAAAGCTGCGGAACGGGATAATAAAAATCGCTGATCAGCACAACTTCCGACCGCGCGGCGACGGGCCTGCCCGTTTCCGCCATTGTTGTCTGCGTCGGCAGGTATTCGAAAATACGCTGGATGGAATTGTAATGCGTTTGCGGCGCAAGGCTGGTGCCAAGCAGGCTCACCTGTTCCCCGCCGTTCAGCACGACAATGCCGAGCGCCAGCAGCAGGCATTCGGCGAAATTCTTTTTGGTGGGCAGGTTTTTGTAGCCGCGGTAATTCATGGATTCCGATGAATCGCGGTAGAGCCAGAAGGTTTGCGACGCTTCCCATTCCATCTGCCGCACAAACGCATCACCGCGCTTGGCGGTTTGCCGCCAGTCAATGTCGCGGCGGGCATCGCCCGGCTGGTAGGGGCGAAACTGCCAGAAGCTTTCACCTAGACCCACGCGCCGGCGGCCATGCACGCCCTTCATGAAGGTATGGGCAACTTTATCCGCCTCCAGCAACAGTCCCGGCAGGCCGCCCGCAAGGCGTTCCGCAGCCGCAAGATTTTGCTGGCTGCCGTCCTTGGATGTTCCTGGCGGGCGCTCGTTGCTCATGCAGCGTCTTCGTCGTCCGGTGTTTCGGGTTCCGGCTTCAGGCGGCCTTTTTTGCGCATCAATACAGCGGCGAAAAAGCCGTCGGTATCGTGCTGCGCGGGCGTGACCTTCATGTACCTGCCGTCGCCGCCGAGGTCCATGATTTCGCTGGCGGGCTTCAAATAGAAATCGTCATGCGCCTGCAGGAATTTTTCAACCTGCGTTTCGTTTTCTTCGGGCAGCAGCGAACAGGTGGCGTAAACAAGGCGCCCGCCCGGCTTCACCATGCGGTAAGCGCTCTCTAAAATGTTGTGCTGCAGCGGCACAAGGGCGGAAATGCCGGGGCCCAGCATGCGCCAGCGTTTATCCGGGTCGCGCCGCCATGTGCCGGTGCCGGAACACGGCGCATCGACCAGGACAAGGTCAAAGTGACCGACATGGCGCTTTACGAACTTGTCGCGCTCGCTGGTCAGCTCGCGCGTTTCAATGTTATGCAGGCCCGCACGGCGGAAGCGTTCCTTAGCGCGGGTCAGGCGGCCGCCCAGAACGTCCATGGCCACAATGCGTCCCTTGTTATTCATGGCGGCGCCGATGGCAAGGGTTTTGCCGCCCGCGCCGGCGCAGAAATCCGCCACCTGTTCGCCGGGCTTCGCATCTGCCGCAATGGCGACAAGCTGGGAGCCTTCATCCTGAATTTCAATCACGCCGTTTTCAAACAGCGGGTGCTGCGTGATTTTCGGGCGGCCGAAAACGCGGATGGAGATGGGCGAAATTTTGCCTGCATGCGCATCAATGCCGTCATGCTTCAGTTCGGCCAGCACTTCGTCGCGCGTCGCCTTGATGAGGTTGACGCGCAGGTCCATGGGTGCGGGCACCAGCATGGCGTTCATTTCGCTTTCGTAATGCGCGCCCAAAACTTCCTGCAGAGATTCAAACGCCCATTCGGGGCATTCGGTGCGCTCCCGCAGCGGCATGTCTGGGGAAACGAGCTTTTTGCCCTGCAGGTCGCGGGCGAAGGCGAATTCCTGCTTCGTCAGCTGCGCCGGCGCATATTGCGCGCCGGAGAATGCGCCGCTGAGGGAATCTGCGCTATGTTCGTTATCAAGGATAAGCCCCGCCATAATCAGCGTGCGTTCGTTCACCTCAAGCCCGCCGCGCTTCACCCACCAGCCGAGGCGGTGGTATTCGCGCATGGTGCGGTACAGGCGGTTGTTGATGGCGGCGCGGTCGTGGGAGCCGATAAAGCGGCGTGCCCGCAGGTAAGCGCTGGCGACGGTATCCGCCGGGCGGGGAGTGGCAAAAACCTCCCCCAAAATCTCGATAACCGCCTGTATTCTTGCGGCTGGCGTCATGGCGGTTGTATCCCTTCTAAAGTACCGAGTTTTATTTGACGGTGTTAACGCGCGCGCACGAATTCGGCAAGTTCCTGCAGCGTCTTGATGTCTTTTGCGCCCGCATAGGCCATGCCGGCCCGCAGGTCGTCAACCAGATGCTTCACCACATGTTCAATGCCGCCGCGGTAACGCACGGAGGTATCAATACCGTCGGCATCGACCTTGTAGGGGTCATGCACGATGGTGGAGAACGCGGGGCGGTGCTGCGTTTTTGCAGCCGGGTTGACGATTTTGTAGGCATGGCCTTCATGGAACAGCACATCTCCCGGCGCTTCATCGGTACCGGCGAAAAGGGTGCTGACAACGGCGCTTTCCGCACCAACGGCCAGCGCCTTCACCAGCGTCGCGGCATCGGAAACGCCGCCGTCGAGGATGACGGGCACGCCGTTCATTTCGCACTGCTCTGCGATCATCATGACCGAGGTAAATTGCGGCACGCCAAAGCCGAGGCGGCTTGCGCCGCCCTTCATGCCGCAGAAGCCGACTTTAATGGCATCCGCGCCGGCGTCCATCAGGCTGCGCGCGGCATCCGGCGTTGCAACGTTGCCCGCGACGATCTGCACTTCGGCGGAGCGTTGCTGGCGAATGCGGCTAACGGTATTGGCGGCTTCCTTGTTGTGGGCGTGGGCAACGTCGACAAAGACAACGTCAAGCCCGGCATCCGTCATGGCGGCGCAGCGGTCAAACGCGTCCTTGCCCAGCGATACGGCGGCGCCGACGCGCAGGCGGCCATGCGCATCCCGCGCGGCATCCTTGTAGCGCGACAGTTTTTGAATGTCTTTCGACGTGATAAGGCCGGTGCAGCGGCCCTGGTCATCCACAATCACCAGCTTTTCAATGCGGCGTTCATGCATCAGCTGCATGGCGTGGGCTTTTTCGATGTTGCCCTTCACGGTCACGACGTTCTTGCTCATCAGCTCGGACACGGGCTTGGCGTAATCTTCGAAGAAACGCAGGTCGCGGCTGGTGATGATGCCAACGACTTTTTGCGACGGCTGTTCAACCACCGGCAGGCCGGAAATTTTGTAGGTGGTCATGAGGTCCAGCGCTTCGGCGACGGAGGAATCCGGCGAAACGGTAATGGGGTTCATGACGGTATTGCCTTCGGCGCGCTTGACGCGGCGCACCTCCTCCACCTGTTTGCCGAGGGGCATGTTGTCGTGGATGACGCCAATGCCGCCGAGCTGCGCGATGGCAATGGCCATGGCGCTTTCGGTGACGCTGTCGAGGCCCGCTGCAATCAGGGGAATGTTGATGTCGATATTTTTTGTCAGCCGCGTCTTGAGCGAGACGTCCTGCGGCTTGATATTGCTTTCGGCCGGTACCAGCAGGACATCGCTGAAGTTAAGCGCGTCGCGAACCGTGGCGTTTCTTTTCATAACCGTAACCCTCTTGCGTGAATATCTTTGGGTGAATAATCCCGAGAGGCAATTTTATCCGCGAAATCCGAGAGCTACAACATACATTTCGGAAGAATCCTTGCGGCTTGCGGGCGGCTTGACGTGTTTTACTTTCGTAAAATCTTTTTTCATCGCCAACAGCAGGTCTTTCTCCGACCCGCCCTGGAAAACCTTGCACAGGAAGGTGCCGCCGGGCAGCAGGACTTCCTTGGCGAATTCATATGCAGCCTCGGCAAGTGCCATAATGCGGATGTGGTCCGTCTCGCGGTGGCCCATGGTGGGCGGCGCCATGTCGGACATCACGATATGCGCCTTGCCGCCGATGGCGTTTTTAAGCAAATCGGGCGCGCGGTCATCCATAAAGTCCATCTGGATGAATTCGGCTTCGGCCACGGGTTTCATTTCAAGGTAATCAATCGCGACGACTTTGCCGCCGTTCTTGCCGGGGGAGACGATTTCGCAGGCGACTTGCGTCCAGCCGCCGGGGGCCGCGCCAAGGTCGATGATTTTCATGCCGGGCTTGAAAATATCCAGCTCGTCGTTGATCTGCTGAATTTTAAAGGCGGCGCGGCTGTGAAAGCCTGCGTCTTTCGCGGCGACAACATACGGGTCGTTCAATTGACGCTCCAGCCAGCGGGCAGAGGAAATGGAACGCTTGTTGCGCGTCTTGAGGTGGATTTTTTTCTGGATGCGTTTGGGGTCGCGCGGCGGTTTTTTGTCGGTCATGATGGTCCTGAAGATACAGTTTGTTAGGGTTTCGCACAAGGCGCGCCTTCTTTGGGCGCATTTGGCGGTGAATTGAGATTTGCGGCGGGCGGCACGGGGCTTGCCGCTGCTTTTGCCAGTTCTTCGGCGCGCGCGTCAAGGTCGCGCAAAACTTTTTGCCAGCCGCGGCCGGCGAGTTTCACATGCTTGCCATCGCACAGCACCTGCCCTGCCACCAGCGCTTTCAGCGCCTGGCTGCCGAACTTGAATTCATCGCCCGTTGCCGTCGTCACAATTCTGGCGGCGAAGGTTTTCATCAGCTCCATATCGCCATCAGCCGCATTGGTCAGGCCTTTGTTAAAGCGCAGGAAGCTGTAATACATGTTGCTGACCTTGTGGTACGGCAGCATGTTGCGGCGGGCGTAGGTGGTGGCAAGCGCAGCGGTTTCGCCGGGCGTCAGCGTTGAAAAATCGGTCGTTTTGCTGTCTTCGATGATGGCGGCAACGGTGGGCGCGGTAAAATGCGCGCCGCTGTCGTTGCGGAAGGCAAGCTCCACCGCGCGCATGGACGGCACGGCAGCAACGCCCTCCGCGCTGCCGAACCGCTGGATATGGCGGATCACGGCGTAAGCATCCGCCACGCATTCCTTCAGGTTCGGCGCCATATAGCCGTAGCCATCTGCGCAAATAAGGTGGCCCACTTCATGGTCGAAGACATAGACGTTTTCGATATCCACCGGCGATTTCGCGCCTGTCAGGCGCGGCAGGCCGCGGCGGCTGGCGGCACGGTCAATGACGATGGCGTTGAAATCATCCACCTGCACGCAAAAGCTGAAGCCGTCTTTTTGCATACGGGCGACGCTGTTGAACAGGAAGGTATTGGAGCGCAGCTTGGTTTCAGCCGCTTCGGCATCTTCCAGCGGACGGATAATTTGCGTGCCCTGCCCCGTCATGTCGACGAAGTAGATTTTATCGCGGAAGGCCGGATGGTCCTTGTAAAAACCCGTCACTTCGCCTTGGTAATCAAACGCATAGGTCTTCAGCGCGGCATGCGCGGCGTTGAAGACGGGTGCGAGGGATTTTTGACGGGCAGATGGCACAGCAGTAATAGCTCCTTTTTACGGGAGTTATTATACATAAATATATACATAAAAGACAGAACAATAAATTCTGCTTTATCAGCGTCTTAGATTACTTTGCCACGGGCATGGTGAATTCTGCCTTATGTTCGTCCGGCCAGCGGGAGGTAATGGCCTTCAGGCGGGTATAGAACCGTACCCCCTCCATGCCGTGCATATGCACATCGCCGAACAGCGACCGCTTCCAGCCGCCGAAGCTGTGGAATGCCATGGGCACGGGAATGGGTACGTTGATGCCGACCATGCCGATTTTCACCTGCTGCGCAAACTGCCGCGCCGCGCCGCCGTGGTTGGTAAAAATGGCAACGCCGTTGCCAAACGGGTGATCGTTGATGAGCTGGATTGCTTCGCCCATATCTTTCGCACGGGTGATAGCGAGGACGGGGCCAAAAATTTCTTCCTGATAGATTTTCATTTCAGGCTTCACGTCATCAAACAGGCAGCAGCCGAAAAAGAATCCCTTGCCGGAGGCGGGCTTGAAGCCGCGGCCATCCACCACCAGCTTCGCGCCTTCTTTAACGCCAAGGTCAACATAGCTGCGCACTTTATCAAGGTGCTTCTGGCTCACCAGCGGGCCCATCTCCGTCCCTGCCGCCGCGCCGTCGCCGATTTTAATATGATCGATGCGTTTTTTGAGGGCGGAGACAAGGCGCTCCGCCGTTTCCGCGCCGACAGGCACGGCCACGGAAATTGCCATGCAGCGCTCGCCCGCTGAACCATATGCCGCGCCCATCAGCGCTTCCGCCGCCTGTTCAATATCGGCATCCGGCATAATGACCATGTGGTTTTTTGCGCCGCCTAAAGCCTGCACGCGCTTGCCCTGCTGCGTTGCCGTCTGGTGAATATATTCCGCAACCGGCGTCGAACCAACGAAGCTGACCGCCTGCACCAGCGGGTGGTGCAGCAGCGCATCCACCGCTTCCTTGCCGCCATCGACGACCTGCAGCACGCCTTCGGGGCCGCCGGCTTCAAGGAAGTATTTCAAAATCAGTCTTGCCGTGGCGGGGTCAACTTCAGACGGCTTCCAGATAAACGTATTGCCCGCGGTAATGCAGATGGGGAACATCCAGAACCCGATCATGGCGGGGAAGTTGAACGGCGTAATGCCCGCGCAAACGCCCAGCGGCTGGCGCACGGAATGAATATCCACACCGCGGCCGACGTTTTCGCTGAAATCACCCTTCAAAAGGTGCGGCATGCCAATTGCGAATTCGACAACCTCAAGCCCGCGTTGCACTTCGCCGCGCGCGTCTTCCAGCGTTTTGCCGTGTTCGCGGGTGATGGTGGCGGCAATCGCGTCGCGGTTGGCATTGCAGATTTCAAGAAACTTCATGAGGACGCGGGAACGCTTCAGCGTTGTTTCCGCCGACCAAAGCGCAAAAGCCTTTTCCGACTTTTCCACCGCCGCGTTCACGGTTGCCGTATCGGCATGGGTGACCTGGTACAGCACCTCGCCGGTGGCGGGGTTATAGACGGGGGTTTGCGTTGCTTGCGGCATGTTTTATTCCTCTGGTGATTTCAGGCTACCAATATAAAGCTAAATCAAATCAAAGCAAAACCGGCAATGTGACAGAAAATTACTTGTGCGCCGCACCATAAGATAGCGCGTTGACATATCCATAACCGACATTAAACTGCTGGGAATTCATTTGTTTAGGAGAGACCCATGACAGAGTGGACCCCCAAGGTCGAACAGCTGATCCGCGACGTTGGCGATTACCTTGAAGCGCAGATGAAAGATTTGATAGACCCTGCCGCGGGTGCGCTCGGCACCTCCTCCCGCATGGCGTTCCGCCACGCCTCCAACGGCCAGCGGTTAATGGACCGCGCCGCGAATGAGCTGGGCTGCAACCTTTCCGACTGGAACGGCAGCCTGCAAAAAGTCGTGGAACTGGCCGAAGCCAACAACAGCGATGCCGCCGCAAAAATAAAGCGCGTGCTGCCCCTCGCCAAACGCATCGCCGATGAATTCGGCATCGGCGAACAAAGCGCCGGCATGGGCAAGCTGGAACAATTCCAGAAATTGAAACAGGTCAAGAAAAAGGGCTACAGGCTTTAAACGCCCGCCACCGCAGGTATTTGCCGCCGCGCCCGGTATAACCTTTATGAGACACACATAAAGGGGGCTATGCCATGGAAAACCTTGTTTCTTTTCTGCGGGAAAATCGCTGGTCGATTGCGCTGGTGCTGGTGGGCATGGCCTTGGCGGGCCTTGCAATTGACCGCTACAAGGGCCGCGCGCGCCATGCGCCGGAAACGTGGCTCAACCTTTCCGTCTTCGCCATCGGCTTTACGCTCAACAACCTTGTCTACAAGGCGTTGCAGCTGGCGGGAATGAGTTTTTTTGGCGGCTTTGCCCTTGCCCATATTCCGCTGAACGCCATCAGCTTTGCCGCCGCCTTTGTGCTGGTGGATTTCATTTATTACTGGCGGCACCGGCTGGAACATATCATTCCCGTTCTTTGGGCGGAACATTCGGTGCATCACAGTTCGGAAGAGTTCAATTTTTCGACGGCCCTGCGCCTGCCGTGGGTAACGCCGCTGTTCGGCTGGGTGGCCTTTGTGCCGCTGGTCATTGCCGGGTTTTCACCGTTGGAAGTTTTTATCGCCTTCCAGCTGAACCTGCTGTTCCAGTACTTCATTCACAACGACACGGTGCAAAAACTGGGCGCTGTTGAAAAACTGCTGAACACGCCCGCCAACCACCGCGTGCATCATGCCAGCAACGCCGAATACATCGACAAAAATTTCGCCGGCGTGTTCATTTTGTGGGACAGAATGTTCGGCACATATGAAGAAGAAAACGCCAAACCCGTTTACGGCGCGAAATATACCATTCCGAACCGCGACCCGTTCAGCGTCAACTTTTACCCGTGGGTGGCATTGCTAAAACGCGCGGGCGCGGCGGGCGGCTTGCGCGCCTTCTGCCGCACGCTGTTCGTGCCGCTGAAGCCTTAAACGAGAACCTCGGTGATGTTAAGGTCGGCATCATACATGAATGCAACTTCATCGCCGCTTTCATAGGCATTCTTGAGCATGCCGCGCAAAAAATCGCTCATCTCGTTATCCGCCACTTTGAAGTAGCCGGAATGGTTGGGGAAGGACACGAGGAATTTATCCCCCTCCTCGACAATCTTGCGGATGACACCTTTTGACTGAAGCTTCTGCGGCACATTATCCTGCATCATGAAAAATTCTTTCTATAACGTATTCTTGACCGTTTGCGGTCGCCGTGATGGCTGCGCCGGGCGAATGGTATCATCCGCCGCAACACCGCCCGCCATGGTTGGCGCCGCGTAGTTTACTTTAACGTCATGTGGCTGCGCCTGGAAGAAGAATTCACTGAACGCGCTATTGAAAACCACGGGCTTTGCCGTGGTTTGATAGGCTAAATACGATGTCATCGTCTCCGCCGCCAGCTGGTCGGTTACCACGGTCGTGGGCGTGTCGGGCGCGTAATCCGCATTGCGCCCATGGGGGGATTCACCGCAGCGGCAGATGGCAAGGTTTTCAGGCCGTGCGCCCATCACCTCGCCCCACTTGTCCAGCGTCACCGGGCCGTCAAACAGCGAAGGGTCAATCACCATGTCCTGTACGGAACCATCCGGCATGGTGACGGGAATTGCCGCGGCCACGTGGTACCACCATTCCACCTGCTTGCCATCGGGCGTATCCACCCTCAAGCGCTGGTCATCGGTTTCAAAAGCCCAGGCTTTCTTCGGTGTCAGCCCCATGTCAAACATGCGCTTGCACATGATGTGCGCGCGGGCATAGCAGCCATCGGCGGCATAGCCGAAGGCGACGTTCTCCATGTTGGCGAGGTGGTCAAAAATTTTCGCCGCCTGCTCCGGCGTGACGGGCTCCGGCGGTGTTTGCGGAAAAATGTACCGTTCCGCCGCCGGCTTGCCGATGCCAAACATCGACAGAATGGCATTGCGCCGCCAGTCAAGGCCGCGGGCTACCGGATAATCGGCCGTATCGCCCTTTATTGTCTCTTTGCCGAAGCTCTGCGGTTCAATGGGCGTCAGCCGCGATTTGCGCTCGGGAATATGCAGGTTATGCTGGTTTTCGGGCGACGTTTTCTCGCCGCGCGCCAGCAATACGTCGCGCAGCTCGCGCTTGCTGTCCATGAGCAGTTTGATCAGGTCTTCGCGCTCGACCTTCGCTTTGTCACTGGCTTTGCGCATGTCGTCGAAGGATTTTTTCAATTCCTCGGCAAATTCGCGGTGCATGGTGGTTGTTTCCGGCAGCATTGCTTCCGCCGAAAAGCCCAAGGATGACTGCCACATTTTCTTGCGTGCTTCATCCATCCGCGCCAGCACATCATCCATCGGGTTGGGGGCCGGGTTGGGCGCCGGGTTGGGCGCCGGATTGGGCATCTGGTTAGCATTTTTGTTTTCTGGCGGCGCTGGCGGCATAAAATTGCTGGTGATGGTGGGCGGCTTTTGCTCAATCGGCACGGGGCGCACGTCTTCAAATAGCGCGCGACGCGCGCCTTGCGGCGCGGCTTCGGCAGCACGGTTAAACAGCTTGCGGAAGTTTTCCCATTTCATGATGGCATTATAGCAAAGACCGCTTAACAGCCTGTTAAGCGGTCTTTGTGATTTATCCAATTGAAATCGTTATCAGATTTTTTCGCGTTTCAGTTCCCAGCCGACCGTGGTGGTGGTATTGGCTGTCACGCCCGTCAGGACGATTTGCAGCGTTTTGCGGGGCACTTCACCTTCGCCGGCATAGACGCTGTCTTCAACCGCAATGGTCACGCCTTCGGGCGCGGTGAAGCGCCAGCCGGTGCCGCTGCGGGCGCGGAGCAGCACTTCGCGGCCTTCATTGATGAGCGATGCCTGAATTTGCGGATGCAGGTGGAAACGCACGGCGAAATGCACGCCCGACTTACCCGCCAGCTGGTCTTCACCCGAGAGCGTTTCGCCGTTGTCCTGCAGGCGGACGCGGCGGTGGTGCGTAAGGCCATGCCGCGGCAGGTAGCCGTTGTGGCTGCCTTCGATCATGGCGATGGTTTCATCTTCATGGCGCTTGAAGCGCACGTCGGGGCGGTTCGACAGCAGGCCGTTATCATCGAACTGGCAGGCGTTGCGGTGGTCGCAGACCAGCGTGGTATGCGCGGCGGTGGAGCGCAGCAGGTCACGCCACTTGCCCTTTACTTCGGAGGTGCCGCAGTTGACGAAAACGCGGTCGCGCCCGAAGCTGTATTCAAAGCTGAGCAAGCCCGCATGCGCGCGGTCGGCGTAACGCGAACCCAGCGGCAGAGACACGTCCATGATAAGGCTGGAGCGGCCCTGATTGATGCGTTCATAGCCGCAATGCGGCAGCGACTTCATGGCCTTGCCGCGTGCGCCGGAGTGCATGAGCGTCGCTTCGGCGATGTTGGAATTGCCTTCCTGCGCGCCGTTGAACTGGCATAATGCGCCGTCCTGATGGCGGAAGAATTTCACGGCGGGCGCGATGCGGTCAATCGCGTGCTGCAGTTCTTCGGGCATTTCGACACGCGCGGCGGTCAGCGCCGTGCGCAGGTCGACCAGAATTTGCAGGAATTCAAACGTCGATTGCGGGCAGCGGGAAATGTGGCCGCCATCCGCCAGGATTTGTTCCTTGATCTGGTGGCGAATGCCCTGGAACGCCTGCTCCAGACGCGGCTCGCCTTCATCAAGGCAGAGGCCGGAATAGGCAAGGCCCTTGTAGGCGCGCATCAGCGGAATGCCGTACAGGCTGCCGGGCAGCGATTTAGACAAGTGGCGCGCCTGACGCAGCAGGCTCGAGAAATATTCCTTGCGGAACATGTCATCGGCGGCGGCGCAGAAAAAGTCGTGGAAGGAAATCCACGCGGCGATGCGCATGCCGGTCACATCCGGGCGCCATGCCGCGGTTTCGGGTTTTTCGTAGCGGTTGAGCCAGTTGCCGACCATTTCGCGGGCCATGCGGCGCGCGCGTTCGCCGCCGACGGATCGCAGGTCGCGCAGCCATTCAAAGCCGTGCAATTCGGCAAGCCATTCGGGCTTTGCGCCCGCGGGCTCCCACGACAGGCTTTCTTTTTCAATCGTCTGGCCCGCAAAGCGGAAGATGCCCGCAATCATTTCGCGGCCGCGCTGCGTTTCACCCGGCCAGGGGTCGGGCGGGACCACCTTCAAATGGTCGGGCACGCGATGCGGCAGGCTCAGGCTGGACAATGGATTTGCCAGCACGTTGCCCAGCACGATGCGCTGCAGCGGACGGATTCCCTTATAGATGAGACCTGTGTCTGTCAGAAACATTCAAAAAACCCCTTATGCGCCCGCGACCCCTCGCGGAACACACACCCCTTGGTAAGTACAAACCCCTAACCGCGAAGCCGCCGTATGGCTTCTTCGTAGTTTTTTTCTTTGAAGACTGCCGTCCCCGCCACAAGCACGTCGGCCCCTGCCTTGATGACTTGCGGTGCGGTTTCAGCATTGATGCCGCCGTCGACTTCAAGGTCTATTGCCCGGCCGCATGCCGTAATGCGTTCGCGGACAGCCTTGATTTTATCGAGCAGCGGTAAGAACTTTTGGCCCCCGAAGCCGGGGTTGACCGTCATGACAAGGACGAGATCAATCTCGTCCATCAGATAGTCGAGAATGGACAGCGGCGTTGCGGGATTAAGTGAAATGCCCGCTTTCTTGCCGAATGACTTGATCAGTTGCACGGTACGGTGCGGATGCGCCCCCGCTTCCGGATGGAACGTGATGATATCCGCACCCGCCTTGGCGAAGCCTTCCACGAAGGCATCCACGGGGGAAATCATCAGGTGAACATCGAACGTCTTTTTCGTAACTTTGCGCAAAGATTCAAGCACTACCGGGCCGAAGGTAATGTTCGGCACGAAATGACCGTCCATAACATCCAGATGGATATAATCCGCCCCTGCCGCATCGACGCTTTGAATTTCTTCACCAAGCTTCGAAAAATCTGCGGATAAAACTGAAGGCGCTATGCGAACCCGTTGACTCATAACTCTTTTATACTCGCTGCCTGCGAATCGGGCAACCGAAAAAAGTTGATTCCGTCAATTTAGCTGCGGCAGTTTTCTTAATGCGCCGCTTCATCATCATGCCGCATGACAAATGGCGAATTTGCGGTAGAATATTTCTCCTCTCCCCCCGCCTGCACGTGAAAGACTTTTTCCATGACCATGCCCCGCACCGTCGAGCCTGAATTGATGGATGACGCCGAACAGGCCGCCGCTTACGACGCCGCCGATTTTTCGCACAGTCACAGCCAGCGCGTGACGCTTTTTGAACGCTGCTTCGCACGCCCGCTGTCCGGCACGGTGCTGGACCTCGGCTGCGGATCGGGCGATGTACTGGAGCGGTTTGCGAAAAAATTCACCGCCGCGAAATTCATCGGCATCGACGGCTCCGCCCCCATGCTCGACCTTGCGGAAGGACGCATTGATTCCGCAAACCTCAGCTCGCGCGTTTCCTTCGCGCAGGCCTTCATCCCCTCGCCCGATATTCCAAAGAACGATTACACCGTCATCATGAGCCACAGCCTGCTACACCACCTGCACGAACCTGCGGTGCTGTGGCAGACGATAAAAGAACATGCCTGCCCCGGCACTTTCATCTTCGTTGCCGACCTGCGCCGCCCGGAAAGCGAAAGCGCCGCGCAGCACCTCATCGACACGCTCGCGGGCAACGAGCCGGAAGTGCTGCGCCGCGATTTCTACAACTCCCTCTGCGCCGCCTTCACCGCCGACGAAATCAAGCACCAGCTGGATGCCGCCGGGCTACAAGACCTGCGTGTCGAGGAAACCGGCGACATTCACGTTCTCGCGCATGGCTTCCTACGCTAACAACATTCATCGTTATCATTCTGGGCGCGGCAAAGAACCACCCGTTCAAGCAAGAAAGGGGAAGCTTTCACTTCGCTCAGGATGAGAGATATATCATAAATATATATTATTAAATGATATTTTAAGATATAATCAGAAATACATCCCCTGCACAGATATGCAGGATCAAGGACTTAGCAAAAAAATCTGCACGGAATCTGCACAGCCCACCGGATTAAAGGATAGGAGGGAATATGGCCTTCGTCACCGACAAGGAAGAACTGAAACCCGGCCTGATTATCTTCCGCAGGGGCGATGTTGATCATCGCATGTGGTATTGCCGCATGAAGCTGCCCAAGGCAGACCGTTACAAGACCGTTTCCCTGAAAACAACCGATATCGATGCCGCCCGCGAACGGGCCTACGATAAAGATGCGGAAATCCGCGTCATGATCAAACATGACGTTCCTGTATTCAACCGCCCCTTCCGCGAGGTGGCGCGGGAATACCTGTTGACCCAAGAGGCCAGAGCCTTGCGCGGCGAAATTTCCGCAGAAAGGCCGAAGAAACTCCGTGCCGTGATTGAAGGCACATTGGATAAATACGTCGGTTCCACGCAGGTTCATCTTATCGGTGACGACCTTTGGGGCGATTATCCGGCATGGCGGCGCGTCAACGGCGCGGGGCGCAACAAACGCAACGGTGTCCGTGAAGTATCGGAAGACATGGCAAAAGCCTTTGCCGACAAGGAGGCCGAGCGTCTTGCCAAGGTTCAACAGACAAAGGGCATAAAGGTATCAAAACCGATCAAGGTAAAACCTTCCGAAGACCGGGATATTCCCTTCATCAGCGATTCCACCATCCGCTTTGAAATGTCCATCTTCGGCGCGGTCATGACTTACGCGATCAAGAAACGCTATGTTCCGGCCAGCCAGCGGTTCGACGAGCGCCCGAAGCTGAAGACCATGCGCCGGGAGGAGTTTACGCTGGAAGAATACCGCAAGCTCCATGTCACAGGGCGCAAATGGATTGCCGCCGCTGATAAACCGGCGAGCGTCTGGTACCGCACCGTCACCTACAATATGATCCTGATTGCCTGCAATACCGGCATGAGGCCGCCAGAGATGAAAAACCTGCGCTGGCGCGACATCATGCCCGCAAAAGACCGCGAGGGCCGGGAGATTGTCGTGCTGTTCGTTCAAGGCAAGAGCAAATCCCGCAAGCTGGTCGCCCCGAAAAGTGTGGGCGATTATCTGGAACGCATCCGCGCGATTTCCCGCGCCACAAAGCCGGAGGACAGGGTATTCACGAATATTACGGGAAAACCCACAAAGTCCTTATACAACTCGCTGATCGGAGACCTTCTGACGGAGGCGAATTTGCGCGAAGGCGCGCAAGGCGTTCCGCGCTCGACCTACTGCTTCCGGCATACTTACGCAACGCTTCGCTTGCAGGAAGGCGTTGACGTTTATTTCCTTGCGGAGCAAATGGGAACTTCCGTCAAAATGATCGAAGACCACTATGGCCACGTCAATACTATCAAACACGCGGACCGCGTGTTGCAGGGCATGGCGGGATGGGAAGTGCCGCCATCCGACCTTATCGACGCCAAGGCCAAGGCGTCGAAAGCGGCCAAGAGCCGCGACAAATCCGCCAAAGGAAAGCGCGACAAGCCGCGCTGACCGTGAAACCCCATTGTCCGGCTCGGACACTTGAAATGGGGTTTCCTTTTTATAAACGCGCCCTGATTGCCAGAGCCGCTGGCGGAGGCGGGGCGCATATCAATAAAGATGCACTCTATATAAAACCCTGCGCTGCTGGCGCGGCGCAGGGTGGAAGCAGCTGTTAGAAACAGAGAGCAAGAGGTTTAAGCCTCCGTTTTCCTGCAAGGACGTGCAGGATGTTTTGCAGCGTGATTTTGGCCAGCGGGCAATCGTCGATGTTGAGATTTCGGCTTGCGAGATCGGAAAGTATCGCGTGGTATTTCTGGCGCAGCTCGGTTTCGGTCAGGGGTTCGAGTTCCGCTTGCGTGATGAGGTAGGCCATTTGCCGCTCCTGTCTTTCGACCCGCGACCATCGCGGGCTTCATGACGCGGACAGGGCAGCGCGTTCGGATGGGCGCACTTGATGGAACGCAGTGGAGAAGCCCTTCAGGGCTTGCGCCCGGAAAGACGAACCGATGACAGGATGCGTAATAAGAAGACCGGCGTAGCGGGAAGAAGGGACGGAAGGAAAAACCGCTCATCTACAAAAAGAGGAATTTGAATATCTGGCCGGAACGGGATAAGCCGTGAAAAGCAGTTATCGGATATAGCGGCGGCATCGACACCGGATAAACCGCAATAAAAATCACTCTTCAAAAATCCAGCCCCCGGGCGAATTGTCGCAAGCGACAACCGCGCTTTACTCGCTGATGCTCACGAAGCCGGGCAAGCCGTCTTCGCCCATGCGGGTGACAATCGCTTTCGCGATAAGCGGAATTAAAAATCAGGAAGAAGGGGCTTGCGCCCCTCGCCAGCGCAAGGGTCTTTGATGAACGGCGCAGGCCGTATCCCCATGTTTCCGCACTGCGTTTGTGCAACACGGGTGATACCCCTCGGCCTGCGCCGCCCTTGCGCCGTCACACCCCGTCCTCGCTCGCCGCTTGGCGTTCGGGTTTCATGCGAAACCCGCAGAACCAAGAAAGGAAGAGCCATGAATACCGAATATCAAACGATCAACTGGAACGGCCTGACGCTGGAAATCACGCTGGAACAAGACAGCGTTACGTCCCGGATTGCAGGCGAGCAGCATATTTCCCTGAAAGTCACTTCTCCCGCACAAGCAAGCCCCGTCATGCACGACACTTTCGCCGCTTCCCTTATCCAATCTGCAGGGGGAGCTGTGGGTTTTGTCGACGTGATGCTGTCGGCGCGGCTGGCGACGCATTCGGAATGCTGGGATGTTGTATGAGGCAGTCGTTGCCAAATTGAATGCCCGAAGAGTGCCGTCATTCTCTGGCGGGAAGTGGCATGGTGTAACAGTCAATCGTATCCATCTAGATGTACATAATCTAAAAATGACTCTATTTTCGTTAAAAAATACGGTATCTGTTAAATAAGAAGAGATAGCGTTTGAGGAAGTATTCGGAATGGTAGTCGGATTAATACCCCGTAAAAGGCTCTCAAATATTCCCGCTCACTTAAGGGAAAGGCATGAGTATTGCTTTTTCCTACATGATGAATGCGTTCGTCTTTTAAAGGAATATGAGGCGGCAAAAGCTAACGTCGTAAAAATCAAATTTACAGATCGAAAAACCGCACAAAAATTTGAAAAAATAGCCGATACTGCCGATGGTATAGAGGCTCTACGGACGACAGGGTATGCAGAAGAAGCGAAACGTGTGATTATAAATCAAATCACTATGGCGATGGTTTCTGACTGTCTGCACCATATGTTTGAAGGGCTAAAGTGCTTTGAAAAGCGTAAGTTTATTGTCGCCCTCAATCTTCTAAGAAAGCCTCTAAAGGACAATCTTCTTTATCTTTCGTGGATGTTAGGAGATGAAGAGGAATTTTATAGGGAGTTTACCAACGGTAATCCAGAAAGATTGGCGCACTCACGGCTGGGTAACTTCAGAGCTAGCATGTTTTCTAAGGCAATTTTACAGACTGGCTTAGGTTCTATGGATGGAGAATCTTTAAACGACATACTTTTTAATAGAAAAAATTCATCCGGCCTAGAGCGACTATTCCAACATGCAGTACACCTTATCACTGTTCAAAATATTGAGCTGAAAACATCGCCAGAAAACTTCAATTTCATTTTTAAAAGATATACGGATGATGATATCTACCAAGCAGTTTATGAACATTTGCCCTACATAGTATTGTTTTTAAGTCATGTAATAGTGGGCTTGTTTAATAGGATGCGCAATATGGATGGGGGAAGTTATAAAGCCTTTTATGTACGAAGTACACATGCTTTCTTTTTAATAGAAGATAGAAATAATGGTAAATCACCGGAATTAGTTGATGAAGCCTTACAAAGGCATATCATCTGCGCGCACTGTCACAAAAGCCTAAAAGCTACGCGCCTTAACATGCTGAAAATAATGATGACTGAATCCTTTCGTTGTACTTTTTGTAGGAGAAATAATGAGTTCCCCTTCTCGTGGATTTTTGACTAGAGATCCCACCGTCGAGGCTCAGAAAGAAGCCTTCCCATTTAGAGCGTATATACTCGGTGTAGCGTTTTCCCGCTAGATGACAAAGTCTGTGATTTTCCAGCACCGTGGTTCATAAAATCGCGCTGTGCTGCGCCAGCAGCGCCGCGCGTACATCTTCCTCTGACCACTGTAGCCGCTCGGGATTGCTCCGCAGGAGCGTGGCTTTCTTTTTGTTGATGGTTGTGCCGGTCTTGTGGGGCTTTAATTCAGAACCGATGACGTTTTCGACAATGGAGGCTTTGAGAACCACGAGCTTTACAAAGTCGCCGTCAATGCTGGCAATCTGCGCCGTCACCTTTTGCTTTCCCCAAGGTTTCGACTTCTTGCGCCGGTATTTGTTCCGCGGCCAAATGCCTTCCACCCATTCCAGCACATCGGATTCAACAAAGTCGCCTTGCGCCTGTTCCCACCCCATGATTACCCCCTGATTGTCTTAGATGCGTTGAATCCTACCGTCATTTTGACGGGCTGCGTAACCTTGCGGCTTTTTTGCCGCTGGTTTCCGCCTGCTGGCCGCCCCGGCAGGCGGTTTCACACCTGCCCGCGCCAGCAGCTCGCTGACTTCCAACACGTTCATGCGGAGGTTCGGCACGGCCATTTCGGGATCGAGCGGCGGGCGGCGCGAGGGCTTGCTTTCGTTTTCCGGGGCGTTGAATATGCGGTCGATCAGCTGGGTATTGTCGCGTTTGCTGACGACCTCTTGAACATAGGCGGTTTCATCCAGCTGCCGGTGTGGCGGCGGGGACATGACGGCGATTTCCCATTTTGGAAGGCCGTTCAGGGCGTAGCTCATGTTTTCGATCAGGCTCATAAACTGCCGGTTGGCTTCTTTCTGGCGGTTCTCGGATTCCAGCTTCATTTCAAGCTCGACGTAACGCATGACACAGGCGTTATATTCCGCTATGCGTGCCTGATAGTCTTTTGCCTTGTCAGAAACCTTCTGTTCTTCCGCTTTTGCTTCCATGGTCTTAAGGTGCAGCGTTTCCATCGTTTTTTCGATCACGCGCCGGATACGCGCCCGCATGTCGTCGGACAGGTTGTTGCTTTCAAGAGACGCCTGCAACGCCGACAGATCGCCCGACAAGTCGAGAAGGCGGGTTTCAATCCGCGCCAGCTGTTCCGTTAAAGGAACAGGCGCGGATTGAACGGCAAATGCCGTGGACGTCAAGGAAGGGTATTCCGGCGCTGTTTCTGTCTTGACGTAACGGGCAATGTCCCGCCGCAGCCGTTGCGCGTCGGCTTTCTGTTCTTCCTTGTAGAAGCGGACGGTTTTTTGCAGCTTCTGCCGTTCTTTCAGCTGCGCCCGTATCAGGGCCTGCAGCGCCTTGCGGTGTTCGGCCAGGTCGGCTTTGGCTTCGGTTTCATTGCGGAGACGGATCTTATGATATTCGCCGGTGACGCGCTGCCAGACACCGGCGATGCCGCCGTAAATCCGGGCGGCACGATGCCGGGTTCTTTCGTGCCAGTGTTCCTCCTGCAGTTGAGAAAGCAGCTGGCGCATCTGCCGTTGTTTCTGGACAAGCGCCTTTAACTCCTTAACGACAGGTCCGCGCTTTTTGGCGGATTTGGCCCTTGCTTCAGCCATATAGCGGTTCAGGTTCTCCGTCATCCGCTGCGCCAGATAGTCTCTTGCCTTCTCAAGGGAGGGCAGTTCCTCTGGCGGTCCCAATCTGGCTTTCAGCTCCCTTGTGCCGATATCGACCCAGCGGGACAGGGAATAGATGCCGCCCTTGACATCGAGGACGACATAGCCGCGCCGGTCGCCTTTCGCCAAGAGCATGCCTTGCTCTTCCAGAGCGCGGCCAAAGGATTCCTTGCTGTCCGACTGTTCCCACAGGGACTTGAACAGGGTTTTCATGGCCCTTGGGTCTTCCGTCAGCCGGACGGCTTGGCGGTATTCCTGCCGCGTCAGCTGCAGCGGGCTTCTTTGCTTGCCTTTCTTCATGCCTTCCGGCATCGGCCAGCCGTGTTTCAGGAACAAACCTTTGGAAACATCCATGAGCTTGCGCTTGAAATGGCTCATGCGGATGGCGGTCAATGTGTCGGCGTCGATCCTCGACCAGACGCAATGGCAATGGCGACGACCGTTCTTCTCGTGGAAGACGATAATCCGGGGTTGGCCGACCAAAGCCAGTTTCTTCTCGATCTCCTCAATCGCCGCTTCAAAAGCCTCTATCGGCACATCGGCGTATTCGGGCGGGTTCAGGCTGACGGAGAACAGGAACTGCTTGCAGCGCGTTCCCCGGCTGATCGCATAGGCTTCCTGCAGCGCCCCGGCCAGATCGTCGGAGACGAAACCGCTGATCTCATGCACCGTCACATGATCGTTCTGCTCGCCATTGAGAAGATGCGCCGCCAGTTCCGCCGACCGGCCCCTTTGGCTGGCGAACAGGATCATAACTTGCCCTCCAGTCCCAAAGCCTGCACCAGCAACCGGCTCATCGCCCCGATCTCCTGACGGGCCTCAAGGATGGCTTGATGGACTTCCGGCGTGGCCGGAAGGGAGCCGCTGTTGACGGCTTTGGCGATCTGGTTGAGGTTGCTTGAAAGACGGCTCCGGCCAAAATCGGCCAGAAGCTGGCTTAATGCCTGTTCGTCGGGAACAGGCCGCCGATAGCTGCGGCGGCGGGAAACGGCCTCGTTAAAAAGCTGGTTACGGATGTATTCACCGAGGGGCAGCGGCCCGGCCAGAGCTTCCAGCTGCAGCCTTTCGGCCCGGCTCAAACGCAATGAAAAAGGCGCAAAAAATTCCTTCTTTCCCGACATGCACCCCCGCGCACAGCTAGGACAGTTCAAAAATTAACCGCAACAAAATGACCGAAGTTGAAGGACGCCCTGTAGCGCCTTGACAGCCCGAGTCTAAACACACGCTCCGATACTTGAATCTTACCAGTCGTTCATTAATCAGAGTTTAAAAAGCGTTACCTGATGTGATACACGACCAGACGAAAACACCGCCGCGTTGTTGACTGGCACGCTGTACCGCGCTATCAACAAAAGCAGGATAACGGCGTGAATCCGATAGAAGTTTCACGGCAAAAAACCGCCGCGAAACCGCGGCTTCCCTGCCGCGCCCGAACGGGCGCGGATAATGACAAGAAAATTTTATCATTCTCCGCCGCGCCGAAGGCGCGGCAGGCAAGCTGTGCTTTGTACTACAAAAACCCTCGGGTTTTCTTCGTCCAAAGCCGAGCTTGGCAAGGGGTGTTCTACCCGTCACCCCGTTAGCATCCCCAAGGGCGGAAGGGGCTGCCGCCACCCTCCCGACATAACGCCATCGCGTTACATCGTCCTCCCCCCCGGTTGCGCTCATGGCCTGCCCGGCCATTCGCGCAAGGCATGAGGCCAGGACGAAAACGCCAGTTGCCGCATCCTCGCAGATGCAACAGCTGGCCTCGTCCCTGCATCATGCCCTTTGGCACTCCTGCACCGCACACCGCGACAGCCCCGCAGCGGGGGCGGGGTATCGCTGGGGTTGCTCCCGTGCCAGCGGCGGGCGCGGGCCGGTATGCCGCGCCGCCACAAGTATGGCTTGCCAGCCATGCACCGTAACAGCCGATGCAATGCGCCGTTCAGGGGAGCCGTTCGAGCTGCCCCAAAACCCCATGACCAGAAAGGGCGACGTTCGCTCTCCCTTCCGGCCAACCCATCAACCACCGTGATTGCCGGTGGAGCGCAAGTCAGGGCAAACACCCCGACACCCGTTTAAGACATAGTATGCTGCAACGCAAAAGCGCCGCCCGTTTGGGCGGCGCTTTTCCTTGGCGTTGGCGCCGCTGGCCTGTCTGGGCTATCTGTAGATACAGATAGCTGGGCCTGCGAAAGGCTATAACCCGGACATTAAATCCTTTTTGACCAACTTTTTAGAGATCAAGGCCCGCGACATGAACAATCGACTGTGGAGAGAGATGTATTACTTCGGCTTCAGGGTTCGCTTATCTTTCCGAATTGGATTTCGAGAAGATGAAGTTCAACATCAGTAGCGTTACTCAAGGTATACTCACTACCGAGGGGCACATCTAGAGACTGACCAACTTTAATTACAACGGGCTTTGAATTGATCAATACATCGGCAATACCAGCTAAAATTAACAAATTCACAGATCGATACTTGTTGTATTGTCTCACAGTTTTCCTGTCGGCCAAAATGATGAGATGGTTTATTTTATATTCATCGCGTTCGCTTAACACCGTTTCACATCCCCATAAGCTTTTATCGGTGTCAACCTTATCTTGAGAAAGATCCGATAGTTTTAAAACTTGATCAACTAGCGTTTTCAGACCTTGCGATGAGTTCTTATTTACAATCAGGAGGGCTTCATCGGTGTCCGCAACGATGATATCTTCCACTCCTTGTAAGGCTATAAGACGTCGCGCGCCAAAAATTGTACTATTTTTCACCTCGCTAGCGACAATTTTTCCTTCAAATGAGTTTCCTTGCGCGTCTATCTGGCGTCGCTGCGCGAGACTTGGCCAAGAGCCTACGTCAGACCAGCCCATATCTGTGGATACTACTACCGCATTTCTTGTTTTCTCCATTACTGCACAATCGAACGATATATTTGGGGCACTGGCAAAGACCTTCTTATCCGGAGATATACACACCCCCTCTCTATGAGATGCTTCTAGTATTCTAGAGGCCGCATCAAATATTTCAGGGGACAAATCTTCTATTTCTTTCAATAGCGTGTCCGCACGTGCCATGAACATACCGCTGTTCCATGCGAACTTGCCAGTTTCAATGAAATTAAGCGCCTTTTGGAAGCTCGGCTTTTCGAAAAAACCTTCAACGTGGTAGCTCTGTTCTTGGCCTGAAATACGCGAACCGAGGCGAATGTAGCCATAGCCTGTTTCTGGATATGTTGGCGTGATCCCAAACGTCACAATATTACCGTTTTGTGCCGCAACAGCGCCTTCTTCGATTGCTTGTCTGTAAGCGTGTAAATCACTAACAGCATGGTCTGATGGAGTTACAAGTATCAAATCATTACTGGATGAGTCGAGACTGGAATATGCCGCCGCTATCGCAATAGCAATTCCCGTGTTCCTGATTTCTGGCTCAAGAAATACCATCGAAGGGCGAACGCCGAGTTCCTCGCATTGTTTTATAACAAAATCTTTGTATATTCTACGCGTAAGAATATAGGGTGAGAGAAAGGCATTCAAATCTCGAAATCGAAGTAGAGTGTCTTGAAACATTGTATTCTGCCCGAGCAGTGGTAAGAATTGTTTTGGCTGTCTCGAGCGCGAGATAGGCCAAAGCCTAGTTCCTGCACCGCCCGCCATTATTACTGGAGTAATTTTCTTTCCATCTCGGGCCATTGATACCGCTCTCAATCTTTTAAGAAATTCATTTATAATAGCTTAATTCTACAGACTTATCCTTGTTAGACTCTCCGTAACGTTAGAATGTGCAAAGGTCATTAAGTATGTCAAAACAATTCAGGGTTGGCGTTATGTACGATGGATTATCTCTTCCGCCGAAGGACGGTGTTACATACAGAGTATATCACGTCCTTAAAAGACTCTCAGCCAGGACAGATGTTGATATAAGAATTTATCTTACGGATAGAGGCTGGATGCCGTATGAAAGAATTCTGCAAGAGGGCTTTGATTGCAAGATATTTCCTGCTGATTGGCTATTCAAATCCCCTGAAAAAATTGCGGCAATCCTCATAGAGGATAAAATTGACATTCTTCATATCCTCAACTCTCATTCTCTAATCCCATTCTTTGGCTTCGAATTAGCAAAATTAGCCAATACGAAGCTAGTTTGTGATATGCATGACGTCGATTATCACCTATACACCACCCTAGGAAAAAATATTGAAACTATTGAGGAAGCAAAAGAACTGCAAAAAATTGTAGGGGAGGCTTGCTCTCATATTTTTGTTATGTCCTCGTTTGACATACCGATGCTTCATCAAATAGGTATCGCCCAAGAGAAGATTACCTATTCACCCAATGGGGTGGATATTTACGAAGGGGATGTTCAGAAAAAGGCTTCTAAAGAAATTTTGTTTATCGGTAATATGAATTATGAGCCTAATAAAGAAGCTGTTGAAAGCCTCATAAATGAAATTGCGCCGAAAGTCTTAGCCGAACATCAGGACGCCCGATTTATTATCATAGGGCGAGCATCCAGTGAGTTAAATACTCACAGTTCCCATAGGATCCAATTTCTAGGGGAAGTAGACAATATCACGCCCTATCTTCTAAACGCGACAATTGGGATCGCTCCCTTAAAGAGTGGTTCGGGCATGAAAGTCAAGATGCTAACATACGCGTCTCACGCTCTCCCGGTTTTAGGTACACCTACCGCCCTGATGGGCTATAATGAAAACCCGGGATTTATTGTAGAAAACGATATTCCCTCAGTTACCTGTCGCCTCATAGAGTTATTAAAAGATCCTCAAAGCCTTCCTACGCGTGGTCAGTCTGGCAGAGCGTATGCACGGGAATATTTTAGCTGGGATAGCATCATTCGAAATATTGCCTCTCAATATGACAGAATATTTTTAGACGATAGAAAGGCATTTATTCCAGAAGTTAAACGAGATGGTGACAAGGTATGCATTGGAACGAGATCTTATCCATTACCCATGTTTATGCAAGAAAAGCGCTTCTCTAATAGTACCCCAATTCAAGAGGCTTGCGTCTCACTTCGCGGAACGCAACGACGAGATACCGCCTCATAAACACCTTCGACTTTTAAAAGCTCATCCAAGCCAGACTCTAAAGAAATGCTAGGGTACCATTTTGTCTGTGTAGAAATTTTTCGAATATCCGCGCACAGCATTTTTCTATCGGTGGGTCTAATTTTTTGTACGTCAATAGTTGCAGAGTTTAGAACAAAGCTAGGCTCTCGTTTCTTGATTAGGCTTTCACACATACGAATAATTTCTTGCACAGAAATAGGATTTCCAGTTCCAATATTCAAAGTACAGCGTCTTTCCAAACCAGGGCTTATCGTTGCTACTATTGCGCTAGCAATATCTGTTGTATGAATAAAATCTCTGTAGTTTTCTGTGTGTCCTAACTTAAGTACTCCTCCATCCCTGAGCTGTTTCACAATCTCAGGTATGATATGTGGGATGGGGTCGTGAGGACCATACACATTAAAAAACCTCAAAACCCTGTAATTGATAGATTCTATATCCTCCGCTTCAACTAAATTTTCACATTGGATTTTCGTTTCGCCATAAATATCTATAGATTTAAGCGGATCTGTTTCAGTAAGCTGCGCTTCTTTATCCTTATAAACTGCCGCACTAGAGGCCATAATAAAATATTTGCAGTCAGGTATGTCTTTCAAGCAAGCGAGTAAATTACCCGTTCCGCCTACATTGATTGTACGTGTTTCATCAGGATGCTCCACACAGTATGGAATATAATGCAGCGCAGCTAAATGAATGACTACATCTGGTGAGCAGCCTTGGAGTGCTAGAGATAAGTCATTTGAATTGCGAATATCTCCTTTAACAATATGGACACGATCACTATCGTGATATAAACTTGGTCCGCCCCGTGTGAAGACCAGCATCAAATATTGTTATATGGATGTCATTCCTGAGCTGAAGCAGATAGTTGACCAGATGGACGCCAATAAAGCCCAAACCGCCTGTAATGAAGAAATTCTTGATACTATTATCATTATGCAGGGTATTCATCTTTCACCACTTCCGAAGTCTCTACATTCCAATCTATTACTGGTTCTGCAATCTTTTTGACGATCACAGCAGAGTCGCAATAGCCTAATATCTCTTCGCTTCCCTTCCAGTCAGGTCGGTAAAAACGTGGTGTCATAAAGACAGGATCTCCGAAAGCTGTAGCGACGATTTCAAAGCCTGATTTTTTGTTAAAGAGGGTTGGCCATGTCGTATCATTAAATCGCCAAAAGTCCCATGGAGCGTCATGAATCCCGTATGTTTGATGGCTTAAAACATAGGCATGCCCCCCAATTTTCATGACCTTTGCCATTTCTATAGCCGCTTTCCACGGCATTGCTAAATGCTCAAACACATATATGGAGTAAACAGCCGAGAAATTTTGATTTGGGAGCCCTGAAGATAGCGCATGTGCATCAACTGCCAAATCAACGTTTTGTCCCGGTTTAATATCGATTCCTGTGTATTCCATACCTTGAAAGAGCGTGCGTCTAATGGTTCCCTTCCGCGGCCTCGACCCGATCTCTAGAACTGTGGATGCTTTGGCATTTTGGATGATACTGAAGAACTCTCTTTCGAGCTTGTGTGTATCGTTCTTTCCTTCTATTTCAGCTTTAAACTCTGCTGCAGAGAATATCTTTTTTTCGTTATTAATAAATAATACTTCAATCGAAGGATAAGAATCACTTAATCCGCCAGCCTCAGCAAATTGTTTTCTTGATTCCAGGCTGTAAATAATATGTGAGTGCTCTGATTTCTTGGTGAATGGTATATCCCATTCCAAACCGGATGGTAGGTGTGCAACAACACGCAAAATTTCTTGCTGGACTTTTAATGGGTCAATTCTCGCTCTAATAAGAACGAAATCAAAAAAAACTGAATATTCTTCGATTTGAATCATGGATATTATTATTTTGTCAGGAAATTGGAGGCAAAAAACCGATCCGGCGGAATAGGCTGCGATAGCCATTTAGGCAAGAGAGTTCTAAAATCGACAGGTAAAAAATTTATCTTCGTTAAGTCATTTATTGGATGCCACTCGAACATAATATGAGACTCGCTAGAATCTACGTTCTTTTCTGGATCAAGCCCTGAAATAGAGCATGTCGAAATAAATGCGATCTCATGGTACGGCTCGCCCTTATTGTCCCAAGAATGTTCGTATATCCCAACAAGGGAAATATCACTCACTCTATGACGGTCAATGTTGATCTCTTCTTTGAGTTCTCTGATTGCAGCCTCTTGAATTGTTTCGTGATACTCTATGTGTCCACCTGGAAGAAAAAAATAATCAGACCCATCTTTCAATTTCGCTTTCGTCAAAAGTAAATGGCCGCCAACTCGAATAACTAAGCGCGATAAGTTATGAATCTGCATTTTTATGCCTCCTGATTTTCCTAAAGCCCATTTAATTTCCTCAATGAACATATTCCATTAGATATTCTTAATATACTTATTTTGTTACACTACAACTGTAGAGTGGCTTCACAAAAGATGGAAGAACCCGCATTATGTATATACTTGGTGTAAATGGTTGGAACAAGAGAAGTCATGATCCAGCAGTAGCGCTGATAAAAGATAACGAGCTCATTGCCTGCATCGAAGAAGAGCGCCTTTCGCGTTCTAGGCATGCTTTTGAACAAATCCCTTACAAATCGATCCAATATTGCCTTGGAGCCGCAGGCATAGAAGCCAATGACATTGATGTCCTTGCTATAGGCTGGGACTACCATAAAAAATATCGTGATAGGGGAATGGCGATACCTCCTGAGACGCTTGATCTTATCGAACTCTACCTTCCCGCTAATTTATTCGGAAGAACTCGCAAACCAGAATTAGATATCCATGAACATCACAAAGCACATGCCGCAAGTGTTTATCATCTGTCAAATGTGAAGGAGGCCGCCGTACTTGTTCTTGATGGACAAGGAGAAAATGAATCAACTTCCTTTTGGAGGGGAAATGATAATGGCCACTTAGAAAGGGTAGCGTCATTCCCCATAGGCGCTTCTTTGGGTTACTTTTACGAGGCTATAAATATAGTGCTTGGCTTCCACAACCTTGATAGTGGAAAAACAATGGGGCTTGCGCCATACGGTAAGATTATTACTCCCTTTGAGGACATGCCAAGTCCTGAAGAAATTTGTCCGGGGCTTGGCAGCACGAATACAGATGAACACACTGAAGTTACAACGCCTCTTTTGAGATATTTTGATAAAAAGTTTTCAGTGAAAGTAACAAAAGCCACATTACAGAAAGAATTCAGCCAGCTCGAGAAAGATGTAGCTGCATCTGCCCAAAATTACCTTGAACGAAAATACCTTGAATATGTTCAACGGATAAAAGTTGCAATTAACTTACCTAACCTTTGTATTGCCGGCGGAGTTGCTATGAATTGCTGTGCAAATAGTTTTATCCAGCGCGCTCGATTATTCGAAAACTACTTTCATATGCCGCTTCCCTTTGACGCGGGTGTTAGCATTGGAGCCGCCGCTGCAAGCCTTCAACAAAGGAGAAAAGAGAAGGTTACACTTAGGTGGTCTGTATATTCAGGCGCTGAATACTCTGATAATGACATCAAAAACGCCATCCAAGAAAAGAAACTTCAAGGGGTCTATGTATCTACCCCTGAAACAATAGCTGCAGATTTTCTATCTAGAAACAAAGTTATAGCATGGTTCCAAGGTCGTATGGAAATGGGGGCCAGAGCTTTAGGAAATAGATCTGTTCTGGCTGACCCGCGGGAGGAGTCAAATAAGATCCGCGTAAATGCCATCAAGGGACGCGAACAATGGCGACCGTTCTCACCAAGCGTATTAGCTGAAGATATGGCCGAGATATTTGATGAAAATATCCAATGCCCCTATATGATGCACACATTAAATGTAAAAAACGAATTCAAACAAAAAATTCCAGCCGTGATCCATTGTGATGGGACAAGTAGAGCCCAATCAGTTACAAAGGAATCCTCGCCATTGTACTACGCTCTTATAAATGAGTTTAAATCTCGTACTGGCATTCCACTTATACTCAACACCTCACTTAATGGTCCAGGAGAGCCTATTTGTTGTTCTCCAGCTGATGCTTTAGACTTTTATAGTCGGGCTAACTTTGATGCAATTTTTATAGGTAATTATATGATAATAAAGTAGTTTCTTTGGTTAATAAATTCATAATTGTCCATATGTTACAATTTACCAAATTGAAGCAAGGGCTTTAAAATTAAGGTAAAAATAAATGGAAGATAGGGCTAGCCAACTCTTGTCAAAGGCATCCGGTAATCCGAGTTGGCTGGATATTCCATCCCTTGTGATGCTGCAGCATATTCCCGAAGTTGTGAATGACAAAGAATTATGCGCTTTAATCGCCGCATACCACGGCCTGACTAAAGACAGCTACGATACAATTTCTGATAGATGCGCCTCTCTTGAGAAAGTATCTCTACACATAGAAAAGAAGATTATATGTAATGAAGCCTCAAAAACACTGCAGGATATCCAAGGAACTAGTGACAGAAAGCGTGAATATCTTGCGAGAGTGCGAGATCTTTATGAAGCTGGAATTCTTGTATCGGACAGTCGGATATACGATGCAGAAAAAATTAGAAGCTATTTTGAAAGCGACATAGGAAATAAGTATTCTTCAATTTCACTAAATAATCATATCTATTACGATAGCGCCAACGCTAGGTTCTGGGGAGAATATTGGCTAGAAATTATTGACCCATGCCATCGACCACTCGAGCACTATAAAGAAAAATGGCTTCAAGAACGCATCGATGGCCTCCAGACGCCTTTTTTTATTTGGTTAGAAAAGCATGAAGTTTCTCCTTATCACAAGAAGACCATACTGCTCTCGCCCCAAGAAATTGAGTCTCTGTCGCTTAAAATAATTGACGGAAAAATTATCACTGGCGCAGGCACTGTAAATGAACGCTCATTAACTACGAATGACAGCTGGGAGACTTTGTTCATTATTACTCCGGAGAAACAAGTATTTTCTTGTCCCGCTACCGGAAACTTGCGCCATGTCAGTTTGTCTCTAGGAAAGCCATTAATTGGAGCAGGAAGCTTAAAGGCCAAAGATGGAGTTATTATCGAGCTACATAGCGATTCAGGGCACTATAGACCGACCCCTGAGATGGCAAAGCAGACACTAAAAATTTTTGATGAAATGGGATTAAAAATTAATGATGAAACGATTTTTTATTATTTTGACGATTTTAAAGAGATTAAAACAACTGTAGGCGCGTTTTTAGAGAATAATCCAGATCAATCCTCAAAGAAACATCGGCGGAATCCTAAGCTCTAAGTCATATCGAAACGATAGAATTTAGACTGCTTCTAAATCTTCTTGCCCCATCGTATCCTAATCCCAAGCCGACACTTGAGAGCTTATCGCTTCCTGAGATATCTGCATGAGGAAACCGATCTTTTACAATCTTTTGTAGTAATGGTATTTCGGTTGTGCCTCCGGTAAGAATAACAAGTTGAATATGTTCTTCTGCAACGCTTGCTTCCCGAAGACAATTGTCGATCCATTTTCCTATTGTTTCTATGTGATGCATAATAGTTTGTTCAAACCCATCTCTAGTAAGGATTATTTCTAACCCGTCTTCTAAAAATTCTAGTTTTTCCTGAATTTCATATTTATCCGTCAAATCTATTTTTGCGCTCTCTACTGTAGAAAGGACTTTGTGTCCTGCCCTTTCTTCAACCGCCCTTACAAATCGACCAAAAGTTTTTTGAGAGTGAGAGTCTATATAAATCTCACGAAGATTTTTTAAAACTTTAGGGACATACAAAGAATTAATTTTTGACCATTCCGACATGTCAAAAAACGGAGAAATAGGCACCTCCATCCCCTTTGTTCCATAAGTTGTACCATAGCCTAATATGGGCATGAACGATCTTAAGCAGAAGTCACGATCAAAATCATTTCCTCCAACCCTCCCACCTACACAAGAGAGGATATCTTCCTTTCTATCGAGCTTATGCACAGATGCTTCTGAAAGGCGAATTATCGTAAAGTCGGAGGTTCCACCGCCAATATCAACGACAAGGGTTATCTTTTCTCCGATCACCTTTTGCTCATGTGCGAAAGCTGCAGCTATAGGCTCAAATTGAAATTCTATATGCTTGAAACCCACTAAACGGGCAATCTTTTCCAATTGATTTTGTGCACATCTATCTGCCTCGGTATTGTTGTCTACAAAATGCACGGGACGGCCCATAACGACATTATCCAAATCGATGCCCAAGCTACTTTCTGCTCGCAGCTTCAAATGGCGAATAAATCCGGCAATAATCTGATCATATTTTTTTAGCTTGCCGTTAATAATCGCCCCGTATTCAAGTAACTCCGTCCCCAAGGTTCTCTTGAAGCTCCGCATAAACCTCCCGGAATCTCCGGAAGTAAAAGAGGCTATAGCCCCTCTTCCATAGACTGCTGTGCCATCCTCATGGTAAAAAATTGCGCTGGGCATTGTTTGGCTATCTTCGTCAACACGTACAAGCTGTACATTACCATCAGCCACTACGGCTAACGCCGAATTGGATGTTCCAAAATCTATCCCGCAAATAGTCATTTTTTTTCCGTATGAATATTAAGTTATCAGTTTTACGCTTGAGTGATTGTATATCAAGCGATCCTTGGTACATCTAGGTATATGCCCAGCTCATAGAGGCAATCTTATGGGTGAGGGGGTTTACTTTCACGGGTTCTTACACGGTTAATTTTTTAAGTCAAAATTATATAATAAAATCATCTCGTAAGCGTTATACGCATCAGGCTTCGCGCTTGCAACAATATCCCCCTTGCAGCGAACGTATCATCGACAATGGAAAGCATAACATGCATATATGCATGCGCTATGAGTGGGCGTCCGTCCTTATAGTGGTTAGCGGCTCCTAAAATTGAAACGGAAAGCACTTTTTCATGTACAATTTCTACACAGCATAAAATTGTGTCATTTTATCTATTTAAAACAGTATGATCCTAAACCTCTATCACTCGTTCAGGATGACAGCTTTTTAAGCCAGCTTCTCAAACCGCACGGCATAAAACCCATCAAGGCCGCCCAAGACTTGCCAGTGTTGGGGCAGGCAGCGGAGTTCGCCGCGGGTGGTGAGGAGGCCGTCGAGACCGGGCATGTCGGCTTCGGTGATCGGCTTGATGCGCACGGGCAGGTTTTGCTGCAGCAACCATGTTGCCTGGTCTTCGCCTTCGGCTTTTTGCAGCGAGCAGGTGCAATAAATCATCACGCCGCCGGGCTTCAGCATATCCAGCGCGTTGACAAGCAAGCGCCGTTGCAGGCCCGCGAGTTTTTCCTGATCGCGAATGTCTTTCAGCCACAGCACATCCGGCTGGTGGCGAATGGTGCCGGTGGCGGTGCAGGGCGCGTCAATCAACACGGCATCGACCGGTGCCGACGGTTTCCAGACCGCGCCATCCGCAACGGCGGTGGCGACGACAAGCTTGAGCCGCTGGATGTTTTCATCCAGCCGGCGAATGCGCTCTGCCGAACGGTCAACGGCGGTGACGATCGCGCCGAGCGTTGCCAGCTGCGCGGTTTTGCCGCCGGGTGCGGCGCATAAATCAACAACGGTCTTGTCTTTGATGTCGCCGAAAAGCCGCGCAGGAATGGCGGCGGCGGCGTTTTGCACCCACCAGTCGCCTTCGGCAAAGCCCGGCAGGTCGGGGATGAAGCCGCTGGCAATCTTGCGCAGCGCGCCGGTCGGCAGCACATCTGCCTCCAGCTTATCGGCCCAGTCGGCGGGGTCGCCCTTGACGGAAAAATCAATCGCGCCTTCGCCAAGATTGGCGGCGGCAATATCCAGCGCGGTTTCAACGCCGTAATCGCGCATCCATTCATTCCACAGCCACGCGGGCGTATTGAAGCGTCCGGCATCGCGCGGCGGCATGGGTTGCAGGGCGTCGCGCGTAATGCGGCGCATGATGGCGTTGACGAGGGGTTTGTGGTGCGCAATCCCCTCCGCCTCCGCCAGATCAACCGTGGTATTCACGGCGGCGTGCGGCGGAGTTTGCAAAAATATCGCCTGCGCAAAGCCTAGGCGGAAAATGTTGATGAGCTGCTGCGGTTTTAAATCTTTAAGCGGCTGGTGCAGCAGTTGCGCCAGCATCTCGTCCATTTCATGGCCGTGCTTTAACACCGTTGCCACCAGCAGGCGCACGAAGGCTTTGTCACGGCCCGCCATATCTTCCAGCGACGGCGCGCGGGCAAAGGCTTCATCCATGTTGCGTTTCTGGAACAGGATGTCATTCAAAATGGCATAGGCCGCCCGCCGCGCCGGCAGCCCGCCATCGGCAACGCCGCCGGCGGGCATGTGCTGGCGGGTATCTTCCGGCTGAGACTCGGGCTGGTCGGTCATGCGGGCTGCTTACTTCTTGCGGCTTTTTTTCAGTTTCTCTTCATGCTTCAGCGTGTCTTCCAAAGCACAGCTTTGATAGATGATAAGCGTGTAGAGCGTGCGCAGGAACTCGGGGTCAATTCCATATTTCGGGCCTTGGGCCGCGGCGCGGTCTTTCACCTGCGCCACGCGGTCACCGAGGAAGGACGGAATATCGTGCTTTATCTTGACCTTGGCCACCTTGCGCACCACATCAAAGCGCTTGCCCAGCAATTTCAGAATCTGGTCGTCGAGCTTGTCGATCTCTTTGCGGTGTGGCTTGAGGGCCTTTTTGATAAAGTCGTCGTTGCTTTCTTTCATGACCGTTCTCTGTTAATAAATACGTCTCAGTTAAACAATGGTTTACCAAGCCAGTCTAGCATTATCAAAGACGAATAATAAAGGCAGCACATGCGTTTTCTTCAGGTGTGGATATTTGCGGCGGCTTTGAGCCTGCTGCCGGTCATGGCGGAGGCAAAAGCCTTCAACGCCGAAACCTTTACGCTTGAAAACGGCCTGCAGGTCGTTCTCATCCCCAATCACCGGGCGCCAGTGGTCACGCAGATGATCTGGTACAAATTCGGCGCGGCGGATGAACGCTCCGGCGAGTCCGGCGTTGCCCACTTCCTTGAACACCTGATGTTCAAGGGCACGCCGAAGGTGCCGGACGGGCAATTCTCCCTCACCGTCAAGAAAATCGGCGGCAACGACAACGCCTTCACGTCGCAGGACTATACGGCCTTCTACCAGGAAGTGCCGCGCAGCCAGCTTGAAAAAGTGATGATGATGGAATCAGACCGCATGAAGAACCTTGTGCTGAAGGAAGACCAGGTGACGTCGGAGCGGGAAGTGATCATCGAGGAGCGCCGCCAGCGCATCGACAACAACCCGCAGTCGAAATTCCAGGAACAGGTGATGAGCGCGCTGTTCGTCAACCACCCCTACGCCATTCCCGTCATCGGCTGGCTGCATGAAATGAAGGAACTGACGCGCGAGGAAGTGCTGGATTATTACCGCACGTGGTACGCGCCCAACAACGCCATCCTCGTCATTTCCGGCGACGTGACGCTGGAAGAGCTGCGCCCGCTGGCGCAAAAATACTATGGCGACCTGCCGGTGCAGGAAATTCCGCAGCGCGTGCGCCCCCGCCCCGCCCCCATCGTGGCGGAACACCAGATCATCATGATGGATCCGCGCATTGGCCAGCCGGTGGTGGAGAAAATTTACCGCGTGCCGCATGGCAAGGATGCCATGGATGTGCTGGCGGATATTTTTGGCGGCACCTCCACCTCGCGCCTGTACAAGCACCTTGTTGTTGACCAGAAACTGGCCGTAGCCGCGAGTGCGGATTACGACCCCGTCAGCATGAACGATACCGAGTTCACCATTTACGCCAGCCCCACGCCCGGCACACCGCTGCCGGTGCTGCAGGCGGCCATTGACAAGGAAATCAAGCTGCTGCTCGACAAGGGCGTGACGCTGGAGGAAGTCAACGGTTCCAAAAGCCGCCTGCAGGCAAACTTCACCTATTACCGCGACAGCCTGCAAGGCCCCGCCATGCTGTTTGGCCGCGCCCTTGCCAGCGGCATGGGCATGGACTTCATTGAAAACCGGCTTGACCGCATTGGCAAGCTGACCATCGACGACATCAATGATGCTGCCGATACCGTCTTCACCAGCCCCGACCTGCCCATCACCGGTGTGATGCTGCCGCAGCCCAAACCCGCGAAGGGAGAAAAGCCGTGAGCGCATATTCCATGAGCCCCATACACATGAAACCCCGCATGTTCATCCGCTTTGTTGCCACTGTCACGCTGGCGGCAACACTGCTGTGCGCGGCGCCCGCCTTTGCCAAGGACGATGCTGCCAAGGGCGGCAAGGATAAAATTCTGGATGTGCAGGTGCTGAAAAGCGCGGGCGGCGTTGAATCGTGGCTGGTGGAGGACCATACGGTTCCCGTCATCTCCCTCAACTTCTCCTTTGACGGCGGCCTTGCCTATGACCCGGATGACAAGCCCGGCGTCGGCCGGCTTGTGTCTATTTTGCTCGATGAAGGCGCCGGCGACATGGTGAGCCAGGATTTCCAGGGCAAGCTTTCAGACAATGCCATTTCCATGAGCTTCACTGCCGGCCGCGATGCCTTCTATGGGCAGATGCGCACACTGTCGAAAAACCGGGACATGGCGTTTGACATGCTGCGCATGGCGCTGACCCAGCCGCGCTTCGATGCGGATGCGATTGTGCGCATGCAGAACGCCAACGCGTCTGAAATTCGCACCAACATGGGCGACCCTGCATGGCTGATCGCCCGCACCTTCAACGGCATGCTGTTTGACGGGCATTACTACGCCAACCCCGGCTTCGGCAACCTGCTGAGCATGACAACCATTACCCGCAAGGATTTGCTGGATTTCGTGCGCGAGCAATTTGCCCGCAACGTTTTAAAAGTTTCCATCGCCGGTGACATCACCAAGCAGGAAGCGCAGATGGCGATTGATAAAATCTTCGGCAGCCTGCCCGCGAATGCCGCCGAAGTCGACACGCCGGAAGCCGCGCTTGGCTACCCCGGCAAGACCATCCTGCTGCCGCTGGATACGCCCCAGACCTATATTATGATGGGCGAACAAGGCATCAAGCGCGGCGACAAGGACTGGGAATCCGCAATGGTGATGAACTACATTCTGGGCGGCAGCAGCTTCGGCGCGCGCCTGATGAACTCCATCCGCGAAAAGCGCGGCCTTACCTATGGCGTTTACAGCTCCCTCACCAGCATGAGCCACGCTGCCATCATTCAGGCCAATATGTCCGCCAGCAACGAAAAGGTGCAGGAAGCCCTGGGGTTGTTGAAAAGCGAATGGTCTGAAATGGCAAAAGACGGCCCGACCGCGCAGGAACTGGATGATGCGAAATCATACATCACCGGTTCCCTGTACCTCGAGCTGACCTCGACGCAGGAAATTGCCAGCGCGCTGAACGACATGCAGCGCGATAACCTTAGCCCCGACTATATCAACACCCGCAACGACATCATCAATGCCCTCACCATCGCGGACATCAAACGCATGGCGGCGCAGTTGTTGAAGACGGACAAGCTGACGACCATCCTTGTCGGCCAGCCCAAAAACATTAACGTCGACATCCTGCTCGACAAGCCGCCCGGCATGGCGGAACCTGCCAAGCCCCAGTAAGGTTAGTGCTGGTTGAAAAAGCCGGAAAACGGCTTACGTATAAGCGGTACACTCAAGAACGGTATCCCTATGGAGGAATAATGACCGATCCGACCAAGCTGAAAGCATGGCAGAACCTGCAAAGCCACCAGGCGCAAATGGCCCGTTCATCGCTGAAGGAGCTATTTGCCGCCGACCCCGCGCGGTTCGATAAGCTGTCGCTGCTGCTGCCCGGCATGCTGGTCGATTTTTCAAAACACGCCGCCACGCCTGAAACTCTGCACCTGCTGGCGCAGCTGGCAAAGGAAACCGGCGTTGAAGCCTTGCGCGACGCCATGCTGGCGGGCGAGCGCATCAATACCACCGAAAACCGCCCTGTACTGCACACCGCCCTTCGCGCCCCGAAAGATGCCGAAATTCTGGTTGATGGCAAAAACGTGGTGCCGGACGTGCATAAAGTGCTGGAAGCCATGGGCGCTTTTGCCACGGCCGTGCGCAGCGGCGCATGGAAAGGCCATAGCGGCAAGGAAATTACCGACATCATCAATATCGGCATCGGCGGTTCGTACCTCGGGCCGCAAATGGTTACGGCGGCGCTGTCTCATGCGCACCATAAACGCCTGACCGCGCATTTCGCCGCCAACGTCGAGGCGTCGGATCTTGAACGTATTCTGGCCCGCGTGAACCCTGAAACGGCGCTGTTCATCATCGCCTCCAAAACCTTCACCACCGCCGAAACCATGCAGAACGCGCATATTGCGCGGCAATGGCTGCTGGCGCATTACAAGGGCGACGAGAAGGCCGTTGCACGCCACTTCGTTGCAGCCTCCACCAATACCGACGGCGTCAAAACCTTCGGCATTGCGCCCGACAATATGTTCCCCTTCTGGGACTGGGTAGGCGGGCGTTACAGCGTGTGGTCCGCTATCGGCCTTTCCGTGATGCTGATGACGGGGCCGGAAAACTTTGCCGAATTCCTGGCTGGCGCACACGACATGGACCGCCACTTTGCCGCCGCGCCGCTGGAAGCGAACGCGCCGGTTGTGCTGGCGCTGCTGGGCCTGTGGTACCGCAACTTCTTCAACCACCCCGCTTATGCGGTTATTCCCTACCATGCCTGCCTTGGCCGCCTGCCCGCCTTCCTGCAGCAGCTGGACATGGAGAGCAACGGCAAGGGCGTGACCCGCACAGGGGAGCGCGCAACCACCCCCACCGGCCCGATGATTTTTGGCGAACCCGGCACAGACGCCCAGCACAGCTTTTTCCAGTGGCTGCACCAGGGCACGGATGTTGTGCCGCTGGATTTCATTGCCGCCGCCACCACGCCTTACGGAAACGCCGGCCAGCAGGCCATGCTGCTCGCCAACATTTTTGCCCAATCCGAAGCCCTGATGACCGGCAAGGACAATGCTGCGGAGCCGCATCGCAACTTCACCGGCAACCGCCCCACCACGACTATTTTGCTCGACAGCCTTACCCCCCGCAGCCTTGGCGCACTGATTGCCTTGTATGAACACAAGGTTTTCGTGCAGGGCGCCATCTGGGGCATCAACAGCTTCGACCAGTGGGGCGTGGAGCTGGGCAAGGTGCTGGCCAAAACGCTGGAAGGCGAGCTTAAATCCGGCACGCCGGGCGAGCATGACGGTTCAACCCTCGGCCTCATGAAATACGCCACCAGCCGCAAAAAATAGTAATTCGGGAAAATATTATCCGTTTGCCTTCGGTTTTGTAATCTTGCAATAATTCATACATCTAAAATGTATGTTTATTTCAGGAGGACATCCCATGGGGATCGGCCAGTCTATTCGCAAGCTTGCCAACAAAGTTTTTGGCAAAGCACCGCCCGCCAACGACAACGCCGCCGAAAGCCGCCTGAAGTTTGAGGTCACGCACAAGCAGCAGCACCGCGCGCTTGATGCGCCGCTGGATAATGCTGTTGTCGATATACTGCACGGCGTGCCCGTGTCCGACCCGTTCCGCCCGCTTGAAAATCTGGATGCGCCGGAAACAGCGGCATGGGCCGAACGCCAGAATAAAAAATTCGCCGAATTTATCCTGGGCAGCAGCGACAGCATTGCTGAAGCAAAAGCCTTCATGACCAAGGCGCTTGATTACGATAGCGCCAGCCTGCCCGGCCGCTACGGCAAGGTTTTCTTCCGCACCTTCCAGCCCGCGCTGGCGGCGCAGGGCGTGGTGCAAACGGCTACCAGCGCCGACGGCCCGTGGGAAACCATACTCGACCCCAATACGCTGTCCAAGGACGGCACCGTTGCCCTTTCGGGCTGGAGCCCCAGCGGCGACGGCAAGCGCATTGTCTACTTTACCTCCGAAGCGGGCAGCGATGCGCAGACGCTGCATATCCTCGACGTTGAAAAACGCGAAGTGATGGCCGATAAAATCGAGAATTGCCGCTTCACCAGCGTGCTGTGGGATAAAGGCAGCCACAACAGCTTCCAGTACACCTACCCCACGCATGACGGCACGCGCCGCAAAATGATCATGCATCACACCATCGGGCAGGATGCGGGCGCAGACAAGAAACTGTTTGAATCCCCCATTCCGGATTCCTTCGTCTCGCCGTCCCGTCTTGCCTCCGGCAAGTACGAGTACATCTGGCACAGCATCGGCACGGATAAAAACTCCGGCCTCTTCTTCCGCCCCATGGGCAGCGCCGAGGAATATAAGGAACTGCTGCCGCCGAAAACCACGACGATCGTGCCGATAACCGAATTTGACGATGGCAGCATCCTTGCCCTCACCACCAAAGATTCCCCGCGCGGCCGCCTTGTGCGCTTTGACCCGCGCGACCCGGCGCCGGAAAAATGGCAGACAGTCATCCCCGAACACCCGACCGACATGATGGACAGCGCCATGCTGCATAAAGGCAAGCTGTTCGCCTTTTACAGCCACGACACCGCCGACGCCGTTCGCGTGTTTACGCCGAAGGGCGAGCATTTGCACGACATGCCGCTGCCCGTGCAAAGCACGGCAGGCTACGCGCGCATCAATGCGGATGATGAAAAATTCGTCATGAAAATTTCCGGCTTCAAGTCGCCGGGCGATACCTATACCTACGACATCAACACCAACAAGCTCGATTTCGTCGCCAAAAGCGCCGCGCCTTTCGACATGAATGACTGCATCGTGGAGCGCATTTACGCGACCTCCAAAGACGGCACCAAGGTGCCCATGACAGTCATCCGCCACCCGGATACGGCGCTGGACGGCACGGCGGCGACCAAGCTGTACGGTTACGGCGGTTTCAACATTCCGCTGGGCCCCGGCTTTTCATCGGCCATCATGCATTACGTGAAGTCGGGCGGCATTTACGTGCAGGCCAACCTGCGCGGCGGCGGGGAGTTTGGCGAGGACTGGTACAACCAGGGCCGCGGCGACACCAAGCAAAACGTCTTCGATGATTTCGCGGCCTGCGCGGAGCTTTTAATCCGCGAGAAATACACCTCCGAAAAACGCCTTGTCATCAACGGCGGCAGCAACGGCGGTTTGCTAACCTCCGCCACCATGCTGCAGCGGCCGGAACTGTTTGGCGCGGTCATTACCGAAGTTGCGGTGACGGATATGTTCCGCTTCCACCTTGCAACCTACGGGTCATCGTGGAAGTCTGATTACGGTGACCCTGACATTAAAAAAGACTTCAACGTGGCGGCGAAATATTCCCCCCTCCATAACGTGAAGCCCAATGCCAAATACCCCCCGCACCTGATTAAAACGGCCGACCATGACGACCGCGTGGTGCCGTGGCATTCCTTCAAGCTGGCAGCAACCCTGCAGGCGCGGTCCAACCCCGATAACCTGACCCTGATGCGCATTGAAGAACGCGCGGGCCACGGCGCCGGCAAGCCGACCGCCAAATATATCGAGGATTATGCCGAAACCTTCGCCTTTATCGAAAAAGCGATTGGACCTGTGAACCAGAAGGCGTATAAAGCGACCTTGGCCGCGGAAAAGAAAAAGCCCTGCAAGTTCCTTTGTCACCGGAAACCGAAGTAAAAAATGAGCAACATTGTCGTCTTCTACGATACCGAATACACCAGCTGGGAAGGCGCAATGGACAATGACTGGAAAGGCCCCGGACAATACAGGGAGCTTGTGCAGATCGGCGCGCTGCGGTTTGACCTTGATACGCTGGAGGCGAAGGAAGAATTCCTTATCCTCATCAAGCCTGTCAGAAACCCGCAGCTTTCCGCCTTCTTCACGCAGCTGACCGGCATTACGCAGGCGGATATTGAACGCGACGCGCTCGACTTCCCGGATGCGTACCGCGCCTTTCGCGCCTTTGCCGGCGCCTGCCCCACCGCCGCCTACGGTCTTGATGCCCGCGTGGTGCGTGAAAACCTTGGCTTCAACGCCATGCCGGATACAGAGGCGGAATTCGACAGCCATAACATTGGCCCGTGGTTCCATGAGCAGGGCGCGGCGCACGGCATTACCAAGGGCATCAATTCCGGCAGGCTGGCAGCGGCTGTTGGTGCTGAAATGTCATCCATTCAGGAACATAACGCCCTGCACGATGCGCGCAGCATTGCCGCCGCCTACCGTTTTTTGATCGGCAAAAACGCGCGCCCCTTTTTCGCCGGGAAACTTTAAAGCAGCCCCCATGTCCTCCCGCACCCTTACGCTTGGCATTCTGGCCGGTCTTGTGACAGGCATGTTGTGGGGCATTGTGTTTGTGGTGCCGCAATTGCTGCCGCAATTTTCGGCGCTTGAACTGTCGCTCGGCCGTTACTTCTTCTTCGCCATTGCCAGCTGTACCACCTTGCGTGAAACCCTGCGCCACTGGCGCGGGTTTGACCGCGGCGATAAATGGCAGGTCTTCTGGCTGTCGGCCAGCGGTTTCTGGCTTTATACGCTGCTGCTGTTCTGGGCGGTGGCGCTGGCCGGCGGGGTTTTGACAACGCTTGTCATCGGCCTTCTGCCCGTCACCATTCCGCTGTTTGCCAAGAAGACACTGAAGCTGGATGCGGGCTTCGCCCTTGGCCTTGCGCTTATCGTCATCGGCCTTGGCGTGCTGGAGGCAAAACCGCTGCTGGCCGGCAGCGCGGGCGTGCCCCTGCTGGGCTGGCTGCCCCTTTTGTCGTGCCTTGTGCTGTGGACATGGTTTGGCATTGCCAATACGCGCTTCGTGCAAAAGCACCCGGCTGCAAAAGTAAGCCTGACGAATTTGATGGGGTTATCCTCCTTCATCATCCTTGCCGTCATTTGCCTGTTCGCGGTGGATTTAAAGGCGCTGGTGGCGCAGCCGCATTTTGGCGCTTTCGTTTTCTGGTCGGCGGTGGTGGGTTTTGGCTCCAGCTGGCTGGCCAACTGGTTCTGGAACATTTGCAGCAGCCTTGTGCCCGCCACTATTTCCGGCCCGCTGGTGGTCGCGGAAACCAGCTTTGGCCTGCTCTATACCTTTATTTTCCAGCACCGCCTGCCGGATGGGGCGGAGCTTGCGGCGATGCTGCTGTTTGCCTTCGGGGTTTTTCTGGCCCTGCATGCCGAAATTGGCCGCCGCAAAGCGGTATTGACATAACCATTATCGGCCGATATTCTGTCCCCTTCAAATTCAATCCGGGCCTTACCCCCCAAAATGGAGCAGCCCATGTGGCCCTTCAATAACAAAGCCAAAGAGGACTTCGCCAAGGCGCAGCACCGCGAACAAATGCTAAAGACGGCGCAGCTGTCAGCCTCCGTCGGTAACATGCGCAATGTCTATGCCACCATCACTGCACTGCAAATGGACGGCCCCATTAATGACATCGTCGCCGAAGACGTGATTTGCGGCATGGTGAATACCGCCGCGCACAACAATTTGAAGGAAGGCCTTGGCCTTGCCATCTGGCTTGTCAACCAGCACCGCCCCGGCGAGGAAGCCTTGCGCGAACGCGTGACGGAACGCGCCTTCGCCCTGCTTGACCGCCTGAAGGGCGATGACGAAAAGCTGACCGCCACCGGCGCCATGATGTGCCTTGTGATTGCCGCCCGCGCCCCCGCCGGCAGCGCACACGAAACAAAGGCCCTGCGCCTGTGGGACGAAACGGTGGATGCGCTGGCGAAAACCCAGAGCGGCATCCAGTTCGCCTTCGCCGCCGCCTGCAATGCGGCGCTCGGCTTCAACGACATGAAAACGCTGCTGCGCGGGCAGGCGATTGATAAATGGGAAAAGCTGGTCCTGCAACTGGCCCAGCGCGACAAGTTTGCGGCCTTGAAGGAAACGCAACGCGTCGTCGTCAATTACAGCGATTTCGGCAAGGATGGCCGCGTCTTCCGCAACCGCGCCTTTGAACTGATGGTCAAGGTCGCGCGATCGCCGTAAAAAACTCAAGGCTGGCTCAGGAATTTACCGGGCTTTTCGCAAGGTTCGCTTCCGCCGCCGCGCGGCTGGCGTAATCCCGCGCCAATGCATGGTAGAGCGATACCGGGCAAAACACCCGCGCCACGCCCGCCGCCAGCACGGCCACTGCAATCAACGGCGCGGGCATAACGGTTTTGCCGGTAATTTCCAGCACGATGATTGCCGCCGTAATGGGCGCCTGCGTTACGCCCGCAAAATACGCCACCATGCCCATAAGGATGATGATTTGCGGCGCGCTGCCTGAAAACCACGGCGTGATGGATGCGCCCATGGCCGCGCCCACCGCAAGACTGGGGGAGAAAATGCCGCCCGGAATACCGCTGATGCCTGAAATTGCCGTCGCCGCCAGCTTCGAGAACGCCGACCACCACGACGCCGGATGTTCCCCGCGCAATAACCCTTCCGCCAGCTGGTAGCCCGTGCCGTAACTGTCGCCATGCGTCATGAAGCCGATGAGCGCGATGGCAAAACCGCAGGCCGCGGCAAAGCGCACGGGGTGCAGCGCAATATAGCCGCCGCGCCATTTGCGCAGCCGCGCCATGCCGTGGGTCAGTATCCATGAAAACAGCGCGCCAAAGCACCCGCCCAGAATGCCGATGACCAGCAGCGCAATACCATCCCCCTGCAGGGAAAACGGCGCCGCCGCCTTGCCGAAATAGTCGTAGTTGCCAAGGATGGACATGGAAGATGCGCCGGACAAGACAATCGCGACCAGAATAACCGTGCTGCTGCGGCGGTGAAAGCCGCGTGCCATTTCCTCGATCGCGAAGACAATGCCGGCAATGGGTGTATTGAACGCCGCGGCAACCCCGGCGGCTGCGCCCGCCAGTATCAGCGCGCGTTCTGCATTCAAAACCTTCAGGCCCGCGCACATGCGCAGCAAGGCCGCACCGACCTGCACTGTCGGCCCTTCGCGGCCGATGGAAGCGCCGCCCATAAGCCCCAGTGCCGTAAGGCCGATCTTGCCGGCAATCACGCGCCAGCCGAGCAACCATTGCCGCGCGCCCGCGTTGTGCGTTTGCTGCGCGGCGATGGCTTGTGGAATGCCGCTGCCGCCAATGCTGGGAAACCAGCGCTGCGTTGCGCCCGCGCAAATAACGAAAACCAATGGCGTGAGCAGAAACGGCCAGAAGCGGCCATGCGCGGTGATGGCGCTAAAAACCCCCTGAGCGGCATCCGCTATTTTTGAAAAGACGGCGGCAATAAGACCGATGAGGATAGCCCCGCCCCAGACCACAATGCGCTGCCGCCAAAGCTGCGGCGACAAAACGGTGGCAAATACCCGCCGGGCGCGCCACACAAACGGCGATGCCTTGCGGAAATCCTGTGGCAGATGACCCATGGGGCCTGGCTCCTTTTCATCATGCGCACCCCTGCCCGACCGCTAAAGGTTAATATAATCCCTCTGCGCGAATTACTTATCGTCGCTCATGCGCAGGGCGGCGATGAAGGCAGACTGGGGAATGTCGATGTTGCCGTACTGGCGCATCTTCTTCTTGCCCTCTTTCTGCTTGTCGAGCAGCTTGCGCTTGCGGCTGATGTCGCCGCCGTAGCACTTGGCCGTCACATCTTTGCGCATGGCGGAAATATCTTCGCGCGCGACAATCTTGCCGCCGATGGAAGCCTGCACGGCAATTTTGAACAGCTGGCGGGGGATGAGGTCTTTCAGGCGCTCGCACAGCTGGCGGCCGCGGCGTTCGGCCTGGCTGCGGTGGACGATCATGGACAGCGCATCCAGGCTTTCGCCGTTGACCAGAATGTTCATGCGCACAAGGTCGCCTTCCGTGAAGCCGTCCAGCACGTAATCCATGGAAGCGTAACCGCGGCTGATGGATTTAAGGCGGTCGTAGAAGTCAAACACCACTTCGTTGAGCGGCAGGCGGTACACCGCCATGGCGCGCGCGCCGACCCAGGTAAGCTCAACCTGCGAACCGCGGCGTTCCTGGCACAGCTGCAAAATTGAGCCGAGGTATTCATCCGGCACGAAAATCGTCGCCTTGATCCACGGTTCCTCGATGCGGGCGATGCGGGCAACATCCGGCAGGTCGGCGGGGTTATAAAGCTCCATCTCCTCCCGGTTGGTGAGGTAGATTTTGTACACCACCGACGGCGCCGTCGGGATCAGCTCGAGGTTGAATTCGCGGTTGAGGCGTTCCTGAATAATTTCAAGGTGCAGCAAACCAAGGAAGCCGCAGCGGAAGCCCATGCCGAGTGCGTTGGAGCTTTCGGCTTCGTAGTGCAGGCTTGCATCGTTCAGGGCCAGCTTGCCAAGGCCGTCGCGCAGCTTTTCGAATTCCGATGAATCAACCGGGAAGAGCGAGCAGAAGACCATAGGCACGGAAGGCTTGAAACCCGGCAGGCGTTCTTCGCAGGGGTTGCGGTCCAGCGTAATGGTATCGCCAATCTTGGTTTCGGTAATGGTCTTGATGCCGCAGGTGACAAAGCCCATTTCGCCGGGGCCAAGTTCACCCGTCAGCACGTGCTTCGGGGTGAACACGCCGACGCGGTCGGCTTCGTAGGCGGCGCCGGTGCTCATGAAGCGCAGCTTGTCTTTAATTTTCAGCACGCCGTCAACAACCCGAACGAGGACGACGACGCCAAGGTATGCATCGTACCAGCTGTCCACCAGCAGCGCTTTCAGCTTGGCGTTGCGGTCGCCTTCCGGCGGCGGCAGGCGGGTTACGATATCTTCCATCAGCTCGTCGATGCCGATGCCGCTTTTGGCGGAAACCAGCGCGGCGTTCGACGCATCGATGCCGATGACGTCCTGAATTTGCAGCTTCACGCGCTCGGGTTCTGCCGCCGGCAGGTCGATCTTGTTGATGACGGGGACGATTTCAAGGTTGTTGTCGATGGCCTGGTAGACGTTCGCCAGCGTTTGCGCTTCCACGCCCTGGCTTGCATCCACCACCAGCAGCGCGCCTTCGCAGGCGGCGAGGGAGCGGGAGACTTCATACGCAAAGTCGACGTGGCCCGGCGTATCCATGAGGTTGAGCAGGTACGTCACGCCGTCTTTGGCCTTGTACATCAGGCGCACGGTTTGCGCCTTGATGGTGATGCCGCGCTCGCGCTCGATCTCCATGTTGTCGAGAATCTGCTCCTTCATCTCGCGGGCTTCAAGGCCCCCGCAGCGCTGAATAATGCGGTCGGCGAGTGTTGACTTACCGTGGTCGATGTGGGCAATAATCGAGAAATTACGGATGTGCTTTTGTTCTGTCATAATCTTTACTGTTTTTTGAGGCTGTCGGCAGAATAAGGCCTTGTTTTCAAAGGTGCAATACGATGTTTGGTTTTAAGCCGCTTCCCACCCTTTTCCTTATTGCAGCCCTTTGTAGCTGGAACGGCGCAAAAGCTCAAGCGTCAGATGAAATTCCCAAGAAGATTCAACGAAATTGGGCCCTTCCCGACTGCAATAAGTACGAGGAGGCGGTCATTTTCAGCCGTTACTTCGTTTTGCGGTCGACCGAAAAAGATATGACCCTGCTGGAAACTGACCTTGCCAGCACCCAGAAAGACTACTGGATTCTCGACATTGGCGCGGAAAAGCACCCCGCCCTGCTACAGGAAGACGGCGTTTTGAAGCTTGGCACCTATGCCGAGGGCGCGGGTAAAGCCAAGGACTGGGATTCGCTGAAGCTGGACCACCACGATGAATACACCGGCTGCGTCGATACGCCGAAGCTTATCCCCAACCAGATCGCGCGGCTGATGCGCTACATCGACCGCATCAAGCAGCAATGCACCCTCTCCGTCACCAACGAATGCGCGGGCGTGCTGTTTAAACTGGCGGACGAAGATTCAGACAAAAAACTCACCAAAACCGAAATCAAGCACGCCGTCGCCAGCGCGATTATTTTTGCCGAGCTTGCCGACAAGCAGACCGTGGATGATAAAGACGCGCTCAAAATGATTGCCCGGTCAAAGGTAGATGGCGAGATGATTGCAACCGACCTGCTGAAGTCCTGCGACAAGGATAAAAACGGCGCGCTGAATTACAACGAACTGGTCGAGAATTTCAAAGCCCCCGAATTCCCCGTCGTTCGCGACACGCTGTTGAAGGCAGGCAAGCTGCTGCCGTCCTTCAAGGTCATCGGTTTGACGCTGCCGGAAATCGCCGAGTAATTTTTTAAATCGGAAACGGCTTGCGGCGCAGGTTGCGGATTTCTTTCAGCTGGGCCACCAGTTCGCGCTTGCGGGTGTTCAGCGCAGCATCCATATGCGCGGTGGCGGCGGCTTTATCATTGAAAACAAGTTTGTGCTGGAAGCGGGCGACCGCGCCGGCGGGGGCTTTGTCTTCGGCCGTATCAACGCCGACGAACTTTGCATCCTCCGGTTTCACGGGCGTTAGCGATGCAGGCTGATCAATATCATACTGCACGCTAAAATCGGCCTTGGTCATGAAGAAGCTGGCATGGAAATCCGCCTTGGCAATGCGGCCTTCCACAATGCTCGGCAATGCCTTGCCGTCATCCGCCACGATATAAACGGCATCACCCGCTTTCGCGATATTGTCGGGCAGTGTCACCGTGTCGTTCAGCGGTGTTATATCAAGCGTAAAGGGCTTGCCTGCATTCAGGAACTGGTCGATGAGGATTGTGTTCTGGTACGCGCCTTCAAACGCGGCACGCAGCTGCTTATGTTCCGGCTTGCCGGATTGCGCGGCCGCCAGCAGCTGGCTGTTTTCCGGCTGCATGATGGCTTCATTAATCGCATCCAGCGTTTCCTGGTAGCGCTTTTTCTGTTCCGCCACATAACGCGCCTCTACATCGGCAAGGTCCTTGTAGTAAAAATCCTGGCTTGGCGCGCCGATTTCTTCCTTCAGGCGCAAGGTGCCGCTGAAGTCGGCTTCCGCGAAACCTTCAAGCTTTTTGACGAGCGCTTCTTCCGGGCTCAGCTGGCGCCGCGCGTGCAGGTCAAGGCGCAGCGATTGCAGCACGGGCACATACTTCACGCCATACTCGCGAATGGCTTCTTCTTTTGGCATCTCGCGCATCAAATCATCTCCTGCAATTGAATAGCTGAGACTATAGGCACACAAAAGGTCTATGTAAAATTTATTTTTGGTGAAACTAATTAATTAGTTGATAAACAAAGGTTATTTCTGTGCCCCCGCCGCGCGGCGCAGGCGGTCGTTGATGGCGAGGCCAAGCCCGGTGTCGGGGATGTTCATGACGGCAATGCCCTTCAACCCTTTCGTGTCCAGCTGGTGCAGCATGGAGAAAAGATGCGCTGCGGCTTGGGTCAGGTCGCCGGTATCGCTGAGGTTCATGACAGTGCCGTCCGGCAAATCTTTGGCGTAGCCGCCACCTTCAACGCCCATGAAACGCAGGCTGCCGAAAGCCAGCAGGCCCTCGCCCGCTTTTACATCAACAGCATTTAAACGCAGCGGCGTTTTGGGGGCGTAGTGCTTCAACAGCTGGCCGGGTGATTTCGGGTTTTCCGTCACCACTTCAATTTCAACCGCGACCTTGCCAAGGTGCGCCTGCAAATCTTCCAGCGTGACCGCGCCGGGGCGCAGCAGCGTTGGCATGTCGCCGGATAAATCAAGAACGGTGGATTCCAAACCAACCGCCGCGCGGCCACCTGCAAGAATAAGCCCCGCGTTATCGCCCAGGCTGCCTGCCACGTGCTGCGGCGTTGTCGGGCTTAACGTGCCGGAGGCGTTGGCGCTGGGCGCGGCAATGGGGCGGCCCAGCGCGCTGATAAGCTTGCGCGCGACCGGATGACTGGGGGCGCGGATACCCTGCGTCGGCAAACCGGCGGAGGTGAGCAGCGATAATTTTGAATCTTCCCGCCGCGGTAAAATAAGCGTCAACGGCCCGGGCCAGAAAATGGAGGTGATAAGGCGGGCGCGGGCATCGAACGTCACGTAATTTTCTGCATCCGCTACTTCGTTCACATGCACAATGACGGGGTTGAAATTCGGGCGGCCCTTGGCCGCAAAAATGGCGGCGACGGCATGGTCGTTGGTGGCATCCGCACCAAGGCCGTACACGGTTTCAGTCGGGAAGGCGACGAGCTTTCCTTCTGCCAGACGCGCGGCAGCCGTTGTAATCGCGGCATCGGTCGCTTCAAGAATTTCAGGCATTATGCGGCGGCATCCGGAATATGGTTCAGCTTGCCGCCCGGCATGGGCCGTGGCCACGCCCGTGGTATCGGGGAAGCTGATGGGCAGACCCTGGTAACTGCGCACGGCAAGGTAGGCAAAAGCCTCCGCCTCGATCGCATCGCCGTTCAGGCCCAGCGCGTCGATGGAAATAACTTTTGCGCCCAGCGCTTTTTCAAGACCGTTCATGACGTGCTTGTTGAGGCGGCCACCGCCGGAAACCACCCAGAGCTGGGGTTTTGCGGGCAGGAAGGCTGCCGATTTCACGATGCTTTGCACCGTAAAGGCCGCGAGTGTCGCTGCGCCATCTTCCACCGGCAAATGCTGCCAGAGCGGCGCTGCAAAAGCATTCCGGTCGAGCGACTTTGGCGGTTGCGCGGTAAAAAAAGCATGCGACAAAAGCTGGCTTAAAATAGCGGCATCTACCGTGCCGCGTGCGGCGGTTGCGCCATCGGCATCGAAAGCCGCGCCCGATTTTGCGAGTATCCAGTCATCCAGCAGCGCGTTGCCGGGGCCGGTATCAAACGCCATGACGTCGCCGTTTGCACCCACATAGGTCACGTTGGCAACGCCGCCGATATTGAGGAAGGCGGCGGGCTTCTGGTGGCCGTGCGCAAGCGCCTGATGATAAACCGGCACCAGCGGCGCACCCTGCCCGCCCGCCTTCACGTCGGCGGTGCGGAAATCATTCACCACCGGAATGCCGGTGATTTTGGCGAGCAGCGCGCCGTCGCCCAGCTGGCAGGTGTATTGCTTTTCCGGCGCATGCGCGATGGTCTGGCCATGAAAACCGATAAGGTCGATGTCTTTTGCGGTAAAGCCGGTCTGTGCCAGCAGCGCCTTTACAGCTTCGCCATGTTCAACGGTCAAATCCCACTCGACTTCTTTCACGAGGCGGGATTTATCAATATCGACGTTGAGACAGCTGCGGATGCGCGTGCGCAAGGCATCGGTATACGGCACGGTCAAAAACCCGTGGCGTTCGATAAAACCTTCACCGTCAGTGGTGATGAGGGCGGCGTCGATACCATCGAGCGAGGTGCCGCTCATGAGGCCTATGACCTTAAATTTCTTCATTTTTCCGCTTACTTCTCTGCTTGCCTTGGCTTTTTGACCGTCTCTATATATAGTATCCTGCATTCCGGCGGGAGACAAGTTTCCGTCCAGTACGGAAAAACCAGAAATTACAGGCAATAAGGCAGGCGGCAATGGGTTCGGATTTCGTTAAAATCATGCAGGAGCGCGGGTTTTTCAACCAATGCACCGATATTGAAGGCCTTGAAAAAAGCCTGAAGGCCGGCGTTGTCACCTGCTACACCGGCTATGATGCCACCGCCAAAAGCCTGCACGTGGGCAACCTTTTGTCCATCATCATGATGCGCTGGTTCCAGAAATGCGGGCACCGCCCCATTGTGCTTATGGGCGGCGGCACCACCAAGGTCGGCGACCCTTCCGGCAAGGATGAAGGTCGCCAGCTGCGCAGCGATGAGGAGATTGCCGCCAACATCGCCAGCATCCGCAGCGTTTATTCAAAGTTCCTGACCTTCGGCAACGGCCCGTCCGACGCGGTCATGGAAAACAACGCCGAGTGGCTGGGCAAGCTCAACTACATCGACTTTCTGCGCGACTATGGCCGCCATTTCACCATCAACCGCATGCTGACATTTGACAGCGTGAAGCTGCGCCTTGAGCGCGAACAACCGCTGACCTTCCTTGAATTCAACTACATGATTTTGCAGGCCTACGACTTTGTGGAGCTGAACCGCCGCCACGGCTGCGTGCTGCAGTTCGGCGGGTCCGACCAGTGGGGCAATATTGTGAATGGGGTGGAGCTTGCCCGCCGCGTTGACCAGAAGGAAGTTTACGGCTTCACCTGCCCGCTGCTCACCACGTCATCGGGCGTGAAAATGGGCAAAACCGCATCCGGCGCTGTCTGGCTGAATGCCGACATGCTGTCGCCGTATGATTATTACCAGTTCTGGCGCAATACCGAAGATGCGGACGTTGGCCGCATGCTGAAGTATTTTACCGAGCTTGAGCTGCCTGAAATTGCAAAGCTTGAAGCCCTGCGCGGCGGCGACATCAACGAGGCGAAAAAAGTGCTGGCCTTTGAAGCCACCAAAATGTGCCACGGCGAAGCTGCCGCACTTGAGGCTGCCGAAACCGCGCGCAAGACGTTCGAGGAAGGCGCGAGCGATGCGGGCCTGCCCACCATCTCCCTCCCGCGCGCGAAGCTGGCGGAAGGTATTCCGGTTTTTGTGCTGTTCAAAGACGCCGGGCTTGCGGCATCCGGCGGCGAAGCCCGCAGGCTGATTGCCGGCGGCGGCGCCCGCGTCAACGATGAAAAAGTCGAAAGCGATACGCGCGTCATTTCGCTTGCCGACCTGAACGGCCCGTCCATCAAGCTGTCGGCAGGCAAAAAAAAGCACGCACTGGTTATCGTTGCGGATTAATGCTCGAATAATATCTTGCGCAGAATACCAGGCGCGAGGGCGGACAGCGGATTGACCGATACATCCGGTTTGTCCTTCGGACCCGTCACGGTATATGTTGCGGCAATAATGCCTTCGCCGCCCGCTGTCAGCACGGTGCCCAGAATAGGAATGACGTTCAGGAAACGGTTGATGCCGGAAACCGGCACAATGGTGCCGTGCAGGTCATAAACGTTTTTCCAGTTATCAATATTGCCTTCAAACAGCAGCGCCAGTGACGCGCCGGAGGTTTGACCTTCGCGAAGCGACAGCAGCCGCACGTTCTGGCTTTGCCCGGGCTGGCCGCGGTCGGTCCAGGTAAAGTTGACCTGCGCCTTTTTAAAGTTCACGCCCTCGCCATTCAGCAGTTCGATAATGCCGTTCAGCGACATGGCGTTGACAAGCTTGGCAATGACCGGCGCATCGTTCAGTTTAAAGTCCGTCAAAATCACGCGGCCTGTCAGGTCGCGCGGGCCGGTGGCCAGCGGCGTTGCCGTGATGGACAGCGCGCCGCCGCGAATGGAATGGGTGAAACCGAGCGCCGATAGCGCCGCGCCCGCGCTTGCCGCCTTCAGCTTCAGCGCATGGCCCTTGCCCTGCGGCCCGTAATCAATGCTCAAGGGTTTATTGGCGGCCGTGGCATCCAGCGTCAGCTGCTCAATTCGCTTCCAGCTATTGCGCAGCAGCGTCAGCTTTACATTATCCAGCCCGCGTTCCTTGCCCGCCGCATCGCGGGACGTGATAAGGCGGCTGACATTCATGGCAAGGCGCAGCGGCGGCGATTGCACAGCGGCTTCGGCATCGCTGTTCGGCGTATCGCTGCCGGTTTTCAGCAGGGCTGACGCATCCACCTGCGAGCCGGAAATTTTAACGGCAAAGCCGTCCTTGCCTTTATTGTCCGCATCCAGCGAAATAACGTTCTTGCCGTATTTCAGCGACGGCAGCGTTGCTTTTTTAATGGCATCAAGCCCCTTTGCGCCGGGAATAAGGTCAATATCTCCCTTCGCCGCAAAACCGTCGGTTGAAATATCAAGCCCTTGAATGCGCTGCGCCTGCCCGTCCTTCAGGTTGACGTTCAGCGCAATATCCCCCGCCTGCCCTTCGGGCTTTTTGTAATCAATGGCGGCGATGTTGAAGCCGGCGTTTTTAATATCCCCCGTCAATTCAAGCGTCGCGGTTTTGTCGGGTGCGGCGGTATAGGTGATTTTGGCGGGCAGCGTGCCCGTCACGTTAAGGTCTGCGGGCACGCCGAATTTCGCCATGGCGGGCGCATCCAGCGGCAGGCTGGCGGTGACGTGGCTGGCAACGGCATTGTCGGCGGCAAAGTTTTTCAGCCAGTCAAAATCCATCGGCATGCCGCCGAGACGGCCCTTGCCGCTGACTTTCAGCCGCGTGCTGTCCACATCAAGGTCCATGGGACCACCGGTGACATCCATGCCCGCCACCATGCTTTTCAGCAATACGTCGTTCAGCTTCGCCTGCGCGCCAATGGCGACTTCATGCAGTGTCAGCCCCTTGTGCAGGGGGAACTTGAAGCTGACGTTGACATCGGCCCTGCCTTCCACATCGTCCGTCTTCATGCCCAGCTTTTCGGGGTAGCGCAGCGGGTCGCTGTCAATCACCTTCAGCGCGGTGCGCAGCGGACCATTCAGGTCAACCGCAATATCAATTTTGGAGTGTTCGTGCAGCACAATGCGGTCAAGGTCGGTAATATGAATGGTGGACTTCGTGACGGTCATGTCCTGCAGTTTGCCGCTGGTCAGGTCGAGGTTGAAGGATGACGCGTTGTAATTGGCAGTGCCGGCAACCTCCTTCACCGTCGGCATGGGCGGCAAATAATCAACCGTGATGCCGTTAAAGGTGATTTTGCCGTCAAGCTTTGTCAGCGTGACGTGTTTTTCGGCGGCGGGGTCATAGGTCGCATCCGCTTCGATAGTGGCGCTGGTGGCCGTGCCTTTTGACAGGTGGTGAACAACCCATGCGCGCGCTTCCGCCGCCAGCGCGGGCGGCCAATAAGTATCAAGCGCGTCAATCGGCATATCCGTCAGCGCGGCGACGGCGGAAATTTTATGCGCCCCGTCCTCGGTTTCAATTTTTGCGCCCGCGGTGACGACGGGGCCGTTAAGGTCTATTTTCAACTGGTCGATCAGCGCGGCACCGCTGGCGGCATCCATTGTGCCGCGGGCGAAAATGCTTTTGACGTTGATGGGCTGCTGGTACAAATCAAGCGCGTTGAAGGTGCCGGCATCTGCCCCCAGCGTAAAGCGCGCGGCGGCGGGCTTGAAATCCTCGTCAAGATCAAGGCCAATGCTGCCCATGAACGGCATATCAATGCCCGACAGAGCCTTCAGCTGCAGGCTTTGCTGCGCCACGCGCGCAGGCACGAAACCGCTGAAGCTGACGACGGCGGATGTTTTTTTCCGGTCCCAGTCATAGCTGACTTCGGCACGCACGGCGGCCTTGTTATCGGTCGCGGGGTTCGCGCCCTGGTCCATATCGAGCGAGATAATGGCGTTGGATGAAATGCCATGGTCGCTGCGCGACGCACGCACATCCGCATCCACTGAACGCCATGCGACGTTCAATATGCGGTCTTCGTACAATACGGCGGCATCGATAATTTCAATGTCATGCAAACCATCCAGAATGCCAAGGCCGTTACGCTCCCGAAACTGGCCGAGGATTCCCTTCACCAGCGCTTCGCGGCTTTCGGTCACCGGGCCCGCCGTCGCGGCAGGCGGCGCCAGCACTGGTCCCTGCACGGGGCCAATCAACGGGCCTTGCAGCGGGCCCATGACGGGGCTCGCTTTATCCGTTTCCTCGCCCACGTTCAGGCTGAAGCGGCCGTCTTCCTGCCGTATCACGCGCAGCGTGGGTCCATAGATCTTCACCACGCGCGGCACAATGCGGCCAAAGGCAAGGTTGCGCTTGGAAAGCTGCACGCGCAGCTTTTTTACATCCAGCACGCGGGTATGGTCATCACGGGTGATGTGCAGGTCTTTGATTTCAAGCTCGAACGGCTGGAAGCGGCCACCCCAGATCATTTCGGCGCCGCCAATGCCGAAGACGAAGCCTTTGATTTCATCGTTGAAGGCGGATTCAACCTTTTTGGTCAGGTAGTCGTTGACGGCCAGCGGCCCCTGCGACAGGCGCCAGATAAGCCCGACCCAGCCCAGAAAAACCAGCAGCGCCAGCAGCCCCGCGATCTCGAAACAGACGACAACCGTGCGGTTGACGTGATGGATTGCCTTCTTCAGCATTTTGCTTTGTTGTCACCCTTGCCTTAAGGCTGATATTATAGACGTGTTTCAATAAGATAGGCATTAACTTTGCAGCGCGATTTTCCAAATAACAGCAAGAAAAAGAACGGAAAGGCCAAAGCCCCTGCTGCCGCCGCACCCGTACCCGCATGGCGCCGGCTGGTGGAGGCGCATAGCCCCTACCTTGCCGCGAATCTGCAAAAAATTCCTGAAGGCGAACTTAAGCCGCAGGACTTCGCCGAACTCCTGCTTGAAACCAGAACCGCTGCCGCCAAGGCCGCCAGCCTTCCCGACCTGATGAAGCTGCTGCGGCAGGCGAAAATGAAAGTCGCCACGCGCATCGCCATCGGCGACCTTGATGGCAGTCTTGATGACATGACGGTCACGCAGCAGCTTTCCGACTTTGCGGATGTCGCTGTGCAGGCCGCGCTGGCTTTTTTACTGCGGGCGGCGCATGCCGCAAAAACCATCAAGCTGAAAAATGCCAAAAACCCGTTCGAGGGTTCGGGCATCAGCGTCATTGCGCTTGGCAAATGGGGCGCGGGTGAATTGAACTATTCCAGCGACATTGACTTGATGGTTATTTTCGACCCGCTCAAATCCGCCGTCAAAGACCGCGACGAAACGCAGAACTTTTTCATCCGCCTGACGCGGGAGCTTGCCCGCACGCTGGATGCCCCGACGGAAGACGGTTACGTTTTCCGCACCGACCTTCGCTTGAGGCCTGACCCCGGCGCGATGCCGCTGGCCGTGTCCATTGCCGCCGCCGAAACCTATTACGGCAGCCTTGGCCAGAACTGGGAACGTGCCGCGATGATAAAGGCCCGCCCCGTCGCGGGCGATGAAACGCTTGGCGCGGATTTCATGCGCCTCATGCAAAGCTGGATCTGGCGCAAAAACCTTGATTTTGCGGCGATACAGGATATTCATTCCATCAAGCGCCAGATCAACGCCAGGCAAAAACCGTCGCCGCAAAAGGGGCAGCCGTTTCTTGGCTTTAACGTCAAGCTTGGCCATGGCGGCATTCGGGAGATTGAGTTTTTTGCACAGACGCAGCAGTTGATTTACGGCGGGCGCGAAATGCGCCTGCGCACTCCGCAAACGCTGGCGGCATTAAAGGCGCTGGCGGAAACAGGTCATATCACAGCCGCGTCGGAAAAAGCCCTGCGCGACGCTTACCTGTTCCTGCGCCATACCGAACACCGCCTGCAAATGCAGGATGACAGGCAGACGCACAGCCTGCCCGTGAAAGCCGACGCGCTTGAAGAATTTGCACGCTTCATGACCTATGCGGGCGCAAAAGACTTCATCACCGCGCTTACCCGCCATACGGATGCGGTGAAAAAACTTTATGCCGGTCTCTTCACCGAATTTGCCAGCCTTGGCGACAGCGGCAACCTTGTGTTTACAGGGGTGGAGGATGACCCCGAAACGCTGGAAACGCTGAAAGGTTTCGGCTTCAAAGCGCCATCGCGCGTGACGGCAGCCATACGCGGCTGGCACCATGGCCGCTACCGCGCCGTGCGCAGCGAACGGGCGCGGCAGATATTGACGGAGATAACGCCGCATCTGCTCAAAACCCTTGGCGCAACGCCGCACCCGGATGAAGCCTTCATCCGCTTCGACCAGTTTTTAAGCCGCCTGCCGTCCGGTATTCCCATCTTCTCCATGTTCGCGAAAAACCCGAAGCAGATGGAACTGGTGGCAGATGTCATGGGCACATCGCCCGCCCTTGCCGAACACCTTGGGTCGCACCCGCAGGTGCTGGATGGCGTATTGTCGCGTGACTTTTTCGGCGACCTGCCGGAACCGCCCGAGCTGAGGGCGGACCTTGCAAGCCAGCTGAACACCGCGCGTGACTACCAGGACGTGCTGGATGCCACGCGCCGCTGGGCACGGGAAAAGCGCTTTCATGCCGGCATACACATCCTTAAAAACCTTTCCGACCAGCGCCGCTGCGGGCGCTACCTTTCCGACATCGCGGAGGCCGCGCTGACAGGCCTGCTGCCGCATGTGGCGCGGGAATTTGCGGGCGCCCACGGCGTTTTCAAGACAGGCGAATTCATGGTGCTGGCCATGGGCAGCTTTGCCGCGAAAGAAATGTTTGCGGATAGCGACCTTGATATCGTCGGGCTCTACCGCACGGGCGCGAAGGAAAAAGCCAGCAACGGCGCAAAACCGCTGCCGCCGAATGTTTATTATATCCGCCTGATGCAGCGGCTGATTGCCGCCCTGTCCGCCCCCACCGCGGAAGGCGTGCTGTATGCGGTGGATGCACGCCTGCGCCCCGGCGGCAATGACGGCCCGCTGGCAGCGCAGCTGGAAGGTTTTTTTGAATACCAGCGCCGCGATGCCTGGGCGTGGGAACACATGAGCCTTATCCGCGCCCGCCTTATTGTGGCCGCGCCCGAAACCGTTGCGTTGTTCAACAAAACCGTGCGTGATATTTTAACCGCCCCGCGCGATGCCGAAAAACTGCGCCGCGATATGCGCGACATGCGCGCCAAGGTTGAAAAACAATTCAGTTCAAAAGACGCATGGAACATGAAGTACCGCAAGGGCGGCGTGATGGACATCATGTTCGCCGCGCACTTCCTCGTCCTTTCCCATGCGGCAGAGCAGGATGGGTTGCTGCACCCGTCACTGGAAGATGCCATTGCCGCCCTTGGCGCGCACCGGCTGCTGACGCCGAAGGACATGAAGGCATTATTGCTCGCCTATCACAACGCGCAGGCAGTGCAGGGCTTCCTGCGCCTTTCCGCCGAACTGCCGTTCAAGCCCGCCGTCGCCGCAGAGGGGCTTAAAGCCGCCCTCATCCGCAGCGCGTCCCCCCACAAAAAAATGACCTTCAAAGCCCTCGCCGAAAAAATCGCCAAGGATGCCGATGCCGCGCACGCGGTTTACGACAAGATTTTGGGCGGAAAAACCGGTAAAACTTGAAATCCACGCGAATTTTATTGACATAATACAAAATTCTCGGGTATAAAGGATCCAAGCAATACGCAACTACGGCAGCTTGGTTTCCGCTTGTTTCACGACTGCCGGTATAATGCGTAACCTGCAAAAACAGCCAGAACACTTAAACCCTGTTCTTGGCTGTTTCATGTTTCCAAACAAAAACATGGCCGGCCTCGGACCTTTAGAGTCGAGGAAACAACGCGATGACAAAAAGTACCCGGCAGCAGGACGAGACCCACACGCCCCCGGCGCCGGAGCAGGGCTTGAAAGCCCGCTTTACACGCGCAGCCACCCGCTGGAAGACGCAAGCAAGCGGCGCTGCCGTTACAGTCGACATGCTGAATGACATCCGCATGCGCAAACGCTTTACCGAAGAACCCTTTGGCGGAGAAATTTTCGTCGCCAAGCGCACGCAGAAAGATACATGGAATTTTTACATTTCCACGCTCACGGAAAACGGCGGGCCGTTTCGCCAGGAAAGGTTGCTGGCGGGCGACCTTTCCCTCAAAGAGGTTCTCAATCGCTTCGCCGCCGCCCCTGGCGAGGGCATGACCTATAACCCCAAAAAATACAATCATCCCGCCGCCGTGATGAAAATGTAACCGGAGTCTTTCTTAAACAAAAAGCGGCCCTTCAGAAAAAAGGGGCCGCTTTTTGTTTTGCATTTTTAGCTGCCGGTATTTAGTTATCGACAGCCGTTTCAGCTTCATTCACAGACACCAGCTTTTCATTCGGGGAATAGCAAAAGACAACCGTATGCTTGCTGTTTTTTGTGGCGGCTTCCGCGGGCGTCGAAATGACTTCGGCAAGCCCCAGTGTCAGCACATCGGCAACGGCCTCGGTCGCGGCAATCGCGCCCTTGCCACCGGCAGCGGGGCCGCGCGTGAAGAGCTTGTAAATGTCGCAGGAGTTTTTGCCTTTTTTCACTGTCGCCACCGGCGCGCCGACCTCAGCCAGCACGTTGATGCGGTCTTCGCCGATGACGAAGCTTGTCAGGTCAACGGGGTCAGGACGCATGGATTCCATGACGGGCGAGCAGCCGTTTAAGGCCAGAAGGCAGAAAAGTGTAGAAATAATTTTGCCGGTATATTTCATCGTGCTTCCTTTATGAGGTAATAGCCCAAGCAGCTTCTCGCTCAGGAGCCCTTAAATAAAGCAGCCCAAGTTTCGAAACTGTCGGGGTTGTCAGGTGGTTTAAATTTATTTGTCCATCGCGCGGAGGGAGAGCCGTTCGATTTCGCGGGCGACCATCTTTTCGATAATCTTTTGCAGGTTCTGGTCGAGCCATTGCTTGATCAGCGGGCGCATCAGCTCGCGGGTCATGTCTTCCAGCGTGACGGGGCCGGGCTTGCCGGGCAGTTCGCGCTCCAGCGCCATGTTGTTGGACAAGAGGCGAGCAAGCGAGGCAACCGCCGCGTCAGCCGTATTTTCAGAGACAAGATGCTCTTCGCCAAAGACGAGGTTTTCGTCATCCATGATCGCCTCCATCGCTACGCGCGCGTTATGAACGGGGTGTTCGGGCTGGTCGGGGTCGGGCTCGACAACGACTTTTTCGGTAAGGTCGAGAATGGCATCCGCCGCGCTTGCCGGTGCGGCAGGCGCCTGTCTGGGTGCTGCGGCCACGGGGGCCGGTGCGGGTTTGGGCGCAGCAGGCGCGGGCGGCGGCGGCGCGACAGGCTTGGTTTTCGCAACCAGCTGCGGCGCGGGTTCAGCCGCGGGGGCGGGCGTGCCATCTTCCGAGATAATCTGGCGGATAGATTCCAGAATTTCCTCGATCGACGGTTCCTGCTCTGTTTTGATTTCGGCCATGTGTCGCGTTCTTCTGCTGCGTTCAGGAGTACCAAGAAGCTGTTGAATATAAAAGTTTTAGGCGATTTAGTTTTTAAAAGCGAGTCTTAAAGCGGGCTGTTTTATTTCTGGAAAAACCTGAAAACCCATCCCACCCTGATACTATCACTAATGTAAGATATTACTTCAGGAAAGTTTCAAAGCCCTTTTAAAAGACAAAAGATTTATTCGGTTCAAAACCCGCCAGTGTCGGCGTTGCGGCATCAAACAGCACGCGGGTGGAAAAATGCCCGCCCATGCGCGTGACCAGCACGGCAGAACCCATATGACCATGCGTCGAGACGACAGTGACAAGACGGCCACCTTCCGCCAGCTGCGCCTTGATGCCTTCCGGCACGGCAGGCACAGAGCCGTTGATGAGGATGACATCGTAAGGACCCTGCTGCGCGTAACCTTCCGTCAGCGTCTTTTGCTGGACGACGACAGCGTTACAGATATCAAGGTCATGCAGCAGTTTGTCAGCTTCCTGCGCGAGGGTATTGTCCATCTCAAGGCCGACGACAGTACCGGCAAGGTATCCCATAATAGCGGTCGAATAGCCGGTATTGCAGCCGATATCCAGCACGATGTCATTCTTGCGAATGCCGGCTTCCTGAATCAGGCGGGCGACAATAACGGGCTCCCGCAGGTAGCGGCCATTGCCCAGCGGCACATCTTCATCCACATAGGCAACGCCCTGCAGGTGGCGGGGCACAAACTTTTCACGCGGCACGTTGCGCAGGGCTTCCAGCAGGGCGGCATCCGTCACCTTGTTGGGACGAAGCTGACTTTCAACCATGTTTTCACGTGCCTGTTCAAAAGTTTGCTGCATTTTACTAACCTTATGGATGAAACATGTAATCTCTTGTTATTAATATACACTTTTGCGGTTATGAATGAAGCGATTTTTGAATGTTTTCAATTGCAGCCCCTGTAAGCGCGACAACCCTTGAATATCCGCGCCCGAATGATTATAACCCTTTACGACAGCCCCTGTTCTTCGATAAGTTCGGCGGGCTATCCCACATGGCGCGGTGGCAGAATGGTGATGTAGAGGACTGCAAATCCTCGAATGCCGGTTCGATTCCGGCCCGTGCCTCCAATACCCTGTTCGCGAACGTTCATCGAAGATCGCCAAAGTTCGCCAAGTAACTGATAATAAACGACTTTTCACAACATATCGTTCATGATAGGCTCTCCTCGTTCGCCCCAATCCGTCCCAAAGCAGGGTATTGGTCGGGGTATCGCAAAAAGACGGTCGAGGTATTTCTATGCTGACGGACTTAAAATGCCGAACTTCAAAGCCTGCCCTGAAATCCTACAAGCTCGCAGACTCGGGTTCGCTTTATCTGCTGGTAAAGCCGACTGGAGGTAAACTCTGGCAGCAAAACTATCAGTATTTGGGAAAATCGAAGACTTTAAGCCATGGCCCCTACCCACTCGTGACCTTGGATATGGCTAGGACGAAGAGAGATGAGGCTAAGAGGCTGTTGTTATCAGGGATAGACCCAGCGGCCCAGAAAAAGAAAGCACGCGTAGAAGCGGTTTATAGCGCCCAGAACACTTTCAAGGATGTGGCGCTGGAATGGCATGCAAACCAAGCCAATTGCTGGAGCGAGGGTCACGCTCTAAATGTAATGCGCCGGATGGAAAGCGACATATTTCCCTATTTAGGACCACGGCCAGTTTCCGAAATTACAGCGCCCGAATTGCTGACGGTGTTAAGGAGGGTTGAAGCCCGAGGAGCAATCGATATTGCCCATCGCGTCAAACAGACCTGCGGCCAGATCTTCCGCTATGGGATTGCAACAGGCCGAGGCCAGCGCGATCATGCCGCAGACTTGAAGCAAGCTTTGAAGATGCCCAAAAACGAACATTACGCGTCCCTTGATATCAAGGAGCTTCCGGAGTTTTTGCGCCGACTTGATAAAAATGAAGCAAGACTGTTTCCGAGGACGCTCAGGGCAGTGAAGCTTTTAATGCTGACCTTCGTCCGGACTTCAGAATTGATTGAGGCGACCTGGGATGAAATTGATTTCGATGCTTGTGTCTGGAATATCCCCGCCAGCAGAATGAAAATGAAAAAACCACATGTTGTCCCTCTTTGCCGACAAGCGATTGACTTACTTCGTTCTCAAAAGGAAGAAACTGAGCGTTTCTCCGTAAACTGGATATTTCCGAGCCAGCGCCGCCCCATAGACCATATGAGTAACAATACAATTCTCACAGCCATAAAGAGTCTCGGTTATAAAGGAAAAATGACGGGACACGGTTTTCGCTCCCTTGCAATGACCGCGATTAAAGAAAAGCTGGGTTACCGCCATGAAGTCATCGACCGTCAACTGGCCCATGCACATCGAAACAAGGTAGCGGCTGCATATGATCGCGCAATGTTCATGGATGAGCGAACAGTGATGATGCAGCGCTGGGCAAATTATATCGATGATTTAAGGGCACAGAATAGGAGCGTGAACGTTGTGATACCAAATATAAACAAAGTCTTTTTTCTCGAACCCAATTCATCCTCCAGAAGCTTAAATTTGACTGATAGCGCGCTCAAAGACATAGCACGGCTCGAAAAACAAATTTATTCGCAGGATCTAAATTCTTATGAGGGGATGGTAATGAACTCAAAAAACACCCTCACATCTTTTAGTGAGGATGATTGAGCTTTAATGCATTTTCGCTGTTTGATGTAAAAAATTATATAACCATGCTTGCCAGATTATTTTCGTACCGTCCGTCTCCTATTTATCAATCCGATTGGCAGCATCTTAATTTGCAGCATGCACCATTTAAACTACAAATTTTCTATGGGAATGCTCAAGGTAAACACCGCTCCCTCACCCTCTATGCCCTGTGCTGAAATCTGCCCGTTCATGCTCGCCACAATACGTCTGCAGGTTGCAAGGCCAATGCCGCTGCCATTAGCACCCGCGCCCTCCAGCCTCATGAACGGCGCAAATATCTTTTCGGCGTCTTCAGCAGAGAAACCGCGTCCATTATCCGCAATAATAATCTCGACTTGGCCATTCACTACCTTGGCAGAAACTGTCACCAAGGGAGCAACGTCCGGGCGTCGGTATTTAATGGCGTTGCCGATAATGTTCTGGAACAGAAGGGCATATTGAATCCGGTCGCCTTGAATGGTGGGCATTGCCCCATAACGAACAATGGCGTGGGTAGCTTCAACATCGGCGCGTAAATTTGACAGCGCGAGGCTTAGCGGCTCTTCAAGCTTCAATTCCTGTGGCGATTTCTTTTGGGCATTTGCAACGGAATAAGAAAGGATGCCATCGAGCAGCTCATTTTGATCCCGCATGCTTTTGATAGCAGCATCCAGTAAACGGTTCTCGGTCTCGGAAAGGCGATCCTTTATCCGCGAAGACAGGATCTGGCAAAGACCTAGGGCGGCACCAATAGGTGTTCTTAAATCATGCGCGGCGACATAAGCAAACCGCTGTAAGTCTTCATTTGAGCGAAGCAGTTCCTGCTCGATAATTCTTTTTGCCGTGACGTCCTCGATCACAAGTAGTATCAAAGACGTATGTGTTACCTCGCTCCAGAGCTTGCGGGCGTTCAGCAGCATTGAACGCTGACCGAGCGTTGGAAAATAGTGTTCAATCTCGAAATCGTCGAAGCTGCTTTCTTTCGGCAGCACTTCCAGCAATTTTGTCCGCAGGGACAATATGTTCCATGCGCCATTTTCGAGATCAAAGAGAAAACGTCCTTCGGCGGAATCTGGCAGAACGGAAAATGTTTGATAAAAAGCGCGGCTGGCAGTCCTCACGCGCAATTCGCTATCCAGAATGAGAACGGGTGTGCGGATCGTGTCGAGGATGCTTTGAATATAGCCCAAACTGTCCTTTAGCGAGACTTGCATGGCTTCGTGCGACAGGTTGGCCGTTTTTACCGCCAAAAGCTGTTTTTCAAGGCGCTCTGTAGGCAAGGCGTATTCTTTCAGTTGTCGGTAGATAGAGGAACAAGAGCGCTGAAGCTACCATACTTATGAATAAAGATGTTTTTTTAATTCCGGCGATGCCGAAGATTGAAAAGTCAGGGTGATTTAGATAACAAATTCAACGTTACCAAAGCGCCCCCGACACGATGACTTGCAAAAAGCGGCTCCAATATAAAAATGGAGCCGCTTTCGTCAAGTCACCTGAAGGTCATTGTTATTGCACCTTCCGGTCTTCGCTATTTTCGAGGCGCTTCTTTGGGTTGACTTTGGTCGGTCATGGAGCTCATGTAGCCCTTAATTTTCTCAAAAAAGCCAACGCCGGATTTTCCATCGCCAGTATTGGCGCGGATTTTAGAAACCTCGTCGTAGAACAGCTGGAAATCAGGTTTATCTCCGTAACCCAGCTCCTGCGCGAACTTGATCTGCGTCTCTGCGCTGCTGAGCAAATCGGCAAGCTCCTTGTTTTGCTCGGGTTTCCGCGTCTTGTTCTCGGCAAGCGTTTCGGCCTGCTTAAGCATGGCCTGCGCTCTCACTATCGGCAGCGGCATGACCGTTTGCGATACCACGACGGTATTCAGCGCGGTCTGAAGAACGGTTTTTGCTTCTTCGGTCTTTCCGGCGTCAATCAGCTTGGCCGCCTGTTTAAGCGCGGGGGGATAGGTTGCCAGTGGGATACTGCTGGTAAGGATGTCTGTTTCGCTGGCGAGATGGCCCATGATCTGGCGCGCTTCCTGCAGCCGGCCGTCATTGACGAGGCTTTCGACCTCATCATGCAGCCTTTTTACGTCTTCAGGCCCGGCCAGAAGGTCATAAGTCACCGCGCTGACATTCGCTGGCGCAAAAGCCAATGCTGGGTCTCTTGCAAGGATGATTTCAAGTTTTCCCGTGGCATTTTGCAGCGCAGACAACGCCTCTTTACTGTTCTTGGCATCCAGTGATTTAAGGGCCGAGACAGTATCGTCAATGGCCTCCTTCGCCTCCGACAGCGTCTGTTTACGTTTTTCAGTCGTCATATCCTGCTTGGATTGCTCGACTTGCGCTTTCGAATTTGCTTCGGCGGCGCCTATTTCAGCCGCGAATATGCGAGCAGTCGGCACCGCGAGCACAGCCAGAAGAGCCATCACGCATACGCCGGCTTTAAGTTCACAAAATTTGGAAAATTTGAAACTAGTCATTTTATCCTCCCTTTATTAGGTCTGCCCGCATGCTCCACGCCAGTCACGGCGTGGAGCATCTCACCGCTTCGGGGAGAAAGCGATGCAGGGCAGAGGGTCGTTGTATTTTTCGATCTTTGTCCGGGTTTTATCCGCCGCGGTTCCGGCCGTCTTTGACGATGGGGATCATACGCGGTTTCTTTTCTTCCGGCACTTCCCTGACGAGGTGGATCGTCAGGAGGCCATCACAGAGTTCTGCACCTGTGACTTGAATGTAATCAGCCAGCCGGAAAGTTCTCTCGAACGAACGCGTGCCGATTCCACGGTGCAAAATCTTGACATCCTCCGCTTCCGGCTGGTCTTGAACAGACCCGGAAACAGAAAGCACGCCATTGTGATGGACGATATTCAGCCCTTCCATGGTGAAGCCGGCCACGGCCATTGTGATCCGGTAACGGTCTTCACCGAGCTTGTCGATATTATAAGGGGGATAGTTTTCGAACCCTTCGCTGGCACCGCTGGTCATTTTTTCAAACAGGTCGTTGAACCGGTCGAAACCCACGGTTTGGCGCATCAAGGGTGTGGTCAGGGTCAGTAAGTTTGCCATTATAACCTCCTTTACTTTAAGCAAGGCTAACTACGACTTAGGTTTTGAGACGGACATATCCCGAAGGCATAAGCTGCTCTCAAAGCTTCATACGGATTTAAATAAATTTTGGTTTCATTTTCAACGAAAAAAAATGGAAAAAAAATCGTCAAATAATTTCAGATATTTAATTTCACCTCAATTTTTTTTAATCCAAATTTAAGCTCGAATCGTAGATAATTTTAGATAGGGAGACACGCTTCCGCGAGCCTCCTCCTGGACTAAAAGTTGTCGTTCTTCTCGTGCATATGAAAGGAGTTTCGCCATGAGAACAATTGCAGCCAATGCAAATGAATCTAAAGTATCTGCAAGCAATCTCGGTGATATTGTTTCCCGACGTTTTTGCCCCTCCTTCTTTGAAACCGATTTCGTCAAGATTATCCTGCCCTTGCTGCAGGAGGCCGACGCCGGTGCCGCTGGCGTCCTGGACGAAGACGGAAACCTCTGTGGTTTGCTGACGGAACGGGCCATTTTGAGGCACATGTTCGCCCGCACCTCGGACAAGCTGGTTCATCCTGCTAATGTCAAAAAATACATCGACGACATGGTCGTTGGAGACGTCATGATCGAGAACCCCGAATGCGTCGAGGACGATATTTCAATCGAAGATGCTGCTGCCCAAATGCTGAAGCGCGGGTACCGGTTTATGCCCGTCGTCAGTCGGCAAGATCGACGCAAGCTTTTGGGCATCGTCAGTGAGGGTGAGTTGGCACACCATTTGAAACAGCAGCTCGAAGTCCTCAGGAAAACCGAAAATACGCATAAATCTCTCCTGTCATATATGCTCTGCGAACCCTACGGGAGGGGATATCAGCCAAAGCAAATTAATTAATGACTTTTGCCGCGGTATAAAACCAGCCGACAGGTACGAGCAAAGGAAAGTAGGTGAGCGTTATGAACCTGAAAGAGTGGATAAACAATCTGAAGCAATCCAGTCTGAAATTTATTGACCTTCAGAATAATGATCCCGACCGTGTTTGCGATTTGATGCTCGCCGCAGCTATCGCTGTTGCGGTGACGAGCTATACCTTCTCCTGTTACTACGGTGGAGGTTTTCCCCTTCAGTAGAATAACTTAGTGCCTATACATGGGCGCTTTTTACCCCAGAAAGGAGGTCTGTTATCAGCATAAGCACAAAAAGGCCGGACACGAGCTGTCCGGCCTTTTTAATTGGTTCAGCAAACCCAAACCTAGTTGAGGCGGTTTATCATGCTGGAGCCCCATATTTTTCATCTCAAAAAAATGGAATTAACCGGAACTTATTCATATTTTTCGTATTTATAGTAATAATATCGGCTATGTAACGTGCTAACTTCTATTAGTTAACTTGAAGCTTCGGAGCAAAATCAAACCCTAAAGAGAGCAACATTATGCGGACGATTACTTATACAAGCGCAGCTAAGGAGCTTTTTTCAGCGGAACGATTAACAGCTTTATTAGATAAAAGCTTTAAAGCAAATCAGGAGTGGCAAGTGACTGGCATGTTGCTTTATAACGCGGGCACCTTCATGCAAACGATTGAAGGCCCGCCAAATGCCATAGAACGACTGTTCCAAAATATTTGCAGGGACAATACGCACCACCATTTGATCAAAGTTCTTGATGAAGAAATCAAGGAACGCCAATTTGGTGAATGGCATATGGGCTTCATTGATGGAGCCAAGCTTGATACAGTGCCATTGGGTTACACTAATTTTTTAAGTCATCCGCCAATGGCTGAAAGCTTCAGGCAGAGTAATTCGGATGCGAAAAAGCTATTGGCCAGCTTTCAGTCCTCCATGACCTAGATTGCAACAGACAAGCTAATTTAATTTCAAACTTAACTTCTATCAAAAGAAAATAAAATGTCGCGCTCCTTAACGCCATACAGCGAAGAGTGGTTCAAGATAGTTGAGGAGAGAGACCCCATAAGAGCCCATCTCATCCGTGAACACTGCGTCAGTGCAGGTAATGACAACGTATGCTACGAATGCGGCCGACATACGCAGATGGATTATTATGTACTTGCTGGCGGACACGACCTGCAACGCAGGCTGTGCCTTATCTGCGTAAAAATCTATAAAGATTGTTTTGGCGAAATGTCTCTTGAGGTTGTGACTCTCAAGCAGGTTTAACTGCGAAGACTACAGATGCGTTAACTCGAGTTCCACTTTGCCCCCCCCCTACGAAAGACACGACTGACAAATAGTAGTCTTGTCTTCGCTTAATCTTCTGACTAGCTTGCGTTAAAATTCTTCCTATTAACTCAAAATCCAAAGCTTTTACTAAGCACTAAAAAAGCTTACAGATTTTGAAAGATTATGCAGCCTTCAAATAAAAACAGAGGGACACGACTTTTAAGCAATAAGTCTATACGTCCGTAATGTTTCTTGCCATTCTTCGTCCCAATTGTTGCCGACGGTAATCCAATCCATCCAAGGCTCCTTCTTAAGCTCTCGCAGCGACTTGGCGATTTCGACCTTTGTTAATTTCATCGTTGCAAGGGCTGCCTTGTAACCTCGTATACGAATAGAATCCAGCGCCATTTGATGGTATTGGGCAGGTATGAGGGAAATTCTTTCAAGGTCAAGCTGGTAAATCTCAACCTTCGGAAAGGGGTTTTTTAATTTGATAATGGCGTTCCCATTCATTTTAGATTTGAACTGATACTCAACTCTCGTGACATTTTTTTCATTAGGGTACTTCGAGGCGTTCTCTTTTACTTTGTTGTAAATGGAAAATTGAGAGTATTTCGGCTTACCGAACTTCACACTTTCAAAAATTGATCTTGTGAAAGCGGTAAAAACTGTTTGGTTGTTTTTACAGTGAAAAATAAAGTGTTCAATATCCATCCCTAAAATATCACGAGTAATGTCTATCCTGCTAATTTTGCTAACTTTAAAAAGATAACTTAAAGACCATTGAGGATCTAAACGAGATAAACAAATATCAAGTTGATTTAAACCTTCTGAAGAAAACAACGATGGATTGAATACTATTTGGATCGTGCGTAACGATGGAATGATTATAAATTCCACTCTCTTGGTTTTCATTGAAACCGACAAGAACTCGTAATAAAAATAATAAGTTCCGAATGATGACTGGTAATTACTAAAACAGTCCATCTGAAGAAATGTATCAACAATCTTTTGGGCTTGCTGACGACTTTTGAACTCGAAGATAAGAGAAAGCTTATCGATGATTGGTTTAGTTATCCTGATTTTAGAAATTTCGTCATTGATAACATTTGTTGTTTTGAAAGCATTTGTCAAAAGATAGGGCTTATTAGGGACAACATTTGCCTTAGCTGGAGCCTTTTCTTGTGACGAGCTTGAAGAGTTTGCGTTTTGATTTGTTGTCTTTTTAAACATTTTCGTTGGTTCCTTAAGGTTAATTGGATGTTAGAAGCCGACGATACAAAACAAAAAGTTGTTAAATATAACGATCGACATGGAATTACTCGTTAGCTTTCAAGGGTTATGAATGCTCGGGTGCTTCAGTTTGATGGGGGTATAACCCGTCAAATTTTAGGGGGTTTGATTTTTTGTTATGACGCACTATGTTGTGCATCAGGTAACGCTTTGGCCCACTCCTCGATGGCGACATCTGAGATAAGTGTACGCCTGCCGCATTTGACGGCTTTGATTTTGCCGAGTTTGATTTCTTCATATAGCCGGGTCTTGCCAATCCCCATTATTTGAAGAGCTTCGGTAACTGAGTGGTTTTTCATTTTGGTTCTCCTTCCCCAAACATCTACGCACCATTAACTAATTGCTCGGCGGCTAAAATCGCTAAGCCATTGAAATTGTTCAGTGGCAAAATTGTCACGCGCTTCAGAAATCAATACCGTATGAGTTTGGAGCGATTTTCGATTATAATCCGGGTGATTAGTTCGTCTTGTTTGACGAGCGAGGGGCTTCAAAACTCCTTCTGATAGCGGCTTCGCATATGCCGGAAATATGCCGCCACTCGGTCTCATTATGGCCGGGAGGCGGCAGTGGAGTGACGTTCGCGTCATTCTGGATGTCCAAGCCTCGCGGCTAAAGACTGCCGCGCCATGCCTATCAGATGGTTTTGAACTCCCGTGCCACCAGAGAGAGGACACTCTCTGGCGGCTCTTTAATTAACGGGAGGATTTGATGAAGAAGTTTCTATGGATCTTGGGATCAATCATTGTCTGTACTGCATTAGGCGTCGGCTTCTGCAAGCTTTTTGGTATTCAATATACGCCAGCCTCGGGAAATTACTCTGCTTCTAAGCCCGCGCAAATGGATGACTCCGATATGAAAGAAAAGATGCGTGAGTGGGCATTTGCTGGAAAACAATTAGTAAAAACCAAATTACGCGATCCTGACTCCGCACAGTTCGGAACGACAACCGTATCTTGGGGACCGGGTGGCGTGGTCATGTTATGCGGAACAGTTAATTCAAAAAACGGTTTTGGTGGTTATGGAGGAGATACAGGCTTTATAAGTACGGTGGTGGAGGGAGTGACGGTATTTCAAAGCAACACGAGGGATTTCAATAAACTGTGGAAAAAGTTGTGCGGCTCGAAGTACAATGAGGAGGCGATTAAGGTCTGGGGGTCTGCCGCAAAGATCGCTCCTCTGCGATTTTGAGAATTTTCAGTTATCTTCCCTAGCAAAATCTATTTAGGGTATTAATCGGGGTATCGGCTTTACTCTATATTTAAATAAGTAAAATTTATCAGATGGTTACAGACCAAACAGGAAAGAGGCCCGCGCCTCCATCTATTCTCCGGACAGAAAAACTACGGAAAATAGTTTTTCCTCCGCTCGAAAAGCGGATTTCACCTGTGCGCATCCTCAATATCATGCTTGGCAAAAAGCGCGGCGGCCTGGAACAGGTTGCGGTGGATTATTGCGTGGCGCTGCGCAGCCTGGGGCATGAGGTGACAATGGCCGTGGCGGCGGGCGCGGCGGTACTGCCGCAGTTGAAGCTGCTGAGCATTCCCGTTATTGAAATCCCGCTCGCCTACCGCTGGAACCCGCTGGCGGGCGCGAAGCTGCGCCGGTTGATGGGCGCAGCCGATGTTTCCATTGTGCATGGCAACCGGGCTGGGCAGTTGACGGCGGGGGTGCAGGGCACCCCCGTGATTGCGGTGGCGCATAGCCGGTTCTTTAATTTCTATCCGCACTTTTCGGCGCTTGTCGCCCTTTCCGGAAAAATGGCGGCGCAGCACAAGGAGCATGGCGTGCCCGTGACGGTGGTGCCGAACTTTGTGCAGGCGCCGCCAGCCTTACCGCCCCGCCCCGCCTTCCGCGCGCCACCCGTGCTTGGCACCATGGGCCGCTTTTCGCCCGAGAAGGGCATGGATATGCTGCTGGATGCCGTTGCGGCATTGAAAGCCAAGGGCACAAACCTGCGCCTTGTCATTGGCGGAGATGGCAAGGGCACGGATACCCTGCAGCAACAGGCAGCCCGGCTTGGCATTGCCGATAGCGTGACGTTCGCGGGCTGGGTGACGGACAAGCAGGCGTTTTTTGACAGCATTGATATTTTCTGCCTGCCGTCGCGGGCGGAAACATTTTCCGTCACGCTGGTGGAAGCCATGGCGCAGGGCTGCCCGGTGGTTGCAACGATGTGTGACGGCCCGTCCGAAATTATCCGCCCCGCGGCGACCGGCATATTAACGCCGATCGAGGTGACGGCGTTTGCCGCCGCGATTGAACAACTGGCACAAGCCCCCGCTATGGCTGCTGCGCTGGGTGCGGCGGCGCGGGAAGATGTATTAAGCCGCTTTGATATGCCCGTCGTGGCGGCAAAGCTGGATGCGCTGCTGAAAAGCGTGGCACCCCAAAAATAAAAACACCCGGCCTGTTCAGGCGCGGGCGTTTTTTTAACCTTCGCAGGGTTAGCGGAAATAATTGGCGATATAGCCGTTCTGCACCAGATTGGCGGTGGTGGGGCCGCCGGTGATGTCTGACTGCGCGTCGGCGGCGCTATCATGCATCGCCGCATGTTCGGGCGCGGATACAAGCGGGGATGCGCCCTGCCCTGTCAGCGCGGCAATAAGCAGTGCGCTGAATTCATCTTCATCACGCACGCCGTCAGCGGTGCGGTAAAAGCGCTTGCCGCCGGTTTTAAGCTTTGGTTGCACCGCAAGCACGGGCGAGTGACCCGCCCGTGCTGCCTGCTGTATTTGGTCTGCCGGACTGGTGATTGGCAAATCTGCCATATCAACCTCCCGGTGTTACTTGCGGGTGAAGAAAGCCAGCGCAAAACCGGCCATGCCTGCGAGCAGAAGCGCGCTCAACGGGTCATTGCTGACTTTTTTGCTGAGGGTTTTTTTAGCAACCGTCAGTTCCTTGCCAGCGGCGTCGGCATAGGTTTTTGCCGTATCCGCATAATCAGAAGCGCGGTCGCGGGCTTGGTGGAGATGCTCCAGCGCAGCTTCGCGCAGGGTGTGGACCTGGGGTTCGATGTCTTTACGGACTTGTTTGTAGGTGTCGCGGCTGTTCATGCTGAATCTCCTGTTACATGGTTCGAAATTAGCGTTCGAAATTGGCGACAGGATGAATAATCACCCCGTCTGCCAGTTCCAACGCCTTGCGGCAGGAATGGTTCATAAAAATATGCGGCACAGCACAAGAAACTTACAGGTCTTGCACGAAATCAAGCGGATAGCGGCGTTTACAAAACGTGTGGTTATTTCATTTTCGCGGTGGCGACTGTGCGCACGGTGGCACGCAGGGCATCCACCTTGGAAACGCCGTCGGCAACAATGCGCTCATGCAGGAAGGCACCTGTCGGCACATCGGTCGAGCCTTCGACCAGCGGCGTGACAGCCTTCAGCACAGGGTTTTCGCCGGCAACGAAGCTGACGTAATCACCCGGCTGCATAACGGCTTTGTTGATGACGCATTCAACGCCATTCGCGCCCGTTGTGGCATCCGGCGACAGCGTGCAAACGGCAGCTTCGCTGAATACCTTTGCCACCGGCACAGGCGGCGGCAGGCTTTCAACCAAAATTGCGGGCGATGCGGGGATGACGGAAACAGTATCTGCCGGCATCGCATCAAACGTCATTTCCGGCAGTTTAATTTCCGGCATGTCGATCTTCGGGATTGTCAGCGGTTCCAGCGGCGCGGCTTCCAGCGCAATCTCGGGTTTCGGCGTGACAAGGTGTTTTGCAACATGCTTTAGGGTGGCTTGCGCGTGATGCGCGGCGCCTTCGGCATTGAACTGCGGCTTTACATGCTCCAGCTTCGCAAGGTCTTTCAGGAACTGCACGGCCTGCTTGTTGCCCCGCGCCTTGGCTTCTTCGGCCAAGTCATGCGCAAGGTTCAGGCGGTCCTGCCACGGAATATCCTTCAGGCGCAGCACTTCATGCGCGCGGTCCTTCAGGAATTGGGGGGAGACAGACTTCATGTCATCGGGGTTGGAGGGCAGAAGTTTTGCCATGAACTTGCCGTGCGCTTCGTTCGATGTCATCGCCATGTGCCACAGGCGGCCCAGCGGGTTCAGCGGCGCGGCATCCGGCAGGCTCACGGGGAGTGCGGCCTGCAGCGGCGCTGCGGCATGGGCAATATCAAGCCCGCCCGTTGCCATGTGCGCAACAGGCGCGGCAACAGCGGCAAGCGTGCCGAACGGTTCCGCCGCATGGGCGGATGAAACGAAGAAATCAAGCGCGCGGCCGCCGAATTCGCGTGCGACCTCCATGCCTGTTTTAAAGGTTTCGGTGCCGGCGAACCAGGCGCCAAACGCGCCGCCGGCAGCGCCGGTCAGCAGGGCGATTTTTACTTTGCGCGAACGGTCGGCATCCCACCATTGCATGTCGCGTTCTTCAGCGCGGGCGCGGCGCCATTCAAGGAAGGTTTCCTTGCCGTACACATAAAGGGCGGCCCCCGCAGCCGAAGCTGCAGCCGCCGTGCCGATGGTCACGAAAGATGATGCCCCCGCACCCGCCAGCGCCGTTACGGCAGCTATCTTCAGGGTATTGGTAATGGCTGCGCGCCCGGCGGCATCCACCGCCTTATTGAAGAGGCCGGAAAGCCAGCCCTTCTTGTTCTTTTTGGGTACGGCATTGCCCGACTCATCCAGCTCCATATCGGCGTCTAAAGGAAGAGTCATTGATTTTGTTAGCATTTTTACACCTTCATTCCAGTTCGGTGGCAGATTAATCCTGTTTCTTGTAATTTGCAAATAAAATTATGGAATTCTTTTGTTGACATATTCGACCCTCGGGAGTAGTTTCACGCCAATCCAAACCGCGAGTCATGCAACGCGACCAGAACAATAAGCAGACCGCGAACCAGTAAAAACGAAAAAGAGAGTGACCAATTATCATGAAGAAGATGCTTAAAACCCTGGCGCTGACGTCTGCCCTCGCCTTCTCCGCTTCTGCGGCTTACGCGACCGGCACCGGCACGGCGACCGACCCCGTCCACAACGGCTGCTCCAACGGCTGCACCACCACCCCCGCCCAGCCGACCCAGCCCATTAACAACCAGAACAACCAGGGCCAGAACCAGGGCCAAGGCCAAATTCAGGGCCAGGGCCAGAACCAGGGCCAGACGCAAGGCCAGACCGCAAACGGCGGCACGGGTATTGGTACCGGCATCGGCACCGGTATCGCGACCTCTACTTCCGGCGCAATCTCGGGTTCTTCGTCCACATCGGGCGCGACCGCTACGACCGGCGCGATCACCAACGACAACCGCTCGGCAGCAACCGCTAACGGCGGCGCGGCGACAGCAAATGGCGGCGCAGCCACGGCAAACGGCGGCACGACCACTTCTTCCACCGGTCCTGTCACGGTTTCCCCGACGCAATCGACCGTCAACAACTTCCGTTCCTTCGTCGGCACCAACGCGCCGAACCTTGCAGGCTCGGTTGACAACTGCCTTGCCGTCCTCGGCTGGAGCGCGGCTGTAAACTTCTTCGGCAATACCGGTATCGGTGTTGGCGGCGGCAATCAGCGCACCGAATATGTTGAACAGTGCGCAGCCGTGAAGTCTGCCTTTGAAGTCTGGAACCGTTCCAACGGCGACGTCCAAAAAGAAACCTTCGCCATCGACATGCTCATCAAGGCGCTGCCGACCTACGGCAAACCCGCGATGGATGCAGCCGTAAACCGCATCAACACCTACATCGAGCAAAACGGCGACCAGGAACCGGATTCGGTCATGAACCTCTTCGGCGCGAAAGCTTTCCGCCGCAAGGAAGTTGCACCGGCCCCCGCAGCTGCGACCGTTCAGGCCGCACCGCAAAACACCCCGACCAACCTGACGGTCGTTGTGCAGCCGGTCATCGAGAAAAAAGAAACCAAAGTCGTCGTCAGCGGCGGCCAAAAGAAAAAGCCTGCGCAACCGGTAAAGCCGAAATGCGCCTGCGCTAACTAATAGCTAAAACTTTGAGACAAGCGGCGCCCCTTATTGGGTAGGGGCGCCGCCTTTCAAAGGCAAGACGACGATCAAGCTCAAGGGGAATATATATAATGTCAGCCAAACTCATCAAAGGCCTCGCGCTTACCTTCAGCCTCACCGCCCTCGGCGGTTGCGCGACAATGGATTACACCGGAACGCAGGATTGCGTGCAGCGCAGCGGCTTTGCCCTGAACGCGCCGCTCCTTGCTATCAACAAGCGCAACGATACGTTTAACGAAGCCTGCGCAACCGCGCGCGCCGCCACCGCCATTTCCGGCATGAAGCGCAGCGACGGCACCCCTGACATGAACATGTATAACCTTGCCGTTTCCATGTATGAACAAAGCAACCCCAAAGTCCGCGAATTCATGGATAAAATGCTGGCCGAAGAAGGCACGTCGATCAACGAAATGAAATTCGCGCTCGACAAAACCAGCGAGCCGACGACCTGCGAGCGCGTGACCACCACCCGCCCCGACGGCACCGAAACCAGCGGTTTCAAATGCACGGTCAAAGCCAAGGCTACCGCTGTCACCGCCGCCCCCGCCGCACGCTAATTACTTAAAGTTATCAAGAAGGCCGGTAAACCTTCAAGGCCTGCGGCAGCAGCTTCACGTTCAGCGGGTAGCTGGCTATTTTCATTTCGCCATCCAGTATCACCGGCAGCGCGGTTCTTTTTGTCACCGCGGCGGGCTGGATAACCAGTTCCGGCGCGGTCTGCACGCGGATGTTTTTTGCCGCCGTCCAGCGGCCATCCCATATTTTACGCAGCAGGCCCGCTATGTTATGCGCGCCGCCGTCAAAGGCGTAAAACGCCAGCGTGCCGTCATCAGGCCTGCCCTTGGCAAAGGCGTTCTCGATAATCGGCTTCAGGTTTTGCGGCAGCGGCAGCTTATCCGTGCTGGGGCGCGGCTGCAGCCGGTTGTTGGTGATAACAAACATGCGGCCTTTTTGCGGCGTGCCGCTTACATCCAGCCGCGCCTTGCGGCCGAAGATGACATTGGCGGCCAGCGTGAAAATACGGCGCAGGGCGCTGAAGGGCTTGCGGCTGCGCACATCTTCGCGCGCGTTAAAAAAATCGACGCTGTTGCGGTCTATCATCAAACCGACAAGAAAGTTTTCACCGTTCACGTTGCCCACATCCACCTTGGCGCTGGCGACGTTTTTGTACTGCCTGGCAGCGGCGCGAAAATCCGCGGCGAAGCCCAGCTGGCGCGCAAACAGGTTATGCGTGCCCAGCGGTAACACGCCGAGCGTAATATCATCCCGTCCCAAAAACTCTCCGGCTGCCGTAAGGATGGACCCGTCACCGCCGCCCAGCACAAGGCCCCGGCCTGTTGCGCCGCCTTTTTCGCCATTGCCGCTATTGGCCGCAACCCAGGCCTTCACGGTGGGGGCAATTTCAGCGCCATCAATGAACTGCATCGAGCCAAGGCGAGCGCCGAGGGATTCTTCCAGCCCCATCCGGACGGCCTCTTCACCAAGCCGCAATACGGTGCCCGCGCGGCGGTTGATGACAACGTCGATTTTCTCGGCGTCGATTTTCTCGGCGCTATTCAAAATTTCATTTTTATTTTCAATGGCATACGGCAAAACGCCGCCGGTTTGGGCATCGGTCATGGCAATTACTCTATATAATGTCGTCTGTATCTATATGAATAAACTGTAATTTGTCATACTACGCCGCTATAGCCGACGCAACCCCGCCCATGCGCCAAAATACCTGAAAAAAAAGCTGGCATTCCCCGCCCCAATCAATTAAACATCTAGGGCTTAACAACGGCTATTCCTTGGTAGCTCAGTGGTAGAGCAAGCGACTGTTAATCGCTTGGTCGCAGGTTCGAATCCTGCCCAAGGAGCCATTGTTAACCTCTCTCCAAAAATCGTCATACGTCAACAATACGCCTATTTTTGCGTATGCGCGTAAACCCATTCAACCTTGTCGCCATTCATGAACACGATGATCAGGTTGAAGCCGGCAGATACCTGCCCAATGTCACGCACTTTATCCACCAGATTTGGCTGCCATACAGCCCTGAACGCCGCGGTATAGGGAATTTCTTCGCCAGAGCTTTTCCTCATCTCAGAGACCGGCAGGCCGTTAACCTTATAATGCCTGTCCCTCAGGTAGGTCACAACCTCCTGCTGTGATTTGCAACAGCTTTGCATGATTTCGGTCGCAACATCGCTGTAGACGATCTGCTTGGAATCTTCTTTTCTGCGTGCCGCGCGCGCAACCTCCAGAATATCGCCATCCTTGGCCGATATTCCGAGCACTTTGTTGGCATAGTCGTTACCGGGCAGGCTGCGCATATCAACGGAATGCGCGCTTTTCAGCAATGAACCATATGACACGCCAGGCATGCTGCGTGCGATGATCGCATCCAGCGCACGAAAATCTTCCTCCGGAACACCGTTTTTAGCAGTCCCGAATTCGATGATCCGGGCAACCTCAACCCAGGCGCGCTTGCGTATCGTGACGGAATCACTTTTGCCAATAAGACCCGCGATGATGTTTATCTTCTCGATGTTAAGGCCCTTGACGCCATGCATGGTATCGCCATTCGCGTCATATGACGGGGAACCTGTAAAGAAATAGCCGCCGTATACCTGTACGGACAGCGCCGCAAGGAAGTGACTCAATAATTCGTTGTAAGCATGATGCATATCGAGACCTGCCCAGAAAAGCGGATTATCAAGCCCACCGGCACCAATCTGAACAAATTTTTCGCCCATCAGCATTTCAAGCATACGCAGTTGCCGCGCATCCATATTGGGCCCGCGGCTATGGGGGTCAATGCCGTCAGCCCGCGCCCAGCGGTAAAGGATATTATTGACCCTGTCCTCATAAGCATAAGGGTCTGCCACAAGCGCATCAAACGGCAGGTTTGCCAAAGACTGCACTTGCATGCGTAGATTGTTCTGACCATTATTATCCCGCGCCATAGACTGATAAAGATCGCCCAGCACGCCATAGCCACGGAATTGCGGTAGTAACATTGAGCGCAAGTCAAACGAACTGCCGCGCCTGTCTACCGTATTCACATCGCTATAATTCAGGTAAACCGCGGCCATTTTGCGCCGTGCGGGTTTGCCGGTATCGTCCAGCATGCTGAATTCGCTGCTGGAAACAATCGTGTTGCCGTCTTCAACCTTCATCTCGTTTTTAGTTGTAAGATTAATCGACTGGACTTTTTTATCGGCGAGCGAAAAAAGCTCTTCTTTTTCGGGGGAGCCATTGCGGTTAAGGTCAAGCCAGAGCAGCAGGTGCGTCCATACGGCATCCCGCGCATCCAGAACACCATCACGGTTATCATCCATTTTGGCGAGCAGGTTATAGCTGTTGGTGCCGTCCACGGCAAAAAGCTCGCTAAGGCGCGTGATGGTGCCATCGCCATTCAGGTCGATGCCCAAAAACGCATCATGCGGCCAGGAAGTCGCCTCGGCAAAGCCATCCGCGTCAATATCCCAGTAAACGCCGTCATTTTTATCAAGATTGCCCAGTTTCAGCCCATCACCGTCAAGGTCCATGACAATATACGTGGACTTGGCATTGTCCCCTTTATGCGGGTCAGCAAGTAATTTTTCAGCCGCCGCCGCAGCCTTGTTATCCGCAGCCTTGGCTATGCTGGCAGGATCGCTCACTGTAACACTGGCAAGCGACGGCATGCCCGGCGCGCCTATCCCCGCCTGAAGCGTGCGGGGGTCAAGACTGAAGTAGGCTGTCATCGCCGTGCCGCTAGCCCTGTCAGCGCCGCGATAAACAGCATATTTCTGCTCCGCTATCGTGACGCTTGAAAAATCAGGTCTTCCCGTCATCAGCACTTGCGCCAACTGCGACGCCTCATCAAGATCGACCGCCTTGAAAGCTGTTTCCGGTGTTTTACCATCTCCGCTGCGGCGCAGGGATTGTAAAATTCCGTCAACGGCCTTTTGTTCGTCGGCGGGGTTGATGAAGTCATTTTTTTTATCTTTATAAAATGTCAGCGACATTGAATGAGCCGCAACGCAGGCGTAATGCAGGCGCTGGAATTTTTTGTAAGCGTCAATTGCCTCCGCCGACATTCTGGTCGCAAGATGCGCAAGCATTTCCGCCGAGTAATGCGCCAGATTAAGCCCGCCGACCCCTTTGTAAAAATTGGTGGCCGGATAATGGCTGCGAATAGCATCCCAATTCGCACTGGCGGGATCTTTCATGGCGGCATCGACAAGAGCCAGATAATCCTTGTCTTCCGGCGGCAGGCTTTCCTCTTCGCTTTTCGGGGGCGGCCGCTTCGCCTGCGGCATTGATTTAAGCTTCCCCATTAATTCTTTCGGCAATTCCATCTTGCCGAAATACAGGTCGATATTGAAAAAAATTTCTCCGACATCTTCACTCTTGGAATTGCTGACACGGTGCACATCAAACATATGCCCATCCCCCCGCTCCAGCGTCTGCTGCTTCGGCATCAGGCCGTAATAGGAACGCATGAGGATATATTCCTCTGCCACCGTCGTGACCTGAAATGCCGTCTTCATGGTACGCCCATCGCCGGTCGCCAGCAGCGCTGCCATCAACCCCTTCATGGCGGCACTTGTGTAAGCTTCATCCACGAAGCTGGCTTTATCCTGCTTCAACAGGTTATATGCCTGCCACTGCATATCGATGGCCCCTGCATATTTTCGCATATCTTCTTTATAAGCCGCGATCGTCTCCGGCGTATTTGCCGCAAGCGCCTTTTTGCCAAGGTTACTGTAGTGCCCGCCGCTAAGGCCGTTGCGGCGCGCGTCATCATAGAACGAGCTTTCAATATACAGCTGGCGAATGGCCTTCCAGTCCGCCTTCATTGGATCTTTTAATGCGGCATCGACAAGCGCGAGGTATTCCGTGTCTTTGAAAACCGGCATATCTTCCGCATATGCGGGAATGTTCGCGAGGGCGCAAAAGAAAACAAAGATAGAAAGAAACAGGTATTTAATCACGCGCGTACCCCGCAGATTATCGCTTCATGAATTTAACGCCTTACAATTTTAGCCCGCGCACCTTAACAATCCCTTGCGCTAAAACGCGAAACATCAATATTTACAAGACCATACTTGAATGAGTACCGAGAACGATGTTTATTACGGTACTGATGTATGTTCATACACGGCCCGTGCCCGCGCGGCACTTGAGGATGGCGGCGTAATGCTTTGTATGCGCATGAAAAGATGAAGGGCGTTTTTATGTTGCAGCGCACATATTTTGGGCTTGTGTTTATTGTTGCGGCGCAATATACTGATAAAACATTCCCTAAATGTTTTCATATAGCAAAAATATGAAAGTCGTCCTATAATAATGCGCAACAAGGCAGCGCATTCTCAATTGCGCGCCGTTTAAAAACGCAAAGATGATGGTGTGCAAATGACTCAATCCAGAGACATTTCTATTTTAGGCAATCTCTCGAGAAACGCAGAAGCCGCTTTTACCGACAAGGAAAAAGAAATTGTCAGCCGCGCCCGCGAGCTGGATGAACGCTTTTTACCGCAGTTCGAGCGCCGCGAATTTATCTATACCCACCACGCCGACAAAATGAAGGCTTACCTGCCCGAAGGTTTGCATGACGACGCGAATTTGGTGAAGACGCAGCAGGTCGCCATTTCCTACAACGTCTGGCCTGCGCGCAATAACCCGGAAACAGCTGAAACGATCATCTGCCTTGGCGGCATTTACAACAGCGCGCGCCGCTTTGACTTTTTTGCCGAAGGCGCGACCGAAAACTTTAACGTCATCGCGCTCGATTACCCCGGCAAGGGCCACAGCGGCAACCTGAAAATGCCGAACGACTATACGCTGGAAACCTATGCCAGCATCGTGAAGGCGCTGATTGCGGAAGTTGACCCGCAAACCAAATTCCACATGATTGGCCATTCGCACGGCTCTAAAGTCATCTATTCGATGGTGGAGCAGGAATTTGCGCACCCGCTTTGGGCCGGCACCGTGATTGGCGATATGCCCCCCGAAACGCCGGTGGGCCCGAAACTGCGGAGAGCTTGGCGCAATCGTGAAAGGCCGTGCTCCCCCACGATCGAGGAATCGGTCAAGAAGCTTGAAAACTTTTTGGCAGGCCACGGCGCGCCCGTTTCCCGCGACTTCGTGGTGCACGATTTCAACCACGGGTTTGCACATTTCACGCGCGAAGGTTACGGCTGGGCCTATGACCCGAACTCGATGCATGGTTATGCGGATGAATACCTGCAGCCCTACGATAAATGGCAGGCCTACAAAGACCTGCCGACGCCGATCTTGATTCTGGCGGGCGAAAAAAGCAACACCGCCACTCCCGAAGCCGTAAAGCGCATGATTGACGAGCGCCCGGAAACATCGTTGCTGGTGTATGAAGGTGTCGGCCACTATCCGGAACTTGTCACGCCGCTGCGTATCCAGGAAGTTTGCGACTGGGTGAAGGAAGCCGGTACGCGTGCCGCGCCGCTCCGCGCCATGGTGCCAGCCGACCCCGAAAAGCCGATGGTCGTGCGCTTTATGCAGGACAACAGCCCGATTGCCGACAAGCCCGCCGCGCAGGCGCAACAACTGCCCGCACAGCAACCGAAGCGTAAAGCACCGGGGCCGCAATAATGTCCGCACAGCTTCCCATCGTCTTTATCCCCGGCGCATCTTCCGATGCCACGGTCTGGGATGCGCAGAAGGATTATTTTGCGCACCGCACGGATGTTATCGCCGTTGACCTGACGCAGTTTGACAGCATTGATGCGATGTCAAACGAAGTGCTGCGCCTTGCGCCGCCCGAATTCATCGTCTGCGGCACATCCATGGGCGGTTATGTCGCGCTTGATGTGCTGAAGAAAGCGAAAGGCCGCGTCAAGAAGGCTATTTTCTGCAATACCTCCGCCCGTGCCGATACACCCGCGCGCGCGCGCCAGCGCATGATGGATGTGAACGCCGGTGAAGCCGCCTATCTGGCGGGCCGCGAAGAGCCTGACCATTACAAGGTTTTCGTCGGCGAAAAATCATTCCGCAATGCAGACCTGCTGGCGCGGCTGAAGGCAATTTCCCTGCGCGTCGGCTATGGCTGCTTCAAGCGCCACCAGACGGCGTGCAGCACAAGGCCGGATTCATTGGCCTTCCTGCCGCAAATCGACATGCCCGTGCTGCTGATTGGCGGCGCGGAAGATGCCGTGACGCCGCCGGAACTGCAGGCGGAAATGCACGATAAAATCAAAGGCTCGCTGCTCACCATCATTCCCGCTGTGGGGCATATTGCCCACATGGAAGCCGCAGGTCTCGTCACCGCCGAAATTGAAAAATTCCTGGCCACTGCCGCCGAAAGGAAAACAGCATGACCGATAACGTTATTAAAGAAGTGATGTTTGACTGGGACGGCACCATTGCGAATACCGAGCCGATCAGCCTTGTCGTCACCCGCCGCGTGCTGTCGGATTACGCCAACAGCGTATTTGGCCGCCCGATGGACGAACAGCTGAACAAGCTTGACATGCGCGGCAAGGATTTCGGCCAGATCGGCCTGCAGTTCCAGGACCTGCTGAACGACGGCGTTGCGGCGGACCAGAAAATAACAATCGATATCGAAGACCTGCGCATCAACAAACTGCGCCCGCAAACGAAAGAGGCGCTGCTGAACGCCACTCTCGCCCCCGGCATTGGCGATACTTTTGCCGAACTGCAGGATGACATGAAGCTGGGCGTGGCGGTTGTCAGCAACAGCCCGCGCATGCGCATCCAGCCGCTGCTGGAAAAACATGAATTCACCGGCCGCATTCCCGCAAAACGCCTGTTCAGCGCCTTTGAAGACGTCGCCGGCAAGCTTAAGGAAGATCCCGCCATTTACCTGCTGGCGGCGGAAAAGCTGAACGTCACGCCTGCCGAAGCGGCCGCGGTGGAAGACAGCGTGACCGGAATGCGCGCCGCGAAGCGCGCGGGCATTGGCCTGCGCGTCGGCTTCACCGGCCTTGCCGAGCGCCATGAAAAAGAAGAGATGAAGGAAGCATTGCTGCGCGAAGGCGCGCATGTGGTGATAGACGACATGAAGCAACTGCCCGCGGTTATCAAGGCGCACAAGCCGTCGCTTTAATTCAGGCGAACAACAAAATCAAAGATTGCTGCGGATACTTTCAACGGTGCCGGCAGACATATCCTTCATCTGCTCGGCCAGCGCCTTCAGGCGCTTGAACGACGTGGGCAGGCAATTGTCCGGCACGTCCTTCGCCTGCTCCACAATCAACGCGGCCAGCTCACCGAACATCAGCACCGGCAGGTGCGTCTTGCGCATCATTTCATCGTGGTCCCTGCCGGTAATCGGCTTGCCGTTGTGGTGGGTGATGATTTCACTGCCAATCTTGCGGAACAAATCAAACACCGCCTCGCTTTCCGCGCAGGCCAGCGTGGCAACGCAGCTGCGGTTGGTGACGGGGCTTTGCGGGCCGAACATGGGGTGAATGCCGGTGACGCGGGCGCTGTGGCGCTCGCACGCCTCGTTCGGTACGCGCTGCACGGAGCATACATTCACAAGGTGCTTGCCTGCGTGCTGCTTTGCCACATCTTCCACAGCAGAAACCGGCACGGCGATAATGACAATATCCGCATCATCGGTAATTTCCGCATGAGGCGCGAATTCCGCCGCGAGGAAAGACCCGAAAACGCCGCGGCCGATGATGGAGATTTTCATGGGTATATTCCTGCTGTTGGCCATGGGCAGGCACGAACGCCTGCCGCGGCCCATCTTAAGCCAGCACGCCAAAGCATATCAAGCATTGGTAGCAATTACTTGGGGCCGTAGGCCGCCATAAAGACGTTGATGCAGGATTCAATATGCGCGTTGATCTGCGCCTGCTCCGGCGACGGGGCAAGGCCCAGCAGCGCCTTGTGGTGCGCCTCCCCCTTCAGCATGCTGAAGAAATGGTCGCGTGCCTTTGACACATCGGCCATCACAACCTTGCCGTCCTTCACCCAGACGGACAGCATGTTTTCAAACGACTCTTTAATCGGCCGCGGGCCTGTTTCGTAGAACAGCTGGGCAATTTTGGGGTTGCGCACCGCTTCAATCTCGATCACGCGGTACAGCTGCAACGCCTCCGGGTTCATGATGAGAGACATGAAGCTCTCGGCAAAACTCTGCAGGGCTTCGCGCACGGGCAGCGGTGTTAACGGCCCCATGTCGCGGTGAACGTGGTATTTATCGCAGCGGCGCTCGATCACGGCCTTGAACAGGGCTTCCTTGCCGGGGAAGCGGGCATAGACGGTCAGCTTCGCCATGTCGGCTTTGCGGGCCACATCGTCCATGCTGGTGCCATCAAGGCCATTCTTAAGGAACAGTTCGGATGCCGCATCCAGAATGGCATCGCGCTTGGTTTCATCCACAGGGCGGCCGCGGCGGGCGCACTTGAACAGGGGTTTTGATTTGTTATCCAAAGCGACCTCCCTCTTCTTTTTACCGTTGCCGGTCAGGGATACCCCATTGCGGCGAAACTGTGTAGCATTTTTAACAATTAGCTCAATTACTAAACTCTATAGTTTATTTTACCTTGACGCATCGCAAAAAAGCAAGATAAAATAAACTATAGAGTTTAGTAATTCGAGGTTTTCCCATGTCATCCGCCGGTTCCATCTTCACGTTAAAGCGTTATGCCGCAATGGTTTCCGGCGCTATGCTGCTCAGCCTTACCGCCTGCGCCGCCATCCCGAATCTGGGCACGCCCCCCGCCCTGAAGCCCGCCGACAGCTATGCCGCCACCGAAAGTTTCACCGCACCCGTCGCCGGCTGGCCGGATGCAAAGTGGTGGGCACAATATAACGACCCGCAGCTGCAAACGCTGGTCGATGAAGCGCTGGCAGGGTCACCTGACCTTACCGCCGCCCTCGCCCGCGTCCGCCAGGCGGATGCTGCTGCCGAAGAAGCCGGCGCAAGCCTGCTGCCGACAGTGGATGCCAACGGCAGCGTCGGCAAAATGAAGCAGTCGTATAACAACGGCGTGCCGCCGGCTTTCGTGCCGCGCGGTTACCAGCCCAACGGCCGCGCCACGCTTGATTTCAACTGGGAACTTGATTTCTGGGGCAAGAACCGCAACGCCGTTGCCGCCGCAACCTCCGCCGCCGATGCCGCGCGCATGGATGCCGAGCAGGCAAAGCTCGCCTTAACCACCTCCCTCGTTTCCGCCTATGCGACGCTGGCGCAATACTATGCGGACCGCGATGCCGCCGTGGAGGCCGTGAAGGTACGCCACGAAACCACGAATATTTTCCAGCAACGCTTCCAGAACGGCCTTGAAACCGACGGCACCTTGAAACAGGCGCTGGCCAACGCCGCCATGGCAGAAGCCGATATTCAGGCCATTGATGAATCCATCGCCCTTTCCAAAAACGGCATCGCCGCCCTGCTGGGCGCGGGGCCGGACCGCGGCCTTACCATCAACCGCCCGGCCAAAACAGCCTTCAAGCCCTATGGCCTGCCCGCCACCGTCAAGGCAGACCTGCTGGGCCGCCGCCCGGATATTATCGCCGCGCGCCTGCGTGCGGAAGCGGCTGCCAAAAAAATCAACGTAGCGAAGGCGAATTTCTATCCTGATATCAACCTTGCCGCTTACTTCGGCCTGCAGTCACTCGGCCTTGGCCATTTCACGGATGCCGGCTCGAAAATCGGCAGCTTTGGCCCCGCCGTTCATCTGCCGATTTTTGAAGGCGGCGCATTGCGCGGCGCATACAAAGGCGCCCGTGCGGAATACGACATTGCGGTTGCCGAATATAACGGCGCCTTCACCCACGCGCTGCAGGATGTTGCCGACGTTGGCGTGAGCTCCAAGGCGCTGACCGGACGTTTGGGCAAAACGCGCGAAGCCGTCAAGGCGGCGGAAGATGCGCACCGCACCGCGCTTGACCGCTATAAAGGCGGCCTTGCCACCTACCTTGAAGTCTTGAATACCGAAGACCTTTTGATTACCAACCGCAGAGCTTATGCGGACCTGCAATCCCGCGCCTTCACGCTGGATGTCGCGCTGGTCAAAGCCCTCGGCGGCGGGTTTGTGATGACACCGAGCAAAGGAAAGTAACCATGGAAAACACCGTTAAAGTCGAAAATTCGGCGCAAATCCACAAATTGCCGCCCGATACCGCCAAACCGGACGCGCAGCAACCCGCAGCGCCCGCTGAAGCGCCCAAGCAAAAAGGCAAGCGCGGCAAGGCCTTTGCCATTCTTGGTATCGCCGTGCTGCTGGCCGGCACCGCCTGGGGCGCATATTGGTTCCTCGTCGGCTCCAAATATGTCTCGACCGACAACGCGTATGTCGCAGCGGAAATTGCGCAAGTGACCCCGTCTGTCGGCGGCACGGTGCAGGATGTGCGCGTGGTTGATACGCAGACCGTTAAAAAAGGCGACGTCATCGTCGTCATTGACAACATCGATGCGAAACTGGCGCTTGAACAGGCGCAGGCGGAACTCGGCCGCGCCGAACGCCGCGTGCGCGGTTACTTTGCCAGCAACGAAGGCATGACGGCACAGCTGGAAGCGTCCAAGGCGCAGCAGGATAAAGCTGCCGCAGCGCTCGCTTCCGCGCAGTCCGATCTTGACCGCGCGAAAATCGACCTCGACCGCCGTCAGGCGCTTGCCAAAAGCGGCTCCGTTTCCGGCGAGGAAGTGACGAACGCGGAAAACGCCTACGCCACCGCCAAAGCGAATTTTGACTCCGCAACCGCCGAAGCCGCCCGCTCCGCCGCCAATAGCGATGTTTCCGCAGGCTCCCTGCTGGCCGCAACGGTGCTGACGGATAATACGACCGTTGATACCAACCCCGAAGTTGCCCTTGCGCGCGCCAAACGCGACCAGGCGCAGGTTGACTTTGACCGCACCACCATCCGCGCCCCTATCGACGGCGTGGTGGCGAAGCGTCAGGTACAAATCGGCCAGCGCCTGCAGCCGGGCGCCATGCTGCTGAATATCGTCCCTCTTTCCGCTGTCCACGTGGATGCAAACTTCAAGGAAGTGCAGCTGGATAAAGTGCGGCTGGGCCAGGATGTCGAGCTGACGTCCGACCTTTACGGCAGCGGCGTGAAGTTCCACGGCCATGTGGAAGGCCTTTCCGGCGGTACGGGCGCGGCCTTCGCGCTTATCCCCGCGCAGAACGCGACCGGCAACTGGATCAAGGTTGTGCAGCGCCTGCCCGTGCGCGTGTCGCTTGACCCGAAAGAACTGGCGGACCACCCGCTGCAGGTCGGCCTGTCGATGGAAGCCACCATTGATATCGCCCACCCCGGCAACGGTAAACCGCTGATGCAGACGGCCCCCGCGGCGGATGCAGCGCCCGACACGGCGCCTGACAGCAAATAAAATACGTGAGAAAATAAGTACGAAAGCATTCGAAGATGGCGACCGTCAGCAACAACCCACCAGCCAATATCGGCTCACCCACTGCAAAGCCCGCGGCTGAAAAGCTGCCGGTGCTGCAGGGCGGCGGGCTTGTGGCGGCGGGTTTGCTGCTGGCGGTTGCCAACTTCATCGTCGTGCTGGATACCACCATTGCCAACGTCTCCGTCCCCCACATTGCGGGCGGGCTTGCGGTGTCATCCAACGAAGGTACCTACGTTATTACCTCCTACGCGGTGGCGGAGGCGATTACCGTGCCGCTGACCGGCTGGCTGGCCAACCGCTTTGGCACCGTGCGGGTCTTTACGACCTCCATGCTGCTGTTCGGCATTTTTTCCCTGCTGTGCGGCATGGCAGGCAGCCTTGGCTTTCTTGTCATGGCGCGCGTATTTCAGGGCCTGTCGGGCGGCCCGCTGATTCCCCTGTCGCAGACGCTGCTGATGCGCGTCTTCCCCAAAGACAAACAAACCGCAGCGCTTGGCCTGTGGAGCATGACGACGCTGATTGCGCCAATCCTCGGCCCCATCGTCGGCGGCTATATTTGTGACAACTGGAGCTGGCCGGTTATTTTCTACATCAACCTGCCCATTGCCGCCCTGTGCAGCTTCCTTGCCTATAACATGCTGGTGCCGTTCGAAACCAGGAAGCGCAGCGTGCCGATTGACTTTGTTGGGCTGACGCTGCTGATCGTCTGGGTCAGTGCCATGCAGATCATGCTGGATGAAGGCAAAAACTACGACTGGTTCTCCTCCAGCTTCATCATCACGCTCGCCATTGTCGCGGTCGTCGGGTTTATATCCTTCGTGATATGGGAGCTGACGGATAAACAGCCCGTCGTGGACCTGCGCGTTTTCAGGCACAGGGGCTACACCGCCAGCGTTATCACCATCTCCCTTGCCTTCGGGGCGTTCTTCAGCTCGGTCGTTCTGATGCCGCTGTGGCTGCAGGGCTATATGGGGTATACCGCCACATGGTCGGGCTATGTTTCGGCTGCAACCGGCGTCCTTGCCGTCATCATCGCGCCCTTCGCGGCCAAACTTTCCGCCAAAGTGGATGCGCGCATCCTCGTCTTCTTCGGCGTGATGTGGATGGGTTTCTGGACGATGGAGCGCGCCTTTAACACGACTGACATGAGCTATGCGCAAATCGCCTTCCCGCTGTTAATGCAGGGCATTGGCCTGCCGTTCTTCTTCATCCCGCTGACCGGCCTTTCGCTGTCCTCCGTCAATCCGGAAGAAACGGCGGGCGCAGCGGGGCTGATGAGCTTCCTGCGTACAGTTTCCGGCGCCTTCGCTACCTCCATTGTCACCACGTCGTGGGATAACGAAGCGAGCCACTTTAAAAACGACCTTGTCGGCATTATCGCCTCCCCGCAGCAACTGGCCAGCACGCTGAGCGCCGGCGGCGGCGACCCGCAGAAGGCGCTGGGGCTGATGGACCAGCTGGTGCAGAACCAGAGCATCATGCTGTCGACCAACGCCATCTTCTTCACGGCATCGCTTGCCTTCTCGCTGGCAGCCTGTGCCATCTGGCTTGCGCCGAAACCGACGCGCAAGGCAGACACCTCGGCGGCGCACTAGGCAAGACCCGTTTACAGCGTAAAAATAGCAACGCCGGTTGAATTCGCCGGCGAATGAATTATTTATTCCTTTGGCTGAAGCAGGTATTCTATTACCGCAAGCCATTTCTCCGGCAACATTCCAAACAACGCATAGGTCTCAATGCAGCATCTCGACATCATCCTTTTTCTTCTGGCGCTTCTGGCGGGGCTTTATTCCGTTGCCGACCGTATCAAGGTTTCCTATCCCATCCTGCTTGTCGTGGCGGGTCTTGGCATCAGCCTTATACCAGGCCTTCCCGCCGTCCATTTAACGCCTGATGTCGCCTTCCTGCTGTTTCTGCCGCCGCTGCTGTTTGATGCCGCGCGGCATATGTCGTGGCACGACTTCCGCAAAAACCAGGCGATCATCGGGCGCCTTGCCATCGGCCTTGTGCTGTTTTCAACCGCGGGCGTTGCGGTCTGCGCTTATTACATGATTCCCGGTTTCACGTGGCCGCTGGCCTTCGTCCTTGGCGCTATTGTTTCCCCGCCGGATGCTGTTGCGGCCACCAGCGCCACCAAGGGGCTGAACCTGCCAAAACGGCTCGTCGCCGTGCTGGAGGGCGAAAGCCTGATCAACGATGCAACCGCGCTTGTCACCTACCGCTATGCCGTCGCGGCCGTCCTTAGCACCACCTTCGTGCTGTGGCAGGCGGCGCTGCAATTCGTGCTGGTCGCCGGGGGTGGCGTTATTGTCGGCGGCATCATCGGCTATGGCTTTGTTTTTGTGCAGCGCAGGTTCCTGCGCGGCGCAACGGTTGAAACGCTGGTCACGCTGCTGCTGCCGTTCGTGTCTTATGTGCTGGCGGAAAAATTCCACGCCTCGGGCGTGCTGGCGGCCGTTACCGCCGGCTTGTTCGTTTCGTGGCGCGCGCACGAGATATTCTCGTACCAGACGCGCATGCAGATGAACAACTTCTGGGATGTTCTTATCTTCCTGCTCAACGGGCTTGTTTTTATTCTCATCGGCCTGCAGCTGCCTGAGATTATCAACAGCATCGGCGACCATACCTTCGGGGAAATGGTGACGTATGGCCTTCTCATCAGCGCCGTCGTTATTGCCACGCGGCTTATCTGGGTCTTCCCGACCGCTCATCTCGCCAACTGGTTTTACCGGATGCTGAAGATCGAAAAATCCGCCCTCGTCAATAACCGCTACCTGCTGATCCTCGGCTGGTCGGGCATGCGCGGCGTTGTTTCACTCGCAACAGCCCTTGCCCTGCCCCTGACGCTGGAAAACGGCGCGGACTTCCCCGAACGCAACACCATTTTGTTCATCACCTTCGTCGTCATTCTGGTGACGCTGGTTTTCCAGGGCCTGACGCTGCCGTGGCTTATTAAGTGGCTGAAGCTGGGCGAAACGCCGGAAAAAGCGATGACGGAAGAACGCCGCCTGCGCCTTGTCATGGCCAATGCCGCCTATGAATTTGTCGAAACCGATTTGCAAAAGCGCATGGATCCGCGCGCGCTTGAGAACGTCAAAAACCGCCTTGAGCGGCAGATCAGCTACCTGAATGGTGTTTTGAAGGTGGAGGGCAACGGCCATGCGCAGGAGGCCGAAACCTATGGCCCCATCACCGACTATCACCAGTCGGAAAAAGAAATTGTGTCGCAGCAGCGCAAATTGCTGATCCAGATGCACAAGAAAGGCGCCTTCAGCGCCGAAGTACTGCGGAAAATCGAGCAAGACCTTGATGCCCGCAGTTTAATGCTGGAAGGGCGTCAGGCCTTTATCAAGTCATAAGCTTCAAGGCTTGAAGCGCACGGCCTTCAGCGGCTTGATATGCCGCTGAAGCGTGATGTCGCGGTTGATATCTGCCTGCAGCGCTTTCTGGCGCAGGTTTTCTTCGGCGTCCGCTGCGCGGCGGGCAACAACGGCCGGCCCTTCCGGCCAGGCCACGCCGTAGAGGTACCACGATGTACTGCCATCCGGCATTTCAATGGCGGGGCCATCTTCGCGGTGCAGGCGGTCGTTGCGGTACCAGCATTTTTCACCGCTGGCGTGTTCTTCTGATGGCCCATCCTCGCGGTGGCGCTGGCCGTGGCGGTGCCAGAAGCGACTGCCGTCCGACCGCTCCATGGCGGGGCCGTCATCACGGTGCAATTGCCCGCGGCTGAACCAGAATTTATCACCGTTCACGGCTTCATAGGCCGGGCCGTCATCACGGTGGGGCTGGCCGTCTTCAAACCAGCGCACGGTGCCGTTTGAATCTGTCGTCATCTGCGCCATGAATTACATCCTTGACCGCGCCCGGCGGCGGTGCGGGGCGCGATTGATAAAACGATCCTGTTTTGCACGCCTGTTCTACAGGCCTGTTTGTAGGGTGCGCGGATTTAAACCGTGCAGAAGCTTTTTGATATATTATGAATAAGCCCGTTTTGACATTTTGTCAAAAGCTTTGTAAATCAAAGCAATATCAAGGCTTGGGGCCAGCCTTGGTTTTTGGCGTGCGCGGCTTTTTCGGCTGCACATCTTCCAGCTTTACACCCATGCGGTCCTCGGAAATGGTAAGGCCGGGCAGGTTGTATTTGTTGCGGAAGTTGCGGGACAGACCGCCGGTGGGGTCCCACCCGCCGCTGACCAGCGCGGCATCAAGGTGCTTCAGCAGCGTATCGTAAAAAGCCGGCTGCGCATCGCGCCCGTCTGCCAGCTGGTTCATGCTGGCATTGACCGTGATGCTGGTTTCATAGCCATCCACGCCCGCAGCCTTGAAAATATCGCGCAGCGTTTTTTCCGGCACGGTGGCGGCAATGTTCGCTTTTTCGCCGTGCATGAATTTCAGGTAATCGAGAAACTTGAAGTAATCGTGGCCTTCCAGCACGAATTCGCGCGCAATATCTACCTTCAAGGGGTCCACCTTGCCGTTTTTATCAAACATGCAGGCGGGTACAACCTGCAGGCCTTCGATTTGGATCAGCAATACCTGCCCTGCTTCGGCCTGCGTAATGTAAGCCGCGGGCGTCATGTTCAGGCGCGCCGCTGCATCATCAAGCGACAGCAGGTCGGGCTGCTTCAGCCGTTTCATGCCTTCGGCGTAAAGGCGCGTATAGGTATCTTCGCCCGCATAAAGCTTTGCCAGCTTGTCGTTTTTGTCCTGCCGTTTTGCTTCCACCTGCTTCAGCACGGTTGCGAGCGGGGCGACGGGTTTGAAAATCATGGTGCCGTCATAGGGCGTGGGGGCGGTATAGGGCATGGCGTTTCTCTTTATGGGCTGTTTATATAAAGCCAACTTATGCTCAGAATGAGCCTATGTCAATACCCTTTAAAACCTTATAAATCAGCGCTTTTTTGACAGAAACGCTGCAGCATATTCATCCGCGTCAAAGCCGAGGATGATTCCCTTCTCTGTCACAATCAGCGGACGTTTGACGAGCGACGGGTTTTCAAGCGCCAGTTTCAGCGCGCTGGCGGCTGTTGTTTTCTCCTTCACATCATCCGGCAGGGCGCGCCACGTGGTGCCCTTGCGGTTGATGACACTGTCCCAGCCTTTTTCATCGAAGGCGCGTTGCAGCACGGCTTTCTCCGCGCCCTGCTTTTTGTAATCGTGGAAGGTATATTCAACGCCCTTGGCATCCAGCCACGCGAAGGCTTTTTTCATCGTGTCGCAGTTCTTGATGCCGTAAACGGTCAGGGTGGCCATGGCGCGGTCTTTCATGTTGAATAATTATTGCTGTATAATACCGCCGGAAACCAAAAGTCAAAAGGTTATAAACCATGAGTTTGATCGAGCTTGTCATTCCCCCGCGCGAGGCGGATATTGGCGGCCTTGCCGTGCGCCGCCTGCTGCCCTATTACAAGCGCCGCATGGTGGGCCCGTTTATTTTCCTCGACCACATGGGGCCAAAATCGTTCGAGGCGGCTTCGGGCATTGATGTAAAGCCCCACCCGCATATCGGCCTTTCCACGCTTACCTATTTATTCTCCGGCAATATCATGCACCGCGATTCCATCGGCACGGTGCAGGAAATTTCGGCAGGCGCGGTGAACTGGATGACGGCGGGCAGCGGCATTGCCCATTCGGAGCGCACCTCAGCCACCGAACGCAGCATCCCCCACGACCTGCACGGACTGCAAAGCTGGATTGCGCTGCCGAAGGAATGCGAAGAGCAAGCCCCTGAATTCAGTCATTACGCCGCGGACAGCCTGCCCGCGTTTGATATTTCCGGCATCACCGTAAAGCTGATTGCGGGCGAAGCCTATGGCCATACCGCGCCCGTTAAAACATACAGCCCGCTATTTTATGCGGAGGTGCATTTGCAGCCCGGCCAGTCATTAAAAATGCCGGGCGGCTACCGCGATACCGCGTTGTATGTCATCAGCGGTCGCCTGCGCATCGGCGGCACAGAAGTAGAACCGCATACCCTGCCCGTTTTCCTGCCGGCAGATGCCGCGGCGATTGAAGCGTTAACCCCTGCGCATATCATGCTGATGGGCGGTGACCCGTTATCTGAACCGCGATTCATCTGGTGGAATTTCGTTTCAAGCTCGCAGGAACGGCTGGAACAGGCGAAGGCCGACTGGCTTGAAAACCGTTTCGCCCATATCCCCGGCGAGCATGATTTTGTGCCGCTGCCGAAAGGCCCGTAACCTATATGGCGCCTTCAAGTTCCAGCAATTGCTTTTTGCGCGGCAAACTCCAGCGGTAACCCGCCAGTTTTCCGCTGCTGCTAATGACACGGTGACACGGAATAAGCAGGGCGATTTTATTGCGCGCACAGGCGGTCGCAACCGCGCGCACGGCGTCGGGCTTGCCCACGGCCTTCGCCACATCTGTATAGCTGCGGGTTTTTCCCATCGGAATAGTTTGCAAATAACGCCAGACCTGCGCCTGAAAGGCAGTGCCCTGAATATCCAGCGGCAACTTCGGCAGTGCGCTGCGGCCTTGCAAATATTCGTTCAATGCCGCCATCCATTGCTTTAATTCCGCGCCAGTTCCCTTTGCGCCTTTGTGCAGCGTGGCGGCAGGGAATTCTGACTGCAGGCCGTCAACCAGCATCGCCGCGTCATCCCCCAGCTCAACCGCGCAAATACCGCGTTCCGTGGCTGCCATCAGCAGCAATCCCACGGGGGTTTTTGCGGTGGCGTAATAAATATCCAAACCCGCGCCGTGCCGGCGGTATTGCCCCGGCGTCATGCCAAGGCGGCTATTCACCTGCCCGTAGACGCGGCTGGAAGAACCAAAGCCCGCGTCATAAATTGCACCGGTCACACCCACCTTGCCCTTCAGGTTTTTCTTCAACGTCTTCAGCCGGAATGCCTCCTGATACTGGCGGGGGGACAGGCCGACAACAGCCTTGAACCGTCGCTGCAGATGCGTGGGGCTTAAATGCGCCTGCGCCGCCAGTTCTGCCAGCGGCAGGGCGGCATCGCTATGCTGTTCAATGTAGCGGCACAACGCCGCCATCAGGCGGGTTTCGGCTTCGGTTACTGTCGCGTTTTTGTGTTTCATCATGCTATTCTAACGCCGGATGCCGCTTTGGAATATCCGAATCTTGCGGTGCAAAAAGGCCTTTAAAAACATGCCGTCACTCTATCAACGCCTTCTTGGGGAACGCTTTAGCACCCTGCCCGCAGCCGTGCAGGCGCTGCACGACCTGCAGGCCGACATAGAATATGCCGGCACCTGCGATGTAACGCGCGGCAGCAACCCCTTTTGCCGGTTTATTTGCGCCCTCATGCAACTGCCCCCCGCCGGACAGGCACAAGCCCTGCGCGTGCAGTTCCGCGCCGATCACGGGCGGGAGCATTGGACGCGTATTTTCGGCACCAAAAAATTCTATTCCCTCCAATATGCGCAGAGTGAATTGCTGTTTGAAAAAATCAACATCATCACTCTCGCCTTTCAGGTCACGGCTGCCCCCGAAAAGCTATCGCTGGCGCTGCGGCAGGTTTACCTGCTCGGCCTGCCCGTCGGCAGCATCTTCCGCCCGCAGGTAACGGCGGATGAATATGCGGAAGGCGATATTTTTAAAGTGCGCGTGCATGTCACGCTGCCGCTGTTCGGCCTGCTGGTGCGCTATGCCGGCAGCCTGGCCAAAGCTTCCGGCGGATGATTTTTGCGCACATCGTAACCGGGGTGCCACTTGCCGGGGTTCAGGTGCGTCAGGGGCCCCGTCTTTACGCCCGCAAAGGTGCGCAGCATGTGTGTTTTGGTGAACGGCACCCTGCCCATCAGGCCGAACGTATTATCGCGCAGCCATGCGGCGCAGCTGCTGTCGGACTGGAAGAACGGCGTTAGCGCGCGGCTTGCCAGCTGGTAAAAATACGTGTGCGAATGACGGGCGCGGGTATAGGCATCAAGCGCGGCATTCACGCCGTTGTTATCGCGCAGGCTCAAGGCCAGCATCATGGAATCCACAAGGCCAAGATTAGCGCCCTGCCCCAGCTGCGGGCTGGTGGAATGCGCGGCATCCCCAATAAAAACGATCCGGTCGCCGTGCCACGGCTTTACGATAACGTCGTTATACTGCGCGAAGGTTAAATCATCCACCGTCTTGAACTGGTCGACAAAGGGCTGAATTTCCGGCCAGTAGTGATGCACTTTTGCCTTCCATGCATCAATGCCGTCTTCGCGCCACTGCGCATAACTATGCGCGGGCAGGCTCCAGAAAAAGGTGAGCGATTTTTCATTGTCCTGCGGACGGCGGCCAATGGCGAGCAGGCCGATCATGATTTTAGCGCCGTCAAACCGCTGGCGCAGATAATCCTGCCCGAAGGCCTGCCCCGGGTCTGCGCATACGCCCCAGACCGCGCCGTACGGATACGGCTTATCCAGCTTGATGCGCGCGTATTTTGACCGCAGGCCGGACCGCATGCCGCTTGCATCCACCACTAAATCAAACGGGCCGTATTGCCGGCCGTTTTTTGCCGTGATGGTGCGTTTATCCGCCACCAGCGCGGTATCAACAATTTCCGCTTCGGTCACAATTTCAATGCGCTGGCGTTGCGCTTCGCCGTACAGAATATTAAACAGCGCGCCGCGGTGAATACCTACGCCAAACAGGTGCGGCGCAAGGTCGCGGTAGCTCAGCTCGATGATATTGCGGCCGCTGGCGGTGCGGCCCAGCAGGTTGCTGATTTTTGCGCCCGTCTCAATCGCCGCGCCATCAAGCCCCAGCACGCCAAGGCAGGCAAGGCCGGTGGGCTGCAGCAGCAGGCCCGCGCCAATGGGCCGCGGCGCTGCAAAACGTTCAAACAGCGTTACATCTTGGCCGTCGCGCGTCAGGTACGCGGCCGCCGCCAACCCTGCGGGCCCGCTGCCGATAATGGCGATTTTTTGTGCCTGCATTGCCCTTTTTACCCCGTGCTTATCGCTGAAAGCATAGCCGCCCCGCCCCTTTTAAACCAGCCGTTTGAGAGGATATAAACAGATTATGTGAATGTTTTTGTGCAGTACAACACCAGCGCGAAAAAGCCTATGATGATTCCATCATTCATCATCAGCACGGCCAAGACGCGAAGGAACATGCGCCATGAAATACATCTACGACAAAATCACGCCCGAGATGGAGCCCTTGAAAGTCGCGGTTGTTCACCCCGTTGATGAAAATTCGCTGCGCGGCGCATTTGAAGCGGCGGCGGCAAAACTTATCGTGCCCATCCTCGTCGGGCCGGAACAGAAAATCCGCAAGGCGGCGGCGGATGCGAACATCGATATTTCCGGCTTCGAAATTGTGCCAACAGAGCATAGCCACGCTTCCGCCGAAGCCGCCGTGAAACTGGTGAAGGACGGCAAGGCCGAAGCCCTGATGAAAGGCAAAATCAGCACGGATGAATTCCTGACCCCGGTGGTCGCGAAAGAAAACGGCCTGCGCACCGACCGCCGCATGAGCCACGTTTTCATCATGCAGGACCCCGATTACCACAAGCCGCTGTATATTACCGATGCCGCCATGAACATCGCGCCCGATCTGGCTGCGAAAAAAGACATCATCCAGAACGCGATTGATTTGTTCTGGACGATTGAAGGGCGGGAGCCGAAAGTCGCCATCCTCGCCGCCACCGAAAAGGTGGAAGAAAAGCAGCAGGCAACGCTGGATGCCGCTGCGCTGACGGTTATGGCGCTGCGCGGCCAGATCACCGGCGCAAAGGTTGAAGGCCCGTTTGCCTTTGATAACGCCATTTCAAAAAAATCCGCCAAGCTGAAGGACATTTTCTCGGATGTTGCGGGCGATGCGGATATTCTTGTCTTCCCCGACATGGCTTCCGGCAATATCTATTTCAAGTCGCGCACCTTCCTGTCGTCCGCGCCGCTCGGCGGCATTGTGGTGGGGGCGCGCACGCCCATCATCCTCAACAGCCGTTCGGCAGAAGCGGAAGAACGCAAAGCTTCCGCGGCTATCGCGCTGGTGAACGCCCGCAACCCCAACCGCCCGAAACCGTAATGACCGCCGAAACCTACCTTGTCATCAATGCCGGTTCTTCCACCATCAAGTACGCGCTGTACGATGCGAATACCCTTGCCCTGCTGGAAAAGAAGACGCTGGAAATGGCCGACAAGGCTGGCTATGACGCGGCTTTCAATGACCTGCTGAAGCTTGTCGAAGACCGCAACGTAAAGGGCGTGGCCCACCGCGTTGTCCACGGCGGGCGGGATTATGCCGCCCCGCAAAAGCTGGATGATAAAGTGCTGGCGGATTTAGAGGCGTTAACGCCGCTTGCGCCCCTGCACCAGCCGCATAACCTGAAGCCCGCAAAGCTGGTGATGGATAAATTCCCGAACCTGCCGCAAGTTGCGTGTTTCGATACCGCCTTTCACCGCACCCAGCCGCGCCTGAACCAGCTTTACGCCCTGCCGAAAGACCTGACGGATGAAGGCGTTTTGCGCTACGGCTTTCATGGTTCGTCGTATGAATATATTGCCGCCGTCCTGCCCGCTATTGCGGGAGATGACATTGCCAAAGGCCGCGTCATTGTTGCGCACCTCGGCAGCGGCGCCAGCGTTTGCGCCATGAAGGACGGCAAAAGCGTGGCCAGCAGCATGGGCTTTACGCCGCTGGACGGGTTGATGATGGGCACCCGCACCGGTGCCATCGACCCCGGCGTGCCGCTGTATTTGATGGAGCAAAAAGGCCTTTCCGCCAAAAGCATTTCCGATATCTTCCAGAAGCATTCCGGATTAAAAGGCGTTTCCGGCGGCATCAGCAACGATATGCGCGTGCTGCTGAACAGCCCCGCACCGGAAGCGAAGGAAGCGGTTGACCTGTTCTGCCTTTACGCCGCCCGGCAAATCGCCGCCCTCACGGTTGACCTTGGCGGGCTGGACGCGCTGGTTTTCACCGCAGGCATTGGCGAAAATTCCGGCATTATCCGTGAAAAAATCTGCGGGCACCTCAAGCACCTTGGCGTAACGACGGACGCCAAACTCAACGCCGCCAATGGCCCCGCGATACACGATGCCGCTGGCAGCATTGCCGTCTACGTCATTAAAACGAACGAAGAATTGATGATGGCGCGGCATATTGACGCCGTCATCCAACGTCCGCCGGCACCAAAACCGCCGCAGGCTCCCAAAATATAGACTGCTTGTTTATGGCTTCGGTGCGGGCGTAATTTTTGCCTGCAGCGCCGTGACCTGTTCTTTTAGCCGCGCCAGTTCGACGGAAACTTCGGGCGGCACTTTTTTCGCGCTGGCCTGAAAATCCTCGATCGAGCTTTTAACGGCGGAAAGCGCGGGCGCATAATCAGGCCCGGGCTGGCTGGTGCGCGCCATTTCATCAATTTTATCGTCAATCTTGCCAATCTCGGCGCTGATTTTTTTAATGTGCTGCACATTGCGAAGGTCGCTGTAAAGGCAGCTGATTACTGTAATGGTGCCAACGCCGCCAAGGAACATGACATCCGCAGCAACGCCCACGGCGGCAACGCCCGCGCCTGTCAGCACCAGAACGGTATTGGCGGTTTTGCTGCGCTTGCTGCTATCCATCATGTCGGCCAGCTTCTCGCGCATCTGCGCCAGGTCGGGCAGGCTTTTGCCCTCTTTCTCCGTGGGTGAAACGTCCTTGCTACGGCGCAGACGGTTCTTCACGGCCTTCAGCAAGCCCGGCTTGTCGGCGGCATCGGTTGCGGGGCGTTTGAAATAATCGCGCAGGGGTTTCACGGGGTGATATCTGCCTTGGCTGTTTATGATGGCCGATTTTACAAGGCGACGGGAAAATATGTCAACCCAAAGCGAAGGCTGTTTTTAACACTGTTTTTGCTGGTTATTTCAGCGCTTCAGCTTTGCCACCAGACGGTCTAGGTGATTGGCAAATTCCTGCCGGTCATGGGCGCTGATGGTGGCGGGGCCGCCGGTTTCAATGCCACTGCCGCGCAAACTATCCATGAAGTCGCGCATGCCCAGCGTCTGGCGGATATTTTCTGCCGTGTGCAGCCGCCCGCGCGGGTCAAGCGCATGCGCCGCTTTTTCAACCACGCGCGCCGCCAGCGGAATATCCGCCGTTACCACAATGTCGCCGGCGGTGCAGTTCTCGGCGATATAATCATCGGCCACGTCCGGCCCCTGCTCCACCTGCTTGAAGCTGATGTAGGGTGAAACCGGAAAGCGGAACCACTGGTTTGCCACCAGCACAATGGGCAGCTGCGTACGCTCCGCCACGCGGAACAGGATTTCCTTGATCACTTTCGGACAGGCGTCCGCATCCACCCAGATATTCATGGCCAAATAATAGCGCAAACCGCGCATAAAAAAAAGCGGCGGCAGGAATGACCCCGCCGCCGCTTTTTTTCAAAGTTTATCAGACGACTTGCAGGTTGCCGTCCGTCACCAGCACGTTCGCATCCGTCAGGTGAAGCCCTGTAATGGTCGCGACGTTGACAAAGTGCGCGCCGCCCGTCAGGCCATCCGCATCGACGGACAAAATGGTATTGCCGCCGCTGATGGTCAGGTGGACGTAGTCGGAAATATCACCGCCCGCATAGCCATGGCCTTGCAGGATGTCGTGAATGTCGATGACGTCATGGTTCACGCCGGTGCCGGTCGTAAAGCCGTTGATGGTATCCATGTTCACGGCCGCTGCAGATGCAGTCGTGTATTCCGAAGCATGGAAGACATAGGTATCGGTGCCGTCGCCACCCGTCAGCGTATCCTTGCCGGCGCCGCCGTCGAGGATATCGTCACCGAAGCCGCCGAACAGTTTATCCGCACCTGCCATGCCGTAAAGCGTATTGCCGTCATCGTTCGCAGTGATGATGTTGGCAAGCGCGTTACCGGTTCCGATATGCGCGCCGGTATCAAGCGTGAGGTTCTCGATGGTGCTGCCCAGCGTGTAGTCGATGCTGGCATGGACAAGGTCGGTGCCCTTGGTGTCAACAATCACATCGAGGGCGCTATCGACGTAGTACGTGTCGTTACCCGCGCCGCCAACCATGCTGTCCGCGCCTGCACCACCATTAAGGATGTTATTGTAGGCGTTACCGGTCAGGACGTTATCGAGCTCGTTACCGGTGCCGACAAGCGCTGTCCTGCTGGTCGCGGCAAGGGTCAGGTTTTCAACTTCCGACCCCATACCCAGCGACCAGTTGACGCTGGATACGATGGTATCGATGCCGTGGTTAAAAGGCTTCGGTTACAACGTCGCCGCCGTTATCGACGATATAGGTGTCGTTGCCGTCGCCGCCTTCCATGATATCCGCACCGCCCTTGCCATCCAGCGTGTTGGCGGCATCGTTACCGACAAGGTGGTTGCCGAGCGCGTTACCAATAGCATTGATGGCATCCGTACCCGTCAGGGTCAGGTTATCAACATACGTCGCCAGCGTGTAGCTGACAGAGGAGAAGACGCTGTCAACGCCGCCGGTTGCGGTTTCGGTGATGCGGTCGGTGGTCATGTCCACGTAGTAGGTGTCGTCGCCGTTGCCGCCAACCATTAAATCCGCACCCGCGCCGCCGTCCAGCGTATCCGCGCCGTCCATGCCGTAGAGGGAGTTTGCGGCGCTGTTGCCGGCGATAAGGTTATCATCGGCGTTGCCGGTGCCGTTAATGCGGGCGGTGCCTGCCATCAGGATCAGGTTCTCGATTTCGGAACCAGCGGTCAGCGTGTAGGTGATGCTGGAAACAACCGTATCGGTGCCTTCGCCGCTGAATTCGATGATTTTGTCGTTGGCGTTATCAACGAAATACACATCGTTGCCCGCGCCGCCGATCATTGTATCCGCGCCGACGCCGCCATCCAGCAAGTTATCGTTGTCGTTGCCGGTGAGGACGTTGACAAGCGCGTTACCGGTGCCGTTGATGGCATCATGGCCCGTCAGCGTCAGGTTTTCAACGTTAAGGCCGAGGATGTACGAAGCCGCCGCCAGCACGGTATCCGTGCCAGCGTTGGCAAGCTCGGTCACCACGTCGCCGCTGACGTCAACGACATAGGTGTCGTTGCCCGCGCCGCCAATCATGGTATCCACGCCCGCGCCGCCATCCAGCGAGTTTGCACCCGCGTTGCCGGTCAGCACGTTTGCGTCGGCGTTGCCCGTGCCGTTAAGGTTATTTGTACCGGTGAGGATAAGGTTTTCAATGTTCGCGCCGAGCGTATAGTCAAAGCCCGCCTTGACGGTATCGATACCTTCGTCGAAGTTCTCGGCAATAACATCGCCCGCGGTATCGACAATATAGGTGTCGTTACCATTGCCGCCGATGAGGCTGTCCGCACCCGCGCCGCCGTCCAGCGTGTTATCGCTGGCGTTGCCGATGAGGGTGTTGATGCCATCGTTACCGGTACCGGAAATGGCGCCCGCACCAGCTGCCAGCACCAGCGTTTCAACGTTGGCACCCAGCGTGTAGGTGACCGTCGAAATTGCCATGTCGTTGCCTGCAGTGGGCGCTTCGAAAATCTGGTCGCCGGCATTGTCGACAAAGTAGGTGTCATCGCCAAGGCCGCCGGTCATGCTGTCCGCACCCGTGCCGCCATCCAGCGTATCGTTGCCGGCGCCGGTGAAGATGCTGTTTGCGCCGGTGTTACCAGTTGCGGTGACGCCACCCGTGCCAAGCATGGTGAGGATTTCAACTTCCGATGACAGCGTGTAGGAGGTAATGGGCGCTGCCACAATAACAGCATCGCTGGTACCCTGGCCTGCCACTTCGATCACGGATTCGCTTGCATTGTCGACGTAATAAAGGTCATTGCCTTTGCCGCCGGCCATGCTGTCCGCGCCTGCGCCGCCATCCAGCGTGTTGTCGTTGTCGTTACCGGTGATGCTGTTGGCATCGCCGTTACCGATACCGACAAGGGCAGCGCCCTTCAGCACCAGGTTGTCGGCATTAAGGCCCAGCGTATAGGTCGCAAGGTTGCTGATAACAGTATCAATCAGGCCCGCCTTGGCGACAACAACGTCGCCCGCGTCATCCACCACAAACGTGGTCGTGCCGGCGTTGGCGTTGTTGGTCATGGTGTCCGCGCCCGTGCCGCCATCCAGCGTAACATCGGATGTGGAAATATAGTTCTGGAGCGTATCGTTACCCCCCAGACCCAGCACTGTTACGCTGGAGCCGCCTGTTGCATAGGCCGCAAGGTCATTCGCCAGGTTGTCACCCGTAGCCACATACGCGCCGCCATCATCAGCGTTCACTTCAAGGTGTTCGACGTTGGCAGCAATGGTGTAGCTGGTGTTGATGCCGGTAATGTAGTCATTACCTTCCCCGCTAAGCTCGGTCACAACGGAATTTGCGGTATACACCGTGTAACCGTCGTTGCCCGCACCACCGATCATCGTGTCCGTGCCGCCCATACCGTCAAGAATATTGGCACTGGCGTTACCGGTAAGGACGTTGTTACCGCTGTTGCCAAGTGCATATGCCGCGGTTCCGGTCAGGGTGACGTTTTCCAGATCGCTTGCAAGAGCGACAGTATTGCCGATCGATGTCACGACCGTATCAATGCCCGTGCCGCCACTCACGACATCGCCGATGTTGTCGACGATGAAAGTATCGTTCCCGTCGCCGCCGATCATGACATCCGCGCCAGCGCCGCCGTCGAGGACGTTGTTGCCGCTGTTGCCAGTCAGGACGTTGGAACCACCGTTACCGATAAGGTTCAGGTTGGCGGTGCCGTCCAGCGTTGCATTCTCGAGTTCAGCATGACCGGAGATATCAAGGCTGATGTTCGAGGATTTAACGGTGTCAATGCCGCTACCGCCAGTGACAAGATCACCTGCGTTATCAATGATGAATGTATCATCGCCGCCGCCGCCGATCATGACGTCCGCGCCGGCTTTGCCGTCCAGCGTGTTGCTGCCGCTATTGCCGGTGATGGTGTTGGCAAGGTCGTTACCGGTGCCGTTGATGTTGCCTGTGCCATCCAGCTGCAGGTTCTCGACGTTCGCGACGAGGGTGTAGCTGATGGACGCGTTGACCTGGTCGGCAGTGCCGCCGCCAGCCGCTTCAATCACGACATCGCCCTCGTCATCAACGATATAAGTATCGTTGCCCGCAAGGCCGATCATGCTATCGGCGCCTTCGCCGCCGTCGATGTAGTTATTACCTGCGCCGCCGGTAATGGTGTTGTTGAGCGCGTTACCGGATGCGTATTCATCCGTGTTGACGGTCAGCACGAGATTTTCAAGGTTATCGCCAAGAATATAGGAAAGCGAGCTGTAAACCGTATCGGTGCCGGCATTTGCGCCTTCGGTGATATGCACGCCTGCGTCGAGGTAATAGGTATCATTGCCGTCGCCGCCGATAAGCGTATCGGTACCGCCGCCACCCATAAGGATGTTATTGCCGCTGTTGCCGGTGATGGTGTTGTTACCAGCGTTGCCGGTCACATCAATATTGTCGGAGCCGGTGAGGACGATATTTTCAATCGCCGCCTGCGCCGAGATGTTGAAAGTGACGCTTGAATATACAGTATCGATATCCGTATTGCCGGTGACTTTATCACCTGCATTATCCACATAGAAGTCGTTGGCGCCCGTACCGCCAATCATGGTATCCGCGCCGCCCTGGCCATCCAGCGTATTGTGGATGCCCGCGGTCTGGTTGCCGGTGATGACGTTGTCCAGCTCGTTGCCGTAACCGACGTTAACGCCGCCCGCAAGCTTCAGGTTTTCAACGTTCGCGGAAAGGCCGCCGAGGAAGGCTGTGGTGACGATGGTATCCGTGCCTTCGTTTTCGTTTTCAGCAACAGAGTCTTCTGCATCGTCAACCATATAGGTATCGTCGCCCGCACCGCCCATCATTGCATCGGGGCCTGCGCCGCCGTCGATAACGTTGTTGCCGGCGTTACCGGTGATGTTGTTGAAGCCGCCGTCGCCGGTCGCGTTGATGTTGTCGGTGCCGGTGAGGACGAGGTTTTCGACGTTGGTGGTGTTGGTGTTCATGTTCCAGCTGACGCTGGAGTGGATGGTGTCACCGTAGAAATTGCTGCCGATGACGACATCGTCAGCATTGTCAACGATATAGACGTTGTTCTGGCCCGCAGAGCCATCGAGCGTATCCACACCCGCGCCGCCATCCAGCGTGTCGTTACCGCTGTTGCCGGTGATGATGTTGTCGCCCGCATTACCCGTACCGGTAAGGTCCGCCGAGCCGGTCAAGGTGAGGTTTTCGACGTTCGCGCCGAGCGTATAGTTAATGCTTGCCTGAACAGTATCGGTGCCGGAACCGACGCCCGAAAGCTCGGTCACGACATCGCCTGCGTTGTCGACGATATATGTATCGTTGCCGTCGCCGCCGTTCATATGGTCGGCACCCGCGCCGCCATCCAGCACGTTATTGCCGCTGTTGCCGGTGATGGAGTTGGCAAGCTCGTTACCGGTGCCGTTGATGTTGCCAGTACCGGTCAAGGTAAGATTTTCAAGGTTCGCACCGAGCGTGTAGTCCGCGCCTGCGAAGACGCTATCCGTGCCGCCATTGGCAAGCTCGGTAATCACGTCGCCGGAATCGTCGACGGTGTAGCTGTCGTCGCCCTTGCCGCCGACCATCAGGTCCGCGCCCGCGCCGCCGTCGATGATGTTATTACCGTCGTTGCCGGTCAGCACGTTGTTGCCGGCGTTGCCGGTGAGGTTCAGGTTGCCCGTGCCGGTGAGCACCGCGTTTTCAATTTCGGTGTGGCCGGTCAGATCAATGCTGACGACGGAGGACATGACGGTGTCAATGCCGATGCCGCCGGTGTAGCTGTCGGTCAGGCTGTCGATGATGAAGGTATCGTTGCCGCCGCCGCCAAACATGGTGTCGGTGCCGCCCATGCCGTTCAGCGTGTTGTTGCCGGTGTTGCCGGTCAGGATGTTGTCGGCGCTGTTGCCGCTGCCGTTAATGTTGTCGGCGCCCACCAGGGTCAGGTTTTCGACGTTTGCCGAAAGCGTATAGGAAACGCTGCTATAGACGATGTCAGTGCCTTCGCCCGGGCGTTCGACAACGATATCGTTGATGTTATCGGCAACGTACGTGTCATTGCCAAGGCCGCCGGACATGACGTCCGCCCCAAGGCCGCCGTAGATGAGGTTGTCCTGCGCGTTGCCGATGATGTTGTTGTTCAGCTCGTTGCCGATGGCAAAGACCGCCGTGCCGGTAAGGGTAAGGTTTTCAACGTTGGCAGCGAAATCCGCCAGCGAATAATCCACGCTGGAAATAATAGTATCCGTGCCTTCGCCGAAGTTTTCAATGACGTGGTCGGAAGAGCTATCTACAACGTAGGTGTCGTTGCCAAGGCCGCCCTGCATGGCGTCGTCGCCGGCGCCGCCGTCGATGTAGTTGGCGCCGCCGTTGCCGATGATGCTGTTGTCGAGGCTGTTGCCGGTACCGCTAAGGTTGGCGCTGCCGGTCAGGATCAAATTCTCGATGTTGTCGCCCAGCACGAAGCTTGCGGAGGAAACGACGACGTCGGTGCCTTCGCTCGCGCCTTCGATAATCATGTCCGTGGAGCCATCGACTTTATAAACGTCGTCGCCCGTGCCGCCCAACATGGTATCAACGCCCGCGCCGCCATCCAGCGTATCGTTGCCGGCATCGCCGTTCAACACGTTGTTGCCGCTGTTACCGGTGATGACGTTATCCAGCGTGTTGCCCTGGCCGCTGATGTCATCGGTGCCGGTAAGGGTAAGGTTTTCAACGTTCGCCTGCAGAACGTGGTTGACGCTGGACAATACGGTATCCGTGCCTTCGCCGTCATTTTCGGTGATGACATCGTTAATGCTGTCGACGACATATACGTCGTTGCCAATGCCGCCGATCAGGTGGTCGTCGCCCGCTTTGCCGTCCAGCGTGTTGTTGCCGTCGTTGCCGGTGATGGTGTTGGCAAAGTCGTTACCCGTGCCGGTCAGGTTGGCAACGCCGGTGAGGATGAGGTTTTCAACATTGGCAGCCAGCGTGTGGCTGACGCTGGCAATGACGGTATCGACGCCTTCGCTTGCAGCTTCCGTGATGGTGTCGCCGGCATTGTCAACGTAATAGGTATCATCGCCAAGGCCGCCGAGCATTTTATCCGCGCCCGTGCCGCCGTCGACGGTGTCGTTGCCTTCGCCGCCGGAAAGCGTGTTGTTGCCGCCATTGCCGATAAGGATGTTATCCAGCGCGTTGCCGGTACCGACAAGGTTGCCCGCGCCCGTCAGCGTCAGGTTTTCAACGTTGTCGGACAGCGTATAGTTGACGGAGGACATAACGGTATCAATACCGCTGTTCACGCCCGTGAATTCAATCACTTTGTCGTTCACGTTGTCGACGATATAGGTATCGTTGCCAAGGCTGCCCGCCATGCTGTCAGCGCCGCCCATGCCGTTCAGCGTGTTGTCGCCGCTGTTGCCGTCCAGCGTGTTGACAACCGAGTTGCCGGTAAGGGAAAGGTTGTCACTGCCAACCAGCACCGCGTTTTCAAGGCCGTTCTGCAGTATGTAGGAAATGTTCTGCACAACGACAGTTTCTGTGCCTTTGCTGTCGATGATTTTGTCACCGATGTTGTCGACAAAATAAATGTCATTGCCGCTGCCGCCGTTCATGGTATCCGCGCCAAGGCCGCCATCCAGAATGTTGTTGCCCGCGGTGCCGGTCAGCACGTTGTTAAGGTCGTTGCCGGTAGCGGCCGTTGCCGTGCCGGTCAGGGTAAGGTTTTCAACGTTGTCGGTCAGCGTGTAATCGATGCTGGATTTGACAAGGTCCGTGCCTTCGCCCGCGTTTTCAATGACGAGGTCGTCGCCTTCATCAACCGTGTAGGTATCGTTGCCAAGGCCGCCGGACATAGTGTCCCCACCGATACCGCCGTCGATAATGTCGTTACCCGCATAACCGTAAATCGTGTCGTCGCCAGCAAGGCCTCTGATATTGTCGGCAAGCGTCGTACCGTTGAGAATGTCGTTGCTTGCGGTACCGGTCTGGTTGGCCATGTGACTGAAGACTCCAAAAAAATACAAAAAAGGAAACAAGGGGCTTTGCATGAGCGATGGATCGGTTTCAGGCATAAAAAAAGGGGGGTTGCCGGACCCCTCTCCACCTTCATAAAGCCATGAGACTGTACAGTAATGCCGGAAAACTTAAAGACAGTATTCAAACAACTATTTGATTGTTTGCGCTGTTCAAATTAATTCGGGAAACACCGGCGGGCTTTTCCACAGGATACATGACAATGTCTATTATTAGATTTTACGGCTCTGGAAATACTGCACACCCTCGTGCGCAGCCTGAACACGGCCTTATATGTTACGCCGCGGGCTTCATATATCAAGCCGCGGGCTTTGGCGGCGCGGCAAAGCAGATCTTCGGCACGGGTGCAGGCTCGGTCAGCATTTTATCCATGATGCGGTAGGTGTATTGCAGGCCGGTATCCCACTTTGCGGCTTCGGCGCGGCGGGATACTTCGGCAAGGTCCAGGGTAAGGTAGGGGTTTTTATCCGCTGCTGCCTTGGCCGCCAGCTGCTGCACTTCCGGTGCATCAGCGCCCAACGACTGGCGCAACCGCGCAAGGTCAACCGCTTCATAGGCCCAGGCCATTTTCTGGTCGTGGTTCAGCAGCTGGGCATAGGACGGCACTTCCGCACCCGCGGTAAAGCCGGGCAGATCGCCAACTTTGCTGGCATTCGCGACATCGTTATCATCAAACCCGTTGCGCTGAATGGTGGGGAATTGCCTGAACTTGCCGTCTGCAAGGTCGGAAAGGTAGCTGTTCAGTTCAGAGTTCAGGTAAAAATTGCGCCATTCCGGGCTATTGAAAACGCGCTCGAAAACCACATGCGCACCGTCACGCAAAGCATCCGCTTGCGTTTTTCCGCTGGCGATGCCCGCGTTATAGGCGGTTTCAAAGGCTAAATGGTTAGCGGGGTCGGTATAGGCGCTGCTGGCCGTATGCGCTTTCAGGTATGTCCAGTAACTGTCATCGCCGTTCAGCTTTTTTTCGTAGGCGACGGCATATTCCATGGCGACGGGCGCGGCCTCATCCACCAGGTTGCGGCGCACGCGGGATTCAATATCCCAGTAATAGCTGTAATTCAGCAGGCCCTGCCGCCCCTGCGCGGCATGGGTAATTTCATGCGCAAGGTCCAGCACCTCGCCCTGCGGCGCAGCGTTGCGGGTGGCGGCGACAAAGTCATACCCCGCCATATACTGCGCCGCCGTGCCTGCGGGCAAATGCGGCAGGGCGCAGAAATGCAGCTTGCTGTCAACGGCCAGGTCAATCAACGGGCGCCCCATGTAGGTGAGCGCGCTAAGGGTATCCAGCGCCGTGACCAGATGCGCGCGGTCGGGGTTATTGTCATTCGCGCGCTGGTCGGCGGTAAAGCAGAAGCGGTTCATGTAAAACTGCAGCCGTTCTTTTTCCGTCATGCTCTTCAGCAGGTCGGACGGCACGGCATCATTCTGCTGGAATAATAATTCATCATACGGAATGGCGGGCCTGGCGGGCACGCGCGCGGGTTCTTCGCACGGCACTACCACGGGGGTTGTTTTCGGCCATTGGTCTGCCAGTACGATGGGCGACGACACAAGCGCCGCCGTACCCGCCACCGCGAGGAAGGCGCGGCGCAGCTTTGTGGAATTGAAAATGTCGCGCAGGGCGCGGTGCGGCTTTTTCATGCAGCTGTAATATGACCATTGATTTTAACAAGATGTCGAGATTATCAAAAATTCGGAAACTAATGCAAGAAAAAACACGCCTCGTTCGCAATTAAATTACCGCAATGCAGCACGCATGAAAGCTTGCGGCGCGGGCCGATTTCGCCTTAAATCACGGGGCCTTATGCCCCCTGCAAATGGAATTCAGCCATGACCATGCCCAATCCCAAAGCCGTTATTTTCGACTGGGACGATACGCTGGTGGATACCTGGGGCGTTGTGACCGCCGCCATCAACACCACCCTGCGTCATATGGGGCATGCGGAATGGAGCGAGGAGCAGCTGCGCCTCAATATCGGCCCGCCCGCCCGCGTGCTGTTCACGCGCCTGTTTGGCGAAGACCGCTGGCAGGAAGCAGATAAAGTTTATGTGGCCGCCTACGAAGCCGGCATTCGGCAGCATTTGAAAATTCACGCCGGCGCGGAAGAAACATTAAAGCAGCTGGCCGACAGCGGCGTTTTCATGGCCGTCGTCAGCAGCAAGCGCGGCAATATTTTGCGGGCGGAAGCCGCGCACCTGGGCTTTGATAAATACTTTTCCGCCCTTGTCGGCGCAGGCGATGCGCCGATGGATAAACCCCATGCGGAAAGCGTGCAGCACGCCCTGCAGGGCAGCGGCCTTGCCGCAGGCGCAGATGTTTTATTTATCGGCGACAGCCTGACGGATATTACCTGCGCCCGCAACGCGGGCTGCACCGCCGTGTTGATTGAAACCAAATTGCCGGATGCCGCATTGCTGGCAAAAAATCCGCCTGACCTTCGCGTTGCCAACCACGCAGCCCTGCAACAGCAGTTAGCACAACTGCTGCCGCCGGATGCGAAGAAGCAACCTGCCCCGCCAAAACCGGCGCGATAGCGACAATAAATAACGCAGCTGAAAATAACGCAGCTGATCAGCCCGCTTTTTTCCCCGGCGCAACAAACGGCGCGGGGTGACGGTCGGTGTTCTGCCGTTCGATCATCCAGCCGGGGTATTCCGACGGCAAGGCGCTGACTTTATCCAGCGTCGCCAAATCCTCTGCCGTCAATTTTACCGTCGTGCTGGCAATATTATCATCCAGCTGCTCTGTCGTTTTTGCGCCGATGATGACGGTGGTGACCGCCTGTTGGTGCAGCAGCCACGCCAGCGCCACCCGCGCCACCGAAACGCCGTGCTTTGCCGCAATCGGCTTCATGGCATCAATGCAGTCAAAGGCGCGGTCTTTGTTGACGGGCGGGAAGTCAAACGTCGCGCGGCGGGCGCCTTCCGGCCCGCCGTTGCGGTCATACTTGCCGGAAAGAAGGCCGCCCGCCAGCGGGCTCCAGACCATCAACCCCATGCGCTGGTCGTTCAGCACCGGTACAATTTCACGTTCAAGGTCGCGGCCTGCAACCGTGTAATAGGCCTGCAGCGATTCCATGCGGGCATAGCCTTTTTGTGCGCAAATGCCGTTCGCCTTCATCATGTGCCACGCGGGCCAGTTGGAACAGCCAATGTAGCGCACGTAACCTTGTGTCACTAAATCATCCAGCGCGCGCAGCGTTTCATCAACCGGCACCAGCTTGTCGAAACCGTGAATTTGGTACAGGTCGATATAATCAGTGCCCAGGCGCTGCAGGCTGCCCTTTACGCTATCCATGATGTGCCCGCGGGATGCGCCGCGGTCGTTTGGCCCTGCGCCGACTTTGCCGAGAAACTTGGTGGCGACAACCACATCCGTGCGCTTCACCTTCAGGTTCTTCAAGGACTGCCCCGTCAAAACTTCCGACTGGCCTTCGGAATACACATCCGCCGTATCAAGGAAGTTGATGCCGCTGCCGAGGGAGCGCGCCACAATCGCATCCACCTCCCCCTGCCCAAGCTTGCCGATATTGCCCCAAATGCCCGTGCTGCCGCCAAAAGTCATGGTGCCGAGGCACAATTCGGAAACAAAAAGGCCGGTATTGCCAAGCTGGTTGTAGCGCATGTGGTTTTCTCCTTAACAAAAATTATTCGGGTTTTTGCGCCAGCGCGCCTTCAATGGCGGCGACAAGTTTTTCATCATCCGGCGCGGTGGATGAACCAAAGCTGCCCACCAGGCGGCCATCGCGGCTGACAAGGTATTTGTGGAAGTTCCAGCGCGGCCTGGAATCAAGGAAGCCGCCAACATTCTGCTCCACCGCCCATTTATAGAACGGGTGCGCATCATCCCCCGAAACGACGGTTTTTTCCGTGACGGGGAAATCGGCGTGGTAGGTTTCCTTGATATGCGCAATCACCTGCGCACCCGTCAGCGGTTCCTGCCCGCCAAAGTCATTTTCCGGCACGCCGATCACGACAAGGCCTTTGTCCTTATACGTCTCGTACAATTTTTGAAGACCTGCAAACTGCCCCGCAAAGCCGCAGCCGGTGGCGGTATTGACGACCAGCATGACCTTGCCTTTGTAATCCTTCAGCGCGAAGGGTTTGCCATCCACGCCTTGAAAGGAATATTCGTAGGCGGTGGCCGCCGGCGCGACGGAAAGTTTTTCTTCCGCCTTTGCCGTGCTAACCGTTGCCGCAACAAGCAACGCCGCCGCGAGGGTGAAATGCAGCGCCTTGGCGATGAAGGGTTTCATGGATGTTCCCCGATGTTTTTTTGAAAATGGTTTATTTATGGCGTTAATAAGTGTGCCGCAGGGCGGAAATGTCAACCACTGCGGCCTTAATATTAGTGGCTGAAGAAGCGCCATATTTTCATAAATTTAAAACACTGCTGCAATTTCGCCCCCTGTGAAACAGCCGGCGGCTGTGCTAAAAATCATGCATGGCAAATCCAGTTGAAAAAAAACCCGTCCCCGCGCAATACACACCAGATCCGGCGTTTCTTGCGGCCAATGCGCTGCTTGAACAAAGCCGGCTGGAAGAAGCGGCCGCCGCCTATCAGGCCCTGCTGCAAAAGAACCCGCGGGATTCAGGCTGCTGGACTAACCTTGGCCTGACGCTGCGCCGGCAGGAAAAGTTTGAAGCCTCCGCCGCCTGCTACCGCCGTTCGCTGGAATTAAACCCGCGCTCTGCCTCCACGCTGTCGAACTTCGGCAATACGCTGGTTGACCTTGACCGCCGCGACGAAGCGCTGGCCGCCCACAAAGCCGCCGTCGATATTGACCCGAACAGCCTGACATTCCGCAAGAACTACGCCATTGCGCTGCGTGAATATCATGAATTCGAAGAATCCCTTCGCCAGTTTGACATCATCATCGGCCTGCAGCCGGATGACCAGAAACTGAAGTGGGAACGCGCCATGGTCTATTTGCACCTTGGTGACTTTGAACGCGGCTGGCCTGAATATGAGGTGCGCTGGCTGCAGGGCACCCTGAAGCCCCGCAAATTCGGCGTGCCGCTGTGGGCGGGGGAAAGCCTTGAAGGCAAAACCATTCTGCTGCATGAAGAACAGGGCTTTGGCGACACCATGCTTGCCAGCCGTTATATTCCGCTGGTGGCGGCCCGCGGCGCGCGCATTATTCTTGAAACCAAGAAGCCGCTGCACCGCCTGTTCAGCACCCTGCCCGGCATTGTCGCCATTAACGAGCCGAATACGACCGTCGCGGCATTCGACTACCATACGCCGATGATGAGCCTGCCCGGCATTTTCGAGACGCGCCTGGATGATATTCCGCCGCCCGCAAAACTGTTTATCCCCGAAGTGCCGCCGGAAGCAGCACGGCTGCTTGCGCTCGGCAAGGGCCGCGTCAAAGTCGGCATTATCTGGTCGGGCAGCACCACCTTTGCCCGCAACCGCAAGCGGGCCGTTACGGCGGACCGCTTTTTGCCGCTGGCGGAAATTCCCGGCGTACAGCTTTACAGCCTGCAAAAAGGCCCCTGCGAGGGTGAGCTTGATGTCGTCGGCGGCAAGGGGCTGATACCCGAGCTTGCGCCGCACGTGCAGGACTTTGCCGATACCGCCGCAATTTTGAAGCAGCTTGACCTTGTCATCATGACGGACAGCGCGGTTGCGCACCTTGCAGGCTCCGTCGGCTGCCCTGTCTGGAACCTGCTCTGCCATTACCCCTACTGGCTGTATTTGACCGAGCGTGAGGACTGCCTGTGGTACGACAGCATGCGTCTTGTACGCCAGCCCGCGCCCGGCGACTGGGACGGCCTGTTCGCCAACGTGAAGGCCGACCTTGAAAAAATCGTCCGCGCGAAGCCCCGCTAGGGCCGTTACCCGATAAGTACAAAACAAAAAGAGTCGCGCGTTTGAAACGCGCCGGCTGGCTTGCTGCGCGCCCCGCGCGGGAACGCATTATGCCGCGCGCGGGAACCATTCCGCCGCCGCCCTGTTGTCGTCATAGCCGGCGTATTGCCAAAATTTCAGAAAATAAAAATTGGCCCCGGCGGTTCGCGCGTACCAGGTAAAAAAAACTTCCCCATAAAAAGGACTGCACAGCATGACACGCAAAATTCTCGCCTTCCCCCTTCTCGGCCTTGGCCTCGCCATGTGCATGACGGCATCGCCGGCACTGGCCGCCAGCACGGATGTCTTCGTCAACTTCGGCGCGAAGAACAGCTACTACGACGCCAACATCGGCGCGGTAACGGCGCTGCAGGGGCAGGACATTAAAACGCAGAATGGCTGGCTGCTGCGCGGCGATGCCGGTTACGCAAGCTACGATTATGACATTACCGGCGCGAACATTGACGGCAACCTTTACAGCGCCGACGTACTTGCCGGTTACGGCTTCCAGTTCACGGGCGGTCATGCCAATGCCTACTTCGGCGGCGGTTATGCCAATCAGGACCTCGATGATACCGACCCCGGCACCAACGTAAAAGGCGACCGCTTTGGCGCCATGATCGCGGGTGATGCAACCTATCTGGTCGCGGACCGCGTGGAGCTGAACGGCATGGGTTCCTACAACACCGCCTTCGGCACCTATGACTCGCGCTTTGATGCCGGCTATAAACTGGCCAGCTTCACGGTTGGCCCCGAAGTCGGCTTCAAGGGCAACAACGCCTATGACCAGAACAGCTACGGCGTCGCCCTTTCCGACATCGACCTTGGCTTTGCCAATACCCGCATTGCTGCCGGCTATGCCAATACCAACGGCCGCGCCGGTGACAGCAGCCTCTACGGTACGCTCGGCTTCGAGCGCAGCTTCTAAGGCTGATATTTTCCTTTAATAAAAACCGGATGCAGGGAAACCTTCATCCGGTTTTTTAATACCCGCAATTCAATTTTCCCTTCAATCACTACATGAGGACGCCGCATTAAAACACGGAAAAGCCGCCGGATATTTTTTCCGGCGGCTTTCTCAATGAAGGAATATCAATAGCGAGTTAAAGCGCTAGTTTATAAATGGTTCGTGGTGCGTTGAAGTTACGTGCGACGCTGATCGACATTTTTGTCGTCGCGGCGCTCTTTGTTGATGTCCTTACCATCGACCTTGCGGCCGAGGTCGCGGTCACGGCCGGCAACGTTTTTATCGATCGAGGATTTACCGGCCGAGGATTTATCGAAAGAACCGGCGTTCTTGCCGGACTGGTTCTGGCCTTGGTTGGGGGTGTGCATATTGTTCATGATCTTTTCCTTTTTCAAAAAATCTCGATATCGATTTTCCTTCATTGAAGTCCCGAGTAGTGACGCGAAACAATGCCCGCGCTGCCGGTGAAAAGAGAAAAACTTGGAAGCCCGTTGCCGGTTGCTTGCAAGACGAACGGCTCCGCCCGCCAAATGTTCCGCTTTTTTTGCACTAAAATCACCCTCGAATTATCGAAATAAAAAAGCCCGCTACATCACTGCAGCGGGCTTTTTTTGATAGCTTGCCTCAACTTCCAAGATGGACGTTAAGCAGCAAGGCAATTTGGTGGAAGCCAAAATCAGTCCCCTGCCCGTCCATATCAACAAAGATAGCCGTATCGTTGCCGACGTTACGGTAACTTACAAAGTCATCGATCACATCCAGCAGCGGGTTGATGATGATGGACTGGATATTGATCTGGTCCTGCAACGGGTCAAAATCCTGAATGATATCTATGGCATTTATCGCATCGCCATGTAGCTCGAACGTGTCGTGGCCCGCGCCTCCATGCAGCGTATCCCTGCCGCCGGGGCCGCCATCCAGCGTATCATCACCGCCGCCGCCATCAAGGTAGTTCGAGCCCTGATTGCCGAAGATGTAGTTGCCGAGATCGTTGCCCTTGCCGTTCAGGTTGGCTGTGCCAGACCTTAACGTCAGGTTCTCGACATAATCATCGCGAATGCTGAGGTCATAGCTGATGCTGGTGTTGATCGTGTCGTTCCCCTGATCCATCAGTTCGATGACCCGATCGCCAATGTTATCGACAAAATAGGTATCGCCGCCAAGACCGCCGATCAACAGGTCGGCCCCCGTACCTCCATCAAGGCCGTTATCCTGATCATCACCGTGAATGACGTTGGAAAGGCTATTGCCTGTGCCGTTACCGCCCCCGGTCAGCGTAAGATCTTCAAGCCCGGTGCCAAGCGTGTAAAACGACATGCTTGAATAGACAAGTTCATGGCCGGAAGTATCCTTGATGACATCACCCAAATTATCGACATAGTACGTATCGTTGCCGGCACCACCATCCATCGTGTCCGCGCCCAGGCCGCCATTCAGGATATTGTCGCCTGACGTACCCTTGATAATGTTGTTAACGTCATTGCCGTAACCGTCAATGTTCACCCCGACGCCGCCAATAAGCGTCAGGTTTTCGATGTTGTCGGAAAGGTGATAGCTCACCGTCGAAATGACGATGTCTGTGCCCGCCCCGCCAAGCTCCGTAATGCTGTCGTTGACGTGATCTACCTTGTAGGTATCATTGCCAAGGCCGCCGATCATCGTATCCGCGCCGATGCCGCCATCAAGAATGTTGTTGCCGTCACTGCCGGTCAAAATATTGACATCATCGTTACCGGTGGCGTTATAGTTGCCTTTGCCGGTCAGGGTGATGTTTTCAATGTTTTCGTGGCCGACCGTCAGCAGGCTGTAGGTTGCGCCTATCATGACGGTATCGTTACCGCCATTCGCATTTTCGTGAACAACGTCCTTGGCGTCGATAACATACGTATCATTGCCAAGTCCACCGGCCAGAATGTTGGCGGCGCTATTGCCTGTCAGCGTATTGTCATCATCATTGCCGCCCGCATATATGGCGGTTTTACCGGTCAAGGTAAGGCTTTCAACGTTGGCAATGCCGACAAGGCTGAAGTTGAAATCGGCATAGATGGTGTCATTGCCGCCACTGCTGCTTTCAACAACCGTATCGTTGGATAGCATGTAGTCGCCGAAAGTGACGCCGGACGAGCTGATGATATAGCTGTCATTGCCGGCGCCGCCAGCCATGACGTTGGCGCCACTGTTGCCAGTAATAGTATTGTCACCGCCGTTACCCGTACCGTTGATGTTGCCGTAACCCTCCAGCAGGACCAGGTTTTCAACGTTTTCGGCGATGGTGTAGCTAACCTTCGCCTGCGCCACATCGGTACCCGCGCCGCCGTTTTCGACGATTGTATTGTTCGTGTCATCAATGATGTACACATCATTGCCACTACCGCCGATAAGCGTATCGGCCCCCGCGCCGCCTTCCAGCGTATTTGCCGAAGCATTGCCGGTTATTATGTTGTCGCCGCTGTTGCCCGTACCACTTATAGCTGTGCCCGAAAGGGTCAGGTCTTCAACATCGAGCGTGCTCGCCAGCGAATAATTAACCGTGGAAATCACAATGTCATGACCGCCGCCGGTTGATTCAAATACCTTGTCATTGATGTTATCAACCATAAAGGTATCATCGCCCGTGCCGCCGGTCATGCTGTCGGCGCCGATGCCGCCATTCAGCGTGTCATCGCCCGCGCCGCCGTCGAGAATGTTCAGGCCCGAGGTGCCGGTGATGGTGTTATCAAGCGCGTTGCCGGTGGCGCGAATGCCCGCGCCGGTCAGGTTAAGAATTTCAACTTCCGTCGCATTGGTCGACATATCGAACCGTTCGGCGGAAGAATAAATCGTCTCGATTCCGCCCGTCACGTCCAATACAACATCGAGAGCGCTATCAACGTAATAAACATCGTTGCCGATACCGCCGTCCATCGTATCCGCGCCGGTGCCGCCATCCAGCGTATCGTTGCCATCAAGGCCCATTAGCGTATTGGCGCTGGTGCTGCCGATGATGTAGTTGTCGCCCGCGTTACCCGTACCATTCATGGCAAGAGGGCTTGTCAGCGTCAGGTTCTCGATATTATCGCCGAGCGTGAAGTCGACGGCAGACAAAACAGTATCCAGACCGGCGCTTGCGCCTTCCGTCACCTGGTCGCCAATATTGTCGACAATATAGGTGTCATTGCCCTCGCCGCCCAGCATCGTATCCGCACCGGCAAGGCCATTCAGCGTGTTGGCGGCGCTATTTCCGGTCAACACGTTGTCATTTTCGTTGCCTGTGCCGTTAATGACGGCGTTGCCGGACAACGTCAGGTTTTCAAAGTTGCTGGTAAGAACGTACTTATCAAAACCGACGACGACCGTATCTTTATCGGTATGGTCGGTAATGGTTTCAATGACAATATCATTCTTGTCGATGACATAGGTATCGCCGCCCACGCCGCCGATGAGCGTGCTGATGCCGCTTGCCGCCGTCAGCGTGTTGTCGCCATCGTTACCAACGGCCGTGAGATGGGAGAGGTTGCCGATAAGCGTGATATTCTCAATGCCCGGCAGCGTGGCGATGCTGAAGCTCAAGGGCGAAAAGACAGTATCAACCCCGCCCTCACCAACGCCCGTGCCATGCCCCGTCACCTCGACAACCACATCGCTCGTGGTGCTGACATAGTAGGAATCGTTTCCGTCGCCGCCAGTCAGCGTGTCAATGCCGTCGCCGCCATCCAGCGTATCGTCGCCATCTCCGCCCAGCAGCGTATCAACGCCGCCCATGCCATACAGCGTATCGTTATCCGCAAGGCCGGTCAGCAGGTTGTTGCCGCTATTGCCGGTCAGTACGTTTGCAACGGCACTGCCGGTGGCGTTAACGTTATCGGTGCCGGTCAGCGTTACGTTTTCAACGTTCGCATAATTCGCAAGATCAATCGCGAGGAAGGACTTGACCGTATCTGTTCCTTCGCCGATGTTTTCATTCACAACGTCATTGACGCTATCAACGACAAAAATGTCGTTGCCGGTGCCACCGGTCATGGTATCCACGCCAAAACCGCCGTCCAGCGTATCGTTGCCACCCGCGCCGATCAGGGTATCCGCACCATCAAGGCCATTGAAAATGTTTGCCGAGGTGTTACCCGTCATGACGTTATCAAGCACGTTGCCGGTGCCCGTGCCTACACTGCCCGTCCAGATCATATTTTCGACGTTGGCGGAAAGGGTGTAGGTAACGCTGGTGCTGACGGTATCTGTGCCGTTGCCTGCGTCTTCAAACACCTTGGCCGTGGGGTTCGCCACAAAGTAAAGGTCGTCACCGATGCCGCCGTACATGACATCCGCTTCGCCGCCGCCGTTCAGCGTATCGTTGCCGGCATCGCCGTTCAGCGTATCGTTGCCACTGCCACCCAGCAATGTGTCATCACCAATACCGCCGAATAATTTGTCATTGCCGGCAAGGCCGCTCAGCGTGTCCACCCCGTCGTTGCCGTACAGCGTGTTGACCGTGGACGTGCCATTGATGACGTTATCAAGCGCGTTGCCGGTACCGATGGCGGCGCTGCCAGTCAGTGTCAGTTTTTCGACGGTTGTTGCATGAAGGCTCATGTCATAGCTGACCGAGCTATAAGCCTGCTCAGTGCCGGAAATGTCGATGATGGTATCAAGCGCATTATCGACGTACATGGTGTCGTTGCCAGTGCCGCCGTCCATGATGTCCGCGCCGGTGCCGCCGGTCAGCGTGTCGTCGCCATCCAGGCCCGTCAGCGAGTTGGCGCCGGTATTGCCGGTAATAATGTTATTCAGCGCGTTGCCGGTGCCGTTGATGGGGTCCTTGCCAGACAGAGTCAGGCTTTCAATGTTCGCATCAAGGATATAGGAAACGGTGGATCGCACGCTGTCCGTGCCTTCGCCCAGAAGCTCGACGATTTTGTCGCCCGTGTTATCAACAATATAGAAATCGCTCCCGCCGCCGCCAATCATGGTGTCGGCGCCAATGCCGCCATCAAGCGTGTTTACGCCAATGTTACCTGTCAGGGTGTTATCCAGCAGATTGCCTGTCGCGTTAATGGCGGCGGTGCCGGTCAGCGTCAGGTTTTCAATGAAGGTTTTCGTCGCAAGCGTGTAGGTAATGCTGGACTGGATTGTGTCGAGGCCGCCCGTATCGACAAGAACGTCGGTGGTGTTGTCGAGCACATAGGTGTCGTTGCCAAGGCCGCCGCTGAGCGTGTTGCGCGCGCTGTTGCCGGTCAGGACGTTGTCATTGTCATCGCCGAAAGCGTTGATGGCGGTTTTACCGGTGAGGATAATATCTTCGATATTGGCATAGTTGAGAAGACTGACGGTGACGCTGGACTGGATCGTGTCATGCGTGCCTTCGCCCGCGTTTTCAATCAGGGTGTCCGTAAGGTCACTGATGATGTACGTATCATTGCCAAGGCCGCCGGCCAGCGTATTCGCCAGCACGTTACCCTGAATGGTATTGTCGAGGTCGTTGCCGTAACCGTAAATGGCAGTCGTGCCGAACAGGCGCAGGTTCTCGATGTTATCCGGCAGCAGGAAAAGGTCGATACTCGCATGCACGCGGTCGATCTGCGTCGGGTCGGTGCTGGTTTCATTGACGATGTCGCCGAAATCTTCGACGAGGTAGGTATCGTTGCCGTCACCACCGGTCATCATGTCATCGCCGGGGCCTGCCCAGAGCGCATCGTTGCCAAGGCCACCCACGAGAATGTCATCGCCGCCAACACCCTGCAGCCAGTCGTTGCCCGCGCCACCATCCATGCTGTCGTCATAGGCCGTGCCGATGTTTACATCCGGACCCGACGTACCTGTATAATCTGCCATGGAAGCCCCCAACGTTAAAAATAGCTGACATTCAATAAACCCAAGAATAGCAGGGTGTTTGTGAATTTAAGATGAAAATTTTAAACAGCGGCATGACGCGAAGCGCGTTCTGGAAAACTTGAATTAGTAACCGCGCCCGTGTGTTTTGATGACTTCAAGGAAAGTGCGGCCGTAACGCTCGGCCTTTTTTTCGCCCATGCCGTTGATGTCGAGCAGACCGGTCATGGTGTCGGGCTTGAAAATAGCCATTTCGCGCAAGGTTTTATCGTGGAAAATCACGTAAGGGGGCACGTTTTGCGCCTTGGCCAGTTCCATGCGCGCGGCCTTCAGGGCGGCGAACAATGCGGCATCACCCTCCTGCGCATAAAATTCCTCGGCTGCTTTTTGCAGGCTGGCCTTGGTGCGCTTTTTTGTGCCTTCGTAGCGGCGCAGGCGCACGGTTTGCTTTTCTTTCAGAAAATCCTGGCCATACTTGGTTAAGTGAAGCCCGCCATGCTCCGCCACATCCACCGCCACAAAGTTAAGCGCGACGAGCTGGCGGAAGATGCTTTGCCATTCAGCCTTCGCAATATCCGCGCCGATGTTGAAGACGGAAAGCGTATCATGCCCGAACTGCTTGATGCGTGAATCATCCTTCTTGCCCGTCAGCACATCAATAAGATAGCTGACGCCAAAACGCTGGCCCGTGCGGTAAACCGCCGAAAGCGCTTTTTGCGCGGGGATGGTGCCGTCAAAAGTTTCCGGCGGGTTCTGGCAGGTATCGCAGTTGCCGCAGGGCCTGCCTTCATCGCCGAAGTATTCAAGAATAACCTGGCGCCGGCAATTCGCGGCCTCGCAGAGCCCCAGCAGCGCGTTTAATTTGCGGTGTTCAATGCGCTTTTGCGCATCCGGCGCGTTCGACGCCTCGATGAAGTTGCGCTGCATGGCAGCGTCATTCAACCCGTAGACCATGAAGGCTTCGGCGGGAAGGCCGTCGCGCCCCGCGCGGCCGGTTTCCTGGTAATACGCCTCGATATTTTTGGGGATGTTCATGTGCGCCACAAACCGCACATCCGGCTTGTCAATGCCCATGCCGAAGGCGATGGTCGCAACCATGATGATTTTATCTTCGCGCAGGAAGCGCTGCTGGTTTTTGGCGCGCACCTGCGCATCCAGCCCTGCGTGGTAAGGCAGCGCCTTTAACCCCTGCTCGTTCAGCCAGCTGGCCGTTTCCTCCACACCGTTGCGGGAGAGGCAATAAACAATCCCGCTGTCTTCCGGGTGCGCATCCTTGATAAAGCGCAGCACCTGCTGCTTGGCGTTATCTTTGATGGCGATTGTGTAATGGATGTTCGGCCGATCGAAGCCGGAAATAAAGCTGCGCCCTTCGGCAAGACCAAGGCAGTTGACGATGTCGCGCCGCGTTGGCGCATCCGCCGTCGCCGTCAGCGCAAGGCGCGGCACGTGCGGGTAGCGCTCCGCCAGCATGGAAAGCTGGGCGTAATGCGGGCGGAAGTCATGCCCCCATTGCGACACGCAGTGCGCTTCGTCAATCGCGAACAGGGCGATATGCGCGCCGTCCAGCATGCGCAAAAAATCATCCATCAGCAGCCGTTCGGGCGCGACATAGACCATGTCAATCTCGCCGTCGCGGATCTGCCGTTCGGTTTCGCGCACCTCGGGCAGCGGCATGGCGGAATTGATGGCGGCGGCGCGAATACCCAGCTGGCGCAAAGCTTCCACCTGGTCCTGCATCAACGCGATCAAGGGCGAGACGATAACACCCACACCCGCGCGGCACAGCGACGGTATTTGATAACACAGGGATTTTCCGCCGCCTGTCGGCATCAGCACAAAGGCGCTGCCGCCCGCAATCACATGGTCGATCACAGCCCCCTGCTGGCCGCGGAAATGGTCGTAACCGTAGGTTTTATGCAGAATCTGTAGCGCCTCGGAAGGCGCGGATGCGGGCTGTTGCAGCGGGGACATGGCGTGAGTATACTGCGAAAACACCATACGGAGCAATGATTTGTCAAAACGTCCCCTGACGGCAGGCGAGATTGCGCTGGCGCGCGCCGTTTTCGGCGATAGCGTCGATTACGCGGCCGTGCGCCTGCACAACCGCCGCATTTTGCCACCGCTGATGCAGCATAAGCATCAGGCAGTGGCGAACGGCAACAACATTTCGTTTCCGCGCTCCAGCTATAGCGAAGATTTCGCGACTGAGCATGACGCGCTCAAGCAATCCGTCTTCATTCATGAAATGACCCATGTCTGGCAGCACCAGAACAAGGTGGTTTCAACGCCGAAGGAAGCTTTAAAGGAAACGCTGCGCCATAAATTCAATTATTCAAAAGCCTATCCCTACCAGCTGGGCGGCGGGCGCGACCTTATCGACTACGGCTTCGAGCAGCAGGCGGCCCTTGTGCAGGATTATTTTTTGCTGACGCGACATAACACCGCCGCATCCTTCAAGCACCGGCGGCAAGATACACGGACACCGCAAGATTTAACCGCTTTAAAGCGCGACTACGAAACCGTGCTGGCCCGTTTCCTGAAAAACCCCGCCTATGCACGCGGCGGCCGCAAATGCTTCAAACCGCCGCAGCCCTAAGCTGTTAAGGCTTTGGGCCTGCCGGTTTTGCGGCCTTGCGGGCGATGACTTTCTGCTCGGCAGCGTCATGTTCCTGCTTCAGGCGGTCGATAAGGGCGGCAACGGTCGGCGTATCGTCGATATTCACCACGCCCTGCCCTGCAGACCAGATTGTTTTCCACGCGGCGGCTTCGTTCATGATCGGCTTCAGCTTGGCGGCGGTGGCGCCTTCCTTTTTCAGCGTTTCAGCATCGAAGCCCGCTTTTTCAAGGCTCGGCTTCAGGAAGTTGGCGGGAATGCCGCTGACGGCGGATGTATAGACAATGTCCGTCGCCTTCGCGTCGATAATCATCTGCTTGTAAGCAGGCTCGGCGGCAGATTCGGCGGTGCAGATAAAGCGCGTGCCCATGTAGGCAAAATCCGCCCCCATGACTTCGGCCGCCAGAATGTCGCTGCCCGTTGTCATGCCGCCCGCCAGCACCACAATTCCGTCAAAGACTTCGCGGATGTCATGCAGCAGCGCCATGGGGTTCATGGTGCCCGCATGGCCGCCCGCACCCGCTGAAACGGCGATGATGCCGTCAACACCGGCGGCGATGGCTTTTTTGGCATGCTCCACGTTCGTGACGTCATGCAGCACGATGCCGCCATAGCTATGTACCTTGTCCACAAGGTCTGAAACCGCGCCCAGCGACGTGATGATGACCGGCACTTTGTGCTTCACGATCAAATCAAGGTCTTCCTCCAGGCGCGGATTGGTTTTATGCACGATAAGGTTTACGGCATAGGGCGCAATTTTTTTATCGGGGTTGTTTTTCTTCAGCTCCGCAATGCCGTCGTTCATTTCGACCAGCCATTTTTCAAAGTCGGCGGCGGTGCGCTGGTTCAGCGCGGGGAAGCTGCCGACCACCCCTTCTTTGCAGGTTGCCAGTGCCAGCTCCGGGTTTGAAATCAGGAACATGGGGGCCGCAATCAACGGCAGCGCCATTTGTTCTTTCAGCTTGTCGGCTGCGCTTTTCGGAGTAGCGGTCATGGTCGTTTGTGGTCCTTCCGGCATTTTAAGGGGTGTGAGGTATTTTTGTACTAAACGCACCCCTTGTCAATGCCGCAGCGGAAAGCTTGCAAATTGTTCATCAATTGCCGATTTTGTAATTCTTGAGGAAATCCCAAATCACTTGGCTGGCGTCAATATCGTTGTTCTGGCCGCCGGTAATGCTGCTGACTTTGTTGCAGCGCGGGTCATCCGGCATGGAAACGCAGCGGGCGGTGCCCTGCATACCATGGCCTGCCCACATGTGACCCGCGCCCTGAATGGAGCATAGCTCCACGGCTGCATTCGCAGGGCAGGTATATTGCGTGCAGGTTACCGCGCCCTTGGTCATGACAACTTTCTTTTCATCGCTGCAACCGTTCATTTCCGCATGTTCTGCCACAGTGACCGGCACCGGCTGGCAGGGCCACTGGTCACCCGGCAGGTGAATGCCGATAGCTTTTGAAAAGCAGCCGCCGCATTGCTTGCCGCCGTTATACAGCACACAAGGGTCTGCAGTGCCATGCACCGCAATCATCGGCACGGGGCGCACGGGGTGGCAATCATCAATCAGCAGCGTGCCGGCGTTGGGGGCGATGGCGGCAATTTTATCCGACAATTCGCAAGCGAGGCGGTAGCTCATCATCGCGCCATTGGAGTGGCCGGTGGCATAAATGCGCGCAGGGTCGGCGCCGTAACCCGCAATCAACGCATCGATCACCTGCGAGAGATAGGTTACATCGTCAATTTTCTTGCGGGAGGATGCGCCGCAGCACAGGCCCGCATTCCATGTATGCAGCTTGCTGGCCAAAAACCCGCCGCCGCTGCCTTCCGGGTAGACGGCAATAAAGCCGTTGCGGTCGGCGGTTTCATCCATGCCGGTCATTTTTCGGGCGTTTTCGGCGCTGCCGCCGCCGCCGTGCAGCACCATGACGACAGGCAGGTTCTTTTTGCCCTTCAGGCTATCCGGCACATGAACGTAATAAGCGCGGCTGTCATCGCCGACGGTGCCTTTATATTCGGCGGCGTTTGCGGCAAAGCTCCAGAAACACAAGACAAGCGCCAGAACCACACCGCACGTTTTCATGTCCATGCCCTCCTAGGCAATATTTTGCAGCAGTTCGCCCGCTTTTTCCCAGTCCACCTGCTCGGGGCTGGAAATATTGGCGCAGATTTTCTCCAGCACCTTATCCTGCAGCCTGCCGCGGCGCTGCGCTTCGGCATAAGGAATATCGGCGCGGAAGACGACCATGGAATAACGGGGAATGAACTTTCCCGGCCAGCGTTTTTCCAGCTCGAAGCCCACTTTTTTCTTGAGGATAAAGTGCGGATCCGTGACAAGGTCGCGCATTTCAATGAAGTTTTCGACCGCCATATCGGCGATCGCATCTGCATTCGCCTTGCGGGCGGCGGTAAAGCGCGTGAAGACGCCTTCCCAATCTTTTTCATCCGCGGCAATCAGCCCGTTCAGCACGCGGCAATCTTCAAAGCCGCTGTTCATGCCCTGCGCGAAGAAGGGGACAAGCGCATGGGCGGCATCCCCCACCAGTACGGCTTTGCCGCGGGCGTGCCACGGGCTGCACTTTACGGTGACCAGCGCGCCTGTGGGGTTTGAGAAAAACTCGCGGGTCAGGTCCGGCATATGCGCTGCCGCATCGGGGAATTTTTCATTGAAAAAAGCTTCAACGGCGGCGGGAGTATTTAGCGTTTCAAAACTGCCCGGCCCCTTGCGCGGGTAGAACAGCGTGCAGGTAAAGCTGCCTTCCGTATTCGGCAGCGCAATCATCATGAAGCTTTTATGCGGCCAGATGTGCAGGACATCGCGTGCAATGCGAAAGCCGCCGTCCTTCGCGGGCGGAATGGTCAGCTCCTTGTAATCGTAATCCAGGTATTCCTGCGCGTAATTGAAATGATCAAGCTTGGCCATCATCCCCCGGCGGGTGGGGGACCAGGCGCCATCCGCGCCAATCACAACGTCCACCTGCACCTTGGTTTCAACGCCGCTGTCATCAAAGACCAGCGTGTTGCTGTCCACATCATAGCTCCGGCAGCGGCGGTTAAAGAAAATTTCGACGTTTTTGTTCGCGGCGGCAGCATCCAGCAGCAGCATATTCAGGCGGCCGCGGGAAACAGCATAAATCACTTCCGCCGCTGTCTGGCCATAGGGCTGCAAAACAGTCTTGCCGGCAAGGTCATGCACCATGCGCCCCGTCATGGGAATGCAAAGCTGCATGACGGGCTCCTTTAGCCCCACTTCATCCAGCGACTGCATGCCGCGCGCCGTCAGGGCAAGGTTGATGGAGCGGCCCGCGCCAACGGCCGCCTTGCGCATATCATCCCGCCCCTCGTGCAGGCGCACCTTAAAACCCTTGCGCGACAAGTAGATAGCCATTAACGGCCCCGTCAACCCCGCGCCAATAATGTCAATCGTCTGGCTCATACAGCCTCCTGCAGCTTGTTACCTGCGGCGGCGGCAAACACCTGCGCGAATTTATAAACATCGGTGAAGCTGTTATACAACGGCACGGGTGCCACGCGGATGCAGTCAGGCTCCCGCCAGTCGCAAATGACACCAGCCTTCGTCAGCGCATCGAACACCGCGCGGCCGTTTTCCGCCAGTGTCAGCGACAGTTGGCAGCCACGCTCGCTTGGGTTTTCGGGCGTAATAATAGCAAGGCCGGGAATATTCAGGTGCTTCAACAGGTATTCAAGGTAGCCGGTCAATTGCACGCTTTTATCCCGCAGGTTTTTCATGCCGGCGTCTTTGAACAGTTGCAGCGACACGCGGCTGGCCGCAAGCGCAAGGATGGGCGGGTTTGACAATTGCCAGCCTTCCGCCCCTTGCATGGGCTGGAAGTTGGGGCCCATTTTAAAGCGCGTCGTTTTGTCATGACCCCACCAGCCCGCAAAACGCGGCAGGCTGAAGTTTTCTGCATGGCGGCTATGCACAAAGCAGCCCGCCACGCTGCCGGGGCCGGAGTTCAGGTATTTATAGCTGCACCATGCCGCAAAATCGACGCCCCAGTCGTGCAGCTTCAGCGGCACGTTGCCGACGGCGTGGGCAAGATCAAAACCCACAACGCAGCCCTGGTGAAAACCAACGCGGGCAATGCGCTCGAGGTTAAAAAGCTGGCCCGTGTAGTAATGCACGCCGCCCATTAAAATAAGCGCTATGTCTTTGCCGTGCGCGCCAATGTAATGTTCGACATCTTCAAGGTTCAGCGTTTCTTCCCCCTGCCGCGGGTGCAGTTCCACCAGCGATTTGGCGGGGTCAAAACCGTGATAGCGGATTTGCGATTCAATTGCGTAACGGTCGGATGGGAACGGGTTATGCTCGATCAGGATTTTATGCCGCTGCGCCGTGGGGCGGTAGAATGATGCCATCATCAGGTGCAGGTTAACGGTCAGCCCGTTCATCATCACAACTTCGGATTTTTCCGCACCCACCAGTTCCGCCGCCAGCGCCGAGACGTCTTCATGCGCGGGCAGCCACGGGTTTTTGGCATGGAAATGACCTTCAACACCCAGCGTTTTCCAGTCTTCCAGTTCCTGCTGCAACGCGGCGGCAACGCCCTTCGGCTGCAGGCCCAGTGAATTGCCGCAAAGGTAAATAGATTCCCCGCCACCCGGCGCTTTGGGAATGTGGAACTGCTGACGGAAGGATGCCAGCGGGTCGGCGGCATCCATGTCGCGGGCAAAGTCGGCATCGGGGCGGAAAGATGTCATGTTATCACCTTGTGCAGCAAAGGCCTGCTCGGCGCGGCATCACCATCGAAAGCCGCGACCTGCAGGTTGAGGATGTAAAAACCGTCCGGCACACTGTCCGGAATATAGGCAAGTTCGGTAATGGTTTTGGCGCTGTCCGGCGCATCCCAGAAAATGCGGTGGCACGATAGCAGCCCGTCATCATCCGCCCGGTCAACCGACGGCAGGTCGCAAACCAAATGCCGCACACCCAGCGCCGCAATATAATGCATGGCATCATGCGTTAAAAATGGCGCAGGTGACGCCGCATAATCGCGCCGCCGCTTTTCATCGCCGTTCGGCGTGGTGCGGATGACCAGTGCCGCCAGCCGGTCACGCGGTACTTGCGCCAAGGCCGCTTTTAGGGCGGCAGCGGTAATGACGCTGTCTTGCGGCTGCAGGGCGGGCGTATATTTTTCAACGGATCCTGCAACAGGCGTTACCGTGACCAGCGTTGCTGGCAGCAGGGTTTCCTGCAGCAGTTTATGCACCGGCACGGGTTGCGCCGTAATGTGGCCGACGCCTTCGGTATGCGTGCCATGCAGGTGCGGGCTGAAATGGTACATGGCGCAATTGCAGCTGCCGCCCGCGGCAACGCTGCCGGTAAAGCCGCCCGCCTGAAACGGTTCGATGCCGGGGGGCGCGGCCCCAAACGCTGCAACACCATTGACGCTGACGGGAATAGAAATATCCACCCCCTGCCCCGGCTGCACGGTCGCGCCTTTATATGTCAGCAGAACATCAACCATGCAGGCCCAGCCACTCGCGGGCCGTGCCGCTAAAAAGCCGTTCTTTTTCCGCCAGCTTCAGCCCCGGCAGATAGTCGATGATATGGCCGGGATAAATCGCCTTGGGCTTGGGGTAAGGGCAGCGGTTGCCCTGCGCGTCAAAATACGTGGCGGCATCATACGGGTCAATTTCGCCCAGCGGATAGGGGTAGTCAGACCCCATGGCAACGCGGTGGATGCCGAATTGCGCCAGCAGCAGGCGCAGCACGTTTTCATCATGCACCAGCGTATCCACATAAACACCGCAGTTTTTGATGGTGTCGTAGGGGTTAAGGCGCGAGGGGCCGGCGAATAAATCCGGCCGCGCATAAGCGCCATGTTCCAGCCGGCCCAGCAGGCCCGCCACCGCGCCGCCGCCGTGTGCGTACATGACGCGTAGTTTTGGCAGCCGTTCATGCACGCCGCCGCAGCGCATGGAATCAAACGCCAGCGCCGTTTCCATGACCATGCCCACAAGCCAGGGCCGCCAGTTGCGGCCGGGGTTCATGCGCTTTTTCAGGCGTTCTTCCGTCGGCGTCATAAACCCGCCCCACGGGTGGATAAAAACCGCCATGCCGAGCGCAGACGCCGCCTCGAAAACGGGAAAAATCCGCGCGTCATCCAGCTCCATGCCGTTGATGTTGGAATTTATCTCGAAGCCGGGCATGTTGTGCTGCGATTTAATGCGTTCAAGCTCCGCAATTGCGGCATCCGGGAATTGCAGCGGCAATGCGCCCAAGGCAAGGAACCGTTTGGGGAAGCGCGCGACAGTCGCCGCATTGTCGTCATTTAAAATACGGCAGATGTCGATGGCGTCCTGCGCGTTATCCACATAATCCGGCAGCATCATCGGCGTGGGGGAAAGAACCTGCAGGGTAACGCCATGTTCATCGCAATCAGCAATGCGTGCGGCGCCATCATACGCATTATCCTCTATGATGCGCTGCACCTCGCCCTTGCTATTCACCATTTCGGCGCAGCAGCGGTGCGTAGCGTGCCCGCGAATGCGGATGAAATCGGCATAGCGCGAAAAACGCGCCAGCGCGTCGAACGTATCCGGCGAAGTTGTGGTATGGGTGTGAACGTCCCAGCGCTCCATTATCCGGCCACCTTTTTCTGGCGGCTTTCCGGCAGCGGCATGACATAGCCGCAGGCTTTGCACGTGCGCGCAGCCTCGTTTTGCCAGAAGCGGTCGAACAGCGGCGGCAGGTCCTTCACAATGCTTTGCAGCGGCAAATATTCATCGTGCAGCTTGGCGTGGCATTTGTCGCAGAACCACATAAAGCCATCGCGTTCTTCGGCGGTACGCTTGCGTTCCATCACCAGGCCCACGGTATTTTCCCTGCGCTGCGGGGAATGCGGCACGTGCGCGGGCAGCAGGAACATATCCCCCTCGCGAATATCAATGTCGCGCGGCTTGCCGTTTTCCATGATGCGCAGCACCATGTCCCCTTCCAGCTGGAAGAAGAATTCCTCGCCGGGGTCGTCATGGTAATCCTTGCGGCTGTTGGGGCCGCCCACAGCCATGATGATGAAGTCGCCATCGTCATACACCTGCTTGTTGCCGACGGGCGGTTTTAGATCATGGCGGTTATCATCAATCCATTTTTTGAAATTGAACGGTGCGCGCATGGCTTTATTCCTTTATCACGGCAATGCATTTCAGCTCGATGGCGATGGGCGTTGGCAGTGCCGTTACCTCCAGCGTTGTGCGGCAGGGCGGGTTGCTGGCGAAGTACTGCGCCCAGAGCTTGTTGTAGATGGGGAAGTCATTTTTCATGTTGGTCAGGTAGACCGTGACATCCACAAGGTCTTCCCACGCCGCGCCGGAGGATTCGAGGATGTTCTTCACGTTCTCGAACACGCTGTGGCACTGGGTTTCAATGTCGTAGGCGGTGATGTTGCGGTTTTCATCCAGCGTCACGCCGGGAATGTCCTTGCTGCCCTTTTTGCGCGGGCCGACACCGGAGAGGAACAGCAGGTTGCCGACACGGCGTGCATGCGGGTATGCGCCAACGGGTTCTGGCGCCTTGTCTGAAATATGCGCGGTGGAAACAGTCATGGATTTATTTCCTTCAGGCTTTGGCCGCGTTGGGGCGGCTGACGGTTTTTTCCTCGGTAAAGAATTCAAGTGCGCGCAGGCCGCCTTCGCGCCCGACGCCGGAATTTTTCATGCCGCCGAATGGCGTGCGCAAGTCGCGCATGTTCCAGCAATTGACCCAAACGATGCCGCTGTCGATACGGGCGGCAACACGTTCCCCGCGCGCGGCGTCTTCCGTCCAGATGGAAGCGGCAAGGCCATATTCCGTGCCGTTGGCAAGGCGAATAGCTTCGTCTTCATCCCGGAACGGCATAAGCGTGACAACGGGGCCGAAAATTTCTTCCTGATTGGTGCGGCAGTGCAGCGGCAGGCCTTCGATGATGGTGGGCTCGATAAAATAACCCTCAGCGCAGCGGCCGGGAACGATTTTGCGGCGGCCACCGGTTAAAATGCGCCCGCCCTCCTGCTCCGCTATATCAAGGCAGCTTAATACCTTCTCCATATGCGCCTTGGAGACAAGCGCGCCGAGCAATATATCCGGCTGCAGCGGGTCGCCGATGCTCATGTCCGACGCTTCCTTCACCAAGGCATCGCGGAATTTTTCGTAGATTGTATCCTGCACCAGAACACGCGAACCGCAGAGGCAGATTTGCCCCTGATTGGTGAAACCTGCCATTTTTGCGCCCGTCACAGCCTTGGCAAAATCGGCATCGTCAAACACAACTGTCGGGTTTTTGCCGCCAAGCTCCAACGATACTTTTTTCAGCAGCTTCGCGCCGCCGCTGTAAATCTCGCGTCCCGTTGCCGTGCCGCCGGTAAAGGAAATGGCGGGAGTACGCGGGTGCTGCGTAATGGCCGCGCCAATTTTGGGCCCCCTGCCGTGCAGCACGTTTAAGACACCCTTGGGAAAGCCCGCTTCATTGGCAAAGGCGGAAAGCATGAAGGCCGTCAGCGGCGTCACCTCGCTCGGCTTTGCAATGACGCAGTTACCGGCGGCAAGCGCGGGGGCAAGCTTCCAGGTAAACAGCAGCAGCGGCAGGTTCCACGGTGAAATAATGGCGACGGTGCCAAAGGGCTGGCGCAGGGTATAACTGTAAGAACCCGGCGATTCATAGGTATTTCCGCCCAGCAGCTTTCCCGCATCTGCAAAGAAGCGCAGGTTGGCGATGGCACGGGGAATATCTACCGCGGCGCAAAGCGACAGCGGCTTGCCGTTATCCATGCATTCGGCTTCGATGAAGCGTTCGGCATTCGCCTCAATCAAATCGGCAAGTTTATGCATGATGGCGGCGCGTTTTTCCGCGCCCATGCCGCGCCATGCCGGAAAGGCTTTTTCGGCGGCGGTGACGGCAAGCTCAAGGTCGCGGGCATCGGAATCCGGCACATCGGCAAAGCTTTGCGCAATGGCGGGGTTGATGCTGTCAAAATATTCACCGGATGCAGGCGGCAGCATTTGCCCGCCGATGAAGTTCTGGATTTTGATGCCGTTCGCCATGCGTTACAGGCTCGCGGTTCTGCCGCCGTCGACCGGCAGGTTGATGCCGTTGATATAAGCGGCGGCGGGGCTTGCGAGGAAGGCGATGGCCGCGCCCAGTTCCGCCGGGTTGGCAAAACGGCCGGCAGGAATGGTGGCAATTTCATCCGCCATCACTTCGGCTTCGGGCTTGCCGGTTTTTTTGACCTTGCCGGCAATAATTTCCTGCATGCGGCCTGTGTCGGTTGCGCCGGGCAGCACGTTGTTGACGGTAATGCCAAAAGGCGCAAGTTCCGCCGACAGCGTTTTCGACCAGCTGGCAACAGCGCCGCGAATGGTATTGGAAACGCCAAGACCCTTGATGGGCTGTTTGACCGATGTTGAAATGACGTTGATGATGCGGCCATAGCCGGCCGCCTTCATGCCCGGCACAACCGCCTGCACCAGCAGGTGGCTGACCATAAGGTGCTGCGCGAAGACAGCGGCAAAGTCATTGACCGACGCGCTTAAGGCCGGGCCCGGCGGCGGGCCGCCCGCGTTGTTAACGAGGATATGCACGGCGGGTTCTTTGGCAAGGTACGCCTTAATGGCGGCATCCACATCATCCACATCGATAAAATCGAGCGCGATATAATCGTGCTTCTGGCCCTTGGCGGTATCCAGCTTCGCCATGGCTTCCTGCAACGTCGCTTCGGTGCGGGCGATAAGGATGACGGAAGCGCCGAGCAGCGCCAGCTCTACAGCCGCCGCGCGGCCAATGCCCTTGCTTGCGCCGCAGACGATAGCCCGCTTGCCGGTGAGGTCGATATTCATGGCCAGATGCCTTTATGTTTTTGCGTTGTACGTTTCTAGCACAAGCCGCCAGCGCGTGAAAGCGATGGCACAAAAGGCGGGCGGTTTACATAGAGCAGAAAGCCTGATATTTCAGGTATTCAGCACCAGCTTGACGGCCCCGGTTGCACCATCCATCGACAGCCAGACCTTGCCCGGGCGGGAAAGCCTGTCTTCCAGCGTCGCCATAAATTCAGGGCCGAGGGCGGTGACGCAAGGTATTCCCTGCTCCCGCGCCACCGTGCAGGCATGGGACAGCGCGCCGCCTTCGGCAAAAAGCAGGGCGGAAGCATGTTCGAAAACCTCCACCGTTTCCGGCCGCGCACGGGGGAAGACGAAGATGGGGAATTCGGACGGGTCGAGGGCGGAAAAGCTGCTGTCCGAATTTTTTACCAGCACAGCAACGCCTGTTACCTGCCCGCCGCAAACGGCAAGGCCCTGCCATTCCGTGGCTGTGGCTGTGGCTGTGGTCGTTGCCGGTTGCACGCGCGCAATATCATGTACGGCGGTTACAAGCGGTGGTTCATCCCAGAAATACGGCGGTACATCGGCTTCGGGAGCACGGCCGCGCTTGTGGGGAAACAGGTCGCCCCATGCGGCGGAAAGCTGCGTGCGGCGTTTTTGTATGTTCTGGATTTGCAGCACGGTCTTGCGCACCGTCAACGGCGCTTTTTGCGGCGCCGAAAGCCACAAGGCAAGTTCTTGCGGGGTTTGTTTTGGCAGCCGCAGCAGAATGCCCTGCAAGGCAAGGCCCAGCGCCGTGCTTTCAATTAATTTATCGTCCGGGTTTTGCGGCAGCGGGGCTTTGCAGGTTTTATCCACATAGCGCTCGATGCGCCACTGGCTGCGCAGCAGCGTGGGCAACTGCATAAGGTTATTGCAGGGGATATAGGAAAAACCGCCATCCGCGCTTTGCCACGCCACAATCCAGCCGCAGCTGACCGTTTGTACCAGCAGGCTCCAGTTAATATACGGCACACCCCTGTGCCAGCGCAGCAGCGTATCCTTCGCCACCGGCAGGGCCAGCAGGCTGGCCGCGCGCCGCCAGATGGAATTGGGATTTGCGGCATCGTAGACGTTTTCAAGCCGTTCGCATTCCGCCGCCGTCAATGACGGGGGCAGCGACGCTTCGTCGGAAAATTTAAGCCAGAGCGTGGACATATAAACAGCGGTCGCCTTTTATTTCTGTGTGCCGCGCGTCAGCAGGTGCAGGCCACCATAGGCCGTAATGCTGCGCGGTGTTGTGATATAGAGCATATCATGGTCAAAGGCGAGAGGAACATAGCCGCCTTGGCGCACATTGAAGCGGCGAATTTCCGTGCCATCCTCCGCGTCCAGCAGCGCGACAGTGCCCTCCGCCGTGATGGCGCCGAGCAGGGGGGGACTGGTATGGGCATTTAACGCGGCAGGCGCATCAAATTCCGCACCCATCTTCACACGCCAGGCGGTTTTACCATCTGCCGTATGCAGCGCAATAATTTCACCGCTTTTGAGGGTGTGGATGACAAGTCCAGCGTCTTTCAGCACCACCGCTTCCGGCAACGGCATGCCGGGCAGCTTGACAGACCACAGCAATTTTCCAGCGCGGCCCGCCGCATGCGACCAGCCGCGGTCGGTTTCAACTTTGGGACCCACCTGCCCTATCGCGGTTGTCAGCAATATCTGCCCTTCGGGGCCGACCTGGGGGGAACCCATGGTATTGCCGGGCAGCGGCAGCTGCCACTCAATCGCGCCGCTGTCGGGGGCAAGCGCGTACAGAATGGATCCGGGCTTGGTTTCATCCGGCTGGGCGGAGGCATAGATATGGCCCTCATGGTACAGCGGCGTTGCATCGATATGGCCGATTTTCTGCCGCCACAGCACCGCGCCGTCACGCATATCCAGCGACCACAGGCCTTCGCTGCCGGCGCAGGTCCACAGGCGGTCGTGCGCGGGGTCCAGCGTCGCTTCGGATTCAACATGGCTGCGGAACTGCCGTTCCCACAGCGGTTTGCCATCGGGCAGCGAAAAAGCCGTCAGCGCGGCGGCGGGCGCTGTGTGCAGCCCCTCGCCCACAAAAGCCATGCCGCCATGCACGGCGGCGTTGGTGAAAACGGGTTCATGCTTTTGCAGCGACCAGGCAAGCGCGCCATTCCCCCGCGAGCGCGCTTCAATCGCGCCATCATAAGTGCCGAAAAGGACAAGGTTGCCGGCGAAGACGGGGCCGGAAAGAAGTTCATGCGGCGTCGGCACCGTCCAGAGCGCGGCGAAATCATCGTAGGTTTTATCCAGCGACGGGGTTGCAACGGGAACGGGCGTTGCAACCGTCAGCACAGGCAGGTCTTTTGCCGCAATCATGCGGGAACCTTCGGCTTCCGTCGGCTTGTGCAGCAGGCCCCAGCCGTAAACGGCGGAAGCCGCAATAAAGCACAGCGCCGTTACCGCCAGCAGCTTGCGGCGGTGCTGCCGCCAGAAGGCAACTTGCGTTGCACTGGCAAGCGCGCCCACCGCCGTCAGCAGCCACGGCAGCAATTCAACCATGGGAATGAACGCGGGGAAAATATAGAGCCGCCCCGACAAGCGCGGGAACGGGGGAATGTGCCGGATATGCGCGGATTTGTCTGCCATCTGTCTCGCCCTATATTCTGTTTTACCCTATCTTCCCTTATTGGACGACGCAAGGCGCGGATGGCTTGGGAGAATAAATTTATGCTGATTTATCAGAATGATATGCGGTTGCGGCAAGGCTCCGCTTGACGAAATACCGGTTGCGGCATAATAATAGGTAATTAGCTATTTAGTTAATTAAAGGCAAGGAGAACCGCCATGAAAAACACAGCAAATACCAAACCAGCAACAGCGGATGCCGCAACCCCGCCCCGCGTGATCGAGGTGCTGTATGACGGTGAATGCCCCATGTGCCGCACCTATTGCGAAAGCGTGCAGCTGAAAAACCCCGGCGACAAGCTGGTCCTGGTGGATGCGCGCCATTCAAGCCTGCTGCTGGATGAAGTGACGGCCCGCGGACTTGATATTGACGAAGGCATGGTCGTGAAGGTCAACGGCGTGATGCATTACGGCAGCGATGCCATGCGGGCGCTGGTGCGGTTTAAAAAATCACCGTTTTACGAGCGCTGCCTGTACCGCTCCCGCCGCGTTGCCAAGGTGCTCTATGCCACGCTGAAGTTCATGCGCAATATTGTGCTGCATGTGCTGCGCATTGAGAAAATTCGCAATCTGGGTATCGGCTAAACACCTAATCCAGCTCTTCCGGATCACACGTCAGCATATAGCCCACGCCGCGAATGGTCTTGATGATTGTCGGGTCCTTTGAATCATCACCGATTTTTTTGCGGATGCGGGCGATTTGAATATCAATCGCGCGGTCGCTGACGTTCAGGTTATCGGCGCGGGCTTTATCCAGCAATTGCTCCCGCGTCAGCACCTGGTTATTGGCGGCAACCAACGCTTCGAGCAAGCGGAATTCCATGGTGGTGAGGTCGCAGGATGTGCCGGCGGCATCGTAAACCTGAAACTTCGCGCCATCAAGAATATGGGTGCCAAAACGCACGCGGCGCGGCGCATCCCCGCCCTTGGCCTTGCCGCCTGCGCCTTTGTACCGGCGGATGCTGGCCTTGACGCGGGCCGACAGCTCTTTCATCTCGAACGGTTTTCCAAGGTAATCATCTGCGCCCATTTCAAGGCCGACGACTTTATCCACCAGCGCGCCCTTGCCGCTGATAACGATCACCGGCGCGTCGGTCTGCTCGCGTATTTTCGCAATCAGCGTCAGTCCGTTGGCATCGGGCAGCATGAGGTCGAGCAAAATGGTATCGGTGCGCTTGACCTTCAGCACGCTTAAAGCTTCCTGCGCATGCGAAGCGGTGAAGACGGCATAGCCGTCGTCTTCCAGCGTTTCGCGAATGGCGTCGCGCAGCGGGGCATTGTCGTCAATGACAAGGACGGTGGGTTTATTCACAGCATAAGGCTCCGTACGGTTTTTTCGAGTTCAGCTATATCCAGCGGCTTCGGCATAACGGCATCGGCGCCCAGCTTGGCGGCCATTTGCAAAAAGTCGGCAGACTTGTTGCGCCCGCCGCCCGACATGGCAATCAGGCGGATGTTGGGATGTTTTTTGCGGATCTCCATGATCACCTCAAGCCCTTCCTTGCGCGGCATAATCAGGTCCGTCAGCACCACGTTGGGCGCGGGGCCGTCATCAATCATCTGCATGGCCTCCTGCCCATCTTTGGCGGCAATAACGGTAAAACCGCACTCCTCCAGGTTTTCGCACAGTATTCGGCGGACGGATTCCTCATCGTCCACGACCATGATCACAACTGATTTATTCATCTTCTGTGCCTATTCCTTTTTTTTGTAATGCTTATACTTTTTTTAAACATTGGCGGCGGGTGATGTATGCCGCGGGAGGTAAATATGAAAGGTCGTGCCTTGTCCAAGTTCACTTTCAACCTGTACGTGGCCGCCGGATTGCTTGATGAATCCGTAGACCATGCTCAGGCCGAGGCCCGTGCCCTCGCCCGCCGGCTTGGTGGTATAAAAGGGCTCAAAAATACGCTGCCGCACTTCTTCCGGCATGCCGGTGCCGCTATCGGAAATGGACACCATGACATAATTGTCAGCCGACATATCGGGGTGGACGCGGGTATATTCGTCATCGACGTTCACGTTCTGCGTCGAAATCCAGATCTTCCCGCCCTTTGGCATCGCGTCGCGCGCGTTAACGGCAATGTTGATGAGCGCGTTTTCAAACAGGTTCACGTCAATGCAGACGGGCCAAGTGTCTTCCGCCAGTTTTGCATCAATCTCCACCCGCTCGCCCAGCGTACGGCGCAGCAGGCCAATGGTCGAATTGATGCAGGAATTTAAAACAATAATTTCTTCTTTTAATTCCCGCTGGCGGGTAAAAACCATCAGGTGCCGCACAAGGTCGGCGCCTTTACGGGCGGCGGTTTCAATCGCTTCCACCTTCGGGGAAATCATGGCGGTGGCTTCGGCATTGCTGAGGTTTTGCATTTTGCGCATCAGCAAGTGCGTATTGCCCAGAATGACGGTGAGCAGGTTGTTGAAGTCGTGCGCGATGCCGGAGGTGAGCTGCCCCACCGCGTCCATTTTTTGCGCATGGCGCAGCTTTTCTTCGGCATGCATGCGGTTGAGGCGCAGTTCGTAAATTTCCCGCGCCTTGGCAAGTGCAATGACAATGCTATCCGCCGAAATATTATCCTTGATAATATAGTCATGCGCGCCCCAGCGCAGCGCGTCGGTCATGACGCCTTCGCTGCCCTGCCCCGTCAGCATAACCACGGGCGACGGCGCAAGGTCGGTATCAATATCGTAAAAACGCTTCAGGAAGGTAATGCCGTCCATGTCCGGCAGGCGGTAATCGAGGAAGATGCAGTCAAACCCGCGTTCCGACAGCATGCGGGCAGCTTCATCGCCGGTGGCGGCTTCAAACACGTTTATTTCGTGCGGCGGGCGCGACAGGGCGCGGCGGATGGCCATGCGGTCGGTCGCATCGTCATCGATGACAAGAACGTCTTTTACCTTGCCGCGGCTATAGACATGCTCGGTCATGGCAGCGCCACCACGCTTGAATAACGCTCCAGCAGATTGGCGGCGTTGATATAGCCGTCAACACTGCCTTCCTTGACGATATAACCGGCAATGTTGTGTTCATAGGCCCTGCGCTTGTCTTCCTCCGCCCGCGACGTCGTCAGGACGAAGATGACCGCGGTTTTCAAGACAGGGTCGTGCCGCGCCTCTTTCAAAAATTCGATGCCGTTCATGCGCGGCATGTTGAGGTCCAGCAGCACAAGGTAGGGGTGCTGCACCGTGCTGCCGTCGCGCAGCAGCTGCAGGGCTTCAAGCCCGTCGTGCGCCACCACCATTCGGCCTTCAAGCCCGCTGGCGCGCAGGGCGCGGCGCACCGCCATAACGTCAACCTTATCATCGTCGATGACAAGTATCGTCACCTCTTTGTTGTTAGGCTGCATTCTCAATTACCCTTTCCTTAAAATTCCGAGGCCATTCGAAATGGATTGCCGTGCCGCGCTTGCCCGCCTTCGATACAATCCAGACACGTCCGCCCTGCCATTCAACCAGCTTCTTGATGATCGACATGCCAAGGCCGCTGCCTTCCCGCTGGTCGCGGGGCTTCAGCGTCTGGAACAGGCCAAAAACACGTTCATGGAATTCGGGCGGAATGCCGGGGCCGTCATCCTGCACGCAGAATTCATAAAATTCGTCGCGCTGCTGCGCGGTAATGGTGATTTTGCCGCTGTCCCTGTCATGGTGCTTCACGGCGTTGGCGATGATGTTGGTAAAAATCTGCTCCAGCGGCGTGCGGGGGGAATTCAAGACCGGCATGTCGCCTTCGCAAACGACGCTGAACTTGGTGCCCCACGGGTGCAGGCTGGTGATGGAATCCAGCAGTTCCCGCGCATCAACAATTTTCGGCTGTTCGACCACGTGGCCGGCGCGGGAATAGCGCAGAATATCGTCCAGCAGCACCTCAAGCCGGGAAACGCGGCTACGCAGCATGCCAAGGTTTTCGCGCACTTCCGGCGTCATGGTTTTTTCCATGTCCTCGCCAATCCATTTGGCAAGGTTGTCAATGCCGCGCAGGGGGGCTTTCAGGTCATGGGAGGCGATGTAGGCGAATTGCTCCACCTCCCGCGCGTAGCGGCGCAGTTCTTCTTCGGAGCGCACCTGGTCGGTAATGGTTTCACGGTAGCTGATGATGCCGCTGATTTCGCCGCGCAGGTTGTACCACGGCCGGCCTTCATAGCGCATGTAATCCCATGTGCCGTCGGGACGTACGAGCTTCATTTTAGGTTCATGAATGATCTCGCCATTCAGAATGCGCTGTACGCGGCTGCGGGAATCCGGGTTGTCGCGCAGGTAATCGGGGAACAGGTCATAGTGGTTCTTGCCGATGATGTTCATGCCTTCCATGCCAATATCGCGCAGCCACTTTTCGCTATGCGCAAGGTAGCAAAGCTTGGCATCGAACATGGCGAGCGACACTGGCGCTGACTTGAACAGGATTTGCAGAAGGTTTTCGGATTCAAGTCGTTCGGCTTCAATGCGCGCAATGTCGCGGCTGAGCGTGCTGCCCCTCACATGGCCCAGCGCCATCAGCAGTGCGGAGACAAGAATGACAAAACCCGCAACCGCCCCGCCCACCAGCACCCAGATCATTTCAATCTGGCCAAGGCGATGGCCGAAGTTGGGGAGCGTTGTAAAATGCATGCGCATGTCCAGACCATGCACCTTCAGGTTCACATCCGCTACCCAGTCGCGCAGCATGCCGGATTTTTCGGGAATGCCCGCAGGTTCGCTGTCATACACGGTGCCGGTATTGTCGGTTTCCATCTGCAGGTGAATGTCGCGCCACGACAGGGTAGACAGCACATGCTCCATCAGCGGCTTGGTATCAAAAATGGCATAAAGAAAGGCCTGCGCCCTTGTGCCGCCCTTTATATAGTGCGGCAATACCATCATCATGTACTGCCGGCCGGCGGGCAGGCCGGCGCGGGCAACGGTATCGCGGCTCGCCATGGACGCAACGGGGTGGCCATCCGCCTCCGACTGCGCCATGGCACGGGCAACCCCCGGATCGCTTGCAAGATTATAGCCCTGCAGGGGAAACGTGCCATCCAGCGTGGGCGCAAGGTAGCGCACGGTGACATTATCATCCTTGCCGATGGCATAGCCGAGCTGCAAAACTTCCGGATAGGTTTCACGAATGTTGAGGCTATCGTAATGGCGCTGCCATTCGGAATCCTCGACCTTCGTGGAACCTTCATACAGGCCGCGGCCGGAGCGCAGCAGCACGGCAAAGCTTTCAAGCCGGTCTTCCAGCGCGCTGACAATTTCAGTCTGGCGATGTTCGAAGAGAAGCCCGAGCCTATCCTCCGTCTCGTGCTTGAAGATCGCAATCGCGCTGACCATGAGCAGGAAGAGGATTAGAAAAACCACCCACGCGCCCAGCATGAATGGACGCGACATAGTAATGTCGAGCCAAGGGCGTGACGCTGGCGTTTTTGTAATCGGTTGAATGATAGTAGCCCCGGAAATCTAGATAAAAGTCCTAATATCTTAGTCTTCAACAAAACATTTTATATTTGGTTAAGCCGAAATGCCACACGTTATCGGGGTACCGCAGCAGCTTACTTGTTCAAGTAAGGTCGCGAACGACAAGCGTTTGCATACGATTGTGTGTGTGAAAGAATTTCCCGCCCAGATGATTAAAAATTAAATGTCCTTCTTTCAATGACGTTCATGAAAAAAGTAGAAGGCCGCCGCGTTACGCTGGGGCATTGGCACGCAGCGGCCTTCATTCAGTTAGGTGCCGGTTTAACTTTTAACCACGTAAACAAAATCTTTTTCCGCGCGTTTCCTTATGCCTGCACCAGTGCATTGCCCTGCACCATTTCAAGACTGAAATGACGGCGTGAAATGCCAAGGGAACGTTGATCCGCTTGTACGGCGCGGCCCGCGATGTAGCGGAAGCCGGCGGCAACGGCGGCGGAAAGAAGATCGCTTGTTTCGACACCGTCCACCAGCGGCGCGCAGTTCATGCCGGTGGCTTTATTCGCAAATCGACCCATCAGCCCCGCAAGTTCATCTTCCTTGCCCAGCTGGTCAAGACTGATGGCGCAGGCATGCACGTTACGGCGCGACACGCAATCAAGGTTGCCGCCGCGAATGTCTGCGGCGAAGGACAGCGCACGGCACAGGCCGCGCAGGTCCGACTGAATGGATTGCAGGCGCAGCTTTGGTGCATGCACGGGGATGTTACCGATTTGCAGCACAATGAAGCTGCGCACTGTTTCCGGCATGCGGCGCAGCATGCTGAAATACTGGTTGCGGAAGGGGAAGGTGTTCAAGGTTTCAAAATTCACTTCGACGAGAACGATGGATTTTTCAGCACGCTGCTGCAGCTCGCTCAACGCTTCGGCCGCCTTGTACAGCACGCCGATGTCATTCAGGGCATTTGCTTCGTTCTGCGCCGTGACGGAAACGCCTTGCGCTTTCTTTTCGACTTCCTCGATCACGGGGCGGATGATGTAACCGCACAGATAGCTTTTTTCCACGTTCCAGATCGGGCGGAAGATAACGGTGACGTTTTTAACGCCGGAAGGCATGCCCGGCACATCAATAACATTATTGGCCACCGGCGCTGCGGCGGTGATTTCAACGGCTTTCATTTCGGTGGAGGAAGCTTCGGGGGTTTCGGCATCCATCACCGGCGTATCGGTCGCGGCGGTTTCGATGGCTTGAATTTCGGCTTCCTGGGTCTTGGTCTCGGTTGTCATGATGCGAACCCCTGATGTTTGCTCATGATACAAATGTAGCATTTGCACATTGCGGGGATTTATCGCAAATGTTTCCGGTTCATGTCGGCGCAGGCCGTCATAAATTATATTATTTATAAAATTCAGTGGATTAGGGTGGGGCTGGCTTAAATTACCACGCCATCTTCAAAGAAATTCACCACGACCCCAACGCCGCGCTGGGCTTTGGCGCTGTCATAGTAGAAGTGCATATGCACAGTGTCCTGCTGTTGCAGCAGCGGATTCTCGTTCGGCTTCGGAATATAGGGGAAGCCCATTTCGGTATCATAGCCGCGATCGTTCAGATACGCCTTCACCTTGCTGCACACAATATTGGCAATTTCGCAGGCAAGGTCTTCATGCACCGGGTTATTGGCAAGGTAATCGGCCGAAAAAATCAGTGCCGCCGCCTGCAGCAGCAGGTCAAAGTCAAACCGGAAGCAGAATTCCACATGCGTCTTGCCATGGTGCAGCTTGACCGATGAGTAAACGCTTTTTGATTCCGGCGACTGCTGCATTTTGCGCGCCAGCGCATCGGCCGTGACGGACTGGCCGAACATGTTGGTGAAAGTTTCAACGACTGTTGCGCTGACCAGCTCGGATATTTGCGTACGTTCGTCGCCAATATGCTTTTTCATGAGGAATTCGAACCCTTAAACCGCTTTAGTGGCGCGATTGGTATTGATCCAGGCAATAACTTTCTCCACCTTTTCCTTGAAGGTCACGGGGGAGATGGGCTTGGTGATATAAAGCGTGGCGCCGGCCTTCACGGCTTCGCGCACATAGCGTTCCTGGCTTTCGGCGGTGACCATGACAAACGCGATGGAATCGTATTTGCGGTCTTCGCGGTACTCCTGCATGAGGGCGTAGCCGCTTTTGCCGGGCATGTTCCAGTCAAGAAAAACAATGTCATAGGGCGTGGCCGCTACTTTGTCTTCGGCTTCCTGGCTGTTGGAAGCCACCTCGATGTTTTTAAACCCGAGGTTCTGCAACTGCATTTCAATCAATTTGCGCACGACAAGGTTGTCGTCGACAACAAGAACACGAAGGTCTGGAATTTCTACTGCGGACATCGGCTAAACACCCCTGATGTGTAACTATATAATGGTAAACGATAACAAATGATTAACCGGCGACATGTATACGGGCGTAGCGCATTATGGCATCATCCCTTTTGGTTTTTTTCGCGCTGGCGTTTGATGAGCAATACCAGCATCGCTCCCGCCAGCACCGCCTCCAGCAGCGACGGTATAACGCTGACGGTATAATCGCCAAACGGCATAGGGAAGTAAAAACCCGCCGATTTCACGACATCCGGCACCTGCTGGGGGGCAGAGCCGAACTTCATCAGCGTCATCATCCAGAACCAGACGCTGGTATTGACCTTGACGGCGGTAAGGGCGAAATGAAGCGTTGGCAGCAAAAGGTACACTAGTACGTAGTAGGAAATAATTTTCAACGCGGCGTTGCGCCCCTCCCCCGTGCGGAAGACGGCGTGGACAACAAAGGCATCGCGCAGGGCGAAGAACATCATCGACAGCATCAGGCCGCCAACCTCGATAAAACCGAGGAAGCGGCCATGTTCCTGTGCAGGCATCAGCGTCAAGGCATAAACCAGCAGCACGAAGGGCACGGAAACGACCCACTTGTGGGTGTTTTCCAGCGCGCGCATCCAGCGGCCTTCCTTCACGTACAAAAAGAAGCGGGCGTATTTGCGGCTGTCCGACGCCTCGAAAATCATGACGGCATAGGTCAGGAACATCATGAGGGTGAAAAGGCTGAACATTTCACCGTTGAACCGCGCTGTATCCGGGTGCGTCAGGCCGCCGAAATATATCAGCATGGCCGCCATAAAGGCCGCCCAGCCGGCAGGCGTGGTGCCGTACATCAGTTCCGACCGCGCAATGCGGTAGCTGCCCAGCATGAACCAGAACAGGAAGAAGAGCAGGCTGCCGGTAATAAACGCTTCCGCGCTGAAGTGGAATGTAAACCAGTCATAGACCGGCTGACGTTCAAAGATGGAGCCGGAAAAGCTGGAACGCATGGAGAAGTTTTGCGACAGGTCGCGCGCCACTTCCATGGCGATGTTGTTGAAGACAAGGTATGCCGTGACAACGCCCGCAATAAACGCGTTGCCCGCGCGCGGCTGGCGGTACTTGCCCGTGCGGCCCGTAAAGGCCGTCATGGTGATAAATGACACAAGGAAGCTCAGCGACTGGCCAATAAGCCCGGCAAGCAGCATATACAGCACGGCATAAAAAACATCGTGCGCAGTCGCAGGGCTGGTCAGCGGCGTTGCGGAGCCGGGCGGCAGCGGCGGCGTGTAAAAACCGAAAATATACACAAACACAATCATCGTCAAAAGGCCGAAGTACCAGACGTACGATGTGCAGCCGAAGAACTTGCCAAATACCAGCTGCCCCGGCGTGACGGATGACATGCGCTGAAAATCCCACGTATTGGTGCGCAGTTCTTCCTGCATGGCGGATGATGCTTCGTAGCAGCCCCACAGAATGACCACGACGGCAAATATGCCGACCGTGCTATACAGCATCAAATACCCGCTCACATCGCGGGTAAGGTTGATGGTGATGGTGGTCAGCAAAATCAAAAACAGCGGCGCAATGGCAAGGCGGAAGGCCGAAAACTTAAGCCAGAGGTTACGGTGGAATTCGGGCGTGACAATATAATTCATGGCTTAGTCGCCTTTCCTGCCGTCAGATCCATATAGGCATCCTGCAGCGTGTGCACGGTGCTGCTGAACGAATACACCGGCACGCCCGCCGCCATCAGCGTCTGCAGCAGCCGTTGCTGGTCTTGGTTATTGCCGCTGAATTCGCATTTTACAATATCGCCATCCGCCTGCAGGACGCGCAGGTTTGGCTGCGATGTCAGCAGCGACATATGCGCGGTGCCGATATTCGCAACCGCAATATCCAGCGTGCGGGCTGCCGTTTTGGCGTAATCCTGCAGCCGTACCTGCTCTGCCACGCGGCCGTCTTTAATGACCAGCATGTCGGTGCAATAATCTTCCAGCTCGTTCAGAATGTGCGATGACACAATGATGGTCTTGCCGGACTTATGCAGCCGGCGGATCATGCGGGACAACGCGATGCGCGCATCCGGGTCCATGCCCGATGACGGTTCATCTAAAATCAGCAGGCGCGGGTCATGAATAAGGGCCAGCGCAACGCCAAGTCGCTGGCGGTAACCGCGCGACAGGGTCTGCGCTTTCTGCTCGAGAATTTTGCCGATGCCAACCTCTTCCGCAACGTCAATCACCTGCTTGGTGACATCCAGCCCCGGAATTTTCTGCGACCATGCCATGTAGGTCAGGCATTGGCGCAGGCTGAGGCCTTCATAAAGGCCGAAGAAGTCGGAAAGATAGCCGGTCATGCGGTGGACTTCGCGCGGGTGGTCGGTCACGTCCATGCCGCCGATGGTGATTTTGCCGCTATGAATTTTTTCAAGCGCAACGATGCAGCGCAAAAGCGTGGTCTTGCCCGCGCCGTTGGGGCCCACCAAAGCCACCACGCTGCCCTGGTCGATGCTGAAGGATACGTCGTGGAGCACCTTCTTGTCGGGATACTCGAAGTTAAGGCCGTCGACCTCTACCATTTTCATATTTAAAATCTCCCGATTCCTGACCTCATGCTAACAGTACAGGCTGTTATTATAAACAGCTGTTAACTAAAATAGTTTTTGCGGCAACCCCCGCGCCATGTTAAGAGAAAAATTATGTCCTCCGGCCTCGAATTAAAGTCTGTCAGCAAGGTCTTCGCGCACCCCTCGGGGCCCGTCCGCGCGGTTGATGACGTCAGCTTCCATATCCGCGCCAACGAGTTCTTTACCCTTTTGGGTCCCTCGGGCTGCGGAAAAACAACGTTGCTGCGCATGATTGCCGGGCTCGAGCTGCCGACCGCCGGCCACATGATTTTGGACGGGCAGGATATTGCGACCCTGCCGCCGCATAAACGCCCCGTTAATACCGTCTTCCAAAGCTATGCCCTGTTCCCCCACCTGACCGTACATGAAAACATCGCCTTCGGCATGAAGATGCAGAAAAAGACCGCCGCCGAAATCGGCGTTGCCGTGACCGATGCACTGAAGCTGGTGCGCATGGAAGCCATGGCCAGCCGCAAGCCGCAGGAACTTTCCGGCGGGCAGCAGCAGCGCGTGGCCCTTGCCCGCGCCCTTGTCAACCACCCTAAAATCCTGCTGCTGGATGAATCCCTTTCCGCGCTCGATTATAAACTGCGCAAGGAAATGCAGCTTGAACTAAAGCGCCTGCAGCGCGACACCGGCATTACCTTCGTCTTCGTCACGCATGACCAGGATGAAGCGCTGTCCATGTCCGACCGCATTGCGGTGATGGAACGCGGCAAGGTCGCGCAAATCGGCACGCCGCAAGAAATTTACGACAGCCCCGAAACGCGCTACGTCGCCAGCTTCATCGGCATCTGCAACTTTGTTTCCGCCAAAAGCCTTGGCGTTGCCAGCGGCGGTGAAATTGGCTTCCGGCCGGAAGATGCAGCGTTCACGCGCGGCAAGGGCATGCTTTCGGGCATCGTGCGCGATGTCACCTATCGCGGCGCGGTTACGCATTACAACGTGAAGCTGGACAGCGGCGAAGACATTATATTGTCCGAAGACGACCCGCAGGACGTAAAAGCCGGCGACCCCGTCGGCATTGACATTGCAAAGGAACGGTTGATCCGATGCAGGGCGTAAAGCGCAAGACCATCTGGCTCGCCGCGCCCTTCCTGTCGCTGATGGGCATTTTTTTCATCCTGCCGCTGCTGCTCATCGTCGCCTATTCGTTTTTGCAGGCGGGGGATAACGGCGGGGTGCTGTGGCACTTCTCGCTTGAGGGCTACACGCAAATTCTTTACAGCCGCGACCTTGACGACAAGCTGGTGTTTGACAGCGGCTACCTTGAAATTTTCGGGCGCTCGGTTGCGTTGGCGGCGCTTTGCACATTTATATGCCTGCTGGTCGGCTTTCCCATGGCGTACCACATGGCAACACGCCCGCCCGCCCGCCGCAACCTGTGGATTTTGCTGGTCACTATTCCGTTCTGGACTAACCTGCTCATCCGCACCTATGCCTGGATGCTGATTTTGCGCAGCGACGGGCTGCTGAACCGCAGCCTGATCAGCCTGGGCATTGTGGATGCGGATAGGCCGCTGGAACTGCTCTATAACAATTCCGCCATCGCCATCGGCCTGCTGTACAGCTACCTGCCCTTTATGGTGCTGCCGATATATTCCAACCTCGAGCGCATGGACTGGCGCCTGGCCGAAGCCGCTTCCGACCTGTATGCCACGCGCTGGCAGACGCTGCGGCACGTGATATTGCCGCTGGCGCGCCCCGGTATTGTCTCCGGCTGCGTGCTGGTATTTACGCCCTCCATTGGTTCCTACCTTACCTCCAACCTGCTCGGCGGCGGAAAAACCTTGATGCTTGGCAACCTTATCGAGCAGCAATTCGGCTTTTCCAGCAACTGGCCGTTCGGCTCCGCTATTTCGGTCGTGTTGATGGCGGTCGTCATGATCTGCCTTATCATCATGGCGCGCCGCGGCGGCCGGGGCCTTGAGGATTTGCTTTAATGGCCGAAGCGCATACAACCCGCATGGCCGCAATGGCCCCCATTTCATGGCTGTCGCTCGCTTTCCTGTATACGCCCATCGCTGTCGTGCTTATTTTCTCGTTCAACAGCAGCGCCATTATTACCCAGTGGGAAGGCTTCAGCTTTAAATGGTATGGCGAGGCGCTGGGGGATGAAGCCCTGCACGACGCCGCCATAAACTCCCTTATCGTCAGCGTCGGGGCGATGGTTTTTTCAACCCTTATCGCGCTGATGGTCGCGCTGGCCATGCATGGCCACCTGCCGCGCCGCGCCCGCCATTCCACCATGTGGATGATGACGTTGCCGCTGCTCATCCCTGAAATTGTCATTGCGCTGGCCACCATGTCTTTCTTCGCGCTGGCGGGCATCAACCTTGGCATTTTCAACGTGTTGATTGCGCATATCGTGTTCTGCATTCCCTTTGCCTATTCGCCCATCCGCGCGCGGCTTGGCACCATTCCGCCCGCGCTGTTCGAGGCCGCGGGGGATTTGTATGCCAACCAGTGGAAGACTTTGCGTTACCTCGCCCTGCCGCTGATGGTGCCGGGAATCGTATCGGGCGCGATGCTGGCCTTCATCACCTCGCTGGATGATGTCATAATCACCCAGTTCGTGGCCCCGCCCGGTGCGGCCACGCTGCCTGTTTACATTTTTAGTAAAGTCCGCAAGGCCATTACGCCGGAGATCAACGCCATATCATCCCTGCTTCTGGCGCTGTCGATCACCATCGTGCTAGTATCTTATCTCATCAACAGAAAAAAGGCGGTGTAGCCATGACATGCGTTTCGTTCAAATCCGTGCTGCTGGCATCGGCTTTCAGCATCTGCCTTCTGGCGGCGTCATCCGCCGCCCATGCCGCCGATGAAAAAACGCTGTACGTATATACCTGGGATACGTATGCGGACAAAGACCTGTTCAAGCAGTTTGAAACCGAAACCGGCATCAAGGTCGTCACCGACATTTATTCGTCCAACGACGAATTGCTGGCAAAGCTGAAAAGCGGCGCCGCCTATGACATCGTCGTGCCGTCCGGCAACTACGTGCCCCGGCTGGTAAGCGAAAAACTGCTGCAGCCCCTGCCCGCCGATACGCGCAAGTTCGGCGACAGCATGGTGAAGCCCATGCAGCACCCTGCCTATGACCCCGACGTTACTTATGTGCTGCCGCTTTTCTACGGCACAACCGGCCTTGCCGTGAACACCAAGCTGACGAAAGATAAATTCGACAGCTGGAAAGACTTCTTCGACCGCCCGGCAGGCGCCGCCAAAAACCTTGGCGTGCTGGATGATGTGGGCACGCTGCTGGATGTTGCGTCCCTTAAAGTCGACAAGCCCTATTGCGATGCCACGCCCGCAACGCTGAAGGCCATTCAGGCCATGCTGCTGGCGCAAAAGCCCTTCGTGAAGGTTTACGGCTCGACCGGTTATACGGAGCGCATGGCCGCCAACGAAGTAGCCGTGCAAATGGCCTGGAGCGGCGACGCCTTCAAGGCGCGTGAACAAAACCCCGCCATTCAGTACGTCTACCCGTCCGAGGGGGTGGAACTGTGGGCGGATAACCTTGCCATTCCCGTCAGCGCGGGCAACGTGGACGCTGCCAAAAAATTCATCGCCTTCGTGCTGCGCTCCGATGTGCAGGTGGTTTATTCCGACTACACCGGCATGCCGCCGACACAACAGGGCGCCGCCGACCAGCTGCCGGAAAAGCTGAAAAACGCACCGGAATATAACATTCCCGCCAGCGCCAAGGGCATTGTTTCCATGGCCTGCCCGCCCGCCGTCAACAAGAGTTACCAAAAAATCTGGGAGAGCGTGCAGAAATGAGAAGCCTGATCGTTGCTCTTCTTCTGGCGGCAATTGCAGGCTCTCTTTGGTACTTTCTCAACCGCCCCAAGGAGGACTTGAGGATTTACACGTGGGATACTTACGTGGCGCCGGATCTTTTCAAGAAATTTGAAAAGGAAACGCGCATCCGCGTCATCCCCATTCTTTTCTACAGCAATGATGAACTGGAAGCGAAGCTGAAGACCGGCGCGGTGTTCGACCTTGTCATGCCGTCCGGCAACTACGTGTCGCGCCTTGTGGATGCGAAGCTGCTGCAGCCCCTGCCGCCGCAAATCCAGGCACTGGGCGCGCAGATGGATGCGCCGGTGCAGCACCCTGTGTATGACCCCGACTACAAATGGTCGGTGCCGCTGTTTTACGGCACCACCGGCATTGCGGTGGACCACAGCCGCACCTCCGAAACCATCACCAGCTGGAACCAGCTGTTCACCCGCCCCGCCGGCGAGAAGCCGGAAATCGGCATGCTCGATGAAGTATCCACCCTTATGGCCGTCACATCCATTGCCGCAGGCTCCAACTATTGCGACATGTCGCCGGAAATTTTGACGCGCATTGAACAAATGCTGCGCGCGCAAAAACCCTACGTCAAAAGCTATGAAGCCGAAGCTTACTTCGAGCATCTGGCGGCGGATGACCGCACGCTGCAACTGGCATGGAGCGGCGATGCCTTTATCGCCCGCCTCAAAAACCCCAATATCCAGTACATCTACCCCAAAGAGGGCGTGGAGCTGTGGCTGGACACCATGGCCATTCCCGCCAATGCCCCCAACCCGAAGGCGGCGGCGAAGTTCATGGAATTTGTGCTGAAGCCCGAAAATCAGGCGCAATACGCCGAAGTATCGCGCAGCATGCCGTCCGTCGGCGCAACCCACGCCTTCCTGCCGGAAGAAATGCAGACCGCGCCGGAAATGAACGTGCCGCCCGGCACACGGGCGGTTATTTCCAGCGTCTGCGCCCCGCATGCCATTGCACTCTATAACGACCTTGTCGGTAGAATCATCGGTAAATGAGCCCTGGCACGCCCACAACGCCCCTGCCGAAGAAGGTGCTGATTATCGGCGCTTACGGCACTTTTGGCCTGCGCATTACGCGCTGGCTGGCAGCGGATCCGGCCATCAAGGTCATCATCGCCGGGCGCTCGCACGAGAAATGCGAAAAGCTGGCGCGGGAACTGCAAAGCTCACCCAACCTGCCGCTGTACCACGCGCTTGATGCGCATAGCGGCTTGGCGGCGGTGCTGGAACGGCTGAAGCCCGAAATTGTCATCCATACCTCCGGCCCGTTTCAGGGGCAGTCATATGATGTTGCCGAAGCCTGCATTGCCGCCGGCTGCCATTACATTGACCTTGCGGATGGCCGCACGTTTGTTTCCGACATCACGAAACTGGATGCGGCGGCGAAAGCAAAAAACGTGACCGTGATCAGCGGGGCGAGTTCCGTGCCATGCCTTACCGCCGCAGTCATCGACCATTACGTGCCGAAATTCCGCAGCATTACCGGCCTTGATTACGGCATTGCCACATCCATCAATGCGGATGTCGGCGTTGCGACGACGGCGGGCGTTCTCAGCTACGCGGGCAAGCCCTTCACCACCTTGAAGGACGGCCATATGCAGGTCGTATACGGATGGCAGGGACTGACCGCGCATAACTACCCCGACATCGGCATGCGCCTGATGGGCAATTGCGACGTGCCCGACCTTGCCCTGTTCCCCGAGCGTTACAAAGGCCTGCGCGACGTAAAATTCACTGCCGGCGTCGAAGTCTATGCGCTGCATCTTGGCGTTTGGCTCGCGTCATGGCTGGTGCGCTGGGGGCGGCTTAAAAACCTTGGCGATTACGCTGGAAAGCTGATGCATTACGCCACCTACTTCAAGCCCCTTGGCACCAAGCAAAGCGGCTTTCACATGCGCCTGTCGGGCTATTCGCATGAAGGGCTTGAAAAGCGCGTAACGTTTTACATTATCGCAGGCTCAAACGACGGGGTTTATATTCCCGTGGCCGCCGCCGTGCTGTGCGCGCAGCAGCTGGCGAACGGCGGCATCACGCGGCGCGGCGCCTTCCCCTGCCTTGACGTCATTACCTTGCAGCAATACCTCACCGCGCTGGCGGATAAAGATATCCGCAGCATGGAAGAAGAGGGTTAATTATCCCCGCTTAATTCTTCTTTTTGCCCTTGGTCGACGGTTCTTCCACGATGGGCTGCGATGCGCCGACCGCCGGCGTCATTGTCGCGGCAGATGTGGCTGCTGCCACTGCGGTTTTGGCCGCGGGCTTCACCGTATCCACCCAGCCGCCGCCAAGCGCTTTGTAAAGGTTGATGGCAGCTTCCAGCGTTTCAAGGCGGACGGAAGCATAGGCATCTTCCGCCGAAATCAGCGTGCGCTGCGAATCCAGCATCGTCTGGTAATCGGCAGAGCCTGCTTCATAAAGGCCGCGCGACAGCTCGTAGCTTTTGCGGGCCTGCTGCATGGCTTCATACAGCGCGTCTTCACGCAGGCGCGCGGTTTTGACGGCCATGAGTGAATCATTCACTTCCTGCAGCGCGGTCAGCACCGTCAGGCGGTATTCCTGCGCAATTTCAACCTGGCGTGCCGTGGCAAGTTCAACCCCGCCCTGCAATGCGCCGCCGCGGAAAATAGGCGCCAGCAGCGATGCCGCAACCGACAGCGTCGTCGTTGCCGGGTCCGCCACCGGAATAAACCCGAGGCCGGCACCCGCCGACAGATTCAGCGTCGGGAAGAAAGCCGCGCGCGCAACGCCAATGTCGGCATTGGCCGAGACAAGGTTTTCTTCCGCCGATTTAATGTCAGGCCGCTGTGCCAGCACCGTGGAGGGCTGGGATACCGGCACCTTCGGCACGGTGATGGTGTGAAGGCCCGTGCCCGTCAGGCCAAGGTCCTGCGGCGCTTTGCCCAAAAGAATAGCCAGCGCATTTTCAGCCGCGTCCTGCTGGCGTTGCAGCAGCGCCAGGCTTGCCTGCGACGTTGCCAGCGCGGATTTTTGCTGCGATACGTCAAGCAGCGAAACAGAACCTGCATCGTACCGCGCCTGCGCGATTTTCAAGACTTCCTTGAGGATGCCGATGTTTTTCTGCGCCAGCGCCACGCGCTCCCGCAGGCTGAGCAGCGTGAAGTAACCGTCGGCGACGTCGCCCATGACGACAAGGCCGAGCGCATCATAGCTGTACATGCTGCCGCGCAAATTCGCCTGCGCCGCCGCAACGCCGGCGCGGTTCGCGCCAAACAGGTCCAGTTCATACCCGACCGTCAGGCCAAGGTTGCTATTGCTGGCAAAATGGTTGCCGCCGGAATTGCCGTTGATGTTGTTGTTCTGGTTCGCGCCGGAGCTCAGCGACGCATCCACGGTCGGCAGCAGCGCTGCGCCCGCAATTTTGGCGCTGGCACGCGACTGGTTGACGCGGGCGAGCGATGCCTGCAGGTCAAGGTTATGCGAGAGTGCGTCGGACATGATGCCGTTCAGCTCACCGCTCTGGAAGCTTTTCCACCAGTCGGCGTTGATGGTTTCGCTGCCGGCAACAATGCTGCCGTCCTTCCAGGTGACGGGGAAGGCCACTTGCGGTTGCTTGTACTCGGGTATCAGCGAGCAGCCCGACATTACCAGCACGACGCAAAGGGCAGTCAAAGTCTTTCTCATGTCTCTCTCCAAAAAAAATTCCAAGTTTAGCGGGCAGCTTTATTCAGACGACAATGCCACCACAGGGTCCAGCCGCGCGGCCTTGCGGGCCGGAAGATAGCCGAAAAGAAGCCCTGTCAGCACCGCCGACGAAAAAGCGAGGATGGGGGGCGCCGCCGAGAAGCTGACGCTGACATCCAGAAGGGAAATGCCCCAGCCGGCGGTAAAGCCGATGCCAAGGCCGAGAAGGCCGCCGATGATGCACACGACCGCCGCCTCGATATTGAATTGTAGCATGATATCGCGCATGCGTGCGCCTGTTGCCATGCGAATACCGATCTCGCGTGTGCGTTCGGTCACACTCACCAGCATAATATTCATAACCCCGATGCCGCCAACGAGCAGCGATATGGCCGCCACCGCCCCCAGCAGAATGGTCAGGGTATTCTGCGTCGAGGTCGCCATTTCAAGGAACGATGCGGAGTTCAGCACGTGAAAATCTTCCACCTTGTGCCGCGCAATCAGCATCTGCGTCATGGCGTCCTGCGTGGCATCCATGTTTTCGGTATTTTCAATCTTCAGGTTGATGCTGTTGACATAATTTTGGCCAAACAGGCGAACGATGGCGGTGGTGACCGGCACAAAGGCCGCGTCATCCTGATCGCCGCCCCAGGGCATGGAACCTTTGGAGGAAAGCACGCCGATCACTTCAAACGGAATGTTATGAACAAGGATGTATTTGCCGACCGGTTCCTCCCCGTTCGGGAACAGCGTTTTCACGACTGTCTTGCCAAGCACAACCACGGCGGCATTGCCCTTCATGTCGCGCTCGGTAAAGAACGTGCCGTCGTCAACCGGCCAGTTGCGCACGTTGGGCATGGAAGCGCTGACGCCGGAAACGGAGGTTGCGTAATCAACGTTGCCAAAGCGCAGCGTCTGCCGCCCGCGCCGCTCCGACATTGAATCATCCACGTTCGGCAATTGCGATAGCGCGGCTTCATCATCCAGCGTCAGCGTCGCAATATCACCCGCGCCGCGGAAACCGGCGAGGCCCGGCTGCACCATGAGCAGGTTGGTCCCCATGGAGCTGATCTGGTCCAGCACCTTTTGCTTGCTGCCGTCGCCGATCGCCATCATCGTCACCACTGCGGCAACACCGATGATGATGCCGAGCAGCGTCAGCGCCGTGCGGAAAATATTGGCATGCAGCGCACGCAAGGCCGTTTTGCAGGATTCCATCACCTCCGTCAGAAGGCGCGGCGTCTTGCCTGCTTTATGCTGCGTCAGGTGGGGCATTTGGCTGCGCGGCGTTGTTTCGGTATCGCCGGAAATTTTTCCGTCGTGGATATGCACGACGCGGGCGGCATTGGCGGCGACTTTTTCATCGTGGGTGATGAGGATGATGGTACGGCCTTCAGCATGCAGCTTTTTAAGCAGCGCCATAACCTCCTGCCCGCTTTGGCTATCCAGCGCGCCGGTGGGTTCATCGGCCAGAATAACGGGCGGGTCGTTCATAAGTGCGCGGGCAATGGCGACGCGCTGCTGCTGGCCGCCGGAAAGTTCCGACGGGCGGTGGTCAAGCCGGTTGCCAAGGCCAAGGTTGGTGAGCAATTCGCCGGACCGTCCTGCACGCTCCCCGCGCGTCATGCCATCGTATACGCCCGGAATTTCAACGTTTTCCTGCGCGGTCGCCGTCGCCAGCAGGTTATACCGCTGGAAAATAAAACCGAAGGTTTTGCGGCGCAGGCCCGCAAGGTCATCGGCCTCGAGGTTTTCCGCTTCCTCACCGCGCACGCGGTAAACGCCGGCGGTGGGGCGGTCAAGACAGCCAAGGATGTTCATGAGCGTCGACTTGCCCGACCCCGACTGGCCCATAATGGCCACGAATTCACCCGGCCAGATGGTCAGCGATATATCATCCAGCGCCTTTACCTGCATGTCGCCGGTTTCATAGAAGCGGCTGATGTTTTTAAGCTCGAGCAATGGCTGGATATTTGTCATGGGTTCACCTTATTCCATTGCCGAGGCGAGGTCGACATGCATGTCCTTGCGCTTCGCCACTTTCAGCAGCGGCAGCAGCGGCACCGCCGCCAGCACCACGAACATCATGATACGGAAGTCATTCAGGTAGGCAATGGCCGCCGCCTGCTGGTTGACGATACCGTCGACGAACGAAAAAGCGGCCGAGGAATAGCTGTTGAACGGCACGCCGGGCACAACGTTCAGCGCCATTTTGCTCATGGCACCCGGCTGCAGGCGCGCCCCCAGCTCCGCATGGTTGGTCTGGATGAACTGCGCCAGAAGCGCCGTCATGACAGAAATGCCGATACTGCTGCCGATGTTGCGGACAAGACTGAAAATGGCGGTGGCATCGTTGCGGTAATGGCCCGGCAGCGTCGCATAGGCAATGGTGCTGAGCGGCACAAACACGAAGCCCATGCCAAAGCCCTGAATAAGCCCCGTCTGCGTCAACAGGCCTTCGCTGATGTCGAGGTTGAAAAGGCTCATGCGGTACAGCGAATAGGCGGTCAGCAAAAGGCCGGTCAGAATAATAAGCCGTACGTCAATTTTACCCAGCAACCGCCCGACCAGCATCATTGCCGCCATGGTGCCAATGCCGCGCGGTGCCAGCACAATACCCGTGGTCGCGACCGGATAGCCCATTAGGTTTTCAAGGTACGGCGGCAGCAGGGCCATGGTGGAAAGCAGGATGATGCCGATGATGAAAATAAAGATAAGGCAGAAGCTATAGTTGCTGTCCTTGAACATGCCGGGGTCGATGAAGGGCTTTTTCGCCGTTAAAATATGCACGAAGAAAAGGTAGAAGGCGGTCACGGCCACCAGCCCCTCCACGACAATTTCAGGTTCGGAGAACCAGTCCTTCGTCTGCCCGCGGTCGAGCATTAATTGTATGCCGCACAGGAACAGGCTGAGGAACAGGAAGCCGAGAATGTCGAACTTGCGGTTTTTATCAATCGTCGTTTCCGGCAGGAAGGCCAGAATGCCCGTTGCCGCCATGATGCCGATGGGCAGGTTGATGAAGAAAACCCAGCGCCAGTTGTACGATTCCGTCAGCCAGCCGCCAATGGTCGGGCCCAGAATTGGCCCCAGCATAACGCCCACACCCCACATGGCCATGGCCTTGCCGTGGTCTTTGGGCGGGTTAATGTCCAGCAAGATCGCCTGGCTGAGCGGCACAAGCCCCGCGCCGAACACGCCCTGCAACAGGCGGAACAACACCATTTCCGGCAGGCTTTGCGCAATACCGCAAAGCATGGAGGCGATGGTGAAACCGATGACGCTGCCGAGGAAAAGTTTTTTACGGCCCAGCTTTGCCGCCAGCACCCCCGTCGGCGCGGTCATGACCGCGGCGGCGATGATGTAGGAGGTCAACACCCACGAAATCTGGTCTTGCGTTGCCGAAAGTTCCCCCTGCATGTGCGGCAGCGCGACGTTCGCAATCGTCGTGTCCAACGCCTGCATAATCGTGGCCAGCATGATGGAGATGGTGATGAAACCCTTTTTAATCGGGGCTTCCTCAACCGGCTCTATTGCGGCGGCGGATGAATGAGGGACCTTGGGGATGTTCATGGCTTTTGTTGCGTGCCGTGGTTAAAAGGTTACGGGTTTGTGGCGACTTTTTCTTTTTCGGTATGCGAGGACAGGTGCGGGTAGCTGCCTGTATCCACTGTCACGTTGGCGGACATGCCGGTGCGCAGCACAGGTTCCCCCGCTTTGCGGTCAGGCGCGATACGGACGGCGATGCGCTGCACCACCTTCACCCAGTTGCCGGTGGCGTTCTGCGCCGGCAGGACGGAAAATTCCGAACCTGTCGCGGGGCTGATGCTGGCAACGTGGCCCTGCCAGACATGGTCGGGGTAGGTATCAACCTCGATCTTCACGGGCTGGCCCTGCACCATGTTGGTGATTTCGGTTTCCTTGAAGTTGGCTTCAACCCATACATCGCCGTCTTCCACCATGCTGAGCGAGGGGAAGGACGCAATGGCATAGTCGCCGGTTTTCGGCATGGTGCCCGTGGTGCCGTCAACAGGCGCATGCACAACCGTGCGCGCAAGGTTCAGCTGCGCCATATCCACCGCGGCCTTGGCAACCTTGTACAGCGGGTGGTCTTCCGGCGCGATGTCGGCATTGCCGTTCAGCTGGGCGAGGATGCCGACCAGTTCCTGCTGCAGCTGCGCGATTTTGGTTTTGGTGATGTCGCGTTCATGCTGCGCGTCTTCGCGGCTTTGCTGGGAAACAGCCTCGTGCATGTTGGGCGCGGCGCGGCGGTTATATTCAAGGTCGGCGTAATCAGCGTCGCTCTGCGCGATTTTGATTTCCTCGTCCTTCTGGCGGGCCTGCGATTTCAAGTCGTTGATCTGCGTGACGACAGCCGCAAGGCTGGCGGCTGTGCGGTCCACTTCAATCTGGAACGGTTGCTGGTTGATGGTGAACAGCACATCGCCCTTGTGCACGGCCTGGTTATCCCCCACCGTGACCGGCAGGATAACGCCGGAAACTTCGGGCGCAACCGAAACCTTGTTGGCCTTGACGTAGGAATTGTCGGTTGAAATGTAGCGCCCGCTGAAAATATAGAACACCAGCGAAACGACGATAACGGCAAGCGGCCCTGCAATCATGAGGACTTTGCGTGTTTTTTGTTTTTGCCCTGCGGTCATGTTGATTAGCCCTGCCCTTCTTCGCTGCCTGTCAGGTTGCCGCGCATGCGGGCCAGCAGGTTCATAAGCTGCTCCTGCTCCGGCAGGCTGAGGCCGGACAGCGCGGCGGCGCGCGTTTCAACGCCGTAGGCCATCAGGCGCAGGCGCACCGGTTCTGCCTTATCGGTCAGGAAAAGGCGAACGGCGCGGCGGTCGGTCGGGTCGGGCTTGCGTTCAACATGGCCGGAAGCCTGCATGCGGTCAACAAGGCGCGCAACCGAAATGGGCTGCATTTCAAGAATGTCGGAAAGACGCGCCTGGCTGATGCCGGGGTTGCGCCACAGCACCATAATGGCGCGCCATTGTGCCTGCGTCACACCCGTAACCTGCACGCGACGGTTATAATCGCGGCGCATGAGTCGCCCAACGTCCTGCACCATGAACCCAAGGTTCTCTATAATTCTCTCGTCTTTCAGCATGTTATCCCGGGGTGATGTCATAACGTGATTCCCTTGATGGCTTATTATAAGCATACTTATATTATATCATCATATAGTAAGCCTTGAAGGAACTTTCAATAGCGTTCAAGAATCGCCATATTATTCAAGTATTTACAATCGGGGCGTCATGCCCTTCATGCGCTTGGGCAGGCCGGCAGCAGGGTCGGCGGTGCTGGGGGTGATTTCAATGGCGACCTCGTCACCTTCCTGCAGGCCCTCTTTCACTTCCGCCATGGTGCGGTCCATCAGGCCGACGAAAACGGTTTTTTCGGAGCTTTTTCCACCATGGCCCGCGCTTGGCACATGCACGCGGTAAGCGGCCGCGCCGTCTTTATCTTCCTGCGCCACATGCTTGCCAAGGGCTGCAACCGGCACCAGCGGCACATCGGTTGCCTTGCCCAGCACGAAGAACATCTGCGTGCTCATGCCGCTCATCAACTGGCGGTCCTTGTTTTCAACGTCGACCAGCACGTCATACAGTACAACCTCGTTCACGATCTCCGGCGTCGGCAGCAGCTGGCGCACAACGCCCGTCCAGCGGCGCGTGGTATTGCCAAGGGTGGTGAAGTAAACCTCGCCGCCCGGCTTCAGCTTCATGATGTCGGCTTCGGCCACCTGCGCGCGCACGGTCATGGTATCAAGGTTCGCCAGCTGCACCAGCGTGGGGGCAGATTGCACGGCGTTCAGCGTCTGGCCTTCTTTAATGTCGGCGACAACAACGGTGCCGTCCATGGGGGCGAAAACCTTGGTATAGCCAAGGCTGGCTTTATCGCCATCCAGCGTGGATTCAGCCTGTTCCAGCTGCGCCTGCAGTGAATCCACCTGCGCTTTCGCCACTTCCAGCGCGGTTTCGGCGCTCTCGTACGCGTCCTGGCTGACGGCGTTTGTGACTTTCAATGTTTTGTTGCGGGTGTATTGCTGCTCCGCCAATTTTACCTGCGCCTGCTGCTGCGCGATTTGCGCGTGCAGCGTCTTCAGCGCCGCTTCATCCGCCTTCACGCGGGATTCATACACCTGCGGGTCAATATCCCCCAGCGGGTCGCCTTTTTTAACGACATCCCCCAGCGCGACATACAGCTTTTTGATCTGGCCGGAGACCTGCACGCCAACGTCAACGTATTCCTTCGGCTCCAGCTTGCCTTGGGCGGTTACCAGTTCCTCGATGCTGCCTTTTTCAATGGTGACGATGGAAACGCGCTTCGCCGCTTCCGCCGCCGCGCTGCGCTGCTGGTAAAAGGTAAGCCCGCCAAAGGCAAGCCCGCCCATAATGGCCAACACCAGCAGTACCTTCACCGGTTTGGGAATGCGCGAGGTGGATTTTTTCGATGCCATTGACTGTCTCTCGTTGCTCTCTTGCCATAAATAAAACAGCTGTCTGCCCCATGCCGGAAAAGGCAGCGTGCTTACATTCATTATACGTGCCAGTTTCGGCCACCCTGCACACTAAAAACTTACGGCAGGCAGACACTTGAAAACAAACGTGATTTTAAAAAACTATCGGCTACCCGCGCTTGGTGACCTTCAGGAAGGCGCTCACCTTTTCCGCAATGCGGCGGTGGCCGCTGGCATTGGGGTGCAACCCGTCGCACAGCAGGGTTTTATAGCTCATCAGCGACCATGACTTCCAGATATCGACAAAGAACAATTCCTCCTCCGCTGCAATCTTTTCGATGACTTCGTTGAAAAGTCGCACGCGCTCCATGCGGTAGGCTTTGTTGGTGTTCCACGGCAGCGGGTCAACCTTTTGCTGGTCAACGGGGTTCAGGCCAACAAGCGCGATGTTGCGTGTGTATTTGCGCGCCGCGCCAATCAGGCGGCCAAGGTTGGCTTCAAATTCTTCGGGCGTGCGGTGGTAGCGCGCTTCCTTCACCATGTAATGCGCATCGTTCATGCCAATGGCGAAAATGGCCAGTGTTTCGGCTTCGGGGTTGAACCGCGCCGCCATTTCAGGCTCCACCCGCTTCAGCAAATCTTCGGATGTATGCCCCGTGACGCCAAGGTTATAGACATGAGTCTTCGGCCCGCGGCCCGCCATAAAGGTCTGGTCGATGCTGGAGCGCAGGCGCTGCACCCAGCCGCCCTGCTCATCCCATTCGCCGTAGGTGATGCTGTCACCGAAAAAAAATAAATCGCGCATCATGCTGTGGCCCCCCCGGTAGCATGAAACTATGCTGTAAATATTCATAATACATTCTTATCGTTAAGACGGCGTTAGCCACAAACCGGCTATCATCAGCTTGACGCGCCGCACAAACTTAAACAACTGAAATATATCATCAATCTAATACTGCGTCGCTTTGCCGTTCCTGCATTGCGCTTGAACTGGCAAGGGGGGCGGCGTAATCTTCGACATATATAAACATTTGAGGATGACCATGTCGCAAGCCAAGCCTGCCGATGCCAACCCCGCCGCAAAACTGCTGTCCCGCAAAACCGTCTTTGAAGACTACCACCGCGTGGAAGTGATGCGCGTGCAACCCCGCAGCCTGCGCAACGGCGGCTGGGCGGAGGAAATGGAGCGCGAGATCTGGTTCGGCAAGCAAATCGCCTGCATCCTGCTGTATCGTCCGGAAACGGATGAACTGCTGCTTAACCAGCAATTCCGCCTTGGCGCGATGATGGCGGGCGCGGAAGACCCTTTCCTGTTCGAGAATGCCGCAGGCGCGGTTGACGAAGGCGAAAGCGTTGAAGACGCCGCAAGGCGCGAAACGCTGGAAGAAACCGGCTGCGAAGTGCTGGACATGGAATTTTTCGGCAAGGTTTATTCCAGCCCCGGCTGCATGGCGGAGGAATACCACATGTTCGTCGCCCGCATTGGCGCAGAAGCAACCGCGGGCATTCACGGCCACTTCCATGAGGGTGAAGAAATTAAAACCCACATCCTGCCGGTGAAAGCCGCCATGAAAATGCTGGACGACGGGCATATCGTCAACGTCGCAACCGCCCTTAGCCTGAACTGGTTTGCACGCAACCATGACCGCCTGCGCAATAAATGGAGCCAAAAATAATGACCAGCGCGCTTATCTCGCCGGAAGACCTGCTGAAGAAGCTGGATAGCGTCAAGCTGATCGACGCCAGCTGGGGCTTAACCAACAGCAACGTGCGCATCGGCAATGCGGTTGATTTCGATATTGATGAAATTGCCGACCTTGACGCGCAATTCACCCATGCCATTCCCGCGCCGGAATTTTTTGCCGCCTGCGTGTCGGCCATGGGCATTTCCAATGGCGACCATGTGGTCGTTTACGACCGCATGGGCATGGCCATGGCGGCTTCCCGCGTGTGGTGGATGTTCCGCCTGTATGGTCACGACAACGTACAGGTGCTGGATGGCGGCCTGCCCGCATGGGTGCGCGGCGGCCACCCGCTGCAGTCAAAATCGGAGCGCGACATTGCCCCCGGCACGTTCACCAGCCGCTTCCGCCCCGAAATGCACAAGACCGGCGCGGACGTGCTGGCCAACCTGCAATCCAAGACCTTCCTGATGCTGGATGCGCGCGATGCGAAACGCTATGCGGGTGAAGCGCCCGAACCGCGCCCCGGCATGCAAGGCGGGCATATTCCCGGCGCGATCAGCACACCGTTCCAGAACCTTATCGACCCCGCGACCGGCAAGTTTAAAACCGGCGCGGCGCTGCATGCGGAACTGGCTCATGTGGATACATCGCAGCGCGTCGCTATTTCATGCGGCAGCGGCGTGACGGCCTGCGTTGTCGCGCTTGCCTTGCATGAAATGGGCAAGGGTGATGCCGCAATTTATGGCGGTTCGTGGCAGGAATGGGGCGGCAACCCCGCGCTGCCGCGCACACAAGGCATGAAGCCCTAAAATAACTTCCATGAAATAACTTCCATGAAGCTTTTATATAGTTTCGGAGTACCGGCACCATGGCGAAAAAACAGAACACCATTTTAACCCATACCGGTTCCAAACCGTCGGAATACCATGGGGCGGTCAACGTGCCGCCGCACCGTATGTCCACTATCGTCTTCCGCACCTATGCGGAATTTGAAAAGGTGCCGAACGTCCCCTTCTCCTATGGCCGCGCGGGTACGCCCACCACCGCCGCGTTCGAGGAAGCTATTGCCGAAATTGAAGGCGCCTACCGCAGCGTTTCCACCTGCTCGGGCCTTGCCGCCATTCTGACAGCCCTCGTCGCCTTCACCAAAACCGGCGACCATGTGCTGATGCCCGATAACTGCTACGGCCCCGGCCGCAAGACCTGCGAGGAAATTCTGCGCAAGTTCGGCGTGGATGTTGAATATTATCCGCCCATGATCGGCGCGGGCATTGCCGCGCTGTTCCGCCCCAATACGCAGCTGGTCTTCATGGAAGCGCCCGGTTCCCTCACCTTCGAGGTGCAGGATATTGGCGCGATCAACAAGGCCGCGAAAGATGCGGGCATTAAAACCGCCATCGACAACAGCTGGGGCACGCCGCTGTTCATGAAGCCGCTGTCGCTTGGCATTGATGTTTCGGTTATGGCGGCCACCAAATACATTTCCGGCCATTCGGATGTGATGCTCGGCGTTGTTTCCACCAACGAAGAATCCTGGCCCGCCGTGAAACGCGCGGCGCTTATGCTGGGGCTGTGCGGCGGTTCGGAGGAACTGTACCTTGGCACGCGCGGCCTGCGCACCCTGCATGTGCGCCTGCCGCACCATCAAAAATCCGCATTGGACCTCGCAACATGGCTGCAGGAACAGCCGCAGGTGAAAAGGCTGCTGCACCCCGCCTTTCCGTCCTGCCCGGGGCATGAAAACTGGAAGAAGTATTACTCGGGCTCCTCCGGCACTTTCGGCATTATTCTGCATGAAACGAATAAAGAGAAAATTGCAAAGATGCTGGATGGCATGTCCATCTTCCGGCTCGGCTTCAGCTGGGGCGGGTTTGAATCGCTGTTGTTCCCCGAACAGCCGCAGCCTATCCGCACCGCGGAAGCGTGGCAGGAAACCGGTTTTTCCCTGCGCATCCATGTTGGTCTTGAAGATGCCGAGGACCTGAAGGACGATCTGGCGGGAGGGCTGAAACGCCTTGCGTCCTAACCTTGGCCTTCTGGAAGACGTCGACTTTACGCCAGCCGAAACCTACGGCTGGTTCTACTACCTGAAACTTGAAGAACTGCTGCAACACCCGACGCCGCTGTTTGTGGCGCTGGTCGTTCTTTTTATCGCTGCCTCCGGCACGCTGCTCTGGCTGCTCAATAGCCGTCGTTTGTTAATGTGGCGGGCCATGCGCGGCAGCCTGCGCGCCATGTTGCGCCTTTCAAAACGCCAGCTGCGCAAAAAAATACACCCCGACCTGCGGCTGGAAGCCCGCCAGCTGATGCGCAATGCCCGCGAGCGGCAGGGCTGGGCCATGTATACCATGGGCACACACCTTGCGGACCCGGACGACCGCTGTTTTAAGCAGGACCGCAAGCTGTCCTTCCTCTGGCTTAAAAAAGCGGCTTCCGCAAAAGACGAACAGGCGCAGGAATTGCTGTACGCCGGCGCGCAATCCGCCACGCGCGTGCATGATGAAGACACGCCCCACAATGGCGACCCGTTCCGCGAACTGCGCGGCATGATAGGGCTTGAGAACGTCAAGAAAGCCGTATCCGACATTACCAGCCGCACGCAGATGTTCGAAAAGCGCAGGGCGGAAGGCCTGCGGGTGTCGCAGCCCGCCCTGCACCTTGTCTTCCTTGGCAACCCCGGCACGGGCAAAACGACCGTGGCGCGGCTTTTGGGACGGATGCTGAAAAAAGTCGGCTACCTTTCCCGCGGCCACGTGGTCGAGGTTTCGGAAGGCGAGCTGATTGGCGAATACGTGGGGCAGACGCCCATCAAGGTGCATCGCAAAATCCAGCAGGCGCTTGGCGGTATTTTATTCATCGACGAAGCTTATTCCATGCTGAACGCCGTGGGCGATAATGCCTCCTTCTCCGGCAGTGCCATTGCGACGCTGGTGAAGTTCATGGAAGACCTGCGGCATGACCTCGTCGTGATTGTGGCGGGCTATCCGAAGGAAATGATCCAGTTTCTGGAATCGAACCCCGGCCTTAAATCGCGTTTTACGGAGGTTATCGGCTTTCCCGACTATGACCCGCCGGACCTTTCCCGTATTTACCTTGGCCTTTGCAAGGACCAGCAATACAAGCTGGAGCGTGAAACCAGGGACAGGCTGCTTGACATCATGCAGGAAGCAAGGGAAACTTTTACCCATAACTTCTCGAACGGGCGTTTCGTGCGTAACCTGTTCGAGGACAGCATTCGCTTCATGGCCATTCGCGTTGCCCGCAAAAAGCAAACCACGCGGGAAGATTTGATGCTGATATACCAGGAAGACCTTGAAAACGCCTATCTGCACGCAAGACGCGCCTATGGCCACAAGGAAGACGAGCCCCGCGGCATCGGCTTCTTCGCCAAGAACGACTGAGTATTTTTAAACCTGCGATAACCGGAACATTTGGGGCAACACACTTTGGGCAACATCGAACATCTTATCGCTCCCGGGCTGACGGTGCTGGCAGGACTATACCTGCTGGCGCTGGGCAGCGGCATGAAATACCTGCCGCCAAAATTCATGCGCGGCAGCATGTGGGTTATTGCTCTGTCGGTACTGGTGCTGCTGTGGGGCGGCAGCTCCCTTAAAATTGCAACACTTGCGCCGAAGTATCCGGCATCCATGCTGGCCGATAAAATCCGCGCGGAAATGAGCCCGCCGACCCAGCTGGATACCACACTGCGCCTTGATGAAGTCATCGCCCGCGAAAATACCGTGGTGTATAATATGACCGTGCTGCCGGATAGCCATAGCGGTGACGTTGCCGCCTTTGCCGACAATGCGCGCGAAGAACTGCGGCAAAGCTCCTGCAATAATGCAGATTATAGGGACACGCTGAAATATGCTTCCGCCATTGAAATGAACTTCCGTGACAGCGATGGCAAGACGCTTGAATCCCTCACCATCACAGCCAAGGACTGCGCGCCGTAAATCATGGACAACCAGCTTCGCAAACGCGCCCTTGATGGCGAGCTGGATGCGCTGATGGCGGCAACGAAAGAATTGATGCGCCCGGCGGACAATACCCGCAAGGAAGCCGCCATGTCGCTGCTGCGCGCCGCCTGGACGGGCAGCGCCGAAGCTGCGCACAAAGTCGCGCTTGACCTGCTGGCCCGCGCGCCGGACAGTTTTTATACCAAAGACCGCGACCTTGGCATTTTGTGGCTGCGGCAGGCGGCGCAGAAGGATTACAAGGAAGCACGCGAATTGCTGCCCGCAATGGGTGCGGTGGACATGAACAGCTACCGCGACCCGTTCATGGAGCTTGAAGCGCTTGTCGGTCTTGGCAGCGTCAAGACGGCGATCACCGAGCAGGCGGACCGTATGGCTTTTTTGAAGCTGCGCGAAAAGCAGGGACTGCCGCTTGTCCCCTCCGCCGCCATTCACCTTGTTTTTGCAGGCAACCCCGGCACGGGCAAAACCACCGTCGCCCGTATCTTTGGCCGGCTTTTAAAAAACATCGGCTACCTGCGCAGCGGGCATGTGGTGGAAGTTTCAGTGCATGACATCATCGGCAAATGGGTCGGCGAAACGCCGCAGAAGGTTGCGGCCAAAGTAGCCGAGGCGCTTGACGGTGTTTTGTTCATTGATGAGGCCTACGGCCTGATGGGCCACACCACTGTCACCGGGAATTCGTACGGGGCGGAAGCGATTACAACGCTGCTAAAACTGATGGAAGATCACCGCGACCGCCTTGTCGTCATCGCCGCCGGTTATACGGGCCGCATGAATGAATTCCTCGAGTACAACCCCGGCCTGAAGTCGCGCTTTACCGAGGTCATCACCTTCCACGATTATTCCCCCGCTGAAATGACGGCGATTTACCTGAAGCTGATGGCGGAGGGAAAATATGCGCTGACGATTGATGCGCAAGTCACGCTCGACAAGATCATGCAGGAAGCGCCGCAGCTGTTCCCGGAAAACTTCCCCAATGGCCGCCTTGTGCGCAACCTGTTTGAAGACACCATTAAATACGCCGCCAGCCGCGTTATGCGCCTGCCGCAGCCCACCCGCAGTGACCTTGTGACGATTACGGATGCAGATATTCTGCTGGCGTTTAAGGAGCTGAACGCGGGGCAGTAACGCGCGGCGCTTGCGCGGCCGGCAGTTTTGCAATAATTCCCGCAAGCGTGGCTTTCAAGGCAGCGTCATTCAAGGCCGCATGACTTTCCTGCAGAACCGCCAGCCTAGCGGGCGTCAAGGGTTCATATGCCGCCCGCAGCGCGGCAGAAGCAGGGCCGGGCGCGGGTTCACCGAAGCTGCCAGTCATTTCATTGTCGATTTCAAGGCCAACGTCCTGCTGCAGCTTGAACAGTTTATCAGCCAGCGACGGGTTGCCGGCGGTGCGCAATTGCGCTTCCGCCCTGTCAAGGTCGGGTCCGTGTTCGGAAATAACGAAGAGGGCATCAAGGTCCAGCGCCACCTGCAAAATTCCTTTTTTTGAAAGGCTCGACTATTCTAGCGAAAAGACGTTAAGGGAGCTTTAAAGGTCTTAAGCGCGGACGGATTTTGCAATCTTATCAAGCACGGCGTTGACCAGCTTCGGCTCCGGCCCTTCGTAGAAGGCGGCGGTGACGTTGAGGTAATCGTGAATGATAATGCCGGTATCAACGCCGCTATTGGCCAGCAGCTCCCACGCGCCAGCGCGCAGAACGGATTCCAGCAGCGTCTCGACGTCGCCCTTTTTGCCGGCAGCCAGCGCGGCGGCGATCATTTCATCGATGTCGGACCAGCGGTCCTGCACACCCATGACGATCGATTCCAGCAATTCCTCATCGGCGGGCACCAGCACGTCGCCGTCAATGTTGAAGCCGGAGCGGTGGTTGATGTATTCACGCACCGCGGATTTTGCATCCTGGTTGTTGAGGCGCATTTGATACAGAATTTGCACAGCAGCAAGGCGCGCGGACGTGCGCTTTGCCTTCGGCGAGCCGTCGGATTTTTTTGCGGAGCGTTTTTCCGGCGCTTTTGCGGGAACTTTGGTGAACTTGATTTTATCGACCATTGGCCGTTATCCCACTTTCTTGCAGACGTTCTCGAGATCGGCGAGGAAGGCGTTGTAGTCCTTCACCTCGCGGAAATCCTTGTAGACGGAGGCGTATCGCACATAGGCGACAGGGTCGATTTGCGACAAGGCCGCCATGGCGCGCTCGCCAATCAGCTTGGTCGTCACATCGTTATCGCCGGCCTGCTCCAGCTGGCGGACGATTTCATTCGCCGTGCGCTCGATAATGTCGGGGTCAACCGGGCGCTTTTGCAGCGCAAGGCGCAGGGACCGCAGCAGCTTGTCGCGGTCAAAGGCTTCGCGGCGTCCATCCGCCTTGCTGACGATGATTTCGCGCAGCTGCACGCGCTCGAACGTCGTGAAGCGCGCGTTGCAGCCGGGGCATTCACGGCGGCGGCGAATAGCCGCGTCGTCTTCCGTCGGACGGCTGTCTTTCACTTGCGTGTCGGTGCTGGTGCAGAAGGGGCAGCGCATATAGTGCTTACTCCAACGGGTAAATGGGGAACTGCTGGCACAGTTTCAGCACTTCGGCGGCGACGGCTTTCTCAACGTCGCCGTTATTGCCGGCGCCGTTGGCGGCAAGGCCGTCCAGCACGGATACCATGTATTCGCCAACCAGCTCGAATTCAGCCTTGCCGAAACCGCGCGTAGTCGCAGCCGGCGTGCCGACGCGAATGCCCGACGTGACCATTGGCTTTTGCGGGTCGAACGGAATGGCGTTTTTGTTGCAGGTCATGCGGGCATGCTCAAGGCTCAGCTCCGCATCCTTGCCGGTCAGGTTTTTCGGGCGCAGGTCGACGAGGATGAGGTGGCAGTCCGTGCCGCCAGAAACAATATCAAGTCCGCCGTTTTTCAAGGTTTGCGCCAGAACGCGCGCGTTATCCAGCACGGCTTGGGCATAGACCTTGAAGCTCGGTTGCAGCGCTTCGCCGAAGGCGACGGCTTTTGCCGCAATCACATGCTCAAGCGGGCCGCCCTGCAGGCCGGGGAAGACGGCGGAATTGACCTTCTTGGCAATTTCCTCGTCGTTGGTCAGAACGATGCCGCCGCGCGGGCCGCGCAGGGTCTTGTGCGTCGTGGACGTGACGATATGCGCATGCGCCATCGGGTTCGGATAAAGACCTGCGGCGATAAGGCCGGCGTAGTGCGCCATGTCAACCATCAGGAACGCGCCGACTTCATCCGCGATCTTGCGGAAGCGCGGGAAGTCAATCACGCGCGGATAGGCGGAGGCGCCGGCGATGATGAGCTTGGGTTTATGTTCGCGCGCCAGCTTTTCCATCTGGTCGTAGTCGATGATGCCGTCTTCGCGGCGCACATCGTACTGGATGGCGTTGAACCATTTGCCCGACAGGTTCGGCTTCGCGCCGTGCGTCAGGTGGCCGCCGGAGGCGAGCGAATGGCCGAGGATGGTATCGCCCGGCTGCACCAGCGCCATGAAAGCCGCCTGGTTCGCCTGCGCGCCGGAGTGCGGCTGCACGTTGGCGAATTTCGCATCGAACAGCTTGCAGACGCGGTCGATGGCGAGTTGTTCGGTGACGTCCACATATTCGCAGCCGCCGTAGTAGCGCTTGCGCGGGTAGCCTTCGGCGTATTTATTGGTCAGCACGCTGCCCTGTGCCTGCAGCACGGCGCGGGAGACGATGTTTTCGGAAGCAATAAGCTCCACCTGGTCGCGCTGGCGGCCGAGTTCCTGGCGAATGGCGTTGTAAACCTCGGGGTCTGCCTGCATCAGCTCGCTTGCAAAGAAATCCGGCTCGGCCATTTGTTGTTCCTTCAATTTCGCGTTCGTCATTTCACACCACAGTTTGCGAGTTTTTCAACGCGGCCCGTATGGCGGCCGCCTTCAAAGTCGGTCGACAGAAATTCATCGACGCAATCAAGCGCCGTCTGCATGCCGATCATGCGGGCGCCAAGGGCGATTGCATTCGCGTTGTTGTGCAGGCGGGCGAAGCGCGCCGTCGTGACGTCATGCACCAGCGCGGTGCGCACGGCGGCAAAGCGGTTCATGGCGATGCTGATGCCGATGCCGGAACCGCAGATGCCGATGGCCCAGGGTGCCATGCCTTCTTCAATCGCCTTGCCGATGGCAAAGCCGTAATCCGGATAATCGACGCGGTCTTCGCTATGCGTGCCAAGGTCGGTAACGTCGTGACCGGCGCTGCGCAGATGCGCAATCAGCGCGGTTTTAAGCGCAAAACCGGCGTGGTCTGAAGCGATAACGAGTTTTTTTGCAGCGTTGGGCACGGGCGGCACCCCACATGATGTTAAAACTGCACAGTTGATACCAGATATAGTGGTTCGCTGCCACAATAATATACAAAATAGTTATTATGGATATTATATTCGCGCAAGGCGCGCCGCTTATTCAGGTTGCGGCAGCTTCAGGTTGCGGGGCGGCTTTGGCAGCAGGGGCCCGCCAATGAGCGCCCGCTCTGCACGCCCGCCGAGGCGCTGCAATTCGGCATGGGCTTTTTCAATCGGCGTCTTGTCGGAAAATTCGTCAAACGTGCGGAAGGTCACGGCATCCGCCTTGGTCGCAAGGTTATGCGCGATTTGCGTATAGGTACGGGCGGAGAAGTTGAAAACCTCCGTCAGCTTGTAGCCGATTTTTTCATCGTTCCTAGTGAAGGCAACGCGGTTGGCATCCAGCAGCGACCATGGCTCGGCCTCCTTCGCGGCGGCGATGCGCTGCGCTTCAAGGTGGCGGGCGTTGCTGCGCGCTTTTTCTTCGGCGCGGCGGTGAATGTTGCCGGACTCCGCCTTCAGCCATTGCGCCTGATAATCCTTGCCGCCGTCCACCGCGGCATCCCACACCGTCTTGCCGCTTTTGGTCACGGCATTGATATTCGCGCCCGCGCCGAGAAGTTCGGCAATCACCGCAGGCTCGCCGCGTGCTGCCGCCACATGCAGTGGGGTATAGCCTTTTTCATCGGTGGCATTTACATCAAGCCCGAGCGACAAGAGCTGGCGCAGGCCGTCTATTTTTCCCTGCACGCAGGCGTAATGCAGCGGCGTGCGCCCGTCATTATCCCGCGCGTGCAGGTTCGCGCCGAAGTTGGCAAGGTCGGTGATTTTGTGAAGGCAGCTGTAACCTTCATCCTGCACGGCAAGGTGCAGCGCGGTTGCGCCCATTGCATTCTTCACGTCAATCGAAAGGCCGCGGTTGAGGAAGACGGAAAGAATTTCGCGCCCGCGCGACGTATAACCGTATTCTTCGCAATCCCGCACGGCGAGGTGCAGGCCGGTGTTGCCTTGCGCATCCTTCGCCTCCACGCTCGCGAATTTCAGCGCATTGGCGACCGCCGCGCCATCCGCCTTCGCGCTGATGCTGGCAAGCATTTGCTGGTCGAGGTGCGATGACAGTGCCATGCGTAAAGCCCCTGCTGAAACGTCGATGATGTTTGATCTGTTATTTTACATACGACAGCAGATGCAGGTGGTCAAGTGACCGTGAACAAGAAGTCATATTTATGTAAATTATTGAATGATGCCTTTTTTACGCAGTGTGAATTCCAGCCGCATCAGCGCGTTTTTCTTGAACGCCGCCTCCCCTGCCGAAACCGGGCATTGGATGACAATTTCAGTACCGCTTTCGGTATCCATCGCGCTGACGCGCATGATGTTGCCGACGGGCCGCAGCTCAAAAATGACCTCGCGTCCCTTCAAAGTTTCTGTCATATTTTTCCTACCTTGAAACCCCTTCTACGCCTGCCGTCACCCGCTGCAATAAGCGGGGCAAACGGCGCAAAGGAAACGTGAAATCATGACAGCACAGGCCTCAGCGAAAGTCACCATGGAAAATAAAAAGCTCGACAAAACCCGCCTGAAACCTTCCTTCAAATGGGATGACGCCCTGCTGCTGGACGACCAGCTGACGGATGAAGAGCGCATGATCCGCGACAGCGCGCGCGACTACGCGCAGGATAAACTGCTGCCCCGCGTGCTGGAAGCCAACCGCCACGAAAAATTCCACCGCGAAATCATGAATGAGATGGGCGAACTGGGCCTGCTCGGTTCCACCATTCACGGCTATGGCTGCGCCGGCATCAACTACGTTTCCTACGGCCTCATCGCCCGCGAAGTGGAGCGCGTGGACAGCGGCTACCGCTCCGCCCTCTCCGTGCAATCGTCGCTTGTCATGTACCCGATTTACGCGTTCGGCACGGAAGAGCAAAAACAGAAATACCTGCCGAAGCTCGCGACCGGCGAATTTGTCGGCTGCTTTGGCCTGACGGAACCCGACGGCGGCTCCGACCCCTCATCCATGAAAACCCGCGCCACCGCCACCAAGGGCGGCTACATTCTGAAGGGCGCGAAAATGTGGATCACCAATTCGCCCATCGCCGATGTCTTCGTCGTCTGGGCGAAGGATGACGCGGGCGATATTCGCGGCTTCGTGCTGGAAAAAGGCATGAAGGGCCTTTCGGCCCCGAAGATCGAGGGTAAATTCTCCCTCCGCGCCTCCGTCACTGGCGAAATTGTGATGGATGACGTTTTCGTGCCGGAAGAAAACAAGTTCCCCGAAGTGAAGGGACTGACCGGCCCCTTCTCCTGCCTCAACAATGCGCGCTACGGCATTGCCTGGGGCGCGATGGGCGCTGCCGAATTCTGCATGCATCAGGCACGCCAGTACACGCTCGACCGCGTCGTTTTCGGCCGCCCGCTTGCCGCAAACCAGCTGGTGCAAAAGAAGCTGGCGGATATGCTGACGGAAATCACCCTCGGCCTGCAGGGCGCGCTGCGCCTTGGTCGCCTGAAAGATGAAGAACGCGCCGCGCCGGAAAGCATTTCGCTGATGAAGCGCAACAACTGCGGCAAGGCGCTGGATATTGCCCGCGTCGCCCGCGACATGCTTGGCGGCAACGGCGTTTCGGACGAATACCATGTCATCCGCCATGCCATGAACCTTGAAGCCGTCAATACCTATGAGGGCACCCACGACATCCACGCCCTCATCCTCGGCCGCGCGATCACGGGGCTGCAGGCGTTTAGCTAAAACCTTCCACATTGAACAACAAAAAAGCCGCCCCATGACAGGGCGGCTTTTTTTGTTGAAGCTTTTGCAAGCTTACATGTTGGGCTTTTGTTGCGGCACCAGCGGGGTCACCTTGTTGATGGTGATTTTGCTGGCGGCTTCGATGGGCGCGGTGATTTCAATTTTCTGGCCGCCGGCGACGGTTTCAAACGTAATCATGGTGCCGCTGAGCGCGGCGGAAGCCTGCTGCTGACCGTTGCCCTGCTGCTGGTTTTGCTGCTGCGCCTGCTGGGGCTGCTGCTGTCCTGCGGCTTTTTGCTCGGCTGCTTTTTGCGCGGCTTGCGCCTTCGCACGTTCCGCCAGTTCTTCCGGCGTTACTTCAACGGCGGAAAGCAGGTTGGGGAAGGTGTGGATGAACGGCACGTCGATGCGCCCGCCGTAATAGCGGATTTTATAGGTCTTGCCGGCTTCAAGGTTGTCCTGAATATCGGGTGAATTGAATTTCAGGTGCAACTTGGTGTTTTCGTTTTCCAGCACCAGGCCCTTGTCGGTGATGACCTTGCGGTTATAGACCGCTTCCTGCTTGCCGGAATCCCAATGGTCGTAATCGTTCTTTACGTCCTTGAGCTTCACTTCCTGCTCGTGGATGGTGCCGTAGTTGTAATACGCGGGCGCGCCAACCGCAGCCCCGCCGATTGCGGCAATCATAAAGACGCGGCGCAGGCCGCCCTTCAGCTTTTCGCCAAAGCCCTTCTTTTTGCCATAGCTGTATGCCATTGCTTTTCTCCCGTCACATAAATTTGGATGGGAAAAACTTAGCACCCGTCAGATGAAAGGTCTATGGCCTAAAAACATAAAATTGCGCTAAATAGACATAATTGCGCAACTTTCGGAAAGACTAAGCGCCTGCCGGTCCCGGATTGCGCTGAAGGTCGAGAAAGGCCTTAAGAAGCGAGGGTCAGGCCGCCCGCTGCCATTTGTTCCGCCCAGAACGTTTCAAGGTCGCGCAGCACGTGGTTCATGCTTTCGATGCGCGTATTGGGCAGGCCGGCGGTGGAAAGTTTTTCTTCGTGCTTCTTGTAAAGGCGGGTGATGCCGTCGTTGAGCTTGCGGCCCTTGTCCGACAGTTTCACGCGCACGGAGCGCTTGTCGTGAATGGAGCGTTCCTGCACCAGATAGCCGTTTTCGACCATCTTTTTGACGTTATACGACACGTTGGAGCCAAGGTAATAACCGCGCACCGTCAATTCCCCCACCGTTAGTTCGTCGGTGGAGATGTTGTGCAAAATCATGCTTTGGACGTTATTGATGTCGAGGATATTGGCGCGTTCCAGCTCCACCTTCAGCACGTCGAGAAACTGGCGGTGCAGGCGTTCGATGAGATTGATGGACTCATAATATGGTGACGTCAACGGATATCCCCCTGTGTAGTACTAGCTAGTACTATTCTAGGCTATATCAAGTGGTTGTGGAAGGGGTTTCAAAAAACCTGCCTTCTTATGCCGTAAATATCAGGTCATCCGCGCCCAAAGGGGCAAAAATAGCTTCAACCGCATCATCCGCCACATCCGCGATACGGGCGGGCTGCCATTTGGGCGCGCGGTCTTTATCTATCAGCGCGGCGCGGATACCTTCATAGAAATCGTGCTGGCGTATCATACGCTGGCTCAATCGATATTCCATAGTCATAACGTCCGCGAAGCTCATCTGCCCGCCAAGGCGGATTTGGCGCAGTGCCACCTTCAGGCTGGTGGGCGACATGCCGTACATGGCCGTGCGCGTATCGGCGGCGAAGGGTGAATTATCTTTTTCGAGCGATGCTGCAATGTCTTCCATCTTCGCATGACCGAAATGGCGGTCGATGCTTTCGCGGTTGGGCGCAATTTCAGACTCGCCGGGCGGCGGCGCACAATGCTGGTCCAGCACTTTGGTAATTTGCGCTGCCGGTTTTTCGCGGTCATCCCAGCGGATAGCCGTGAAAGATTCCATCAGCGCGTCAATGCTGGCCGCCGGCACGAAGTGCGTGGCGAAGCCGATGTATACCGTATCAATCGCCTTGATGCGCTTTGATGTCAGCGCAAGGTATTCCCCCGTCTGCCCGGGGCAGCGCGGCAAAAAGTAACCGCCGCCCACATCGGGGAAGAAGCCGATATTGGTTTCCGGCATGGCGAACAGCGTATTTTCCGTCACCACGCGGTGCGACCCGTGCGCCGAAATGCCCTTGCCCCCGCCCATGACGATGCCGTTGATGAGCGCAATATAAGGCTTCGGGTACGTGAAAATACGGTGGTTGAGCGTATATTCATCATGGAAGAAATCACGGCCCAATGTGCCGTTGCCCCCCTCCTTCACCTCCAGCGCCACAGCCTTTACATCACCGCCGGAGCAAAACGCACGGTCCCCCGCACCGCGCACCAGCACGGCCTTGATGCTGTCATCCGTCATCCAGTTGACCAGCTGCCGGTCCATCGCTTGTATCATCGGCAAGTTCAGCGCGTTCAATGCCTGCGGGCGGTTGAGCGTAATAACGCCAATGCCGCCCTTTACTTCAAACAGAACATCGGTGGTGGCGGAAGCTGTATCGGACATCGCTTATTACCTTCACGTGAAATCAAGACGAAAGTGTAGTAAGATAAAGAGGCAGAGGTAAAGAGGAAAAAACGTGGCCAAAGCGACCAGAGCCAAGCTTTCGGCATCCCTTATCGTGCTTATCATCGGCGTGATACTTTGCCGTTTTTCGGCAAAAGGCCCCTCCATGGGGGTAGACAATGCCCGTATGTTTGCCGTGCTGCTTGCCACCATCGCCCCCTTTGCCCAGTCACCATCCATTTACACTTTCGCGTTTTCCTGCAAAGTCTGCCTGATTATTTGCTGTTTCGCGACTATCGTCACGGGTGCATCAGCGCATTCGGAGCCCGAAGCTTTTTTTACGTTCATGTTCATTGCTTTTGGTTATTTCATCCTCTCTGCGGCGTTGTGGAGTATTTTAAAGCTGGTGCAGGGTGCAATCATTCTTGCAAAAGCTGCCAAAGCAGCCCAAGACAAGAACAATGAAACTCGATAAAGAAAACATCAAACTCAAAGCCATCGACTACACGCGCATGGGCGCGAAGCTGGCGGTGCAGGCGGTGTGGTGGTATGTGGCCATGACGGTCATCGGGTTTTTTGCGGGCGGCATTGGCGCGTATATGGCGGCGGCGCATTTTGGTTACGGCGGCTGGCTGGGGTTTATCGCAGCGTTGCTTGGCTTTAGCCTTGGCACGATCGCAGGGTTCTTTACGGGGCAAATGATTGTGCTGGGCATTATTCAGGACATGATGCTGGATGCGGGTATCAAAACCGGAAAAATCGGCTATAAACGCGCGCGGCAATTGCTGCAGGAACGACGCGACAAAATAAACGCCGCCAGCGCCAAAAAACCCGAAAACCTTTAAAACCAGATGGATAGATAAACCGGCGGATGAAAGCACCGCGGGTTTTACGCGTAAATAACATGATTTCACACTTTCATGCCTTGCGAATTATGGTGTATAAAACCCTTAAAAATAAGGACGCATACCATGAGCAAAATCACCGCCTTCCCCCCGAAATCCGCACCCGATGCATCGCTGCCCCTGCCGCTCCGCGCCCGTATGCGCCGCAACCGCGCAAATGAATGGACGCGCCGCATGGTGGCCGAGAATGTGGTGACCGCCGCAGACCTCGTCTGGCCGGTGTTTGTGCTGGAAGGCGATAATGTTCAGGAAGAAATTAAATCCATGCCGGGCGTGTCGCGCTGGTCGCTGGATTTGCTGCTGAAGGAAGTTGAAGCGGCAGCGGAACTTGGCGTGCCTGCCATTGCCCTGTTCCCCGTTGTGGGCGCGGATAAAAAATCCGTCGATGGCAAGGAAGCCTGGGAAAAGAACAATCTCATCTGCCGCACAATCCGCGCCATCAAAGATGCCGTGCCGCACATCGGCATCGTCTGCGACGTTGCGCTGGACCCCTATACCAGCCACGGCCACGACGGCCTGCTGGATGCGGACGGTTACGTCATGAACGATGCCACCGTTGAAGTTCTGTGCCAGCAGGCGCTGGTGCAGGCGGAAGCGGGCGTTGATATTGTTGCGCCCAGCGACATGATGGACGGCCGCATTGCCGCCATTCGCGACGCGCTGGATGATAACGGCTTTATCAATACCGGCATCATGGCTTATGCCGCAAAATATGCCTCCGCCTTCTACGGGCCGTTCCGCGATGCGGTCAATTCCGGCGGCTACCTGAAGGGCGACAAAAAAACCTACCAGATGGACCCTGCCAACATTGATGAAGCCCTGCGCGAAGTCGCCATGGATATTGATGAAGGCGCGGACATGGTGATGGTAAAGCCGGGTCTTCCCTACCTTGATGTCATCCGCCGCGTGAAAGACGAATTCCGCATGCCGACCTTCGCCTATAACGTCAGCGGCGAATACGCCATGCTGAAGGCCGCAGCCGCAAACGGCTGGCTCGACTACGACAAGGCCGTGATGGAAATGATGCTCGGCTTCAAGCGCGCAGGCTGCGACGGCATTCTCACCTATGCCGCCTGCGACGTTGCGCGGATGCTGAAGAAGTAAGCCGCCTTAAAAGGCCTTTTACTGGTATTCCTGCACATTCGGATTATCGGTGTCGTCGCCGATATCATTGTTTTGCACGGCATTACGCTGGGCCTCGCCGGAGGTGCACACGTATAGTGTAGTGCCGCCCTTCAGCAGAACGTCATGCGATACGTAAGCAAGCCCGATGGTCAGCAAATACAGGAACACAGACATCCATAAGGTATCTTTAGGTGTCCAGGTATTTTGCAGGTGCTGCATCTTCTTTTTTTCGTAAACGTTAAACTTCCAGACACAGCTTTCCAGCTTCCAGAAGCCCACGGCCAGCGCGCAAAGGTCAAATATCGCCAGTTCCTGCCACCGAATATAGGTAAACAGCTTGGGGATGCAGCCGACGGTCAGATAGCCGACCCACGGCGCCAGCTGCCATGCAATCATCACCAAAATTGAAATAAAAGCGACGTTGGCAAAGAAGCGCAGATGCACTTCTTCAGGCTTGGTGTCGCGCTGCTTTTTGGGCGGCATGCAGACGGTGTAAAAATGCGCCAGTGCCAGCATAATGAGCGCGAAAAGGATAAGGCCAGCCACCTGAATGATGCGAACGTCATGCATGCTGCTGCCATCGCTGCAGTCCAGCAGCGGAAGCTTGTACGTGCTACAAACCGCATCTTTCAAATCGACCTTCATCAGCGGCGTGCTGATAAAAAGGTCAAAAATAAAGGTTTTGAAAGTGGCGCAGAACATCATGATGAACGCGGCAAGGCGCAGGCCCGGGCGCTGGTTGCGGGTGCCGCGCTTCAGCGCGAACATGGCGCAAAGAAACAATATGGGACCAAAGGCGAAATAGAGGAATTTTGCCGCCGGGATACAATAAAAATAACAAAGCATCAGCATGGGAAGGCTCCCGCAGCTTTTCGTGAAACAATGGCTGATTATGCCATTATTTTTAAAGCCTTTACTACGAAGTTCCGTCAGCCGCACTGCGGGATGCCTTTTGGCCTTTGACTTTTACAAGTGGCGCAGCCATCCTGAGGGTCGGCACAACAACTGATTACATAACATGCAAGACAAGAAACCCACAGCCCCCGTCGCCACACCCATTTCCACCATCGAGGTGATTGGCTATGACAGCGGCTGGGGCTGCGCCAACTTCGGCTGCGAAGACGGCCCCCGCAAAATTTCGCCCTCTAACATCATTCACAAACTCGGCAAGCTTGGCCTGGCAACCAAATGGCGCGGGCCGCTGGGCCTCAAGTTCCTCGGCAACCATGCAGAGCTGACGACGAAGGAAGCCACCTTTTCGCTGGCCCTTGCAGGCGTGCGCCGGTTGTTTAACACCGTCAAGCACGCGGTTGAAGCGGGCAATACGCCGCTGGTCATCGGGGGCGATCACTCATGCGCCATCGGCACATGGTCGGCGGCGGTGGCCGCCACCAAAAGCTTCGGCAATTTCGGCCTTATCTGGATTGATGCGCACCTTGATTCCCATACCCATGAAACGTCATATCAGGGCAAATGGGGCGGCTGGTGGCACGGGCAGCCCATAACGGCGCTGACCGGTTTTGGCAAAATTGACTTCACCAGCGTTGGCGGCACGGCCAAAAAACTGTCGCCCCGCCACATCAGCATCATCGGACCGCACAGCTTCGAGCCCGCGGAAGTCGAATTCGTGAAAAAGAACGGCATCCGCGTTTACTTCCTTGAAGAAGTGCAGCAGCGCGGCTTCAAGGCCGTCTACGAGGAAGCGCTGAAACGCGCGACCGACGGCACCGCCGCCTTCGGCCTCAGCATCGACCTTGATGCCTTCCGCCCGGCGGATGCGCCCGGCGTCGGCTCGATCGAGGATAAGGGACTCGTCGCGGCGGAAGTGCTGCCGGTCCTGAAAAGCACGGGCCGCCTGCCCGGCTTTACCGCCCTTGAACTTGCGGAATTCAACCCGCACCAGGATAAAGATGACATAACGAGTAAACTGATTGAAAAACTCGTTGAAACTATATTTACAGAACGTTGATGTAAATAGATAATTAACGAAGCCGGGGTCATACTGTACATGAACACCCGGCAGAACAGCCGGCCCTTTCCACGACGGGTTTTTCAGGAAGAAATGTTTAAGATTGTCGGACATATATTAGTTCTCGTCTGCACTATTGGCGGGTACGTGTTGAACAAGGGGCACCTGCTTGTCCTTTGGCAGCCGTTCGAATTCATGATCATTTTCGGTTCCGCCGTTGCGGCATTTCTGGTCGCCAACTCTCCGCACGTGCTGAAGGCGACGATGAAGGACATCGGCGCGATCTATAAAAAAGACACGTATACAAAGGCGGAATATATAGAGCTGCTCAGCATGCTCTACCTTGTGTTCAAGACCGCGCGCAGCAAGGGCTGGCTGGCGCTGGAACAGCACATTGAAAACCCCGAGGAAAGCGAGATCTTCAAGAAATTCCCCAAATTCCATGCCAACCACCACGCCGTTACCTTCGTGTGCGACTACCTGCGCCTTATTTCGCTGGGCGCTGAAAAGCCGCACGAAATTGAATCGCTGATGGAGCAGGAACTTGAAACACAGGTGAGCGAGCGCAACCACACCTCCCACGCCGTGCAGACCATGGCGGACGGCATGCCCGCACTCGGCATCGTCGCGGCGGTCTTGGGCGTTATTCACACCATGGGCTCCATTTCTGAGCCGCCGGAAATTCTTGGCCACCTTATCGGCGGCGCGCTGGTGGGTACCTTCCTTGGCGTGTGGATGTCATACGGCTTTATCGCCCCTATCGCGAGCGCGATGAAAGAACGCAACGACAGTGAAGTGAAATACTTCCTGTGCATGAAAACCTCCGTCCTTGCATTCCTGCAGGGCGCTGCGCCGCAGGTGGCGATTGAATTCGGTCGCAAAATTCTGCTTCATGACACGCAGCCGACGTTCATGGAAGTTGAAGAAGCGACGCAAAACGTAACGGCAACGTAAAGGGATAACGCCGTGGCCAAGCCGAACGACGACAAGCGGCCGATCATCATCATCAAGCGCGTCAAGAAGGTCGAAGGCGGCCACCATGGCGGCGCGTGGAAGGTTGCCTATGCCGACTTCGTGACGGCAATGATGGCGTTCTTCCTGCTGCTCTGGCTGCTCAACGTCACGACGGATGAGCAAAAAGCCATGATCTCCTCCTACTTCGCGCCGGCGGACCCGCGCATTTCCACGTCCACCAGCGGCTCCGGCGGTGTCATGGGCGGCACCAGCATGGCGACCGAAGGCGCGATGACCAGCGACAAAAACCCCGTCATGGCCCAGCAGCGCGAACCCGCCGCCGGCGAAGGCAAGGAAGACGGCGACAACGGCACCAACAAGCAGACAACCGACGAGGAAAAAGAGATTGAAGCCATGGACAAGGCCGACAACAAGGCCTTCGACCAAGCGGGCGATGCCATCAAGCAGGCCATCCAGTCTCAACCCGAATTGAAGGAACTGGCGCAAAGCCTGATGGTGGACAACACGCCCGAAGGCCTGCGCATCCAGATCGTCGACCAGGAAGGCAAGCCGATGTTTGAAGTCGGCAGCGCCAAGCCCCTGCCCGCCGCCGAAAAGCTGTTCGCGCTGGTGGCATCGGTCGTGAAAGACATGCCCAACAAAATTTCCGTGCGCGGCCACACGGACTCCCGCCCCTATGGCAAGGACGCAAGCTATACCAACTGGGAACTCTCGTCTGACCGTGCCAATGCCAGCCGCCGCGTAATGCTGGCGGACGGGCTGGACACATCGCGCATTGAAAACGTGCAGGGCAAGGCCGACCAGGAATTGCTGCTGGCGAACGACCCCACCAACGCCCGTAACCGCCGCATCAGCATTATTTTAATGAAGCAGTCCATTACCGCCCCGCCCGGCAAGGCAGGTGCGGCGGCCAAGCCGGCCGTGCCCGCAACGCCGAAACCGCCGAAGCCTGCGGCGCCCGAAACGCGCAAGCATGAAGACGGCGTGATTTACTTCCCGTGACGCGGCGCGACAGCGTCCAGCTGTTCCTGCTGCCGCCCGGCCCCTGCTCCTACCTTGATGGCCTGACCGAGCAAAAGGCCGCCACCGTCATTGCGCGCGACATGGGCCACTTTGCCCCCTTCCTGATCGAGCGCGGGTTTCGCCGCAGCCAGAAAATGTTTTACCGCCAGCAATGCAAGGGCTGCAGCGCCTGCATTTCCGCCCGCGTGCGGCTGCGCGACTTCGAAGTGCGCGGCGGCTTTGCCCGCACCCTGCGCCGGAATGCCGACATCACCGCCACCATAGAGCCGCCCGTTGCCACCATGGCGCTGTACGAGCTGTTTACGCGCTACCTGCACAGCCGCCACGCGGGCGGCGGCATGACAGACATGGCCTATGGCGACTTCAAGGCGATGATGGAAGAATTCCCCGATGATACCCGCTTCCTCGTTTGCCGCAAGGAAGGCGTCGTTGTCGGCATAATGCTGTTTGATGTCACCATCAACGGCACATCTGCCGTGTATAGCTTTTTTGAACCGGAACTTGAAAGCCGCAGCCTTGGAACCTTCATGATTTTAACGCTTGCTGCCGCCACGCTGGAAATGGGCAAGATTTACCTTTATCTCGGCTTCTGGGTCAAAGGGTCGCCCAAAATGACGTACAAGGAAAAATTCCAGCCGCTGGAATTATATGTGCAGGAAAAATGGATTGAATACGCGGATTATATCGCGCCTGCCCGCAGCCCAGAAAATAAAGGCGAGTAATTAAAAGCCGGATTGCTGGACGCGTGTCTTGGGCGCAAGCGATGTCGGTTTGGCCCAGATATGCGGCTGGTTCTCCATCACGGTCGTGACCTTCATGGCGGCGATTTCAAAGCGGGTGTCCAGCTTGTAGGAATCGCGGCTGCCGCGGGCGACGGAGTATAATTCGAGCGCGTCGGAATAGGCCTTCATCAAATCTTCGGCATTGCCGTCGGGCTTGGCGGCCAGCTGCTCCAGCAGCAAAATCGCGCTCGACTGGATCAGCAGGCGCGCATCGCCCGACAGGGCGGAAATTTTAAGGCCGAGGTCCTTGGTATCACTGGCGCCAACGCCGCGCACTTCGCGGGAGAAGCTGAGCAGCTGCTCGTTCAGCCAGTCGACGGGACGTTCGGAGAAAAGCGCGGGGCCTGCAAGGCAGGCGGCAGCGGCAATCTGCCGGCCTTCGCCGCCATGCTCGAAAATCAGGCGGGCCATGGCAACAGGGCCTTTAAGATATTGCGCGGATGCATGGGAGGTGTCGGCGAACTGCGCAACATACATTGCCCAGCCCGCCGCAAAGGCTTCGCGAAAAATCTGCCTGTCCGGCAGAGAAGTCAGCTTAAAATCCATTACACACACCCTTTAGTACATCCCCAAAAGGTCACTGTTACGGAGCTTCTTTCTGGAGAAGTCGGCAGTTGTAAAGCACCCCCTATGGGGAGTCCAGAAGTATCTGCCAAGCAATTGTTTTAGTTGGATAAAAACAAAGAAGCTCGCTTACGATTCCGGCAAAGATTCGGCATGGTTTTTCATGATCAGCCGACCAAGAAAAGCCGCCCCCGGCAGCCCTACTGGCCGGCGGATTTTTTGAGAAGGGCGAGCAGCGCGGAATAGGCTTTTTCTGCTTCGGCCTTGTTGTAGGACGGATTGTCCGGCACACACCAGCCGTGCATGGCGTCATAGGTTTTGGCTTCGTACTGGCCGCCCCATTCGGCAAGGGCGGTGTTGAACTTGGCAATCGCCTCCGCAGGCATGGAGCTGTCATCCTTCGCGTGGCCCACGTGCAGCCGCGCCTTGATGCGGTTGATATAGGTATGCGGGCTGTCCGGCTTGTCGGTGTAAAGACCGCCGCCGTGGAAGGATGCGGCAGCGCCAATTTGTTCCGGCGCGGCAGCTGCGCCCAGAAGGGCCATTTGACCGGTATAGCAATAGCCAACGATGCTGAGGTGGCCGGGGCTGACGCCCGCTTGCGCTTGCAGGAATTCGGCGTAGTGGCGCGCGTCCTTCGCCATATCGGCGGTGGTCATGGATGCCAGCAGTTCCTGCAGGCGCTTCATAACCGCAGGGTCATCGCGGCGGATGGGGAATTCAAGCATCGGCGGCTCGCCGGAGCGGAAGAAGACGTTCGGCAGCAGCACCGTGTAGCCTTCATTGGCAAGGCGTTTTGCCATGTCAATGTGCGCGGGGCGGTTGCCGCCAATATCTGTCAGGTGAATGACGCCGGGCCAGTTGCCGCTTTCGGCCGGCTGGAACAACAGGCTGTGGCTGGTGCCGTCTGCCGTGATGATGCTGAGTTTTTTCTCGATCATTTAAATTCTCCCTCAAGTACTGCTAACGCACGGGCGCCGGAATGGTTCAGCCCTCAAAAGGCCGCTTATTCCCGTGCAATCGTTCAGATACCGTTGAATTTCTTCGATTTCGGGAAGCCGTTGGGGGGCAACACGCCGGCCTGCGCGCGCTCGCCGCGCCACGCCTTCAGGCTGGTTTCCACCCGCTCCTTGCCCGCGCTGTAGAAGCTGAGGCCGTCCTTGAGCTTGAAGGTCTTCGCATCCGACAAGCCGCCATCGTTGTAGCGCTGCAGGATAACGCCGACGCCGCGCGCCATTTCCGGCACCTGATCAAGCGGGAAAATAAGCAGCTTGCGGTTTTCACCGATAACGGCGACGCTGTCGCCCGTGACCGGCGTGCAAACCCGCGCCTCGACAGACTCTTTCACCAGCAGGCATTGCTTGCCGTTTTTCGTCTGCGACAGAATTTCTTTTTCCGGCACGATAAAGCCACGGCCGTCATCCGCCGCCACAAGCAGCTTGCGCTCGGGGTCGTGCTTCATGATGGTGACAATATCCGCTTCGTTCTGCAGGTCGATCATCAGGCGGATAGGCTCGCCAAAACCGCGGCCCGCCGGAAGCTTGTCGCAGCCAACGGTATAGAACTTGCCGTTGGTGCCAAAAATAACCAGCTTGTCGGTCGTTTCGGCATGCAGCGAAAACTTGTGGCTGTCGCCTTCTTTATAGGTAATGCCGTCAATCTTGTCCTGCTCGAGGTACCCCTTCATCGCGCGGATCCAGCCCTTTTCGGAACAGATGATGGTGATGGGTTCTTTTTCGATCAGCGCTTCCAGCGGCACTTCGGTCGTGTCGGGCGCCTTGCCAAGCTTGGTGCGGCGCTTGCCGAGTTTCGTGCCGGGGCCGAACAGTTCTTTCAGGTGCGCGACCTGCTTGCGGATGGCGGTCATCTGGCGGGCGGTGCTGCCGATTAGTTTTGTCAGCTCGTCGCGCTCTTTTTCAAGGTTGCTATGCTCGCGCTTGATTTCAAATTCTTCAAGCTTGCGCAAGCTGCGCAGGCGCATATTGAGGATGGCTTCGGTCTGCACATCCGTCAGCTTGAACTTCTTCATCATCACCGGTTTCGGTTCATCTTCCGTGCGGATGATGTGGATGACTTCGTCGATGTTCAGGTAAGCGATCAGGAAGCCGGCCAGCACTTCAAGGCGGTGGTTGATATGCTCCAGCCTGTGCTGCGAGCGGCGCACCAGTACTTCCTGCCGGTGGTCGATGAAGCACTTCAGCACTTCCTTCAGGTTCATGACGCGGGGCGTCAGGCCGCCATCCAGCACGTTCATGTTGAGGGAGAAGCGCGTTTCAAGGTCGGTGAACTTGTACAGCTGCGCCATCAGCAGCTCAGGCTCCATGCCGAAGTTTTTGGGCGTCAGCACCACGCGCACATCTTCCGCCGACTCATCAATGATGTCGTCAAGGAAGGGCAGCTTTTTGGTGGTGATCAGCTCGGCGATTTTTTCAATCAGGCGCGACTTTGCGACCTGGTAGGGAATTTCGGTGACGACGATCTGCCATTTATCGTTCTTCAGCTTCTCGACTTCCCACACGGCGCGCACGCGCATGGAACCACGACCGGTTTCATACGCCTGGCGAATGGCGGCCTTGTCCTCGGCAAGCGTGCCGCCGGTCGGGAAGTCAGGCCCCTTCACGAACTTCATAAGGTCTTTGACTTCGCATTCCGGCGTCTCGATCATGTGGTCGAGCGCATCGCACAGCTCGGCGACGTTGTGCGGGGGAATGTTGGTGGCCATACCGACCGCAATGCCGGACGAACCGTTGGCCAGCAGGTTGGGGAAGTTGGCCGGCATGACGATGGGTTCTTCGGAATCGCCGTCATACGTGGGGCGAAAATCAACCGCGTTTTCTTCAAGACCTTCCAGCAGCAGCTGCGAGACAACCGTCAGGCGCGCTTCCGTGTAACGCATGGCGGCCGCGTTATCACCGTCGATGTTGCCGAAGTTGCCCTGGCCGTCAATCAACGGGTAGCGGACGGAGAAGTCCTGCGCCAGACGCACCAGCGCGTCGTATACCGACTGGTCGCCGTGCGGGTGGAATTTACCGATGACGTCACCGACGACGCGGGCCGATTTCTTGGGCGAATTTTCCGGCTTCAGCTGCAATTGCGACATGGCAAAAAGCACGCGGCGGTGAACAGGCTTCAGCCCGTCCCGCGCATCCGGCAGGGAGCGCGACATAATGGTGGAGAGCGCATAGGAAAGGTACTTCTCGGAAACGATCTCTCCGAGTTCCTTGTTGCGGATTTCACTTGCGACGGTATTTGTGGGTTTCTTTGCCATAGGCAGTGTTTTAGCGCATTTTAAAGCCTGTTTCCAGACCAAAATTCCGGCCTTTTAAGCCTTTAAAATCAAGCGCTGGTCGCGGTTTTTTCAACCCTTTTAAGGAATTTCTCTTCCAGCCGCAGGCGCGGTTCCGGCAGGTTGCTGTTGCTCTGGGAAAAGACGCGGTGCAGCAGGAAATAGCCTGTCAGCTTCAGCCCGTCCAGAATATCCCCGTCTTCAAACCGCGCTTCGCCGCGCAGGAAGGGCGGCAGGGCCAAAAGCCGGTCCTTATATTCCTCCCCCGCTGCGGCGGATACGGCGGAGCCGGATTTGGGGCTGACATAGCGCAGGTTATCCACAGCCCCCGTGCTGACACATTTGGAAAGGTCGATGCCAAAGCCCAGTTCCCGCAGCAGCCCCAGCTCCCAGAATATATAGGTCGCGGCCCAGAGGTCGCCGGAGAATGATTCCATCAGCGCCTGCATGCCGTCAAACACGCCGGGGTGCTTTTCATGCTCCGGCAGGGTTTTATCCGCAAGGGCGCAGGCGGATTGCAGGCAGGTAAGCTTGATGGATTCGTCAATCACATCCGCCGTGTGGCTTTTTTCAAGCTCGAAAGTATAGGTGCCCAGCTGGTCCTGCGATTTTGCCTGCCAGCTGGCGGAAACGACGTTGCCGATTTCCAGCACGCCGCGCGACTTGCTGGATGTCGCGCCGTATACATACCCCGCCGCCCGCCCGTGGCTTTGCGTCAGCAGCGATACAACGCCGCCGTTTTCACCATGAGGGCGAACGGAAAGGATGATGCCCGTGTCCTGCCATGAAATCATGCGGTGCTTATGCCGCCTTCAGCGCGCGATCGACAATTTTGCCCGTGTGCTTGGTATAGCGGGCGTAATTGAAGACCTTATCAAGGTCGGCGGGCTTCAACGCCTTTTTCACGGCGGGGTCGGCAACGAGCAGTGATTTGAAATCCCCCTTGCCTTCCCATACCTGCATGGCATTGCCCTGCACGACCCGGTAGGCATCTTCGCGGCTCATGCCGCTATCGGCCAGCGCCAGCAACATGGCCTGGGAGAAGACAAGGCCTTTCATGCTTTCAAGGTTCTGCATCATGCGGTCCGGGTAAATGAGCAGCTTGTCGATGATGCCTGCAAGGCGGTGCAGCGCAAAATCCGTCACAATCGTCGTATCCGGCGCAATGACGCGCTCGACGGATGAATGCGAAATATCGCGCTCGTGCCACAGTGCGACGTTTTCAAGCGCGGGGGTTACGCTGCTGCGCATCAGGCGCGCAAGGCCGGTCAGGTTTTCAGACAAGACGGGGTTGCGCTTGTGCGGCATGGCCGAAGAACCCTTCTGGCCGGGGCTGAAAAATTCTTCAGCCTCGCGCACTTCGGTGCGCTGCAGGTGGCGAATTTCAGTTGCAAGGTTTTCAACGCAGGCGCCAATCACGCCGAGGGTCGAAAAGAACACTGCATGACGGTCACGCGGAATAACCTGCGTCGAAACAGATTCCGCCTTCAGCCCCAGCTTTTTCGCGACATAGGTTTCAACGCGCGGGTCGATGGTGGCAAAGGTGCCGACCGCGCCGGAAATGGCGCAGGTGGAAACTTCGGCTTTCGCGGCAATCATGCGGTGCTTGCAGCGCAGGAAGGCGGCGTAATGCCCCGCCAGCTTCAGGCCGAAGCTGGTCGGTTCCGCGTGAATGCCGTGGCTGCGGCCGATGCAGAGCGTGTTTTTATGCTCCGCCGCGCGGCGCTTCAAGGCCACCAGCACTTTATCCAGCCCGGCGATGATAAGGTCGGAGGCCTGCCCCAGCTGCAGGGCAAAGGCCGTATCAATCACGTCGGACGAAGTCATGCCCACGTGAATAAAGCGGGATTCCTTGCCGACGAATTCGGCAACAGACGTCAGGAAGGCGATGACATCGTGCTTTACCTCGCGCTCGATTTCATCGATGCGGGCGACGTTGAAGTTGGCCTTCTTGCGGATTTTTGCCGGCGCATCCTTCGGGATCACCCCCAGCTGCGCCTGCGCTTCACAGGCCGCAATTTCAACTTCAAGCCACAGGCGGAAACGGTTTTCCGGCTCCCAGATATCGGCCATTTCCTTGCGCGTAAAACGGGGTATCATTTATTCCACACTCCCTAAAGACAGTTGTTTTAATGTTGTTGTGCCCAGCGCCTTTTCCAGCGCCTTATTGGCATTTTCCACGGCGGCATCCACCGCCGGAAAGGCTTTGATGCGCACCAGCTGCAGCATCGCAATTTCATCCGCCGCGCGAATTTTTTCCAGCACGGCGGCCGCGCTGGTGGTATCGAACGGCACGGCGGGAATGTAATGCGGGTTGTCCTCGCCCGTCAGCACCAGAATGCCCTGCGTGACCAGGTCTTCCACAACGTCATCCACCGACAGGGCGGGAATGCCAAGGCGCAGCGCCAGCTGCTGCAGCGTCATGCCGTGACCCTGCTTGTAAAACGCCTGCCCGATTTCGGCGCAAATCTGCAGCGCCAGCTTTTCCTTTACCCGCAGGCTCAGGCTGCGCACGCGGCGCGACAATGCCTGGTTCGACGGGTTCTGGATGTAATAGCAAATGGCAGCCCCCGCCAGCAGCGTCATCCAGCCCGCATAAATCCAGATCATGAACAGGACGATGGCGGCAAAGGCGGAATAGATGGCGGCATAGCTGGCCGAGCCTGTCACGAAAATGCCGAACATGATGCCCAGCACCTTCCAGATGATGCCGGTCAAAAAACCCGCCAGCAGCGCCGGCACCCAGCGCACCCTGGTATTCGGCATCACCATATAAAGCGCGGCGAAGGCCAGCATGAACAGGAAGTACGGCACGACGTTGAACACCTGCTCCATCGCGCTGTCGACAAGGTCAATATGCAGCCATTGATAGACCACGTTGGCATGGCGCACCGCCGCCGTCATGGCAACCGACAGGAACAGGAACAACGGGCCGATCAACAGCACGCCCAGATAATCCTGCATCCGCTTCATAAACGCGCGCGTGTTCGGCACCCGCCAGATGTCGTTAAACGCTTCCTCGATCTTCTGCATCATCGAAATGGTGCCATACAGCAGCAGCGCCACGCCAACCGCACCCAGCACGCCGACGGAGATATTTTCAACGAAGCCGGAAATTTTATCCGCCAGCTCCGCACTTTGCGCACCAAGGGGCTCAAGGAAGCTTTTGAGGAAAGGCCGCAGCTGGTCGCGCGCGCCAAACCCCTTCATCACCGAAAAGGCGATTGCCAGCAACGGCGCGAAGGACAGCAGCGTTGTATAGGCAAGGCTGGCGGCGCGCTGCGCATAATTGCCTTCCTGCATGTCGCGCGTAACGGCAACCACAAGACGCAAAAGGCGGATAGACAGCAAACCGGCGCGGGATTTGGGGTGCAAGCCGCCCTCGAAGACTTTTTCGAAGAAGTTTTGCGAGACTTTGTTCAGGTTCAAATCCACGGCGGCAAGCAATCTTTTACATTACGGCGTGGCGGGCGCTGTTGCGCCGCCGTCCGTCACGGGTGCGGTTGCTGCCGGTTTTTTGCCGAACAGGCCACCGCCCAGCAGGTTGCCCAGCGCGGCTTTCGGGTCTTTTTTAATGTCCTTCAAAATGGTCTTGCCCTGGTCGCGCACGTTTTTGGCAGCGGCCTTGGCATCTTCCGGGTTGTCGAGCAGGCCTTGCACGGCGCCTTTATAGTCCGGCTTCACTTTAATGTCGCTGAAGGGGCCTTTAATATCAACCGGCACGGTAATGCCTTTTGCGCCGTCAACGGCGGAAGACGCTGTCAGCACCGGCAGCACGCGGTAATCAACGCGCTTTTGCGGCAGGTTAATATCACCCGCGCCCGTTGACTGCACCAAGGGGCCGCGCAGCTTCAGGTCGCTGTTATGCGCCACACCCGCAGTAATCACGAAGGTGCCGCCAAGATCGACGAACTCCGTCTTGCCTTCCCCAACGCCCATTTCGCCAAGCCGCGACTGGATCATTTTGGCGACGTTCACAAGGTCGATGCCTTCAAGCGCGCCGTTTTTAAACAGGAACGAGCCCGTGCCCGCCAGCGCGTTCACAATCGCCTGCTGGCTTCTGCCGGTCGAAGTGACATCCACATTGGCATCCACCGTACCGCTCAGCTTCTTGAAATCGGCAAACGTCGTCAGCACGGGCTTTGCCTGCACATCCTTCATGTTAAAGTGAAAAGCAAGCGCGGGGGTTGCGGCGGCGGCATTGACAGTTACATCAGACGAAAACTTGCCGCTGAACAGCGTCGCTTCGGACGATTTGGCATGCAGGTTGCCGTCTTGCAGGTTGACGGTCAGCGTGCTGGGGCCGACATCCGCCCCGCGCAGAGAAAAGCCTTCCGTTTGCAGCACGAGGTCGGCGTTGACGGCTTTGAGGCCGCTAAAGTCAATCGGCTTTGCATCCCAGCCGGCTTGAGGAGATGCGGTTTTTGCGGGCGCAGCGTCCTTTGCATCGCCGCCGTCTTTCTTGCCGCCGGTGAAGCGGTCAAGGTTCAGCTTGTTGACGGAAACGCGGGCGTTCAGCGTCGGCTTCGCACCGCCGTAGCCGAGGGTCACGTTGCCCTTTGCGGTCACATCATCCAGCGCGAGCGTGGCGCTGACGAGCTTCAGTTCCGAGGCCGAGGCCTGCGCCTTGCTGCTGAACGAGACTTTTTCAAACGGCATTTCCTGCGGCTTGCCGCCGGTTGCCCAAGCAACGGTATTCGCCAGCGAAGAAATTTCGGTCTCAATCGAGCCCGCCAGCATGGTGCCGGCGGTGGCAAGGCTGCCATCCACCACGGCCTTGAAATCATCCGTCTTCAGGCTGAGCTTGCCGGGGGAGGCTTTGCCGTTCAGGAAATCAATGGGGTTTTCGATGCTGGCGAAGACATTGACCTTTTTCTTGTTGTAGAGCGCCGTGCCGTCAAGCTGGATGGCGCTGGCAAGGTCCGGGTACTTCACGGTCGCGCCGATGTTTTCAAGCAATACGGTCGTGCCTTTCTGCCTGTCGGTGAAGGACAGCGCGCCATCCTTGATTTGGAATTCGCTGAACTTGAAGCCAAGGTCGCTGCTCAGGTTCGCCTTGGGCGCGCCTTCTGCGGCATCACCCTTCGTCGTTTTGGCGTCTTCCTTGTCTTTCAGCTGGCTGAATTCCCAGTTCTTGCGGCCGTCGGCAGCCACTTCAAGGTGGATGACGGGCTTATCCAGCACGAAGCGCGTGACTTCGATTTGCTTGCTGAACAGCGGCTTCAAGGCAAGGCCGAGGTTCATTTCGTTCAGGCTGACCATGGTTTTGTCACCCGCCCAGCTGGCGTTGCTGAAGGTAACGTTTTGCAGGCGCAGGCCGATGTTGGGGAAGAAGCCAAGGCGCATGTCGGAGAAGGCAAGATCCCTGCCCGTCTTTTCCTTCACGGCGGCGATGACGCGCTTTTGCACTTCGTCTTTTGAGATGAACCGCGTTGCCGCAAAAATGCCGCCGCCGATGAGCAGCACAAGCACGAGCAGGAAAATGGCGAACTTCTTCATGGTTTCGTATCCTTAACAGGCAGTTGCAGTGAACCCGGCGTTGCCGCGCCGGGCGTTATCGCGCGCAAGATAAACCCGGGCGCTGATTACTTTGACGGGCGCGAACTCAATTTATTTCGCGGGCCGCGACCAGGCCTTATCGCCAATCGTGGTTTGCGTATGGGCAAAAGATTCCGGCGCGATGCTCATGGTGGAGCAGCCGCCACGGCCAATGGCGCGGGAATGGGCGCGGGCCATAGGCAGAATGCGGTCAAAGTAAAAACGCGCGGTCTTGATTTTGGTTTCATAGAAATCCGCGCCTTCCGGTTTTTCTTTCAGCCGCAGGCGGGCTACCGTTTCCATCTTCAGCCACATGTGGCCCATGGCGACATAGCTGAGCAGCTTCAGGTAATCGGTCGCCATCGCGCCGGCATCCACCATCACGCGGGACATCATTTTGTGATGCCCTGCTTTTGACAGCAGCATGGCCACCGCCGCGCGCAGGCGCAGCTTGTAGGTATGCTTGAAGACGCGGCCATAGGCGTTATAGCCCAGACGGAAGACAAGGCGCGGCGAAACGCCGTTCTTCAGCGCATCCAGCAGGTCCGCCTTGATTTCGCCAAGGTACGGGCCCAGCAGGTTTTCCTTCATCACCTTGCGGCCGATAAGGTCGAGCGCCTGAATGCCGTTGGTGCCTTCGTACATGCGGGTAATGCGCGCATCGCGGTTATATTGCTCAACGCCGTGTTCCTTGATGTAGCCATGGCCGCCGAAGACCTGCATGGCGCCATTGGTGTTATCCACCGCGTTGTCGGTGAAGTGCGCCTTCATAACAGGAATAAGCAGGTCGAGGATTTTTTTGGCGCGCGCCTTTACCTTTTCATCGGGGTGCTTCTGGTAGGTATCCAGCTTCATGGCAACCCAGTAGGACAGCATGCGGCCGGCTTCCACCTGCGACTTGATGGTCAGCAGTTCGCGGCGCACATCGGGGTGGGCGATGATGGAGACGGCGGGCTTGGAAAGGTTTTCATCCCCGCCCTTCTGGTCAATCGGCTGGCCCTGCTTGCGGTCCAGCGCATAGGCAAGGCCGTTCTGGTAGGCAACTTCGGAAAGGCCAAGGCCCTGAAGCCCCACGCCAAGGCGCGCTTCGTTCATCATTACGAACATGGCGCGCATGCCTTTGTGCGCTTCGCCCACCAGCCAGCCTTTGGCGGCGGTGAAGTTCATTTCGCAGGTGCTATTGGCGTGAATGCCCATTTTTTCTTCAATCCGGCCGCAGAAGGCAGGGTTACGTTCACCCGGCTGGCCATCGGGCGTGGGCAGGAATTTCGGGACGAGGAAAAGGCTGATGCCCTTGATACCGGGCGGGGTCGTCGGGTCGTCAATTTTTGCCAGCACAAGGTGCAGGATGTTGGAAGTCAGGTCATGCTCGCCGGACGAAATAAAGATTTTCGTGCCGGTGATAAGGTATGAACCGTCTTCCTGTTTCACCGCCTTGGTCTTCACAAGGCCAAGGTCGGTGCCGCATTGCGGTTCGGTCAGGCACATGGTGCCGGACCATTCGCCGGTCACAAGCTTGGGCAGGTATTTATCCTTCAGCGCTTCGGTGCCATAGGTGTGGAGCGCGTTGTAGGCGCCATGCGACAGGCCGGGATACATGCCGAAGGCGAGGTTGGCGGAGCAGAACATTTCCGACAGTGCGGTGTTGATGACCGCCGGCATGCCAAGGCCGCCGTATTTCGGGTCGCAGGCGAAGCCCGGCAGGCCCGCCTGGCAGAACTGCTCGTACGCTTCCTTGAAGCCTGCGGGGGTTTTTACCGTTTTGGCATCGCGGTCGTGCTTGCAGCCTTCATGGTCGCCTGTAATGTTGAGGGGGAAGAGAACATTTTCCGCCAGCCGCGCCGTTTCCTCGAGGAAGGAATTGATGGTTGCAACATCAAGGCTTTCAAAATCGCGGATGGACTTGAGCTGCTCTACATCCAGCACCTCGTTGAGTACGAAACGCATATCATCCAGCGGTGCTTTGTAGGTGGGCATGGCTCTCTCCTTAAACTTTTGAATACATTAACAAAAGAATCAGCCTGCTGCGCCGTAAATATGGCGGATTTTTGCCATAAGGCGCGGGAATATTGCGTGGCTTCGCGTTAAATAATCCTTATATTCAGGCAGCAGCGTTTTGGAGTGTGCGGATATGCAGGGTAACGATTATTCATATATGGAAGACTTGCACGTGGGCCAGACTTTTGGCGGCGGCCCCGTTGATGTGACAGCGGCCGAAATTATCGCTTTTGCCAGCAAGTTCGACCCCCAGCCCTTCCACACCGATGCTGAAGCCGCCAAACATTCGGTCTTCGGGGAGTTGGTCGCCAGCGGCTGGCACACTGCCGCCCTGACCATGCGGCTGATTTTGGAATACAGCCCCAAAATGAAAGGCGGCATGGTCGGCCGCAGCATTGAAAAGCTGAACTGGCTGCACCCGGTAAAACCCGGCGATCAACTATCATTCAAGGGCGAAATTCTGGAGCTGCGCGGGTCCGCCAGCAACCCCGCCCGCGGCATCATGCGCGTGCGCAACGCCACCTTCAACCAGCATGGCGACAAGGTGCTGGAATCGGAATCGGTTATTTTCGTGCCGCGGCGCACCGCTTAAATATTTAGTACCACTTAATCGGCACATCGTTCAGCCAGAACAGCAGGTTCCAGACCTGCTGGCCGATGAAGACGCCAAGGCAGGCCAGAAAACCGCCGAATGCCCAGTCAATTTTAAGCCCGCGGAAGAACACGCAGGCATTCACGAAAACGCCGTAATAGGTGATGACAGTAAATACATGGTCCATCTGCGCGCGCGGGTACCAGCCCGCAACGGCGAGGATAAAGAACGGCAACGACACCAGCGACAGCGGAATGCCAATCCAGTTGCCCGCCTGAAAGGTGAGCCAGAAACGGTCACGGCGGTTAAAGGCCATGGCGGCAACCCACAGCAGCCCCAGGCCCGCAACGAAGCCGATGATGTAACTTGCGCCGTTGATTATCATCACGGTGCGCATGGGCTGGTGGTCAAGCCCTTCCGGCGGCCACGTATATGCGAAGTAAAAACTTAACGGGAAGAACAGCGCGGGAATCCATAGTGACTGCAGCGCGGCTGCCTTGGAATTGTCTTTTTCAAACGGCGCAATGCCGCGACCGAACATGAAGATTAAATCAAAACTGCCGCGCAGCTTTTCTTTCCAGCTGACGGCGCCGCCCGTGCTTGTGGTGTCTGTCATGAATCACCCCTTCGCGTGCCCCTGAATATCAAAACCGGCCCGGTACAATTGCACCGGGCCAGCTTGATGATCACGTTTACTATTATAGCACTTACTGCCCCGTCGCGCTTTCGGATTTTGCGAGGCGGACAAGATTGACGAATTCCGACCGGTAGCCGAATTCATCCTTGCCGCGGGCATTGTTCGCCATATCAATGATCTGGTCATAGGTAAGGCCGTTGGTATAGGCACTGCCGCGCAGTACCTGCCCGAAGCCCGCAACAGCAGCGGCAAAGCGCAGGTCATCCGGCAGGTCGGCAAACTTTTTGTCATCCGACGGGGTAATCGGGCGGGTCATCAGCTTGCTGGTATCGCCATCCGGCTGCTTGAAGCGGATTTTGAGGAAGGCGTATTCATTACCGCCGTCTTTTTTATCCGTATCCACCGGCAGCGCTTTTTCCTTGGCGCTATAGCGGAGCGGATCGCTGACGGGCTTCGCGCCGACGGGGGTGATTTCGTAGATTGCGGTCACCGCATGACCCGCGCCCACTTCACCGGCATCGATTTTATCGTTGTTGAAGTCTTCGCGGTTCAGGTGGCGGGTTTCATAGCCGATCAGGCGATATTCCTGCACCAGCGCCGGGTTGAATTCGACCTGGATTTTCACGTCCTTCGCGATGGTGAACAGGGTAGACCCCGCCTCTTCCACCAGCACCTTGCGCGCTTCATTCAGGTTGTCGATATAGGCGGCGTTGCCGTTACCGTTCTGCGCCAGCACCTGCATGGTCGAGTCATGGTAGTTGCCCTGCCCGAAGCCGAGGACGGAGAGAGAGATACCTTCGTTGCGCTTTTTCTCGATGAAGGTTTTCAGCTCGTCCGTGCCGGAAAGGCCGACGTTGAAGTCGCCATCCGTCGCCAGAATGACGCGGTTGTTGCCTTCCTTCACGAAGCTTTGCTTGGCAAGGTCGTAGGCGGTGCGGATGCCGTCTGCCCCAGCGGTGGAGCCGCCGGAATAAAGCCTGTCGAGCACATCGGCAATTTTCGCCTTGTCGGCAACTTTTGTCGGCGGCAGGGCCACGCCCGCGTTACCCGCATAGGTAACAATGGCAACGCTGTCATCCGGCTTCAGGCTGTCGAGCATCAGCTTGAAGGAGCTGACCAGCAGCGGCAGTTTATCGGGGCTGTTCATGGAACCCGACGTATCAATCAGGAACACAAGGTTCGACGGCGGTCGGGTTTCAAGGTCGTAGCCCTTGATGCCGATGTGGACGAGTTTATGTTCCGCATTCCACGGCGCCTGATAGACGGCGACGGTCGGCTTGAACGGGTCTTCGCCCTTTGCCGGCAGCGCGTAGCTGTAGGGGAAGTAGTTGATCATTTCTTCCAGCCGCACCGCGCCTTTGGGCGGCAGCGTGCCTTCATTGATCAGCTTGCGTATGAAGCTGTAGGACGACGTATCAACGTCAATCGAGAAGGTGGAAACAGGGTCCTGCGCCGTGCTTTGCGCCGCGTTATCCTGGTAATCCGGGAAGGAATCTCCCGATTGCGCCATGATATTCGCACGGCCGTAATCGACCGGCGGCGCATAAGGCGCGGGCATCACCCCAGGCGCGGGAATAGCCGGCGCGGGAATAGATTGCACGGGTACCGGCTCGGGCACAGGCACAGGCATATCCGTCGGCGCGACTGCCATGATGCGTCCCGCCGCCCCTGCCGCAACTTCTTTATCCGCCATGGGCGCAAGGTTGTCGCGCCTGTCTTTGGATTTCTTAAGCTCGGCGGAATTTTCCACCGTGCCTTCACCCGCGATGCGCCCGCCGGACATCGGCGTCCAGATGCCTTTTTCTGCAGGCGCCGGCGCAAGCATGGCTTTCGGGGCCGCCGCCGCGTCCGATGATTGCATTAACTGCTGACGCTCTTCGGGGGGCGGCGCCTGCTCATTCGTCGTCAGGCGGCGGGCTTCAGCCTTTGAGCGCCATTCCTGCAGGGAATCGCCCTTCGGCTGCTGGATAGCTTGCGGCGCAGGTGCAACGGTGCCGTTCTGCACAAGACCTGCATCCAGCTTATCCTGCTGGCTGTTGCCAAGAATAACCGGCATAGCGGTGCTATCGGTTTTCATAGCGGTGCTATCGGTTTTCGTAGCGGTTTTCGTAGCGGCCTTCGCAGCCTCGTCATTCTGTTGTTGAGTTTTTGCGGTAAGCTGCGCATCTGCCGCCGCTGCCATGCCATCAACAGGGGCGTTTGAGCTCTGCATCTGGATGCCTTCAACGCGAACGCCGGACGTATCTTTGACGTTTGTGGTAGCGGCCAGCTTCTCTTCCTTGCCGCCAATCAGCTCCATCTGGTGCGTGAAGAACGGCGCGCCGAGGACGGCGACGAGGGCGCAGAGGGCGACGGCGCCAACGGGGCCGGTAAGGTAACGGGGCTTGTTCATGAAGAATCTCCTGACATTGTTTTTGGGTTTCATGTCAGTCAGACGCTGCGCGTCGGCAATGTCTTGGGTATCAATATCAAAATTTTTGTCGAAAGCTTCCATGGCGGCGTTCATGGCCTGGCGGCGGCGTTCATCCGCGGGCGCGGGTGCCTTGATGGTATTGAGCGTCTTCAGCAATTGCTGCTCATCCATGGCGTTTCACCTTTTTCTCAAGTTCCAGCTTGTCGGCAATTTTCTTGCGGGCTTCATGCACGCGCCACGAAATGGTGCCTTCTTCGCAATCCATCACTTCCGCGGCTTCGCGGTGCGTCAGCCCCTGCCAGCACACCAGAATAACGGTTTCCTTCAACTGTTCGGGCAGGCTGTTGATGGCCTTTAATGTATCTTTGTGCCCCAGCTTTTCTTCGGGGTTGAGTTCTTCCGAAATAAAAATCGCATCTTCATACAGCGGCAGTTCACGCGCGTTGCGGCGGTTCTTCGCCTTGTAAAAATCCTTCGCCGCATTGATGACAAGGCGGTAGAGCCAGGTAGTAAAGGCGGATTCAAACATGAAGCTTGAAAGGTTGTGCGCAAGCTTGATAGAGGCTTCCTGCGCAATATCCTCCGCGTCTTCACGCACGCCGCACCATTGCCAGGCAACCTTGAACATAAGCCCGTAATGCTCCTCCAGCAGGCGTGCGAAAGCCTGGCGGTCGCCGCCCTGCGCTTTCGAGATCAATTCCTCGGTATCCGGCTTGATCATGCTTTGCCTTGTTTCTTCTGAATATCAGACGATGGGAGAAACGTATCCCTTGGTAAAATTATTTATCAATAAAATCAATAGCTTAAATTATACGTCAGGCCGTAAAAGCCAAAAGTCCCAGTGATTTGAAGCTTGTATGGCCGTTTTTGCCGATGATGATGTGGTCATGTACCAATATATCGAGTGCGCGGGCAGCCTTGATGATTTCCTCGGTCATGGCAATGTCGCCGTCCGAAGGCGTGGGATCCCCGCTCGGATGATTGTGAACGAGGATAATGGCGGTCGCGCCAAGGTCAAGCGCGCGCTTAATGACTTCGCGGGGGTAGACCGGCACGTGGTCCACCGTACCCGTCTGCTTCACTTCATCCGCAATCAGCTGGTTTTTGCGGTTGAGGAAAAGAACGCGGAAATGTTCCAGCTTTTCATGCGCCATGGTGACGTAACAATAATCAATCAGCTTTTGCCACGAACTTAAAATCGGCTTCTTTTCAATTTCTTCAATCAGCATGCGCTGCGTAAGGGCATGCACTGTTTTAAGCAGCACGGCGGAATTTTCGGACAGGCCCTTCACGGCCTTCAAGTCATCCACGCTGGCCGAAAGAACGCCGGCAATGCCGCCGAAGCGCGCCAGCAGCTGCTTTGCCAGCGGCTTTACATCCTTGCGCGGAATGGCCGCGAAAAGCAGCATTTCAAGCAGTTCATAGGTTTCAAAAGCACCAACGCCGGACTTTATGAAACGTCCGCGAAGGCGGTCGCGGTGGCCGGTGTGCAGGGGCGGGTCACCGGCGGGGGCTTCATCGTTGTCGGGGGTTGGCTGTTTTTTAGCCATAGGGGGGTTTCGTGTAACCTTTGGGCGAAAGCGTGAAAATTTCATAGCCCGTGTCGGTGACGGCCAGCGAATGTTCGAACTGCGCGGACAGCTGGCGGTCTTTCGTGACCGCGGTCCAGCCGTCGTTCAGAATTTTCGTCTGCCATGTGCCGGCGTTGATCATCGGCTCGATGGTGAAGAACATGCCGGCTTTCAACACCGGGCCCGTGCCCGCCACGCCATAGTGCAGCACGGACGGCGCGGTGTGGAACACGCGGCCAAGGCCATGGCCGCAAAAATCGCGCACGACGGAGAAACGCTTGGATTCCGCATAATCCTGAATAGCCGCGCCAATGTCGCCAAGGCGCGCGCCGGGTTTTACGGCTTCAATGCCGCGCATCATGCAGTCATAGGTAACGTCGGTCAGCAGCTTTGCCTTCATCGGCACTTTTTCGGAGGCGTAGTACATGCGGCTTGTATCGCCGTACCAGCCGTCAAGAATGACGGTGACGTCGATGTTGAGCATATCCGTATCTTCCAGCTTCTTGTCGCCGGGAATGCCATGGCAAACCACGTGGTTGATGGAGGTGCAGATGGTTTTAGGATAGCCTTTGTAGCCCAGGCAGGCCGGAATGGCTTTATGGTCGAGGATGAAGTCGTGGCACAATTTATCCAGCGCTTCGGTCGTAACGCCGGTCTTTACATGCGGCGTAATGAAATCGAGGCATTCAGCGGCCAGTCGGCCCGCTTTGCGCATACCGTCAAAATCGGCGGCCTTATAGATGATAATATCATCCGCATCGCCGTAATCGTCTTCGCTGTATGTAAAATCTAGGTTCATTTTTCCCTCATCCAAACTCGTAAAATGGCCCCAAACAGGCCTAAAAACAAGTGAAATATGCCCGTTATGGCATCTTTGCACGCTTTAAACGGGCGTTTTAATGTGGGGTACACCTGTTAATCCCTTATCGCCTTAGCGCATTGGATTTGCTAAGTTTATAAACACCAAAACAGGGAGTGACCGGCAAATGATCAATTCACTTAACGCGGCGATACTTGTAATCGGCAACGAAATTCTTTCGGGCTCGACACAGGATGCGAACATCTCGTTTATCGCCAAGCGCCTCGCCGCCCGCGGGGTGGAGCTTACGGAAGTGCGCATCGTGCGCGATGTGGAAACCCAAATTGTCGGCACGCTCAACGACCTGCGCAGCAAATACAAATACGTCTTCACCACCGGCGGCATTGGCCCGACGCATGACGACATTACCGCCGAATGCGTGTCCAAAGCCTTTGGCGTCCCGCATGTCATCCACCAGGGCGTGCGCCAGGAAATGGAAGAACTGTATAAAGCCCGCGGGGTTGAACTGAATGCCGCGCGCCTGCGCATGGCAACCATGCCCGAAGGCTGCGAGCTGGTAAAAAACCCCGTCAGCGGCCCGCCCGGCTTTAAAATGGGCAACGTCTTCGTCATGGCGGGCGTGCCGAAAATTATGCAGGGCATGTTCGAGCATGTGGAAACCATGCTGGAAGCCGGCAAGCCCATGCTGGCCCGCACCGTGCGCTGCAACCAGCGCGAGGGCGATATTGCCGAAGCCCTCGGCACTGTTCAAAAAGCCTATCCGGATATCGACATCGGCAGCTACCCGCACATGTTCCAGACGCCAAGCCTCAGCCTTATTCTGCGCGGCACGGATGAAGCGCAGCTGGCGGCCGCAACGGCGGAAGTCGCGGCCTTGGTGAAAGCGCGCGGCGAAGAACCGGAAATCGTTTAAACAGGCGGCTCCCCCTACCCTCCCGTGTTGACGGAACTCTTTGGCCGCACCCTGCGTTAGTGGTTGCAGAACAACGTTTTTTAACACATGAAAAGGGTATAATCATGGCCGCAACCGCTTCCAGTAAAACAATGATGGGTATTGTCATCGCACTTCTCGTCGCCATTCTTGGCTATTTTGTGCTGACCACGCCTGACCACCGCAGCTTCGGCACCAAGGTCGGCGATGCCGTCAACGAACTGCCGAACGGCGTCGACAAAGCCGCCCGCCAGATGGAAGACCGCACCCCCGCCGAGAAAATTGGCGACGCGGTTGATGACGCAAAACACGACACCAAGAAAGCCATTAACCAGCAATAAGCTTTAAAGCCTGTTTACACACCGTTTCCAAGGCGGCACACTGTAGCCATTACAGTGTGCCGCCTTGGGCCGTTTTAAGGATCCAGCGGCATTCCCCTTTCAAGGAATTGCCCCGATGAAAAAAATCATTGCCTTCGCGCTGCTCGCCGCCGGTATTTTTTCAGCAACAGCCGCCTGCGCTGGCGATGCCGCGCCCAAGGCCGTCACCTTCAACGATGTAACCTTGAAAATGACCATCGCCGCCCTGTCGCATCAGGATGATCCGGCGGATAACCTTATTATTTCCCCCTACAACGCCGCCACCGCCATGACGCTGGTTGCAACAGGCGCTGCCGGCAACACGAAAAATGAATTTGCAAAAGCGCTGTTCGGCAACGACGGGGATAAAATGGCAGCCAACGCCAGTGCCGTTTCCGTCGCCAACCGCCTGCTGGCGGACAGCGCGAAAGACAGTGTCGAGCTTTTGACCGCCAGCGGCATCTGGGTCAATAAAAACATCGCAACGCTGAAGGATGATTACGCCGCCAGCGCCCGCAGGGATTTTGGCGCGGAAATTTCACCGGAAGACTTTAATGACACCACCGTGCCCGCCAAAATCAACAAATGGGCCAGCGACAATACCAAGGGCCTGGTCGACAACGTTATCGACAGCCTTGATAATAACGATGCCATCGTTCTGTCCTCATCGCTCTATTTCAAGGGTCTCTGGACCTCGAAGTTCAACAAGTCCCTCACCGCCGATGGCGATTTCACGGCAGACGGCGCGCAAAAATTCAAAACCCCCATGATGCACCAGAACTTCACCGATGCCGGGCTCTTGAAATACGCCAGCGGTGATGACTATGAAGCCATTGCCATGACCTATGGCCCCGCCGACAAGCGCGCCGCCCGCCTTATCCTCCTCCGTCCCAAAAACGCCGCCGAAAGCGCGCATGACTGGCTGGTGAAACAACCCACCGATGCCGCGCCCGCGTGGCTGGATGCCGCAAGCTTTGCGGGCGTGAAGGGCATGGTTGACCTGCCGCATATCGATCTCAAGCAGAAGCATGACCTTATCCCCGTGCTGGAAGACATGGGCATCAAGGACGCCTTCACCGGCGAGGCGGATTTTTCACCCATGGCAGATGTTAAAGGCCCGGGGCTTTACATCAGCCGCGTCTCGCACGATGTTGTCTTCAAGACAGATGAAGACGGCAGTGAAGCCGCCGCGGTCACCACCATAACCATGCGCAGCCTTGCGATGGTGCAGGAACCCGACCCCATCCACATCAGTTTCGACCGTTCCTTCGTCTTCGCGCTGCAGGATGTTTCCTCCGGCAGCGTCCTCTTCATCGGCGTCGTCAACAAACCAAACGCGGAAATGAAAGCGATGACGCCCTAAGCCACAGCGCTGCAAACCGCCGGAAATATCGCAGACACATATAATTGCTAATTTATTCCCAGACGTCCGGCATTCTTCCCAAAAGAATCAACGACAGGAACGGAGCGGGAACCCCGCGAAACAAACGCAACACGGGTGCATATGTACACCGGTGGCGTGTAGCTATCGGGCGGAATGCAACCATCAATTAGTTAAAATCCAAACAGAAATTAACCTTTCGCTAATAAACTAATGAGTATGGTAGCCGCATTTATTAAATATGGCGCTTTGCTCGACCGCGTAAAACCGGCAGTTTTCCGCCACGTGATCATCCTTTGCTTTGCGATTGTTATGTCGCAAACGGGCATGGCCTATGCCAATCCCACCGGCGGCTCTGTATCCTCCGGCAATGCCACCATCGTCACCAGCGGCCCTACCGTCACCATCAACCAGTCCACCAACCGCGCAACCATTGACTGGCAGACCTTTAATATTGCCACCGGCGAAACCACCACCTTCAATGTGCCGACCGCGCATTCCATGACCCTGAACCGCATTGGCGGGCAGGACCCGTCGCAGATTTTCGGCACGCTGTCGTCGAACGGCAAAATTTATCTTGTGAACCCCAACGGCTTTATCTTTGGCAAAGATTCCGTCGTCAACGTCGCCGGTATTCTGGCGACAACGGCGGATATTAAAGACAAGGACTTCATGAAGGGCCGCATGAATTTTAACGCACCCGGCAAAGCCGACGCCGCCATTGTGCTGAACGGCACAATTTCGGCGGCGGAAGCGGGCCTTGCAGGTTTTGTTGCCCCTACCGTCATCAACAACGGCATTATTTCGGCCAAGCTGGGCCGCGTCAACCTTGCTTCCGGCGATACGCTGACGATGGACATGTATGGCGACAACCTCGTCAATGTCGCCGTCACCAATGAAACCGCGCAGCACCTTGCCTCCAACAACGGCCTTGTCATTGCGGATGGCGGCACGATTGCGATGACCGCCGCTGTCGGCAAAAGCATCGTCAATGGCGTTGTTTCCAACAGCGGCATTCTGCAGGCGGCCTCCGTCGGCAAGAAAAACGGCAAAATTGTGCTGTATGCCGAAGGCAGCAACGCGGTTGCGGGCAATAAAGCCGCCGACAAGGCTAAAAAATCCGGCCAGAGCGGCGTTATCGTTTCCGGCACGCTGGACGTTACCGGCACCAATGCCGGTGAAAAAGGCGGCAGCATTGACCTTCTCGGCGATGTGGTTGCCGTCGGCGGCGGCGCGACGCTTATGGCTTCGGGCATGACCGGCGGCGGCAATATTAAAATCGGCGGTGATTACCTTGGCACCGGCACCACCCCCACCGCGACCGATGTGCTGGTGGACAGCGATGTAAATATTTTCAACGACGCGCTCGATAACGGCGATGGCGGCAAAACGACAATCTGGAGCGACGGCAACACCTACTTTTACGGCAGCGTCTACGGCCGCGGCGGTGTAAATGGCGGTAACGGCGGCTTCGTTGAAACCTCCGGCCACCAGTACCTTGATGCGCAGGGATATGTTGACCTGACCGCGCCGGAGGGTGAAAAAGGCCTCTATTTCCTCGACCCCGCCAACATCACCGTCTACGGCAACGTTGACCCGGCTTATGTCTCGACCGACGGCTCCATCAGCCTTGCCTCCAGCCTGAAGCTGTGGATTGACGCATCCGATACCAGCAAGGTTCAGCTGACGTACAACACAATGTCCACAACCGCCAGCGGCGCGCTTGGTGCCACCACCATTACAGTCGGCTCGGTTACCGGCCTTACCGTTGGCGCGCGCATTCGTCTTGGCAGCGCGGGCAGCGTTACCACCGCAGACACCCTGGGGGCGGATACCTATACCATCGCCAGTATTTCCGGCACGACGGTGACGCTGACCTCGGCGCTCACCGCCGCCTATACCGGCTCTGCCGTGTATCAGGGCTATATTTCCGCCATCTACGATAAATCGGGCCGCGGCAATACCGCTACGCAAACCACGGCAAGCCTGATGCCCGTGTGGATCAGCAACGGCGTCAACGGGCTTGGCGTTGCCAGCTTTGACGGCAGCAACGACCAGCTTGTCATGCCCGGCAGCGATTTTGCCTTTACCGGCACGCAGAATTTCAGCGTCGTCGCCTCGGCAACATCGCAGGGCGGCGATACCGTGACCAGCCCGCTGATCGGCAACCGCGACCCCAACAGCAACTTCAGCTGGATGATCCGGGGCCTTACCTACAACCTGCACCTGCACGGTACCGCGCAATACCTGACCGGCAAAACCTTTACCGTCAACGACCCGAACATCGTCAGCACCACGGTTTCCGGCACATCGTCCCTCACCTCCAACGTCTATATCGGCGGCGGCCTTGTGCAGACAACAACGGGCTGGACCTATTACGGCACGCCCGGCACCCAGCTGTACATGGGCACCATGAACGACGGGACGAGCAAATATAAATACCAGGACATGACGATTTACAACACGGCCCTTTCGACCGATGCGCGCAACCTGATGGAACAATACCAATCCGCGAAATGGAACATCGCGTTGACGCCGCCTGGCACGGGCTCCACCGAAGCTGCGAAGGCGACGGCGGCGGATGGTTACTCGGTCTTCACGACGCGCTACCTCGAGCGGCTGAGCCAGACGGCGAACGTGTCGCTGCAGGCGACCAACAACATTACGCTGGATTTGAAGGGCGACACCCTGAACCTGTCAACCGCAGGCCGCAGCCTTTCGCTGACCGCGGGCAACAGCATCAACTCGCTCAGCAGCGGTTCCATTACCACCAACAGCGGCAACATCAGCATGACGGCGACCGCCGGCACGCTCGATGTATCCAACGTCAGCCTGAATGCCGGCGCCAACGGCAGCGTCAGCCTGACCTCCGGCGGCGCCATGACGCTGGGCAATACCACCGGTAAAACCGTCACCGCGCAGACAACCGGCAGCACGTCCGACGTGACCATCGCTTCCGGCAAAACCGTGACCGCCACCGGCACAGGCACCCCGCTCACCGTGGTCAGCGGCCGCAACTTCGTGAACAACGCCGGCTCTGCCGCCCTGTCTGCCGCGAACGGCAGATGGCTGGTTTACAGCGCCAATCCCGCCAACGACACGCTCGGCGGCCTGACCAGCGGTTTCCGCCGCTTCAGCTGCACCTACGGCGGCAGCTGCCCGGCCCTTGGCACGGGCAACGGCTTCCTCTATAAGTACACGCCCGTCCTGACGGCGACCCCGGACACGTTGAGCAACCTCACCTACGGCGCGCTCGCCCCCGGCCTCAGCAACTATGCTTACAGCCTGACCGGATATCTTGGCAGCGATGCCACCGCCGATACCGTCACGGGCAGCCTGAACGGCAGCACCGCTTACACGCAATACAGCCCCGTCGGCACCTATAACATCAACTACGTCAGCGGCTCTCTTGCTTCCGCCATGGGCTATGGCTTCACCTACGGCAACAAGGCAACCGCGATTATCGTTGACCCGAAAGCGCTCATCATCACCGCCAACAGCGGCACCAAGACCTACGGCGATCTAATCACCTACGCCGGCACCGAATACGGCACCAGCGGCCTGGTCGGCACCGACAGCGTCACGGGCGTGACCGTCAGCAGCAGCGGCGCTGCCGCCACCGCAAACGCATCGACCACGCCCTATGCCGTTACCGCCAGCAACGCCACCGGCAGCGGGCTTTCCAACTATACTGTCAGCTACGTCAACGGCCAGCTGACGGTCAACAAGGCGGCCCTCTCCATCACCGCCGGTAACACGACCAAGACCTACGGCGACGTAACCAACTTCGCGGGCACCGAGTTCAGCACCAGCGGCCTGAAGAACACCGACAGCGTCAGCAGCGTCACCCTTGCCAGCGCCGGCGCGGCAGCGACCGCCAATGCTTCCACCACGCCCTACGACATTACCGCCAGCAGCGCCACCGGCTCCGGCCTTTCCAACTACACCATCACCTACCACAACGGCCAGCTGACCGTTGGCAAGGCCGACCTGACCATCACGGCAAACAACGCCACCAAGACCTACGGCGACGTAACCAACTTCGCGGGCACCGAGTTCGGCACCAGCGGCCTGAAGAACACCGACAGCGTCAGCAGCGTCACCCTTGCCAGCGCCGGTGCGGCAGCAACCGCCAATGCTTCCACCACCGCTTACGGCATTACCGCCAGCAGCGCCACCGGCTCCGGCCTTTCCAACTACAACATCAGCTACGCCAACGGCGGCCTGACCGTTAACAAGGCCGACCTGACCATCACGGCAAACAACGGCACCAAGACGTACGGCGACACCAGGACGTTCGCGGGCACCGAGTTCGGCACCAGCGGCCTCAAGAACACCGACAGCGTCAGCAGCGTCACCCTTGCAAGCGCCGGTGCGGCAGCAACCGCCAACGCGTCCACCACGCCCTACGACATTACCGCCAGCAGCGCCACCGGCACCGGCCTTTCCAACTACAACATCAGCTACGCCAACGGCGGCCTGACCGTTGGCAAGGCCGACCTGACCATCACGGCAAACAACGGCACCAAGACGTACGGCGACACCAGGACGTTCGCGGGCACCGAGTTCGACACCAGCGGTCTCAAGAACACCGACAGCGTCAGCAGCGTCACCCTTGCAAGCGCCGGTGCGGCAGCAACCGCCAATGCTTCCACCACCGCTTACGGCATTACCGCCAGCAACGCCACCGGCTCCGGCCTTTCCAACTACAACATCAGCTACGCCAACGGTGGCCTGACCGTTGGCAAGGCAGACCTGACTATCACGGCGGACAACGCTACCAAGACGTACGGCGACACCAGGACGTTCGCGGGCACCGAGTTCGGCACCAGCGGTCTCAAGAACACCGACAGCGTCAGCAGCGTCACCCTTGCCAGTGCCGGTGCGGCAGCAACCGCCAATGCTTCCACCACCGCCTACGCCATCACCGCGAACAACGCCACCGGCTCCGGCCTTTCCAACTACAACATCAGCTACGCCAACGGTGGCCTGACCGTTGGCAAGGCAGACCTCACCGTCAAGGCGAATGATGCAAGCAAGGACTTCGGCAGCAACTACCTGTTTAACGGCACAGAGTTCAGCATCACGGGCCTGCGTAACAGCGACAGCGTTAGCAGCGTAACGCTTGGCAGCGCAGGCGCGGGCGTGACGGCGCCGCTGGGCGCTTACGGCATTACAGCGAGCAACGCCAGCGGCACCGGCCTTTCCAACTACAACATCAGCTATGCCAGCGGCACGCTGAACGTCAATGGCTCGCAACTATCGCAGGCACTGGATAATACCGCCAATATCATTTACCACCCCGTGAGCACCACAGGCGGCAACCATAACGACTATATGCTGATCCAATATACCCAGCCGCTGGCCGAAATTCTGGGCCTGCCGCAGGACCAATGGATTGTTTACACCGGCAACAACCACTAACTGCCGCAGGTCTGTGACAGCACAGACATTCAGCAGATACACTTGGCTGATATTTCTAATATGACGCGCCCGCGCCCTGCCCTTGCAGGAAACGTCTTTGCGGGAACGAATGCAGAACCTTTACGGTATCTGAAGCGCACGGGTGTGCCGTTACACCAGTGGCGTGTAGTGCATGCCTGAAATGCAACTACTGTATAGTTAAAATCCAAACATAAATTAACTTTTCGATAATAAACTAAAAAGTATGGTAGTCGCATTTTCGAAATATGGCGCCCTGCTCTCTCGCGTGAAACCGGCAGTTTTCCGCCCGATCTCAGTTCTTTGCTTCGCAATCCTCATGTCCCAGACCGGCATGGCCTATGCGAACCCGAGTGGCGGCACTGTGTCTTCCGGCACGGCCAGCATTTCATCCAATGGCCCTACCGTCACCATCAACCAGTCCACCAACCGCGCTGTTATTGACTGGCAGTCCTTCAACATTGATAGCGGCGAAACGACCACATTCAACGTCCCCACAGCCCATTCGCTGACGCTGAACCGCATTGGCGGTCAGGACCCGTCGCAAATTTTCGGCACGCTGTCGTCGAACGGTAAAATCTATCTCGTCAACCCGAACGGGTTTATCTTCGGGCAGGGTTCCACTGTCAACGTCGGCGGCATTCTGGCGACCACCGCGAATATCAAGAATACCGACTTCATGAAGGGCCGCATGAACTTCACCGCGCCCGGCAAGGCAGATGCCGCTATTGTGCTGAATGGCATGATTACCGCGGCCGATGCAGGGCTTGCGGGCTTTGTTGCCCCCAACGTCGTGAATAACGGCGTTATCATTGCCAAGCTGGGCCGCGTTAACCTCGCCTCCGGCGATACGGTGACGATGGACATGTACGGCGATAACCTTGTCAACGTCGCCGTCAGCAACGAAACAGCGCAGCACATTTCATCAAACAACGGCATCGTCATTGCGGATGGCGGCACGATCGCCATGACCGCTGCCGCCGGCAAAAGCGTCGTCAACGGCGTCGTTTCCAACGCGGGTATTCTGCAGGCGGTTTCCGTCGGCCAGAAAAACGGCAAAATTGTGCTGTACGCGGAAGGCAGCAATGCCGTCGCGGGCAACAAGGCGGCGGACAAAGGCAAAAAATCCGGCCAGAGCCAGACCATCCTCGGCGGCTTCATCAACGCCAGCGGTTCCGGCGACAAGCAAAAGGGCGGTTCGGTTGAAGTGCTGGGGGATAACGTCATCCTCGGTGCAGGCTCTATCATTTCAGCTTCCGGCACCAATGGCGGCGGCAATATTAAAATTGGCGGCGATTACCTTGGCAGCGGCACCACGGCTGCGGCCTATAGCGTTTACGTTGACCCCGAAGCCACCATTTATAACGATGCTTTTGATAACGGCGATGGCGGTAAAACCACCATCTGGGCGGATAGCGACACGTATTTTTACGGCAGCGTTTATGGGCGCGGCGGCATTGAAAGCGGCAATGGCGGCTTCGTTGAAACCTCCGGCCACAATTACCTTGATGCCGAAGGCTATGTCGACCTGACCGCGCCGGAGGGTGAAAAAGGCCTCTACTTCCTCGACCCCGCCAACATCACCATCTACGGCAACTTTGACCCGACCTATGTTTCGACCGATAGCAGCATCAACCTTGCCAGCAGCCTGAAGCTGTGGATCGACTCATCCGATACCAGCGCGGTGAACCTTACCTATAACAGCATGTCCACATCCGCAACCGGCCTTGCGGGCGCGAGCACCATTACCGTCGGCTCCGCCACGGGTCTTACCGTCGGCGCGCGTATCCGCCTTGGCGGCGCAGGTACGGCAGGCGCGGCATCTACCGTCGGCGCGGATACGTATACGATTGCCAGCATTTCCGGCACCACTGTTACCCTTACCTCGTCCCTGACCAGCAGCTATACCGGCAGCGCGGTGTACCAGGGTTACATCAGCCAGATCACCGATAAATCCGGCAACGGCAATAACGCCACGCAAACCACGGCTGCCAACATGCCGCTGTGGATTTCCAACGGGCAGAACGGCCTTGGCGTATCATCCTATAACGGCAGCACCTCGCGCCTCAGCGTCAACTTTGGCTACCTTGCCGGCACTAACTATTCAATCCTGGGCGTTGATACGCGCGCATCCGGTTCATACGCCTATAACTTCTATCTTGCCAATACCGGCTCGACGACCAACCAGAACTTCCACTACGGCTATCGCGCCAGCGGCACTTTCTCCCTTGCGCAATACGCCAACGACCTTGACGTCACCATCCCGAATTACAGCACACCGGCGGCGCTTATTTCACTCGGCACGTTCAATTCCGCCGTGGGCCACAACCTTTATATCAACGGCAACCAGTACAGCAGCAGCAATACCAATACCACCGGCCTTGGCGCGCTGACAGGCGGCTTCATCGGCTATGACCCCGCGCCCAACACCAGCTATACCGGCACGCTGCAGGATATTCTGGCCTATACCACCGCGCTGTCATCCACATCGCAGGCCTTGCTGAACCAGTATGAATCCGCGAAATGGAACATCGCGTTGACGCCGCCTGGCACGGGCTCCACCGAAGCTGCGAAGGCGACGGCGGCGGATGGTTACTCGGTCTTCACGACGCGCTACCTCGAGCGGCTGAGCCAGACGGCGAACGTGTCGCTGCAGGCGACCAACAACATCACGCTGGATTTGAAGGGCGACACCCTGAACCTGTCAACCGCAGGCCGCAGCCTTTCGCTGACGGCGGGTAACAGCATCAACTCGCTCAGCAGCGGTTCCATTACCACCAACAGCGGCAACATCAGCATGACGGCGACCGCCGGCACGCTCGATGTATCCAACGTCAGCCTGAATGCCGGCGCCAACGGCAGCGTCAGCCTGACCTCCGGCGGCGCCATGACGCTGGGCAATACCACCGGTAAAACCGTCACCGCGCAGACAACCGGCAGCACGTCCGACGTGACCATCGCTTCCGGCAAAACCGTGACCGCCACCGGCACAGGCACCCCGCTCACCGTGGTCAGCGGCCGCAACTTCGTGAACAACGCCGGCTCTGCCGCCCTGTCTGCCGCGAACGGCAGATGGCTGGTTTACAGCGCCAATCCCGCCAACGACACGCTCGGCGGCCTGACCAGCGGTTTCCGCCGCTTCAGCTGCACCTACGGCGGCAGCTGCCCGGCCCTTGGCACGGGCAACGGCTTCCTCTATAAGTACACGCCCGTCCTGACGGCGACCCCGGACACGTTGAGCAACCTCACCTACGGCGCGCTCGCCCCCGGCCTCAGCAACTATGCTTACAGCCTGACCGGATATCTTGGCAGCGATGCCACCGCCGATACCGTCACGGGCAGCCTGAACGGCAGCACCGCTTACACGCAATACAGCCCCGTCGGCACCTATAACATCAACTACGTCAGCGGCTCTCTTGCTTCCGCCATGGGCTATGGCTTCACCTACGGCAACAAGGCAACCGCGATTATCGTTGACCCGAAAGCGCTCATTATCACCGCCAACAGCGGCACCAAGACCTACGGCGATCTAATCACCTACGCCGGCACCGAATACGGCACCAGCGGCCTGGTCGGCACCGACAGCGTCACGGGCGTGACCGTCAGCAGCAGCGGCGCTGCCGCCACCGCAAACGCATCGACCACGCCCTATGCCGTTACCGCCAGCAACGCCACCGGCAGCGGGCTTTCCAACTATACCGTCAGCTACGTCAACGGCCAGCTGACGGTCAACAAGGCCGCCCTCTCCATCACCGCCGGTAACACGACCAAGACCTACGGCGACGTAACCAACTTCGCGGGCACCGAGTTCGGCACCAGCGGCCTCAAGAACACCGACAGCGTCAGCAGCGTCACCCTTGCCAGCGCCGGTGCGGCAGCGACCGCCAATGCGTCCACCACGCCCTACGACATTACCGCCAGCAACGCCAGCGGCACCGGCCTTTCCAACTACAACATCACCTACCACAACGGCCAGCTGACCGTTGGCAAGGCAGACCTGACCATCACGGCAAACAACGGCACCAAGACGTACGGCGACACCAGGACGTTCGCGGGCACAGAGTTCGGCACCAGCGGCCTCAAGAACACCGACAGCGTCAGCAGCGTCACCCTTGCAAGTGCCGGTGCGGCAGCAACCGCCAACGCTTCCACCACCGCTTATGGCATTACCGCCAGCAACGCCACCGGCTCCGGCCTTTCCAACTACAACATCAGCTACGCCAACGGCGGCCTGACCGTTGGCAAGGCCGACCTGACCATCACGGCGGGCAACGCCACCAAGACGTACGGCGACACCAAGACGTTCGCGGGCACAGAGTTCGGCACCAGCGGCCTCAAGAACACCGACAGCGTCAGCAGCGTCACCCTTGCAAGCGCCGGTGCGGCAGCAACCGCCAATGCTTCCACCACCGCTTACGGCATTACCGCCAGCAGCGCCACCGGCACCGGCCTTTCCAACTACAACATCACCTACCACAACGGCCAGCTGACCGTTAACAAGGCAGACCTCACCGTCAAGGCGAATGATGCAAGCAAGGACTTCGGCAGCAACTACCTGTTTAGCGGCACAGAGTTCAGCACCACGGGCCTGAAAAATACGGATAGCTTTACGGGCGCGAATATTAGCAGCCCGGGTGCCGGCATGACCTCGCCGCTGGGCAGTTATGATGTGAGCATTAACGGCGCGACAGGCAGCGGCCTTTCCAACTACAACATCAGCTACGCCAGCGGCACCATGAATGTGCTGGGCTCGAAGTTGTCACAATCTTTGAACGACAATGGCAATATCATCTTTAAGCCGGCGAGCACGACCGGCGGCAGCAGCGGCCAGCTGCTGATTGAATATACCCAGCCGCTGGCGGAAATTTTGGGCCTGCCGCAGGGCGAATGGCAGATTTACACCATCGGCACCCGTTAATCCCCGTCCCCGTCAAATACAGTACCGCCCGCATATCGGCACGACATGCGGGCGGGAAGGTTAGTTTATTGACGGTCAGCGCTTAACGCCAGCCGCCGGACGCGCGAATGATTTCGCCGGTTACCCAAACAGCATCATCGGACGCGAGGAACAACGCCGCGCGGGCAATATCATCCGGCTGGCCAATGCGGCCAAGCGGCGTGGTAGAGACCAGGTATTTTTCCATGTCGCTGCCGATCATGCCAAGCGTTTGCGCGCCTTCGGTATCGACACCGCCGGGGGCGATGGCGTTGACGCGGATTTTGCGGGGGCCAAGGTCACGCGCAAGACCGACGGTCAACGTATCCACCGCGCCCTTGGTTGCCGAATAGACGACCGAGTTTGCGGGCGGGTTGGTGGCGACGACGGAACTGATGTTGATGACGCTGCCGCCTTCCGCGCCGAAGTGTTTTGCCGCTTCCTGCGTTGCCAGCAGCGTGCCCAGCACATTGATGTTGAACTGGCGGTGGAATTCTTCTTCGGTGATTTCTTCCAGCGGATGGAAACGGAAGACGCCGGCATTGTTCACCAGAACATCAAGCCTGCCATAGGCTTTTTTGCCTTCAGCGAAGATGCGCTGAATATCCGCCTTTTTCGCAACGTCGCCCTGCACGGCAACCGCTTTGCCGCCCTTGGCGGTGATGTCGTTCACCACGGCTTCCGCGCCCGCCTTGTCGGAGGCGTAGTTGACGACGACCGATGCGCCTTCCGCGCCGTATTTACGCGCGATGGCCGCGCCGATTCCCTTGGATGCACCGGTGATGACGGCGACTTTTCCTGCCAGTTTGCTCATGTTTAATGCCTTTATCTTGGGGGTTTGTATAGTTCAATAACCTTGAACCATTAGTTCATAAGTTATGAACCATTGGACAAACTGTCAAGGGAATGGTATAAATAATTATGAGGCCGTTTTATCACCCTGATATAAAAGACATTACCGTGGAAGGATTGCTTTACGCACTGTCCGACCCCGTGCGCGTGGAGATTTTTGCGGAGATTGCGGGCGCGGATTGCCCCAAGACCTGCTCCACTTTCCGCATTATTGCCGACCGCAAATTGCCTAAATCCACGCTTTCCATGCACTTTAAAATACTGCGCGAAGCCGGCCTGATACGATCTGTACGCAAGGGCATTGAAATGCACAGCACGACCCGTTGCGCCGAGCTGCAGGAACCGTTCGGCGAGCTGATCGGCGCAATTACCGGCGCCTTTGCCCGCCAGCAAAGCAAAACGCGCCCGCGCAAAAAAGCCGCCACGAAGTAACCTTCCCTGTAAATACAGCCGCTTACCTGCCCCGTTTCAAAAATATACGCACCAATACTTCAATATCATTGAAGTATTGAAATATGTCGCTATATTGCCTTTCATGAGCAGGCCATTTTCACATCCCGCAGCCGCGGATATTACGATCGACGGCATTTTGCATGCGCTGTCGGACAGCGTGCGGCGCGACATTATTTTCAAGCTGATGGGCTGCGACAAGGAACATGGGATGAACTGCAGCGAGTCGTGCGAAGGCCTGTCGCCGTCATCCATTTCGTTCCACCACAAAGTCCTGCGCGACGCGGGCCTGATACGATCCGAGAAAAAAGGCGTCGAGGTCATCAACGTCGCCCGCAAGGCGGAGATTGACGAATACTTCCCCGGCCTGCTCCACACCATCTTCCTCACCCACAAGTCCGCCGCCGAGAAAAAAGGCCGCGCAAAAAAGAAGAAAACGACATGAAAGATACATTTTTTACCCCCGTAAACCTTGCCCTTATGGCGCTTGCCATTTCCGCCTTCGGCATCGGCACCACAGAGTTCGTCATTATGGGCCTGCTGCCGGATGTGGCGCGGGACCTGCAGGTGACCATTCCCGCAGCCGGCCTGTTGATTACCGGTTACGCGCTGGGCGTTGCGATTGGCGCGCCGATTATGGCGCTGGTGACATCAAAATTTCCGCGCAAGCGCACGCTTGTCATGCTGATGGGCATTTTTATCGCCGGCAACGCGCTGTGCGCCCTGTCGGCAGATTATACGGTATTGATGCTGGCGCGGGTTTTAACGTCGCTGTGCCACGGCGCGTTCTTTGGCATTGGTTCTGTCACTGCGGCGGGGCTGGTTGCGCCCAACCGCCGCGCATCGGCTGTTGCCATGATGTTTACGGGCCTGACGCTGGCCAACGTGCTGGGTGTGCCGATGGGCACCGCGCTTGGCCAGGCCATGGGCTGGCGCACGACGTTTTGGGCGGTGACTGTTATTGGCGTTATCGCCTTTGCCGCGTTGCTGCGCCTGCTGCCCGCCGACAAGGGCGAAAGCGGCACGAACATTCTGCAAGAAATCAACGCGCTTAAAAACGTGTCGGTCTGGATTGCGCTGTCGCTGACGGTGTTATTCTCCGCCTCCATGTTCACGCTGTTCACCTATATTGCGCCGATGCTGACGGATTTGACAGGGCTGACGCCGCACGGCATCAGTTACACCCTGCTGCTGATCGGCCTTGGCCTGACCATTGGCAATATCATTGGCGGCAAGCTGGCGGACTGGAACCTGTTTCGCACGCTGCTTGGCACCGCAGCGGTCATTGCGGGCGTACAGGCGCTGTTTTACTGGACCAGCAGCGCCCTCATTCCCGCTGAAGCGACGCTGTTCGTGTGGGCGGGCACCGCCTTTGCCGCCGTTTCGGCGCTGCAAATGAACGCCATGCTGTTCGGCAAGGATGCGCCGAGCCTTATTTCCACGCTCAACATCGGCGCGTTCAACGCCGGTAACGCGCTGGGCGCCTGGGCTGGCGCACGGGTGATTGAAGCTGGCTTCGGCCTGCGCGTGGTGCCGCTGTATGCCGCGGGCTTTGCGCTGCTTGGCATGCTTGTCGCGCTGGTGTTGCTCCAGCTGAACAAGCAGGCGAAGCTGAAACTGCAATTATCGTAAGGGTTAGCCGGCGTAACGCACGGCAACAAAAATAAACGCTGCGCCAAGGAAGGTGAGCCCGAGCAACCGCAGCACGCGGGCGGGCGGGGCTTTCAAATGCGCTTCCGGCAGAATATCGGACGCGCTGATGTACAGCAGGAAGCCCGCAAAAAAGCCGAGGAAATACATCAACACCACTGGCGGCACATTGAAGGCCATGGTGGAAAGCGCACCGAGCATGGGCGCCGCTGCATCCAGCGTCAGCATGCGGAAGGCGCGGCTGGGGCTGTTGTGGTTCACCAGCATAAGGCTGACGGTATTCAAACCATCGCAGAAGTCATGCGCAATAACCGCAAGCGCCACGACAACGCCGACGTTGGGGGAGACCTGAAAGGCAAGGCCAATTCCCACACCATCCATGAAGCTATGGCCCGCAAGCGCAAGCGCCGCAAAAACGCCAAGCTTGGGATGCCGCTGGTTGGCGCCATCATCCCCGTGCGAATGGCGCACGAAGACAAGTTTTTGAACGCTGTGGAAGAACAAAAAGCCACCCACCAGCGCCACCATTGCGCCCGTGGGTTCTACGTGGTGTTCATGCGCCAACTCGAAAATTTCCGGCAGAATGTCAAAACTGACAACGCCCAGTAGCACGCCCGCCGTGAAGCTGAGGATGTAATGCAGCCGGTCGTTAAGCTTGAGCGCGAACATGCCCCCGGCGAAGGTGGAGAAAAACGTGGCGAGGGAGAAGAAGATGGCTGTCATATGAATCTTTATTGTCTCGGGCTTTTATCAGGCGGCGGTACATGCCCTTATTGTCTTCGCGCCAGCAACAGGTTTTAGCAGACTGATATGGGATACGTTGCGGGAATCTTTACCGCTGCCGCAGATATTTTTCAAAAAACGACTGGTTATTATTCATAATGCATAAAGTTGGGACAAAGGAATAAGCTTATTCCTCGTCGTCTTCTTCATCCTCGTCATCGCCATCTTCGCGGCCGCTTTCCTCGCCAACGGCTTCGGCCACCAGCTCGAGCGCAATTTTTTCAAGCGCGCAGGAAGGCGGGCGGCTCAGCAGTGCATCCGGCTCCTTGCCCTGGCGGATAAGCGTGGCGCAGGCGGCCGCCAGTTCGTCAATCACGCGGGCCAGTTCTTCGGCAATGGGGTTGTCTTCATCCTGCGAAATGGCGCGGACGACGTCATCTTCCGTCAGCTTGTGGAATTCGGCCTTCACGGTAATTGCAGGGTTCGCGCTCATTTTCCAAGTCCCTTTGCTCAAATCTCTTGCGGCGGGTGCAGTATTTCCACAACGAAAACTGCCTTACGGTTTATAGCATATTTCGGTGCCGCGAATATCATATTTTATGCCGCTTTTTTAACGTCTATACTAAAGTTCCGCAACACCATAACTGGAGGGTTGATGCCATGGAAGACACACATATTCTGCAATGCCGCGATGGCGGCTTCCTGCACCTTGCCCTCAACCGCGCCGACAAGAAAAACGCCCTGACCAACGCCATGTACCGCGACCTGACCGCCGCGCTGAACGATGCTGCGGCGGATGAGGACATCATCGGCGTCGTCTTCACCGGCATGGGGGATGCGTTTACCGCGGGCAATGACCTGAAAGAATTTCTGGCCGCCGGCACCACCGCCGGCCTTGCCGCGCCGGATTTTTTACGCGTGCTGGCAACCTTCCCCAAAATCGTCATTGCCGCCGTGCAGGGCGCGGCGGTCGGCATTGGCACCACGCTGCTGCTGCACTGCGACCTTGTGATTGCTGCGCCGGATGCAAAATTCCAGCTCCCGTTCATTAACCTGGGGCTGGTGCCGGAAGCGGCAAGCTCCCTCCTCCTCCCCGCCCGCCTCGGGCATGCGCGGGCATCGGAGCTATTGCTGCTCGGCAGTGTTTTTGATGCGCAGACGGCATATCAGCTGGGGTTAATCAACCGCATTGTTGAAAAAGAGGCGCTGGCGAAAACGGTGCTGGAATTCACCGCCGCGCTTGCCTCCAAAGACCCGCACGCCTTGCAGGAAACCAAACGCCTGCTGAAATCAATGTCGCAGGGCGTCGAAGCGCGGATGGAAGAAGAATTCACGGCCTTCGCCCGCTGCCTTGGCATGCCCGCCTTCAAGACGGCGGTTGAAAAGTTTTTCAAGCCGAAAGCTTAAGCTTCCAGGGCGCCAAGGCTGAAGCGCAGCCGCCCTGCATCCATGCGCAGGCGCAGGTTGCGGTGCCGGACAAGGTAATGCACACCCACCAGCGCCGCGCCAAAGCCCGCCGCCGCACCGACGCATAGCGACCAGCGCGCCCCAAAGGTATCCGCCACCCAGCCGACAATCGGCGCGCCGATGGGTGTGGTGCCAAGCGCGATGGCCAAATAAATCGCCATCACCCGCCCGCGCATGCCGGGGTCAACGGAAAGCTGTATGGCGCTGTTCAACGTGGTGGTGAATGTTTGCGCGGAGGCCCCGACGATAACCAGCGCAAAACCATAAAGCGCGAAAGTCGGCATAACGGCCCCCAGCGCAAGGCCGCTGCCGAATGTTACGGCCGCCAGCAGCACAAAAGCCACCCGCGGTTTTTCCCGCCGCGCCGACAGCAACGCGCCGGAGACAGAGCCGATCGCCATGGTCGAGGTCAAAAGCCCGAACTGGTCCGCACCCGCATGGAACACCGTGACCGCCATGGTGGAAATGAAAATGGGGAAGTTAAGCCCGAAGGCGCCGATTAAAAACAGCATCATGAAGGCGGCCTTCAAATCCGGGCGCGACCAGACATAGCGGAAGCCATCTAGCAGCCTGCCCCGCGTGGCGTGCTTTTTGTCCTTGCGGTAAAGCTGGTCGAGCCGCAGGAAGTTCAGCGCAATCAACACGCCCGCGAATGACAGCGCGTTGATAAGAAACACCCAGCCCGTGCCCACGCCCGCAATTAAAATGCCCGCCACCGCCGGCCCCATCATGCGCGCCGCGTTGAAGGATGTTGAGTTCAGCGCGACGGCGTTTGATAAATGCTCCTCCCCCACCAGCTCGGATACAAAAGTTTGCCGCGCAGGTGAATCAAACGCGGTCACGCAGCCAAGCCCCAGCGCGAATAAATAGACATGCCACAGCTGAACAAGACCAAAAACGGTCAAAAGCCCCAGGCCCAGCGCCAGCAGCCCCATGCAGGTTTGCGTGACCAGCAATATTTTGCGGCGGTCATAACGGTCAGCCGCATACCCCGTCAGCGGCAGCAGCAGCAACTGCGGGCCAAATTGCAGCCCCATGACAATGCCGACCGATGTGGCGTTATGATGCGTCAACTGCACCAGGACAATCCAGTCCTGCGCCGTGCGCTGCATCCATGTGCCAATATTGGAAACCAGTGCGCCGCCCGCCCATAAACGGTAGTTAAACGTGCCAAGGGAACGAAACGTGCCTTTTCTGACGGGCGATGCGGGAAGCACAGGTGCGGTCATGATTTACCCTTTAAGGCGGCCTCCATGGAATTTGCCGAAGTGATGCGCACAGAACAGCCCCAGCAGCAGCATGCCCGCGCCGAAAGCTGCCGCGTTATCTGCCGCCCGCACATCAAATGCGCCGACGCGGCAGAGCAGCACATAAGCCAACAGCAGGTTAAAAAATCCCCACAGCACATTCACGCGGGCGGATGATAACCCCTCGCCCGGCGGTGTTGCGAAGGGGCTTTGAAAGGGCATGCCCATAACGCCGCGCACGAGGTGCGGCACGCTGTTAATGAAAAACATGCCGCCGAAGAAATAGGCAATATCATGCAGCCACATCATGTCAGGCCGCCTTTCTGGCTGTCAGCATATCCAGCACATCTTGCATCGTGCCGGTTTCGCCGATGCGCGGGAAGATGCGCTTGATGGTATAATCGTGCGCTTCAAGGCTAAGGTCTGTCATGGCATCCGTCACCAGCACAACATTGAACCCCAGTTCATTCGCCTGCCGTGCGGTCGAATCAACCCCCGCGCTGGTGGCAACGCCCGTTATTACAACCTGCGTTACGCCCTGCGCCTTTAAATAGGACTGCAGGCCTGTATTGGTGAAGGCGCCCCAGTTCTGCTTTGCCACGCGGTGGTCCTGCGGCTGCGCGTCCAGTTCCGGCAGCAGCTCATCCCAGCCTTGTGGCAATTCGCGAAGGCCGCGCTGCTGTTCTGTGCGGTTGGCGGGCACGCCGTTCACCGTCACCATGACGACCGGCATGTGCCGGGCGCGGAAAGCCGCCGCCAGCGTGCGCGAGCGCGCCGCAATATCGGGCAGCGGATGAACGCAAGGATAACCCGCAATACCGTTTTGCAAATCAATGACGATAAGGGCTGTTTTAGGGTCAAGCATTGTAATGGGCATATTTATATCCCCGTTATTGTCTTAAACGTCGGCAATCCGCTTTAGCAGGGCGGTTGCCTTAAGCAGCGCGTCGCGTTCCACGGCCGTGAATTCTTTTTGCAGCACGCGGAACAGCCAGTCTTCACGCGCGGCGCGGGTATCATTGATGATTTTCTGGCATTCCGCCGTAACCGACCATATGGTCTGCCGCCCGTCGGACGGGTCAGCCGCGCCCTTGATCATCCCCGCCGATTCAAGCGCCGCCAGCGTCGCGCCCATGGACTGGGAGCGCACGCCCGCGGCCTGCGCCAGCGCGGTGACAGTTGCGGGCCCTTCGCGCTCAAGGCGCATCAGCGCGGACTTCTGGGACATGGTGTAATCGCCCGCGCTTGACTGCTCCCGCAGCCGGCGCATGACCTTGCCGAGAACAGCGCGCAGGTCGCCCGCGAGAACCATGGCCTGCCGCACTTGGGAATCGTCGTTTTCTGCTTTCATGAAACCATCATATCATATACGAAGGTAAACTACAAAGTTTACCTTCGTATATGATATGATGGTCTTATAACCTTGAAAATAATTACGAATTCTCTAAATGCGCGCCCTTGTTCAAATAATCGTGGCCCGTACAGGAACCAAAAAGCCAATGAAACATTCGCACACCATAGAGGGCATTATGTTTCAACCGGCCACACAGTCAGCGATTTCAGCGAAAACCATACTTGTCGTGGAGGATGAAGTCCTTATACGTCTTCTGGTCTGCGATTATTTGCGCACAGCGGGCTTCGCGGTTGTGGAAGCGGGTAATGCCGATGAAGCCATGACACACCTGAACGCCGCCAATAATATTGCCGTTATCTTCTCCGATGTCCGCATGCCTGGCAGCATGGACGGCGTGGAATTCATGAGCCGCGTCAGCACAGACCGGCCGGATATAAAACTCATCCTCACCTCCGCCCACCTCAGCCCGTCGGAATTACCGCGCGATATGGGAGATGCCGTGCATCTTATCCCGAAACCGTACCGGCTGGCGGAAGTGGCGCTGGCTATTCACACGCATTTGCACAACCACTTCACAGCTTCCAACGCAAGCAGCAGCCCCGAATGAGCGCCGAAACCATTCTTGTTGTCGAACCCGACATTCTGGTGCGTCACCCGCTGGCCCAGTACCTGCGCGAATGCGGCTACAAGGTGCTGGAAGCGCTTGATACCGACGAAGCGGTCGAGGTACTGACGCAAGGCAGCATCGATGTTGATATTGTGCTGGCAGATGTTGCTAGCCCCGGCAAGATTGATGGCTTCGGCCTTGCCAAATGGATACGCACGCAGGGCTATGCCACCCGCACCATCCTTGCAGGGTCCATCCAGAAGGCAGCTTCGGAAGCGGCTGACCTCTGCGAAAACGGCCCGCTGCTGGAAAAACCCTATCATCACACGCTACTGGTAGACCGTATTCACCACACACTTGCCCTGCGCAACAGCACGGCCGCCCGCAAACGCCCGAAACGCTGAATTTCTTTAACAACCGTTACAAATCATCATCCTGATCTTATTTGCGTATTCCGCCCGCATTCCGGGCGCTAAAAAACAATTGCGTAAATCCTTGCCGAAGACATGCTTCTGAAACAGAGACGGGTGTATAATTAAACTCAATACACCATCATCTCCGCTTATCCCCCTCAAGGATCGCGCCGCAATGCTACAGAAGAACCCTGTCGTTTTGTCCGGATTATTTATCTGCCTCATCGCAAGCATTGTGATGACCGGCTGGCTGGTAGAAAACCAGGACATGATCCGCATCTACCCCAGCTTTGTGCCGATGAAGTTCAACGCAGGCCTTTGCTTTTTCATGTGCGGCTTTGCTTTGCTCGCGCCGCCTGCCTTGCGCAAGGCAGCCCTTGTTGCGGTCTTTGTGCCGTTGGTGACCGGGGTGCTGACCCTGTCGGAATATATATTTGAAATTAACCTGTATATCGATACCCTGCTGGTAAAACCCTTCTATGTGCTGGCGCAGGAACACGCGGGCCGCATGGCGCCCAATACCGCCGCCAACTTCATCGCCGCCGCGCTGGGCCTGCTGCAAATGCTCAGCATTTGCCGTCGCTCCCCTAAAAAACGCCTGCTGGGCATTGCCATTGCGGGCAGCGTGGTGCTGGCTATGGGCACCATTCCGCTTATCGGCTTCGGCCTTGGTCTTGACCCCGCTTACAAATGGAATGAAGTTGCCAACATGGCGCCGCATACCGGCATCATGTTCATTATTTTGGGCACCAGCCTGCTGTCGTATACATGGAAGGAAACCAAGGGCGAGTTTTTCTGGCTGCCCCTCACCGTGCTGATTTTCTTTTCAGCCCTCAGCTTTACGCTGTGGCAGGCACTTGAAACTTATGGCCGCCAGCAAAGCGAAAGGCTGCTGAAAAAAGAGTCCGAAAACCTGGCCGATGTCACGCAGCAATATCTTGAAGACCTGTTCGGTGCACTTAACCGCATGGACAAACGGTGGGAAAACCAGCACGGGTCACCGCAGGCCGTCTGGCGCGGTGATGCCGTAAGCTACCTGACGCATTACCCCTTCCTCATCGGCATTGCGGTGGCGGATAAAAAAGGCAACGTCATCTGGAGCCAGACAGATGGCAATGAAGCCAAATTCCCCATCGACATGAATAAAAACATCAACGACAGCCCCGCCATCGTCCTTGCCAAAAAAACCAAGGATCCAACCACCACGAAGTCGATGACGCTGTTCAGCGGGGATGAAGGTTATTTTTACATCAACCCGCTTTATGCCGGCAATGAATACCTTGGCCTTATCGCCGCCGCGTTTGATGGCGCGCGGCTGTTCAAGCCACTGCTGAAAAAAATTGAAACCAGCGCCGATGTGCGTGTTTCCGTTTACGACAACGGCGACCAGCTGTTCAGCAGCATGGATGAAGTCCCGACACTGGATGACAAGCACGCGCAAAAAATTCCCGTCCGCGTCGGTGACAAGCAACTCATCATTATCATGACGCCGACGACGGAATTCTTTGATAAAGGGGATGGCTATTTCCCCGAAGGCATTCTTTGTGTCGGCCTTGTCTTCTCGGCCCTTCTCTCCCTCACCATGCGTTTCTGGCTACGGGCGCAGAATGCGGCGGTGGTGGTGCGGGAAGCACAATTGAAGGCTGAAGAGGCCTCCCGCATGAAGTCGGACTTCCTTGCCAACATGAGCCATGAAATTCGCACCCCCATGAACGGCATTATCGGCATGTCGAACCTGCTGCTGGAAACAGGGCTGAACCCCCGCCAGAAGCACTATGCCGAAACCGTCATCCATTCATCGGATGCGCTGCTGCAGATCATCAACGACATCCTCGATTTTTCCAAAATTGAATCCGGCAAGCTGGAATTTGAATCCATCCCCTTCAACCTTAAAACCTTAAGCGAAGAAATGGCCGAGCTGATGGCCGTGCGTGCGCGCGAAAAGAAAATCGAGCTGCTGATACGCTACGCGCAAGGCGCGCCCCAGCGCTTCAACGGCGACCCCGGGCGTTTGCGGCAGGTGTTGTTCAACCTTGTCAACAACGCGATCAAGTTCACGGAAAAAGGCCACGTTTTTGTCGACATCATTCCCGAAATCGTCTCGGCGGATAAAGCCCGCGTGCGCATTTCCATCAGCGATACCGGCATTGGCATTGCGCCCGAAAAGCTGGGCAAGCTGTTCGGAAAATTCGTGCAGGCGGATAGTTCAACCACGCGCCGCTATGGCGGCACCGGCCTTGGCCTTGCCATTTCCCTGCAGCTGTCGCAATTAATGGGCGGCGACCTGACTGTCACAAGCGAGGAAGGCGTCGGCTCCATTTTCACCGTGCTTATCCCCCTGCAGCTGTGCCAGCAGGCGGAAACGGCGGCGCTGGTAGATACCGGCAGCCTTGCAGGCCTGCGCGCCATCATCATCGACGACAACATGATTGCCCGCACCATCATCAGCGAAAACCTTAATTCCGCCGGCATGTCCACCAGCTCGTTCGAAAAGGGCGCGGATGCCTATGCGCACATGGAACGCGCCCTTAACAAGGGCTCCGTCTTCAACTTCGCCATCATCGACCACCAGATGCCGGATATGAGCGGGGAAGACCTTATCAAGCACATCCGCCGCAACAAGGCATTTGATAACATGCAATGCATTCTCATGACGTCGCAGCCGTCGCGCGGGGATACGCAGAAGGTGGCGGATCTCGGCTATCAGGGCTACCTCACGAAACCGCTCGGCTCCGGTGAATTGCTCTCCGTCATTTCCCTGCTGCGTGATGCGCAGCAGCAGGATACGCCCATCAACCTTGTTACCCGCTACATGATCCGGGAGCGCGCAGGAACGCCCGTTGAACGCGCTGCCGAAACGCGCCCCATCTTCAGCAACGTGAAAGCCCTGGTTGTCGAGGATAACCTCGTCAACCAGGAAGTCATGCTGATTATGCTGTCGCAATACGGCATTACGCCGCAAATCATTTCCAACGGCCGCGAAGCCGTGCAGGCCTGCCGCGACCGCAATATCGATATCGTTTTCATGGATTGCCAGATGCCGGAAATGGACGGGTTCGAGGCAACCGAGCGTATTCGCCGCTATGAAGCCGGCAACATGCTGTCATCCCTCAAAATTGTCGCGCTGACCGCCAACGCCATGAAGGGCGACCGCGAGCGCTGCATTATGGCCGGGATGGACGATTATTTAAGCAAGCCCGTGAAGGAAACCGACCTTGAGGGCATTCTGCGCAAATGGCTGCCACCCGAAAAGCTTATCGAGAACCGCGCCAAGACCGCCGACGACAACGGCGATGCCGCCCGCCGCAACACCGCGGTAGATGCCGGCATTAAAGGCAAGCTCGAGAAAATTGCGGGCGCGAAATTCCCCATGTTCCTCAACGTCTATCTTTCCAATACCGGCAAGATGATGACCGAGCTGAACACAGCCATGAACGCCAAGGATTGGGAAGCCGTGCAGCGCCTTGCCCATACCATTAAATCCGGCAGCGGGCAGATGGGCGCGCTCACCTTCAGCGGGCTCATGCGCGACATGGAAGCCGCCTGCGCCGCCAACGACCTTGCCGTGCTGGACGAGCTTTGCGCCCGCGCCACCAGCGAATGGGATGCCGTGCAGGCTGAACTGAAAGCCTGATGCAATACACGCAAATAAAAACGGGCGGAGTTTTAATCCCGCCCGTTTTTATTTGTAGAAAGCTTGTCTGATTAACCGTCGGCGTTGATCTGCTTGACCAGCTCGGCCAATACACGTTCGGCATCTTCGTTATTCACCTGGCAGGTGCCGGCTTTTTCATGGCCGCCGCCGCCGTATTTCAACGCCAGTTCCCCGACGTTGGTTTTCGACGCGCGGTTGACGATGCTGCGGCCCATTGCCAGTACGGTATTCTGCCCGCGGAAGCCGGATAGCACGTGGATGGAGATATTGCACTGCGGATACAGCGCGTAAATCATGAACCGGTTGCCGGCGTAAATCGTTTCCTGGTTTTTCAGGTTGAGGACGATAAGGTTGCCGTGAATGCTGACGCATTCCTGCACCTGCTTTTTGAACAGCTCAGCCTGTTCGTGATACAGCGTCACGCGTTCTACAACATCGGGCATCTGCATTATTTCGTTGATGTCGTGGTCTTTGCAATAATCAATCAAGTCCATCATCAGCGCGTAGTTGGAAATGCGGAATTCGCGGAAGCGGCCAAGGCCGGTGCGCGGGTCCATCAGGTAGTTCAGCAATACCCAGCCGGTGGGGTTGAGAATTTCTTCAAGGCTGAAAAGCGCGGCATCGCCCTTGTCCACGGCTTCCATCATGTCATTCCAGCGGGCGGGGAATGTTTTGGCGCCTCCGTAATAATCGTACACGACGCGCGCGGCAGAAAGCGCGCCAGCGTCAATAATATGGTTGGTAACGGCTTTGTCCTTGTTGCGGATTGTTTCGCTCAAGTGGTGGTCAAAGGCCAGCTTCACGCCATCCACGTACGGCAGGTTGGTGGTGATGTCGTTGTCGGTAATGGCAACTTTGCCATCCTGCATGTCCTTCGGGTGGACGAAAAGAATGTCGTCGATCATATCAAGGTGCTTCAATAGCACCGCGCAGACAAGGCCGTCGAAGTCGCTGCGCGTGACAAGGCGTAGTTTTTTGCGGGCGCCGGCTTCGGGCGGAAGTTTATGCTGCACATTTTCCATTATTTTTCTGCCATTGTTGCGTTGTTACGGTTTTGTCATGACGGCCAGACCGACCGTGATAAAGGATAAAGCCGGTGGCCGATAATGCGGCGATTCCGGTATTTGTCATTGTATAGTCAAGCTGTTAACAAATTATGTATAGACGTTCGCGCAGGCGTATTCCGCCCGTTGTTCTTGAATATAAACAGCTATTTGAACGAAAGCGCTAAACCCGCCGGCTGGACGCAAAGAACGCGGCAGCAAGGATGACGCCTGCAACAGCAACCAACGCCGCGCCCGCAAGGCAGACGCTGTGCCAGCCACCGTGGCTCCAGGCAATACCGCCGAGTAAAGCGCCGGTTGCGCCGCCCGTAAACGTCGTCACCATATACAGCGTATTCAACCGCCCGCGAATTTCCGGCCCAAGGCCAAAAATACGTGCCTGATTGGCCACCTGCCCGCACTGGGTGCCGAAGTCGAGGAAGTTGATGGCGATGACAAGCGCAGCGAAGGATGCAGCGCCAAACGTGGACAGCAGTGAAAAACTGCACACCAGTGCCGCAATGGAAATAATGTTGACGCGCGATGCGCCAATTTTATCCGAAAGCCTGCCCGCCATGGGCGCCATCAAGGCGCCTGGCGCACCCCATACGCCAAACAACCCCGCCGCCGCAGGCCCAAGGTTAAAGACCGGTGACGCAAGGTGAAACGCCAGCGTCGCCCAGACCATCGAAAACGCCGCGAAAACAAAAAAGCTGAGCGCCATTGAAAGCCGCAGTTCCGCATAGCGCAGCAGCGGCAGCAACGACTTTAGCAGGCCGAGGTAGCCAGTACTGTGGCTATGCGCAGGTTTTGCGGGCAGGAAGCCCGGCAGCACAAACCGCAGCAGCAGCACCACAATGGCTTGCAAAATATATGGCGCGCGCCAGCTGCCCGCCGTTTCCGCCGTCAGCCCCGAAAAGGTGCGGGACAGCAAAATGCCCAGTATAAGGCCCGTGCTGAGCGCACTGACGATACGCCCGCGATACTCCGGCCCCGCCAGTGTCGAGGCAATTGGCAGCAGTATTTGCGCAATCACGGTCGTTGCCGCAATCATCAGGCTTGCCGCCACCAGCACCGCAATGTTGGGGGCCATGGCGGCCACCAGCAACGCGCAGGCGGTCAAAACCATCAACCGCGTCATTAATTTTACAGGATCGGCAATATCCGCCAGCGGCACAACAAAAAGAATGCCAAGCATATAGCCGATCTGCGTTGCCACCGCCACCAGCGCCGCCGTTTCCGCCGGAACATGGAATGCCGTTGCCACCGCCGCCAGCAACGGCTGGCACAGGTAAATATTCGCCACCATCACGCCGCAGGCAAGCGCCATGACCGGAATGGTGCCGGCGCGGTGGTTAGGCAGGGAAACGGGTTTGAAGAACAAGGCTTATACCGCCATCATGTCAATTTTTCCAGCCGCCGCCGAAGGCCTTCATTAGGTTCACGGTCGCAATCATGCGCTCGGTGTGGATGTTGATGGATTGAATTTCAGCATCAAGCGCGGTGTTTTGCGCCACGACAACATCAAGATAGTTGGTAACACCGCCCGCATAACGCTTCTTGATCTGGTCGAGCGTTTTTTCGGCGGCGGTTGCGGCCTGTTGCTGTGTATCACTTTCCTGGGCCAGCTGGCGGATGGCGGCAAGCGCATCTTCCACTTCCTGGTACGATACAAGCACGGTCTGGCGGTAGGATGCCACGTTCTGGTCATACCGCGCCCGCGCCTGTTTCGTAAGGCCGCTAATTTTACCGCCGTCAAACAGCGGCATGGTCGCCGCCGCGCCAAAAGCCCAGAGCAGGCTGGGCGCTTCAAACAGCGACTTCATGGCGCCGCCTTCAAAACCGCCCGCCGCGCTTAACGTGAGGTCGGGGAAGTAGGCGGCCTTCGCAACACCAATTTCGGCATTGGCGGCTTCCATGCGGCGCACAGCCGCGGAAACATCCGGGCGGCGCTGCAGGAGCGTGGACGGCAAACCCGCCGTCACTTCCGGCAGCGTTGAATCGACCGCCGTGCGCGGCAGGGAGAAGTTGGAGGGCAACTCGCCCACCAGCACCGCAATGCCATGCTCAGTCTGTGCGCGCTTCAATTGCGTATCGGCGGCGCGGGTTTTGGCGTTGTTCAGCTGCGTTTCCGCCTGCGTCACGTCGGATTCCGTGGCAACGCCGCCCGCATGGCGGTTTTGCGTCAACTGCAAGGCCTTGTCGTAGCTGATGACGGTTTCATCCAGCAGCCGTTGCATTTCATCATAGCCGCGCAGCATAAAGTATTGCTGTGCGAGCTCCGACCGAATGCTCAGCTCCATCGTCGCAACATCATCCGCGCTTGCCTTGGCCAGACTGGTGTCGGCGCTGACCTGGTTGCGCACACGGCCCCAAAGATCGGCTTCAAAAGCGACATTGCCGGACAGCAGGTAATCATTAATCGTGGTGCGCTGGTGCGGGTTGCCGACTGTACCGGACGAACTGCTGCGCCCGCCGTTGCCATTCAGGCCCAGGCTCGGCAACAGCCCCGCACTGCTGACATCAACAACCGCGCGCGCTTCTTCCAGCCGCGCCAGTGCCTGCTGCAGCGTCTGGTTGCTGCTGCCGGCCTTTACCTGCAAGCCGTTCAGTTCGGGGTTGGAAAACTGCGTCCACCAGTCCTTGCCCAGCTGGTCGCTGGCGGGGGTTGCCTTGATCCAGCCTGCGTCACTCGCCGCTGCTTCCTTGAAATTTGCAGGTGCAACCGTTACCGGCACCTGCATTTGAGGTGCCAGCGAACAGGCGGAAATAAGCGACAGGGAAATAAGGGCAATCGCGCGTTTCATTATTTCTTGTCACCTTTTGCATCCGGCGCATCGGCCGGTTTTGGTGGCGCCTGTTCGGCAAGACGCAGTTTCTGGCCGTCAACCAGCGAGTCTGCTGGGTTGACGATGACGGATTCGCCGGCATCAATCCCTGCCGTTACTTCAACTTCGGTGCCAAAATCACGCCCCAAAGTGACAGGCTTCAGGTGCGCGGCGCCGTCTTTATCCAGTATCGCCACCAGCACGCCGTCAACGCGGTAGAGCAGCGTATTGACAGGCAGGCGCATGGTGCTGGCCTGGGTTGCAACCTTCATGTGCACTTCGGTATAGCCGCCGGGCAGCAGCTCTTCGCTGCTGTTATCAACGGAGAATTCAACGCGCAGGGTGCGGGTTGATGCATCAAGCGCGCTGGCATTGCGGCTCATTTTTGCGGGAAAGCCACGGCCGGGGTATTCGGCAAAGTGCAGTTCCGCCGTGGTATCCGCCGTCAGGCGTTGCGTATAGTTTTGCGGCACTTCCACGTAAACGCGCAGCTTGTCTTTTTCAACGATGTGGAACAGCTCCTCCGCGCCCGCACCGGCGTTGACCAGCGCACCGGTATCAATGTTGCGGGCGGTAATCACACCGTCGAACGGCGCGGTAATGCGCTTGAAGGATTCAAGCTCGGTCAAATGGTCAAGGTTCGCTTGCGCTGCCGCAACATCGGCGGCCTTCGCCATTGCATCGCTGGTTTTTTCGTCTGATTCCTGCTTGGTGACGGAATCCGTCTTCAGCAAGTCGGTCCAACGCTTTGCGGTGGACTGGGCCAGCGTGTTATTGGCGACGGCTGTGGCAAGATTTGCCTGCGCCTGCCGCAACTGCGCGTCAATTTCCGGCGTTTCGATCGTGGCCAGCACATCACCCGTTTTTACATGGCTGCCGATATCTGTCGTCCAGGCGCCGATGTAGCCGCTGGTGCGTGCGTAAATAGACGCTTCGTGCCAGGCTTCAACGCGACCCGGCAATATCAGCTCCTCGCCGTTGCTGGCGACTTTGGGCTGAATGACCGTGACATAGGGAATGGCGGAGGATTCTGTATCCTGCTTCAATTCGCGCTCCGCCCTTGCGCGGATGGTAATGCCATAGGCGGCAATAACCGCGCAGACAATCAGGAACAGAAAAAGCTTGAGCTTCGTTTTCGGCTTGGACGTGGACATGCTTTATATACTCCGGTTATTCAGCCGCAACCGCCGCAGGCTCGCCCATGGGGGCATGCTTGTGCAGGTGCGAATAGACAAATTTAAAGACCACGGGAACGAATAACAGCGTGGCCAGCGTTGCAAACACAAGGCCGCCAATAACAGCACGGCCCAGCGGCGCGTTTTGCTCCCCGCCTTCCCCCAGCCCCAGCGCCATGGGCACCATGCCGATGATCATGGCCAGCGCCGTCATCATGACGGGGCGAAGGCGCGTGAAGCCGGCGGCATGGGCTGCGGTGTAGGGATCATCCCCGTAATCATGCATGCGTTCACGGGCAAAGCTGACGATCAGGATGCTGTTGGCGGTGGCAACGCCCATGCACATGATGGCCCCTGTAAGCGCAGGCACGCTTAAGGTTGTGCCGGTCAGGAACAGCATCCAGACAATGCCGGCCAGGGCGGCAGGCAGTGCCATGATGATGATGAACGGGTCAACCCATGACTGGAAGTTCACGACCATAAGCAGGTAGACCAGCGCGATGGCGAAAATAAGCCCCTGATACAGGCCGGTGAAAGATTGCTGCTGTGTCAGCATCTGCCCCCGCGGCTCGACGGTTGAGCCCTTGGGCATGTCGGCGCTTTTGCCCGCAATGGCCGCATCAACGTCTTTGCCGACCGCACCAAGGTCACGACCCTGCACGGAAGCAAAAATATCAAACGTCGGCTGCACGTTGTAGTGCGAGATAACGGCAGTGCCGACCCCGCGGTTGATGGTGGACAGAGCGCCAAGAATTTGCCCCGACTGCGGGTTTGCACTGCCGCCGCCATTGCCGACCGGCAGGTTGCGGAGCGATTCCAGCGAGTCCATTTTATATTGCGGCACCTGCGTAACGATGGGGTAGGAAACGCCGTTCTGCGGGCTAAGCCAGAAGTTGGGCGAGGTCTGGAAGCTGCCGGACATGGAAATAAGCATGTTGGTGGCAACGTCGCGCTGCGTCAGCCCGACATCCTGCGCACGGCTGCGGTCTACATTCACGCGCAGCTCGGGGTAATCGGATGTCTGCTGGATACGCGCATCTACAATGCCGGGAATGCGGCGGATTTTATTGTAGAGGTCATGCACGTAAGCGCTGTTTTCAGCCACCTTGCGGCCCCGCACCTGAATATCGATAGGGGACGGCAGGCCGAAGTTGAGGATTTGGCTGACGATATCGGCGGGCAGGAAGGCAAAGGTGATATCGGGGTGTTTTTCCGCCAAGACTTTGCGCAGCTCCGACACGTAATCGGCCGTCGGCTTGTGGCCGTCCTTCAGCGAAATCATGATGTCCGCATCACCGGGGCCGATGGGCGCCGAGGTGCTATAGGAAAGGTTAATGCCGCTGATCGGCAGGCCGATGTTGTCGATGAGGGAGTCCATGTCATTCGCGGGAATGACGCTACGGATGGTATCTTCCACGGCATCCGCAATGCGCGCGGTCTGCTCCACGCGAATGCCGGAAGGGGCGCGCATGTGCAGCTTGATCTGCCCGCCGTCAACGCTCGGGAAAAAGTCCGACCCGAGCCACGGGCCAAGCGTGCCCATGGAAACGCCCAGGAACAGCAGGAACGCCACAATAAACAGCCCCGCATTGCCAAGCAGGCCGGAAAGGTTGTTTGTGTAACCATCGCGAAACGCCTCGAACCGTTTTTCAAAGGCGTGCTGGAAGGTGATGAAGGGGTTACGCGTTGTTTCCCGCTTCCTTCCTTGTGGGCATGCGGCTTCAGCAGGTACATGGCCAGCGTCGGGATAAGCGTGCGCGACAGGATGTACGATGCCAGCATGGCAAAAACCACCGCCTCCGCCATGGGCGTAAACAGGTAACGCGGCACGCCTGTCAGGAAGAACATGGGCACGAAAACGATGCAAATGCAGAGCGTGGAAACCAGCGCGGGCACGGCAATCTGCTGCGCGCCGTCCAGAATGGCAGGCGTGACTTCCTTGCCTTGTTCGAGGTGCCAGTTGATGTTTTCAATTGCAACCGTCGCATCGTCCACCAGAATACCCACGGCCAGCGCAAGGCCGCCAAGTGTCATGATGTTGATGGTTTCGCCCAGCGCCGACAGCGCGATGATGGAGGCAAGAACCGACAGCGGAATGGAAACAACAATGATCAGCGTGCTGCGCCAGCTGCCAAGGAACGACAAAATCATCAGCGCCGTCAGCGCTGCAGCAATAACGCCTTCATGAATAACGCCGCTGATGGAAGCCTTCACGAAAATGGACTGGTCGGCGACGGATTTTAAATCCATCGCGTCCGGCATATCCTCCCGGATTTTGCCGAGAAGGGATTTTACCCGTTCAACAATGCTGAGCGTGGACGAATTGCCGGTTTTCTGGATGCTCATGAGGACGGCGCGCTGGCCTACACGGAGCACTATCCGGCGATCGAGCGCAGCCGGAACGGATTGCAACGGCTTTTCCGCCAGTTCTCCTGGCCCTACGGCGTGCCCAGCCATGTCGCGCCGGAGACGCCCGGCTCCATCCACGAGGGCGGCGAACTCGGTTACAGCCTGTCGCATGGATTTGGCGCAGCCTTCGATAATCCGGACCTGATCGTCAGTCCTGTGTCATCGGCGACGGCGAAGGCCGAAACAGCGGCGCGCTCGCCACCAGTTGGCACTCGAACAAATTCCTCAATCCGGCCCGCGACGGCGCGGTGCTGCCGATCCTCCATCTGAACGGCTTCAAGATCGCCAATCCGACGGTGCTGGCCCGGATCAGCCGGCAGGAACTGATCGCCCTGTTCGAAGGCTATGGCTACGAACCCCATTTTGTCGAGGGCGATGATCCCGCGCTGGTGCATCAGCAACTTGCCGCCACGCTGGATATGGTGCTGGCGCAGAATTCGCCAGATCCAGACGAAGGCCACCGCTGCCGCCGGGCGACGGTGCGCACGCCCGCGCTGGCCGATGATCATCTTGCGCACGCCCAAGGGCTGGACCGGCCCCAAGTTTGTCGACGGCAAGCCGGTCGAGGGGACATGGCGCGCGCATCAGGTGCCGATCGCCGACTTCAAGAACCCCGAACATCTCACCCAGCTCGAAGCCTGGATGCGAGCTATCGCCCGGAGGAGCTGTTCGACGCTGACGGCAAGCTGATCGAGGAACTGGCCGCGCTCGCCCCCACCGGCCATCGCCGGATGGGCTCCAACCCCCATGCCAATGGCGGCGAACTGCTGCAGCCGCTCGTCGATGCCGCATTTCCGCGATTACGCCGTTGCGGTGTCGCGGCCAGGCGAGATCAGGGCGGAGGCGACCCGCGTGCTCGGTGGTTTTCTGCGCGACGTCATGAAGCTCAATCTCGGCGCCAAGAATTTCCGCCTGTTCGGCCCCGACGAAACCGCCTCGAACCGGCTGGACGCGGTCTATGACGTGGCGGGCAAGGAATGGATGGCGGAGATCGATACCGTCGATGTCAATCTGTCGCCGGACGGCCGGGTGATGGAGGTCTTGAGCGAGCATCTGTGCCAGGGCTGGCTGGAAGGCTATCTGCTGACCGGCCGGCACGGGCTGTTTTCCTGCTACGAAGCCTTCATCCATATCGTCGATTCCATGGTCAACCAGCATGCCAAATGGCTGAAGGTCTCCCGCCAGCTCGCCTGGCGCCGGCCGATCGCCTCGCTCAATTACCTGCTGACCTCGCATGTCTGGCGACAGGATCACAATGGCCTGTCGCATCAGGACCCAGGCTTCATCGACCATCTCGCCAACAAGAAGGCGGACGTTGCGCGCATCTATCTGCCGCCCGACGCCAATTGCCTTTTGACGGTTGCCGACCATTGCCTGCGCAGCCGCGGCTACATCAACGTCATCGTCGCCGGCAAGCAGCCGGAATGGCAGTGGCTATCGATGGACGAGGCGGTCGGCATTGCACAGCGGGTGCGGGCGTCTGGACATGGGCCAGCACCGACGAGGGCGATCCCGATGTCGTGATGGCCTGCGCCGGGCGATGTGCCCACACTGGAAACGATGGCCGCAGTGATGCTGCTGCGGCACTATGTCCCCGATATCCGCATCCGCGTCGTCAATGTCGTCGACCTGATGGTCCTGCAGCCGCAAGCGAACATCCGCACGGACTGAGATCAAGGCTTCGACGCATTGTTCACGAACGACAAGCCGGTGATTTTTGCCTTCCACGGTTACCCGGCGCTGATCCACAAATTGACCTACCGCCGCGCCAACCACCGCAACATCCACGTTCGTGGCTACAAGGAAGAGGGCACGACAACGACGCCCTTCGACATGGCGGTGCTCAACAATCTGGATCGTTATCAGCTGGCGCTCGACGCGATCAAGCGCATTCCCCGGCTCCGCGACCAGGTCGAACAGAAAGACCGCGCGCTACTGGTCGACGATGGAACGCCACAAGCTCTACGTCGCCGAGCATGGCGACGACATGCCGGAGGTCCGCGACTGGCGCTGGCAGGCCTGATCCAGCCCCGATCTGATGACATCGCTGCGGCTATTCGGGGGACGACGCCTATGAAATCGGATGCCGTTAAGACCATCCCGTTGCATCCGGCTGCTTTCTGGACACAGAATGCCGAAGCCCTTTGCGCAACACTTCAGTGTGGAACCGGCGGGCTGACAGCGGAGGAGGCGGGGCACCGGTTGGCCGAATACGGGGCCAATAGCGATACCGAAGCAAAGCGCGACAGCTTCACGCGCGCCGTCTTGCGACGCGTGCTGGAGCCGCTTTCCCTCATTCTGCTGGTCGCCGGTATTGTCTCCCTTGCAACCGGTGACGTGACGGGCGGTGTTATCATCATCGCCATCCTGACGCTGTCGATCGGTCTGGACACGGTCCAGGAGGGCCATGCGGTCAAGGCGGCTGAGGTTCTGCGGCGCTCGGTGGCGTTGAAGGCCGAGGTGAGACGCGACGGAAGCTTCCGCCAGTCGATGTCGGCAGAGGTCGTGCCGGGCGATATGCTGCGGGTGCGCGCCGGCGATATCGTTGCCGGCTGACGGTCTGATCCTGGAAAGCAGCGCCTTCACCGCCAACGAAGCGGCCCTGACCGGCGAACCCTATCCGGTCGATAAGCGGCCGGGCCTAGTCACCGCCACCACGGCCGGGCACGCTCGAACGCGCTGTTTCGAGGTTCGGTGGCGCAGACGGGCGAGGCTAGCGCGCTCGTGGTCGGCACAGGCCAGCACACGGTTTTCGGGGCAGCGGCGGCGGCTCTTGCACAGGACCAGAGCCTCTCGCCGTTTCAGCGCGATCTGCGTCAGTATGGCCTTGTCGTCGCCCGCCTGACGCTCGCCCTCGTCGTCATCGTGCTGGCCATCGCGAGTGTCGCTGGGCAGCCGCTTGTCGACTCGCTGCTGTTCTCCGTGGCACTGGCGGTCGGGCTGACGCCCGAACTGCTGCCGATGATCACCACCGTCACCCTGTCGCGCGGCGCGATGCGGATGGCCGGCGCAAGGTCATCGTCAAGCGCCTGGCCTCGATCCACGATCTCGGCGCGATGACGTGCTCTGCACCGACAAGACCGGTACGCTGACCTCCGCGCAGATCACGCTGGCGAAGCCTCGACCGCTGCGGGAGCAAGGATCCGCGTGCCGCGCGGCTGGGCATGCTGATCGCCAAGGGCGCGCCGGAGGCCGTGCTGGCCCTGTGCACCGCGCAGCGCACCGGCGTCATCGGCGCCATCGATGGATGCGGACGCGCGCAGCATGATCTGCAGCGCGTCGGCGCCCTCGCTCAGGACGGTCTGCGCACCATCGCCGTAGCATCGCGCGTCCTTGGCGGGATCCAGCGCGAGATGTCGAGACGGCCGACGAGACGGGCCTCGTCTTCGAAGGGCTTGTGCGCCTTTGCCGATCCGCCCAAGCCGACCGCCGCCGCCGCAATCGCCCGCCTGGCAGCTGCCGGCATCCGGCTCAAGATTCTGTCCGGCGATGATCCCGTCGTCGTCAGGCGGCTCGCCGGCCTTGTCGGCCTGAAGGCGGACACGGTTCTGTCCGGCGCCGATATCGCGACCATGAGCGACGATGCGCTTTCAGTCCAGGCTCAGCTGGTGGATGCGTTTGGGAGGCTGGCGCCAGACCAAAAATCCCGGATCGTCAGAGCACTGCAGGCGAAGGGAAGCGTCGTCGGCTTCCTTGGAGACGGCATCAACGATGCACCCGGGTTGAAGGCAGCCGATATCGGCCTGTCAGTCGATGGCGCCACGGGCGTCGCGCAGGCCGCGGCCGACATGATCCTGCTGTCATCCGATCTGGAGGTCGTCGCCGACGGCGTCGAAGAGGGACGCCGGACGTTCGCCAACATCCTGAAATATGTGCGCATGGGGGCCAGTTCGAATTTCGGCAATATGCTCTCCATGGCCGTGGCCTCGCTGGTCCTGCCATTTCTGCCGATGCTGCCGACGCAGATCCTGCTCAACAATCTTCTCTACGATCTCTCGGAGATCGGTATCCCCTTCGATGGCGTCAGGCCGGAGGCGACGGCCGAACCGCAAATCTGGGACATGCGCGGTCTGATCCGCTTTGCCGCCGTGATGGGGCCATTGTCCTCCCTCTTCGATTTTCTGACCTTCGGACTTCTGATGCTGGTTTTCAAGGCGACACCCGACGAGTTCCGAACGATCTGGTTCCTGGAATCGATGGCAACGCAGATCCTCGTCATCTTCATCATCAGAACCAATGGCCGCCCCTGGAGCGACCTGCCGCGCCCGGCCCTTGCGGCGTCCTCGCTGATCGCACTGCTTGTCGCCATGATCGTGCCCTTCACGCCTGTGGGCGCCTGGTTCGGTTTCGTCGTGCCGCCGGCAATCGTCGTTGCCAGTACGGGATGCCTGGTCATCTTCTATCTCGTGATGGCGGAAGTGCTGAAGCCTTGGGCTATAGCAGGGATCAGAAAGATCGTGCCAACGGCAAGGAAAGGTCAAAGGATTTGATACCCCTTGAGAAGCCGGAGCCAAGAGCAGAGCGCTGCTACGGTTGGGCAGCCTACCTTATGGAGAGCTTTCGATAAAAGAAGAAGAGGACGATCAGCGCGATCACGGCACCCACAGCGACCGCGAGATGCTTCTCCAGCGGCAGTTTCCCAAGTATCTGTTCCAGGCCGTGACCAAAGACAAACCCGGCGCCTGCAATGACGGGCCCCCATATAGCGGCAGCCAAAGCGTTGAAGGCGATGAACTTCGGGATCGGAATCCGTGACATTCCTATTGCGATCGGGCTGATTGTTCTCATGCCATAGACGAAGCGAAAAGCCATGATGAACACGGTGGGATAATGCTCCAGGAGGTTCGTCACCCGAGAAAAGGCAGGCCGAGCCGTCATATTTTGTATTCTGGCATTTTCTCTGGCGTAGCGGCCGACGAAGAACAAAAGCTGGTCGGCCAGGAATGAGCCTCCCGACGCGGCGATCGCCACGGGCCAGAAAGACAGAAGCCCGCGATGGGCGAGGACACCCCCAAGGAAAACGACCGTTTCCCCTTCTATTCCGGCGCCAAGAAAATGGCTGCCAGTCCATAGTGTTCAGCAAGCGATTCAATCGACAAAAGGAGTGCAGCTCCCGATCATGCGCATTATTTCCCGTAGAGGCCCAACGCCCGTTCACTTTCGTTTCTGCATCCAGAACTGATGGGATCCGCTGAAATCCGCAAGCGCTGTTTTCATGGACTTCATAGCCTTACGCCTTTTCTTTTCCGTCCATAGGCCAAGAGCGGCTGCCGGTTTTTCCAGATCTGGCCGATCTTTCGTGACAAGCCTGGCGATCAGATCATGAGTGACGACAGCATCGTTGCTTGACCCGAGAACCCCCTTGACTGCCTTGCAAGTCTTTCTAAACCGGAGCACATCTTTTCCTGGATAGAGGCTCGTCACGAACCGGGCATCGTTTGACAAATTGTCGAATGCCTTTCGCAATTTATGAAGGCCCTTGGCCGACAGGCTTTTAAACCGGTGTGTTTTCTCCATCACCCTGCGTGCAGCCTTCGTCAGCGACTTGGGCAAGATTGACAGGAATGGCTTGTCCAATTGGATATCACCGAACATTGAAGGCTGCTTTTCACCTGCCTGAGCCCAGACAGCGATCGACAGCAGCAGTTCGGAAAACTCTGCTGTTTTGAGTACCTTCAGGACCTCCGCATGCGTCATTTGTCGTTGACCTTCAGCCACCTCCTGGAGATCCCGCAGCCTTTCGGCAGGTAGATCAATCATTGCCGCCGGCAGGGTCTGCAAACAGAAAACATCCCAGTCCCGCGCATTGCCAAATACGCGAGCATAATCGCGTAGTTCGCCGTCAAATCTCGGACCATCAACCTTGCCTAGGTGTCGGTGGAATAGTCGTAAGGCTGCGCGTGTGTCGCGGAGCGCTTTGTGCATCTGATGCAAGCCCTCAGGATCGCCCCTCAAGGTTGGTCCGATATTCGCAATGAGGTGGCCGAGGGTGCCATTGATGATACGCTGAAGGCCTTCTGCGGCACGACCGTTCGTGCGCAATTGAGGCACCGTGGCTTGCCGGGCGCCTTCGGTTTGTCCGGTCCGCAGGTGCCATCCGCGCGCAGCCTTGCTTTCGGATACAATGTACAGGGGAGCGAGCGCCAGCAGCTTGCTCGCCAGCCGATACAACGACTCGACCTCGCCGCTTTTAAGTTCCAGCTCCAGTTCGCTGACGTCTTCGCTGGCCGCTCCGCTCTTTATAGTGCCGACGTCAATGACGGCTTCGACACTGGAGTTTCCATCAAGATCGAGAAGGCGGACCGTCCGCTGAATGTCCGAAACAAATACCGCCTGCAATCTTCCGTCGATTTTCTGCGCTACCGCAGCCAAAGCCGGAATTTCCATCAGCTTGCTGACGTCAGGCAGGTCTGAACCTAGCGGCCATTCCCACTCGTTCCGTCCTGCAGCAATATCGAAACCGTTTTCACGTGATTTCACCGTCTGGATGAGAGCCCCGTCATCGTCTCTTCGAATGCGAAATGACAGACCAGCTGCATTCAGCAACGCGTCCTCCGTATCGAAGTATGTCGTCACCTGGTGCAGCAACTTATGTTTCACTGCCAGGAAGGGACCGCTGCGCTCAAGCGTTTCCCTCACCCCGGATGCCAGCGAAAACTTGATCTCGATCTCGCGCGGGTTGAGGAAGAGATTATAGCTGTAGCCCATCTTCGCCTCTCGGACTGGGGTCGAGGCAGCTTGACGGGAAATGGCCAAGACAGGACCTAATCACGCCCCACCTCCTCATATTCCGCGTCGACAACATCTGCGTCCGGCTTCGATGACGCGGCTTTATCCTGGCCGGAACCAGCCGCTCCAGACGCGTTCGTTGCGGCCTGATCGTCGATCATCTTGCCGATCTGGCCCAGGCGCTCCGTGGCTTTGACCAGTGTTTCGTGAGAGTTGCCGTCGATTGCAGCCCTGATCTCTGCCAACGCGATTTGCGCATCTTTTTTCGATGCTGCTGACAGTGTCTTGTCGTTGTCCACCAGAGCTTTCTCGACCTTGTGGATCGCTATGTCGGCGTGGTTCTTCGCCTCAACGAATTCGCGACGCGCTTTGTCAGAGGTGGCATTCGCCTCAGCTTCCCTGACCATTTTCTTGATGTCCGCATCGGTCAGGCCACCGCCCGCCTCGATCCGGATCTGCTGCTCCTTGCCGCTTGCCGTGTCCTTGGCTTTGACGGCAACAATGCCATTGGCATCGATGTCGAATGTCACCTCGATCTGCGGAACGCCACGAGGTGCCGGCGGAATGCCAGTCAGGTCGAAGTTGCCAAGCACCTTGTTATCGGCCGCCATCTCGCGCTCGCCCTGATAGACTTTGATCGTCACCGCACCCTGATTGTCCTCCGCAGTCGAGAACGTCTGGCTTTTTTTGGTCGGGATCGTGGTGTTACGCTCGATCAGCCTCGTAAACACACCGCCTAGCGTTTCGATACCGAGGCTCAGCGGCGTCACATCCAGAAGAAGCACGTCCTTGACGTCCCCCGTCAGGACCGCGCCCTGGATTGCGGCGCCGATCGCGACAACTTCGTCGGGGTTGACGTTGCGGGCAGGATCCTTGCCGAAAAAGGCTTTGACCGTCTCGATCACCTTTGGCATTCGTGTCATGCCGCCGACAAGGATAACCTCGTCAATATCGGCTGCTGAAACGCCAGCATCCTTCAACGCTGCCTTGCAGGGTTCGATGGTGCGGGTGATCAGGTCTTCGACGAGACTTTCGAGCTTCGCCCTCGTCATCTTGATGAGCAGGTGCTTGGGGCCTGAGGCATCCGCCGTGATGAACGGCAGATTGATCTCGGTCTCCTTCGACGATGACAGCTCGATTTTCGCCTTCTCGGCTGCTTCCTTCAAACGTTGAAGGGCGAGTTTATCGGTGCGAAGGTCTATACCCTGCTCGCGCTTGAACTCCGTGGCGAGGTAGTCGATGACACGCCCGTCGAAATCTTCGCCGCCGAGGAAAGTGTCACCATTGGTACTCTTGACCTCGAAGACACCATCGCCAATCTCCAGAACCGAAATATCGAACGTACCGCCTCCAAGATCGTAGACGGCGATCCGGCCGGTCTTTTTCTTATCCAGACCGTAGGCAAGCGCGGCAGCTGTCGGTTCATTGATAATTCGCAAAACTTCGAGGCCCGCGATACGGCCTGCATCCTTCGTCGCCTGGCGCTGCGCGTCGTTGAAATAGGCCGGAACGGTGATAACGGCTTTCGTCACCTTCTCACCAAGAAAGATCTCGGCGGTTTCCTTCATCTTTCCAAGAATGAATGCGCTGATCTGCGACGGCGGATAGGCTTGACCGCGGGCTTCCACCCAGGCATCGCCGTTGTCGCCGCGAGCGATCCCGTAGGGAACGAGGATCTTGTCCTTGACAACAAGCGGATCGTCGAAACGACGACCGATCAGGCGCTTCACCGCGTAGATGGTGTTGCTCGGGTTGGTGATCGACTGGCGCTTGGCGGATTGGCCTACGAGCCGCTCACCCGATTCCGTAAAAGCGACAACACTCGGCGTGGTTCGCGCACCCTCACTGTTTTCGACGACGCGTGGCTCCGCGCCTTCCATGATCGAAACGCAGGAGTTCGTGGTGCCGAGATCGATACCGATGACTTTGCTCATGACGAGGTTCCTTTCTGCGACCGGCGCAGGTGGACTGAATTTGGGACGGCAGATTTACTGACGCGGTGACAGCGTTTTCGCGACCACGACCATGGCCGGTTTCAAAAGACGTCCGTTCAACGTCCAGACGGGAGAAAGAGATTTTACGACAGTGCCGTTCACGTGCTCGGCGCTCTGTTGCTCGGCCATGGCCTGATGCAGGTTAGGGTCGAAAACCTCGCCTGCCGGATCTTCGGCTTTCACACCATTGCGTTCCAGAAGAGCCATAAAGCCGCGTTCGATTTCCACGAGACCCAGCCGCAATCCGGTGATGCTGTTAGGCTCCGCAGGCGACGCTGCTGGCATGCGCTCCAAGGCACGGTGGAGATTTTCAGCGGTTTCTATGGCATCGATTGCAAATTTCTGGACCGCATAATTGCGTGCGTCATCAACGTCACGCTTTGCCCGAGCCCGAACATTGGCGTTTTCCGCCTCAGATCTCATCCACCGATCTCGCATCTCCGCCAGTTCGGATTTGGGTGTCTCACCAACAATGGGTTCGAACCCATCGTCGGTTGACATGGTTGTGTCAGCACGCTCTGTGCCTGCATCACTGCCACCGGTATCGGACGTCGTCTGTCGAGTGTTGGCCGCCATAAGTTTCACCGTTCACATCGTTACACATGAGGTTTCGCTCTTTTGCGAAGGTGCCGTCATGCCGCAACGTGACTTGCTGTCTTCGCCTCAATGTCGACGCTAGTTGCATGGGGGGTGCGCTGATAGGGACGGAATCTACCTATTTGGGTCCATGGTGACAGGCGATGAAATCACCTGCGAACGAAGCGGCACAAGGTGAAACCGAGCTAACGTTTGTCAAAGCGTTCTGCGGGACGTGGTATCGCACCGATAAGGTGTGACGACATGCTGCCGAAGGCGGTCACACGCGGATCAGGATCGACCTGCTCATCATCACCTGTGGTGCCGATCAAAGCGATCAAAACGGTATTGACGCTATCCGGCCACGAAGGGCCAGCGGCCAGTTCGGCCTCAAAAATACGATCGATATAGGTATTGTCCGTCCCTGTTTTCGTCTGCGTCTGAAGAATACCCTGACTTATGTTGAACAGAAAAACTGAGCGTCGAACATGAGCCTTTTACCATCAGTATCGACAACTATCGCCAGAATGGAAGCAGCAGGGTGAGCGGGCACGGCATGAACTCGCGCACGATTATGCTCACTGTCCTAGCTGCTGCCATTGGTGGCCTGCTCAGCATTCCAGTGATGCAGTATTTCATGCCAAGAGCCGGCCAGATCAGCATGAGCGATCCGCTTTTTGGAACGACTGGGGACGTCCCGAAGTCCCGATAAAACTTACTCTCGCGAACAGCTTTCCAGATAGGGAAAACCAGATGTCAATATTTCAGCATATCAATGAAATTTCCGACATGGGGAGCCTGAAAGTCAGCGGTTCGATCATGCAGCCAATCGCCCGACTTTGTATGGACATCATGACGAAAACGAGGGGCGTCCCCTATCACTGGGATGTCATCGTGCTTTATTTCGCCCCGGCCGATGGCGCATACGAGCAAAAGGAGAGTTACGATAGCGCAGATACGATGGGTCTTTTAAAGACCTGGCTCCGTCGGCAAGCCGACGTTTCGAGCACCGATGTTGCAAGGGCCCTCCAAGCCCTCGAATACATCATCGATACCTCAAACGATCCCGGAGACGCAACGGCCTTGGCGGATCTCGAGGATCAAATCCGTATGGAATATCGGCGTCTCGGCAGTCCGTTGAGCTAGGATAGGCAGTCGTTCAACGAGCGGTGTTCAGCGAGATCGCGTCGTTGAAAATGCCGCGCTGCAGGTCGTGGCAATCTCCCGAGACCTGGATGACAGTATAGAGCCGCTCATTGCGAAAAGCGCTTGCCTCTATCGTGGAAACATCATTGCCCGGATAGAAGGGCGCGGTCATGGAGTGAAGTTCATACGCCGCGGCAACAACGCGGGCATCACCGGAAGTTCTCGCAACGACTTTGATCTCTCCTTGGCAGGGCGCGAGGTCCCAGTTCGGATCGTCGGTTGCTGCAGTCGGAACCAGTCGATAGATGTGAAGGGTTTCCCCATTCCCCACCTCGGCCGAAAGCTCTCTGGCGGCGTCCAGGGTTTGAGCTTTGCTTTCCAAGGACTGATGAGAGCCCTTACCCTGGGCTGCTTCTACGGACGCTTTACCTTTGGTCTCGGCTGGGATTGGCATGATTGAAATTCCTCGTTCGGGGCGGGTTAAAGTCAGAGGCCATGGTCGTGTCGGGACCCCGCTAGACACTTGGTCTGAGGCGCTGCAGAACGGATGGGAGCGCATCGGGGAGGTCCTGCGCCACAAGGCCTGGACCAAACGCCGCAGCAGCAGCCCCGTGCAACCACACTGCGCTGGCAGCAGCTTCAAAGGCTGGCATTCCTTGTGCTAGCAACGCCACGACAAAACCGGTCAGGACATCGCCGCTGCCAGCGGTTGCGAGTTGAGGAGGTCCATTGGTATTGATGATTGCCCTGCCATCAGGCGCTGCGATCACGGTGTCAGGTCCTTTGAGAACAATGACGCCGCCGCATTTCCAGGCGGCTTTGCGGGCGCTTTGCAGTTTGTCGCCTTCGACCTGAAACAGACGCTTGAACTCACCGGCGTGAGGCGTCAGCACACACGGGCCATCTATCGCGTCGAACAACTGCTGCGGCATCTCGGCAAATATGCTTAAGGCATCAGCATCGAGCACTACGGCGCGGCGCGTCGCGAGTGCCGCAAGCACGCATTCGCGGGTCGAGGCATCCACGCCGGCGCCCGGACCGATTGCAATCGCGTTCCGGCGAATGTCGGTGAGCAGGGCGATGAACTCGGCCGAGCCATCGAAACGATGCACTACCACGTTCAATAAAGAGGAGGCATAGACATTCCAGACGCTGGAGGGTGCCGCCAGCGTCACCATTCCGGCGCCTGCGCGCGATGCAGCAAATGCAGCCATCCGGCTGGCGCCCGTCATCACTTCGCCTCCGAGAATAAGAACCTCCCCCCTTGTGTATTTGTTGCTGTCCGGCTTGGGCCATGGAAAGTCCTGCAGCCACAGCGACGCGCCGTTTTCCCACGTCGTCACGGAATCCGGCCTCAGTATGGAGGCCGGTATACCGATATCTGAAACAACCACGTCACCGCAAAGCGCGCGCCCGGGATATAAAAGATGACCTGGCTTCTTGCGAAAGAAAGTGACCGTCAGCTCTGCGGCAGCAGCCCCACCGAGGACCTGGCCGGTAGAGCCATCGACGCCACTCGGAACATCGATGGCACATATGGGAAGACCGCGCGCCTTCAGTGCGTCCACCATCTCAAGTGCAGGTCCAGTGAGAGGCCGCGATAAACCCGCTCCAAACATCGCATCGACCGCGATGCCGCTATTGTCGAGGCATTTGGGCGTGAAGAGTTCGATGGGGTCTTTCCAAAGGGTTGCTGCGCTGGCAGCATCGCCGACCAACCTGTCTCGCGATACCAGCGAGGCGAGCCTGACGGGCCAGCCGGCCACCTTCAGACGACTAGCTGTGACAAAGCCGTCGCCGCCATTGTTTCCCGGCCCGCACAACACAATAACCGGCTGCGGCGGCCAACGCTCAGAGATCGCCGCAGCTACGGCACCTCCGGCAGTCTGCATGAGGTCAAAACCCTTGATTCCGCTGGCGATCGCCGCCTCGTCAGTCTCCTGCATTTGGCGGGACGTCAGGATCGCTCGATCGTTTCCAAATACTGCATTTATGGTGTTCGGAGTGTTGTTCATGGGAATTTCTCCTGCGCGGTCGCGAATATGATTCGCAGGCCCTCGGCGATGACTGGTGTTCCTGGGTCGTAAGACCCGAAGCCGTGCGGAAGACGTCGATGCAACGGCAATCACAATGCCGTCCCGAACAATCGCCCCACAGCGGCTGTTGCCAGCATGGCCAAAACGCCCCAGACCACGACACGGGCCGAACCGCGAATAACACTGGCTCCGCCCACTCGGGCTCCGATGGCTCCCAAACCTGCCAAAGCAAAAACCGTTGCCAGGGATACACCCACCAGGAGGATGGTTTCAGGTGCCAGAACAGCCACAATCAAAGGCAACGCGGCGCCTGTCGCGAAGGTCGCTGCTGACACAAGCGCCGCCTGTACCGGACGGGCTGTCATTTCCGCCGTAATGCCAAGCTCGTCACGTTTATGGGCGGCGAGTGCATCGCCCGCCATCATTTCAGTTGCAACCTGCATCGCAAGCGCCTCGGAAAGTCCCCGGCCCTGGTAGATCGCGGCAAGTTCGCTTAATTCACCCTTAGGGTCAGCTTTCAGTTCAGCCGCTTCCTTGGCCACATCTGCGGCCTCCGTATCGGCTTGGCTGCTCACCGACACATACTCTCCCGCCGCCATCGACATGGCACCTGCGACCAGACCGGCGAGGCCGGCAATCAGGACGGCGCTCTTGTCGCCCGAGGCCGAGGCCACACCGACGATAAGACTTGCCGTCGACAATATCCCGTCATTTGCGCCCAGAACGGCTGCACGGAGCCAGCCGATGCGGGCTATGAGGTGCGTTTCCTTGTGCGGTATTGGCATCGGGTCAAACCGTTGCTTCGACGGAGACCATTATCTCGTTTCGACGCAAGAACCACGGCACCCACGGCGGGTTGTAGCGCGCCAGCGCCACCGGACCATTGGAGGTGAGCCTATGCTGCTCGACAAAGCGCATCAGCCTGGAGGTTTGGGCCGCTAATTTCACGCTGCCTGTCAGACCGGAAAAACGCAGAACGACGAAACGGGCTGCAGGCCGATCCTTCAGATGTACCTCTGGATTTTCAGGCTCCGGCAAGTCCGCAAGCTTGTAAGAAGCCGGCATCGTGAACCAAACCGCCCAATCAGCCGACATGGCGGCCTTGTCGGCAGGCCACGCCAGCGCGCTCTGAGCAGCCTGGGGCCTGATCGTAACAGGGGCTGTCATCGCGATACGTTTGCTTCCTTTGTTTGCGCCGAAAATGTAACCCGCGAGCCTGCGGAAACCACTGCGCCCGACCGTGCCTTGATTGCCCGTGACGACGACTTCAGCGACAATGGTAGCACCGTAATCGCGCACCTCGAACGGCGGCTCCTTCAGCACACTTGTATATTTCGGCTCTTCGATCGCCATTGGCGCTACCCTCTTCAAAAGATTCGGAGTGCCGCGGTGAGCTTTCGATCGGCATGCGTTGGCAATGCATGACGATGGAGTGGCATTCGGAACCCACGGAGGTTCATATCGCACGCTAGAATGTAGGGAGCTTCAAGGGCAGCATCGGAAACTACTCAGCACGCTCTTCACGCAAAGGATCGGTATTTTCCGAGCCTGTCGCTGATGCGGCAACTGGTACAAACTCCCAACGTGGGAGTACCAGCCGGCAGCACCCGCACGATCACAGGTTTTGCCCAATGAACCAGATCTGCGCAGAAAGATGTCCCCGCGCACGGGCCGGCGGAAGAGAGCGAGTTTGACGATCGGCACAATCGAGAAGGGCGCAACCAAGCCTTTTCGATCCAATTGGAATTTTCCGGTCCTGGTTCTCGGTGCGATCGGCGTTGTCTACGGCGATATAGGAACCAGCCCGATCTATGCGTTTCGAGAGGCGCTGAGCGCCTCTGGCGCAAATGCCGATAGCAACGGGCCTCAAGTCATCGGTCTTCTCTCATTGATCGTATGGACGCTTATGATCGTCGTGACCATGAAATACGTTGGTCTCGTTTTAAAAGCGGACAACAAGGGCGAAGGCGGAACCCTCTCTCTGATGGCACTGGCAAGAAACTGCCTTATCAAACGCCCGGTCTGGGTCCTCGTGATCGGTATTATTGGCGCGTCACTTTTCATCGGTGATGCGATCATCACACCCGCCATATCAGTCCTTTCGGCTGTCGAAGGCCTGGAGATCGTTGCGCCTCATTTGGCGAAATGGGTTCTGCCGACGACCTTAGCGGTTATCGCGGCGCTCTTCTTTGTTCAGCGATTCGGAACCGCACGCGTTGCCGTAATTTTCGGACCAGTCACGGCAGTCTGGTTCCTTGCGATCGGGGCCTCTGGATTGAGCCACATTCTCCAGGCTCCCGATGTGCTCATGGCGCTCAACCCTCAATATGGTGCGCAGTTCCTGATCGAGAATTATCGTATATCCATAACGGTGTTGGGAGCCGTCTTTTTGGCTGTGACCGGAGCAGAAGCTCTCTACGTCGATCTCGGGCACTTTGGACGCAAGCCGATCGCCTTGGCCTGGTTTGCGCTTGTGTTCCCATGCCTGCTCTTGAATTATTTCGGTCAAGGGGCCTTCGTCCTCGCTCATCCAGGCCATGTCGACCACCCGTTTTTCGAGATGCAGCCGACTTGGGCGCTTCTGCCGATGGTGCTTCTTGCGACGATGGCCACTGTCATTGCAAGCCAGGCGGTCATTTCTGGCACCTTCTCCCTGGTCAGCCAGGCAATGCACCTGAATCTGTTGCCACGGTTTGCCGTACATCACACATCGGAAACACAGCCCGGCCAGATCTTCATGCCGCAAATCAATTTTCTGCTGTTCCTGGCTGTCTCGATTCTGGTGCTGGTTTTCCAAAAATCGAGTGCTCTGTCGGCGGCCTACGGAATTACCGTCAGCGGACAGATGCTGCTGACGACGATCCTGCTGTCGGTGGTCGCGCTGAAGATCTGGCGCTGGAGGCCGGTTGTCATCATCGCCGCACTGCTCCCGCTTCTGGTCGTCGACGGCACATTCTTCCTATCCAACCTCGCAAAATTTGCCGAGGGTGGCTGGGTGCCCTTGGCCATTTCGGTCTTCATGGCATTTCTGATGCAGACATGGATCTCGGGCCGAAAACTGCTGGCGGACAGAACAAAGGGCGAGGACATTCCGCTAGAACGGCTTTTCGAGATGCTCGCAAAAACGGACCCGACGATCGTATCGGGAACCGCAATATTCTTGACCAACGATGTCGAAACCCGCCCCACGGCCCTCTTCCACAGCCTCAAGCATTTCAAGGTTCTGCATCAGCACAACGTCGTCCTCACGATCAAAACCTCGAGTGCTCCAACCGTTCCCGACGTCGAAAAAATAGTCCTGAGACGCTTCACCGATCTTTTCAGTCATGCCACGCTGACATTTGGATATATGGAAACGCCGGATATTCCAAAGGCACTCGGATCGTTCCAGCCTTTGGCGAACCAATGCGACATGGCGTCAACCTCGTTTTTTCTCTCGCACAGGACCATTACGCCATCCCCCCAGGGTGGAATGCCGCTCTGGCAGGATCGTGTTTTCATCGCGCTGGCTCGCAACGCGAGCGATGCGACAGAGTACTATCATCTTCCCACAGGCCGGGTTGTGGAACTCGGGGTCCAGGTGGCGATCTAGGTGTTTTCTGACAGTCGGTTCTCGATCTCCAAGAGCAATGACGACAACTCCCCGAAGATTTGTCCTAAATAAGCAGTAACAACGGCCCCTGTAGGTGGATTCCGATCCTTCCCGCAATAGCGGTGCGCGCCGTAGGCTTGGCCAGCTTGATCATCTCGCCCTGAGGGTTCAAGCAGCCAATTTCCTGTCTATGACTGGATGCGGCGACCTGTCTTGGTCCTGGGAAAGGTCAATTCAGACCCCCCAAAATTTCCCTGAGGAAGAATCATGAATATTTCGACGCTCGTTTGTTCCGTCGCATTACTTGCTCTGGTAGCCAATGTTCAAACGGCAGAAGCACGCCAGAACGTCAAGGTTGGCGCGTTACGTTGCGACGTTTCCGGAGGTCTCGGCCTTGTCATTGCATCCAAGAAGACGATGGACTGCAAATTCACATCGGTGAAGGGCCGCTCTGAACGCTATTCCGGTACGATTTCGAAGTTCGGAATCGATATCGGCGCCACCAACGGCGGTATCCTCGCCTGGGATGTCTTCGCGCCGACTGCCGGTCCGAAGCGAAAGGCCCTCGCTGGGAAATACGCCGGCGTTGACGCGTCAGTTGCGGTTGGCATCGGCCTGGGTGTCAACGTGCTCGTTGGAGGGTCGAAGCGCTCCTTCACGCTTCAGCCCCTGTCGGCCGAAGTGGAGAGTGGAATCGCTCTGGCCGCAGGCGTAGAGTCACTGGAGCTAAGCGCCGCCAAGAAATAGCACCTTGACTGCTGCGGTTACTTCCGCAGTTGGTGGAGATTTCTAAAGGTGGTGGGCCGTTATAGCTGTCAGTTCCTGACCCACCACCTGGCAATTAGCAGGGTAAACCCACCCGTAGATTTTTCAAGATTAGGCGCTTTCGGTCCGCACAATCCATCCAAGATCATATCCGCGATCAAGAATCTGCCTCAGAAAGCTATTCCGCAAGGTGAGTCGTGGCGTCACTTACCCGCAATCGCGTAGGGGCAGGTTTCCTTGGTGGCCATGGCGGCAATCCTTTCGCATGGCGGCGGTTATGCTAACCTTTGGCAGCTTGGCTTGATCTGCCGCGAGAGCCGGCCATCGGCCAGTGCGCACGGCTTCGATCGTAGCAGATTCTGCGAGAGAAGGCGTTATTTAGGCTCTGATGTGGGATGCGCGCTGGAAGCAAGTGAGTAGAATCCGAGCCTTTTCAACGGGTGTATAAAAGATGCTGTAAGCCTTCAAACAAGAAGGAGAACAGCCAGTGCTTATCGTCGGATCATCACTCGTGGGCTACCGCATCGAAGCCGAGGACGGAGAGCTCGGTACAGTAAGCGACTTCCTGTTTGACGATCGCAATTGGAGGTTTCGTTGGCTTGTCGTGGAAACTGGCAGCTGGCTTTCGGAACGTCAGGTCCTTGTGCACCCCTCGGCAATTGGGAAAGTCGATCATGAGAATAGCCTCCTGTCGCTTCATCTTACCCAGCAAGAGGTAAGAGAAAGCCCAAGCGTTACCACCGATCAGCCCGTGTCGCGTCAAAACGAAGTCCTTCTTTACGACTATTATGGGCTGGACCCGCTTTGGGGCATGGGGCTCTACGACATGGACATGCTCGGTGGATATATAGGCCCTCCCCGCTACTTCGGTCCAAAAGATATGGATCGGGCCATGGACATGGCCGGGCGCAACGAGGACGAAGATTCCGACCTGCGCAGTTTGGCCGTGCTGAAGGGCACGCATGTCCATGCGACCGATGGCTCGATCGGGCATGTAGAAAATGTGATCATCGACGATGGGAACTGGGATGTCCGATATCTGATCATTGACACAAGCAACTGGTGGATTGGAAAACACGTTCTGATCTCTCCCTACGCCGTGGAAGATATCAGCTGGGCCAATCAGCGGATCAGTCTGAACGTCACAAAGGCCACGGTGAAGGCAAGCCTGCCGTGGGATCCCATCAAGATGATAACGGAAATGGAAGAGCGTGGCCTGCATTCGCACTATGGCTGGCCGGGTTACGGCTGGCGGTAACGGTCGTTTTCACGCCATTCGACGCACTCTCCAGACGGACGAGTTCGTCCAGGGAGTGCAAATCCCCACCACATGAACCGAGGCTTTATTTCGGACGAAACTCGAATGCCATGCATTCGTTTGGCCAAGATTTCGCACGAGCCGCGCGACCAACTGTGAAAGCATCGCTATGACCGAAATAGAGCGTATGAACCGCAAGATCATTCTCCACTCGCGGCCTGTCGGAGCTCCGACAGCTGAGAATTTTCGCCTGGAAAAAGTGTCTGTGCCAGCAGTACCGGCCGGTCATCTCCTGTTGCGAAATAGGTATCTTTCACTAGACCCCTACATGCGCGGCCGCATGAGTGAGGGGGCTTCCTATGCTTCTCCCGTAACGCTAGGGGATGTCATGGTCGGCGGCACGATAGCGAGTGTAGAGTTCTCGCAGCACCCTGATTTCAAGCCGGGAGAATTGGTCATCGCTTATGGCGGCTGGCAAGACTACCTGATTTCGGATGGCGCCGGACTTACCAAGGTCCCTTCAGAAATCAGTCCCCCGTCACTTGCGCTGGGCGTTCTGGGGATGACGGGTTTTACGGCCTATGTCGGGCTTCTGGATATCGGCCTTCCCAAGCCAGGTGAAACGGTCGTTGTTGCGGCCGCGACCGGTGCAGTCGGCGCAGTTGTCGGCCAGATTGCCAAACTGAAGGGCTGCAGGGTCATCGCTATCGCAGGTGGAACTGACAAGTGCCGCTATGCGGTTGAGGAGCTCGGTTTCGATGCCTGTATCGATCATCATCTACCCGATCTCAACCGCAGACTTGAATCGGCCTGCTCGTCCGGCATCGATGTCTATTTCGAAAATGTTGGCGGCGCTGTCTTTGACGCGGTTCTACCGCTTCTGAACGTGCACGCCCGCGTGCCGCTTTGTGGTCTTGTCGCGCTCTACAACGACGTGCCCGGAAAGAATTCCAGCGGCGGATCGGCTCTTGTCCGTATCCTTTTAACCAAGCGCATCAGGATGCAAGGCTTCATTATCGGGGACTCCTACGCCGAGCGACATGCGGCATTTTTCGAGGATATGATGCCATGGGTCAAACAGGGAAAGATCAAGTATCGAGAAGATGTCGTCGAAGGTCTTGAGCGGGCGCCAGACGCCTTCATTGGCATGCTTAAGGGCAAGAATTTTGGCAAACTGATCGTTAAGATGGATGGGACCTGACGTGTTGGAAGCCAAGTTTACACCGAGCCGAAATTTGTTCCAGTTTTGAGCCTTTGCACCGCCGGATCACCCGTTGGCCAACCCGTCACCTTGAACGTCTTGAAGGAAAAGATCCAATGACGATGACATCGCAACAATGCTTGGCAGCGCGAGTTCTTGCGGAAGTCGACAGAGACGTCTTGTGCGAACAGTCTGGCGTGGCCTACCCGGTTCTTGCAGGTTTCGAAGATGGCTGCCGTGAGCCATGCAGGGATGATGCCGCGGCCCTGCAACTGGGCTTGGAGGCGCTAGGCATTGAGTTTATCCCTGAAGCGCGCGGAAGCGGCGTCGGCGTGAAGCTGAAGTTCAGCAAGAGGCAGAATGTCGCGATATCGACCTGGGAGGGCGAAGGCGGCGAAGCGGCGGAAGACAGTTTGCCTTGAGCAACAATAATGGCGAAAGAGAATATCTCGTCTGGGCTGCGCCCTTCCTACGCAATTGGTTCGCCACTCCGCGACAAATTAAATCTGTAGCTCTGGCCCCAACCACGCTCGGCTGGCGCTAAGCGCCGAAAGTCAGCATCAGCAAAAACTGGATCGAATTGTCTTGGGCCAACCGTCGCAAATTTCCCGAGAAGCCGAGACATCTCCGTGTTGCAAGTGACAGGCGCGAGGCCGGGCTGTTGTAGACTACCCAATTGGCACAAAAGCCCGATTGGGCCCAAAATTTCACAGCTTGCAAAACTGTCCAGACGGGGAAACGGGCGCCATGAGTAAACATGACTTACTTCCACCTGAAAACGTCGGCCTGGCCACGTCCGCTACTAGGCGGGATAATGGAGCAGGCCCCAGTCCTTGCATGGACGATTTTGTCGCGCAAAGGCCGAAGGCATATGCGGAGCTGAACGTGTTTGTTGCCAATGCTTTGTTCGAGCATGCGCCAACAGCTCTGCTGATGGTCGATCAAGCCGGCAGGATAAGGCATCTGAACACCGCTGCGGCGCAGCTGTTCAAATACGCGAAGGAAGAGTTGGTTGACCAGCCAATAGAAATTCTCGTGCCTGCAGAAGCACGCAGCCGCCACGAACAGCTTCGAAAAGGTTTCATGGCACATCCGACGGCGCGACCCATGGCGGAGGGGCGTCGGCTGACCGCACGTAAAAAGGATGGTACGGAGGTGTCGGTCGACATCGCGTTAAATCCCATTTTGCTTGAGGCATCCGATATGGCTGTCATTCTGTCAGTCACTGACGCCGCCCCTCGCGAACGGGCAGAACTCGCGGAGGTTTTCGTTAAAGAAGTCACTCATCGTGCCAGGAACATGTTCGCGATTATCGGGGCAATCTCCAGGCAGATTTCCAAGTATACCAAAACTGTTCCCGAATTTCAGGAGGCGCTGCAACTGCGCCTGCAGTCCCTTTCGACCTCATACGAGGTTTTTGAGAAGGAAAATTGGCGGGCGGCCCCCATCAACGACCTCATTCGGTCGCAAATTTCCTTCGTGGTGAAGCAGGATATCCCCCAAATCGACATTGCCGGTCCGGCGATTCGACTGCAAGCTGCCCCGGCAGAGTATCTTGGATTGGCAATCCATGAACTCGCGACCAACGCCGTCAAGCATGGAGCGCTTTCAGTGCCAGCTGGTGAGATCACTATCCGCTGGTCGGTAGATGAGAAGGATAAAGTTTTCCAATTTCATTGGTCTGAGCGTAATGGCCCGCCATACACTCCATCGAAGCGGCGCGGCTTCGGGTCGGTCATGCTTAATTCAATTGTTCCAGCAGCCTGTGGTGGAAGTGCTGAACTGGTCGTCAGCACGGCTGGCATGTCATGGAAGCTGAATGCGCCACTGGCTACGCTTGCGCATTCGGGCTGAGCAATTGGCCGTGGTGCTTTGGCTGAAAAAGGTGGCTCTAGGATGTGTCCCGCAAAAAGTTAGGCTGCTACGGTGTAAAGCTCTTGGGCGGAGATCAACACGCTGGGTGGGGGATGTCAGCTTCATAGACCGCTTCGCGCGCACTGAGTCGCAGAACCGGCGTGATGGCGTTTCTGGCGCTGACTGCCGGCATCGGCGCTCTTGTCGGAACATCGGGCCATTCGGATTGAGAGCTTCCTCTGGGCGCCCGGTCTGTAAGCCCTGTAGGTATTCTCCGTCCCTGTTACCGCTTCAACGTCAAGCATACACTCAAGAAGACGCCGATATTGTTTTCCGTCCCGCAGGGGATACCGGAAGCTTCTAGTCTGGGGATCAGCAAAAAGGGGCGGGAACATCCATTGATCGACGAAAGACACATCCTTGGATAACCTCGAGCACAGGACATTCGCCGCTGTTCTGCTTCTGGCTAGCCTCGCCTTTGCCTGGATCCTTTGGCCATTTTTGGGAGCCGTTTTTTGGGGAGTAGTTCTAGCGGTCGTGTTTGCGCCATTATGCAGATATTTCGCGAAAGTGATGCCAGGGCGCAGGGGCCTTGCTGCCATTTTGACGGTCGCCATTATCCTCGTCATCGTCATTTTACCGGTGTTGTTGATTGCCGCGTCGCTGGTTCAGGAAAGCGCAGATATCTACTCGAAGCTAAAAGCCGGCGACCTCGATCCTTTGATGTATTTTCAGCCAATCTTTCGCTCCCTTCCATCCTGGATGATCGACTTTCTCGACAGTTTTGGTTTGACAGACATCGCGACGGTAAAAGCCAGGCTCGGTACAGCGCTGGTGGATGGCGTTCAAGTCATCGCAAGCCAGGCACTTGCGATCGGGCAAAACACATTCGCTTTTGTGGTCGGCCTGGGGGTGGCGATCTATTTGCTATTCTTCCTGTTGCGAGACGGCGAATCGCTGTTCCGGCGTATCGAACTGACCATTCCTCTCAATGCCGATCTCCAGAAATCACTGTTCACGAAGTTTGCACTGGTTATTCGCGCCACGGTTCGTGGCGACTTCCTTGTTGCAATTCTGCAAGGTGCGCTCGGCGGCCTTATTTTCTGGCTGCTAGGCATCCACGCTGTGTTGTTGTGGGCGACACTGATGGCATTCTTGTCGCTTCTACCTGCAATTGGCGCAGCGCTCGTCTGGTTGCCAGTCGCTTTCTATTTCCTTTCAACCGGTGCCATGTGGGAGGGGATCGTCCTGATCGCTTATGGTCTGTTTGTCATCGGTCTCGTTGATAATTTTCTTCGTCCCATTCTGGTGGGTCAATCGACAAAAATGCCAGATTACGTCGTACTCATATCGACGCTTGGCGGGATTGAAACCTTTGGAATACAAGGGTTCATCATGGGGCCCGTTATCGCCGCCATGTTTCTGGCGGTTTGGGATGTTTTCTCAGCAACACGGCAGAAAACTCTCCTGCCAACCTGAAAAACCCTTCCCGCCGCTGTAGTTCACACCGCCCTGAGCCTCCAGACCCGTCAAATCGCTGCCTTTTGACCCTTTAGTGCTGCCATCATGGTGGGTCTATGCCGGACCGATATCGATCTACTAAGCCAGCAGAAACCTCCTCCCCCCGGAAAACAAGGTTTTTCGTCGACTACGCGGAAATTTTCCAGCGGGCGCGGTATCCAGAACGGTTTGCAGGAAGCCTGGGGTAGAAGGCGCGAATTGCCTACGCCTTGAGCCGATCCGAACAGTCGACCCTCTGTTTCGCCGCGGGATAACAGTTGTGAGGCCGTATAGAGCTTAACCTATATGCTAGCCGAACGTCGAATATGGTTGGTTGACGACTGCCATTGGCTCTCAAGATTGAATACGGAGATCGGGCGAAAATTAGATCTCGCCCGACCCAGATGACTAGAATTCCTGCACCGTGGGACGGATCACAATCGCATTGATATCGACGTCGTCGGGCTGCTCGATTGCAAAGGCAATTGCACGTGCCACGGACGATGCCGGGATGGCCTGTTCGTAGAAACCATGCACCGTGTCCCGCGCGGTGCCCGTCGTCCCCAGCTTCAGATCGCTCTCAACGGCGCCCGGTTCGATCGAGGTGACACGCACGGCGCTTCCGACTTCCATGCGCAGCCCCTCCGAGATCGCGCTGACCGCGAACTTCGTGCCGGAATAGACGGTACCGCCCGGCGCAAAGACTTTGATGCCTGCGACGGAGCTCAGATTGATGATGTGGCCGCTCTGCTGCGCAAGAAACAACGGCAAGGCCGCGGCGATCCCATAGAGGGTGCCTTTGATGTTCACGTCGATCATCGCGTCCCACTCGTCCGTGTTGACTTCAGACATCGGCCGGATCGGCATGATGCCCGCATTGTTGATGATGACATCGAGGCGGCCGAAGTCTTGAACCACGGCCTCGACGACAGCCTTGACCTGGTGCTTGTCGGTAACATCCATCACGTACGCCCGGATGTCACCGCCCTGCGCTGCGATTTCGGCACGGACTGCATCGAGCTTGTCTTGGCGCCTTGCGGCGATCGCGACCTTTGCGCCCTTTGCCGCCAGAGTTCTGGCGACCTCCGCTCCAATGCCTGTGCTGCCGCCGGTGATGAGAACGACTTTGTCTTTGATCATGATCTTGTCCTTGAGTTTGGTGAGGTTATGGCCACCCGCGAGGCAGCCGTTTGATGCGGGCCTAGGCCAGCAATTTGGGTGAAAATGTTATGCTTGGGCGCGACGGTGGTGATGCGGCTGCAGGAAGGGTGAGAGAGCGAACATCAGCAGCGCCACAGCAGCGAGGATCCAGAGAGGGAGCCTGAAGTCGCCGGTGCTGTCACGAAGGATCCCCAGGAGCAGCGGGCCAAGCGCCCCGGCAAAATAGCCAATCCCCATGACGAACGCCGTCCAGGCGTTGGCGTCGTGGGCATCCGCCGCGTTGTCGAGGGGCAGGATCATTGCGAGCGTGAAGGATCCGCCCACGCCGAAAGCAATCATCGGAATGAAGAAAAACGGCAGGAGCGTTGGGCGAAATCGCGACGGCAGCCGAGCCGACAAGGGCCAATGCCGCAAACAGGGCGATCACGAGGCGACGGTCTTCATTGCGGCTGATCAATCCAGCCAATGGATTCGCGACCATGAATGCAGCAGTGAAGCCTGCCAGCAGGAGCCCTGCAGCGGTGGCACTCATGCCCGAGTTCTCTGAATATCGGTGCTGTCCATGAGACGAACCCGAAAAACAGGATGTTGTTGGCAGCGAAGTAGAGGGCGATCAGCCAGGCAACAGGATTGGCGGTAGGCAGACGGCGTCGCGCCGATGTTGACGTTTCTTTGACGAGCGCCCGTGTTCTACCTTCAGCAGTAGCGACGACGATCCAGGCGGCTATGGCCGTGAGGGAGGGAATTGCCAGGATGCCGTCAGCGAACCTCCAGCCTCCGCCCAGATTTGCAAGCGGCTCGGTCAGGCCGGCCGCAAGCGTACTGCCGAGGCCCAGTGAGGATGCGTAGATCCCCATCAGAACCGCTGCCTGCTTCGGAAAACTCTTCTTTGCGAAGCCTGGGATCAGCGCACCTGCGACCGCAATCCCCGCCCCTACTCCCACAGTGGAAGCCAGAAGCATGACGACCGAGCCGGAGAAGGCGCGCAGGATTGTCGTCAACATCAGGACGATCAGCGCGGTCAGAATGACCCTGTCGCGGCCAAATCGGTGGGCGAGCCAAGGAGTGGGAAACGCCAGCAAACCCATCAGCATTGCAGGAATGGCTGTCAGCAGGGATGCCTCGGCGTTGGACATCCCAAACTCCTGACGGATATGGGGCAGCAGCGGTCCGATCGAAACGATCCCCGGACGAAGATCGATGGCGACCAGCACGATCGCAGCGACGGTGGCGGCGAACGAAAGCGCCGGGCGGGCGAGTGCTGCCGGAACGTCTGCCGTGGCAGCATCAGCCTGAACAACCCGAAGACGATAGTGGGCTAACGGGCGGGTGGAAAGAATATGCGTCATCGGGGATCTCCGGGGCGAGAAGCAGATTGATGGACATGGCGGGCCAAGACGAAACGACCCGCCATGACATTGGAGTTACTTCGCAGCCTCGATGATCAGCTTCGCCACCACGTCCGGGTGCGACAGCATGACGACATGGCTGGCAGCCACCTCGACGGCTGTCGCCTTGAGGCGCTTGACCTGATCTCGCTGGAGCTGCGGCGGGATCACCTTATCGTCCGTGGACACAACCTCGAAGGAAGGAACCGTGTGCCAGGCTGCCTGTGTGACGGGCGTTGAAACGGCCTTGACGCCAAATGCACCCTGTGTGGCCGCTATCAATGCACGCTCGCTGCGAGGCAGATCCGGCGCGAAGTAGTCGAAGATGCCTTCGTCGGTGAATTTCAGATATCCGGCATCATCCTTCACGATGAATGGTCTGCCGGGCGCATCCGGATATGGCTTCTGCGTATCGAGTACCGACTGGCCGACCTCTGGCGCATAAGCCGCGACGTACACGAGGGAATGAACCTTCGGATTGACACCCGCCTGCGTGATGACGGCGCCGCCGTAGGAGTGACCGACCAACACGACCGGGCCTTCAGCATCGGCAATCGCCCGGTCGGTGAAAGCAACGTCATTTTCCAGGTGTCCAGCGGGTTCTGGACCGCCACGACTTTCAATCCTGCCTTCTTCAGAAGCGGGATGACCTTGTTCCAAGACGAACCATCGGCAAATGCGCCGTGAACGAGGACAACGGTCTTGGCCTTGAAGTCTGCCGCAGCCGCAGGCAGGGCGACACTGGCTGTGATTGCGACGGCGGCGACAGCCGAGATGAGCGAGTTCAGGAGTTTCATTTCATGCATCCTTTTGAAAAATTATTGATGAGGGGTGAGATCAGGCGCGCACTTGTCCGGTCCCGACCAACCGAAGCTGAAATCGGGCGCTACAATGCGCGATGAAGGGTCAAGCCGCGGACATGGGCGTTCGCGATAGGTTTACATTATCGGGGCCGAATACTATTTGGCTTCAGCCCCTTGGTTGGCCTAGGTGCCACAAGGGACAAGACGTTCGGCCAGAATCCCTGCGCCAGCCTCCGCGATGGCAACGTCTTCTGCGACGGTGCCGCCGCTAACGCCGATCGCGCCGATCGCCTGCCCCTGGAATTGGATAGGGATGCCTCCTCCGAACACGACCACGCGACCGTTGTGGGAATGCTGAATTCCGAAGAGCTCAGCACCCGGTCGAGCCAACACGCTCAGCCTGTCAGTCGCGTTGTTGAAGATCTGAGCGGTGAACGCTTTGTTGATCGCCAGTTCAACGGATCCCGACATGGCTCCATCCTGGCGCTCGAAGGAAAGCAGGTAGCCGTCCGGGCCAATGACTGCGATCGAGCATGGGACATTCAAGGCGGTCGCCTTGGACTTTGATGTCTCGATCATCTCCCGGGCCTGTGCAGCCGAGAGCGTTGGTTTGAGGCTGATCATTTCGATATCCGATTTTCGGGTGGCCGACCGCCGTCTGCTGGCGGCCGTCCACGATGCTGAATGATCAGGCTGCCCGGATACGGGTCTGGCGCAGGGCGGTGAGCAGAGCTTCGGCGGCCTCGCCGGAAGATCCCGGGTTCTGGCCGGTGATGAGTTGGCCATCCACGACCGTATGAACGCCCCAGTCCTTCACCTTGGAGAACACGGCTCCCTGGGCGATGAGCACGTCCTCGACCAGGAAAGGGACGACCTTGGTCAGGCCAACGCCTTCTTCTTCGGTGTTGGTGAAACCTGTGAGGTAGCGTCCCTGAGCAAACGGCGAGCCATCGGCATTCTTGACATGGCGCAGCACGCCCGGAGCATGGCAGACCAACGCGATGGTCTTGCCGGCGGCGATGAAGGATTCGATCAGCGCGATGGAATTCTTGTCTTCAGCCAGATCCCACATCGGGCCATGACCGCCGGGATAGAACACCGTATCGAAGTCCTTCTGGTCGACGCTGTCGAGGCGCACCGTCTGGGCGAGCTGGGCGTTAGCGTCGGCGTCTGCCTTGAAACGAGCCGTCAGCTCGGTCTGGAACATCGGTTCGTCGCTCTTCGGGTCGAGCGGCGGCTGGCCGCCCTTGGGCGAGGCAAGCGTGATCTCGGCGCCAGCGTCCTTGAAGACGTAATAGGGAGCTGCCAGCTCCTCGAGCCAGAAACCGGTCTTGCGGCCGGTGTCGCCGAGCGTGTCGTGCGAAGTCAGTACCATGAGAACTTTCATCGTCTTATCCTTTGATGGTCGCGGCCGGATCGGCCTGGATTGTCGATCAGCGCTGCTGGCCTTTCGATGAAGTGATCATGTCATCCGCAGAGATATTTGAGAAATTTACTTGTTGGATTTTAGATATTCACATGCAATTACATCTGGATGAAATACGATCTGAACCTTCTGCCCGTCTTCCTGGCCCTCATGGAGGAGCGGAGCGTCACGCGCGCTGCCAGCCGTCTCGGCATCACGCAGCCTGCGCTGTCGAATTCGCTCAATCGGCTGCGCGACATGCTGAAGGATCCGCTGTTCATCCGGGAGCGCTACGGCATCAGACCGACACAGCTTGCCGAGGAGATCGCGCCGACGATCGAGGCCGCATTGGCGCAGCTTGATGATCTCGTCGTCCACCAGCAGGATTTCGATCCGGCAAGCGCGGAGCGCCTTTTCCTGATCGCGCCAAACAGCTACGTCGAACTGGTGTTGATGCCAGCGCTGGTGGCAAGGCTGCGAGAGCAAGCTCCGGGGATCAAACTTCGCATGACGCCTTTCGGCAACGATCTCGCCGATACCGGGGTGATTTCGGGGACGACGGCGATGGTGCTGGGAAGGGTTATCGACCCACCGGACAACCTCGTCGTCCAGCATCTCATGGACGACGGACTGGCCTGCATCGTGCGTCGCGACCATCCGGATGTCGGTGCCAGCCTGACGCGGGATCTTTACGAGAGCCTGAAGCACGTCAACGTGTTGCCGCCGGGTCGCATTCGTGCGGGCGTATTCCAGGCATTAGGCCAGCAGAACCTCAAGCGCGAGGTTGCTGTCTCCGTCACGCATTTCCTGTCAGTTCCCGAGATGGTCGCGGTGACCGATTATTGCGCAACATTGCCGCGCCTGATCTGCCGCAGCCTCGAGCGCGACCCGCGGCTTAAGGTCGTGGAAGCACCTGTCGATCTTGGAACATTCCCGGTCGAGATGGCTTGGCATGTGCGATATCGTCAAGCCCCGGTCGACCTAGGAACGTTCCCAGTCGAAATGGCTTGGCATGTGTGATATCGTCACGATCCCGCACAAGTGGCTCAGGCCGTGGTGAGTGAAGTTAAAGTTAGAATCTCATCGGGAACGTGACAAGATTCCCCATTCGCGATGGTGAGATGCATTTAGCATTGTGTCGTTTATGCTCTTGAAGTGAATCGAACAGTTGACCCAGCCATTTCAGCCCCTCAACATATCAGCTGTGAGCTGCTATAGAGCTTCACGTATATGCTGGCCGAACGTCGAATATAGCTGACTTCCGTGTCTACGGCGTTCGAGGCGTCTGGCGATCTAGGGCGGTTCCTGACGCATTCGTCGCCATGCCGATGGGCTCTGACGAAATTTCATTTTTGAATAGCTTCGAAAGATGGGCCTGGTCCAAGAACCCGCAAGCCAGCGATATACTCGCCAGAGTGTCAGTCGTGTCGAACATCATATCTCGCCCTCTCTACCCGGCGCGCCATGAGGTAGCGGTGAGGAGTCTGATCGAATGCCTGCCTGAAGGCTCGATAGAAGTGCCTCAGTTAAGCTGCGTCAGGTCGCGAAGTTCGTCGATCTGGATCGACTCTTCGAGACGCTCTTCGATATATGCGCGGATGCGCTTAATCTGCCATCCTGAAAGTCCGCCGCTTTGCCTGCCAGGATCCACCTTGGAAGACTTCGACGATGCTTGCTCTTTCGCAACGGAGTATGCGGTTGAAAGTGAATGGCGTGCTGCAACCCGTCGCGCTCGAGTTCCCTGCTTCCTAGCTCAAGCACCTGGCGAGGCCTGGGCGAAGTTGGATAGCTTGTCGCTGTCAACGGCATGCTCGAAACTTTTTTCCATGTCTATCCTCGTGCGAACAAAGGTATGCCGGCGACCGCATAGAAAATCGCAAATACAAAACCCTGCAACAGCCCTAGCTGGACGTCACTGAGATTCAAATCCTGCTTTATATTTACAGCGACATACGAAATTACATAACGGTCAATAACCGAAAATGTGTAGCAAACAGTCAGCAATATAAGGATGGCCCAGGCGCCGAACATACGGCCCTGCTCAGGCGGGTCTAAAGGGGCTTTGGCCGGGATTTCGGTATGCATCAGGATTATCCAAAACGTTTATGCGGACGCGTGTCCGGGAATTGCAGTCGATTTCGACAATGGACGCCGACGCCTCACGTCGGAAACGTCAGGTCGTCAGAAAAAGTGTCTTATGTTTTATCAAAATGCCTTCCATTGCAGCTAAAAAGGTTGCTGTATCTTCGTCCGTTATCGATAAGGACAGGGCGATGAGACCACGCGCCGCGATATAAATGCCTGCAGAGACGAGCTCAAAAAACAGCAAATTGCGCAGGTCTGCGGAATGCATCGAGGGGGATATGGGATGTATATTCATTATTGACCCCAGACCTGATACCCGGAAGGGGGCGCCGAGCCGCGCAAAAAGAGCCTGAATGTCTTCGCGAAACCGGTCACCGCGTTCGTTGATCTGAACAAGTGCCTGAGGTGTCAGCAGATGCTCGACTGCTGCGCAGCCTGCCGCCATGGTCAGGGTATTGTTGTTAAAAGTGCCTGCATGAGGCAGAGCATCCACACGGCTGGGGTTAAACTGATTCATGATATCCAGGCGGCCACCAAAACAGCCAAACGCTAAACCGCCGCCAAAAAATTTGCCAATTGTTGTGATGTCTGCGGTTATGCCCAGCAAAGCCTGGCGGCCACCTGCGGACAAACGGGATGTCTGGATTTCATCGAATATGAGAAGGGCGCCCGCCGCGGCGGACATATCGCGTAACATATGAAGGAATGCCGGATCACCAGGAATGCATCCGCCAGCGCCCAGCATGGGCTCGACCAGAATGGCAGCCAGATTGTTCTTATTCTCCTCAATCAAGCGCTGAGTATCTGCCTGATCATTATAGGTGCCTAAGACAAATTCATGAGGGACATTGGTTTTCGAACCGCCGGGCGGAAAGCTCAAAACGCCCCCATGATACCCGCCTTCAAAGACGATAATTTTCGAGCGCCCCGTGAACGCCTTAGCGGCTGCCAATGCCATGAGGTTGGCTTCAGTGCCGGAATTAGTGAACCTCAACAAGTCCATGCTTGGGAAGCGGTCAATTATCATTGAAGCCAGCTTACCTTCCCATTTATTATGCGACGACAAATTCACTCCGTCTGCCAGCGCGGCAATAATGGCGTCATTAACAATTTTAGGCGAGTGACCGTAGATGCCGGCGGTAAATTCACCGAGAAAATCTATATAGTCGTGGCCATCCGCATCTATCAAATGCTGGTCGTGTCCAGACACCATGCAAAGGGGAAAGGGGTTAGTCCACAAGGAGGTTCGCGTATTTCCGCCGGGTAGAAAATGGGCCGCGTCGGCATTAATCGCTCCACTCAGAGGATTGCTGGCAATATATTGCCTGGCAGCGGAGTCTGCCGCGGACTTAATGGCATCTGCTGAATGCGCGGTCTTGGCCGCGTTGGGCTCCAACATCTATAGTCTCCTGTTTAGTGAATAATTATTGCGGTATGGTGCGCTTGCGCGTATTCAGCACGCTAAGGCCCACGCATCGAATTTTTTTGGGGAAGTTTTCAAGTGCAGAGTGTCAAGCGGGGCAGGCCCCATCAGGATAGTGAGCGCACGCTCACCCAGGACTCGATTCTTGATCAGGCAGTCGCCCTCATTGATGAGGTTGGGCTTGAAAAATTTAGTGTGCGTGCGTTGGCGCAGCGCCTGGGCGTTTTTCCCGGCGCAATCTACTGGCACCTTCCGACGCGGAACATGGTGCTGGCCGGCAGTGTCAATCATTGTCTGAAGGATGTGGAACCCTTGGCTGACCCGTCTGACTGGAAAGCCTGGCTGACTGAATTGCTGCACGAGTACCGCGCCATCGTCAGGCGGCACCCCAACATTGCCCCTTTGATTGTGACACAACTGATTTCGAACGCCGGCGCCAATTTCAAACTGGTTGACACCATCCTCGATGTTTTGACCCGCGCCGGCTTTCAAGGTGAAAAACTTTATCATGCCTACGACATTGTCATCACCGCCAAGGTGGGCTTCGTAACTATGGAGCATGCCGCGCTTCCGGCCGAAGAGGCTGAATCGTGGACGGAAGTCATGAAGACGACCATCGCCGGCCTTGACGAGACCGGATACCCTAATATTTACAAACACCGCGCGGGGCTGGCCAACCGCCACTTCATCTTGCGTTGGGAAAATGGCGTTACGAATCCATTGGATGCCAGTTTCGAGGCTCACGTCTACGCGACGATTGAAGGCCTGCGGATGCTTCTCACACGGTAAATCGTCAGAGTTGCCCCTCTCCCCTTCTCCTGATGTCGGGACAGGCAGGATGGTCGTGCCGCTTTGTGACTCGCACCAAATGCTGCTGCGCGAGCTATCGCTCCTCCATTGACGCCTGCACTCCATAACCTATCGCCCTTGCCAGAGCGCGTTTCGACCCGCTTGAAGCGGATCAGCGCTCTAAGTTTTGGTTTAATCTGCACCTTAGTTTGAAAGCGCATCACAGGCCTCAATATGCGCTTTAATGCACTCCCAAAACAAGCATATAATTATCTAACGAACAATATTTTAATTGTGCGGTGCAATAAATTTAATGAAAGGTGGTCTAGTCGCAAAACTCGCTCGCCGCCCTATCAAAGCACATTTAATGAAGTTTTTTTATTATAAAAATGCCGCATCTAGCTGATTTAATGTCATTATTTGTAATTTATATTAGCGTTAATTAGACAGGGCACTATCCCGCAGTCAAATCCTTACTGTCGCAAATATGACGCATCACGACCATTTGGTGAATATTTAATGTCAAATAATTGTCCGCTGAATAAATAAATGTTGCGACGCAATTTTTTTTATGTCTCTATTTTCATCATCCTCCGAAGCGAGCGGAGTTTAGAGTGCACAGACAAAGCTAAAGTAGTGAGGCCTGTGCTAGATTATGATAGGGGATATCTATGTCATCGAGAGTAAACTTCCGGGCCTGCAGTTGGTTTGTGGGATTAATTAGTACGGCGTCAGCCTTGGCCTTAACCACTACTACATATGCGCAGAGTGTGGCACCGACTGCGCCCAGCACAACTTCAGACGAGATTCAGGAAGTTGTTGTAACCGCTGAAAAGCGTCCCTCGACGGTTCAAAAGACGCCAATCGCTATCACTGTTGTTGATGCGGCCACGCTGAGTCAGAATGGTGTTGGCAATTTCAAGGATCTGAGCACGGTTGCGCCAAGCGTCAGCTTCTCCCAACTGAACGCCAGCGTGATCGTCGGCATACGCGGGGTCTCGAGCCGCGACATAGGTAATCCCGCCGTTTCCTTAAGCATGGACGGTTTCTACACTCAGCAGGCAACAGGACTGAACGGCACTGTTTTTGATCTGGACCGGGTGGAAGTTCTGCGGGGCCCCCAAGGAACACTTCTTGGGCGTAACGCCACCGGCGGATCGGTCGATATCATTACCGCTAAGCCTAAAAAGACCTTCAGTGCATATCTGTCGGGTGAAATCGGCGATTATAATACTTTTAATACTACAGGCATGATCAATATCCCGGTCAGTGACAAGGTCCAGGTGCGAGCCTCTTTTCAAACACGCGATCACGACGGCTATCGTGGAAACCCTGTTGGCGATGCGGGTGATGACGAGCATTCAAAAGCGGCCCGTGTAATTGTTGCCTTTCAGCCCACGGACCGGTGGGAAGGCTGGGTAACGGCGGAATATTCCAAGCTGGATGATGTCGGGCCTGTCGTTCAGGCGGTGCCCTTAATATACACGTCGAGTGGTAGCATCGACCTGTCGCGTCCCACTATTCCTGACAATGGCGAGAGTTTCGCGGTTCCGGACGGCGGTTATGAACTCGGTGAAACCATGGGGTTACGCTGGAGCACGACCTATAATTTTGATTTCGCTCAACTGACCTATCTGGGCGGCTATCGTTATACGGACTACGAACGTAACAACACCCTGGGTGGCGCCTATGGTACGGATGTTCAGAACATAACCTACTATTCAAAAGATAAGACAACCACGTGGAATCAAGAACTTCGCCTCACCTCTGAAAGCGGCTCACCGCTTTTCTGGCAGGTTGGCGCATTCTATTTCTACGAACATAACAGTAATCTGGCGCTTTTCCGGGACTATGCCGGATCAAGTATCAGTCAGGACCCGATTAACCTGAACATCTATTCATATCCAAATGGAGAGGTCGAAGCTAAGGCGATCTTTGGTCAGATCGCTTATAATCTGACAGATGCCCTGAAGGTTGAGGTTGGTGCGCGTTACACTGAAAACAGCCAGGATCGCGACGGCTTTACCACCCTGGCAAGTTTTAGCACCTACTTGTCCACTGGAGAGATTGTTCAATCAACCACCACAGGTGTCGGTCATGCCGAGTCGAGCAAGGCGACCTATCATGGCGGTATCAGTTGGCAGGCGACTTCGGCCAACCTGCTCTACGCCAAGATAGATACCGGCTTTAAGGCCGGCGGCTTCAATACAAACAGCACATACGCGCCCGAGACGATCATCGCCTATGAAATCGGCTCAAAGAACCGCTTCTTCAGTAACAGGCTGCAGGTTAATGCTGACGCCTTCTTCTACACCTACGATAATCAACAGGTGTCGCAATTCGCGGTGGGTGCCGTCTCAAACTCAATTATAAATGCCGGCAGTTCCGAATATTACGGTGTTGAATTCGAAGGACAGGCGCGTCCGACGCCGATAGATCGTTTCAATTTCTTCGCAGCCTATGTACATGGCGAATACAAAGACTTCGCGGTGGCAACCGGTAGCGTCAATGTTCAGTTAGCCGGATATACACCGCCGCAGGCGCCACGCTGGACTGTAAACCTCGGCTATGAGCACGACTTCAACGTTTTCAAAGGGGTTCTGACGGGGCGCGCTCAAACCCATTACGAAACCAAATCCTACTTTACGATCTATAATTACGAGGCTGACAGCCAGCCGGCCTATTTCCGCTCAGACGTAATTTTGACCTATAAGCCAAACGATGCGAATTGGCGTCTGGAAGGCTATGTCCGTAATATTGAGAACGTGCTGGTCCTGTCAAATGCGCAAAACCCGGCTAGCGCCACATATAAAGCCTATCGCTATCAGTACTTTGCCCCGCGTACCATGGGCGTAAAGCTTACCCTGAACTGGTAAGTTGTTTGCGTAGAGTAAGGCAGGCGTCGACCGAAAGGTCAACGCCTGCTTCGTTTTGAATAATGGGATGTAAATCCACTGGCACCGACACGTCATTATCAGGATAAAGATTTATGTTTTTCAAAACGCTATTATTGACGTCTTGCGTTGCCCTGGCCATTACAGGCATGGCAATGGGCAAGCCTGTCGCGGCCCCGCATCCGTGGATGAATGCGCAGTTGTCATCTGACGTCCGCGCAAGCCTACTGTTACAAGCGATGACATTTGACGAACGCGTCGCCCTGATTCATGGCCCGTTTGCCTGGTCGTTCAATAATACGCCTTTGCCTGAAGGCGCGATCGGATCCGCCGGTTTCGTGCCCGGTAACAGCCGTTTAGGCATCCCTGCCCTTCAGATCACCGACGCCAGCCTGGGCATAACCAACCCTCTTGGATTACGTCTAGGAATACGTACCGAAGAAGGGGCCACAGCCTTGCCGTCCGGCCTTGCATTGGCGGCAAGTTTCGACCGTACCCTGGCCTATAAGGCGGGCGCGATGATTGGTAGCGAAGCGCAAAAAAAAGGTTTCAACGTTTTGCTTGCCGGCGGCGTCAATCTGGCCCGCGATCCGCGCAATGGCCGCAACTTCGAATATCTTGGTGAAGATCCGCTGCTCGCGGGAACCCTGGCCGGACAATCTATCAAAGGCATTCAGGACCAGAATGTTGTGTCGACAGTTAAACACTTGTCGATCAATGACCAGGAAACAAACCGGCAATGGGCGAATTCGGTTATTGATGAAGCGGCTCACCGCGAGTCTGATCTTTTGGCGTTTGAATTAGCGATCGAAGGCGGCAAGCCGGGTTCGGTTATGTGCGCCTATAACAGAGTGAATGGTCCCTATGCCTGTGACAGTCAGCACCTCCTTACCAAAGTCCTGAAGCAGGATTGGAAATTCCCTGGCTGGGTGATGTCCGATTGGGGCGCGGTATACAGTGAGAACTACGCCCTGGCCGGTCTTGATCAGCAATCTGGCGAACAGCTTGACGAGAAGGTGTGGTTTGATGGACCTTTCAAACAGGGCATCAAAGACGGTCGAATCCCCAAGGCCCGACTGGACGACATGGTTCATCGGATTTTGCGCTCCATGTTTGAAGTCGGCCTGTTCGACCATCCCGCTAAAACGGCCGATATCGATTTTGAAGCCGATGCGCAGGTGTCCCGTGCAGTCGCGCAGGACGGGATCGTATTACTTAAAAATCAGGACGATATACTGCCTCTGGCGCGTGATGCGAAGCGCATTGCGATTATTGGTGGCCTGGCGGCACGAGGCGTGCTTTCGGGCGGCGGATCATCGCAGGTCGTGGCCCCTGGCGGGCGATATGTTTTCGTGCCCCTGGGAGGCGAAGGTCGGGTCGCCGAATGGCGTGGCATGGTCTACCATAAATCCTCACCTCTAGAGGCAATCAAAACGCATGCGCCGAACACCGAGGTTCGCTATGACGACGGTCGTTATCCATCGCGTGCAGCAGAGCTTGCGCGGTCGGCTGACGTGGTCGTAGTATTTGCCAATCAGTGGATGATGGAAGCCGAAGACGCCCCTGACCTCAGCCTGCCCGACGGCCAGGACGCCTTAATTACGGCTGTCGCCGCGGCCAATCCAAATACAATTGTCGTTCTGCAAACGGGCGGCCCCGTTACCATGCCCTGGCTTTCAAATGTAAAAGGCGTGATTGAGGCGTGGTATTCCGGCGCACGAGGCGGGCAGGCCATTGCGGATGTCCTGTTTGGAGATGTCAATCCATCGGGTAGATTGCCTGTGTCCTTCCCGGTTGATATGGCCCAATATCCACGTGAAAAAACACCTGGCCGAGGTTTGCCGCAAAAAACAGTTTTCGACGTGCCACATACGGAAGGCGCGGCCGTCGGGTACAAAATGTTTGCGCAAACGGGTGCCAAGCCATTGTTTTCATTTGGTTATGGCCTTTCCTACACAAGGTTCAGCTATAGCGGTCTTCAGATTAAAGGCGGCAAAACGATTAAGGCCACGTTTAATGTCACAAATACAGGCAAGATAGACGGCGCCGATACACCTCAGCTATATCTGACCGACCGGCTTGGTGTTCCCGTGAAACGGTTGATTGGCTTTGAAAAGATCATGCTCAAGGCTGGAGAAAGCCGGAAAATATTTATGTCGGCAGATCCGCGTCTCCTTGCTGATTTTGATGCGGCGTCAAACCAATGGGTAGTCCGTGCAGGAAGCTACAATGTGACGGTGGCCTCCGACGCTGACGCAGTGGGCCTTGAGGCGCAGGTAAAGGTTTTCGAACAAAAAATCAAACCTTAGGCAGGCCAGTCTAAAACGAAGACGACCGCATGACGACCGAATTTGTTTATGTCTAGAGACCTAGAACGACCCAGGGGGGGGGGGGGGGGGGGGGGGGGGGGGGGGGGGGGGGGGGGGGGGGGGGGGGGGGGGGGGGGGGGGGGGGGGGGGGGGGGGGGGGGGGGGGGAACGACAAAGCGGGCGGTCATGACGGCGTTTAAGGTCATGCCAATGACCGCAAAAGCTCCCGCAGTCGGGCTGATAGACAGCGCTTTTATGATGCCAAAATTATGCGAGGCAAGGCCGGCGGAGCTGATCACCGGCTCGATCGCCGGCTTCATTCCCGGCAGTTTCCAGGCGGTCTACAACGGCACCAAGGCGTTCGTGGACAGCTTCGCCGACGCCCTGCGCAACGAGATCAAGAACGCGAAGGGCGTGACGGTCACCACGCTCATGCCGGGCCCGGTGGAGACCGAGTTCTTCGACCGCGCCGACATGCTCGACACCAGCGTCGGCGCGTCCGAGAGCAAGAGCGATCCCGCCGATGTCGCGCGCGACGGCTGGGATGCGCTCATGAAGGGGGAGGCACACATCGTCTCGGGCTGGAAGAACAAAATCCAGGCTGCGGTGGCCCACGTGGCACCGGCTGCCGTGCTCGCCGAGCAGCACCGGAAGATGGCGGAGCCCGGTTCGGCCGAATTTGATCACGGCGAAGCCCGATAGATCCGCGCCAAACTCATATATCTTCCACGAAAGGACAAACACATGAGCTCCACGATAGAGCGCAGATTCGATAGTCGCCGAGACGCCGAACTCGCGGTCGAAAGACTGGTCCAGGAACATGGCTTCGCGCGAACCGACGTCTTTGTCTCGTCGGCTGGCAGTGAAAACAGCGTAGGCGAAAAGCGCAGTGGTGGGGACACCGCGACCCACCTGGAGGAGGAACGCGGCGACGCACCGCTTTCAGATCCGATATCCGTGTCGGTGGACGTCAACGACGATGCCCGCGCCGCTATCGTGGTTCAAGTGTTCGACGAAATCGGCGGCGGCTGACCGCGTCCTATCCGTCTGGACCATATTGGGTAGCGATGGGAGTACGTTGGGTGAACGAGCCGGAAAATCTAATGCCTTCGATACCGCGGGAACCGCCGCAGCTCCCTTCACCGGAAAGAGTGCAGGAATTGCTGTTCGACGCGGCCCGGCTTGGCCGAGACGACATGATCCCGGTCCTGCTAGAAGCTGGCGCGGACATCGAGGCCATGGACGCGAAGGGTCATACCGCCCTCGTCCTTGCGACCTATCACGGATTCGAGGCCGCCGCGGCGCTGCTGCTGAATGCCGGTGCCAATCCCAACGGCACGACCGCGAGCGGCAGCCCGCTGATGGGCGTGGCTTTCAAAGGGCACATTGCCATTGCCCGGCAACTCCTGACCGCGGGAGCAGACCCGAACCTGCGTAATGCAGCCGGACAGACCGCGATCATGATGAGCGCCTTGTTTGATCGACGGGATATCATCGATCTTCTGCTGAGCGCCGGAGCCGATATAGATGCGGTGGACGCGGCCGGAAACGATGCGGCCGGCGTTGCGCGCATGCAAGGCAACGACGAGCTTGCGCAGTGGCTTCAGAGCCCGCGCGACATGGCGAGTGAAGTCAATGCCCAAACCATCTAGCGACGGAGCGATATGCATGGATGATGTTTCGATCGGCCCGGACCCTAAAAATGAGCAGCCGGTGCAGAAAGGTGTGGATGCGCAGTCCGAGACCGAGCGCGACATCGAGATCGGTTTGGCCGGTGCCGAAGCCAAGCCCTTTGCCAGCTCGCCTCAAGACAAGGATACCGTGAAATCGGTTTCCAAGCATGATGAGGAGCCCTCATCCGCCGATGGCCATGAGAACCTCATCGCCGAGAGACGCAACGCGGGGCGCGAATAGCTGGCACGGAAGTCCGTCATGGCCCCACTGGGCCGTACGCTGGCCGAACCGCATGAACGGAGGTCATCGTTCCGGCATCGTGGCATTGGCAGCGCTTATAGACCGGGTTTGCCCGCGATACGCCGGTCATTGCTGAACGGCCATAATCTGCCGCTTAGCATCCAAAAAGGTCCAGCCTTCAGCGAAGCAGCGAACACCAAATCTTTCGGCCAAGTTCAAATTCGTTCACTTTTCGTTCTTTCTGTGGCATGGACGAGACATGGTCGATTCTGCCCCCCGAAAGATCATCCACGTCGACATGGACGCCTTCTTCGCGTCCGTGGAGCAACGCGATAACCCCGACCTGCGCGGGCGCCCGGTAGCGGTGGGTCATGCCGCCGCGCGCGGCGTGGTTGCCGCTGCAAGCTACGAAGCGCGCACGTTTGGCGTGCGGTCCGCTTTGCCTTCGGTCACTGCCTTGCGGCGCTGTCCCACCCTCGTCTTCGTGCCGCCCCGTTTCGATGTGTACCAGGAGGTATCCCGGCAGATCCACGCGGTGTTCGAGCGCTACACCGATCTTATCCAGCCCCTCTCGCTGGATGAGGCTTAACTCGATGTGACGGCTAACAAATACGGCATCCCCACGGCCTGGCTCACCGCGAAGGCGATCCGGGCAGCCATCCTGGAGGGAGACCGGGCTCACAGCCTCTGCCGGCATCTCGTACAACAAGTTCCTCGCCAAACTCGCCTCCGACCAGCGCAAGCCGAACGGACAGTTCGCCGTCACCCCTGACATGGGGGCGGAATGGGTGGCGACATTGCCGGTCAGTCGCTTTCACGGCGTTGGACCTGTGACCGCGGAAAAGATGAAGCGGCTCGGTATCGAAACCGGCGCTGATCTGCGGGCAAAGTCGCGGGAGTTTCTCGATCGCCATTTCGGCAGTTCGGCCGGATGGTACTATGCGATCGCGCGCGGCGAGGACTATCGGCCGGTTAACCCCAACCGGGTTCGCAAATCCTCGGGCTCGGAAACGACCTTCGAACGTGACCTGACCGACCCTGCCGAGATCGAGGCTGGCGTTCTTCGCATGGTCGACGACGTCTGGCGGTGGTGTGAGACCTGCTCAAGGTTTGGCCGTACCGTGACGGTGAAGATCAAGTACGGCGACTTCAAACAGATCACGCGCCGCCGCAGTCAGGCGGAGGTCGTCGCGACGCTCGACAACTTTCAAAACCTGGCGCGCGATCTCATCCGGTCGGTCCTGCCGCCTACAAAGGGCATCCGGCTCGTGGGCGTCACGGTATCGAACTTCGGTGAGCCTCCCGCCGATCGCGAAGTCGCGCTGCCGATGTTCGCGAAGGAGCAGGCGGCTTGATGCTTGACCTGTTCGACACACCAGTGCTGCCGGGGCTGATCACAGAGGCCGACATTATCGACGCTGCCGAAGAACGCGTGCTGATCAGCCGCATCGATTCCAGCGACCTTACGCCATTTCGCTTTCAGGGGTGGACCGGAAAGCGGCTTACGGCGTCGTTCGGATGGAGTTATGATTTTGAAATCGGGCGACCGTTGGAGGCTCAGCCGATCCCGGACTGGCTGCGCCCCTTGCGCGATCGTGCGGCGCGCTTCGCCAATCTCGAGCCCGCTGTCCTTATCCAGGCACTGTTGATCCGCTACGATCCTGGCGCCGGTATCGGGTGGCACCGCGATCGCCCGGTCTACCAGGATGTGATTGGAATTTCGCTGGGCGAGCCCGCGGCGATGCGATTTCGGCGCAGGCGGGCCGATGGCTTCGCGCGGGTATCGGTGCCGCTCGAACCGCGAGCGGCCTACCACCTGAGCGGGCCTGCTCGTCACGACTGGGAGCACAGCATTGCCGAAATGGAGCGGCCGCGTTGGTCGATTACCTTCCGGAGCTTTGCCAGCCACGGATTTCCCCGAATATAGACTTGCCCCTCGATGCGCAGTCTCGCCACAAGAAGCGGAGCAATTCGGTGGCGCACCCTAACGAATGGCGCGATCCTATGACGATCCCAATGTCAGGATCGAGCGGGCATGCCTGCGTGCGACCGCGTCACGATCCGCCCCGTACCTTCCGCCAAGCGTGCTTGCCAACGGGATCGACCGCTGCCGGGCTGCGTGTGACACTATCCGGTCACGCTCCACCAATCCGGCATCGGTCAGCGCCAATCGCCCCAAGCGGTCATCCACATGCGCATCCACGCCCGCCTGCAGCAGGATAAGGTCCGGCCGGAAATCGTCCAGCGCCCCGGTCAGCGTGCGCTTCAGGATGTCCAGATAGACCGTGTCATCCGTCAGGTCGGGCAACGCAATATCCAGGGTGGAGCGCGCCTTTCGGGTGGGGAAGTTCTTTTCCGCGTGCAGGGAGAGGGTGAATATATCGCCGCGCCCCGCCGTCAACGCGGCGGTACCGTCCCCTTGGTGGACGTCCAGGTCGAGGATCAGGATGCGCTTTGCATCGCCTTCCTCGATCAGCCTGTTCGCGGCGACCGCGAGGTCGTTGAAAACGCAGTACCCGGCTCCGGTATCCGCAAGAGCGTGGTGGCTGCCGCCGGCGCTGTTGGCGGCGTAGCCATGGCGTAGCGCCAGCTTGGCAGCCAGCCACGTCCCGCCTGGTGAAAGTTGCGATCTTCGCGAAATGCTTTCGTCGATCGGGAACCCTATCCTGCGCTCTTTGGCCGCTGCTACTCTGCACGCAATGATTTCCTCGACATAGCCGGGATCATGGACCGCTTCGAGCCAGGCTCTCGGCATGATGTCCGGGACGTGCACCGTAATCGGCACGCCGCTCTCGCGAAGCGCATCCATCACCCGCGCATACTTGTCGTGGCGAAAGGTGCCTTCGCCTCTCGCCGGGACGACATAGTCGGGATGGTGGACAACATGCAATATAGTGGGAGCCCCGAAAAACAAAGGGGAAGCCGGTCGGCTTCCCCTCCCTGCATCATCCCAGGGTCTTGGCCATCAAGCGCTCAAGCCGCTGGGCAAAGGCTCGTGGATCGGCCGGAGCTTCTCCCTCCGCAATACGCGCCTCATCGAGCAGCAGGAATGCGATATCCCGCCGCTCATCCTCGCTCGCCGTGGACTGCTCCAGTCTGGCGATGAGCGCATGGCGCGCATTCACTTCCAGCACGGGCTTTTCGCGTTCGGGCGCACGGCCGGCGGCGGCCAGCATCTTCTCAAGCTGAAGATCCATGGCGTTGTCCGGCGCCACGATGCACACGGCGCTGGTGGTCAACCGGTCGGAGATGCGGACGTCAGAAACCTGATCAGCCAGCACCTCCCTGGCAAATGCGACGAACCCGCTGACATCCTCTTCCGGGGTCGATGCATCTGCGCTCTCCTCGGCCAGAGGGATCAGGCTGAGGTCGCTGGCGCCCTGCGTCACCGACTTGAAGGGTTTGCCCTCATAATCGACGCCCATCGTCGTCCAGAAATTGTCGACCTGGTCGGGCAGCAGCAAGACTTCGATGCCCCGCGCCTTGAACCCTTCTAGCTGGGGAGACGTCGCGATCCGATCGAGGTCATCGCCCGTGGCGTAGAAGATGGCGGTCTGGTTTTCCTTCAGCGCCGCGACATAATCCTTGAGCGAGCGCCACTCGCCGTCCGATGCCGTGGTCTTGAACCGGGCGAGCCCGAGCAACTGAGCGCGCCGCTCGTAGTCCTCGTACAGCCCCTCCTTGAGCACAGCCCCGAAGTTGTTCCAGATCGCTGCATAGCGATCGGCATCGCTCAACGAGAGCTTCTCCAGTTCCGAAAGGACGCGATTGCTCACGCCTTTCTGGATGGCGGACAGCACGGGGCTTTCCTGGATCATCTCGCGCGACATGTTGAGCGGGAGGTCCGCAGAATCGACAAGGCCGCGCACGAACCGCAGATAACGCGGGAGAATCTCCGCTTCATCCGTGATGAAGACCCTTCGGACATAGAGCTTGATGCGGCCATTGCGGTCGGGATCGAACAGGTCGAAGGGCTTGCTCTCCGGGATAAAGGTCAGCACAGAATACTCGTGCCGCCCTTCGGCCCGGTAGTGTAGCGTCACAGCCGGCTTGTCGAATTGCCCCGCCACGCTGCGATAGAAGTCGGCATAGTCGTCCTCGGTGATGTCCGACTTTGCCTTGGTCCACAGCGCCGCGCCGTCGGCAAGCTGCCGTGCTTCTTCCTCGCTGCCGGCTTCTTCAAGGAAAATCGGCACCGGCACATGGCCGGACTGCGCCTTGACGATCCGTTCGATGGTGTGAAGCTCGGCATAGCTTCTCGCCTCATCGAGCAGGGTCAGCGTAACCCGCGTTCCGCGCAGGGGGGCGGCAGCGGGATCGGCCAGAGCTATGGTGTACGTGCCCGAGCCATCGGATGCCCAGCTGGCGGGCTCGTCCTCACCCGCGCGGCGGGAGACGACCTCGACTTTCCCGGCGACCATGAAGGCCGAATAGAAACCCACGCCGAACTGGCCGATGAGCTGCTGTCCTTCACCGTTCTTGTCGGCAGAGAGCCTGTCCATGAACGCCTTTGTCCCCGAACGGGCGATGGTGCCCAGGGTCTCAGCCATGTCGGCGGCGGTCATGCCGATGCCATTGTCCGTGACGGTGAGCGTTCCGGCATCCTTGTCGAGCGTCACGGTGATCCGCGCTTGGGCATCGTCGCCGAGCAGTTCGGGCCGGGAAATTGCTTCGTAGCGCAGCTTCTCACAGGCATCGGCGGCGTTGGAGATAAGCTCGCGAAGGAAGACGTCCCGGTCCGAATAGACCGAGTGGACCATCATGTGCAGGAGCTTGGAAACATCCGCCTCGAAGGCGCGGGTCTCAGGGGCGTTAACCGTCTCAGTTGTCATCGTCTCTTTGGCTCACATGTTTCAGATTTAATCCGGCCAAAGATGGATTGGATCGCTTTTTCCCCGTTCAAGAGGGCCTGCCCCGGGAACACGCGGGTGGCCCCGGGCCCTGAGCACCAGCTGGCGTGTCGGATTCGTCAGCCTGTGCCGTCTACGTGCTCCAAATGCTATTGCGCGTAGAGCCTGGCATGGTGCTGATCCCTCCTTCAAGCGGCGAGCGCGTAGAGACGGCAATGTTCCAGATAGCCACTTTCATGGCGGCCGGCCAACGACACCACGCTCTCCCATAGCCACGATGGCGCATCGTTCGCGGAACGACGATCCGCGTCCAGACGCCGCCCCCATTCCTGGCGGGTCGCCTGATCCATCTGCCGCGCATGTGCTTTCCCCACTACGAACGCGAGATATCGAGCAGCCTTGGTGGCCTGCTTTTCGCTGAATTGAGGTTGCCGATAACGGCCTGGTCAAGATCGCGTATTTGCACGGCAATACGCCCGTCACCACTCGCGATCGGCCCAAGGTTGCCAAGATGGCAATCTCCGCAGATTCAGAGCGCCGGCCCCTCGGGTACACGGTGCGCCGCTGGTGATGCAGCCAGCCATTCGTAGAATTTTACCGTATTTCCGCGGACATATGCGTGCGCCGATCTCCCATACATCTTCAGCGTGCGGGTGGCATCCAGGGTCTGAGCGCGTCTGCAGGGCGAGATGAGCCACTTCCCAGTGTTCATCGAAGCAACCGGCCAGCGTGCCGCTGTCAGCAAGGGATTTCCCATTCCCGACGCTGCGAGAGCGAGGTTATCGTGCGTGACGTTGCTCCCGCCGCAGGAAAGGAGCCGTCCCGGGGTATCGTCATCGACGATGAGTTCCACCCGGTCTCCGATGACCGCCCAACCGAACCGCTGTTTTGTCTGAGCCTACCGTTCCTGATGGGTCGGCACCCCTTCGTTGGGGGCACTACCAGTTCGCATCAGATGGGCACAGTTGTGGCGGAGCAGCTGGCCGAGGCGATCGGCGCAAGCGGCCCGCAAGCCTGGGCGCTGCTGCGTCATCCGGCGGGGGCATGATCCAGTGAAGCTGTTTGCTATATATATCGGCGGCGAAATGGCGGGAGCGAACATCGAGGTTCACGATGCCCGGTTCGTTCTCGCTGCCTCGATGGAGGAAACCTATGCCGAGCTTCGACGGCAATGGTGGGAGCATTCCCCGCAGCAGCCTGCACATGATCGATTGCTGGGCGGAAATTAGCCACGCCGACGGGTACGACATATCACTGCGGGCCTAACCATACGATGGTCCCGAGAAGCTCTATTTTGTGAATATAGGGAGGGTATCAGCCCGCAGAATTCGCCGAGCGACACCGCAATGTTTTTGTCGTGGCTGAAAGCGAATCTAAAGCCAAGTATTCCGCGCTGAAGCAGGTGAAAGACTGGATCGAGCCGCATCGCGACGACCTCTATGAGGCAGAGCATGCATTCTGTCTCAGTGACGCTGCAGGAGATCGGCCGCTCTATGTGCACCTCACCAAAGCGACGCAGCACCGAGATGTGACGTTCACTTGTGAGTATATTCCGATCCGGAAAGCCACGTGATCCATGTGGCGGCGTGGTGCCTATCGAACCCGGATCGTCGAATACCAGGTGTTCCGATTTAATGAGAGGCTGAGAGATGCGACTTTGATAATCTTGGTCCACCAGAGCAGTATTTGTCGGCCACATTGAGGCCATTCGTGCACGTTCACCAATGCGCCCTTACCATTGCGCCATGAGTCGTCGCAATGCTCGATCCCTTCACTTTCTACTCCCGAATAATGTCCGCCGTCATGGGAATGGCGGATACCGCGCAGCGCGCTTCCGAAACGCTCGTCGCCTCGCGGGACGTGATTAATAGGCGAACGGCAATGATGGGCGACGCTGTCCCGTTCACCGCTAGATGGCAATTATGCAGAGCTGGGAAAAATGGTTCCAGAGAAAGTCGAGGCATTCGGGAAAGCGGGAGCGGCAATCGCAACCGACTGGTGGGCGATCCAATCGACATTCTTGACGGAGGCCCAACATTTTGGAGCTATCGTGATGAGAGGCCGGGCTCCGACGTTTTCCGAGCTATTTGCGCTTTCGAAACGCAACACGGCTTTTGCGCTGCGCACCTTCGAACGCGCGGCTGCGATTAGCGCGGCGGGGCTTGTGACTATTCACGCGAGTGCGACGCTTGGTAACGCGAAGCGTTTGAAGGCAATAGCCCGCATGACGCCGGCCCTTCTGCCAAGGAAAAATGGATAATACCGCCCATGACTGCAAGCGATATGGCTGGCTTTGGATCGCGCCGACGGCGACGATTATTGCGGCGATGATGACCGCTGCCAATCTTGGGGCTCGGGTCACCGGCTGGGGCTTTATCGTGTTCACTATCGGTTCGATCGGTTGGACGATCGTTGGTGCAACGTCGGGCCAGACCAATCTTATCGCCTCCAATGGATTGCTCACGCTGGTCAACGGCATCGGGATATGGCGGTGGTTGGGCCGGCAAGCTGTCTACGAAGATGGCGCAAAATCGGCTACGGTGGCGAGCCGCCGGAGCAATGAGCCAACGCTTTTTAGTGGCACGGGTATTGCCGGTATGCCTGTCTACGCATCTGATGGCTCCTCGCTTGGAAAAGCGGTCGAAGCATTGATCGAATGCAGGACCGGCACGGTGAGCTATATCGTTGTCGCGACGAGTATGGCCATCGGGGCGGATGAAAAACTGCGCGCCGTTTCGCGGGACAGCGTTGCCTTCAACTGCGATTCGCTGACGCGCTTCACCTGGCACCGGACGAGTTCGAGGCACTGGATTTGCTCAAGTCCGATGCCTGGCCCGCCAGCGCTGAGCCTATAGATCAGCAACATGTAAATCTCGGCATGAATTAACTGAATGGGACAGGAAGCCGAGAGGCCGCGGTCGCCGAGCAATACGGAAGCAAATGTCGGCGAAGACCCGGAGGATGGCAAGAACCCAAGGGATCAGAACGAGGCACCAAGGCCGGCGCATGCCAGAAGCGCCGATGAATAAGGGAACTCAGGCTTGAAAAAAGTCCGCATATTAACAAGATTCACGAACCGCCCGGCATAAGCCGAACAGTACGGAGCAATTGCTGCTTTCCAGTTGCTCAGCAGGAGCCAGTCGGCGCTAAGCCCGGCAGCTGCGAAGAGAGGAACACCATCATGTCCGCACCGGAAAATTTCCAGGAAATTTACACCGACGAGCTCAAGGATCTGTGGTCGGCAAACGACCAAATGAACCGGTTGCTGAAGAAGATCACCTCTGAGGCGAGCGATCCCGAGCTCAAGGAAATGCTGACGAAGTCGCAGGCCGGAATCTCCGCGCATACCGATGTGCTCAAGGAGCTGATCGCCGGCCAGGACGAGAAGGTTTCCAAAGAGCATTGCAAAGGCATGGAAGGCTTGGTCACCGAGGCGACTAAGCACATCATCGAGGAAGGCCCGAAGAAAGGCCCGCTGCTCGATGTCGTCATCATCGCTCAGTACCAGCGAATGAGCCACTATGGCATCGCAGGGTTCGGTACTGCGGCAGCCTATGCCAAAGCTCTTGGCCTCAAGGACGACAACAAAAAGCTTCGCGACGCCACCAAGGAAATCTATGGCGGCGACGAATACATGACGAAGCTGGCGGAAACGAGCGTAAACGTTCAGGCTGGGGAATCCTGATCGCCTGGTAATCGATCGCGTTCGGAATGGCGCCGTACTTCTCAGTACGGCGCCATT
>JAPWJZ010000007.1 GCA_028283745.1 Micavibrio sp.
ATCGTCTTCACAGGCCGGGTAATTGCGATTCCCCCAAACCGGGGATGAGTCCTCGCTCATGGTTACGGCGCCGTTAGCCATATTAACGTTTCGTTAGCAATTTCGAAGCGCTAGCGGACTGTCCCCATAGTTCACAGGCTCGCGCCCACATGTGGGTCGAGTCTGAATGGTTCCATGACAGGCAGGTGACAGGCAGCGTCGCTGACGGGTTTTCCCCGTTAGGCACTTGCTCACCATCTCCTACAATCTTCCTTAAAATCTTCTTAAAGAAAGAAGGTAGAAAGGAAGAAGGCCTCCGGGGAGATACGGGCTTGAGCCCACGGGCCTGACGGGATTTAAGGCCTGCATGACCTTCAAGCCCTCCGTCCAACCCAAGCTCCTTTCCGTTCTGGATGGCCAGAGGGCCGAACGTCCGCCCGTGTGGTTCATGCGGCAAGCGGGACGCTATCTGCCGGAGTACCGGGCTGTTCGGGCCACCGAGCCGACCTTTATCGATTTCTGCCTGAACCCGGAAAAGGCGGCCGAGGTCACGCTGCAGCCCATGCGGCGGTTTCCTTACGACGCGGCCATCGTCTTCGCCGACATCCTGCTGATCCCGCAGGCCCTGGGCCAGAAGGTTTGGTTCGAGGCGGGCGAGGGGCCCAAGCTGGGCGAGCTGCCGTCGATCGAGTCCATGCGCGATCTGACGGGACAGGCCGGCCAGGCGCTGGGCGCGGTGGGCGAAACCTTGAGCCGTGTCCGTTCGGCCTTGGAGCCGGAACGGACCTTGATCGGCTTTGCGGGCGCGCCCTGGACCGTGGCGACCTACATGATCGAGGGCGGATCCAGCGATCGTTCCGGCGCGCGGACCTACGCCTACCAGAACGCTGAAAAGCTGGACGCCCTGATCCAGGTTTTGGTCGACGCGACGATCGACTATCTGGCCATGCAGGCCGCGTCCGGCGCCCAGGTTCTGAAGCTGTTCGAGAGCTGGGCCGAGGGTCTGTCGGAACCGTTGTTCGACCGGCTGGTCACCAAGCCTCACACCGCCATCATCGAGGGCTTGCGCGCCAAGGGCGTGACCACGCCGATCATCGGCTTTCCGCGGGGGGCCGGAACCCTGGTGGAAACCTATGCCGCGCGAACGCCGGTTCAGGGCGTGGCGCTGGACACCCAGGCCTCCGCCGCGCTGGGTCAGTCGATCCAGAAGACCAAGGCCATCCAAGGGGCGCTGGATCCCCTGTTGCTGCGGGCCGGCGGCGACGCCTTGCTGGCGCGGGTCGATCAGCTTCTGGAGCAATGGGGGCAGGGCCCCTACATCTTCAACCTGGGTCACGGCATTTTGCCCGACACGCCGATCGCCCATGTCGAGGCGGTGCTGGCCAGGGTCACTGGCAAATGACGACCTCCGAGGCGAAGGGGCGCAAGATCGCCGTCGTCCTGTTCAATCTGGGCGGACCGGATGGGCAGGACGCCGTCCGGCCTTTCCTGTTCAATCTGTTTCGCGACCCGGCGATCATTGGGTTGCCGGCCTTGCTGCGGTATCCGATCGCCGCACTGATCGCTGGCGCGCGCAACAAGCTGGCCAAGGAAAACTACGCCCTGATGGGCGGCGGTTCGCCCTTGCTGCCGGAGACGGAAAAACAGGCGAGGGCGCTCGAGGTTGATCTGGCCGCCCGTTTTCCGGACGCCGAAACCCGTTGCTTCATCGCCATGCGCTACTGGAAGCCGCTGTCGGGCGAGACCGCCAAGGCCGTGAAAGCCTTCGCTCCGGACGAGGTCGTGCTGCTGCCGCTCTATCCGCAGTTCTCCTCGACCACGACCGGTTCGTCGTTGAAGGCCTGGAAGCGCGCCTATCGCAAGGGTCCGGGCCGGACCACGACGGTCTGCTGCTATCCGACGGACGACGATTTCATTCAGACCCATGCCGACCTGATCGAGGCGGCCTACGACAAGGCCGGTCGTCCTGGTCCGGCGCGTCTGTTATTTTCGGCTCATGGCCTGCCCGAGAAGGTGATCCTGGGCGGGGATCCCTATCAGCGGCAGGTCGAGGCGACGGCCGCCGCCGTCATGGCCAGGCTGGGCGAAGGCTGGGACTGGCGGGTGACCTATCAGAGCCGGGTCGGCCCGATGAAATGGATCGGTCCCTCGACCGAAGACGAGATCCGCTCGGCCAGCCAGCAGGGTCTGGCCTTGGTGATCACGCCGATCGCCTTCGTCTCGGAGCACATCGAGACGCTGGTCGAGTTGGATCACGAATATCGCGAGGTCGCGTTCAAGGCTGGTTGCCCGGTCTATGTGCGCGTGCCGGCGCTCGGGGTCGCGCCCGGTTTCATCCGAAGCCTGGGCGGCGTGGTCCAGAGCGCGTTGCAATCGCCGGGCCGGGTCCAGTGCGAGAACACGCAGGGAGCATGCGTATGATGGATTTCCTGGCCGGCCATTTCGACCTGATCCGCGGGCTGCACATCATCTTCGTAATGGCCTGGATCGCCGGCATGCTGATCCTGCCGCGCCTGTTCGTCTATCACATGAAGGCCGAACCTGGCTCCGACATGGACGCGCTGTTCAAACTGGCCGAGCTGCGCACCCTGCGGATCATCATCAATCCGGCGATGATCCTGGCCTTGCTGATGGGTTTGCTTCTGGCGATGGTCGACACCCAGCGCCTGGGTCATGATTTCTATCTCCAACCCTGGGCCCTGACCAAGATCGCGGCCTTGATCTTCCTGTTCGGTTGGCATGGGTTCGTCTCCAAGGCCCTTCGCCAGTTCGCCGCCGGGACCAACACCCGGTCGGAGAAGTTCTGGCGGATGACTAACGAACTGCCGTTCCTGGCGGCGATCGTGATCGTGCTGTCGGTGACCACTAAGTTCCTCAGCCACTAGGGTTCGACCGGCTCCGCTTGACCGGGCCCGTCGCTTGTGGTTCCCATCCGAAACAGACAGGTCGCCCTGCGGCCTGTTCCCGCCTTTACGGACCGGCGCTCGTCCTGACGCGCCCCCGAAGACCGGTTTCGCCGAACGCTTCGAAGGTCTGTCCCCCGATCGATACGCGCCGTCGTCATGGCGCGACCCGCTCGCCGCTTCACCGCGACGAGTCCGTTTTAGAACCAAGGCCCGGCTCGCATCTTCGCGGGCCGCGCGACGTTGAGTGTCACTATGACCGACCAAACCGAAAACCAATCTGAAGCCGAAGAGCCCATCGTCGATACGACGGCCGAGGCTTCCAACGATCCGCAAGGCGCGCCCGACGGCGACGACAATGGCGGCGATGACGATTCCGAAGTGGGCGCCACCGTGGCGGCTATGGGCCTGAAGACCATGTCCCTGCAGGAGCTGAAGGAGAAATCCCCGGCCGACCTGTTGGCCTTCGCCGAGACCTTCGAGGTCGAGAACGCCAACTCCATGCGCAAGCAGGACATGATGTTCGCGATCCTCAAGACCCTCGCCGAAGAAGGCGTGGAGATCTCGGGTTCGGGCACGATGGAAGTGGTGCAGGACGGCTTCGGCTTCCTGCGTTCGCCGGAAGCCAACTATCTTCCGGGTCCTGACGATATCTACGTGTCGCCCTCGCAGATCCGCAAGTTCGGCCTGCGCACCGGTGACACCATCGAAGGCGCCATTCGCTCGCCGCGCGAAGGCGAACGCTACTTCGCCCTGACCGGCGTCTCGAAGATCAATTTCGAAGGTCCCGACAGCGTCAAGCACAAGGTCCACTTCGACAACCTGACGCCGCTCTATCCCGAAGAGCGCTTGCACATGGAACTGCCCGATCCGACCATCAAGGATCGCTCGGGCCGGGTCATCGACATCGTCGCGCCTCTGGGCAAGGGCCAGCGCTGCCTGATCGTCGCGCCGCCCCGCGTCGGCAAGACCGTGATGCTGCAGAACATCGCCAAGTCGATCGAGACCAACCACCCCGAGTGCTACCTGATCGTCCTGCTGATCGACGAGCGCCCGGAAGAAGTCACCGACATGCAGCGGACAGTGAAGGGCGAGGTCATCGCCTCGACCTTCGACGAGCCGGCGACGCGCCACGTCCAGGTGGCCGAGATGGTCATCGAGAAGGCCAAGCGCCTGGTCGAGCACAAGCGCGACGTCGTCATCCTGCTGGACTCGGTCACCCGTCTGGGCCGCGCCTACAACACCACCGTCCCGTCGTCGGGCAAGGTGCTGACCGGTGGTGTCGACGCCAACGCCCTGCAGCGCCCCAAGCGCTTCTTCGGCGCCGCGCGGAACGTGGAGGAGGGCGGTTCGCTGTCGATCATCGCCACCGCCCTGATCGACACCGGCAGCCGCATGGACGAAGTGATCTTCGAAGAGTTCAAGGGCACCGGTAACTCGGAAATCGTCCTGGACCGCAAGGTCGCCGACAAGCGCATCTTCCCGGCCATCGACGTGCTGAAGTCCGGCACCCGCAAGGAAGAGCTGATCACCCCGCGCGACCAGCTGCAGAAGACCTACGTGCTTCGCCGCATCCTCAACCCGATGGGCGCTTCGGACGCCATCGAGTTCCTGCTGGAGAAGATGCGTCAGTCGAAGACGAACGGAGATTTCTTCCAGAGCATGAACACTTAAGCTTGGTGTTTCACGTGAAACACGAAGGGCGGCCGGTGCAAACCGGCCGCCCTTTTTGTTTGTCCTGCCCCCTTGGGGGACGATGCCGGTGAACCCGGTCTAGGGACTCAAAACCGCTCTACGGAATGAGCAGCGTCGCTCCGGTCGTTCGCCGACCTTCCAAAGCCTCATGCGCCTTGCGCGCTTCGGCCAGCGCAAACGTCTGCCCGATCTCGATCTTCACCGCGCCGGACTCCAGCACCGCGAACAGAGCCGCCGCGCTCTCGTCCAGCTCTTGCGTCGTGGCGATATAGTCGAATAGGCGGGGACGGGTGACGAACAGCGACTTGCCCGACAGCTCCAAGGGGGCGAATGGCGGAACGGGGCCTGAGGCGTTTCCGAAGGTGGCCAGCACGCCGCGACGACCCAGGCTCTTGAGGCTGGCCTCGAAGGTGTCCTTGCCGACCCCGTCATAGGCGACCGCCACGCCCTGGCCGTCGGTGATCTCCAGCACGCGCGCCGCGACATCGTCCTGCCCATAAAGGACAACGTGATCGGCGCCGTGCTCCCGGGCGATCGCGGCCTTGGCCTCAGTCCCGACGGTGGCGATCACCGTCGCACCCAGCGCCTTGCACCATTGGACCAGGATCTGACCCACCCCGCCGGCGGCGGCATGGACCAGGACGGTCTGACCCGGTTCGACCTTATGGCAGCGGCGGACCAGGAACTCGGCGGTCATGCCCTTGAGCATCACCGCGGCGGCCGTTTCCAGGCTGACCGCGTCGGGGACTTTCACCGCGCGGTTGGCCGGCACGACCGCCAGTTCGCTATAGGCGCCGAGCGTGCCGTTATAGGCGATGCGGTCACCGACCTGGAACCGGTCAGCGCCGTCGCCCACCGCCTCGACGACACCGGCGGCCTCCAGACCCAGCACCGCGGGCATCTTCAGCGGATAGAGACCGCCACGATGATAGGTGTCGATGAAGTTCAGACCGACGGCCTTGTGACGAACCAGAACCTGGCCGTGGCCGGGAGAAGGGATTGGCAGGTCGACGGCTTCGAGCACATCGGGACCGCCAGTACGAACAGCTTGTATGGCCAGCATCGGGTCAGCCCAGGTTCGACTTGAAGAAGGCCAGGCTGCGGGCGTTGGCCGTACCGGCGTCGGCCGCGTCGTAGTGCTCGCCGCCCACTCGGGCGAAGGCGTGATCCCGGCCGGGATAGGTGTGAGCCTCGATCTGCAGGTGATCCTTGAGCGCGTCGAGAATGACCTTCTGCGCTTCCTTGGGCACGAACTGATCTTCTTCCGCGATGTGGATCAGCAGGGGGCGGGTCAGCTTCTCGGCCTCCGCGACGTACTTTTCGATGCCTACGCCGTAATAGGCGATGCTGGCGTCGCTGTCCGTGCGGGTCGCGGTGAGATAGGCCAGCAGTCCGCCCAGGCAGTAGCCGACGGCGCCGACCTTGCCGCTGACGCCGTCCAGGGCGCGGGCCGCAGCGATGGTCGCGGCGATGTCGGAGACACCGGCGTCGACGTCGAAGGCGTTATAGAGCTCGAAGGCCTTCTTCCATTCGGCTTCGCTCTGGTCGGTGATGTCGACACCCGGCTCGATCCGCCAGAACAGGTCGGGGCAGATAGCGACGAAACCCTGGGCGGCCAGGCCGTCGCAGATGTCGCGCATGACCTTGTTGACGCCGAAGATCTCTTGAATGACGACCAAGGCCGGGGCGGACGGCGCCGAAGGCCGCGCCACATAGGCCGAAAAAGCGCCGTCCGGCGTGGTGATCGTGAGGGTCTCGCTCATAGGGGCGCTCCGTATCGATAGGCGTCGATGGGACTTTCGACCGAAGCGCTCTAACGTGCGCCGTTGCGGTCAGGGCATAACAATATCGTGCCCCCACGGCAGGGAACCCCAGATCATGAAGATGACCATTGAGATTGACTGCTCGCCGGTGGAGGCCCGGGCCTTCCTGGGCCTGCCGGACGTCACGGCGCTGAACGACCATCTGGTCAAGGAGATGCAGGACCGCATGACCAGCAACATGGCCATGTTGGCGCCCGAAGAGCTGATGAAAAACTGGATGGCGTTCGGGACGGGCGCCCAGGATCAGTTCCGCAAGCTGATGACGGCGGCCGCAGGCGCGGCCGTGGGCGGCATGGGCGGCAAGCGAGAATGAACGATACGATCTATGCGCCGGCCACGGGTGCGGGGAGGTCGGCTGTTGCGGTGATCCGGGTTTCGGGACCGCGGGCGGCCGACGCGGTCCGCGTCCTGGCGGGTGATCTGCCCAAGCCGCGCCTTGCGGCTCTTCGAAAGCTAACCCATGGGGGCGTCGCCTTGGATGACGCCCTGGTTCTGTGGTTCCAGGGACCGGCCAGTTATACCGGGGAAGACGCGGCCGAGTTTCACGTGCACGGCGGTAGGGCCGTGGTCGAAGCCGTGCTCGAAGCGCTGTCCGCCGAGGGTCTGCGTCTGGCCGAGCCTGGCGAGTTCACGCGGCGGGCCTTCGAGAACGGCAAGCTGGACCTGACCCAGGCGGAGGGCGTCGCCGACTTGATCGACGCGGAAACCGAAGCTCAGAGGCGGCAGGCCCTTGGCCAGTTGGGCGGCGCGCTCAGCCAGCGCTACGAAGCCTGGCGCGGCCTTCTGGTTCAGGCCCTGGCCATGCTGGAAGCAGCGGTGGACTTTCCAGACGAAGAGCTTCCCGAGGATGTGGCGGCCCGCGCCCGGCCAGGTCTCGAAGCTTTGGAGGCCGAGATTGCTCTTGCCCTGAGCGATGCTTCAAGGGGACGGCGAGTACGCGACGGTTTCCGGATCGCCCTCGTCGGCGCGCCCAATGCCGGTAAGAGCACCTTGCTGAACGCCTTGGCTGAACGGGACGCCGCCATCGTCACATCGACGCCGGGTACGACACGGGACATCATCGAGGTTCCGCTGACCTTGGGCGGTTACAAGACCTTGCTGGCAGACACCGCCGGTTTGCGCACCACCGATGACGCCATAGAGGCCGAGGGGGTGCGTCGTGCCCGGGCCTGGGCGGCGGAGGCGGATCTGCGCTTGTGGGTCATCGACGCGGCGATGTTCCACGTGAAACAGGACAACGAACTGTCTGTGATTCAATCCGGCGACTGGGCGGTCGTGAACAAGATCGACTTGGTGGACGCCTATCGGCTGGAAGAGCTCCGTGAGGTTCTAGCCACCCAGGGTCTTCGGGTGATTGAGCTTGCCGCGAGGAAGCCGGGCGGGGCGGAAGAGGCGAGGGCGGCTTTGACGTCCCACGTGGTCGACGCCCTGTCCGGCGCCGAATTTCCGGCGGCGACGCGTATTCGCCATGCCGAAAGCCTGACCGAGGCCCGGTCCTACCTGCAAAGGGCCTTGTCAGACGTGGGGCTGGAGGTGGAGCTGGCGGCTGAAGATGTCCGTCTGGCCGCACGGTCCCTGTCCAGGATCACGGGGCGCATCGACCCCGAGGATGTGCTGGATCGTGTCTTTTCAAGCTTCTGCATCGGGAAGTGATGTTCCACGTGGAACATCGCCTTGAACTGTCCACAGGCTGATCACAGATGTCTGGGACGTGTTTCACGTGAAACACCCGGGAGCGACTCGCCGTGCTGGGGAGTCGCGCGTATAAGGCGGCTTACGCCCCGCCGCGACGTCTGACGCCGCGTTGGGGGCGTTCGCATTGAGGCGCGTAACTTGTCCAAGATTTGGGATGTCATTGTCATCGGCGGCGGTCACGCCGGCTGCGAGGCGGCCGCGGCTTCGGCGCGCGCCGGCGCGCGCACGCTGCTGCTGACCCACAAACGTGAAACCGTTGGCGAGATGTCGTGCAACCCGGCCATTGGCGGCTTGGGCAAGGGCCACCTGGTCCGCGAGATCGACGCTCTGGATGGCCTGATGGGCCGCATGGGCGACAAGGCCGGGATTCAATATCGTCTGCTGAACCGCTCTAAAGGCCCCGCCGTGCGCGGGCCCCGTTCGCAGATCGACCGCAAGCTTTATCGCGAGGCCATGCAGGCCGAGCTTTTCGCCTATCCGAACCTGGATGTGATCGCCGCGGCGGCCGAGGACTTGATCGTCGAGGACGGCGTCGTGGCCGGGGTGATCGACGGGGACGGCGGCGTCTACCGGGCTTCACGTGTGGTCCTGACCACCGGCACCTTCCTCAAGGGCGTGATCCATCAGGGCGAAACCCGGATCCAGGCTGGCCGGGTGGGCGACGCCCCGTCGATCGGCCTTTCGGATCGGCTCTATGCCCTGGGTTTCGACATGGGCCGCTTGAAGACTGGCACGCCCGCGCGCCTGGACGGCAAGACCATCGCCTGGGACCGCCTGGAGATGCAGGCCGCCGACGCGCAGCCCGAGCCGTTCTCGTTCCTGACGTCTCACGTGGATGTGCCGCAGATCCATTGCGGCATCACCTACACCACGGCCGAGACCCACAAGATCATCGCCGAGCGCCTGGGGGAGTCGGCCGTCTATGGCGGCCGCGCCACGGGCATCGGCCCGCGTTATTGCCCGTCGATCGAGGACAAGGTCGTCCGCTTCGCCGACAAGACCAGCCACCAGGTGTTCCTGGAGCCGGAAGGCCTGGACGATGATACGGTCTATCCGAATGGCGTCTCGACCTCGGTGTCGACCGAGACCCAACTGCTGTTCCTGCGCACCATGCCCGGTCTCGAGAACGTGGAGGTCATCCGGTACGGCTATGCGATCGAGTATGACTATGTCGATCCGCGCGAGCTTTACCCGACCCTGGAGACCAAGCGTTTGACGGGCCTTTATCTGGCCGGCCAGATCAACGGCACAACGGGTTATGAGGAGGCCGGCGCCCAGGGCCTGATGGCGGGGCTGAACGCCGCGCTGGCGGCTCAGGGCAGGGAGCCCGCCGTCTTGGCGCGCGACGAAGCCTATATCGGCGTGATGATCGACGACCTGGTCACCCGGGGCGTCACCGAGCCGTATCGCATGTTCACCAGCCGAGCCGAGTTCCGCTTGATCCTGCGGGCCGACAACGCCGACCAGCGCCTGACGGACAAGGGGCTGGCCCTGGGTTGCGTCGGTGCGGTTCGCGCCGAGGCCTGGGCCGCCAAGAAGGCGGAACTGGACAGGGTCCGCGCCTTTGCTCGCTCGGTCACCCTGACGCCGGCCGAGGCCAATCGCGCCGGCTTCAAGGTCAATCATGACGGTCAACGCCGCGATGTGCTGGCCATGCTGGCCCTGCCCGAAGTGACCCTCGACGGCCTGACTTCGGTATGGCCGGAGATTTCCACGTGGAGCCCGATGGCCCGCGAGCAGATCGAGATCGAAGCGGCCTATGCCGGCTATCTGGACCGCCAGCGCAATGACGCCGAAGCCTTCCGCAAGGAAGAGGATCTGCGCCTGCCGGCGGATCTGGACTATGGCCTGGTCGGCAGTCTTTCGAACGAGGTCCGCGAGAAGTTGGCGCGGGTGAAACCCCTGACCCTGGGCCAGGCCGCGCGGATCGAAGGCGTCACGCCCGGCGCCCTGACGGCGCTGCTGGCCCACGTCCGTCGGGCGAAGGCTGCTTGATGCCCGCGGTCGCTTCGCCCTTGATCATCGAAGACCTCGACCCCGTCGACGCCGCCGCCTTCCAGCGGCTGACCGGCTGTTCGGACGCGCAGCTGGCGGATTTGACGCGGTTCCAGGCCCTGCTCGCCCAATGGAACGAGGTGATGAACCTCGTCGGTCCGGCGACGATTCCGACCTATTGGAACCGCCACGCCTGGGACAGCGCCCAGCTGTTGACCCTCGCGCCGGACGCCGAGACCTGGGCCGACCTGGGAGCCGGCGCAGGCCTGCCGGGGGTGGTGCTGGCGATCCTTCTGAAAGATAAGCCAGGCGCCAAGGTTCACCTGGTCGAGAGCATGGCCAAGCGCTGCAAGTTTCTGCGCGTGGCGGCCGATGCCCTGGAGCTGCCCGTCGAGATCCACAACGCCCGCGCCGAGGAACTGGACCTGAAGGTCGACGTCGTCACGGCCCGAGCCTGCGCGCCGATGGTCAGACTGCTGGGCTATGCCCAGCCCTACCTGAAGCGAGGCGCGACCGCCTGGTTCCTGAAGGGACAAGATGTTGCGACCGAACTTTCGGAAGCAGCTGCCTATTGGAAATTCGAGTCGACCCTGCGGCCGTCCCTAAGCGACCCGCGAGGCCAGATCGTGCAAGTGAAGGGGCTTAAGAGTGTCCGTAAAGTCTGACCAACCGCTGCGCGTTCTCGCCATCGCCAACCAGAAGGGCGGGGTGGGCAAGACCACGACCGCGATCAATCTGGGCACGGCCCTCGCGGCCTGCGGCGAGCGGGTGCTGCTGATCGACGCCGATCCGCAGGGCAACTGCTCGACCGGCCTGGGCATCACCCGCATCCAGCGCCGCACCACGCTGTATGACGTGCTGATGGGCGAAAAGCCGGTGGTCGACGCCGCTGTGCCGACCGAGCTGCCGGGCCTGGACGTGATCCCGGCCGATGCGGACCTGTCGGGCGTGGAGATCGAGCTGGGCCAGACGGCGCGCCGCTCCTACCGCCTGCGCGACGCCCTGGAGCCCCTGCGCGCCAACGGCCCCTACACCTATGTGCTGATCGACTGTCCGCCGTCGCTGAACGTGCTGACCGTCAACGCCATGACCGCCGCCGATGCGGTGTTCGTGCCGCTGCAGTGCGAGTTTTTCGCCCTGGAGGGCCTGACCCAGTTGATGCGCACCATTGAGCGGGTGCGGGGCAGCCTCAATCCGAAGTTGGAGATCCAGGGCGTGGTGCTGACCATGTACGATCGCCGCAACAGCCTGTCGGACCAGGTGGCGCGCGATGTGCGGGAGCACTTTGGCGACAAGGTCTATGACGCGGTCATACCGCGCAACGTCCGAGTCTCCGAGGCGCCGTCCTTTGGTAAGCCCGTGCTGCTCTATGATCTGAAGTGCGCGGGCAGCCAGGCCTATTTGCGGCTGGCGCGTGAAGTGATCAGTCGAGAGCGCAGCCGTCAGGCGCAGGCGGCCTGAGACGGCGCGATCGCCGTCTGAGGATAACCATCCAAGTCATTGTCGAAATTGAGTGTTGAGCGCGTGAGGGAGTCGGTCGTGGTCGGAGAACCGGGGATGTCTGAAGGTCGTCGTGGGTTGGGTCGGGGCCTTTCCGCCTTGCTCGGCGAGGTCGATGCGGCTCCCGCTCAAGCCCCGGGTGAGACCGGCGCCGGCTCACGTGACGCGCCGATCGAGCTGGTACGACGCAATCCCGATCAGCCGCGCCGGACCTTCCGTGAGGAAGACCTGGTAGAACTTTCGGATTCGATCCGCGAGAAGGGCGTGCTGCAGCCGATCCTGGTCCGTCCCGCGCCCGGCGCCCAGGGCGAGTACCAGATCGTCGCCGGCGAACGGCGTTGGCGCGCGGCCCAACGCGCGGGCCTCAAGACCATTCCGATCATGGTTCGTGAGCTCGACGATCTGGCCGTGCTCGAGATCGGCATTATCGAGAACGTCCAGCGCGCGGACCTGAACGCGATCGAAGAGGCGCTGAGCTACAAGGTGTTGATCGACAAGTTCGGCCAGACCCAGGAGATGATCGCCCAGACGGTCGGCAAGAGCCGCAGCCATGTGGCGAACACCCTGCGTCTGCTGTCGCTGCCGGACTCCGTGCAGCACTATGTCACCTCCGGCGAAATGACCGCCGGCCACGCCCGCGCCATCGCCAACGTGCCTGACCCCGCCGCCCTAGCGCGCGAGGTCATCGACAAGGGCCTGTCCGTGCGTGACGCCGAGGCTTTGGCGCGTCGGGCGCCGGACGCCAGCGGCGAGGCTCGGGCCAAGTCGACCGGCGGCCGTCCGTCCAAGAGCAAGGACACCGACACCCAGTCGCTCGAGGCGGACCTGTCTTCGCTGTTGGGCCTGGACGTCGAGATCGACGATCGCGGCGGCGCCGGCGCCCTGACCATTCGCTATGCGACGCTCGAGCAACTGGACGATCTCTGCAACCGCTTGACCCGAGGCGCCTGAGGCGATTTTCGAGGTCTTCTGTGGCGCATGGAGAAGGGTTCGATCGTATCCCAGGCCGAGCTGTTCGCCAGAATGGAGATCGGAAAGGGCCATAATTCGCTCTACAGCATTGAACTTGCTGTATAAACTGTCTCTTTTCCTCACGATTTGATCGGCTGATCCGAAGGCGATGAGCCGTAAAATCCTGGGAAAAAGACGACCGTTCGTTTGACGAGCGGTTCGACTCACAAATAGCGAAGCTTGCGCGGCGTCGCGTCGCTGATTCGACGGGTGAGGAGACGGTCGGGGTCAGAGACCCAGACGGCGCGCCTTGCCGGCGATCTGCAGGGCCAGCCGCTCGGAGATCAGTTGATCGGGCGAGCCGGAGGTCTTGCAGGCCTTATCGGCCGCCAGGACTTCAGCCTGGACCGCCAACAGCTGGTCCAGGGTCCAGGCGCGGGCCTGACGCAGGAACTCGCGCTCGCTTTTCCAGAACACGCCCGACGCCTTGGCCGCCGCCGCCAGGTCCACGCCGTTCTTGTGAAGGGTGAGGGTGCGGCGCAGGCGGCCCAGGTGATAGCCCATGGCGCGCACGGCCGCGGGACCCCCTTCGCCTTCGGCGGCGGCGCGGCGCAGACCGGCCTGGGCGGGGCCTATACGACCGCCAAAGGCGTCGATGGCGGCGTCCCCTAACGAAGCCTCTGGCTCCACGCCCAGGAAGTCCGTGAGATCGGCTGGCGTGGCGACCACGCCGCTGTTGGGGCCCAGATAGAGCGCCAGGCGTTCGACCTCGGCGCGGGCCACGCCTCGCTCCTTGGGCAGGCGGGAGACGAACAGATCCAGCGCCTCGCTGTTCAGGCTGACCTTGTCCTTCGCCAAGGCCTCCCGCGCCAGGCGCGCCAGGTCGCCCGCCTCGTCCTCATAGCAAGGGATGACAGCCGCGCCGGCGGCTTTCTCGGCGACCTTGCGCAGGGTCGAATCCCGGCCCAAGGCGCCCGCTTCGACCACGAACAGGGCCTCGGGGTTCAACTGACCCTCGACATGCCGTGTGAGGGCTTCCGCGGCCTGTTTGTCGGGGCCGCCTTTCTCACCGGTCAGGCGCAGGCGCACGAGGCGGCGGCCGCCCATCATCGACAGGGCCGATAGCTCTTCTTCAAGCTTGCCGGCGTGGCTGTCCAGATCGCTCTCGGTCAGCTGGGCGGTGTCGAAAGGGTCGTCGGGGCGTTCGAACAGTCGCTTGACCAGCTGATCGGCGCGATCGCGCACGACCCCGCGATCGCGGCCATAGATGACCACGGCGCGGATATCGGCGGCGGGATCCCGCAGGAAACGCTCGATGTCCGGTCGTTTCGACAGGATCATGGCTGGATCGCCCTAGGTGGTGGGCTTGCCACCCGCGAGCCAGGTCGCGAGATCCAGCTGGATCTTGCGGGCTACCTCGGCGGCGGCGCGCTCCTGACTGTCCTGCTGCGCGGTGATCGACGCGTAAGGCTGGTCGGCCGAGTCGTAGGTGACCGCCGCCGCCGTCGTGCCGCTGCGAACCGCCTTGCTGGTCTTGATGTCGGTCAGCGTCCAATAGGCCGTGAGGTTCAGTTCGTAGCGGTTGGCGACGTTGTCGACGCGGACGCCGCGCGCATAACGCTTTTCACTGAGCTTGTAGGACAGTCGGTAGGCGGGCAGCAGGTTCGGATTGCGGGCCAGGACGTCGTCAAGCTTCTCGCGAAGCAGATAGCCCGCGCGACCTTCATCGGCGACGACCTCGATCGCGCCGAGGCCCTTGGTGACCGTCTGCGGGCCGTAGAGCGGGGTGAAGCCGCAAGCCGACAGACCGAGCGCCGCGACGGCGAACAGGGCGACTGGGAAGGTCTTGGAGAGCAGGGGGTGCTTCATGGATCAGCCGGCCACGATGTTGACGATACGGTCTTTCACCACGATCACCTTACGAACACTCAAGCCGTCAAGGTGAGCCATGACGGCGGGATCCGCCAGAGCGATTTTCTCGACCTCGGCCTCGGCCGTGCCGGCCTTGACCTTGATCTCGCCGCGACGCTTTCCGTTGATCTGGATGGGCAGCACGCGCTCGTCGTCGGCCGCCAGGGCGGCGTCCGCCTTGGGCCAGGGCGCATCGACGACCATGCCGCTCTTACCCAGGTGCGCCCAGGCCTCTTCGGCCAGGTGAGGCGTGAAGGGCGAGATCAGGCGCGCCAGGATCTCCAGCGCCTCGGCGCGGGCCGCCAGGACGCCTTGAGAGGCGACGCTTCCATCGGCGAGGACGGCCGGCGCGGCCTTCAGCATGTTCAGGAACTCGTACAGGCGCGCCACGCCGCTGTTGAAGCGGAAGCCCTCGATCGAATCCGTCACGAAGCCGATCAGGCGATGGGCGCCCTTGCGCAGGGCCATGGCGGCCGCATCGGTCTCGTCATGGGCGAAGTCGCCAGCCGGTTGGCTCTCGAATTCGTTCCAGACCCGGTGGGTGAAGCGCCAGGAGCCCTCGACGCCGCTGTTGGTCCATTGCACGTCGCGCTCGGGCGGGCTGTCGCTCATCACGAACAGGCGCGCGGCGTCGACGCCATAGGCTTCGAAGATGTCCTCGGGGGCGACGACGTTCTTCTTGGACTTCGACATCTTCTCGATGTCGCCGATGGTGATCGGCTCGCCAGTGGTGGCGTGGCAGGCCGAGCGCGTGGAGCCCTCGACCGTGATGCGGATGTCGGACGGCTCGACCCACTCGCCGGCGGCGTTCTTGTAGGCCTCGTGGGTGACCATGCCCTGGGTGAACAGGCCGGCGAACGGCTCGTCGACCGACAGCAGGCCTTCGTCCTTCAGCGCCTTGGTGATGAAGCGGGCGTACAGCAGGTGCAGCACGGCGTGTTCGACGCCGCCGATATATTGGTCGACCGCCATCCAGTGGTCGGCCGCGGTCTTGTCGATCGGCTCGGCGGCGGTCGGGTCGGTGAAGCGGGCGAAGTACCACGAGCTGTCCACGAAGGTGTCCAGCGTGTCGGTCTCGCGCTCGGCCTTGCCGCCGCAGCTGGGGCACGCGACGTGCTTCCAGGTGGCGTGGCGAACCAGCGGATTGCCCGGCTTGTCCTTGTCGAAGGTGACGTCGTCGGGCAGCACCACGGGCAGCTGGTCTTCAGGCACCGGCACGGGGCCGCAGGCCTCGCAGTGGATGACCGGGATCGGGCAGCCCCAATAGCGCTGGCGCGAGACGCCCCAGTCGCGCAGGCGATAGACGGTCGCGCCCTGGCCTTGGTCCATGGCCTCGATGCGGCTGACCGCCTCGGTCTTGGCGGCCTCGATGTCCAGGCCGTCCAGGAACTCCGAATTGAAGATCGCGCCGGGGCCGACATAGGCCTCCTTGCCGACCGTGAAGGTGGCCGGATCCTCGCCGGCCGGCAGGACCACCGGCTTGACCGGCAGGTCGTACTTGCGGGCGAAGTCCAGGTCGCGCTGGTCGTGGGCGGGGCAGGCGAAGATCGCGCCGGTGCCGTAGTCCATCAGGATGAAGTTGGCGATCCACACTGGCAGGGTCAGGGTCGGATCCAGCGGGTGGACGACGCGCAGGCCGGTGTCGCGGCCCAGCTTCTCGGCGCCCTCGATGTCGGCTTCCGACGTGCCGCCCTTGCGGCATTCGGCGACGAAGGCGGCCACGGCCGGGTCGGCCGCCGCCAACTGCTCGGCCAGCGGGTGTTCGGGGGCGATGCCCACGAAGCTGGCGCCGAACAGGGTGTCGGGGCGGGTGGTGTAGACTTCCAGGCCGTCGGCATGGCCTTCAGGCGCCGCGCCGTCGAACTTGAAGGTGAATCGCAGGCCCTTGGACCGGCCGATCCAGTTCTCCTGCATGATCCGGACCTTTTCAGGCCAGCGGTCCAGGGTCTTCAGGCCGTCGATCAGGGCGTCGGCATAGTCCGTAATCCGCAGGAACCACTGGGTCAGCTTGCGCTTTTCCACGGTTGCGCCGGAGCGCCAGCCCTTGCCGTCGATCACCTGCTCGTTGGCCAGTACGGTCATGTCGACCGGGTCCCAGTTGACCGAGGCTTCCTTGCGATAGACCAGGCCGCGCTTCAGCAGGCGCAGGAACCAGGCCTGCTGCTTGCCGTAATATTCCGGGTCGCAGGTGGCGAACTCGCGCGACCAGTCGACCGACAGGCCCAGGGCCTTCAGCTGCTCGCGCATGGCGGCGATGTTGTCGTAGGTCCAGCCCTTGGGGTGGACGCCGCGCTCCATGGCGGCGTTCTCGGCCGGCATGCCGAAGGCGTCCCAGCCCATCGGGTGCAACACGTTGAAGCCCTGGGCGCGCTTGTAGCGGGCCACGACGTCGCCCATGGCGTAGTTGCGCACATGGCCCATATGGATGCGCCCCGACGGATAGGGGAACATCTCGAGCACGTAGTACTTCGGACGGCCGTCAGGCGTGATCGGCGTCAGGAAGGTGTTGGCGCTCGCCCAGGCGGCGCGCCACTTCGGCTCGGTGTCTTTGGGATTGTAGCGGGCCATGAAACCAGACTGTTCGTGCGGGGACACACGCCTCAGGCGCGGTCCGCGGAAGTCTTAAGCGGTTTCGGCCTGGGCGCGCTTGTAAAAGTGCGAACGGGAGCCTTTTGCCGCGAGGACGAAAGGCTCCCGAGAAGAACCAGGAAAGATCCTAGTTCTTGATGTTGGAAAGTCGAAGCTGACGGGCGCGGGTCAGGATGGCGTTCTCGATGTCGGTCGAGGTCTGATCCGTGGCGGCGGTGTCGGTCCAGGCACCGCTGGCGTCCTTGACCTGCTTGAAGATCGTGACGTTCAGGCCATCGGCCCGCAGGCGGGTGTCCAGGATGTAGACGGTCGCCTTGAAGCGCTCGTCCGGCTTTTCCGGATTGATGTACCAGTCGGTGACGATCACGCCGCCGTAAGGGTCGGCCGAGGCCAGGGGCATGAAGGCCAGGGTGTCGAGGCTCGCGCGCCACAGGAAGCCGTTGACGCCGATCGCGCCAGAAGCCGCGGCCGGGGCCTGTGAACCGCCGTGGCGCTTGAACGGGTTGAAGCCCGGCTCATCGCTCTGGGTGGTGAAGGTCTTGGGACCCTTGGTGCTGCCGCATGCCGAGACGCCTGCGACCACCGTCAAGGCCAGAACGCCAGCGGCGACGCCGCGCAACACCGACCCACGCTCAAACGCCATAGTACCTCGCTCCAATAATCGCCCGGCGCCTTAGCGCATACCTGGCGCGCCCCCGCAGCCGGAAGCGGTCTATAGCACGGTCGCGCTGCGTCAAAACAGGAATCGCGTGGCAGGACCGCCACAGGCGCCGCTTGAATCGACTCCCGCGACGTCTCGTCCAATCCAACGGCGGTTGACCGCGTTGTACTAGGACCTTTAATCGATTTCAGGGAGCCCGTTCCTATATAGGGGTTTAGCCTCTTCAGGCACGGGTTGGGGATTGGGTTCGAGCAAGATGTTCGCGGCAAGATTCTTCACGGCAGGCGCCACGGCGTTGATCCTCATGGGATCGACCTCGATGGTCTATGCCCAGAGCAAGCCGCGCACGGGGCCGACGGACTTCACCGTGAAGAGCGATTTCAGCAATCCAGCCTCGATCGCGCCGTTCAATCCGCAGCAAGGTCCCAAGAAGTCCCTCAAGTTCGACGACAAGAAGGGCAAGTGGGGCCTCAAGCTCGACCTGGACCAGCCCGTGGGCCGGAACATGGAAATGCAGGACGTTCAGGCCGGCGCCTACTATAGCGTCACCCCGTCGATCCGTGTTGGCGGCGCCGTGGCCCTGGGCGACCAGAACCCGGCTCTCGCGGCCCGCAAGAACGAGATCCAGGAACCCGCGCCGCGGGTGAAGCTGGAAACCGCCTTCAAGTTCTAAGACCCGACCCGATCCGGTCTTATCGTGGGCTTGGGGCGCTCAGCGCCTCGACCGCTGCGATCCCGACAATTCCAGTACCGACCAGCGCCTCGGCCGTGCCCGCGCCTATGCCGCCCAGCGCGTAGACCGGCGTCTGCGTGGCCTCGACGATCGCCATCAGGCCATCCAGGCCCAAAGGGGCTCCCGCGGACGGACTGTGGCTGGGAAAGATTGAGGAAACGATCAAGGCGTCGGCTCCAACCGCCGATCCTGCTTGGGCTGCGGCTTGGTCATGGGCGGCGAGGGTGATCAACCAGTCCGGATGGGCCGCGCGCAGTTGGGGAAGGCCGTTCGACAGCCGTTCGGGCAGGTGCACGCCGTCGGCTTGCAGCTCCGCCGCCAGGCCCGCGTCGGCGCCGACCAGCAGAATCAGGCCTCGACGCCGGGTGATTTCGCGCAGCCTCAACCCCTGGATCGCCGCATCGGTCGCGCCGAAGGCCCGGAAAACCACGGCGGCGCCGGCCGGCAAGCGCTCGGCGACGCGCTCGGGATCGGGCGTTCGCCACGGATCGGTGAAGAACAGCAGGTTCGGGCCCGGCTTTCCGCGCACCAGCCATGGGCGAAGCCGCGCGGCCGTTCTAGACAGGGCTTCCATCTGGTCGATCACGTGTTCCAAGCCATGTCTGACGTCTACGCCTCGATCCAATCCCGCATCCACGCCGCCGCCCTGGCCGCCGGCCGCCCGGTCGACGCGGTGACCCTGGTGGCGGTGTCCAAGCTGCAGCCCTGGGATCATATCGCGCCCATTCTCGACGCGGGCCAGCGGGTATTTGGCGAAAATCGCGTCCAGGAGGCGGTGGGGCGGTGGAGCGAACGCCGCGCGGAGATCGAGCTGAGGCTGATCGGACCGCTGCAAAGCAACAAGGCGCACGAGGCCGTGGCCTTTTTCGACGTGATCGAAAGCCTGGATCGCGAGAAGCTGGCGCGCGTGCTGGCCGACGAGATCCAGGCCCAGGGCAGGGCGCCTCGTCTGTTCATCCAGGTCAATACAGGCGAAGAGCCTCAGAAGGCTGGGGTGATCCCCAGCCAGGCCGACAGTTTCATCGCGCTTTGCCGAGGTCTCGACCTGCCCGTCGAAGGACTGATGTGCATTCCGCCGGTGGACCTGGATCCTGCGCCTCATTTCCAATTGCTGGGCCAGATCGCGGCGCGCAATGAGCTGGAAAAGCTGTCCATGGGCATGAGCGACGACTTCGAGACCGCCATCGCCTGCGGCGCCACGTCGGTGCGGGTGGGTTCGGCCCTGTTCGGCGTGCGGGCCTAGGCCGCGGCGACCTCGACCGCGTCACCAAGCTGGGCGGCGGCCAGCAAGGCTTCGACATCGGCCCGGGCCAGGGCCACGCAACCCTCGGTGCCGGGGTAGCCGTCGCGCGCCAGGTGCAGGAAGATCGCCGAGCCTCGGCCTGGAACGGGCGGATCGTCGTTGTGGCCCAAGACCAGCACCAGGTCGTAGACATGATCGTCACGCCACATCCGCTCGGCGCTGGCCGGGTAGGGCAGTTTGACGGGTCGATTATAGGCGGGATCGGCGGGCGCGTCGCACCAGCCGTCATCGGGCGCGATCGCTTGGGCCGGCAAGGCGGTCACCGGCCCGTTCGGATACGCGTCGGGTCGATAGAGCACATGGCGGATCGGCCAAACGCCCGCTGGGCTCTTGTTGTCGCCCTCGCGCTTGTCGTCCGCCGCGATCACCCCGGCCTTGCCGAGCGCGCAGCGGGCGGCGCCGTCGCGCCAGACAATCTGACCTGAGGCGATCTGACCGTCGGGATGAGCGCGAAAGATCGTCAAGTCGGGGCTCCGGAAGGCGTGGCGGCGTTTGGCCGAGAAAGCGCCCTTGGCGCCGGGGGCCGCAGCGGTGCATGTTCCCGCTCATGGCGCAACGCAAAACCCTACTCCTGGTCGACGACGACGATGATCTGCGCGGGGCTCTGGCCGAGCAGCTCGCACTCCATGAGGAGTTCGCGGTCGCCGAAGCGCCCACGGCCGGCGAGGGCGTGCGCATGGCGCGCGAGCTCAAGCCCGACCTGGTCCTGCTGGACGTCGACCTGCCCGACATGGACGGCCGCGAGGCCTGTCGCCTGATGCGCAAGAACGGGGTCACGGCCCCGGTCATCATGCTGACGGCGGCGGCCAGCGACAGCGACACGATCCTGGGGCTGGAGTCCGGCGCCAACGACTATGTCACCAAACCCTTCCGCTTCGGGGTGTTGCTGGCCCGCATCCGCGCCCAGCTTCGCAGCTATGAGGCCTCGGAAGACGCGCTGTTCCGCATCGGCCCCTACGAGTTCCGGCCCTCGGCCAAGCTGCTGATCGACGAGAAGCAGAAGAAGGTCCGGCTGACCGAGAAAGAGACCAATATCCTCAAATACCTCTACCGCGCCGGCTCCAAGCCGGTGTCGCGCGAGGAGCTGCTGACCGAGGTCTGGGGCTACAACGCTGGCGTCACCACCCACACCCTGGAAACCCACGTCTATCGCCTGCGCCAGAAGATCGAGCCCGATCCGACCGTGGCGCGGATCCTGATCACCGAGATGGGCGGATATCGGTTGCAGCCCTAGGCCGGACAAAGAAAAGGCCCCAACCGCCGAGGCGGTTGGGGCCTTTGTCTTGAAGCGCCCTGATCAGGATCAGGCGTTGCCGACCACCACGCCTTCGGCCTGGGCCTTGCGCGCGGCGTAGACGCCGGCGAAGTCGATCGGGTCGATCAGGAAGGGCGGGAAGCCGCCTTCGGTGGTGACGTCCGAGATCAGGCGGCGGGCATAGGGGAACAGGAAGCGCGGGCACTCGATCAGCAGCACCGCTTCCAGTTCGCTTTCCGGAACGCCGGCGATCTGGAACAGGCCGCCGTACATCACCTCGACGTGGAACACCGGCTGCTCGTCGCGGGTGGCGCGGGCCGAAAGCTTCAGATCCACCTCGAACAGGCCGTCCGGGCGACCGCGGGCGTTCATCTCGACGCCCATGTCGATGGCCGGCGGAGCGCCGCCGGCGCGCAGGGAGTCGGGGGCCAGCGGGCTTTCGAACGAGAAGTCGCGCACGAACTGGGCGACGATGCGGATGCCGGTTTCACCGCCCACGAGGTCTTCGGGCGCGGCGGGCGGAGCGGCGTTGGTGTCGGTCATGATCGATAAAATCCGTATTCGGCGTCGAAATTGGCCGCTAGGAGAGAGCCGGGCTGCTAACACGCGGGCGGCTGGCGCGCAACGCCAGGCGCCTGACGCGCGAGCCTGTTCTCGCCTATATAGGCAGGATGTCTCGCCAGGGTCGCCCGCCTTGGCCAATGAGCGGAAAATATCGTGTTCTTTGAATGGATCATTCTGGCGGTTCTGGCCGCGGTCATCCTCTACCAGCTCTACGCCACCCTGGGGCGTCGCGTTGGGCGTCAGCCCGAGGACGCCGCGGCGGTTCCGGCCAATGGCGCGCCGCGTGATCTGAAGGCGTCGGACGCGCCGCCCGAAGCCCTACCGGGCATCGCGGCCTTGCGCGCGCGTCAGGCCGACTTCGACGTCGGCCAGTTCCTGAGCGGATCGCGCCAGGCCTATGAGCTGATCGTCAAGGCCTTCGCCACCGGTGACCGCGAGGCGCTCAAGCCTCTGCTGTCCGACGAGGTGATGGCCAATTTCGAAACGGCCATGACCGCGCGCGAAGCCGACAACCGCACCGAGCGCGCCGAATTCCTGGCCGCGCCGCGCATCGACCTGGACTCCATGGCCGTCGAAGGCGACCTCGCCAAGGCGGTGGTCCGCATCCTGGCGGAGATCCGCACCCGCTCGACCAGCGCCGAGGGCGAGGCGGTGGATGATCGCCGTACGGCCGATCTATGGACTTTCGAGCGGGACCTGAAGAGCAAGAACCCGAACTGGACCCTGGTCCGCGTCGACATCGCGGAGGCGTATCTTGACGGTTTTATCGGTCTTCAACGCGTCGGCGGCGGCGTTCAGCGCGGCGGCGGCGGTTTGCGACAGGGCGGCAAGGGGCGGGGCCAGTACATCGACAGCGGGTTTGGGCAGCGGCAGCACAACCGCGCGGCCGATAATCACCATGTCGCTGCGCAGGCGGCGGATCATGCGGAGCAGGGGGTCGGGGTCGGGCTCGTTCGTCAGGCGGTGCTTGCGCTCCCGCTTGGCTTCATCGCCGACGCCTTCCAGCCTGGTGATGGCGGCGCGAATTTTTGTATGCGCGGTTTCAACCGCGGCATAGTCCAGCTGCGATGCGGCAACTTCCAGCAGGCGCGTCAGCAGGTCGGCATAAGTCTTCAGCACATCCGCCGCCGCCGATGACAGCGTGCTGTGCGCGCGCGATGGCAATACGGTGAGTGACACGATAAGACCGATGATGCAGCCAAAGCCGATGTCTAAAACCCGGTGTTCGGCATAGGTAATGGGGCTCATGTTCAGCACGGCGGCATTGCCGAACAGCATAATGGCAACGGTAATGGGCGCAATTTTAAAGTTCGGCTTTACGGCGGCAAGGAATGATGTCGGGGCAAGTGCCAGGATAACCCAAAGGCTGAAAATATAAGGGTCTTCATGCGGCGCAAACGTGCAAATAATTGCGCCCCAGGCGGCACCCGCAAACGTGCCCAGCATACGCTCCACCGCGGCCTTGACGCTGCCGCCCACGCTGGTCTGCGTGACCAGAATGGCGGTAAAAACCAGCCAGTAACCCTGCGGCGTTGACAGCATATGCATGGCGGCATAAGCCACTAGCGCCGCGACAGTCACGCGGATGGTCAGGCGCAGATGAGGCTTATATTTTGTAAAAGTATCGGCGAGGGCGTTCATTTGCAGAAGAATAGCGCAAAGCGGACAGGTTTTTCCACTGTCTTGTCACGCCTGAATATTAAATATGCGCGAGCTTTTATGGTTTCGGCGGTTTGTCGTTATTATTGCCGTTTCCGCGCCGCTTCCACGGCAGCCAGGTGTCTTCGCCGGGCGGGGGCTTGTTGTCGTTTTCCGGCGGCGCGGGCAATTCGCGGAAGGGCGAGCCGATTTTTTTGACGAACTTGGTAATGTCGTCACCGGCTTCCTTGATGGAATTGAGGATTTTATTCTGGCTGTCGAGCTTGCCCTGCAGCACGTTGTACATGCGGTCGAGGTCTTGCTTGTGCGTATCTGTCAGGCGGAGGGCGAGTGCTTTCAGCTCCGCATCGCCGTCTTCGGGCGTGGCGGTAAGAATGTCGCTCGCATAGCCCAAGACTTTTTGATAGGTGCGGGTCAGCGTTTTTACCGTCTTCGCATCGTCAAGGCGGGTGGTGAGGGCCTGCAGCGCCAGCTTGCTGTCGTTGTGGCGTTCTTCCGTAAAGGCGCGGTGCTTCAGAATTTCACAAAGGCGCTCCATATCCGCATCATTGTCTTTCACGACCTTTTCGGCGAATTTTTCCAGCGCCTTCAGGTTTTCGTGGCTTGCGTCATCCATGGTCGCGGTCGGCGCGTCTTTATCGTTTTCAACGTCGATCACGCCATCAAAGCTAATGAAGCGGTCCCCGATTTCTTCGCGCAGGTCATTCGCCACGTCCATCAACGACATGTTAATGACCAGCGACAGCAACAGGTTGCCGTTGGATTTGGAGATCATGCCCAGGGGGCCAAGCTTGTTGAATTCTTCCGGCGACAGCGAATTTTCAACATTGCCGGTGCCAAGATGGACGACGACAATTTCAGCATCCGGCGGCGCAAGCTTTTTGGCTTGGGTCATCAAACGGCGCATGCAGTTGCCGGCGAAGAATCCGCCATCGATCAGCGCATGGCGGTGCGTGACGTTGGGCATGTCTTCGTTCGGGGTCGTCTGGTAATACTTTGACGGGAAGTAGGTGGGCGCTGTGGTGCTGGCGCGCACGGCATCGCGCATCAGCATGCTGCTCCAGCCTTCGGCGGAGCTGTCCTTCTGGCCCTTCAGGTGCGTAATCCATACGGGGCGGAAATTTTTAATGTCGGTTGCGGGGATGAGAAGGTGGTTGAGGGAATCCTTCATCTTCGCATCGCCCAGTTTCAGGCGCAGGGCGTCTTCCAGCGGTTTCGGGTCGTACATGGCGGAAGACGACAGGCGGCGGATGCTTTTGAATTTCATCTCCGGAAAAATGCTGGGGCCGTAGGTGTAGTAAAAATTCTTGAGATCCTGCGCGGAATGTTTGGGCTTCGTCTTGTCCGCATCATCCGGCACGGAAAGACCTGCGGCCAGAATGGCGCCGGTGGAGGTGCCACCGATCATGTCGAACAGTTCGGAGATGGGTTTGCCCGTGCGTTCCTCAATTTCCTGCAAAATGCGCGCAGGGACCAGGCCGCGAATACCGCCGCCATCAATCGACAAAACTGTAAAAACGCGTTTTTTCTTGTTTTCCATGTCCGGTCCCAACCGGGGCTTTCGGGCGCTTTACGCCCGTTTGGTCCTGCCCCATTCAAAAGCAACAACCACACCCAAAGCCGTTTTTTATTATAATTGCTGAAAGTGTATTGAAATTTCCGGCATATGTCAGCCCCCAAAGCGCAATTAATTAACATATTTAAGTACTTTTATTGCGTAAAATTAATCGCGTCAATTTTTTTATAATTTGAAGCTAAATTTAATAAAAGTTTAAATAAAATACATAATTATATAAGTAATGGGCGAGTTCATACGTTTAAGTATATAAGTCCATACTGAAAACTGACAAAAGCGAGGGTGGAGTGCCGTCAACAGCAGCGAAAACCCAGACGGGCAAAGGCAAGGGGTATTTAAAGACGGATACTGTTTCGTCTTTTATCCTCGTCAACGGGATCGTCATTGCCGCCATTACGTTTGTGGTGCTGCATTTCGCTATGGCGAACATGCGCGCGCTTGAAGCCCGCAACCTGACCCGCGACATTCTGCGCGCCACCGAAAGCTCGCTGCTGGATATGGAGAAAACAGTCCATACGCTGCAGCTGTTCTATTCATCCGTCAATTTGTACGACCAGCAGCAGGCGCCGATGGTGACACGTGTGCAGAAATTGCTGACCGGCGGCGCGCCGCTGACCTCGACGCTGTGGGCGACTAATGCCGGCGTCTGGCACCAGGAAGATATTCAGGCCATGACGCAGCGCGATGCCTATGACGTATCGCTCGGGTGGCCGCAGTATGAGGAGCTATATAAAGAAGCGCAGCGCCTTAACTTTAATCAGGTCGGATATCTGCAGGATATGTCGTGGCCCGCGTTTTCAAAAATCACCAACAACAGTGCCGACCAACCAGTTGGGCTGATTGTAAAAACGCAGATGCCGGATAAAAGCACCGGTATTCTGTTCGTTGTCACCACGCCCGACAAAATTTTTGGCAATAGCTGGACGACACAACGTGATGACATTGACAGCGTTGTCATTCAGGACCGCGCCACCGGTTTTGTTCTGGTGAACAACAAGTTCAGCTCATATAGCGGTATGGCTCCGCCGGATTCAGACGCCGATGTTGAAACCGTTGACTACGTGCTGCAGCTGGGCGAACAATACTGGCAGATTAAATTTGGCGTGCGCCCGACTCTTGTGTCTAAAATGCTGCGTGCGGCGCCTTGGGGTGCAATGGGGCTTATTCTTATCCTTACCGGCGCCGCTGCCGGTATTGCCCGCCGCAAGCATAAGCAGGATTTGAAGCTCGAGGAAATGTCCAAAAACCTCGAAGGCGCGCATAACGAACTGCAGAACAAAACATCCGAGCGCGACAAGCTGTTCCACGCCCTGCGCAAGTCGGAGCGTGAATACCGCGCGGTCATCAACTCCGTGTCTGACGTGATTTTTGAGACGGACGAAATGGGCCGCCTGATGTTCCTGAACGAGACATGGAAGAAAATGACGCTGCGTGAGGTTAGTGACAGCATGAATGAATCGCTGTTCTCGCTGATCGACCCCGTCGACCAGCAAAAGCAGCGTGATATGTTCGATGAGCTCGTGCGCGGCGAGCGGCAGGCTTACCGCGTTGAAACACGCCTGAATCTTGGGCACGGGACCTTCAAGCCGGTCGATGTTGCCTTTTCTATGCTGCGCATGACGGAAGACAAAAGCATTCGCGTTGTCGGCACCATTACCGACATCGAAAAACGCCGCCGCGCTGAAATGGCGGTGCGCGAGGCAGAACAACGCTTCCGTGCGATTTTTGAAAACTCCGTTTCCGGCATCTATCAGGTCGCGCCGGATGGCCGCTTCCTGAACGCCAACATGGCGCTGGCGGAAATGCTGGGCTACGGCAGCACCGGCGAGCTGATGGCAAGCATCACTGACATCGGCGCGCAATTATATGTGCGGCCGGAAGAGCGCAACGAATTTGTGCAAAAGCTGTTGTTTGAAGGCCGCGTTTCCGGCCACGAGGCGGAAGTTATGCGCCGCGACGGCAAGCACATGTGGCTGATGCAGAACGCCCGCGTCGTGCGGTCGGAACGCGGGGGTGTTGAATATTACGAAGGCAGCGTCTGGGATGTGACTGAGCGCAAGGAAGCGGAAGACGCCATGCGCTACGCCCGCGTGCAGGCAGAAATTTCCAGCCGCACACGCATGGAATTCCTTGCCAATATGTCGCACGAATTGCGCACGCCGCTGAACGCCGTCATCGGCTTCTCCGAAATCATCAAGGATGAAGTCATGGGGCCCATCGGGGTAAATGTTTACAAGGAATATGCGCAGGATATTTACGACAGCGGCAATTACCTTTTGAAAATTATCTCTGAAATTCTTGAGGTCTCTAAAATCGAGACGGGCAACCGCGAGCTGAACGTCAGCAACTTCCGCCTTATCAAGGCGCTGAAGTCCTGCATGACAATCATGAGTACGCGCATTGAACAGGCGGGCGTCGACTTCAAAATTCACCTGCCCGAAGACCTGCCGGAACTGCTGGCGGAAGAACTGGGCTTCAAGCAGATCATGCTGAACCTGATCGGCAACGCCATTAAATTCACGCCCACCGGCGGCAAGGTCAGCGTTGAAGCGTCGCTGGCAGATGATGACCGCATGATCATCGACGTGGTCGATAGCGGCATTGGCATGTCGGCGGAAGAAATTAAAAAGGCCATGCAGCCCTTCGGCAAGGTCGACAATACCTTCAGCGGCATGAAGGCCGGCACGGGGCTTGGCCTGACCATTGTGGAATCGCTTGTACGCCTGCACGGCGGCGAATTCCAGATCATTAGCGAAAAAGGCGCAGGCACCACTGCCCGCGTTATCATGCCTGCATCCCGCGTGCTGATGGAAACCCGTCCGCGCCGCAAGGATACCGACAAGGCGGAAGAGGCAGCATCCGTTGATGTTACGCCCCAGTCCGAAGCAAAGCCGGAGGCTTCAGAAACCGGCCCGCAGCTTAAAGTCGTGAAATAACCTAAAATCCACCTGCGTCATCGCCGTCGTCGCTGTACTCGAGCGCGGCGCGTGATATTTCATAGCTGAAGCCGGCGCGGCCCATGGCGGCCAGTTCCTTCTGCTGCTGCTTGATGTCGGGGGCAGGGCCCTTGCGGAAGCGGCCCAGGCGCTTTTTGCGGATAAAGGTGAGGGCGGCTGCCATATCGGGGTCTTCATCCCCCACGCTTTCGCTGTCGATGCTGGTGAGTGCGCCGTCTATTTCCGTCCGGCCGAGACCCTTGGCCTGCAGTTTCGCCAGAATGGCTTTTTTCGATTTTCCCTGCCGCCGGAGGGAGGAGACCTTTGCTGCCGCAAAGACCTTATCATTCAAAAGCCCGGCGCGTTCATACCGGATGATCATATCCTCGATAATCGGGAAAAACGGCGCGGGGTCGACCTTGTGGAAGGTGCAGGAGCGCTTTATTTTGCGCGTCATGACACGGCGGAAATTTTCGGACGATGTGGCGAAGCGCTGAAGGTAGTAAAGGGCGCTATTTTCCAAATACTGGGCCGAAATTTTGCGCGGCTGTTTGGGTTGCCGGTCTTTGGGCTTGCCGGAGGGGTCTTTCGCTGTCTTATCCGGCTTGCTTTTCATGCCTTAAATCCATTATTGGCTTTTTATGCATCTGGCACTATTTTGTGCTAATCTGGAGGCGCTATGGCTATTCGTATCAAAAAAGACGGCACACAACAATCGGGACTGGTGGATGACGACGTCGTCCAGCCCTTCCGGCTGGAAAAATCCAATGTGCGGGGCCGTATGGTCCGCATTGGCCCTGTGCTGAAGCAAATGCTGGGTCAGCATGATTACCCGCCGCCGGTTTCCGGCCTGCTGAGCGAGGTTGCGACCCTTTGCCTGCTTCTGGCGGGCATGTTGAAGTATGAAGGCATCTTTACGCTGCAAATCAAGGGCGACGGCCCCATTCGTCTGCTGGTGGCCGATGTGACCAGCAGCGGCGATGTGCGCGCTTATGCCGGCTTTGATGAAGCCGCGGTCAAGAAGGCCGCAAAGCGCAAAAAAGACGTCAGTAACAACCATTTTCACCTGCTCGGCAAAGGCTATATCGCCTTTACCGTGGACCAGGGCAATGCCGCCGACCGATATCAGGGTATTGTGGAGCTGAAAGGCGACTCTTTGTCGGATGCCGTGCAGCATTATTTTACGCAGTCGGAGCAGATCAAGACATCGTTCAAAATCGCCGTTCACCCGCAGGATACGCAGTGGCGCACCGGCGCCATCATGCTGCAACAACTGCCGGATGAAGAGGCGGGCAAGGCCACCGGCATTGAAAACAGCATCGAGGACTGGACGCGTGCCGTCATGCTGCTGAGCACCTGCACCGATGGCGAAATGCTGTCCCCTGTGCTGGCGACATCAGACGTTTTGTTCCGCCTGTTCCATGAAGACGGCGTGCGCATTTATTCGCCGACCCACGTGCATTTCAAATGCCGCTGCTCCCGCGAAAAAGTGCTGAACGTGCTGCGCACGATCCCCCGGCGCGAGTTGGAGGAAGTTTGCGAAAAAGACGGTCAGGTATCCCTGAAATGTGAGTTTTGCAGCGAGGAATATTTATTCACCGCGCCGCAACTGGATGAAGTTTACGGAGAGACAAAATGACGACAGGTAAAATCCGCTCCCTTATCATGTGCGTGGGCGCTGCCGCGCTGCTGACCGCCTGCACGGATGGCCCGCCGCAGTCTGGCGTGCCGGATATTACGCTGGCGCAGGTTCAGCCGATCAATCTGAACGTGTCGCGCATCGAGGTGGTTGATAAATACGTGCCGCCCATGAAATCGCCGAACTACGACCATATGTTCCGCCAGCCGCCGCTGACGGTGACGCACAGCCTGATCAACAAGCAGCTGGTGGCGGGCGGACCGGAAAAAGTGCTGCGCGTGATTGTCGATGACGCTTCCGTCATCCGCACCGACCTTTCGGCGCCGGATGGTTTCTTCTCCTCCCTCACGCCGCATCCGTCGGAGAGGTATCATGCCCGCGTTGCCATCCGCTTCGAGATGGTCAATGCCGATGCGCCGGACGTTGTGCTGGCGCATGCCGAAGTATCATCCGACCGTGAAAAGACGATTTACGATGATGCATCGCCCGCCGACCGTGACGCAGCTTTCCTCGACCTCGACGAAGGCCTGGTCAGCGACCTCAGCAGCGGTTTTTCGACTGTTGTGAAGCGTACGTTCGGGACAGTGAATTAAGCTTTTATCCGAAAACTTAGTCGCGCCAAAAGCTTGGCATCAGCAATACCAGCAGTGTCAGGAATTCCACACGCCCGAACAGCATGGCGAGGGAGATTACCCAGATGGATTCATTCGGCAGCGCCGCGAAGTTTGCGGCGGGGCCAATCACATCCCCCGTGCCGACACCGGTATTGCTGACGGCGGCAATTGCTCCTGAAAAGGCGGTGGTGAAATCAAGCCCGGTCAGCTGCAGTAATACTCCGAGAGTAAGCCACGACATAATGTAGACAAAGAAGAAACCGGCCACGGCGGCCTGCAGCGTGGGCTCCACGATTTTGCCGTTGTAGCGCACCTGGAACAGGCCGTGGGGCATCAGCAGTTTTTGCAGTTGCTGGCGCAGCATCATGAACAGGATTTGCAGGCGGAAGATTTTTATGCCGCCCGCAGTGGAGCCCGAGCAGCTGCCAAGGAAGGTCGCCATAAAGGCAACCCCGACAATGAAGTGACCCCAGAGGGCATAGTCGTTATTGGCAAAGCCTGTCGTCGTCATGTAGCTGGCGACAAGGAACAGGCCGTTGCGCAGCGAGTCCAGCAAGCCCATGTCGTCTTCCAGAAACAGCCATGCGGCGCAGGAAAGGGTGAAAATGCCAAGGATGCAGAAGAAGGTGCGCACCTGGCTGTCTTTCCAGATGACGTCAGCATCGCCGCGGCCCGCGCGCAGGTACAGTACGAAAGGCAGGCTGGACAGGATCATGAAGAAGACGATGATAAGGTCAATCGCGCCGCTGTTGAAGTGGCCGATGGAAGCATCATAGTTGGCAAAGCCGCCGGTGGACATGGTGGCCATGGCGTGGCATATCGCGTCAAAATCAGACATGCCGGCAAAATGCAGCGCAATGGCGCATAGCAGCGTCAGGCCCGCGTAAACGGCGCAGATGTACGTTGCCATCTGGCTTGCGCTCGGCATGACTTTTTCAATCTGGAAGGACTGGGTTTTAAAAATCTGCATGCCGGAAATTTGCAGCATGGGGAAAACCGCAAGCGCGATAATAAGGAAGCCGATGCCGCCAATCCATGTCAGCATGGCACGCCACAGCAAAATGCCATGCGGCAGGTTATCCAGCCCGGAAATGACGGTGGAACCGGTGGTGGTCACGCCTGACATGGCCTCAAAAAACGCATCCGCATAGCCGAGGTTCAGCGCCGACAACGTAAAGGGCAGGGCGCCGAAGGCGGCCATGAAAACGTAGGAACTGCAGGTCAGCAAGAAGGTTTCGCGCAGCGACATGTGGAATTTGGGCTGGCGGTTCATAAAAATAAGCGCAAGGCCGAAGAAGGCGGTGATGAGGGCCGAGGACAGGAACACTTCCCAGTCGTCGCTGCCGTTGGCAAGGTCAACGAAGCAGGGGCCGAGCATGGCGGCGGACAGAACCAGAATAAGGATACCGTTGACATAGAAGACTGGCTTGAAATTCATGACGCGTTGCCGCCGTTTCGGGGGTTGTGACCGTGGAGGTCAATTAAGCTTCTTTTTCGCGCTGGGCGTATCGAGGGAGAAGGCGGGGATGGCGACATCAAACGTCTGCCCGTCCGTCAGCTCCATCGAATAGGTGCCGACCATGATGCCGCTCGGTGTGGGCAGCGGGGTGCCGCTGGTGTATTCAAATGTTTCGCCGGGCTTCAGCACCGGCTGTTCGCCGACCACGCCAGGGCCATGCACTTCCTGCGTGCGGCCATAGGCATCGGTAATCTTCCAGTGGCGGGTGCGCAGCTGTACGGTATGCGCGCCGTTATTCTCGATGCGGATTTTATACGCCCAGACATAGACGTTTTCATCCGGTTGCGATTCATGGTCGAGGTAGGTGGTTTCGACCGAAACGGTGACGTCGCTGGTGGTGGTGCGGTACATGGGGTTACCCTAGCGTTGATATGGCCTGACCATAGCAAACCCTGCCGGAAAAAGAAACCGCGCAAAAAGAAACCGGCCAGTTTACCGGCCGGTTTCCTTGAAGTCGTTCTTAACAGTCGCTTGAAGATTACTCGAGGGTAATCTGCGCGCGGCGGTTTGCAGGCTCGCGAACGTTGTCTGCGGTTTTCACCAGCAGGTCGGTTTCGCCGCGTGCTTCGACATGGATCATCTCAGCCGACACGCCGCGAGCGACGAGGCCGTCACGCACCGAGTTGGCGCGTTTCAGAGAGAGTTTGTCGTTGTATTTGTTGCCGCCGGAGCTGTCCGTGTGGCCGATGATGGTCAGGCCGTGGACGTCTTTGCGGTTCTTGATTTCCTGTGCGACGGCGTCGAGGACGTCGTTGGCGCCAGCGGAAACGTTGAACTTGTTCCAGTCGAAGAAGACGATGAACATAGCTTGTTCAACCGGCGTCGGTTCGCCCTTGGGCGCTTCCATCGCAACCGGCACTTCTTCTGCGGGGGCGGGCTTCACAGCAACGCTGTTTTGCAGGTCTTGCAGGGCGTTGTAGAAGGCAGCTTTGCAGGGAACGTCGCGGTTCCAGTTTTCTTCCTGCTGTTCAGCCCAGCAGTCGAATTTCGATTGTGCAACGGCTGCCTTGTCGGGGGCAACTTCGCGGCCGCCGTTTTCAAGCGCGTCGACGAGGTCGGCGCGGCCTTTGCTCATCTCGACGATGTTCTTGTCGGAGAGATCCCAGTCATCCAGCGTTTCGGGCATCACGACAACGCCGCTGGCAGCCGCGAGGCCTTTGCGTGCGAAGTGGATGGCATCCGCGTAATCGAGCGCCTTGTTCTGGCGGCCGTTTGCGTAGTCGCGGTATTCAGCCGCGAGCTTTTTCGTGAACGGCGAACCCGTTGCGGTGGCTTTGTTAAGCGCATCGACGGTGGAATTGCTGCTTGCGCCGGTGCAGGCAGCAACAACGAGCAGACCCAGCAGGGCGCAAACTCTGGTAACCAGCTTCATCAGAATAACTCCTTAAGATAGTAACAAATTTTTTCGTCTCCAGCCGGGCGCACCAGTTATAGTTTATTTTCAAACGGATGCAGACTTTGAGCTTCTCTACTTATCGTTTTTAGCCCTTGTTTGTAAAGACGTTTTGTAGAGGAGGGGGTCGGGAAAATTGTGTTTACATATAAGCGGGCTGCCAACGCTAAGCCTTTTCCCACACTATACATTCATATATAATCGCATTATAAAGGCAAAACGCGATACGGCATCGCGGGTGTAGCTCAGTGGTAGAGCGTCAGCTTCCCAAGCTGAATGTCGCGGGTTCGACCCCCGTCGCCCGCTCCATTCCTGATAATTAACAGAATGAACGGTCAATCGGAGACTTGCGATGATGGAACCGCCCACCCCCGCCAACGAATCCCAGCGGCTTGATTCTCTCAAAAAACTCAATTTGCTGGATACGCCGATCGAAGAACGGTTCGAGCGCATCACGCGGATGCTGAAGCGCAGCTTGGGCGTTGAAATTGCCTCCTTCGTCTTGCTGGATTCCGACCGCCAGTTTTTCAAATCCATCCAGGGCCTCAATAGTACCGAAACGCCGCGCAAGGATTCCTTCTGCGCCCACCTGATTGCGTCGGACGATGACAGCCTTTATGTCGGCGATGCCAAAAAAGACCCGCGCTTTGCCGATAACCCGCTGGTCACCGGTGCACCGGGCATTTCTTTTTATGCCGGCTGCCCCGTGCGCTCTCCCGACGGGCAGCGCATCGGTGCACTTTGCGCCATTGACGGCAAGGCACGCGACATTACCGAAGAAGAATTGCAGATGCTGAAGGACTTCGCCTCGATGGTGGAGACCGAGCTGCGCACCGAAACGATGAAAGACGCCCAGCAGCGCCTGATCAGCGAGCTGGACCAGGCGAACCGCATTGCGCTGATCGACAGCATGACGCGCATCTGGAACCGCGCCGGCATCACCGAGCTGATGAAGCGCGAGTGCAGCGAAGCCGCCCGCCGCCGCACCGCGATGGGCGTTGTCATGTGCGACATCGACCATTTCAAAAAAGTGAACGACACGCACGGCCACCCTGTCGGCGATGAAGTCATCCGTGAAGTTGCGCACCGCCTGCTGTCTGCCCTGCGGACCGAAGACGCGATTGGCCGCGTCGGCGGGGAGGAATTCCTTATCGTGCTGCCTAACTGCGCGCCCGAAAGCCTGTTTGCCACGGTCGAGCGCATCCGCGCCAAGCTGGTGGCCGAACCCGTCGCCACCGCCGCGGGCGAACTGCCCATTACCATGAGCTTCGGCGCTCTCAGCGTCGTGCCGGAAAAAGCGGCGGAGATTGACCCGCTGGTCAAAAAAGCCGACGACGCGTTGTATAAAGCGAAGCATGGCGGCCGCAACCGGACCGAAGTTGCCGCATAAGGTGCATACGGCGTAATTGCCACACCGCTGTGCCTTAAAAACACGCGATTAAGAAAAATCTTGACTCCAGACACCTGAAATCATTATGTTCCGGTCTATCTAATCATGCGGCCGGGAAAATGCTTATGACGGCCAGCCCTGTAAAAATCAATAATAACAAGGGAGTCTTCAAAGAATGTCCGATAAATCACTCACCGGCAAAAAAATCATCGTCCTCGTTTCCAACGGCGTGGATGAGAACGTGATGTCCATGGTTCAGCGCGAAATGCTGAAAACCGGCGCGACCATCAAGACTGTCGGTACCGAATCCGGCCTCGTGAACAGCTGGAACAACAACCAATGGGGCCTGTATTTCCCCGTTGACCAGCAAATCGGCCAGACACTCGGCGCGGATTTTGACGCCATTATCGTGCCGAGCGGCTCGCGCGGCATCCAGAAACTCTCCACCAACGCGCATTGCGAACGTATTTTGGCAAGCTTCATCACCGCCGGCAAACCCATGGTCTTCATGGGCGGCGCGGTTGAGCTGCTGGCGAAAACCAGCCTTGCCACCGGCCTTACCGTTTCCGGCCCCGAAGTTTCGGAAGCTGTCATGGTTGCTGCCGGCGCGAAATGGGAACAGGAAGCAGAATGCGTCTGCGGCCAGGTCATGTCCGGCGAATGCGCAGACGTCAGCGCGTTCATCACCAACATGATCGCCTTTATCGCGCAACCGGCTGTTGAAGTTAAAGCCGCAGCCTGATATTACAAAGCCCGCGGGGGGATTGCCGCCACATGGCGCGCACCCCCGCGGGTTTTTTATTGTTTAGTTTTTTCGAGGATCTGGGATGAAAAACGAAGTTCAAACCGCAGTAGGCGAGATTAAGTCATCTCTCGACCTGCTGAGGAGGCATCTTTGACTGGGATCGTGCAATCCACCGCCTTGCGGAACTGAACTCCCTTGCCGAAGACCCCACGCTCTGGAACAACCCGGACCGCGCCCAGAAACTTCTGAAAGAGCGCACGCGCCTTGATACCCAGATTTCCGGCGTCCGCTCCATCGAAAACGACCTGAACGACCAGCTGGGCATGATCGAGCTTGCCGAAGCGGAGGGCGATGACGCCCTTGTCGGCGAAGCTGAAAAAAATCTTTATACCCTGAAAGACGATGTCGCCAAGCGCGGCCTTGCTAGCCTTTTGTCGGGCGAGCAGGACGGCAGCGATGCTTACCTGCAGGTCAACGCCGGTGCCGGCGGTACCGAAGCGCAGGACTGGGCATCCATCGTGTTCCGCATGTACATGCGCTTTGCTGAACAGCGCGGTTATAAAGTCGCCCTCATGGATATGCAGGACGGCGAGGTTGCGGGCCTTAAATCCGCCATCATCGAAATTTCCGGCGAAAATGCCTATGGCTGGCTCAAATCGGAAACCGGCGTGCATCGCCTTGTGCGCATTTCGCCGTACGATTCAAACGCGCGCCGTCATACCAGCTTCTGCTCCGTTGCCGTGACGCCGGTGGTGGATGAAGACATCGACATTAAAATCGAAGACAAGGATTTGCGCGTGGATACCTACCGCTCCGGCGGTGCCGGCGGCCAGCACGTGAACAAAACGGAATCCGCCATTCGCCTGACGCACATGCCGACAGGCATCGTCGTTGCCTGCCAGAACGAACGCTCGCAGCACAAAAACCGCGCGGCGGCCATGAAGATGCTGAAAGCAAAACTGTACGAGCGCGAAATACAAATGCGCGATGCTGAAAAGCAGGCGCGTGAAGACCAGAAGACCGACATCGGCTTCGGCCACCAGATCCGCTCTTACGTGCTGCACCCGTACCAGATGGTCAAGGACCTGCGCACGGGTCACCAAACGTCCGACAGTCAGGGCGTGCTGGACGGCGGGCTGGATGAATTCCTGCAGGCATCGCTGGCGCACAAGTTGACGGCGGAAAAAACCGGCGGCGCACCCAAGGGCGCGGCTTACGAAGACCTCGAATAAGCCGTTAATTTCCCTTTTTTTTCAACGCGTATTCTCGGGCGGGGAACCGTTATGCATTCTCATGCATAAGTACCCCCGAGAAATACACGAACAAAAATAGGGAGAACCATCATGAAACCAATCATCCTCTGGGCTGTCGGTATTCCAATTCCGGTTATTATTTTGCTCTATATGTTCCATGTCGTGAACTAAGCGGCTGATACAACGTCATCAACGCTTCGGGCGAAAGGGTTTCAGGGCCTTAGTGGCAGACGCAAGGCCTGAATGATAACCCGCAAGGTTGTCCTCTTTCCCCGACTTCTCTATTCTCGCGCCGATATCATGGTGCGCACGCATACGCGCAAGGGTGGCAGCATCCGCGTCGTTTTCGTTGCGGATCTTGGTATCGGCGCGATGCCATGTCAGCGCCTCCACAACCGCGTCATGTCCCGCCCAGGCGGCATGCATCAATGCCGTCCAGCCGCGGTCATGCTGCGCGTTAACATCCGCACCGTGCTTAAGCAGCAACCGTACCGCATCCGTATGGCCGCGTTCGGCTGCGGCAATAAGCGCTGTCTGGTGCGCACCGAAAGGTTTTTCGTCCGGCGCGGGCTCCGTGCGCCATTGCGCGGCGCCGGGGAAGCGCGCCAGAATATCCGCCAGCACAGTCATATCGCCCGTTTCCGCCGCCGTGAAAAACCGCGCGGTGGCTTCTTTAATTGATGCGGCTGCCGCAGTGAAGGGCAGGGAGGGCGGACTGGATTTTGTCATGCTTCAATCTAGCGATTACGTAGAGGGGTGGAAATAAAAATTTTCATAAACCAAGGAAATCAACGCGTTAGATTTTAAAAAACTTCTGGTAAAAGCCGTGCGGGCGATTATTATGTACCAGCAAAATTAACATGTTGATTTTATGTCCGATTCCACCTTGGAGGTCTCTTCAATGCGCCGTTCATACATGCTTGGTCTGACCAGTGTTTCACTGGCTGCTCTCGTCTCCGTTGCCACCTCCTCGCAGGCGCTTACGCCGCAGAACCTCGGAACGCTGAAACAGCTGGATAGCTGGAAAGTCGGCATCGTGGACCCTGAAGGCCAGTCCTTCTGCGCCATGGTCAACAAATTCGACAAAAACGTCGGCCTCGCCTTCGCGATGAGCCCGGAAGGTTACGGCTCCGTCGCCATTGACGTTGCCGACAAATCCTTCACCCCTGGTGATGTGTACCAGGTATCGCTGAAAACCGGCGGCCAAAACGGCACGTACCCCGGCAAGGCAACGTCCGACCGCTCGCTGGTCGTTCAAATCGGCCAGAACAAGGATTTCTACGGCGCGCTGAAGTCTGATGCCGCGCTTGGCGTTGGCCTGCCCGCGCTGAACGTATCGTTCGCGCTGAACCAGTTCGGCAAAACCTACGGCTCGCTCATCGACTGCTCCGAAACGCTGAAGCCCGCCGCAACCGCCGCCGGCCTGATGCCCGCTGTGAAGGTGAAGGAAGTCGAGCAATCGGCGCTGTCCCCGCTGGATGCTGAGCTGCAAAAAATGTCCGGCGACAAAACAGCCGTTGCAACGGCTGAAAAAACTTCTGCCGTTACCGATAAATCCGCCAGCTTCGATGATGCCGAAGCCAAGCTGGATACGCCCGCGACCAAGGCAGACGTAAAAGCCGCCGCCACCAAGCTTGCCAGCGCCGATGCGCCGAAAGAGCCTGAAATTGCCGCGCCCCTGAAAGCTGATATCGATTGGAACGACCAGAAGACCGAAGCCGTGAAAGCGGAAATCGGCGCGCAGAAAGAACAAGTCGCCCAGCTGCAGGACCAGAAGCAGAAGGTTGAGCGCAAATTGCTCGCCTCCATGTCGACCGGCCCCGCCGCCACCGACAGCAAAGTCGCCAAAGTGGCGGATACCAATTCCACCGCCAAATCCCTTGAAGCGCAGCAGCTGGCCACCACCGCCAGCGCGCAGACGCTGATCGCCGCGCAGGAAGAAGCCGCGAAAAAAGAAGCCATCCATCAGGACGAGCTGGCAAAGCAGGCTGAACTGGCCGAGCAAGAACAGGCCAAAAAAGATGAAGATGCAAAACAGCAAGCTTTGCTGAAACAGGCGGAAGACGCCGGCAAGGCACGCATCGCCGCGCTTGATGCCGCAAAAACCGCCGCCGCCGCGCAGCACGTGAATGATTTCAACACCCAGCAGCAAAAGCTGGATGATAAATCCGCCGCGCTGCAAAAACAGGTCGCGAAACTTGAAACCGCAAAAACGGCAGCTGTTGCCGCGCCCGCCGCTGCGGTTGTTGCCACCACTGCAACGCCGGATGACAAGGCCCTCAAGGCCACGATCGTTGCCAAACAGGCGCAGATCGCCAGCATTGAAGCCGAACGCGCCAAGCAGACCGAGCAGCTGACCCAGAAACTTGCGGCAACGCAAACTGAATACCAGCAGAAACTTGTGGTTGCTGAATCAGACCGCGACCTACTGAAACGCCAGCTGGCGGATGCCATCGCCTCGCAAAAAGCATCGGGCGACAAAATTGCCGCGCTGCAAACACAAATCGACGCTGCCAGCAGCAAAACCAGCGCAGTCGTCAAGCTCAGCGCCGCCGACAAGGCGAAGCTGGCCGAGCTGCAAAGCAAGCTGACGCAGTCGGAAAGCGACCGCCAGCAGATGCAAACCCGCCTTGCCGCGCTTGAAAGCCAGGGCAAGGTGATGGAAGCGACGCTGACCACCAAACAGGCCGAGCTTGAAAAAACCTCCGCCGGCAGCAAAGAGCTTGCCGCCGTTAAATCGTCGCTCGACAGCCTGAAGACCGAAAACGCCGCGACTGTCGGCAAGCTGCAAAAGCAGCTGGCGGATAAATCGTCGCAATACGACAGCCTGAATGGCCAGTTCACCGCGCTGAAAAACAGCACGGCTTCGACAGCTTCCGCAAGTGTCGAACTTGCCAAGCAGCGCAAGGAACTGACCGACCAGCTGGCTGAAAAACAAAACCACGTGACCGATCTTGAGCAAAAACTCGCCAAGCTTGAAAACGAACATGCGCAAACCGTCGCGGCCGCAGACCAGGCGAAAGCCACTGGCGGCAGCGTCATCCGCCGCAGCCTCGTCATTGTGAACGACGATGATGCCAGCGTGAAAGACAAGGCGGAACTTGCCGCCCTTGCTGAAAAAGACAAGGTCGCGCTGAACGACGCACGCAGCCGCATCACCATTCTGGAAGGTCAGCTGCAAGCCTCGCGCGACCAGATCGGCAGCCTGCAAAAAGACATTTCCACCGCCAAGACCGCCAGCATCGCCCCCAGCGATATGCAGGTGAAGGCCCTTTCCGAACAAACGGCAAAGCTGGACCAGGCGCAGGGCGAAATTGACAAGCTCAAAACCGCCAACCTTGCGCTTGAAGGCAAGATGAAAACTTCCCTGCCGACGGCGGAGCAGGTGCGTGCGCTCGACGAGCAACGCTCCCGCCTTGACCAGTCGCAGGCAGAAGTTGCGCGCCTGAAGGCCACCAACGCAGACATTTCGGCCAAGTTGGCAGATGCGCAAGCTTCCGCGGCAGCCGCCGCAAAAACTGCTGCCGCTGCTGAAGCTGCGGCGAAAGTTGCAACCGCAAACATTCCCGCAAAAGCGGATACCAAGACGACTGCGGAGCTGGAACAATCGCGCAGCCGCATTGCCGACCTTGAAAGCCAGGTCCGCTTCCAGCAGCAGCGCCTTGCCGCTGTTCAGGGCAAAAAAGAGGAGGCGACGCTTGCCGCTGTTTCCGCGCCGAAACCGCAGCACAAGCCGATGACCGCCCGCGAAATCGCCAAGCGCGATGCCGCAACGCGCGATCTTTTCGCTGTTGAACCCGCCGCAGGTGATGCAGATCTGACGCCTGTGATGTCCGCCCCCGTTGCCGCTGCGCCTGCTGTTGCAAGCAAAGCCGCCGCGACCGATGGTTCGACCATCAATTCCAGCTGGTTCAACGGCAAAATTCCTGCCGCTGCCGAACAACCTGTTGTTGATCATGCCGCAATCGCGCCGAAAGCGCCGGTTGTGCAAATGGCTGCCGTTGCACCGACGGTGGCGCCCGTTGCGGCCCCCGCAGCGAAAGCACCGGCTGACCCGTCGTTTGACGAAAATCGTGCCGCTGCCTTCCTCGACCGCATCATGAGCTACCATACCGGCGTTGCCCCGAAAGCCGCCGCCACTGGTGACGACGCGCCGATCATGACACCGGTGCGTGACCGTACCTCCGCTATCCATCATCTGATGCCGCAGCCGGGCACGGCTTCGACCGCGCCCGTCATCGCAACGCCGCAAAAATCGGCGGCGCTGAATACGGCAAAAGGCCTGTCGGACATTGAAACCGCTGCCGGCGTTCCCAGCCGCACGCCCGATATTCAACCGACTCTGTCTGACAGCTTGCCGCCGATGGATACGCTTGCACCCGTCATGGCCGCGACGGTGAAGTCGAAACCGGTTGCCAATACCGCTGCCGCTGAAGCACCGCAGGAAATTATTGCCGCACCCGCGAAGGCCGATATTTCGTGGAACGATGCAACCCCTGCAGCCGTGAAAGCGCCTGCCGTTGCAACCACAGCGCCTGTTGCGCAAATGCCTGCCGCACCCGCGATCATCTCGCAAAAGCCTGTCATGGCCGCTGAAAAGCCGGTCGCGATTGCGCCGGCGCCGGTGGCTGCTGCGCCTGTTGCCGTTGCTCCTGCAACGACTGCAGAGATTATTCCCGCACAACTGCCCGTTGCTGAAGAAGCGCTCGCGCCCATCGTGAATGAGCCTGTTATAGCGAAAGCGCCTGTCGTTGCATCCGCATCGCCCGCAATTCCCGTGGTCGCGGCATCTGCCCTGCATCCCGCGCCGATTGAAAACATCTTGTCCCGCGCGGGCATCAATGACGCCAAGTTCACGCCTGTTGCCGGTGCCGGTAATAACGTGCGCCAGTGGACGACCCGCGGCATTAGCGGCATGTATGAACAATCCGCCGCAAACGGCACCTTTGCCGAGAACGTGCAGAAATACCTTGCCCGCTACCGCAGCGATTGCAAAGCGCTGCAAGTGAAAATGGAACCGGGCGAAACCGCGGGTTCCACCATGACCCAGCAGGCCAGCGTCAATTGCCCCGTGGAAGGTAACACCTACAGCACATCATTCGTGTTCTTCCAGCAGGGTTCGACCTTTAATGCGATCCTGCATTCCGGCTTCCCGTCGGATGCCGGTACGGTCGAGCGTATGTCTGACGGTATCGCCGCAGCTGTCACGGGCAAAACGCCTGTCGCGCCGCTGGTGAAAACCGGCATGCTGTCACCCTCGGCGGCTGATGCAGCCGTGCTGGGCAGCAGCGACATGGGCGGCTTCCACCTGCACGTGCCGAATATGCCGAAGGAGCCGGTGGCCGCTACGGGTTCGGCCACCTTTGGCCAGCGCCCCAAGGCAGCGGATGATTTTGAAACCGTCGTGGTTCAGTAACAGCAGTACGTATTGAACAGGGCAGGGAGGAAGGCGATGACCGGCAAGCGTTTCATCACCAGGCTCTTTATGTTGGGCGTTATCACGCTCGCGGGCATGTCATCCGCTTTTGCGGGCGGCACGCTGAACAATCCGCGCGGCGCGTGGAGCGTCGGGCCGATCAACGCCGTATCATCCAGCGGTGTCGGCTTCTGCTCCATGAAGAACGTCTATGATGACGGCAAGGCGCTGGTTTTTGCGCGCGATGCCGAAGGTTCAAACTCCATCGCCGTTTCCTTCACCGAAAAGAAATTCATGACGTCTGGTGCGCAATACCAGGTGAACCTCGAGGCCGATAACCTCAAGCGTACCATGGTCGCCCTTGCGGCAACGCCGACGGTGCTGATCGTCCAGATGGGACTTGACCGCGATTTTTATACAATCTTGCGCAAAAAGAACGTGCTCAATATTGGTGTGCGCGATAAGCAATACAGTTTCTCCCTCAGCGGCACAGCAGAGGCGCTTGATGCGCTGACGAAGTGCGCACAGGATGTTGCGGCTGGAAAAGTCTACAAGCAGACCGAAGTTGCGGTGGCACCCGTGCAAGGGCCGTTTGCGCCCGCAGCCGCCAACCCGAACGCAATTATTCCGGGTGTGCCTGTCATGGCAATGCCGACGCTTGAGAACAGCATGCCCGGCAAACAGGCGGCTGATACCACCCTGAGATATGAGATTGAGCGTCTGAAGCTTGAAAACCGCCGCCTCATGGCGGAGAACATGGCCGCCACCCAGCGCGCCATCGCCGCCGACCGCGGCCACCACACCGCCGCCGATACACAGATGGAAGCCGCGCTTGAAGCGCAGCGCCAGTCACTGTTGCTCGCGGAAGAGGAACAAGCCGCACCGAAACCCGCGAAAGCACCCGCTGTTATTCCGGTTGCTTCCGCACCATTGGCAGCGCCCGTCGCCGCGACACCTGTGAAGGCTGAAGAAGCCGCAGATGATAAAGTGGATATGGGAATTTTACTGGCAGCCGAACCCGCAGCGGGGGATAGTACGCCGCCTGCCCAGCCGGTGGCGCCGTTCCTGTACAGCCTCCTCGTGAAGTCTGGCGTTACGCCGACGGTGCAGGGGCTTGGTTATGTCTGGCTGACGAACAACATTTACGGCGCGGCTGAAGAACGGCAAGTGCCGCAGGGCCGAGGTCTTCGGGATTCCGCGAGCGATTACGTGTCGCAGGCCGCTGCCCGCTGCAAGGGGGACTTTGCCCATAAAGAAGCTTCACCCGTGAAGCTGGGGCAGTTGATGGCGATTGAAAGCGAAGTCGCCTGCCTTGATGGTAAGAACGATGCCGCCGCCGCGCTGCTGTTCGTCGAGGAAAAGGGCAAGATTGCCATCATCACCCACGAAGGCATGGCCGACCAGATGGAAACGGCGCTGTCGCAGCGTGATGCTGTAAAATCAGCTATTTCGCGCTGACAGCTCATATTCAAAATTAGAGATGGCGAAGTGCTGTGAAGGCTAAGCTTTCACATGCTGTAGTCTTGTCAATAAAATGAAATATCAGACTTTTCTGGATTTATAGTAGCGGGCGCAGGCATCCAGCAGGGCGTCGCGCAGCTCGCGGCCGACTTTGCCGCCATCGCCCTTAATGTGGCTCGAAAGAACGGCGTTGATGGCGAGTTTATGGGCGACAACGATATCCATGACGTCCTTGTCGGTGTTGTCGACTGTCTCGAGGAAGTTGACGAGGATATTGCTGATCTCGCTGATGAGAGGGAAGTGGAACATGCTGCCCTGTGCCTTCATCTGCATGGCGGGGTAAAGCATGGCTTCCACCGCTTGCTCGCCCTTCAAGCTGCCGGATTTTACATCAGCAATCGCTTCATGAAGCAAATCGACAAGCATTTGAGCGATGGGCTTGAAATCTATGCTGTTATTTTCCAGCAGTTCCTGAGCCTTGATGAGTACGGTTTCATCAATGCCGCCGCTGCCGACTTTTTCCTTCAGGCGGTTGGGCGGGGCGATAAGCTCCGCCTTGCGGACTTTTTTCTGGCCGTCAAAGGTGTCGGTCATTGGTTAATCCTTCAGGCTTTTCGGGCGCATCATGTTTCACCCTTGTCGCGGCGTTCCTTGATCTCCTTGGCCTTTTGCACGGCGCTTGAAAGTCGCGGCGCTTCAACGGCGCGTTCTTCGGGCGGGCGGGCCACGGGCTGGTCAGGTGTGCGGCGGTCGGGGCCCCTGTAATCGCCCTCGCGCTTTCGGCGGCGGTCGGGGCCGAAGTAGTTTTCGGTCGACACGAAGTGGCGCGGACGTTCAATAAGCTGTTCAATTTTCTGGTACAGCGCCTTGGCTGTAAACGGTTTTACGAGGAATTCGGTGATGCCCGAATCCCGCGCCTGCAGCACGCGCTTTTTCTGGCTGTAGCCGGTCATCAGCACGATTGGAATAAAAGGGTTGGGGCTGTTGCGGTTGGTGCGGATGCGGCGTGTCAGCTCAAGCCCGTTATTCGGGTCTTCCAGCCAGTCAATAACGACGAGATCCGGGTTAACGCGGCAGAACGTATCATAGCCTTCATCGCAGCCATAGGCGGAATAAACCTGGTTCACGCCAAAGGTTTGCAGCACCGACCGGGTCAGGTCAAACATCGCCCGGGTGCTTTCGACGACAAGGACGGTAATGTTTTTAAACTGATAGCTCATACGGCCGGCTTTTTATTTCTATAAAAATCAAAAAGTTACTTCGTCCTCAATTACATGAAGGTAGCGTGCTGGTGCGGTCGTGACAAGCGGAATCCCACTTCACCGCGGCCCGATTTACATGCTAAAACAGGGGCGGAATAACAGGCACATCATATAATAAGTTAGTAAACGAAACCCTACGGCCGCCAATATTCTCAATCGGCCCCGGGTGCAATATCAGGTGTTAAAATGGCAGGCCATTCGCAGTTCAAGAACATTATGCACCGCAAGGGTGCGCAGGATAAAAAGAAGGCGAAAGTCTTCAACAAGCTGGCGCGGGAAATTACCGTTGCCGCCAAGCAGGGCCAGCCGGACCCGAACCTGAACCCGCGTTTACGTAACGCTATGGACGCTGCCCGCAAGGCAAACATGCCCAATAGCCGCATCAAGTCGGCCATTGACCAGGCCGCAGGCAGTGCCGACCTTTCGAACTACGAGGAAGTGCGCTATGAAGGCCGCGGCCCCGGCGGCACCTCCATTATCATCGAGGCGCTGACGGATAACCGCAACCGCACGGCGGCGGAAGTGCGCATGGCTTTTACGAAAAACAGCGGAACCTTGGGCGAAACAAACTCTGTCACTTTTATGTTTAATAAAATCGGGCAGATCATTTTTCCCGCTGCCGCCGGCAGTTTCGATGCTTTCTTTGAAGCTGCCGTGGAAGCAGGGGCCGAGAACGTGGAGGCTGTCGAGGACACGCTGGAAATCACCACCCAGCCTGCCGACTTCATGGCCGTGCGCGATGCACTTGAGAAAAAATTCGGCCCGCCCGGTGAAGCTGCCATTCTTTGGAAGCCGAACACCATGGTCTCGCTGGGGCAGGAACAGGCAGAGGAGATTATCAGCCTGATCGACGCGCTTGAGGATAGCGACGACGTGCAGCACGTCTATGCCAACTTCGAGGTTGATGACGCCGTCATGGCAAAGCTGGCTTCCTAAGCTTTAATCCCGTGCATTCATTCCCGTTTTGTTCTATATTCGCAGAAAGCGCGATGTGTGTCGCCACATCTCAGAATATGGGAATAAAATGAGAGTTTTCGGGATAGATCCGGGATTGCAGCGCACGGGCTGGGGCGTCATTGACGTTGCCGGTAACCGCCTGTCTCACGTTTCCCACGGCGTTATCCAGACAGATTCAAAAATGGAAACCGCCCAGCGCCTGAAACATATCTTTGTTGAACTCACGCGCCTGATCGAGCTGTGGAAGCCGACGGATGCCGCTATTGAGGAAACCTTCGTGAATAAAAACCCCGCATCCTCCCTCAAGCTCGGCCTTGCCCGCGGCGTGGGGATGATGGTACCGGCAAACCATGGGTTGTCAGTTGCGGAATACCCCGCCAACCTCGTCAAAAAATCCGTCGTCGGTGCGGGCCATGCAGAAAAAGAACAGGTGCAGATGATGATTAAAATCCTGTTGCCGGGTATCGAGGCGGCGTCCGACGCGGCGGATGCGCTGGCTGTTGCCATCTGCCATGCGCACCACGGGCTAACACGCGCCAAAATCGGCGGCATCATGTCAGGGGGCGTCAGATGATTGCGAAGCTGACCGGCGTTATTGACAGCGTCGGGTCTAACCAGATGATTTTGGATGTGAACGGCGTGGGCTATCTTGTTCATGCATCTTCGCGCACGTTGTCGCGTATCGGTTCCGCCAAGGGTACGCCCGTCAGCCTGTTGATAGAGACGGTTGTGCGGGAAGATGCCTTTTTGCTCTACGGCTTTGCCGATACGGCTGAGAAAGAATGGTTCCAGATCCTTTGCACAGTGCAGGGTGTGGGCGCTAAAGTGGCGCAGGCTATCCTCAGCGTCGTGCAGCCGGAGCAATTGCCGCTCGTCATCGCCTCGCAGGATAAAACCGTATTGCGTCAGGCCGACGGCGTGGGGGACAAGCTTGCCGTCCGCATCGTGACCGAATTGAAAGAGAAGGCGGGAAAAATGGCGCTTGGCGCCGCCGCCCAGCAAAAGGCTTCCGATGTGCAGGGCAAGGCGGGCAAGGGCAACCCCACCGTGAACCTGCCCAAAACCGCCAGCAACGATGCCGTTTCCGCCCTTATAAACCTTGGCTATGGCCGCGCGGAAGCTTTTGGCGCGGTCGCCAATGTTATGCGCGATCGGGGGGATGATATAGCCCTCGGCGACCTTATCCGCGAAAGCCTGAAGGAATTGAGCGCATGACCGGAGCCCCCGTGCACCGCGAACTGGACCCCACGCACCTTGCCATCAAGGATGTGGATGAAGCTTCCATTCGCCCGTTGTCGCTTGGCGACTTTATTGGCCAGAAGAAGACCCGCGAAAACCTGAAAGTATTCATCGAGGCCGCAAAGGCCCGCAGTGAACCGCTGGACCACGTGCTGCTGTTTGGCCCGCCCGGCCTTGGCAAAACAACGCTGGCGCAAATCATTGCCAAGGAAATGAACGTCGGCTTTCGCGCAACGTCCGGCCCCGTTATTTCAAAGGCGGGCGACCTTGCCGCTATTTTGACGAACCTGCAGCCGAATGATGTGCTGTTTATCGATGAAATTCACAGGCTCAATTCCGCGGTGGAGGAAATTCTTTATCCCGCCATGGAAGACCGCCAGCTTGACCTGATTATCGGGGAGGGGCCAGCCGCCCGTTCCGTACGGATTGATCTGCCGCCTTTTACGCTGGTGGCTGCCACCACGCGCTCCGGCATGATTACGCGGCCCCTGCGGGAGCGTTTTGGCATTCCGTTGCGGCTTGAATTTTACCAGCCGGATGAACTGGCGCTTATTGTCACCCGCGGCGCAAAAATTCACGGCATGGATATTACACCCGAAGGCGCGTTTGAAATTGCCCGCCGGTCCCGTGGCACCCCGCGCATTGCCGGCCGGCTGACCCGCCGCGTACGCGACTTCGCGTTGGTCGCCGGTGCAAAGCAGGTTGATGCAAAAGCGGCCGATGCCGCATTGCTGAAGCTGGAGGTCGATTCAACCGGTCTTGACAGCATGGACCGCCGCTATATGCGCGTCATCGTCGATAATTACGGGGGTGGCCCCGTCGGCATTGAAACCATTGCCGCCGCCCTTTCCGAACAGCGCGATGTGCTGGAGGAGGTGGTGGAGCCATACCTGCTGCAATGCGGCCTTATCATCCGCACACCGCGCGGCCGCATGATTTCAGATGCGGGCTATAAATACCTTGGCCTGCCGCTTCCCAAAAACGCCAAGGACCGCCAGATGGCGCTGGAGATTGACCTTCCGGCGGATGAAGACATTAGCTCGATTTAATTATCACCCCATCCGCATATCGGGTAATCTTGGCCGACTTGTCAGGAGAAGCCGCCATGCATGACCATTCCATTCCCGTCCGCGTCTATTATGAAGACACCGATGCTGCGGGCATTGTTTACCATGCAAATTACCTGCGCTTCGCCGAACGTGGGCGGACGGAGATGCTGCGGGCGGCGGGGTTTGAACATGCGGCCATTCTGCATGACACAGGTATCGCCTTTACCGTAATAACAATGGACATTAAATTTAAGCAACCCGCCAAGCTTGATGAACTTTTAACCGTCTTAACGCGTATGGTATCGGTCGGCGGGGCGTCTATGGAGATGGCCCAGGAAATCCGCCGCGGCGAAACTTTGCTTATTGATATAAAATGCAAAATTGCCTGTATTGATAAGCGCGGGAAAGCTGCTAGATTACCAGAAGCGGTGCGGGTGTTGTTTAAATCATAAAGTTATGACTATGCGGCTTCTCGTGGCGCACGGCTTCGCCAAGGCTTCTTTTTAACTGCGGCGGCCATTTTTAATAACACAGGTTACGAATACTTCCAGCGAACACTTAAGGACACTTTATGGACCCCACAATTCCCATCCAGGCAACGCAGCTCGCAGGTTCTGTTGCTCAGCACCATGACCTTTCCGTCGTCGGCCTTTTCCTGCAGGCGGACATCATCGTCAAGATGGTGATGTTCATCCTCGCCGCATCATCGGTCTGGAGCTGGGCGATCATTATCGACAAGTGGGTGACGTTCAAGTCCATCAACCTCAAGGCGCAGAAGTTTGAAACATCTTTCTGGTCCGGTGAAGCGCTGGAGAAGCTGTACAAGCGCATCTCCGCAAAACCCGGCGACCCCATGGGACGCATTTTCTGCTCCGGCATGAATGAATGGAAGCTGACGATTGATTCAGGCAACGTCAACCTTGATGGTGACCTGCGCGCAGGCCTGCAGCAGCGCATCGACCGCGCCATGTCCACGTCAATCAACCGCGAAATCGGCGTGCTGGAACGGTACCTTACATTCCTCGCAACGGTCGGATCCACGGGCCCGTTCATCGGCCTCTTCGGCACGGTCTGGGGCATCATGAACAGCTTTTCCGCCATCGCAGGTTCGCAAAACACCAGTCTTGCGGTTGTTGCGCCCGGCATTGCGGAAGCGCTGTTTGCGACCGCCATCGGCCTGGTTGCCGCTATTCCGGCGGTTGTGGCCTATAACAAATTCTCGACCGATCTTGGCCGTTACCAGGACAGGCTCGATGCGTTCTCGGCTGAATTCAGCGCCATTCTCGGACGTCACCTCGAGCAACGCGGGGCGGCAGCGTAATGGGCGCGAAACTCGCAGGACGGGGAAGGGGCGGCAGCCGCCGTTCCCGCAGCGTCATGGCCGACATCAACGTAACGCCGATGGTCGACGTTATGCTGGTGCTGCTGGTCATTTTCATGATCACGGCGCCGCTGTTGTCTGCGGGCGTGGCGCTTGATTTGCCGAAGGCAAAAGCAAAATCTATTTCTCAGGATGACAGCAAGCCGATTGAAATTTCGCTGACCGCCAAGGGCGACATTTACATGGGCGAAACCCGCGTGTCACAAGACCGCATGACCAGCATGCTGCAGGCGATTGCCGCCGAAACGACCGACCGCCGCATTTATATTAAAGCCGACAGCAAGCTCGACTACGGCAAGGTCATGGGCATCATGGCGGCCATCAACCTTGCGGGCTTCAACAAAATAGCCCTCATCACCGACCCCACGATGTCCAAAGGCAACTAATGGCGCTCGAGACGGAAATGCGCAAAAGCTCCATCACGCTGGCCGTGGTGTTCCACGTGCTGGTACTGGTCGCCGGCATGGTGAGCCTGCCGTGGCTGAAGAAGGAGTATGACATTCCGACGCCTGTCTCCGTTGAAATCGTCGACATCTCGGAAATGGCGCAGACGACCAAGGTTGCGCCAAAACCGGTGAAAGAAGAAAAAAAAGAAGAAAAGCCGCCGGAAAAAAAACCGCCGCCCGCGCCGACCAATACCGCAACCGAACCCGTCACGCCCGTGAAGGACAAAGTTGACGAGAAAAAAGAAGAGCTGAAAAAAGACGAAGTGCTGGTGGATGAAAACGCGCCGCCGCAAAAGAAGCTCGACAAAAAAGACGAGAAAAAGAAAAAGGTGACGCAAGCACCGCCGAAGAAGGATTTCAGCTCCGTCCTGAAAAACCTGGCCGATACCAAGGCCAAGCCAACGCCGCCCGCTGTGCCTGATACCAAGCCTGAAACCGACGCGCCCGCCGACAGCGGTGAGAATTTACCGCTTGGCACTAAAATGACCATGACGGAAATGGATGCCCTGCGCGCCCAGCTGCAAGGCTGCTGGAACGTGCCGATTGGCGGCAAGGATGCCGAAAACATGCAGGTTGATATTTTTATGGTTATCAATCCCGACCGTACATTGCAATCTGCCAAGGTGGTTGATTCCGCGCGCTATAATAGCGACAGTTTCTTCAGGGCTATGGCCGATAGCGCAATGCGCGCCGTGCGCAATCCTTCTTGCTCGCCTTTTCAATTGCCAGCTGATAAATATGATGTCTGGAAACGGACAACGGTAACTTTTGACCCCAGCCAGATGTTCTAGGGCAGATGTTTTAGGGGTTCACCGGAGCCGAGGTACCAACGACTGACAGGGCACATGTTAAAACAAACTACCTTAAAAAAATGAGGACACACATGAAGAGATTTTTAACCGCGCTTGTTTTTACCGCCCTTGCCCTGACAGCCTTTGCGCCGGCAGCGCGGGCCGACCTGCATATCAACATTACCCAAGGCAACCCGCAGCCGTTGCCCATCGCCATTCCTGCTTTCTCCAGCAGCAGCGGCACTGAAAATGAAATGGGCCGCAACATGACGCAGGTCATTTCGGACGACCTGCAAAATTCGGGCCTGTTCCGTCCGCTCAACCCCAGCTCCTTCATGCAGGATTCCGCAGCCGCTGCGACCGCGCCGAACTTCGGCCAGTGGCGCGCCATCAACGCGGAAGCGCTGGTAACCGGCGTGCTGACCGGCTCGGGTGACAAAACCCGCGTTGAATTCCGCCTGTGGGATGTAACCGCCGGCCAGCAAATGGTTGGCACTGCATATTCAACCACGCCCGGCAACTGGCGCCGCATTGCCCACATTATTGCGGATGCAATTTACAAGCGCATTACCGGTGAAGAAGGCTACTTTGATACCCGCATCGTCTACGTCTCTGAAACCGGCGACATGCTCCACCGCATCAAACGCCTTGCCATTATGGATCAGGACGGCGCCAACCACCGCTTCCTGACGGATGGTAACGCGCTGGTGCTGACTCCGCGTTTCTCCCCCAGCCAGCAGCAGATCACGTACATGGCTTATTACAACAACCGCCCGCGCGTGTACCTGTATGACATCAACAGCGGCCGCCAGTCCGTGCTGGGTGACTTCCCCGGCATGACCTTCGCGCCGCGCTTCTCGCCCGATGGCCGCCGTGTTGTCATGAGCCTGTCGAAAAATGGCAACGCCGACCTGTATGCCATGGATCTTGGCAGCCGCAGCACCACGCGCCTGACGAACGATGCCTCCATCAATACCGCACCGTCCTATGCGCCGGATGGCCGCCAGATCGCGTTTGAATCCGACCGTGGCGGCACCCAGCAAATTTACGTGATGGACAGCACCGGCGGCGGCGCGCACCGCATCACCTTCGGGGACGGCCGCTATGCCAACCCCGTCTGGTCGCCGCGCGGCGACTTGATTGCTTTCACCAAAATGCTGAAAGGCCAGTTCTACATCGGCGTTATCAAGCCGGATGGCAAAGGCGAGCGCCTGCTGACGCAAGCCTTCCACGTGGAAGGCCCCACCTGGGCGCCGAACGGCCGCGTGCTGTCGTACTTCAAGGAACTGCCGAGCGGCATGCGCAACACGGGCCGCACCGCGAAGCTTTACACTATCGACCTGACCGGCTTCAACGAACAGAAGCTGCCGACGCCGCTTGACGGTTCGGACCCCGCCTGGTCGCCGTTGAACAAGTAAGCGGATACATTTAAAAAAACCGCCATCCGGTAACGGGTGGCGGTTTTTTTATGCGTTGTTTGTTTTAAAGAAAGTTGGCGCGCCTTACGGCATGCCGTCCTTGCGGGGGTGTTTTTGTGCCGGATTTTTTACGCGGCTTTTGATTTTTTGCGCATAAGGCGCGAAGTCTTCCATCACGCGGGCATACACATCGCGCTTGAAGGGTACGACGTAATTCAGCAGGTCTTCAATCGGCACCCATTTCCATTTACTGAATTCAGGGTGCTTGAAGGCGGTGAGGTTGATGTCTTCATCATCGCCTAAAAATTCAAGGGCAATCCATTTCTGGCGCTGGCCCTTGTATTTTCCGCCCCACAGCTTTTTCGATGTGCGCTCGGGAATATCATAGCGGATCCAGTCATCCATCGTGCCGATGATGTGGGCGTGGCGGGTGCCGATTTCTTCTTCCATCTCGCGGAAGACGGCAACTTCGGGTTCTTCGCCGTCGTCAATGCCGCCCTGCGGCATCTGCCATGCGCCGGGGTTGTCGAGCCGTTCTGCCACGAAAATTTTTCCATCGCGGTTGAACAGCGCAATGCCAACGCCCGGCCGGTACTTGGCATCATCAAGGGAGAGGCGGGGGGGTGTCGTCGCTTTGGGTGGCTTGCGGCTGCTGGGGGGTTGCGGCTTGGTCATGTTGCACCTTTGCTTTCCAGGCGTCGGACGGCGGAATCAGCTTGATGCCGCGCTTCTCCAGGCTTGCCGCCCAGCTTTTGATGATGTTGAAGGTCAGGGGGTAGGGTTGCGCAATGCCAACGGCGTAACCGCGGTCGTGCGCGATTTTTTCAAGCGCCAGCAACTGCTGCTGAATGTCGGTATCGGTCGCGCTGTCGTCAATCGCAATATCCGCCTCAATGTATGGCGCGCCGGTGGCATCCGCCGCATCCTGCCCGGTGGATGTGCCGCCATCTGGATTTTCGATGAACAGCTTGGAGCGTTTCTTCAGGGTTTGCAGCAGGGCGCTCGTATCCTTTGAATCCTGCAGCATGCCGGAGCCCATGTAGTTCATGGCGCCCATTGTGCCGTCGGCGGCGTTCAGGATGCTGTAAAGGTTACGGGCGTTATCTGCATCGCTCTGGCGGAGCAGCAGCGCCTGGGGGCCTGGGTCTTCCAGCGGGAAGCTCAATGGCTCCATGGGGATCAGGATAAGCGTTTCGCGGTGAGCAAGACTGGCCTGCTTCAGCCAGTCTTTCAGCTTCGGGCTATAGGGCGAAAAGGCGAGGGCAACTTCCGGCGGCAGGTCGGACAGCGCGCGGTTGGTGTCGCTGTCCGAAAGGCCGATATCTGTCATGATAAGAGATATGGAGCCGCCGCCCGCTGCAGGCTGCGCCGTTTCGCCCGTATCGGGGAAGGCGTTGCTTTTTGCATCGGTAATCTGCGGCGTGGCGTAAACGGTGTTTACTTCCGTCTCCGCCTGCGGGATGCGCGCATCCCAATCCTTTATGGTATCGCCGGAATGCGACCATATCCAGCCGGCGGCAAGCATCAGCGTCAGGGCGTAAGCGGCAACGCCGATGCCAAGGCTCTTTTTATGCGCCGGAGGAAACGAAGACCATCCCATGATATTGCCGCTATAGCCTTCCCGTTACGTTACCGCTTATTTTTTCTCGGGCGCGTCTTTCGCCATCGGGTCAACCGGCGCAACCGCGCCGTCCGAGCCTTTGTAGAGCGAGATACCGGCCAGAACATCAAGGGCGCGCATCAGCTGGTAGTCGTCCTTGGTGTTGTCAGCGTCTTTCTTGTCCTTGTCGGCATCTTTCTTCGTGGCGTCTGCTGCGGGCACGATGGTCGTTGTGGTGGTCGTGGTGGTTACGGCCTTCGCGTCATCGGGCAGCAGGGTCGGGTCTTCGACCTTGTCGTTGGGGTTAGCAAGCGCGCCTTTCAGGTCCGCTTCATGGATTTCGCTGTAGGGGTCTTTTTCAGCAACGACTTTCGCGCGCTCGACAAGGATGTCGGGGACGATGCCTTTTGCCTGGATGGAACGGCCTGACGGCGTGAAGTAACGTGCCGTTGTCAGCTTGATGGAACCACCGCCCGGAACGTCGAACAACGTCTGGACGGAGCCTTTACCGAAGGACTTCGTGCCCATCAGGATGGCGCGTTTATGGTCCTGCAGGGCGCCCGCAACAATCTCGGACGCGGAAGCGGAACCGCTGTTGATGAGGACGACGAGGGGCATGCCGCCTGTCAGGTCGCCGGGGGTTGCGTTATCGCGGCGCATATCATCGGGGTTGCGGCCGCGGGTCGAAACGATTTCGCCTTTATCGATGAATGCATCGGAAACCTGAATAGCCTGGTCCAGCAGACCGCCCGGGTTGTTGCGGAGGTCAAGCACGTAGCCGATGAGCTTGTCGCCGGCTTCTTTTTTAATGTCAGTAATGGCTTTTTGCAGGCCGGGGAAGGTTTGCGCGTTGAAGGTGGTGATGCGGATGTAGCCGGCATTGCCGTTTTCAACATGGCTGCGCACCGACTTGATCTGGATGGTGTCGCGCACAAGCTTGAACTTCAGCGGTTCTTTTGCGCCCTGGCGCACAACCGTCAGCACGATTTCGGTGCCGACCTTGCCGCGCATTTTTTCAATCGCGTCGTTCAGCGTCATGCCCATGACCTGCATGCCGTCGATTTCAACGATGAGGTCGCCGGACTGGATGCCTGCTTTCGCGGCGGGCGTATCGTCGATGGGGGAGACGACTTTAACAACGCCGTTTTCCATGGTGACTTCAATGCCGAGACCGCCGAACTCGCCGCGGTTCTGCACCATCATCGCCTTGGTTTCTTCATCGTTCATGTAGTTGGAGTGCGGATCGAGCGAGGTGAGCATGCCGTTCAGCGCGTATTCGATAAGCTTTTTGTCTTCGACCTTTTCAACATAGTTCGCGCGCACTTGCTCGAACACATCGCCGAACAGGTTGAGAGCCTTGTACGTGTCCGACACTGTTGAGCGGTTAGCGGCCTTGTCTGAATCATTCGACGCGGCATAGCCGGACAGCGAGGTGAAGGCGAGGATGATCGCAAGGGCGGTGCCGGCTTTAATCGTGTGTTTGAGGGACATGGGTCAGCTCTTATCCTGTTTTCGTTGTGCAGCCACTAACTGGCGGGGATTGACGGGCTCGCCGTTCTGGCGAAGCTCATAGTAAATACGTGGGTCGGTCTGTGATGTCTCGGCAATTCCGACGGGCTCACCCGCGGCGAGTGTCGCGCCGACAACCGTGTCGATACGGCCGAGACCAGCGATAAGGCTATGATAGCCCCCGGCGTGCTCCACAATCAAGATTTGCTTGTATTTCTGGAAGGGGCCGGCGAACTTTACCGTGCCGGCCAGCGGCGTCACCACGGCGGAACCGGGCCGGGCGGAGAAGGTAATGCCCTCGCTCTTGCCGCCAAGGTCATCGGTTTCCCCGAATGCGGTCTTCACGGTGCCGGAAACAGGCGGAACAATATTGGCGGGCAGGGAAGCATAACCGGCGGTGCGCGTCACGTGGGCGGTGCGGGGCTGAATTCTGGTAACAAGGTCTTCAAGGTTTTTGGCTTCCTTGGCCAGTTTCGCCAGCTCCGCTTCCTGCTGCTTGCGGCTGTCTTCGGTCTTTTGGTAAAGGGTCTGGCGTTCCTTCAGCAATACGGCAAGGTCGCCCTGTTGCTTGCCGAGCTGTTGGCGCTGCTGCGATTGCTTCACGATCTGGTCGTTGATGTCGCTTTCAAGCTTGTTCATTTCGGCCAGCTGCACCTTTAGCGCATCGGACTGGCGGGAGATTTCGGGGATCATTGATTTCATAATCAACGAGGCGCGGGCGGCATCAATCGGCGTTGCCATCAGCAGCATTTGCGGGGTGGAGGTGCGCTGGTATTTTTGCGCCGCCGTCACAAGGCCGCCAAGGGCGTTGTTTTGGCTGTAAAGCTTTTCAAGGTCTTCCTGCCGTTGGCTACGAAGCGACTTTAACTTTTTATCCCCGTCGGCAAGGCCGTTTTCAAGGTCGCGGGCGTCTTTGACGCTGGTAATCAGCTTGGCCTTCAGGTCATCCACCTGTCCGCCGATTTCCTTAGACTGCTGCTGCAGCTTTTGCTGTTCCACCTGTTTGGCGGCAAGCTCCGCCTTGATGTTGCGGCCATCAATGTTGCGGGCATCGGCGGGCAAGGCGGCAAGGCTGAGTGCCGCCGCCGTCATTGTACCGATCACGAAATTTTTGAGCATCCGCATCCTGCAATCCCGCTTGAGCCGGATTACCTTTTAAACCCTGTGGTACGGGTGGCCCGCAATGATCTGCTGGGCGCGGTAAACCTGCTCAAGTAGCATAACCCGAACCAGCATGTGTGGCCATGTTTGTTTGCCGAAAGACATTAAAAACTTGGCTTTCTCGCGCACGGCATTATCGAAACCATCGGCGCCGCCAATCAGGAATGTAATTTCGTTCCCCGGTGCCGCCTGGCCCCATTTGGAAATTTTTTGCGCGAAGTCGGGGCTGGTATAGGTTTCCCCGCGCTCATCAAGCGCGATGACAAAGGATGATGCGCCAAGCGCTTTTAAAATAAGAGGCGCTTCCTGCGCCGACGTTGAGCCTTTCGGCGCGTCGATTTCCTTGACCGTCACGGACCACTTCATGCGCTTGACGTATTCATCGCATAAATCGAGCAACGGAGAATTTTTTAGCTTGCCGACGGCGATGATGCGGATTTTCATGGGAAAGGTATCGCTTGAAAATGCCAGCCCCCGCATCAAGCGGGGGCGGCGGTCAGAACAACGGCTTTAAACTTCAGGCCGAATGATACAGCGTGTAATCGACGGTCGAAAAATCGGCGGCCCAGAGTTTTTCAAGGTTGTAAAACTCGCGCACTTCCGCACGGAAGAGATGGACGATGACATCGCCCGCATCGACGATGACCCAGTCACCGCTTTCCTTGCCTTCAATGCGGGCGCGGAACTTTTCGGTCGCGAGCTTGTCGCGAATTCTTTCAGCCATCGAAATTACCTGACGTGACGATGTGCCGGTGACGATAATCATGTAATCCGCAATCGCGGTTTTACCGGCAAGGTTGATGGAGACAACGTCTTCGCCCTTATCCATATCGATGATTTTCATGATCAGCTCATGCAGCTTGTGCGGCGCGTTTGCGCCGGCCTTGGCGTCCGGTGTTGCGGCGGCTTTCTTTTCAGGGGCGGCTTTGCCGGCTTTTTTGGCGGCGGGCGCTGCGGCCTTTTTCACGACAGCGGGTTTTTTATTTTTCGTGACGATGGCTATTCTCCCTTAAAAACACAAAACGCAGGCTGCTGATGCAGGCCCGCGCTTCAATGGTACGGTGTGTTGTGTATGAAGAGTCATCAATGATGATTGTTTCCCTCCTTCACCGCCGCGGGGACATCCGCAGCATCTATTTTAATTATACCTCCGATTAACGCAAGCTGCAAATAACGCTGCCCAAACCCTTTAAAAGGGGGCAAAAGCGTTTCTTTGCCTTGCGGCATTTACTGTCGTCCTTGAGTCGCAAACCGTAATATTGTTGCTCAAAAACGCCTGTTCTTACTCCTCGCCCAGCGATACCAGCGTGGTATTACCACCGGAGGCCGTGGTGTTCACGGTAATCGTTTTTTCGGTCGCAAAGCGCAGCAGGTAATGCGGTCCGCCTGCCTTGGGGCCCGTGCCGGAAAGACCCTGGCCGCCGAAGGGCTGCACGCCCACTACCGCGCCAATCATGTTGCGGTTGACGTAGCAGTTACCTGCGGCAATGCGGCTCGTCACGTTGCGTACCACGTGATCTATGCGCGTATGCAGGCCGAAGGTCAGGCCGAAGCCGGTCGAGTTGATTTGATTAATAACAATATCCATTTCATCCGGCTTGAAGCGGATGATGTGCAGGATGGGGCCGAAGACTTCCTTGGTCAGCTGCGACATGGCTTTGATTTCAAAAGCGCGGGGCGCGAAGAAGCTGCCTTTGTTCAAGGCATCCGCCATCGGCACCTGCGCCACAAGTTTTGCTTCCTTCGCCATGCGCACGGCATGGGATGCAAGGCCATCCAGCGACGGACGGTCGATAACGGGGCCGACGTCGGTCGACAACGCAATCGGGTCCGCCATCGTCAGTTCCTGGCATGCGCCGGAGAGCATGGTAATGACTTTATCCGCAATGCTGTCCGCCACGAACAGGACGCGCAAGGCGGAGCAGCGCTGGCCTGCGGAGCGGAAGGCACTGGTAATCACGTCATCCACAATTTGTTCCGGCAGCGCGGAGCTGTCGGCGATCATGGCGTTCTGCCCGCCGGTTTCGGCGATCAGCGGCACAATCGCGCCCTTGCGGTTTGCGAGCGTGCGGTTGATGGTTTGCGCCGTTTCGGTCGAGCCGGTCATGCAAACGCCCGCGATGCGTTCATCCGTCACCAGATGTTCACCGGCAAGGCGGCCGGAAACGGGCAGGAAGGCGATAACATCTTTCGGGATGCCCGCCTTGATCAGCAGTTCAATCGCGCGCATGGCGACAAGGCAGGTTTGCCCCGCCGGTTTTGCGATGACGCAATTGCCCGCCATCAGCGCGGCGGCAACCTGACCCATGAAAATAGCCAGCGGGAAGTTCCAGGGGCTGATGCAAAGGAACACGCCGCGGCCTTCAAGGAACAGCGTATTCGCTTCGCCCGTCGGCCCCGGCATGACATGACCGTCGCCAAAATGCTTGTGGCCTTCGGCGGCGTAATAGCGACAGAAATCCACGGCTTCGCGTACTTCGGCAACGCCGTCGACCAGCGTTTTTCCGGCTTCTCGGGTCAGCAGCGCCATCAGCTCCGGCATGCTGTCTTCCATGAGGTCCGCCATGCGGTCGAGCGCCTTGGCGCGCACGTCGGCGGGCGTCTTGCTCCAGCCGGGGAAGGCGGCGTTCGTGACATCAACGGCTTTTTTAATGTCTTCAAGATCGCCCTGCATGACCGTGCCGATCTGGCGGGTATTGTCTGTCGGGTCGACAACGACGGCACCGGCGCCTGGCTTGCGGATGCCGTTAATCAGCGGCGCTGCAATATATTGCTGCTTCGCTGCCGCCTCGATTTTTTGCAGCAGCGGGCCGCTGACATGGCTGTTGGCGAACTCGACGCCGCGCGAGTTTTTGCGGCTGTCGCCATACACGGCATCCGGCATCGGAATTTTGGGGTGCTTTTTGTTGTTCAGCGTCGCGATGTACTGGATGGGGTCGACCAGCATTTCCTCGATCGGCACTTTGTCGTTCTGCAGGCGGTTGACGAAGTTGGTATTCGCGCCGTTTTCCAGCAGGCGGCGCACAAGATAGGGCAGCAGGTCCTGATGGCTGCCGACCGGCGCATAGACGCGCACGGGATATTTGCCCTTGTCGAGACCGACAAGCTGGTGATACAGCGGCTCGCCCATGCCGTGCAGACGCTGGAATTCAAAGCCGGTCTGGTTGTCGCCCGCCAGTTCAATCAGCGTTGCGACGGAATAGGCGTTATGCGTTGCGAACATGGGGTAGAAAATATCGCGTCGCGCCATCATCTTGCCGGCATTGGCGATGTAGGAAACGTCGGTCGCGTTCTTGCGCGTGTAGACGGGGTAGCCCGGCAGGCCGTTGACCTGCGCGTACTTGACTTCGCTGTCCCAATACGCGCCCTTCACCAGACGCACCATCATCTTGCGGTTATTTTCCTCGCAAATGCCCGCGAGCCAGTCGATAAGGCGGGAGCAGCGTTTTTGATACGCCTGAATGGCAAGGCCAAAACCATCCCAGCCTTTGAGCGACGGGTCGGAAAACGCGTTCTCGATAATCTCCATCGAAATTTCAAGGCGGTGCGCTTCTTCGGCGTCTACCGTCATGCCAATGCCGTATTTGGCGCAGCGCTGCGCCAAGGCTAGCAGCTTGTCCGACAATACGGGCACGCACGCATCGCGGTTGCCGTATTCATAGCGCGGGTGCAGCGCCGACAGCTTCACCGAAATGCCGGGCGCGGAAATGGGGCCGCGACCGTGCGCGGCGGTGCCGATGGAATCAATCGCGCTTTCATATGCCTTGAAGTAACGCTCGGCATCTTCCGCCGTGCGCGCGCCTTCGCCGAGCATGTCATAGGAAAAGCGATAGCCGGATTTTTCAGGCTCGACCGCGCGCTCCAGTGCTTCTTCGATCGTGCGGCCCATGACGAACTGCTCCCCCATGATTTTCATGGAATGCAGCATGGCGCGGCGCACGACAGGTTCGCCCAGCTTCGACACCATGCGGGAGGCAATGCCGGAAATCGGCGTTTCCGCGTCTTCCTCGCCCACGTCGGCAATTACCTTGCCGGTCAGCATCAAGGCCCAGGTGGAGGCGTTGACGAAAAGGTCGTTGGTTTTGCCGATGTGCTTGTCCCATTCCGCGCTGCCGATTTTATCGCGGATGAGGCGGTCGGCGGTGTTGTTATCCGGAATGCGCAGCAGCGCTTCGGCAAGGCACATCAACGCAATGCCTTCCTTGGTGGTAAGGCCGAATTCGTTCAGGAATTTGTCGACGCCACCGAAGCGGCGGCGATTTTCGCGCACGTTCTGGATGAGGTCGCGCGCTGTGTTACGAATGCGCACTTTGCCATCCTGTGTCACGGTGATAAGGCCAAGGCATTCATCCACCGCCGCGTTTTCATCAAGGTGATATGCCTCGTTCATGCTGTCTTTAAGCGAAAGGCTGTGACGGGTGGAGAGGAGGGCCTGTTTCATGGCGGACACCAATTTTGAAATTGCGGGGTTGATTTGCCTCATAATCTACTCCCCCGCCCGCCATTTTACAGCCTAGAAAATGTAGGTATTTCAATAAGTCACGTGGTGTTTTCATGACGCAATGCACATTTACATAAGTTAGTTGCGGAGATTTCTAACTCATGTTAATTTTCTGGTAATTACAAAGAATAACCAGAGGATATGTCCGGTGCCAAGACCGCGCGAAGTAAGAGACGCTTTCCAAAAGCTCATCGACGATAACAATTCCGCCATTCGCGATCTCGAAAAAACCATCCGCACGACGGAGGCGGATGCCGCGCCGAGCGAAAAGCTTTATGCAACGATGATCGACCGTTTCGCCGCTGCATTGCTGGAGCCGACGGTGGATAGTGACAGCCTGAATGCCCTGCGCGGCGCCACCGGCAAAGACTTTGAAAAATCCTTCCGCGACCAGATGACCGCAAGCCGCGAAGCTGAAATTCGCCTGAACAGCCTGACGGCAACGCACGGCACGCAAAGCGCGCTAGAAGAAACCGTGCGTAGTTTCAACCGCATGGTGAATGAAGCGAATGACGCGCACGGGGGGCTGCTGGCCGAAATTTCCGGCTTTGACCGCAAGCTGAAAGCTGTGGATGCGTTCAACGCCAAATGGGAAGGCGCGGGCAAGCCGCTGCTGCAGGCGGATGGCGTGGATCACTTCACCGCCAAAACCGGCCTTGGCCACTTCTTCACGAAACTTTTCAACGCCCATTACCGCGAAGGCTGCGCCATTGCCCGCGCGTTTGAAGGCTCCATCCCCGAAACGCAGAAACAGCGGGTGGAAAGCAAAGCCGGCGTTGCGCCGATTACCCAAACCATTGCCGGCCTTAAAACCCAAAAGGCCGAATACGAAGCACCGTTGCAGGAGATGCGGCGCGCGGCAGATGCCGTGGTGCGCGAAGAAACCGTTATTACCGGCGTTAAATCATCCATCGTCAAAACGCTGGCGGATGCCGCTGTGTTTGACAAAGCCGCCGCCGCATTGCCCGCAAAAATTACGCCGCACCTTGTGGAAGTGCGCGCGAAAATGGAAGGTTTCCGCAAGCTGGGCAGCAGCGCCCGCAAAAATATCGACGGCCTTAAAAAAGCATCTTCCAAGCTGGAGGTGCATATGCCGAAGCTGAAGAAAGCCGTCAGCCGCGGCGCGACCAAGAACATCAACGTTGACTTGAAGCAGTTAAAAAAAGGCTTCACGGTGTCGCAAACCATGGCGCGGCACAAAGCGACGGAAGTATCAAAGGCCAGCAGCTCTATTCGCGATTACAGTGTGGGCAGCTCGACCAGCAGCTATTCCGTTGCCAGTGGCCCCAGCGCACTCGATTTTTACATGGGGTTCATGATTGCGGACATGCTTTCCAGCCACAATGACGTGAATATTTCAACGCCCGATCCGCATGTCATCAACGACAGCCTCGGCATTCCCGACAGCATCGCGACCGATATCGGCATCAACCTTGATGGACTTGCGCCGTCGCTGTCTGACGACGCCATGAGCGGCCTTTCCGGCGCGTTCAACGACAGCAGCATCGGCAATATTGATGTCGGCAACATCGACATTTCCGTGCCCGATTTCTCCATGCCGGATATAAGCATCCCCGATATAAGCATTCCCGACATCAGCATTGATGTCGGCGGGGGCGGGATGGATTTTAGCGGCGGCGGTGGGGGCGGCGATTGGTAAATTCCTGTAATCACTCAATTTAACTTTTTTACACCGTTTGCATGTTTATGCTCGTCTTGCACTCTGTAGGGCAGGAGATGTAACAAATTTTACATAAAATTAAGATTGTGTTAAGCTTATAAAATAGACTCCATCAAGACTTGTAGCCCCCAGCTGTAAGGATAAACCGATGGCCGATATTACCCCTCAAGACAATAACACCCAGCCGCCCGAGCCGCCCGTTACAAGCTCCACGCCCGATGCGCCCGGCATGAAAGCGGCTATCGATACGCTGCAGCCCGGCTATTTCAAGCCGCCTTCCAAGGTGAAGATGCTGATGGCGGAACTGATGGATAGCGTCATTCGCGAAATACCTTTTAACATCCCGCTGGTAAAGCTTGCGCTGAATAATCTGACTGTGGTGCCGACCACGCCGGAAGCGCTTGTTACGGCCTTGCCCTTTGTGCAGAACTTGCGCATCAACCGCGCCTTTGGCGACATTTCAAGCATTCCGGAAGGCCGCGACCTTGTGAATATGGTGCAGTCGACGGGCGCGCAAATTACCATCGCGCCGGATCTGACGCGCAGCGGGGCCGTACACAAGTCGCGCGCTGAAGCGACTGACGGCCAATGGGTTACACAAGGCGGACCGATTGAACTGACCGCGTTTAACACTCATGGCAGCCTGACGGCGACTCTTGTACATGAACTACAGCACCGCAAGCAGATGCTGGGTGGCGTGATCGACCCGCTGAATAGCAAAATTCCATCCCCCATTGAAAGCTTATGGTATGACCGCGCTATTGAAGCGGATGCTGAAGCGACGGCGATTGACCTGTCGTATAAAATGAGCAAGGCGGGAAAACCCGCCGCCTGGGATCATTTGCAGCGCTCCAATTTCTCGCCGCATGCGGTAAAGGGCTACAAAGCGGCAATCGAAGCGAACCCGAATGCCCTGCAGGATGGCACCGCAAAGCGAGCGGCCTTTGACGGCTGGTTCCAGGACAGCAAGAACAAGAATGAAGTGGATTTAAGCCGCGTCTATAACGGGCAGGGCCTTTCAAAATGGATTGGTGAAAAGCAGATTGAAAATCTCGCCGGCGGCGGCAAGCCCCTCGCGCCGCTGACGCATGACGACATGGCAAAAATTGGCGCATTGTCGGAAAAAACGGGAGGGGTAAATTATCTCAGCATTCCGGGCGGGCGTGCCCTGACGGATGAATTCTACCGCCGCCCGAACTGGAACCAGTGGCAGGCGCAGCAGCTGGCTGGAATGCAGCGGTCATATGAAGATGTAAAAGCGCGCCTGCCGGGAGCTGCAAGCAATTTCATGCAAAACAATGGCCCCGCCACCAACCCAACGGCCAGCCCCAATGCGCCGTCAAATACGGCGCAAATACAGCTGGCGAGTTTGTCGCAAGACAGGCTGAAAGCGGCGATTGGGCTTACGCGTCCAGCGGTGCAGACGAATACAGCAGCAGCTGCGCCGGTTGTCCGGGCATCAGCCGCGCCGCGGAAATAACGTTAAAATCAGGGGAATTTAGGAAGCCAGTTTCGCCGGAATTTCGGCGATGGATTCGTCCACCAGTTTCGCGCCGCGTTTCGGCATCGCTTCCTGCAGCAGTAGTTCGGCGGTGCGGGTGGCGAGGTCGGCAGCCTGATGGCGCAGTTCTTCAACCGCAGACAGCTCGGCGCGCTTGATGCGCTCCAGCAGCTGGGTTTCCTTGCGGTTCATGCTGTCTTCCAGCTTCTGGACGGATTCTTTCGCCAGGCGTTCCGACGTTTGCTTGGCAGCGTCGATGATTTTCTGCGAGGTCTGGATGGCGTCGCGGTGCTTGCGCTGCGCTTCGGCGAGAATTTCCTGCGCTTCGTTCTTCAGGCGCTCGGATTCTTCAAGGTTGTTCTTGATGCGGGCGGTGCGGCTGTCCAGCATGGACAACAGCGGCGCCTTTCCCTTGGCAAAGCCGACGACGGCGAAAACGATGGTCGCAAGCAGGACCCAGAAATGGGGATCGGCGAAGGAGAAGATGTTTTCCATGGTTACGCTCTTTCCTTCATCACGGTGGTGACGATTTTTTTGGCATCGGCCTTGGCGACTTGAACGCCGGCAATTTTATTGACCATTTCCGCCGCAATTTCCGCCGAAATGTCTGCGAGGGAAGAAAGGGCGTCTTCTTTCGCCTTGGCGATGTTCTGTTCGGCCGAAAGGATACGGTTACGGGCGTGTTCGGCGAACTTGGCGTGTTCGGCGGTCGCTTTGTCGGTGATGGATTCTTCGGCGGCGGCAAGCACTTCCTGCGCGCTGTCATGCGCCTTGGCGAGGGATGCTTCGAAGGCTTCCTTCACTTTAGCGGCCTCGGCGTTCAGCTGTTCGGCCTGGCTGAGGTTGCCGTTCTGGGTTTGCTGGCGGGTGTCGATGACCGAGGCCACGCGGGGCAGGGCGACCTTTGACATCAGCGTGTACAGCAGCGCGAACGACACCAGCAGCCAGAAGGCCTGGCTGGCGTAGGACTTGGGGTTCAATTGCGGGAAGCCGATGTTTTCCGCTTCTTCGCGGTCTTCGGCGCCAGCTTCGCGGTGTTCCGCTTTTTTATCTTCGGCGGCGATGGCAGCCGGGGATTCTTTATGCGTGGAGACGTTGGCCGATGCATCGCCGGCCGTACCTGTTTCTTCAGACCAAGCAGGCGCGCAGAGCGTGGCGGTGATGATAAACACCCCCAGCAGCATGCCGATGGATTTGAGCAGAAACTTGTTCAGCCGGCGATTCATCTGGAAGTCCTTATTAGAAGACGAAGAGGATGAGCAGCGCGATAACCAGCGCGAAGAGTGCGATTGCCTCGACGAGTGCGAAGTAGAAGAGGCCAGCGCCTTTCACGGAGTCAGCAACCGAAGGGTTGCGGCCCATGGCGGTGATGATGGAGGAGAAAAGCATGCCAAGGCCGATGCCAACGCCCAGGAGGGGCATGACGGCGATACCGGCGCCGATGAGTTTTGCAGATGCTGCGTCCATTAGAGTACTTCCTTCTTTGGTTTTTGTTGGTGTTGGTTATCGTTCGTTAAAACTGGTGGTTTTATCCCGTTAGTGCAGTTCGATCGCGTCTTTCAGGTAGATGCAGGTCAGGATCGCGAACACGTAAGCCTGGATGAAGGCGATCATGATCTCGAGGCCGATCAACGCGACGTTGACCACGAGGGGTAAAACGCCAAGCACAGCGCCAAACGTCAAGGTAATGAGCGTCACGCTGAAACCGGCAAAAACTTTAAGCATCGTGTGGCCGGCAACCATGTTGGCGAACAAACGCACCGACAGGGAGACGGGGTGGGAGAGGTAGGAAATAATTTCAATCGCCACGATCAGGGGGATCAGCGGCCAGGGCAGGCCCTTCGGCAGGAACAGGGTGAAGAAGTGCAGGCCGTGCTTCATGATGCCAACGGCAAGAGCCAGAAGGCAGACCATGCAGGCCAGAACGCCGGTCACGATGATATGGCTGGTATAGGTGAAGGAATAGGGAACCATTCCGAGCAGGTTGCCCATGAGGACGATCATGAAGATGGAGAAAACGAAGGGGAAGAACTTGCGGCCTTCCGCGCCCAGGTTTTCCGTTACCATGCCGTTGATGAATTCGTAGAACATTTCAGCCACGTTCTGCCAGCGGCCGGGCACCATGGCCTTGCGCTGCATGGAAAGCGTCATCAGCAGCGTCGCGAGAACGACGGCGATGCCCATCCAGAGGGCGGACTGCGTGAAGGAAATATCATAGCCGCCGATATTCAGCGGGACGATCTTGTGGATGACAAACTGCTCGAGGGGATTATGCGCCACGGCTTTACTGTTCCTCTTTATCCGTTTTCTTTTGCCCGTCTCCGGCAGCGGCCTTCAAGCTTTTGCCGGAAAAGTCCTGACCCATTTGGGTCCGGTAGATATTCATGAACCCAGCCGCAAACCCCAAAAAGAAAAACAAGATCAGAAAAAGGGGCATGGTACCAAGCCATTTATCAACCCAGAACCCTAAAAACCCGCCGACGATAAGCGCCGCCACCAGTTCGGATGCTGCACGCAGGGCCTTACCCGTTGCAGCGCCGTTCTGCTCCCCGATTTTCGGGGCGCGAGGATCAGGATTCTGGTCCTGCTTCGCACGGGCTTCATTAATTTGCCGGGTCAATTCTTCAGGTGTGAGGCTCATATTACCGCTTCCCGATGCCGTCAAATTACAAAGGCCAGTGTTAGGCGAGCGGAAAATACGATAAACACCGCGGGTAAGTCAACAATATACATGGTACTCACGCACCTGTTTTTTATGGCAAATTATTATGTGTTGTAAAGTCCCGCAAACGGCTGTTAAACCGCCATTTTAACGGAGGTTTGAAAGGTGGGATTTCTGGGGATAAGCCTGATGATTAGAATGCAAGGCCGATGCCGCGTCGCAAAAGCCCTTCCCACAAATACTGGTCGTGTACCTGCCGGATGTTCTGCGTGCCTTCAATGCTGGAACGCACAAGCTTCCCGTGGTCGAAAATCAGCATCAGTCTTAAATCGTAACCAGTCTTTTCAATTTTCAGTTTGCCGAAGCCGAGCGAGCTGTCGCTTTTCAACTGGCGGTAGGGCAGGGAATAACCTTCGCAGGCAGCCAGCTTGCGGCGGAACCCTTCCAGCTGTTCGGGCGTGCCCTGCACCTGTGAATTGCCGTACATGGAGACCTGTACATCCTGCAGCCCCAAATGCTCGAATTTATCCTGCCGGATGCCGAGCGTTTCAAAAACCGCCTTCTTGCTCATGCCGGGACGCAGCGAAGCGGTGCGCGTGGCAAGGTCGGTTTTATCCTTGAACAAATCTGTATTCACCGCTTCATCGCCGGAGGGCACGCAGGCCGTGAGCAGCAGAGCGCACAGCGAAAAAAGAAAAGGGCGCAACCCGCACAGGATGCGCCCGAAAAACCCACTTCCAACACTGACCGACATGACCCTTTGCCCAAGCAAACCGGAAAATCTGGATATACCTTTATAATTTAGCATAATGATGTTAATGTCTGATTAACATAAGGAAACGCGAACGAATTCAGCCGTCTAGCCACAGGCCGGTTTATCCGGTATAAAAAATAACCACACACAAAAAGAATACAGAACCGCAACGCGGGCAACGAGGGTTTTATCAGCTGCGCTACTGCAACAGATAACCAAAGGGGTTTGCTGTGACGGATCAACCGAAGAAGTATTTTGTGCGTTTCTCCAACGCCAACGATTTTGACAAAATTTCCGATTTCTACGATCTCAATTCACACAAAAACGTGCTGAAGCGTCAGACGGAGCTGATGGAAAAGCTGACCGAAGACGGTGCCGTTATCATCATCGAGGATGAAAAGGGCACTATCGTTGCCTCCAGCATTACCTATGCCCACAAGACGACCGACAAAGACGGCGTCGAGCATGTCAACTGGCAGGAAATTGGCACCACGCGCTCCGTCCTCAACGGTTTCCCCGGTGTTTTCGATGCGATGATCGCCATGCAAACGCTGCGGGCCTTCCTGGTCGAGCCGCCGGAAAAAACCTTCGCCGCGCAAATGGAAACGTTGCCGGTGCAGACGCTGGCGGGCAAGCTGGGCTGGCGCCGCCTGCAGGGCGACCCGCCCGAAAAGCTGCTCGAGGGCAAGGCGAAAACCGTTGCCGACGGCCATGCGACCGATAACGACTGGTTCATCCTTGGCCTTGAAGGCCTGCCGACCATGGCGAAGTGGATGGAAAAAACCATGGACAATCCGGTGCTGGAAAATAAAAAGACCGGCGAGAAGATCGAGCTGGATTTCAGCAAGTCCACTTTCTTCAAAATGTTCAGCTATGAAATCCGCAACCTTGCCAAGCGCGATTTTGGCGACATCAATACGCCGGACCCGCAGCAGAACGTCAAATCCAGCCGCGATAAATGGCTGAAAAATTTTTTCCGTTAATCTTCATCCTTCAGGAGTAACTTCACATGTCCGTACTCGCAAAACTGAAAGACCAGAACGCCGAATTCAGCCAGTGGCGCCAGCACATTCACCAGCACCCTGAAACCGCGTTCGAGGAACATAAAACCTCCGACTACGTTGCAAACCTGCTGACCAGCTGGGGAATTGAAATTCACCGCGGCATGGCAAAGACCGCCGTCGTCGGCGTTATCAAGGGCAAGGCGGGCAATTCCAACCGCGCCGTCGGCCTGCGTGCCGACCTTGACGCCTTGAATATTCTTGAGGAAACCAACGCCAAGCATAGCTCTAAAATTGAAGGTAAAATGCACGCCTGCGGCCACGATGGCCATACCGCCATGCTTCTTGCAGCTGCCAAGCACCTTGCCGAAACGCGCGATTTTGACGGCACCGTTTACGCTATCTTCCAGCCCGCTGAAGAAGGCGGCGGGGGCGGTAATGTCATGGTGCAGGAAGGCTTCTTTGATAAATTCCCGTGCGAAGCCGTCTTTGGCATGCACAACTGGCCTTACCTGCCCGAGGGTACATTCTCGATCTGCGAAGGTCCCATGACGGCGTCGACCGATACGTTCCAGGTTAAGGTGATCGGCAAGGGCGGCCATGCGGCATTCCCGCATACCACGGTTGACGTTATTGTCTGCGCGTCGCAAATCGTTTCCGCGCTTCAGCACGTTGTTTCCCGCACGGTTGACCCGGCGGATGCCGCGGTTATTTCCGTCTGCAAATTCCATGCGGGTACCGACAGCCTGAACGTGCTGCCGGAAACGGTTGAGCTGGGTGGCACCGTGCGGACCTTCAAGCCGCAGATGCGCAAGAAGCTGGAAGAACAGCTGCGCCATATCGTGAAGTCGGTTGCGGATGCTTTTGGCACGCAGGTCGAAGTGAAATGGAAATCGGGCTATCCGTCCGTTGTCAATTCATCGAAGGAAACGCAGTTCGCGCGGGAGATTGCCGCCGAAATCGTCGGCAAGGATAAAGTTACGCAATTTACCCCCACCATGGGCGGCGAAGATTTTGCGTACTTCCTGCAGGCGCGCCCCGGTGCGTACATTGCGCTTGGCGCGGGCAAGGATGATAAAGCCCCGGGGCTGCACAGCCCGCACTATGACTTTAACGACAACGTATTGCCGACCGGCGCTGCCTATTGGGTGCGCCTTGCGGAAACATGGCTCAAGAAAGCGAACGCATAATGACCGACAAATTTGACCCCCTTCAGGATTTGCGCGACAAACGCGAGAAGATTGAAGAAAAAATCAATCTCTACAAAACCGGCGTGCGCAGGCAGGCGGGGGAAATGGGCTTCTGGACGCTGATCGGCGGCGTTGCCATTGCGGCCGATTTTGCCATTCTGGGCGGCATCGGCACGGGCATTGCGGTGTTAAGCGGCGCGACTATCTTCAGTTTCACGCGTGAAATGAAGAAGCTGGAAAAGCAGCTGGAAAAAATCGACGAGCGTATCGACCGACTTGTCGACATCCAGCTGGAGCAACAGAAAAACCAGCCGCAACTGAAGAAGGGTCTGGCGGAGGAATTTTCCCCGGCGGCGCAAAAGGAAATCGACCTGCTGCGCGCCCGCCTCGAAGACCTCGAAAAGCAGGTCGACAAAGCGCGTATCAATGATAACGATAACACGCTGGATAAGCCCAAATTCAAGCCGCCGAAACCGCCGCAAGCGGGCTAAGCGGCCTTGCAGCTGTTCAGGGCTGCTTTTTGAAGCTGACGGGCTTCAGGCGCTTCACGCCCTTGGCGGTGGGGATACCGGCTTTGCAGATATTATCCAGCTTGGCTTTTTCAGCATCGGCGATGGCTTGCATTGCGCGGGCTTCGGCATCCCGTTGCTGCTGCAGTTTTTCGGCTGCAATGCGGGCGGCAATCTCTGTCAGCGCCTTTACGATATGCGGTTTTTTGGAAGCGTAATCGAGCGCGGTTTCGCCGCTGTCGGCGTGCTTGCGGTACACATCACCGCCGCGTTTGGCGATTTCCTCGGCAAGGTCGAGCTTGCCGAGGTTTGCAGCCCACATCAACGCGGTCAGACCGCCCTTCAGTGTCTGGCGTTCTGGGTCATAGCCGTTATCCAACAGTTTTTTGACCATGTCGAAGTTGTCATGGGCAAGGCTGTAGAACATGGCGCTGACGCCATCGGGCATGCTGGCATAAAGGTTGGCGCCGCTTTGGGCCAGCAGCTCGAGTGCGCCGGCGTTGCGTTTGCCGGCAGCGACAATAAGCGGCGTGTGACCTTTTGCGTTGCGGGTTTCAATATCCGCGCCGGCTTTGAGCAGGTTTTTGATTTTATAGAGATCGGGAAGGGCGCTTTCGGCTTCCGCCAGCAATTGCAAATCCAGCGCGGCATTGCCTTGCGCAGTCGCAGCGGTATTGAAGCTTGCCTGTGCCATAGCGAACCGTTATCCCTGTTGTGGATACGGTATTATAATACGCAAACTATGGAAATTTGTCAAGCTGCCAGCTTATTACGCTTTTTGCCAAAGCCGCTCTTGTCATCAGTAGTCGGCGTATCCGGCGCGGGTTCTTCAAAACGGGGCGGTACAACGGCTTTGTTGGGTTCATCGTAATGCACGCCGGCTTTTGCTGCCGTGCTGCGGATAAAGCCCGTGACACGCGGTGCAATTTCCTCGCGCCAGCTGCGGCCGTTGAAAATACCATAGTGGCCCGTGCCGGGCTGCAGGTGGTGGTATTTTTGTGTGGCGGCAAGGCCGCTGCAAAGGCGGTGCGCAACCGTCGTCTGGCCGGGGGTTGAAATATCGTCGTTTTCACCTTCGATGGTAAAAAGCGCGGTGCGGCGAATGGCGCCGGGGTCAACGGCTTCGCCTTCATGAGTCAGCGTACCTTTGGCAAGCTTCTGGTCGATGAAAACATTCTCGACCGTTTCAAGGTAGAACTTGGCGGGTAGGTCGCAGACGGCAAGGTATTCATCGTAGAATGCTTTGCGCTTGTCGGCTTTTTCGCGGTCGCCTTTTACAAGGGATTCAAACATTTCAACATGCGCATCCGTGTGTTTGTCAGGGTGCATGGCAATAAAGCTGAAAAGCTGCACAAAACCGGGATATACAAGGCGGCCTGCGCCGGCATAAGTGGAAGGCACCTTGCCAATCAGGTTTTCCTCAAACCAGCTGAGCGGCTTGGTGCGCGCAAGCTTCGTCACATCGCTGGGCGCGGCGCTGGTATCGACCGGGCCGCCCATCAGCGTCATCGACAGCGGCTGGCAATCAGATTTTTCCTGCGCGAGGCGAGATACCGCGGCCATGGTCGGCACGGTCGGCTGGCAGACGGCGACAACGTGCGTATCCGTCCCGATTTTAGTGATGAATTCCTTCACGTAGCTGATGTAATCATCCAGCCCGAAATCGCCCTTCGACAGCGGCACTTCGCGCGCGTCTTTCCAGTCGGTGATGTAAACATCGTGGCTGGGCAGCATTTGCTTCACGGTGTCGCGCAGCAGCGTGGCGAAGTGGCCGGACATGGGGGCGACGATCAGGAGTTTCGGGTCGTTGCGTTTGGTGTCGCGCTTGAAATGGAGCAGGGAGGCGAAGGCGTTATCAATCACCACCTCTTCCGTAACATCCACTTTTTTGCCGCCAATATCGGTATGGGTAATGTTGAAGTCCGGCTTTACGTATTCTTTTGTGAACCGTTCCGACATTTCGGTGGATGCGGTGAGGTAATTATTGGCCGTTTCGGCATAGGACTTGGAAGCGAAGCCGTAAAAGCCGGTCATGCCAAGAAGGGCGCGCTGCAGCTGTAAACCCGCTGACATTGTATTAAAATATACTGATTTTCCAAGGCGTTGCGCTTCATGTAGCGGGTAGAGAAGCGGATTGTGCTTTTTCATTTTCAGAATTTGCCCCGTTGTACTATAATTAACATAATTTCAAGTTGTTCTTTGTCAAGAGCAGGATTAACCAGTTTGCGCACAGCGGGCCTAGATTTTACCCAGTATCCAGCCACAAATTTTGGGGCGGACGAGGGGCTGCGGCAGGTTTTTCTGGGTCATCCAGCGTTCCACTGCGCCTTTGGTCAGGCCGAACATGTCGCGGAACTGGGTTTCATCAACCCCGAAGCCGGTAACGGCAGTATAGACCATATCTGCGAAATCAGCATCCTCAACCTGCTGCGCTGCCGCATAAACAGCAAGCTTTTTGCGAAAGGCCAGGCGCTCGAATGATTCAACGTTGGACTGGGACATTGGCTATAGACGCTCCGTTGCTGTCTGTTAGTATAAACGAATATTGGCGGTAATAAAGGGTAAGTCATTTATTGATTTTGGGGTTTTAAGCCAATGACCAAAAAGCTTTATGTCCGTTTTTCGACCGCTCAGGACGAGCAGAAAATTTTTGATTATTACTCCGACAACCAGCACGAATACGTCGCCAAGCGCGAGCCTGAAATCTGGAAGGAACGCATCGCTTCCGGTGCTGTGACGCTGATCGAGGACGAGCAGGGCAAAATCGTTGCCTCCACCATTACCTATCCCATCGTCGTCATGAACGAAAAAGGCGAAGACACGCACAAGTGGACCGAGATTGGCTCCGTGCGCGTGACGCTGGATGGCGCAGGGCTTTTCAAGCCGCTGCTCAGCGCTGCCGTGCTGCGCTCCTTCCTGCTGGAGCCGCCGGAAGACCGCTATGCGGTTGAAATTGTCATTGGTAACGCACATTCAAAGCACGTCTTCACCAAGGAAGGCGCAACGGAATGGAAAATTCCCGAAGAACTGCGCCTGATGGTCGAGGACAGCATTTCACCCGATGACACTACCGGCGCCGTCGACTGGTTCCAGATGGGCGTTGAAACCATTCCCGGACTTGCACGCAACATTACCCACCGCGAGGCAAATCCCGTTGTCGTCAACAGCAAGACGGGCGAAAAGTTTGAAATTGATTTCAGCAAATGCCTGCTGACAACGGTCTTCCGCGACGAGCTTGATAAAGTCGCGGGGCTTGACCTTGGCGATACCAAAGCGCCAAACATGTCGCATGGCATTAAATCCTGCCGCGATAAATTCACCCCCTGACTTAGCGATACGATATGACGAAAGCACCGCCTAAGAAAACCCGCAATAAACGCTTTGACGGCTATGGCATGGTGGTGCTGGCGGCGCTGCTGCTGTGGATTGGCGGCAAGTACGATTATAAACCGCAGGATGCGCATCACCAAATAATCTTGTCCACGCCGACCAAGGAAACCGAGGGTAATGCACCGTTTGATAAAACCGTCGTTCTTGTCGTGCAACACTTCAAGCGCGGGGCCATGGGGCTTATCCTCAACCGAAAATCGCCGGATGGCGACTACATGATTGGCGGGCCCGTCGACAAAGACAAGGTCTTCGCGCTGCATTCGCTGGATGTAAAATTCCCCGAAACGGTGCCGATGGATGAAATTTTCACCGGCATTCTTGAGGGCGCGAAAGCTGTGAGCGAACTGGAGCATGCCGATAAAAAGCCCGCTTGGTACCGTATCTATCATGGCTATGTCGGCTGGGGTCGTTACCAGCTTGACCGCGAAATGACCGATGGCCAGTGGGAAATTGTCGAATTCGATCCCAAATTTTTCACCGATACGCCGGCAGATAAAATGTGGGACGCAGGCAAGCGTCTACCCATCATCAGCCGTACGCATTAAACTTCCGGAGAAAATATCATGAAATATCTTTGCGCCCTTATGCTGCTGCTGGCGTTCGCAACGCCTGCCCATGCCGACGTCACCGTGAGCGTCAGCAGTATCATTCACTATGGCAAGGATGCAAAACAGGTCGTGCAGGTATACCAGCCCGACATTTGCAAAAATGCCAGCTGCCCCGTTACGCTCTGGGTGCATGGCGGCGGCTGGAAACATGGTGATGCGACACAAGGCACAGCCACGAACATGCTGACGAAATGGGCGCAGCAGGGCATCGTCATGGTCGGCGTCAATTACCGCCTTGCGCCGCAGGTGGTGCATCCGGCGGAAGCGCAGGACATTGCGGGCGCGATCAACTGGGTTTATCACAACATTAACCAATATGGCGGGGATGCGCAGCGTATTTCACTGCTCGGCCATTCGGCGGGTGCGCACCTTGTCGCGCTGGTCGGTACAAACCCCGCGTATCTTGGCGCTTATAACCTGTCGCCCGGAAAAAATCTTGCCAACGTCTTCCCGATTGATACCGCAAGCTTTGATTTGACCAAGCCCAGCGCGTTCGTGCAGCCAATGATTGAAAATGCCTTCGGCACAGATAAAGCCGTGCTGAAAGAAGCGTCGCCCATCTGGAACGTTCATGCGGGCGGTTCATACCCGCCCTTCATCATGGCCGCCACAAAGGTGCGGTCGGATGCTGTTTCGACCAGTCGTCTTTTGAAAAAGGAACTGCGCGATGCCGGCGGTTCCGCCGACCTGCTGATTGTCGATTACCCCGGTGCAAGCCAGCTGAAAGCCCACGGCAATATCGCCAAAGACCTTGCCAACCTCAACTGCACGCTGACCAAAACGCTGCTGGCGCGTGTGCTGACAGGGCAATAATTTTTTACTTCTGCGATGCCCTGCGGGCTGCGCGTTTGCGTTCGGCGGCGATTGCGTAGGTGCCGGTGCCTTTGGTGATGGCGCCATCGGTTTCCAGCAGCGTGCCGGCTTTGTGTTCCGGCTGTCCTTCGAGTTCCTTATACAGCGGGCCGAAGTCGGGCAGGGTTTCATCGAAGAGCTGCTTGAAGCCGTCGATGACGAAGTAGTTGTCCTGAAAATCATCAATCTGGTAGCGCGTCTGCAGCAGTCGCTTCAGGTCAAACTTGATGCGGTGCGGGGAATCGCTTTCAAGCGCGAAGACTGATTCTGTAGGAGATGACAAAATACCCGCGCCGTAAATGCGCAGGCCTTCGGGTTCCTCGATAAGGCCGAATTCGACCGTGTACCAGTAAAGCCGCGCGAGCTTTGAGATTTGCCCCAGCTTTGCGGCTTTCAGGCCGCCCTTGCCGTATTCTTCCATGTAATTGGCAAAGGTTGCATCCGCCAAAATCGGCACATGGCCGAACAGGTCGTGGAATACATCGGGTTCCTGAATATAATCCAGCTGGTCTTTCTGGCGGATAAAGTTGCCGGCGGGGAAGCGGCGGTTCGCCAGCAGTTCGAAAAACGGTTCATCCGGAATAAGGCCGGGGACGGGAACGACCTGCCAGCCGGTGCGCTTCATCAAAATTTCGTTCACCTCCGAAAATTCGGGGATGCGGTCCTGGTTGATGCCAAGTGTCGACAAGCTATCCATGAACATGTTGATGGCGCGACCGGGCAGAATTTTTGTCTGGCGTTTATACAGCGTCTTCCATGTGTCATGCTCGTCTTCGGTGAAGCGGCGCTGCGGCACGGTGAAAAAATCGAGGTTACCCGGCGTCCAGCCATCCACGGGAGTGAAGTTCTTGGCAGAGCCGATGCCCTTGTCGTCCGCGGCATAATCCGTCATCGCGCGATCCTTTTTTTGAATTTCTGTGTGCAGCTATTTTAGCCAAGGCATCCCGAAAAGAAATGTAAAAACAATGCTGCGGCGCACTTTAATATTACATAATATTATACCATGTTTTTGATGCCGCCGGGGGAGAAGCGGTTTGACTTGGCGGGTGTTTATGACTAAACTCACCGCTTCTATGTTAATTCAGCAAGCGGCCGCGCATGAAGTTATTCAAGACGAAACAGGAAAAGCTCGACCTGCGCGCTTTCGAGGCGTGCCGTAACAAAAACTACGCGCGCCTTTTCCGCGCCATTGAAGATGGTGCTAACCCCAATTTTGAAACCGCCGGCAACAGCCTGCTGTATCGCGCGGCTTGGCACGGCTTTACCGAAGGCGTCATGTTGCTGCTGGAACGCGGGGCAGACCCGAATTTTCGCCGCAGCGGTTCCGACAATACCGCGCTGCATGAAGCTGCCAACGACGGCTCGTTTGACATCGCCCGCGCCCTCATCGAAAAAGGGGCGGATGTAAACGCCCTGCGAGGTGATAACCGCTGGAGCCCGCTGCATTGTGCCGCCAACAATGGCCGTACGGAACTGGTGCGGTTGCTCATGGCCAATGGCGCAAATACCGGCGCGCCCGAAGAACACATGAACACCCCCGCAGATCTTGCGGATAAAAACCACCCCCGGCTGGCCGACCTTATCCGCGGCACAAAATCCGAACCCGTAGCGGTGGCGGATGGTGCGGAAGGCTGGCATTTAACAGCTTCCGATGAAGTTTCCAGCATCAGCCAGAAAACCGCGATCGGGTATAAGCTGACTGAAATTTTCAATTTCGGCGCGGGCATTTACACGCGCATCGCCCGCAACCTTGATACAGGGGCGGAAAGCCAGTCGGTCAAATTTTTCGATGAATTCTCCAACCGCGCCGCGCTTGATGCCGCGAAGGCAGCCTTGCTGGAGCTCGGCGGGCAGGTGGCGGCCGATGCTGGTGCGCTTGATAAACCCGCACTGCGCCCGCAGTTTTTCAAACCCGGGCAGGGGGCATAAAATGGGCATGTTCAGCAGCAAGACACCGCAGCAAAAAGCCAATATCCTGCTGCAAAAGGCGCTTGAAAACAGCGACCTTAAAAAGCTGCAGCGCGCCATTGCCGAAGGGGCGGAAGTTAACCGTCCGCCGGGCGTGCGCTATTTTTCAACGCCGCTCTACCGCGCCGTTCAATACGGATTTGACGATGGCGCGTATGAATTGCTGAAAGCCGGCGCAGATGCCCGGGCGCCGCAAGGCGAAGACAACAGCCTTATCTACCGCGCTGCCTATCGCGGCAACCTCAGCCTTGTCACCAGACTGGTGGACGCGGGCGCAGAGATTGACGCGCAAGCCTATGACGGCAGCACCGGCCTGCATGCGGCAGCGCGCGGCGGATACGGCAATATCATCCGCTTCCTGATGGAGCGCGGTGCGGATGTAAATGCACGCGACCGCCACATGAATACACCGGCAGATGTTGCCGAAAAAGACTATCCCCGATTGTCAGACCTTATCCGCGGCAAGCTTGACCAGCAAAAGCTGCTGGAGCCGACGCGTAACGAATGGTCGCTGACGGGGACGGAAGAAGTGGCGCGTGTTTCCATCAAGGATGCCATTGGTTACCGCATGACGGAAATTTTCAATTTTAACGCGGGCCTTTACACGCAAATTTCCCGCAACCTTGAAACCAATGCTGAAAGCCAGGCGTTTAAAGCGCTTGCATCGCTTGATGAAAAGGTCGTAACGGCTGCACGCGCGGCCTTGCTGGAACTTGGGGGCACTATTCCCGTCGAAGACCTCAAGCCCCGCTTGACACAGCCGAAACCTTAAGCGCTTTTCAAAATGGCCGCATCGTATTTTGCGACTTTTTGCTCGATGGCGCCAAAAACGGACTGGCCTGCGGCATCCAGCATTTCAATGCGGATGGTATCCCCGAATTTCATGAAGGGGGTTTTGCTTTCACCGCCCTCGACCTTTTCCAGCATGCGCTTTTCAACGATGCATACATGGCCCTTGCTGCGGTCCTTGTTGGAGATCGTGCCGGAGCCGATGATCGTGCCGGCGCACAAGGGCCGGGTTTTCGCGGCATGGGCAATCAGCTGCGCAAAATCAAACACCATGTCGGTACCTGCGTGCGGCTGGCCAAAGGTTTTGCCGTTCCAGACCGCATGCAGCGGCAGGTGAACTTTATTATCTTTCCACGCATCGCCCAGTTCTTCCGGCGTTACGGTCACCGGCGAAAACGCGCTTGAAGGTTTCGACTGGTAAAAGCCAAAGCCTTTGGCGAGTTCCGGCTGTGCAACGGCGCGCAGCGTGACGTCGTTTACCAGCATAATCAGCTTGATGTGCTTGCCGGCGGCGGCGGCGGGCGTGCCCATCGGCACATCGTCGGTAATGACGGCGACTTCACCTTCAAAATCAATGCCCCAGCTTTCATCCGCGAACACAATATCATCCGTCGGGGACAGGAACGTGTCGGAGCCGCCTTGGTACATTAGCGGGTCGGTCCAGAAGGATTCCGGCATTTCCGCGCCGCGGGCCTTGCGCACCAGTTCAACGTGGTTCACATAGGCGCTGCCATCCGCCCATTGGTAGGCGCGGGGCAGGGGGGATGCGAAAAGGCCGGGCATAAACGGGCTGGCGTTCGCGGCTTTGCCGGCGTTCAGATCGGCGGCCAGTTTTTCCAGCTTCGGTTTCACTGTCGCCCAGTCGTCAAGCGCGGCCTGCAGCGTGGGGGCAATGCCCGTTGCCGCAACATAGCTGCTGAGGTTGTTGCTGACGATAACAAGCGTGCCATCGCGGCCATGCTTCAGGGAGGCGAGTTTCATCGTGATAAAATCCTAAATGGTTATTTCGGCTTCCAGCTGTGGACGTAGTCTTTCCATTCCACACCTTCGGCTTCCTTGGTGATGTCCAGCGGGTCGCGGGCGTCAATCATGACGGCGACTTCGTCGGTCATCTTGCCTCCCAGGTTGGCGGCATTGGCCAGCGCTTTCGGGTGCGGGCCGTGGGTGAAGCCGAAGGGGTGCAGCGTCGTCATGCCGGGCTTGATGTTGTCGCGGCTGAAGAAGTTGCCCTTGTGGTAGAAAATGAATTCTTCATAGTCGTCGTTATTGTGGAAGAACGGCACCTTCAGTGCGCCGGGGTCCGTTTCAAACGGGCGGGGGGTAAAGGTGCAGACCACGAAGCGCGACGACAGGAAGGTCGTATGCACCGACGGCGGCAAGTGATAGCGGTGGCTGGAAACAGGGCGGATATCGCGCCAGTTGAGGCGCACGGCAAGCAAATCACCTTTCCAGCCTTTTGCATCCAGCGGGTTGAACGGGTAGGTGATGGTGGACAGGGCCTGACGGCGCTTGACCATGACTTTCCATTCCGTTTCGCCTTGCTGGGCGCGGAACTTGTCGTTGATGCTGGGTACATCCAGCATCGCCGGGTCGAAAATGGCGTTGGGCCCCAGCATCCCTTTGTCCGGCAGGCGGAAGCTGTCATTGGTCGCTTCCACCATCAGGAACGTGGTTTTTTCGCGCGGCACAATGCGCCACATGGTGGAGCGCGGCAATACAATATAATCGCCATCGCGGTATTCAAGGTGGCCGAAGTCGCAATAAAAATCGCCCGCACCTTCATGCACGAACAGCAGCTGGTCACCGTCCGAGTTGCGGACCAGATGACCCATCGCCTTTTCGGTTGACCAGTAGGCGACGATGCAGCTGTTGTTCTTTAAAATGGCGGGCGCCTTGAACGGGCATGAACCATCCGTCTTCAGCTGGTTGAGGTCGAAGGCATGCGGAGCGAGGGGGCCTTCAAATTCCGTCCAGCCCGTCGGCGGATGCGCATGGTAAAAATGCGTTGTCGGGCCGAAGAATCCTTCCTTGCCCATTTCGCGCTCGAACGTGCCGGGCGGGAAATCTGCATGCGCCTGACGGGAGGATTCCCCTTCAACCCGCGGGAAGTTTATCCACTGCTTGCTCATGGTCAGGATGCTTTCTTGTCATCGGCCTTCAAAACGCCGCGGCGCACCTGGTCATCTTCCAGCGACTGGAAGAGCGCCTTGAAGTTGCCCTCGCCGAAACCTTCGTTGCCTTTGCGCTGAATGATTTCGTAGAAGATGGGGCCGATGGCGTCTTTGGTGAAGATTTGCAGCAGCAGGCCCTGGCCCTTGGTCGGCTCGCCATCCACAAGAATGTTGAGGCTTTGCATGCGTTTCATGTCTTCGCCGTGGCCGGGCACGCGTTCATCCACGCGCTGGTAATAGCTGTCCAGCGTTTGCTGGAAGTCTATGCCCTGTTTTTGCAGCGTTTCGACGGTGCTGTAAATATCGTTGGTGCCGAAGGCCAGGTGCTGGATGCCTTCGCCGTTGTAGCGCTTCAGGAATTCCTCGATCTGTGATTTATCGTCGGAAGATTCATTTAGTGGAATGCGGATTTTGCCACAGGGACTGGTCATGGCCTTGCTTTTAAGGCCGGTCAGCTTGCCTTCGATGTCGAAATAGCGGATTTCGCGGAAGTTGAAAAGGTCGGTGTAAAAATTAGCCCATTTCGCCATCTGGCCGCGATGCACGTTATGCGTCAGGTGGTCAAGATAGGTGAGGCCGGAACCTGCGTTGGGCGCTTTGTCGGTAATGTTGAAATCGGTTTCGTAGATGGAACCGTTCTTGCCGTATTTATCAACAAGGTACAGCACCGAACCGCCGATGCCTTCGATGGCGGGGATGCTCAGCTCGCCGGGGCCGACTTTGCCTTTAATTTCATTCGCGCCTTTTGACACCGCATGGGCCAGCGCTTTCTGCGCATCCTTCACGCGAAAGGCCATGGCCATTGCGCCGCCGCCCTGGCGGGCCTTGGCGAATTCAATCGCCTGCGGGTCGGCGTTGATGATGAAGTTAATATCGCCCTGCTGCCACAACGTCACTTTTTTCGATTTATGCGTGCCGGTCTGCTTGAAGCCCAGCTGGGTGAACAGCGTCACCAGTTTTTCAGGCTCCACATGGCTGAATTCGACAAACTCGAAACCATCGGTACCCATCGGGTTTTCAAAGAGATCGGCCATGAAGTGCCTCCTGCAGAATGATATGTTGTGAACTGGAATAGAGTATTGATGGTTTTAGGGGCTTTTTCAACCCTATGCGCGGCAAAAAAGGCGGTAAAATCAATGCTTCACCGCAGCAATTTTAGCTTGGCTTTCCGCGTTTTGCCGTTATCATGAGCCCTTCAGTTTTTATAATACGGGCAAAGACAGTTTTATGAGTATCGACACGAGCGACGCGCAAGGCCTGATGACCCTGCCATTTATCGCCCCGCCGCAAAGCAACCTCAACGTCAGCTTCGAATTCTTCCCGCCGAAGACGGAGAAGATGGAAGAAACCTTGTGGGAATCCATTGGCGTATTGGCGCCGCTGCAACCGAAATTTGTTTCCGTCACTTACGGCGCAGGTGGCACCACGCGCGCCCGCACGCATGACATTGTCACGCACATCCAGTCGCGTACCGGCGTGCAGACGGCGGCGCATTTAACCTGCATTGCGCACACGCAGGGCGAGATTGGCGATATTGCCCGCGCTTATTGGGATAACGGCATCCGCCACATCGTCGCACTGCGCGGTGATGCGCCGGATGGTGTTGACACTAAATATACCCCCACGCCCGGCGGCTATGCCTATGCCGCCGATCTTGTCGCCGGCCTTAAAAAAATTGCGGGGTTCGAGGTGAGCGTTGCGGGTTATCCCGAAATGCACCCCGAGGCGATTAATGCGCAAATGGACCTGCTGAACCTGAAGCGCAAGGTAGATGCAGGCGCAGACCGCGTCATTACCCAGTTCTTCATGGCGCCTGAAAAGTTCCTGCAGTTCCGCGACCGTGCGGTGGCGGCGGGCATTTCCGTACCGATTGTGCCGGGCATTCTGCCGATTACCAATTTTTCAAAAACGGTTGAATTCGCACACCGCTGCGGCGCGGATATGCCGGGATGGATGGCGACGATGTTTGAAGGGCTGGATGACCAGCCGAAAACCCGCCAGCTGGTGGCTGCAACCGTGGCGGCAGAGCAATGCCGCGTGCTGCACGAAAACGGCGTGCGCGATTTCCATTTCTATACGCTGAACAGGGCAGAACTTGCGCTTGCCATCTGCCACATGCTCGGCTTGCGGGCGAAAAAAGCGATAGCTTGATTTTTTCTGCGCTTAAACTTTTGGAATAACGACGCAGGTATTGCCGTCAAAGGTCGCCTTGCGGCCATGTTTTTCTTTCACGGTAATATCATGCGCGGCAGGGTAGCTCGGCAGGGTTGAAATGCCTTTCACAGTGGCGTTTTTAAAGTTCTGCGTCAGCTCGCCACCATCCGGCAGGGCGCATTTTACGGCGACTTCGTTGTAGTGCTGCGCTGCCGGCGTGCCGGCAATAATCAACGCGCCGGTGCTGGCTGCCGTAACGGTAAGGGCCGCGGCATAGGTGGCAATGGATTTCCAGGTCAGCTTGTCAGACATTTTCTTCTTCCTTTACCGCGAAAGGCCCGGCGTTTCTGCCGGGCCTCGCGTTTCAATCGTGCCGCAATTTCTGGCGGCTTATTCTTTTTGCGCGGTTACCGGCTGTTCTTCGTCGTCATAAGCGAAGTATTTCTGGTGGTATTTGTCGTCGTTCACCGGCATCAAGTGCTTGACTGGGACCTGCGGCATAACGATTTGCTGCACACGGTCTTTGCTGGATGATTTGAAAAACCAGAACATCTATTCAGTTTCTCCTTATTACTCTTTAAAATCTGTCACATTATATGGATCGCGCAGAGTGCTTTGGCAATACCGTGCATGGCGCGTGCGCCAGCTGTCGGCGCTTTATGGAAGTTCGCCGTCAGCTTGTCGTACTTTTGGTCAAGGAAGGCGAGCGTTGCGCCGGTAATACCCGCCACGTTCATTGCTGTGGGGCCAAGGCGTCCGCCTGCACCCGGTTTTTCGGGGTAGGGGTAGCTGCTGACCATCATGTGGCCTGCGACCGGCACGCCGATAACGCTGATGTTGGCGGAAGCCGCGCCTGCTTTATCCATCAGCGAGAAGTCGTTGGTGACGGTTATGCCCATCTTCGTCCAGTGCGGCGTAGCCTTGCCGGAATCCATCAGGCCTTTCCACAGCGGGTCGAGAATATCGGTATTCTTCGGGTCATAGGTCACGCTGTTGCCCATGGCGGAGAAGATGTAGTCATGCTCCGCATATTGCTTGCGGGGGGCTTGCGCGTTGAATTGCGTCTTCAGCGACAGCGTCACGGTACCGTCACCGGGGGTGAAGGCGCACATCATTTTGTTGCCGCGCTGCTGGACGTCGTGAATGGTGCCGGACGAAATTTTAACCTGGCCGCTTTCAAGCGCTTTCTGGATCGTGGCGCCAACATCCGGCGTCACGCCCACGCGGGCAGTGGTAATAAGAACATCGTTTGCCGCCAGAAGGCCCGCAAGATCAGCCTTCGGGAATTTTTGCGACATGGCAGGCACAAAGCGTTCCCAGTAGCCGATGATTTCTTCGGAGGTATAACCCTGTTTCGTCAGTTCGCGGAATTCGCTGATGGCGGAACGGACGAGGCCCGGCACGGTGCGGGCGCGCATAAATTTCGGCTGCTCTTTTGTAAAGGGCATGTCGCCTTCAGGGCGCGGTTCGCCGCGCAGCTTTTTCTCGACGTATTCCTGAACCGGCGTCGGCTCATAGGGTTTATGCATCAAGGCGCGGCGGGACATCATGGTGATGCTGCCCTTGAAGCCGGAATTGATGAGGCGCACGGCGGTATCCATTGCGGTAAGGCCAGTTCCGATGATAAGGGCGGTCGCTTTTTTATCATCGCAGACTTTGTCAAAAAAGTTATTCGCCTTGGCGGAGTAAGGCGTTTCAAGGAAGCGCGGGCTGCTGGCAACGCCGCGCGCGAATTTCGGCGCAAGCGCATCCTGAAAGCCGGTGGCGAGGACGACATGGCTTGCGTTGATTTTGGTGCCGTCGGAGCAGCTGACCTTGGTGCCGGTCGCGGTTTCTTCAAGGCCTGTGACGTTTTTGTACAGCGTTTCAACTTGCGCCTTCGCGCCGGCCTTTTCAATGGCAAGGCCGACCATGTGATGCACATAGTCGCCGAACAGCTGGCGTGGCGGGTTGGTCAGGCAGGCTTTCATCTCCGGATTTTTGTCGGAGAGTTCCTGGATATACTGCACAAAGGTCGGGAAGCCGGGCGGGTTCTTTCCGGCGGGGAAGGGGTTGACGCGCTTCGAGCCGATGTTGAGGTTGTTCTTGCGGTATTCCGGTTCCTTGCCATAGGCAAGGCCGGCATGCAGCTGCTTGGGCTTGCGCTCCAGCATCACAATTTTCACGGGCTTGGTCAGCGTTTCATCGGCCGCTATTTTCAGCAGCGTATGCATTAGTACCGAGCTGCCGGCAAAGCCGCAGCCCACGATGACGATTGGTTTCTCGTCTAATTTTTTATTGGCCATCGACACAACACCCTTGTAAATCGTCAGGCTTGAAGTTCTTAAGCGTCCGGTGCGTTTTTCGCTTTTGTTTTGCCGGCTGCTGCATCTGCCTTGTCATCGTTTACGGCAACAAGGGTATCTACTTTTTCCATGCCCACTTGCAGGAATTTCTGCTGGCTGGTGAGCATTTGCACATAGCTGCTATAGTTATGACGCATTTGAAGTTACTCCATCATACATGATTCAAATTCTTAATTGTTCGTTAATTTATCATATGAAATTGTCATAATCAACACAAAAATACCGCTCATTTAAAGAAAATATCGTTTTAAAACAGACGCATAAAAAAGCAGCAAGCATGGGGGTCGGCCATGCCTGCTGCTTATCGGGCTTAAAATCAGGCGAAGGTGGATGCTTGCGCCTGTCCTTGCTGGGTGGAGTCACTACCCTGCAAAAGCTTGTAAAGGCTGTCGATGATTTTGCTGGCTTCGGACGAAGCGCTTGAAGAGGCGGCGCTATCGGTCGAATCCTGCTGGGCTTTCAACAGCACGTTGGTCTGGCTGGTATCGCTGGAGGAGCCGCCGAAGGCAGCCGCCAGCTCATCAGCCGAAACAGTGCCATCCTTGTTTGTATCAAGGCTGGAGAAGACCTGTTCGGCAGAGCTGTCATCACCACCACCGGACGGGGAAGGCGGAGGGGGTCCGCCGGCGGCCTGTTGCGTGTTGTCGAGCGCTGTTTTGAACTCATCAAGGCTCAAAGACCCGTCGCCGTTGGTATCGGCGCTGGCAAAGAGATTGTTGAGCTGGTCTTCCTGTGCGGAAAGCAGGGCGGATTTTGTCCCGTCCTGTATCTTTTCAAAGGCGGTGGTTAGTTCCGCCTTTGATAGACTGCCGTCGCCATCGGTATCAATGCTGGCAAAAGCACTCTGCACGCCGGCGGAGGCCTGCGGGTTGCTGCCGGCTCCCTGTGCGCCAGAAGCGGCTGCTGTGAATTCATCAAGGCTAAGGCTTCCGCTCTTGTCCTTGTCAGATTTCTGCAGCAGCTGCTGGAGCAGCTGGGAGACGGATGTTGACCCGCCAGATATACTGGTCATGGGTTTCTCCTTTCGAGAGAGTGAGGTACGTTAGTAAGGTCAGTGTTGCGGGCCAAAAAAGCCTGCAGCTTTAAGGGTTGCAACGCCAAGGCCAGAACCTATTTGAAACTGCGGTATGAAACTTTTTGGAACGGACGAAAACGCGGGTTTTAGCTGTAACTGCCGTATCTTTGCTGCAAAACCGGGCGTGGTTGGCGTTTTAAATAACTAAAGTATTGATTAAAAACTATTTTTCGGCATTTACATGGTTAACATCGACATGTTTCGTCTTTAAAAAAACCAGAAAAAACAGCGGTCTGTTACAACCCCGCACAGGGACAAACAGGCAGCTAAAACGGCAAAATATGCCGGGATAACGGCAAGGTTATCGAAAAAAGCTAAATTTCTGCCGGGTGCCGTAAGTTTGGCCGTGGCCGGGACGTTTAACAAGTAATAGACAGAAGAAAAGCGGGAGAGGCATTCCGTTATTCAGGGGATATTTTGGAGCCGGTAGAAGCTGATTATCTACTTATCAAGAGGATCGCGAGAAAAGATCCTGCTGCTTTCCGCGCACTCGTGGACAAGCACCTGAGCTTCTGCGTGCGTTTCGCTGAACGCATGACCGGCAACCGTGCCGACGCCGAGGATATTGCGCAGGAAGTCTGCCTGCGCATCTGGCGGGAGGCGGAGAACTGGCAGCCGCGCGCCAAGTTTTCAACGTGGCTCTATCGGGTCGTTCTGAACGCCTCGATAGACCACAAGCGCAAAGTAATACCGTTTGCGCCGCTGGGAGATGACGATACGACGCCGGATGATGCAGCCAGCTCGGAAGAGGTGGTGTCGCAGAAGGAAACCGGCGACGAAGTGAAGAAAGCCCTCGCACGCCTGCCAGAACGGCAACGCGCTGCGGTGGTGATGAGCTACTACGAGGGGCTTGGCAACAAGGAGTCGGCCGAGGCGATGGGACTGGATTTGGGCGCTTTTCAGCAATTGCTGTTCCGCGCCCGTCAGAACCTGAAGCTCGATCTCAAAGATTATATGCAGGAGACGAAACGTGGATAAGAAGCTGGATGAATTGCTGGATACCTATACGGTTGAGCCGGCGGACCCCGCGCTGTTGCAGCACATTATGCGCCTCGCGACGGAGGAAGATGAAGCCCGCAAAGCCCGCACGGCGGAATACCCATGGTTCGCAAGGGCTGCCGTAATGGCCGCCGTCGGCGTCTTCGGTTTCTGGCTGGGCACCGCTCACGTGACGCAGGATGCGGATGTCACCACGGCATCGGCTACCGCAGGTTCCGCCGCCGCCGCCACCGAACAACATGGATATATGGAGAAAATCATTCTGGGGCCCAGCTCCATGGATGAAGTGCTGCTTTAAGAAAAAGGATTTTTCGCAATGAGCAATTTCAATGCCAATAGCCCGCTGTTTCTCGGCTCTGCGGCGCTTAACATTTTTCTGGTCGCGTTCATTTTGGGGCGCTTGACCGGCGCGCCTCATTTCGGCCCGCCGCCTTGGGCGCATGACGGCCAGCACCAGCAGGATTTTATGCGCGATATGGCCGGCGCCGGCAAGGGCGACCGCGAGCGTCCGCCGCTTTTTGGCCCCGATGATTTGTTCACGAAGGAAGAACGCGAAGCGAATATCGCCGCTGTAAATCCGTTGTTCGATAAAGCACAGGCCCTGCGCGAAAGTTTCGCCAAGCACCTGAAGGACCATGCCGTCACGAAAGAAGAAGTGGTCAAGCATTTTGAATCCGTCGATAAAATCATGGAAACGCTTATCCGCACCATGCAAGACCGCGCTGCCGTGAAAATGGCGGCCCTGCCGGAAGAAGAGCGCAAAAAGTTTGCCGAACATCTTCTTGAAATGCGCATGCCGCCGCGCGATGGCATTGGCGTGCCGGGACTGATTACGCCGAGTGCCGTGCAGCAGCAGGGTGGTGATGATCACGACTTCGGCAGCGGTTTCCACGGCGGGCCGCCCGATAACGGGCCCGACGGTAACGGCCCCGGCCATGGACATAACCACGATGCCTCCAACACTCAAACGGAACAGCCCTGATATGAAAGCCGCAGTCATGACACAATCCTCCAGTGATATCACCCGCCAGAAACTCATCGAAGCCGCGACGGAAGTTTTTTCCGAAGTCGGTTACAAATCGGCGACCGTGCGTGAAATCGTCCGCCGTGCTTCCGTTAATCAGGCGGCAATCAACTACCACTTCCGCGGCAAGGACGCGCTGTACTGCGAAGTCATGCGCCGTGCTTTCCTGCAAATGCAGGCGAATTCCAACCATGAAGAAGTCACCGCCGGCCCCGAACAGCAGCTGCGCGATTTTATGCAGTCGATGATGGCGCCGATGCTGGAAAGCGCCAGCGACAACCCTGGCTATGCCCGCCTGCTGGCCTGGGAAATGATTGAACCGAGCGGCTATCTCGACTCCCTTGAAAAAGAAGGCCCCGTGCAGCACCACAAGCAGGTGATGGATATTGTCCGCCAGTTTCTGCCGCAGGGCGCGCCGGAACATCAGGTGGCCTGGGCGGCGTTCTGGCTGCTGGGCCAGTGCAGTGTTATTCGCCAGGCACAAAGCATGCTGAAGCAAATGCCGCCGGAACTGGCGCAGTCGCTGAAAGACAATAGCGGGCAGCTGCCGCAATTCTTCGCGCAACTCGCCTTGGGCGGCCTTAATACCGCTTTCAAGCCGAAAGTAAACTGATTTTGTAAGGCGCCAGTGCCGTCCTGACTTTAAATGGACGGTGGTTTGTGGCCGGGGGCTGGTTTCTTCTCCGCCATTTTATCCCGCTGGCTGCGGTATTTTTTCACAAAATCGCCGATTGCGGCGGGCACTTTTGGTTCTGCCGTCTGCACAATCATGTTTTGCAGCGTGCGGTGGCCGGCTTCACTGCTGTCGATTTTTTTGAAGGCATCAAGGGCTTGCTGCACCCGTTCCTTGAACACGGCTTCGGTGCTGTCAAAGTCGCCCTTGCCCTTGTTCATCAGGTCGTACAGGCCTTCCGCGTGCAGCACGTGGCATGAGATCTGGCATTGCAGGACGAATGATTCATATTCCTTCGTGTCAACGCCGTAAGCCTTCAGCTGGCGCAGGGACGCCGACGCAATTTCGAGCAGGCTGTCTGCTTCATCAATCAGGTCGCCCTTGCCAAGCTCAAGGTAAGTTTTGCAGTATTCCTGCAGTTTTTGTTCCGCCTGCGCGACATGGTCAACAAAGCGGTCCAGGACCGCAAGAGCGCGAAGGCCGGCAAGACCGGTATCGTAATCATCCTGCCGTGCGGCCTTGGTGAATTTATCCAGCAAAAAGTGGCTGTTCGGCAGCTTGCTGGCGGGGCCGTTGTTGTCAAACTCATCGGCGGGGCGGGCAAGGTGGCTGTTGGCCCGTGCAATATCTTCCTGCGCAAACGTGCCGCCAAGAGGCAGGGCGGCGGCATCCGGCCGTGCGTGCGGCTTGCCTTGGGTATCAAAAATATAACCTTCCCGTTCCGCAAAGGCGCGGAAGTGGACGAAGCCCATGGCCTCGCCATCCGGGTACAGGGTATTGAAGGCCGCGGGCTTGGCTTTGCATTCTTTTTCAAAGGCGTCCAACAGGCCCACGGCATCCTTGAAGGTCGTCTTGGCCTTTGCCTGATGCACGCGCGTAGTCGTCTGTTTTTTGATGCTGTAGAAAGAGTCCATGCTGGTCGTCACGACCCTGGAAACAGTCCAGGTTTTTTTGACCGGATCATCAAGGTGCGCTTCAAGGTGCTGGAAGGTAATGACGTTGTCTTTGCCCTTGGTGCTGTACGTCTCGCTCGAGAAATAAGTACCGAAAAGCGGGTGCAGAACCTTGGGTGCAGCAGGGGGTTGCGGCGGCTGATTTTCGTCAAGGCTGTTCTTGTCCTGATCGCGCATCGGGGTCCTTGAAAGCAGCGGTGAATCCAGCATTGGAAAATTTACGGAATGAATATTAATAACAGACCCTGCCGAAAGGGTCAATTTTGAATAATTACCCTTTGTTTACAATGGTGTTATTGCTGTTAACCTTCTTAAGCTAATCAGACCCTAGAATAGGTTTATATCACTTAAAGCTTAGAAACCGGCAGGCTGCGCCACCCTTTTACAAGGGGTTGCGGGATACCGTTTTCAAGCCCTTATAGAACGAGGTTACGCATAGTCCTTTAAACACGAAACAGAGGGCGTGCCGCAAGGTACGTGTAGGCGCATGACAGATCATATCGATAGCAGCAAGCCGCCCGTGGGGCCGCCCCAGGAAGATGATAAAGTTTCGGTGATTACCGTCAACTTCAAGGACGGGCACATCATTTCAAAAGTCCAGTTCGACGGCGAAGGGGGCATACCCAAATTCCTGCGCGACATGGCCAAATTCGCCAAGCAGACGAATGTAAAATCCGTGGTCATCATGACCATCAACAACGAAGAACATGTTGACTGGGTGCATATCGCCGATTCCGAGCATCATCTGGCGCTTGCGGCCCTGTGCCTTGACGACATCAAGGATGATTTAAAGTCGGTCATTTTTAAAGAAGAGGGCGCTGAAGATTAATTTACGGATGCGCGGGCTGCGCAGCCGGTTTTTGTTGCGCAGCAGGTTTTTGCGGCGTGACGTTTTTGTATTTGTTCATCCAGTCGTCGCCATTGGTGCCGTGCCGTATCACGCGTGAATCGTAGCTGGGTTTTGCCTTCGGCTGGCGGGGCTTGGCGGCGGCGTTGAAATCATCCACGTGCTTGTATTTCTCTTTCCAGTCGACGGGCGGCTTTGCCGACGTCGGCGGCGCAACCACAACGGGTGGCTGTGGTGTTTGCACCTGCGGTTGTGCCTGCGGTTGCGGCGCAGGAATTTTTTCAGGCGCGCGGCGGTGATAGCCGCTGTCATCCTGCTGGCGGTTGTAATCGTGGTCGTGGGTTGTGGTGTTCGGGTAATTATCCGTGGGGTAATTCGTCGGCTGCTGTTGTTGTGGCGCGTTGCGGTTCGCTTCTTCAAGCGCATGCATCACAATAACAAGGCCTTGGCCGATTTTCTGCCAACGTTCGTGATGGCGTTGCGCTTTCTGCGCTTCCGTCCAGCTGGAGCTGTCTTGCCCCCAATCCGCATCCACCGCGCGGTCAAGCGTATAGCCGCCAACAAGCATGCTGCCGGCAAGCGCAAGGCCGACCATCAATTTCTTGATGGGCTTCAGCCGCGAAAACTTGTCAATCATCATGCCAAACATGGGGGAATAATCTCTCCAGAATCAAAAACGCATGGCAAACCGCCATGGCGCGGGATAATGGCACATTGCCATTTCTTCTGTAAATTAAAATATGCAACTACATGGATTTAATCAATAAATTCATACGTTATTTACGTTGCCCGCTTATAGATAGCGGCGTGGTATATAACGGGCTGCAATTTATTTCCGGGGATCGGCATGCAGGCAATCATCGACATTTTTTCCGCGTTACATGCGAATACCACGCTGGTCTTCGGCCTGTTTTTACTGTGCGGCGTTTGCGGCGGCATGGTGGCAACGCGCATTAAATGGATGCCGACGATTACGGCCTTCATGCTGCTCGGCTTTATCATTGGCCCGCATTGCCTTGGGTTGATTACAACGGAAATGCTGCATGCATCGCAGGTGCTGACGCAGATTGCACTGGGGCTTATTTTATACAAGCTCGGCAACATGCTGCACCCGCAGGCCATGCTGAAGTCGCGCAAGCTGATGATGTCATCGCTGTTTGAAACCCTCTTTTCCTTCATGCTGCCTTTTTTGCTGATGCTTGCCTTCCATTACGACATTGTGCTGTCGGCGCTTATTGGCGCCATTGCGGTATCTTCATCGCCCGCAGTATTGGTGCATGTCTCCGAAGAACTGGGTGCGAAGGGGCCGGTGACGGACAGGGCAAAATCACTGGTCGCGCTTAACAACCTTTTTTCCTTCATTATTTTTTCCGCCGTGATTCCCTTTGCACTTGTCGGCGCGGACCAAGGGCTGGATGAAGTTTTGGCGCTGCCGCTGTACCGGTTGCTGGGTGCGGGTGTCATTGGCACGTGCGTTGCGTGGCTTTCCATCCGCATGTCGCGGTCGCTGCATGTGCGGGAACAGCATTACCGCTTCGCCATCGTCATCGGCAGCGTGATGCTGACAATCGGGCTGTGCGGTATGCTGAATATGTCGGCACTGCTGGCGCCGCTGGTGCTGGGCATCGCCACCCGCTGGTTTGAAAGCGCCAAGCATAACCTGTCACGTATTGGCCTTGGGGAAGGCGGCGACCTTTTTTATATCGTTCTTTTTGTTATGGCGGGCGCGAAGATTGACCTTGTCGGCCTGTGGTCGCTGGGTTTGCTGCCGTTGTGCCTTGTGCTGGTGCGCAGCTGCGGAAAAATTTCAGGCATTTTCCTCTCGTCTTTCTATACACAGTTCGAGCGTCCACAGCTGACGGCAACATCGCTGCTGTTGATCCCCATGGCGGGTATGGCTATCGGCCTTGTGGCGACGACGACAAACATGCTGCCGGAAATCGGCGCGAAAATTTCCACGATTGTTTTTGCGATGGTGGCGATATTTGAAACCGTCGGCCCGTTTGCTGCCGCCCATGCCTTCAAGGTTTGCGGCGAAGCCGATGAAACCGAGGAAGAGGGGACATCACCCGGTTAATCCCGCTTTTGTTCCTGATGGAAGCTATGGATGATACGGTGGAAGACGGGCGCAAGGATGATACCCATGGATGTCACTATCCACAGCCCGCTGAACAGCGCATACAGCCCTGCGAAAATTTTTCCGCATTCGGTTTTCAGCGTATCTACTTCGCCCATGCCGCCCAAAATCATCGAGGCGTTGAGGAATGAATCAATCCAGTTGAGGCTTTCAAGGTAGTGATAGCCAATCATGCCCACCGCCAGCGCAACGCTGGTGGCCGCGATGGCAAAGGACACATGACGCGACAGCCGCGAAAAGAAAGCGGGGCGAGAAATGACAGGACTGGATTTGCTTTCATACATATTATAACCAGTATCAAATCAACGCCGTGCGCACAAGCCACTGCGTCTTGTCATAAACAAAAAGCGCTGCGCTGGTGCGGTTTAACAAAGGTTTAATGCAGCGCAAATAAACCACCAATAAAACACCTGTTCGCAGTGCTAAAGCGTTTGACCAATCGGTGCAGTAGTGTTGAAATTTCATAGCGTCTGCACTTGAAGGGGCGCTTCACAGGTTTTCACTTAAAAGTTTTCAATGGAGAATACGATGAAAAAATCAAACGCACTTGCTGCAGGTCTTTTCGCCGCAATGCTTGCCGTTTCCGGCAGCGCCTTTGCCAACCACATGGACGGTCATGACGGCGGCAAATGGGAGCATAAAAAAGGCGGGGAACATTGCATGATGGGCGAAAAGCTTTCGCCCGAAGAAGGCAAGCTTGTACATGAAGCCATGGAAAAATCCCATGCCACGAACGAAAAAATCGGCAAGGAAATGTACGACCTGCACGTGAAGCTGGATGCACAGCTGAAGGCCCAGAAGTTTGACAAAGCGGCCTTCCTGTCTACCTACGATAAAATCGCAGCACTGCATGGCAAAATGGAGCGCAACCGCGCCGCTGCCTTTGCGGATATCGCCGGCGGTTTGTCGCCGGAGCACCGCATGCATGCGGGCATGATGGTTGCGGGCGGCATGCCGCACAACGGTATGCACAACGGCATGCATGAAGGCCATGGCGGCATGGAAGCGCATGAAGGCATGCAGCATCATGCTGCGCCCAATGGCCAGCAGCGCGACTTCCGCTATAATGACTAATTTCTACAGAACTTAAAAAAACGGCCCTTTCCTGCAACGGAGGGGGTCGTTTTTTTGTGGAACGTTCAGGCGCGCTTCTTTGTTTATTACAAAGAACCCTTATAAATCAGGAGAAGCGCGCATGCAAAAAATTGGACGCGAAGAGCTAAAAAAACGCATTGATTCAAAAGAAGATTTCCTTCTTATCGAAGCCTTGCCTGAAGACAGCTATAACACCGGTCATATTCCCGGCGCCCTGCAGATGGTGCCTGAAAAAATTCGTCAGGGCGGCGCAAACCTGCCGGCGGATAAAGCCACGCCCATTGTCACATATTGCGGCAGCGCCGAATGCCCCAAATCGCGCATGGCAGCCGAAGCGCTAGAAGAACAGGGTTTCACCAATGTTTCCGCCTACGAGGGTGGTAAAAAAGACTGGGAAGGTGCGGGCTTACTGCTTTCCATGGAAAAAGCCGCCGGGGAGCAATACCACTACTAAAACAGCACGCTTATTATCCTTTAAAAAGAAGGCCTTGGTTTACCCCAAGGCCTTCTTTTTATGTGCCAGGCTTGATATTATGAAAATAATGAGATAATATCTTCCATCGCTCCATAACGCGCAGGAAATAATGGCCCGCTTCAGAACCTTTCTCGCCTTTACCTTCATCGCTGCGGCGATTGGCGTCGGCTATGCAATGTATGACGATATGCAGGGCGAGGCGACATCACCCCCAGCGCCCAACCCGCCTGAACTGGTTGTGCCGCCACAGCCGCCGCCCGCAAACGATGCAGATGCGCCCTATGTCAGCAAGCGGGGCGATGCCGAAGTATCCTCCCGTGCGCTTACGGCTGGTGAAGCACTGCTGGCCAAAAACCTTTTCGGCGATATGCTGGATGCCGGTAAGGTGCGCGTCCACTTCTACGCTGATAGCGACCGTAATTACGCGTCTGATGTTAAGCCGAGTGACAAAAATAATATCGAAGTTTACGGCGGCGATAATTTTTCCGACGATTACAGCCGCGATGCCAATATCACCCGTTTCGGCGGCCTTGTGTATGAACTGACGCACCTGATGCAGAACCAGCGCGGTAACCACTGGCAGCACGGCGATGTGGAGGGTGAGGAATATCCGCTCGACAGCCGCTATATCTTCCAGAATTACGGCTTTGCGCAACAGCGCGCCATCATGGAAGATTACGCCCGCCGTTTTTTGCATGAAGACCGCAAAACCCGTTACCTGCCGAGCCAATATGGTTCCGACCGCAGCGATACCGACCCGTTTCTGAAAGCTCTGGTCGAAGACGCTTTTCCGGGCGCGAAAAATGCGCGCATCAATTTTTCCAATATCGTCACGCGCGACATGACAGCTGGTGAAGCCGCCATCATCTCCGGCATTTTCGGCCGCGAGATTGATACATCAAAAGTCAAGGTGCGCAATCACCCTGAAGAATACAGCGACGTTGCAGGCACCGTTTCCGACGGTGGCGGCGCGGATTTTTGGGGGAAATCGCAGGGTGCGGCCGACTACAGCAAAAGCGATGCCTGGCACCTTTCCATTTTCGTGCATGAAATGACGCACGTATGGCAAAACCAGACCAACTGGAGCAATACGGTCATGGAAGCTCAAGTATACAGATATCCGCTAGAGGTCAAATACAAGTTCAATGACTTCTCCATCGAACAGCAGGCCGCCATGATGGAAGACTACACCAGTGTCTATTTGCGCAAGGCCGAGCCGCGCTGGCTGGAAGACGTTTACGGCAGCGATTACCGCACGAAATTGCCGCTGCTGATAAAGACGGTTGAAGACAGGTTCCCCGGCGCAAAAGCACTGCGTGAAAGCTATGACCAGAAACAGCAGGTATCGCAGCAGGCGGTAATAATCAGGCCAAAGGCGCTACGCACCGCCCTCGGCTAAATCCGGCTTTTCGCGGGATGACATGACGCTGCCGGCAGAGGCTACAATAACCAGCGCAACGGCAGCCCACTGCAGCGATGTTAAATATTCCTTCAAAATAATCAGGCCGGAAAGCGCGCCAACGGCAGGCTCAAGACTCATCAGAATGCCAAATGTTTTTGCGGGCAGCTGCTTCAGCGCGAACATTTCCAGCGAATAGGGCAGCGCGCTTGAGAGCGCGGCGACGCCCAAAGCCAGTGGAAGAGCCTGCCAGTTGAACAGTGCAAGGCCATTGGTCGTAAGGCCGACGGGGACGGCGATAAGCGCCGCAATCATCATGCCGTAGCTGACAGCAATGCCGCCCTGCAGGCCACGCCCCGCGCGTTTGCCAAACAGAATATACCCCGCCCAGCATGCCCCCGCGATAAAGGCATAAAGAATGCCGATGGGGTCAAGCGCGTTTGATAGATTCCCCAGTGGCAGAATGCATATAATTCCCGCAATGGCGCATATTGCCCACACAATATCCAGCGGGCGGCGGGATGCCAGCAATGCGACCGTTAACGGCCCCGTGAATTCAAGCGCAATGGCAATGCCCAGCGGAATACGGCTGATGGAAAGATAGAAAAAACAATTCATGATGCCAAGGGCCGCGCCATACGGCAGCACCAGTTTTGCTTCCTCCCAGCTCAGCCTGCGCTGCCACGGGCGAAACACCGGCAGCAGGATGCAGGCGGCGAATAAAATACGCAGGGCGGTTGTGCCCGTGGGGCCGATGAGGACGAAAACCTGCTTTGCCAGCGCCGCCCCTGTCTGGATGGAGACGACGGCTGCAAGCACGCATGCAACTGCCCGCATATTACCTGTGGCGGCTTTCATGGTGCGAAGTTGCTTTCAATATACCCGGTTAAAAAGCCGCGTTGCGCGGGGCTGAAGCGGCGGGCGGTTTGGGTGCCCGCGTATCGTTGGCAGGCGCGGGGGGATTTGCCGTTGCGGCCGCCGTGAAAGGGAGGTGCAGCGGCGGTTGCGTTGCAAGGCTGCTGCCACCTGCTGCTTCCGGCGCAGGTATGGTGGCGGTTGCCGCTTTATCCTTCGTGGGGAAGAAGTAATAGCCGCGTGTGCCTTTGTTAATGAGCGGTGCCGCCACCAGCAGCGCGGGCCAGAACGGCGTGCCGATAATGGCGAGAGGAAGCTTTTTCAAGGTCTGGCGAAAGCCGTTTTTAAGGCCCTGACGAAAAAAGTCTTTGCCAGTTGTCATGGCCGGTTTATTCAGCACAGTCTTTCCGACTTCAAGCTGGCAATGGTTGTCGCGGTCCATGGCATAGCCCAGCACGTTGGCGATTGTGATGGAGGCCGCAATGCCACCCAGCAGCGAAACGCCCCAGACGGGCAAGGTGAGAAAACCGATGGTTGCGCCAATAATTCCCAGTGCCGTACCGGCGGTAAGGGCGCGGCCTGCGTGCTTGCCGCGCTCGAACGACTGGCGCAGCGGTTCGGGCGTTGCCCAATAGGCGCTGACGTCATTGTTTTCTGCGGGGATTACTGTCGTATTGGTTTCCATTTTTGGCCATCCGTAACGATGAAAAAGGTATGCAAAATTTAGGCCGCGCCGTGAAATATGTCAATATAGGGCGTTTGCCTTATGCTTTGTCGTTATTCTGCGTTTGCAGGTTTTCAAACAGGCGCGAGAATTCCTCGAAATTAACGGGTTTCACAAGATGGTGGTTAAACCCTGCCGCAAAAGCCTGCCGCCGGTCGGATTCCTGACCCCAGCCGGTCTGCGCGATGATGACGGTGTTTTTAAAAGCCTCATCCAGCCGCAGCGCATTGCAGACCTCATAACCGTTCATGCCGGGCAAGCCGATGTCGAGCAGGATAACATCCGGCTTCAGCCGTTTCGCGGCATCAAGCGCCTCGATACCGTCGTGGGCAAGGTCGGGGTGGTGGCCCATCATTTCCAGCATCCAGCCCGTGGTCTGGGCGGATGAAATATTGTCATCCACCACCAGCACATTCAGGGCGCGGGCATTGGCGGGTGCTTCACTGGCGGCTGTTGCGGCTGGTTCTTCTTCAATGCCGGCTTCCACCAGCGGGAAGCTGAGCGTGAAGGTGGTGCCAGCGCCGACGCCACTGCTTGCAGCCATGATGGTGCCGTTGTGCATATCCGTCAGGCGCTTCACCAGCGCAAGGCCAATGCCAAGTCCGCCCTGTGCGCGCTCAAGGTTGCGGCCCACCTGTGTGAACAGGTCGAAGACTTTCGACAGCATATCGGCGGGAATGCCAACGCCGTTGTCGGTCACTCGAATAACGACGTTATCGGCCTCATGCGCAACCGCCAGCGTTATTTTGCCGCCGTCCGGCGTGTATTTGGCGGCGTTGTTGAGGATGTTGCCGATGATCTGCGCCATGCGCGTCGGGTCGGCTTCAATCCACAGCGGCTCCTGCGGCAGCTCAACTTTAAGGTCGTGGTGGCTTGCGTCAATCAGCGGCCGGCTGGTTTCAATCGCGTCCTGTACCGCCTGCCTGACGGAAAGTTTTTGCGTGCGAAGGGAAATTTTTCCCTGGCTGACGCGCGACACATCCAGCAGGTCGTCGATCAGGTGCACAAGGTGGCTTAGCTGTCGCGTCATCATGTCGCGCACGACTTCGGTGGTTTCACCGTTCGCGCTCATCTTCAAAATCTGCAGGCCGTTGCGGATGGGGGCGAGCGGGTTGCGCAGTTCATGCGCCAGCGTCGCCAGAAATTCATCCTTGCGGGTATCGGCTTCCTTTAATGCTGCGGCGTAGTTCTGGCTTTCGGTCAGCAGCCGGTCGTTTTCCTCGGCCGATACTTTCAGCGCCTGCAACTGGCAGTCGATTTGTTGGCGCTGGCGGAACAGTTCAAAAAATACATCAGCCTTGCTGCGCAGTACATCCGCCTCGATCGGCTTGTACAGAAAGTCAACCGCGCCCGCTTCATAACCACGGAAGCGGCGCTGGCGGTCGGCGTTGCCGGCGGTGAGAAAGATAATGGGCACGCGGCGGGTTTTTTCAGTGCCGCGCATCAGCTCGGCCAGTTCAAACCCGTCCATCCCCGGCATCTGGACATCCAGCAGGGCGAGGGCAACTTCGTGCTTCAGCAGCAATTCAAGCGCTTCAACGCCCGAACGCGCTTTAAGCAGCACAAGGTTTTCGCGGCGCAGCAGTGCTTCCAGCGACAGCAGGTTTTCCGCAAGGTCGTCGACCAGCAGGAAGTATACCGGTTCTGCATTCTGCATGCTCATATCGCGTTAACTTTCTGCAGATAGGTTGCCATGGCTTCAATATCCATGCTCTGCGCCGTCGGGCAGGCATCCAGCGTTGCCTGCGGCATAGCATTGGCATAGGCTTTAGCGGGGGATTGCACAAGCGCGCGGCCTCCTTCCTTCACAATCGCTTCCATGCCCTTTGCGCCATCCGCATTCGCGCCGGAAAGAATGATGCCGACAAGGGTGTCGCCAAAAGCGTCCGCCGCCGTTTCAAACAATACGTCGATGGACGGGCGTGAGAATTGCACGGGTTCTTCATTTGACAGTGACAGACGGCCATCAGGCTCCACCAGCAAATGGTAATCGGGCGGGGCGAAGTAAATGGTGCCGGCTTTCAAGGGTTCTTTATCTTCCGCTTCCCGTACGTCCATCTGGCATTTGGCTTTCAGCAATTCAGCCATAACGCTTTTCTTGGTCGGCGGTATATGGACGACGACCATGATGGGCAGCGGGTAGTTGCCGGGCAGTGTGGGCAGCAGCGCCGACAATGCCTCGAGCGAGCCTGCGGACCCGCCGATGACAACAGCCTTGGTAATCGTACGTTCCATCACGGGGTGCCGCCCTTCTGGAATATTTTTTCTTCACGCGAAAAATCGCTGAATGCCGCGGCACTTGATGAAAAGCGGATGCTTTCCTTGGATCCAAGGCCAAGGAAGCCTTTACGCTCGAGCGAGTCATTGAACAGGCCAATAACCCTGTCCTGCAAAGGGCGGTCAAAATAGATCAGCACGTTGCGGCAGGAAATAAGCTGCATTTCGGCAAAAACGGCGTCCGTCACAAGGCTATGGTCGGAAAAGACGACGCGCTGGCGCAGGCTTTTGTCGAATGTCGCCGCGCCATAACCCGCGGTGTAATAATCAGAGAGGGATGATTTACCGCCGGAATTCCGGTGGTTCTCTGTAAACAGCTGGATGCGGTCAAGGGCATACACGCCCGCCTGCGCCTTGCGCAAGGCGTCGGGGTTAATGTCGGTTGCGTAGAAAATAGATTTTTCTTCCAGCCCTTCTTCGCGGAAAAGGATGACGAATGAATAAAGTTCTTCGCCGCTGCTGCAGCCCGCAATCCAGATTTTGAGTGACGGATAGGTGCGGAGGTGCGGAATGACTTTTTCGCGGAGGGCGCGAAAATAACTGGGGTCGCGGAAAAATTCGCTGACCTGCACGGTCATGTACGACAGTAGTTCTTCCAGCATAACGGGGTTGTGCAGCACTTTTTCCTGCAGGGCTGAAAATGTCGCGCAACCGAAATGCGTGCGTGCCTGCAGCAGCCGCCGCTTGACAGAGGCCATGGAATAACCACGGAAGTCATAGTGATACTGGCGGTAAATTCCCTCCAGCAGCAAATGAATTTCAATGTCCTCTATTTTATCCGGCACGGAGGTTCCTCATCATCTTGGCATCCAGACGCGGACGAGGGAAAGAAGCTTTTCCACATCCAGCGGCTTGGCCATGTAATCATTCGCGCCGGCATTCAGGCAACGTTCCTGGTCATCCTTCATCGCTTTTGCCGTCAGCATGATGATGGGGAGCTTTTTCCATTCCGGATGTTTACGAATTTCGCGCGTGGCGGTCAGGCCGTCCATCACCGGCATCATGACATCCATGAGGACGAGGTCGATGGCATTGTCCGGCGTATGGCTTGCTTTTTCGAGCATGGACAGGGCTTCAACGCCGTTGCGGGCGATATTAACGGTCACGCCATGCGGTTCGAAAATATTGGTGACGGCGTAGATGTTGCGGATGTCATCCTCGACGATAAGGATACGGCGGCCCTCAAGCGCGGCGTCGCGGTTGCGTGCCAGCTGGATCATCTTCTGCTGTTCGGGCGGCAGTTCGGAAACGACCTGGTGCAGGAACAGGGTCACTTCATCCAGCAGCCTTTCGGGCGATTTGGCACCCTTGATGATGATGGATTTTGAATATTTACGCAGGCGATGCTCTTCATCCAGCGTCAGGTCCTTGCCGGTATAGACAATGACGGGCGGGAAGGAATAGGCATCTTCCTTGCTCAAGGTTTCGAGCAGGGAATAGCCGGAAGCATCGGGCAGTGACAGGTCAAGCACCATGCAGTCAAAAATGCTTTCTTTCAAAAGCTCAAGGCATTCGGCTGCGGTGCTGGCACCCACGGTTTCAACATCGTGCGATTTCAGCAGGCGTGAAACACTGTCCAGCTGCACTTTATCGTCTTCGACGATAAGAACGCGGCGAAGGCGCTTTTCCAGCTTTTCTTCCAGCTGGCGCAGTACGCGTGATAGTTCGGAGCGCAGGACGGGCTTCGGCATATAGCCGACCGCGCCAAGCTCCATGGCGGTCTGTGCGTAATCACCTGCAGAGACCACGTGGACGGGGATGTGGCGCGTGCGCGTATCGCGCTTCAGGCGGTCGAGGACGGAAAGGCCGGAATGGTCGGGCAGGCCGATATCGAGAATAACGGCGCTCGGCAGGTATTGCTGCGCTACAACCAGCGCTTCATCCGCGTGCGTTGCGATAAGGCACTGGAAGTCCAGCTCATGCGCAAGGTCGTACAGAATGCGGGCGAAGGATTCATCATCCTCGATCACCAGAATGGCGCGGCGCGCGCCGGAGAGAGCTTCGCGGTCATCGGGGATGCGCGCGATGTGGCGGTGCGGCAGCGGCGCTTCGTCCTTTTTCATTTCTGCAATGGCCTCGGTACGAATTTCCGGGCGATGCAGTGGCAGCGGGGCCTGGTAAACGGCAGGCACGACAATGGTAAAGGTACTGCCTTTGCCCATTTCGCTGGCAAGTTCGATGGTGCCGCCCAGCAGGCGCGTCAGTTGACGGCAGATGGAAAGGCCAAGGCCGGTGCCGCCATAACGGCGGCTAATGGTGCCATCCGCCTGGCGGAAGGCATCAAATACGGCCTGTTGTTGTTCTTTTGAAATGCCAATGCCGCTGTCGGTCACGGCAAAGGCAATATGACCTTCCCCGCGCGCGCTGACGCTGACGGTCACCTGACCGTTTTCAGTAAACTTGAAGGCGTTTGACAGCAGGTTTTTAAGAACCTGTTCCAAGCGCTGGCGGTCGGTCGTCAGCATCGACGGGCAACCGGGCGAAACGACGCAGTTGAAGGCGAGGCCCTTTTGCTGCGCGAAGGGCAGGAAGGTGCGCGACAAGTCATCCAGCAGGCGGGGGATTGAAGCTTGCTCCGCATTGATCTCCATATGGCCCGCCTCGATCTTCGAGAGGTCGAGAATGTCGTTAATCAGCGTCAGCAGGTCATTGCCCGAAGACTGGATGGTTTGCGCGTATTTCACCTGCTCGTCCGTCAGGTTGCCCTGCTTGTTGTCAGCCAGCAGCTTGGCAAGGATGAGGGAGGAATTAAGGGGGGTGCGCAGCTCATGCGACATGTTGGCAAGGAAGTCCGATTTATACTGGCTTGCCTGTTCCAGTTCTTCCGCCTTGACCTGCACGGCGTTCTTGGCGCGGGCCACATCATCGCGCTGAATTTCAAGCAGCTGGGTTTGCTCTTCCAGCTGGGAGTTGGTTTGCTCCAGCTCTGCATGCTGTTGTTCAAGGCGGCCTTGCGTTTCCTTCAGCGCGCGGCTTTGCTCCTCCAGTTCTTCGTTGGAAACACGCAGCTCTTCGCTTTGGGTTTGCAGTTCTTCAGACTGGCGCTGCGTTTCTTCCAGCAGGTCCTGCAGGTGGGAACGGTAGTTGGCGGAGCGGATGGAGACGCCAATCGATTCCGACGCGCGTTGCAGCAGTTCCAGCGACAGGTCGTTGAGCGGGTGGACGAAGCCAAGCTCCAGCACGCCATCCACAATGCCATCAGATGACGCGGCGGAAATGACAAGGTTGCGCGGTGCTGCGTGGCCCAGGGCGGAACCGACGGTCAAATAACCATCCGGCACATCGCGCACGACGAAGGTGCTGTTGTCTTTCGCTGCCTGGCCCAAAAGGCCATCGCCGTAATTAATGCTTTCCGGGATAGTGGCATCCGACGGCACGCCGAAGGTGGCGACACGCTGGAATTTGCCACCTTTCTTGCTGAAGAAGGCGCCGGCCTGCGCATCAAGGTAGCCTGCGAGAAATTTGAGGATGCCTTCGCCCAGCATAGTCACGTCACGTTCGCCGCTAATAACCGCGGCAAGCCCCAATTCGCCCGATTGCAGCCATTCCTGGCGACGGCGGGTGATGGATGACCTGCGGACCAATATGGCAACGCCGGTAGCCATCAGCGCGCCGAGAAGGCCGGTAAGAATGCCGCTGCCAATTGCAACGCGGAAGGCATCTGCCATTTCTGCAATGCGCAGGTCGCGTAATCTATCTTCCTCGCGCTCCATGTTATTGGCAATGTCGCGCACTTGATCCATGGCGATTTTACCGCGGTCGGTCAGGACCACCGCAACGGCAGCATCAAAACCTTTCTCACGGCGTATAATGATGGTCTGCGCAAGTTCGGCCAGCTTGATCTTGATGTTGCTTTGCATTGAAGCAATGCGTGTTTGCTGCGCCGGGTTATCAACCGTCAGCTTCTTCAGGCTTTCAATTGTGTCTTCAACCACGGGCAGGGCCGCGTTATACGGCGCAAGGTATTTTTCCTGACCTGTTAGCAGGAATCCGCGCTGGCCGGTTTCAGCATCCTTCATCTGCGACTGCAGAATATCGATTGCTGACAGCACTTCGTGGGTATGGACGACAAGGTCCGAATTACGGTTCAGTGTGCTGATGTTGAGGTATGAAACAACGCCCGACAGTACAAAAAACAGCAGCACTGCTGCGAAACCGAAAGCAATGGCGGCTTCATTTTTTCCGCCAATGCGTGCTTTGACGGGAGAAGCGGGGGCTTTAAAATTCATCTGTTTTCAGACCTTCATGCGAATTGTCGTAATGTCACAAAAGAACCAATATATGCTGCGCCTATTATATTAGGCGTTTATATGGGCTGTATTCTACTGATAAAACAGATGTTATTAAATAAAAGCTAATAGAATTCAATCGTTTATATAATTTGAAACTTTAACAAACGATCTTTTGCCAAAAAGGTTCCCGGCAACGTGTTTTTGGCCTTTTTTTACACGCAGGTTATCCACAAGGCGACATAGCCGTGTACTCCGCAAATGGTGCGGTTATAGTGATGCAATCGTATGAAAAGAAGGGGAGCGGGACATGCGCCTACCATTGGATAGTTGGCAATTCTGGGCTGTTATGTCGGCTATTTTTGCGGCCATGACAGCAATTTTCGCCAAAATCGGCATCGAGAATATCAATTCAGACTTCGCTACCTTCATCCGCACTGTAGTTATTCTGACCGTGCTGGGGCTTATCCTGTATGTTGGCGGCCAGTGGCAGGACTTGTCATCCATTTCGGGCAAAACCTATCTGTTCCTTGTCTTGTCCGGCCTTGCAACCGGCGGTTCATGGCTTTGCTATTTCCGCGCTTTAAAAATAGGCGAGGCCGCCCGCGTCGCGCCCATAGATAAAATGAGCGTAGTCCTGGTCGCCATTTTCGGCGTCATCTTCCTCGGCGAAAAACTCTCCGGCCCCAACTGGCTCGGCGTCACGCTGATCGCGTCAGGCGCAATTCTCGTCTCCTATAAAGGATAACGAGCAGACCGGATATTATGAGGTGGAAATTTGGCTGGAGCATTGGTAGCGAGGGAGGGATTGCCGACCTAGCGACCAGTCCAGTATATCCCATTGATATGGCTAAATATTTCAAGGATAGGTTGAACATTTGTGACACCTCAATGTGACACTTTGTAATCTCCGTTGTCAAGGTTCGATAAAAGCGAAGGTACAGAAAGGCGCGGCTAAACCTATTAGAGGGCCGTACAGCACGCCTAATTCTTTAGAGGTACATTAAAGCCAAAACAGGGTAGGCACTATTCAGCGACTCTCTAATGACTCAGGAGGGCTATGTCAGATATGGAGACACTACATCCATTCTGATTATCGGCGCGGTGGCATCATCGGATAGCATGGGGAAAATTAGGCGCGGTCAATGTATAGATGCCCTCTCAAGTTTCCGCCCCATTTTCTGAACCCTAGGGCATACGTGAAAAAGATAAATATAACGGAGAATTTCGACGCATTTGCGTCAAGGTTTTCATACCACTCAACGGTACGATACTAGAAGCTCGATACACATTCACTTACTAGACAAGAAAGCCATTAAAGCATCCAGCCTAATCCATTGCCGCTTGCCGAGAACATTAACACGAATAGATGCAGATTTTGGGTCTGATGCCTTACGCCTTTCTATCGGGAAGCTCTTGTCATTAATAACCACGACTTCTTTATTTATAGCAATTTTTGGAGTGTAGGTTTGAGTTGCAGTCTGAGCATTCTGCTTTGCTCTCATCCTTGCTTTAATTTCCGATAGTGTTTTACACCCGTTAAAGCTTATAGGCTTTACTAAATTGCAATTTATGCGTTCTTGAATTTTTTTGAGTCTATGAGCATATAATTCTCTATGCCAGATGTTGGGCTGAAGAAAGATGGTAGGAAACGTTTGTTGAACTTGCTTTAGAATTTCAACTTGTGTTTTATTTCCAGCCTTATCTGAAACAAGTATATCGGCAATTGCCTCAAATACTTTAATGCCAGCACCATTCTTATTTTTTATATAGCCTCTATTAGATGGCTTAATGCCAAATTCACTGTAACTAGGGTCGCTCTCTCTCAAGTATTTAGCTCTATCCAAAACAGTCTTGTTAATATCCGCATTAAACTTGTTAAGTGAATCCCTCTTATTTTTATATCTCTGTCGCTGGGGAGTAAGAAGTGCTTTAGTAGGCATATCAGACCTTTCATAGATAACATCCATTTTACACCCTTTAGGGTGTTTAGAGATTTGGTACACTTTAAGCGAAATAGCTATCAAGCGCACATCTCTACTATAGAGAAGTCGAATTAGGCCTATTGTTTATTTAAGCCCTTGAAATTTCATGATTTCTACCTCTGCTGGCGTTCTGGGTTCCTTTGGGTACTCAAATACCGCCATTGCAAACGCGACGAGCCTGACATCGAAATTGTTAGGGCGGATACGGTATGCCCTCTCCAGAGTTTTGCTAACCGCCAAACAAAGTATATCTGCATTACGATGGCGCTGGTCGCTTATTTTGCGTTCTCGCTCTTATGCCAAGTTTCATACCAGTCAGGCCTTTCTTTCTTGAAAATCGTTTTCAGCAAAGATGCTTTTTCCAGCCGCTCAATCTGCTTTTGGAATAGTTCGATTTGCATCTTTCTGGTATCGGTCTGCTCTCTCTTTTGCAATTCCCGAATGTTCGCTTGCGCCATCGTGATAGCACCGGAGGCCTTGTTTTCAGCATCTTCAAAGTTCGTCGTCATATCAGTGCAAAGTTTTTTGTCTTGTCGCACCTGCGGCTTTGCCATTTCTTCAAAGCAGCGCATCATCAGGATATTGGCGATGTTTAAGTCGGCCAGTACCTGTTCATCGGTAACAAGAAATTGCCACGGCGTATTATCGCTGAATTGCTGGCTGAACTTTTCGAGCAGAAGCGGCTTGTTAACGGCATAATCTTCGGCATTGGCGAATGACGGTGGGAGCAGCAGGAACAATGCAAAAACAGGCAGCAATTTTTCTTTCCGCGCCGTATCCGATTTTTTCCGTGTCCAAAGGTACATCAAGTATGCTGCCAACAAACCACAAGGGATTGTTCCGGCAATACCGCTGCCCATACTCACAATACCGATAAAAGAACCGAGGAAGCTGCCAAGGATTCCAGCGAAAAGGATTATTACTATGCGTTTCATGATATGCAGCTCTCCGGTATTGAATAAAAAAGAAAGCCGCCAAGGGTGGACTTGGCGACCGGATGTTCAAAACCGCTATAGAAGAAACGGCGCAATGACCTTTAGGCCGAAGCCTTGGACATGCGTCATTGCCACCCGGCCATAAGGTCGAGTGGCATTGCTGATTACCAATTCATATGAGAACAGGCACCAGCTAACGGCTGATGCCAGCCGCTTCTATAAAGGGTTTTGAAGCCCCAAGCCCTGCAAGACCACCTTGCAAGGCTCGGGGCATAATACGGGAATATTAATGCAAGAGCAAGTTAGGCATAGGCCAGCTTGTCAATGGCTGTTTTCAACAGGGGCAGGGGATAGGCCGTAGCGTTATAGACCGTTTCCGTTACAACTTCTTTGCTATGGCCGACTAGTTCCTGAACGGTGGGCAATTCCACCCCAGCATGACGCAAGCCTGTAATAAACGAGTGCCGGAAGCTATGGAATGAAAGCCCATCATCTTTAATGTCAAGGTCAACCAGAAGCTTGGTATTCACCCAGCGCGTCAAGCCTCTGCCGTAGCCATGGCCTTGCTGATGCTCAAGGTCAGGAAACAAACGGCTATGTCCGGCCGTCTTTAACGCCTGCATATGGTCGATAAAACCGCAGGCAATCAACGCAGCATGGACAGGCACACGCCGTTTTGAATTGTCGTTCTTCAAGCGTTTGTTATCGTCTTCACCTTCATCGGTGATATTCAAATACCATATGCTATTTTCTTGCTGAATATCGTCAAGGGCAAGCTGGGCGATTTCATTCAGCCTTGCGCCCGTATAAATCGCCAGCATTACGCCCCAATAGCGGAAAGACTTGCCGGATTTCTCTGGCGTATGCTCCGGCAAAGCGTCAAGGATAGTCTTAATCTGGTCGCGGCTGAATGGTACACGCGCATTTGCTTTGCGCTTACCCAGCTTGATTTGTAGACCGTTAAAGAAGTTCTTTTGCACATGGCCTTGGCGTTCTGCCCAGCCAAAGAAGCTCTGGTATACGGTCAGGTATTCGTTGACGGTTTTCGTGTCCATCCTTTCGACATCTTCCACCTTGAGCATTTCCGATACAGGCTTGCCCCGTGTCTTCGGATTTTTATTACGGTTTTTAGGCAGAGCTTGCAGAGTTTTCTTGACCTCTGCCGCTTTGCTTGAGTCTAAGTTGGCAATATCAATATTTTCGTCCAGCAATTCACACAAAAGGGTAAGCTGCGCCACCCTGTCTTTCAGTGTGCGGTCTGTCCATGCTTCTCCTCTTTCACGCTCTGCTACAAAATCGGCCACGGCCTGTTTCAGTGTCATGCCTATGGCTTTGGTTTGTATCGGAATGCTTTGTTGAGTGGGAGAGAGGCTGTAATCCTTTAGGTCATTATTGTAGCTAAGTATGTCCCGTAGATACTGGGCATAAGCCAATGGATATTCCCGCGACAGCATTTCGTATTCGGGAGTATCTTCCGTCACGGGCATTTGACGGATTTGAAGGACTTCGTTTATTTGCTTCTGAATATCCTGCGAACTGGCAAAGAAAATTCGTTCGTTAATGCCGTCACTGTTTGCTTGCTCAATTGTTCTTAAGAAACGAGCATACTGGTCTTCCATCCATTTGGGAAGGCCACCGCTATTTTCTCGCCTTGCTTTGAAGTCAGCCAGCTTGTCAGCAAAGAACGCCTGTAATTCTGCCTTGATTTGTGAATGCCTCATTCCCATTAAATGCCCTGTGATGTTTTCCGCATGGTAGGCCAGATACCGCGCTATCTGCAATGCAAGGCGCGGATTTCGGGTGCGTAATGAGGTTTCTACGTGCTGGACTTTCCCTTGTGGGTGTAATGCGGCAGGAACAGGCCAGCGGAAATAAAAGACGTTGTGGCGCGAGAGGCGGAGATAGCTTGGCGCAGATACAGCCATGTGACACTTCCTTGTGACACCTTGGAAGTTTCTAGCTATATCTTTGATATGTATGGATTATATGGAGCATTGGTAGCGAGGGAGGGATTTGAACCCCCGACCAAAGGATTATGATTCCTCTGCTCTACCACTGAGCTACCCCGCCAGATGCGGATTGGTTTATGCCTGTTTGGGGCGGTTCTGTCAAGTGTCTTGAAAGCTATTGTTTTTCAAGGGGCCAGCGCCGTGTTCTTTCAGGCGGCGACGGTGATTTTCTGGTTATCGGCCCCGGTAATCCAGCCGCCACCAATAACGCGGTTGCCGATATAGGCAACGCAAGCCTGGCCAGCAGCAACGCCAAAAGCCGGCATTTTCAGCACAGCGCGGTCGGGGTAAAGCGTTGCGGGCAGGGGAGATTGAGCGGAGCGGAGTTTCACTTCCACATCCACGCCTTCTGCCGGAATTTCAGGCATCAGCCAGTTGCATTCCTTCAGGAAGATCGTATCGCGCGCCAAAGCTTCGTAGGGGCCGACCACGACCTGGTTACGGTCAGGGCGCAGGCCGACGACGAAGAGGGGGCTGTTATTATCTGTATGGCCGCCGCCAATGCCAAGGCCGCGCCGCTGGCCGACGGTGTAGTTGATGATGCCTTCATGCTGGCCCAGCGTGCGACCATCGATATGCACGATGTCGCCGGGCTTCATGGCGCCGGGGCGGAATTTTTCAACGACCTTCGCGTAGGAGCCGCCGGGCACGAAGCAGATATCCATGCTGTCGGGCTTTTCGGCGACGATAAGGCCAAGGCGCTCCGCATGCTGGCGCGTGATGTCTTTCGACCAGCCGCCAAGCGGGAAGCGCAGAAAATCCAGCTGTTCCTGCGTGGTTGCGAACAGGAAATAGCTTTGGTCTTTGGAGGTATCGATGGCGCGGTGAAGTTCAGCGCCTTTGTCGCCCACAAGGCGCTGAATGTAATGGCCGGTCGCCATGCAGTCTGCGCCAAGATCCTGAGCGGTTTGCAGCAGGTCCTTGAACTTGACGTTCTGGTTGCATTTCACGCACGGGATTGGCGTTTCGCCCTTGAGGTAGCTTTCGACGAAATCCTCGATCACGTTGTCCTGAAAACGGCTTTGGTAGTTCAGCACGTAATGCTCGAACCCCATGCTTTCGGCGACGCGCTTGGCATCGTAAATATCTTGGCCCGCGCAGCAGGCGCCTTTTTTCTTCAAGGCCTCGCCGTGGTCGTACAGCTGCAGCGTGATGCCCACGACTTGATAGCCCTGTTCATGCAGCAGGGAGGCCACGACAGAGCTATCGACGCCGCCGGACATGGCGACGACGACGCGGGTATCTTTGGGTGCTTTATCAAAACCGAGGCTGTTCATGCCGCCAAATATACTGCATTTCGCGCGGATTTCAAGTATTTTTCATATTTATCAAGCCGAATTCTAGACCCTTGAGTTTAATCGGCTATTTCGTGGCCTTTTCATGGCGGGCGGCGCTGGCCCGCACGGCATCTATAAACGCCCGCAAGGCGGGGGCCATTTGCCGCTGCCGGGGATAGCACAGGAAATAACCGGGGAAGGGGGCAGACCAGTCGCGCAGCAGCGGCACCAGCTTGCCGACGGCAATCAGCGGGGCCACGCTTTCCTCCACCGCGAAGGCAAGGCCAATACCGCTGACAGCGGCCTTCAGGGCAAGTTCTTTGTTGTTCACAATCAGCGGGCCATCTACCGCGACGGCGAACCAGTGGTTCTTCTGCCAAAATTCCCAGTTATAGGGCATTTTGTGCCCCGGCCAGCGCCAGCGGATGCAGGAATGGTTGTGCAGTTCATGCGGCGTTTTGGGTCGCCCATGCTGTGCCAGATATTCGGGCGATGCCACGACCACCTGCCGGAAGTCACGCCCCAGCCGCACCGCGACCATGTCACGCTCGATGACTTCGCCGATGCGGATGGCAACGTCATAGCCTTCCTCCACAATATCGGCCACGGCATCGTCCAGGGTAATGTCCAGCACCACGTCGGGGAAATCCTGCTTGAATGCAGCCAGCATGGGCGCAAGGTATACGTCACCAGCGCGGAAAAAGCTGTGGACGCGCACAATGCCCGCGGGGCCTTTGCCCGCCTTGCGCGTTTGCGCCACCGCAAGCCCGAGTGAGGCAACGGCGGGCTGCACCTGCAAGAACAGCGCTTGCCCCGCCGCTGTGAGTGACACGCTGCGCGTGGTGCGGTTGAACAGACGCACGCCTGTGCGTTCTTCGAGCCCTCGTACCATCTGGCTGAGGGCGGAGGGGGAAACGCCTAAAGCTTCGGCAGCGCGGCTGAAGCTGAGCGCTTCACCAACCGCGACAAAGGCGCGAATTTGGGCAAAATCTGCATTGGATGTCATATATCCATTTTACATTCATTAGCCATGCTTACAAGTCTTTTCAATTATTAAGGCATTATACAAGCAGCAAAGGCATGTAAAACTGGAATGAATAAGCATTTGGCATAGAAGGAAAGCACAACATGAAAACATGGTTTATTACAGGCATCTCCCGCGGTCTTGGCCTTGCGCTGGCGGAAGCGGCATTACAGCGGGGTGATACGGTTATCGGCACGGTGCGCGAAGGCGCGCCTGGCATTGACGCATCAAAAGGCAAGCTGCATGTGCTGACACTTGAGATGACGGACGCCGCTGCGGTGAAGGCTGCAGTGGATAAAGCCTTTACCCTTGCACCGCGCATTGATGTGGTTGTCAACAACGCGGGTCACGGCCTGCTGGGCGCGTTTGAAGATGCCGGCGATGCGGATATTGAGCGGCTTTTTGCCGTCAACGTCTTCGGACCTATGCGCGTCATCCGCGCGGCACTGCCGTACCTGCGCAAACAGGGCGCAGCGCATATCATCAACGTCACCTCTATCGCGGGGCGTGCGCCTGGTGCAGGGTCGGTGGTTTATGCCGCGACAAAATCCGCGCTTGAGGGCGTGTCGCAAAGCCTCTCTCAGGAAGTGGGGCCGCTGGGGATCAAAGTGACGGCAGTAGCGCCCGGCGCCTTCCGCACCGATTTCCTGTCGGCGCATTCCATTCGCAGAAGTGGCGAGGTTTCCAGCGACTATGCACAAACCGCAGGCAGCATGGTTAGCCGTCTTGACAGCATGGCGGGCAAACAGCAGGGCGACCCCGTGCGCGGCGCAGAAGCCATTCTCGCGCTGGTGGATGCGGAAAACCCGCCCGTGCATCTTCTCCTTGGTTCCGATGCCTTGCGCCGCGCACGCGAAAAGCTCGGCGTGCTGGTAGGCGAGATTGATGCGTGGGAAAAAGTAACCGCGGGCACTGATTATCCGGCGGCGAACTAAACGAAAACCGATAAACAAAAAAAGGCCTTTCCTTGCCATGGCGGGGAAAGGCCTTTTTTGCGTGCCTTGAAAATGTCCAGCCATATGAAGCTCTTGACAGGCTTAAGACTTCGTTCAAGGATGATTGATAAAATATAGATTGCGGAACAGGCGTGATTGTTCCGATTAGCAGGGGGAATATGGCCACAGGAAAAAAGGGCGGCGATAGAGGCAAAGGAAAAACCACCGGCAAGAAGGCTGATGGCAAGGTGGCCACTAAAAAGACGGCCGCCAAAAAGACGGCCGCCAAAAAAGCAGATGATGGCTATGACGATGTCATGGAATTCACTCCCGAAGGCGGTTTTAATATCCGCTCCGCTGCGCGCAACTTTGCGGATTTGATGGAATCTTCCAACCAGCCGCTCATCATTCACCTGCCGCATGTTTCGGTGGAATTCGAGCCGGGCTGCACGCCAAAGGAAATTATCGACGGCTATCACCACGCCATGCAGGCGAAGGGCTTGAAACCCTCAAACGGCAATAGCAAGTCGAAGTAATATTCTTCGTAAAAAAAATGTCAAAAACAAAGAGATATACATCATTAATTCTCTCATTCCTTCATGGTTGCATTTCTAGGTGGTGTATTATGCGCTTTCTGTCTTTCTTGCTGTTTTATTTAACAATCGCTTTACCCGCAACAGCTGAAAATACCTTTCCCGCTGGTAGCTTCAATGTTTTTTGCACAACTTCATACGTGCATATGATGGAAGGAACATCTTCAGAAAAGACTAAAGACAATTTTTGCCCGATCTTTCTTTCCGGCTTCGCCGCAGGAATGCTTGCTGAAGAAATGCTTGTGCGACGGAAGGAGATTTCATCTAACAAAGTATCGTCAAAAGATATGTGCACGTTTGAGGACCTAAATGGTAAGGCCCTTTTAAAAGCTTATTTAGACTTTACGACAACACCAGAAGGCCAAAGCCTTCTAGCAGGGAATTATAAAATTTCGGTCGCCCGATTCTTCGCTAAGAGATATGGGGCCTGCGTGACGAACAATTAATGCGGCTTGAGAACAAAAAACTAATGAATAAAAAAACCGCCGGATCGCTCCGGCGGTTTTTTTTGTGACTGGACTTAAACGCTTAGCTGCGTTTTTTGTGGTTGTGTTTTTTGTTGTAGATTTTAGCGCTATCCACAGACTCTTTCTTCTGTACTTTCACTTGCTCGCCGGCGGAGATTTTGCCGTTTTTGCCAGCCTTGGCTTCCTTGCGGTCGGTCTGGCTTTGCTCGCGTTCCATTTTGGAAGCTTCGGTCTTGGTCAGCTCGCCGGATTTCAGGCCTTCGTTGATGCGCTTTTCCTGGTTCGCATCGCGGGCAACGTCTTTCTGCATGCGCTCGCTGGATTTGCTGTCAGGGTTGCCTTTTTGTGCGTCATGCTTTTGCGAAGCAATGGCTTTGCTTTCGTTGTTCTGCATTTTTTCGATGCGGGCTTTTTCAGCAGCGCTGACGGTGCCGTCTTTTTCTGCGTGTGCCTCGGCGTGGTCAATACGGGATTCGCCGGCTTCCAGCTTGGCGGCTTCATGTGTGTTCAGCTCGCCGGATTTCAGGCCGCTTTCAATGCGTTCTTGCTGGTTAACGTCGCGCTGCGCTTCGGTGGCGGCGTTTACTTTTACCTGTCCGTCAACGGCGGCATCCTGCGCAAAAGCGGGGGAAGACAGCAGGGCGACAAGCGCGGTCATGGCGAGGAGATGGGGGATTTTCATGGTAGTATTCCTTGTTTTTGTTGCGTAATTAACGGCGGCACCAAAAGCGTTGCGGTGGCAGCCATGTGTATTAAACGCCCAGGTCATGAAAAGCATGCGCAGGTTTCGTGTTAAATATTTACAATGTAAGCGCAGGGTATTTTTGACGTAACGGGGAACCAAAACCGCCGTGCACCGCGGGTTATTTTTCCCACGGCAGCGGTGCACCGGGCAGGGCGACGACCAAGCCATCCAGCTCGTCGTTCATGAGAATCTGGCAGCCGAGGCGCGAGGTTTTTTTGAGGTCGAAGGCGAGGTCGAGCATGTCTTCTTCCTCTTCCTTCTTTTCCGGCAGCTTGCCGAACCAGTCGGGATGCACGACGACATGGCAGGTGGCGCAGGCAAGGCAGCCACCGCAGGCGCCTTCAATATCAACGCCGTGCTTGTGCGACACTTCCATGACCGAGAGGCCTTTGGGCGCATCGACTTCCAGCGGCGTGCCGTCTTTTTCAATGAATGTCATTTTGGGCATTTGAGATTTACCTCTTGTTTTGGTTATGCAGCGCCGATGCGGCTTTTGATGCGGTTGTACATTTCCGACCACTTGACGATGAAATAGTCAACATCCTGCGGGCTCGTGTTCCAGCCGAGGCTGACGCGCAGGGACGCTGCGGCTTCCGCATCGCTTGCGCCCATCGCCTTCAACACGTGCGAGGGCTTCACCGTGCCGCTGGAACAGGCGGAGCCGTTGGAAACGCAGATGCCCGCAAGATCAAGCGCAATCAACTGCATTTCAGATGATGCGCCGGGCAGGGAGAACATGCTGGTGTTGTGCACGCGCGGCGCTTCAAAGCCGAAAATCTTTAACGACGGCGCTATCGCCTTCAGCTCCGCTTCAATTTTGTCGCGCAGCACGGCGTGTTTGTGATCGGTGTCAAAATCAACCAGCGTTGCCGCCTTTGCAAAGCCGCAGATGCCCGCAAGGTTTTCCGTGCCGGCGCGCAGCGATTTTTCCTGGTTGCCGCCGCGCAGCAGCGGGGCGACGGTGACGCAATTGGCGACGACGAGGCAGCCAACGCCCTGCGGTCCGCCCATTTTGTGCGCCGAAAGGGTCAGGAAATCCGCGCCGAGTTTTTGAATGTCCAGCGGCACGCGGCCTGCGGCCTGCACGGCATCCGTATGCAGCAGGGCGCCGTGGCGGCGGGTGATTTTTGAAATCTCCTCCAGCGGTTGAATAACGCCGGTTTCATTGTTGACGAGCATGATGGAAACGAGCGTCTGCTCGGTATTGCCCGTCAGCATGCGGTCAAGCGCCTCAAGATCAACAAGGCCGCTGGGCAGAACGGGAATGATTTCTTTGTTATCGACCGATTGCAGCACGGATGGATGCTCGATGGCAGATACAACAATGCGGGCCATGCCGGAACCGCGCAGGGCAAGGTTGTTCGCCTCCGTCGCGCCGCCGGTGAAAACAATAACGTCGCGCGGGCCTGCGTTGACGAAGGTGGCGATAGTCTGGCGCGCTTCTTCGATTCTGCGTCGTGCTTCGCGGCCGGCTTTGTGAATGGAGGAGGCGTTACCCGGAAAGCCCAATGTTTCCAGCATGAGACTCGCGACTGCCGGCTTCACCGGAGTCGTGGCGTTATGATCGAGATATGTGGCGGTGAAAGTCTCCATTTGAGCACAATTACTTTCCATAATCTACATCAGTATTTTTAGGTAAGATGCTGTTATATATAACAGATTCAAGTATTTTCTTGCCTAAAAAATTTCATAATGTATATTTTCCAACCAGTAGAGGTTGTATAGCAAACCAATAATAAAAAGAATACAAAACAAACAACAGAGTCATTGGAGGCTCAACGCTATATGCCAGAAATCATGATTACCGGCCCCGCCGGCAGACTTGAAGGCCGATACAAACATTCCAAAGTTCCGGGTTCGCCGATTGCGCTAATCCTTCATCCGAACCCCCAGCGCGGCGGTACGATGAACAACAAAATTTCCTACGCGCTGTTCCAAAGCTTTGCTGACCGCGGGTTTTCGACCCTCCGGTTCAACTTCCGTGGCGTTGGCCGCTCGCAGGGTGAATTCGCCCACGGCGAAGGCGAGCTGTCGGATGCAGCATCGGCGCTTGATTGGTTGCAAAGCGTGAACCCCGGCGCATCCAGCGTTTGGGTTGGCGGTTTCTCCTTCGGCTCCTGGATCGGCATGCAGCTGCTGATGCGCCGCCCCGAGATTGACGGTTACGTCTCCATCTCGCCGCCCGCAAACATCTATGACTTCAACTTCCTCGCGCCGTGCCCCAACGAGGGGCTGATCGTGCAGGGTGACAACGACCAGGTTGTGAACGTCGAAAGCGTGAACAAACTTGTCGACAAGCTCCGCGACCAGCGCGGCCCGAATGGCGTGGATTACCGCGTCATCCCCGGTGCCGGCCACTTCTTCAACAACGTCGGTGAAACCGAGCTTATGCTGAAGTACGTGAACGACTACATCACCCAAGCCCTGACCGCGCAGGAAGCTGCCGCTTAAGGACTTTCGGGACATACGTTTAAAAGCCGCCAGTTTTAACCGCTGGCGGCTTTTTTATGCACCTGTTGCGGGAAAGGGACGGTTTATAGAATAAACGTGCGCATAATCGCCATTCACTTCATGCGGCGGCAGGCCTATCTTATACATACAGGGCGGCCATAACCGCGAGGGCAGAACCATGACGACTAAAACAACATCTCCCACTTTTCTTCAGGCCATTGGCCGCGGCTTTATGAAGCGCTGCCCGAAATGCGGCGAGGGCAGGCTGTTCGGCAAGCAACTGAAGGTGGTTGATACCTGCACCCATTGCGGCGAAGAATACTTCCACCAGCGGGCGGATGATTTTCCCGCCTATCTTGTCATTCTTATCGTCGGCCACATTATTGTGCCGCTGGCTGTCTATGTTGAAACGACCTATTCGCCCAGCTACTGGGTGCATCTGGCGCTCTGGCTGCCGCTTACGCTGGTCATGACGCTTGGTTTGCTGGAACCCATCAAGGGCGCCATCGTTGCCATTCAATGGTACGGCGGCATGCTCGGCTTTGCGCCGGCCAAGGCGGCGCGCGATCTCGCCGCAGGGCGTTGAACAACGCAATTAAAAAGCCCGCCGCAGGGGTTAACCTGCGGCGGGCTTTTTGTTAGCGGTATTAGTTCAGGAATTTAACGAGCAGCGGGATGACCGTTGCGGGCGCTTCTTCCATCAGCCAGTGACCTGATTCAGGGACAATCACGCCATCGACGTTTTTGTCGACCATTTTACCCTGGTCAACTCAGGAACTGGCCGGATGCTTTGCCGCCGGCAATAACCAGCATGGGCATTTCCAGCGGAGTTTCTTCAAACTTGGCGAAGTCTTTCGCGTCCTGCTCGAAGGCGTGGAAGTATTCAAAGCCAGCGCGCATATGGTCGGGCTTGGCGTATTCCTTGGCATAGAAAACGCGGTCCGCTTCCGGTACGGAGTGGTGGCGGTCCGCTGCGAAGTCATTCCAGAAATGCTCGAAATACGTGCGCTCACGTCCTTTCACTAGCGCGAGGGGCGTTTCACCGTAAAAGTGGAAGTGCCACAGGTCGCGCATCAGCCACACGCTTTTCCAGTCGCCCACGCCTGGCAGGAACGCATCCATTAGCGCGATTTTCGATACTTCGGTGGGGTACTGCGCGGCATAGGCATATGCCACCATAAGGCCGATGTCATGCCCGACAATTTCGACGCTTTTATAGCCAAGGCTTTCGACCAGCGCGTGAATATCCTGCGCCATGTTGGCTTTGGTATAACCATCCGCCGGTGTCGACGAACCGCCCGCACCGCGCAGGTCGGGCGCGATGACGGTATGGGTTTTTTCGAGTTCCTTGATCAGCGGCAGCCACATGTGGCTGGTTTCGGCATAGCCGTGCAGCAGCACAATCGGCTCACCCTTGCCGGCGATGAGGTAATGAATATCAACGCCCTTCAGCTTCGCAATCTTGCTCTCGGGCGCAGCCGCGCTTGCGGGCGCAATAAGGGCAAAAGCAATAACAACCGCAGCCAGTATGATGCCGGTAAAACGGGTCATAACAATCCTTTCATGATAAAGCACATATCGGCAGAACGACCGATGGTGGGGAAGTATAAGGACACGGGAGATATTTAATAGTGGTTAATTCTTGAACGGCGAAAAAGAGGCAGGGTTATCGCCCTTCATTTGCCATAGGGCTGGAACGATTTGTGCCGCAAACGAGTCAATGTAGGGCTGGGCAAAATCGTTTGTCCTGCCCATTCGTTTTAAGCATAAGGATTTGATCCATGAAAAAAACTCTGATGATGGTGGCGATGGCTGCCTGTATCGCATCGCCCGCACTTGCCAATGACATGTCCGCCAAAGGCAAAGCGATGAGCGATCATTACTTTTCGATGATCGACACCAACGGCGACGGCGCGATTTCCAAGGATGAATCGACGGCCTTCAACGACAAGATGTTCGCCGAAGCCGACACCAACAATGACGGCAAAATCAGTAAAGCTGAAATGACGGCAATGCACGCCAAGCAATATGCCGCCAAAAGTATGCATAAAGGCAAAGAAAAATCCGAAATGGAAGTCGACAAGCCGAAAGACAACTCGCACAACACGGACGATACCAACGACCAGTAACCATCAAATAAAAAAGCCGCGCAATGCCGGTTGGGCATTGCGCGGCTTTTCTTTGTTGCGAATTACGGATTGAACTTGTTGTTCGCCTGTTTTTTTGCAGGCGCTTGAGCGGCTTCGAGGGCCATGATGTATTTATCGGCTTCAAGCGCTGCCATGCAGCCCATGCCGGCAGCCGTCACGGCCTGACGGAAGACTTTGTCTTTCACGTCGCCGGCGGCGAATACGCCTTCGATGTTGGTCTTGGTGCTGTCGGGCGCGGTGACGATGTAGCCGTCGGCATCAATCGTGATCTGGCCTTTGAACAGGTCGGTCGCGGGTTTGTGGCCGATGGCGACGAAGACGCCGTCGGTCTTAAGGTCTGTAATCGCGCCGGTATTGACGTCCTTCACCTTCACGCCCGTGACGCCGTTGGCATCGCCGACGATTTCATCGACCGCGCTGTTCCATACCACATTTACTTTCGGATGGTTGAACAGGCGCTCCTGCATGATTTTTTCTGCGCGGAAGCTGTCACGGCGGTGAATGACGGTGACTTTGGTGGCAAAGTTGGTGAGGAACAGCGCCTCTTCAACCGCCGAGTTACCGCCGCCAACGACGACGACTTCCTTGCCGCGATAGAAGAAACCGTCGCAGGTGGCGCAGGCCGAAACGCCTTTGCCTTTCAGCAGTTCTTCAGACGGCAGGCCCAGCCATTTCGCCTGCGCGCCGGTGGCGATGATGACCGCATCCGCAAGGTAAACGTCGCCGCTGTCGCCGATGGCTTTTTTCGGATTGCTGTTCAGGTCGATGCTGACGATGGTGTCGTTGATCATTTCGGTGCCGACGTGTTCCGCCTGCGCCTTCATCTGGTCCATCAGCCACGGCCCGTTGATGGGCTTTTCAAAGCCGGGGAAGTTTTCAACGTCGGACGTAATCGTCATCTGCCCGCCGGGCTGCATGCCGGCAACCAGCAGAGGCTTGAGGTTGGCGCGGGCCGTGTAAATCGCGGCGGTGTAGCCTGCGGGGCCGGAGCCGATGATGAGAACCTTGCTGTGATGCGTCTTGGACATGATTTTAAGCCCTGTTAAAAGTGAAGAAATGTTGTGCCTTGCGCAGGGCTTTATTTTGCCGCGGCGCGGTGTTTTTTCATGCGGTCGCGAATTTCCGCCGCGACTTTCTGGGTGTCATCTGGTGGTGTATATGACCATTTTTCGAGCAGGCCTGTAAAGGGGCGCGTATACCCCTGTTCGGCCAGTGATTTGTGGAATATTCCCTGCCGTGCCGTGCCGCCCTCGAGCGATGCGACGTAGACCGGTTTGCCGGTGGCAAGGGCTTCCGAAATCATCGAAATACTGTCCTGCGTTACAATGATATAGTCCGCCAGTGCCAGAATGCCAAAGTAGGGGTTTTCGCCAGTACCATCCCAAAAATCGATGCCGGGGCCAACCAGCATTTCGCGCAGCATTTTGCTGTTTTCAACGCCCGTGCGGCGCGATGCCGTGATCATGAGCCCGGTATTGGGGTTTTCCGCCAGATGCAGTAGCTGGATAGCAAGTGTCTTGGTATTTTCATGCGTCATGTTGTGCGCGCGGCTGGTGCCGCCGATCAGCACGGCAACGCGCGGGTGGGGCAGGTGAGCGAAGCGTTTTTCAAATTTTTCGCGCGCGGCGGCCAGTTTTTCAGGCGTAATCCGGTGCAGCCCCGCCAGCGTGACCATGACGTTGTCGCCGCGCATGGGGTCATGGTGTGGCACAACGACAAGGTCGAAATGCGCAGGGTTTACCTTCGGGTCCTGAATTTGCACGACATAGGTTTTGCCGCCGCTGGCATGCCGGATATGGCGGGCAACGCCAATGCTTTTTCGGCCACTGGCCAGCACAAGGTCAGGCCAAGGCGCTGCAATCGGGTCGCTGCCGGGGCTTAGCGCACGGTCATGGCCCCAGTTGAGCCAAGGGCTGAGCTGCTTCCACGGCGTGCGCAGTTTCACGCGCTTGATGACGGGTTCAACGCCCAAAGCTTCAGCCACGCCAAGGCACTGGTTTTCCGTACCCGCGATGCCTTCGGTGATAACCCAGCAGCTTTTGATGGTTGATTCTGTCGACAAAGTGTCCCTTTCAGATTCTTAATATATCTTCTTTGGGGCTTGCGAAAAGGTGGTAATTCAGCTATTTGCTGCGCTGCACTAAGCTCTTGGACTAATTCCAGAATTTGAAAGATTCAGAAAGAAATAATTTTCCATTATTTCACTTGAAACAAATCTGTGGTAATATTATTACATTATAGAGTTTGATTCTGACTTAACCCTTTTTCGAGTAACGCAAAAAATGCCTAAAGTAAAATTGGACCGCATCGACCGCAAAATTCTTCACGACTTGCAGGAAGAAGGCCGCATGACGAACGTGGAGCTGGCGGAACGCGCCGGCATTTCCGCGCCACCCTGCCTGCGCCGCGTGCGCGCGCTTGAGGAAGCGGGTGTCATCAAAGGCTATCACGCAGATATCGATCCCGGCTCTCTTGGCTTCGGCGTCAGCGTTTTCGCGCAGGTTGGTCTTTCCAGCCAGTCGGAAACCGACCTTAAAAAGTTTGAAGACCTCGTGCGCGGCTGGCCGCTGGTGCGCGAATGCCACCTCGTTTCCGGCGAGGCGGATTACATTCTTAAAATCGTGGCGGAAGACTGGGATTCCTACCAGAAGTTCCTTACCACGCACCTGACGACCGCGCCGAACGTCAGTCATATCAAATCCGCGCTCGGCATTCGCGTTGCCAAGCACAAGCCCGGCGTTCCGGTGGAAACTGAATAATACCAGGCGCTGTAGAATAATGACAAAAACCCCGGCCGCAGCCTTGCGACCGGGGTTTTTTCTGGAGGTTTGATGCGGTTTACAGTTTTCTACGCCATGCTGGTTGTTGCCGTGCTGCTTTCTGCCTGGAATGTGTTGTGGCCGTGGTGGGACAGGCATGAGGCAGATTTTGTGACCAGCCTGCTGGTGCACATGAAACCTGCCGTGGTGGATAGTTCCGCCAACGTCTGGCTTGGACCGCCGGTGGAAACAGATGCGACCGCGCTGGTCGCGGGCTCTTTGCGCGTGCTGTACCCGCCGCGCGCCAGTGCCGATAAAGACTGGTTCGGCGGCAAAACTTACCGTGACTGCGCAAATGCCTATCAGCAGTTGCAGGTACCGGCACAGCAATTCCTCGGCAATAGTGACTGGCGCGATTACGGCACGCGGCACGATCTTGAAGGCATGGGCGTTTATATTGGCAGCTGGGCCATTGACCCGCGCCTGCTGCAGGGCGCGCTGGTAAAGCTGGAGGAAATCAGCATCACGGAATCCGCCACCAATCCCGAAGTCAAATGCCCCGATGGTTACGATAGCTGCCGCGTGGTCGAAAGCTGCATACCGCTCAAAGACTATTCAGCCCTTGGCAACCGCAACAAGGATAAAAACGGCGCATGGCTGGTGCAGTTGCCCGACCCGAGCCTGATGGATTACCCGTTATTTCAGGAGGGTATGCAGCCGCCGGATGCTTTTGCCGCCAACTATGCCAGCCGCATGGCGGGCAGGGCGGCTATTTTCCCGCTGTGGCAATGTATTGTCATGTTTGTGCTAAGTCTTGGCATGCTGATTGTGGCGCGAGATGAAAACATTTTTGCGCTCGCCTTCCGCGCCCCGCAGCAAGCGGCGGTACGGGTGGTGCAACTGGTGCTGAACACGCACCAGGATGTGTGGGATTTTATCGCGACGTTGCTCACGTTTTCACTGCCGTTTCTGCCGCTGCTGGCGTACCAGCATATTGCGGAGCGGGGGTTGTTCGACAACATCATCTATGGGTATATTGGCGGTCTTGCCTTGATGCTCTATGGTTTTGTACACCGGTTGCATGGGGTCGCCGCGCCGGAAGAGCCCGTGCTTTAAATTTTTTTCCAGCGGTTCAGCGTCGCCAGCGGCTTCACGGCCTTGGCGACACCCTGCAGTGCTTTTGCAAAGCACTGCTCGGATGTGATGCCGGCAAGGCCTTCGGGCGCCATGCGGCTGTTGATGAAATCGCGTAAAGCTTCTTTCAATTTATCAGGCCCATCCACATGCGCAATGCCGACGGGGAAGGCTTCATCCATCCTGTTCAGCGTCGCGGCGAGGGCGGAAAGCGGGGCGCGAAGGTTATGTTCCTCCCGTATTGTCGCTTCGGCGATGGCAATATCGATGGAAATACCGGCAACACGCCGCAGCCGGTCGATGGATTCCATCGAGCTATTCGCATCATCCGTAATAATGCCATCAGAAACGAAGATGATATGCAGTGGCAGGTCAAGGTGGCCGGTGCGCAGTTTTTCTTCCAGCCAGTCGAGGCTTGGTTTCAGCAGCGTTTGGCCGTTCGGTATTTGGCCCATCCACGCATCTTCGCTGCCCTTCATGTTGATCATTTTCGGGCCCGAAGGTTCACCCCAGTACAGGGCGAATGTTTTTATCTTCAAACGGTTCTGCACCGCAAGTGCGCTTTCAAGCGTGCAGATGATGGGGTTGGGGTTTACGTTGCTGCCGTAGGCGACTGTGCTGCCGCCCGACCCATCGATGAAATACAGCACATTGCCGCCAATGTAATTTTTGGCGTAGCGGCTAAAGGCCTCGTTCAGGTCCGGAAATTCGTTGATCATGCAGTTATAGTTTAATCCGCAAACATGAAACTTCGGTTAAGCTCCTGATTTTGTGCGGAATAGATTGATAACATTGACATAATTTAGGGCGCTGATATGATGCCGTAAATTTAAAACAGGGCAAATCACATGACCACGGCACGCCAGCTTTCCAGCAATGACGAGCGCTTCAGCATTGGCCAGTGGTTTGATTCCGTCTCGGCCCTGGTTGAAAAATTCCCGACGCGCATCGGCACGCAGACCAGCAAAACCATCCGCTATGACCGCAGCATTTTCCAGCCGCTGACGGAAGGCTTTAATGCCGCCGCGCAAAACGCCGCGCCGCAATTGCCGAAGCCGGAAGAGCGCGCCGTTGCCGCAACGCATGTCTACCGGCTAAGTCCCGCTACGCGCTGGGATGCGGCTGATGAACATGCCCTTGAAGCCGCAGCCGAAGGCAAGCCCGCGAATGATGATGTTGATGCGATGCTGCAAAAAATGACGCGCCTGCAAAAACTTTGCGCGCTGCACCGGATTGGCATTGCCGTTCATGCGCCGCAGCCCGGCGTTATCCAGATCAATCTGGTAGAGCAGGCTCGCCCCAAGCGCGCATTAAAAATTGCCGCGCCCAAAATTAAATTCGGGCGCGGCTTTTAATTTTTAATCGCGAATAATGCTTACTTGTACTTTACTTCAAGCACTTCATAGGCTTTTGCGCCCTTGGGCGTGGTCACTTCGACGCTTTCGCCGACGGTCTTGCCAATCAGCGCGCGCGGCAGCGGGGCTGTCAGCGCAAGGCGGCCTTTGTCGATGTCGGCTTCGTATTCGCCGACGATCTGGAAGGCTTGTTCCTGCTCTGTGTCTTCATCCACAACTTTCACGTGCGCGCCAAATTTAATGACGCCACCGGTCATTTTGCTGGTGTCGATGACATCGGCGCGGGAAAGTTTGTCTTCCAAATCCAGCAGGCGGCCTTCGATAAAGCTCTGGCGTTCGCGGGCTGCGTGGTATTCGGCGTTCTCCGACAAGTCGCCGTGCGAGCGGGCTTCGGCAATCTGCTCGATGATGCTCGGACGTTCCACCGACTTCAAATGTCTAATTTCTTCTTCCAGCCGCTGGAAGCCAGCGGCCGTCATTGGTACTTTCTGCATTACTTTATTTGCCCTTACTCTTACGCTGCGTCGAGGTATTCCTGCAGCGATTTTACGTCAAAAGGACCCGACTGCCGCAAAGCTGCGATGGCATCAACAGCCGCTTTTGCACCCGGGATGGTTGTATAGTAGGGGATTTTATTCTGTAATGCTGCGCGGCGCAAGTTAAAGTCATCGGCCACGGCCTGCGGGCCGTCGGTCGTATTCAGCATCAGGGCGATGTCGCCGTTGATCATGGAATCTATCACATGTGGTTGACCTTCATGGACTTTATTAACTTTGCGGGCGCGAATGCCGGCTTCTACCAAATGGCGGGCTGTACCGCCGGTTGCAACTATCTGGAAACCCATATCCGCCAGACGGGCGGCGAGCGGGATAATCACGTTCTTGTCCGTATCGCGCACGGAAATAAAAACCGTGCCCGACAGCGGCAGTTTTGAGCCTGCGCCCACGCGCGCTTTTGCAAAGGCGCGGCGGAAGTCGCGGTCGATGCCCATGACCTCGCCGGTCGATTTCATTTCAGGCCCCAGCACCGCATCCACCTTCGGGAAGCGGGCGAAGGGGAAGACCGGCACCTTGACGGCGACATGGTCAAACTTGCGGTTGTGAATGACACCTTCGGTTTTAAGGGCTGCAATTTTTTCGCCCGTCATCAGCCTTGTTGCGGCTTTAATGACCGGCACGCCGGTAGTTTTGGCAACAAACGGCACGGTGCGGCTGGCGCGGGGGTTCACTTCCAGCACAAAAATATCGTAATGGTCGAGGTTCGCGGGGTCGCGGCTTTGCTTCACGGCGAACTGCACGTTCATCAGGCCGACAACGCCCAGCGCTTTTGCCAGTATGACCGCTTGGTCCATCAGGTCTGTCACAATTTCCGGGCGCAGTGAATAGGGAGGCAGGGAACAGGTGCTGTCACCGGAATGAATGCCCGCTTCTTCAATGTGCTCCATCACGCCGGCAATGAAAACGTCCTTGCCGTCGCACAGCGCGTCAACATCCACCTCGATGCAGTTTTGCAGGTAGCTGTCGATCAGCACGGGGTTATCGCCGGAAGCCTGCACGGCGGTGTCAATGTAGCGGCGCAGGTTGTCCATGTCCTGCACAATTTCCATGCCGCGACCGCCGATAACGTAGGACGGGCGCAGGACAAGCGGGAAGCCCAGTTCATGCGCCAGCTTTTCGGCGTCTTCGCGGGAACGGGCAACGCCGTTGGCGGGCTGCTTCAGCTTGATTTTCTGCAGCAGTCTTGAAAAACGCTCGCGGTCTTCGGAAAGGTCGATGGCATCGGGGCTGGTACCCAGAATTTTAACGCCGGCCTTTTGCAGTTCATGGCACAGTTTTAGCGGTGTTTGGCCGCCCAGCTGGACGATAACGCCCAGAACATCGCCGTTCTGTTGCTCGGCATGGATAATATCCAGCACACGCTCCGCCGTGATGGCCTCGAAATACAGGCGGTCAGACGTATCGTAATCGGTCGAAACGGTTTCAGGGTTGCAGTTGACCATGATGCTTTCAATGCCCTTTTCGCGCAGCGCGAAGGAGGCATGGACGCAGCAATAGTCAAACTCAATGCCCTGGCCAATACGGTTAGGGCCGGAACCGATGATAACGACCTTCTTGCGGTTCGTCGGGCGCGATTCACATTCGCCCAGCACGTTACCATTGGCTTCGTAGGTCGAGTACATGTACGAGGTGTTCGACGCGAACTCGGCGGAGCAGGTATCGACCCGTTTATACACAGGGCGTACGCCGGCCTTGTGGCGTTGCTTGGTGACATCATCAGTTTTCTTGCCGGTCAGTTCGGCAATGCGTGCATCGCTGAAGCCGAGCTGCTTGGTTTCAACCCATTCAGAAAAGTTTTTTGGCAGGCCGTTCTTTTTCAGTGCCTGCTCGAATTCGACCAGCGCCTTGATGCGTTCAAGGTACCAGTGGTCGAAGTTGCAATGCGCGTAAATATCTTCCGTTTTAAAGCCATGGCGGTACGCTTGCGCGATAATCAGCAGGCGGTCCGGGCGCGGTTGCGACAGGGCCGCAACAATATGCTGTTCGTTATATTCAACGCCTGCGGGCATCAGGTCAATTTCATTGAGGCCCGTCAGGCCGGTTTCGAGCGAGCAAAGCGCTTTCTGCAGTGATTCCTCGAACGTGCGGCCCATGGCCATGACTTCGCCGACGGACTTCATGGAGGTTGTCAGGCGTGCTTCCGTGCCGCGGAATTTTTCAAAGTTGAAGCGCGGAATTTTGGTGACGACGTAATCAATCGTCGGCTCGAAAGCTGCGGGGGTAACGCCGGTAATGTCGTTCTGCAGTTCATCCAGCGTGTAGCCAATCGCCAGCTTGGCGGCGATTTTCGCAATCGGGAAGCCGGTGGCTTTGGACGCAAGTGCGGAAGAACGGCTGACGCGCGGGTTCATTTCAATGACAATCAGGCGGCCGTCCTTCGGGTTGACGGCGAATTGCACGTTGGAGCCACCCGTTTCAATGCCAATACCCCGCAGCACGGCAATAGAGGCGTTGCGCATGACTTGATATTCTTTGTCCGTCAGCGTCAGCGCGGGGGCAACCGTCACGCTGTCACCGGTATGAATTCCCATGGGGTCGATATTTTCAATGGAGCAGATGATGATGCAGTTATCCGCCTTGTCGCGGACAACTTCCATTTCATACTCTTTCCAGCCGATGATGGATTCTTCGATTAAGACCTGCTTGATGGGCGATGCGTGCAACCCTTGGCGCACAATGGTTTCGTATTCGTTGCGGTTATAGGCAATGCCGCCGCCTGTGCCGCCCAGCGTGAAAGACGGGCGGATGATGGCGGGCAAGCCGACGTAATCCAGAATATCCATTGCTTCGGCAAAGGTATTGACGGTTTTGCCGCGGGCGGATTCGAGGCCCAGCTTATCCATTGTCTGCTTGAACAGGTCGCGGTCTTCCGCCAGCTCAATCGCTTCTTCCTTTGCGCCAATCAGTTCGACGCCAAGCTTCGCCAGCGTGCCGTCTTTGGCAAGGGTGAGGGCGGTGTTCAGCGCCGTCTGGCCGCCCATGGTGGGCAGCAGCGCATCCGGCTTTTCTTTCTCGAGAATTTTGGCGACAATTTCGGGCGTGATGGGTTCAATGTAAGTCGCATCCGCCAAATTCGGGTCGGTCATGATGGTGGCGGGGTTGGAATTGATGAGGATAACCCGATACCCTTCATCCCGCAGCGCCTTGCAGGCTTGCGTGCCGGAATAGTCAAATTCGCAGGCCTGACCTATGACGATAGGTCCCGCGCCGATGATGGCGATGGATTTGAGATCGGTGCGTTTGGGCATTTTGAGGCTCCGGCTAAGGCATAAGGCGTTGCGAGGGCCCGGGCGGCTTTGAAATCGGCCGGTTCCAGTGCTGCAAAAATACGTTTTCGCAGCGCTAGCGTCAAGGATAGCTTGGAAAATAGGCTATTTCTTTTTGTTGGGAAAAACTCATAAAATGGCATTATTTTGGAAAATGCACCCATGTGGTAATTAGATTGAACGAAAGATTCAGGATCTTTACCATCTGCCTTATGTTCTTGCACGAATTGAAGTTATTTTTATAAGGCTCATATAATGTCGGAAACCCCGATCGCAAAAATTTCTGCAAAAAAGGCCCTTCGACTTTTTTGGATTTGGAATTTGATTGGGGCGCTGGCCTTTGCAAGGGTTTTTCTCACGCGCTACGTTCCGGCTGAAAACGGGCTGGATGAACTTGGCTATGTCATTGGGCATGACTTTATTAATATGTGGGCAGGCGCAAAACTCTTGCTTGCCGGCAAGGTGGCTGACCTAAATCTCATCCGGCAATATAATTTTGATCTAGACGCGCTGTTCGGCGGCATCGACACAAAAAACCACAACTTCTCCTATCCGCCAAATATTTTCATGCTGATTATTGGCTTTGGTTTTTTTGGTTATTTTACCGCGCTTGCAATCTGGACAGCGGGGGGGGTGACTGCTTTTGTAGCAGCTCTTCGTGCAAATAAATGGTTTCATCCCGGGCTTTCGGAAATAGCGCTATTTCTTTTATCGCCTGTCGCCATCATTAATTATATTTTAGGGCAGAACGGCTTTTTCACAGGCTGCTTCTTTCTTGGCGGCCTACTCTTGAGCGAGACGTCACCAATATTAGCGGGCATTCTTATTGGCCTTCTTACTGTGAAGCCGCATTTGGGCATTATCCTTGTCGCGGTTTTACTGGTACGTCGCAATGTAAGGTGTTTTATCAGCGCTTCTGTCACAACCGCTCTTCTTGCAGGCATCAGCCTTATCTTCTGGGGCATGACACCGTGGCGGGATTATATCGATATGGCTATTAATGTGCAAACGACGATCCTGACTGAAAGCGGTGGCTATTTTATGATGATGCCGGGGCTTTATTCCAACGTGATCATGTCACAAAACCCGACGGCATTGAGCAAGATTATCTGGGGAGTGCTGCAATTTCTCGTTGCGCTATGGACGATGTATGTGTCGTTGAAAGATGTGCGCAAAGACGGTCTGACACCACGCAGTATTTTGCTGGTTTCCATGGCGGCTCTTATGATCACGCCGTATAATTTCAACTATGACATGGTTGCAGTCATGGGGGCGTTGCTTGTCTATATTGCGACAGCAGGAGAAATAACATGGGGAGTCTTTATGCTCTTTGGCGTATTGTGGGCTCTGCCGTTGCTCATTTATGAACTGAAGCTGAAAATGCTGCCATTCCCGAGTTTTGTTATGCCGGCGGTCTTCCTTTATTTCTGCTGGTTTGAAAAAAGGGCTAAAGCGACAGAACCCCGGGATGAACAATCATTTTAAAACAGCCGCGTCACGCCCAGCAAATTGGTGTAATCATCTGTCCAAAGGCGTGACGATGTATCTTCCGGCATTTGTATCCAGCCGTAATCATCCAGCGGTGATAAGCTGGCACCGGGGCGCGCCATGACAAACCAGAGGCTGGCCGTGGCATAGGTTGCGGATGGCGGCGGTATATCCAGTATTACGCGGGTTTTAAGGTTCAGCGCATCGGCAATGCGCTGTAGCGGTTTTGACAAAACGAAATAGCGGTTGGATAGATTGAAAAGTATGATGCCGCCGTCACTCAGGCGTGAAAGATAGGTTTTAACAGCATCTACCGTCAACAGGTGCGTGGGGATTGTATCGGACGAAAAGGCATCAAGCGCGATTAGGTTAAATTTTTCACCAGTGGTTTTGGCCAACTCAAGCCGGCCATCCCCTATGACGATGCGCGGTGGGCGCTTGCCGGTGCAGGCGGTAAGGAAGGTGAATTCTTTTTCCGCCACGCTGCGCACGGCATCGTCGATCTCAAAAAAGGTAAACTGGCTCTCTTTTGTGCTGAAACAGTTCATGGTGCCGACGCCAAGTCCGAGGATGGCGATATTGCGCGGATTATAAACCGCAAAAATATCTTCAACCGGCCCACCCGCCCAATAATAGGCGGTGGTTTTGCGTGCATAGGCGGGGTCTTGCACCTGATAGCCGTGTGTTGTGGTTCCGTGGTACATGAATCGAACGGTGCGTTCCTTGCCATCTATCATTTGCGGAATGTCGAATACTTTTACCACGCCGTAGAAGTTGCGCGTAGTCATGACGATATCGCGCGGCACGATAAGCTCGGCCATTAACAATAGTGCTATGCCGCCATAAAAGGCTCCGCGAATGCTTGTTGCCATTATAACGGAGATGCTGAGCAGCATAACATCTGCCACAACTACGCTGCTTGGCAGGCTGCCGCTGGTGCTGCCTGCGGGAATGGATGTGTTGCCCGTGATGTAGGATAGATACATAAAGGAGATAAACAGCGATAGTCCCAGGAACATGCGCGATGTTATATCCATTTTTTTGCGAAAGGCCGGATTCATAACACAGGAAAGGATAAGAAGAACCGGGTATTCGATAAGCCTGTCAAACACGAATGGAATGATAAAGGCATTCAATATACCGCCCAAGGCACCGCCCAGGGACATAAAGAAATAAAACTCGGTCAGCTTGCGGCCATTCTTTTCATCCCCTGGCGGGCGTTTTTGTGCCAGCTGGCAGTGGCAGACGAGAGCGACAACGGTAAAAACGAAAAGATGAAACAACATGGCGCCGACGGAAATGCGCATGGACGCGTTAAAAATACCCAGCATGCCAACACCCAGGGGAACGGCGATACGGTGCAGTCTTACTGTCGCCGCATATATTTTTTTAGCGCTGCCACTGAAAGCGACGACGAAAGTAAGCAGGTACAGAGCAAGTGGCAAAACCCAGATCATGGGGGCTGAAAATATATCGGTCGAAATATGAGTCGTAACTGCGGAAAGCAGGGCCGAGGGGAAGAAGGCCAGCAATAGCCATTCAAGACGTTGACGGCGGGTATTTTTTCCGCCCGTATTTTCTTTGGTTAAAACTTCAGCTTTTGTTACCGCAGGCGTAGTTCGCTTTGCAAAAGAAATGCATATAATAGTAGCGACGATTAGGGTAGCAAAGCCTCCCCGCCAGTTCACCGACTGCAGTGATAAACCCCAGAGTGGTTCGAAGACCAGCGGATAGAGGAACAGTCCAATAAAGCTGCCGAGGTTGCTGGCGGCGTAAAGAAAGTAGGGGTCTTTGGCTGATGCGTGCGCTATTGTGGTAAATAGCCGCTGAAGCGTGGAGGCGCTGGCAGACAGCGCGATGAACGGGATGGCAACGTTTGCGCAAAGAAGCAGGAAAATTTTAACCGGCCCAGCGGTTGAAATAGCCGCATCTGCCGTAATGTGAACGGGTAGGAAATAAAGGCCGGTGACAAGGCATAAGATGTAGGCAAAACCGTGCGCGCGCGGCGGCAATGCGGCAAGCGCGTGCGCCAGCAGGTAGCCCAACAACAGCATGACCTGAAAGAATGCCATGGCGACAATCCAGCCGGCGGGCGTGCCGCCGACAACGGGCAGCAGCATTTTGCCGACCATGGGCTGAAGCGCGAACATGAGTGCGGCCGACAGAAAAAGCGTCAGACTATAAATAAAGACTGCCGGATGCTGTCGGTTCATTTCGGTAGCTGACTTCCGACAGACAGGCTGAACATGCCCAGCAGGTTGCTGTAGTCATCTGTCCAGGGTTTTGTTTTGTTGTCGGGGCGGACAGTTTTCCAGCCCTGCTTCGCGAAGGACGGAGATTCTTCGCCCTTGCGGTTCAATATAACCCAGACGCTGCGGTTCTGGAAGGTGCCCGTAACGTTGGCGCCCAATTGTGCCGTCATGTCAAGATTAGCTGCGGTATTCGCAATCATGTTCCATAGCACGAAATAACGGTTCGATACGTTTAGGACAATTGTGCCATTTTTATTGAGATGCTGCAGGTACATCTTCAAGGCTTCTTCCGTCAGGATGTGTGTAGGAATTGAATCCGATGTAAACGCATCCAGAATAATGATGTCGAATTTTTCCTGCAGTTTCGCTAGTTCGAGGCGCCCGTCACCTACGATAATGCGTGGCGGTTTTGCAGAAATGCATTTTTCCAAAAACGGGAAATAGTTTCGTGCTGTCGTTACAATATCTGGATCGATTTCAAAAAAGGTGAAATCCCGCTTGGGGTTGGCAAAACAGTTTATGCTTCCTGCGCCCAGCCCCAGCACAGCGACATGGCGCGGTTTAAGAATGCTGAAGACATCGCCAAAGGGGCCTGCGGCATTGTAGTAAGCAAGCGGAGTAAGTTCCTTGCCTTTTTCAAGGCTTTGCACGCCATGAATAGTCGAGCCATGGCGAATGACGCGGACGAGTTCTTTTTGTCCGTCAATCTTGCGGTTGTAGTCTATGACCTTTATCGTGCCGAAGAAATTGCGCTTGCTAAGCAGCTCGGGGTCGTCGCCAATGATATGCATTGCAAACAGGGAGATGAGGAGTGACGCAAGAACAACGGGCGCAGGGGCGGTCATTTGTCTCCACAGTTTCGGCAGCAGGGCGAAGATGGGCACGGTGATGCAGATAATCATCAGCATGCGTGCCCAGGCATGATCAATGCCGAATTGCGGGGCCTGCGCATTGACAAGGGCGATAGAAAGGATGAGCAGGCCGAATATCCATTTGCCAAGCTTGGTTTCAAAGCGGAAGGCGGGGTGGACGAGGAACGAGGCGAGCAGCAGCAGCGGAAATTCGCCGAGGTTGTCCAGGACGGCGGGGATGATAAAGGCGTTCAGCACGCCGCCGAGCGCGCCGCCCGCGGCCATCATCAGGTAGAAGCCGGTCAGGTAGTTTTCAGACGGTCGCTTGCTGACAAGGCGCATGTGGCAGGCGAGGGTGACGATGGTAAAGATAGCCAGGTAAACGATAACGCTGACCCAGCCGACGAAAACACCGCCGCGCAGGACTGTGATAAAGACAATGCCGACGAAAATTGCCAGCGGTTGCATCTTGTCCATAACAGCGAGTGAAACGAAAGGTTTTTTGCTGAAGGCAATGACGAAGGTGAGCAGGTATAGCGCTAGCGGCAGCACCCAGATCATCGGTACGGAAATAACATCCATAGTGATATAAGCCGTCACCGCCATCAGCAGGCTGGAGGGGATGAAGGACAGGCAAAGCCATTGCAGCTGCAGCAGTTTAGTCGGCGCAGGTTCGCGCGCAGCTTGTTGCGTTGTTACAGGTTCTGCTTTTCTGCCGGATAGCAGGATACAGACGAAGCCGAGCGCCATGAGCGTGACATAGGCATAGAAGAGCATATGCTGCTGGCCAGAAATGCTGAAGGCTGGCTCCACCAAAAACGGATAGGCGAGCAACCCGCCAAAACTGCCAAGGTTGCTGGCAGCATACAGAAAATACGGGTCTTCCGCCGAATGGTGGCCGGTGGTGGTAAACAGGCGCTGAATGGTGGAGGATGTTGCCGACAGTGCAATGAAGGGGATGCCGATTGTTTTTGTCAGCAGCATAAAAACATCAAAAGCTTCCGGTGTTTTCTCGAAGTTATAACCGGCAAGCGACAATGGCAGGAACCATGCACCCGCCAGAAGGCAGCCAAGGTAGATGCATGCCTGCCCGCGCGGACTGAGTTTTGACAGGGTATGTGCCAGCAGGTAGCCCGCCAACAGCATGATCTGGAAGAAGGCCATGGCGACCATCCAGCCCGCGGGTGTGCCACCGACGATGGGCAGCAGCATTTTGCCAACCATCGGCTGCATCATGAAGGTGATGCAGGCAGAGGTGAGCAATGTGAGGCTGAAGAGCAGAAGCGTCGCTAATGTTTTTATGGCTGCGGGTTGCATTGTGGCGCATAACCTTGCAAAAGCGTCAAAACAAAAATCAAGAAAACATCGGTTTTATACAAAACGGGGCAATAGCTTCTTTGCAGAATAAAAAAGCACCCCAGGTTCAGGCAGTTTTGCGCAGGGGTTCTTTTTGCAGCCGGCGGATGTTTTCGCTGAAGCGTGTGAACAGGTGCTGGCTATCCTGCGGGCCGGGCGAGGCTTCGGGGTGGTATTGCACGGAAAAGACCGGGCGGCCTTTAAGGGCAAGGCCTTCGTTAGTGCCGTCGAACAAGCTGACATGCGTGACTTCAGCTTCCGCCGGCAGCGATTCCGGCAGCACGTGGAAGCCGTGGTTCTGGCTGGTGATTTCAACCTTGCCGGTGGTGAGGTCTTTCACGGGGTGGTTGGCGCCGCGATGGCCGAAGGGCAGCTTCGCGGTTTTGCCGCCAAGCGCGAGCGCCAGCATTTGGTGGCCAAGGCAGATGCCGAAAATGGGCAGGTTCGCCTTCAGCAGGTTTTGCAGAACCGGCACGGCATAGGTACCGGTGGCAGCGGGGTCGCCAGGGCCGTTGGAAAGGAAGACGCCATCCGGCTTGAGGGCCAGAATGTCATCCGCCGAGGTATCGCAGGGGACGACGGTAAGGCGCAAACCCTGCGCCGCAAGGCAGCGTAAAATGTTGTGCTTCACGCCATAGTCGATGACGACGGCATGGGCGAAGGCATCTTCAAGTTCGTTATATTTATTTGCCTTTGCATCCCAGCCGCTTTGAGTCCACGTGTGGATATTTTTGCTGGAAACAGTGCGCGCCATATCCAGCCCGTTCATGTCGGGCACGGCCCTGGCTTGCGCCTTCAGGTCATCAATGCTGATTTTTTGCGTGCCGAAATGGCAGATGATGCCGTTCTGTGCGCCGTTTTCGCGCAGGTGATGGGTGAGGGCGCGCGTATCCACGCCGCAAATGCCTGTCAGCTGGTTGCCTTCCAGCCATTTGTTGAAATGGGTTTCGGCGCGGTAGCTGGCGGGCGCGGTAATGTCTGCGCGCAAAATCAGCCCCTTGGCGAAAGGCTTTTCGGTTTCAAGGTCATCGGCATTCGCGCCGACGTTGCCGATGTGGGGGAAGGTGAAAGTGATGATTTGCCCGGCGTAGGACGGGTCCGTCATGATTTCCTGATAGCCGGTGAGGGAGGTATTGAAGCAGATTTCACCGCCGGTCGTGCCGGCAACGCCAATCCCCTTTCCCCAATAAACACTGCCGTCTGCAAGAACGAGGGCTGCGGTTGCATGGGGTGGGACCTGTTGTGAAAACATGATTTTCCCTGATTTTCTGGCGTGTTGTATTTATATGTGGCATGGAATAGCATACTCTTTAACCAAAGACCACTTAAAAGCAGGAAAAAGCGATGCTCAGAAATACCTTCCAGGACCGCCTGAAGCAGGCCATGCATGCCAAGGATGAACTGGCTGTTTCGACATTACGTCTAATCGTCGCCGCCATGAAGGACCGCGATATTGCGGCCCGCGGCAAGGGGAACTGGGACGGCATCAGCGAAGATGAAATTCTCTCCATGATGCAGGCGATGATTAAGCAGCGTCAGGAATCCATCAAGATGTACGAAATCGGCAAGCGTCCGGAACTGGCGGAGCGCGAAGCTGCGGAAATTAAAATCATCGAAGGTTTCCTGCCGAAGCAAATGTCGGAAGAGGAAGTCAAAACCCTTATCGACAGTATTATCAAGGCGACTAATGCCACCGGCATCAAGGATATGGGCAAGGTCATGGCCGAGATGAAGGGCAAGTACGCGGGCCAGCTGGACTTTTCAAAAGCCAGCGGCTGGGTCAAGGAACGTCTGGCCGGTTAATGAAAAGTTACGTCGCCAGTATCGAAGGCCGTTGGGGGAAGTGCCATTACTTCAACCAGGATGAGTATATCGGCAAGTCACTATCGAATTACGGCGAATATAACCCCGATGAAACCGAGTTTATCATTAGCCTTGCCTCACGCGCGGGCAAAGAAAAGCTTGTGCTTGATATTGGCGCAAATATCGGCGTTATTTCTCAGGCGCTTGAATTTTCGGGCTTTACGGTTGAATCGTTTGAACCACAGCCGGAAGTTTTTGCGCTGCTGCGCGATAATATGAAGGGTGCGGCGCATAACCTTGCGCTGGGCGCGGTGGCCGGCAATACAGTAATGCCGAATATAGATTATGCGGCACACGCCAATTTTGGCGGCGTTGCCTGCGGTACCGTCAGCAAATCGCGCGGCGGCATTAGCATTCCCGTGCGCACGCTGGACAGTTTTAACTTCCAGAACGTCGGCCTGATGAAGATTGACGTTGAAGGGTTTGAGGAAGCTGTCTTGCGTGGCGGCGTTGAAACCATTCGCCGATGCAGCCCCATTTTGTACCTTGAAGACGACCGCCGCGATAAAAGCGAAGGCCTGCATAAGCTGCTGACCGAACTTGGCTATAAATGGCAGCTGCATGAACCGCCGCTGTACCGCGAAAACAACTTTTTCGGGAAGAAGACGAATATCTGGGATCGCAACTTCGTCAGCCGGAATATTGTTTGCATGCGGCACACGTAACTATAATTACCTATGTTTTTCAACTGCTTATAGATTTCTTAAACGTATTTACCGTAATTTGACCTTTGGTCGTTATATTAATTATACTACCCCCGTTTAAATTGCGGATGTTTTGCGCCATGACTGTCATGAAACTTTCAAAAGAGGCTGCCAGCGTTATGTTGGCCACTGCGGTGCAGAACAATAGCCTCGGCGCGATTGAGACGCTGCTCAAAGACGGTGCGGACCCCAATCATATTCACAACGGCAAACCCGTGCTGCACCTAGCGGCAGGGCTGGGTTTTGACCGTGCACTCTCCATGCTGCTGAGCGCGGGCGCGGATGTCCACCGCCTCGACAACAACAATGATTCAACATTGCGTGCGGCGCTCGCAAAGGGTGACCTGACCTGCGTGAAAAAGCTGCTTGAGGCGGGGGCCGATACCTGCCATTCCAACCACTGCACACGCGATGGGCGGGATATTCATGACGCCGTCTATGCGCGCCTTTTCTGCGATGCAGATGTGCGCGCCGCTGTTGCAATCGCCGACAACAAATACAAGGTCAACCACGCCGTGCTGCTGGGGGATGGCTTCTGGGTTGAGGAGTTGATGGGGGAGGGTGCACCGCCTGATACCTTTGACCGCTTCGGTAAAACCGCGCTCATCCATTCCTGTGAAACAGGCAATGCGCAGGCTGTTGCCGCGCTGCTGACGGCAAAGGCCAACCCTAATCTTGCGATGAAAGACGGCACGGGGCCCATGCACGCCGCCGTGCGGAGTGAAAGGCCCGAATTGATACCGCTGCTGATGTCTGCCGGCGCCAGCGCCCGCACGAAAGATGCAAACGGCAATACGCCCCTGATGCTGGCGCAAAAATCCGGCAATACCGCGCTTGTCAGTGCCGTGCAGTCTTACGTGACGATGGAAGAAAATCGCTTCCGCCAGCAATCCACCACGCTCAACCAGCCATCAAAACCGCTAAGGACCGTGCGCTTCAAGCAGCCTAAGCCTTGATCGTATCCAAAATTTTTTGAAATTTTATTTGAACGGAATTGGATTTCCGTTTTTATCTTTGGGGCACTTCAGCAGCGGCGGATTAGCATAGGGCCCCTTGGGATTTACACAAAGATCACTTTGTTTGATCCATCGCGTGCAAAGGCCAATTGAATTACCCTCTTTGCACGGATTGAAATACACGCCGCCATCTGAATAAAGTATAGGGTAGCCGGGAGCGGTTTTCAGGACAATATCTGCGTTGTTGACAGGGCCCGGAGTGCAGGCTGAAATCATCATAAAGCAAAAAGCTGCCAGAATATTTTTCATGACTGTAGCTCAATCCTTAAATTTAAAAATTTAAACAGCAGGGCCTTTTTTAAACGGATTGCCATTGTCCAGTGCGTCCGGCTTTTGCTGGGGCGCGGGGGCGGGCACGTCTTCCATCAACGGCAGCAGCGCGCTGTAGATGGCTTTACCGGACTTGATTTGCGCATCATCAAGCTTCGCCAGCGCCTCTGTAATCGGTGTGATGGTGCTGAGCTGCGCGGCGGCGAATTCTTTCGACAGGCCGTCCTTGCCGTTCTCGATGCCGTCTATGTGGCGGGCGAGGCGGCTGGTGGCTTTGACAAGGTAGTTATCCCACCATGTGACCATGTCTTCGGCGAACTTCTCGCGTGGGGCGTCGTTCTGTTCCTTGTAACCGTCGCGGTCGCGCGACCATTTTTTGTACCAGTTACAGCCCAGCTCGAAGTCATCCGCAATGTCGGCTTCCCGAAGCCAGATTTTGTGAAATTTGTTATAGGCAGGGTCGTTGAATTTGGCTGAAAGGTCGTCAGGCGGGGTTTTGTCGGACATGGGGTATTATCCTTTAAAGGCGGGCGGGAGCCGGAATATGGCGGCATCAATGTATTGTGTTAAATGGGTTGAACCCAATTTTCACGATTATGGCGAATTAATCAAGGCGGATTCTTGTTGCGGGCGGGTCTAAACCTATCTAAAAATGCGTTATGTCGCTCCCAAAAGCCTTTTTAGATGAACTTCGCACCCGTGTTCCGTTGTCGCAGGTCATCGGCAAGCGCATGAAGCTGACCCGTGCCGGCCGCGAATTCAAAGGCTGCTGCCCCTTCCATAAAGAAAAAACCCCTAGTTTCACCGTGAACGATGCCAAGGGTTTCTACCATTGCTTCGGTTGCGGCGCACATGGTGATGGTGTCGGGTTTTTAATGGACCATGACAATATGCCGTTTATGGAGGCGGTGGAATCCCTTGCATCCCTCGGCGGTATGCAGGTGCCAAAGCCGACTGTGGAAGACCAGCAGAAGTTTCAGCGGCAGATGTCGCTGTATGATTTGATGGATAGCGCCGCCAAGTTTTACGAAGGCGCGTTGCATGACCCAAAAAATAAAAAAATCCTTGAATATCTGATAGAACGTGGGCTTTCTTTAGAAACCATCAAAGGTTTTCGGCTTGGTTTCGCGCCGGATGATGCCATCCTCAAGCAACATCTTGAAAAAGCCCGTTATAAGCTTGAAGATATGAAGGAAGCAGGGCTATTCAAGGAGTCCGAGCGTAAGGCGGGAGAGATTTACCCGTTCTTCCGGGGCCGCGTCATGTTTCCTGTGCAGGATTTTCAGGGACGCGTGGTTGCCTTTGGCGCGCGCGTGCTGCCGGAACGTTACGGCGGCCCGCCGGATAAATCCGCCCCCAAATACATCAACTCGCCCGAGACGGCAATTTTCCACAAAGGTAAAATGCTCTACGGCCTGTCCCGTGCCCGCAAGGTAATCGGGGACGGGGAGACGGTTGTGGTGGTTGAAGGTTACATGGATGTTATCGCCCTTGCGCAGGCGGGATTCCGTGCGGCGGTAGCGCCCCTTGGAACTGCACTTACGGAAACTCAAATTGAAGAACTCTGGCGCGTGATGCCGGAAGACAAGCGCGCGCCTATCCTTTGCTTTGATGGTGACGTTGCCGGACAAAGGGCGGCGGTACGCGCTTTGGAGCGCAGTTTCCCCATTTTGAAACCTGATCATTCTGTAAAATTCGCCTTCCTGCCGCCGGAGCATGATCCGGATAGTCTGGTGAAGGAAGAGGGCGTTGGCGCCATGCAGCGCGTGCTGGATGGCGCTATTGGTCTATTCGAAATGATGTGGAATGAAGAAGCGAAAGAGCGTGATTTCAGCCAGCCGGAAACCAAGGCAGGCTTTCGTTTCGCCCTTGAAAAACGCGCCCGCGCGATTGCAGATGGCTCGGTTCAGCAATTTTTTATTCATGAAATAAATCAAAAGATTAACGAAGTTTTCTTCGGTCAAGGTGGAGGATATACGGAAAAGCGTGAGCACAATTCCCAGCCCCGCCAGCAGCAAGGCAAGTGGGGCAAGCCGCAAACCCCCGGCATCAATACCGCCTACCGCCCCAGCAGCATCAAGGCGCAGCCCATACGCGTTTCTAAGCTGCTGCGGGAGAAGGCGCTGATCGCCGCCGTCATCAATTACCCGCAGCTGTTCGAGGAGTTTGGGGAGCAGCTTGGCATGGTCCATGCCGCCAATAGCGAGTACGACGCGCTGCGGCAGGAGCTGATGCGTTTTTTGGGCGAAGATTTGGAATTGCAAGAAAATGATCGATTATACCTTGACGATCAGGCAGTTAAGCAACATCTTAGTGAACTGGGTTACGGCAAGATTCTGGGTGCGCTTTTCGACAATTCGTTGTATGTGTATGCGGGCTTTGCAAAACCCGGCCAGCAGCTGGAGAACGTACGGCAGGGCTGGCTTGAAGCTTATACCCGGGGTCTCGACAAGGGCCGCTGGAAGGCCTGAGGCTAAATTGTAAAAAATTTGGCTAATAGCTGTTTTAGATATTTGAACTAAATAAAGATTTAGCAGGAGCAGTGCGCCGCATGGTCGCAAAAGTAAACGAAGAAGCCGATAACGAAGCACAGGATGACGCGGACGATAGCCCCATCCAGGGTGCGCTTGCGAAAGCGGTCAAGAAGATCGTTGCCAAAGGCAAGGAGCGCGGCTACGTCACCTATGACGAAATCAACAAGCTGCTGCCCCCCGCGGAATATACTTCCGACCAGATTGACGAGACGATGGCCATGCTGTCGGACATCGGCATCAACCTTGTCGAAGAAGAACCGGAAGGCGATGAAGACGCGCCCGCAAAGCCGGAAGGCGAAGACGGCGAAGAAGAATCCTCCTCGGGTAATCTTGCTGAAACCGATCTGGGCCGCACCGATGACCCGGTGCGCATGTACCTGCGCGAAATGGGCTCCGTCGAGCTGCTGTCGCGCGAGGGCGAGATTGCGATTGCAAAACGCATCGAGGCCGGCCGTGAAATGATGATCGGCGGCATCTGCGAAAGCCCGCTGACTATTCAGGCTATCATGACGTGGCACAAGGCGCTTGAAAACGGCGAAATGCTGCTGCGTGACATCATCGACCTCGAGGCGACATATGGCGAAGGTGAACCTACGCCCGACAACAGCGCCACCCAGACTGATGAAGCCGGTGTGAACAACAAAGCCAAAGCCATTCAGGCTGCCGTTGCCGAAAAGCTCGAGAAAAAAGAAAAAGAGCGCGCCAAGGAAGAAGAGGCCCGCAAAAAAGCGAAGGCTAAAAAGGCCGCCGCTGCCGGTGAAGATGACATCATCATCGAAGACGACGAACCGCCGAAGGTTGTCGAAGAAGATATGGACGAAACCAGCCTGTCGCTCGCCGCGATGGAAGAAGAGCTGAAGCCGCAGATCATCGAAAAATTCAAGATGATCACGCGCGCGCACAAAAAGCTCGCCAAGGTTCTGGAAGACCGCCGCGAAGCGCTCGAAAAGACCAAGGAAATTCCGAAGCGCCTGAATGAAAGCTACCGCAAGTGCAAGGTCGAGCTTGTCGACCTGATGCAGTCGGTGCGCCTTAACATCTATCGCTCCGAACAGCTCATCGAGCAGCTCTATAACATGAACCGCAAGGCGCTTGGCCTTGAAGGTCAAATCATGCGCCATGCCGTCGCCTGCGGCGTCGGCCGCGAGGATTTCCTCGACAAATGGCACGGCAACGAAACCAACCAGCGCTGGGTTGGCAACGTCGCCAAACTTCCCGGCAAGGGCTGGAAGAAGTTTGCCGAAAAGCATAAAGACGATGTGAAGACGCTGCGCGATGAAATCGAAAAAATCGCGCTGTCCTCCGGCCTGCCGCTGGTCGAGTTCAAGCGCATCGTGCATACCATTCAAAAAGGTGAGCGCGAAGCCGGCAAGGCGAAGAAGGAAATGGTTGAAGCCAACCTGCGCCTCGTCATTTCGATCGCCAAAAAATATACCAACCGCGGCCTGCAGTTCCTCGACCTCATCCAGGAAGGCAACATTGGCCTGATGAAAGCGGTTGATAAGTTCGAATACCGCCGTGGCTATAAATTCTCGACCTATGCCACCTGGTGGATCCGCCAGGCGATCACCCGCTCGATCGCCGACCAGGCCCGCACCATCCGTATTCCCGTGCATATGATCGAGACAATCAATAAACTGGTGCGCACCAGCCGCCAGATGATGCACGAAATCGGCCGCGAGCCGACGCCGGAAGAACTAGCCGAACGCCTTGGCATGCCGCTCGACAAAGTGCGCAAGGTCATGAAAATCTCGAAGGAGCCGGTCTCCCTTGAAACCCCCGTGGGTGACGAGGAAGACAGCCAGCTTGGCGACTTCATCGAGGACAAGAACGTGATCCTGCCGGTGGAAGCCGCCATTCACGCCAACCTGCGCGAAACCACCACGCGCGTGCTGGCAACGCTGACGCCGCGCGAAGAACGTGTTCTTCGCATGCGCTTCGGCATTGGCATGAACACCGACCACACGCTTGAAGAAGTCGGCCAGCAGTTTTCGGTCACGCGCGAACGTATTCGCCAGATCGAGGCGAAGGCGCTTCGAAAGCTGAAGCATCCGTCGCGTTCACGCCAGCTGCGCAGCTTCCTCGATACATAGATCTTAGGAAGACTTCTTAAATCATGAAAGAATCCTTCTCCGCAGCATGGCGCGATTATAAGCTTTTGCTGGCGGTAGGGACTCTTTACGCTATTTTGTGCTGCGCGCAAATCCTTGCGCTTGGCGTGAAATTCAGCGGCCTGTTGCAATGGGTGCTGGAGGGTTGGCTTATCGTCGCAGCCCTTGGCGCCGGTTTCGTATTCGCATTCTTTCTAGGTGCGCTATTCCTCGAACTACTGCGTATGAAGCCAGCCAGTGAAGGCGGCATTCCAGCTTCCCTTCATGGTGTGCGTGTGCGAATGACGTTGTGGATTAAAGCTTACGTGAAAACGCCAGCCTTCGCGAATGGCTGTTTAGGGCTTATCGTTTCCTATCACACAGCCTTCTTTATCTTTCAAAAATCCACTTTGCGGTTTTACAACCCCTATGCGTGGGACCCCGCAATTGCGTCATTCGATAAGTTTGTGCATTTAGGTCATGAACCTTATGCGCTATTGCTGCCGCTGTTGCGCCATGGCGCTTTCGACATTGTTCTGCAGACAGCTTATTTCGGATGGTTTTTCGTCATGTATATGGTGCTGGGTTGCGCCATGTTTTACGACCAAAATCGCCAACGCCGCATGACATTCATCTGGGTTTTCGGGCTTGCCTGGTATTTGCTGGGCGGATTTGGAGCGACATTTTTTTCATCGGTTGGCCCGGCCTTCTACCATGCCTTTTATCCCGCTTTGCTTGATCCCTATACAGGGCTGCGCGAATACATGCAGAGCCACCAAAGCAGCCTGTCAGGGATCCTGACAATTCATGCAAAGCTCATCGAATGGAATAATAGCGGCAGTACGGTCGTTCCAAACGCCTTGTCGGCAATGCCAAGCATGCACGGGGCGATTGCTTGGCTTATTTTTCTCTATGTGCGCAAAATGGGGTATTGGATTGCGGGTATGGCTCTCGCCTTTTTTATGAGTATTTTTACCGCCTGCGTGTACTTTGGCTTCCATTACGCCGTTGATTTGTATATCGGCGCAATAGCGGTTACCTTGCTGTGGTGGGCCGCAAGTTGTCATGTGAAATATTATCTCGCCCGTGAGACCGCTTAAGTGACGCCGGCCTGGCGGCAAGCGTTGCTTAGTCACCGTGCGCTGTTGGTGCTTGCTGTTATATACAGTGTCGCTGTTCTCGCGGAAGCAATGTATTGTGGCGTACCTGCCCACGAGGTTTTCCATGCGCTGCGCTACGCCGGAATTTTCCTGCTGACCATCAGCATATTTGCCGCGGGCATATATGCCGGTACATATTTCGGTATCATGCTTGTTGAACGCCGCAATGCATGGACTGCAGTGCCCATACTTGAAGAGCGGGCAGGGCGGTACTTTTCCAGCGCCGACTTCACCTATGCCTGCATGGGCGCGCTGGTTCTGCTGGGAAACAGTTTTTTTCTTATCAGTAAGTCGCTTATCAACGTCATTAATCCACTGCATCGATTGAAGTGGGATTTTTACTTTTCTGCATGGGACAAATTCTTGCATGCCGGGCATTATCCGCACGATCTTTTGCTGCCAGCTATCAATGCTATCAGCGCGGGCAGGGTGCTCGACTTTCTGTATTTCTTCTGGCTGAACGCTATTTTCCTGCTGACACTGTATAACTTGTTCGGCGATAAAATGCCGCACCGCCGCCTGCGTTTCCTATGGGTCTATTTTTTGTCGTGGGTATTGCTCGGCTCCCTTGCAGCAACCGTTTTTAATTCTGTTGGCCCGTTGTTTTATCATTCCTTTTATCCCGAAACGCCGGATGTGTATGCAGCTGTCGGCCAAAATATTGATACCCTGCAAAAGCAAGCCTTTACGTTCGCGGGTATGACCCGCGTCTTGCTCCTCCGCTGGCAGGGAAATGATGCGATGATTGATGCCAATGCCATTTCAGCGATGCCGAGCATGCATGTTGCTATCGCATGGCTCGCTGTTTTATATGCACGCGAGATTAACCGTTGTTTCTTTTACCTGGTCTTGCTGTTTTTTGTTTGTATTCTCATCGGCTCGGTATATCTGGGCTTTCATTATGCGATAGATGGCTATGTTTCAGTTATTGCCGTATCCATGATATGGTGGATCATGGGCAAGGTCATTGACCGCCACTTTACGCGCGTAGAAAAATTAGGAGATGCTTAATATGGGCAGCGCCGAAAACTTCAAGGCAGCCACAAAATACTACCGTGAGCTTTTGATGTGCGGCTTTTTGTACATTGTCGTCATTATTCTTGAATCTATATTTTGCGGCGTTACGCTGGCTGAATTCATGCGCGTTGGCATTGGCCTTGTACTGGTAACGCTGAAGTGCGTTATTTTATTGGTCGGCATGGGGTTTGTCGCGTACCTGCAGGGTCTTTTTCTGCCGCCGGAACCGGGGTTGACGCGCTTGAAATCTGCAGCCCGCAGGCTTGACCTGCTACAGCAGCGCTATCTTGATGGCGAGGTTTTTGCCTATGGCTGCATCGGGCTTGCTGTGCTGATGTGCGCAACCTTTTATTTCGTACAAAAATCCCTCATCGCCAATCTGCATCCTTTTGCCTGGGATAATGAATTCATCGCCATTGATAAGTTCCTGCACTTAGGATATATGCCGAACGATTTTATCGTCGCTATTACCGAAAAGCTGCATCTGGGTGGTTTGCTGGATATTGCTTATTTCTCTTGGTTCGCCATGATGTATGCCATCGTCGGTTATAACCTTTTCTGGGATAGTGACCGCAAGCGCCGACTGCGCTTTATGTGGGTCTTTTTTCTTAGCTGGGTCTTGCTGGGCTCATTACTGGGTACGGTATTTTCCGCGGCGGGCCCTATTTTTTATCATGACTTTTTTCCCAATCTGCCAGACCCTTACAAAGATTTCGTGGCTTACATAGAGGCGCATGGCGCGGCGGATTTCTCCATCGCCTATCATTCCCGCTTTCTCCTGCTGGCATGGACAACCAACGGGCAGATGGTCAACCCCAACGCCGTTGCGGCCTTCCCCAGCATGCACCTTGCCATTGCGTGGCTGGCGGTTCTTTATGCGCGCAGTTTTGGCCGCGGTCCGTTCATCATCGCGCTGGTTTTTACGGTGCTGATTTATATGGCGACCATTCTGTTCGGCTTTCATTACGCGATTGATGGCTATGTTTCCATTATCCTCGTGTCGCTGATGTGGTGGGGCTTTGGTAAATACCTTGACCGCCAATACCCGGATGATGCACCGCCGCTGCGTCGCGTTTAAAGTGCATCCGCTTGTTTTTATTTGTAAAAACCGCCCATAATCCCGCTTTCAAGCGCGGCGGCAGTTATGATATAGTCAACGCCGGAAAGGGCCTGTAGCTCAGTTGGTTAGAGCGAGCCGCTCATAACGGTTTGGTCGTAGGTTCAAGTCCTACCGGGCCCACCACTTTCTCCCCTCCCAAAAAATATCTGCGTTATTGAAAAAATCGCAAAAACAAACTCAATAATTTGGGGTGATGCGCTATCATGTCGGCAGTGCAATTTAAGTCTTAAGGGATTAGTCATGGCGTCACTGGTTTTTGCGGATGGCGCTGCGCTGGTTTTGAAGCGCATCAATCGTCACGGCCTTGTCACCGGCGCGACCGGTACGGGAAAAACAGTCACGTTGCAGACGCTGGCAGAAGGCATGGCCAAGGCGGGCATCCCCGTTTTTGTGACGGACGTAAAAGGTGATCTATCCGGCATTGCAATGCCGAAGCAGGCGGGCGCCGCCACAATGCCCGCAATTTTCTGGGATATTCTTGGCAAGCAGGGCCACCCCGCGCATACCACCATATCCGAATTCGGCCCGGTGCTGCTGGCGGAGCTTCTGGACCTTAGCGATGTGCAGCGCGGCGTGCTGGAACTTGTTTTCCGCGTGGCGGATGAAGGCGGGCTTTTGCTGCTCGACCTCAAAGACCTTCGCGCTGTTCTGCAATATGTGGCTGACAATACGCAGCAGATCAGCGCGAAATACGGCCTTGTTTCCCCCGCCAGCCTTGCCGCTATCCAGCGTGCCTTGCTGTCGCTTGAAAATGAAGGCGCGGGGCAATTTTTTGGCGAGCCTGCGCTTGACCTGTCGGACCTCATGAAGACGGATGCGGCGGGGCATGGCTACATCAGCATCCTATCGTCCAGCGAGCTTATTCAGCGGCCGCGGCTGTATGCGAGCTTCCTGTTGTGGCTGCTAGCCGAATTGTTTGAAGACTTGCCGGAAGCAGGCGATTTACCGCAGCCGAAGCTGGTACTTTTCTTTGATGAAGCGCACCTGATGTTTAACAACGCGCCGAAAGTTCTGCTGGAAAAAGTGGAACAGGTGGTGCGGCTGATACGGTCGAAGGGCGTTGGCGTTTACTTCGTCACGCAAAACCCCGGCGATATTCCGGAAGGTATTCAGGGGCAGCTTGGCAACCGCATACAGCATGCCTTGCGCGCCTTCACGCCGTCGGAGCAAAAGAAGGTCAAGTCCGCAGCCGAAAGCCTGCGGGCAAACCCGAAATTCGATACCGAAAAAGTCTTGGGCGAACTTGGCGTTGGCGAGGCGCTTGTTTCAACGCTGGATGAGCAGGGGATCCCGACGGTCGTCGAGCGCGTTAAAATTCACCTGCCGGAAAGCCGTCTTGGCACGCTGCAGCCCGCGGAACTGCAGCAGATCATGCGCGCCAGTCCCGTCGCCGGCAAGTACGATGTGATTGTTGACAGCAATTCGGCCTATGAAATTCTGAACCAGAAAAACGCCAGCACGGCAACCGTGGCCGCCCCGTCGGCATCTACTGGTGGCTGGTCATCGCAGCCCGCACCGTCAACATGGGAAACGCGCCGCCCGCCGGAGCCTGCACAGCCGCGCCAGCCCGTTATCCGCCGTGGGCGTGAGCCGGACAGCATGGGCGAAGTGATTGCAAAAAGTGCCCTGCGTGCCATGAGCAGTTCAGTTGGCCGCCAGGTCGGCACACAAATTATGCGTGGTCTTTTGGGGGCGATTTTAAAGAAATGAAAAAGCATTTAATCGTTTCGGCGCTCTGTGCTTTTCTGGCATTTATGCCGCTGCAGAATGCAATTGCGGCAGGTGAGGGTGCCCCTGGTATCAGCAAGCTGATTACATCGTCGCAGAAAATCGGATCTTCCACCGTCAGCGTTTTGTTCATCGGCAACAGCTATACCTATTATAACGATATGCCACAGATGGTGGCGGATATTGCTGCGGGAGACATGGGCAATTCGGTGATCTACCAAATTCAGTCCGCAACGCGCGGCGGGAAATCGCTGACCGCTTTGCTGCAGGACCAGGATATCGTAAATCTTGTTTCCGCGCGGCTGTGGAATTACGTGGTGCTGCAGGAGCAAAGCTTCTGGGCCATGGCGCCGGAATCCGTCGAGGTCACGGCCAATGCCGCGCGGGACTGGGTTGGAAAAATCAAGGCGGAGGGTGCAAAGCCGCTGTTGTATGTTACCTGGGCGCGTCAGCCGAATAGCTATTGGTACACAGACCGCCAGTTTGGCTTTACTAAAAGTCCGCATTACATGCAGGGGCAGCTTGATCAATCCTCGGCCGTTCTGGGGCAGCAGCTGGGCATGGTGACCGTGCCGGTGGGCGATGCTTTTGCAACAGCGCTGCAGCAGGATGAAAAATGGCCGTTGTACGCGGAAGACAGTTCGCACCCCTCGCGCCTTGGCAGCTACCTTGCGGCGCTGGTGTTTTACAAGACAATCTCCGGCCGTTCGCCGGAAAGCACCACCTATGCACCGGCGGATATGGATGCATCATCCGCCGCCGCGCTTCGCAAAATTGCTGCAAGCATGCCGGTAAAGTGATAGCATAAAGCATCTTTCCTTTATCGCCGCCCTGCGGCGGGAAGCCGCAATTCGCATGTCGCGCCAGCATCGTCCAGTTATTGGCATTACCCTGACGGTCGCGGCGTATTTTGTGATGTCGCTGTTTTCCGCCCTGAACAAGTCTGTGCAGGAACTTGGCTTTCCGGCATCGCAGGTAATGTTCTTTGACGGGTTGGTTGGCGCGCTCTGCATGGTGGTGCTGTCGCTGCTGCGACGGGACCTGCGCGGTCTTCAAATGAAAAACGTGCCGATGCAAACGGCGCTCATGGTCATCAACGTTTCAGCGGGTTTCCTGATTTTTCAGGCCTATCCATTTCTGCCGTTGTTCAGCGCTTACCTTATCGCCTTCACCGGCCCGTTGATGATTACGACCTTAAGCTCGCTGGTGCTGAAGGAGCGCATTGGCTGGCGGCAGGTGGTTTCTATTCTGGTCGGGTTTGCGGGGGTTGTCATTGCTTTGCTGCCGCAGGCGGGCGGGCAGGTGGTGGCGCCAGCCTTGAATGAGCAAGTTCCCATATTGCTTCCGATGTTGAAAATGCTGGCGGGTACAACGCTATTCTCGATCGCGCAAGTCATGGTGCGTAAAATGAGCGATACGGAAAGTACGTGGTCTTTCCCGTTCTATTTCTATATCGGTATGCTGGCGGTTTCAGCGGCCCTGTTCCGGCAAGATTTCATTATGCCGCAGGCGCCGCGGGAATGGACAATGGTTTCCATGCTTGGCGTGCTGGATGCAGCGTCTTTGGCGATGGTATATTTAGGGCTTAAATATGCAAAAGCATCGGTTGTGGTGCCGTACCAGTATTCCTGCATGCTCTGGATTGTGCTGCTCGACTTTATCCTTTGGAACAAGCTGCCCAGCCTGAACGCATATATTGGCGGCGCGATATTGATTGCGGCGGGGGTTTACCTTGCGGCCTTTTCTAGGCGCAGACGCCATCGGCGGGTGCGCAGAGAAATAGAAAAATAATATAATTAATTCAATAAATTATATTATTTTATTAAAGTAATGTATTACTTTAAGTTTATTGTTTTGACACTAATCACCTTGAAACGCATAACTCCGCCATTTCGCCATAATGATTAGCGTTGACAAAGACTTGGGAATGCTTATATTTGCCCCATTCCCGGGAATGTGGAGGACGGTCTTTTGGCCGTCTTGCCCGTCAACCGCAGGTCGCGGATGAACTACCGGGACAATGTAAAAAAAGCGAGTAAATACAATGTCTAAACGCCCACAAGCAAAACACAAAATTGACCGCCGTCTTGGCGTAAACCTCTGGGGTCGTGCAAAGTCGCCCTTTAACAAGCGCGAATACGGCCCCGGCCAACACGGCCAAAACCGCAAAAAACCGACCGACTTCGGTATTCAGCTGCACGCAAAACAAAAACTGCGCGGCTACTACGCGAACATCGGCGAGCGCCAGTTCTACCGTTATTACGAAGAAGCACGCCGCCGCAAAGGCGATACCGGCCACAACCTGACCGAGCTGCTGGAACGCCGCCTGGATACCGTTGTGTACCGTATGAAACTCGTGCCGACCATCTTCGCTGCACGCCAGTTCGTGAACCATGGCCACGTTAAAGTAAACGGCCAGCGCGTCACTATTCCGTCATACTCGCTGAAAGACGGCGACGTGATCGAAGTGAAAGAAAAATCGCGCCAAATGCCGCTGTACATCACCGCTTCTGAAGCTGGTGATCGCGAAGTTCCGGGCTACGTCGAAATCGATTACAAAGCCGGCACCGGCAAATTCATCCGTGGTCCGAAATTCGAAGAAATTCCATACCCCGTCCGTATGGAACCGAACCTGATTGTCGAATTCTATTCGCGTTAATCGGCTGAAATTACTAATAAAAAAAGCCGCTCCTTCGGGGGCGGCTTTTTTTATGGCTTAACTGTTCTTAAACGGCAGGCGACCTACAATTAATATGACGCCAAAGGAGCCGATCTTGAGTGTTGACCCGATCCCAGATGTGACCGACTTGTCCCGTACGCAAAAATCACGACGGACGAAAATCGACTTCAGGTTCCTGAAAAATTATGTCGAATACACTATCCGCGACAGCCGCGGCGAAACGGCCAGTTTCAACACGCGTTACGAAGACCTGCCGGGCAGCTTTGATTACAAAACATTCCAGCTTGGCCGCGCGCGGATGCTTATACCGACGTTGATGGTCATGCTCATCACCATCGTTTCGCTGATGCAGGAACCGGCTCAGCCGCTGCCGATGCTGTTTGCCACAATTGGCGTCAGCGCCGCGGCGCTTGCTTTTGTGTATCTGCTGCAGCGCGGGCAGAAGCGCGTTTACACTGCGCTACCTGCAAAAACCGGCAAGCTGCTGGTGCTGCGCGGCAAGGGGCATGATGAAATTATAGCCGAACTTGCCGAACGCCGCATCAAGGCACTGCGACGCCTTGCGGTTATTGACCCCGCCAATACGCCGATGGCGGATTACAAAAAATTCCTGTTCCTGAAGGAAGAGGGCGCGCTTACGGCGGAAGAGCTGGAAGGCTACCGTCTGCGCCTTGGCATCGGCGCGGAGTTTATACCTCCGAAAAAGACCGCCGACGGCGAACCGCAGGTTATTCGCCAGCAGGCCTTGCGCTTTAAAAACGAATACAGCTTTTTTGATAAACACCTCGGCTTTTCCGAAGACGACGGCGCGATGAGCGCCTTTAACGTCTGGTACGCCGACCTGCCGCCGGCCGGCGAATACCGCCGCTATTCCAAAAAAGAACCGTATGGCGTGCTGGTATTTATCGCGGGGCTTATCGTCGCCGTTGCCATTCTCAACCTGCATGCCAATGACAATTACTATGTCGGCAACGAAGGGCTGATGCGCATTTTAAAAGGTGCTCTGGTCTTTGTGCCGGTGCTGGCGGGCGCGGTGTTTTTGGTGCAGCGCTATACGCGCAAGGAATTCACCATTGTACCGATGGGCAAGGGCGTTTTGCGCATTCTGCAGGACGAACGGCATGATGACCTGCTGGGTGAAATTCAGCGCCGCCGCCTGGGTGCGCTGCGCGAGTATGCGGTCGTGAATCATTACAACACGCCGCAGGCCGAACTGAAAAAATTCACCTGGCTGAAAGAGCAGGGCGCAATTTCTGGTGACGAGTTCGAGGCCTTCCGCCGCCGCATCATTGATGCCGTGCAGGAAACGCCGCCGCCCGCACCGCCGAAGCCGCCGCGCGAAACGCTGCATTAATCTTGAAAATTATTCCGCTTTGCGGTGACGCTTGCCGGTAAGGCAGGTGAAAATGCCGTGCATTGTGCGCACATCCTGCGCGGTCATACCCGCGCGAAAGAAGAAGTTGCGCACGTTGCGGATGATGGTGGGTTTTTGCTCCGCGCTGCGGAAAAAACCTCCGGTTTCAAGGTCATCCACCAGATGATCCATGAGGTTTTCAACCTCCGCCTTGGTCGCAAGCTCGGTGCCGCCCATTTCCTTTTCAACATCCGCTGTTTTATAGGGGTTGTCGCAGGACAGCCACGTATAGCAAACCAGCAGCACTGCCTGCGCAAGGTTGAGGGATGAAAAACCGGGGTTGAGCGGAATGCTTAGCGTGGCGTTGGCAAGCGCGATGTCGTCATTCTCAAGCCCCGTGCGCTCCGGCCCGAACATGATGCCGCATTTCTGCGCGCGACCCGCATTGTGCTCGTGGATGAGTTTCACGCCGGCTTCCGCCGTGTAAATATCCTTCACAATGCCGCGGTTGCGGGCGGTGGTGGCAAGGACGAATTCAAGGTCTTGCAGCGCTTCCGCCGTCGTATCGAAAATTTTGGCGTTATCCAGTACGGCAATGGCGCCGGAGGCGGCGGAAACAGCGGCAGGGTTGGGCCAGCCGTCGCGCGGCTTGACGATCCGAAGTTCCGTCACCCCGCAGTTCAGCATAGCGCGGGCGCACATGCCGATGTTTTCGCCCAGCTGCGGGCCGACAAGAATGATAACAGGCGCAAGCGGCGTATTTTCAGGCGCCTGGACTTCTTTTGCGGTATTGGTGCCGGCCATATCGGTTACGCCGCTTTCAGGCGCTCCAGCACGCGCTCCCGGCCGATGAGGGGGAGAAGGTCTTTCAAGTCAGGCCCATGTTCCTGCCCCGTAATGGCGCAGCGCAGCGGCATGAACAGTTCCTTGCCTTTGCGGTTTGTCTTTTGTTTGATGTCATCGACCCATTTTTGCCAGGTGGTATTGTCCCACGGTGCAGGCGGCAGCAATTCGGCCGCCTGCTGCGCAAAAGCTGCATCGCTAATGACGGGGGTGACGGGGCCTTTAGCCACTGCCCACCATTCACGGATATCCGACAGAATTTCAAGGTTGGGGCGCACGGCATTCCAGAAAGATTCATCAATACCTTCAAGGCCAAGAGCCGCAAGGCGCGGTTTCACATCGGCGAATTCGGTGCGGTGCAGAATTTTCGCGTTCAGGCGGTACAGTTCGTCTTCATCAAACTTCGGCAGGTTGCGCGAGAATTTGGAGAAGTCGAAGCTGTCGATGACTTCCTGCATGGTATATAACGGCTCGATGGGGTCGGAGGTGCCGATGCGCGCAACGAGGGAGATCAGCGCCATCGGTTCGATGCCGACTTCTTCGCGCAGCGATTTAATGCCGAAGCCGCCTTTGCGTTTGGAAAGCTTGCCGCCTTCCATGTCACCCAGCAGCGTGACGTGCGCGAAGGTGGGCGGTGTTGCGCCGAGTGCTTCGAACATTTGCTTGTGGGTTGCGGTATTGGTCACGTGGTCTTCACCGCGCACGATGTGCGTGACTTTGAAGTCGATGTCATCGATGACGGAGCAGATGTGGTACAGCGGGCGGCCGTCTTCGCGCACCAGCACGGGGTCGGACATGTCTTTGCCGTTGAATTCAACATGGCCGCGCACAAGGTCTTCCCAGACGATGGGTTCGTGCAGCAGCTTGAAGCGCCAGTGGGGCTTGCGTCCCTCGGCTTCAAATTTCTGCTTTTGCTCTTCGGTCAGCTTCAACGCTTCGCGGTCGTAAATCGGCGGCATTTTGAGGGAAAGCTGAACTTTGCGCTTCAGCGCCAGTTCTTCTTCCGTTTCATAGCAGGGGTACAGGCGACCGTTGGCCTTCAGCTTTTCGATGGTGCTGGCGTATTCCGCGCTGCGGTCGCGCTGACGGGCGAAGCTGTCCCACTCGAGGCCCAGCCATTTCATGCCGGCCATGATGTCGTCGACGTTTTCCTCGGTGGAGCGCACGAGATCAGTATCGTCGATGCGGAGCATGAACGTGCCTTTGTTCTTGCGGGCCCAGAGCCAGACGATGAGCGCGGTGCGCGCGCTGCCAACGTGAAGCTTACCTGTAGGGCTGGGTGCAAATCTGCCTGCGACTGTCATTTTTTAGCGTCCTTGGGGGTCTGTGTATGGAGGGCAAATATACTATAAGAAACGGCGAAAACCCAAAGTTAAGTGGCGGGTTTATTATTTACATAACTTATAGATAAAGATGATGAAATTTATACTCCGGGCGCGGGCGGGCGCTGTCGCGGCGCTTCGGCAACGGGGGCTTTAAAGTCGGTGATGATGCTGTTTTTTGCGCTGAAACCGGCCTCTATCAAGCGGCCGGTCAGCGTGTCTTCATCCAGCCGCACCAATACGGCAAGGTCGGCGACGGAAAGCTGCAGCAAGTCCGAAGGCTTCAGCTGGAAGGTTTGGGAAAGGTCTTTCGACCATTCTTTCAGCGGGGTATAACCGCCGAAAATAATCACATCAAGCGCCGCACCGGCATAGGCTGTCATGATCGTGCGTGCTGCATCTGCATCCGGCGCTTTGGGGAATTCGGCCGCGAATTTTTGCGGCATGGCGGGCAGGTATTTGGTGAAGCGGAAATAGCGGAACCACTCATCCAGTTCTTTATAATCTTTCGGAAGATCATCCAGCATTGCCGGCGGCTTTCTTTTCGCGCACGGCATCAAGGCTGACAATTTTTGGGGCCTTGCCGGCATCGGGGTGGCTGGTCACCATGCCGTTTTCAACGGTGTAGTCGAAGGCGCGGAACAGGTCTTCCACTTCGCGCAAGTCACGCTCCATGATATCCGCAATCGTCTGTGTCGAAACATTGACCAGATGATACGGGCGCAGGCCGAACGATTTGTACAGGTATTCGCGGAAATCAAAGCCGTTGTCCTGCTCCCGCGCCTTGGCGCTGAGGCTGAGCGCGGCAGAAAGCTCCGCCCGCACAACGACAGGATAAAATTCATCCAGCGAATGCGCCTTGATGGCTTCGGTAAAGAATTTTTTAAACGACTGCGGCTCGGCAACCATTTTCTGGTAGATGCCTTGCGCTTTTACGATGTCATCAAACGTCTCGAACATAATCCCTGAAACTCCCCAATTTCGGTCTTATCGTTGTTGAAAGTTTTATATCTTCAGTTCCGCTGCATCATCCGCTTCGGCGCGGCGGCGCTTGTAGTGAATGGAAAGTTCATCCGCAATCAAAAACGCCAGCTCGAGTGCCTGTGACGCATTAAGACGCGGGTCGCAGTGCGTGTTGTAGCGCTCCGACAGGTTGTCGTCGGTAATGTCATAGGCGCCGCCCACGCATTCGGTCACGTTCTGGCCGGTCAGTTCAAAATGCACGCCGCCGGGGTAGGAACCCTCGGCGTAGTGAATGTCGAAGAACTGGCGCACTTCAGACAAAATACTGTCAAATTCGCGGGTTTTATAACCGCTGGTCGCCGTGCGCGTATTGCCGTGCATGGGGTCGCAGCACCAGGTCACAATGCGGCCTTCGTTTTGAATAGCCTTGATCAGCGGCGGCAGCGATTTTGCGACTTTGTCCTGACCCATGCGGCTGATAAGCGTGATGCGGCCGGGTTCGTTATCCGGGTTCAGGATATCAATCAGGCGCAGCATATCATCGACCGGCAGCGAGGGGCCGCATTTGAACGCGATCGGGTTTTTAACGCCGCGCAGGAATTCAACGTGCGCGCCATCCGGCTGGCGGGTGCGGTCGCCAATCCACAGGAAGTGCGCGGATACGTCGTACCATTCGCCGGTGGTGCTGTCGACGCGGGTGAGGGCCTGTTCATAGGGCAGCAGCAGCGCTTCATGCGACGTATAAAAATCCACTTCGCGGATCTGCGGCGAATTTTCCGACGTGATGCCGGCGGCGGCCATAAAGGCCAGCGCGTGGTCGAGCCTGTCGGTCACTTCACGGTAGCGTTCCGCCAGCGGGTGTGACTTGATAAAATCAAGCGTCCACTTGTTGACGCGGTGCAGGTCGGCATAACCGCCATTCGCAAAAGCACGCACAAGGTTGAGCGTGGCGGCAGACTGGTTATAAGCCTTGATGATACGTTGCGGGTCACAGCGGCGCGATTCCGCCGTGAATTCGGGACCGTTGATGATATCGCCCTTATAGCTCGGCAGCGTAATACCGTTCTTGGTTTCGTTGCCATCGGTGCGCGGCTTGGCGAACTGGCCGGCAATGCGGCCGACCTTCACAACCGGCATGGCGGCGGCAAACGTCATGATAACGGCCATTTGCAAAATCACGCGGAAAGTATCGCGGATATTGCGCGGATGGAATTCGGCGAAACTTTCGGCGCAGTCGCCGCCCTGCAGCAGCACGGCTTCACCGGCGGCAACACGGGCGAGGGATTTTTTCAAGCGCCGCGCTTCACCCGCGAAGACGAGGGGTGGATAATTCTTCAGCGTGTTTTCCACAGCCTCGAGCTCATCAAGGTTGTCGTAGACAGGCAGCTGCACGGCGGGCTTGCTGCGCCAGCTATCCGGGCTCCAGTCAGCGGTGGTTTTTTTAACAGTTGTTTTATCGGCGGTGCTGGTGGCCAAGACATTTCCCCAAGCGATTGATTTTTAACCAGTAATTATATGCGCTGTTATTGATTCTTTTCAAGCGCGGCGCGCAGCGTTTTTTCAATCACCGCCAGTTTTTCGCGGTGGATGATTTTAAGGCCAAAAGCATCCTTCACATAAAACACGTCCACCGCGCGGGTGCCGAAGGTCGTGATTTTGGCTGCTGAAATCTGCAATCCTGCCTGCGTCAGGGCAGACGTAATGCCGTACAAAAAGCCCGGCCTGTCCTTGCCGTTCACTTCAATCACCGTATTACTCACGCTGGCGTTATTATCAATGATTACGCGGGGTTGGGCTTTGAACAGGCGGTTTTTGCGCGGCATGTTTTTCTGCCGTTCGAAAATTTCTGCGTCCACGTCCAGCTTGCCCGCAAGGGCGGCTTTCAAGGTGCGTTGCAGGTAGCCGCTGTTGTCGTAGACATGCCCAGCAATATTCTGGATTTGGAAAATATCGAGCGCCATGCCGTTTGACAGCGTGAAAATACGGGCGTCAACAATGGATGCACCAGCCGCAGCCATAGCGCCTGAAAGCGTGGCGAAAAGCCCTTTGCGATCGGGCGTGAAGACAAAAACCTCGGTAAAATCGTGGTCGGGGTTGGGGGTGACCTTAATGACGGTCTGGCGGTCACCGGTGTTTTTGTGCAGGGCGCGCACAAAACCCGCAATCGCTTCCGCCGAAAAACTAAGCCAGAAATACTTCGGTGCGTAATCCGCCAGATATTGCAACGGGGCGGATTGATCCCCCACCAGTAACCGCCGTGTCTTTTTCTGCAGTATCATGAACTGGTCGTTATCATCCCGGTCCTTGGGCGTGCCTGACATACTTTCGGATGATTTATAGTAAAGCTCCGACAGCAGGCCGGACTTCCAGTTGTTCCAACGCTCAGGGCCGACCGCCATAATGTCCGCGGTCGTCAGAATGGCAATCAGCTTCAGCCGTTCGGGTGACTGCACAGCGCCGATAAAATCCTCGATGCTTTTGGGGTCGTTCAAATCGCGCTTGAAGGCCGCGAAGGTCATGAGTAAATGCTGCTCCACCAGCCAGCTGACCGTTTCGGTTTCTTCAGGGCTGAGGCCGAGGAGGGGGCAAAGCCGCAGGGCAATTTCCGCCCCTTTGCGCGAATGCTCGCCGCCCGTACCCTTGGCAATGTCATGCATAAACATGGCGGCATACAGCGCGCGGCGGGAATGAATTTTGGGGAACAGGCTTGTCGCAAGCGGCGCGGTTTCCGCCAGATCGCCATTTTCTATTTTATGCATCATGCCAACGGCGCGGATCGTGTGTTCATCCGCCGTAAAGAAGTGATACATGTCGTACTGCATGTGCGCGAAGATATTGCTGAAGTCGGGAATAAGCGCGGTCAGCACATTCGCTTCATTCAGGCGGCGCATTGTTTTTTCCGCGCCTTTCACGTCCAGCATAATGTCGAAGAAAATGGCGTAAGCGTTGCGGCTGGCCGCAAGGTTTATATCCGGAAGCGTATTGCGAATAGCGCGCAATGCATCCGGGTGAATGTCATGGCCAGTAAGCTGGCTGGTGCGGAAAATACGCAGAATATCGACAGGCTGGTGGCGGAAATGTTCGGCATCCGCCACCGTCAGGCGGTTGTTGCGTACCGGGAAGCCGTCATGTGCGTCCGCAAGGCTCAGCTTTTTTGTGCCGGCTGTTGCGCCGCCCGCAAGCGCGCGGGCTTCAAGGTCGGCGCACAAAATACGCGTCAGGTGGCCAATTTCACTGGCAAGGCGGAAGTAGGTTTTCATGAACCGTTCGGCGCGTGCCGTGGCATCTGCCTCTTCATAGCCCATGCGGCTGGCGACTTCCGGCTGCACGTCGAAAGACAAACGGTCGTCGGCCCTGCCGGTAATGAGGTGCAAGTGGCAGCGCACGGCCCAGAAAAAGCGGTGCGCGGCGGTTAGCGTATCCGCTTCGGCTGCGGTCAGGATGTTTTGCGCCGCAAGTTCGTCCGGCGTTTGCGCGCCATACAAAAAGTTTGACAGCCAGAACAGCGTTTGAATATCCCGCAGCGCGCCCTTGCTTTCCTTTAGGTTTGGCTGAAGCTGGAAGCGACTGTCGCCCATTTTTTTGTGGCGGGCATCCTGCTCCGCCAGTTTGGCGGCGACAAAAATATTCTGGGGCAGTGCGGTGAAATGCTGCTTCACCACGGCCTCCAGCTGCTTGTACAGTGGCTTAGCCCCCCATATCAGCCGTTTTTCAAGCAGGCTGGTGGTGAAGTGCAGGTCGCTATCCATCGCGGCGGCGCATTCGGCAATTGTGCGCACCGAATAACTCAGCTTCACGCCTGCCAGCCATAAGGCATCTGCCAGTTGCTCAACCAGCTTTTTACCGTTTGCTGTCAGCGCATCCTCGCTTACGAACAATACGTCAATGTCGGAAAAATGCGCCAGTTCCTGCCGCCCGTAACCGCCCACCGCAACAATGCAGGGCAGCGATGCTTCGGCGGCGCCGTGCTTGCGCGCAGTGATATCTTGGGCAATAGCTTGGAGCGTCTTGTCGGTAATATCGGATAATTTATTATGCAAATTTAAACTATCGGTGCCGCGCGCTGCGGCACGTTCCGCCAGCGTGGTGCGCTGCGCTTTAAATTCATCCATTAAGCTATTGATAGAAGGCGCAGTCTTTATGGAGGCCTCCGCTGGTTTCGTGGCCTTCTCAGGGGGTGTCTTAGCGGGGGTCAAAAGCATGCTCCCACTTGGAATTATATTTCCCTAAAAACATTTTGCGCGAAGCTTTCTACCGTGTAAGGTGCTACCAGTATAGCAACAAGAAAAAACAAAAATACGACCAATTGCAGCGCTGCCTTTTTGAAGCAAAGGAACGGGGATATGTATATTTTTTACGATACCGAAACTTCCGGCCTCGATCGTGATTTCTCGCAGATTTTTCAGGTTGCTCTCGTCTTTACCGACGATGACATGAACATCCTGTCCAGTAAAAAGCTGGATTGCCGCCGATCCCCCTGGGTCATTCCGTCGCCCGGCGCGCTGCTGACGACCGGTTTTACGCCGGACGACCTTAAAAACGCAAAATCTTCCGCCTTTGAAATGATGCAGGACCTCGACCAGTGGTCGCGGGCGCAGTATTGGCCGGTGGTTTTTGCGGGTTACAACTCGCTTGGCTATGACGAAGACATTCTGGCGCAAAACCTGCACAGCAACCTGCTGGACCCGGGGCTGACGACGGCGCTCAGCAAATCGAACGGCCTTGCCAACGGCAGGCTCGACGTTATGAACGTCGTGAAAGTCATGCAGGCTTATGCACCGGGCAAACTGAAGCTCGATGACCTCAATGATTTCGGCTACCCCAGTCTTGCGCTGGGCATGGTTGCGCGCCAGAACGGCGTGAACCTTGGTAAGGACGATGCGCACGATGCATTGAACGACATTAAAGCTACTATTGGCGTCGCCAAGGTCATTCAAAAGCAGGCGCCAGCGCTGTGGAACCAGATGGCAAACCTCGCCACCATTGAAGGCGTGGATGAGTTTATTTCCAAGACCAAAGTTTTCACCCACGCGCTGATGGCGTACGGCAAAACCAAGGCTGCCGTCACCACCGCCGTCACCCCGCGTGGGGATGGCAGCGCAACCGAAGTGCTGTTCGACCTCGGCTTCGACCCTGCGCCGTTCCAGAAAATGACGGTAGAGGAATTGAAGCAGGTCTTCGCAGATCAGGATAAAAAGCCCGCCCGCGGTCAGCCTGCCAACCCCAAACCCTTCCGCCTTGTGCGCAAAAACAGCCAGCCGGTGCTGATGCCGCTGGATCAATCTGCCGTTGTTCTGCCGCCGGGTTTCGATCCCGCGCTGGCCGATGCGCGTGCCGATGCCATTAAGGCAGACGTCCAGTTCCAGCAGCGCCTTGCGACTGCCGCGGCGCTGGCGAAGCAGGATAAAACGGCAACTGCCACGAACGCGCCCGTTACCAATAAACCCCAGCCCGAACAGCAGATTGCCGAACAGCCGACGCCCGCGACCAAGGCGAAGCTGGAGCAGTGGATGAAAGATTTCCATGGCACCAGCAGCTGGAAAGACGCTGCCGACCAGATTGACGTGTTCTACAAAAAGTTTGAACAGGAATTGAAGGACGAGCCGGCCATCCGCCGCTTTGTGCAGTTCGCCGGACGTATCGTGTTTGAACATGCGCCCGAAGAACTGAGCGCCGACAAGCAGGATAAAATGAAGCGTTACGTCGCAGCGCATGTTCTGCACCCCGACACGAACGTTGCGTGGATGACGGTTGCCAAGGCCCGCAAGGAACTTGACCAGATCGAGCATGAACGCGCTTCCGGCAAGAAAAAGTGGCAGGAAATTACGGATACGCAAATCCGTTCGCTGAAGCTGTATTACACTTCCATCGAAAAGGAATATGCGCCGTTCCTGCCGTTGCAACCGGGCAACGACAACGGCTTTGCGCAACAGCCGCCCAAAGCCGCGAACGACGGTTTCAAGCCCTAAGGTATCAAAGGCCGGTGGACCATGAAGGCAGATGAAATTCCGGAATTCCTGTTCCGCGGCGCTGTCGTCAGTGTGGATGGCAGGCAGCAGGTGGTCAGTCAGCTTTCGCTGGAACGCCCTGTGCACAAGGGTATTCCCGGCCCGCATGATGTGCTGTACCTGAAATTCAAAAGCGGCCTTGAACTTGAATACCAGAAGGACAGGGTGCGCGAAATTCCCGGCAAGCCGCCGGAGTTCATCTATCAGGGCGCAAAAATCTTCTGCAAATACCCGCCCGAAAGCAAGGTGCCGGGCAAAAGCTTTTCAACCGCCGTTAATGGCGTCTGGGAAGTATCCTCCTTCAACTTTCGCGCCGATAAAAAGCTGAGTGTTGTGCTAAAGCGCCCGACCGGCGGCAAAAGCCACATGTTCCTTTCCCGCACCTTTAACAGCAAGGCCATGTTCCCCGTGAATGCCGATGCGGAAGTGCCCAAAATGACGCCGGCTTACCAGCTGGAAAAAGATACCCGCGTGCGCAAGGTGCCCGTGCGCTTCAAGCCTAAAGATAATTGATTTTTCTGGGCAATTGTCGCACAGTCTAGGGGCAGCCGGTTCCGGCCTGCACTTGCATAATAGGGGTGCCTATGACTGTCTCAGCCGAAAAAAAGCCTCTCAACGTCGCCGTATTGCTGCCCTGCTATAACGAGGCGCTGACGGTGGTCGATACCATCCGCCAGATGCGCGCCGTGCTGCCGGATGCACGCATCATCGTTTTCGACAACAACTCGAAAGACGGTTCGGGTGACTTGGCCCGCAAGGAAGGCGTTGAAGTGCGCCTTGTCCGTGCGCAAGGCAAAGGCAACGTCGTGCGGCGCATGTTTGCGGATATTCAGGCAGATGTTTATTTGATGCTGGATGCCGATACGACCTACGCCCCTGAAACGGCACCCGCGCTGATCGCCGCGATTGCAAGCGGAGAAGCGGACATGGCCTGCGGCGTGCGCAAGGGCGCGGCAGATGCTTTCCCCAGCGGCCACCAGCTGGGCAACCGCCTGTTCAACCTTATCGTGTCATCGTTGTTCGGGCGGGGCATGCAGGATATTTTTTCCGGCTACCGCGCTTTCTCACCGCGTTTCGTGCGGTCTTTCCCCGCACATAGCGCCGGCTTTGAAATTGAAACGGAGCTGAGCGTATTTACGTTGGAGCAGCGAATCCCCTTCGTTGAAATTCCGTCGCCCTACGGTGTGCGGCCGGAAGGGTCTTTCAGCAAGCTGAAAACCTATCGCGATGGCTTCCGCATACTCTTCACCATCGCGTTACTCTACAAAGAACTGCGCCCGATGATGTTCTTCGGGCTTATTTCGCTGTTTCTTGCCGCAGTCTCGCTGTGGCTCGGCATTCCCGTCATTATCGACTGGGTGCATACAGGCCTTGTTGAGCGGTTGCCGACGGCTATCCTCAGTAGCGCCATCGGTGTGCTGGCAACGCTGCTGTTTGTGGCGGGCATGGTGCTGAACGGCGTTGCGCGCGCCTACAGGGAAACACGGCATTTATGCTATCTCAACGTCAGGCCCTAGAACTTCTGGAGCGTATTCCGGTTCTGGGGCGGCTTGGCCCGCAGTTCCTGCGCTATCTTTTTGTCGGCGGTATCGGCTTCATTGTCGATGCGGGCGGGATGGAGCTATTTATCCACCTCGGCATGCAGGTGTACCATGCGCGGCTGCTGTCGATGGCTATGGCAATTGCCTCCACCTATCTGCTGCACCGGTTGTTTACCTTTGCTGATAGCGCCAAGCCAAAAAACTCCTTCCAGCAATTCGCTGCCTTCTTCCTGTGCCAGTCGCTGGCAGCGGCTGCAAACTACGGCGTTTTTTGCGCCTTGCTGGCCTTGCAACCGCAACCGGTATTTTTTATTGGCCGTATGTTCGCGCTGTGCAGTGGGGTTGCCGTTGGCCTTGCGATGAACTTTGTGTTGCTGCGCCGTTTCGTTTTCCCAATCGAGCGTAACGAAGCAACCGCGCACCCTTTGCGCTGGCTTGCGTGGTTGCCGGTTATCGGCTACTCGCTTTATCTGGCATTGCAGCGGCAGGCACAGGTTTTGAAGTGGCCGGATGTGGGGTTTGACCTTGGCCCCGCTGATAGCGATGTGTGGCTGCGGCTTAATCAGGCACGGCAGTGGATGTCCGGCGACCGCTTCTTCGACCATGCCGTGCGCAATACCAATGCACCTTATGGCGGCATCGACATTCATTGGACACGCCCGCTGGATGCCTTGCTGCGCCTTTTTGTCAATTTCATGCCGCCTGATTTGCCAGTGGATATGAAGCTGCTGCTGGCGTCAGCCTGGCTGCCGCCTGTGCTGGGTATTATTGCCTTCGGCTTTTTGCTGGGTGCGGCGCAGCGGCGGTTTAGCCATTTGCATACAGTCTGGTGCCTTTTTCTGCTGGTGGCGTTAAGCCCGTTGCAGCAATATTTTCTTCCCGGTGAATCCGACCACCATGGGCTTTTGTCGCTGCTGTGGTGCGGGGCTATTTTCCTGCTCATGCGCCCGCTGTCGCAAGGCGCGGCCTTGCTATGCGGTATTTTTCTAGGTGTAATGTTCTGGATCAGTTCTGAATCCTTGCTGCTTATCGGGCTTGTTCTGCTGGCGCTCGGGTTAATTAGTCTGCGCAGGTCTTCTGAAATGCGGTCGATTGCCGTGTTGAGCCTGGGCCTTGCCGCGACTTCTATTGTTGGCCTTATGGTGGAAGTGCCGCCGGAAAAATACTTCAGCTTTCAAGCTTACGATACGCTCTCCATCGTTTTTGTCGCGCTGTTTTCTTTTATTGCGGCGGGGGCAACCTTGCTGGCGCACCCCACCGTACAGCGTCTTCCGTTAAAGCAGCGTATTGCAGCAGGGGCGATTGTGGCTGGGCTGGCGCTGGGGGCGGAAATACTGGCCTATCCCAAAATTCTGCTGGGACCGATGGCGGATGCCGACCCCTATATCACCAACGAATTCTTCAAGCGTGTGACAGAAGCGATGCCGTTGTACCGTCAGCCGATGGCGATTATTTTAAAGCACCTTTGGCAGCCTGCACTGGCGGCGCTGGTTCTTGCCGCCGTCCTCTCCCTGCGTCCGCGTGAATTAAAATACAGGCAGGCGGTTCTATTGGCCATGCTGCTGCTCGGCACGTTCCTGATTGTGCTGGTACAGGGGCGGTGGACGTATTATTTGCAGCCTGTCGCTATTGTAGCGATTGCCGGATTCCTGCCGTCGCTGGTGCAGACGGTGAAAACGCCGCTGTGGCGCTTTGAAAGGCCGCTGCGCCCTTATGTGGCGATTTTTGCCGTCTACCTTGCCATGATTGCCGGCGCATGCTTCGTGCGGTTCGACAATACGGATTCCGCGTTGTGGCAGTGCCAGTCGCAAATGCGCTATATCATCCAGAGCCGCCAGTTGCAGCCGCTACTGGGCACGCAAGCCTTCACTCTTTATACGCCGCCTGAAGTAGGCGGGGATATTTTATTCTTCACGCCCTACCGTATTATTGCCGGTGAATACCACCGCGAGGGTAGGGGGTTGCATGACCTTGCAGATATTGCTGCGGAAACAAACACAGCGAATGCCAAGGCACGCCTGAAAAAGCGCGGCGTGGATGCCGTGCTGGCCTGCCCGATGTCGGAAAAAGCAGAAAGCTGGCTGCACAAGCTGGATGCCGCGCATCACCCCGCATGGCTTACGCCTGTCACGGGGTTCAAGTTTATGGATGAACCGGGGCCGCGTCCGCAGCTATTCGTGCTTGGCAAGCAAAGCCTGCCTTAAAGCGTAAAGCCGCCTTTTTTATCGGATTTAAATGTCACTGGCTTCATGCCTTTGATGTCATTTGCAAGACCATTGTGAATGGGCCCAACATCCGCCGCTGGTATTTGCGAGGCTGGCGCTGCCGTTTCAAGAGTCGTTTCTGTCGCAAGATTTTTTGGCAGCTGGGGTTCTTTTTTATCATCCTGTTTGCATGGGCAGGGAGTTCTTTTTACCCGGCACCATGTTGCCGATGCTGTTCTTCATGCGTCGGCCTGCCTTGCGGAAGGATTCCGCCAGCGAGATATCGAACGGATGTTTGTTAAAAATCATGCCGCGGGAGCGCGGGCTATTGTCGTGCGAAAAGAAGAGGCGCGCCTTCTTGCCGTTATTGGCAGCTTGCAGGGCGCGCACGGCAGCGGCGGAATATTCAAGCGCATAGGCTACCGCCACGCTGTCGCTTTCCGTCTTGATAGATTTTTTGATGTATTCAATGGCTTCAAGTGCGGCCGTGCTGCGGTACATGCTGACATTTGTGCGCTCGGCCTTGTCGCTGCGGTTATTAAAGCGGGTGGCTACGCTTTCATGCCGCACGGGGCCTGAGGTGGCGCGGTAATCAAACGTTTCGTAAAGAATGCCAGTCACATTGCCCCGTTCACGCTGTTCGAGCGAATACTGGCAGAAGTGAAGTGCTGTATGCACAGTAGTAGTTTTATTGTAACCGGTTTTTTCTTCAAGAAACTCGATATTGCGAAGGTCAAATTCGCTCAAGTCGAAAGTCGTTTTATAAAGCGTCGTTTTTTTTGCCATGATGTCAGGTTTTCAGCTTTTGTTTCAGGGTATAAAGGCAATCAAGCGCTTCTTTGGGGCTCATCGTGTCGGGGTCAACGGCGGCCATGGCTTCCTCAAGCGCGGAAGGCTTGGGCGCTTCCTTCGGCGTGACGCTGAACAGCGGCAGTTCGGCGCCAAGGCTTTTCGCGGTTTTTGCGGCTTGCTGGCCTTCCAGCGTTTTCAAGACTTCCTCGGCACGGTTGACGACGGCGGCTGGAAGACCCGCAAGTTTTGCAACGTGGATACCGTAGGAACGGTCCGCCGTACCGGGGGCAACTTCATGCAGGAAGATAATGCTGTCTTTCCATTCGCGCACGCGCATGGTGTGGCAGGAAAGGCGGGGCAGTTTTTCCGTCAGGCTGGTTAGTTCATGGTAGTGCGTCGCAAACAGCGCGCGGCACTTGTTTGCTTCATGCAGGTACTCAAGGCAGGCCCAGGCGATGGAAAGGCCATCAAACGTTGCCGTGCCGCGCCCGATTTCATCAAGAATGACGAGGGAGCGGCTGGAAGCCTGATTAAGAATAGTTGCTGTTTCGACCATTTCGACCATGAAGGTGGAACGGCCGCGGGCAAGGTCATCCGCGGCGCCAACGCGGCTGAACAGGCGGTCGACAGCGCCGATATGGGCGGAAGCGGCAGGCACATAGCTGCCGATTTGCGCCAGCAGCGCAATAAGCGCGTTCTGCCGCAGGAAGGTTGATTTACCTGCCATGTTCGGGCCGGTCAGCAGCCAGAGCCGCGATTGTTCCGACAGGCTGCAGTTATTGGCGATAAAGGCGGTATTGCCTTGTTTTTGCAAAGCTGCTTCCACCACGGGGTGGCGACCGCCTTTAATGTCAAAAGCGGTGCTGCCGTCAACCACGGGGCGCGTGAGGCTGGTGCGGATGGCAAGTTCCGCAAGGGCGGCGGCAACGTCCAGGGCGGCAAGGGCGCTTGCGGTGCGCGAAATAACGTCGCCCTGCGACAGTACTTCTTTTGCCAGCTGGGCAAACATTTCAACTTCAAGCGCCAGCGCCTTTTCAGCAGCTTCGGAAATGCGGCGTTCAAGTTCCGACAGTTCGACGGTCGTAAAACGGGCGGCGCTTGCCATGGTCTGGCGGTGAATGAAACGCCCTGTTTCAGCAAACAGTTTATCGGCGTTGTTGGTGGTAACTTCGATGTAATAGCCGATGACGTTGTTGTGTTTGATTTTAAGTGTATTAACGCCGGTTTCCTGCGTATAGCGCGCCTGCAGCTGTGCCACGTGCTGGCGGCTGTCATCCCGCAGGGTTTTCAGTTCATCCAGCTTCGGTGAATAGCCGCGGGCGATAAAGCCGCCGTCGCGCGTCAGCACCGGCAGTTCCTGCGACAGGGCGCGTTGCAGCTGGTCGATCAGCGGGTGGTGTGATCCCCAAAGCTTCAAGGTCGTCAAGGCATCGGCAATGCCTTTGGGCAGGTTGTCATTGCCTTTTGCAATCAGCATATGCATGCCAACGGTTTGCGACAGCGTATCGCGAATGGCCGCAAGGTCGCGCGGGCCGCCGCGGTCAAGGCTCAGGCGGGCGAGGGCGCGTTCAATATCTGCGCATTGCTGCAGCATGGTGCGCGTTTCTTCCCGCACGACGGCGCGGTCGGCAAAGAAGCTGACCATGTCGAGACGGTGGTTAATATCCTGCGGCGCTGTCAGCGGCATGGAAATGTGGCGGGCCATCAGGCGTGCGCCTGCGCCGGTAATGGTGCGGTCAATAGTGTGCAGCAGGCTGCCCTGACGCTCGCCGGTCATGGTATGGGTCAGTTCAAGGTTGCGGCGGGTGGCAGCGTCAATTTCCATGACGGAGCCAAGCGGCAGCTGGCGCGGCGGCGACAGGCGCGGCACTTTGCCTTTTTGCGTCAGCTCCACATAGTCAATCAACGCGCCGGCAGCGGCGACTTCCGCACGGGAAAAACCGCCGAAGCTTTCAAGCGTTGAAACGCCGAACAGGGCTTCAAGACGCTTTCTTGCATTCTCGCTATCGAAGCGGCTGGCGGGCTGCAACGTCAGGCGCGGCCTGAAATCTGCGAAGACTTCAAACAGGCTTTCATTCTGCACCAGTTTTTCAGGCAGGAGAATTTCACCGGGGTCGATGCGGCCAAGGGTTGCGCCAAGGTCGCGCGGCAATACCGGTTGCAGCGTGAAGTCACCGGTTGAAAGATCAAGCCATGCAGCGCCAATCGCGCCGCCAACATCGGCCAGGGCCATGAGATAGTTGTTGGCGTTTTTTTCCAGCAGCGTATCTTCGGTCAGCGTGCCTTGCGTCACCACGCGCACAACATCACGGCGGACGAGAGCTTTGTAGCCGCGGGCCTGTTTTGCTTCTTCCGGTGTTTCAACCTGCTCGCAAATCGCGACCTTGAAACCGGCCTTGATAAGTCTTGCGAGGTAAATGTCATGGCTGTGCCAAGGCACGCCGCACATGGGAATATCATCGCCTTTGTGGGCGCCACGTTTGGTGAGGGTGATGTCAAGCGCAGCAGAGGCTTTTACGGCGTCATCGAAAAACAGTTCGTAAAAATCGCCCATGCGGTAGAACAGCAGGCAGTCCTTGTGCTGTTCCTTGGCGGCGAAATATTGCACCATCATCGGCGTTTGCTCGGCCGCGGCTTTTAGCGGCACGGCAGGGGCTGCGACGGGTTCTGCGGCATCTTCTGCCGGCTGTTCGAGAGCGTTGTTTTGCATAGCTGATTTTTAAAGATTTTCGATGTAAATGGCAATAGTTTTGGAAATTAAAAAGCCAAGTTAAATCAAGGGTGCTGCGCTGATAGATTGGACATATTTATACTGTATATGCTATATATAGAATATGGCATCTAAACTGCTGAAATCATTGCTGGGCTGTTGGCTGTTCGCGATCGTGATGACGCTGGCGACGGGCATGCCCGTGCCGCAGGTTGTCAGCGCGGATATTATTTCGCTGATGATGCCGTCGGCCTTGGCCGCGCAACAGCCTGGACACATCGACCATCTTTCCGTTACTGAAGCCCGCGAATACATGCGGGAACAGGGGCGGCCGGGGCTGCACCTTGCCTCTTACCAATACCATTTGCTGCGACCGTACCATTCCAAGGAATTCGGCATTGCGCGCCTGACGGCGGCAAATGCCTTCGTCCCCGATGACAGGGCTGTTGAAGGGCCTTCAGCGAAGCCTTTCCTGTCGCTGTCATCCTTCCTCGCTGATAATCCGCATACTTCCCGTGCGCCGCCGGCTTTTTTCGCATAACTGATTTTTGCTGAAAATTCACCAGCCGCTTTCATTTACATTGAGGGCGGCGGCACATGCGTAAAGGGAAAAACCTGTCATGAGCAGTCAAACAAAAATCCTCGTCATCGAGAACGAGGCGGATGCGGCCCGACATGTCGAAAATGCACTAAAAACCAGTGGTTACAGCCTTCAATCCGCCAATAATGGTCAGGACGGGCTGAAACTTTTTGCGGCCGATACACCGGCCCTTGTCATCCTGTCGCTGGGCTTGCCCGACATTACAGGGCGGGACATGATGCAGGCGTTGCGGGTTAAAACCCGCGTGCCGGTCGTTCTGCTGGCAACTCGGGAACAGGAAGCCCAGAAAGTTGAAATTCTGCAGGCGGGAGCAGATGATTACCTGCTGAAACCCCTGCTGGGTCAGGAAGACCTGCTGGATCGCGTCCGTATCGCGCTGCAGCACCAGCAGCGCCGCGGGCAGGGGCAGGATGTTGCGGCTGATGATTACAGCTGCAACGGCCTGACGGTCGATGTGCGCCGGCGCAAGGCGACGCTGCACGACAGCGGCCTGCACCTGACGCCGACGGAATACGACCTGCTTGAAACCCTCGTGCAGAAAGCGGGGCAGGTGGTGACGCATGCTGAACTGCTGCGTGAGGTCTGGGGCAAGCGACCGGGTGTGCATGACCATTATTTGCGCATCTACATTCAACGCCTGCGCCAGAAACTGGGGGATGACCCGTTCCGCCCCCGGTATATCTTCACAGAATCAGGTATCGGTTACCGCATGAGCGCGCGGGTTTGACGACGACCTGATGAACAGGGCTGATCAATAAACGCCTGTTTTTTGAACAGTACGATCCCGAAGCCGCTGGTTTACGCCAGCGGCTTCGTTTTTTTACGCCTATACAGTCCCTTAGCAACCATCGCTTGACGGAATCGCGGCTCCATTTATGATGTAAACACTTATTTACACGGTATACGCCGTGCCCCAGCACTTTCTTTCAACGCGCACAGGGTGTGAATGCAGGAAGAAGACAACCACCAGCCCACCGTTTCAAGGCCAGTTGCCTATACAATGCTGGCCGCCGCCACTATCGGCACGGGGACACTCGCTTTAACCGCCCCGCAGGCACTTGCCGCTGGCGCGGGCTCCATCGGCACCAGCGCTGCCGTTTTCATTACGCCATTCTGGCGTTTCATCAAACGCATCAACGAACTGTATATCGACGCCGCAACGTATGTGCACGAGGACGGCAACATGCTGCGCCGCAAGCTTGGCATTGCCGTGAAGCCACCGGCAGCTGAAGCGGAGGGCGCGGCGCCGCGCAAACATGTCTTCTCCCGCCCCATCGCTTATGGTGTCATGGCGGCTGTTGCGGTCACCACGGCTGGGCTTGCCGTTATGGCGCCGGGCGTGCTGGAAGCGGCTTTTGGTTCGGTCGTTGTTTCGGGTGCATCCTTCACCAAGCCTGTCATCGACCTTGTCGAAAAAGTGAACCAGGTTTACACCGACCTTTACCACTACGTGCGCAAAGACTTATTTGGCGTGAAATGGAAGCGCGAAGAATTGCTGCCCGTTGAGGCCGACCATGAAATCGACCAGAGTATTTATGCACCTGTGACCGAATTGAAAAAGCCGTATTCCCGCGCCGCCACCTACGGGCTGCTGGCTTTAGGGGCTTTGGGCGTAGGGGTGTTGGCGGTGCATGCGCCCGCCATCATCGTTGCGGCCTTGGGTACTATTGCGGGTTCCGCCATTTCCTATACCAGCCCTGCGCTGAAGATGGTCAAGAAGCTAAATACCATTTACGACAAGACCGAAAACCACATCATCACCGACCTTGATATTGCCGATACATTCGGCGTGAAGCCGGATGCGAATGCCAAGCACGCCAATGCGCTGCATATCCCGAAGCCCGTCGCCTACCTTATTGCGGGCGGCGTTGCCGTGGGCGTTGCGGCGCTGGCGTTTTACGCGCCGACAGTTTTGACGGCGGCGCTTGGTTCAATTGCAGGTGCGGCATCGTCTTTCACCGACCCTGTCTTGAAGCAGGTCGGCAAGGTGAATGATTTTTATATTGATACCTGTTCGTACCTGCGCACCGACTGGCAGAAGGTTGCGGGCCGTAAACCTGTTGCCACCATGCAGCCGAAGGTGCAGCTGGAAGTTGAACCCGCCGTTGAAAAACCCGCCGCCATTACGCCTTCAAAAACGCCGGGCGTGCGCCAGAAATTCAACGGCTCTGCCGCAGCCAACGACAACGATGAAGCCGTGAATGACAATACAATTCAGCAAGATACCCAAGCACTGCCCGCGCAGCCGCGCAAGGGCATGAAACCGCGCCCGTAACGGCCTAAATCCACATTCATAACCTTCTTGACTTAGAAACGGAGGCTCCTATAGTTGGGGCCGTTTTCAAACAGTTTCTATTTCATCCCCAGAGGAGTGTTCATTCATGGCCGATCAAAATCATCAACGCGCGGACAAGCTTACATCATACCTGGCCTCCAGCGGAGCGATCAGCGGTGCGCTGTGGGTGCTGGGCGTTGCTGTTTCTTTCCCGCTTGCGGGTATCGCCATTGGCGCGGGCGCAGTTGCGCTGGCCGTGACAGACAAGGGCCGTAATTTCCTGCAAAAAGCCGGCGACCAGCTGCTGAACCTTGGCAACGATACGCTGTCGCACCTGACGGAAGATTACAGCCGCGCGCAAAGCTGGTGGCAGCGCCGCACGGAAGCGCGCAAGGCCGCAAAAGCCGCGCCGGTAAACGTGCCTGCGCCGCAGGAACAATCCGCCTTCAAGGGCATTTCGAATGCGCCGGCCTTTAACCAGACCGCAACGCCAGGCGCCGTGCAAACCACAACGCCGGAAGAAAAACCCGCGCCCAAGCCGATCATCGCGCCGAAACTGTAATTCGGCGGGAATTATTAAGAATCAGGGCGGGGAGCAATTCCCGCCCTTTTTCGTGGGTTACAAGGATACCGCTTTGTATTTTTTAAGTCTTTATAATCAGCCTCTTGTGCATCTTATCGCTGTTCAAAAAATTGACATATTCACTATTTTGCCGTACATTGCCGCTATCCCTTTCATGAGAAAAGGGCGTTAAACAAAGTGAGGCATAGATGTCCGACGCGAACCAGACCAACAATGAATCTCCGAAACAGCTTGGCAGCCTTGCTTCCTGGGGTCTGCTCGGTGGCACCGCCATTGCAGCACTTTACGTTCTTCCGGTCGTACTGCCGGTTATCGCAGCGCACCTGATCACCACGGCTGTTGTTGCCGCCGCTGCAGGCACCGCCGCTGTTGTCAAAAAAGACAAACTTGAAGGCGTGAAAAACTTCTTCACCAAAACCGCTTCGCTCTACAAGCAGGCTTTCACCACCGCCCGCGGCGACTGGAAAAAAGCACTCGGCTGGGGCCGCAACAAAGCTGCGGAGCGCGCTGCAGAAGCAACCGCAACGCAACAGCAGGCACCCGCTAACGAAAACACCTCTAAACTTGCAGGCGCTGCCAGCAAGGCCGCCTTCAACGGCGCGAAAACCAAAGGCCCCGCAACCACTGCAACGACACCGGAAGCAAAACCGGCGCCGCAGAAAGCCGCCGGCCCGAAACAGTAATTAATTCCTACCAATAAAAAACCCCGCCATCGCAAGATGTCGGGGTTTTTTATTGTTCGTTTAGCAGCCTTAGCCTTCAAGGTCCTTGAAGGGTGGCAATGAAAGGTAACGCTCCGCCATGCTCGGCACAATCGTAACAATCATCTTGCCTGCCATTTCAGGGCGCTGGCCTATTTTAAGCGCAGCATGAATGGCAGCGCCGGATGATACGCCGACCGGAATACCTTCCGTCTTCGCCACATGGCGCATCATGGCATAGGCATCTTCACTGGAAACGGTGAAGATTTCATCAATCAATTGCGTATCCAGCACGCTCGGCACAAAACCCGCGCCTATGCCTTGAATTTTATGGGGGCCTGCGGGCTTGCCGGACAGAACCTGGCTTTCCGTCGGTTCAATGGCGACGGTTTTAAAGCCGGACTTGCGCTGCTTCAAGACTTGCGAAACGCCCGTCAGCGTGCCGCCGGTGCCAACGCCGGCTATCAGCATATCCGCCTTGCCGTCGGTATCGCGCCAGATTTCTTCTGCCGTGGTTTTGCGGTGAATTTCGGGGTTGGCGGGGTTGTCGAACTGCTGGGGCATAAAGCTGTTTTTGTATTCTTTCAACAATTCACCCGCGCGCGCGATGGCGCCGTTCATGCCTTTGTCGGCGGGCGTCAAAACAATTTCCGCGCCGAACAGTCGCAGCATCTTGCGGCGCTCGAACGACATGCTTTCCGGCATCGTCAGGATAAGGCGGTAACCCTTGGCAGCGCAAATAAACGCAAGGCCGATGCCGGTGTTGCCGGATGTTGGCTCGATGATAACGGTGTCGGCTTTAATTTTTCCCGCCGCTTCCGCGGCTTCAATCAGGGAAATCGCGAGGCGGTCCTTGACGCTGGACAAGGGGTTGAAGAATTCAAGCTTCAAAACAATATCAGCCACCACATTATTTGCGGCGGTCAGCTTGGGGATGCGGACCAGCGGCGTGTTGCCAATGGTCTGCCAGATATGATCGTGAATATTCATTATACGGCTTTCTTTGCGGCAACGCCGGTTGAACCAAAACCGCCCGCACCGCGCGCGGTTTCATCCAGCTGGTCAACAATGTTCCAGCTGACGCGGGAATAGGCGGCAACAACCATTTGCGCCACGCGCATGCCGCGCTCCACCGTAAACGCTTCGGTGCCAAGGTTGGCGAGGATGACTTTAATTTCGCCGCGGTAATCGGCATCGATCGTGCCGGGGGAATTCAGCACCGTCACGCCATTCTTGAAGGCAAGGCCGGAGCGGGGGCGGATTTGCGCCTCGAACCCTTCCGGCAGGGCGATGGCAAGGCCGGTGGCAATCAGCGTGCGCTCGCCAGGTTGCAACGTGACGGGTGCGTCAATGGCGGCTTCAAGGTCAACACCGGCCGACAGTTCGGTTGCGTATTTCGGCATGTTGAGGCCGGAAAAATTCGGCAATTGGGTAATCGCGACGGCGACGGCTTTTGACATTTCGGGGGATTCTCCGGTTCGGGTGGAAACTACCCAAATTTAACTGCCAAAACCGGTAACTTCAAGCCGTGATAAACGCCGAAAAGCGAAAGAAAATAAGGGGAATCAGTTAAAACTGCGGGCTGGCGTGCTGTTGTTCGCGGGGGTGAGGGCCTGCAGCACTTCGCTCGATTGCGTGAACTGGATGCCTTTTTCCTTCATCTCCTGAATGCAGCCGTCGGTATAGCGGTCATCGTTGTTTTTATCGTTACCGACCAGGTCGCGCAGCAGCGTCACCTGAAAGCCGTTGCTGCGTGCATCCAGTACGGTTGAATAAACGCAGGCATTGAGGTTGAAGCCGCAGGTGAGCAGCTTGCGGTGCCCTGCCTTTTGCAGCAGCGTCTCGATATTGCTGCCTCTAAAGGCGGAATCGCGGTTTTTAGCGACCAGCACGTCGCTTTTCTCCGGCTTTACTTCATAGAAATCGATGTCTTTGATTTTCTTTTCGCCGTGCGAGAAATAGACCATATAAACGGGAATGCCTGCCTTGCGGAATTCCGGCACCAGCGAGCCGATGCGGCGCGATACTTCAGCCGTTTGCTGGTTGCCGCGGCGGCCTGTCGGGTCGCAGAATTCTTTTTGCACGTCGATGACGAGGAGGGCGATGTTGCTGGAACTTGCCAGTTCAATATCATCAGGTTCTGGCGAATAATGCAGGTCTGTCTGTGCCAGCAGGGTGGGCGATAAAAATTCGGCGACTTTCTTGAGTTGCTGAATTAGGCTCATCCGGCGCATTCCCTTGCTGCTAAAAGATGGTAGATTATATACCTATATTTACCATAAGTAAAGAAGCAAGACGTGGGAATGCCGCAATCAAAGGGCCAAAGCCCTGAAACTTATAGTTTTGTGCCGATGTGAATGGCCGCAATGCCGCCGGAGAGGTCGATGATTTTAACGCCCTCAAACCCGGCATCTTCCATGCGTTCGCCCAGTTCGGACTGTTTGGGGAACTGGCGAATGCTTTCGACAAGGTACTGGTAGCTGTCACGGTCTTTTGCCACCAGCTCGCCAATTTTGGGGATGACGCTGAAGGAATAGGCATCATAAATTTTGCGCAGCGCGTCGTTCTTCACGTGGCTGAATTCAAGGCAGAAGAACTGACCGCCGGGTTTCAGCACACGGAAGGCTTCCGCCAGCGCGTTGTCAATGCGGGTCACGTTGCGAAGGCCGAAGGCGATGGAATAGAGGCCAAAGCGGTCATCCTCGAACGGCAATTCTTCGGCGTTGCCGTCAATCCATTCGAAACCCTTTAAATAGCCGCGGTCAATGGCGCGGGACTTGCCGACTTTCAGCATTTCACGGTTGAGGTCGAAAACGGTAATGTCGGCTTTTGTGCCTGCTTTTGCGCGGTAACGGAAGGCAATGTCGCCCGTGCCGCCTGCAACATCCAACAGCGATTTATTGGCGCGGGGGTGCATGAGGCCGACGAAGCGGTTCTTCCACAAACGGTGAATGCCACCGGACATCAAGTCATTCATGATGTCGTAATTGCTGGCGACCGAGTCAAACACGTTGATGACGCGCTTGGTTTTTTCCTCGGGCTTTACCTTGGCATAGCCGAACCATTCGGATTCTTTGTTCGCGTCTTTCATTGTGGCACCCGTTTCTTTCATTTTTAAACCGCCAACCCTGTCAGGCGACGCATAATTTTTCGACAGTATTGCCGTAAGCCTTCTTCCCCGAACAGGAAGACGGCGGGCAGGGCGATAATACCAAAGGCCGCGCCCGCAAGGCACAAATCGCCAAGGGCGATGTATTTATGCTGCCAGCCGTCCATCGGCGCAATCATTTCCCGCAGCCAGATCGCCGTTTTCGCGGCAACAATGGCTGGAATGGCAATGCCAAGGGTTTTAATGAATACGTTCAGCAGCGGTTTCAGCTCCGGCGCTTTGTGCAGGTGATAGGCAAAAGCCAGCGTTGCCACCGCGTTCAGCGTCATGCCGATCGCGCCGGCCAGCGCAAGCCCGTCCACCCCTTGGGTATGGGCAAGGAACATATAAAGCGGAATAACAGCAACAGATAAAACAGTGCCCAGCACCATGGGCCGCCACGTATCACCACGGGCATAAAACCCGCGAATGGAAATTTGCTGCAATATCCAGCCCGGAATGGCGAAGGCGAAAATGGCGGTAAGGGCGCTGACGACAAAGCTGTCATCCCGCGTGAAAGCGCCGTGTTCGTAAACCAGGCCGACGATGGGCCGCGCCGCCGCAAAAAACGCCGCGCCCGCAAGGACAGATAGCGCAAGGCCGGTTTTCAGCGTTTGCAGCAGGGTTTTGTTCAGTTCATCAACTTTATCTTCCGCCCAAAGCTTGGCAAGCGTCGGCAGTGCTGCGGCGCCCACGGCCTGGCCAATCACGGCAATCGGCACCTGCATCAGCCGCCGCGCATAAGAAATATGCGCAACAGATCCCGTCGTCAGCATCGCGCCGAACCAGCGTCCATACCATTCATCCAGCGTCAAAAGCGTCTGGCCGAACATCAGCGGCGCGGCCATGGCAAGATAAACGACAAAATCACGCTCCCGCGGGCGTACGCGCAGGCGAATGGGAATATGCCGGAAACTGAACAAAATTGGCATCAAGAAAGGCCCCAGCACGCTGCCGGCCAGCGTGCCAATGGCAAAACCCGCAATGCCGAAGAACGGATACAGGAAGTATCCACCAAGAATGGTGCAGGTGTTATAAATCAGCGGCGCCAGCGCGGCGGCGTGGAAGTTTTTATGCGCCAGCAGCACCGCCTGCAAAATACCGCCGGTAATAAAGAAAATTTGTGCAGGCAATACAATGCGCGTGAGCCAGACGGTCAGCGCCACCGTGTCATTATCAAACTTCGGAAACTGGAAGCGCACCAGCGCCTCTGCATTCACCCACAACAGCGCAGTCATAATGACGACGATAAGCCCAAGCGTGCCAAGCACGTTGGCCATCAAGTCATGCGCCGCTTTTTCGCCGTTTTTGGCTAGCACGCGGTTATAAAGCGGGATAAAGGCGATAGACAGCGCGCCGCCCGCCAGAAAGTAATTAAGCAGGTCTGGAATTTGAAAAGCCGCGTAAAATGCATCTGTCGTGGCGCTGGCGCCAAATTTGTAGGCCAACAGCATTTCACGCAAATAACCAAGAATGCGCGACAGCAGAATGCTGGAAGCGAGCAGCAGGGCGGCAGTTGTGATATTTTCAGTTTTTTTCATAATTTAATACAATGCGGCCTTCAGCGCCTCTGGTTTGCCATGATACAGAAAACGGATACGAAAAACAGTCTTTTACTCCCGTAAAGAGCTATTCCCAAACGACAAAAAACACGGCACAATCAAGGGCGTGCCGCGGCTTCGCGGAGCTTAAAGGAGTTTTGGAATGCGTCAGATTCTTGCTTTTGCCGTTTTTGCAGTTTTGCTGGCGGCTTTTGCGTCCACCGCCAGGGCGGATACCTTTGTCTGGAAGGATGATGTGAACGATTACACCATCTCTTTCCCTGACGTTTGGCGCGTGCAGACGGATGATGATGTCTTTACCCGCCTGCGCATCGCCGGCCCCCTTGCCGAAGATAAGGCGACCTGCCGCATGCAGGTCCACCATGATGGCCGCCTGACCATCTACCCGAAAAACCTGCTGGATAAAGCCGTTAGCGAAACGCTGACGCGCGATTTCTGGGAGAAGGAAATCAGCCAGTTCGACAGCGCCAAGATCATCGACTTCTATGACCCCGCCAGCCTCGGCGCGAAGGGTGACGCAACCGCCGTCAACATCACCTTCAAGCAAGACACCGGCAACGGCCTTGAAAACATGCGCGGCGTCATGATCGGCAGCCTCTACGGCCCGAACCGCTACGAAATGACCTGCGCGTCGAAGCTGGAAATGTATGACCGCTACGCCAGCCTGTTCCTCAGCATTATTGACTCGGTCGACATGGAATCGAAATACCATCCGTTCCCGACCGGTTACTACCGCAGCTTCCTGATGGACGAAAAGCTTGTCCTGCCGCGCACCAAGCCCGGCACGACCGACGAGCATGCCGGAAAAATGTTCTGGTGGGATAACTACCATCACTAAGAACACGGCAGATTACTGTTTTGAAACGGTCCGGAAACATGATCCGGACCGTTTTATTTTAACGCTGCTGGCGCCGGCCTCTGCGCGCGCTGCGTTGCTCGCGCTCTATGCCTTCAACTACGAAATTGCCAAAACGCGCGAGGTTGTGACCGAAACACAGCTTGGCCTTATCCGCCTGCAGTGGTGGCGGGATGCGCTGGCGGGCGTGTATGACGGCAAGCCACCGCTGAAGCACCAGGTGCTGGAGCCTTTGGCCGCCGCGATTACCCAATACAAATTGCCGCGTGATTTGTTCGATGCGCTTATTTACGGCCGCGAATTTGACCTTGAAGACCGCTTGCCCGCAACGCTGCCGGGCATGGTGAATTACGCCGATTATACCTCGACCCCGCTGCTGCGGCTTTCGACGCTGATAACGGGCGAAAAGACGGAAGAGGGTGCTGTGCAGCGTATTGGCACCGCCTATGCGCTGGCGGGCCTGCTGCGCGCCGCGCCCGCGCACCTTGTGCAACGCCGCTGCTACCTGCCGGAAGACCTGCTGCACAAACAGCAAACGGAGCAATACGCGTTGTATGAAGGCAAAGACCTCGACAAGCTGAAGCCCGTCACGCTGGCCGTTGCCGCTATTGCGAAAGAAAAGCTGGCGGGCTTGCCGCCGCAAAAAGGCCTTATGCGCATTTACGCCAAAATGGCGGCGATGTACCTTGATGAAATCATCCGCGCGGGCGGCAATGTATACGCCCTGCGGCCGCCACCATTTATGGCTCTGCGCCTGTGGTGGAAAAACCTGTTTTAAAAACCCTTACGCCGCGTCTTTTTGCTGCGTATCCAGCCACTGGCCAAAATCGGTAAGGGCGCGGTCGGACAGTGCTTTCTTGCGCTCCCGCCCGTGCGCTTTTTCATCTGCCGCCAGCGGGGGGAACAGGCCGAAGTTGACGTTCATGGGCTGGAAGGTATCGGCATTGGCGCCGGTGGTAATGTGGTTCAGCAGCGCGCCCATGGCCGTGGTGAACGGCGGCGGCGCAATACTTTGGCCAAGTATTTCCGCGGCAGCAAAGCGGCCCGCCATTAAACCGACGGCAGCGCTTTCAACGTAACCTTCACAGCCGGTAATCTGCCCCGCAAAGCGCAGACGCGGCTGTGCCTTCAGGCGTAGCACGCCATCCAGCAATTTGGGGCTGTTTATGAAAGTATTGCGGTGAATGCCGCCAAGCCGCGCGAATTCCGCATTTTCAAGGCCGGGGATCATTTTGAAGATGCGCGTTTGCTCGGCATATTTCAGCTTTGTCTGGAAACCGACGATGTTGTAAAGCGTGCCCAGCGCATTGTCCTGCCGCAGCTGGACAACGGCCCAGGGCCGCGGGAATGTTGTGGCGTTCGGGTTGATAAGGCCGATGGATTTCATGGGGCCAAAGCGCAAGGTATCGCGCCCGCGTTCCGCCATTACTTCAATCGGCAGGCAACCTTCAAAGTAGGGCGTGTTTTTTTCCCATTCCTTGAATTCGGTTTTTTCGCCGGCGCACAGCGCCTCGATGAAGGCGTAATATTCGTCCTTCTCCATGGGGCAGTTGATGTAATCCTTGCCAGTGCCGCCGGGACCGGGCTTGTCGTAGCGCGACTGGAACCATGCGCGGTTCATGTCGATTGAATCGCGGAAGACGATAGGCGCAATGGCATCGAAGAAGGCAAGGCTGTCTTCGTTCGTCAGCTCCAGCACGGCTTTCGACAGCGCGGGGGTGGTGAGCGGACCGGTTGCGACAATCACGCTGTCCCATTCCGCGGGCGGCAGTCCGTCAACCTCGCCGCGTTCGACGGTGATGAGCGGATGGGCTTTTAAAATGGCGGTAACTTCCTGCGAAAACAAATCGCGGTCAACAGCAAGGGCGGACCCCGCCGGAACCTTGTGCTTGTCGCCCGCCGCCATGATGATGGAATTGGCGCGGCGCATTTCTTCGTGCAGCAGGCCAACGGCGTTATATTCCGCATCATCGGAGCGGAAGGAGTTGGAGCAGACAAGCTCGGCAAAACCTTCGGTGCTATGCGCCTCTGTCATGCGCACGGGGCGCATTTCATGAAGAACCACGGGTACGCCGCTGTTGGCAACCTGCCACGCTGCTTCCGAACCAGCCATGCCGGCGCCAATAATATGTACTGCTTTTTGTTTCATGGCGGCAACGTAGCACGGCCCCGAGACAATTTCAATAATGTTAGGAAACGCCGCAAAAACAGGCCTTTACGGCTGCGTCAGCACTTGTTGCAGGGGTGGGAATTCACCGGGGCAGAGGGAAGATTCATGCTTGTAATTTTCGACCGTGTCAATCAACCCCTGTCGTTTGCGGCGTGCATCACGCAGCTTTTCGGCCATGGGGCGCAGGGCGAGGCCTACTTCTTTGGACATGCTCTGCATTTGCGTTTTTAATTCGCCATTCGGGTACGGGCCCTGCATGCCAAGATTGCGCAGGTACAACAGCAGCTCCATTTTCAGCTTCGGAATATATTCCTTGATGGCGCGAAGGTCGGTCGCCACATGGCGCTCCTCATGCAAGCGCGTGACCTTCAGGCGGCAGGATTGGCCCTTGGCTTCGCTGGCAATGAAAATGGTCGGCTTGAAAGCGATGGTATACGTTACCTTGCTCAGGAAAATGCACATATTGCTGCCGTCGCTGACGGTATTAAACTCAAGATCATAACTGTCATCAATCGGGCCCTCCATCAACCCTTCCACATGCCAGCGGCTGTCGGTGGCGATAGTTGAATCGATATTGCCAGCCATGGCTTTTGTCAGCGCGGCGGATGGAGCATCGGTAATGTAAACCGGTTTTTGCGGCGCGAAGAGGAAGTCAACATGCGGCGCTGTATCCGGCAGCGGGCAAACTGTCAGCTGCGCCAGAATAAAGGCCTTGGAAAGAAACGGTGGCAGGGCTGAAAAAGGCATTATTGTGAACCATCAAAGTTGGGGAATTCGCCGGGGCAAAGCGCGGTTTCGCGCTTGTAATTTTCAATAGTGTCTATTTTACCCTGCCGCTGGCGGCGCACCTCGATGAGTTCATCAAGAATGGGGGCGGCATCCTGCTGGATTGTATTGGTGATTGCTGTTTGCTCCCCGTTAACGCTCGCGGCATCAAACGGTCCCATGGAGCCAAGCGTATCGACATAGCCGTGCAGCTGGTCTTCAATTTGCGGCGTAAAGTCGTTGATTGTTTCAAGGTCGGTGCCGACATGCAGGCGTTCATGCGCCTTTGTCACGGTGTACTTGCACGTTTTGTTCAGGAAGTCGGAGGCAATATAAATGACGGGCGTATAAACAATTTCAAAATCCACATTGCTGACGCTCATGCACACGGTGCCGTCTTCATAGGTCAGCGTCTTGAAGTTGACTGTGTATTCACCGCGCAGGTCGCTGACCGTCAGGCCGCCGACCATCCAGTTGCCGTCGGTCGCAAGTGTGGAATCAGGGTTATCGGAAAAGCCTGCGGTGAGGTCGGCCGAGCTCATGTTGGTATAATAGGGTGGGTCGCTGGCGTTGAGCTGCACATGCACTTCCGGCTTGCCCATATCCGGGCAGGTCGAAAGCCCAGCCAGCAGGTAAGCCGCATGCAGCGATATAAGCCCCATGCCCGGCATTACTGCATACCGTCAAACTTCGGGAACTGCCCGGGGCAGAGCGCGGTATCCCGCATGTAGTTCTGCAGCGTATCAATTTCACCCTGCCGCTTGCGGCGCACGACCATTAACTGTTCCCACGACGGTTTCATGGCCTCGGAAATTTGCTGCAGAATGGCGTGCTGCGCGGTGGGAATATCGCCATTACCGTAGGGGCCTTGAGCGGGCATGGCTTCCACGTATGACTTGATCTGCGAGGTAAAGGTGGGGACGAAGTCGGTAAAGGTGCGTACATCCTGTGCAACGTGGCGTTTTTCATGTGCCAGCGTGGCGCTATAGCGGCAGCCCATGTTTTTGTAGTCAGCGGCAATATAGATGGTAGGGCTGTACTGAATTTCGTATTCTACCTTCGATACAGTAAAGCAGGTGGTGTCATTGGTGTAGTTGGTCTGGGTTTTGAATTCGGCCTTGATGCTGCTTTTCAAGCCATCGCCGCTTACCACAGTCACGCCGCTGACCATCCATGAACCGTCGGTTGCGAGGGTTGAATCCGGGTCGGCTGCATATGTTTTTGTCAGCTGCTGGGATGTCAGGTTGCTGATATATGCGTTGTCCGCTTTGGCAAGGCGGACATCCACATCCACTGCGCCCTGCGCGGGGCAGGCGTTGGCGGTGGCGGCAACCAGCATGTATGCGCCGGAAAAGAGGGAGATAGGGTCAAGGCCGATCATGTCTGTTCCTTCGCATTTAAGCGATTTTTCTAAAATAATTTTTATGGGTTGATGGTGACGGGCGTGCCGATATTTATAATCTTCCACATTTCGTTAATGTCGGTGTTGTCAATCGCAACGCAGCCATTCGTCCAGTCGGTGGATTTGTTGTAGTGCCAGAACATCCAGCCCTTGAAGTTCGGCTTGCCGTGAATAAAAATCGCGCCGCCGGGGCTGACGTGGCGTTTTTTTGCCTGCGCTACATCATCCTTGTTGGGATAGGAAATGCGCATGGATTTATTGTAGCTACTGTTCTCGTTGAAGGAGTCGATTGTGTAGCTGCCTTCCGGCGTTTTGCCGTCGCCTTCCTCGGTCTTTTTGCCGATAGGCTCCCAGCCGAGGACGATTTTATAATTGCGCAACACGTTACCATCCGCATCCAGTAGATGCATGATGCGGTCGGCCTTGAAAATTTCGATTTTGGCAACGTCTCCAGGCTGCAGGTGCTTGGGGTCGATAACGCGCTTCATTTCTAATTGCGGGGCTGCGGCATCCAGCTGCGTTGCGGCAATAGCCGGAACGGATAAAGACAAGGACAGGACGGCGGCGAGGGAAAAGATAAAGCGTTTCATACCCCTAGGATATAAAGTTTCGCCATGTCAGGCAATTGCTTTCGCGGTATCAGGCGGGCAGGCCGCCAGGGAGGATAGCGCGGCGGCGCAGTAGCAGGATGTAACCCGCCATCAGGGTATTCGAGCAAACCAGCACAAACGGGTATAGCCAGGTGGAAAGGTTGTAATTCTCGATCGCCAGCAGCGAAAAGGCTGCACCGAAGGCGGAAAAGATGTAGCCGACCGGCGTTTCCTGCTGTGGTTTGGTCCAGACCTTGCGCATGGTCGGCAGGTAGCCGGAGGTATCGATCAGGCAGACGAGGATAACCGACCAGACGGGCGTTTCGGTGAGCAGCCATAGCGGAATGGCAGAAAGTGCGGCGAGTAGGGTGATTTTATCGCTGCGGGTGATATTGCGTTCACCCTTCAGCCAGCCGAAAACGACGATGATGTAGCAGGTAAAGGAACTCACCCCGCGCACCCAGCTGCCCGGCCCCGCATGTTCCGCCACCTGCGCTGCGAACCCGATGCTGGAAATAACCGCCCAGATCAGCCACGAAAACGAATGCGGCTTGGTGCGGCCCTTGAGGATGCTGGAAAAATATGCCCCGCGGGAACAGAGCATAAGAAGAATGGCGAAGGCGGCACAAAGCTGTTTGGAGTCCATAGTCGGTCAGCCCTGTTGCCCGCCTTCGCCGGTCTTGAATAGTTAGAAGCGCAGCAGTTGAACGCGTTCAACCTGCGAGATGTTTTTGATGGCATTCACGATATGCTCGGGGATGTATTCGTCGACGGAGACAAGGGCGATTGCCTTGTCCTTGCCGGGAATGCGGCCGAGGTTGAAGTCGGAAATGTTGATTTTTGCGTTGCCGAGGATCGTGCCGAGCGCGCCGATAAGGCCGGGCTTGTCGAGGTTTTCGACGTACAGCATTTCCTTGGACAGCGCGCTTTCCGTCGGCACGCCGTTGATGTCCACGATGCGAGGGTGTTCGCCGCTGAAGATGGTGCCGGCGAAGGTTGCGCTATCGTCTTTGCCTTTAATGGTGACGCGGATAAGCGTTTGGTAGTCTTTCGCCTTGTCGCGCTTGGTTTCGGCAATCGCAAGGCCGCGTTCTTTTGCACGGGCAGGGGCGGACACAATGTTCACACCTTCCATGGAAGGTTTCAGGAAGCCGGCCAGCACCAGCGCCGTCAGCGGGCGGGTGTTGAGCAGGGAAACCTGGCCTTCATATTCAATCGCAATTTCAGTCGCGTCTGCCGTTGCCAGCTGGCCCGCGAAGCTGCCGAGTTGTTCGGCAAGCTTCATGTAGGGTTTCAGCTTCGGTGCGTCTTCTGCGCTGACGGAAGGCATGTTGACAGCGTTTGCAATCGCGCCCTGCAGCAGGAAGTCGGACATTTGCTCGGCCACTTGCAGCGCCACGTTTTCCTGCGCTTCAACGGTCGATGCGCCAAGGTGCGGGGTGCAAATTACTTTTGCGTGATTGAAAAGCAGGTTTTCCTTGGCGGGTTCGGTTTCGAACACGTCAAGCGCAGCACCGGCAACATGGCCGCTGTCGAGCGCTTCTTTAAGGTCTGCTTCCACAATCAGGCCGCCGCGCGCGCAGTTGATCAGGCGCACGCCTTTTTTCATTTTCGCAATGGCGGCTTTGTTGATGATGCCCTTGGTGCTTTCGGTCATGGGGGTGTGGATGGTGATGAAGTCGCCGCGCTTGAAGGCTTCTTCCAGCTCGACCTTTTCAACGCCCAGTTCCACGGCGCGTTCAGCCGACAGGAACGGGTCATAAGCGATGACCTTCATTTTGAGGCCGATGCCGCGGTCGGCAACGATGGAGCCGATGTTGCCGCAGCCAAGAACGGCGAGGGTCTTGCCGAACAGCTCGGCGCCCATGAACTTGGTTTTTTCCCATTTGCCGGCGTGGGTGGAAAGGTTCGCTTGCGGAATGTCGCGGGCCAGGGCCATCATCATGGCAATGGTATGCTCGGCGGTGGTGATGGAGTTGCCGAAGGGCGTATTCATGACGACGACGCCGGTTTTGGTGGCGGCGGGCACGTCGACGTTATCGACGCCGATGCCGGCACGGCCGATGACTTTCAGCGCGCTGGCGCTTTTCAAAATTTCTGCGGTGACTTTGGTGGAGGAGCGGATGGCGAGGCCGTCAAACTGGCCAATAAGGGCTGCAAGCTCTTCGGGTTTCAGGTCGGTCTTTACCGTTACTTCAACGCCGCGGTCTTTGAAAATCTGTTCTGCCTGGGCGCTCATTTTATCGCTGATCAGGACTTTTGGTTTCGCCGTCATTTCGCACTCTCCTTGGGGATTAAAACAGTCACCCTCGAACGGCAAAATCCGCTTGCTGCCCCGGGGGTTGTTGCCTTGCCCGATGGATGACCTGCAAATATGCGAGTCATGATACGCCTGCATTTGCAGGCCAACAAGAACTCCGTCTGTTGCGGCGCACAAATATAACTTTCGGAAAGCGTATGGTTTCTTTAACGCTAGAAATGTTCAAATTATGTCAAAATTCGGTAAGTTTTGGGGTAGATATGTGCCAGTTTACGGAAAATTTATGCTGACGGAATCGGCCAAAAGCGTATAGTCGAGGTAGTTTTTAAAACCATATCAATAACGAGCAACGCCATGACCGACGAAATCAACGGGCCCATCAGCCGCATCAGCCTTTCTTTCAACGACGCCGCTAACAAAGTCGTCAATTTTGATGAATTGCGCGAAAAGAAGTTCGATGTGATGTGGAAGAATTTCACGGTCAAGGAAAAGCTGTTTGATGCCTTCATCAATACGCCTTACAACATGTTCCTGTTCGTGCGCCGCGGCATGGAAGAAGCTTACCAGACCATTCGCGGGCGGGAGCAAGACCGCGGTGGCGTTTACACCGACAAAATTTCCGGCGACCTGTTTCTTGACCGCGCCAGCGTTGACAGCGATGTACAATATGCGCTGAAGCACGGCCTTGGCAAAAAATTCCAGGAAAAAGCCGCGCGCCTCGCCTATCAGGCCTTCGATGAGAGTCGTGATTTCAGCGTACTGGTCAAAAGCGGCCAGCTGTGCCGGTGTGAATTCTGATTTTCTGAATTACTTAGCTTCTACCGTATCCCAGCGGGAAATGCGCTGGTGCGGTATTTGCCCATTTTTTCCGTGAGCGCGGTAATATCCGGCGGGGTCATGGCCAGCGTTTCAGTGCCGCCTAGGTCCGCAAAAAATTCTTCGGCGTAAAAGCACAGCCTTTCAAAATCGAACATATCAAGGTTCGTCAGCCGCACATTCACGCCGCCGTTCTTGTCATCCTGCGCGTTATCGAGAAGGGAGCAGAGCGCTTCCACCCGCACGTCATCCAGCTGCAGTATTGAAGCATCTACTTCGGCAAAATATTTATGCGCATTGCGCGCCACGCGCTGCAACGGCGCAAAAACATCCTGCGGCAGCCATACATCAACCGGCGCGGCTTCGGCTACAGTTGTATCGTCAATCGGTGATTTAATCATGCGGCCGCTTCCTGCTTGGTTAAAGGGGTAGTACCGGAAAATAAAAGGCCGCCCCGAGTTTTCGGAGCGGCCTTTTTATTGCGGTCGATAAAATCAAGCCGCTTTAGCCTGTTCCAGCGATTTGATGTCGCTGTAAGCCCAGTCGATCCACTCGAGGCAGGACTTGATGTCTGACGTTTCAACGGTCGCGCCGCCCCAGATGCGGAAGGAGGGCGGAGCATCGCGGTGGTTGGCGACTTCAAAGGCAACGCCTTCTTTGTCGAGCAGCGTTTCGACGGATTTGATCAGCTTGCGCTGGGTTTCTTCATCCTTGGCGTTGAACCAGGGGTCCACAACCTTGAAGCAGATCGAGGTGTTGGAGCGAATATCCGCGCGCTCGGGCAGGAATTCCGCCCAATCGGTTTTCTCGACCCACTGTTCAACGGCCTTCAGGTTGCCGTTGGTGCGCGCCATCAGGCCCTTCAGGCCGCCGATGCCTTCCGCCCATTTCAGGGCATCAAGGCAGTCTTCAACAGCGAGCATGGAAGGGGTGTTGATGGTTTTTCCTTCGAACGGCTCTTCAACCAGTTTACCGCCTTTGGTGAGGCGGAAGACTTTCGGCATCGGCCACGGCGGGGTGTAGCTTTGCAGGCGCTCGACAGCGCGGGGGGACAAGGCCAGCATGCCGTGCGCCGCTTCGCCGCCCAGCACTTTTTGCCACGACCATGTCACGACGTCGAGCTTGTTCCACGGCAGGTCCATGGCGAAAACGGCAGAGGTCGCATCGCAGATGGTGAGGCCTTTGCGGTCATCCTTAATCCAGTCGCCGTTCGGAACGCGCACGCCGGAGGTAGTGCCGTTCCAGGTGAAAACCACGTCGCTGTCGGTATCGACCTGCGAAAGATCGGGGATGGAACCGAAGGGCGCTTCAAAGGTGCGTACATCAGACAGTTTTAGCTGTTTCATGACGTCGATGATCCACATTTTGCCAAAGACTTCCCAGCCCATGACATCAACGCCGCGAGCGCCGAGCAGCGACCACATGGCCATTTCGAAGGCGCCGGTATCGGAACCCGGGACGATCGCGAGGCGATAGTCTTTCGGCATGCCGAGAATGGCTTTTGAACGTTCGATAACTTCAGCGAGTTTCTTGACGCCGAGGGAAGCGCGATGGGAACGGCCAACCGGCGTACCTTTCAGCGCTTCAACGGACCAGCCGGGGCGCTTTGCGCAGGGGCCGGAAGAAAAATTGGGGCAGGCAGGTTTGCTGACGGGTTTTTGCATTGGACACACTCCTTGAAAATCAGATACACAAATATTCACCGTTCCTAGGGATTGGTAAAGATAAAGTATCTCGAAATCAACAATTTTCCGGAAAACATGTCAGAAACAACCATCACAATCGTTGCAGCGCAGGATGGGGCACTCGATGCCGCTCGCGAAAAAGAGATTATGTCTATTGTGAAGGGAGAGAGTGTTGAACGCGCCCAGGTAAATTCTCTGCACACCGGCAAAGTGCTTGAGATTACAATAGGCGCGCTCAACATCAAGCTAACGGAGCGGCTGCGCCAGAACGTTCCAAAGTTTTTTAAATTTTGATGTTTTTATCCAACCTAATGATTCCTTTAGGAAAAAACGCCTGCTGGTAGCCGACATGGATGCCACGATGATTGAAGGCGAAACGTTGGATGAACTGGCCGGGCACTTTAACCTCAAAGATAAAATTGCCCCCATTACCGCCGCCGCCATGCGGGGGGAGCTGGATTTCCACGAAGCGCTGCGCATGCGCATCAAGCTGCTGGCGGGCGTGCCGGAAGCCGCGGTTTTTGAAATGGTGCCACAAGTGCGCTATTCAAAAGGCGCGCGCGCGCTGGTGCAGACAATGAACCGCAACGGCGCAAAATGCGTGCTGATTTCAGGCGGGTTTGACATGTTTACCAGCCATGTCGCGGCGGGCCTTGGTTTTTACAAAAACATTGGCAACCGCCTTGGCATTCAGGATGGCAAGCTGACCGGGGAAGTTATTCCGCCCATTATCGACAAGCTGGCCAAGAAAAAGACGGTGCTGGATGAAGCGCGGCTTTTAGGTATCGACCCACAGGCGGTTGTTGCCGTGGGTGACGGCGCGAATGATATTCCCATGCTGGAAACGGCGGGCGCAGGTATTGGTTACTACGGCAAGCCCGCGGTGCAGGCGGCAACGCCCTACCAGATCCGCTACACCGATCTGACATCAATATTATATATGCAGGGTTACCGCCGCGAAGAATTTGCGGTTTAAGGGCTATTCGCCGCGCATGCGGCGTATATAGGTTGCTTCATCGACAACTTCGCTGACGCGGAGTTCAGGGATGGCGAGAAGCTCGGCGATTTTTTCTTTTGAAAAAGATTTTAGGTTGATGCGCCAGCCGGTATGCGGCGGTTCGGCATTACCGTTCGTCACAATGGCCAGTTCAAGTAAATCACCGCGCATGCCTTGCCAGACAAGTGAATAATCAAGCAGCGCCCAGTCAATGCGCCGTTCGTCAAAGCGCGGCAGCGGGTGAAAGGTAATGCCGTTTTCATCCACCTTCAGCGACCGCATTTGGGTGACGGTGAAAAACACCAGCGTCGCCATCACGGTTGCAGCATAGGCGTATTCGACGGGGTAGAAGAAATTGGTTAATAATCCTATCACGCCGGCTGCCGTCGCAGCCTTGTAATAGGCGCGAAGGGAGGGGCGGAAAAGCCGCGGCTCGTTCATTGACCCGTCTTTAGGGTTATTTTTTCTGCCAGCTGCCGGAAGCGGACTTCACGTATTCGCCCGCGGGGGTGGAAGCGATGAGCTTCTGGCCCGCAACAGCCTGCACCTGATCGAGGCTGGAGCCGTGTTTATCCGCAATCGCCTTGTACTTTTCAAGGCGTTGGGCGTTGGTACTTTCAACCAGCGATTTTGCATCCGGAGATGCGCCGGAAACAACGCCGACAAGGCCGTCAGGCTGCTCGCCAATCAGGCCGGAATGTTTTGCATCTTCCAGAGTCATTGCCGCAAAGGCGACAGAGGCGGAAAGAATGAGCGCGGTTGCGGTCAGGATAAATTTAGCGGCAAATTTTTTCATGGCGGTGCTTCCTTAATTTCTGCTGACTTATTTCTTTTTCTGCGTATCAAGGCCGAACAGGCTCGGGTCGCTGGCGATAGCGTCATCAAGGTCTTTCTCGACCTTCACTTTCACTTCCTGCTCTATTTTAATGTTCATGTTGATTTCGATGGGCTTGTCGGGCGTTTCAACGCGCACGGTGGGCGTGCAGCCGGAAATAAGCACAACGCCAAGACCGGCGACAATCGCGGTGAGGGAGGCGACGGCGGGTTTGAATGTCTGCATTTTAACCTTTTCCATGTTTGGCCTCATAATCTTCAAGCTGCTTGCGGATACCATCGGGTATGCGGTTGCTGCCAGGATTATATCTTATAATATTTTCAATCGGTCCTTCCACATTTAAATTAAAGTTCACGGGGTGGCCCGAGTAGAACAACGGGTTTTTGCCGCTGATCTGCAACGAAATTTTTTGTGTTTTGCCAAGCTCGCCATCCACTGTCATTTTCAGCGAATTAAACTCGAACGACGTCAGTGCGGATTTAAGGTCGATGATCTGCTGTGAAGACGGGTTTTGCAGGAAGCTTGGCACCTTGGTCGGGTTGTATTTAATCACCCCGGGGCCCGTTGTTTGCAAAACGCCGTTCGTCAGCATAAACGCGCCGTTCTGGATGCTGAGGGGCAGCGTGCCGTTTACGCTGCCTTGCGCGCTTAACCCATCCAGCGGGGCAATCTGGAAGAGGTCTTGCAGGTTAAGCTTGGTTGCCGTCAGCGTCACGTTGGTCGTCATGGTATCCAGCGGCATAGTGAAGGCGGAAGATGAAATTTTCCCACCCGCTGCGTTCCATTCGGCCTTATGCAGCGTGAAGACGCGGTTGGCGTCAAGACTTGCTTCCACAATACCTTCCGTCAGCGGCAGGCCGACGTTAAGCGCGCCGACCGCGATTGTCTGGTGCTTCAGGACAGGCGGCATGACGCTGTCAAGGTTCAGCACGGTGCTGACATCGGTAAAGACGTTATCGCGAATGGTGCAGGTAAAGTCCTTCAAATACAGCTGCCCGCCGCTGGTTGTGACAAAGCCGTTTTTGCCTTTTGTCCATGCCAGCGCGGCGGAAAGGCCCATGGTGCCAAAACCATCCTGCAGGTACGTTTGCGTCAGCGGGAAGGATAGCGCGACCGGCGTGACGTTTTGCGTAAAAGTTGTCGGCCGCATGCTGAGGGCGATATTGCCGCCTTGTGTTGCTGAATCATACTTGCCGTCAATCTTGGCGGAGAAATGACCGTTTTTTTCCATCACATCGCCGCTAAAGCCGGTGCCGGATTTCAGGCTGTCCATGGGTGTCAGGTTGACGGCGACTTTAACCGGCATGAAATAGGGCAGGGATACGTTATGGCGCAGTTCATCAATGCCGATTTTGCCGTCCATCACGGGTGCCGCGCCAAGGTAGGCGGTAACATGAGTGGAAATGCCCTTCGCCATAAAATCGAGCGCCGCAATATCGGCGCCGGCAATATCTGTCGTCAGGGTTTTTTGCTGTTTATCCCATACGGCTTTCGGCGGGCTGGCGGGGTTGGCAGGCACGTTGATGAAAAGCGGGCGGTTGCCAAGGGCGCGCACCTTGCCGCTAAACGTAATCGGGCCATCGGCCGCAGTCGCCGTGATATTGCCGTTCGCAGGGTCGAGCGAGACGCGCAGGATTGCCAGTGCCTCGGCTTTGTTAATAAGGCCGGGGAGGGAGAGTTTCTCCATATCCATGCCTGCGCTGCCGGAAAGGGTTTTCCACTGCGACATATCCGACCAGTCGGATGATTTGGCGCGCTCGCCCTTCATATCCAGCAGCAGGCTGCCCTGGCCTGCCATGTCGACAACTTCAAGCGCATCAAGGTGCTTCAGGCCGGCATCCACCTTCAAGGTGATTTTATCAACCGCGGCATCCGTCTGGTCATAAAGGAAGTCGGCGTTGATGCTGCCGGAGTCATTAATGACCGCGCCTTGCGCCAGTGCCTGAATCTTTTTCGGCTCCGACAGTACTTTCAGCGTGGTTGCTTCCATCGGCACGCCATAGGCTTTAAGGCCGCCAATGGCAAGCTCGCCGTTCAGCAGCGGTAATGCCGAACCGGGGGTAACGTCTGCCGAGAGCCAGCCGGAAATGCGGCGCAGCTCGACATCAGGTGTTTTGAAGCGGGCATCTTCTCCCAGTTCATAGTGCGCCTTGGCGACGCGGCTTGCCTTGTCGATTTTGACGCTCAGCTTGCCCGTGACATGGCCGAAGTCTGCTTGCCCTGCGGCCGTACCCGCGACCTGATATTCATTGCCATTATCCGTCAGCACGCCATCCAGCTGCAGCGGGAAGTCACCGTAGGGAGTTGTAAATGTTACGGTCGATTTATCGAGAACGATTTCTTTCGTAAAAAGGTTCAGGGAGCCGGTGCTTGCTGCGCCAGATGGCGGCAGCGCCATGGGCCAGCGGATGTTCACGCCGCTGACTTCAACCTTGCCGACGCGATAGGCGAAAATATCCGAAGCAAGGGCGTAGATGCGTATCTCGTCAATTCTATCTCCCGCATCATCCAGCTGAACATTTGTCAGAGTAGTGCCGGACAGGCCAAGATGCGCTTTACCGACTGTCGCATTCGGGAAACCCGCAGCGCGGATGCGGTTTTCGATTACAGGTTTAAATAAAAAATTTATCCCGATGATAACGCTGATAATTAAAAATAGGACGACGCCTACGGAAATCTTCAGGGTCTTTTTCATGATCGGGCCTTTGGTTTTTGGTCGTAATGCCGCTTGTCAGAAGATGTTAAAAATTCATTTCCTGTTGTTTTTCGGCGTTTAATAGGCAATATTCTCGGCAAACAACAATGGTTTAATGAGTCCACAGGAGTCAAGCATGTTCATTACCCCCGCATGGGCGCAAGACGCCGCTTCGGCCGCTACCGATGCAAGCGCCAGCGGCCCCGGCATTGTCATGACTGTGCTACCGCTGGTGGGCATCTTCTGCGTCTTTTATATTATGGTTATCCGCCCGCAGAACAAGCGTATTATCGAGCACCGTAAAATGATCAACAACCTCGCCAAGGGTGACAAGGTCATTACAGGCGGCGGCCTGCTGGCCACCGTCAAAAAGCTCGTCAACGAAGATGATGTGCTGCTGGAGCTTAACGCGGGTATTGAGGTTGTGGCTGTTCGCAACACCATCATGACCGTGCGTGATTCCGCTCACAAGCGCGAGCTGGAAAAAGAAGCCAGAGAAAAAGGCGAAGCCGCCGTTAAAAAACTGACCAATCAGGGTTAATAAAAATGCTTCATTTTGAAAAATGGAAAGTCATTCTGACTATCCTGCTGTCCATCATTGGCGTTGCCTATGCGGTGCCGAACGTGCTGCCGCCCGAGCAGCTGAGCTGGGCGCAGGAACACCTGCCGGACTGGATGCCCACCCGCACCGTCAACCTCGGCCTTGATCTTCGCGGGGGTTCGCACCTGCTGGCGGAGGCTGATACGAAGAAGGTGATAGAAGAGCGCATGGATACGATGCGCCTTACAACGCGGAACGAGCTCGTTAAACAAAACATCAAAAACGAAATCAAGACGGAGCGTAATGGCATTACCGTCAAGCTATTGAATCCTGCCGATAAAGACGCGGCGGTTTCAGTTATTCACGGCATTGACCGTGCTGCCACGGTTGACGCGTCTGCTGACGGTATCATTTCAGTCTCGTTGAGCGATCAGGAACTGAACGACCTCAAGCTGAAGATCATTGAACAGTCGATTGAAATCGTCCGTCGGCGAGTCGATGAATCCGGCACCAAGGAACCTGTTATCCAGCGTCAGGGCAATGATCGCATCGTCATACAACTTCCTGGCGTTGACAATCCACAACATATTAAGGATCTCATTGGGCCGACCGCGCAGATGTCGTTTCACATGGTGGACGAAAGCGCAACGCAGGAAGGCCTGAATAACATGCGCCTGCCGATGCGCGACAATCCCGCTCAGTCTCTCATCGTCAATAAACGTCCGCTTGTGAAGGGTGACCGCCTGACAGATGCGCAGCCGAACTTTGACCAGAGCGGCCCCGTCGTCTCCTTCAAATTTGACTCGATGGGCAGCCAGCAGTTCTGCAAGGCAACCAAGGAAAACGTAGGCCGCCCGTTTGCCATCGTCCTTGATGAAAAAATCATCAGCGCCCCCGTCATCCGCGATTCTATTTGCGGCGGCTCGGGTCAGATTTCCGGAGGGTTTGACGTGAAGGGCGCGAATGACCTCGCGCTCCTCCTGCGTGCAGGCGCGCTGCCGGCGCCGCTGAGCTTTGTTGAAGAACGCACCGTCGGCCCGACGCTCGGGTCTGACTCCGTAAATGCCGGCAAGCACGCCGCCATTTACGCGTTCATCTTCGTCTTTATCGTCATGGCGGCGTCTTATGGCCTGTTCGGCTTGTTTGCCAACATTGCCCTTGCGCTGAACATGATCTTCATCCTGGCCATCCTCTCCATCCTGCAGGCGACGCTGACGCTGCCGGGTATCGCGGGTATCATCCTGACCATCGGTATCGCGGTTGACGCGAACGTGCTGGTCTATGAACGCATCCGGGAAGAACTGCGGCAAGGCCGCACGGTTATGTCGGCCATCGACAAGGGTTATGAGCACGCCAAAGGCACGATCTGGGATGCCAACCTGACGACCTTGATTGTCGCCGTCATCCTGTTCTCCTTCGGTACCGGCCCCGTGAAGGGCTTCGCCGTCTCGATGACGATCGGCATCATCACCACCATCTTCTCAGCGCTGCTCGTCACGCGCCTCATGATCGTCGGCTGGCTGCGCAAGGCCCGCCCGGCGACGCTCGACCTTTAAGGATAACGACCATGATCAAATTCCGCTTCAAGCTCGTCAAGGACAAGACCCACGTCGACTTCATGGGCATCCACAAAATCGCCCTGCTGTTGTCGGCCACCATGATGGCGGCGGCGCTGGTGCTGCTGTTCACCAAGGGCCTTAACCTCGGCATCGACTTCACCGGCGGTATTTTGATGGAAGTCAAAACCCCGGCAGACATGCACGTAGGCGACATCCGCGAGAAACTGGCAGAGCTCAGCACCGGCCACCCGACCATTCAGGAATTCGGGCAGGGCGGCGCGCTGATTAAAATTCCGGGCCATGAAGCGGACTCGGCAACGCAAAAATCCCTGCGCGAAGAAGTGCAGAAACTGCTTGGCACCGGCGTTGAATTCCGCCGCGTTGAATATGTGGGCCCGCAAGTGGGGCAGGAACTTATCATGACGGGCGTGAAGGCCTTCGTCTGGTCGATGGTCGGCATTATGGCCTTCATCTGGCTGCGTTATGAATGGCAGTTTGGCGTGACTGCCATCTTCTCGCTGGCGCATGACGTTTGCGCGACCATTTTGTTCTTTATCATTACCGGCATTGAATTTGACCTGGCAACCGTGGCGGCTGTGCTGCTGGTGGCGGGTTATTCCATCAACGATACGGTCGTTGTCTTTGACCGTATCCGTGAAACCTTGCGCAAATACCGCCGCATGCCGCTGCCGGAACTGTTCAACCTTGCGATTAACGACACGCTGTCGCGCACGCTGATGACCAGCTTGATGACGTTGATTGCGCTTGCCGCGCTTGCCATTTTTGGCGGCCAGGTCATCAAGGGCTTTACCTACGCCCTGCTGGTGGGGGTTGTGGTGGGTACCTATTCCTCCATCTTCGTGGCCGCGCCGCTGCTGATGTACCTGAACCTGCGCCGCACTGACGACGAGAAGGCCGAAGGTTCTTCAGCCAAGCTGGCAGATCAACGCCCGTAAACCTTAGGGGAGGCCGCCATGACCGATGTTACGCCGCTGGTAACCGCCAATGCGCAGGTCATTCAGGCCTATACCAACCGCGGCTTTCGCATTAGCGGCAATGAATACCTTGGCGCGGTGCTGGTGGTGCAGGACAAAGTCGTGCCGCTGGATGTTGCCAGCGTTACCCAGCTTACCGCCGCGAACTTTGATGCGCTTGACGGCACCGGCACCACTTACCTGATTATCGGCGCCGGTAAATCCGCCATGCTGGATGTTGCGATCATGCAAAAGCTGAAAGCCAAGGGCATTGTGGCGGAAATCATGGAAATTGGCGCGGCCTGCCGCACCTATAATGTGCTGCGCACCGAAGGCCGCATGATGGCCGCCGCGCTTATTCCCGCCGGCGTGCCGGCTGATTAACAGCAGCGAATATTCATGCATAAAAAAAGGCGCCGTTTAACGGGCGCCTTTTTTATGATGTGGCGTGCAGCTTATTTTGCAGCAGCCAGCTTGTCATTTGCGGTCTTCCAGTTGACCAGTTTTTCCACGAAGACTTTCAGGAAGTCAGGGCGGCGGTTCTGGTAATCAAGGTAATAGGCGTGTTCCCAGACGTCGCAGACGAGGATGACGGGCTTGCCGTCCGTCAGCGGGGTTTCAGCGTTGGCGGTTTTGACGATTTCAAGCTTGCCGCCGTTCAGCACCAGCCAGACCCAGCCGGAGCCGAACTGGCCGACGCCAGCCGCGACGAATTTTTCCTTGAAGGTGTCGAAGCTGCCGAAAGCTTCGTCAATTTTCGCCGCGATTGCGCCGGTGGGCGCGCCGCCGCCGTTGGGGCTCATGCTTTCCCAAAAAACGTTGTGGTTATAAATTTGCGCGGCGTTGTTGAAGAGGGGGCCGTTGTCTTTTTTCTTGGCGGCGACAATAACGTCCTCAAGGCTTTTGCCTTCAAGGTCGGTGCCTTTCACCAGCTCGTTTGCTTTGTCAACGTAGGCCTTGTGGTGCTTGCCGTAGTGGAAGTCGAACGTCTTGGCGGAAATGTTCGGCTCGAAGGCTTCTTTCGGCCAGGGCAGGGGCGGCAGGGTGAATGTCTGGCCGTCGGCCGGTTTTGCATCAGTCATGGAGAGCCTCCAAATTACATAAGTTAAAGAAACTGGAATACCGCAGGTTGCGGCGTACTAAACATCGCCGCACAAGGCAGCGCACTAAACATAGCCCAAACGCCGCATTTGGCAATAAGGTTCAATGCTTTTTACATTGTCAGAAAATTGAGGCGCTGCTGATAATTATTCGCAGCTCATTCTTCGCCGGGGCTGGTGTCCTGCGTATCGTCATTTGCTGGCGCTTCCGCTTCGGGCGCGGCTGTTGTGCTGTCATCGACAAAGCCCGGGGTAATCAGCTGCATGCCAAACCAGCGCCAGCTTTGCGGCTGGCCGGGAATAACGGTGCTGTCTGGCATGGTGCAGTTGATGCGCGTGCGCGAGTCATCAAACTTGTCCTTGATGCGCAATTCAACGCGGCCGCCGCCCAGGCGAATAACATCCGCCTTGCCTTGGCCTGAAACAAAGCAGGAAAGTTTGGAGAGGTCTTTTAAATCCGGTGATACGGTAAATCCGAGCAGCGGCGGGTTTTGCTTCAGCACCATGTCGTCGGGGATAATATCCGTTACGGGCAGGGGCAGGGCATTGGCGGTCAGCTGGAAGCGCTCAAGGTCGCCGTAATTGTCGGTCATGGTAAAGCGCGGCAGGGCCTCAAAATCAGACTTCGCATGCACCACGCCAGATTGCTCGCCGAAAACGGCCTTGAAGGCATAGCCTTCCATTTGCTTTTTCAGCTCGGCGGAATATTCGCCGTAAGGGTAGGCGAAGAAGACCGGCGTTTTGCCCAGTTCATCCTTGAAGCGCGTCAGTGCCTTGTTGATGATGGCGGCGTTCTGGTCCTTCGTCTGCTCCGCCATGTGCACGTAGGCGGAGGGCATAAGGGCCAGCGTGGCGCGGCTGTCTTTTTGCAGGTCGCGCAAATGCTTCCATGTCATGTGCGCGGGGTTGCCGCCGTCTTCTGCCATGTCGGTCGAGAAGAATACGGTGAAGGGAAGGTCGGCATCATCCAGCAGCGGCAGGGCGTTGGCATAGGTTGACAGCCACGCGCCTTCAAACGTCAGGCCCACGGTTTTCTGCGGCAGCGTTTCACCGTTCTTGATGGCGTCGATAATTTTGTCGAGCGGCAACACGTGGTAACCGCCGGTTTGCAGCTCCTTGATGTGTTCCTTGAACTGCTCGACCGAGATGCTGCTTTGCGGTTGCGTATCTTCGCCGATGCGCTGGTAAACAAAAATTACGGCGCTGCTTTGGTCGGCGTCAATCGTCGCGCGTGCAGGCGCAGGCGCTGCCAGCAGCAGGCTGAGGCCGAAAATCGCGCTGTACAAAGCGCCGTATTTATGTTTTTCAATAGCAAGCATCTTTTACCAACCGTATCGTAAAGCAGGTGGAGTGTAGCATGGCCGCAAACGTATTAACAGATCAGGGTTTTGAGCTGATTTTCAGGTCCGCCCGCACCCATAACGGCTGGCTTGACAAGCCGGTTTCAGATGATCTGCTGCACAAGATTTACGATGACTTTAAATGGGGTCCCACCAGTGCTAATTCCAGCCCCCTGCGTGTGGTTTTTCTGAAAACGCCGGAAGCAAAAGCGCGTTTAAAGCCAGCACTTTCAGTCACAAACGTGGATAAAACCCTATCCGCACCCGTTACGGCAATTCTTGCGCATGACATGCAGTTTCACGACCATTTGCCATTCCTTTTTCCCCATGCGGATGCGAAAAGCTGGTTCGCCGGTAACGACAAAATGATTGCCGATACCGCCTTCCGCAACGGCAGCCTGCAGGCGGCCTACCTGATGATCGCGGCGCGCGCCCACGGGCTTGATTGCGGGCCCATGTCCGGCTTTGATGCCGCGGCGGTTGATGCAGAATTTTTCAAGGACGGGTGTTTCAAAACAAACTTCCTGTGCAACCTTGGCTATGGCGATGCCGCTAAACTTTTTCCGCGCAGCCCGCGCTTTGCGTTTGATGATGTGTGCAGCATTCTATGATCTGTCTCGCCGTTAATACTGCCAACATGATTTTATCTGTCGCACTGGTGAGCGACGGCAAGGTGCTGCACAGTTACGAAACAACTGAAACGCGCGATCAGGGAAATTTGCTGCTGCGTCACGTGCAGCAGGCGCTTGATGCCAACGGAATGACCTACGCCAACATCGACCTGCTGGCGGTCGTCACCGGCCCCGGTAGCTTTACCGGCATCCGCATCGGCCTTGCGGCCATGCGCGCGTTGGCACTGGCAACGGGCAAGCCTGTGACCGGCCTTTCAAGTTTCGAAATTTTTGCAATGCCGGCCGCCAACACCACTAACATCATTGCCGTTGAATCGTGGCGCGAGGAGCTGTACTTCAGCGTGCAGGACAGCGCTGGCAAAGAAGTCATCCCCGATGTTAATGAAACACCCCAGGATTTCGCGCGCCGCATAGCTGCTATCGCAGGGCCTTATGTCGTCACGGGTGACGCCGCCGAAAAGCTGCGCGAATTTTTGCCGGATGCGACGTTTGAAACCGCCGCCATCGCCCCCGCGCACGTTGCCGACCTTGCCGCCCGCAAGCAGAAATCCGGCGCGGCACTTACCCCGCCCGTGCCGTATTATTTGCGCGAGGCAGATGTCAGCTTTCCCAAAAAGTGATGTTTACCTAATAAAAGCCCCTTAAACACTACCAAAGTTGCCGTATTTACTTCCCTGTGCTATAATATTTGAAAGTTTTATTTATAAGGCTTTCGTTAACGGAGGGCAGCGATGACGGATAAGGGGCACCCCGATCTTTTAGGGCATATGGCGCGCATTGTGGCAGGGTATTCATCCAGGCACAGCGTGGAAGACCTGCCCACATTGATGCAGGAAGTTTACGATACCCTGCAACGCATCCAGAAAGGCGAGCGCAACGCAGCGCAGAACGCCGACAGGCCGGAGCCTGCCATTGCCGTCGCAAAATCCGTCATGCCGGATTATTTGATTTGCCTTGAAGACGGCAAGAAAATGAAAATGCTGAAGCGTTATTTGAAGACCGCATACAACATGACGCCGGAAGATTACCGCGCCAAGTGGAACCTGCCGGAGGACTACCCCATGGTCGCTCCCAACTACGCCGAAAAACGCAGCAGCCTTGCCAAAGCCATCGGCCTCGGCACGGATGAAAACCGCGGACGCAAATAAGATTAATTAAACGGAGAGTTCTTCCGCGCGGGTTGATGCAGCCTTTAAGGCTTCATCAAAAATTTCCTGCATACCCGGTTTCGCCATAAGAACGGCGAGGGCGGCAGCGGTGGTGCCGCCGGGGGAAGTGACATTTTCGCGCAGTTTCTTGGGTGAAAGGGAGCTGGAATCTTTCGCAAGAGCGGCGCTGCCAATCACGGTCTGGCGCGCCAGTTTTTCGGCCATGTCTTTTGACAAGCCCAGCTTGCGGCCAGCTTCCGCCATTGCTTCAATCAGCAGGAAGACATAGGCGGGCCCGCTGCCGGAAAGTGCGGTGACGGGGTTGAGCAGTTTTTCATCCTCTACCCACAGGACATCGCCGACAGCGCCGAGAAGTTGAGTTGCCTGCGTCTTTTGCGTCGCCGTGACGTTTTTATTGGCATAGGCGACGGTGATGCCCGCGCCAATCGCGGCAGGGGTATTCGGCATGGAGCGGATGACGGCGGCTTTCTTGCCGAGTTCTTTTTCAAAGAACGAAACCGGCTTGCCGGCTGCAATGGAGAGGATGACCGTGCCTGCGTCGGCATAGGATTTGTACTGCGACGCCATATCCGGCAGTACCTGTGGTTTTACCGCCATGACGATAACACCGGGCTTGAAGCCTTCGGGGATGGAGGCAAAATCAGCCACCTGTTTTGCGGCAAGCACGCTGATAGGCGAGGGTTCGATGATGCAGATATCTTTGTACAGCAACAGTTCCTGCCAGCGGCGCAATAGCGCGCCGCCCATCTTCCCGCAGCCGACGAGAAGGACATTCGGTTTAGCAGGCATGGTACTTAAGCTTCGCCGACGGTTTCGAATACGGCAGCAGACAGGTTGTCCTGCATACGCACATCACCCGCCTGGATCAACTGGAAGGTGGTGTAAAAACGGTTTGCTTCCGCAACCGCGATTTCAACCGTGTCCTGGATGATGTCGAGCGCGATGCCCGAGGGGATCATGCGGAACAGCAGGGTATGGCGGAAGGTGGGGTGCTTGTTTTTGTTCGACAGGTCAAAGTGGCCGAGCCAGATGTTCTGGTTGATCTGCTCAAGGCTTTTGCATGCGGTTTCGTAGTTCTTTTCTTCGATTTCGACCGGCATGGAGCAGGCAAAGAGCAGGGCGGAGAATTCTTCCTGCCATTCCATGCAAATTTCGTATTTCACCTTCAGGCCCTGCACGGTGAAGGAGATAAGGTCTTCATCACTGCGGCTGATGGCCCAGCCCTTTTGCTCCGCCAGTTCCTCGACGAGGTCGAGCGGGTTGTTATCGTCAATTTCCGGCGCGTAATCGAAGGGCGAGCTGATCATTTTTTCTTCCTTTTCGCGGTGGGCGCGCCGGCGCTTTTTGCAGCGGGGCCTTTTGTGCTTTTTTCAAGTGCTGCAAGGCGTTTTTCAAGCGCTTGCTGGTGCAGGCGGGCTTTTTCGGCCATGCCTTCCACGCGCTCGAATTCGTCGCGGGTCACGAGGTCCATTTTCGAGAGGATCTGGTCAACACCTTCCTGCACCTGCTTGCGGATCAGCTGGCGAATTTCGCCGAGCGAACCGAAGGCGCCAGTCGCCATTTTGGCGATGTCGTCGAAGAATTTTAAGTTCTCGCGTGCACTTCTCATAATATTCCCCTGAATTTGCATCTTTCTATCATGCGCAGGATAGTTTATGCAATGCCTTTAGCATCCGCGACCAGAAAAGAAGCCTGATTGCCGCTAAATCATTGAACGGGCAATTAAACTACAAAAATAAGGCGTGTGGAGTAATTAAATGACCTGTTGGCAGTTTCCCGATATAGATCCGGTGGCTATCCACCTCGGATTCTTCAAAATTCGCTGGTACGCGCTGGCGTATCTGTCCGGCTTTATTGGCGGTTGGCTCTATGGTGGCTGGCTGGCCGATCTTGACCGCGACCGCCGCCCCAATCGCGAAGATATCGACAACGTTTTACCATGGCTGGTGCTGGGGGTTATCCTCGGCGGGCGCATCGGCTATGTGCTGTTCTATAACCTTGATCTGTTCATTGCCGATCCGTCGCAGATTTACCGCATCTGGGAAGGCGGCATGTCGTTCCATGGCGGGCTTATTGGCGTTATTACCGTCATTGTTGGGTACTCGCGCTATTACAAATTCAACCCGCTGGCGCTGGGCGATATTATTTCCACCGTCGTGCCCATCGGCCTGTTCTTTGGCCGTCTTGCGAACTTCGTGAATGGCGAGCTGTTCGGCCGTGTCACCAACGTGCCGTGGTGCATGTACTTCCCCAACGGCGGCGAAGGCGTGCCGCGCCACCCGAGCCAGCTTTATGAAGCAGGTCTTGAAGGTATTGTGCTGGGAACCGTGCTGTTCCTGATGGCGCGCAACCCCAACATTCGCCGCACCCAGGGCATGCTGTTTGGCACGCTGCTGGTGGGTTATGGCCTGTGCCGCGCCTTCATCGAGTACTTCCGCGAGCCGGATGTTCAGCTGGGCCTGTACCTCAATTATTTCTCGATGGGACAAATTTTGTGCGTCCCGATGATTATTGCCGGAGTGGTTATTATCCAATATGCCAGAAAAAAAGCCGCCATTACCAAAGCCCCGTGAGCCGCTGACCACCGCGGGCGAAGCGCTGGCCGAAATGATCCTGCAAAACGGGCCGGTCAGCGTTGCCACCTTCATGGAAGTTGCGGGCAGCCACTATTACGCCGCCAAGGATGCCTTTGGCGTTGACGGTGATTTCATCACCGCGCCCGAAATCAGCCAGATGTTTGGCGAAATGCTGGGCGCATGGGTGGTGGATGCCTGGATGCAGATGGGCAAGCCCGACCGCGCGCAATTGCTGGAACTGGGGCCGGGCAGGGGCACGCTGGCGGCAGATATTATGCGCACCATTTCCGCATGGCCGGACTGCAAGGCCGCATTTTCACTGCATCTTGTTGAAACCAGCCCGCTGCTGCGCCAGAAACAGGCCGAACTTCTTATCAAGCACCAGCCCACATGGTACGAACGGCTGGAAGATGTGCCGGGCGGTTTATGCTTTGTCATCGCCAATGAATTCCTGGATGCGCTGCCCATCCGCCAGTTTGAAAAAACCGGCGGCATCTGGCAGGAGCGCGGCATCGGGTTTGATGCGGCAAGCGGCAGTTTTTACTTTACACCCTGCGCTGCAACAGCGCCCGTGATTGTGCCGCCGGAATTCCGCAATGAGCCGGACGGCAGCATTTTTGAAGTCAGCGATGCATCGATCCATATCATGCTCGATGTTGCAAAGCGCGTTGCCGAGTATGGCGGCGCGGCGCTGCTGGTGGATTACGGCCATGCCGCCCGCGGTATTGGAGACACGCTGCAAACCTTGCACAAGCACACCTTTACGCAGGTGCTGGGCCAGCCGGGGCGGGATGATATTACCGCCCACGTTGACTTCGTCGCATGCGCCGAAGCTGTGGCGGATAAAGTGACCGTACATGGCCCCGTCATGCAGGGTGAATTCCTGCGCGGCCTTGGCATCACCCAGCGGGCGGAAGCGCTGGGCGCGCCCGCAACGGACGACCAGCGCAAAGATATTAACGCCGCGCTGCACCGCCTTGTTTCCCCAACCGCCATGGGCAGGCTGTTCAAAGTCTTGGGTTTGACCGCGAAAGAGAGTAACATTAAGCCGGCAGGATTTAACGAAAGTGACGGCCATGAAGTTTCTGACGACGGACCTTGATGATTTCAAATGGCTGAAGCACGGCTTCTTCACCCGCGTCGGCGGCATGAGCGGCGGTATTTACGGCACGCTTAACTGCGCCTTCGGGTCTGACGACAAAGCCGACAGTGTTGCCGCCAACCGCGGCAAGGTCGCCGAAACGCTGGACCTGACGCCGGAAAATATCGTGACAGTCAAGCAGGTGCATAGCAACAAGGTCATTACCGTTGAGGCTCCGTGGCCGCGTGAGCGCGCGCCGGAGGCGGACGCACTGGTGACAAAACAAAAAGGCATCGGCCTCGGCATTCTGACGGCGGATTGCGCGCCCGTACTGTTTGCCGCTAAAAAATCCCGCGTTATTGGCGCGGCCCATGCAGGCTGGAAGGGTGCTATCGGCGGCGTGCTGGAAGCAACCATTGCGGCCATGGCTGCCCTTGGCGCGGAAGCGGGGGATATTACCGCTGCCATTGGCCCCTGCATCGGCCCGCAGTCGTATGAAGTCAGCGAAGATTTCATCAAGCCTTTTCTGGCGCAGGACGAAGCCAATGCAAAATTCTTTAAACCCGGCGCACGCGAAGGTCATTTGATTTTCGATTTGCCGGGGTATGCGGCGCAGCGCCTTGCCGCCGCCGGTATCAAAAAAATCATCGACACGCGGCAGGATACGCTGACGAACGAAGCCGCCTATTTCAGCTACCGACGTTCCACCATCCGCAAGGAACCGGACTATGGCCGCCAGATGTCGCTGATCACAATCCGCTAAAAACAGGCACCTAAAATATGACCCAGTATATTCTGGCGGCAATCCTGCTGCTGTGGGCCACGCCGGTATTTGCCGACCAGTCGGATGACATGATTTGCATGATTGCGCAGCAATACGCGATGTCGATGAAGCAGGGCGCGATACCGATTGACGACAAAGTCACCATGAGCGGTGCCGCCGTCGATTGCGCCGCCAAAACCGTTTACCCGAGCCTGAAGGTCGGCATGACCATGGAAGCGGCAAATGCCAATCCGAATTATCATCAGGACTGGCATAAACTTTATTGCGAGAGCGATGGTATTTACCGTCAGGCGGCTGACCGCGGCTGGGCCATTTCCGCCAACGTCACTTACCTTGATGGCAGCAGCCGCATTGTGGTGCAGTGCAATCGGATTATTGGGGTTTATGACGAGTTCTTGCGAACCGTATCTCAAAATCTCTTGGTGACATCTTCATACGTTCGAATAAGGTACGTATGTTCCTGATAATTGATTGGCTGGCCGGTTAGAAGATCGTAATCGGTGGCGATAAATCCCGGCGTTTTGGTAAATTTTGAACAATTTTCTTTGAAAAAAATTTGAATGCTTTCGGTCACGATGCCCCCGTTTTAATCTATTGTGTCTAACTTGAAGAGGGCATAAGTTGCCAAAATTTTTCCCTCGTTATTGTATTCGGCGAAAAGTGTGACCGTGCAAGTTGCTATAGGAAGCCACTCTGTTCTTTGATGGGGACAGTTTTTGCTAAATGAGTAGCTTAGCGCCCCCACCGCTGATTTGTTTCGGTATCCTAGGGCTGACGATCCACGCGAAGCGGGTTCTGTTGATTGATCCATGATCAATTTAAATGATTGGATACTAGATCCTGCTGGGAATAGCTGCTCTAGAACACTTGTAGCCGCGGTGGTGTCTTGATCGAACTCTTCAGCCCTAATAAGGCGACGATCTTCATAGAAGTATCGATTCACTGAATAAGAAACAATCGTCGATACGGCGAGGATTAAAAGTACGATCCTCATGTATGTCAGTTTACCGGATATACTACGCATTCATTGCCCTGAATATGTCGCATTGATAATTCATTAATTAGTGCAGGCAAGTTAAGATTATATAATATGCTTCAACTTATTTGGTGTAATGCGAATGTTGACGCGTCTTGAATGTCTGGAGGCACGTCTTGCCAATTTTTTAAAGTTTGTTCAAATTCATAGTCAGCCTGCTCTTTGGCTTCATTGAGGCTTTGGTGCCATGTATCTCCCACACAATTTCCCTTATCATCAAAGCGATATAAAAAAAATCCATCTTCGTTTTCTTCAATTGTCAAAAACCTAGCTGGTCCTAATTTTTTTTGTGTATTTATCCCATTCGTAAAATCCGAAAGCAAGCCTTCGTAATGTTTAGTTTTGGAGAATGAGGTAAGCGACAAAATCGTAAAAAAACGTTTATTCATGTTTCATCTTTTCTTAAGGGTCAATTAGAAGGACGTGAGAGTTTTCTTCTACTTTTCCGTTAGGTCCAATAGTTTCAAAGTGGACATTATGCCCCAATGGTCAAGCCGTATTAGCTGTCTCTATTGAAAAGACTCTGTTTAATATCTTTCAGTTTCACTAGTTAAATAAGCCAAAGACTAAATACTTAAATTAGTATGAGCACCTCTCTACTGAGAAGTGCGCACTCGGAAGGCTCGTCTCCAGCTTCTTTCATATTCGCTTTAAAATTCGCTCCACTTCTGAACTCAGTTTTTTGGTATCCGTTGTTGGGATGCCGTATCCGGCCTCTTTCGACCAGAGGATGATCTCGGACGCTGCATCAAGCCCGCGATGGTCGCGGCCGACAGATGAAGGAGAAAAAGCATGACCCAGCTCATCACCGCTTCCGAACTCGAACCCCTCACCGTCTCGGAACTGCGCTCCAAATTCTGCTCGATCAGCAATGACCTCGCCAAGATAGCTGCTTATTAACGGAAAGACGGAATTTTCCGGGCAGTGACGCGCGGCGTCAACTGTTCGCCCAGCGTCTGTTCGCGCAGCTCGATTACCTTGGAGTAGGGGATGGGCGTGCTGTCCGCCGGCGTAAGCCATTCGTAGGTGTAGCCTATCGTGTTGGTATAACGCTCATCCGGCGCTTTCTGCGCGGCTTCGTTAAAAATACCGCGTACAACACGCGGCACGCTTACCACATAAGTATCGCCATATTTGCTGAAGCTTGCGGCAACAGCGCTATGGTTTTCACTGTAATGGGAATGCGATGAACCTGCATCTTCATAAAGCTTGTCCGGGTTCGTCGGCGCATATTCAGTGCCTGTCAGGCGGCGGGCGAAGGCACGGTGTGTCAGGTCCATGTCCGGCACATTGGCAAGTTCCGCCAGCAGTTTTTTGCCTTCGGGTGTTGCGCTATTGGCGGCATATTCAAACTTTCCATCCGCCGTTGCAGTGCCATCCTTGAAGGCAGGGCTGGATGTTTCATTGGCGAAAACAAAAGCCGCCATATACGCACTGCCAAAGAATGCTTCCGCGCCATACGATTGCGCGATCTTTAAAAAGGCTTGCTGCGGGTTTGCGGCATCCGCTTCATATTGCTTGATGGCATCCAGCGTTTTGCCGCCCGCGATGAAATAAGCATAGTCAGTCGAATATTCTTTTCCGAAGGTTGCCATTATTGTGAAATCCTTTTGCGTGCGGCGCCGGCGGAACCTGCTGCCTTAAATTGCAGAGCATCTTCCTCTCTATTTAAAGTTATGTCAATTATCAGCTTTACCCATGGCCATTTTCGCCTTTATTCTCAATGCGCTATTTTGTTGATCTCGCCCTAGCCGAATCCGGACCGGCTGGGCTAATATGAGCTGCATTCCACTCGAAAGTTCATCATGGGCGAGAAGAAAATGAAACTCATTTCCTGCACAAGCAATCAGCCGCTGGCTGAGGCTATCTCCGCCTATCTGGGTATCCCGCTGACCGATGTCGGCATCAAGCGCTTCGCGGATCAGGAAATTTTCCTCGAGGTGCTGGACAACGTGCGCGGTGAAGACGTTTTCGTCATCCAGTCCACCAGCTACCCCGCGAACGACCACTTGATGGAACTTCTCATCATGATCGACGCGCTGAAGCGCGGCTCCGCCAAGCGCATCACCGCCGTCATGCCATACTTCGGTTATGCGCGGCAGGACCGCAAAACCACGGCGCGTTCGCCCATTTCTGCCAAGCTCGTCGCAAACCTCATCACCACAGCCGGTGCAGACCGCGTGCTGACGATGGATTTGCATGCAGGCCAAATTCAGGGCTTCTTCGATATTCCAGTAGATAACCTTTTTGCCGGCACGCCGGTTTTCACGCCCTATGTGCAGAAAACCAAGAAAGGCCCCGTGACCATTGTTTCCCCCGATGTTGGCGGCGTGGTGCGTGCGCGCGCTTTTGCCAAGGGCCTTGAAGCCAACCTTGCCATCATTGACAAGCGCCGCGAAAAAGCCGGCATTTCGGAAGTCATGCACGTCATCGGCGATGTGGAAGGTCAGGAATGCATCCTCATCGACGATATGGTGGATTCAGCAGGTACCATTTGCAACGCCGCCGCCGCCCTCATGGCGCATGGCGCGATCAGCGTACGCGCCATTTGCTCGCACGGTGTCTTCTCCGGCAGCGCGGTTGACCGCATTGAAAAATCGCCGATGACGGAAATGCTGGTAACAGACAGCATTACAGCGACCGAAAAGACTAAATCATGCAGCAAAATCAAATATTTGAGCATTGCACCGCTATTTGGCGAGGCTATCCTGCGCATCTCAGAGGAACGGTCGGTATCTTCCCTGTTCGACAGCGTGCCGAAAAACGCCTAGACATAATCCATAAACCGCTTGCTTTTCCGCGATTTTCCGGTATTTATACCTGTCACTCGATCAGCACCCCTGGAGGCTGAAGGGCGACGCATAAGCAACGTAAAACAAAGGATTTACCAAGATGTCCACTCAAAAAACAGTACTCACGGCGGAAGCGCGTGCGAAGGCCGGTAAGGGGGCCGCCCGTGCAGTTCGTCGTACCGGTCAAGTGCCGGCCGTTATCTACGGTGACAACAAAGAACCCGTCCTGATTTCCCTCAACGCGAAAGAGCTTGGTTTTGCTCTGCAGAAAAAAGCGTTCTTCACGCAGCTGTGCGACCTTACGGTTGACGGCGCGAAGCACCTCGTTCTGCCCCGCGACGTTCAGGTTGACCCCGTTTTTGACCGCCCCGAACACGCAGACTTCCTGCGCGTTTCCGAGAAGACCATTATCCGCGTTTCGGTTCCCGTGCGCGTCGTGAACGAAAAAGCATCCCCCGGTATCACCAAGGGCGGCGTGCTTAACCTCGTTCGCCATGAGATCGAAGTCTTCGTGAAGGCAACGGACATCCCGACCGAATTTACCGCTGACCTCACCGGTCTCGATGTCGGTTACTCGCTGCACGTTGAAGACCTGAAACTGCCGGAATCCATCAAGCCTGCCATTTCGGGCAACTTCACCATCATCACCTTGGTCGCACCGTCGGCCATGAAATCGGATGATGACGCAACTGCTGCAACACCTGGTGCAGATGCTGCTGCCGCTCCGGCTGCCGGCGCTGCTGCCGCGAAGGGTGCTGCTGCACCTGCCGCTGCTGCCAAGGGCGCTGCTCCTGCGAAAGGCGCTGCACCCGCTGCTGCTCCTGCGAAGAAGAAGTAACGAATAAGGAAGAGTTGATATGCGGCTCTTTGTCGGATTGGGCAATCCGGGCAGGCAATATCAGCTCAACCGCCACAATATCGGGTTTATGGCGCTCGACGTTATCGTTGAGCGCCATAAATTTTCCGGCTGGTCGAAGAAGTTTCAGGGCGAAATTGCTGATGGAACTCTCGACGGCCAGAAGGTGCTGCTGCTGAAACCGCAGACATTCATGAACCTGTCGGGCCAGTCGGTGCAGGCAGCGGCGGCTTTCTACAAGATCAAGCCCGAAGACATCGTCGTCTTTCATGACGAGCTGGACCTTGCTCCCGGCAAGATACGCATCAAGAACGGCGGGGGCGCGGCCGGGCATAACGGCCTGCGTTCCATCGATGAACATCTTGGCAAGGAATACTGGCGCGTACGCCTTGGCATCGGCCATCCCGGCGACAAAGATATGGTCAGCCCCTATGTGCTGGGCAACTTTTCGGGCGCGGATGAAGACTGGCTGGTGCCGTTGCTCGCGGGCATCGGCGATTATGCCGGCAAGCTGGCCGCCGCCGACCACGACGGTTTCATGAGCAAGGTGGCGCAGCAACTGCAACCGCCGAAAGAAGATAAAAAGAACAACCCCGCTGCGGCGGAAACAAAAAAGGCCGCCACAACGGCAGAAAAGAAGAAGGAAGCGTAAGATGGGTTTCAATTGCGGTATTGTCGGTCTCCCCAACGTCGGTAAGTCCACGCTGTTCAACGCGCTGACGGCAACCGCCGCCGCACAGGCAGCGAATTACCCGTTCTGCACGATCGAGCCGAACGTCGGGCGCGTTTCCGTGCCGGACAACCGCCTGCAGGACCTTGCCAAAATCGGCAAGTCGCAGTCCATCGTGCCGACCCAGCTTGAATTCGTCGATATCGCGGGCCTTGTGCGCGGCGCATCCAAGGGGGAGGGGCTTGGCAACCAGTTCCTCGCCAACATCCGCGAGACGGATGCGATTTTGCACGTGCTGCGCTGCTTCGTGGATGAAAACATCACCCACGTCGAAAACGGCGTCGACCCCATCCGCGACAAGGAGATCATTGATACCGAGCTGATGATCGCCGACCTCGACAACCTTGAAAAACGCATCGAGCCGATGCGCAAAAAAGCCAAGGGCGGCGACAAGGATGCGATCGTACAGGCCGCAGTCATGGAAAAATGCCTTGAAGCCCTGCGCGACGGCAAGCCCGCCCGCACCGTCAAGCTGTCGCTGGATGATGAAATGAAGGCTTTCCAGCAGCTGCAGCTGCTCACATCCAAGCCTGTGCTTTATGTTTGCAACGTGCTGGAGCAAGACTCCGAAAAAGGAAACGAACTTTCCGCCAAGGTCGCTGAAATGGCCAAGGCAGAAGGCGCGCAGCATGTTGTCATTTGCGCCGCAATCGAATCTGAAATTGCGCAGCTCAGTTCGGATGAGGAGAAAAAAGAATACCTCTCCAGCATCGGCCTTGAAGAGCCGGGCCTGAACCGCGTCATTCGTGCGGGCTACAAACTGCTCGACCTCATCACCTTCTTCACCGTCGGCCCGAAAGAGGCGCGCGCGTGGACGGTGCATCGCAACGCCAAGGCCCCGCAGGCCGCCGGCGTCATCCACACCGATTTCGAGCGCGGCTTTATTCGCGCCGAAACCATCGACTTCAACGACTACATCGGCCTTGGCGGTGAAGTACCCGCGAAGGAAGCCGGTAAAATGCGCCAGGAAGGCAAAGAATACATCGTGAAAGACGGTGATATTATGCTGTTCCGTTTCAACGTGTAATGGCGGCGCTTTTTAAACGCTAGGCCGCTGTTTTGCCTGGTTTTTTTCAGGGCAAATTGCCGTTTTTGAAAGTATATGTTAATATACCTCATACACTTAATGAGGGGTAGAACAAGAATGTCAGCCGATTTCATCGACTATATTGCCGAACCTGCAACAAACCCTTCTGCGGGACTGACGGTTGATGAATTCAAGCCCTATAAAGGCCTCGAGCCGTTCTTCACCAAAGTCATGGAATTGAAAACGACGCCGTCCATCCGCAACAGCCTCACGGTCATGTTGCTGGAGCTGGATAGCGGCCTTACCGCATTCGATGCCGGTAACCGCGAACAGGCGGTGCGCCATCATGAAAATATGCTGAATACATCGCGCACCGTTTTCAAGCAGCAGGAAACGCTAACCGGAAAAAGCGCCGAAGCGCAGGCAGCCGGCGGCGCAAACGTTTATGCCGATGTGCAAAAGATGTTTACAGACATAACCTCTGCCGCACGTGAAACCGCAAATACGTCGGAAAAGCCGTGGGCCCGCAGCCTGCAAGGCGTCGTCGAGGAATTTAAAGCACGCCGCGATGCGCAAAAGAATTTATCGCTGATGCCGGAGCAGGGGTACAGGGCCGATGCGCCGGTATTCCTCGCCAGCCCGCGCCATACCTTGCGCGAAACATCAAAGTTTGACATTGATTTCACCAAAGCGTCGGAACCCGCAACCGTCGCGTGGAGCCGCCCTGAATACCGCAACCTTGGCACCGTGCTGGAGCAAATGGCGCGCACCGGCCAGCCTGCGCGGGTGGAAGCAATGGTGGCACTGTCATCCCTTCGCAACATGAATGCGAAGGAGGTCGAATTCCTGAAGGATATGCGCAACGGCAAGCCGAACGACGGCGAAAAGAACAAATCCTTCCGCGACAGCCACAAGCGGCTGGACGCGTATGTTGAAAAACTGCTGGCGAATGACAAAGTCGGGCGTGACGTTGCAGGCAGCCTTGCCCGCTGGCACAAACCCGCCAGCGACTACGCAAAAAGGTTCGAGCGTATTTCGCAGGGCCCCGGCGTGTTGAGCAAAATTTTCCACTCCGCTGCATCTTTCCTTGCCCGCATTGCCAAGACACCTGAGCAGGCGGCAAAAAAAGCACCGGCCGCCCCGCAAATGAAAGCCTGATGACATCTGCATGAACGGTAATTTGAAAGACCTTTCCCCGTCGTTCAACGATGAATCTGCAACCGCACGCCCCGATGCGATGACGGAAGCGGAATACCAGCGCGCTTTCGCCCGCATGGCGCATGACTATTTCAGCAGCAAAATCCCGCAGGAAAACCCCGTGCTGGTTTACATTACCGGCCTGCCTGGCGCAGGCAAAAGCACATTCATCGACCGGCAGCTGCAAGCCGCGCCTGAATTAAAAAACTACATTCACATTAACTTTGATGACCTGCGCATTTATCATCCGCGCTATGCCGACCATGTCTCGGCCGACCCTGTCAACGCCGCCGCCCGTATCGATAGCGCCGTGGAACGGCTTATCGGCTGGCTGACGCAGGAAGCCGCGAGCCTGAAGCTGAACGTACTGCTGGATGATGCGGCCATGGGCGGCGATATTACCAAGGCTATTCTGCAACCCTTCGGCGACGCAGATTATAAAATTGATGCGACGGTCATAGCCGTGCCGTCTGCCATTGCGCGGCAATCGGTGTACCTGCGTTTTCAGGAAAACCTTGCTGCCGCCTGCAAGGGTGACAGCGTTATTCCGCGCTGGGTAAATACCGAGGAGCAGGACAACGCGCCCGCCGCGTTGATTGAAACGGCAGAGGCTCTTGAAACGGGGCTTGCAACCAGCCTTGCCATCGTCAGCCGCAATGGCCGTTCTTTGGCGGCAGATAAACCATCCAATGCCGTGCGGGCCGAGATGACCCGCGATTTAAGCGATCTGGAGCAGGCGGAGTATCTGGCTAAATCCCGGCATATCGCCACGCTGATGGGGCCGGCAAAAACGGCGCCGGCCACCAGTTTCAAAAAGAAATCAGGTATCTGATTATTTCTATTTGCTGCGGAAGGTGACGGGCTTTAGGGCCTTTACCGGGCGTGACGTTTCCGGCTTTACATCAATCACCACAACAGGGGCGGGCTCCGCTAAACCTTCCGGCGTGAAGCCGAGCTTTTGCTCGATTGCCTGCGCAACATCTTCCATTTTGTGGATACGCGCGGTGGTAAGGGGTGTCAGCGTGCCTTCTTCGTACGATACAATCGTCGCGCCGCGGTCGATAAGCAGCAATGCCGCTTCACGTTGGTTTGTTTCGATCGCGGTTTTCAACAGCGTGCTGCGGTAGCCGGAATAAAAATCAGGGCTGAGGCCTGCATCAAGCGCGCGGGTGAGGGCCTCAAGGTTTTTGTGGCGCAGGGCGGAATGGCCGATGTTGGCTTCGCCGTTATCTTCGGCCCGCTCGCCATCCATCCAGCGGGACATATTAATGTTGCCGCCTTTTTCGATGAGTGAAAAAGCTTTGTCAAAATCGCCGTAAAAGGCTGCCTTGCAGGCGGCACGTCCGTAATAAGTGGCCATTTGACGCTTGAAAATATTGGATAAAATGGTCATCGCCGCCTCCTTTGCTGGTATATTTGTACCGTAATGTATCAGAATATTTCCGTAACGTCAAATATAAACGACGTTTTATTCCATCTTTGGGGGATACAGCCGGAGTGCTATAACAATGGTCATTCGATGTATTTCTCGCCAGTAAAGGAAGATCTCAGCATGGGACAGGCTCAAATGAAACCGCAAGCACAAGACGGCCTTACGCACCACAACGTGCGCGTTCACCCCGAAAAAGACCTTTTGAAAAAGCAGGACCAGCTGGCCTGGAAAATGGCGGAAGTCGCGGCGGATGCCGTGGCTGTCGATAAAGACGTCGCCGAGATGATCATCAACCGCATCATCGACAACGCGTCGGTCGCCGTCGCATCGCTGAACCGCGGCCCCGTTACGACGGCGCGTGCGCAGGCGCTTGACCATGCCCGCAGCGGCAAGCGCGGCGCGACCGTTTTCGGTGTTCCGTCTTCCAAGCAATACAGCGCCGAATGGGCTGCCTGGGCCAACGGCACCGCCGTGCGCGAGCTGGATTACCACGACACTTTCCTTGCCGCAGATTATTCCCACCCGGCAGACAATATTCCGCCCATCCTCGCTGTCGCCCAGCAAACGGGTAAAGACGGGCAGGCGCTGCTGCGCGGCCTTGCGACGGGCTATGAACTGCACATCAACCTTGTGAAGGCAATTTGCCTGCACAAGCACAAAATCGACCATATCGCGCATCTCGCGCCTGCTGCTGCCGCTGGCATTGGCACCATGATGGGACTTGATACGGATACCATCTTCCAGTCCATCCAGCAGGCGCTGCACGTTTCCTGCACTACGCGCCAATCGCGTAAAGGCCAGATTTCCAGCTGGAAGGCTTTTGCGCCCGCCCATGCCGGCAAGCTTGCCATTGAAGCCGTTGACCGCTGCATGCGCGGCGAGGGCGCGCCGTCGCCGATTTACGAAGGCGAAGACAGCGTGATTGCCTGGATGCTGGATGGCAAGGAAGCGAATTACGATGTGCCGCTGCCCGCCAAAGGCCAGCCCAAACGCGCCATTCTTGAAAGCTATACCAAGGAACATTCCGCCGAATACCAAAGCCAGGCCTTGATTGACCTTGCGGCGCGCATGGGTAAAAAGATTGCCGATTGGGACAAGGTTAAAGACGTCCTTATCCATACCAGTCATCACACGCATTACGTTATTGGCACCGGCGCGAACGACCCGCAAAAAATGGACCCCACCGCCAGCCGCGAAACGCTGGATCACAGCATCATGTACATCTTCGCCGTTGCGCTGCAGGATGGCAGCTGGCACCACGTGAAGTCCTATGCGCCCGAACGTGCGCAGCGTCCCGATACCGTGAAGCTCTGGAACAAAGTGCGCACTGTTGAAGACCCGGAATGGACCAAGCGCTACCATTCGCCAGACCCGAACGTGAAAGCCTTTGGCGGCCGTGTTGAAATCACGCTGGAAGACGGTACCAAAATCATCGACGAACTGGGCGTTGCCAATGCGCACCCCTTCGGCGCAAAACCTTTTGGCCGCGCCGATTATATCCGCAAGTTCATGACGCTGACGGACGGGGTTGTAGAACCGAAGGAGCAGCAACGCTTCCTCGACCTCGTGCAGCGCCTGCCGAACCTTTCGGCGGATGAACTGATGGGCCTCAACGTCGAAATTGCGGAGAAAAACCTTGCCGTCGGAAAAAAAGGCCTCTTCTAACGAAGCCTATACAGTCACGATCGAAGAAGCGGAGCCGCGCTACATTGCGGCTATGCAGGCACGCGTGACGCTTGATGATGTGGGCGACAAGTTGCCGCCGCTCATGGAAAAAGCGTGGAAGCATGCGAAGAAGGCCGGGCTGGAACCGTCTGACCCCAGCATTGTTTTCTATAGCCCGCAACCCGGTGAAGACTTTGAAAAAGACGGCTGCGACATTGATGCCGGCCCCACCATTGGCGGGCGCTTCTGGACGAAGGGCGTGCTTTCCTGCGCCATGACCCCCAAAGGCGCGGTTGCCAAAACCACGCATACGGGCGAGTACCATGACCTTAAAAATGCACATGATGCCATTTTGAAGTGGTGCGCCGCCAACAACCATGCCGTTGAAGGCCCATGCTGGGAAGTTTACGGCCCGTGGACGGAAGATACCGACACCCTGACAACCGACGTGTATTACCTGCTGGCATAGGACGAAACAAATGCTTTTCACCAAAAAGAACTCCGCTGAAAAACGCGCGGATTTTGTCAAAGGCCTGAAATCCGGCAAGTTATTGCGCTTTCCCGGTGCAATGAACCCGCTGACGGCGATGATGATTGAAAAGAAAGGCTTTGACGGCGTTTATATTTCCGGCGCTGTGCTGTCGGCCGACCTTGGCCTGCCGGACATCGGCCTGACGACGCTGACGGAAGTATCGCAGCGCGGGCAGCAAATGGCGCGGGTGACGGATTTACCCGCCATTATCGACATTGACACCGGCTTTGGCGAGCCTATGAACGCCGCCCGCACCATACAGATCATGGAAGACGCCGGCATTGCCGGCTGCCACATTGAAGACCAGGAAAACCCGAAGCGCTGCGGCCATCTTGATAACAAGTCGGTGCTGCCTGTCGCCGACGTTGTTAAAAAAATTGCCGCTGCCGCCAAAGGCAAGCGCGATAAAAATTTCGTGCTGATTGCCCGCACAGATTCCCGCGCCGCCGAAGGCCTTGAAAAATCAATCGACCGCGCCAAGGCTTACATTGATGCGGGCGCTGACATGATTTTCCCCGAAGCGATGCAGGATGAAGGCGAATTTGAAGCCATGCGCAAGGCCGTTGCCGCGCCGCTGCTGGCCAACATGACTGAATTCGGCAAGTCAAAGCTGCTCACCGCCGTGCAGCTGGAACGCCTGGGTTATAACCTTGTCATTTACCCCGTCACCACGCTGCGCCTTGCCATGGGCGCGATTGACAGCGGTCTTGACGTGATCAAGGCCGAAGGCACGCAGGAAAGCCTGCTGGATAAAATGCAGCACCGCAAAGACCTGTACGCATTGCTGCAATACGAAGACTACAACGCTTTCGACCAGAATATTTTCAACTTCACGGTCAAGAAATAATCACGGCGCCGGGGGTTTTTGCGAAGGCGCGCTTGACGTGGCCTGCAGGGCAACATACCTGCCGTCATTCATCGCTACTTTGACGTTTCCACGGGCAAGCAGGCGAACGCCGTTTTTAACGCAAACATCTTCCCAGTCTTTATAACCTGCAGGGGGTTGGTAGCCGCCAGCGGCATAGCGGCCTTCAATGCCTGTGACAGATTTCATGCTATCCGTCGCGGCAGCGGCAACGCCATCATCGGTGAAACGGCTGCTACCGAAAAAGTCGTTGCCAGGCAGGGAGGCGTGATCCCACGCGACGATCTTATAAAGCCGGTAATTCGAAAAATCATCCGCTTTTTCCTGCCATGACGCGGGCGGCGATAATTGCGGACGCGCGGCGTTGAGTGTAGCGGGGCGCACACGGTAGGTGATGCCGTTAAAGTCGGCCGTAGCATTCGCGCCTTCATTGAACGGATCAAAGCAAATAGCGCCAATATGTGGCAGCTTATCGCCATGCCGTTGCAACATGAGCCGCAAGGCGGCATCAAGGTGTGCGCCCATTTCGCCCTTGAACTCACCCGCAAAGGCGCCAGCGCCAATACCGGGCAGGGCGATGAGGGCAGGCTTGCCATCCAGCTTCGCTGTATCATTCGCATGCATAAGCAGCGGCAGCAGGCGACGCTCGATTAAATTCGAATATTTATCCCGATCAATCCAGCCGTTATCCGTGACTTCCGTATAATCCGGTGGCAACCCCCTGAAAGCGCCGCCAGCGCCAAGCAGCGGGCCGGGCGTGAACATCAGGCAGGCGTCCATGGGCGTTGCATATTCGCGGAAGTTTTGGTCGTTGGGGCTCCAGGTGCCGTTATCAAAAACCCTTACAGCCATGACGACGTTAATGTCGCCCAGCAACGCCAGCTCGCGGAAATTCCAGTCGCTGCCATCTCCGCGAATTTCGCTTTCGGCAAAAATGCGCGGTTGCTTAGTGGCCAGCAGGGCTTCGATGAACTGTTCGGCGGTATTTGCTGGCAAAAGATTTTTCAGGCGCGCGCCAGCTGTGGCGATGCCGTTTTCAACGTCTGATTTGTATAGCAGAAGTGCGTGCAATGTCTTTTCAGACAGCACAATCTCGTAAGGTTGGGGCATGTCAGGCGTGAAGGTCGATCTGGTTGCCGCGCACGGCATCTGCCAGGATTAAATCGGCAAGTTTTTGCGCCGGCTTTTCAAGCTTCGCGGCAGATGACTGGGCAGGCGCGGAAGATTGTGCGGGAAGGGCTGCAGTGGCGGCGGAAACTTGCATGGAACAGCGCCTTTGCTAATGCGAAACTTTAAGCGAAAATATCCAGTGCCTGGCCGACCGTACTGACGGAATCAAGCATCTGGACAATACCCTGGTCGGCGGCAGCGGCATCTTCCAGCTTGGTTTCAAGCGCAGACGTTGCCGTCGCGTTGGTTGTCGGCGTGAAGACGAAGGGAAGAAGTGATGTTCCTGAAACGCTGCTCATATCAGAAAACCTTAAACATTGATATCCAAGTTAGTGCCAACAGTCGAAGACGTCGCGATCATATCCGCGAGGCTTTGTTCGGTTTTGGCATTTTGCTTGAGCATGCTCAACGCAATCGTATTCGATGCGGAGGTTTGCTGAAGGGCGATAGCGACAGATGCTAATTCCATGTTTTGTACTTTCTGTACGGACATTTACTGCCTTTCAGTTTACAGGCTATTTGTTAATTTTGTGTTAAAATTTTTAAGGCATTGTTTTTACAGTTAAAAATTGCCCTTGCACTGGCGCAGCCAAGGCATTAAGCAAATATGTAGCAACCGTCACATGGAGGAAACCATTATGACCAGCCAGACTTCCGCCCCTGAAATCAAGATCGCCAAAGGCCTTGCCGGCGTTTATTCCGATACCTCGAAAGTCTCGAAGGTCTTCGACGAAACCAATACGCTGACGTATTTCGGCTACCCGGTGCAGGAACTGGCTGAACATTGCCGCTTTGAAGAAGTCGCCTATCTGCTGTGGCACGGCGAATTGCCGAATGCCGAACAGCTGAAAACCTTTGAAGCCGAAGAACGCAGCCAGCGTGACATTTCAAAAGAGCTTATCACCATCATCCGCCAATTCCGTAAAGACGCGCACCCGATGGATACGCTGCGCACCGCCGTCAGCTTCCTTGGCGTTGAAGACCCGGAGGCTGCCGATAATTCACGCGCCGCGAACATGCGCAAATCCATCCGCATGATGGCGAAAATTCCGACCATCATCGCCGCCGACTTCCGCATCCGCAAGGGGCAGGAGCCGATTGCGCCGAAAAAAGACCTGACAATGGCGGAAAACTTCTTCCACATGTATTTCGGCCAGGTGCCGGATGCGAAAATCGTCCGCTGCTTTGATGCTTCGCTGACGTTCTATGCGGAACATGGCTTTAATGCGTCCACCTTCACCGCGCGCACCATCGTTTCCTCGCTGTCGGAAATTTATGCGGCCGTCACGGGCGCCATCGGCTCCCTTAAAGGCCCGCTGCATGGCGGCGCGAACGAGGCGGTGATGCACATGCTGCTGAGCATTGGCGACGTTTCAAAAACCCAAAGTTGGATTGACGATGCGCTGACGCATAAAAAGCTCGTCATGGGCTTTGGTCACCGCGTTTATCGCAACGGCGACAGCCGCGTGCCGCACATGACCAAATATTTCCACGACATGGCTAAAATCGCCAACGGCCAGAAATGGGTCGAGATGGAAGATATTCTTGCCAAAAACGTCATCGAGAAAAAAGGCATTCATCCGAACCTCGATTTCCCCGTTGGCCCCGCGTATTACCTGATGGGTTTTGAAATTCCCATCTTTACGCCCATCTTCGTCATCAGCCGCATTACGGGCTGGACCGCGCACATCATGGAGCAGCTGGAAGACAACAAGCTGATGCGCCCTCTGTCCGTCTACAACGGCACACCGCAGCGCCCCGTACAGCCGCTGGAAAAACGCAAGGCCGCTTAAAGCTTTTTGCAGTTTTATACCAAAGGGCGGCATCTTTAACGGGTGCCGCCCTTTTGCAATAGCTTGAAAAGTCTTGGATATTCAAACATTCATTCTTTTGCAGGGAGTCTTTGATACAATACGGGCATGAAATTGCAAACTGCAGACATCGAATTCCTGATCGCAGGTGAATATGCGCTGCGCTACATTTCCGGCAGGCCGGATTTGCTGGCGGCGCATACCAGCCCGGCGGGCGCGGCGGGCGATGGTTATTCGCTTTCCGGCCTTGCGCCGCTGCTGCCCGCAAGCGATACCAGCCGTTACCCCATTCCCTATGCCGCCGTACTGGACAATAAGGGCAAGCTTGCCGGCTTGCTGGAAGAGGCTCTTGGCAAAATTGTTGACCGCGCCCTGACTGAATCGCCTGATTACGGCGGATCGCTGACGTTTATGCTGCTGAAAGATATGTCGGGCGCGTCAAGTTCGTATGATGTTCACCCGCAGCATTGCCCCACCGGCAAGGCGGGGCGGCGGCATATCAAGCCAGAACAAATCGTTTCAGTCATAAAGCTTTCCGAGCTTGATGTGCTGGAAGGCGAAATCGCCCGCGAACTTGGCCAACCGAATACGGCCAAAGCCATGCTACTGGAAAAAATTACCGCAAGCATTGTCACCATGCGCGAAACCGCACCCGCCGCGCGGCCAAAAGCACCGGCGACGACCCGCAAGCCCGCGGCGCCTTAAAACCCCATGCACCACGAAGCCCGCAGTTTTTCACCTATTATTGCCAAGGAAGCGCGTACGCTTATCCTCGGTTCCATGCCCGGCATCAAATCACTGCAGGAACAACAGTATTACGCCCACCCACAAAATGCGTTCTGGAAGATAATGACGGCGTTGTTCGATATGCCGGTTGAAACCTATGCGCAGCGGCAGGCGATTATTACCGGCAATAACCTTGCGCTGTGGGATGTGCTGAAATATTGCGAGCGTTCCGGCAGCCTTGATACACGCATTGATGACAAGACGATCGAGGTCAACGACTTTGCCGGACTTTTTAAAAAACAGCCCCACATCAGGCACATTTATTTCAACGGCGCAAAATCCGAAAAAGAGTTCCTGAAACGCGTTATACCCACGTTGCCGGACGACGTAAAGACACGGCTGATGCTGACGCGGCTGCCATCCACCAGTCCCGCCCATGCGGGCAAGCCGCTGCGGGATAAAGTGCGGGACTGGAAGATAATCCTAAAAGATTAACCGGCTTTTTTCTGCTGGGCGGAAGCGGGCAGGCGTACCAGCTTCTCATATTCCTCGCGGATCATGCGGGTGATGGGGCCGACGGTGTAATCCTTGTCGTCAATCTTGCCGATGGGCGTGATTTCCGCCGCGGTGCCGGTGGCAAAGCATTCTTCCGCCGCCGCCAGTTCTTCCGGCATGATCGATCGTTCATGCAGCTTGATGCCTTTGGCGCGGATAATATCCATGACAGTCTGGCGGGTAATGCCGTTCAGAAAGCAATCCGCCACCGGCGTATGCACTTCGCCGCGCATGATCATGAAGAAATTTGCGCCGGTCAGCTCGGCCACGCGGCCGCGGTAATCCAGCATCAGCGCATCGCTGTAACCGTGGTTTTCCGCATCATGTTTCGACATGGTGCAAATCATGTAAAGGCCGGCAGCCTTGGCATGCACGGGCGCGCAATCGGGCGATGGGCGGCGCCAGTTCGACGTTTTAATCGAAATGCCTTTTTCGCGCGCTTCACCGGTGAAATAGCTCGGCCATTCCCATGCGGCGACGGCAAGGTGGATTTTGGCCAGCTGCGCCGTCACGCCCATCTGCTCCGCACCGCGCCAGGCGAGGGGACGCAGGTACGCGTCCGTCAGGTTGTTTGCCTTCATCGCATCGATACAGGCCTGGTTGATTTGCTCGAGAGTCCAGGTGATTTTCATATCCATCGTAGCGCAGCCGTCAAGCAGGCGCTGGCTGTGTTCGTTCAGCTTGAAGATATTTCCGTTGTATGCACGCACACCTTCAAAAACGCCGCTGCCGTAATGTAGCCCATGGGTCAAGAAATGCACTTTCGCGTCGCGCCACGGCACCAGCTTGCCATCCATCCAGATAAAGCCGTCGCGATCGTCATAGGGAACCAGTGCCATGATGAATTTCCTTCAAGAGAAAAGGGTGCAATTTTGATGGCTTCATATTATCTTGAAGCCGTGCGCCGTACAATAAATAAATAGAATTATGTCCAATCAAAAAACCGCAGAAATACCGCTCGATAAAAAGCCGCATATTCTTGTGGTGGATGATGACGAGCGCCTGCGCAGCCTGCTGTCGCGCTTTTTGATAGAGCATGATTTTCTGGTGACCACCGCAACGGATGCCGCCGAGGCCCGCGATATTCTACAGCACCTTGCCTATGACCTTCTTATCCTCGACGTAATGATGCCGGGGGAGGATGGCATGGCGCTGACCAAGGGATTGAAAACACAAGGCCTCACCACGCCCATTCTGCTGCTGACGGCGCTTGGCGAAGTTGAATCGCGCATCAGCGGGTTTGAGGCAGGGGCGGATGATTATTTGCCAAAGCCGTTCGAGCCACGCGAATTGCTGCTGCGCATCAATGCCATTCTGCGCCGCGTCGCCGCACCGCCGCCTGCTGCGGATGAAAATATCCGCTTCGGAAAATGGATGCTTGATCTTGCACGAGGGGAACTGGTGGCAGGTGAAGACCGCGTGCCGCTGACCTCCGTTGAGCATACGCTGCTTAAAGCCCTCGCCAGCAAAAAAGGCGAAGTCATCAGCCGCGAGGAACTTGCCGAGCTTTGCGCCATGAGCGCGAATGAACGCACCATTGATGTGCAGGTGACGCGCCTGCGCAAAAAAGTTGAAGAAGACCCAAAGCTGCCCAAGTACATTCAGACGGTGCGCGGCAAGGGCTATGTGTTGTGGTCTGACTGATGGCGCAGGGTATTTTCAAGAAAATAAAATCAGCCTTGCTGCCGCGCACATTGTTTGGCCGCTCGCTGATGATTGTGGCGATGCCGATTTTGCTGATGCAGATGATCGTCGCCTTCATCTTTTTTGACCGTCACTGGGATGCGATGAGCGACAAGCTAGTCTTCGCCCTTGCCGGTGAGATCAGCATGGTAACGGAGCGGGTGATTGAAACCAACAACATCGCCCTGCAAACCGAAATCACGCGCCAGGCATCCCACAGCCTTGACCTGACCGTGTTTGTGGATAACGACGCCGCTGACTTGCAGCGCATGGAACTGTCATTCGAGAAGTTTTCATGGTTCAGCGTGGCACAAAAGCTGAAAGCCGTACTGGCGGACAGGCTGGAGAAAAAATTCACTATCCGCCCCTACGAAAAAGACAAGCAGTTTGAAATCGTGGTCGCCATCGGCCCGAAAAAGACGGTGCATTTCATTTGCCCTGACCGCCGCATTTACAGCCCGACCACATATATTTTCGTGTTGTGGATGATTGGCAGCGCTGTGCTGCTGCTCGGCATTGCCATGGCCTTTATGCGCAACCAGATCCGCCCCATCATGCGTCTTGCGGTCGCGGCCGAAAAATTCGGCAAGGGGCAGGATGTGCCGGACTTCAGGCCTGTAGGCGCGCACGAGGTACGGCAGGCATCCATCGCCTTCCTGCTTATGCGCGACCGCCTGCGCCGCCAGATGGAGCAGCGCACAGCCATGCTGTCCGGCGTATCGCATGACCTGCGCACGCCATTGACCCGCATGAAGCTTGAAATTGCCATGCTGAAGCCGTCGCCGGAAATTGAAAACCTGCGGCAGGACGTTGAAGAAATGGAACGGATGCTGGAAGGCTACCTGACCTTCGCCAAGGGCGAGAGCGACGAAATGGTCGAAATGATCGACCTTAAATCCGTTCTCGAGCGCATTGTCGCCAAAGCGCGGCGGCAGGGCGCGGAAGTGCAGGAAGTGCTGCCCGAACAACGCATGATGATACGCCTGCGCCCCGTTGCCATTGAACGCGCGCTTGGCAACATTGTGACCAACGCCGGCAAGTTCGCAAAAAATACATGGGTAACGGCAACGGAGCAGGCCGACGTTTACGAAATTACCATTGATGACGACGGCCCCGGCATTGCCCAGAACCTGCGCGAAGATGTTTTCAAGCCATTCTTCCGCATTGAAAAATCCCGCAACAAGAAGACCGGCGGCATCGGCCTTGGCCTGTCAATTGCGCAAGACATTGTGCATAGCCACGGCGGGGAAATTTTTCTGGAAGCGAGCAACCGCAACGGCCTGCGCGTTGTGATAAGGCTGCCGAAATAAAATTTAGCGTTTCAGGAATTCAACGGCCTGTTCAAACCATTGCGTGCGCTTGTCGATCGCGGCCATGGTTTTTGCAAGGCCTTCGCTTTTATCCTTCAGCCAGACTTCCGCAAGTGACAGGTACAAAAAGCCGAAGGCTGCAACGGCGGCGGGCTGGCATTTACCCTGGTCAAGCCCCGCAAGGCGCAGCATACGGTCCATGGTGCAGAAAAATTCTTTGGCGAAATTATGAACCTGCTTCGGGTGCCGCGTGAACAGCTGGGGCAGGGATTCATACGCGCCGCGGTGTTCTTCCGCGCGCTCGAACCGCTGCATAACAATTTCCATGAGATTATCGCGCCAGCTGTCGGTCAGATATTCCTCGACGCTGGCCTGCACATCATCCTCAACCGCCTGAAGGCTGGCTTTCAGCACCGCGAACGTATCCGCAAAGCGGCTTTCGACATCCTTCGGCGGCAGGCTTGCCTGTTTGGCAATATCCTTCAGCGTCAGCGCGTTCCAGCCGCCATCATCCGCCAGCGCAAGGGCGGCGGCGATGATGAGTTTCGTCTGGTCTGTTTTGCGTTTTTGTGCCATGTTTGTACGGATCTAAAATAGAAGGAATTTTCGCATGAGTAAAGCCAATCTTGACCTGGTCGGCATCGGTAACGCGATTGTGGACGTGCTGTCCAAAACCGATGACGCGTTTTTGTCCAGCAACAAGATACACAAGGGCACCATGACCCTGATCGAGGCTGAGCAGGCCGAGGCGCTTTATGCGAAAATGGGACCCGGCATGGAAGTCTCCGGCGGCTCCGTCGCCAACAGCATTGCCGCCTTCGCCAGCATGAGCGGCAGCGCCGGCTACATCGGCAAGCTTGCCAACGACCAGCTGGGGCAGGTCTTCCGCCATGACATCAAGGCTTACGGCGTTGAATTCGACACCCCCTCGCTGGAAGACGGACCGCCCACGGCCCGCTGCCTTATTCTCATCACGCCGGATGCGCAGCGCACCATGTGCACCTTCCTTGGCGCCTGTGTCTGGATTGCACCGTCCGACCTGAACGAAGAAATGATCAAGAATGCAAAGGTGACCTATCTTGAGGGCTATCTTTATGACCGCCCGCGCGCCAAGCAAACCTTCCGCAAGGCCTGCGAAATTTCGCATGCGGGTGGCAAAAAAGTGGCCCTGTCACTGTCCGACCCGTTCTGTGTGGAGCGTCACCGTGATGAATTCCTTGACCTTGTGAAAAGCGATGTGGATATTTTGTTCGCAAACGAAGATGAAATCAGCTCCCTTTACAAAACCAGCACCTTTGATGAAGCTATTCACTATACCCGTGAGGCCTGCGAAATTTCGGTCATCACCCGCTCGGCCAAAGGCTCGCTGATTATCACTAAAGATGAAACGATCGAAGTACCCGCCGAAGCGGTCGCGCAGGTTGTCGATACGACCGGAGCAGGGGACATGTATGCGGCCGGCTTCCTGTACGGCCTGACGCGCAGCAAAAGCATGGCAGAATGCGGACGCATTGGCTCCATCGCGGCGGCGGAAGTGATTGCGCATGTCGGCGCCCGCCCGCAAACCAACCTGAAGCAGTTGCTGCAGGAAAAGAAGGCGGTTTAATCCCTTGAAAGCTGTCGCGGCCATTTGCATCTGCCTGTTACTGGCAATTGCGCCCGTAACTGCCCGTGCCGACCATGATATCGGCATCGCCATGAATGGTGCGCCGAAATACAAGGCGGGCTTTGACCACCTTGACTACGTCAATGCCGATGCACCCAAGGGTGGGGATTTACGACTGTCAAAAAGCGGCACTTTCAACAACCTCAATAACCACATCATTACCGGCAATAACGCCGAGGGGCTTGAATACGTCAACGACAAGCTGATGCAGCGGGTGTGGGATGAACCCTTCACCATGTATGGCCTTGTCGCCGAAAGCATTGATGTTGCGCCCGACCGGTCGTGGATTACCTTTCACCTGCGCCCCGAAGCCAAATTCCATGACGGCGTACCGATGACGGCGGAGGATGTAAAGTACAGCTATGAAATGTACCGCCAATACGGCCACCCCGTGCGCCGGCGTGTGTATGGGCTGATTAGTAAAGTTGAAATTCTCGGCCCCCGCGACATCAAATTCACCTTCGGCCCCGGCTATGACCATGAATGTGTCATGATCCTGGCCATGATGCCAGTATTGCCGAAGCATTACTGGGAGACGGTGGACTTTTCGAAGACAACATTAAAACCGCCACTGGGAAGCGGTCCTTATAAAATCACCAGCGTCGAGCCGGGCCGCAAAGTCGTTTATTCCCGCGTCAAGGACTACTGGGCGAAAGACCTGCCCGTGAACAAGGGGCAATATAACTTCGATACCATCACCTATAGCTACTTCCGCGATGATGATATTGCTTTTCAGGCCTTCCGCGCCGGTGACTATAACCTGCGCCGTGAATTCGACATTACCAAGTGGCAGACGCGCTATGATTTCAGCAACAACTCCGGCGGCAAGGTCATCAAGGAAGAAGTTGCCCACCAGCGTCCTGAATGGCTGAAGGGGCTTGTCTTTAATACCCGCCGCGCGATTTTCAGTGACCGCCGCGTGCGGCAGGCGCTATCGCTGCTGTTCAACGACCAGTGGCTGAATAATACGCTGTATTTCGGCAAGATGAAGCGCATCAACAGCGCCTTTCCGAACTCCGAACTTGCCGCCAGCGGCAAGCCGGAAGGCGAGGAGCTGCGTATTCTCGAGCAATACAAAAAAGACCTGCCGCCTGAAGTTTTCGGCGATGCCTTTCAAGCAGCCGAAGGCGACCGCCGTGACAACAAGCGCAAGGCGATGGAACTGCTGAAACAGGCAGGTTGGAAGTATGTCGATGAAAAGCTGGTCGATACGACAGGGCAGGCGGTGAGCTTTGAAATCCTGCTTGGCGACCCCGGTGATGAAAAAGTCGCGCTTGAATTTGCGCGGGCACTTCGCACCATCGGCATAGATGCGCGCGTGCGCACGGTTGATAACGCGCAGTTCATCGGCCGCCTCGATGATTACGATTACGACATGGTGTCAACGAAGTGGATAAATTCACTGTCACCCGGCAACGAGCAGACCAATTACTGGGGGATCAAATCCGGCCAGACAAAGGGCGCTCGCAACTATGCAGGTATCGAGAATCCCGCCATTGATGCGATTGCCGACAGCATTGGCCGTTCCGATACCCGCGAAACACTGGTGGCGCGAGTCCATGCGCTTGATCGGGGGCTGATGACTGGTTACTACATGATTCCCCTATTTTATCTCGGCAAGGACCTCATTGCGTACAACGCGGATATACATAGACCACCAACAATACCGATATACGGCATTGTTCTGGAAAGCTTATGGCATGAACCTGTTAATAAAACTCCTTAACTCTAGTCGTCTATTGTTTTTATTAACGAATTCAGTCTATTTTAGTTACAGAGATTCAGTTGTGGTGAGGGAGTTCTCCATGAAATCCAAGATGAAGATTTTTATCGCTGTTTGCGGCGTTGCCATGCTGGCTTCGTGCGCGTGGCAGCCGCCGACAAAGCAGGCATACTGGCAACGGGTTGAAGACAACTCCGCGCTCTGGATGACGGGCCCCAAAGCCCAGCAAACGCTGGACCAGGACATTGCCGGTTGCGTGCGTGAAATCGACGAGCTGGTCGAGTTGAACGCGCTCCGCGAAACCACGCCGCCCGATACGCACAGTGAATATCACCGCGCGCTGAAAGCGTCCGGCGACCTCGATTATTACGATACCCCGACCCGCTACGGCGAGCATTGGGTATCGCACACCGATTATCATGACTTCGACAGTTGCATGCGCTATCGCGGTTGGGAACGCACCAAGTTCGTTCGCTATCAAACGGCGAAACAGGCGGACTCGACGTATAAAGATACGCAAGACATCCGCACTTACGGCCTGTCAGGTGATGCCGCTGTTGCAAAACAGCAGGAAGATGCCGACAAGCTGAAGAGCAACTATTCGGGCCTCAACAAGTAAGCCCTGAATAGACCGAATAACAAAACGGCCGCTGGTGACAGCGGCCGTTTTTGTTTGTGCGGTTTGTATAACTGTTATCGCTTGCTGGTAGGGCCGCAGCAATCGCGCTTGGCGCGCAGCTTGACTTGCTCAGCAATGCGTTCTTCCCGCACGCGCAGGAAGGCGGATTCAATGCGCGGCATTTCATGGTAGCTTTGCGGCGGCGCAGTTGCATCAAGGTGCGACTTCAGGCGGTGGCGGGTTTCATGCTTCCACGCGCAAACTTCATCACGCGCTTCGCGGAATTCGAGGATGATGGATTTGCGGGCTTCCTGCACGGCAGTTGCGCTTTTGTAATCGTCTACCGTCTGCTGCGCCCACTTTGCGTGCTTCAGCATGCTTTGCCACGTGCCGCTGCCGGGGTTGTCGGGCAGGGTGGTTTCCCAGGGGGCTTGTGCGGGGTTTGAAAGAAGGTTGGGCGGGCAGCAGACTTTTTTGCCGGTCTGCGCCATGGCTTTCAATGCGGTATGTTCCCAGACAACATGGCTGCCTTTGCCATTACGCTGCTTTTCAAAGCCGAGGTCGCGCAGGGCGACCTCGCGTTGAACAGAACTCAGACCGGATTTACTGTTGGATGCCATATGTTCCCCGAGTGAATTATAAGCAAATTATAATACTAGGGAAAATAAACAGCAAGTGTTTTATTTCGTGGCGTAGGATAGAAAGAGAAATAATATTGCGAGAGCCTGAAAAACGACCCGCATCTGCATCATTTTGTTGCTGGTTTTATGATCGCGCTCGCCGCCCTTGGTCATAGCAACCATGCCCCAGAGGAAGGAGCCGACGACACACAGCATGCACAAAAGCGCGAGAACAACGAAAAAAACGTTCATGACAGGCTCTTCCTTCAGGCAAAAATCCTTGTTGCGACGGTAGGCGTAATATAGGCTTCTGGCCGAGTAATGAAAAGCATTAGAACAGATAAAGGCCACCACCATGCAGCAGCTAGACGCCCAGTTTATCGCCCCCCAGTCCGGCAAAGCCAGGCAGCTGGTTATTTTCCTGCACGGCTACGGCGCCAATGGCGCCGACCTGCTGGATATTGGCGAGCAATGGGCGCCGTCTTTGCCGGATTGCGCTTTTGAAGCCCCCGACGCGCCGGATGTATGCGAGCAGAATGCGGCAGGCTTCCAGTGGTTCTCCATCCGCGCGCTTGACCCCGTGACGTTCGAGCGCGATAAAAGCGCCGCCAAGGTCGCGCCGGTTTTGAACGCTTATATTGATGCCGCGCTTGCAAAGTGGGGCGTTGATGAAAGCCAACTGGTCGTGGCGGGCTTTTCACAAGGCGCCATGATGGCCATGTATACCATGCCGCGCCGTCCAAAGGCCTGCGCCGGTGTTATCGGGTATTCCGGCATGATCATAAACGCGGATGGTTTGAAGCAGCCCGGCATCGTCAAAATGCCTATTCTGGCTATTCATGGTGATCAGGATGCTATTGTGCCGCCATCAAACCTGGCGAAGATCGAGACGGGTTTTACGGCTGCTGGATTTAATGTGGAAACTGCGATGCGCCCGGGTTTGACCCACAACATTGACCATTTTGGCCTCACCCGAGGCCTTGACTTTAGCCGCGAAAGTTTTGAAAAAGCTTAATAATTCTTAATTTCGCAAGTTAAAGCGATACCTTCAATCCTATGAAAACCTTGGAGTTTCTACAGGCTGGACCCGTTTTGGACGGGTTTTGTGCTATAATCAAGGCATGGGTGTTAACAAGATTCGATAACAAGATCTTGCACGGGTGACAGTAACGGACAAGACAGCGGATCTTCAAAGGAAGGGAGACCCAAGGTGCATAGTCACCTCGAAAGCTGTCCGACTTTAGTCCTCAACGCGGATTATCGTCCTTTAAGTTATTTTCCTCTTTCATTGTGGTCATGGCAGGAAGCCGTCAAGGCTGTGTTTCTGGACCGGGTCAACATCGTATCCGAGTATGATGCCGAGATTCATTCCCCCAGCTTCAAAATGAAAGTCCCCAGCGTCATCGCGCTGAAGGAATATGTGCAACCAAAAGCACGGCCTGCTTTCACTCGGTTTAACGTATTCTTGCGCGACAAGTGGTCCTGCCAATATTGCGGAGAACGGTTCCGCACGCATGAGCTGACGTTCGACCATGTCATCCCCAAATCACGCGGGGGCACCACGACATGGGAGAATATATGCGCAGCCTGCCAGGACTGCAACCTGCTGAAGGGTAACTACCTGCCGGCCGAGTGCAAGATGTTCCCACTGCGCAAACCCGTCCAGCCATCCACCATGGAACTGCAGGCCAACGGGCGTGCTTATCCGCCCAACTTCCTGCATCAAAGCTGGAATGACTATCTCTATTGGGATGCGGAGCTGGAGACGCTTTAAGTCCAGGCGTTAAAGCCCGAGCTTCTTGAGGAAGGCCGAGTTGCCTTTTGCCTGATATATAACGTCGTTCGGTTGCCCGGCAGTGTTGATCTTTGAAACGCCGAGAGTGAAGTTGACGCCGGGTTTTGCATACGTCATCTGAGCGCCGGAAGCAGCGACAGGCACATAAGCGGAAATGCCATTGGCAAGATCATCCTGTATCTTGGCGATATCGCGCGGGATGTCTTTGGAATCGTGATTGAGGAATTCACGGATGACTACTAGCGTCGCCGCGCCCTTCAGCGCTTTATCGAACTGCTGGTCTGTGAACACGCCCTTATCCAGCGGTTTGATGGCAAGGTAAACTTCAACCATTTTGCCATCCTTGGTGGATGCCGCGTATTTGTCGCCGCTCACCACGATCGCATTCGGGTCATTGGCGGGGACGGTCTGAGTGGTCTTGGTCGCACTGGCATCCGGCGCTGATTTAAGGTGCGGATACACAACAAAAGCACCAGCGGCTGCAGCTGTCAAAACGCCGGCAGCGACCAATGCTTTGTAACCCGAGGGTTTCTTTTTCGGTTCGTCCGCCATATGTGATGCCCTTTTTTGAAAACTGTTTTGGAATTGTAATTTATTTCATAATTCTATCATGCGCTGCAGCAGCCGGCAACGCAAATAGACTTAAGCAATTAAAATCAGCCCATTAAGCCTTTTTCCGGCCCTTGGCCAGATGGAAAAAGATAAAGGCGCTGCAGAATACGGCATACATGAAATTATAGCCCGTCATGGAAATACCGAACAGCCGCCAGCCCGCAACATCGCACCGGACGATAGGCTGGTTGGCAAAATAGCTGTTCATTTCTTCAACCGTCATCTTCGAAAAATCTGCAATCGCGCCGTCGCCGCCGCAGGTCGTCAAACCTTCCCACCAGCCGTATTCAACGCCGACGTGAAAAGCGGCAAGGCCGATGTTCGCGGTAAACGCAACGCCCGCCAAAACCAGCAGTGCGATGGTTGCACGCGGCGCGGCTTTCAAACCCGCCAGCGCCAGCAGTCCCAGCGCGATGTTGATGATGTACGGCTTGCGCTGCTCATAGCACAAATGGCACGGCAGAATGTGAAATGCGTATTGCGCCGTATAGGCAAAGCCCAGCGCAAAAGCCGACATGGCAATAACAAACAGCGCAAGGTTGCGCGGGTGGCTGAAGTAAGCGCTGATTTTACCGATACTCATACAATATACCTTAATGCGGCAAAGCCGCCAATCAAGACCAGCAGGAATAAAAGCGTTACCCAGCCCAGGTACTTTTCAATGAATTGCTGCACTGGTGCGCCGTACTTCCACAACAGCGCCGCCACCAGGAAAAACCGCAGCGCACGGCAGGCAATGGCGGCGGGAATAAACACCGCAAGGCTCAGCTTCATCACGCCGCTTAAAATCGTGATGATCTTGAACGGGAAGGGGGTAAGGCCCTTGGCGAAAATAATCCAGCCGCCGTAAGCGGCGTACTTCGCCTGCATATCGGCAAAGCCCGACTGCATGCCATAGAACGAAATAATTTTCTGGCCCAGTGTATCGTACAGCGCATAACCAATCGCATAGCCCAAAAGCCCGCCGAGGACCGAGGCAATAGTGCAGACCAGCGCATAGAAAAATGCCCGCCGGCGGTTGGCGATGCACATGGGTATCAGCATCACATCCGGCGGAATAGGGAAGACCGAGCTTTCAATAAAAGACACCCCCGCCAGCGCCCAGACAGCATGGCGATGCGCCGAAAGGCGCAGGGTAAAATCGTAAAGCTTGCGAATAAACTGCATCATAAGAACTTGTTAGCATGCTGCCGCGCCAACGGCAATATTTGCATAAAATACGCCTTAAAATTTGTGGCAATCCCCCTAATTTCCCATTATAAAGAATTCACAAGAGCCCCTGTGGCGGAATTGGCAGACGCGCTAGACTCAAAATCTAAAAGATAGCTACCAAGTCAGCAAATTTACCAAATAAATACAATCACTTTGACGATTTCTTGAAGATTTGATATACTAACACATAGCTAGCACACTTTCCCTTCGTGCAGTTTGTGGAGTTATCATGGCGACAGAAACACACCAAATTCTCGGCGGCCTTGTCAGCGTCTATCGACGTGAACGGAGCAGCAACTGGCAATGTGCCGCCTCGGTAGGCGGTCGCCAGTGGCGCGTATCGACCAAGTGCGATAGCATCGCCCTTGCCAAAGATTTTGCAGAAGACTGGTATCTAGAGCTACGCGGGAAGTCCCGTGCTGGCATCCTGAAAGGGGGCAAGCGGTTTCAGGACGCTGCCGAGAAGTTCCTAGAAGAATACCCCATCATCACCCAAGGCCTACGGTCGGAATCTTGGGTTGCCCAATATGACCAGAAACTGAAAGCCATCATCCTTCCCTATCTGGGGGAGAAGTATTTATCTGAAATCACCGCAGGTACGATTCAGGACTACCGTATCCACAGGGCTAAGACCTGCAAGACGGGCAAGCCCCCGTCCCGCAGTACCATGCACCAAGAGATTGTTGCCATCCGCCAAGTTCTGAAAACCGCGCAGCGTCATGGCTGGATAGACCATGTTCCCGACCTTTCCATGCCCTACAAAACTGCTGGAAAGGTGGCGCATCGCGCTTGGTTTTCACCGGATGAATATAAGAAGTTATACGAAGCCACGCGACAGCGTGCCGCCAATCCCCTTAATAATCGCTGGAAGGGAGAATGCGAAAACTTTCACGATTACATACTGTTCATGGTCAATACCGGATTGCGGCCAGATGAGGCGGCCGCTCTCGAATTACGAGACGTTACTGTCGAAACCGGTGACGCGACGGGTGAACGCATCCTCGTAATCGAAGTCCGGGGGAAAAGGGGTGTTGGATATTGTAAAAGTATGCCGGGGGCAGTACTGCCTTTTCAACGCACGGTGAAAAGGAAGAAGCTGGCCGACAAGCCGGACGGAATTATTTTTGGCAAACCTCAAAGAGAGTTGTTAAACAATATTCTTGATGAACTTGGTTTGAAGTTTGACAGGGATGGTCAAAGGCGCACGGCTTACAGCTTGCGCCATACATATATCTGTATGCGCCTCATGGAAGGAGCGGATATATACCAGATCGCCAAGAACTGCCGGACGAGCGTGGAAATGATCGAGAACTTCTATGCCTCTCACATCAAGAATACCTTGGATGCTTCCGCTATTAACGTCAGAAAAGAGAAGCCGAAGAAGGCTAAAAAAGCTAAGAAACCTAAATAATACAAGGATTAATTAATACTGGCAAAATCACCTCTCTGAGGTTATATTTTGCCCATGCCTCCGTGGCGAAATTGGTAGACGCGGCGCACTCAAAATGCGCAGTCCGCAAGGGCGTGTTGGTTCGAGTCCGACCGGAGGCACCACTCTAAGTTCATGCAACTGAAACGTGTTTACGTTTTCATTGAAGAATTGGGCAATCGCATGCGTCATTTGGTTTCATTAATTCTCTGTGCTTTTCTACTCGCTGGTTGCGCGCAGACATCCCAGATAGTTGTCGGGAAACAGCGCGCAGCAATATCCCCGGAGCAAGTAAAGCTGTATGTAGACCCACCAAAGAATTACGAGAAAGTGGCCATACTGGATTCTTGGGCAAGCGATGGCATGACCCAACAACACAACACGGATATGATCATTGCTGATATGAAGCGCAAAGCAGCCGCTTTGGGTGCAAATGGAATCCTGCTTCTAAATACGGATGCGGGCGGCACAAACGTGAGTGGCTTTGGAACGGGTTATAATTCCAACGGCACTACTTCTTTTAGCTCTTTCTTCGCTAGCGAAATGCAGTCTAAGGCTAAGGCATACGCTATTTACGTTCGAAAATTAAAGTAAACCAGAAACCGTATCTCGCATGAGCCGATGAACGTCGGCGCGGGATACGGTGTTACCGTGAAGCAGCAAAGGTCGGACGACCGACTGTCTCACGGGCGCAATGGCAGATGGACATCTGGCATGGTGGCTGAAAGCGCCCTGAACAGGGCGTAGCCAGCGCAATACTGGCTTTATATCATTTAAGGAAGGAAGATCAGGCCGCCTTGTATCTTTTAACTTTGATGCTAGATGCGTTCTGCCTTGCTTCCCACAAATCATACTGATACTGCAAGCGTATCCATGCTTCTGCCATACCCCATCCTGCCTTTTCTAAGCGGATCGCCATATCGGGGGAGATGGCTGCATTCCCATTGAGAACATTGCTCAAGGCTGGCCGAGACACGCCAAGCCAATCTGCTGCTGCCGTAACGGATAGGCCAACAGACTCAATGCAATCGCGCCGGAGAGCGAGGCCGGGGTGAGGGGGCTTGTGCATGGTCATGTTCTAGTCTCCTTTACTTCTTGTGATAGTCGATATAATCAACGTCAGTCACATCGTTATTTTCATCAAATCGCCAAATTACGCGATAATTCCCACTTACCCAAACAGACCAGAAGCCATCATAATTCCCTTTCAGGGAGTGAAGTTTATAGCCCGGTAAGTCCATATCCTTCGCCTTCGTCGCAACATCCAAAAAGCCTAAAATGCTGCGCAGTTTATCGGCGAAGACATCGGAAGAAACATCGGTGTTATAAAGCTTTTTCAGCCCTTTGTGCCTTATCTTCTTTATCAAGTAGCACTCCTATCTTTACTGTAAAGTGTAACGCTACACTTGTCAATAATTATTATGGCTAATATTCTGCTTATTCATTGGAATCATTGACAATTATTATATAGATAGATGGTCAGGGAACAAGGATAATCCAGTAATTACAGCTACTAACCTCTTCGGAGCAGGAAGCCCCCATGCCTAATCCTATGCGATTTAATTATTTCCTGTGCCTATTGCTTTTTACAGGGTTCGTAAACTTCCTTGTAACATACCCTGCCACTGCGACAGCTCCTGATGCAACGAGCAGTTTCGTGTTTAAGGCCGATATACTCCCCTACAAATCATTGCCTGAAAACTTTAAAGGGAGTGACGTTCTTACTGTCTTTAAAAAATTTAGCAATCTCCCTACTTCTAGGACAAAGTATCAAACACAAGCTGATTTTAAAAAACAGCAATCGAGCGAAGTTGCAAAAATTCCTGATCTTGCAAAACTCACTAATGATTTTGTTGTTTTCACCAAGCCCGCTGATTCAGAGGTTTTCTATGATGCAGGAAACGCGCGATATTTTTTTAATACGCCTGACGCATTTATTGAGGTTTTGCTGAATACTGAAAAAGAAGGGAATACTGTTGGGTCAACCGCGCTTGGTATCAAAAAAGAGATTAGCAATATTAAAAAGACGCACTTTCGCCTGATTACAAAGAATCTTCCTGCCAAAGTTGGTTATTCGTATTTTGCAAACCGAAAGTACAGACTAAGCAAGGATGCAAAAGAGCAAATTTTTAATGAGAGCATTCCGGGATACAGTGCAGCAAACTATGTTGTACAGGGGGCAGATAATATTATCCCGCTTACTTCAGAAAAGGCTGCCTTAATAGGTGAAGCCCTGAACATTGGGTATGTCGTCAAATTTATTAGCCCCTTTATCGAACAAGACGGGGGCAGCTTGGAAAAAGCTACTCTTCAGAACCCCATTGAAACAAGCCATGAGATCCATTTTTTAGTCGCTCAATTACATGAGTTGTTTATCTATAACCAGCATACTGGCGAGGTGCTTTATTCTAAGCGCTTTAAAATTTAATTGGGTTCTTCTAACGTTACGAATTATTTGAATTGCCCCTAAGACGGAACGCCATGCCTGAGTTACGGCATGCCGCCCACAAAGCCGCTTGTGTCGTGGTTCCTGACAAGCGCAATTCTTGCGCCGACATGGCGGCAATTGCGGCGAGGGCAGGACAGATGCTTTGCCACCTCATCCATGTAAACATCCCTATGATCGACTTTTATAAGAAGCTGTACGGGGCTTTGAAGCCAAGTATGAAGGCAACGCATGCACGTTGCCTCTATGACTGTGCTATCATCCAAATCCCTCAACTTCATATCTTCTTGCCAGCTCACCAGAAATCCTCCGCTGAAGGGATGCGGGTATAGGAAATTTTGCCTCCAGCATATCCCCCAGGAGGAGGAACCCAAGGCCCGATAGTCGCCACACGTTTGCCGAATTTACGATTTAAATCGTCTATGGCTTTGGTGAGTGCTTCACTTTTCTGGCGTTGTTTGTCATCGTTCAGGAGCAAGTCAAGTTGCCGCTCCGTTGCGGGCGTAAGTTCGCACAGCGTCACGCCGACGCGAACAATCTCTGGATTTCGAGGGATCTTCTTGAGGGCGATAGCCCAAAGAAGGCCGAGGGCTTCAAGGCACGCGAAATCATCCTGCACGCAGGGCATTTCTTGCGCTTTGCTCCAAGATCCGTCGCGCATATCCAGCCAGAGAAAAAGGGAACTCGCATGAAAATTATCCCGCCGCATGCGCCTTGCTGCTTTGGTAAGTAGCAAGCGGGAGCAGTCTTTCGCGTGTTCTATCTTGCGCCATTTAGGGGGCATGACGCGGGCATGTCCAAACATACCCCGCGCCGTAGGTTCAGCATGAATTTCGTAGCCGTGCAGGGCGTACCACATGCGCTCGCCCGTCACGTTGTTCCACAGGGCGCGAAGACGCTTCGGTTCCGCGTTATACAGTTCTTGCACGGTAAAGATCCCCGCTTTAGCAAGCCGCGCCTCCATGCTTTTCCCGACACCCGGAATATCGCCGAAGGAAAGGGCAAATAAAGGTTCAGGCATATCTTCCGGTCGCCAGATGGTTACGCCATCGGGCTTGTTTCTTTTGCCCGCGATTTTGGCAAGCATGCGGTTAGCACCGAAGCCAATAGAGCAAGTTATCTGATCGCCAATGTTTTTTCTTAGGCGGGCTTTGATACGCTGCGCAAGGTCGGATGGAGCGGCAATGTCCCTGCTATCAAGAGAACACGATAGTTCGTCAATGGACTTAACGGTTTCAATCGGAATTTCGCAGGAAATTTCGTTTAAAAGAGCATTGTGCGCTCGGCGATACAAATCAGGTCGTTGGGTTACAAGGACAATTTCAGGGCAGATGTTTCGCGCTTCCTTTACGGTCATCACGTTCTTACAGCCCTTTGCCTTGGCTTCCTTGGAGCAGGCAATGACGATGGTGGAGTTAGCCGCAGAGGTTTCAAACGGGATAACGCCCACAGGTTTGCCGCGCAGGTTCGGCATAGCCTGCTGCATGACGGATGCAAAAAACCCGTCGAAATCGAGATAGAGTTTCTCAATGGTTGTAGGTTTTCGCATTGTCTATTTCTGGTAAGGAGGGGAGGAGGTTTGTATACTTCAAACCGAATTTGGCGTTTCTCTCGCCATTTGCTCGATGGCGTAAATTACATCTTCCGCGCAATCGTAGAGATTGCCAGCGTAAGGCACTTTGCTTTTGAAACGCTGGCAGGCGATTTTCGCCACAGTCAGGGCATCTTCCAATTCACGCACATCGGATTTTTTCAGTTCTTTTTCTGCCATGAAATTTCTCCTGCTAACCGCGACCGGAGGCGGTCGGGATTTAAGTCAGGATAACAGCGAAAATATGAACATACAAGGAACAAATATGAAACATATATAATACAAAGGCTTAGATTCGAAATCAAGTACCATTTTAAAACGTATCCCCATGGTTATCCACAGAATCCCGAAAGGTGCGCGAAGTGCAGCGCACCTTTCGTTGAGTGGCTCCGTTAGAAGCGCGGCCCACGAGGCTTCAAAGCCCGCTTGCGCTGAATTGCGCGACGGATGTTTTCGAGTGTTACCGTCGCCAGCGAGCAATCCGCCGCCATGTTGCGGCGGGCGAGATCGTTCAGTATCGCATTATATTTATGGTTCAGTTCCGCTTCGCTCAAGTGTTCGAGTTCCGGCAAGGTGATGATGTAAGCCATGTTTCGCTCCTGTCTTTCTGTCCGCGACAATCGCGGCCTTCATGCCGCAGACAGGACAGCGCGTTCGGATGACCGCACTCGGCGAAACGAAGTGGAGAAGCCCTTTAGGGCTTGCGGTTGTCAAAGACGAACCGATGCTAGGATGCAAATAAGAAGGACGAGCAGCGGACGGATAAGACCGGAGCAAAGAAACTGTGAAATCAGCAGACTTCCTTAAGGGAACGATGGATAGCTGAGCCATGAAGTAATGAACGTCCTACACGCGATACTCGATGATGAGCCATGCCAGTGGAAAAATTGACCGCATACGAGTGACACCTCAAGAAAACAAACAAGCGAAATTCATGGCAAATGCGCCACAAGCAGCGCACCGCGCTTTATTCGCAGGCTCACGAAGCCTCCTAGCGGAGTCTTCGCCCATGCGGGTTTCAATCGCTTTCGCAAGAAAATATTGATGCAAATTAAGTAAGGGGTCTTAACCCCTCACGGCGCAAGGGTCTTCGATGAACGGCGCAGGCCGTATCCCCATGCTTCCGCGCAAGAGCTTGTGCAGCATGGGAGATACCCCTCAGCCTGCGCCGCCCTTGCCGCCGTACACCCCGCTCGCGCTCGCCGCTTGGCGTTCGGGTTTCATGCGAAACCCGTAAATCCAAGAAGGAAGCAGAAAATGAAAACGCAAACAAACTGGAATGGCCTGACTATCGAAATCAGCGCAGAGCCAAACCGCTTTCTTTCCCGTATCCAAGGGGAAGAAGTAATCAGCCTGAAAGTGACCAGCAGCGCAATCGCTACGCCCATCATGAATGAGGCTTTCGCCGCCTCCCTTATCGCGCAAGCAGGAGGAGCAGCAAACTTTGTCGATGTGATGCTTTCCGCAGAACAGCGCGCAGCGTGAGGGGGAAGCCATGCAAGAGCAGCCACCGAAAAACCCTGAGTTTTGGAAGCGGAAGATTGGCGACGACTTCAACTATAACGCCGCCGATTTCAACACTTGGATGATTAAGAGATGGGAAAAGGAGTAAGAACCATGACCGACCGCAAAGACGTTTACAACCGTGTAACTGACCGCATTATTGGAGACCTTGAAAAGGGAGTCCGCAGCTGGATGAAGCCTTGGAACGCAGGACATACGGCGGGAAAAATCACCCGCCCCCTGCGGCACAACGGCACACCCTATCAGGGTATTAATATCCTGATGCTGTGGGGCGAAGCCTTGGACAAGGGGTATTCCTCGCCTATCTGGATGACCTACAATCAGGCGCAGGAACTTGGGGCGCATGTTCGCAAAGGGCAGCAGGGGGCACTTGTCGTTTACGCCAACAAGATAACCCGTACCGAAACGGGCGAAGGCGGCGAGGAAATCGAGAAGCAGATTCCTTTTATGAAGGGATATTCGGTTTTCAACGTCGAGCAGATTGAAGGATTGCCAGCCCATTACTACGGCAAGCCTGAAAACCCGCTGCCCTTGGCTGAACGCCTTGACGATACGGAAAGGTTTATCGCCAACACTGGCGCGGTTATCGGCCACGGCGGGGATAAAGCCTATTATGCCCCTGCGCGTGACATCGTGCAGATGCCGCCCTTTGAAGCCTTCAAAGACAAGGAAAGCTATTACGCCACGATTTTACATGAACTGACCCACTGGACGAGCCACAAGACGCGCCTAGACCGCAGCTTTAACGCCAAGCGTTTTGGCGATAATGGCTATGCAAGGGAGGAACTTGTAGCGGAGTTGGGCGCGGCCTTCCTGTCGGCTGACCTTGGCATCACGCCGGAAATCAGGGAAGACCATGCGGCATATCTGGCGCATTGGCTGAAAGCCTTGAAGGAGGACAGCCGCGCCATATTCAGCGCGGCAGCCCACGCCCAGCGCGCAGCCGATTTCCTGCAAAGCTTGCAGAGGGTAAAGGAGGAAACGGCGGCGGCGGCATAGCCGCCCCGCCGGAGGCTAAAAATCGCGCCGCAGCCTTTGGGCTGCGGCGCACTAGCTTTGATAGAAAAGCTAGGGTATAAAGAAATATGAATATTAAAAGAAAATAGGTAGCTACGAATATGAGAATATTGGGCATCTTATTTGTGTTAGTGCTGCTGGCGACGACACCAGTACTTGCCGCGACTTTGTCGGGCAAGGTGGTGTCGGTCGCGGATGGCGATACCATCACCATCCTGACCTCCGATAAGGTGCAAGTAAAAATCCGGCTCGTTGAAATCGACGCGCCGGAAAAGGATCAGCCCTACGGGCAGAACTCGAAGAAGGCGCTTTCAGACTTGGTTTTCGGCAAGGATGTGACTGTTGAATGGGGCAAGACCGACAGATACAAGCGCACCTTGGGGCGCGTATTTGTTGGTGATACTGACGTAAACTTGCAGCAAGTAAGACAGGGTGCTGCATGGGCTTATACGCAGTATTTGACCGACGAGCGGATAAAACAGGCCGAAACAGAAGCCCGGAATGCCAAAGCAGGACTTTGGGCATTACAGGCTGATCAGATCATGCCGCCTTGGGAATGGCGGCATGGGGGCAATAAATGAGTGTCGCGCTGATATGAAATTTTTGACTTGGAATATTCAAAGCGGTGGCGGGAAAAGGATTCCCGGAATAGTTCAGGAGCTTCAACTTCTTAATCCTGATTTCATCGTATTAACGGAAGTAACAGCAAAAAATAATGCAACTCTCCAACAAGCATTAGCCGCTTCCAATTACCGCCATGTGTTCTCCTTATGCCCGCCAGCCAATGAGAAAAGCGTGATGTTGGCATCTAAAACTCCTTTTAAGATTGCCAACGATGGACTTTCAAACGACCAAGAAAGATGGGTGTCGATTGAAATGCCAGATAAAAACCTGAAAATTCTCGGCGTTCATATTCCCGGCGCGACTGATAATAAATTTGGGGCGGACGGTTTTGGTATTTCCGGGGAGAAACGAAAAGAGCGTTTCTGGACGGAAGTGATAAAATATGCAGAAAAGTCCAAGGGTCTTAAAACAATCCTGCTGGGAGATTTTAACACTGGCTTGCGCGAAGATGCAGAAGGAACTCCCTTTAAGCTATCGGAATTTATCGTAAAACTGAGAGATACAGGATTTGTAGATACATGGAGGCATCTTCACCCCAATACCCGCGATTATACATGGTATTGGAGGCGCAAAGACAAGATTGATGGTTCGTCGCAACCTCACAATGGCTTCCGTTTGGATTATGTGTTTGTTTCCCCGCTTTTGCGCGATGGTATTGTTTCCGCACAGCATGTTCATCATGTAAGAGAGCAAAAGCTTTCCGACCATTCGATAGTCATGGCCGAAGTGAATGTATAACCGTCATCATCGTAATAGGCAGTTCAACCACAAAAAAACCAGTTGGTTTTTTCGCGCCTTGCGGAGGAATAGAAGGCTATTATTTCCCCTCCTTGTGATAGGCGCTTTGGCTGTATCACAAAAATTTAAAGGGCATTCAGGATTTTCCGGGGCTAGTAATACGCGCAGCGAGGCATTTACCTGTGCCGGCAAGCGTTTTTGCAGCCAGATGAGCAGCTGCGATGAGGCCATGTTCTATATGAACTCTTGCGGTGTTACCACAATGGATGGAGACGGGGATGGAATCCCCTGCGAACGTGGCGTATGCGGCTGGTGAACTAGGGGCGCCGTGTTTCAGCTACTAGCGCAGCCCGTACATCTTCCTCACTCCAATGTAGCCGTTCTGGATTGCCCCGAAGAAGCGTTGACCGCTTCTTGGTGATCGTCGTGCCAACCTTGTGCGGCCTGAGTTCAGAGCCGATAATATTTTCTATGACGGCAGCCTTCAGAACCGTCAGCTTTACAAACTCGCCCTCAATATGGGCGATTTGGGCAATCACTTTCTGCTTGCCCCATGGCCTGCTTTTCCGCTTCTTGAACTTATTGGGCGACCATATCGCCTCTACCCATTCGACGACATCGGACTCCACTAATTCGCCTTTTGCCAGTTCCCATGTCATGCGTCACCTATTTTTTCGGGTTAAAGCTGATCTTCGTAGCGGAAGTAAGTTTGATTGGGGCAGGGAGTTCGCTGCGCGCACCGCCGCCCCCAGAGGGGCGCAACCCCGCCCGCGCCATCATTTCCTTGACCTCAAGGACGTTCTGCCGCAGCGCAGGAACGGCGGTTTTTGGGTCTATGGGCGGTCGTTTTGAGACTTGGCTTTCGTTTTCGGGCGACCGGAACACGCGGTCGAGTAGTTGCGAGGTATCGCGTTTTAAAACAACATTCTGGACATATTCGCGCTCATCGAGCCGCTTTTCAGGCGGTGGCGACATAACGGATATTGACCAGTTAGGTAGCCCGTTCAGCGAATAGGCCATGTTTGTAATGACGCTCATAAACTCGCGATTGGCGGCCTGCCGCCTGTTTTCCTCTTCGACCTTCATCTGGAGTATAGCGAACTGCCGCACATACTCGTTAAATTCGGCCTGTTTCTGCTGATACTCTCGGGATTTATCCTGAAGCGTTTGTTCTTCGGTCTTGGCTTCGACAGCCTTGAGTTGGAGAGTTTCTAAAGTTTTCTCTATCAATCGGCGTATCCTGCCTCGCATTTCATCCGAGATAAGGTTACTTTCTAACGCAGCCTGCATCTTGGATAAATCGCCTGTGAGCAGCGCAAGTTTAGTTTCCACTTGCGCCAATTGTGCCGCTGGCGGCATTTTTTCGACTGGGACAACGCTATCCGCTTTCGCCCCGGCTGGCGGCAGCGTATCGGCGGCGGCAGGCGTGTACTTGGCGAGTTCCTGCCGCAGCATATCAGCCGGGAGCAGGCTGATTTTGCCCTCTACAAGGGCAAGTTGAGCCGCAAGCGGCGGTTTTCCCGCCGCCGCTGACGCAGCGGGCTTCGGCAGGAATGGTTCGGTTGCGGTTGTAACGTAGCGTGCGATTTCCTGCCGCAGCCGGAACACCTCAACGCGGTGTTCCTCGCGATAAAACAGGACAGTTTTTTGTAAGCCCTGCCGCTCCGATAAATGGGAGCGGATAAGGGAGTGAAGTTCCTTGCGGTCGCGAGCTAGTCCGGCCTTGGCTTCCGCCTCGTTGAGGACACGGATTTTGTGGTAGTCGCCTGTAATACGCTGCCATACGCCCGCAACGCCCGTATAAAGGCGTTGCGACCTTTGCCGGGTTTCATCGACCCAGCGTTTTTGCTGGGCTTCGATCAGGGATTGCCGCTCCTGCCGCTGGCTTGTGACAAGGATACGCAGTTCCTGCACCAGCGGAGTCCGCTTTTCCGCGCCTTGCGTCTTGGCTTCCACAATAAACCTGTTCAGGTTTTCAGTCATGCGGGAGGCCAGAAACGCCTTTGCCTGCCCTATATCGGGCAGGGTTTCCGGCGCGCCGAGGCGGGCTTTCAAATCCCTCGTGCCAATGTCTATCCAGCGTGAAAGCGAGTAAATACCACCTTTAACATCTATGGCGATAAAGCCGCGCTTGTCGCCACGCGCCAAGAGGAGGCCGTTTTCCTCTAGGGCGCGGATAAAGGTGGCCTTGCTGTCCGATTGCTCCCATGCGGCCTTAAACATGACTTTAAGGGCTTGGGGGTCTTCCGCCAGACGGACGGCTTGGCGGTATTCCTGCCGCGTCATGCTAAGGGGGCTTTTATCGGCCTTGCGCTTGAAGCCTTTGGGTAGTTTCCAGCCATGCTTGAGGAACAGCATGGCCGAGATTTCCATGAGCTTGCGCTTAAAGTGGGCGAGGTTGACCGCAACCAGCTTTTCGCTGTCAATCCGCGACCAGACGGCATGGCAATGCCGTCGCCCGTTTTTCTCATGGAAAACGATAATACGGGGCTGGTCAATCAGCCCCATTTTCTTCTCGATTTCCTCGATAGCGGCCTCGAAGTCCTCCACCGTAACGTCAGCCGTTTCGGGAGGACTTAGGCTCACGGAAAAGAGGAATTGTTTGCACCTTGTACCACGGCTCATGGCATAGGCCTCGCGCAGGGCTTCGGCCAAGTCGTCCGAGACAAAACCACGGATTTCATGGACGGTGATATGCTCGTTCTGGTCGCCATTCAGGAGGTGGGCGGCAAGCTCCGCAGACCGACCGCGCTGGCTGGCATAGAGGATCATGCGCCATCCCCATCTGGCGGTAGCCCGCCTTGGTCAACCGGAGGTTGGGCGCTCCGGTCGTCCGGAGGGAGGCCGAGGGCGTTAACCAATTCATGCCTCATGTCCTTGACGGCGGCGCAGGCTTCCAGAATGGCCTTTTCGGTTTCGGGGGTGACGGGCAGGGAGCCGCTATGGGCGGCCTTGGCAAGCTGGTTAAGGTTTGAGGACAGGCGGGAGCGTCCCAAAGCCCCAAGGACTTTGGTTAACGCCTGCTCGTCCTGAACAGGCCGCCGGAAGGTTCTTTTAAGGGGAGTGGGGTTCTCGAACAGCCGCGACCGGACATATTCCGCAACGGGCATGGGGGCGGCATCCTCGCCAAGTTTCAGGCGTTGCGCCTTGGTCAGGCGCATGGAGAAAGGTGTCGTATAATCGTCGTTTTCGTCCATCGAGAACTCCCCCCAAACGGGGCGGTTTCTGTCTCGGAAGGGGCGAAAAAGGGGTCAAATCTGTTAACTGCATACGTTTGTATGCAGCCGGATATACCTGAAAAAATGCCGAGTCTTTTTTGCTCTCTTCCCTACCTTGAATCCTACCAAGCGTTCATTAACTGGGATTTAAAAAATCATCATGGATGCGGTGCAGCAGCCGCCGAAAAGATTGACGCTGGAACATCAATGGGCTATGACCTTTAGCTAATTAAGCGCGTGAATCTCTTGCGGGATTTTCGCCGCCCCGCAGACCTAAAGCGAAGCTTTAAGGTCGGGTAATAAAATTCTAAAAAATATTTGAAATCATTACTGCCGCCCGAAGTGGCGGCAGGCAAGATGTGTACGGTGCTTCGCTAAACTGCCGTTTATCGTATCCCCGTACCTATCTTGGCAAGGGAGGGAAACGCCGCAGCGTACCCGCCGCCTGTTTTCCCTCCCGTTGCATCCCTCCCTGTAGCCGCCGATCACTGGCGCGTCGGCAGTGCATGATGGCTAGAACGAAAACTCCGGATGCTGCCCCCGCTGGCGCAGCATCCGGCCTCATCCTGGCATCATGCTTTTGGAACTACCGCACCACGCACCGCGACAGCCCCGCAGGGCGGGTTATCGCTGGGGTTGCTCCCGTACCAGAGACAGGCGCGACCGGACAAGCCGCGCCGCTTCCTGTGGCCTTCGGCCATGCACCGTTAGGCCGATGCAATGCGCCCATTGGGGAAGCCTTCAAGCTGCCCCCAAACCCGCCATGACCGCAGGGAGACTTTGGCTCTCCCTTCTGGCTACCCATCAACCGGACTTGGAGACTTGACCTCTCCACCCGCCCGAACCATGCCTAAATTAACCTATAGCGACCATTCTTCTTTGCCCCGGCATAGCCCACCAGCCGGAAAGCCTTAAGGCTGGCTATATCCCTTTTGGCTGTCTTGGCAGACACCAAAAACTGGTCGCAAATATCGCGGGGGGAAAGTCTTAACCCACGCCCTAACCCGGTCAGAAACCACTCCTGCCTTTCGTTAAGATTCGCGCCCGTAGAATTTAAAGGGACATTTATAGGGACATTTTTACCGCCGCGCTTCTGGGTAAAAGTGCGCCCCTCCAAGACCTCAAATGCGTCGAATAAGTCAGAGCCGCCGACCTGCTGCAAGACCAGCCGCAGGATGCTTGGCGATATGCGCGCAAGAATTAACAAATGTGTCGAAGAGGGGGTATTTCGGCCTTGAAACCAGTTTTTTATAGCCCGCAGATGCGCGCCAGTTTGTAGACCGATATGCTTAACCGCAGACCCTAAATCGCCATAGTCCTCATGCAGTGCATCACCGATCAAAGACGCTAATTCTGCCTCCGTCATTCGCCCCATCGGGGGTGGAAAAACTTGGGCTCTTTTTGAGTAAGACATAGAACTGCTCCACAAGTTACTATTAGGGAACAGTGCAATCCCGCTGGTTTAAAAGGATTGTCGTCGGACGGAGGAGTGTTGATGCAGAGAGTTGAGGAGGAGAATAGGCGCACAGACGGTGACAGTGGAAGGGACAAAATGCGCCCTGCCGCCATGTATGTGAGGATGTCCACAGACCACCAAAAATACTCTACGGAGAACCAAGCTGATGCCATTAAGGAATACGCCGTGCGGCATGGTATCGAGATCGTTAAGACCTATACGGACTCAGGAAAGAGCGGCCTCAAAATTGAAGGCCGCGACGCGCTTAAGCAGCTGATTGAGGACGTTCAGACAGGCAAAGCGGGTTTTACTGCCATTCTTGTCCTTGATGTTACGAGGTGGGGAAGGTTTCAGGATGCGGATGAGAGCGCCTATTACGAATATATCTGCCGCCGCGCCGGAATAGATGTTTTGTATGTAGCCGAGCAATTCGAGAATGACGGCAGCCCGGTTTCTACCATCGTTAAGGGCGTTAAGCGGGCGATGGCAGGAGAATACAGCCGCGAATTATCGGCCAAGGTCTTTGCTGGACAATGTCGCCTGATCGAAATGGGCTACAAACAGGGCGGCACGGCAGGGTATGGCCTACGTCGGATGCTGATTAACGAGCAGGGCGAAGAAAAGGGAATGCTAAAGATTGGGGAGCATAAAAGCCTGATTACCGACCGCGTAATTCTTGTCCCCGGCCCACATGAAGAAGTCGAAAATGTAAGGTGGATGTACCGCGCCTTTGTTGAGGAAGGCCTAAAGGAAGCCCAAATCGCCACGCAGCTGAACCAGCGCGGCCTTGTCACGGACTTGGGAAGGTCTTGGACACGCGCCACCGTGCATCAAGTCCTGACTAATGAAAAGTATATCGGCAATAACGTCTTTAATCGAACATCCTTCAAGCTAAAGAAGCGACATGTTCAAAACGAACCCGAAATGTGGGTGCGCGCCGATAAGGTATTTATCCCGATTGTTGAAACCAGTTATTTTTATTCCGTGCAGGGTATCATCCGGGAGCGCAGCCGCAAATTCTCGGACGGAGACATGCTCGATAGGCTAAAAGCCCTGCATGAGCGGCAGGGCTGGCTATCCGGCATTCTGATAAACGAGAGCGAAGATATGCCTTCCAGCAGCGCATACGCGCAACGCTTCGGCAGCCTTATCCGCGCCTATGAACTGATCGGCTATACGCCTGACAGGGATTTCCGGTTTATTGAGATAAACCGTGAACTCCGCAAGATGTATCCTGAAATTGTGGAAGATGCGACAAAGCGGATACAGGCATTAGGCGGCAGTGTTCGGCGCGATGATGCCAGTGATTTACTGATCGTGAATGAGGAGATTAAAGTTTCGGTCATTATCTGCCGCTGCTTTGAAGCCGATAATGGAAAGCACCGTTGGAAAATACAACTTGAAAGCGGGCTGCTGCCGGATATTACCGTTGCCATACGCATGAACGCCGATAATAAAACCCCTTTGGACTATTACCTGTTGCCGGGGCTGGATATTGAGAATCCGAATATACGCCTCGCCGAAAACAATCACTTCGCGCTTGAAGCGTTCCGCTTCGACACACTTGAGCCGTTCTTTGTCCTGATGGAGCGCGCAGCCATACCGGAGGTCGCCTAATGAAAAATCAACAGCCGCAGAAAATTTCCCTACTGCCTATCGAGAAAATCAACATCTTGAATCCCCGCGTCCGTAACAAGAAAATTTTCGACCTGATTACGGACAATATTTCCCAAGTGGGCTTGAAGAAGCCTATCACCGTCACGCCCTGCAAATCCGGCGCCGCCGACAAGGAGTATGATCTTGTTTGCGGGCAAGGCAGGCTAGAGGCCTTTATCGCCAGAGGGCAGACGCATATTCCCGCCATCATCATTGATGCCAGCGAGGAACAAGCTCTAATAATGAGTCTTGTTGAAAACTTGGCTCGGCGGCAGTACAGAGCCATAGACCTGTTGCAGGGCATCGAAATCCTACAAAAGCAGGGTTACGACTACAAGGTCATCGCCAAGAAAACAGGTCTCGTAGAAACTTATGTAGACGCTGTTCTAAAGCTTTTGGAACGTGGCGAGGCGAGATTGCTTTGCGCGGTAGAGGCCGGGCAAATCCCCATTACAATCGCCATGACGATCTCCGACACGCCCGAAGAAGGCATGCAGGAAGTCTTACAAGAAATTTATAACACCAAGCAGCTTCGCGGCAGCCGCCTGATACTCGCAAAGAAGCTCATAGAGAAGCGTCGTTTCCTTGGGAAGGCAATGCACAGCGGTAGCCGGACGACCAGCAAATCCGGCACAGAAAAAATTTCCGTTCATCAGGTGATGAAGGTTTATCAAAAAGAAGTTGACCGTAAACGGCTGCTGACACGAAAAGCCGATATAGCAAGTAATCGCCTTTTGTTCATCGTTGAGGCTTTGCGCCGATTATTCCAAGAAGAGCATTTCAATGTTCTGCTACAGGCCGAAGAGATTGCCACATTACCCAAGCCACTGTCAGACCTTTTAGCAGCGAAAGGGAAAACCCATGCTTAAACCCGTTAAGAATGAAAACACGAAGGCAATACCCATCGCCTTTGATAACCAGACCTTGACGCTGAAACTTGACCAGCTTGCCCGAATTAAGGTTATAAACGACACCACTAAAGCCTCTAAAAAGTACAAGCAAATATTGACCTCCATTCGAGCCGTCGGAATTATTGAACCTCCCGTCGTCTCCCCTGATCCTCAAGCCAAAGGCCGCTACATCCTGCTAGACGGCCATTTGAGGGTTGAGGCACTGAAGGACATTGGCGAAACCGAAACGATTTGCCTGATTGCAAAAGACGATGAATCTTTTACTTACAACAAGCATGTAAGCCGCTTGTCGCCCATTCAGGAACACAAAATGATCGTCAATGCCGTAAAACGCGGCGTGCCTGAAAAGAAAATCGCTGAAGCTTTGGACGTAGATATGAACAGTATCATCCGCAAGCGCGACTTGCTGGATGGCGTTTGCAGCGAAGCAGCCGACATTCTAAAAGACAAGATGACAGCAGCACGCATCTTCGATGTGCTTAAACAAATGCTGCCTGTGAGACAGATTGAAGCCGCTTCGCTTATGACGGATTCAGAAATTTATACCTTTGCCTATGCAAAGGCATTGCTAGCGGCAACGCCCAAAAGCCAGCTCGTAAATCCGAAGCGGCCTAAGAAGATTAAGGGTCTAACGGAAGAACAGATGGAGCGGATGGAAAACGAAATGGCGACTCTTCAAAGAGATTATCGCCTGATCGAGGAAAGTTATAGCGGCGATGTACTGTTGTTGACGCTGGCAAGAGGCTATGTCTCCGGGCTTTTGGAGAATACCAAGGTGGTCAAATATCTGGCTCAAGGCCATCCCGAGGTACTGAGCCAGTTTCAGAAGATTTCTGAAATGACGACACTAGGGAGCGCAGATGCACGCCCGTCATAAGGTGAGACGGCAATATTCCGGAAATAAATGTGGACAACTATGTCGGTGACGGGTGATCTGAATTAGTAAACTCGGTCGAGAATACAAATGTATGTAAGTTTTCAGATAATTACAAACATCTGACTCGCAAAAATGTTCCCTAAGCAGTATTTTTTTTCAGGATACTTATGGGGCATTATATTTTATGACAACAGATACGCGTTTTATCACGAATGAACAAGGGCGAACCTTAGTGGATCGCTTTGTGACGCTTATCGGAAATGACACGACCGCCTTTGACTGCCTTGTTGGGTATTTCTACAGCAGCGGTTTTCATTTGCTGCGGCCTTCTCTTGAACAAACGGACAAAATCCGAGTGCTTATAGGCCTGAACACAGATCAGGAAACATTTGACCAGATTCAGCTCAGCCGCGCGCAGTCAGAATTAAATTTAAGCCACGCCGAGACGAAGGAACATTACGCCAAAACGGTTATCAAAGAACTTGAAACCGTAGAGGAAACAAAAGAGGTGGAGGAGGGGGTCAGGATTTTTATTGACTGGCTTAAGTCAAAGAAACTTGAAATCCGCGCTTTCCCAGACGGTAACTTGCACGCCAAGTTATATATTATGACGCATAAAAATGCGCGTGATAAAGGGCGCATCGTGACAGGCTCAAGCAACTTTTCCGTTTCCGGCCTCAAAGGAAACCTTGAGCTTAACGTAGAGCTGAAAGACCCCGGCGATTACGACTACGCATTAGCCAAATTTAATGAACTTTGGGAAAAGTCTGTGGACGTAAGCGAAAAATACGTCCAAACCGTCAATGAGAAAACATGGCTGAATGACGGGATCAGCCCTTATGAATTGTATCTCAAGCTCTTGTATGAGTATTTCCAAGAGGAAATTAACCAGACAAACGACGAAGATGCCTTTATTCCCGAAGACTATATGAAGCTGGCCTATCAGGATCAGGCCGTCATGAGCGCCGTGCAGATTATTCGCAAATATGGCGGCGTTTTCCTCTCAGATGTCGTCGGCCTCGGTAAGACGTATATTTCAGCTTTGTTGGCACAACGTCTCCGAAAGGATGGGCGTATTCTTGTGCTTGCGCCGCCGCATTTATTGGACAGGAATAACCAAGGCTCTTGGAAAAACGTCTTTTATTCCTTTGATGTGAGCGCAAAGTTTGAATCCATTGGCCAGCTTGATAAAATTATTGATGAGGGTACGGAGCAGTTTAAGACCGTTTTCATCGATGAAGCGCACCGCTTCCGCTCTGATGATACTGAAACCTATGAAAAACTTTCCCGGATTTGCTACGGCAAGCAAGTTGTGCTTGTTACGGCAACGCCATACAACAACAAGCCCTCTGACATATTGTCGTTGCTTAAGCTTTTCCAAAAGCCGCATGACAGTACAATCCCAGGTCATAAAAATCTTCAGCATTTCTTTAACCACCTTGAAACTCTGGCTAAGAAGTACGACCGGCAGAGGGACTATGAAAGCTATATCCGTGTCGTCAGAGAAAACGCGCGCAAAGTGCGCGAGAATATCCTGAAACATGTCATGGTGCGCCGGACGCGTACGGAGGTGACGGAATATTTCAAAGATGACATCCTAAATCAGAAATTGACCTTCCCCGAAGTCGCTAAGCCAGAGCCATTACTCTACAAACTGAATAATCTCGAAGAGAGAATTTTCAAGGACACCGTTTCGCTTATCAAGACATTGACCTATTCACGCTATGTCGCGCTTCTCTATCTGAAGGAAGGCATCAAGCCGCAGGAGCAAACGGGGCAGAAAAACTTGCGAGGGTTTATTAAAATCCTGCTCGTGAAGCGCATGGAAAGTAGCATCGAAGCCTTCCGCTCGACATTGGACAGGTTTTTGCACGGATATGAGATGTTCCTGAAGGGTTATAATAATGGGAGCGTTTATTTCAGCGCCAAACATTCAGGAAAGATTTTTGACGCTTTGGAGCTGGATAATGATGACGAAATCGACGCTTTGCTGGAGAGTGGAAAGGCAGAGGAGTACGATTCCAAGGCTTTTAACGAAAATCTGAAGCCCCATCTTGAGGCCGATATTGCTGTTTTGAAGCAAATTATCGCGCTATGGGAGAAAATCGACCGCGACCCAAAGTTGCTCGAATTGTTGAACCAGATAAAGACCAACAAAGTTTTGCAAAAATCCAAGTTGATTATCTTTACGGAAGCCGAGGTAACAGCCAAGTATCTCAGCAGAGAGTTGGAGAAACACACAGGCAAGCGCGTGATTGCCTTCTCCGGCCATTCTACCGCAAACGACCGCAGCAGGGTAATAGACAACTTCGATGCTAAGGCTCGCACACCGAAAGATGAATTTGATATTTTGGTGACTACGGAAGTCTTGGCCGAAGGCGTTAACTTGCACCGCTCAAATGTCATCATCAACTATGACATTCCATGGAATCCAACACGGCTCATGCAGCGTGTAGGACGCATCAACCGTGTCGGCACAAAATTTGATAAGATTTATACTTTCAATTTTTTCCCGACAGCGGAGGTGAATGATGAAATTGCCCTACAAGAGGCAGCAGAAGCTAAGATTGAAAGCTTTATTGAAATGCTCGGCGCCGATGCAAAGCTCTTGACGGATAATGAAAACGCTTCACCTAAGGGCTTATTCGATATTTTGAACTCAAAGTCATCTTTGGAAGACGAGGGCAGCGCTGAAGGCAGCGACCTAAGATATTTGCGTATCATTCAGGCTATCCGTGATGATAATCCCGACCTTTTTAAGAAAATTAAAAGCCTTCCGAGGAAGGCGAGATCAGCGCGGCAGGAAATCACCGAAAAGAGCAGTCAGCTTGTAACCTATTTCCGAAAAGGTTATTTGACTAAATTCATGGCCAGCACCAAGAGCGGCGCAGAAGAGTTAGATTTTATGGGCGCTGCGCGCTTGATGGAGTGCAAACCGGACACGAAAGGTATTGCACTAACTATCGCAGACCAAGACCATCTTTATGCCTTGCTGGATAAAAATAAAGAAGGCTTTTCTAAAGCCACAGAGCCTACGGAAGATGAGCCTATTAATATGCCCGGAAGCCGCAGCACTCTCACAAAACTGCGCGAACTCACGAAAGTTATCCGCAAAAGTGAGAAAATGATGGATATTGACGAGGCTTTTCTAAAAGAAGTGATGGATGCCCTTGAAAAGGGTGTCATTCCTAAAAAGACCGCGCAAAAAGCCGTTCAGAAAATGGAAAACTCGCAAGGCGACATCTTAAAGATGCTTGCAATCTTGCGCTCAGAAATTGATGAAACCTTTCTACAGCCGACCGGCAAGTCGGCAAAATACGAAGCCCGCCAAAAGCGTGAAGTAATTTTGTCCCTTTATCAGAAGGCTGAATAACGATGCAAGCAGAAGCAGCAAAAAGACTGATTGAGGAGACATTTAACAACGCTTACGACTTGGAAAAGTTCAAAAAGTTTATCCGAGAATTGACCAAAGGGAAATACAAAGAAGCCAATACAAATAGCCCGATCCCTGAAAACTTTAAAGAGGGCATTAAATCTGCATTTCGTATTGGAGAAGTAAAAGATGACAGGGGAAATGAAATTGATCTTGTTGCAGTCACTTTACAAAAAACTGTTTCACTTGACCGGGCTAGAACGCTTCAACGAAATTACATTGCACGCTATTTAAAACAGCATGGTAAGGAAGCTGCGCTCGTTGCTTTCGTCGCCGCTGATAGTGATTCATGGCGCTTCTCTTTAGTGCGTCGTGAGCTTGGTATTAAGCTAAACGCCAAAGGTAAAACCAAGTCTTTTGACGAAATCTCTCCCGCGCGCCGTTTTTCGTTTCTTGTCGGAAAAGGCGAGAAAACTCATACGGCTAAAAGGCAGCTTAAAAATTTACTGGAGGATGACGCTCCACCCTCTCTAAAAGATTATGAAGAAGCATTTAACATCGAAAAAGTTAGTGATGAATTTTTCGAGGAATACAGAGAACTATTTGGAAAAGTTTTGGTTCAAATCGATGAACATCTTAATTCAAATAGAAGCGTCCAAAAACATTTTGAAGAGAAGGACATAGCTAGCGCTGATTTTGCCAAGCGCTTGCTGGGGCAGATTGTCTTCCTTTATTTTTTACAAAAAAAAGGTTGGCTTGGAGTTCCAAAAGATCAAAAGTGGGGCAATGGTTCACGGACATTTTTGAGAGATTTATACGATAAAGCCAAGAGCCAAAAACTCAATTTTTTCAATGAATATCTAGAGCCCTTGTTTTATGAAGCATTGAATAGAGACCACTCAGATAACAATCATTATTACAAATTATTTGATAGTAGAATTCCCTTCCTCAACGGCGGCTTGTTCGATGCGTATCATGACTACGATTGGCATAGCGTAGACATCGAGTTGCCGAACGATATATTTTCTAAACTCGGAAAATCCCTCTACAGTGCTGATGGTGAGGGCATTCTTGATGTGTTTGATCGTTATAACTTCACAGTTGCAGAAGACGAACCGCTTGAACGTGAAGTTGCTATCGATCCTGAAATGTTAGGTAAGGTTTTTGAGCGCCTCCTGCCAGCAAATGAACGCGGCGACAAAGGGACGTTTTATACGCCGCGCGAAATTGTCCATTTTATGTGCCAAGAGAGCTTGGTGGCGTATCTATGCGCTCATATCAGCGGATTAGAAAAATCAGAAGTTGAGGAGTTTATTCGATACGGCGATCTTATGCTTGAGCATGATGCTAAAGTCCTTCGCGATGGATCGACCGCGACTTACAAAGACGTATTCCTTGGGAATACAATTCAAAAAAATGTGAAAGCGATTGATGAAGCCTTGGCCAAAGTCAAAGTCTGCGACCCTGCGATTGGTTCAGGCGCATTTCCTGTTGGTATGATGACTGAAATTGTTCGTGCGCGAAAAGTCTTGGCAGTACATAGAGATATTAAAATATCTAATTACGACCTCAAAAGAGACACTATACACAATAGTTTATATGGAGTTGACATCGATAACGGGGCAATAGAAATCGCAAAACTTAGGTTGTGGCTCTCTTTACTCGTTGACGAGGATAGTTTTGACGATATTCAAGCATTGCCAAATTTGGATTATAAAATTATGCAGGGAAATAGCCTTCTTCAGAACTATGAAGGTATTACGCTCTTTAAAGAGTCTCTGCTTAAAACGCACGATAATGCAATTCGGCGTAAAAAGGAGCTTCAACAAGAGCTATCCGACCTGCAAAATGCCTATAGAACATTGGGCTCTAAAGAGTCTTTTATGTCTCCAGAGCAACGGCGGGCGATCAGAGACGATATTAAGAAGAAAGAAGATGCTATCAAGAGGCTTGACGCGGGGTCACGAGAGCATTCTCCATCCCTATTATCCATTGAAAGTAAGGCAGCTGAATTATCGGAAAGATTGAAAAAACTACACTCGGACTTCTTCCGTTCTGCAAGCCCCGCTGATAAGAAAAAAATCAGATCAAAAATAGAAGAGCTCGAATGGCAGTTAATTGAAGCGAGCTTAAAAGAAGATAACAAGGCTGCAAAACTAACCGACATTCAGGCGCTTCAAAAGAAAAATGTTAAACCATATTTTCTTTGGCAGTTGCATTTTAGTGATGTATTTACAGGGGAGGAAACTGGGTTTGATATTGTCATCGCAAACCCTCCGTATGTTGATTCCGAAGAGATGACAAAAAATAATAAAAATATGCGTGATGCAATTAAAAAAGTTTACAAAGCTGCCAGTGGCAATTGGGACTTATTCGTAGTTTTTATTGAGCAAGGCATCGAGCTGTTGAATACTGGCGGCACTCTCTATTATATCATTCCTAACAAGTTGGTTGCCGCTTCCTATGCAGAGGAAATCAGGAAAATTGTTTCCTCTCATTACGTAAGAGAGATAAGGGATTATTCACGAGTTAATGTCTTTACCACAGCCGATGTTTATCCTGTAACTCTTGGGCTGACAAAGAAAAAGTTAAGTGATGTTGCCGCCTTGGCTACCATGGCTGATATTTCGAAGGTAGGAGCAACTACTTTTGTTGAAAATGATAAGCTGCGCCAAGAGGGGTTATGGGATAAGTATTTCGGTACGCAGGAGCAAATAGACTTAATTGCTCATATTGAAAAAAATCCGAATTTAGGCAGCATCGTAGCCGAAGTTTCTTCTGCGGCCACCGTTAGTGAGGCCTACGAAGTGAAGAAGTTTCTGGTAGAGGCAGAAAATTCTTCACTGAAATATTTTAAACTTACAAATACGGGCACGATTGACCCATATAGATGTGCGTGGGGCGTTGAAAATACACAATACATTAAAGACAAATACAAAACTCCTATTGTTGAGGAAGGTGACGTAAAGAAAATGAATTTAAGACGCTTTGAGCAATCAAAGTCAGCAAAACTGATCGTGGCAGGAATGTCTAAAACTATTGAATGTTTTTTGGATAGCAAGGGTGAGTATTTAGCTGGAAAATCGACTAGCATCGTTTTGGACAAATCACTTGATAAACTCGCTTATGTAGCAGGTGTATTAAATAGTAATGTCGCAGGATTTTGGCTGAATACAAATTATAAGTCCCTAAAGATGGCGGGCGGCTACATAAATGTGGGCAATAACGAAGTCCGAAAAGTTCCTGTGCCGGAATTTAAGGGCGCAATTGCCAGTAAAATATCTGACATGGTTTATGAAGCACAAAAATGTCCTGATAATCGGCTTAATGAGATTAAGCAAACAATTAATGAGCTCGTCTATCAACTATATTCGTTAACAAAAAAAGACATAGCTGTCATCGAGATGGTAATGAGCCAAGGACAGAAAAAAGCTGCATAACTTGTCGTGCTATGCACTCAAATCTTGAATAAAAGGAGTTTTAGATGAGCAGCGCGATGGCGAACCAGCAGCCTAAGCCGGATTCAAAGGACTATTCCGACCTGATCATGGACATCCAGAAGGGCATCATCAAAATCCCTAAGTTTCAGCGGGAATTTGTTTGGAGCGTTGATAAGACCGCACAGCTGCTTGACAGTATTTTGAAGGGCTATCCAATCGGCACTTTTATCCTTTGGCAAACGGGCGAGAGGATGGCCGAGGTTAAAAATATTGGCAATCTAGATATTCCTGATGCCCCGGAAGGCCAGAAGGTTCAATATGTCCTTGATGGCCAGCAGCGCATTACTTCGCTCTATGCAGCTTACTGCGGTGCAAAGATACAGCGCGAAGGTGAAAAGAAGATAACTGATTATAACCATATTTATGTCGATCTTGAGCGTGACATCAATGATGATGATACACAGGTTATTACATCGGAGAAACCAGATGGCGATTGGGTGACTTTAAGTGATGTGCTGAACTTCATGGAGCGCATGACTGATCTGCAAGAAAAATATCCTAAGCATCTTAAAAAGATTCACGCATACGCTCAAACTTTCCAGACATACGATTTTTCTGTTGTTTTGCTGCGCAAGGAGTCTGTTGATTCCGCAATTGAGGTTTTTACACGGATTAATACAGGTGGTCGAAGACTACACTGTTTGAAATTATGTCGGCAAAGACATACGACGAAGCGCGACACTTCGATATGGAGGATAAATGGTCAGGAGTTTTCTAAGAAGCTGGCCGATAGGAAATATGAGGGAATTGGTAACTCGACTATTCTTAACCTTTTATCCTTGATGCTAAGTCCGACAAAAGAATGCAAGCGTACTGTTACACTCAAGCTTGAAAAACAAGACATTATCAATAAGTGGGATGATGCAATCTCCGCTCTTGAGGATAGTATTGATTTCTTTAGAACCAGTTACGGTATTCCTGTTTCCCTACTGCTTCCCTATGATGCACTGCTCGTGCCTTTTGGGTATTTTTTCTACCACAGGAAAGATAAGCCAGACCCCCTCCAGCGGCGTTTTCTTGAAGAGTTCTTCTGGAGAGCATGCCTATCCTTCCGATATTCCAGCTCGACGGAGTCTCGTTTAGCGCAGGACATCAAGCGGATTGATCAAATTCTTGTGGGCGAAAGGCCGAAATACGACGACATCAAGCTACAACTAAATAGCCCGGACGATCTAATCAACATGGAGTTCAGAGCTGGGAACAGTTACTGCAAGGCAATTATAGCCTTGCTTGCCGCGCAAGAGCCGAAGGATTTTCAAGATAACAGTAAAGTTATCCTTGATAACTCATGGTTGAAACTAGCGAATAGCAAAAACTACCATCATTTCTTTCCGAAGGCTTATCTCAGAAATAAAAAAATTGATAACGCCAATAGCCTTATGAACAGCTCCATTTCCTTGTAAGCGATCACTTGAACAAGCGTAAGATTGGTCAGCGCGCCTTTCCGAGTATATCGCCGAACTTTCTGGTCAGAACGAGAAAATCGAGCAAACGCTCGCTACGCATTTGATTGATTACAAATCTTCTGGGATTGAGAGTACGATTCATCGTCTTTAAAAGCTGCCATGGATCGTATTTTTAAAGAACTGAAAGAGCGCCTCGAGCTTTCGAGGCCAATTGAAGCCCATGCTGAAATTCATGAATTAATTTTGGCGGGCGAGACAGAAGCTATTGAATTTAAGTCAACGCTCCGGTTCGATCTGATAAAGGGTGAAAAGAACGACAAGCTGGAGTATGCGATCATCAAGACGATTGCGGCCTTCATGAATACGGAAGGCGGGACACTCATCATCGGCGTGGATGATGATAAAAATATTCTGGGCTTAGACAAGGATATCCAAACACTCAAGAAGCAGAATATTGATGGCTTTGAGCTGCACTTACGAGAACTTTATAAAAGCTATATAGGCGCTGAATTGGCGTCGCATATAAAGGTTACTTTCCCCGACATCGAGGAAAAGAAAATATGTGTCGTAAAGGTGTCGAAGTGCAGTCAACCTATATTCACGAAATATGAAGGCCGTGAAGATTATTATGTGAGGGCAGGGTGCGCTTCGCAACCGCTTTCAAGGGAAGAGCAAAGCCGTCACGAAAAACAGCGTATGGCATGAAGGAATATAAGAAATGTCTGTAGCCGAGAAGGTTAAAACCGTTTTTAGCGGCTTAGGGGCTAGTCATACGATGACTCCGCTAACATTTGCTGAGATTGATATTCAGAAAAATAAAAAGAAAATGCGCCTTAAAGAGGAAGGCACATTGCGCGGGAGCAATAACTCGCCGCGCAAAGCGAGGCTGTTGAATTTGACGACGTGGAACAGTCCATCATTTCTTTTATCAATCAGGAAGTTCACGCTGAGATTGAGGACGTTTCAGATCACTTGAAGTCTTTTCAACACCGGATGCATAATATGCACGGTGTCGGCCATTCAGCAGAAATGGAGAAATTGCGATTGCGGC
>JAPWJZ010000008.1 GCA_028283745.1 Micavibrio sp.
AGCGTTCCTGCATAATGCTTACAGGCTCCGTCACGGCCGCAAACACGCGGTCGACCAGCACCGAACTATCGGCATATTCGGGCTTCAGCACCACCATGATCGTGAATTCATCGGCGGAAGCGCGGGAAATGACGGTATCATCCGGCATCGCCTTCACAAGGCGCTTGCCGATAGCTTCCAGCAGACGGTCGCCGAATTCATGGCCCATGGTGTCGTTGATGTCCTTGAAGTGGTCAAGGTCGACGGACATGACGACGATGCGGCGGTCTTCTTCCACTACTTTGTGGCGAATGGCGTCGTCCAGTTTTTCAAGAAAGAAGGTGAGGTTTGGCAGGCCCGTCAGCGCATCGTAGTACGCCAGCTTGTGGATTTTATCTTCCGCTTGCGACCGCAGGCGCTTCAGGTTGCTGGCGTTCTGGCGGATCAGGTCGTTGGCAATGCAGCAGGGCAACGCCAATTTCATCGCGCGTCTCGCGCTCCGCCCGCAGCAAATCGGGTTTTTCGGGGGTTTTGGCGGCGCTTTCAAGGTTATGGCGCAGCACCATGATGGGTTCCAGCAGCCAGCGGCCCAGCGCCATCATCATCACGCCCGTCACAACGCAGGACATGAGGATAAGCACGAAGATAGTCAGGTACAGCTGCTTCATCACAACTTCGTCGACCGTCGCAGCTTCAATGCGCGCCACAATATAATAGGGTTTGCCGATGGAGCTAGGCGGCATAAAGAATTCATAGCTGCGCTCGTCATTCGTGCGCACGGTTTCCGGCATGCTGAAACCGGCGGTGGGTTTCAGGTCCGGCTTGTCGCCCAGTTCCTGCAGCTTGTTGTATTGCAGGTCGTAAACGGTCAGCCCTTCAATAAGGGTCGATGAAAATAAACGGCGCGCCACGGTCTTGGTAATCGGCTGCTCGGTGTCCGTATCGCTCAGCGCGGCGGTAACGCCGGTGCGCGCGGTTTCAGCGAGGGCTTCAAGCTTGTCTGTCTGGAAGCTGCGCGTGCTATAGAACACCACGGCGCACTGCACCAGCAGAATGGTCAGGAACACGGTTAATGTAATGCGCCAGCTGATGCGGCTGCGCCAGACGGCATGCACATCGCCGTTTTCGCTGCCGACGACCAGCGTCGAAAACCAGCTGCGGCTTTTTTTCACAGCAGCAGGCGCAGTCGGTTCATCCGGCGTGTAGCGATTCTCGAGATTCAAATATATCCCCTGTTATCCCGTAGGCGTCTTACAAGCCTCCCCAGACTTGTATTAGTTATTATTGTACGCCTGGTCGCTTAACAAACTATGTAGAATACCCGTCAAAGTTTATGCATTTTTAAGTCCGCGTTAACCACGTAAGTTATTGATAACAATCAAAACACGTGTTTTAGCAGCACTCTATTCCGGAAATATGTACATGCTCTTTGGGTAATTCCGCTGCTTTTGTCAACAATTCCTGGAAGCGTACAGGCATACCCCGTGCCCGGCGCGTGCGGGCTGATTCTGTGATTTCATCGTCCCACATCACCACCTGCCCGCGCAGCACGGTGCCCTGCACCCAGCCCGTAACCTTCTTGTTGTCAAAAGGCGTCCAGCCGCAGCGGGATTTGATCCAGCTGTTGGAAATGGTCATCTGGCGCTTTAAATCCACAATCGCAAAATCCGCGTCATACCCAAGTGTGATGCGGCCCTTGCCGGAAATCTGGTACACGCGCTGCGGCCCGTGACACAGCAGGTCCACCACGCGCTCAAGGCTCAGGCGGCCGGCATTCATGTGATCGAGCATAATGGGCAGCATGGTCTGCACGCCCGTCATGCCGGATGGCGATGCAGGGTACGGCTTGGCTTTTTCTTCCAGCGTATGCGGTGCGTGGTCAGACCCCAGCACATCCACCACGCCTTTTTGCACGGCGGCCCACAGGCGCTCGCGGTGGCTTTTGTCGCGGATCGGCGGGTTCATTTGTGCGCGCGTACCAAGGCGCTCATAGCATTCTTCCGCATACAACGTTAAGTGTTGCGGCGTGGTTTCAACGGTGGAAATATCCTTGTGGTCCTTCAGGAAATCCATTTCGTCCCCCGAGGTCACGTGCAGCAGGTGAATGCGGCGGCCTGCTTCCCGTGCCAGCGCAACCGCGCGTTTTACGGCCAGAAGCGCGCATTCCACATCGCGCCAGACAGGGTGGTTGCGTACATCGTTGCCATCTTCGGCAATGTGCTTGCGCGCCTTCAGGCGCTCTTCGTCTTCCGCGTGCATGGCAACGCGGCGCGTGCCGTTTTGCAGAATTTTCAAAATTACTTCGTCTTTTGCCGCCAGCAGCGCGCCAGTCGAAGACCCCATGAAGATTTTCACGCCGCAGCAGCCATCGGCTCGCTCCAGCTGGGCCAGCAGGTGCGTGTTCTCGGCGCAGCCGCCTGCGAAGAAGGCGTAATCGCAAAACGCTTTTTCGCCCGCACGCGCCATTTTATCTAGGAAGGTTGGGCCGGTAATGGTCAGCGGTTCGGTGTTGGGCATTTCAAAAACGCTGGTCACGCCGCCCGCAATGGCGGAAAGGGTGCCGGTGGATAAATCTTCCTTGTGCGTCAGCCCGGGTTCGCGGAAATGCACCTGCGTGTCAATGGCCCCCGGCAGCACATGCAGGCCAGTGCAATCAATGATGTCCTTGGCGGTGGCGCTGCCAAGACTGCCCAAATCGGCAATTCGGCCGTTTTTCACGCCAATATCGGCCTCCACAATGCCGCCCGGCGTTGCGACCATGCCGCCTTTCAGGATCAGGTCGAAATGATCGGTCATTTTGCTTCTCTCCGCTTGAAATATTTGCAAAAAAGCGCAGTTCAGGAACATTGTAAACGCGCCGCGGAATTTGTACCATGCCTGCAGGAGAAGTAAATTGAGCATTTTCGACCAGCTTAAGCAAAATGACGGCATCAACACGGCGGAAGCCGAGGTGAAAGTCGACCTGCGCGGCATGGACCGGCAGGACGCGCTGCATACGCTCGACCATATTGTGAAGTACTGTAAAAAGTCCTCCGCCAAAACGCTGTTCGTCACCTTTGATCCCGCACGCCCGGGGCAGGGGGAGACGCTGTTCCAGCCGGTCGCGCGCTACATGAAAATCGAAAAGCGCAACGGCTATGTGGACCAGGCCGTCCCCGTCATGACTGCGGAAGCTGGCGGCCTGTTCATCACCTTCAAACTTTGAAAAAGAAAATGCCGCTTCATATCCACAATACCCTCAGCCGCAAAAAAGAAGAATTCATTCCCATCGACGCCGCCAATGTGCGCCTGTATGCCTGCGGCCCCACAGTCTACAACTTCGCGCATATCGGCAACGCGCGCCCTGCGGTTATTTTTGATTTGCTTGCGTCGGTTCTGCGCCATGTCTACGGCGCAAAGCATGTGACCTATACGCGCAACATCACCGACATCGACGATAAAATCATCGAATTCGCCCGCCAGAATAACGAGCCGATTTCGGCGGTGACGGAAAAATACGCCCGTATTTATAACGAAGACATGTCGGCCCTCGGCATTGCCCTGCCCGACCACCAGCCGAAGGCGACAGATTTTATTCCGCAGATGATCGCGATGATTGAAAAGCTCATCGCCAGCGGCCACGCCTATGAAGCGGAAGGGCATGTGCTGTTCAACGTGCCGTCATGGCCCGACTACGGCCAGCTTTCCCGCCGCTCGCGTGATGACCTTGTGGCCGGCGCGCGTGTCGAGGTTGCGCCGTACAAAAAAGACCCGGCGGATTTCGTCTTGTGGAAACCATCCACCGATGAACAGCCTGGCTGGGAAAGCTCCTTTGGCCGCGGGCGCCCCGGCTGGCATCTTGAATGCTCCGCCATGAATGAAACCATCAATGGTCCGCATTTCGACATTCACGCCGGCGGCGAAGACCTTATTTTCCCACACCATGAAAATGAAATCGCGCAGTCCGTCTGCGCGCATGGCGGCACGCCGTATGTGAACTACTGGCTGCACAACGGCCATTTAATGGTCGAAGGCCATAAAATGTCAAAGTCGCTTGGCAACTTCCTTTTGGTGCATGACCTCATCAAGGAACATCCGCCCGAAGCCCTGCGCCTTGTGCTGCTGTCGGCGCATTACCGCCAGCCGTTTGATTTTACGCACGATGCCATCGTGCAGGCGAAAAAAACGCTCGACCGCTACTACGGCATGCTGCGCGACTTCCACGATATTGCGGATATTCAGGCCGAAGCGCCGCCCGCCTTCATCGAGGCGCTGCTGGATGATTTGAACACGCCGAAAGCTTTGGGTGAACTCGCGCATATCGCCAAGCACCTTTCCACCGTCTCCAACCACAAGGAACAGGCGAAGGCGGAACTGAAGGCGGCGGGCCGCCTGCTCGGCATTCTCATGCAGGACCCCGAAAGCTGGTTCAAGGGCGCGGCGAATGACGACGTTGCCGCGATTGAAGCAAAAATTACCGAACTGCAGACCGCACGCGCCGCAAAAGACTACAAAACGGCGGATGCCATTCGCGACGCGCTGAAGGCGGATTACGCCGTCAGCGTTTCCGTTACGCCCGCCGGCGTGACGTGGCGCAAAGACTGATTTTTAAAAGGAAGCAACCCATGACGACCAAACACCCCGAAATCCTCCTCGTCTCGCAATCGACGCACCAGGTCTGGTGCAACGGCGGCGGCGCGCTCGGCCACCCGAAGGTTTATTACACCTTTGATGGCGCCGACAGCGTCACCTGCGGCTATTGCGACCGCCTGTTCACCAAGCAGAACCAGCTGGGCGCAAAACCGTGGAAAACCGCGAAGGGCGCGGCATAACGCGAAGCCCCGAAAGGCATTACACCATGTCGCTCGACGATGATAACCTCGTCGCGTTTTATAATCAGGAGCTGATCGCGCTCTCCGGCGAAGCCATGCTGCCGCGCAGCTTGCCGAAGCCCGATATGACCGCGAAGTCCGTCTCCCCCATCTGCGGCAGCGAAGTCACGGTGGAATTGACGGTGAACGGCGACACCATCACCGACTTCGGGTTCGAGGTGGAAGCCTGCGCCCTCACCAAAGCCGTCGTCGCCGTTATGCGCCATGCCATCATCGGCAAATCCCGCGCCGCCGTCGCAAGGGCAGGACAGGAAATGGAAGACATGCTGGCCGGTAAACCCGTGTTGCCCTCCGGCGACTGGCACCGTCTCAAAGTGCTGGAGCCCGTGAAAGACTACAAAGCCCGCCACAATTCCATTCTGCTGCCATTCGAAGCGGTCGAAAAAGCTTTCAAGAGCCGCGGTTAAAATGGACCCGTTATATGCCGACAAAATTTAAACCCGTCGAGATGGCCGCTGCGGTTGCCTTCGTTCCCCTATATCCGTTCCTGAACGTCATCGCCCAGAATTACTTCTGGCGTGTCTGGGATCCGGTTATGAAGGGTATCCAGGAAAACTCGCGGCCCGTTTATTTCCTGCTGCAAATTTTGTTTGTCTGCGGGCCTGCCGTCATCGTCCTTAATTACATGATGCGGGCGGAGAAATTACTTTTTAAAATATTTATAACCGCCGTCTACCTTTTGGTCATGGCGCCCATGGTGATGTACGCAAATTTGATAGCAGGGCATCTCTTCAGCCATACAGCGGTTCTACAATGACAGCGGCTGCCGAGCCTGCGGGCTTTGCGAATCTCCACACCGTTTTGCTCGTCTTAAATAATTGATATAAAATACGAATCCACCTTCCTTGCTTTGGCGCAAATTCGTCATATATAGTTACGGTATAGGCCGCTCGCCGCTGATTGGGGGCAGGCCGTTTTGGTTTAACCAGCTCGCTTAAGATGCAAGGAGCTTTTGAATGACACGCCGCCTTTCCCTTTTTGACAGCCCGTTTCTGCTTGGCTTCGACCAGTTCGAGCGTGCGCTGGATCGCGCGCAGCGTGGCTCCGCCGAAGGCTATCCGCCCTATAACATCGAACAGGTGGGCGATACGCTGCTGCGCATCACCATCGCCGTCGCGGGTTTTGAAATGAGCGACCTTACCGTGCAGCTGGAACAAAACCAGCTGGTCATTCGCGGCAAGAAGCAGGCGGAGGAAGATGAAAGCCGCCTGTTCCTGCATCGCGGCATTGCCACGCGTCAGTTCCAGCGGTCGTTTATCCTTAGCGATGACATCGAAGTCATCGGCGCGTCGCTGGATAACGGGCTGCTCAACATTGATTTGCGCCGCATCCTGCCGGAAACGACTGTGCAGACAATCGCGATAACCAACGGAAAAGACAGCAAAAAACCGCACACGATTGACGTTTCAAGTGACAAACCTGCGGAAAAAAACTAATATCGAAGGGTATGAGGCACAAATGAAAAACAACATTCTTCCCGAAAACTTCATCCCGTTTTTGATGACCGAGGCCGACCTGCGCAAGCTTGGCATCGAAGAAGTGGCCTATATTAAAAAATACCGCGTCAACGGCAAGCCCGCCTGGGTGCTGCACGCGGCTGACGGTACGGCGCTTGCAGTCCAGAACAATTCCGACGCCGCCGTTGCCTCCGCCGGCCATCACGAGCTTGATCTCGTTTCCGTCCACTAACTTACCCGCCTGACGCCGGCAGGGACGACCCTGCCCGCAACATCCGCATGACCAAAGGGGACGGCCCCGTTTTCAAGAAGGGGTTCCACCATGGATAAAAGCTGGCTCATCCTCATCATCGCAGGGCTGTTCGAAACGGGCTGGGCCGTGGCCTTGAAGTATTCAAACGGCATGACCAAGCCCGCGCCCGCGGCGGCGGTCGTTGTTCTCATGGGCGTGAGCCTTTATCTGCTGGGGTATGCGTTAAAAGCGCTGCCGCTGGGCACGGCCTATGCGGTCTGGACAGGCATTGGCGCGATTGGCACGGCATTGCTGGGCCTTGCGCTGTTCAATGAGCCTGCAACCCCGCTGCGCCTTGGCTTTATCGGCCTTATCGCCATAGGCATTCTGGGCCTGAAATATGTCACGCCGAATATGTAGGGTAGGTCGGGTTAAACGCTGTCGCTTTTAAGCGGCGGCGGTATTGCCCGGCCAGTTTTCCAGCAGCAGGCCGATTTTATCGGCGCAATCCGTGCCGCGCAAATGCTGGCAGGTGCCTTGATCCTTCAGGAAGCGCGAAACCTGCGCCAGCACTTTCAAATGCTGGGTGGTCTTGCTTTCAGACGGGGCGAGCAGCATGAAAATCAGGTCAACCGGCGCGCCGTCGATGGCATCGTAGTCAATCGGGTTTTCAAGGCGCACCAGCACGGAATAAACGCGCTCTGCCGACGGCAGCTTGACGTGCGGAATGGCAACACCCCCGCCAATGCCGGTGGTGCCAATGCGCTCCCGCGCCATCAGGGCATCAAACAGCACATCGGGCGAACCGCCCAGCAGCGGAATGCAGGCTTCAGCAATGGCGCGGAAGGCGGCTTTTTTGGACGTGGCTTTAAGCCCCGGCAGTATCAGGTCAGCGGTAATCATGCAAAATATGTTGCCCCTCATATCGGCCTGCCCGGCTTGTCGTGCCGTTCGGGCAGGCCTTTCAGCGTTTCAGGCGCGGTTTTTTCCGCCCTGACGCTATTTTTATCGTTTTTTCTTTGCCGCTTTTTTGCTGGCAGGTTTCTGTTTGGTTTTAGTGGCGGTCTTCTTGGCTTTTGCTGCGGGTTTTGCCTTTTTTGCAACTTTCGCGGCAGGTTTCTTCGCAGCCGGTTTTTTGGCGGCAGCTTTTTTAGCAACTTTCTTCGCAGCTTTTTTCGCGGGCTTTGCAGCCGCTTTCCTGGCAGCGGGCGCGGCAGCGGCGGGCGCAGAGATCACGGCGGGGTCGACCCAGCCGATGTTGCCGTCTTTGCGGCGGTAGACCATGTTGAAGTTGTTGCGCGCAGGGTTGCGGAACAGCAGCGCCGGCAGGTCGCCCAGCTCAAGGCGCATGACGGCGTCGGCAACGGCCAGCGTCGGCACCTGGGTTTCCATTTCGGCGATAATCGCGCCTTCGCCTGCTTCGTTTTCAACTTCGTCGTTTTCGTTGCTGCTGCTGAAGGGTGGTATAGGCGGCAGCCGCGGTTTCCGACAGGCCTTCATCGCGGTGATGGTCGCGCAGACGGTCCTTGTAGCGGGAAAGGCGTGTTGCTACGCGCTGCGATGCGCCGTCAAACGCCGGGTAGGGGTCATCCGCCTCGTTCGCGGCGCCCAGCACAACGCCGCCGCCCAGATGGATGGTGATGTCGGCGCGGTAGCGGTGGTTTTTTTCCTTGGTGAACGTCACGGTGGCGTCCAGCGGGTCGGCGAAGTATTTGCCAGCGGTGTGCGTCAGGTTGGTGCGCACATGTTCGCGCAGCGAGTCACCCACATCGAGATGTTTGCCTTTGACTGTTAGTTGCATGTCTCTATTCCCCAAGTTTGTTGCTATCCGGCTATTTTAACCGGCAGATGCCTTAGAACTGCTTAATATTGCACGTAGCGGCATCTAATTTAAACGCCCCAATCAAGTATAAGGTTTCATGCTTATTGTCAAGAACGGGCGCATAAGAACCATTATTTTGTTATTTAATATCAATTATTTAACCATTTTTCAGGCGACGGCGCTGCACCGAGGATGGAATTTTCATAGCTTCGCGGTATTTGGCGACCGTGCGGCGTGCAATGTCGATTCCATCTTTTTTCAGGATATCGACCAGATCATCGTCCGACAAAATGGCGCTGGCCGGTTCGGCGTCGATCAGCGTTTTCAGGCGCGCCTTAATGGCGGATGATGAATATTCCGCCCCGCCGTCGGTGGAGCCGACGCCGCTGGTGAAGAAATACTTCAGTTCGAACACGCCGCGCGGCGTGCCCATGTATTTGTTGGTCGTGACGCGGCTGACCGTGCTTTCATGCATGCCGATCACGGCGGCAATATCCTTCAGCACCAGCGGCTTCAAATATTCGACGCCATAGTTGAAGAAGGCTTCCTGCTGCAAAATAATTTCCGACGCGACTTTCAAAATCGTTTCCGCCCGCTGGTCAAGCGCCTTGATCAGCCAGTTGGCGGTGTTCATTTGCTCGGACAAATATTCCTTGTCCTTCTTCGCCTTCGCGCTGTTGCTGATTTCGGCGTAATAGGTTTTGTTCACCAGCACGCGCGGCAGCGTGTCGTTGTTCAGCTCCACCGCCCAGCCGCCGCCCTTTGATTTCGGCAACGGGCGCATCAGCACATCCGGTATTACGGTTTGCGAGACGAAATGGTCAAATTCAAGCGCGGGCTTGGGGTTCAGCGCTTTCAGCTCCCCGATCATTTCCTTCAGGTCGTTGTCATCGACGCCGCACAGGGCTTTCAGTTTTTTCAGGTCGTGGCTGGCCAGCACGTCAAGGTTCTGCACCAGTTTCTGCATGGCGGGGTCGAGCCTGTTTTGCTCCCGCAGTTGCAGCGCAAGGCATTCGCTGAGGTTGCGGGCGAAAAGGCCGGGCGGGTCAAGCCGCTGGAGCTTTTCTAAAATGCCGTCCACGCGGGAATTATCTGTGCCAAGGCGGCTGGCAAGCTCCGCCGTATCGGCGCGGAAGTAGCCGGATTCATCAAGGTAGTCCAGCATCAGCATCGCAATGGCGCGGTCGCGGTTGTCGGTAAAATCAATGGCGATTTGTTCTTCAAGGAAATCGCGTAAGGTCGCTTCCTTCGCCATGGTGTTTTCAAGCGAGAAGTCTGAATCCTCGAACTTCGCATTGCCGCCCTTGCCGGTGGCGGAAAAACTGTTGGTGGCAAAGGCGTCATAGCCGCCCTCCTGTTCCGCCATGCTGGCGCCGGTGAAGACGTTGTCGAAGTCTGTATCCAGCTCGCGTTCGGAGGATGTTTCGCGGTTTTCGGTTTCCTGCCCGCGTTCGGCGACGGGGGTTTCAAAGTCATCACCGCTGCTGGCGGCGGGCGTATCGCCCGCTTCTTCGCGCCGCTCGGGTTTTTCGGACGACATGCTGTCGTCGCGCTCCAACAGCGGGTTTTTTTCAAGCTCGGCTTCAACGAATTCGGAAAGCTCGATGTTCGACATCTGCAGCAGTTTGATCGCCTGCTGTAATTGCGGCGTCATCGTCAGGGTCTGACCCTGTTTTAAATCAAGCCTTTGGTTGATCGCCATACGCTAAAAATGCTCCCCGGACTGAGTATAGCATTTCTGCGCCGCTTGACCAGATGGCGCTAATCAATCAGAAAACGGCGCTCCGCCGGCAATTTGGCCTTCAGTTCGGTGAAAAGGTTGCGCGCCCAGATGGCATCGGCATGGCAGTCATGGGCATTTTCTGGCAGCGGCAGGTGGTAGGGGCCTGCTGCCCGCGACAGTTCCTTTACATCGCGGAAGTGTGGCGCGGGCAGCCCCGCGTCCTTGAAGGCGTCGCGCAGGCCCATAAGCCCGCCAAAGAAGTTCGCCAGCACCACCTGGTCGGTGCCGCCGTTATAGGCCCATATTTCAACGGTGGTCACGGGTGCCGCCGCCGTTCCGGCAAAGGTTTTAAGGTAGGCCGCTATATCACTGCGAATTTCCGCATTGCTGCGCCGCTGTTCGGCTGGCGGCAGGTGCCGCACCACGTTTTCGTTAAGCCACGGCGTGATGGCGGCGGTATTAAACTCGGCGCTCACGCCGTAGTAACCGGGCCGCGTGCAGTCTTCCGGCACCAGCGCAATGCTGATGGGGTCAAGCGTGAAGGGCTGCACGTGCTCGTTGAATTCGGAATCAAGAAAAAAGCGGAGTTTCGTCATGACGGCTAAACCTGCTGATGCGTTAAACATGACGCCTCAGGCTATCAAACCGGCAAGTTGTCGTCAACCAAGGGCTTAAAGCGTAAACGGCTTAAAGCGTGAATTTCTCGCCAAGGTAGACGCGGCGGACGTCTTTGTGGGCGACGATGTCGGACGGTTTGCCCTCCATCAGCACCTGCCCGCCGTGCAGGATGTAGGCGCGGTCGACGATGTCGAGCGTGTCGCGCACGTTGTGGTCGGTAATCAAGACGCCGATGTTGCGGTTTTTGAGGTGCTTCACAAGGTCGCGGATCTCGGCGACGGCAATCGGGTCAATGCCGGCCAGCGGCTCATCCAGCAGAATGAATTGCGGGTGGGTTGCAAGGGCGCGGGCAATTTCAACGCGGCGGCGTTCCCCGCCGGACAGGGCGATGGCGGGCGTAAAGCGCAGGTGGGTGATGGAAAATTCAGCCAGCAGTTCTTCCAGCATGTGTTCGCGGCGCTGGAAGTCTTCTTCCACCACCTGCAAAATCGCGCGGATGTTGTCTTCTACGTTAAGGCCGCGGAAGATAGAGCTTTCCTGCGGCAGGTAGCCAATGCCCATGCGCGCGCGGCGGTACATGGGCAGATTGGTGATGTCTTTGCCATCCAGGCGAATGCTGCCGCTATCGGCATCAATCAGGCCCGTGACAATGTAAAAGCAGGTGGTTTTACCGGCGCCGTTGGGGCCTAGCAAACCGACCGCCTCGCCGCGCTTTACGTGCAGCGATACGTCCCGCAGAACGGGGCGGCGCTTGTAGCGCTTCATCAGCCGTTCCACGATCAGGCCGTTCTGGACGATTTTCGGCTCGACAATCTTAAGGTTGTCCTGCGATGCGACGACGGGGGGCACGGTTGTCATTGGTTTACTTCATACGTTTGGCGTTTGCGCGGCGTTTCGGCGGGTTCTTCGCCGGGCGCGGGCAGGGGCGCAGGCGTTTCCGCCGCGGGGGTTGATATAGGCGCGGAGACCGCCGGGGCAACCCCGGCAGATGCGGGTGCAGCGGCAGGTAGCGGCAATGCCGGTTTCGGCATGGCGGGCGGCGCTGAAATGATGGCGGAGCCGGTGGCTACGGGGGCAGGCGCCACCATAGCTGGCGCAGGCGCCGCAGGTTTCTTGATTTGAACAACCGGCAGCGGCACGGGCGCATCTGCATCGGCCGCAGCGGCCTTGGCAGCAGCTTCAGCCGCGGCCTTGCCCTTGGGGTAGAAAATGCCCTTCACGCGGCCTTCGGTTGCAACGTTGCCGGTGCCGAAAAGCTGGCTTACGCCCGTGACAAGGTTGACTTCGGCGCGCGTGCCTTCCAGCCAGTTTTCGCCTTGAAAAATTTTTACCTTGCCGGTCAGCACGGCCTTTTGGCCAGCAACGTCATATGTGCCATGGTCGCCAAACACGGTGTCTTTTTGCGTCTTGATGGAAACGTTGCCATCCGCGGTCATGTGGTTGAGGGCGGTTTTACCATCCGGCCCTTGCGCGAAGAAGGCGGAAAGGTTTTCCGCCGCCAGCGTATCCGTGCCGCGCGTGGCAACGGCGCCACCAACAGCGTTCAGGCGGTTGTCGCGGCCAAAAAATTCGATGCTTTTTTGCGCGGTCAGTTTATCGGTCGGCGTTTCAATGCGCAGGTTGCCCCCCGTCAACTGCGCTGCGTTGCCTTCAACGTCATAGGTCGCGTTATCGCCATAGGCAGTATAGGGCGGCGACTGGATGACGACATGGCCCACGGCCAGCATTTTATAAATATCCGTGCCGCCTTCGCTGGCGGCATTGGCGGCGGGCTTTTTGCCAAGGTACTTTTCAGAGACGGATTTTTTACCGTCCGCCGTGCCGTCACGGTACAGCGCGGTTAACGTATCGCAGGTGATTTGCAGCTGGCCCTGCTTGACGATGACATCGTTGCGGGCGGTATAGGTTTTGGCGGTGCGGTTCCATTCCAGCGATTTCAGCGCGGAAATTTCAACCGGCGCGCCCGAACTTTCCGGCATGCCGGCGGCGGAGGCGGGCAAGCTGTTGCCGGTAAAAAAGTTCAAGGCCAGTGCAAGAACGGTTGTTGCCAGCAGGCGGCGGAAATGTGCGGGTTTGTGTTTCATGTTCTAGCCGGGTGCCTTCGGTGCGGGGGCTTTAAGGTTGCGCAGGGTCATTTTGGCAGGTCCCGCAAAGATAACAAGATTGCCGTCATCGGTCACTTCCAATCCCTGCGCCGCAATATCTCCCGAAGGGCCGGTCACGGTCACGGGGTTACGGCTGATGGCATGCTGGTTCTGCATGTCAATATCCACGTTTTGCAGCGACATTTCATAGCCGCTGCTGTGGGTGATTTTAACGCCGTTGGTCAATTGCAGCGCGCCCGCGCCATTGTCATAGAGGCCGTCTTTGGCCGCAACCTTCAACCAACCATTGGCATCAAGCGCAATTTCGCCTTTGGGGTTGGTCATGCGTACGGCCTGCAGCGTGGTCATGTCGCGCACGGCCTTGTCGGCGGTGACGACGTATTTGCGGCCGGCGTCATCCGTGCCTTCGTAGCGGGCGGAAATAAGCTCGCTCTGGCCGGGGGTGGTTTTTTCCTGCACGGGAATGTCGGCCAGCTGCAAGGCCTGCCGTGGTGCGGACATGTGGTAAATGATAAGGCCGATGATAACAACAGCCGCCAGCGGCAGTGCAATTTTGGTGATGCGCACAAACCACGTATAGCCGCCGCCAAGCGCCGACAGGCGGCTGCGGTTGCCGCCGCCAAAACTGCCCAGGCGTGCGCGGGGTTCGTTCACTTTATAAAATCCTTAGCTTACGCAAAGCCGGCGCGCAGGCAGTCGTGCAGGTGCAACAGGCCGACGGGCTTGTTGGTCTGGTCAACCACCACCAGGGTGGTGATTTTGCGGAAGGCGTTTTTAAGGTCGTTCATAATCGCCATCGCTTCGGCCACCAGCATGGTGTCGCTGGCAATTTTGGGCGCGCGGGTCATGATGTCGCGGGCGGGCTTTTGCAGCAGGCCATCCTGCAGGTGGCGGCGAATGTCACCGTCCGTGATGATGCCGGCAAGCGTGCCGTCGGCGGCGGTCAGGGCAATACAGCCAAAACCCTTCTCGCTGATGATTTTAACGGCGTCCGATACGGCAATCGTATCCGGTGCCATCGGCACGGCCGCGCCCGTGTGCATAATTTCGGTGACGCGCATCAATTGCTGGCCCAGCTTGCCGCCGGGGTGAAAAACCTTGAAGTCTTTTGCGGTAAAGCCCTTGCGCTCCAGCAGGGTCACTGCCAGCGCATCGCCCAGCGCCATGGTCATGGTGGTGGAGGTGGTGGGCGCAAGGCCGTTGGGGCAGGCCTCCGCGCAGGGCGGCAGCAGCAGCACAACGTCGGACCGCGTGCCGAGTGTTGATTCAGGGCGGCCCGTAATGCCAATCAGCGGAATGGCAAAGCGGCGCGTGTATTCGATAAGGTCGAGCAGTTCTTTCGACTCGCCGGAATTCGACAGGGCAATGACAACGTCGCCGCGCACAATCATGCCCATGTCGCCATGGCTGCTTTCCGCCGGGTGGACGAAGAAGGCGGGCGTGCCGGTGGATGCAAGGGTGGACGCGATTTTTTTGCCTACGTGGCCGCTTTTGCCCATGCCGGTGATGATGACGCGGCCTTCGGCGGCGGTGATCATTTCGATGGCCTGGTCAAAGCTGCCGTTCAGGAAGTTTGCAAGTTCAACAAGGGCGCCGGCTTCGGTATTCAGCACACGGCGCGCGGTTGCAAGGTTCATTTCCGCCGTTTCGCTGACGACATTTTCCTGAAGCTTGATGATGGCCATGCTGGTCTTTCCCTATGGGCGGTTTTTAAGCGGCGGTCTTGAGGCATCCGGCAAGGATGGGCTTTATCGGCGCTAATATACGCTTTTATTCCGCAATATCATGCGGTTTGCGGTGTGAAATATCTATCAAATTAATGTTGTTATGTCAATTAATGGCATAAAAAGATGCGATTACCATAATATATGGCAGCAGGGCGCAATAGAAAGCCCTTAAATGGTGGAATTAGTGGGAGAAAATATCCTCATCCTGCCAGCCTGCCATATCCAGCAAGGCGCGGTGGGGCAAAAACTCGAAACAGGCGGCGGCCAGCTTGGCGCGGCCTTCCCGCTGCAGTGATTCGTCCAGAATGGCCTTCATCCGGTGCAGGTACAGCACATCGGTTGCGGCATATTCAACCTGTTCAGGGCTTAAAACAGCGGCGCCCCAGTCGGTCGTTTGCTGCTGTTTATCAATATCAATGCCCAGCAGGTCCTTGCACAGGCTTTTCAGGCTGTGGTGGTTGGTATAGGTGCGGGCAATGCGGCTGGCAATTTTGGTGCAGTAAATCGGCGCGGTCACAACGCCAAGGTAGCTTTTCATCACGCCCACATCAAAACGCGCGAAATGGAACAGTTTAAGCACCTTGGGGTCGGCCAGCAGTTTCTTCAGGTTCGGCGCGTTATACGTGGCGGTGCTGAATTTCACGAGATGCACGCTACCGTCACCTGCCGACAGCTGCACAAGGCACAACCGGTCGCGCACGGGGCGCAGGCCCAGCGTTTCGGTATCAATCGCAACCACGGGGCCAAGGTCCAGACCGTCCGGCAGGTCGCCTTCATGCAGCTTCACGTTCATCGCCATGGTCATAGCCCCGTTGTTCTCAAGTGGTTTTTATATGTTATGGTTGCACCCGCAACTTAACGTAAGGAGGCAGGACATGTCCAGCCCTGCCGCATTACCGGTTGCCGCAGCAATAAAATGCCGCTAGACCGATACTAGGGGCAGATTAAACACGGGTGTTTCAGGAATGGCCGGCACAAAAAACAAGTCACGGAAAGTGCAGGGCAAACCGGCATCCCGGCAAAGCCCGCTTTCCGCTGTGCCTTTTGCAATGCCATCGCGGCCTTACCTGCTGCTGGCGCTGGCAATATTGCTGGCGTATATCGATATTTATCCGAATACCTTTATCATGGATGATATCGGACTTATCGTCCGCAACCGGTTTTTAACCAGCTGGTCTTATTTGCCGGACCTTGTTACACATTTGAACTATGCGGGTTCGCGCGGCAATGAAGGGTATTACCGGCCGGTTCCGGGTGTACTGCATCTTATCGTTTATCAGCTGTTTGGCGCCTCAACCGTTGCCTTCCATACGCTGAATATCATTTGCCACGCCATCAATGCCGGCCTTGTCTACAGATTGGGGCGCAAGTTGGGCTTTGCCGAAGGCGCTACGTTTGTGGCTGCATTGCTGTGGTGCCTGCATCCGCTGCATACCGAAGCCGTCAGCTATATGAACTCTACACCGGAATTGCTCTGGGTCACTTTTACCTTGCTGGGGCTGCTGGCGCTGGTGCCGGAGTGTTCATGGTGGAATGCGGCAAAAGCCGCTGCCTGCTTTTTGCTGGCGCTGGGCTGTAAGGAAGCGAGTGTTGTGTTCTCCGCCCTTGCGGTGCTGTGCATGTTCATGACCTCGCAAGACAGGTTCAGGCTTTCAACCTATATCCGCACGCTGCCGTTCTGGCTCATGACTGTTGCATATATCTGCATCTATACGGCGCTGAACCCCTTCAAGCAGTGCGAAGGTAATCTTTCCGCCGAATACCTGCATTACTGCGGCCATATTTTTGTGCGGATTTTAACAAGCCTTGCAACGCTGCCCGTTTATGCGGGGCTGATTTTTTATCCCACTGGCCTGCACATGGAGCGTGTGTTCCCCTTCCAGACGGATGCTTTGTCGCCGTTGGTGCTGGCTGGCGCGGCGCTGGCGGCGGGTGCGGCGCTTGTCGTTCTGCTTGGGCGCGGACGGCGCTGGTTGCCGCTGGGTTTTGGGCTGACGTGGTTTGTCATCGCTCTGTCACCGGCAACGGGCGTGCTTGTGCCGGCCGACCAGCTGATTCTGGAGCACTGGATGTATATGCCGACGGTCGGCCTGTTCTTCGGCTTAAGCCAGGCGGCGGCAAACGGGTTGGCGCGGCTGAACAGCCTGCCGGACAAGATGAAAACGGAAGGCGCGGCACTGCTTGCGCTGGTGGCCGCTGCATTGCTTGGCTTCAAAACGTACAGCCAGAACCAGATATGGCTGAACCCGCCCAGCTTTTATGCCAACGTTTTTGCACACGGCGGCTACCGCCGCGGCCTTGCCGATCTTGGGTATTATTACCTGCGCAAACACGCGTTTGATGATGCCGCACAGTCTTACGAAGCGGCCTTGAAAGATTTTGACCCTAACGCTGTGCCGGAACCGGCGTTGCACCGCGCCCTTGCGCTTGCTTACCTGCATGTCGGCCTTAACGCAAATTACACGGTGACATCAGACGACATTAACGCGGCAATGCCGAACGTGCAGAACGTGCCGCAAGCAATAGAACAGCTACAAAAAGCTGTCGCCCTCGACCCGGATGAATATTTTTCCTACGGTCTCCTCAGCGCGCTTTACAAAAAACAGGGCGATACCAAGAAATCGCAGCTCTATTATAAAAAAATGCAGGAAGCTTACCAGCGCAAGACCGTCAGCGCGCCGTAACGATTGAGGAATATTATATATGCCCGCCACTATTGAAACGCGTCCAACGCCGCGCACAGCGAAGCGCCGTCGTAAAGTCATGGTGATCTTCGCATTGCTGTTACTGTGCGCCCTTGGCCCGTATCTGGCCGTGGGCGGGCTTGATTGTTTGAAGTTTGACAGGCCGTCGCGGCTTGGCTGCACGGTGAACCACCATGCGGGCTTTGCCCATGTCACGCGCGGGATGAACCGCTGGACGATCGAGGCGCTGGATGCGGAAGCAAACAAGGACGGCGATGTTGAAGCCCTGGCCACCTTGCTGCAAACAGGTGACCGCATTCAGGCTATGACGGCGGCGGAAGTTTTGAAACTGCGCGGGGAAAAAGGCCATGCGGCGCTGCAGGCCGCTTTTAGCACCACCAGCGGCGCGGGGGATGCCCCGCGCGCCGCTCTCATTCAAGAGTATGGTGATTTGCATCAACAGGTAAAATGATGCCGAGAGTAGAGATGGTGCCCAAAATAAGACTCGAACTTACACGGGTTGCCCCACAGGTACCTGAAACCTGCGCGTCTACCAATTCCGCCATTTGGGCACGGAAGTAGGGAAGTAGGGAAGTAATAAGGCAAAACTCCCCCCCTTGTCAAACACAATTGGCCGTATAGGGAAAAGCTTTGTCGATTTATCGGTAAAAGCCTGCTCAAACGGAGCATTAGCACGCATTAACAGTGGTCTTTAGGGGGGCTTTTTCCTAAGATTAAGGCGCAAAAAGGGGGTGTTTTGCCATGGAAATTCTGGTTATCGACCGCGAATCTCTCACCAATCAGCTGATTGGCACGAAACTGGGGGCCAAAGGCCACAAAGTCGTGACGGAGCCGAACAAGAACGCCGCCTTTGACATGATCAAGGCCGGCAGCTTCGATTGCATCATGGTGGACCCCGCCCCGCTGCCGGAGGCGCGCCCCGTCATCATCGGCATCTGGAAGAACCTGCGTAGCCCCGTAAAGCCGTATATTCTGCTGCTCGGCAAAACAGGCACGCCTGAAGACGCGATTGCCGCCGGCACCAACGATGTTTTGAACAAACCCTTCAGCACCGCCGATATTGAAACCAAGATCGGCAATGCCGAACGGTTGCAGGATATTACCCGCAAGCTGGCGCGCGAAGACAACGTGCATTCCGTCGGCGGCCTTATTGGCAAGGCGGCCTTTAACCAGCTGTTCCTGTCCGCCATCGACCGGGCCTTTAGGTATGGCGAGCGCAGCCTGATCGTTTTTGTCACCATTACCAACGTCGATGACATGAACGCCGCCATGGGGCAGGACACCGTGAACGATACCGTCAGCCGACTGACCGAGAAAATGACCTTCATGCGCCGCCAGTCCGACGTTATCGGCCGCCTGGGCTTCAAGGATTTCGCCATTCTGCTGCAACGGCCGCAGTATGAATCCGAACCCATCGACGCGATCAACCGCTTTACCGAGGTGCTGGACAAATTCCAGGCCGGGTTTGAAAACCGCGCCGCCGCACCTAAATTACACCTGCGCCTGATCGAACTGCCGCAAGGCGCGCTGCATACCGAACGGCATGTGCCGCAAACCGAAAGCGCGCATGCAGACGCCGCGAATGGCGCGGAAATATAACGCGCCACCGGCGCAGAGACTTGGGGCGCCACCGACGCAGAGATTTAACGCGCCCGCGGCGCAGAGTTTAATACGGCGATTTAACCACCAGACCTAAAAAGGACAACCACCATGGCCGACGCAAAAGAAACGCAAACACTGCAACTGCTGCAGGACCTGCTGAAAAAGGCGAAAGCGCAAGGCGCGACGGCGGCGGATATTGTGCTGTCCGACAGTACCTCTGTTTCCGTCACGCGCCGCAACGGCGCACCGGAAGCGTTGCAGCGGTCAGAAGAAGCGGAAATTGGCTTGCGCGTTTTTGTCGGCAACCGCCAGGCCATCGTGTCATCGTCCGACCGTTCGCCGGAAGCGCTGGAGCAAATGGCCGAGCGTGCCGTTGCCATGGCGAAAATTGTGCCGGAAGACCCCTATGCAGGCATCGCCGATGCTGCGGATATTTGCAAGCAGTGGCCGGACCTTGATTTGTATGATGATACCGAAGTGCCGGTCGAAAGACTGACTGAGCTGGCGGATGCCGCCGAAGACGCTGCCCGCAGCATTAAGGGCATCACCAATTCAGACGGCGCTGAAATGTCATCCGGCAAGGATACGTCGTATTACGTCGCGTCCAACGGCTTCGTCGGCGGTTATTCATCATCGGGCTTCAGCATTTCCGTTTCCGTCATTGCGGGTGAAGGGGATGGCATGGAGACGGATTACGATTATGATTCCGCAACCTTTTTCAAAGACCTCGCCGCGCCCGAGGAGATTGGCCGCAACGCAGGCGAGCGCGCCGTAAAGGCGCTCGGCCCCCGCAAGGGCCCCACTAAACAAATGCCGGTGGTGTTTGACCGCCGCATTGCGGGCGGGTTGATTGGCAGCCTTGCGGGCGGCATTTCCGGCAGTGCGGTTGCCCGCGGCACCACGCTGCTGAAAGATAAAATGGGCCAGCAGATCTTCCCGAAGCATTTGAGCGTTATCGACGACCCGTTCCTTAAAAAAGGCGCGCGGTCCCACCCGTTTGATGGCGAGGGCCTTGCGCCCCAGCGCCGCAAAATTATCGACAACGGCGTTCTGACCGGCTGGCTGCTTGACCTGTCATCCGCCCGCCAGCTGGGTCTTAAAAGCACGGGCAACGCCGGGCGCGGGGCTTCTGCGCCGCCCAGCCCGCGCGCCGCAAACTTCTACGTTGAAGGTGGCACCCTTTCCGTCGCCGACCTTTTGAAAGATATTGAAGAAGGCTTTTACGTGACGCAGATGATGGGCAGCGGCGCGAATATGATTACCGGTGACTACAGCCGCGGCGCGCGCGGCTTCTGGATCGAAAAGGGCCAGATCACCTATGCGGTCAGCGAAATGACGATTGCCGGAAATATTTCCGACATGTGGAAAGACATGGAGGCGGCGAATGATATTATTTTCAAGACCGGCGTGGATGCGCCGACCATCCGCCTTGCCCGCATGACTGTCGCGGGCGCGTGACGCCGAATGGCGGATGCGCCGGTTTTTCACCAGGTTTATGAAACGGGGCAATTGAACATTGCACTGCTAGCGGCGCCGCTATTCGGCCTTTATTGCGTCAAGCAGGCCTTCAGCAAAAATTCAACCGTCGGGCAGATGTTTATGCTGAATTCTGCGTCGGCGCGGCTCATGCACCGCGTGGTCTTTGGCGGTTTTGCGCTGGCGCTTGCCGCGGTCACCTTCCCCTATGCCGCTGCCAATCTTGGCGATTACCTGATGGTACGGCAGGCGGAACAGGCAGGCACGGTGCAAACCGTGGCAGGCAAGGCGCAGCAGGTCACGGCAAACGGTTTTTGCGTTAATGATATCTGCGTCGGTTATGAAGGCTCCATCGACAGCCTCTCCGAAGGGGTCATGGTGCGCGCGGATTACATCGGGAAAAAGCTTGTGCGGCTTGACCTGCCGCAGTAGCGAGCGCTGCCGCCAATACAGGTGCGCGGCTAAAAAATTTACCGCGAAGATGCCAATTAAGCCCGTACCCGGACTTCGCCGCGCGGACGGAACGGAATAACCACGCCGAAACTTTCGCGGCGAATTTCTTTTTGCTGCGAAAACATCGCGCGGAATTTCGGCGTCGGGTCGATGATCGGCTCCAGAATATCCTGCTTGTTAAATACCTGCTCCACCATGCGGATAGAAATATCCAGCGCGCGTGCATGGAAGACGGAAAGGCCAAGCTCCACCACGCCTTTTTGCGGGCTGTTGTAATCATCCCCGTCCAGCGACAGTTTGTTGATGCGGTAATAACCTGCGCGGGCCGTGCGCTCCGCATACAAATAAAAGCTTTCGGTGTAAACGGGGTGGGTTTCGCCAAGGTCATCAATGTAATTTTCGCGGATGCTTTTCATTTCCGCCACCAGCCGCTCCCCGCCAGCTTCCAGCCGGATTTCGGCAAAGCCTTCAAGCGCGTTCTTGGTTTTGTCGAAGTAATGCCATTCAATATGCCCGCGCTCCCGCACTTCCGGGGCGCCCATTTTTTGCAGCAGGTCATTCAAGGCGTACATCATGGCCGATTCCTTTATTCTTCCTGCTTCCCAAAATAGGGTAAATTGATTGACAAAAGCTTGACCGCATTTCCCGTAAAAACAAGGACCTGCTATGACACTGACATCGCAAGACAAAGACCTGACGCTGACAACCCCGCACGGCATTTTCAACCACCGCGTGGGCTTTCTGGTGTTCCAGCAGGGCCGCGTGCTGCTGCAGGACGCGGGTGCGGGTTACTGGTTTGTCACTGGTGGCCGCGTCGCTTTCGGCGAATCAACCGCCGAAACCGTGACCCGCGAAATTGCCGAAGAACTGCAAACCACGGCGGACAGCACCGAACTTGCGGGCCTCGTTGAAAATTTTTTCGTCATCAAGGGCAAGCCGTTTCATGAAGTGATGGTGTTATATCGCGCCAATTACACCGCGGCGTTGCAGGTGCCGAAAACCGATATTCACGGCAAGCCGTTTCAAACAGGCTGGTTCACTGAAAATGAATTGCGAAACACCAGCCTGAAGCCTGATTTCCTGAAGGAAAAACTGTTTTCGTTTCAAACGGGCTTTCAGCACGTCATCCACCGCGACCCTGGTATTGCTGCGCCGTTGTAAACAAGGGCGCGTGTGCAAAGCAAGCAATGCGGGCGCTGTTAATGAAGCCTTCGCGGCCTATATCATGCTATGATAGTGTTAGTTCATAGTGAAGGGCGGTACGATGTCGGCATTTACGCAGCTTGCGAACCTTATTTCCTATTATCTCGATGACGCGCCCACCCTGTTCGCCAATGCCGCTGCCGCCAACGACCGCAAAGCCGTGGACAGAATGATTGGCAAATACGGCCAGGGCATCATCAACAAAATCGGAAAAAACCGCGACAGCGCGCTGATGACCGCCGCCGTGAACGGCAATGTCGACATGGTTGAATACCTGCTGCACCGCAATGCCGATGTGCATTACCACAACCCCAACGGCGTAACCGCGCTTATTGCCGCGGGCAATGCCGGCCAGAAAGCGGTTTACGAACTGTTGCTGAAGGCAGGCGCAGACCCCGACAAGAAAAACAAATACGGGCACACGGCGGCTTTCTGCCTGAAGCGCGCGCTGTCACAGCCCGCAGCGCCAACAGTTACCCCGGTGTAACCGGCTCCAGCGTTAAAAAGACACGATTGCGGCGCCTTATTCTCAATTTCGGCAATGTTTTATTTACCGCTGCGGTTTATAGTGGCGCTGGTTTTAACAATTGTCCGGAGGAGAATTTTTAATGACATCCATCGCCATCGTCTTTTACAGCGGCTACGGCCACACGGCAAAACAGGCGGAAGCCGTGCGCGAAGGCGCCGCCAGCGCAGCGGGCGCGACCGCCACGCTGTACCAGATCGACAAAGACGGCAACCTGCCTGACGGCACGTTTGAAAAACTGGCAACCGCCGATGCGGTGATTTACGGCAGCCCCACCTATATGGGCGGCCCCGCATGGCAGTTCAAAAAGTTCGCGGATGCATCGTCCAAGCCGTGGTTTACGCAAGCGTGGAAAGACAAGGTTGCTGCAGGCTTCACCAACTCCGCCTCCATCAACGGCGATAAATTCTCGACCATCGAATATTTCTTTACCCTGTCGCAGCAGCACGGCCAAATCTGGGTTGGGACCGGCCTTATGCCGTCCAACAAAAAAGAACACGGGCCGGATGACATTAACTGGACGGCCGGTTTTGCGGGCGCATTGTCCGTTTCCCCGTCTGACGCATCGCCGGAAGAAGCGCCGCGCAAGGGCGATCTTGAAACCGCCAAGCTGCTCGGCAAGCGCGTGGCCGAGCTGGCAGCGAAGCTGAAGAAATAATAACGGCTGATTTAAAGGAACGGCCCGGCGGTGACATGCTGCAGGGCCGTTTTTTTATGCGGGCAGGGCATGCGCGCCCGCGCCCAGTTGCCGCTGCATTAACACCACGTCCAGCCAGCGGCCAAATTTAAAGCCGACGTCTTTCAGCGTACCGGTATGGGTGAAACCCAAGGATTTGTGCAGGTTGATGGAGCTTTTATTCTCCGCATCCCCAATCACGGCCACCATCTGCCGCAATCCCAGTGCCGTGCAGTCATCTATCAACCGGTTCAGCAGCAGCTTGCCAATGCCGCGGCTGGTTGCCACGGGGTGAATGTAAACGGAATCTTCCACGGTGAAGCGATAGGCAAGTCGCGGGCGGTACGGGCCGGCATAAGCATAGCCCAGAATATCGCCGTTATCTTCCGCCACCAAATATGGCAGCTTTAACGCCAGAATATCCCGCTGGCGGGCTGTCATCTCGGCGGTTGTCGGCGGTTCAAGTTCAAACGAACCGGTGCCGTGCGTCACGTGATGCGCGTAAATATCCGCAATCGCGGCAATATCATCCGTTGTCGCCGCCCGCAGCAGCATCAGTTTTTTAATTCAAGTTCGCGGATGACGCTGCGCACCTGTTCAAGGCACCAGTCAATCTGTTCCCGCGTGATGGTAAGCGGCGGGGCAAAACGCACGACAGTATGGTGCGTGTCTTTCGACAAAATGCCGCGCTCCATCAATTTTTCGCACACGACGCGGGCAGTGACATGCTTCGGGTCAAAGTCCATCCCGATCCAGAGGCCCTTGCCGCGCACGCCTGTCACCAGTGTGGAATTAATGCCGCGCAGCTGCTCCAGCATATACGCACCCAGAATGGCGCTGTTCTGCACCATGCCTTCTTCTTCCAGCACCTTCAGCGCTTCAAGGCCAACGGCCGCCGCCAGCGGGTTGCCGCCGAAGGTGGAACCATGGCTGCCGGGCTTGAACAGACCCATCACCGCTTTTTTGCCGACAACGGCAGAAACAGGCAGCAAACCGCCGCCCAGCGCCTTGCCCAGAATAACCGCGTCCGGCAGCACGTTTTCATGCTGGTAGCAGAACATGCGCCCCGTACGGCCAAGGCCGGACTGCACTTCATCCAGAATGAGCAGCACGTTTTTACGGTCGCACAGGTCGCGCAGCTCTTTCAAAAAGCCTTCGCGCGGCACTTTAATGCCGGCTTCGCCCTGAATGGGCTCGAACAGCACGGCGGCGGTGTTGGGCGTAATAGCGGCTTCAACCGCTTTAATGTCGTCAAACGGCACGGGGCGGAAGCCCGGCGTGAAGGGGCCGAAGTTTTTGCGGTAATCCGGCTCGGTCGAAAAGCTGATGATGGTGGTGGTGCGGCCATGGAAGTTGCCTTCCGCCACAATAATTTCCGCCATGTCTTCGGGAATTTTTTTGACTTCATAGCCCCACTGGCGCGCAGCCTTCACCGCGGTTTCCACCGCTTCCGCGCCCGTATTCATGGGCAGTGCCATATCAAGGCCCGCAACATCCACCAGCTTTTCAAGGAAGGGGCCCAGCGTATCCGTATGATACGCGCGCGAACACATCGCCAGCGTCTTCGCCTGTTCGGTCAGCGCCTTCACCACGCGCGGGTGCGAATGGCCCAGCGATACCGCGGAATACGCGCTCATCATGTCGAGGTATTTTTTGCCTTCGTGGTCCCACAGGTAAACGCCTTCACCACGGTTCAAAACCACCGGCAGCGGGCTGTAGTTATGCGCCACAAACTTCGATTCATGCTCGATCAGCTTCTGGGTGGAGGATTTCGTAAACTTCTGCAGGAATTTCTTTAACATAACGTCTCTCTTGATTTGCCCATGCGGCGGGAATACTATGCGGGCAGCGAACCCACTTAAAGGAGTCCGGCAATGAAGCCCAAGGCCCTTAAGTATCAAACTCCCAAGGAGAAAAAGCAATGCTCATCGGCTGCCCCAAGGAAATCAAGACCAAGGAATTCCGCGTCGGCCTGACGCCGACTTCGGTGCGCGAATATGTGCGCCTCGGCCATCAGGTGATTGTTGAAACCAATGCCGGCGCGGGCATTCAGGCGTCGGACGAAGAATACATTAACGCGGGCGCGAAAATCGTCGGTACCGCGAAAGAAGTTTTCGACAAGGCCGACATGATCGTGAAGGTCAAGGAACCGCAGCCGTCCGAAACCAAAATGCTGCGCAAGGGGCAGATCCTTTTCACCTACCTGCACCTCGCCGCAGACCCCGTGCAGGCGCAAGGCCTGATTGATTCCGGCGCTATCGCCATTGCCTATGAAACCGTGACGTCGGAGCGCGGCGGCCTGCCGCTGCTCGCCCCCATGTCAGAAGTTGCGGGCCGCATGGGCGTTCACATCGGCGCGTACCACCTGCATGCGCCCATCGGCGGTTCGGGCATTTTGATTGGCGGCGTGCCCGGCGTTTCAGCGGCGCAAGTCACCATCCTTGGCGGTGGCGTTGCCGGCACCAATGCCGCGAAAATGGCAATCGGCATGGAAGCGCGCGTCACCATCCTCGAAAAATCTCTCGACCGTATCCGCCAGCTGGATGACATGTTCGGCAACCGCGCCAACATCGTCTATTCAACGCAGGACGCCGTGGAGCGTTACGTGATGCGCGCCGACATGGTGATTGGCGCCGTGCTTATTCCCGGCGCACTCGCGCCGAAGCTGATCACGCGCGATTTGCTGAAAAAAATGCGCCCGAAATCTGTCATCGTCGACATCGCCATCGACCAGGGCGGTTGCGCCGAGACTTCCAAGGCCACGACGCACGACAACCCGACGTATGAAGTCGAAGGCATTGTGCATTATTGCGTTGCCAACATGCCGGGCGCCGTGCCGCGCACCTCGGCGCAGGCGCTCAACAATGCCGTGCTGCCCTATGGCCTCGAAATCGCCGGCAAAGGCTGGGTCAAGGCGCTGCAGGACAATAAACACCTGCGCAACGGCCTCACCGTTTGCAACGGCAAAATCACCCAGCCTGAAGTCGCCCGCGACCTCAAGCTGGCCTATTCCAAAGCAGAGGAGCAACTGGCAGCATGATCGGATTTCTGAAGAACTTCCTGAACGGCGAAAAATCACCGGAGGAAAAAGCCCTCTACGCCGTACAGGGCGCTGAAAAAGACCGCGACGTCCTCGTCGTCAACGCCTACGCGGATGATGACGAAGAGGAAGAGTCCGAAGAGGGCGGCTGCGGCACCGGTGGCGGCTGCGGCGGCTGCGGTTGCCGGAGCTAAGCTTCGTTTCTAATAGCAATTAAAAACCCGCGGCTGTTGAAGGCCGCGGGTTTTGTTTTGTGTGTGTAGTGAGGGTGGTAACGGTTATGCGGCCTTCGGCTTATTTATGCTGCCTTCGGCAGTGACTTCATATCAATCACGAAGCGGTATTTCACGTCGCTTTTGCCCATGCGGGTGAAGGCGGTCTCGATGTCCTGGATTTTGATCATCTCGATGTCCGAGGTGATGTTGTGCTTGCCGCAGAAATCCAGCATCTCCTGCGTTTCGGCAATGCCGCCGATGAGGGAGCCTGCCAGCGACTTGCGGCCGAAAATGAGGTTGAAAGCGGCAGGCGACGGGTGGTCCTTGTCGGGCACGCCAACCAGCGTCAGGGTGCCGTCGCGCTTCAGCAGTGTCAGGAAGGCGTTAAGGTCGTGCGGGGCTGAAACGGTATCGAGGATAAAGTCGAACTGGCCTTGCACCGCTTCCATTTCGGCGGCGTTTTTTGACACAACAACATGGTGCGCGCCCAGACGCAGCGCGTCGTCTTTTTTGTTGGGTGACGTCGTGAACACGGTCACTTCCGCGCCGAAGGCCACGGCAAACTTCACGCCCATGTGGCCAAGGCCGCCAAGGCCGACGATGCCGACCTTCGAGCCTTTGCCGACTTTCCAGTGGCGCAGCGGCGAATAGGTGGTGATGCCGGCGCAGAGCAGCGGGGCAGCTGCCGCAAGGTCAAGCTTGCCCGGCACTTTCAGCACGAAGCTTTCCTTCACCACGATCTGGTCGGAATAGCCGCCCTGTGCCAGTGTTTTGCCGTCGCGCTCGTGGCTGTTGTAGGTGGGGGTCATGCCTTCGGCGCAGAACTGCTCGAGATCGTCTTTACAGTTGGGGCAGCCGCCGCAGGAATCGACCATGCAGCCGACGGCGGCAACATCGCCGACCTTGAATTTTTTGACATTGCTGCCGACCTTGGTGACCTTGCCGACAATTTCGTGGCCCGGCACCATGGGGTAGAGGGAATTTTTCCAGTCGTTGCGGGCCTGATGCAGGTCCGAATGGCAGACGCCGCAATAGGCAATTTCAATCTGCACATCATCCGGCCCCGGCTCGCGGCGGTCGAAAGAGAAGGGCGCAAGGGGCGAGGTCGCATCTTTAGCGGCATAGCCGGAAGCTTTTGACATGGCGGAATCCTTTTTTTCAGAAAAAAATAAATGCGCAGTTTTCCACGCGCATCACACATAGTTTGCGGCGGCGCAGCGTCAAGGGTGCCGCGCGGTTTTTAGAAAATTTTCAGGTTATTTTTTGCGGCGCGGATCCAGGGCGTGCTGCAGGGCATCGCCGGTAAAGTTGAACGCCAGCACGGTCAAGAAAATCATCAGCCCGGGGTAAACGCTCAGGCGTGCATGTTCCCATATCGTGTCTTCCGCATTGGTCAGCATGTTGCCCCAGCTGGGCAGCGGCGGTTGAATGCCAAGGCCAAGAAAGCTTAAAACCGATTCAGTCAGAATAATGCCGCCAACCGCCAGCGCCGTTGCCACCACAATCGTATTCAAAAGGTTGGGTAGAATATGCCGCAGCACAATGCGCAGGTGGCCAAGGCCCAGTGCGCGGGCAGCGCGTACAAAATCCATTTCCTTCAGCGTCAGCGTGCGGGCACGCGCAAGCCGCGCCACCGTCGTCCAGCCGAGCAGTGAAATGATAATGATAATTTTATAAAGGCTCATACGCGGGCTGCCGGCAAGGGCAGGGGAGATGCCAAGCTTTTCAAGGTCGATCGCCGACAGAATAATCAGCAGCGGCAGTGATGGCAGCGCAATCAACAGGTCGGTCATGCGCATCAGCAGCGCATCCCACCGCCCGCCCGCATAACCGGCGGTCATGCCGACGGCTGTGCCGATAAAGGCGGAAGCCAGCCCGGCGGCAAGCGCCACCAGCAGCGATACCTGCCCGCCATAAAGCAGGCGAATAAAAACATCCCGCCCCAGCTCGTCCGTCCCCATAATATGCGCGGTGGATGGTGGCAGGAAGCGGGATGATAAATCTGCCTCGTTACTTGCAATATGCAGCGCGCTTTCAATGAAGCCGGCGGAAAAGCACAAAGCCGCCAGCACCAGCAGTGCAATCAGCGGCGTAAACAGCAGAATGTTTTTGGCGGTGATGCGGCGCATGGTTATTTTTTCCCCGCATTCACGCGCGGGTCCAGCCAGCCGTAGGCAGCATCCGCAACAAAGTTGGCCACCAGCACGAATGACGTCAAAATCAAAAAACCGGTAAGGGCCAGGTTATAATCATTGCCCATGATGGCATCAAACATCAGCTTGCCCATGCCGGGGAAGGCGAAAATGGTTTCAATGGTCAGCGCGCCGCCGAACAGCGTGCCAAGGTCGAGCATGAATAGCGTCACAACTGGTGCCAGCGCACTGCGAAAGGCATGACGCCAAATCACCTGCCGTTCCGAACAGCCTTTGGCGCGGGCGGTGCGGATATGGTCGGCCCGCAGGCTGTCCATCATCGCGCTGCGCAGGTGGCGTATGTATACGGCAAGGCCCGACAGGGTAAGCGTTGCCACCGGCAGCACGAGCGATTTCATGTTATCGCCAAAGCCGCCCGACAGGCTTGCCGCCGCCGGCAGCCAGCCGAGCGAGACGGAGAAAAGGCAGATCAGCAGAAGGCCCAGCCAGAAATGCGGCAGCGAAATGCCTGCAAGGCAGAACAGGTTGATGGCGCGGTCAACAATGCCGCCCGCGCGCCGCGCCGCCAGCACGCCCAGCGGCAGCGCAATAATAAGCGTCAGTGTCAGCGATATGCCCAGCAGAATGCCCGTATTTAAAAACCGCGGCCAGACGACGCCTAATACAGGCAGGTTATAAAGCCTGCTAAAGCCAAGGTCGCCCTGCAGCGCGGATGACAGCCAATGCCAGTAGCGCAGGGGCAGGGGTTGGTCAAGGCCGTACAAGGCGCGCAGCCGCGCAATATCATCCGGCGTGATATGCGGGTTGCCGGCGGCCATTAAATCAACCGGGTCGCCCGGCATCAGCCCGATCAGCACATAGACGAGGAACGATACAAGCAGCAGCGTCGCTGCAGCCTGTAGAAGGCGGCTGAAGACGGCGGTCGCGTGCATTATTTCCGGGGGCTTTCTTTGACGTCCGGGGCGGACTGTTCACTTTCGTTGCGGTCGGCATCGTCCATCTGCTGCTGGTAGCTATCCATCAGGCCCTTGATTTTCGGATGCTTGATGCCCTTTAGCTCGTCTTCCATGATGCCGAGGCGATATTCGCTGATGTAGCGCAGCGAATGGCGAATGTCCTGCCATTTTTCCGGCCGCACGGTGGCGAAGTTGCCAGGTTCAAGCGCGCGCAGGGAATCGCATACATCGTCAGGGTTGTTGTGCGCGGGGTATTGCGCATCATAATCCAATACGGCGTGCAGGCTTTTCACCACTTCGGCTGAATCTGCGAGCTTGCTTTGCGGAAAAATGGGGTGCGGGAAATAATCAATCACCGCGCTCAGGTTTTCGACCGACTTAACAGAGCCGCAGCGCAGCGCATCGAACCGTCCGCGGAACCGCGTAAACTGCCACCAGAACAGCGCTTCATCTGTATGGTGCAAGCGGTTGAGGCGGTAAGAATACATGAGAAAGTTCAGCGTCGATAGCTTCGCCGTATAGGGCTCGAGGATTTTTATAATCTCCGGCGTTTCGGATTCGGGGCGCAGTGATACCCAGTTATAAAGTTTCTGGTTGCTGTATTTATGGTTGAGGTAATTGTCCGCAATGGCGGGCAGCTCTGACAAGCTATGGCTGCGTACCCATTGCATTTCTAGCCAGCGCGACCCGCTGGAGGCGGTAACGCTGAGGTAGCTCAAGAAAAGCATGACGGCAAAGGCGCGGACACACCAGCGGGCGGAACGGTAGGCCCAGGAATCACGGAAGGTAGCGGGCACGGCCGGACCGTCGTTCACAGGTTCCGGCTGCGGCGCGGGCTGCAGGTCGGGGAGCTTCGGCGGTCTTTTTCGGCTCATGGCGTTACGCTCCAGTTTTCGATCCAGAGGGTCGTGGGGTTCAGGTTGCCGGTCGGCTCAACGCCGTGCAGCCATGACGGAATGAAGAAGCTGTCGGCGCGGTAATACAGCGGCAGCGCGGGCAGCTGGTCGGCATACATTTTCTGCATATCGACCCATAGTTTCATGTTCGCATCCGGTGCGCAGACAACGTCGAGATCGTCGATGATTTTATCCATCTTCGCGTCTTTGTAGCCGGTATAGTTCTGGCCGCCATAGTTATTGGCCTGCCGGGGAATCATGTCGCCATACAGCGTTGTTTTGGGAATGCTGCGGGGCGATGCAACCCACGCATACATGACGCCGCCCTTGAAGCTGCGCTTGCGCATTGTGTCGCCAAACAGCACGCGGGCGGGCTGGTTGTCAATCTCCGTCGTGATGCCGGATTTTTTCCAGTCGGACTGAATGGCCTGTTCAATCACCTCGCGGCTTTTGTTGCCGGCGGTGGTTTGCAGCTTAATGACCAGCTTGTTGCCGCTGGCGTCATAGCGCAGGCCGTCGTCTTTCAATTTAAATCCGGCCGCATCCAGCAGTTCGCCGGCTTTTTTCGGGTCATGGGGGTATTGCGCGACATCGGCGGTATAAACAGTATCCAGCGGGTGGACGTTTGACAGCGCGGGCGGTTGCTGGCCGTTGAATAGCTGCTGGCTGATGGCGGCGCGGTCCATCGCGTACATCAACGCCTGCCGCACGCGAAGGTCGGTGAAGGGGGCTTTATCAAGGTTAAGGTCGATATGCTCGAACGTCAGGCCCGGTTTATAGACAACATTGAACTGACCGGGCTTGGTCGCCTTCAACCGCTTTTCAAACGTCAAAGCCTCATCCAGCGTAATGCCCAGCTCGCCCGCGATATAATCAATGTCGCCGGAAAGCAGGTTGGCCTGCAGCGCTGCCGAATTATCAATCGTGCGGAAGGTCAGGCTGTCAAACGCGGGTTTCGCGCCCTTCCATTCGGTATTGCGGCCAAGGGTAATGGCGCTGCCGGATTCCACCTTGGTGATTTTATATGGGCCAAACCACAGGCCGGGGTTGGTGGGGTCGGTGTTGTACAGTGTGCGGTTTTTGTAGGTGGCGGGATCTTTTTCAAAAACCTTGCGCTCCAGGTGGTCGGGCAGCGGGTAGAAATCGTCAATCGAGGCGAATTCGCATTTCTCTTTGTCGAAGTGGATGATGAAGGTGCGGTCATCCACAATCTCGAGGCTGGCAATGTCTTTTGAAAAGAACTCGCCATTGCCAACGCCCGACAGCGGGTTGCGGCCGACATCGTAGGAAAACTTAATGTCTTTCGTCGTCAGCGGCGTGCCATCACCCCAAACGAGGCCTTCTTTCAACGTGTAGGTAGCGGCAATGCCCTTGTGGCCATCTTTGCGGGTTTCTTTCTTCGCGGTGCCATTGTCATAAGACGGAAGCGCGGTGCAGAGCATGCATTCCGCTTCCCACTTCGCGTTGTGAACGGTCATAGGGCGAATGGCGGGGCCCATGATGATGCTTTTGGCCACCATCTCGTCAAAATCAGGATGCAGCGTGGAGGGAAACTGCGAAATGCCGATTTTAAGCGCGTTATGGTCAGCGAAAGCCGGCGCGGCGGGAAGCGCCAGCGACAGGGCCGTGGACAGGACAAGTGCAGAGATAAAAACTTTTGCCATTTTCATGCGGTTAGCGTTGAATAGACCCCGGATAAATATTCAGAAAATCCCATCATTTTCAGGGCAGGAATTTTACATGGGCATAGTTTACATCTTTGTTGCGGTTCTGGTCATGTCTTTATTGGCGGCCATCCCGCTCTTTCCGTTCTGGAAAGTCTGGGCGCGGCTGAAAAGCCACCACGGTGATTTGTGGATGGCAAAAGGCCCCTTCGATATCTGGAACATGACCGCCCACCCCGACATCGTGCGGGGCTTCCTCGATATCATCGCGCTAGCCGATAAAGATGAAGTTCTGAAGGAGCGTGACCCGCAGCTGATCAAGTGGACGCGCATTTCCCGCGAAGTCTGGCGCATGGCGCCCAAAAGCTTCCTTGCGCAGATCGGCTATACGCTCATCTTCATTTATTTCGTTTTCTTTTTCACCTCCTCCATCATGAGCATTTTCGCGCACGCGCCGGTATAAGGTTTTAAAAGCAGGATCGTCACATGAAAAAAAGAAGCGGCGGCAATATCCTTATCGAATCCTTGAGGGCGCATAGCGTCAAAAAAATCTTCTGCGTGCCGGGCGAAAGCTACCTTGATGCGCTGGATGCACTGGTGGACGCCAACGACATTCGCGTCATTACCTGCCGTCAGGAAGGCGGCGCAAGCTTTATGGCGGAAGCCTATGCAAAGCTGACCGGCTTGCCCGGCATCTGCTTTGTCACGCGCGGGCCGGGTGCCTGCAACGCCGCCATCGGCGTGCATACCGCCATGCAGGATTCAACGCCGATGATTTTGCTGGTGGGCCAAGTCGCCCGCGACCAGATGGGCCGCGAAGCTTTTCAGGAAATTGACTACCGCAACATGTTCGCCCCGCCCATTACCAAATGGGCCGTGCAGATTGAAAATGCCGCCGACATTCCGCGCATCATGAACGAAGCGTTTGAAGCCGCGACAACCGGCCGCCCCGGCCCCGTCGTCGTCGCCCTGCCGGAAGACATGCTGTGCGAAGATTCCGATGTGACGGTGGCGGCGCCGCACCAAACCGCGCATTTCGCCCCGAAACCGCATGATATTGACAGGCTGAAAGACATCGTGCAATCCGCACAAAAACCGCTGTTCATTATTGGCGGCGGCAGCTGGACGGATGATGCGATCGAAAAATTCGAAGATTTCTGCTTTGCCAACAAGCTGCCCGTCATTACCGGCTTCCGCCGGCAGGATGCCTTCCACAACAGCCACGATTCCTATATTGGCGTGCTGGGCACAACTGTCGATGCAAAGCTGCTGGAAGCCGTAAAGGCCGCCGATGTAATTGTCGCTGTCGGCACGCGCCTTGGCGAAATTTTAACGCAAGGCTATACCATCATCACCGCGCCGGTGCCGGCCCAGCGCCTTGTGCATATTTACCCTGATGCGTCGGAGCTGAACAAGGTTTACAAGACGGAACTCGCCATCCATTCCTCCGTCACCGAATTTGCGAAGGCCCTGCAGGGGGTCACGCTTGATTCCGCCAACTGGCTGGACTGGACGCACGGCTTGCGCGACCGTTACCTTGACTGGACCATGGTGCGCAGCCGCGACAAATTCACTGTCGACCTCGACGGCGTGATTGAAGACATTATTAATGAGCTGCCGGAAGACGCGATTATCACGACCGATGCCGGAAACTTCAGCGGCTGGCCGCAGCGGTTCATTCCTTATAACCGTCCCATGCGGCTGCTGGCGCCAACATCCGGCGCCATGGGCTACGGCGCACCGGCGGCGGTTGCCGCCAGCATCGCCTGTCCCGGCCGCGTTGTGGTGGGTTTCATGGGCGATGGCGGCTTTATGATGACGGGGCAGGAAATTGCCACAGCCATGCATGAAGGCGCGCACCCCATCTGGCTGGTGTTTAACAACGGCATGTACGGCACCATCCGCATGCACCAGGAAAAACATTACCCCGACCGCGTCAGCGCAACCGAATTGACCAACCCCGACTTTGTCGCGCTTGCCAAGTCTTACGGCGCAAATGCCGCACTGGTCGAAAAGACGGAAGACTTCCTGCCCGCCTTCCGCCATGCCATCGCCTCTAAAAAGCCGACGTTGATCGAAGTGCGCATGGACCGCCAGCAAATCACCACCACCAAAAAACTCTCCGAGCTGAAAGCCTGATATGTCCGATACGCCCATCCGCATCAACCCCGAAGACCTTGTCGCGCTGGATGATTATACCGCCAGTCATCCAGTCAAAATCGACCTTGTTTATGCGCAGGCCCGGCACCCCGACAATATGTTCGGCTGCGCCATTTACAGGCCGGATGCCAAAATGTGGTGCCACAAAAGCTTCGCCCCCATTATTTTGCGCGCGGCCGAGCTATGCTTCAAACGCAGCGGCTATATTTTTGAGTTAAAAGATTGCCTGCGGACCACCGAAGCGCAGGCCCTGATGGCGCAGACGGAAATTGTGCGCGCCAACCCGCAATGGCTTGAAGAACCGGGGCGGCTGCTGTCCCCCCCGGGCAAGGGCGGCCACCCGCGCGGCATGGCGGTGGATATTATCTTGCTCGATAAATCCGGTGCGAAAGTTGATATGGGGACGGAGTTTGATTATTTAACCACCGACCGCGACAATAACCCCGCCGCCCGTAACTACACCAAATTCAGCGCCGATGTGCTGGGAAACCGCCGCCTGCTGGAAGACTGCATGATGCTGGCGGCAAGCGAACTTCGCCAAGAACTGCTGCCCCTGCCGCAGGAATGGTGGGACTTTCGCTTCATGCCCGCCCATTCAAACCTTTATGTCCCCATCAGCGATGTAGATATGCCGCTTTCCTACCGTATGACGGCATTGAAGGCGCATTAATTCCAGGCCTAGATTTTCCCGCGCTTCAGCCCGCGGTAAATAAACCGCTCTGGCCATATGTGCGCCAGCAAATCCTGCGGCACGGGGCTGGGTTCGTGTGAAATACCGGTGGCAATCACTTCCGCCGCCAGCGGTGCGCCGGTCATGCCATGCGCGCCGAAGCCTGTCATCAAATAAAGGCCATCGTGGTAGGTCGGCGTGCCGTCGTGCGGTTCGTTTTTAATGCGCAGGCTTTCAAAGGTCGCCACAAACGCATCGTAATCAGGGCAGGGGCCCGCCATGGGAATTTTATCCGGCGTGGCGGCGCGGGTGCCGGCGCGGTGGCCGGCAATGTCCTTGCCGGCAAGGCCGAATTCCGGCAGGTATTTTTGCAGCTGTGCAATATTCGCGGCATCATCGGCGGGGCGGGGCGGGCTGTTATCCGGCTCTTCCTTTGCGAAGGTCGCGCCAATGCAGTGAATGCCGTTAAGGGCGGGGGTAATATAGCCTTCGTGGCAAATCACCTTCGCCAGCGGCGCGGAAGCCGGGGTTTCACGCAGCAGCGTAACCTGCCCGCGCATGGGCTGCAGCGGCAGCCATGCGGTTTCGGCAAAACGCTTGCTGTCATAGCCGGCGGCAATCACCACTATATCGGCGGTAATAATGGTATTGCCCGCATCATCCACCACCATCCAGCCGTTGGTCGTTTTGTTCAGCTTGCCGATTGATTTGGCAAAAATGCGCGGCACGTTCTCCGCCAGCGCGGCGCAGAATTCCGGCGGTTCCAAAAACCCGGCCATTTCCTGCCAGATGCCTTTGGTATCCGGCGCGGCGTAATTGGCGGGGAAGGTATTTTTATCCAGCAGCAGTTTTGTGCGCGCGGCATCATCCGCCGAAATATCAAGGTGCAGCACGCCGCAAGGTTTCCAGGACGGCAGTTTTAACATGCCCAGCAGGTTGCGCGTAAAGCTGAAGGCATGGCCATGGAAGCGGCCCAGCGGCGCGGCATCCACCGTTAATTTCGGGTAAACAATACCAACGGGGTTGCCAGACGTTTCCGCCGCCAGCATGTTCCGGCGGTCGATGATGGTGACATCATGTCCGCGCTGCTTTAAGGCATAAGCCGCAGCGCAGCCTGCAATGCCGCCGCCAATCACGGCAATGTGGCGGCGCTGCGGCCTTGGCGTGTCGCCCGGCATTTGCGCGATGGTCATGCTCCATTTAAAGCCGAAGCCTTTAATTTTGCGCACCTTGAAGCCTGTTGCGGCAAGCCCGCGGCGCACATGCCCTGCCGATGAAAAGGTTGCCAGCGTGCCGCCGGGCTTGGTGCGGGCGGCAATGGCGGCATAAATTGCATCGCCCCACATATCGGGGTTTTTGACAGGCGCAAAACCATCCAGGAACCAGCAGTCGAATGTGCCATTTAACTGCGGCAGCATGGCGGCAATATCCCCCAGCAGCAGCAGCAGCCGAATGCGCCCGCCCATGAACTGCAGGGTGTGGAAGCCGTCAATCAACGGCGGGTATTGTGCCAGCACCAGTTCCGGCAGCGGCGCAAGCTCGCCAAAATATTCATAGACCTTTGCAAGGTCGGCTTTTTCAATCGGGTGTTTTTCGATGCTGACGAAGGTGAGCCGTGCATCCGCCGGGGCATGTTCCAGAAACAGCTTTGCGGTCAAAAGGAAATTAAGGCCGCTGCCAAAGCCGGTTTCACCAATGCTGAAGTTGCCGTGCAGCGCGGCAAACCGTTCTTGCAGCTTGTTGCCCTGCAAAAAGACATAGCGTGATTCATCCATGCCTTTCTCCCGCTGGAAATAGACATCGCCGTAATCGGCGCTTTCAATAGCGCCGTCGTCAGACCATTGCAAACGGGCGGGTATCAGTGCCAAGATAAATCCTTGCGATAAGGGAATGCCATTTTCCTTAAGCGAAGATCACAAAAATAAGCCCCAAACGCAAGAGCGAAGCGATTTTGATAAACGTTCTGTTCGTCTGCACCGGAAATATCTGCCGCTCCCCCACCGCCGAAGGCGTGTTCCGCCAGCTGGTGGCGGATGCGGGTTTGACGGCGCACATCCGTACCGCTTCGGCGGGTGTTGAATCATACCACGTGGGTGAACCGCCGGATGCACGGGCCATTGAAATTGCGGCGCATAACGATGTCGATATTTCAGGCCAGCGCGCCCATGCCTTTAAACCGGCCGATTTCACGGCGTTTGAATATATTTATGCAATGGACGAAGGGCATATGCGCATTTTGCAGCGCCGCGCCCCCGCCGGCGCAAAACTCGCCATGTTCCTTGAGGATGGCGATGTGCCGGACCCATGGTACGGCAACATGAAAGATTTTAACGACGTCTATGCTATGATAGCGGAGAGATGCCAGCAGCTTCTGGCAGCCATCGTTGAGGAGAATAACCTGTGATCAGCCCCGGCCTGCGCGAAGAGCTTGAAAAAGAGCTGAAGACCCGCATCACCTCCATCGCGCCTCTGTCGGCCGCGAATAACGCGCAGATTTACCGCTTCGTGCTGGAAGGCGGGCGCAGCGTGGTTGCGAAGGTGGCGGAACGCGGGCTGGATACCGAAGCTTATATGCTGAACTACCTGAAGCAAAAATCAAAACTGCCCGTGCCCGGCATTTACTACAGCAACGAGCACGTGATTGTGATGGAGCCGGTTGAAAGCCATTATTCCTTCGACGCCGGCGCGATTAAAAACGCCGCCGAGGTGATTGCCGCCATGCACGACATTCATGCGGAACAATACGGGCTGGAGCGCGATACGTTGATTGGTTCATTGCGCCAGCCGAACCTGCAAAGCCGCGACTGGGTGGCGTTTTTTACCGAACACCGGCTGTTGTACATGGCGACGGAAGCGCTGAACGAGCATAAAATTGATGCGAAATTCATGAAGCTGGTTGAAAAGCTGCTGCCCAAGTTGCCGGGCATCCTAAAAGACCCGCAGCCGCCGTCGCTTATTCATGGCGACATATGGGCGGGCAACGCTCTGCCGACGCGCGGCAAGGTCGCGGCGTTTCTTGACCCTGCCATTTATTATGCGGACCCGGAAATTGAACTGGCGTTCATTCGCCTGTTCAACACGTTTGATGAAAACTTCTTCAAGCGTTACCACGAGCTGCGGCCCATCCGCCCCGGCTTCTTCGAGGAGCGGGCGGACATTTACAACCTGTACCCGCTGCTGGTGCATACGCGCCTGTTCGGCGCGTCCTACGCCCGCAAGGCGCTCCGCATTCTTGAAAAGTTTACCGGCAAGTAAGCGTTAAACGAGGCTGGCGGCGAAAATGCTGACCGTGCGCTTGACGAAGTCTTCGGTGCTTTCGCTGCCGAATTGTTCGGGCTTCAGTTTTTCATCCACAATCAGCGTCGTCAGGCCGTGGCACAGGCTCCAGATGGAAACTGTCAGGAAGCGCGTGTCTTCCCCGCCTTTTTCGCGTTTTGACAGCGCGGCGGAAATAAGCGCATAGCTTTTGCCTGCCGTCATTGCCAGCGTCGGGTATTTTTTCAGGTTCGACAATTCACGGCCGAACATCAGCTGGAAAAGCGGTTTGTTGTTTTGCGCAAAACGGATGTAGCTGACCATCAAACGCTCGATGCGTTCCTGCGTGGTCGCGGCGCCGGTGGCATCTTCCGCCATTTGCAGCGCAAGGCGTTGAAAGCCGGTTTCCGCAACCGCGGCCAGCAGTTCATCCTTGTCGCCAAAGTGGCTTTCGTAGAAGGCCGTAGGCGTAACCCCGGTGGCTTTTGCAAGCGCGCGCAGGCTTAAAGCCGCAACACCCTGGGTGGATAAAATACCAAGCGCGGCGTTGATCGCGGCTTCGCGAAGGTTGCCGTGATGATAACGGAATTTTTTCTGGAAATCGGTCGTGGCGACGGCAGGCGTCGTAATGGCAGCTGTGGTCATGGTGTGAAACTCCCCAGTTTCGTTCCCCTGAAGTAACGTAGTGCCTGCAATCATCTTTGCACCGTTGAGATTTACGGTCAATAGGTCTTGAGTTCAAAACCCATCCGTCGCATCATTCCTGTCTATCAAACATATAGCTGCTGAAACGGAGTCTTTAACCGATGACCGCATTTTCACCGCGTAATAACGCGAATTTTTCACCGCGCAAAGACGCGAAACCGGCGACATATTTGAAAGAAACGCGCGGCGAAAATTTTTTCAGCAGCGATCTCAACATGCAGCGCGTCCTGGAGCGCATTGCGCCCGATATGCTGGAGCGCAATTTCGAGCGTTTGAGCGATTTCGGCAAATGGGTCGGCGGCGAGCTGGATGAACAGGCTGCCTACAGCGACCGCCATGCCCCGCCCGAACTGCAAACCCATAACAAGCTTGGCGAAAAGAAAAGCCATGTGCTGTTCAACCCCCGCTATGAAGAAGCGCATCAGGAAGCCTATAAACGCGGCGTCATTGGCCTTGCCTTCAAGGATAAAGAGCCTGAACCGCACCTGCTGAGCTTCACGATGGGCTATATGCTGTCGCAATCCGACATATCGGTGCATTGCCCCGTCACCATGACCGGCGCGGTTGCTTACGTGCTGGATAAATTCGCGCCGCCCGAAGTGCGCGCGGAATTTTTAAAAGACATGACCCGTATGGACGGGCAGACCAAGACCGGCGGCACCTGGGCAACCGAACTGCATGGCGGGTCTGATGTTGGCGCAACCACCACCGTCGCCCATACGGCGGATGACGGCAAAGTTACGCTGCATGGCCTTAAATGGTTTACCAGCAACGCCAATTCCGGCCTTGCCCTCGCCACCGCCCGCCCTGAGGGCGCGCCGGAAGGCAGCAAGGGCCTGGGCCTGTACCTTGTGCCAAGCCACTTGAAGGACGGCGGACAAAACCGCTATTCCATCCGCCGCCTGAAGGACAAGCTGGGCACCAAGGGCCTCGCCACCGGTGAAATTGACCTTGAAGGCGCGGAGGTGATTGAGGTTGCCGCCCCGCCAAATGGTTTGAAAATGATGATGGAAGCGCTTGAATACAGCCGCATCCACAATGCCGTTGGCGCAGCCGGCGTGCAACGCCGCGCGTTTCTGGAAGCCGCCAGCTGGGCCAGCCACCGCAAGGCCTTTGGCAAGGAAATCATCAATTACCCCATGGTGCAAAACGAATTGCTGGACTTGATGGTGCGGGCCGAAGCTTCCACCGCCATCGCCTTTGAAGCCGCCAAAACGTTTGATGTTGCCTTGAAAGATGATACGCAGCGCCCGTGGCTGCGCCTTGCAACCGCGCTTGCCAAATACCGCACGGCGGAAGACGGCGTGCAATCCGCTAAAAAAGCGCTCGAAATTGTCGGCGGCAACGGCTACACGGAAGAATTCCCGACTGCCCGCCAGTACCGCGATGCCATGGTGCTGACCGTCTGGGAAGGCCCCGCGAATATTCAGGCGCTTGAACTGCTGCGCCTTGTCGCGGGCCGCGAACCCGGCGATAAAATTTTCGTCGATAAAATCACCGCCGTTGCCGATGCGCTGCCCCCGCAGCTGGATGCCGAAAAGGCCCTGCTGCAAAAAGGCCTTGCCGAAACCGTCAATGCGCTGGCCTATTTGCGCCAAAACCCTAAAGACGGCGACCGCTTCGCCCGCAAGCTGATGGACCATATGGCCGATGTGCTGTGCGGCGCGCTGCTGGCCGAAGAAGCCGCCCATGATTTAACCTTAAACGATGCCCGCAAGGCACTGGTGGCCAAACGCTACCTCGACAAAGCTTTCGGCCCGAAAGAACTGAAGCTGGATGCCGCGCCAGAACTCGCGCACATCCATTTCAAGGAAATCGTCAGCTACGCGCCCATCCCGCCTGAAAAGCTCGGCTATGCCGCGCCCGCGGGTGATGCCGCCAAGCCTTTGAAAGCAAAGCCGCGGCAACCGTAAGCCTAGACCTTTAAGGAAATTGGCTTTGGACGGATGCGCGGTACTGTGGTAGGTTGATTCGCAATCGAACATACCGGCGAACACCTTTAGCACCGCGAGGCCACCACATGGCGATACGGCAGCATAAAAGCGAAGACGAGCAGGAAGTCAAAATCCGCCTATCGCAGGGCGATCTTGAAAAAGTCTTTAATGCCCTCGCCAAGAAATACGAACCTGCGCACATCAGCCACAAATACATGCCGCGTGCCTATTACGATACGCCGCGGCTGGATTTATACCGCAAAAACCTTGCGGTCCGCATGCAATACAAGGAAGGCAAGAACGGCAACCTTGGCGGTTACGAGCAAACCGTAAAGATTGAACTGCCGCCCCCCGGCGTTATGGCCGAAGGCGCGCTGTTCCGCCGCGAAGCCAAAGATGTCATGCCGAACCACAAGCCGGATTTAAGCGCGATTACCGATGCCGAAGCCAAAAAAGCTTTCGCGCCCTTCGTGAAAAAGAAGCTGTCGCATATTTTCACCGCCGCCATCGAACGCCGCTACTTTGATATTAAAAGCGGCCACGGCAAGAACAAGTCGACGGTCGAAGTGGCCTTCGATGTGGGTGAAATCATTCTGACCAAGACCGGCCAGCGCGCAACGTTCTATGAAATCGAGCTGGAGCGCAAAGCCGGCAATGCCGCCGCCATTGATGCGCTGCGCGAAGAAATTCTGAAAATCGCGCCGAAAGCGGAAGTGCAGCCGCTGGCAAAATCACACCAGGGCAGCCAGCTGTACCAGGCATCACGCCGCCCCAGACGCTAGGGTTTTTTGCGCCCGATAAACCGCTCAATCCCCGCAAGGGTGGATTGCAGCAGGGGCGTAAAAATCGGGTCCGCCACCGCGTTCATCATGTGTGACCTGAACTGCGATTCAAAATAATAATCCACCTTCGTGCCGCCATGCGTGTCGCTAAAGGTCATGCGGGCCTTTAAAAAGCGGAACGGCCCTGCAACATCCTTCACGTCAATCTGTTCGTGCGGCGTTGCGGTTACTTCGCAGCGATAGGTAAAGGCAAGCCCCGGCACGCCAACACGAATTTCCGCCAGCAGGCCGTCGTCCCGCTTTTCAAGCACGCGTGCCGCGCGAATGAAGGGGATAAAGCGGGGGTAGGCTTCAATATCCATCATCAGGTCGTAAATTTTGCGTTTCGGCATGCGAATAACGCGGCTGTCGTGCACCTTTGGCATCAGCGGTCCCCGCTTGCCACGGGCGGCACTATATAGCGCACGGCGATCACTTCCAGCGTTTCAGCGCCGCCGGCACTGCGCAGGCGCACGGTATCTCCTGCCCGCGCTTTCATCAGGGCTTTCGCAACAGGTGACAGCCAGCTTATTTTGCCCTGGCTTACATCCGCCTCGTCCATGCCGACAAGGGTGACGGTATGTTCACTGTCGTCTTCCCGCGCATAAGTGACTGTGGCGCCAAAAAAGACCTGTTCCAGTTTTTGCTGCTTGCGGGGGTCTACAACCTCCGCGCTGTCCAGCCGCTTCGTCAGGTAACGGATGCGGCGGTCCACTTCGCGCAGGCGGCGCTTGCCGTAAATATAATCGCCATTCTCCGACCTGTCGCCATTGCCCGCCGCCCACGAAACAATTTCCACCACCTTCGGGCGTTCATCCCGTATCAGCACGCGCAATTCATCCTGCAGTTTCGCAAAGCTGGTGGGGGTCATGTAATTTTTAATGCCCGCGGGGAAGCTTTCTTCCTCCGGCAGGTCGTCATCATCGGCATCGTCGGGGGCTTGGGTATCGGTCATGGTCCATATCCGGCTGGCAGGGTACTGCCGCCAGTATACAAAAACCGGAGCGGAAAATCAGGCCGTTATCGCTTGCGGTGCGGGTTTACGCTCCTGCCACGTGGCATATATGACCAGCGCCACCAGAATAGCGCCCAATACAGCAGAAGAGCCGATGGTGCCAAGGCCAAGCCCGCCTTTTTCCGGCGTTTTGGTTAAAACATCCCCCATGGTCGCGCCAAACGGCCGCGTCAGCACAAAGGCCGCCCAGAACAGGCCGACGCGGGACAGGCTGGTGAAATAGGTAAGCCCCACAATAACCGCCAGCAAGGCCCCCACCAGCAGCGCCCCGCCCGCAAAGCCAAGGCCTGAATCATCCGCCAGGTAATCCCCGAAGGCTGTGCCAAGGGTATTGGAAAATAAAATTGCCGTCCAATACAGCAATTCCACCTTCCGGCTGCTAATGCTCGTAACCGACAGGGAAGGGGTGACGCGCCGCCACAGCGCAAATACGCCAAGCAGCAGCGTGATAAGGACAAGGGAACCTTTGGCATAGCCCAGCCCCAGCGTACGGTCCATATAATCCGACATCGTCGTGCCGGCGGTGCTGGTGGAAAGAATGACCAGCCAGTAAAGCCACGGCTTATACCCCTTCGCCGCCAGCTGCCCCGCAAGGCTCGCCCCGAACAGGCTGATGAGAATGACGGAGCTTGCGGCATAGCCGATGTCCAGCGTCATGGACAGCAAATCCCCCGCCGTTTCGCCAAGCGTGGTGGCGCATATTTTCATGACCCAGAAACAAAGGCCGATTTGCGGAATTTTACTGGCGACAGACATAGGGAATACAGGCCTTTCGTTGACTGTATCCAGTATGGCGCATGAAACTTATGCAGGCCTTAGCGCGCGAAAATTACTGGCGGTCCTCGAACCAGCCTTCGCCGTAAGTCGTGCAAATCTCGGTGTTTTTGGGAATGGAGCGGGTGGCCTGCAGGGTATGGTAAACCGTGCCGTCAATCTGCTCCCAGACGATTTCGGCATTGGGCTCTTCATCATGGTTGCAGAAGGTCATCAACCCCATGATAAGGCAGCTGGCGTTGCCATCATCCTTTACGCCCGCTTTTGCGCGAATGGCCTTCGGCAGGGGGCCGACGGTGAAGGCATAGTTGTTCAAAAGCGTCTTGTCGGTATGCCCCGTTTCACGCTCGTTCAGGATAAGAGCCGGGGTTACTTCCAGCGTTTCGCCTTTTTTTATGGCACTTGTGCAGAACACGCCGCGCCCCTTGGTAGCGGTTTCCTTTAAATAAAGGCCTTTTTTGCGGTCGAGTACGGTGGGCTTTTTGCGGGTCATGGTAATGCTGTGTCTTCCTGTTTTTTTGCAGCGGCTATCATACGCGCGTCCGCCGCCGTGAAAAGCCCTGTCTGCAAATAAATCGCACCTGCGGCGGCAATGCCGCGCGGCGGGCTGGATGATGAAACAGCCCTAACCCCTTGATATTATATTTATCATGAATCGTTTTTATGCCGTGTTTCCTGCATCATTTCGTGAAATCGGCGGGGGCTGCGTGTTGCCGGATTGACTCGCTTAAGTAGCAATCCGGCATCAATCCGGACTCTTCCGGTTGTGGATATCGTGCGGTGCAGCGTGGCTTTCGCTACGGCATGCCAAACCTGCCAAATGCAAATATGCCGTTATTCCTTGCATATTTGATGCAATAGGGGCTATGTACTTTCGACAAAATATATATAATGAGAGCAATCTCATTTCTACCGGACTACCTAAAACCCTTACAACAAAGGAACCTAACCAACATGGCTACCAAAAAGAAATCCGTTAAAAAAGCTGCTCCCGCTGCAATCATGCCCGTCAAGCAACCGCTGACGAAATCCGGCCTGGTCACCCTGCTGGCTGAGCAAAACGAACTGAGCCGCAAACAGGCTGCTGGCGTTCTCGCCACCCTGGAAAGCACCATGCTCGGTTCCGTTCACCCGAAAGGCAACGGCACCTTCGTGCTGCCCGGCCTGATGAAAGTCACCCTGCGCAAAGTTCCCGCCCGCAAGGCCGGCACCATGATCCGCAACCCCGCTACCGGCGAAATGATGAAGGCAGCAGCGAAACCCGCTTCCGTCCGCGTCAAAATCCGCCCCCTGAAAAAACTGAAATCCGCAGCGATCGGCTAATTTAGCCACCGCTACAGATACAAAAAACGCCCTGCGCTCACGTGCAGGGCGTTTTTTCATGCGCGGATTTATCCGGCAGTGTCTATAATCCAGCCCATGGTGTTGAAACGCGTAAAAGACTGGAAAAAGCAATACTTCAGCGACGTACACGTATCGCTGAACACAAAGCTGGTCTGGTTCTGCATGACGGCTTTAACGGTAGTGGATGCTGCCGGCCTTCAGGCAACGGGCCTCTCCCTCGCCCCCGGCACGCTGACCATTGCGGTGGTCACAACACTTCTGCTGCTGGTGCTCTCTGCCGTCTATACCTATATACGGCGTGATGCGCGCATTGCCGCCCTGGGGCACCTTGCCGCCGTCGTGTTGATTTTTTCCGCAGGTGCGGAAATTTTCAGCTATATCGTGGTCGCCCATGGCGGCGCGCTGGTGGATGCGCAACTGGCCGCCGTTGACCGCGCGCTCGGCTTTGACTGGCTGGCGGCATATAACGCCATCGCCGCGCACCGCTGGCTGCATATCGGGCTTATCCTCGCCTACTGGTGCCCGCCGGTGCAAATGATTGTGCTGCTTGTCGTCCTCAGCTTTCTGGGCCGCACCGACCGCTGCTGGGAAATGCAGTGGCTGTTCATGATTATCGCGACCACGGCCATTTTGCTCTCCGGCTTTTATCCGGCGGCGGGGGCTTTTGACTTTTTTCAGGTTCAGGCGAACGAACCCTACGTGAAGGCTTTTCACGATTTACGCGCGGGAACGCTTAAAACCATCAGCAAGGAAGACCTTCAGGGCATCATCCAGTTCCCGTCGCTGCATATTTCATGGGTTATCATCTATACCTATGCCGCCCGCCGCATAAAATACCTGTTCCCCGTGCTGCTGGCCATCAATGCGCTGGTTGCGGTTGCAACGCCTGCTGTCGGCGGCCACCACCTTGCCGACCTGCTGGCGGGTGCGGTGCTGACGCTGGCGGCGATTGTTCTGGTCAGAAAGCTTGCAAAAACGGGCGTTTTGCCGGGGCCTGTGCCGCAATAACCCTGTTGCCGCCGCAGGGCGCAGGTGGTTATAGTGGCCATAATTTCCCTGCCCATGGTTAAACACAATGCCCCTGCAACCGGCCCCCGTCGATAAAACCTTCCGCCGCGACATAAACGCGCTGCGCGCCATCGCGGTTATGCTGGTGGTGTTCTACCATTTTACGCTGTTCGGCGTGACCGGCGGCTTCATCGGGGTGGATGTTTTCTTCGTTATTTCCGGCTTCCTCATGACCGGGTTAATCCTGCAATCGGGCGGCAAACCTTTCAGCCTTTCCGGCTTTTACGCGGCGCGTGCCAAGCGCATTGTGCCCGCGCTTGCGGTGTTGTGCCTTGCGTTGCTTATCGGCGGCTGGTTCTGGCTGGCGCCGGCAGATTATAAAATGCTCGGCACCCATGCGGCGGGGTCCATCAGCTTTATCTCCAACTTCATCTATAAGGGCGAAGACGGCTATTTTGACTCGCCCTCGAAATACAAATGGCTCATCCATACGTGGTCGCTGTCGGTTGAATGGCAGTTTTACCTGCTGTATCCGCTTATCATCGTGTTTCTGCGCCGCAAATTTCCGCAGCGCACGCTGCACCTGTCACTCTGGGCGCTGGCGGCGGCATCGCTTGCGGCCTCCCTCATCCTCACGCCCGCCAAAGCCACTGTTGCCTTTTACCTGTTGCCGGCGCGCATGTGGGAAATGCTGGCAGGGGCCTTCATTTATATCTATATCCCCCGCGGTTTCTCGCTCAACGTGCGGCAGCGCCAGTGGTGCGAAATAGCTGGCATTGCGATTATCGTCGCCGCATCGTGCCTGTTCAGCGAAGACAGCCTGTGGCCCTACTGGGGTGCGCTCTTCCCCGTTATCGGCGCGGCGCTGGTGCTGGGCGCGGCGCGGCAGGATTCAATCATGGCGGGCAATAACGCCCTTCAGGCGCTGGGCCGCTGGTCGTATTCCATTTATCTCTGGCACTGGCCAATGGTGGTGGGCATCGGCTATTTCTTTGCGTCCGACAATAATATTCTGCGCATCGCGGCAGTCTTCGTTTCCATCGTGCTGGGTGCCATATCCTACAGGTTTGTCGAACAACCCTCGCGCCGCTGGCTTTCGGGTGCGCCGCCGCGCGTATTGGTCAAATCCTTCATCATGGGTTTCGCGGTGCTTACACTTGGCCTTGCCATTGTCCTTGGTGGCGGCTTCAAATTCCGCGTGCCGGACGCCGTACTGGTCGCCGAGCACGGCGCAGAAACCGCACACCCGAAAGAAAAAGCGGCAGATGGCGGGCCTTGTGGCTTCACCCGCTCCAACCAGCACCTTACGCCTTGCGTGCTTGGCAATGCCAATAACATCCGCTACGTCGTCTGGGGTGACAGCCACGCAGGCGCCATTGCCGGCGCCGTGCAGCAGGCGGCGGGCGATAAAGCCGGTATTTTGTATTTCACCCACCAATGCGCAACAATATTTAATACCGAGCTGACGGCCAAGGGCGCGGGTAATCACTGCCCTGAATTTAACAATCAAGTCCTGCAAATCGTGCGCGGCCTGCCTGCTAATGTCAGCGTCGTCATCGCCAACCGTTATTCCGCGAACATTCACGGGCCGAATGAAAGCGTGCATAAAAATTTCGGCATTGCCTACCTTGATGAAAAAGACAGCACACGCAGCCTGTTTGATTTATACAAAGAACACCTGCCGCAAAGCCTGTGCGAAATCGCCAAGGGCCGCAGGGTTTTTGCCGTCGACCCCATGCCCGAAATCGGCACGGATGTACCAAGGGCGCTTGCCCGCCGTGCCATGCTCGGCCGCAGCGTTGAAGACATCACGCTGCCCCGCAGCGATTATGACAGCCGCAACGCAATCGCCCGCGAAGCGCTGTCAATCGCCGCCAGCCGCTGCGGCATCACGCTGATCGACCCGGTGCCTGTGCTTTGCAATAAAGATGTCTGCCACGGCTCCCTCAACGGCACCCCGCTTTATGCAGATGATGACCATATAAACGATGCCGGGCGCGCCCTGCTGCTGCCGCTATTCAAAAGCGTTCTTAACGCGAAATAAAACCTATGCAGCTTCGAGCTTCAGCAAATAATCCTTTGCCGCGAGCCCGCCCGCAAAACCCGTCAGCGTGCCATTCGCGCCAATTACGCGGTGGCACGGCGCAATAATAGAAATCGGGTTGCGGCCGTTGGCTGCGCCCACCGCCCGCACCGCCTTGGGGTTGCCAATGCGCGCCGCAATCTCCCCATAGCTGCGCGTCTCTCCATAGGGAATCTCCAGCAGTGCCCGCCAGACAGATTTTTGAAAATCCGTGCCGTTAAAATCCAGCGGCAGCGAAAACGTGCGCAGCTTCCCTGCAAAATAATCCGCCAGCTGCCGCTGTGCTTCCACCAATACCGGGTGTCCCGCATGATCCACCCGCGGCGCCAGTCGCACCCGCCCCGGGTTGTCATTTTCCCACAGCACGGCAGCAAGGCCCCTGTCACTGCCAAGGAGCGTCAGAACCCCAACGGGCGAAGGCATGGTTTTGTATGCGTAGGTCATGTTTTAGGCTTTCAAAGCGCCTGCCGCTTTATACGTGCTGATGATAATACCGGTGGGCAGGGCTGTGGTGCTGATAAGTTCGAAGGCACGCGGCGGCGTGCCCGCGCCAAAAACGCGTTTTCCGCTGCCGATGATGACGGGGTAGGTGACAAGCACGATTTCGTCGGCAAGTTCATGCTCTATCAACAATGGCGTTAGTGTGGAGCTGCCCCAGAGGATAATATCCGGCCCATCCTGTGATTTAATGTGGCGAATGCTTTCGGCAACGTTTGGCCCAATGCCTTTAAACGGGCCCCATTCAAGGCTTTCTGGGCGGTGGGTTGCGATATATTTTGTTGCGGCATTCAGGCGGTCGGCCATGGGGCTGGGCGGCATTTTTGGCCAGTAGCCGGACCATGTATCGTACGTGCGCCGGCCCAGCAGCAGGTCAAAGCGGTCGCCCTGTATGGCGAGGATTGCGTCAAGACCGGCAAGGCTGCGGTACGGTGCCGTCCAGTCCGCATAAGGAAAGCCATCACCGTCATCCGAATGCTGGATCACGCCATCGAGCGAGATGTGTTCGATGATTTTGAGTTTTCTCATGGGAAGCTGCTTGAAAATCTTGGGACGCGAAAAAGAATTGGTGGAGCTGATCGGGATCGAACCGACGACCTCCTGCATGCCATGCAGGCGCTCTCCCAGCTGAGCTACAGCCCCACAAAAGTCCGGAAGATGGCAGACCTTAATCGGGGGCGCGGCGGGATTCAAGGGGAATCTGTGCGCCATAGCCCTGCCGGCGTGAATAAATCAAAAACTGTCTTCAAATTCAGTGGTTTGGGTTGTTTGCAGGGGTGCGACCCTGCGGCGGTAAAGGGTGGATGGGCTAACCTCCAGCAAGGCGGCGGCGCGGGGGATATTGCCGTGACACCATTGAAGGGCGGCATCAATCGCGGCTTCCTGCACCAGCCAGAGGGGCTGGGGGCGGGCGGCGGCGCGGAGGGTGGCCAACACGGCATCTGCTGCCACGGTCGTGATTTGTGCGGCGGTTAATGTTGCGCCATCATGCAGAATAAGCGCCTGATGCAGCGTATTTTGCAATTCGCGGATATTGCCCGGCCAGTCATGGGCGAGAAGCGCGGCTTCGGCATCTGCCGTCAGCTGCGGCGCGGCGCGGTTTTCCTGCACAGCGAGGGCTGCGATGAAATGCTTTGCCAGGGGCAGAATATCATCCTGCCGGGCGCGCAGCGGCGGCAGGGCGAGGGTGAGGACGGCGAGCCGGAAATAAAGATCCTCGCGAAAGCGGCGCTGCTGCGCCATGCGCTTTAAATCGCGGTGCGTGGCGGAAATAATGCGTACATCCGCCCGTTCTACCGCGGTGGCGCCAATCTTGCGGAATTCGGCAGTTTCAACAAAGCGCAGCAGCTTTGCCTGCAGCGCGGGGGCAAGCTCGCCGATTTCATCAAGGAAAAGGGTCCCGCCATCTGCCGCGCGCACAAGGCCGTCGTGAGCGCGAAGGGCGGAGGTAAAGGCGCCGCGCACATGGCCGAATAATTCACTTTCCAGCAGCTCCGCCGACAGGCTGGCGCAATTAACGGCGATAAAGGGTTTGTGCGCCCGCGCCCCTGCGGCGTGAATATGCCGTGCCAGCATTTCCTTGCCCGTACCCGTTTCACCGGTAATCAAAATGCGGGCGGTGCTGCGGGCGGCTTTATCTGCCTTGGCCAGAACGCCTGCAATGCCGCTGCCGGTTTGAATAAACGTCATAAAACCCCCTTGAAACATCACCACAATTATAGGTTGTAAATATTAATAAACAATAACTTTGCGGTTGCGCAGCAAATACGCATGAAAAAAGCCCCGCCTTTTAAGGGGCGGGGCTTTTTGTAAAGCTGTTACAGGCTTGCTTAGTTGCGGTTGTTGCCCATGAAGCTCATCAGGAACTGGAAGAGGTTGATGAAGCTCATGTACAGGTTCAACGCACCCATGGTGGCCATTTTGGAGTTGCTTTCAACGCCGTTTGCTTCGGCGTAGTTTTCCTTGATCATCTGGGTTTCCCAGGCGGTGAGGCCCGTGAAGATGACGACGCCAAGGATAGAGACAACGAAGTTGATAGCGGCGGAAGCCACGAAAATGTTGACGACGCTGGCAAGCACGATGCCGATCATCCCCATCATCATGAACGAGCCCATGGCCGACAGGTCACGCTTGGTGGTGTAACCGATCAGGCTCATGGCGGCGAAGGTGCCGGCCGTGATAACGAAGACGCGGGCAATGCTGACGCCGCTGTAGTACATAAAGATCGTACCCATCGACACACCCATCAGGGCGGAGAAACCGATGAACGTGTTACGTACCTGCTGCGCCGTCAGGCGACGCACGCGGTTGGCCGAAAAGCCGAACATGACGAAGAACAGCGGGGCAAGCGCGAATACCCATGACAGCGGCGTGCCGAAAACCAGGCTGCGCAGCGGGGCAACGTTCGCAACGCTCCATGCCACGGCGGCGGTAACGGCAAGCCCCCAGCACATGGTGTTGTAGACGCTGCGCATATGCGCCTGCAAGCCGGCATCGACGACGCGGCCATCGGCGCGCGCAAAGGTCGGTTGCTGGATTGGGTCGTAAGACATTTTCATTTCCTTCCTAAAACATAAAAATCAACGCACAAAACGTTATGTGCTTTATACGTCCATTATACTACATAGATCATTCGTTTAGGGTGTCAATTCGATTAAGTGGTTGATTCAATGTAAATGATTATTGATTGCGCAGGTATGGCGCGGGTTTTTGCCGCAGCGCCTGCCACGTGCCCAAAAAGCCCGCCGTTAACGTGATAAACAAACACAGCACAACCACCGATAACAGCGCGATAATGCTGAACTTCCAGTTCAGTTCCATGACGAAGTGAATAACCGCATAAGCGCCCGCCGTGCCCAGAATGCCGGCAATGCTTACCGTCACAAGGCCCAGAATGCCGTATTCCAGAAGAAAGGTTTTGAAAATCCTGCGCCTTGTTGCGCCCAGCACCTTTAAAATTACCGCATCGTAAACATGCCGCCGCCGCGCTGCCGCGACGCCGCCGGCCAGCACAAGTGCGCCCGCCAGCAGCGTTACGCCTGCGCTTATTTTTACGGCCTGCGCCACAGCCTCCACCAGCGTGCCGGCCGTTGCCAGTGCCTCGCGCACGCGAATGCTGGTAATGCCGGGGAAGTTTTTGGCAAGCGCCGCCTGCAACGGTTCTTCATCGTCCGGCGCGACAATAACGGTGGCAAGGAAGCCTGCCGGTGCATCTTCAAGCGCGCCGGGCGCGAAGGTGATGGCGAAGTTCATGGTAAAGCTGGCCCAGTCAATTTCCCGCACGTTGGCGACGGTGGCGGTGGTGTCTACGCCCAGAATATTCGCGGTGATGTTGTCCCCCACGCCAATGTTGAAGGCTTTGGCAACATCATCGGCGATGGAAACCAGCGGCGGGCCTTTATAGTCCTGCGGCCACCATTTGCCTTGAATGATGCTGCCATTTCGGGGCTGCGCTGCCATATAGGTAAAGCCGCGGTCGGAGCGAATGACCCAGTCGCGGCTTTTATCCACCAGCATTTGCTCTGCGGGCTTGCCGTTCACCAGCGTCACGCGGCCGCGCAGTGACGGGGTTAAGTGCAGTTCACGGGCGGAAGGCGTGCTGTTCACCAGCTGCGTAAACGCGTCCTTCTGGTCACCCTGAATATCAAGGAAGAAGAACGAGGGCGCATCCGCCGCAAGATCATCCCCGATGAGGCGGGAGAAGTTGAACTGCACCAGCGCGACGGCCACCAGCACCGTCAGCCCAAGGCCCAGCGACATGACAATGCTGCCGGTCACATTGCCGGGGCGGTACAGGTTGGCAATGGCCATGCGCGCTTCCGGCATGCCGGGGGGGCGAAGGCGGCGCAACACAACACGCATCAAGGCGGTTGCGCCCGCAAAGACTAGAAATGCGGCTGCAGATGCCGCGACGAACCATAGCGCCAGGTGCTTGTCCGATGCCGTCAAAACCGCCAGCGCGGCAAGCGCCACCGCTGAAATACCGGCGAGGATTTCAAGCGACAACCCCGGCCGCTGGCGGCTGGGTAAAATGGTGTCGCGGAACAGGTCCGACGGTTTCACGCGCGCGGCGCGCCCCAGCGGCCACAGGCTGAAGCTGAGGGTGGTCAGAAAGCCGAAGGCGGCTGCCACGGCCATAATGCTTGGGTACACGGCAAAGCGGTCGGAAAGCGAGAATTTTGCGGTTAAGAATTCCCCCGCCACCTGCGCGGCACCTGCGCCAATCAGCAGCCCCAGCGCAATGCCCACGGTTGCTAGCGCCAGCATGACCAGCAGATAAACCTGAATGATAAAGCGCCCCGAGGCGCCCATGCATTTTAACGTGGCAATATGCGACAGCTTTGTATCAAGGTAGCCGCGCACGGCGTTTGAAATGCCAACGCCGCCGACCAGCAGCGTCGTCAGGCCAATCAATGTCAGGAAGAAACCGAGCCGGTCGATAATTTCTTCCGCCCGCGGCGCGGCCTTGAAGCTGTTGCGTATGCGCAGTTTTTCATCGGGAAAAAGTTTTTGAATATCGTCTTCCGCGGCCTCAAGCGCCTTCAGCGTTTTGGCTTGCGGCAGGGCAAGGCGGTGGTCGTAGTAGACCTGACTGCCGGTCACAATAAGCCCTGTCGCGGGCAGCGCATCCGCCGCAATCAGCAGGCGCGGCGCAAGGTTATATCCCATTGAGCTGATGCGGTCAGGCTCCCGCGTAATAATGGCGCGTAAAACAAATGCCTGTTGGCCGACCAGAATTTTATCACCCAAGGTTACGCCAAGCCGCGTCAGCGCGTCTTTTTCAACGGCTGCGCCATAAAAGCCATCTTGCTGCGCCAATAGTGCGGCGGGCGTGGCGGCAAGGGGCTGGCCTGCTGCCGTGGTAAAATCAAGCGTGCCATAGAGGGGGTAGAGGTTATCGACCGCCTTGATCTCCATCATTGCGGCTTTGGTGTCATCTTCGCGCCGTGCCATGCCGCGTGTTTGCGTGACTGTGCTGACTGCGCCGTATTTTTGCTTCAGAACATCCAGCTGCCGGGGGTTCAGCGGTTTATACATGGTACGCACCGCAATGTCCGCGCCCAGAATATAACGTCCGTCATATTGCAAACTATCCACAAGGCCGCGCGAAACGGATTGTATTGCCGCAATCGCGCCAACGCCCAGGACAAGGCAGGCCAGAAAAACGTAAAAGCCCTGCAGGCCGGCCCGCAGCTCGCGCCGCGCAAAAGTGACAGCCAGACGGGGGGAGAAAATATTTGCGCTCATCGCGGCAGTTCCTGTACTGCAACGCCGCGGGTTTTGTCAGCGCCTTGAATTTCACCATCGCGGATATGCACGGCAATGTCGCAGGCGGCGGCAAGGGCAGCATCGTGCGTGACCAGCACCAGCGTGGTGCCGTGCTGGCGGGTAAGGTCGAATAAAATGCGTGTCACGGCGGCGCCGGTATCGGCGTCAAGGTTGCCGGTCGGTTCATCCGCCAGAATCAGGCGCGGGGTGGTGACGAAGGCGCGGGCAATGGCGACGCGCTGCTGTTCCCCGCCGGAAAGCTGGCCCGGGTAGTGCCGCAACCTGTGGTTTAGCCCGACCGCCGTCAATGCAGCCTCCGCTTTTGTAAACGCGTCCGCCACGCCGGCGAATTCCAGCGGCACAGCCACGTTTTCAAGCGCGGTCATGGTGGGTATAAGGTGGAAATTCTGGAAGATGATGCCTATATTGTCACGGCGGAACACGGCAAGGGCGTCTTCATCCATGCCGTTCAGTCTTGCGCCGGCCACGGTCACGGTGCCGCCGGTGGGTTTTTCAAGTCCGCCCAGCACCATCAGCAGCGTGGTCTTGCCGGAGCCCGACGGCCCGACGATGGAGACCGTTTTGCCTTCCGGCAGGTCGAGCGAAATGTTTTTAAGGATATTTACAATGCCTGCCTCGCTTTTCAGGTTCAAATCGACACGGTCAAGGGATAGGATGGGCTGCATGATGATATTCCCGAATAAAAAAGTGAGCGTAAGTAGTAAGGCGGTGGCAGTAACGGCCGCCGTGATTATGGCGGTTTTTCTCCTGTGGGTAAACGCAGCATCGGCGGCAGAAGCGCCGGTAGCGGCGCCAGCGCCTATTACCGCGATGCCGCCGCCTATTTCCGCGCCCAGTATTTCCGCCCCTGATGGCGCCGTTGGCGCGCCGGCATCCCCCGGTGCCGTTGCGGCTCCGGTCGAAGCTGAAGCGCCTGTTGCTCAAACTAAGTCGATTATGGTGTTTGGCGATAGCCTTGCCGCAGGTTTCGGCCTGCCGGTTGAACAATCTTTTCCCTCGCAGCTGGGTGCGCGGCTGAAAAGCGCCAACCTGAACGTGCGGGTGATTAATGCGGGCGTGTCGGGCGATACCACGGCAGCGGGTCTGCGCCGCCTGAACTACGCGCTGAAGCAAAAACCCGATTTCATTATTCTGGAACTTGGCGGCAACGACATGCTCCGCGCCATTGACCCCGTGGTCACGCGTGAAAACCTGCGGCAGATGCTGGAAATCCTAAAAACCTATAACCGTCCCGTGCTGCTGGCGGGCATGCGCGCCTTCCCCAACCTCGGCCCGTCGTATGAAATGGCTTATGTGCGGCTGTACAAAGACCTTGCCGCTGCCTACAACACCGTTTTTTACCCCTTCTTCCTTGAAGGCGTGGCGGGCAAGCCCGAACTGACGCAGGATGACGGCATTCACCCCAATGCGGCGGGCGTGGCCGTGCTGGTTGAAAATATCCTGCCCTCGGTTGCCGACCTGCTGGTGGCAAAATCAATGGCGGCGCAAAGCGCGGCCAAACCGGCCAATACAACACCGCCGCTTGCGGCGCCCACCCCCAACAAAAAGTAACGAAAATGCAATTCCGTACCCTTGGCCGCACCGATTTGAAGGTCAGCCTCATCTGCCTTGGCACCATGACCTTCGGCCAGCAAAACACCGAAGCCGAAGCGCATGAACAGCTGGATTATGCGCTGACGCAGGGCGTCAACTTCCTCGACACCGCTGAAATGTACGCCGTGCCGCCTTCCGCCGCCACCTATGGCCGCACCGAAGAATACATCGGCAACTGGCTGAAAAAATCCGGCAGGCGCAAAGACGTTATTATCGCGACCAAGGTTGCGGGCCCTGCGCCCGGCATGCCGTGGGTACGCGGCGGCACCTCCGGCCTTGACCGCGCCGGTGTTGCAGCGGCGGTGGAGGGCAGCCTGAAGCGTTTGCAGACGGATTATATTGACCTCTACCAAACCCACTGGCCGCAGCGCCCGGTCAACAGCTTCGGCAAAATGGGCTATGACCAGACGGCTGTTACGACCCGCGAAAGCGACGAGATTGCCGAAACGCTGGCCGCCATGCAGGACCTGATCAAGGCCGGCAAAATCCGCCATGTCGGCGTTTCCAACGAAACGCCCTGGGGCGTCGGCACGCACATTCGCCATGCAGATGGCGGGCTGCCGCGCATTGTGTCCATCCAGAACCCCTACAGCTTCCTGAACCGCACGTTTGAAGTGGGCCTTGCCGAAATGGCCCTGCAGGAAAATGTGGGCCTGCTGGCCTATGCGCCGCTGGCCGCCGGAACGCTCAGCGGCAAATACCTTAACGGGCAGGTGCCTGCCGGCACGCGCTGGGCGATTGATGCCCGCGTTTCCCGCTACAAACGCCCGCGGCTTGATGAAGCGGTCACGGCCTATATGGGCATTGCCGAAAAACACGGGCTGGACGTGACGCAAATGGCGCTCGCCTTCGTCAACATGCAGGCCTTCGTGACCTCCACCATCATCGGCGCGACGACGCTGGAGCAGTTGAAATCAAACATCGCTTCCATCAACGTCAAACTGTCGAACGACGTGGTGCAGGATATTAACGCCGCACACGCGGTGACGCCGAACCCCTGCCCTTAAAAATCATGTTGCGGCTTTTCACCGGCATCGCGCTTCCCGTTTTGCTCCGCCAGCGGCTTTCGCTGCTGGGCGGCGGCATTGCCGGCGCTGCGTGGGTGGCGCGTGAAAACTTTCACCTCACCCTGTCGTTTATTGGCGAGGTGGATGAAGGCGCGGCCGAAGACCTTGATATGGCCTTCGACGCGCTGCGCGCCAAAAAGTTTTCACTGCGCCTTAAGGGCACGGGCAGCTTTGCCGAAGGCAGCCACCTCAAATCCCTCTGGGTTGGGGTGGAGCCGTGCGCAGCGCTGAACGTGCTGAAGGATAAAATTGACCGCGTGCTGCAAACCAGCCGCATTCCCGTCGACAAGCGCAATTACCTGCCGCATGTGACGCTGGCGCGGCTGAAGCATGCGGATGAAGCAAAAATCGCGGGCTTTATGCAGGGGCATAACCTGTTCTCCACCGAAGAATTTCCGGTTGAAGAATTCACGCTGTTTGAAAGCCACCTGACAAAACACGGCGCATCATACGCGGCGCTGAAGGAATATCCGCTGGTTTCCTAAGCGATCGTGCCGCAGATTTCGGCAATGATGTCTTCCAGCGTCTTGCCTTCGGCGCGGGCGGAAAAGTGCAGCGCCATGCGGTGGCGAAGCACGGAAGGCGCCAGCGCCAGCACATCGTCCAGCGACGGGGAATAGCGGTTTTCCAGCAGCGCCTTGGCGCGGGCCGTCAACATAAAGGTTTGCGCCGCGCGCGGGCCCGGGCCCCAGCTGACATGTTTTTTAACGCTATCAAGCGTCGTTTGTTCGGGGCGGCCCATTTGCACCAGCTTCAAAATACCATCAACCACTTTTTGACCGATGGGCAGCTGGCGCACGATTTGCTGCGCGGCCGCGATATCGGCGGCGGAGAAGACGGGTGCCGCTTTTTCCTGCGTTGTGCCGGTGGTCAGCAAAATCATTTTGCGTTCTTCGGCGGCGGTGGGGTAGCCAATGTCAACTTGCAGCATGAAACGGTCCAGCTGCGCTTCCGGCAGCGGGTAGGTGCCTTCCTGTTCCAGCGGGTTCTGCGTGGCCATCACGTGGAAGGGGCGCGGCAGGTCATAGGTGGTGCCGCCGACCGAAACTTGATATTCCTGCATCGCCTGCAGCAGCGCGGATTGCGTGCGCGGGCTGGCGCGGTTGATTTCATCCGCCATCAGCAGCTGGCAGAAAATGGGGCCGCGCACGAACTTGAAAACCTTGTCGCCATCCGCACCGGAAAGAATTTCAGAGCCGAGGATATCCGCCGGCATCAGGTCGGGGGTGCATTGCACGCGGCGGCTGTCAAGCCCCAGCACGGTGCCAAGCGTTTCAACCAGCTTCGTCTTGCCAAGGCCCGGCAACCCCATGATGAGGAAGTGACCGCCCGATAAAATAGCGCTCATGCAAAGGTTGACAACATTTTCCTGCCCGATGATGACCTTGTGGACTTCGCTGCGCGCGTCTTTTAACTGGCGTGCGAGGGTGGCGACCTTTTTTTCAAGGTCGGCGGAAATGGTTTCCGGGGCAAGGGGCTGGACGCTGCTCATGGTCTTCTCACTTTAAAAAATAAAACGGTTCATCATTTTTTTGGCTTGGAATGACGCAACGCCAATAGCGTAGCAGCCCCAAGCGCGAAAGCAAGCACTATGACCGGCAGCGTCATGCCAATGCCGCCGCCATCGCCGGTATTCAGTTTCGGCACCACGCCGACAAGGTCCAGCACCATGGTCACCAGCGCAATGGCGATAAAGGCGACGATAAGCTGGCTGATGCGGCGGCTTTGCAAGCTTTGCAGACGCTGCGCCAGCCGGTCGTAGACTTTATCCAGCATCGCGGTTTTCTGGTCGATGGCGCGGAACATGTCACCCATGATCCACGTGACGCGCAGGTGATCCCAGATGCCGATGGATTGCGGGTCCAGCTGGTTGTCGTAGTCGTCGTAGACGGACTTGATGAAGCCTGTGCGGGCAAGGCAGTCCGCCGTATACTGCATCTGCCGTTCAATGGAGGCCATGTCGCGGTTATCGCGGCGCAGCGACAGTTCGTTGTTGAGGTAGAAAAGGTCGCGGTCTACATCCTGCAGTGCTGCGTAAAAAACGTTCTTGGCGCGAATGACGGAGCGCAGGCGCGCGACGTTCCAGTCGGGCGTGTCTTCCTTGTACACAACGCAGCTATTGCCGTTGCCGGGGTAAATGGCAAGGCCGGGCGTCATCGCAATATCCGTCAGCGTGTCGTTGCGGGCGGAATAGGCAAGGGCGCGGCAGGTTTCTTTCTGGCTTTCAAATTCTTCATCCGTTTTGCAGCGGATGGAGAAGATGCGATGCACCCAGAACAGCTCGCCAATATGCTGGCGCAGCGATGTGTTTGGCCACAAGGCAGACCGCAGCGGCTGGTTGCCGTGAAAGCTGAGGATGATGTATTCCGGCGGAATAACCTTGGCGACCTTCGCGATGGTGCTTTGGAACAGCTCGGTATAATCGGGCAGGGATGAACTGATGTATTCAACCGCCGCGCGGTATTCTTCCAGCGTCATGTCGCGCAGGGCGACCACCTTGCCGCGAATAAGGCAGCTGGCATAGCCGTAGTCGTATAAATAAATATCCAGCTTCTCCAGCCGGAACTTGGCGGGGAAGGGCATGCTGTCCGCCTCTTCGGTGAATTCCTCTGTATGGGTGCTGGCGTGCATGCCGCGCAGGGGGCGCACCTCGGGCGGCAGGCGGAATTCTTCTAGAATTTCGGCCAGGTTTTCACCCGAAAAACTGCGGCTGATGAGGTAGCGCGGGATGATGGTTTCGCCCTGAAAGTTATCAACGTCAAACGCCATCTTGTTGCGGCGGGCCAGAAACTGCGGGCATTCCCACGTGCCCATGTAGTGTGATGTCAGCGTCTGCGCCAGTTTTTCCTGGAAGTTGCGGTAGCCCGCGTTCAGCAGCGCCTGCGAATCCAGCACAATGCCGGAGCGCATGGGCCCGTTGAAAAACATTTCCATTTCATCAAAAGCTGCGAGAAATACCGTCATTCAGTCCCGTTGTTATTCATTGGTGAATTGAAAAGCCGCGACACTGGCGCGGGCGGCGAGGAACCTTTATATTAGCCTGAAAGGATTGAGAAATAATGAAGCCGCCGCAAATAGCGTCAGAGGAATATTACGGAATAAAAATCCTGCGCGACGGCACGTGGCTGTACGGCGGCACGCCCATTCACCGCATGCCGCTGGTAAAACTTTTCGCAACCGTGCTGAAGCGCGATGAAAGCGGGGATTACTGGCTCGAAACACCTTATGAAAAAGGACGCATCGAGGTGGAGGACGCGCCGTTTATCGCCGTCGAATTGCGGCTGGACGGCCAAGGCCAAAACCAGACCCTTTCCTTCCGCACCAATATCGACGACTGGGTGACGGCGGGTGCCGCCCACCCCCTGCGCATCACCTATGCTGCCAATGGCGAGCCTGCGCCCTATATTATGGTGCATCGCGGCCTTGAAGCCCGCCTTGGCCGCGCTGTTTATTACGAACTGGCCGAGCTGGCGATGGCGCAACCGCCGCAAGACGGTTATTTTGGCGTCTGGAGCGGGAATATTTTTTACCCCGTCGGCCCCGTTGCAGAAAGTCATGGCGTTTGAACATCACCCTGAAAAACATCGAAGACCGGCTGCAAACCCACCAGCGCAAAGGTGCGGGCAATGGCGACCATGCACTGAACCCCGGCATGGCGCCCCGCCCCGCCACGCGCGAAGCGGCGGTATTGATTTTGCTGATCCCGCATGACGATGGTTTTACCGTGCTGTTCACCGAACGCACCACGACGCTGTCAACGCACGCGGGGCAGGTCAGCTTCCCCGGCGGCGGCGTTGAAGCGGCGGATGGCGGCGATTTAACCGTGACGGCGCTGCGCGAAGCGAAGGAAGAAATCGGCCTCGACCCCGCAAATGCCCGCGTGCTGGGCATGCTGGATGAATACGTGACCCGCACGGGTTTTAAGGTTACGCCCGTCGTCGCCGTGCTGGAAAAAGACCAGCAATGGACGCCGCAGCCGGATGAAGTGGCGCGTATTTTCGAGGTACCGCTGGATTTTATCGCGGCGGAAGGCAACCTGAAGCGCGAAGGCACCACGTTTGAAGGGTTGGAGCGTTATTTTTACGCCCTCTACCATTCCGGTGCGCGCATCTGGGGCGCAACCGCCGGCATGCTGAAGAATTTTACGGAGGCTATTTCGCCGCCGCCCAAAAACCCGCCGCAACAGGCCCATTCCGGCCCGCGCGGCAACCCGCCCTTTAAAACAACATGACGACATACCACGGTAAACTTGCCAAAAAAGCATGGATGGTCGCGCCCGAAACCGTGCAGGTGATGGAAGCGCTGGCGGCAACCGGCATTGAACCGCGCTTTGTAGGCGGCTGCGTGCGCAACGCGCTGGTCAACCGCGACGTGCTGGATATTGATATTGCAACGCCGCTCCGCCCCAATGAAGTGATCGAGCATTTGACGACGGCAAAAATAAAATCCGTGCCCACCGGCCTGTCGCACGGCACGGTAACCGCTGTGGTGGATGGCAAGACGTTTGAAATCACCACGCTGCGCATTGACGTAAACCCGCTGGGGCGCCATGCGGAAGTTGAATTCACCGACGATTGGAAGAAGGACGCCGCGCGGCGCGACTTTACCATCAACGCCATGTCCGCCAATATCCACGGCGATGTGTTCGACCCCTTCGGCGGCATTGAGGACCTGCGCATTGGACGCGTCGTTTTTGTGGGCGACCCCGACCAGCGCATTGAAGAAGATGTTTTGCGCATTCTGCGCTACTTCCGCTTCTACGCCCATTTCGGCCAAGGCCTGCCGGATGGCCCGGCCTTGCGCGCCTGCGCCCGCGCGGCATCCCGCCTGCCGCGACTGTCGGCTGAACGTATTCGTCAGGAAACATTTAAAATTCTGGAATCGGACCGATGCGCCGTTGTCTGGCACATCATGCTGCGTGCGGGCGTTGTGACGCACTTCCTGCCGGAAGCGACCAACGTGCGCGCGTTGGAACGGCTGCTGGCTGAAGAACAGGACCACCACGCGCATGCTTTTGTACTGCGCCGCCTTGCCGCGGTGCTGGAAGTGATGCTGACGGGCATCGACCCGCTGGTGAGCGGCCTGAAACTGTCGAACGAACAGGCCGACCAGTTATTGACCATGCTGGAACCACCGCTGGAAGTGCGCACCGACATGCCGGAAAAATATGTGCGCCGCATGGTCTATGCCCTTGGCAATGACATGGCGCGCACATTGCTGCTGCTGCGCACCGCGAAAACGGGGGAAAAGAAAAACCTTGATGCGCTTTATAACGTTGCCACCGCTTTCCGCGCGCCGCGCTTCCCGTTGATCGGTGATGACTTGCGAAAACTCGGCTGGGGGCAGGGGCCTGAAATTGGCCGCATTTTGTCCGAACTTGAAGAATGGTGGATCGAGCAGGATTTTGCGCCCGGCCGCACCGCCGCGCTTGAAAAGCTCGCCAGCGAATACGCGCCGCCCAGCAGCAGCAACGCGCCATAAGGTATTTTGAAAGAATTTAAAAAGCCGCCGCCGTTACGGCCACTTTGCTTCCGGCGGCATCGACATTAAAATCGCTTCGGTATTGCCGCCGGTTTTAAGGCCGAATTGCGTGCCGCGGTCATGCAGCAGGTTGAATTCAACGTAGCGGCCCCGGCGTATCAGCTGGTGTTCGCGCTGCGCGGGCGTCCAGCTTGCATTCATGTGGCGGCGGACGATTTGCGGGTAGACGTTCAGGAAGGCCGTGCCGACATCGCGCGTAAAGGCGAAGTCTTTTTCCCAGTCGTTTTCAAGGTAATCGTAAAAAATACCGCCCACGCCGCGCGCCTCGTTGCGGTGCGGCAGGAAGAAGTATTCATCGCACCATTGCTTGAATTTCGGGTAATAGGCAGGGTCATGCGCATCGCAGGCCTGCCGGAATGCGCCGTGGAAAATTTTGGTGTCGTCGGCATTTTCGACCATCGGCGTTAAATCCGCGCCGCCGCCGAACCAGCTTTTTGAGGTGACGATATGCCGCGTGTTCATATGCACTGCCGGCACAAGCGGGGAGCGCATGTGCGCCACAAGGCTGATGCCCGCGGCCCAGAACGCCCCGCCATCCGCCGCGCCTGGCACCTGTTTGCGGAAGTCCGACGAGAAGGTGCCGTGAACAACGGAAATATTCACGCCGACTTTTTCAAACACGCGCCCCTTCATGAGCGATATAACACCGCCGCCCTGCAGCTGGCCGTCATTGCTGCCGGTTCTGGGCGCGGCAGATTTTGCAGCTTCCTCGGCGCGGTTCCACGGCTTGCGCTCGAACCGGCCCGGCGGCAAATCGCTGTGCGTGCCGGTTAGTTCATCTTCCAGCGTTTCAAAGCTAGCGCAAATTTTATCGCGCAGGCCTTCAAACCAGGCGGCGGCCTGTTGCTGGCGAAGGGTGGTGTCGTTTTGAGCGGGCATAGTCTCGGGTGCTGCCATTTTTTTCTGCGCGTGCATCATGTTTTAAAATCCCGCCTGAAGCCATCAATCTAAAGCCGTCGCTGTGGCTGATTCCTTTAGTGCAGCGGGGGCTGCTGACGCCATCTAACGCCCTTTCGCGGTAAAGCGCAATAAACCCGTAATATCAGGCCAAATTGGTACTATTAGCGTTGTGGAATAACAGTGGGATAGCCATTGGTTTGCCGCAGCGCTTCACCCAGAACCATAGCGGTTGCCACCGCTACGTTCAGCGACCGCACATTTGCCACCATCGGCACCGTCACGCGGGCGGTGCAGGCCTCATGCACGCTGTCCGGGACTCCGGCGGATTCGCGGCCCGCCAGCAAAATATCATCCGGCTGGAACTGGAAGTTCGTGAAGGGACGGTCGGTCTTCGTCGTCAGCAGCACAATGCGGCGGGCTGCATGCGCGGCGGTGAAGGCCTGCCAGTTCATGTGGCGGGTTACATCGGCGACGGCAATATAATCCATGCCGGCGCGGCGCAGGTTTTTGTCCGACAATATAAAGCCGCATGGCTCGATAATATCCAGCGTCACGCCAAGGCAGGCGGAAAGGCGCATCAGCGTGCCGGTGTTCTGCGGAATATCCGGTTCATAAAGAGCAAGGCGGATCATTTGAAATAGAACATCCCGATCACCCACAGCGCCACCATGTGGCCGGGGTAGAATACTTGCAGGAAGTAACGTGACAGGTAACGCCCCGTCTGCGGCAGGCTGCGCGATAGCAGCAGCAGCATATAGGGCATGACGCTTGCGAAGAAAGCCACCGTCAGCGCGCTGCCCAGCACGGCGGCTGAAAGCAGGCTGGCGGCGGGCATGCCCTTTATCAGGTCGCTGATGCCGCCAAGGTTAATGCTGAACAGCAGAATGAGCAGCGGCACTATATATAGTCTGCGTCCCTGCATCACCAGCAGCAGGGCAGAGGGCAGGGCAACGCCCGGCAGGCCAAATTCCATCGGCACTTTCACGGCAACCGAAGCCACGGCCACGGCGTAGCACAGCAAGATCTGCCAGTCCTTTGCCCGCAGCGCGAGGCCCGCGCACAACGCGCCTGCTGCCAGCGTGAAAATGACGTTCACTTCATCGGTCGGTCGGGCCAGCTGGACAATGGCTTCAACGGCAACCGCGGTAAACAGCAGCTTGCCCGCATAAACCGGCACCTTTGCAAGGCCGGCACGCTGCGCACCCATGGCCACGCCGTAAGCGAACAGCGGAAAAACCGCGCGCCCCGCAAGGTTCATTTCCGGCACTGAAAGCTTGAAGAGCATATAGTTCATATGGTCGATTACCATAAGAACAGCAGCGCAGATTTTTATGAAATCCAGCGCCCGGCCATCTGCCTGAGGGATAAAACTTTTGCGAGAGTGATTGTTAGACATAATCTTGTTGTTAATTGAGGATTATTGCTGGCCGGGTCTTTTAATTTGTCTCGATATTAGAGTAGTATCACAACCAAGACAGTGTCGCCCGTATTTTGTCTCGAATGCTGCGGCGACCATGTCGACTCTTTTCGCTGCTGCCTTTCCGGCCGGCAGCCGGACTTCAGACAAGCTCCAGGTCCAGTAAAAAGGAAGAAAAACAATGGACTCGACCAAAGACGGCGCATCACGGCGCGATTTTCTTTACCTGACAGCCGGCTCCATGGCCGCCGTCGGCGCCGGCACAGCCGCCTGGCCGCTGATTGACAGCATGAGCCCCGCTGCCGATACGCTGGCGATGGCCTCGACCGAAGTTGACCTGTCGAAAGTCGCGGTCGGCCAGAACATCATCGTCGTCTGGCGCGGCAAGCCGGTGTTTATCCGCCGCCGCAGCGCCGATGAAATCAAATCCATCCGCGAGGAAGACTGGCACGGTTTTCGCGATCCGCAGAGCGATGACGCGCGCGTCATGAAAGGCCATGATGAATGGCTGGTGCTGGTGGGCGTCTGCACGCACCTCGGCTGCATCCCGAAGGGTAACATGCAGGGTGACCCCCACGGTGATTACGGCGGATGGTTCTGCCCCTGCCACGGTTCGCACTACGACCGCTCCGGCCGTATCCGCAAGGGCCCGGCGCCGCACAACCTCGCCGTGCCGCCCTATGCCTTCAAGACTGACACGCTCATTCGCATCGGCTAAGCCAAGATATAAGGAACAATAACAATGTCCGCACCTGCGAACAGACAGAAATTCGACAACCCGGTGATTGAGTGGGTTGATACCCGCCTGCCCATCTTCACCATGATGAGCAAGGAATACGGCGTCTTCCCGACCCCGAAAAACTTAAGCTATCTCTGGAGCTTTGGCGGCATTGCGCTCACCATGCTCATTATCATGATCGTCTCGGGCGTTGTGCTGGCCATGAACTACACGCCGCACACCGCGCACGCGTTTGAATCTGTCGAGCGCATCATGCGCGACGTCAACTTCGGCTGGCTGCTGCGTTACGTTCACATGAACGGCGCATCTTTCTTCTTCATCGCCGTTTACATCCATATTTATCGCGGCCTGTACTACGGTTCATACCAAAAGCCGCGCGAGCTGCTGTGGATCGTCGGCGTTGTCATCATGCTGCTGATGATGGCGACCGCCTTCATGGGCTACGCGCTGCCGTGGTCGCAAATGTCCGGCTGGGGCGTGACGGTTATCACCAACTTGTTCTCCGCCATTCCGCTTGTCGGCGACGGCCTTGTCACCTGGCTGTGGGGCGGCTTCTCCGTCGACAACCCGACGCTGAACCGTTTCTTCGCGCTGCACTTCCTGCTGCCGTTCGTCATCCTTGGCGTTGTGTTCATCCACGTCTGGGCGCTGCACGTGACCGGTTCCAACAACCCCGCCGGCGTCGAGCCGAAGACGGAAGCCGATACCCTGCCGTTCTTCCCGTACTTCGTCGCCAAAGACCTGTATGCGCTGGTCGTGTTCCTGACCGTGTTCTTCGCCATGGTGTTCTTCGCGCCGCTGGCCTTGACCGAAGCGGACCACTTCAAGCAGTTTGATTCGATGCAGACGCCGGAACACATCGTGCCTGAATGGTACTTCCTGCCGTTCTACGCCATTCTGCGCGCGTTCACGTTCGACATCAAAATTCCGTTCACCAGCATCATCGTCTTCCCGGCGAAGCTGCAGGGCGTGATTGCGATGTTCGGATCTATCCTGTTGCTCATCGCGCTGCCGTGGCTTGACGGCGCCAAGGTGAAATCCGCACGCTATCGCCCAAACCACCGCTTCTGCCTGATGCTGCTGCTGATCACGATGTTCTCGCTCGGCTATGCAGGCTCGCAAAAGCCGGAAGGCTGGCCCGTCGTTCTCGGGCAGATCGCGACTGTCTATTATTTCCTGCACTTCCTTGTGCTGGTGCCGTACTTCAGCCGCAAGGAACAGCCTTTGCCCGTGCCGAACAGCATCAGCGAAGATCCCTGCTGGAAGCATTAACCGGAGAATAGAATAAAATGAAAAAGACTCTCTCCCTCGCCCTGTTCGCGCTGCTTCTGGCCGCAACAGCCCCGACGCTCGCAGTCGCGGCGGATGCGCCAGCCAGCGAGGCTGCGGCAAAAGCATCCGGCAGCGAAGCTGCGGCGGAAGTAACAGCAAGCAAAGCGCCGGAAACGGATAAAGCCGCGCCCGCTGAAGCTGAAGCGGCGGCAAAGCCCGCGGCTGCAGCCGCAGCCGGTGAAGCGCCCGCCTGCCCCGAAGAAAAAGAAACGCCGGAACCTGCAAAACAGGTCTGGCCGCACAAAGGCGTTTTCGGCCGCTATGACATGGCGTCCGTCCAGCGTGGCTTTCAGGTGTACAAGGAAGTCTGCTCTTCCTGCCACGCCATGAAATTCATGTCGTACCGCGACCTCGCCGGCCTTGGCTATACGCCCGACCAGATCAAGTCCGTTGCCGGTGAATACACCGTGACCGACGGCCCGAACGATGACGGCGAAATGTTCGAGCGCCCCGCGCGCCCGTCCGACCACTTCAAGGCCCCCTTCGCCAACGACAAGGCGGCCCGCGCTGCCAACGGCGGCGCCCTGCCGCCCGATATGTCGCTGCTGGTGAAAGCCCGCGAGCATGGCGAAGACTATATCTATGCGCTGCTGAACGGTTACGAGGAAGCGCCCGCCTGCGCAACCAAGGTGCCCGGCGGCAACTGGAACAAGTTTTTCCCCGGCCACCACATTAAAATGCCGAAACCCCTGGCCGACGGCCAGGTCAGCTTCAGCGAAGGCGCGCCGAATAACTTGCCGGATGAAGCACGCGACGTTGTGCAGTTCCTCGCCTACGCGTCGGAACCGCACATGGAAGCGCGCAAGTTCATGGGTATCAAGGTCATTTTGTTCCTTCTTGTTTTTGCGGGCATCATGCGCGCTGTCAAACGCAAGGTTTGGCAGGACGTAAAATAAGAACGGCGCTTCAAAGCCGCAGGATAGAACTTAAGACTTACGGACAGTTAAACAAGGTTGTGTGGGATGGCTGGTGCCTTGAAAAGGGGCGGCGGCGGGCCCAGCAACTTTTTTAACCGTTTTAATGAGAGATATTTTTTAGGAAGAACAACAAGAGTGAACGAACCTAACGCATCGCAAATTCTGCTGCAAATCGTCGGCGCCGTTTGCCTCCTTCTTTGGGGGGTGAACATGGTGAGCATCGGGCTCAACCGCGCCTTCGGCACGGCGCTGCGCCGGTTCATTTCCAATTCCACCTCCAACCGCTTCAAGGCTTTTGGCGTGGGCGTTTTTGTGGCAACGCTGCTGCAGTCGTCTACTGCGGCTTCCATGATCGTCAGTTCCTTCGCCGCCCGCAACGTCATTACCATCACCGGCGCCATCGCCGTCATGCTGGGCGCGGATGTGGGGACGACGTTCGCAGCACAGTTCATGTCGCTCGACATCGCCTGGCTTATCCCCGTGCTGCTGGCGGCGGGCTATGTCATCAACAAGTCGATGGAAGAAAGCCATTACAAGCACGTGGGCCGCTCCTTCGTGGGGCTTGCGCTTATCTTTATCTCGCTTGGCATGATCAAGACGGTGGCAGCGCCGCTCGGCCATTCGGATGTGATGCGCGAAATCATGGAACCGCTGTCATCCCAGCCGCTGCTGGCGCTTATTCTGGCGGCGTTGTTTACGTGGCTGGCGCATTCGTCGCTCGGCTCCGTGCTGCTGTTCATGTCCTTCGTGCATGCGCAAATGATTACGCCGCAGCTGGGCTTCGCGCTGGTGCTGGGTGCGAACATCGGCGGCGTGATTGCGCCGGTCGTGATGACCTTGCGTGATATTCCTGCCGGCCGCCGCGTGGCGCTGGGCAACCTGTTGACCCGCGTCATCGGCGTTTTTGCCTGCCTGCCCTTCCTGTCGTATATCGGGCCGCTTATGGCGGAACTGCCGGGCGACCCTGCGCGGCAGCTTGTCAACTTCCACACCTTCTTCAATATTATCCTGGCGGCGTGCTTCCTGCCGTTCATCGGCCCCATGACGCGCCTGTCGGAAATTATCCTGCCTGATCGCGCGCGGGATGAAGATGAAAGCCTGCCGCGTTACCTTGACCCCACCGCCTTCGCAACGCCGCCTGCCGCGCTTGCCTGCGTTGCCCGCGAAACCCTGCGCGTCTCCGACGTTATCCAGCGCATGATGCGCGACACGCTGGAAGCTTTGCGCACCAACAACACGCATTTGGTGCAAAGCATCCGCGACCAGGAATCTATTGTTGATAGCCTTTACGAAAGTATCAAAAACTATCTTGCCCGCCTGTCGTCCCATGCGCTCGACAAGCATGAAAGCAAGCGCTACATGCAGATTTTGACCTTCTCGACCAACCTTGAGCATATCGGCGACATCATCGACAAGAACCTCATGGAAATGGCGTCGAAGAAAATCCGCAACCAGGATAACTTCTCCCGCCAGGGCTTCACCGAAATTTCCGACCTGCATCACCGCGTCATGGACAGCATGGCGCTGGCGCAAAACGTCTTCATGACCGGGGACGTGAAAATGGCGCGGAAATTGTTCGAGGAAAAAGCCGTGCTGCGGAGCCAGGAAATGCAGGCCGCCGAAAGCCACTTCCGCCGCCTGTCGGAAGGCGTTGCCGAAACCATTGCCACCTCCAGCCTGCACCTTGATATTCTGCGCGACCTGCGCCGTATCAACTCCTACGTATCGCTCATCGCCTACCCCATTCTGGAGGAAGCGAAAGAGCTGAAGCCGACTCGGTTGCGCACGACCAAACCAAAGGTCGTCAAACCCAAGATCACGAAGGAGAAAAAAGAGCTAGATGAGAGTGGTTCGCAAGACGAAAAACCTAACTAGATCAAGAATTTATTCTATTGCTAACAAATCATTAAATGAAACCTTAAAGACGTTAACTTGTCTTTAACCGCGAGGCGGTATTCTGGACTTAGGAACAAGATTGGTTCCTTCAAGTTTTGACCTTCATCTGTGCCTCCTCGTGACGTCTTCACCACCGCCCTTCACCGGGCGGTTTTTTTTTGGTTCAACAGGCAGGAATGGTCAGGCCGCTTCCGGCGTTGTATCAAAGCCGCGGCAGGGCTACGCTAGGGCAGATTTCATTTCACCCAAGAGGCTTTCCATGACCGACAAGCGTAAAACCATTATCGCCCTTCACGGCGCGGGCATGACCGCCGCTGTTTTCGGCGGCATTGCGCCGCTGCTGGCAGACCATGCGTTTCACGCCATGACGCTGCCGGGGCATGATGACAGCGCCGCGCCGCTGCAAAGCATCGAAGCCATGGCAGACTGGGTGAAGACGCGCATTGATACCAGCGAAGGCCGCGTTATCCTGCTTGGCCATTCCATGGGCGCGCTGGTGGCGCTGCAGGCCGCCAATGCTCCCGGCGTTGAAGCCGTGGTGTTGATGGGCTGCGCTGCCACCATGCCGGTGAACGGCGACCTTTTGAAAACCGCGCACGAAAATCCGCCCGAAGCCATTCGCCTTATTTTGAAATGGAGCGTCTACGGCGCGGGCGCACAGGCCGAAACCATCAAGCCTGTGCTGGAAAAGCTTATGAACAGCGTCAATCCCGCCGCCGTCGGAAGCGACCTTGCGGCCTGCAACGGCTTTGCGGGCGGCAATGCGCTGGCCAGCCATTTGCACAAGCCCGCGCTGATTCTCTCCGCGACTCATGACAAAATGACCAAGGCAGTTGAGGGTGAAGGCCTTTCAAGGTTAATGCCGATGGCAAAATACCGCGTTTTAGGCGATGCCGGCCACATGATGATGGTCGAGCAGGCAGCCGAAACCGCAAGGGAAATCAAAGAGTTCCTGCAAGATATGCCGGCGGCGTAAAACCGTTCTTCTGTTAATCAAATCTCAAGCTGCGCATGGTAATATGAACATGAATTGCTTGAAACTTGATTAGAGGAGGACTTACCAATGGCACGTACTCACCTTCAGGCCCTGCAGCGTAAAAAAGAAACCCTTGAACAGAAAATTCACCGTGAATCCACGCACGCCGCACGCAATGACCTCATCATCCGCAGGCTCAAAGAGCAAAAGCTACACCTAAAAGAGCAGATTGAACGCATGCACGGTACCGCGTAGACCGTCGCCAAATTTTCCGCTGCCCGGTTCCGGCATTACGCTTGTGAATCTGGCCGCCATTAAAAACGGCGCCCCTTTAAAAAAGGGCGCCGTTTTTGTTATTGCAGTATGCGCTTGGAAATTAAGCGGCGTCGTTGTCTTGCTGAACATCAGCAGCAGCGTCGACGGTTGCGGTATCTTCATCATCTTCGTCAGCCGCGGTGGCGGGGCCGCCGTTTTTCTGGCGCTCGATACGGCGCTGGGCTTTCTTGACGGCTTTGTCGAGTTCTTCCGAGGTGCAAAGGCCGATTGACAGCGGGTCGACCGGTTTAATGCTGCTCATCATCGGGTGCGTCTTGTTGCGGATAGCGTCAACGGTCGGCTTGGTGGAGCCAACCAGTTTTGCAATCTGCACATCCGCCAGTTCCGGGTAGCGCTTCAGCAGGTAGGCAACCGCGTTGGGTTTCTCCGCGCGTTTGGTGACGGGCGTGTAGCGCGGGCCTTTGGAGCGGGCCTTCGGCTTCGGCAAATCCGTCTTCATCATTTTCAGTTTGGCGTTGGTGGTTTTTTCGCAGCGCGCGATTTCTTCCGCCGTCAGCTCGCCGTTCAGGATGGGGTTGGTGCCCATGATGCCGGAGTTCACTTCGCCATCCGCCAGCGCTTGCACTTCCAGCGGGTGCAGGCCGCAGAATTCCGCGATCTGGTCAAAGGTAAGGGCCGTGTTGTCGACCAGCCATGCGGCGGTCGCTTTGGGCATCAGGGGGTAGGCCATGGAATAACTCCTCGTAAAACTGGTTGCCCCCAAATGCGGATATAGCTCAAGCTGCCGCGCCCTTTTGGAAAAAGGCGACGATTGACAGAAGGCTCAATCGCTTTGGGGAAGTTGCCAGCAATATATCGGCTTATCCCTGCATGAGTCCAGAGGTTTATCCCCGTCAGGCCAGTTGCGGCAGGAATTTGCGCGCCATGTCCGCCGTCGCTTCCGCGCCGGTGGTGTCATTGGTCGGGGTTGTCAGGCGGGCGGCCTGGTCAAAGCAATAAGCATTGCTCCCATAGGCGGAGGAGACGTACAGGCCATGCGCCATATCGTGCGAGGGAGAATGTGATTTGTAAGAATTGTTGAAATTAAAGGTTAAAATCATAATTAAATTCCTTTTAAGATATAAAAACTGGAATAAAACTACCATTCGCGCTTTCTTCTGTCAAATAAAAAGCCGGTCGCGCACAGCAAAAAGCCCCGCGGAATAAGGCCCCGGGGCTTTTTGTAAGGCTGAACAGCAGGTTATTTTTTAATCAGGGGTTCAGCTGGTTGCTGCGGGGCTTGGGCAACGGCACATCTACGCTCGGCAAAGCGGGCGGCTTGCCGCCCAGCTCGATCAGCCGGTTGCGCAGGGCTTCCAGCGAATCAGGGTCCAGCTGGGAAAAAGGCAGCAGCGTTACGCCGCCTTCGCCCGCGCCCGTGCGTGATACCAGCAGCCGTGCGTTGAAATCATAGACCAGATAAGCATTGCCGCCTGTGGAGCTGTACTGGACCTGCAGCATGGCGCTGTTGAGCTTGGTGGCCGCGTAATCGTTGTTGAATGATTCAGAGAGGCTCATGGCAATACCTTTTGCTTAAACGGGAAGCGCCAAATTGCCATAACAATCAAGCTTTGTAAAGTGGTTACGGCCGCGCCACCGCCAGAATGACCTTGCCGACATGCTGCCCGTCCTCGAGGTGGTCATGCGCCGCCTGCGCTTCCGCGAGGGGGAAAATACGGTCGATGACGACGGTAATCTTTTTCTTCTCCAAAAGCGGCCAGACATTTTTCTTCAAGGCCTTCGCAATGGCGCCCTTTACGGCCACCGCTTGCGGCCGCAGGGTGGACCCGGTCATGACAAGGCGCCTGGTCATCAGCTGCACAAGGTCGACTTCTGCCGTGCGGCCTTTTTGTGTGGCGATGCTGACATGGCGGCCACAAGGCGCAAGGCACGCAATGTTGCGCGGAACATAATCCCCGCCCACCATGTCCAGCACCACATCCACGCCGCGGCCCTTGGTGGCGGCCATGATTTCTTCTACAAAATCCTGCCGCTTGTAATCAAACGCCGTCGCGCCGAGGTCTTCGCAGGCGGCGCATTTTTCGGGCGAGCCTGCGGTGACAAAAACCTTCACGCCAAAACTTTTCGCCACCTGAATAGCGGTGGTGCCAATGCCGGATGACCCGCCGTGAACCAGCAGCGCTTCGCCCTTCTTCAGCAACCCGCGGTCAAACAGGTTGGTCCAGACGGTGAAATGCGTTTCCGGCAGGCCCGCCGCCGCGACAAAATCAAACCCCTTCGGCACGGGCAGGCATTGCACCGCGGGCACTACGCAATATTCAGCATAGCCGCCGCCCGCCACCAGCGCGCAGACGGACTGGCCCGCTTTAAAACCCGTCACGCCTTTGCCAACAGCAACGATAATGCCGGAAACTTCCAGCCCCGGAATATCGCTGGCACCTTTGGGCGCGGGGTAATGGCCCTTGCGCTGCAGCACATCAGGCCTGTTCACGCCGGCGGCCATTACACGCATCAGCACTTCGCCCGTTGCCGCTTTCGGCACGGGGCGGCTGGCGGGAACCAGCTTGCCGTTCACAATTTCCGCCACCTGCATGGCGCGGGGTACAGTGATTTTTTTTGTGATTTTCTTTACGGTTTTTTTCATGATGCAATCCTTGCAGGTCGCCTGTAGTATTTTTGGGCGACAAGGTTTAAAGCTGAAAGGCATTATAAATGAGTTTCGATGACGATATCGACCCCAAAACAAAACGCCACAAGCCGCGCCTGCTGGATAATTTGTCCGTGCCGGATTTAAAAAATTACATCGCACAGCTGCACGAGGAGATTATTCGTGTCGAGGCGGAGGTTACGCGCAAGGAAAAACACCTCAGCGCCGCAGATGCGTTGTTTCGCAAGAAAGACTGACAAGACGCTATTACTGGCCCGGGTCGGGTGCGCGGCTGGCAACGCGCCAGCCTTCAATGACCATGCTGTCGGGGCCGCCGGTGCCATCCTGCACGCGGCCAACCTGCATCGTCAGGTCGGTATCCCCGCCATCAACGGCCTGCTGGTTGCCGTCTGCGTCGTCATGCAGGAAGGTGACCATCAACGGCATCCGCACCAGCCAGTGGTAGGAACCCGCAACGGGTCCGCTATCCACAATCGCGGCATTGCCCTTCACGATGGTCGTGACCGAATACTGGCGGTCACGCACGCGGGAAACTAAATCAACGCTATGCGCATAAGCGCCGAATTCATTCCAGCCCTGCGTCGAAAATACTTTTTTTGCGGCAGCAATGCTGTCGTTGAACGTCTCCGGCGTGTAGGTCATGACTGTTGCGGCCTGCTGTCCCGCCCACAACAGCACTTCATCGGGCGTGCGGTTGGGGTTCGACAGGTCGTTTTGCTCGCCGGCGTAGGGGTTCTGGTAGTTCATCCAGTCCGGTGTCGGTTCGGCTGCCATAGGCGTTGCAGCGGGCGCATTGCCCGCGGCAGGTGCGGCAGGGACAGTTGTAGCAGGGGCGGCGGTGCCTGCAGGGGCAGGCGCGGGAGCTTGCGCGCGCGCAAGGGCAGGCAGGCCCAGCGACGCAGCCGCCAGAACCAGAGTGAAAGCAACGCAAAGCATACCGTAACGCATGCGCAGGGAATCTCCCGGTCGTATTATCATCCCCGTGCCCGCCCGTCGGGCGCGGGGCCTCAATATCGTCTTGCAGGGTGAAAGGCGGTTGTTACGCCGCTTTCGCCATGCCGCGCAGCACGTATTGCAGAATGCCGCCGTTTTTGAAGTATTCGATTTCATCCAGCGTGTCGATGCGGCAGAGGACTTTAATATCCTGCTTGCGGCCATCGGCGTGCGTGATGGTAACGGCAACGTCCATGCGGGGCTTCAGGCCCGCTTCGATGCCGCCAACGTCGAACTTCTCGTCGCCGCGCAGGCCCAGGCTGGCGCGTGTCATGCCATCCTTGAACTGCAGCGGCAGCACGCCCATGCCGACAAGGTTGGAGCGGTGAATACGCTCGAAGCTTTCAGCGATGACGGCTTTCACGCCCAGCAGTTTCGTGCCTTTCGCAGCCCAGTCGCGGCTGGAACCGGTGCCGTATTCCTTGCCCGCCACGATAATCAGCGGGGTCTGGGCGGCAACGTACTTCATGGCGGCATCATAAATCGGCATTTCTTCGCCTGTCGGAATGTAGCGTGTCATGCCGCCTTCCTTGCCGCCGAGCATTTCGTTCTTGATGCGGATGTTGGCAAAGGTGCCGCGCATCATGATTTCATGGTTGCCGCGGCGCGCGCCGTAGGAGTTAAAGTCAACCGGGCGGACCTGATAGCTGACAAGGTAGGTGCCGGCCGGGCTGTCTTTTTTAATCGAACCAGCGGGGGAGATATGGTCTGTCGTAATCGAATCCCCGAACACGGCCAGCGCGTAGGCGCCTTTAATATCCTTCACCGCATCCGGCGTCATGCTCATGTTGGCAAAGTACGGCGGGTTCTGCACGTAGGTGGATGAAGAATCCCACTTGTACGTCATGCCGCCTTCGGTCTTCACGTTCTGCCATTCAACCGGGCCTTCAAAGACGTTGGCGTAGCGTTTTTCAAACATCGCCTGCGTCAGCGCCAGTTTCAGCGTGTCGGCGATTTCTTTCTGGCTGGGCCAGATGTCTTTCAGGTAAACCGGCTTGCCATCGGAACCCGTGCCGAGCGGCTCGGTCGCAAGGTCGATCTTCATGGAGCCTGCAAGCGCATACGCGACGACGAGGGGCGGGGAAGCAAGGTAGTTTGCCTTGACGAATGCGTGGATGCGGCCTTCAAAGTTGCGGTTGCCAGACAGCACGCCGGCAACGGTCAGGTCGCCTTCCTTCACGGCGGCTTCAATATGGTCCGGCAGGGGGCCGGAGTTGCCGATGCAGGTGGTGCAGCCGTAACCGACAAGGTTAAAGCCCAGTGCATCGAGGTCTTTTTGAACGCCGGCCTTCACCAGATAATCGGTCACGACCTGCGAGCCGGGGGCGAGCGAGGTTTTCACCCACGGTTTCACCTTCAGGCCCTTTTCAAGCGCCTTGCGCGCCAGCAAACCCGCGCCAAGCATGACGGAGGGGTTCGACGTATTGGTGCAGCTGGTGATCGCCGCAATCACGACGTCGCCCTGGCTCAGGTTATAGTTCTGGCCCTTCACGGCGACAGACTTGTTGGCCGCTTCCGCGCCAATGTCTTTCGCCAGGGTTTCGCTGAAGCCAGCGGCCGCTTTTGCCAGCGTCACGCGGTCTTGCGGGCGTTTCGGGCCGGCAAGGCTGGGCTCGATGGTGGCCAGGTCCAGTTCCAGCGTATCGGTGAAGACGGGGTCGGGGCTGTTGGCATCGCGCCACAGGCCTTGCGCCTTCGCATAGGCTTCGACCAGTTGCACGCGCTGTTCGTCGCGGCCGGTGAAGCGCAGGTAATTGATGGTTTCGGAATCAATCGGGAAGAAGCCGCAGGTGGCGCCGTATTCGGGCGCCATGTTCGCCATGGTCGCGCGGTCTGCCAGCGACAGGTGATTGAGACCGTCGCCGAAGAATTCGACGAACTTGTTGACGACGCCCTTCTTGCGCAGCATCTGCGTGACGGTGAGGACGAGGTCGGTCGCGGTCGTGCCTTCTTTCATCTGGCCCGTCAGCTTGAAGCCGATGACTTCGGGGATGAGCATTGAAACAGGCTGGCCCAGCATCGCGGCTTCCGCCTCGATGCCGCCAACGCCCCAGCCGAGAACGGCAAGGCCGTTGACCATGGTGGTGTGGCTGTCGGTGCCGACAAGCGTGTCGGGGTAGGCAACTTCATGGCCTTTGATGTTTTCGTCAGCTTCGGTCCAGATGGTCTGCGCCAGGTATTCAAGGTTCACCTGGTGGCAGATGCCGGTGCCGGGCGGCACAACGCGGAAGCGGTTGAAGGCTTTGGAACCCCAGCGCAGGAAGACATAGCGCTCAAGGTTGCGCTCGAATTCAATTTTCACGTTTTCGCCGAAAGCGGCGGGGCTGCCGAAGTTGTCCACCATCACCGAGTGGTCAATAACCAGGTCAACGTTCGCAAGCGGGTTGATTTTTTCGGGGTTGCCGCCCAGGTTCACCATCGCATCGCGCATGGCGGCAAGGTCAACGACAGCGGGAACGCCGGTGAAGTCCTGCATCAGAACGCGCGCGGGGCGGAAGGCGATTTCGCGGTCGCTGCGCTTGTCTTTCAGCCACAGGCCCACGGCTTTAATGTCGTCTACCGTCACGCTCTTGCCGTCTTCGAACCGCAGCAGGTTTTCCAGCAGCACCTTCAACGAATAAGGCAGGCGGGAAATATCGCCGATGGTCTTGGCGGCATCCGCAAGGCTGAAATAGTCGTAGGTTTTGCTGCCGACGGTCAGGGTTTTGCGGGTTTTAAGCGTGTCATGTCCGGTAACGGTCACGGGTTGGGCTCCCTATCTTTTTATTGGCTGGCGTTACATTGTGGATTGTTTAATTTTGTAACGGCGTTCAGGTTGGTTTATATTCCGGTGACAATCATAGGCCAATAAGTGACTGCATTAAACCGACTTTTTTCATTGAAAGACATTACCTGCCTTCGCGGGGGGCGCATCCTTTTCCAAAATGTCAGCGCCGCACTCTCGCAGGGTGATGTGCTGCACCTTAGCGGTGCCAATGGCAGCGGCAAAACCAGCCTGCTGCGCATGATGGCAGGCGCGCTGCCGCTGGCGGCGGGTGAAATATTATGGGGCGGCGCAGACTTTTTGGAAAATGGCATAGCCGCGCATGGCGAACGCTTCAATTTTTTGCCTTCCGATGACCGCGCCTTAAAAGTTCTGGAAACGCCAGTCGAGACTTTGGCCTTCTGGGCAGAAGTGCAGGGCGTTAGCAACCGCGCCGCCATCGACCAGGCTCTCGCTGCCATGGATATGGCAAATATTAAAACCCGCGCCGTCAAATATTTGTCCGCAGGGCAGCGTCGCCGCCTCAGCCTCGCCCGTGTGTTGCTGCGCCCAGCGCCGCTCTGGCTGCTGGATGAACCTTTCAACGGGCTTGATGCTGCATCGACCGGGCTTTTCCGCGCCGCGCTGGATGCGCATGTGGCAACGGGCGGCATGGCCGTGGTAGCCAGCCATTTGCCCATGGAACCGCCGCGGCAGGGCGCGCTCTACCGCCTCGACATTGGCGCGAATAAGGCGGGGGCAGCGGCATGAACGCGGTTTTTGCTATTTTACGGCGTGATCTGCGCCTTTTTGCCGCCCGCGGATCGGATGCGGTGGCAACGCTGTTTTTCTTCCTCGTTGTCGTCAGCCTGTTCCCCTTCGCGCTCTCGAGCGAAGCAGGCTTGCTGCAAAAAGCCGCGCCCGGCATTTTGTGGGTCGGCGCGGTGCTGGCGGGGCTGCTATCGCTCGAAAATATCCACCTGCGCGATTATGAAGACGGCACGCTTGATTTGCTCATGATGTCTCCGCTGCCGCCGTGGCGGCTTGCTGCGGCAAAAATGCTGGCGCACTGGCTGCTTTCCGGCCTGTTGCTGGTACCGGCGGCGGTGCTTGCGGCCTTTATGCTGGGCCTTGGCGGCGGCGCGGCGCTGGTCGCGGCGGCGACCCTTGCGCTTGGCACTATATATATGAGCCTTCTGGGCGGCATTGGCGCGGCGCTGACCTTTGGCAGCCGCCGGTCGGGGCTTTTGCTGGCCGTGCTGGTGCTGCCACTCTTCATTCCCATGTTGATTCTGGGCGTGATGGGACTGGAGGCCGCCCTTGCGGATTTGCCGTATAAAGCCTATCTTCTGCTGCAACTGGCGCTGGTTGTGCCCGCGCTGCCCATTGCGCCCGCCGTTGCCGCCGCCTTCTTCAAGATGCACCTGAGGTCGAATTGAATACCGCCGCCCCGTCAACCAGCACCTTGCCAAACGGCCCCCTGCTGGGCCGTCTTGCCAACCCCAAGCGCTTTCTGGCGTTGTCGCGCTGGTTGCTGCCGCTGTCGGCCGTGGCTGCGGCGGTGCTGCTGGGTGCCGGTTTATATACCGCCCTGCTCGCATCCCCGGCGGATTACCAGCAGGGCGAAACCGTGCGCATCATGTACATTCACGTCCCCGCCGCGTGGATGGCGCTGTTTACGTATGTTTCAATGGCCATCGCCGCCTTTACCGGCCTTGTCTGGAAGCATGTATTGGCGGAGCTGTATACCCGCGCCGTTGCGCCCGTGGGCGCGGCCTTTACGTTTATTTGCCTCACCACCGGTTCGCTCTGGGGCAAGCCCATGTGGGGCACGTGGTGGGTATGGGATGCGCGGCTGACATCTGTGCTGGTGCTGTTCTTCCTCTACATCGGCTACATTGCGCTGGTGGATGCGTTTGATGATGAACAAAAAGGCCTTAATGCCGGCGCGGGTCTGCTGCTTGTGGGCGCGGTCAATATCCCCATCATCAAATACTCGGTTGATTGGTGGAACACGCTGCACCAGCCGGCGGGCGCCCTGTCGCTTACGTCATCCACCGTGGATAAATCCATGATGCTGCCGCTGCTGCTGATGGCGGCGGGCTTTCAATTGCTGTTTGTTGCGCTGGCCTGCCTGCGCCTGAAAACCGAAATCCTGCGCCGCCGTATGCGCGTGCGCCAAATGGGTGCGGCATGACCGGCCAATACGCCAGCTACATCATGGCGGCCTATGCCATTGCGGCTATTGTGCTGACGGCCATAACCGCACAAAGCTGGCTTGCCTGCAAAGCTGCCGAAAAAGCAGCGGCGGAAGGAACGGGTAATAATGGCGACGCGTAAAACAGACCGCCTTTATTTCATCATCCTTGTCCTTGTCTGCCTTGGCGTTGCGGCGGCGCTGTCGCTTTATGCCCTGCGCGATAATATTTCGTATTTCTATACCCCCACCGAAGTCACCGACATGCGGCAGATGACGGATGCCCGCGTTGCGCCCGGCAAGGTTTTCCGCATCGGCGGCCTGGTGCAAAAAGGCACCCTGCGGCATATCGACAAAAACCTCGTAGTGCGCTTTACCGTGACGGATACCGTGCATGAACAGCAGGTGCAGTACAAAGGCATTTTGCCGGACCTGTTCCGTGAAGGGCAGGGCGTTGTAGCCAAGGGCACGCTGAATGATGACGGCCTTTTCATTGCCGCCGAACTGCTGGCAAAGCACGATGAAAAATATATGCCGCCGGAAGTCAAGAAATCGCTCGAAAAGGCGCATAACGACGGTGTTTTAAAAATGACCCCTGTCACCGACGGCACTGCGCCGGATGGCACGCCCGTCTACGGCAAAACCACCACGCCGCAAAAATTGGATTCGATTGAACCCGAAACGGATAAAAAGTGATTATCGAGCTTGGCCATTTCGCCCTTTGCCTCGCGCTGGTTCTGGCGCTGCTGCAGGCCGTGCTGCCGCTGCTGGGCGCGCGCTATAACAAGGCCGCGTGGATGCTGATGGGCCGCCAGGCTTCCATCTCCCTCTGCGGTCTTGTGACCATCGCTTTCGTCGCGCTTATCCACGCCTATGCGCTGTCCGATTTTTCGGTGCAGAACGTCTACCAGAACAGCCACACCTTAAAGCCGTGGCTGTATAAAATAACCGGCGCCTGGGGCAACCATGAAGGCTCCATGCTGCTCTGGACATGGATACTGACGTTCTGGGGCCTGCGCTTCCAGCGCCGTGGTCGCCAGCTGCCGCTGGTTTTTCAAGCCAAGGTGATTGCCGTGCAGGGCATGCTGTGCTTTGGCTTCCTGCTGTTTATCCTGCTGACCTCCAACCCCTTCCTGCGGCTGGATCCTGCCCCCATCGAGGGACTGGATTTAAACCCCATCCTGCAAGACCCGCTGCTCGCCATTCACCCGCCCATGCTTTATGCGGGGTACGTCGGTTTCTCGGTTGCGTTCTGCTTTGCCATCGTCGCGCTGCTTGAAAAGAAAGTTGATGCCGAATGGGCGGGTTTTTTGCGCCCCTGGGTGCTGGCGGCGTGGTCGTGCCTTACCTTCGGCATTATTCTTGGCGCAACCTGGGCTTACTATGAGCTCGGCTGGGGCGGCTTCTGGTTCTGGGACCCGGTTGAAAACGCATCGCTGATGCCGTGGCTGGCGGGTACGGCGCTGCTGCACTCGGTCTCGACGCTGGAGCGGCGCGGCGCGTTGAAGGTCTGGACGATATTCCTGTGCATCTTCACCTTCAGTCTGTCGCTGCTCGGCACATTCCTTGTGCGTTCCGGCGTGCTTACCTCCGTCCATGCCTTTGCGGTTGATCCGGCGCGCGGCATTTTCATTTTGACATTGCTGACGCTGGTCACGGGCGGCGCGTTGCTGCTCTACGCCGTGCGTGCGCCGTACATTCAAATGGGCGGCAGCTTCAAACCGGTCAGCCGTGAAAGCGCTATTTTGCTGAACAACGTCTTCCTGTTCACATTTGCCGTGACGGTTTTTATGGGCACGCTGTATCCGCTGTTTTTAAGCGCGCTCAACCTTGGCAGCATTTCTGTTGGCGCGCCGTACTTCAGCGCCACGCTGACGCCGCTGTTGATGCCTTTTGCGGCGCTTATGGGTTTTGCCCCTGCACTGTCGTGGCGCGAAGCCTCGCTGGGGCAGGCAGCGCGTAAACTGCGCATTCCATTTGTCATGGCGGTTGCGCTTGCCGCCGTTGTCGCCTTCCTGCCGTACCCTGATAAAGTTTTTTCCACCGCCATGTTCGGCGCGGCGGCGTGGATTTTATTTGGCACCTTCCAGGATATCGTGCGCCGCACCAACGGCCTTAGCATGGTGCGCAACCTGTCATCAGGCTTTTACGGCATGGTCATTGCGCACGCGGGCTTCGCCGTGTTGTTGATGGGCGTAACGGGCGCAACCGTCTGGAAAGAAGAAAAAATTCTCTGGCTCACAAAGGGTGACCACCTTACCTTTGCGGGCCGCACCGTACTCTTCCTCGGCACCGAAGCGGGCATTGGCCCCAACTATGATTACGAGCGCGGCATTTTCAGCGTACAGGCGGGCGGTATTGGCACCGGCTACGGCACGGGGCCGTACTTCCTCAACCCTGAAAAACGCTGGTATCCGTCGCAGGAAAAAGAAACCAGTGAAGTTTCCCTGCTCCCCTCCGGCCTTGGCATGCTCTATGCCGTTATGGGCGAACACGACACGAAAGACCAGAACCGCTGGGTCGTGCGCTTTTATTATCACCCGCTTGTCATGCTCGCCTTCGGCGGCGGCGTGATGATTGGCCTTGGCGGCATTCTGGCGGCGCGCCGCCGCCGCACGCATGTGGAACCACCCCAGAAAACTGAAGAAAAGGGTGCAGCATGAAAGAATTTTTGAAGAAAAACAAAATGGCCTTCGTGCCGCTGGCAATCTTCCTCGGCCTTGTGGGCCTGTTTGCCGCGCCGCTGCTGGAAGGCAAGGACCCCGCCGTCATCCCCTCCGCCATGCTCGGCAAGCCGGTGCCTGCCTTCAACCTGCCCGCCGCGCTGGAAGGCGGGAACGGCATATCGAATTCAGATTTCGTCGGGCAGGATGCGCCCGCCGTCGTCAATGTTTTCGCTTCGTGGTGCCTCAGCTGCCGCGTGGAGCAAAAAACGCTGGAACTTCTGCAAAAAGAAACCGGCGTAACGCTGTACGGCATCGACTACAAAGACAAGCACGAAGATGCCAAGCGCTGGCTTGACACCTACGGCAATCCCTTCACCGCCATCGGCTTTGATGCCGAAGGCCGTTCCGCCATCGACTGGGGTGTTTATGGCGTGCCGGAAACCTTCGTTATCGATAAAAACGGCATCATCCGCTACAAACACGTCGGCCCCATCACCGCGGAAGAAATTGACAATATCTTCCGCCCGCTGTTGAAGGAGCTGGCGAAGAAATGAAATACGTTTTCGCCCTGCTGCTGTTCCTCGCTGCTGCACCCGCTTTTGCCGTGCAGCCCGATGAAATGCTGAAAGACCCAGCCATGGAAGCGCGCGCCCGCAGCATCAGCCGCGGCCTGCGCTGCCTTGTCTGTCAGGGTGAAGATATTGATGAATCAAATGCCGGCCTTGCCGCCGACATCCGCAAGCTGGTGCGCGAACGGTTGACCGCGGGGGATAGCGATGCCGCCGTGCTGCAATTCGTCCAGGCCCGCTACGGTGATTATGTTCTGATGAACCCGCCCGTGCGCCCCGGCACCTATCTGCTGTGGTTTGCGCCGTTGATTGTGCTGTGCATCGGCGGGGGCGTTGCCTTCGCCTATATCCGCCGCCAGAACCGGCAGGGGGAATAACCGCATGTGGTATCTTTATATTGTCATGAGCATGCTGGCCGCGGGCGTTTGCATTAAGCTGCTTATGCCCCTGCTGGCTCACGGACGCCACAAACATAACGACGACATCACCGAAGCCGACCGCAGGCTCCTCTATGGCATCACCTGCTTCGTGCCGCTGGCGGCACTGGCAGTGTACCTGCTGACGGGCCGGCCAGATTTGCCCGGGTCACCCGCCATTTTTGGTAACCTCGATAGTCTAATGGACAGGCAAAAATCCCTGCTCATGCGCCATCCATATCAGGTGCTGGTCGAAGAAAACCCGGATGATCTTGGCGCGCTTGTGCAGCTGGCACAAATAACCTCAACGCTTGGAAATTACAAAGATTCGATCAAGTTTTACCAGCGCAGCGTTATTGTTGCGCGGGAAACCAACGATCCGCTTTTGCGGATCTATGCAACGCAACTTGGCGAAACACAGGTGCTTGCAACCGGCGGCACTGTGGGAGACGATGCGATAGGCACGTTCGAGTACGTACTGACCCTGCAACATGATAATCCCTTCGGGATTTATTACCTTGCCCTTGCCAAGCAGCAACATGGCGACCTTGACGGCGCGATCAGGGATTGGGAGGGACTGCTGAGTGATGGCCCTTCCGCTGCTTACTGGAAGGCAATGGTTCGGGATGCGCTGGCAAAGGCGCAGGCTGAAGCGCAGAAAAAGAAAAAAGACTAAAAACGTGGCTACCTTGCGCAGGCGTGCGTCGTGCGCAGGTACTCGGCACGGGTATCGATGGATTGCTGGCGGATTTTACGGTCGGCGTTCAGCTGGTTCATAATGGAATCGAAAGCCTTCTTGAAACGCGCCAACGCAATGCTTTTCTGGCCTTCAATGGCTTTCTTGCCAGGGGGGGCTGGCGCGTTAGTCCCGCGGGCGGCCTCAAGGGAAACTTGCTTGATGCGGGGGATGTATTCTGCCAGCGTATCTCTGTCCATTCGCACGTGGCGCATCTCGTGAGCGATGGTGTCTTTATAGCGACAGCTTCCGGCAGGGTAGTCGCTTGCAATGAAAACAACGGGCGTATAATCCATTTTCACGCTGACTTTTTCTGTCCAGAAGCAGAATTTGCCAGGCGTGACTTCCTGATAGCTAAATGACATTTCATATCGCGCGCTGATTTTTCCGCGTGTCAGGCCATTTGTAATCGGAAACTCGGCGTTTATGAGTGCGTTGTTATTGCCGCGCTCCGCCTTCAGGTCACGGGTGCTTCTGTTATGTTCGATGACGGGTTTTTTTTCACCGGATGTAAAGGAAAGGGATGTCGGCGCGTGCTGGGGGCAGAGAGCCGTGCTGATGAGCATATAGACGGCGGGCAATGCTGCGGGCGCTAAAAAAGGCATGATGGTTTATTGACCCTGGCACAGTGCGCTCGCGCGCAGGTATTCGGCGCGCGTGTCAATCATCTGCTGGCGGCTCAGGCGTATTTTTTCAATTTCCTCGGTTTTGCGCACAAGAGCTTCTTGCACAATATCGGTTATGCGGTTTTGCGCAATTGTTAATCCGCCCGCGTCGGTCGGGCCCATCGGGCGTATTTTGTTAACGGCATCCTGCACAGCGGTGCCGATTTGAGGCAGAAATTCATTAAAGGTAATGATGTCTGTATTCACGTGGCGCACTTCATGCTGCATGTTGACGGTATAACGGCAGGTGCCGCGTGCCACTTCGCTGGCGATGTAGATGCGCGGCGCATAGTTAACCGCGATGCTGATCTGTGATGGCGAAATACATGCGAGGCCGCTTACCGGGTCCGTTTCTGTCATGAATAGAATGCGGTATTCAGGGGCAAAGTTGCTTTCCATCAGACCGCCGACCGTGAAAATCTCGTTTCGCGTATGCGAAAAGGTAGTGCTGATATGAAAGCTGCCAAGCTCCGCGCTTGATTTGTCGTTAATTTCCACCGGCGCATTGTTGGTGAAGGTCATTTGCACGGTCGGGGTCGCTTGCGGGCTGCAAACGGTCATCGCGGCAAGCAGGAAGGCCGCGTGCGTTTTTGCAATGCCGCCGGCGAATATCATTTACCGCCCTCGCGGCGCGCCTTGATCTTGCCGATAACGCCGCCGATTTTTAAGACGTTGTCGATGCGTTTTTGCAGGAAGGCCCGGGTTTTCTCGCCGTCATCGGAATTGTCGTTCAGCCAGTACAGCATGGTGGAGCTGAGCACGCCCGACAGCAGCAGGCGCTTGGTGTAATGGTTATAGTCGGTCGAGGTATCACCGGCGGCGCGCCACAGCGCATCCGCTGTTTGCCAGACAATTTTGGGCATGTGGCGGGCACGGGGCGGGCGGGCCATGTACGCAAGTGCGGCGCCGACGGCGGCTTTATAGGGCATCAGCACCTCAAGCCGCGTTTCAACGCCAAGGGCAATTTTATCGCGCACGCGCAAAGCGGCCATGCGGGCGGGCTTTAACTGCGCCACCGTTTTATCATCCGCCCAAAGCGCGAACTGGCGGATAAGCCCGGTGCACCCATCCGGAAAGGCGCCGTCGACGACACTGCGGGCAATACCAAGGCGGGCGGCGGCGCGGTCCAGCAAATCATCCGACCAGCCGTCAAAGGCGACATCCGGCAGCGCGGCCTCAAGGATGCGGGTTTGCATGTCCGCGGGTTTTTTCGTGCCCGCGGCCTTGGTCGCTTTGGCTTTTGCGGAGGAGGGTTTCTTTTTTGTCATGTCAGCACCTTATATTTTGCCGCCGGACGGGGTAGATTGAACGTATCAGGCGCAATATGCCGCGCGTAAGCCTATCTTATATAAAGAGTGTACCGATGAAAGCCGCAAAAGCCAACAAAACCCGCAAACCCGTCAAAGCCGCCCTGCCGCGCTGGGACCTTTCGGACCTGATGGTCGCGCCTATTGACCGCAATATTGACACCGCACTTAAAAAGGCGGCAAAAGATGCGCTGGCTTTTCAGAAAAAATACAAAGGCATGCTGCATAAGCTGGATGGCGCGGGGCTTGCCGCCGCGATTGCCGCTTATGAGAAACTGTCTGAGGAGATGTCGCGTGTTTATAACTACGCCAACCTCGACCGGCAGACGAAGCTGAACGATGCCGAAGCAGGCAAGCGCCAGCAGACGGTCATGGAAACCGTGACGGATATTTCGACAGAACTGCTGTTCTTCCGCCTCGATCTTAACAAAATTCCCGATGCGGTTTTGAAAAAACAGCTGCAGCATGCCGCCGCAAAACGCTATGCGCCGTTCCTTGAACAAGTGCGCGCCTTCCGCCCCTATCAACTGGCGGACGATGTGGAAACGGCAGTGCACGAACGCTCCATCATCGGCGCGCCGGCGTGGGTGCGGCTGTTTGATGAAACCTCCGCCCGCCTGCGCTTTCCGCTTGGCAAAAAGCAGGTGACGGAAAGCGATATTTTCCACCAGCTGCTGTCGCGCAAAAGCGCCGACCGCAAGGCGGCGGCAAAATCAATTGAAAAGGTGCTGGCCGAAAATATCCAGACCTATGGCTTTATCCTCAATACCATCGTCAAGGAAAAGGATATTGATGACCGCCAGCGGGGCTTTAAAACGCCCGCACAATCCCGCAACCTTGAAAACCAGGTGGAAGATGACGTTGTGGCGGCGCTGGTGGCCGCCGTGCGGCAGGAATACCCGCGCCTGTCGCACCGTTATTACAAGCTGAAGGCAAAGTGGCTGGGCGTGAAGAAAATGCCCTATTGGGACCGCAACGCGCCGCTGCCTTTCTCCGCCGATAAAAAAATCAGCTGGGATGCCGCGAAGGATGCCGTGCTGGCGGCCTACGGCAGTTTCCACGCCGACATGAAAAAGACGGGACAGCAGTTTTTCGACGGCGGCTGGATTGACGCCGCGCCCTATGCGGGCAAGGACAGCGGCGCTTTTTCCGCCCCTACCGTGCCGTCGGCGCACCCGTATATTCTCATGAATTATAACGGTGGCATTGAAGACGTGATGACGTTGGCGCATGAACTGGGCCATGGCGTGCATCAGGTGTTATCGGCAAAACAGGGTTATTTGATGGCGGATACGCCGCTGACGCTGGCTGAAACCGCCAGCGTTTTTGGCGAGATGCTCACCTTCCAGTCCTTGCTGAAAGCGGAGAAGAATCCCGCCATCAAGCGCGCCATGCTGGCGAAAAAGGTGGAGGATATGCTGAATACGGTGGTGCGGCAAATCGCCTTCCATACCTTCGAGGAGAAAGTGCATGCAGAACGCAAAAGCGGCGAGCTGACGCCGGAGCGAATTTGCGAAATCTGGATGGAGGTGATGAAGGAAAGCCTTGGGCCCGCCTTCACCTTTGATGAGGGTTACAAGTATTACTGGGCCTATATTTCTCACTTTTACCATGTGCCGTTCTACGTCTACGCCTATGCTTTCGGCGATTGCCTTGTGAACGCGCTTTACGCGGTTTATCAAGATTCTGAAAAGGGTTTTGCCGAGAAATACCTGCACCTGTTGCAACAGGGCGGCACCCAACGGTATGACGAATTGCTGAAGCCCTTTGGGCTGGATGCGCGCGACCCCGGCTTCTGGAAGAAGGGGCTCAAGCTTATCGAATCCTTCATTGACCAGTTGGAATCCGGTGAAAAGCTTGTTAAGGTTCGGAAGTAACAAGGGTTTTTTGCATTCTTCACGGGTGCGGTTTTAAGGGGCGGCATTTTCGGCATGATCTTCGGCGGTAAAAAAAGCAAGCTTGCCCAGTTGTGCGCCGAAATTGTCGGCCAGGCGGAAGACGCCGTTGTCGTGATTGATTCCTCGCACCGTATCGTGCTGTTCAATGCCGGCGCGGAAGAAATGTTCGGCTATACCGGCAAGGAAGCGGTGGGCGAGCGGCTGGATATGCTGATGCCCGAACGCTTCCAGCTGCAGCACGACGCGATGATTGATGAATTCGGCGCGGGCAGCTTTGATGCCAAATCCAGCAACCGCCGCAACCGCCAGATTTACGGCCGCCGCAAGGATGGCAATGAATTTGTCGCCAGCGCGCAAATCATGCGCCTTGGCGATAAAACCAGCCGCTATTACGCTGCGCTATTCCGCGACATCAGCCAGAACAAGCGCACCGAAGAAGAGCTGCTGCGCCTTGCCGCGACCGACCCGCTGACCGGCGCATACAACCGCCGCGAATTCACCATCATGGCGGAGCGCGAAGCGCTGCGGTCCCACCGCTACCATCACCCGCTGTCGCTGATGATGCTGGACCTTGACCACTTCAAGCGCCTGAATGATTCGTTCGGCCATAGTGCCGGCGATAAAGTGCTGCAGCGCTTCACCACCCTGTGCTGCAACACGCTGCGTAACGTGGATATTTTTGGCCGCTGGGGCGGCGAGGAATTTGTGGCGCTGCTGCCGGAAACGGATATTGAAGGCGCAAGCATCATCGCCGAGCGTTTACGTAAAATTATCAGCGAAAATATTCTGAGCTACAACGATCATAAAATTACCTTCACCGCCAGCATTGGCGTAGCCCAGTACAAGGATGGCGAAACCACCATCGACGGCCCGCTTGGCCGCACGGATAGCGCCGTATTCGATGCCAAGAAGGCGGGTCGCAACCGCATTTCCGTTTTCCGGAACTAATTTCCCGGCCGCGCTTTATTCTCCGTAATGCACCCTTGGCGGCGGCTTTGCTTCCATGCTAGGGTTTTTCATCAAAAATAGAACGGCATAAGGCACGAAACCGCGCGGGGCAAGATCCCCGCCAACAAGCTGCTGGATGGACCGATGGGGAACGACGACGCTAACCGCAAGCCGCCCGCACCGCCGCTTCCCACATGGGATCTTGGCGACCTGTTTCCGTCACCCGAAAGCCGCGAATTCAAGGAAGCGCTGAACAGCGTTGCCGTCGCCGTCCGCGATTTTCAATCAAGGTACAAGGGCCGCGTCAAAAAGCTGACGGGCGCGCAGCTGGGCGATGCCGTTGCGGCGTTCGAAAAAATATCCGAAGCGGAAGCGCGCATTCATGTTTATGCGCAGCTGCACCAGTCGGTGGATGCCACAAAGGCCGGCTGGGCGCAGGATGTATCGGCGCAGCTAAAACAGGCGCGCGAACCGCTCACCTTCTTCACGCTCGAAATTAATAAGCTGGCGGAAGATGATTTGCTCGGCAAAATCGCCGCGCCCAACCTTGCGGCTTACGGCCCCTGGATCGGGCAGGTGCGCAGCATGAAAGACCACCAGCTGGCCGAACCCGCCGAAAAATATCAAGCGCAAATGTCCGTCGTGACGGAAGAAGCCTGGCGGCGCTTGTACGACCAGATGCGCACGGACCTTCGCGTCAGTTTTAAAGGCGAAAAGCTGACCGAAGCGGAAATTGCCAATATCATCGACACCGCGGCAGATGCCGCCGACCGCAAGGAAGCCTACAGTGCCTATACCGCCGCGCTGGGCGACAGCCGCAAAGCCTTCGCGCTGATTACCAATACGCTTATTGACCTGAAAAGCATCGATGACCGCTGGCGCGGCTTCGGTGCGCCGGAAGACCAGCGGCACCTTGAAAACCGTATTGATAAAGACACCGTCGCCGCGCTTGCCGGCGCCGTACAGGGCAGTTACGCCAAAACGTCGCACCGCTATTACAGCTGGAAGGCGAAAAAATTCGGCAGTGCCCGCCTGCACCCCGCCGACCGTAACGCGCCGCTGCCGGGGCAGGAGGGACGCCAGTACACATGGGATGAGGCACGGGAAATTGTTTTAAGCTCCTTCGCCCGCATCTCGCCCGACATGGCCGCAATTGGGCAGCAGTTCTTTGATAAAGGCTGGATTGATGCCGCGCCCCGCGCGGGCAAGGACAGCGGTGGTTTTTCCGAACCCGCAACGCCGTCAACGCACCCCTATATCCTTGTCAACTTTTTCGGCTCGGCAGGCGATGTCATGACGCTGGCGCATGAACTGGGCCATGGCATTCACCAGGTGTTGGCATCAAAGCAGGGCTTCTTCCTGTCGGATACGCCGCTGACGCTGGCTGAAACCGCCAGCGTTTTTGGCGAAATGCTGGCCTTCAAGGAACTGCTGTCGCGCGAGACGGATATGATCATCCAGCGCAACATGATTGCCGGAAAAATTGAAGACATGCTGAACACCGTTGTGCGCCAGACGGCCTTTTTCACGTTCGAGCAGCGCCTGCATGCCGAGCGCATTGAAAAAGGCGAACTGCCGCCGGAGCGTATTTCCGCCCTGTGGCAGGAAACGCAAAAACAATCCCTCGGCCCCGCCGTGAACCTGGATGTGCCGGGAGCGGAAAATTTATGGATGAGCATTCCGCACTTTATTCACACGCCATTCTATGTGTACGCCTATGCTTTTGGCGACTGCCTTGTGAATGCGCTATATGACGAATACAGCAAGGCGGCCGACAAAAAAGAATTCGCGGATAAATACATCGACCTGCTCAAGGCCGGCGGCACGCGCAAGCACGATGCCGCGCTGGCGGACTTCGGCTTTGACACGACCGACCCGCTGTTCTGGAAGAAGGGCCTTTCCGTCATCGAGCGGTATATCGACGACCTTATCGCCCTCGACCAGAAAATTGAAAAGACGCTGAAGAAGCAGCAGGACTTCAAGGACAACGGCAAAGATGTCGCCGCCCCAGCGAACGATGATGCGCCCGCCGCAAAAAAAGCCAATAAACGCGCTCCGAAAGGTCCCGGTGCCGCATGAGGAAGTCTTTCACCGCCAGCAGCCGCAAGACAGGTCATAAAAACGACAGGCCTGTCCACAACCTGCGCCGCAGCTTTTCAAGCGCCGTAGATGGCGGCGGCGCAAATGATAACCTGCCGCGCTGGAACCTTGGGCTTCTCTACCCCGGGCTTGATTCAGCCGAACTGCAGGCCGATAAACAGGCGGCCGACGCGCGGGCGGACAGCTTTGCCGAAACCTACGAAAAAACCATCGCCTACCTTAGCGGCCCCGAACTGGGCGATGCGATTGCGGAGTATGAAGCGATTGAAAATATCCGCGGAAAAATATCATCCTACGTCGGCCTTTTGGAGGTAGATAACCTTGGCAACTTCACCAAGACGGACGGCTTGAAGAAATGGCAGTCCGAAATCGGCGGCAAGATCGGCTTTTTTGAAGCCGAAATTGCCGAGATGAAGGAGCGCGACCTGATGACCAAGCTTGGCGCCGCTCCCGCGTTGGCCGCCTATGCGCCGTGGATTGCAGGGCTTCGCGCCGGCCGCAGCTATATGGTGGATGGCGATGTGGACAGCCTTTCCGCGGAATATTACAACAGCAACCGCGAAGCCTGGCGGCGGCTGTACCACGAAAACTACAACGAAATGCGCGTGGACGTGGACGGCAAAAAACTTTCCATTGATGCCGTCAGCGAAATGATCGGCGATGCGAAGACGGATGTTGCCTTGCGCGCCAGCCTGCGCCAGAAAATTGCCGATACGTTGAAGGAAAACGCCCCCCGCACCGCGCTGATTTACAATACGCTGATTAAGGACAAGCTGATCGACATGGATGTGCGGCAGTTCAGCCGCCCTGATGCTGAGGAAAATGCAGGCAACGGCATTACCGATGATGTAGTCGATACCATGCACAAAACCGTCAAGGCTTCCTATGCCCGCCTGTCGCACCGCCTGAACAGCTGGAAGGCAAAGCAGCACGGGGTTGAGGTGATGGAGCGCGCGCAGCTTGGCATCAGCCTGCCGGACACGCCGGAAAAGGGCGGCAAGGGTTTTGGTTTTGACGACGCGCGCAAAACCATTCTGCGGGCCTTCCGCAAGTTTTCCCCTAAATTTGCCCGTATTGCGCAAAAGTTTTTTGACGATGGCCGCATTGATGCGCAGCCGCGGGCGGACAAGGAAACCGGCGCTTTCGCCATGCCCACCGGCCCCGGCAGCCTGCCTTATGTGTTCATGAGCTACACGAACGATATTGGCAGTCTTGTCACGCTGGGGCATGAACTGGGGCACGGCGTGCATCAGGTGCTGGCGGAAAAGGCGCGGGGGCTGTTCCTGTCCGAAATGTCGACGACGGTATCCGAAACCGCCAGCATTTTTGCCGAAATGCTGGTCTTCGAAGAAATGCTGAAAAGCCAGAAAGACCCTGCCACCCGCAAAGATTTGCTGATGGATAAAGTCGAAGGCATGATCCAGAACGGCTTGCAGCAGCTGTCGTATTACGACTTTGAAAAGCAGGTACATGAAGCCCGCAAAAAAGGCGAGCTTTCCGCCGAAGATATCAGCGACATCTGGGTTGCGACGCAAAAGGAATATTACGGCCCCGCGGTGGAGCTGGATGATTACGAGCGCCATTACTGGATGGTCGTGCCGCATTTCTACGATACGCCGTTCTATGTGTATTCCTACGCCTTCGCGCAAATTCAGGTCGCGGGGCTGTATCAGGAATATAAAGCGGCGGCGGCGGAAGGCGGCGGCGCACGTGAAGCTTTTGTCGCCAATTACATCGACTTGCTGGAAACCGGCATTACCCGCAATCTGTATGAATCGCTCCGTCCCTTCGACCTTGACCCTGAGACGCCGGAATTCTGGGAGAAGGGGCTGTCGCTGATGGAAAGCTACCTCGACGAGCTTGAAAAACTCGACGTTCCGGCAGCGAAGCCCGCCGTAAAAGCCGCCGCCACAAAAGGTAAGGCCGGCAAAAAGCCGAAACTTTAAGGCGTAAAATGACCGACGATGTCACAGAACTTGCCGGCCCCATCGAGGAAGATGAGGATGGCAAACTGGTTTTAAAAGTGCCGCTGTTCGACGGCGGGGATGAATTTATCCATTGCACCGAAAGCATTTCGGAAATTGACGGTCCGTACCTTAAAATCACTTTGCCCGACTGGTTGGTGCAAAAGCTTAACCTGCGCGACGGCAGCCGTGTCGCGATTGACAACAAAGACCGTAAATTCAACATGACCCTGCTGGAGCGGTAGAAATTTACTCGACTTTTGGCGGGCAAGGCATCATCTTTTACCCATGACGAAGAAGCCTACAAAAACAGGCTCGGGCAAAGCGGGTTCGGGCAAAAACGGCAAAGACGGCAAGGAAACAGGCACGGTGGGCCGCCGCCTGCAGCGCTATGCCCGCGTGTCCACCACCATGACCGGCCTTGCGGCGCGCCTTGCGGGGCAAAAATACCTCGGCATCGGCATCGACAAGCCGCTGCACGCCAAGCACCTCATGGAACAACTGGGCGACCTTAAGGGGCCGCTGCTGAAGGTGGCGCAGCTGCTGGCCACTATTCCCAACGTGCTGCCGAAGGAATATGCGGCGGAACTGCAAAAGCTGCAAAGCCAGGCCCCGCCCATGGGCTGGCTGTTCGTGCGCCGCCGCATGATGGCGGAACTGGGCCCCGACTGGGAAAAAAAATTCAAAAGCTTTGAAAAAGAGGCCGCCGCCGCCGCAAGCCTGGGGCAGGTACACCGCGCCGTGACGCTGGATGGCGTCAACGCCGCCTGCAAGCTGCAATACCCCGACATGATTTCGGCGGTGGAAGCCGACCTCAAACAGCTGAAGCTGATCATGGGCGTGTTTGAAAAATACGACCAGTCGGTCATCACCACCGACATTCAGCAGGAAATCGGCGACCGCCTGCATGAAGAACTGGATTACGCGCTGGAGGCCAGGCACGCGGGGCTTTACAATTTTATGCTGCGCGATGAAAAAAACATCCGCGTGCCGACCGTCATACCGGAGCTGTCGACCGGCAGGCTGCTGACCAGCACATGGCTGGAAGGTACGTCCATCATGACGCATCTCAAGAAAAACGCGGCAACGCGCAATGAAATCGCGCTTAACCTGTTCCGCGCGTGGTACGTGCCGCTGTATGACTACGGCGTTATTCACGGTGACCCGCACCTTGGCAATTACACGGTGCAAAAAGACAACGCCATCAACCTGCTGGACTTTGGCTGCGTGCGCGTCTTTCCGCCGCGCTTTGTCGCGGGCGTCATTACGCTGTACCATGCGCTGCAAAAAAGCGACAAGGACATGGCGGTGGATGCCTATGAAAGCTGGGGCTTCAAGGGCCTTAACAAAGACACCATCGACGTGCTGAACATGTGGGCGGGCTTCCTGTACGGCCCCGTGCTGGATGACAGCGTGCGCCCCATCGGCACCATCGACCGCGGTGAAGTATATGGCCGCGAGATTGCATCAAAAGTTCACCGCGAACTGCAAAAAGTCGGCGGCATCAAGGTGCCGCGTGAATTCGTCTTCATGGACCGTGCGGCGCTGGGCCTTGGCTCCGTCTTCCTGCACCTGAAGGCGGAAATGAACTGGCATGATATTTTCAATGAGCTGATCGACGGATTTGATATCAAAACCCTCGAAAAACAGCAGAAAAAAGCGCTGGATAAGTTCGACCTTAAATCCGCAGAATAGACGCTGCGGGCTTGGCTTTGCCGGCGGCCCTGGCGGGGTTCTCCGCCTCCAGCCGTTCCCGCAGCTTTGCCTTCACTTCCTGCCAGTACGGACCTTCCAGTAGCGGCGGCGGGTCGTTGAGGACGATTTTATCTTCCGTCTTCATGACGCCGACAGTGCCGTCCATATAGCTCAACAACACTTTTGCGCCCCATTTGAAGGCGGGCGGGTCTGCCGTCAGCAGCAATTGCTGCGCGAGGTCGCGCAGCGGCTTTTCGGTGCGGTCGCGCTCCATGCCGGTCTGGAAGCTGTCAAAGGCAATGCTGAGGTCGATGACATGCATGTCTTCCGGCGTATAGGCGGTGCCGAGCTTGCCGGCCAGCGCCGCCGTTTCGGCGCCCGACAGGCCGATAATTTTAAGGCTGTCTTTTTCTTCCAGCAGCTTTTCAAGCGCGTCGCCGGTAAAATGCTCGATATTCCGCTTGCCGTACAGGGTGACAAGCCGCTGCGCCCGCACCAGCATCAGCCGTTCAATCGCGTCGCTTTCAAGGCCGTAGCGCTGGTAATGGCGCAGGGCGCTGTAAACATCCGCCACGCATTCATGGCGCGTCATGCTGGTCACGTCGCGGCGGCCGTTGGGGGAGACAATGTGGCCCAGCTCATGGTCGAAGACGAATTGAATATCCTCGGCCAGCGCGCTGTTCGGCCCCAGCATGCGCGGTTTGTCGGGACTGGTGTAGAGCAGGATAAAATTCATGTCGCCATCGCTGCGGCCGAGAGCGCAGGAGTTTTTGCTTTCGGTGAACTTGTCGATGGAGGTTTGAAGGTATGCCTGCAACGCTGGCGCGGCTTCAAACTTTTTTTGCAGCGCCAGATGCGCGCTGGCATCGGGGTGTACCCAGCGCGCGGTGCCAAGGTCATAGAAGTAAAGCTTTTGCCGCAGGTGCGGGAACATGCCATAGGCTTCGGCCACCGCGCCGTCAAAATCAAAACGGTCACGCGGGTTTTGGGTGGCTTGGGCAAAAGGTAAAATCAACTGCGACATTCAAAACCTTTTAAGCGAAAGCGGCTTCGAAGCGCGGCGTTTTACGGGCGGGCGGCGCAAGCTCGCGCTCCCGCGCTGCAACTTTCGGCAGCAGAATACGGGCGGCAGCATCGCTGAATTCTTCCGACAGGCCTTCGGGCGCATCCAGCTTGCGTTCAAGAATGGCTTTCAACACCGTGCCGGCCCATTTGAAGGTATCTGGCAGCGGTGTTGTCAAAACCACCTGCGCCAGGGCGCCGACGGGTTTGTAATTGTGCATCGGCTCGAAGCTTTCGAACAGCGCATAGGCATCTTTGTGGCTCAAGGTATGTTCGCGCGCAAGGCGGCCGGCGGTTGCCAGCGTTTCGGCGACGGCGGCGGGGGTTTTTGCCAGTTCTTCACGCTGCGCCGCTATTTGCTCCAGGGTCGGGCCGGAAAAATTGATCATGCCGGCGGGGTGGTACAGCGCATAGCCGGTGCGAAACAGCAACACGCTTTCCAGCAGCCTGGATTCCGGGCCATTACGCTGCAAATCGCACAGTACGGCATAGGCATCCGCCGCGTTTTCGGCAACGAGGCGCACATCGCTGCCGCCTTCCGGCACCACGGCATGGCCGACTTCATGGTCGAAGATGAATTGCAGTTCCTGCGCTGGCGTGACGCTGCCGCCCAGAAAGCGCGGCCGGTCATCAGCCGTGTAAATAAAAATGATGGAATTGCCGTTGCCGTCCTGCTGGCAATAGGATGTTTTCTGGTCGCGGCATTTCGCGATGATGGGCTGCAGCTGCTTTGCGCCGTCTTCGGTTTTCGTGATCAGGTGAACAAGCTCGTCCACCACGCCGGGGTCGGGGTGGGCAATGTTGCCGGTGCTGACATCGACAAAAAAGGTTTTGCCGGTGTGGTCGGGAAATTTATCGTAAAACGCTTCGACGGCGCTGGTGAAATCGAAGGCGGCGGGCTGCCGGGTATCTGTGATGTAGCTGGAGGCTTTCGTGAAATCGGGTCTGACTTCAGGTGCCGCTTGCATGACTTTTCCCCTTCAATGATGCTTATTATACATAACAATTTAGGAGTCGTCGATAACCATATTCTACCATTGATAGCGGTACCGTTCATTAATTTCTTCTAAACACCTGATTATAATATGAAATATGTGCGGCAATGGTTGAGTTTAGGGGGTAAATGCTGCATTCTGTAACAGACATTTAACGTTGATTGCTTTTGGGGGATTGGTTCTATGAAACTGAGCATCGGCAAGGAAACCATTGCCGCCGAAAAACGTGTCGCCGCCTCGCCGGAAACCGTGCGCAAATTCATTTCGCTTGGCGCGGAAGTTTATGTGGAGCGGGGCGCAGGCCTTGCCGCCGCTGTGACGGATGCCATGTACGCGGACGTCGGCGCAAAAGTTGTGGCGCAGGATGAAGCATACAAGGATGCCGATGTTATCCTGCGCGTGCGCCACCCCGCGCCCGCTGAAATTGCCAAAATGAAAAAGGGCGCGCTGCTGCTGGGCATGCTGGCGCCGTACCAGGAAAAAGAAGCCTTGAAGGCTTATGCCGCGCAAGGCGTGACGGCGGTTTCCATGGAGCTGGTGCCGCGCATTACCCGTGCCCAAACAATGGACGTTCTTTCAAGCCAGGCCAACCTTGCAGGCTACCGCGCCGTGCTGGAAGCGGCCTTTGAATTCGGCCGCGGCTTCCCGATGATGATGACGGCGGCGGGCACTGTGCCTGCTGCAAAAGTTTTCATCATGGGCGCGGGCGTTGCCGGGCTGCAGGCGATTGCAACGGCGCGCCGCCTTGGCGCGGTCGTCTCGGCGACCGACGTGCGTCCGGCATCGAAGGAACAAGTGCAGTCGCTGGGTGCAACCTTCGTGATGGTTGAATCCGAAGAAACCAAGGCGGCTGAAACCGCCGGCGGCTACGCCAAGGAAATGAGCGACGATTACAAGCAAAAGCAGGCCGTGCTGGTCGCTGAAACCATCAAGAAGCAGGATATCGTCATTACCACCGCCCTCATCCCCGGCCGCAAGGCGCCGGTGCTGGTGACGGACGACATGGTGAAGTCGATGAAGCCCGGTTCCGTCATCGTTGACCTTGCGGTCGAGCAGGGCGGCAACGTTACCCTTGCGAAAGTCGGCGAAGTGGTGGAAGTGAACGGCGTTAAAATCGTCGGTCATCCGAACATGCCGAGCCGCATTGCGGTTGACGCATCCGCGCTTTATGCCCGCAACCTTTACAACTACCTTGTTCCGCTGGTGGACAAGGAAAGCAAGAGCCTCAAAATCAACTGGGAAGACGACATTGTAAAAGCCTCCGTGCTGACGCGCGACGGCGCCATCGTCCACCCCAACTTCCAAGGTTAAGGAGCAGAAAATGTCCGACCAACAAGTCCTCGACCAGGCCGCCAACGTTTCCAATACCGCCGACCAGCTGGCGCAGCAGGCAAACGCGCTGGCGGCGCATGCAGCGCAGCTGGCGAATGGCGGCAGCGCTTCCTTCTTTGTCTTCGGCCTGACCGTTTTCGTGCTGGCCTGCTTTGTCGGCTACTATGTGGTGTGGCGCGTCACGCCTGCGCTGCACTCGCCGCTTATGGCCGTTACCAACGCCATTTCGTCGGTTATCATCGTCGGCGCGTTGATTGCGGTCGGCCTGTCCGACAACGCCTCGTCGCAAATCATGGGCTTCCTTGCCGTCGTCCTCGCATCCGTCAACATCTTCGGCGGGTTCATCGTGACGCGCCGGATGCTGCAAATGTTCTCCAAGAAAAAGAAATAAGGAATAACAGACAATGATGTCCCTGAACCTCTCCATGTTCTGCTACCTTGTTTCGTCCGTCTGCTGCATCATGGCGCTGCGCGGCCTCTCTGGCCCGCAAACAGCGAAGGGCGGCTTGTTCTTCGGTATCGGCGGCATGGCGCTTGCCATCGTTACGACGCTGATGGTGCCGGATATGCACCACTTCGCCTGGATCATCCTCGGCGTTGCCATTGGCGGCGCGATTGGCGCGGTCACGGCAATTAAAATTGAAATGACGGCGCTGCCGCAGCTGGTCGCCGCATTCCACAGCCTTGTCGGCCTTGCGGCGGTCATGATTGCGGGCGCGGCCTTCAACAACCCCGAAGCTTATAAAATTGGCGAACCCGGCAACATCCACGGCGGCAGCCTGGTTGAAATGAGCCTGGGCGTTGCCATCGGCGCGCTGACCTTTACGGGTTCCATCATCGCATTCGGCAAGCTGCAGGGCATCATCCCCGGCAAGCCCGTGACGTTCAAGGGTCAGCACTTCGTCAACGCCTGCCTTGGCGCGGGCCTTGTGGCGCTTATCATCCTGCTGCTCATGACGCAGTCGGCCATGGCCTTCTGGATGATTGTGGCGGTTGCCCTGCTGCTCGGCGTTCTCATGATCATTCCTATCGGCGGCGCGGACATGCCGGTTATCGTGTCCATGCTTAACAGCTATTCGGGCTGGGCGGCGGCGGGCATTGGTTTCACGCTGCAAAACAACCTGCTCATCATCGTCGGTGCGCTGGTTGGCGCATCGGGCGCAATTCTTTCCTACATCATGTGCAAGGGCATGAACCGTTCGTTCTTCAACGTCATCCTCGGCGGCTTCGGCGGCGAGGTAGTGGCGGGCGCGGCGGCGGTGCAGTCCGACAAGCCGGTGAAAATCGGCTCGGCGGATGATGCGGCGTTTATTCTGAAGAACGCTTCCTCCGTCGTCATCGTGCCGGGTTACGGCATGGCGGTGGCGCAGGCGCAGCACGCGCTGCGCGAAATGGCCGATATGCTGAAGAAGCACGGCATTAAAGTGCGCTATGCCATTCACCCCGTCGCGGGCCGCATGCCCGGCCACATGAACGTGCTGCTGGCCGAAGCCAACGTGCCCTACGATGAAGTGCTGGAGCTGGAAGAAATCAACCGTGATTTTGCGCAGACCGACGTTGCCTTCGTTATCGGCGCGAACGACATTACCAACCCTGCTGCCAAGAAAGACCCGGCATCGCCCATTTACGGCATGCCGATTCTCGATGTGGAAGCGGCGGGCACGGTTTTGTTCGTGAAGCGCTCCCTCGGTTCCGGTTATGCCGGTATTGATAACGAGCTGTTCTTTTATGACAACACGATGATGCTGCTCGGTGATGCCAAGAAAATGTGCGAAGGCATCATCAAGGCGCTCGAGCACGCTTAAAACAACCGCCTGTTGCCTCAAAAATTTTTGCGGCGATGCGTCATAACCCTGATTCTTTCCTTTCGGGTTTTGGCGCATCGCCGCAATTTTATTTAGCGGCTTTGGGGGCTTTTAATCTGTTTGTTTCTGGTTATAATCTTTCAAGCTTCTTAAACCTTTGCTCAAAAAGGCTGGCGATTGCATGGCGTATTTGGACCGGTTTTTCGAACCGGATGGATGGCAGGAGGACAGTTTTACCAGTACGTCTGGTAAAAAAATCCGCTGTGGCCATGCCGAACCAAAGGGCGTCAAAAAAGGCACTGTCGTCATCACCACCGGTTACGCCGATTTCATGGAAGCCTATCACGAAACCATGAACGAATATTTGAACCGTGGTTACGCCGTCTACATGATGGACTGGGCGGGCCATGGCGGTTCGGAAAAACTCATTCCCGATGCGAACGGCAAAACCAAAAAAGGCCAGACGCTCGACGACCACATCGAAGACCTGCGCAAATTCCGCCAGGAAATTGTGAAGGCGGATGCGGACAAGCCCGTTATTCTTTCCACCCATTCCATGGGCGGGCAGGTGGCGCTGCATTACCTCAACAAATTCGGCGGTGATTTTGACGGCGCCATCCTCGCAACGCCGCTGGTTGAAATGCGCGTGAAAGGCGAAGCAAAAGCCATTTTGCGCGCCGCCTTCCAGACCTCCATCGAAAACGGGCTTGAAGAACAAACCATCCGCAACGGCCGCCGTACCATGACGCGCGAGCTGACGGCGGAGCGCAAGGGACTGCGCGAAAAGAACCCCATCCGCATGAACATCCACAAAACGCTCATGCTGCTGAATGACAAGCTGAAGGCGGAAGACCCGACCATCGGCTACGTCCACAGCCTTATTTCCGGCACCGACCGCGCGAATGAAGAAAGCTTTTTGAAGGCCATCAAAACTCCCGTGCTGCTGGGCATCGGGCTTGAAGATGACGTCGTTGACAATAACTCCATCCGCCGCGCCGGCACGCTGATTCCGAATGCGCGCACCGTTGAAATTGCCGAAGGCTCCCACGGCCTCTGGATCGAGCGTGACAAGCAGCGGCAGGAATGGTGGTCGCACATCGACCATTTCTTCGCCGAGCGCCATCTGGCCTTTGCTTTCAAGGCCGCACCCAAATCACCGCCCCCCATCATGAAGGGACCTTAAAAGAATGCTGAACCCAGACAGCTTCAAGGAACCGGACGGCTTCACCTTTGGCACCTTCGCAAACGCCAAGGGCGCGAACATCCGTTACGGTCACGTGAAGGCGGAAGGCGAAACCAAGGGTACCGTCGTCATCCTGCCGGGTTTCCGCGAAACCGCGGAAAAGTGGTTTGAAGTCACCCGCGAAATGCAGCAGAAGGGCTTTGATGTTTACATCATGGACTGGCGCGGGCAGGGCGGGTCTGACCGCTACATCAAAGGCAGCCAGAAAGCCCATTCCGAAGGCTACGACGAACAAATCGCGACGCTGCACCAGTTCATGGATACGGTGGTGGATAAAAACGCCGCCAAGCCCGTCATCATGATGGCGCATTCCATGGGCGCGCACCTAGGGCTTCGTTATCTGAAGGAACATGACGGCGTGTTTGATTCCGCTGTGCTGTCTTCGCCCATGATCGATATTGTCACGGCCGGCCTGCCAAAGCCGCTGGCGCGCCAGATGGCGAAGTTCGCCAAGGCTGGCAACTACCTTGAAAAATACATTCCCGGCGGCACCGACTGGGTCGAGGAAAAGTTTGAAAATAATACCAAAACGTCCGACCCCGAACGATTCCACGCCGGCAATGACATCTTCCACAAAAACGAAGCGCTGAAAGTGGGCGACCCCACTTACGGCTGGATCTACCACACGTTTTCCTCCATCGACGTGCTGAACGATGAAGATTATTTAAAAGCCATCAAGACGCCGATTTTGATGGGCGTAACCGACCACGACAAAATCGTCGATCCCTCAGCCCAGCAGCGCGCGCTTAAACTGCTGCCCAACGTGCAGTCGATGGACATCAAGGGCGCCAAGCATGAATTGTGGATGGAGCGCGACGAACTGCGCGCGCCGTGGAAAGCCAAGGTCGACGGCTTTCTGGATGAACGGCTGAAGGGTGCGGCACCTGCGCCAAAAAAGCCTAGTCCGCCAAAGCCGCCCCGGCCCCCTGCGCCGTAAGCGTCCCGGCGGATTCAATATTTAGCAGCGAAGCGAATCCGGCAAAGAAACCTTCAAAAGATAAAAAACAGCCTGATAGAGGAATTTGATATTTATGCCGACCGATAGCCAGTCACGCGACTACCAGCGCCTTTCCGACCTCGTCATCCAGTCCATGGCCTTCGCCATCCGCCAGAAAGACGTCGCGATTGCCGAAATTCTGTCGCGCGCGCTTGAAATGTCGCTGACCCGCAATGCCGGCGGCCGCAACTTCATCGAACGCCGCACCCTCTCCCCCGACATCGATACCGTGCTGGAAGACCTGGCCGAGCTGAAACGCGCCGCCAAGGGCCAGTCGGATAAGCTCTAGTTGGTAAAGCTATTCTTCAAAAAGCACCGCGTAAAACTTATTGCCGCCTTCGCGCTGCTCTGGCCATGCCTGTTCGCGCCGGTGCTGATGGTGCCTTTGCTTATGCTGGGCGATGCGCAAGGTCTGGCGGGTGGCAGTAGCATCGTCCGCTGCTTGTTCTGGATGTTTGTTGTGTCGCCGCCAGCGGCGGGCTTCTTCTGGCTGCCTTTTCCGAAGGGGTGGAATATCGCTTTCGCCATAGCTTTTGGCTTGCTGTACATGCCGCTCGCGGCGTTTATATTCGTGAATACATCGCTGGTCGCCATGTGCGTGTTCGCAAGAGCGTGCCTTTAACCGCGCACCAGCGCAATCCATTCATCTTCCGTCAGCACGGTCACGCCAAGCTCGGTTGCTTTTTTGAGTTTTGATCCGGCGTCTTCACCCGCTACCAGAAACTGCGTGTTTTTGGAAACGGAGCCTGCGACTTTCGCCCCTAGGGCCTCGGCTTGCGCCTTTGCTTCATCGCGGCTCATTTTAGACAGGGTGCCGGTGAAGACAACGGTTTTGCCCGTAACAGCAGATTCCGTGACGGCGGGCCGCGTGAAGGGCTGGATGGCCAGCTCCGCCTGCAAATCAGCGAGGACTTGCTTGTTTTGCGGCTCGGCAAAAAAGGCAATAACGTCTTCGGCAACGGCGGGGCCGATATCGTCAATCGACAGCAGGTGTTGACGTGCGGGGCTATCCACATCCAGCATCGTGGCCATTTCGTGCAGCAGGTGCGGCAGCGTTTCGTAATGCAGCGCCAGCTTGCGCGCCGTCGCCTGCCCGACCTGACGGATGCCGAGGGCGTAAATGAAGCGGTCAAGGCCAATGCTGCGGCGTGCTTCAATCGCTTCCAGCAGGTTCCCGACGGAAAGTTCACCCCAGCCGTCGCGGGTTTTCAAGCTCTCCGCGTGCTGCGCAATGCGGAAGATGTCCGCGGGCGCGCGCAGAATGCCTTCATCCCAGAATTCCTTGATGATGCGCTCGCCGAGGCCGTCAATATCAAACGCATGCTTCGATACGAAGTGGCGCAGCCGTTCCACTGCCTGCGCGGGGCAAACAAGGCCGCCGGTGCAGCGGGTGGCGGCTTCGTCTTCTTCCCGCAGGGCTATGCTGCCACATTCGGGGCAGATTGCGGGAAACGCGAAGGGCACCGAATTTTCGCTGCGCTTGTCAGTCAGGCTGCGCACAACCTGTGGAATAACATCGCCGGCGCGCTGGATAATGACATGGTCGCCAACGCGAATGTCCTTGCGGGCCAGTTCATCCTGGTTGTGCAGCGTTGCGCGGCTGACAATCACGCCGCCGACGTTGACGGGCGCAAGCTCCGCCACCGGCGTTAATACGCCTGTGCGGCCCACCTGAATAATGATGTCGTTGACGGTTGTTTCCGCTTGTTCCGCCGGAAACTTGTGCGCGGTCGCCCAGCGCGGCGACCGGCTGATATAGCCGAGGCGCTTTTGGTACTCAAGGCTGTTCACCTTATAGACCACGCCGTCGAGGTCGTAGGGAATATCGGGCCGTTCGCCGTAGACTTTTTTGTGGAAAGCAATCAACCCGCCGGCATCGGGCGCGACGGTGGCGGGCGTTGGGGTTTCAAACCCCCATTTACGCAATTGCTGGCGAATGCCTTCCTGCGTTGCGGCGATGGGGCTGGAAACGTCACCCAGCGCGTAGCCAAAAAAGCGCAAGGGGCGGCGGGCGGTAATGCCGGCGTCCAGCTGCCGCAACGAGCCTGCAGCGCCGTTGCGCGGGTTGGCAAAAACTTTCTCGCCGCGTTCAAGCTGCGCGGCGTTAAGCGCGGCAAAATCGGCGCGGGTCATGTAAACTTCGCCGCGCACTTCCAGCACAGGCGGCGCGTCGTTCGGCAGCATATCGGGGATGGAAGAAATGGTGCGCACGTTCTGCGTTACATCCTCCCCTTCTTCGCCGTCGCCGCGCGTGGCGGCCTGCACCAGCCTGCCGTCTTCGTAGCGGAGGGAGCAGGACAGGCCGTCGATTTTCGGTTCGGCTAAAATCTCCAGCGGCGCACTATCGGGCAGGAGCAGGAACTTGCGCACGCGCGCGACAAAGTCGGTCACGTCTTCATCATCGAAGCTATTGGCAAGTGACAGCATGGGTACGGCGTGGCGCACCTTGGCAAATTCCTTCAATGGCGCCGCGCCAACCTTTTTCGTCGGGCTGTCGGCTGTGGCCAGATGCGGGAATTTTTCCTCGATCGCTTCAAGGCGGCGCTTCAGCGCGTCGTAATCGGCGTCGGCAATATCGGGGGCGTCGTTCTGGTGATAGGCAATGTCGTGGCGTGAAATTTCGGCGCGCAGGCGTTTTGCCTCCGCCTCTGCTTTGAAGGGGTCTAGTGCCGCAACGGTACCGGGCGTGGCGGATTTACGCGGCGGCGACATGGTTTTCGAGCAGTTTCGCGGCTTGCGCACGCGCTTCCTTGGTGATTTCCGCGCCGGACAGCATGCGGGCGATTTCTTCCTGGCGTTCCTTCACGGCGGTCAGCGGGGTGATGCGGGTAATGACAGTGCTTTTCTGGCCTGTCTTGGTTTGGCCAGCTTTGGCTTGGTCAGTTTTGGCGACATGCCAATGGTGCGCTGCACGCGCCGCCACTTGCGGGCTATGGGTGACGACCAGCACTTGATATTTCCTGGCAAGGCGCTGCAGCCGCTCGCCCACGGCATCCGCCGTTGCGCCGCCAATGCCGCTATCCACCTCGTCAAAAATCAACGTGGGGATGGAGCCTGTCTCCGCCAGAATAACTTTCAGCGCCAGCATAAAGCGCGACAATTCACCGCCGGAGGCGATTTTGTGAATAGGGCCTGCGGGCGTATTCGGGTTGGTGGACACAAGGAACTGTACGCGGTCGAAACCGTCGGCGTTCCAGCTGTCTTCCGCCGTGCCGCGCAGGCAATCCACCGCGAAGTTGGCTTTATCCAGCTTCAGGTCCGGTAATTCGGCATTCACAGCCTTTGCCAATTTCTGTGCCGCCTTCTGGCGCTTCAGGCTGGTTTTTTCAGCCGCCGCCATAAATTTCTGTTTCGCATCGGTCACGGCGCGCTGCAATTCCGCCAGCGTATCTTCCTGGTGGGTAATCAGGCGGAGTTTTTGCGCGAGCTCTTCATAGACCGTTACCAGTCCGTCTGCCGTGGTGCGGTGCTTCTTGGCGATTTCTTTGAGGGCGAAGTAGCGCTCCTCCACATCCTCAAGCTTATCCGCGCCGCGTTCCCCGCCGTTTTTCAGTTTTTCAATCTGCCATGCAATGTCGTCAATTTCATTGCGGGCGCGGGCAAGCGAGTCGATCAGCGGGGCAACCGTTGTGCCTGCCTTGGCGGAAAGTTTTTCGAGCGTGCCCTGCAGGCGGCTCATCAGCTGCTGTAAACCGTCTTCGGATTCAATGATGCTGGTGGCGGCGCCAAACGCATCCGACATTTTTTCGCGGTTCAGCAGCAGCTGGCGTTTTTCCGCCAGTACTTCTTCTTCGCCGGGCTGGGGGTCCAGCTTTTCAAGTTCGGCCACCGTGTACTTCAGGTATTCTTCCTGCAGGCGGGCGGCTTCAATGTCGGTCATGGCGCGGTCAAGCGCGTCTTTCGCCTGCCGCCACAGCTTCCAGGCGGCGCGGGTCACGGCGGTATCACCGGCAAGCCCTGCGTAACCATCCAGCGTATCAAGGTGGGTCGCGGGGTCGAGCAGGCCTTGCGTTTCAAACTGGCCGTGAATTTCCACCAGCAGCTCGCCCGCTTCGCCCAGCAATTGCACGCTGACGGGGGAATCGTTGATGAAGGCTTTGCTGCGCCCGTCTTTTGAAACCGTGCGGCGCAGAATAATGCTGCCCTTCGCGTCAATCGCCTTGTCTTTCAGCAGCGCGTAAACGGGGTGGCCGGCGGTCGGCTCGAAGCAGGCGGTGACGGTGGCCTGTTCTTCGCCGTGGCGCACAAGCCCTGCGTCCGCGCGCGCGCCAAGGGCAAGGCCCAGCGCGTCCAGCAGGATGGATTTGCCGGCGCCCGTCTCGCCCGTCAGGGCAAGCAGGCCGGCATCGCCGTCCAGCGTCAGCTTATCGATGAGAATTACGTTTTGTATCGTCAGGCTGCTCAGCATCAGGGTGCCTCTTTCGTTATCGAAGAACGAAGGTGCGGTTAGAACATTTTGGCGATGGTCTTGTCGTACAGGGTCTGGTTGCCGCCCTGTTCGTATTTTTTATTGAACAGGCGGTAGCTGTCTTTGTACCAGCTGCTGTTGGGGTAGTTGTGGCCAAGGATGGCGGCGGTTTTTTTCGCTTCATCCACAAGGCCAAGCGACAGGTACGCCTCCGTCAGGCGGTGCAGCGCTTCCGGCACGTGCGTCGTTGTCTGGAACTGGTCCACCACGCGCTGGAAGCGGGGGATGGAGGCCTGGTACTGCTTGCGTTCCAGGTAATAACGGCCGATTTCCATTTCCTTGCCCGCCAGGTGGTCGGTGGTAAGGTCAATTTTCAGCGCCGCGTCGCGGGCGTATTTGCTGTCGGGGAAGCGGTCAACCACCTGCCGCAGGTTATCCAGCGCCAGCTGGGTCATCTTCTGGTCGCGGCGCACGTCGGAAATTTGTTCGTAATAGCACAGGCCGCGCAGGTAATAGGCATAGGCGGCGTCATTGTCGCCGGGGTGCAGCTCGATGAAGCGGTCAAGCGCGACGATGGCCTCATCGTACTTCACGCTTTTATATTGCGAGTAGCCGGACATCAGCTGGCTGCGGGTCGCCCATTGCGAATAGGGGTAGGAACGGTCCACATCGTCGAACTGTTTTGCGGCGGCGGAATATTCCCCGCTGTCGAGCGAATTGGCAGCCTTGTTGTACATCGCTTCGACCGGAATTTGCGGTTCGGCGGCGGCGTCTTTGTCATCCTTTTTGTCGCTGGCGCAGGCCGTCAGGGCCAGCAGCGCGAAAAGGCAGAAGAAGGTGGCCAGCTTATGACGGTTGAACATGACAGAATCTCGGGAACAAAAGGGATACGGATACCAAGGTTTTTATACCACGGTTTCTGCCCGCCCGAAACGGAAAATCGTTATTTTATGCGGTGATACCTTAAGCGGTAACGGCCACGGCGCCGGCTTCAGCCTCGCCATAGAACTTGCCGACCGGCACGGTCACGCGGCGCGGCGCTTCCGACCCCAGTTCGACGATTTCATAGGCATCCGGCTGGGAGAACAGGACATGCAGGATTTTGTTGTTCATGGCATGGCCGGCTTTCACGCCGTGGTAATGGCCAACCATTTGCAGGCCGATCAGGTAAATGTCGCCGATGGCGTCGAGGATTTTGTGGCGGACGAATTCGTTCTTGAAGCGCAGGCCGCCGTCATTCAACACGCGGTCGCCGTCAACGACGATGGCGTTATCAAGGCTGCCGCCGCGGGCGAGGCCCATTTTACGTAAGGCTTCAACTTCATGCAGGAAGCCAAAGGTGCGGGCCGCCGCGATGTCGGCGCGGTAGGTGGCTTCTTTCAGCTGGTGGGTGTACTTCTGGCGGCCGATGACGGGGTTGTCGAAGGCGATTTCAAAGCCGAAGAATTGCGATTCCGACGGGGACAGGGTCACTTCCTTGTCGCCTTCGGTATAGGTCACGGTTTTCTTGATGCGCAGCACGCGGCGGTGCTCGTTCTGGCGCAGCAGGCCGGTTTTATCGAGCGCGGCAACAAAAGCTTCGGCGCTGCCGTCCATGATCGGAATTTCAGGGCCGTCAATTTCAACGATGGCGTTATCAAGGCCCAGCGCCGCGAAAGCGGACAGGATGTGTTCAACCGTTGAAACGCTCACGCCGTCGGCGTTGGTCAGCACGGTGCAAAGCTTGGTATCGGTCACGTTGTTCCAGCGGGCGGCAATGACGTTGGCGCGGTCTTTGATGTCGGTGCGCACAAACATGATGCCGGCGAAGGGCGCGGCGGGTTTGACGGTCAAGGTTGCGGGCGCACCGGAGTGGACGCCGACGCCCGTTACGGTGAACGGGTGCTTGACAGTGTGTTGCGAAACCGAAGCCAGCATTTTTTTGAAACCGTGATTGTTGAACAGGTGAGAAGGAGACTTCCTTCCACCCTGTTGTAACAAATGGCGCACTGCATCAGAAGTAACTGTTTGTGACAGTGTGTTACAAAACTAAGGTATTGATTTAAATATGTATTTTAAACTTTCTTAACGCCGTTTAGATAACGGTTTCAATTATAATTGACATAAAAATAAAGCTGCCTTATAAAACAAATTCAATGTTTTAACAGCCGGCAGTACTGCGCCCCGCGCAGCACATACAGATGAAGGAAAATCCCGATGAAACTCTCCAGCGTCTTTTTGGGTGCCGCGCTGATGACCGGCACGCTGATGGGCCCCGGCCTGTACTACCGCTATCAGGACCACAGTGAATACGTGCGCGCCCGCGTCACCGGCAAGGTGCAAGCGGAAGATGAACCCATCCGCAGCGCGCGCCCCTACATGATTTATACCAACAAAGGCAAGTTCGACACCTACGAAAGCCCCGATGGCGCGAACCTGCAGATCGGCGCGTTCTATGAGTTCAACCTGCGCGGCGCAAAATTCCAGATGTGGCCGCCGTCTTACAGCCGCAGCATCCGCTCCACCCGACTCATTGACGGTCCGAAGCCCTAAAACCAATTTCATCCGCGACAACAAAGGAATGCCACCATGAAACAACATACCAAGAACGTCCTGAGCCTCGCCTTCCGCATGGCCGTGCTCGCGACCGCCATTACCGCTTTCACCAACATGGACAGCACGCCCGCGCCGCAAGCCACTGCAGCCGCGGCCGTCACCGCGCCGGCGATGGCAAAGTAATTCGCTGATTTTCCAAGGCAGGAATAGAAAAAACCCCGGGATTGCTCCCGGGGTTTTTTACATCGAAGCGGTAGAGCCTGGCGTTAGTTTGCCTGGCGGCGCAGGAAAGCCGGAATGTCCAGCTCGTCCTCTGCCTGTTTGCCGCCTTCCTCGACGGAGAGTTTCGGAGAAACCTCCATCTTGGGTGCTGCGGGAGCCGGAGCCGTAACCTCCTTCTCGCGCTGAAGCGTGAAGCGCTCGAACAGCGAGGGCGACTTGCGGGCCGCGGGCTTTTCAGCCTCGGCCTTGGGTGCTGCCTTCTGTTCGCCGGCGAACAGGTCCGCGCCGGCGGGCATTGCTGCCTGCGTGCGTGGGTCAACCGGTTTCGGCGGAATGAAGCTGCCGCCGTGGCGTTCCGCGCGGGGCTGCGCCGAACCCGTGGAAGCGGGGGCGGACACGTTGCGCTGCGGATAGTTCTGGGTGACAGGCGGCGTCGACGGGCGCGTATAGGTCTGCGCGTCGTCAAGGTCGTCGTTGTCAAGTTTGCGGGCGGTTGCGGCGGCGGTCGGTGCATAGACCGTCGACGCTGCGTGGCCTGCCTGCATTTGCGGTTCCGGGCTGCGCTCCCAGCCGTCAGCGGCGGCTGCCGGTGCGGCAGGCTGGCGCTGTGCGGTGATGGGCTGCGGAACGGCTGCGGCCTGCACCTGCGGCTGGCGGGAAGCCTGTGCCGGCAGGATGGAGGACGGGATGCCGCCGTTGCCAAAACCTTCGGTAACGCGCGGGGCGGGTGCCGCCGGGCGCTCGTAGGCCGTGTAGCCGGTGGTGGCTGCGTAACCAGCGGGGCGCTGCGGCTGCTGGTTGCCGTAGCCTGCGCCGCGGCGTGCGGGGTCAACCGAGCTGCTGGCGATGTTAAGCGGGCGTGCCGCAACATTCGCAGCCTCGATGCCGGTCGCAACGACGGACACGCGCATACGGCCCTGCAGGGTCGCATCAAAGGTCGAGCCGAAGATGATGTTGGCGTCGGCGTCGACTTCGTCGCGGATGCGGTTTGCGGCTTCGTCGACTTCGAACAGGGTCATGTCAAGGCCGCCGGTGATGTTGATGAGGACGCCACGTGCGCCTTTCATCGAAACGTCATCGAGCAGCGGGTTGGAAATCGCCTTCTCGGCGGCTTCCACTGCGCGGCGTTCGCCTTCAGCGTCGCCCGTACCCATCATCGCCTTGCCCATTTCGGCCATGACGGCGCGGATGTCGGCGAAGTCGAGGTTGATGAGGCCCGGCATGACCATGAGGTCGGTGACGCCGCGGACGCCCGATTGCAGCACTTCATCCGCCATCTTGAACGCATCGGCGAAGGTGGTTTTTTCATTCGCAATGCGGAAGAGGTTCTGGTTCGGGATGATGATGAGCGTATCGACATGTTTTTGCAGCTCGGTAATGCCGTTCTCTGCAAGTTTCATGCGGTGTGTGCCTTCAAAGTGGAAGGGCTTGGTGATGACGCCGACGGTGAGGATGCCGGCTTCGCGTGCTGCCTGCGCAATAACGGAAGCTGCACCGGTACCGGTGCCGCCGCCCATGCCGCACGTAACGAAGACCATGTTGGAACCCTCAAGATACGCGAGGATTTCTTCGATGCTTTCTTCAGCAGCCGCACGGCCGATTTCAGGGTTTGCGCCAGCGCCAAGGCCGCGCGTAACATTTACGCCCAGCTGGATTTTGTGCGGTGACGAATTACCTTCAAGTGCCTGCGCGTCGGTGTTGCACACCAGGAACTCGCAGCCTTCAAGGCCGGAATGAATCATGTTGTTGACGGCATTGCCGCCCGCGCCGCCGACACCGATGACAGTGATCTTCGGTTTCAAACGGTTAGTCTGTGTTTGCATTCTGATGTTGATAGCCATTGTTATTAGTCCTCCGCTTCGATGTTGGCTGATTCTATATTAGTTTGAATCAAGCTTTCCAGAGTCATCATGCATTGATCTTGCACTTTTTTTTCTAGTTCTATTCCCCTAATCTTGAACGGAAAGAATCAAGATGCGGGGCGCCGGCGGTGATTGTCAAACGTATTGAATCGCTTACCAGTTCTCTTTCAACCAAGTTGTGACCTTTTGCAAAAGGTTGCCGTTGAAATTGATCGGCAGCTGAAAAGCGTAGTTGGGCGCGGCCTTCGGAATTTCTTCCGCATGCTCGGCCGCGTAATGCAGCAAACCGGCGCATGCCGAGAAGGCCGGACCGCTGGTGGATTCAGCAAGTCCTTTGATTTTGTGCGGGCGGCCCAAGCGGATCTGACGGTCGAGAATAAGCTGGCCAATATCGCACAGGCCCGGCAACTGCGATGCGCCGCCCGTCAGCACAACACGGCGGCCCGCCATTTTATCAATGCCTGAATCGATAAGTTTTGCGCGCACCAGTTCGAACGTTTCTTCAATGCGGGGTTGAATAATACCAACCAGAAGCGACTTCGCAACATAGTTGGGCTGCGAGTGTTCTTCTTCGCCCACCGGCGGCACGTCAATCGTCGCGCCGTCATCCATGCCTGTTGCATGCGCGGAGCCATAGAGCGTTTTAATGCGCTCCGCATCGCTAAGCGACGTCACAAGGCCGCGTGCAATATCGTTCGTCACGTGGTGGCCGCCAACGGGAATGGCGGAGGTGTAAATGAGCTTTCCTTCAAGGAAAACGCCGATATTCGTGGTGCCGCCGCCCATGTCGATGACGGTGCAGCCAAGGTCTTTTTCATCTTCCACCAGCGCGGCAAGGCCCGCCGCATAGGGGCTGGCGCAATAGCCTTCAATCTCGAGGTGGTTTTGATGCACGACGGTTGAAATGTTGCGCGTCGCGCTGGACAGCGCCGTCACGGGCGAGATGGTCACTTCAAGGTTCTGCCCCGCCATGCCGCGCGGTTCCTGAATGCCGCGCTGCTTGTCGATGGCGTAACCGGACGCGATGATGTGGATCAGCTCGTCGCGGCCCGGCACCACAATATTGCGGCTCTGGCCCAGGGCGTTGCGGATATCGCGCTCCGATACTTCGTGGCCGGAGATTTTTACGTTGATGCCAAGGCGGTGCGACAGCGTTTGCGACCCGGGCACGTTGACGAAGACGGCCCGGATGGGTTGGCCCTGCAGGCGGTCTTTCGCCATCGTTTCGGCCGCTTCCACCGCATGCGCCACGGCGGTTTCCGCCGCCTTGAGGTCGATGATGGTGCCGGATTTAACGCCGCGCGATGCCTGGTGGCCAATGCCGATCACTTCAATCGTGCCGTGCGCCTTTATTTCCGCGATAAAGCAGACGACTTTCGAGGAACCGATGTCGAGCGCGGCAATAATATTCATGCCGGGCTGTTCCTGCTTTTTCGTCACAGGCTTGGTCGGGTTCGGGCCCGGCATTTTGCTGCCGGCCTTCAGGTCGGTTTTCGGCGTATCAATCTTCAGGCCATCGGTTTTGATGGCCTTGGCATCCGCCACGATGTCCTTCAGGGCATCCTTGGGTGTATCTTTTTTCATCTGCTGTCTCCGCTTCAATGGTCTTTTTGCTTTTGTAAGTTCACAAGCGGGGCTGAATGGTATTTTTACCTATTCAGTCCGCTTTATATTGTTTTTTTGGGCGCCTCCGGGCTGGGCAGGGGTTCTACAACCGCCTGCTCGGGAATACGAAGGTCGATGCCCTTGATGTTCTTTTCAAGAATGCTGTCTTTTTCCGCCATGCTTGCCAGTTCGCGCAGCGCAAGCTCCACGTTTTCTTCCGGCAGCTTCACGGTGACGTCATTTTTCAGGCGTAAATCCCAGCGACGGCCGCCAATGCGCGCGGCCGAAACCAGCTGGTTTGCAATATCCGGCTCTGCCTTCAGCAGGGACAGCAGTTCCTGCACGTGCTGCGGCGCGTCTTCGCCCACGATCAGCGGCAGGGTCTGGTAATCATCAAGGTTGCGGTTTGACAGCACGCGGCCGGTTTCATCAATGATGGCCAGTTTGCGCTGGTACTGCCACAGGGCAACCGCATCACGCTCTGTCAGCTCGACAATAATTTTATCCGGCAGGCGGCGGGTGACGGTGACGTCCTTCACCCAGGGGATGGTGGCGATGTTTTTTTGCGCATCGTCAATATTAATGCCGAAAACCGGCGCGCCATGGGCGACATTGAGGCTGGCCAGCAAATCATCCGCGGAAATGCGGCTGCGGCCCGTCACCAGAATGTCGTTGACGCGAAAACCGGCGGCGGCGGTAATCCGTAGGGTTTCCTGGCCTGTCCAGGTCGCAAGGCGGCCGGCAGCGCCGCTGTGCCAGCCATAAAGGCCGCCAGCCGTCACCGCAAGGCCAAGGCCCAGCGCGATTCCCAATTTTTTGAACCGGAGCATGAACAATCTCATGCCCCTGCGCGAGACCGGGGCCCCGCGCTTCGTAAACAGCTTCATGTAGTCCCCAAGTCTTGCCTTATGTATGGACCGCCGCGTTTTCGACGAGCCACTCCACAAGGTCCCCAAAAGTCATCCCCATATGCGCAGCCTGTTCCGGGACCAGCGACGTCGGTGTCATGCCTGGCTGCGTATTCGTTTCAAGGTAGTAAAGCCCCGAAACTCCCGGTTCATTATCATTGTACCTGAAATCGCTGCGCGTGACACCTGTGCAGCCCAGTTTTTCATGGGCGAAGGCGGCAATCCGCATCGCTTCGGCAAAGACCTCGGCATCGATTGGTGCCGGTATTACATGCACGGAACCGCCATTCGCGTACTTGGCTTCATAGTTGTAGAAGTCGAGCGCGGTCTTGATTTCCGTAACTGTCAGCGCCTTGGCTTTTTGTTCCTTCGTGCCCATCACGGCGACGGAAAGTTCGCGGCCGGGAATGTATCGCTCCACCAGCGCGTAGGGGCCGTATGACCATTTGTCGAGGCCGAGAGGCGGCTTGTTGTCACCTGCGCGCACAATATATACGCCGACGGATGAACCTTCGGTATTCGGCTTCACAACATAAGGCGGCTTGAAGGGTTCTGCGCCTTTTTGAATGTCTTCAATCTTCATCAGCGCCCCTTCGGCGCAGGGCACGCCCATGGGGTGCAGGACTTCCTTGGCCTTTTGCTTGTTCATGGCAAGGGCGGAGGCAAGCGGGTCCGAATGGGTATAAGGGATGTCGAGAATTTCAAGCACGCCCTGAATAGCGCCGTCTTCGCCGCCCTTGCCGTGCAAGGCGTTGAACACAACGTCCGGCTTCGGGGTCAGCTGTGCCAGCAGGGCCGAAAGGTCGCGCTGGACATCAATTTCGCGCACCTCATAGCCTTTTTCGCGGAGCGCGCGTGCGCAGGCCTTCCCGCTCGAGAGCGAAACGTCGCGCTCGGCAGACCAGCCGCCCATCAGAACAGCTACGGTTTTGCGGCCTTGTGTTAGCATTTTGTTGTCTTTATCGTCATGTCTGGCAGTTCCCCTTCCTCTAAAATAGCAAACTTCGGAAAAATGAAAACATTTCTTTTCGCTGACTTCGATAATACGTTGATGGCAACCGAGCAATTCGCCCTGCCGTCGCTCATCGACCGGTTCAATGCGCTTTATGAAGGTGCTGCCGGGCGCGCGCTGTCGCTGGCGGAATTCAAAACCCACTTCCACGGGCAGGGGCGCGAGCTGTTATGCGGCAACCTTTCAAAACACTTCGGCATTCCGGTGGATTACCAGCAGCTGTATGATGACCGCGAAGGCCGCATGATGGCGCATTTGCAGGCCATCCCCGGCGGTATTCCCATGGCGCCGAACCTTATCGACAGCCTGAAGTCCTTAACGGCGCAGGGCGCGACACTTTCTTTCGTGTCCAATAACCCTATCCAGCGGGCCATGGCCGCCATGCGCTTTGCCGATAATGGCCGGGGGGATGAACTGGCCGCGCTGTTCGGCACGCGCTGGTTTGAGGCCGGCGAAAAACAAAAGCCGCTGCCGGATGCGTACCTGTGTGCCATGAGCCAGGTGGGCGCAAGCGCCGCGCAAAGCATCGCCATCGAAGACAGCGTGACGGGCGTTACCGCCGCGCTTGCCGCCAACATGACGGTCTACGCCTTCACCGGCTTTAACGATGATGCGGCTGCCGCCGGCAAGTTTTTAAAAATGGGCTGCGCCGGCACCTTTGCCGACTGGAAAGACTTTACGCCCCGGCTGTGATAAGTGCTTGAATGTCGGCGTCTTTTTCCAGTGGAATGCCAATGCGCTTGATTTCCCAGCGCAGCGTAATGCCGGAAGTTTCAAGGACGCGTTTGCGCACTTCTTCGCCCAGCCGCTCAATGTCGGCGGCGGAGGCAGCGCCGGTATTAATCATGAAGTTGCAGTGCAGGGTGGACATTTCAGCATCCCCCACGCGCAAGCCGCGGCAGCCCGCCTGGTCAATCAACTGCCATGCGCGTTTATCCCCTTCAGGGTTCGCAAAGGTGGAGCCGCCGGTTTTGGTGCGGATGGGCTGGCTTTCGCTGCGCTTGTGCTTGATGTCGTCCATGCGCGCTTCAATTTCCGCCTTCACGCCTTCCCGGCCCGCAAGAGTGCAGCCCAGGAAAATGACTTCCTTCGGCAGGCCGTTGTGGCGGTAGGAAAGTTCCATGCCGGCGGCGGTCATGTCTTTGACCGTGCCGTCGCGGTATAACACCTCCGCCGTGACCAGCGCGTCCTTCACTTCGCCGCCATACGCGCCCGCGTTCATGCGTAGCGCCCCGCCAATGGTGCCGGGAATGCCGGACAAAAATTCAAGGCCCGCAATGCTGTTCTTGGCGGCAACCAGCGCCACGTTCATATCAAGCGCCGCCGCGCCCGCCGTGACAGCCAATCCTTGCGCGGTAATGCCCGCAAATTCACGGCCAAGGCGAATAACCACGCCCGGCACCCCGCCATCGCGGATGATAAGGTTGGATGCAACGCCCAGCAGCGTGACCGGCACATCCTTCGGGCAATGGGCGATGAAGTTGATAAGGTCTTCCTTGTCTTCCGGCTTGAACAGCACTTCCGCAGGGCCGCCCACGCCAAACCATGTCATATGGCCGATGGCAGCGTTTTCAGACAACCTGCCTTTCACGCGCGGTAGCTTTTCCAGCAGCCCGCGCTGGAATTTATGCGGCATGTCGTTATGCGTTGAGAAGATGGACATTATATGTGCGCGTTCTTTTGGTTCGGATGGTTTAATTATTTCGTGCCGTTTGCGGCCTTGGGGGCAAGGCCGAAAATCTGCTCCAGCTCGCGCGGCAGGGCATGCGCCCACTGCGTAATGGTGCCTGCGCCAAGGCAGATGACAAAGTCACCGGGCTTTGCGATGGAGGCAACAAGCGGCGCCAAATCTTCCGGTTTTTGCAGCGTATGCACTTTGTCCTTGCCGGCTTTGCGAATGCAGCTGGCAAGGGCTTCCTTGTTCACGCCGGGAATGGGTTCTTCGCCCGCGGCATAGACATCGGCAATAATCACTTCATCGGCAAGGGTGAAGCAGCTGCAGAACTGGTCAAACAGCGACGACAGGCGCGAATAGCGGTGCGGCTGCATCAGGGCGATGACGCGGCCTTTCGAATTGTCGGCCTTGCCTTTGCCGGAAATGGCATCGCGGCCCGCCTTCAGCACGGCGGCGATTTCAACGGGGTGGTGGCCGTAATCATCAATCACGGTAATGTTGTTGACGATGCCCGTGGTGCTGAAGCGGCGCTTCACGCCCGAGAATTTGCCCAAAGCCTCGATGATGCGCTCGGGCGGAATGCCAATGTCATGCCCCACCGCGAAGGAGGTGAGGGAGTTGAGCACGTTATGCGGGCCAAACATCGGCAGCTTCACGCCCTTGATCTCGGCGGGGAAATTGGTGAGGCGCGGGCAGTTGACGCGAATGTCATAGGTCAGCCCATCCGGCGTTGTCGTCATGTTGACGGCCTGAATATCGGCGGCATCGCTGAAGCCATAGGAAATAACGCGGCGGCGGAATTGCGGAATAAGCTCTGCCACCACCGGGTGGTCAATGCAGGCAACCACAATGCCGTAGAACGGCAGGTTCTGGGCATAGGCCACATAGGCTTCCTTGACCTTGTCAAAGCTGCCAAAGAAATCCATATGCTCGGGGTCGATGTTGGTGATGATGCTGGCAACGGAGGGCAGGTGCGCAAAGGTGCCGTCGCTTTCATCCGATTCAACCACCATCCAGCGGGAGGACCCCATGCGGGTGTTGGTGCCATAGGCGTTGATGATGCCGCCGTTGATGACGGTCGGGTCAAGCCCGGCTTTTTCCAGCACTTGGCCAATCATGGACGTGGTGGTGGTTTTGCCGTGCGTGCCGGAAACGTTGATGCACCATTTCGACTTCATCAGCTCCGACAGCAGCGTAACGCGCGGAATGACGGGAATGTGCTGTTCATGCGCCGCGATAATTTCGGGATTGCTGTCCTTCACGGCGGTCGATTTGACGACCACGGCGCAGGGCAGGCCTTTGTCGTCAATAATGTTGTCCGCCTTGTGGCCGACGGCCACGGGAATGCCAAGGCTGCGCAGGCGCACGACGTTGGCATTTTCGCCCTGGTCAGACCCTTGCACTTTATAGCCAAGGTTGTGGAGCACCTCGGCATAGCCGCTCATGCCAATGCCGCCGATGCCGATGATATGCACGGTGCCGATGGGGAAGGGGAATGTCGTTGTCATCGCGGCCTGCTTTCTTTGAAGGGACTGCATTTATAGTTTCTTTTCGACAAGGTCGGCAAGGTTTTTTGCCGCCCCGGGCTGGCCGCAGCTTTTGGCGGCGGCGGCGGCTTTTTCAAGGACTTCAGGGGTTTGCAGGAACTCCTGCAGTTTCACGGCCACTTTTTCGGGCGTGAAATCGGGCTGCAGCACAATCCACGCGCCGCCTGTTTCGGCCAGCACGGCGGCATTGTGCTTTTGCTGCATGTCGGCATGGCCGGGATAGGGCACAAAAATGGCGGGGCGGCCTACGGCGGCAATTTCGGCCACGGTCGATGCGCCGGCTCTGCCAATGAACAGCTGGCAGGCCTTCAAACGCTCCGGCATGTCGCTGAAGAATGATTTTACTTCGGCGTGGATGTTGGCGGCGCGGTAGCGCATTTCCACTTCCGCCGCAGCATCTTCACGACACTGGTGGACGATATACAGCCTTTTTTGCAGATCGCCCGGCATTTTCTGCACGGCTGCGGGAATAACATCCGCAAAAACCTTCGCGGCCTGGCTGCCGCCGGTGATGAAGATGCGCAGCTGCCCCGCGGGCGGCATATAGGGTTCGTTCCGCATGGCAATAATGCCGGCGCGCACGGGGTTGCCTGTCACCACGGTCTTGGCCATGTCGGCGGGTTTAATGTCGCGCGTGTTCGGCAGCGACAGCGCAATTTGCTGCGCGCGCCACGCCAGCACCTTGTTGGCCTTGCCAAGCACGGCGTTTTGCTCGTGCAGAATAGTCGGCTTATTGAGCATCTGCGCTGCCAGCACGCCGGGGAAGGATGGGTAACCGCCAAAGCCCACCACCAGCGCCGGTTTATATTTCATGAGCAGCGCAATGGCCTGCACCACGCCAATCGACATATCCAGCACCGCCTGCGCATAGCCCGGCAGCCCGCCGCTTAAGGTGGCAGAGCTGACGATATGAATAGGCGCGCGCTCTCCCAGGCTTTTAAAGGCATGGCCGCGCTTGTCGGTGAAAATGACCACCTTGTGGCCGCGGTCCAGCAGTTCATGCGCCAGTGCCTCGGCGGGGAAAAGGTGGCCGCCCGTGCCGCCAGCGGCAAGCACGATGGTTTTTTGCGTGGGGTTTTGAATATCAGGCATTGTTTTCCCCGTAGTTGGTGGTGGATGACCAGTTGCGCCACATGGTCGTCGATGAATTTTGTTGCCGCCGGCGCGTCAGCGCCAGCAAAAAGCCCATGCCCAGCCCCAGCGACAGCAGCGATGAGCCGCCATAGCTGATAAAAGGCAGCGTCATGCCCTTGGCGGGCAGCAATTGCAGGGATGATCCCATGTGAATAAGGCTTTGCAATGCAAACTGCATCAGCAGCCCGCCGGTGCCCAGCACAATGAATAAATCTTCGCTGTTCATGACGCGCGTGATGCTGCGCACCAGAATAAAGCAGAAGACAAGGACGATGAAAACGGCGGCCAGCAGCCCCATTTCCTCGCCCGCGACGGCAAAAATAAAGTCGGCATGCGCATCCGGCAGGTTCATTTTAATAACGCCATGCGCGGGGCCGGTGCCAAAAAGCCCGCCGTTCGAAAACGCATCCAGCGATTTTTGCACCTGATAGTTATCGCCGCTGGACGGGTCAAGGAAGCGGTCAATCCGGCTGGCCACGTGCGGGAAGAAGAAGTACGCGCCCGCAACCGCGGTCACGCCGCCAACCGCCAGCACCAAAACCAGCAGCATCGGCAGGCCGGACAGGAAAATCTGCATGCCCCAGATAGATGACATGACGAAGGACATGCCAAAGTCCGGCTGCATCATCAAAAGCCCGATGATGACGACAAAAAGCCCCGTTGCCAGCTGGTGGCCCGGGAAATCTTCCTGGTACTGGTGTTTTGCAATCAGCCAGGCGGAACAAATGGCAAAGCACGGCTTGGCAAATTCAGAGGGCTGCACCGACATGCCCAAAAAGTGCACCCAGCGCGTCGCGCCCTTAATTTCCATGCCAAAGAAAATAGCGACCAGCATCAACACCATCGACACCACTAGCGTGACGGACGCCGTGCGCCAGATCGCCCTGCGGCTCATCATCGACACCGCGAACATAATGGCCATGGTCGGCACAAGGAAGATGATATGGCGGATGACAAAGTAAAACGGCGGCAGCCCGTGCCCTTCCGCGACTGCGGGTGACGCTGCGGAAACCAGCACGATGCCCAGGAAGACCAGCACCAGCAGCGCCGATAGCGTCCAGCGGTCTACCGACCACCACCAGCGGCCGACGATGGATTTGTCGGTGCGGATCATCTGGTTCATGCAGTGGTTCCTTTTTGCGCTGCCGTCGCATCGGCGCCCGCCAGCGGTTTTAACAGGCGGACATAGCCGACAAAGGCATCGCCGCGTTCTTCAAAATTACGAAACTGGTCAAAGCTGGCGCAGGCGGGTGACAGCAGGACCACCGCTTTATCAAGGCGTTCTTCCTGTGCCATTCTATGCGCGTCCGCCGTTGCCTGTTCCAGCGTTTTGCTGTGCGTGAAGGCAATGTTGTGCGCTTTCAGCCATTCAGCCATGGCCGCAGCCGCTTCGCCAATCAAAAAGGCATGGCGCACGCGCGGCAGGCTTTTTTCGCAATCGGGGTAGCCGCCGTCTTTGGGCTTGCCGCCGGCAATCCAGTAAATTGGGTCAAAGGTGCGAAGGGCCATGGCCGCAGCCTGGTCGTTGGTCGCCTTGCTGTCGTTGATGTAGCTGATGCCATTGATGGCCAGAATAAAGCTTTGGCGGTGAATAAGCCCGGGGAAGCTTTGCATGCCCTTTACAATGGCATCAACCGGCACGCCCGCCTCGCGGCAGGCTGTATAGGCCATGGCGGCGTTCTGCCAGTTGTGCTGGCCCTGCAGCGCCTTGCAGGTGTGCAGGTCGGCAACTTTATTCTTGCCGTCAAACAGTACGCCTTCGCGGGATGCGAAAACGCCGTGCATCAGCGGGCGTTCGCACGAAACCGCGATGATTTTGCGCTGCGCCTGTTTTTTAACGCGTTCGTAAACGCCCATGCACCATTCATCATCAAGGCTGATAACGGCGGTGCCGCCGCCCTTGAACATGCGTTCCTTCGCCGCCACGTAACCTTCCATCGACCCATGGCGGTCGATATGGTCGGGGCTGACGTTGACGAGCAGCGAAATATTGGGCGCGAAGGTGGTGGAAAGGTCGGTCTGGTAGGATGACATTTCCAGCACGTAAACGCCCTCGGGCGGCAGGTCCGGCAGCGTTAAAATCGCTTCGCCGATATTGCCGCCGACAGCAGACGGTACGCCCGCCTCTTTCAGAATATGGCCGATCAGCGCGGTGGTGGTTGATTTGCCGTTGGTGCCGGTAATGCCTATGGTTTTGGCTTTCGGCCTGGCGCGGTGAAACAGTTCAATGTCGCCAATCACTTCCAGCCCCGCCGCCTGCGCCTTTACCACCGCCGCATGCGGCTTCGGGTGCGTCAGCGGAATGCCGGGCGATAGGCAGAGCAGGGCGAACTGGTTAAAATCCAGACCCTCGGGGTTTTCAACGCGCGCGCCCTTGGCAATCGCCGCGTTGCGGCTGGCCTCGCCATCATCCCACAGCACGGTGTCAATACCGGCGGCCTTGCAGGCGTCATAAACCGGCATGCCCGATTTGCCAAGCCCGACCACCAGGATGGGCTTATTGTTCAAGGCGGGTTTTAACGGTGACAGGTCAATCACGTGGCGGTTACCTCAGCTTCAGCGTCGAAAGACCGATCAGCGCAAAGATGATCGAGATAATCCAGAAGCGAATGACGACCTTGGTTTCCGGCCAGCCTTCTTTTTCAAAATGGTGGTGAATGGGCGCCATTTTGAAAACCCGCTTGCCGCGCGTCTTGAACGATACGACCTGGATGATGACGGAAAGGGTTTCAATCACGAAAAGCCCGCCAATGATGCCCAGCACAATTTCATGCTTGGTTACGACCGCAATGGTGCCTAAAGCCCCGCCCATGGAAAGGGAGCCCGTATCCCCCATAAAGACGCTGGCGGGCGGCGCATTGAACCATAAAAAGCCAAGGCCCGCGCCCACAAGCGCGCCGCAGAAAACCGCAAGTTCCCCCGCATCCTTCACATAGTGAATTTGCAGGTATTCAGAAAACGCGAAGTGGCCGACAAGGTAGGAAATAACGCCAAAGCTTGCGGCGGAAATCATGATGGGGCCAATGGCAAGGCCATCAAGCCCGTCCGTCAGGTTTACGGCATTCGCGCCGCCGACAACAACGAAAATGCCAAACGGCACAAAGAACCAGCCAAGATCAATCATGAAGTCCTTGAAGAAGGGAAAAGCAAGGCTGCTGCCCAGGGGCCCCGCCGTCAGGACCATGATGGACAGAACGGCGATAAGCGCGATGGTGGCTTCCAAAAACAGGCGTAGCTTGCCGGGAATACCCTTGTGGCCGCTTTTGGTCAGCTTGGCGTAATCATCGCAAAAGCCGATGACGCCAAAGCCGATGAAGACGAACAGCACCAGCCACATATAGGGGTTAAGGATATTTACCCACAGCAGCGTCGAAACGGTGACGGAAAAAAGGATCATGAGGCCGCCCATGGTCGGCGTGCCTTTTTTCTTGAAGTGCGTTTCAGGGCCGTCCGCGCGAATGGGCTGGCCTTCCCCTTGTTTCGATTTCAGCCAGCGGATAAAGGCGGGGCCGATAAGGAAGGAAATGATCATGGCGGTCATGATCGCGCCGCCGGTGCGGAAGCTTAGGTATTTAAACAAGTTGAAAAACTGCCAGTCATGCGCCAGCGGGTAGAGGATATTATAAAGCATCTTGTTGTTCTTTCGCTTTTTCGGGCATTTTTGGCGGTTGTTTGGCGGTAGCTGCAGCCTGCAGCGCATGGACGATATAGCCCATCTTGCTGCCGGCGGAGCCTTTGACGAGGATGACATCGCCGGGCTTCACGGTTTCAAGCAAAACTTTCGCAAGTTCGCGGCTGTCATTTGTGTGGCCACCGCGCCAGTCAGGCGGCAGGGCCTGGTACAGCGCGTCCATTTGCGGACCGCAGCAGAACAGCAGGTCGGTCTTTGCCAGCAACAGCGGGTTGGCAAGTCCTGCGTGCAGCTGCGGGCCGTCTTTGCCCAGTTCCAGCATGTCGCCCAGCACGGCAATGCGGCGGCCGCCGGCGGGCGGTGCCACCATTTCAAAAACCTTGAACGCGGCCAGCATGGACGCGGGGTTGGCGTTATAGCTTTCGTCAATAATGGTCAGCGGCGGCTGGCCATCCTGCAAATTAATGCTGTGGCGGTTGCCGCGGCCTTCGGTCGGCTCCGAATTGCGCAGGGCTTCAACCGCTTTTTGGAGGTTGCCGCCCGCAGCCTTCACCACGGTCAACGCGCCAAGGGAGTTGATGACGATATGCTTGCCGGGAATGTTGAGCTTGAATTTTACGCGCTCGCCCAGAATATCGGCGGTAATCCGGCTGCTGTCCGCATGCAGGGTGCAGTCCACCAGGCGGCTTTGCGCGTCTTCATCTTCGCCGAAGCCGTAAATTTTGCGAATGCCCGCGCGTTCCGCCGCCGCTTTCAGGCGGGCGAAGTGCGGGTTGTCGATGTTCAGAATGGCAATGCCGCCTGCATCCATGCCGGTGAAAATTTCGGCCTTCGCATCTGCAATGGCTTCAACGGTTTTGAAATGCTCAATATGCGCGGGCTCGATGGTGGTGATCAGGGCGATATGCGGCTTTACCTGCGCTGCCAGGGCGGTCATTTCCCCCGCATGGTTCATGCCCATTTCAAAAACGGCGTACTTCGCGTCGCGCGCAAGGTTTGACAGCGACAGCGGCACGCCCCAGTGGTTGTTAAAGCTTTTCTTCGATGCATGCGTGGGCCCAAGGGCAGACAGCATGATAGAAAGCATTTCCTTCGTGCCGGTTTTGCCGGCAGAGCCCGTCACGCCAATCACGGTGGCGGTGGTGCGGGCGCGGCTGGCGGCGCCAAGGCCTTCAATGGCTTTTTGCGTATCGCCCACGGCAAGCTTGGGCGCGGCGTCGCCATCATAATCATGGTTGACGACAACGGCGGCGGCGCCTGCGGCAATGGCGTGCGGGGCAAAACTGTGGCCGTCAAAATTCTCGCCCTTCAGCGCAATGAAAAGGTCGCCATTTTTGACGGTGCGGGAATCAATCGACACGCCGGTGGCGGTGAAGCTGTGGCTGGCAGTGCCGTTGGTCGCGGCGGCAGCTTCTTCGGCGGTCCAGATGGATTGTGAATTGTCGATCGTGGTCATTTCGTTGCCTCCAGCACGGCAGCGCGCGCTTCGCTGACATCATCAAACGGGTAAACCTCACGCCCGACGATTTGCCCTTGTTCATGTCCTTTGCCGGCAATCACCAGCACATCATCCGGCCCCAAATGGCGAATGGCGTCCCGAATGGCGTCGCGGCGGCCGCCAATTTCGCGGACTTTTTTGCTGTCCTTGCAGCCCGCCATAATATCGGCGCGCACGGCGGCGGCTTCTTCGGTGCGCGGGTTATCGTCGGTTACAATCACGCTGTCGGCAACGCGGGCGGCAATTTCGCCCATCATGGGGCGCTTGCCGCGGTCGCGGTCGCCGCCACAGCCAAAGACGACATGCAGGTTTTTCGGCGTATGGGGGCGCAGGGCCTTCAGCATCACTTCAAGCCCGTCGGGGGTATGCGCGTAATCAACATAAATGCTGGCGCCATTAGGGTGGCGGGCGGCAAATTCCAGCCGTCCGGGCACGCTTTGCAGCCGCTCGAGCGCGTACACGCCCTGCATGTGCAGCAGGCGGTTGTCCACGTCTTCGGCCAGCACAAGGCCCAGCGCACACAGCGCGTTCGCCGCCTGAAAGTCGCCGACAAGCGGCAGTTCAAGCTCATACCGTTCGCCGAACAGGCGCAGTTCAAGGAACTGGCCATCCGCCAGCGGGCGGCGCTGCACCAGCTTGATATCTTCGGCGTTATAGCCGTAATCGATGGTGCGAATGCCGCGTGCCTTGCAAATATCGCGGATCTTGCCGCCTTCCCACTGGTCGGCGTTGATGACGGCAATACCGTCCGCTGCCAGCATTTCGGAGAACAGGCGGCTTTTCGCCTCGAAGTATTTTTCCATCGTGCCGTGGTAGTCCAGGTGGTCACGGGTGATGTTGGTGAAGCCGGCGGCGGTAATATGCAGGCCGTCAAGGCGATACTGGTCCATGCCCTGGCTGGAAGCTTCAAGCGCGAGGTGCGTCACGCCCGATGCCTCAAGCTCGGCAATTTCGGAATGCAGCGTGACGGGGTCCGGCGTCGTCAGCGAGCCCGGACGGTTGATGCCGGGGGCGACAAGACCGATGGTGCCCAGCGACGCCGCCGCATGTTCCATGGATTGCCACATCTGGCGGCAGAAGTTGACGGTGGAGCTTTTGCCGTTGGTGCCGGTCACGGCCACAATAACGTCCATTTGCTTGCCGAAGAAGGCGGCGGCCATGCGGGCGAAGCGCTGGCGCGGGTTTTGGTCGGTAATCAAAACGGCTTTGCCGGCCAGCGCGGAATCAAGCGTGGTGCCTTCGGGAGCGAGAATGGCGGAGGCGCCTCTGGCAATGGCGTCGGCAATAAAGCCGCGGCCATCCTGCTTTACGCCGGGGAAGGCGGCAAAAAGGTAACCCGCCCGCACTTCACGCGAGTCAGATGTCAGGCCGGTGATTTCAACGCCAATAGCTGCATCCGCGCCAGGCGCATGCGCGCCCGCATCAGCGATCATATCCAGTAGCTGCAAGGCTCTTTCCTTCCTTAAATTCTTTCAGGTACATGCCAAGGTCGCGAATAATGTCGCGGCGTGAATCTGCCTCGGGGGTAATGTGGTACAGCGGCGCCATTTGCTCCACCACGCGGGCGACGACAGGGGCGGCGGTCCAGCCGGCGGTCGCAAAGCCGTGCGTTTCGGGAATGCCCTTCGGTTCATCCAGAATGGCGAGGACGGCATAGCGCGGATTTCCGATCGGGTACGCGCCCATGAAGGATGACAGCAGCAGGTTATGCTCGTACCGGCCGCCCTTGTTTTTCTCCGCCGTGCCGGTCTTGCCGCCGACGTTATAACCATCCACCGCCGCCTGCGCGCCGCTGCCATCCGCCACGTTCAGCGCCATCAGCTGGCGGATCATTTGCGAGGTCTGCGGCTTGATGACGCGGGTGCCCTGCGGCGTCAGGCTTAAGCTTTCGTTGTCCTTTTCCAGCAGCGTCGGCGTCACCAGAATGCCGCCGTTGACAAGGGCGGAGGTGGCGCGGATGACATGCAGCGGCGATACGGCAATGCCGTGGCCGAAGGAGCAGGTAAGCGTTGAAATATCGCGCCATGGCGACGGGTACAGGGGCTGCCCGCGTTCCGGCAGTTCGACCGGCACGGGGGTGAAGAACCCGAGCGATTTATAAAAATCCTGCAGCGTATTGCCGCCCAGCGACGCCGCCATGCGGGCGGTGCCGATGTTGGACGAATAAATGAAAATTTCCGGCACGGACAGCACGCGTTTTTTTGCGTGGTAGTCGGTAATGGTGAAGCGGCCGTAGTGAATGGGTTCGGCGGCATCAAAATTGGAGGCGAACGTCACCTTGCCGCTGTCAAGCGCGGCGGAGCTGGAGAAGAGCTTGAAGGTGGAGCCCATTTCAAATACGCCGAGCGTGGCGCGGTTGAACTTCGCGTCATCGGGTGAATCGCCGGGGTGGTGCGGGTCAAAATCCGGCAGGCTGACCATGGCGATGATTTCGCCGGTGTTTACATCCATCACAATGCCGACGCCGGCCTTGGCGTGGAACTTTGCGACCGATGCTTCAAGCTCGCGGTGCATGATGTGCTGGATGCGAAGGTCAATCGTCAGCTTCACGGGCTTGTCGCCCTTTTCCAGCTGCTTGTTGGCGAATTTTTCAATGCCTGAAATACCGTGGCCGTCAACGTCGGTATAGCCGATCAGGTGCGATGTCAGGCTTGCGCCGGGGTAAATGCGGCGGTCTTCTTCCTGAAACGACAGGCCGGGCTGGCCCAGCGCGTTGATGGCGTATTCCTGCTTCGGCGTAATGTTACGCTCGATCCAGATGAATTTTTTGCCGGAGGTCAGCTTGCGCAGCAAATCCGCTTCGCTTTGCCCCTGCAGAATTTGCGACAGTTGCTTTGCCAGCTGCGGCTTGTTGTCGATGATGGTGGTATCGGCATAAACCGATGCCATAGCAAGCGATGTTGCGATCAATTCGCCGTTGCGGTCCAGAATGGTGCCGCGCAGGGGGTGGTCCAGCGGTTTTACGTCCCCTTCCAGCAAGGCCACCTGCTGAATGGGCTTTGAGCGCAGCAGCGTCAGGTCAACAAGGCGCAGCGAAATGGCGGTATAGCCCAGCAGCAACAGCAGCGCCACCATGACAAGGCGCATTTTCGCCTGGCCTAATACAGAAACGCGTTCCCCCTGAATAACGCGTTCGCTTTGGCCGTCGTTGCTGTCGTCGTTGAACATGCCCATGTGTCAATGCACCCCAAGGCTTTTCATGACGTCGTTAAAGCCGCGGCCGCTATCCGCGCTGTTGGTGGCGACGGGGGCCTGATACGGCGCGGGGTGGTAATAGGTTGCGGCCTGCGCAGGCGCGGTGCCGCGCGGCTTATAGGGCGGCGAATACACATAGCCGCGCGCGGGCTTCGCAGCCGCAGGTTTTGCGGCGGCGGGCTTCACGGCGGGTGCTTTGGCGGCAGCCGCAGGTTTGCTGCCCAGAACGGGAGAGGCAAGGCCGGCGGTGACGGAGGCTTTGTCGATTTTAACGCCGTCGTCTTTCACGGCATCCGCTTTCGGGATACCGGCATCCGCTTTCGCGGTATCGGTTTTATCAGCTTCCGTGGCAGCGGCGGCGGCTGTATCAACGGCGGGGGCTTTTACCGCTGCATTGTCGTTTTCCTCGACCGCGGCAACGCCGGCGGGTTTTGCATCAGCGGGCGCATCCGGCACGGGGCGGGCTTCAAGGTCGGCAATTTTGCCGAACTGGCGGCCTTTCAAGGGTTCCAGCGTTAAATACTGGCGGCTCAGCTTTTCAAGGCGGTCGGGCTGGTTCAAATAACTCCATTCGGCCTGCAGTACGCGAATGGTTTCGTCTTCTTTTTCCGCCTTCGCCTCAATGCCCGCAAGCTTGGTGCGGCCATCCGTCACCTGCTGGCTGGTATGGAACAGCATGGTGCCGCAAACAGCCGCCAGCAAAAGCCACAGGTAATTGCTTTTACGCATGTGAATCCTCCATGACAGGTGCGGCGGTGCGAATGCCGTAACGCAGGCGGGCGGAGCGGGAGCGGGCATTGCGCGCAATTTCCGCATCCGTCGGCTTTACGCCGTTGTTTTCTTCCAGGGTAAAGCTGGGCTTGGCATCATCCGGCCGTGCGGGCAGGTGGCGCGAAGTATTGGAAGCGCGGCCCGATTTTTCCTTGAAGAAGTTTTTAACCCGCCAGTCTTCCAGCGAATGGAAGGACACGGCAACAAGCCGGCCGTCTTTTTTCAGCAGCCGTTCGCCGGCATCCAGCGCGCGTTCCAGTTCGCCCAGTTCGTCATTCACGTAAATGCGCAGGGCCTGAAAGGTGCGGGTCGCGGTGTCGGTTTTAATGCCGCCGTGCATGGGCAGCACGGAATGGATGACGGATACCAGTTCTTTCGTCGTCTCGATCGGCTTTTCGGCGCGGGCGGAGATGATTTTGCGGGCAATGGCGCGGCTGGCGCGCTCTTCGCCGTAGGTGAAGATGATATCGGCCAGATCTTTTTCATCCGCATCGTTCACAACGTCGCGGGCGCTGATGCCGGAAAGGCTCATGCGCATATCCAACGGGCCGTCGTGCATGAATGAAAAACCGCGGCCCGGCGTTGACAGCTGTATGGACGACACGCCAAGGTCGAGGACGAAACCGTCAATCGCTTCAACGCCCGCGGCGTCCAGCAGCGCTTCAACATCCCCGAAACAGCCGTGCAGGGGAATAAGGCGGCCCTCAAAGCTGCCGCCCTTGGAATTTTTCAGCGCCTTGGCGCGTAGAATGGCTTCGGGGTCGCGGTCAATGCCGTAGACGGTGCAGTCGGCGGCTTCCAGAATGGCGCGGGTATAACCGCCGGCGCCAAAGGTGCCATCCACGTACACACCGCCGTCTTTCGGTTGCAGGGCTGCCAGCACTTCATCCAGCATAACCGGAATGTGTACGGGCGCGGCATCCGCGGCAGTATTGTGCTGTCGTGTCGTCTTCACGTGTGGCGTAACCCCAGTGGCGGCTTTCGGGCCTTTTGACCCTGAAATGCGCGGCAGTCTTTTGCTTTTTTTGTCAAACGGGCAGGCCACACCCCTGAAAGTCATTCCTGCATCATTCAACCCCGCCTTCCAATGTATAGCGGGTATGTGGCAGCGTCAACGCGAACATGCCAAAAAAGCTTGTATTTAGCTTGTTTTCGCAACGCCGCGCGCTTATGGGCGGCTGCGCAGGATATCAGCGATGAAGGCCGGGTTTGCCGGGCAGGCGGTGGCTGCTTTCCACCGGCGGCGGGTTGCCGCCAAGGCGTTGCAGGCGCGCGTGCATGACAAACACTTCGGCAAGGCTGTGGAGGTCGCTGAAGCGCTGCGTTTGCATTTGTGTGCTGATGCCGGCGCTGTACCACATGCTGAATATTTCCGTCACTTGGCGCGCCTTGAAGTTGAAAATGCGGCGCAGGCACGGGCCGGCCTGTTTCTGGTGGTCGAAATCGGTATGGACGGAAAGGGTATAGTCGTTCAGCTTTTCGAAAACTTCTTCCTGCGCCTTCTGCCGCTCCGTTCAGCCGTCTTCTGTCAAATGTCTATACAGTGTTTTTAATTTAAACGCCAGTTGCGCGCAGGCGGCCGGGTTTTTTGCCGATGGTATTCGGTAAAATATCTTCCAGCGCAGGCGGCTTGCCACCCAGTTCCAGCAGCTTCGCGTGCATGTGGCGGATTTCAAGATCAGACGGCAGGTCATCAAAGCTCTGGATATGGGAACTCGATGACACCGACGAGGTGCCGGCAGCGCTGCTGCCGCGGCCTTCCGACACCCAGTCGCGGGTCACGGTCGTGACTTCACGGGCGAGGAAGTTGAAAATGCGGGTGTAGCCATCGCTTTTCTGCACGCCGCCGTGGCTGTAATCCTCGCGGCGGAAATCGATGCGCAGCATGTAGCCGCTGATGGCGTTGAATTGTTCATTCATGGCTTTGTTCCATTTATCGTTTACGCGCCGGGACGCTTCAGGCGCAATTTGGGCATTTCTTTGGTGATGTCGTCAATTTTTGGCGGCCTGCCGCCCAGATGCGTCAGCCTGGCGTGCATGGCAATGACTTCATCGGCGCTATCAAGGTCGCTGAAGCTGCGCACGGTCATGCTGCTGGTGACGGCACTGTCAAAAGCGCTTTTGGAACTGTAGCTGCCGTTGCCGGGCTGGGTATATTCGGTCTGCCCGCCGCGCTCGTACAGCGTAATCACTTCGCGTGACAAAAAATTAAAAATGCGGCTCAGGCGTGGCTTGCCCCATTCATTCGCGGCTTGCGGAATTTCCGTGGTCGCTTGCAGCGTATATTCATCAAGCTTCTTGAAGGTCGGCATTACGGCATTTTCCAGGGTTTGGCGGCGGGGTTTTTCTTCAGGCTGGGCAGCAGGTCGTCGATGGCGGGCGGCGTGCCGCCAAGTTCAACCAGCTTATCGTGCATGGCGGCCAGCTCGGCTGTGGTTTCCATGTCGGAAAAGTTCTGGGTATGGCCGGAAACGCTGATTTGCGGCGGGTGTTGCGCATTTTCCCTGTTCCACACCATCGCCTCAAGCGTCGTCACGCACTGGCGGGCGGCGAAGTTGAACTGGCGGCTCACGACATGTTCGCGAAACCAGCTCTCATCGTCCCACACGCGGCTTGCAACGCGGTGTTCAACCGTCACGTCGGTTATTTTTTTGAATTCCTCAAAAACGGAATGGGTTGTCATGCCGGCTTCAGGCCCGGCGCTTTTTTGTTGAGCCCGCCCAGAACAGCTTCAAGCGCGGGTGGCTTGCCGCCCAGCGATATCAGCTTGCTGTGCATCAATTCAACTTCGGCGGTGGAGGGTAGTTCGTCAAAATTCTGCGTCGCCGACGTGGTGGCAACGGCACTGCTGCCGCCCTTTTCGTAGGCGTGCGACTGGAACATAAGGTCCCGCGTCACCGTCGTCACATGCCCCGCCATGAAGTTGAAGGTGCGGGTAAGGGATGATACATGCGTCAGCGGCAGATCGTTATCATAGCTACTGAACGTCTTCGTCGTTTCATCGACGACATCGAGCGTATAGTCGTTTTTTTTGACGAAGGCTTCAGCCATGGCGCGTGCTTTCCTGAAAACTGAATTACGGTTTGGGCGGGGTAATTTTTGCGGCGGGCGCGGGGGCTTTTGGCGCATCGGCCGGTTTTGCGCCCTTGGCGGCAGCGTCAAATTCGGCGGCGGCAACAAGGTTCGCCAGCGGGGAAACATTGTCATCCGGCTTTTGCTGTTGCGGCGCCGCGGTTGTTTCGGCGGGCGCGTTTGCGGCAAGGCGCGCGCGAATGTCGGTGCGCACAACGCCGAAGGCTTCTTTCAATTCATTCCAGCTGTTGCGCAGAATGTTGTTTTTACCGTGGCGTTGAATATCCATGGTGACGGGCAGCGCCAGCGCCACGACCGTGATAACCGCCAAAACAGGTGCGGCCATGTAAAGGGCGCTGACAAAAGCCGCGCTGCCCAGAATGGTATAGGCTTCCTTGCGGCGCATGGGCGTGCTGGGTTGCGTGGTTTCAGGCGCTTTTTCCGGCGTGGTCATGGTGGCGCAGTCCTTCGGCTAAAATTGAGATGACCGGACTATAAAACAGGCGCGCTATATGTCAATTTTATAATTAACATATTCAAATAAAACCGTATTTTATTTTACGGATTGTCGCGATTACGGTTTTGGCGCTGCTTTCGGCTTCTTCACCTTGGTCTTTTTGGTGGCCGATTCCGGTTTCGCGGCTTTTTCGGCGGCTTCGCGGGCATCCATGAAGCGCTCGCAGGCGGCGCCGGCTTCCACCAGCAGGTCGGTAATTTCGGGGTTACGCGTCAGCGCGAAGGTGCCGCGCGCAAAGCCTTTGTCTTTGAGGGATTGCAGCGTGGTGCCGGCGCTGTAGGTTTCGCCAATTGCGGCATCGCCCGTGGTGACATCCAGTGTCATGCGGAACAATACCTGCTGCTTGCCGTCATCGACGGGGTTGGCGAGGATGAAGTCAAACACGGTCTGCCCGGGCGCTTCCGCCTGCAGTGTTTCGGTGGGGGTGAGGATGCAGAGCTTTTCCAGCGTCTTCTGTTTGCGCTCCGCCACTTCGCGCACGTAATCGGCGCGAATGTTGAAGTTTTTGCGGGCGACGGTTTTGAACTGTTCAACAAGGCGCGCGTGGTCCTTTAATTGCAGCTGCGCGTCGGGGTTGGCTTCTGCGGTTGCGTCGCCGTCTTCCTGCTTTGCTTCCAGCAGCACCGGCATTTTCGCCATGCCAAGCAGGGCAAGCGCGCTGCGCTTTTCAATGGTGCTGTCAATGTCGCGGTCAGCGGCCGCCTGCAGGCTGGCTTCAATGCGCTTGGTGTAATCTGCCGGCCGGGCAAGGAAGCCGGGTTCTTTTTCCTTGCGGTTCATGTAGCCGACTTTGGCCCAGGCGGAATCTTCCAGCAGCGTTAAATAAGTATATTCCTGCGTCAGCGCATCGCGGTACACGGCCTGCACCTGCGGGTTGGCCGGCAGCATGTCGTAAAGTTGCTGCGCCTGCAGCACGCGGTTTTCGTCATACTGCAGCATCTGGCGCACGCGCAGTTCAAAGTCGGCTGTATCCACAACCTTGTCCGACAGCAGCGATGAAATATCGAAGAAGGTTTCAGCAAGGCTGATGATGGCCATGCCGCTGTCGCTGACCATGCCGGGCTTTGTGTCGCGGAATTCGGCCAGCTTGGCGTCGTAAACTGGCTTCAGGTCCGCGTTCAGCAAAAAGCGCGCGCAATCGACGATCAGCAGGGTTTTTTGTTCCGCCTTCAGGCGCATTTCTTCGCCGGTGCGGGCCTGACGGTCCGGGTGGTACATGGCGCGCGCGTGGTTGATGGCTTTTTCAATGTCGGCTTTTTCGGAAGCTTCGTTGATGCGCAGGCTCTGCCCGCCGTCTTCCATGATTTTGTTGATAAAGGCGTAGCGGTCAAAAATGTAATGCAGGCCTTCAACCGGGTCGTAGCTCATGGAACGCATCCTTTAAAAACATCATCATAAAAATATAACCAGAGGGTCTGTAAGCCGGGTTTTGTCACAGTGCCTTGCGGCACCGCGGATGACCATTCATCTAGGATTGCAGTTGCCTGCAACCTCAAGCGGCCAACCCGGAAAGCGGGGCTGAAAAACGGGCCCTGCGTCATGCCGAAGCATGGTGCGTGCTTCCCCTATTTGGTCTTGCTCCCGGTGGGGTTTTCCCTGCCAGCCCTGTTACCAGCGCCGCGGTGCGCTCTTACCGCACCTTTTCACCCTTGCCACCCTGCCGAAGCAGCGTTAGGCGGTATGTTCTCTGTGGCACTTTCCCTAAAGTCGCCCTCGCCGGACGTTATCCGGCACCGGATTTTCATGGAGCCCGGACTTTCCTCGGGGGTCTTGCGACCCACGCGGTCATCCGACCCTCTGGTTGAAGGGCAGACTAAAAGCACTTCAAGGTTTCGTCAAGTGCATTATGAAATTCAGGACAGCTTTGGGCGCAGCGTAAGTCTTTGACGAACAAGGGATTTTATGCGCGTCAGCGTACGCGGCGTGATGATGCCCACATTTGCATCATCATAAAACGCCTCCGGCTCGAAGTGGCGCTGGAAGGCGGGGATAAGCACATCCAGCGGCTGGCGCATGTCGTACCCGTAGCGCATAAGGTGGGATTTTATCTCGTCATCATTCCCCAGCATGTCCTCGCCATCCAGCTCGTCATGCGCGGTGGGTTGTGGCCACAGGCCAACGCCCTGCGCCGCCAGCTCCTGCCACGGGAAAAGTTCGCCGGGGTCTTTTTTGCGCGCGGGCGCAATGTCCGAATGGGCCAGCACATGATAGGACAAAATTTTATGGCGGCGGATGATGTCGCGGCACAGTTGCGCCACCGCCGTCATTTGTACGGACGGAAACGGCACATAGCCAAACCCATGGCCGGGGTTTTGAATTTCAATGCCGACCGAGCAGGAATTAATATCTTCCTCCCCCTGCCAGCTGGATTTGCCGGCGTGCCAGGCGCGCATTTCTTCCGGCACAAGGCGCAGAATGCCGCCCTCTTCATCCACCAGATAGTGGCTGCTGACCTGCCGCGCGGGATCTTGCAGAATTTTCATCGCATCGAACGCCGTCTGCGTATCGGTGTAATGCAGTATCAGCAGGTTCAGTGGCTTGCCATCCGCCCGCGGGCCGAAGTTGGGGGAGGGCGCATCGGAAATAATCATGGCGCGGCCATCATGGTGCGGGTGGCGGCGGCGTTGCGGGCTTTACGGGCGGCGTATTTTCAGCCGCCGCCTCGCGGTTCAGGCGCGCAATGGCGCGCAGGCGCGCCACCGTGGTTTCGGTCGCCTTGCCGGGGGTGCCGTTTGCATCCTCGAAAACTTCCGGCTCGAAGTGCTGCTGGAAGGCAAAAATAACGTCTTTCAGCGCAGGTGTATCCTTGCCATGCGCATGCACGGTGTAACCGGCATCGTTGAAAAGTTTCTTTAGCCGCACGGGGCTTTTGGCAACGGCGGCGGCGTTGAATGCGTCGGCCAGCGTGGGTGCGGGCCAGCGGCCCACATCGTGCCGCGCCATTTTTTCCCACGGGAAATGCGTGCCGGGGTCAAACTTGCGGCCTGGCGCAACATCCGAATGGCCAATGATATTTTCGGGCGGAATGTTGTTGCGGTGCATGATGTCCTTGCACAAAATCGCAAGGGCGAATAATTGCTGGTTGGTATAAGGCTCCCCGTTCCGGTTCGACAGCTCAATGCCGATGGAACGTGAATTCACATCATCCTTGCCCATCCAGCTGGAAACGCCGGCGTGCCAGGCGCGTTTTTCTTCATTCACCAGCGTAAAAATATTACCTTTTTCATCAATCAGGTAATGGCTGCTGACTTTCGCTGCGGGGTCGGTCAGGCGCGTCAGCGCCGCCGCGGTTGATTCCATGCTGGTGTAATGCACGATAATCAATTCGGGCTTCGCGCCATTGGCGCGGTCATCAAAGTTGGGGGAGGGACGGTCGAAACACTTCATAGCAGCGTCACAAATTCCCGCACCAGCTTTTCAAAGTTGCTGGCGCCGCGCGCGGCGTTCTCAAGCGTATGGGCGTGGCTGAGCTTTTCGTCCGACAGGCCCGCGCCCATGTTGGTGATGCAGGAACAGCCGACAACGCGCAGGCCGCAGTGGCGGGCAATAATGCAGTCCGGCACGCTCGACATGCCCACGGCATCTGCGCCCATGGTTTTCGCCATGCGAATTTCAGCCGGGGTTTCAAACGTCGGGCCGCGGAAGGCTATATAAACGCCTTCATGCAGCGGCACGTTTATTTTTTTGGCGGCGGTTTTTAATTTGCCGCGCAGTTCAGCGTCCCATGCATCCGTCAGCGGCACAAAGCGGGGGCCGAAGGCATCGTCATTCGCGCCTACCAGCGGGTTCAGGCCCATGTAGTTGATATGGTCTGCAATCATCATCAGTTCAGACACGCCAATATCGCTGCGCAGGGAACCTGCAGCGTTGGACACAAACAGCGTCTCAATGCCAACCGCCTTCAGCGTGCGGATCATGGTTTTAAGCGGGTAGGCATCATCCGTTTCATAGAAATGCTTGCGGCCCTTCAAGGCAATCACGTCAACGCCGTTCAATTTGCCCGCAATCAATTCCCCCGTATGCCCGACGATGGTGGGGATGGGGAACCCGGGCAGGTCCTTGTACGGAATTTTGACGGCGCTTTCGACCTGGTCGCCAAGCCCGCCAAGGCCGGAGCCGAGGATGATGGCGACCTTCGGCTTCAACCCGCCCAGTTTCGCCAGCACAATCGCCGCCGACAGTTCCACGTGACGCTGGTGCTGCGCGACGTGGTCCGGCGCATCGGGCGCATGTTGCGCGGTGGCGGAGGTAAGCGGGGCGGTCACGGTCACGGCGGTTATCCTTTAAGCTTGAATTTATCGGTATTGCGGATTGTCTTTAATGTTTCAATCGCGGCCTTGCGCTGGCGGGCGGTGTGCTGCTCGTTCTTTTTCGCCTGCTCGCCAATAAAATAAATCAGCGATACGCGGCTGGGGCCGGTGCCTTGCTCGGCAATATCCAGCGGGGTGCGGCCGGCATTGTCGCGGGCGGTAATATCCGCGCCTTTGGCCAGCAGGTAATTGACCAGTTCCATGTGATTGGCCTGCAGGCACTTGGTTACGGCGGCGTGCAGCGGCGTTGCGCCGGTGCTGTCGCGCGCATCCAGCCGCGCGCCGCGGTAAATAAGAAAGTCGGCATGGTTGCGGTCGGCGTTATGACCGCGGCTTTCATAGGCAATGCGGTGCAGGGCGGTTTTGCCGTCCATGTCGGTGCCGTTCGGGTTTGCGCCTGCGTCCAGCAACAGCTTCATGAAGTCGCGGCGGTTTTCCCACAAAACGCTGGCAACGGCGACCAGCGCGGTTTCCTGCTTGTCGCCGAAGGTCATGTCCACATCCACGCCCCTGGCAATGCAGTCTTCCACGATATGCAGCTGGCCGTTGCGGGTCGCCGCCGTGATAAAGGCCTGCTCAAGGGGGACAATTCCGGTCATGGCGCGGGCAGAATCCTAAAGGGAAAAATTGGGTATGCCCCATCATACGCGCTGTTCGGCGCGTGGCAAGGGGGCTAACAGGGGGTAAAAGCGGCAGGTTTGTTAATAAATCAGGCCTTGCGGGCGACCATCAGCTTCTTGATTTCTGCAATCGCCTTGGCGGGGTTCAACCCCTTGGGGCAGGTATTGGTGCAGTTCATGATGGTGTGGCAGCGGTACAGGCGGAAGGGGTCTTCCAGCTGGTCAAGGCGCTCGCCCGCGGCTTCATCGCGCGTATCCGCCAGCCAGCGGTAGGCCTGCAGCAGAATGGCGGGGCCCAAAAAGCGGTCGCCGTTCCACCAGTAGCTGGGGCATGACGTGGAACAGCAGAAGCACAAAATGCAGGCGGCAGGACCGTGGCCGTCTTCGCCGTTCAGAATGTTCGCATCCGTCGCGCTTTGCAGGTGCTCGCGGCTGGGGGGGGAGCTTTGGGTCTTCATCCACGGCTCGATAGTCGCGTATTGCGCATAAGGCATGGAAAGATCGGGCACCAGGTCTTTCATGACCGGCAGGTGCGGCAGGGGGGTAATTTTTACGTCGCCCTTCACATCATCCAGGTGCTTGGTGCAGGCAAGGGTATTGGTGCCGTCGATGTTCATGGCGCAGGAACCGCAAACGCCTTCGCGGCACGAGCGGCGGAAGGTCAGCGTCGGGTCGACTTCGTTTTTAATGTAAATCAGCGCGTCCAGCACCATGGGGCCGCATTTCGACATGTCGATTTCATAGCTGTCGAGGCGGGGGTTTTTCTTGTCGTCCGGGTTCCAGCGGTAGACGCGGAAGGTGCGCGTCTTCTTCGCGTCAGCGGGAGCTTTAAAGCTCTGGCCTTCGGTGATTTTGGAATTTTTGGGAAGGGTAAGCTGGACCATGATGATTATCCCGTGGTGGTTTTATCGTCTCGCAATAAAAATAGGCTTTTTGACAGCCGATGAAAAGAGGAAACCGACTATTCATTTGAATTCTCTGGTAAATTATCAGGCTTTTCCTGATTTTTCAGCGGGTTTTCAAGGGTGTTCAACAATCGCCCGTTGCATTGCCGCGCAAGGGCTGCTACCAGAATTCCATAAGGAGAATTCAGGATGACAAAAGCCGAGCCGCTTTCAGGCACCGTGCAGCGCGTGACCGCGCCGGACAAGCTGGTTTTAAACGTCAGCGGCGGCACAATGCCTGTGCGCCTTGCCGGCATTACCGTGACCGGTGACGCGGCCGCCGCCGAAAAGCTGCTGGCCAAAACGGTTGGCAAAACCGTGACCTTCCAGCCCAAAGCGGCGGATGGCAACGGCAGCATTATCTGCCGCGTGCAGGTGGACGGGCTGGACCTTAGCGCCGCGCTGCTGCTGAGCCGCCTTGCCGTGCTGGACAAAACCCAAAAGAAAGACGATGCGCTGGAAGCCGCCGCCCGCACCCCCGCCATCCGCCAGTCACGCCTGCGCCGCGCCTTTGCCGTTGCAGCCGCGGCCGCAGCCACCGCAGGCCTGCTGGTTTACGGCGGCCTTACCCATGACAAAGCGGCCGCGCCGCAAAAGCCTGTGCCGCAGATCATCCAGCCGCATCATTGACAGTTGCGGTTTTACCCTGTTATCCATCAACGCATCATTCATTAAGTCATAAGGAGATTTTAATATGCCGAAGCATCAGGCCCCCATGGGCATCATGGCCAGCTTCTCCACCGTCAGCTTTAAAAAAGACGGCGCGGAAGTTTTTTCGGCCAGCGTTTCCTCCGGCGGCTGCTTTGGCCCCGATGACGATATTAAAGTCATTACCCGCGGTTTTGATGAAATGAAACGCCAGGGCAAAGCCGCCACGGCGGATTTTAATTCGGTCGCGCTGAAACCCCAGTTCGGCAGCAGCACCCGCGAATACAAAGTCGCCGTCAAGAACGCGCAGATCGACGCGAAAAGCCTGAAGCGTATTTAAGTTAGGAAACAGCGGATGAAAAAGACGATTGCCATTCTGGCGCTGCTCACGCTTTCCGCCTGCGGGACCATTTCGGAAGTGCCCTCGGCGGATGCGAACATGCACCGCCTCGTCTTCAAGTCCTCCGCCTCCGACACATGGTCGGGCAGCAGCTCGATTACGCCGTACTACGCCGTGAAAATGGGCGAAGAAGCCCGCCGCCTCTGCCCTTACGGCTACGACAAAGTCCGCGAGGGGCAAGTGCTGAAGCCGGATGACGGCAGCTTCTCCTACTGGGACATCCGCTGCACGAAGCAGTGATAACTAAAGAAATTAATCTTACCTGTTATTTTAATGGTGAAGTGATGAGCCGGTTGCAAGACGTATTCATGCTGCTGATTTTCTCGCTGTGCCTTCTGGTCTTGGTAAATCCGACGTTTGCCTATTTATTGGTTGCGGGATTTCCAGCGTGGATATCTATTTTAGCGAATGCAGTGACCTGGCCTATAACATGTCTGATTTTGTTAGGCGTTCTTCTCAATAAAAAGAATTTGTTGCTCGAGATTTTAGGTCTTATCAAGTCCTTTAAAATTAAGGGCGTTGAAGTATTCTTGCGCGACTTAAGTGAAGCCAAAATTTTGGGGGATGTTGTTAGAGATCAACCAGCTAATTCGTCGACTCAACAAAATAATAGTGCCTCAAGCATAATGGCTAATCAAATAGCAGATGAAAGCCAAATCGATAGCGATATGCGGGCAAAACAAAAGGTCGAAAACAACTCAATTGAAAAGCAAATACTTGCTGTCGGCAAGGTCAGTCCGAGTGTGGGCATCGTAAGTAGCTGGACGTGGCTAGAGCAGTTTGTGCTTAGTTATCCAGATATTGAAAAACTTCAAGCGAATGGATCACAAAATTTTCGTGCGCGTGATGTGCTGTTGCATCTAAGGCGTCATGAGCTAATTAGTGTTAGCGAGATAAATCTTTTTGAAAAATTGAAACGGATAAAGAATTCAATCACGCATGCTCAGCTTGATAGCGCAGCGGTCACTTCTGAAGAATTTATGGATTATTATGAGCTAACGGCACTTTTGCTAGGCAAGCTTCGTATAGCTTTCAATTTCGCGTACATTAGGAGCTAGGTGGTCTGGTTTAGCTTCAGTTATGCGGCTGCTTGCTCGGCTCCAGCGTTTTTAATTGCTGGCTGATAAGGCGGATGCGGCAGAGCGCGTCGGCATCGGCCGCGCCGGGCGTGCCGGTATAGAGCTGCGTTTCATAGCCGCATTGCGCCGCAACGAAGGTTTTGAAAGCGGCTTCGCTTTTGTGCAGCGCGTCGGTCAGGCCCTTGTGGCTGATGGTTGCGGGGTTGTCCACCGCCGCGCTTTTCGCATCGCCATAAAGCTTGTTATAGGCTTCATCCAGCTGCTTTTCGACGCCCGTCGCCGCCGTGAATTCGCAGGCGATGGAAGCTTCATGGCCCATGCCGGGCTTCCAGCATTGTTCGACCGTATTTGTCGTTTGCGTGGCGGCGCGGGCCTGCAGGCCAATACCGACAGCGGCGACAATCGCAATAACGGCCAGCGATGACAGGGCGCCACGTCTCATGTTAATACACGCGCGCTTTCGGCGGCACCACTTCGGCTTCATTCGTCAGTGTGCGCATATGCACGGGGCGGTAGCCGATGTTGGTCTTGCCGTTTTCGGCAACCGTAATCACGCTGTGCTTCATCCATTCCACGTCGTTGCGGTCGGGGAAGTCTTCGTGCGCATGCGCGCCGCGCGATTCATGGCGGTTTTCGGCGGAGACGATGGAGGCGACGGCCTGGTACATCAGGTTATCAAGCTCGATCGTTTCGACAAGGTCGGAGTTCCAGACCATGGAACGGTCGGTAACCCCGATGTCGGAACGGCCGTCGAAAATTTTCTTCATTTTGCCGACGCCTTCTTCCAGCAGCTTGCTGGTGCGGAAGACCGCGCAATGGTCCTGCATGGTTTTCTGCATTTGCAGGCGCAGGGCGGAGGTGCGTGTGCCGCCGCTGGCGTTGCGCAACTTATCCAGACGGTCGAGGGCGTTGCTGCCCGCATCCGCCGGCAGGCGCTTGTGCGACGCGCCGGGGGTGATGGTTTTTGCCGCCTGAATGGCCGCCGCGCGCCCGAACACGACGAGGTCGAGCAGCGAGTTGGAACCAAGGCGGTTCGCGCCATGCACCGAAACGCAGGCGGCTTCGCCAACGGCCATCAGGCCGCGCACGATATTGTCGGGGTTATCCTTCGTCGGGTTGACGACTTCGGTGTTCACGTTGGTGGGAATGCCGCCCATGTTGTAGTGCACCGTCGGCAGCACCGGAATAGGCTCCTTCGTCACATCGACGTTGGAGAAGATGCGCGCCGTTTCGGCAATACCGGGCAGGCGCTCGCGGATGATGCTGGGGTCAAGGTGTTCAAGGTGCAGGTGGATATGGTCTTTCTGGTCGCCCACGCCGCGGCCTTCGCGGATTTCGATGGTCATGGAGCGTGAAACGACGTCGCGGGAAGCAAGGTCCTTGGCGGAGGGCGCATAGCGTTCCATGAAACGCTCGCCTTCCGCGTTGGTCAGGTAGCCGCCTTCGCCGCGCACGCCTTCGGTAATCAGGCAGCCGGCGCCGTAAATGCCGGTCGGGTGGAACTGCACGAATTCCATGTCCTGCAGCGGCAACCCTGCGCGAATGGCCATGGCGTTGCCGTCGCCCGTGCAGGTATGCGCGGAGGTGCAGGAGAAGTAGGCGCGGCCATAGCCGCCCGTTGCCAGTACAACAGTATGCGCGCGGAAGCGGTGGATGGTGCCATCCGCCAAATTCCACGCCATCACGCCGCGGCAAACGCCTTCATCATCCATGATGAGGTCGAGCGCGAAGTATTCAATGAAGAATTCGGCCTTGTGCTTCAGCGACTGCTGGTAGAGCGTGTGCAAAATCGCGTGGCCCGTGCGGTCGGCGGCAGCGCAGGTGCGGCGGGCGGTGCCCTTGCCCATGTGCGTCGTCATGCCGCCGAAGGCGCGCTGGTAAATCTTGCCTTCTTCGGTGCGGGAGAAGGGAACGCCGTAATGCTCAAGCTCGATGACGGCGGGAATGGCTTCGCGGCACATATATTCAATCGCGTCCTGGTCGCCCAGCCAGTCGGAGCCCTTGACGGTGTCGTACATATGCCAGCGCCAGTCGTCTTCGCCGTTGTTGCCAAGCGCGGCGGAAATGCCGCCCTGCGCCGCAACCGTGTGCGAGCGGGTCGGGAATACCTTGGTGATGCAGGCCGTCTTCAGGCCTTTTTCCGCCATGCCGAACGTGGCGCGAAGCCCTGCGCCGCCGGCGCCGACGACAACGACGTCATATTCATGTTCGATGATGGGATATGTTTGCGGCATGGTGATTACCCGATGTGAAGGTGAGAAGCAAGGCTGAGCCATGCAACGGCGCAGACCGACGAAACGCCGAGCAGCGCGAAGGAAAGTTTATTGATGATGAGCAGCGAAATGCGCCAGCCTTCAGCCGGCACGTAATCTTCAATGATCACCTGCATGCCAAGCGCGGCATGGTAAAAGCTGGCGATGATGAACAGAATGGCGGGAATGGCGGTGAAGGGGCTGCCGATCCACGCCATGAAATGCGCGTAATCGCTGCTGGTGATGTCGTGCAGGTTGAACAGCCAGAAAAGACTGAGCGGCAGCAGGGACACAGCGGAAACGCGCTGCATCCACCAATGATGAAAGCCTTCCTTGGCGGAACCAAGGCCGCGCGCCTTGCCAAGATCACTGCGGATAGATGCCTGTTCGTGCGCCATTGTTTAAGCCCCCATGGCAGCGCAGATGATCGCGGCCGCCAGAATGAAAGATGCGAAGAAAACCGTCCAGCCGCTGGCGTAAGCCGCCTTCAGCTGCAGCCAGCGCCCGCTGTCCCACACCAGGTGGCGAATGCCGTTGAGGAAGTGGAAGGTAAATGCCCAGACCCAGCCGAACAGGAACAGCTTGCCAATCAGGCTGCCGGCAATGGCGTGGAAATGGTTGAAAGCGTCTTCGCCCGTCCAGGCGGCCAGCAGCCACCAGGTCACGGCGATGGCGCCAAAGGCGAGGCCCATGCCGGTGATGCGGTGCAAAATGGACAGCCCCATGGTGAGCTGCCATCTGTAAACCTGCAGGTGAGGGGATAACGGGCGGCCCGTGCTCGATGCGTCTTTGTTTGACATAACTTTATAACTTCCGTCTGTGCAACGTCTGTCTGCTCCGCACATATAAGGTGGGCGCAATTAATAGCAACATACGCTTTCCGGTTATTGCCCGTCTAGGGCGAAGGGTGGCTATAGGGGCTAAAAATTGGGGGATAGAGGCTTGACTTTTCATATGAATAAAATACGCTCGGCCATAACCAGAATAACAGCGCATGACTTAACGGAAGACGTATCTTTTCAGGACGTTTCGTTCTAATTATGTCCATCGACCAAAAGGACAAGATTCGTTTTCAAGCAACGCCCCGGCTGTATAAAGCCAAAGGGGCCACGCGAAGGGACAAAGCCACGTGACCACACAAGGTACGCCGGAACAAAACCCCCCTGCGGCAGCGCCCGCCACGCCGCGCGTTTTTACGGTTGCCGCCAGCAAGCCGTTTCTTGACAGCGTCGCCCGCGGCATCCTCGACAAAACCGGCGATGATCCCCTGAAACTTTCCGACTACACAATTTTAGTGCCTGACCGCGCCACGCGCGACCTGCTGCGCCAGTCCTTCATGGAACTGCAGGGCGGCAAGCCCGGCATTCTGCCGCGCATCGACAGCCCCGGCGACATGGATAACGACGACCTCGGCCTTAAAGTGTCCGACAGCCCTATGCTGTCGCAGGCGCTGATGGATATTCCGCCCGCCGTGCCCCGCCTGCACCGCCAGCTGCTGCTGGCCGAAGAAATTTTGAAAATTCCCGGCATGGCGTCATCCGTGCAAAAGGCCATCAAGCTGGGCGGCGAACTGGGCCGCTTCCTTGATGAACTGCAGCGCAATAACATCGAGCTGAAAAACGTTGAAAAGCTGGTGCCGCCGGAATTCAAGGCCCAATGGTCGCATACCGCCGAGTTTTTGAAAATCCTTACCCATACATGGCCCGAAAAGCTTGAAAAGCTCGGCATGGTGGACCCGGAAGAGCATAAAAACGCGCTTATCCAGATTCAGGCGCTGCACTGGCGCGCGCACCCCACCGCCAAGCCCATGATTGCCGTCGGCTTCAGCGATACGTCGCCTGCCGTATTGTCATTGCTCGAAGCTGTCTCGCAGCTGCCGCATGGCGCGGTTATTTTCCCCGGCCTCGACCGAAAGCTGGATGATAAAAGCTGGGATGTTTTAACGCCCGTGCATCCGCAATACGCCTTTAAAAAAATGCTGGCCGCGTTTGGCGCGGATCGCGGCGCCGTTGCCGACTGGCAGGAAGCACCCGCGGCATTGCCGCCCGCCCGCACGCGCGAAGCCGCACAAATGCGCACCAATGCCGAACGCGAGCGCCTGCTGCGCGAGGTCATGCGCCCCGCCGGCACGTCGGAAGGCTGGAGCAACCTGAAGGCCCGCAAAAAAACATCGAAAGCCGCAACGGCGGATGATGACCGGACGCTCGACCCGCGCGCGCTGAACGGCGTTGACCTTGTCACCTGCACCTCCCCGCAGGAAGAAGCTTCCGTTATCGCCCTCAAAATGCGCGAAACGCTGGAAACGCCGGGCCGCACTGCCGCACTTGTCACGGGTGACCGCTCGCTTGCCCGCCGGGTGTCGGCGCGGCTGCGTTACTGGAACATTGATTGCGAAGACGGCGCCGGCAAATCGCTGGCCGAAACGCAAAGCGGCATTTTCCTGCTCGCCACCGCCAACATGGCGGCGGAAGAATGGGCGCCCGTGCCGATGCTTGAAGCGTTGAAGCACCCGCTTGCCGCGCTTGGCAACAGCCCCGCGCATTTCGGCGAAAAGCTTTTTAAGCTGGAAGATATGGCGCTGCACGGCCCGCGCCCCGGCCCCGGGGCCGATGGCCTGCGTGACAGCGTCAGCAACGCCTTCACCCGCGCATCGCGCCGCCCCGACCACAAGCCGCAGGCGGAGCTGGATGCGGGCAAGAAAGAACTGGACGACGTCGTGAACGGCCTTGAAGCCGCCGGCAAAGCCTTCTTCGATAAAATGGCCGACGGCAAGCGGCTGCCGTTCAGGGAATTTCTGGATGAGCATATCCGCTTCGCCGAAGGGCTTGCGGCGGATGATAAGGAAGCCGGTGCCGCCCGCCTGTGGCGCGGCGACCACGGGGTTAAAGCATCCCGCTTCATGGCGCAATTGCGTGAAGCGGCGCAGCATATTCCCGATGTCACGGGGCGCGATTACGTTGATGTGCTGCACGGGCTGATGCGCGATGTCAGCGTCCAGCCCGGCGCGCAATCCCACACAGCGCTTAAAATTCTGACGCCTGAACAGGCGCGCCTGGTGAAGTCCGATGTCATGATCATCGGCGGGCTGAATGATGAAGCCTGGCCGAAGCGGCCGGATGAATCGCCGTGGCTGTCGCCTGACATGGTGCGCAAAATCGGCCTGCCGCCGATTGAAGAATCCATTGGCCAGTCGGCGCACCAGTTCATGCAGGCTGTTTCCAGCCCTAATGTGCTGCTGTCCCGCTCCGTCCGCACGGGGGATGCGCCGTCCGTGCCGTCGCCGTTCCTGACGCGCCTGATGATGGTGCTGAAAGGCGCGGGGCTTGAAGCCGGCATTCAAGGCAAAAGCCCGCTTCTGGATATTCATACGGCCCTGCACACGCCGACCGATGTCACGCCGATTGCGCCGCCCGAACCGCGCCCGCCCGCAAACGTGCGCCCCAAGCAGCTGCCCGCAACCGCCATTGAATCGCTGATGCGCGACCCCTATACGGTCTACGCCAAATATATCCTTAAAATCCGCCCGCGCGACCCGCTGGATGCAAGTCCCAGCGTGTCTGAGCGCGGCACTTTCACGCACGACGCGCTGGATGCCTTCGTAAAGAAGTACCCGGATATGCTGCCGGATAATGCCTATGACGAATTACTGAAGATTGGCGCGGAAACTTTCAAGACCCGCTTGAACAACCCCTCCGTCCAGTCCTTCTGGTGGCCGCGGTTTGAACGGATTGCAAAATGGTTCGTGAAGTTTGAATCCGAACGCCGAGAAATGACCCGTAACATGGGCACCGAAGTGCGCGGCAAGCTTGAGATTGATTTGGGTGACGGCGAAACCTTTACCCTTACGGCCATTGCCGACCGCATTGACCGCAATGCGGATGACCAGACCGTCATCATCGACTATAAAACCGGCGCAGTGCCGACGCAAAAATCCGTCGCGCTCGGCTTCTCGCCACAGCTGACGCTTGAAGCGCTTATCGCTTTCAGCGGCGGCTTTGACAAGATTGACGCCAACGACGTCGGCGAAGTGCAGTACTGGAAGCTGTCGGGCGGTCGCCCGGCGGCGGAAGTGACGAAGGTGAAGGGCGATATTTCGCAGCTCGTGAATGAAGCGAAAGAGGGCGTCACCAACCTTGTCAAAACCTTCAACGACCCCAAAACCCCCTACCTTGCAACGCCGAAGCCCGAATGGGCACCGCGCTACCGCAACTATGACCACCTCAGCCGCGCCCGCGAATGGAGCACGGTAAAGCAAAGCGGCGGCAAGAAAACACAAAAAACCACGGCCCGCCGCACGCCCGGCCCCGCGAATGGCAATAAGGGAGGGCCTAAATAATGGCTGACGGCAGCGAAACGCCCCGCAAAAAAACAAGCGACGCGCCCCGCCGCGGTCGCCCGAACCCGAACGTCGTGCAGCGTCAGGCGTCCGATCCTTCGGCGTCTGTCTGGGTCACGGCCTCCGCCGGTACCGGCAAGACCAAGGTTTTAACCGACCGCGTGCTGCGCCTCATGCTGAACGGCGCCAAGCCGGACCAGATTTTGTGCCTGACCTTCACGAAGGCCGCCGCCTCCGTCATGACCAACCGCATCCGCGAAGAGCTGAGCACTTGGGCCACCTGCGATGATGAAAAGCTGGCGGATAAACTGACCAAGCTGACCGGCCGTAAACCCACGCCCGAAGTAACAACCCGCGCGCGCCAGATGTTTGCGGAGTTCCTGGATGCCTACGGCGGCATGCGTATCCAGACCATTCACTCGTTCTCGCAATCGCTGCTGCGCCGCTTCCCGATTGAATCCGGCATTCCGCCGTATTTTGATGTGATGGACGACCAGACCTCGGCTGAAATGCTGCGCTCTGCGCAGGCCGATGTGTTGCGTCAGGTGCAAAAATACCCCGGCACGCCGCTGGCCAAAGCCGTCAATATGGTCACGCCCGAAATGTCGGAAGATGATTTTTCAGCGCTGATTAACGAGCTGACGTATCGCCGTGGCCAGCTGCTGTCCATCTTCACCGCCAATGGCGGCCTGGAACCCACGATTGATGCCGTTTACCGCACCCTCGGCGCGCCCAAGGGCCGCGACCCTGCGGATATGAACGCGCTGCTGAACACCGACGTGGGCCTGAACGGCCAACCGCCGGATATTGATGCGCTGCGCGAAGCGGCGGATATTCTGGCGGGCGGCACGCCCAGCGACTTTGAAAAAGCCAAGATGATCAAGGCCTGGATCCTGCACCCCGAGCAGCGGCAGGAATTATTCTGGGATTATACCTCCGTCTTCCTCACCCAGGACCGCGAAATGCGCAAGCGCCTGACCACCAAGGCAACGGCCGGCGCGCAGGACATCATGGAACAGGAAGCCCGCCGCCTGATGGACGGGATTGAAGCGATCGCCACCGCCAACGTCGCGCGCGGCACAGAATCCATCCTGCGCCTGTCCGGCGCTATTCTTGAGAAGTACGGCGAAAAGAAGCGCTCCCTCAACCTGCTGGATTACGATGACCTCGTGCATAGCGCGAATAAAATGATGAACCAGGACAACGCGGCCGGCTGGGTGTTGCAAAAACTGCCGGGCGACCTGAAGCACATTCTGGTGGATGAAGCGCAGGATACGAACCCTGACCAGTGGAACCTTGTGGCATCCATTGCCAAGGAATTCTTCACCGGCCCGGGCCGCAAGGCGACCAAGGAAAATACCATTTTCGTGGTCGGTGATGAAAAGCAGTCCATCTTCAGCTTCCAGCGGGCGGACCCGAAGGAATTCAACCTGAAGAAAAAATTCTTCGCCGACCTCGTGAAAACCGCGGGCGGCAAGTGGCGCGACGTTGAAATGGAAATCGCCTTCCGCTCCAGCCCTGCCATTACGCGCATGGTGGATGCAGTATTCACCAACCCCGAAGCATCCGACGGCCTGTTCTTCGCCGATGATGACGGGCAAAAGCAGGTGCGCCACACGCCCTTCCGCCGCGGCCAGGCGGGCGTGGTTGAGGTTCACCCTGTCGTGCGCGGGGAAGAGCAGGAACCCGCAAAACCGTGGTCGCTGCCCATTCAAATGGAAAACGCCAAAGACCCCGCCGGCGATCTCGCCGATAAAATTGCCGACCAGATTAAGGAATGGCTGGATAGCGGCGAGCAGCTGGAATCCCGGAAGCGCCCCATCAACCCCGCCGACATCCTCATCCTTGTCCGCCGCCGTTCCGAATTTGTCGATGACATGGTGCGCGCCCTTAAAAAGCGCGACATTCCCGTGGCCGGCGCAGACCGCATGTCGCTGCGCGAGCAGATTGCGGTGATGGACCTTGTCGCCCTCGGCCAGTCGCTGCTGTTCCCGAAGGATGATTACAAGCTGGCGTCAGTCCTCAAAACACCGCTGATCGGCCTGAACGACCAGCAGCTGGAAGATTTGGCGGTTGGCCGCCCCGGCGACCTGTGGACGGCATTGTCCGAAAAAGCCGCCGCCAATAAAGACGCGAAGGCGGGCGATGCGGGGCGCATTTACGTAGATGCGTTTGAATACCTGTCGTCGCTGAAAAACACCTTCAACGCCGAACGCCCCTACGAATTTTATTCCTCCGTCCTTATGAACGGCTGCCCCGGCAACGCGAAGGCCGGCCTTAATGCCATGTACCAGCGCCTCGGCTTTGAGGCCGAAGACCCGATCGTCGAATTCATGAACGCGGTCGAACGGTTCGAAAAAAACCACGTCGCCTCCCTGCAGGGCTTCCTTGCATGGCTGGATGCCGGCGAAGCGGAAGTGAAGCGGGAGCTGAACCTCAACCCCGAAACGCCGCGCGTGCACATCATGACAGTGCATGGCGCGAAGGGGCTTGAAGCGCCCATCGTGATCCTGCCGGATACGACCGGCCTGCCCGAAGACAACGCGCGCGCCCGCCCCAAATTCCTGTGGCCGGAAGGGCAGCGTGCCGTGCCGCTGTGGGTTGCACGGTCGGACCTTGAAAGCAAGGCCTTCGCCGCCGAGCGCGAAAAGGCCGAGCTGGAACGCGATCGCGAATTCCGCCGCCTGCTGTACGTGGCATTGACCCGCGCGGGCGACCGCCTGTATGTGCATGGCTACCAGAATGCCGAACGCCGCTCTGAAAAATCGTGGTACGCACTCATTCATAAAGGCCTTGCCGAATACCTGAAGGAAGATGTGCAGCAAATTCCCGCGCCCAATTCCGCCAATGACAACAAGCCGGTTTCCGCCGCTTTCGACAAAGCCGCCAGGAAAAAGGCCGATGTTGCGCCGGAAGCGCAGCCGGAAGCCGCCGCTGAAAAACCCGCTGAAAAACCCGCTGAGGAATACGTTGAACCCATCCTCCGCTTCAGCGTGCGCCAGACCGCGCGCGCCGTGCCGGATGGCGTGAAGCCGCTGGGCAAGGCCAAAGTCGTCGGTATTCCCAACTGGGCGCGCACCATGGCCAGCCGCGAAAAGACCAAGGTGCAAAAATTCCGTCCGTCGGAATATAAGCAGTCGAACGATAATTTCAGCGCCCCGTCGCCGCTGCTGGCGGAGCGCGAAACCTATGCCATGCGCCTTGGCACGGTCATTCACGAACTGTTTGAATTCCTGCCGTCACTGCCGCCGGAAGAACGTGAAAGCGCCGCGAAAAAGCACCTGTCGAAGCCTGCGTGGAATTTAACGCAGAAAGACCAGGATGCTTCCGCCGCGCAAGTGATGAAGATTTTGAACGACCCTGAATTCGGCAGCCTTTTCGGCCCCAATTCACGCGCGGAAGTTTCCCTTACCGGCCATTTCGAACGCAATGGCGAAAAACAGCTGATGTCCGGACAGATTGACCGCCTTGTCGTCACCGACAAGACGGTGCTGATTGTCGACTTCAAAAACTCCGGCAAGGTGCCGGACAAGGCAAGCCAGGTATCGGACAAATACATCGTCCAGCTGGCGTCTTACCGCCTTGCGCTTCAGCAGATTTATCCTGACAAGCAAATCAAGTGCGCGCTGCTCTATACGCGTGAAGCAAAGCTGATGCCGCTGTCCAACCGCACGCTGGATGCCGCGCTGAAGCGCATTGATTTGAAACCTTTCCACAAGCAAGGTGATGCGCCCGCATTGCCAAAAAAACAGGCCGGAAAAACTTCGGCCCCTAAAGGACCTGACCAGGCATGACAGAAAAACTAGGGTTCATCGGCATCGGCATTATGGGCCAGCCGATGTCGCTCAACCTTCGCAAGGCGGGCTTTGACGTTGCCGTCTACGCACGCAATGAAACCCGCACCGCGCCGCTGAAAGACGCCGGCGCGGTTGTTTGCGCGTCCGCCCGCGCTGTTGCGGCGCAGGCGGATATTATTTTTATTTGCGTTTCCGATACGCCGGATGTCGAAGAAGTGATTTTCGGCAAGGACGGCATTGCCGCTGGCGCAAAGCCCGGCGCGGTGATTGTGGATATGAGCACCATTTCCCCCGATGCCACGCGCGGTTTCGCGGCACGACTGCAGAACGAAAAAGGCGTGCATATGCTGGATGCGCCGGTTTCCGGCGGTGAAGGCGGCGCGATTGCCGGCACGCTGTCCATCATGGTCGGCGGCACGCCGGATATTTTCGCGCGCGTGAAGCCTTACTTCGAGAAAATGGGCAAAAACATCGTCCATGTGGGTGACACGGGCGCGGGACAGGTGGCAAAAGCCTGCAACCAGATCGTCGTTGCCGTCAGCATCGAAGCAGTATCCGAAGCGCTATTGCTCGCCGAAAAATCCGGCGTCGACGGCAAAAAGGTGCGCGAAGCCCTCATGGGCGGTTTTGCCGGCAGCAAAATCATGGAAATTCACGGCCAGCGCATGCTGAACAGCGACTTCAAGCCGGGCTTCATGGCAAAGCTGCACCGCAAGGACATGGGCATTGTGCTGCAAACAGCGGCGAAGCTCGGCATCGACCTTCCCGCAACGACGCTCACCACGCTGCACCTTGATGAAGTCATCAAGTCCGGCGACGGCGACCTTGATTCATCCGCCATTTTCAAAGTGCTCAAGAAGAATTAATTCATCCGCCGTTCTGAAAGCAGCGAAAGGCCTCACTTGTGCGCCAATAGAGGAGGACTTGACTTTGCTTAAAATGGGAAATGTTCAAAAATACTTCTTAATATTGCGTGCAGTCGAGATTATTTCCAAACGCATAACACTTCGTCGTTCTTGGGCGCATCGAATTTAACGTCTGTAAGCGTTGCATATCCAACTGCTGCTGCATCAAATTGTTTTGCTGGCTTTGTTGAAGTGCCCGTTGTTGCACTAGTGGTTGTTGCATTGTAAGCGGGGTCGCGCAAGCCGCCAGCATGAGTGTGACGAGCAGTGAAATTAGCTTTTTATTATGTTTGCCGATTGTTTGTTAAAAAAATTAGTGTGAATTTAATGATCGAATACTTTCATTGTAATAGCCAGCTTCACTAAATACGCTTGCCCATATTTGCAAAACTTATTGAAGGCTAACGTCTTTGTGCTTACGGCTTAAATTTCGCCGAAGGGAAAATTTGCTGGCCTTTGCGGTCGAAGACTTTTTCGCCGTCCTCCAGGCCGATGAATTCGCCGGGGCGTTCAAGGCCGGTGATGTGCAGGCTGTCCGCCGGTTTTTGCTTGTAGATTTGAATGACGCTGTCAATCGCGGCGGCCCAGCTGCTGGAGAGGGTTTGCACCTTTTCGTCTTCCATTTCCTTGATGACTTGGTCGCGGGTGTAAATTTTATCGACGCCCACATAGCGGCGTGCGGAAAAATTTTCCGGTGCGCCTTTCAGTTCCTGCCCGCCCGCCATCACGGTTGCGACGTCATAGGTATTGAAGACGATGCTGCCGGTTTTCAGGGCATGGTCGACGGCATCCTGCTCGGATTTAATTTCAACGTTGCGCTCGCGCACATCCCAGCTGCGGTTAGTGAATTGGGCAAAGGTTTTGCGAAGGGGCTGCATGGGCGGCTTTCCGGTGTGACGTTTTTTTTTGAATAATTATGTTTATCCCGCAGCGTGGTGTTCTGTCAACTGCGTGCCATTACATCCAAAGCGCCCTGCAATATATTGGCGGCGGCGAGAGCATCAATAATCGCATCGCGCCTTTTTCGGTCCATGCGGTTGTGTTCGCTCAAAAAATCCTCGGCCGCGAAGGTGGACAGGCGCTCGTCGAAGAAGGCGACGGGGGGCTCGAAGCCTAAGGCCTTTTTCTCCTTCAGCAGGTTCATCACCCAGTGGCGTACGCCTTGCGCCCTTGGGCCTTCGCTATCGTCCATGTTCAGGGGGAGGCCTATGACAAATGCGCCGACATTATATTCGCAGCAAATGACCGCCAAGTCTTTCACATTTTCCAGAAACTTGATTCGGGGAAGCGTTTTCAGCGGTGTTGCCAGCGTCAATTCAGGGTTGGAAAGGGCTAAACCAAGCGTCTTTTCGCCTTGGTCTATGCCCAAAATGCGTGTTTTGGGCGGCAAAACGGCCTTGAGTTCTTTGATTGCGACAACCGCCATGCTAAATTCTTTCGTTATTTTATCTAAATCAAGGAAACGGGTGATGTCTATCGATAAAAACACGGTCACGAAGATCGCGCGCCTCGCCAGAATCAAGGTCGAGGAAAGCGAAAAGGACAAACTGGCAGCCGAACTTTCGAACATCCTCAAGATGATCGAGGAACTGGACGCCGTCAATACGGAAGGGGTCGAGCCCCTGACCTCCGTGGTGCAGATGCAGATGCACGCCCGCGAAGACGTCGTGACCGACGGCGGCATCCCTGAAAAAATCCTCGCCAACGCGCCGGAAAAAACCGCCGGCTTCTTCGTTGTGCCGAAAGTGGTGGAGTAATTTAGATATGACCAAGCTGACAGACCTGACCATCGCCGGCGCGCTCGCCGGCCTCAAGAAAAAAGATTTCACCGCGATCGAGCTGGTGGACGCGCATATCAAGGCGGCGGAAGACGCGCGCCACCTGAACTGCTTCATCACCGAAACCTTCGATGCCGCGCGGGCGCAGGCAAAAGAATCGCATGACCGCTACACCAAGGGCGCCAGCCTGCCGCTGGACGGCATTCCGATTGCCATGAAAGACCTGTTCTGCACCGAAGGTGTGCAGACGACGGCGGCCAGCGCGATTTTGAAAGGCTTCAAGCCGCCCTATGAATCGACCGTTTCCGGCAAGATGAAGGCGGACGGCACCATTACAATCGGCAAGGCCAACCTTGACGAATTCGCCATGGGTTCTTCCAACACCACCAGCCATTACGGCAACGTCATCAACCCCTGGAAGCGCATCGGCGACAATAAAGACCTCGTCCCCGGCGGCTCGTCCGGCGGCTCGGCAGCGGCGGTGGCGGCGCGCATTTCCATGGGCGCAACCGGCACCGACACGGGCGGCTCCATCCGCCAGCCGGCGGCGTTCTGCGGCATTGCGGGCATCAAGCCGACGTATGGCCGCTGCTCCCGCTTTGGCATCGTCGCGTTTGCGTCCTCGCTCGACCAGCCCGGCCCGTTTGCGCGCAATACCGAAGACTGCGCATTGCTGCTGCAATCCATGGCAGGCTACGACCCGAAGGATTCCACCTCCGTCAACAAAGCCGTGCCGGATTACGCCAAGGCCATTGGCGGCAGCCTGAAGGGCCTGCGCGTCGGCGTGCCGAAGGAATACCGCGTTGAAGGCACCAGCCCGGAAATTCTGCAGCTGTGGGAAAAAGGCGTGCAGATGATGAAGGATGCCGGCGCTGAAATCGTCGAAGTGTCGCTGCCGCACACCAAGTACGCGCTGCATGCGTATTACGTGGTTGCGCCCGCCGAATGCTCATCCAACCTTGCCCGTTATGACGGCGTACGCTTCGGCGCGCGCGTTGAAGGCGAAAACCTGACCGACACCTACGAAAAAACCCGCCAGGCCGGTTTTGGCGCCGAAGTGCGCCGCCGTATCCTGATCGGGACATACGTGCTGTCGGCCGGTTACTACGATGCGTATTACAACAAGGCCCGCCGCGTGCGTAAACTCATCTGGAATGACTTCATCGAAGCTTACAAGAAGTGCGACATTCTGTTGACGCCGACCGCGCCGACACCCGCCTTCGCGATTGGTGAAAACACCTCCGACCCCGTCACCATGTACCTGAACGACGTGTTCACCATTCCGGCCTCCATGGCGGGCATGCCGGGCATGTCGATCCCCGTCGGCCTGTCCTCCGACGGCCTGCCGCTCGGCCTGCAGCTGATCGGCAAGCCGTTTGACGAGGAAACCATGTTCCGCGCCGCTTTCGCGCTGGAACAGGCCGCGAAATTCACCGCCGTGCCGCAAAACATCGTCGGCAAGGCCGCGTAAGGAAGGAATGAACATGACCGCAAACGCAAACCTTCTGAAGGGCGAAACCGGTGACTGGGAAGTTGTGATCGGGCTTGAAGTCCACGCGCAGGTTCTGACCAAGTCAAAACTTTTCTCCGGCGCCTCCGCCGACTTTGGCGCGGCACCCAACGCGCAGGTATCGCCCGTCGATGCCGGCATGCCGGGCATGCTGCCCGTCATCAACAAGGAATGCATCAGCAAGGCTGTGCTGACCGGCCTTGGGTTGAATGCCAAAATCAACAACGTCTCGGTCTTCGAGCGTAAAAACTATTTCTACCCCGACCTGCCGCAGGGCTACCAGATTTCGCAATACCAGCACCCCATCGTGGGCAACGGCATCATCGAGATCGACCTGCCCGACGGCACGACCAAGAAGATCGGCGTGGAGCGCCTGCACCTTGAACAGGATGCCGGCAAGTCGCTGCACGACCAGCATCCGCACAAAAGCTTTGTCGATCTCAACCGTTCCGGCAACCCGCTGATGGAAATTGTCTCCATGCCCGACATGCGCTCCCCCGAGGAAGCGGGCGCGTATGTGACCAAGCTGCGCGCCATTGTGCGCTACCTTGGCACCTGCGATGGCAACATGGATGAAGGCTCCATGCGCTGCGACGTGAACGTTTCCGTCCGCAAGCCCGGCGCGGAACTTGGCACGCGCTGCGAGATCAAAAACGTCAACTCCGTCCGCTTTGTGCAGCAGGCGATTGAATTTGAATCGCGCCGCCAGATCGAGGTGATTGAAGGCGGCGGCAAAATCACGCAGGAAACCCGCCTGTTCGACACCAAAAACGGCACCACGCGCGCCATGCGCTCGAAGGAAGATGCGCACGATTACCGCTACTTCCCCGACCCTGACCTGCTGCCGCTGGTGGTCGAAGATGCGTTTATTGATGCCTTGCGCAAATCCATGCCGGAACTGCCGGATGCGAAAAAGCACCGCTTTATGCATGAATACGGCCTGTCGCTGCAGGACGCGAGCGTGCTGATCGCGGAAAAAGAGCGCACGGATTACTTTGAAGCCGTCGCCAAGGGCCACGACCCGAAACTTGCCGCCAACTGGGTCTTGAGCGAATTGCTGGGCGCGCTGAAAAAAGTCGAAAAAGAACTGTCCGACAGCCCCGTGAAGCCGGAGCAACTGGGCGGCCTTGTCGGCCTTATTTCCGACAACACTATTTCCGGCAAAATCGCCAAGGAAGTCTTTGCGGAAATGTTTGCCACCGGTAAAAACGCGGCCGACATTGTCGAAGCCCGCGGCCTGAAGCAGGTGACGGATACCGGAGCGATTGACAAAATCGTTTCCGAAGTCGTGGCTGAAAACCCCGACAAGGTCGCTGAATACAAAGGCGGCAAGGACAAGCTGTTCGGCTTCTTCGTCGGCCAGATCCTGAAGCGGTCCGGCGGCAAGGCCAACCCCGGCATGGTCAACGACATCCTCAAGAAAAAGCTGGAGGAATAAAAACCATGCGGGAATTCCCCAAGGGCGGCGGCGGCAAGCTGCACATTTCAGGCGAAGGCGCGCAGCGCTTTGTCGTCGGCCTTTCGTGGGACCCGCCTGCACAACCGGACATGAAGGTCGAGATTGCCGCCGCCGCCGAAAAGGGCGACACGCTGGGCCAGACCGTTGATGTGATGATGAAGCCGTTCGACTTCTTCCGCATTTTCTTTCAGGCCGGCGCCAAGCTGCTGAAGTTCGGCGCCTATACCCAGCAGCTGAGCAAGGATAGCGACACCAAGGGCCGCGACAAGACCGCAACGCAATACGACCTCGACCTTGACTGCTATGTTTTTGATGAAACGCTGAAGCTGCAGCGCGTCGTCGGCACGGAAGATAACGCGCTGATCGACCCCAGCGGTAAAATTTACCACTCCGGCGACAATCAGGGCGGCGCGGGCAGCGGCGATGATGAAACGGTTTACGTTGAAACCAAGGGGCTGCCACCCAATTACCACCACCTGTTCTTCATTGTGAAAAGCGACAGCCGCTATCATTTGGGTGAATTCAAAAACCCCGCCGTGCGCATTGCAGACAGCAAAACCAACCAGAACACGCTGCAGACCGCCATTGCCCCGGAAGACGGCGCGGGCAAATTTTATAACTTCGTCTTCTGCCACGTGTATCGCGACGGCGAAGGCTGGCGCTTCCGTAACATTGAAGAATATCTCAACGACGAAGTCGAATGGGAATTCTACCTGCCGCAGCTGGCCAAACCGTAACACGCGCCGCGCGCTGACTTTATCCTGAGGAATAATTAAAAATGACCGGTCTGATCGTATTTGATGTCGATGGCACTATTCTGGACAGCTACACGCTGTTTGAGCGCGCCATTACGCATTATTCCGAACAGAACGGCATGCCGATGCCGGATTACGAAGCCATTCGCCACGGCTACAGCGACCCGCTGAAATTCGACTTCAAATGGGGCATTCCGCTGGAGCACCAGGAAAGGCACCTTGGCTCGGTCTTTACGCTGGTCGACCAATGGTCGATGGCGGGCCTGCCGGAAAATACCCCGCAGCTTTTTGCAGGGGTTGAAGAATCGCTGAAGCGCCTGCGCGACAATGGCCACCGCCTTGCGATTGTGACGTCAAAGCCCGAAGCGCCCCTGCTGCACCTGCTGGAGCTGCACGGCGTCGGCGATTTGTTTGAAGCGCATCGCACGTGGGATGATATTACCCGCCGCGGCGAAAAGGAAAAACCGCAGCCCGACATGCTGCTCAGCGTCATGCGCCAGCTGGATGTTGACCCGCGCGATACCGTCATGGTCGGCGATACTATCATGGATGTCAAAATGGGCCGCAACGCCAATACCCACACCATTGGCGTTGCCTGGGGCATGCACCCCGTGCAGCATCTGGTGGATGCCGGCGCGCACCACATCATTGACACGCCGTTCACGGAAATCGTGCCGGTGGTGAAGAAGATATTTTCTTAAATGATTTAACCGTTCGCGGCAGGCGGGCGACGCAGCTGCGCGCCGTTGTGCATGGCGCTGACTGTTTCCTCGGCTTTTTCAACGAAGGGCAGGGCGCAGATTTGCTCGATCACGCGGGGCGAGCATTCAATGATCGTCTTGCGCTCGTTCGCAACCATGGTGCTGATGCCGGTTTCGGGCGTCAGGTTGCGGAAGGCCAGGAATTCGAGAAGGTTTTTGTGGCAGTCACGCGCGTGGCGCATGAAGCGGTGGAAATTGAGGCTCTTTGCGAGGCCTTCTTCTTCCACAAGGTTGTCGGGCAGTTTGTAGGTGACTTCGTAGGTTTTGAAACTATCGGTTCTACTGTCGGGGTCGTGGCTCAAACAAATCTCCTGTTATTTGGGTTTGCGGACGCTGCTGCGGGTGGAGCCGGGGGCAGCTTTGCGGTCCGTCGGTTTTTCGACAGCGGTGATGCCGTCGAGCTTTTTCACTTTCGCCGCGAATTTTTCGGGCGCGTTCATGAAGAATGTTCCAAGTTTGCCAATCGCGCCGTCATCAAACTTGATGCGCACGGCGGGGCTCAGGCCTTCATCGCGGGCCAGCTGGCGAATGGCTTCGGCGGCTTGCTTGATGTCGGCGGAAAAATCATCGCGGCGCGAATATTTCGGGCGCACGGAAATGGAATACAAATAGCTCTTCGCTTTGTCGTTGAATTCTTTGGCGGGTTTCGGCGGCATCGGTGCGGCGTTTCCAAAATCATCCCCGCGCTGTTCATTTGAAAGCGACTCGGGGGCAGGCTTATAGCTCAAAACGAATGTCATAATCTATAAAACAACGCGGCGGTTGTCAATTTGATGCATAAAGCCTAAAATAGCGTTTAAATTGAAGCAGATAGAGGTAATCTTCTGCAAATTCCCCCGTGAAAGGGCCAAAACCCGCATGGATACCGGCCACCTTTTACTGCTGCTGCTTTTTGCACTCACCATCGGCCACCTTGTTACGCTGAAGGTCTGCAGCCTCAAGCTCGACCATAAAACCGCGCCGCTGTTCATCAGCGGCTGGACGCTGCTGGGCCTGCTGCTGCTCGCGCCCGTTTACGGCCATTTGTGGGTGGCGGGCTGGGAAAAATTCATGGCGCGGCCGTGGTTGCTGGTGCTGGCGGCGGCCAAGGGCGGGTTGCTGTGTTACCTGTTTGTCGTCAGCCAGCAATTGATGAAGGTCAGCTTATCGTCCCGGCATTACGTGACGCCGCTGAGTTTAGGCCTTATCACCATCGGCAACGGCTTTTTCGGGGAAGACCTTGCGCCGCCGCAGTGGTTCGCCAGTCTTGGTCTTTGCGCTCTCGCGCTCGGCTTTTTCCTGAAGGGTCATTTATCCGACCTTGATGCCAAAAGCCGCGTCAGCTACGTGCAGCTGGTCGGCATCTCTGCCGGTATTTCCATCCTCGATCATATCCTGACGGCGGATACTAACTGGTATGCTCTGCTGGTGGTGGCCTATACGGTCGTCTTCATCACCGCCGTTATCTGGAACCGCAACAGCCTTGAAAATTTCCGCATTGCGGCAGGTCACAAGGCGGCGGCCTTGGCGGGTGTTTTATATGCCGCAACCGAACTGGTGAAGTTTTACCAGCAGGTCAGCATCAACCCTGTCACTGTGGTCGTGACCGTGCAGGCCATGACCAAACCCGTTATCCTCGTCCTGTCGGCGTGGCTGTGGCATGAACGCACGGTGCGCGAGCAACTGGTTTGGGGGGCATTGGCGTTCCTGATAACCCTTCCCTTATTGCTGCCGGGCGATATATTATCCGGCATATGGCAGTTTCTGGGACAGTTTCCGTGGCGCTAGAATACGACATGATAATTTTCGGCGGCGGCGTTGCGGGCTTATGGCTTTGCAACACGCTGAAGCGCGCGGGCTATAACGTCATCCTCATCGAAAAAGATAAACTTGGCGCGGGGCAGACGCTTGCATCGCAGGGCATGATTCACGGCGGGCAAAAATATGTGCTGCAGGGGGCCATGACGCACCACGCCGCTTCCCTCGCCAAAATGCCGGAGCGTTGGGAATCCAGCTTTGAAGGCTGGGGCGAAATTGACCTGACCGGCGTTGAGTTTTTATCGGAACATCAGGTGATGTGGCCCGCAGGCGGCATTTTGTCGGATGTTGCCGTGCTGGGCGCGGCGAAGCTGGTGAATGCCGATACCAAAAAATTGAAGCGCCCCGACTTCCCCGAAGTGCTGCAGCTGAAAAAGAAATTCAAGGGCCCCGTCTACCAGCTGCCGGAAAAGGTGCTGGAGGTGCGGTCGCTCATCCAGTCCCTCGCAAAGCACCTGAAGGGCCGGTTGTTTCAGGGCGAAGCCACCGAATTACTGCCGGACGGGCAGGTGGCGGTTTCCGGCCTTGTCATGCGGGCGCAGCTGGTTATTTTCACCGCCGGCACCGGCAATGAACGCGCGCTGGAACTGCTGAAAGTCAAAGACAGGCACGCGCAGCGCAGGCCCCTCCGCCAGATCATGGTAAAGCCCGTGCCCTATGCGCTCTACGCCCACGGCATTGTCGGCAGCCCGAAGCCACGCTTGACGGTGACGGCGCACCCGACCGGCGCACCCAATGAATACGTCTGGTACCTTGGCGGCGCCGTTGCCGAAGAAGGCGCAAAGATGGATGATGCCGCGGCCCTTGCCTTCGCCAAAAAAGAATTGTCGGAAATTTTTCCCGATATCGACTGGAACGGCAAGGAATGGGCCACGTGGTACGGTGACCGCGCCGAACCGTTTGATGCCGCAGGCGATATGCCGCCCGGCCCGCACGTACACCAGCGCGGCCGCGTGCTCATGGCCTGGCCCACAAAGCTCACCTTTGCGCCCGCATTGTCAGACCGCGTTTTTGACTGGCTGAAAGACAAAGACATTCATCCCGTCGCCAAATCCCCCGCGCCGCCGCTGCCCACCGCCGGCATTGCCAGCTACCCATGGGAAGTTGCCGAATGGCGGCGGCTGGAAGACGCATGACCCTAAGCTGGAAAAACGTCAGTCCTCTTGGCCTCGGCACCGTCAAGTTCGGCCGTAACAAACAGGTAAAATACCCGGGCGGTGACGGTTTTGCGCTGCCGACCGATGCGGAAGTTGAATCGCTGCTCGACTGCGCGATGGACTGCGGCATCACGCTGCTCGATACCGCGCCTGCCTACGGCACCGCCGAGGAACGGTTGGGCAATTTGCTGGGTGCGCGCCGCGGCAAGTTCTTCCTTGTCACCAAAACGGGCGAGGAATTTGGCGATAACGGGTCCGACTACATCTTCACCCGCGCACATACGGAGATGAGCGTTATACGCAGCCTGCAACGGCTGAAGACGGATTATTTAGATTGCGTGCTTGTTCACAGCAACCGCGATGATGTGAAGGTAATCACCGAAACGCCCGTGCTGGAAGTGCTGGATGCGTTCAAGCGCAAAGGCATCATCGGCAGCTATGGCGTATCAACCTACACAATTGACGGCGGCATGAAGGCGCTGGAACTGTCGGACTGCGTCATGGTCGCTTATAACCAAATCTACCTTGATGAAACGCCTGTCATTGCGGCCGCGGCGCGCCTCGGCAAGCCGGTGCTGGTTAAAAAAGGCCTCGCCTCCGGCCACATCGCGGGGGCAAGCGATGTTGCGGCCAATATCCGCTTTGTTGCCGGCACTACGGGCGTCACCAGCCTTGTTTTCGGCAGCCTTTCCCCCGCCAATATCCGCGCCAATGTCGGCGCCCTGAAGGGCTAATAACGCCCGCCGCCAAAGTCGAATTTCCCTATACTATTGAAATAAAACGGCAAATAGACCCCTTCAAGAATCTTGGATTTTCCCCGAGATGTATATATGATGTGCCGCAGCGCTGGAGACGTGGCCGAGTGGCTGAAGGCGGCGGTTTGCTAAACCGTTATACTGGTGTTAGCCGGTATCGAGGGTTCGAATCCCTCCGTCTCCGCCACTATTCCCAAAAATTAACCCGCCAGAGACGACTATTTCTTAAGTCGTTTTTCCCATCCTTTTTCCAACATGCAGCCATCGTAAACTTTGCTCCGTGCAGAAACTGACCCGTTTCCTTGTGAGCCTGCACAAAAACCTTTTGCGTAACCTGATTTCATTTTACTGCAGTCTGTCGGTGGTAGCTCTGGTACAGCTTTGTATGCCTCTGCTGTGCAAGCGCCGTCCGCAATGATGTATTGATTGCTTTGGCTATCGGCGTTGCTTTTTACCCAAGTGTATTGTGGCTTCGTTTCAGTAGCACAACCAGCAAGGCACAAAATCGAAAGTACAGAAATGACGGATGAAATATTCATTTTGATTTTCTTTTTTTGAATACGAGACATAAAGCTTAAGTGCTATTTCGTAGTAAATCAATCACAGCTATTATGCTTAGGATTAAAATTAACTTTTCTAATATATTGAAGTGCTGGGAGATTAGAGAATTGGTCTATTATACTTTTGGGTTCAAGTGAGAGAGTGTGCGCCGCGACTTTCTGTGAAGCTATATTACTAGTTTCAACGATTGCCTCTATATATAATGACACTACACCTGCGAGGCCGAAGCCAGTTTGCATCTCGGAAATAGCAGTATTAACGACTTCTTTTGCTCTCCCTTGTTTTTGACATTTTTCTGGAACGGCATAGCCGATATTAAAACATGGTATGCCATCAATAGGATTTACTGAAACAAACATAACAAAAGCGGTTATGATTTGTCTTTCAATCCGCATGTAATTAAATCTAAGTCTACCATTTGGTTCATCACAGCAAACAAAGAGATTAGAGTCAACTTGGCCACGTTGTAGCGGTATTTTGTTTTCTAGAACATCGTTCTGAAATAATTTTAAAGCGGTGGATGGATTGGTCATTCTATAATTTACTGTCTTTTATTTTCACCTGTTAGTTTGAATAAATTAGCATAGTTTACCATTGGAAAATAAACCTTGTTTCTAATCAAAAGTCTCCAGATAATTTTAGGAAAATTCTAGCGTCAGTATTTCATTATGTGGCGATAAAACGTGGCAAGAACAATTCCCGGCGGCATCGTTCATGACCTGCCCGCAGATTTGAAGAAGGCGCTCGCGGCGAATGCGGCGGCGCTGGCAACGTGGGTGGATATTACGCCCATCGCCCGCAATGAATGGATTTGCTGAGTTGATTCCGCCAAGAAGGCGGAAACGCGTTTGAAGCGTATCAACTGGGGCATCGAAAACCTTGTGGAGGGCGAGCGGCGACCATGCTGCTGGCCGGGGTGCAAACACCGCTAGTTGCAAGCCACCGCTGAACTCAAAGTCTGCCGTCAGGGTGTTTTTTGCGTGGCCGCACCGAAGACACGGCAGAAATTTTCACCGCCAATTTTTGCAATGTCCGTCGGCGCAAAGCCGGTCTTGAGCATGGCGTCGACGACGGCGGTGAAGAAACCGGTTTTCATGCCTGCCATGCTTTCCCAAGCGGTATTCGTTCGCTCGCCGGGGCGGGGCATGTGGGGGCCGAGCGGCGGGGTTAATTTTGTATCCGTGCCGATGCAGACGTGATCGGGCCCGATAAGCTCGGCAAGAGCATGCAAATTTTGCGCGTATTCCAGAGGCGAATCCGCAAGATGCGTCCAGACGCCGACAACGCCGCCCGCCGCCGCCACGGTTTTCGCAAGCTCTTTGCTGATTAGGCGCGGGCGCATCATCCGCGCCATGTTTTCATTGCTGCCAAGGCGCCAGTTGAGGCCGGTATGCGAAATGATGACGGGGTGCTCTGCCACCTTCAATGCCGCGATAACCGTGTCATCGCTGACATGCGCAAGGTCGACAAGCATGCCAAGGCGGTTGCATTCCTTTATCACGGCGGTGCCAAAATCAGTCAGGCCGTTGAAGCGGGGCGGGTTGGTATAGACGTCGCCCAGCGGCGTTGACGCGTCTGAATCATGCAGCAGGCCAAAGTGGCGGAGGCCACGGTTATAAGCTTCCTTGACGCGCTCGATTTTCCCTTCCAGAAAATGCGCGCCTTCGACGGATTGCACGACGATCGGCTGATTGTTCTTTTTCGCGGCGCGCAGGTCCGCCAGCGTCAGCGCACGCGTCATGCCGTTTTTCTGCAATTGCGCATCCATGCCGTCAAGCCCGCTTGTGAAGCGGCTGTATGCCTCGCCGGGGTTCTTCAGCGAGTGGTAATCAACCGCGAACGTCATGCTGATGGCGGAAAGGCCGGACTTTTTCATTTCGTCCGCAAGGTCAAGGTCCGGCGCGGGGCCGTCTTCCACGCTTAAGGGCACGTCGATATGGTTATGCGTGTCGATGCCGAATGTCGCGGCCACCAGCGCGGTGGTGCGCGCATCCAGCGTATTCTCTGCCGCGAAGGCGGCAAGCGGCGGCAGCATGAGCGCGGCACCCGTACCAGCCATAACGCCCAGGAATTTACGGCGGGAATATGTTATGGCGGCGGTCATGGCAGGCTCCTGAAAAAGTTTTGCGTCTCTTGTTATTATGCCGGAAAGCGCTTTAAAATTTAAAGACTTCCGCGCAATGAAAAGCGGATGTTTTTAGAAAAATGGCGTGTAAATTGCCAAACAGCAAGTTCAGTCAGGCGTTTTAGACGCTGCAGGCGTAGGGTTGAGAGAAGGAAAGGAGGAATGGTTATGAAAGACGATGCCATCAAGGCCTATCATGAGCGACTTATTCGCGTGCTGCATTACATTGATGCGCATCTGGATGATGATCTGAGCGTCGAGACGTTAAGCGGCGTTGCCGCCTTTTCAAAATTCCACTTTCACCGCCAGTTCTCCCACCTGTTCGGCATCAGCGTTTATGCCTATGTGCAGGCGATGCGGTTGAAGCGGGCGTCGTACCAACTGGCGTTTCGCGAGGATTCCGTGACCGACATCGCGCTTGCGAGCGGCTATGACGCGCCGGAGGCGTTTTCACGCGCCTTCAAAAAACATACCGGGCAATTGCCGAGTGACTTTCGCAAAAACCCGGGCTTCGCCGCCTGGCAGGAAACTTATAACCCCATTCAAAAACTCAGGAGCCATCATATGCAGGAACAAAATTACGACGGGCAGGTCAGCGTCGTCGATGTCCCCGAAACACGCATCGCTGTGTTGACGCATAGGGGCGACGCCGCGCTGCTGGGTGAAACCCTGCGCAAGTTCATCGACTGGCGAAAAGCGGTGGGTCTGCACCCCAAAAACCACGCGACCTATACGCTGCTTTATAACGACCCCGAAAAAGTCGCGCCGGAAGATTTCCGCGTCGACCTTTGCGTGGCCACCAACGCCGACATTGCGCCGAATGACATGGGCATTGTGCCGCGCGTCATTCCGGCGGGGCGCTGCGCCCTGTTGCGCCAGGTCGGGTCGGATGATGGTTTTGCCAGCGCGATTTATTACCTCTACCGCAACTGGCTGCCGCAAAGCGGCGAGGAACTGCGCGACTTCCCGCTCTATTGCCAGCGCGTCACGCTCTATCCCGATGTGCCGGAGCATGAGATGATCAAGGATATTTACCTGCCGCTAAAATGACGGCAAGAAAACGGCCGGCAAGCAGTTACAGCGAGAAGTCTTTCTTCGGCTTCTTCGTGGTGGGGGTTGGCTGTTCAAGGTTCGCATTGGCGGGCAGCGTGGTGCCGCTGGGGGTTTGCTGCGGCTTGGGGTAGGACTGGGCGGTTGTGCCTGTCGGCGGCGTTTCAATGCGGATGTCCGGCGTGCGCTTCGGCCAGCCGAGGCGGGGCAACGACCAGCGCTTGCTGCCGGGGATATTGTTTTCCTCGTTTTTAGGGTCGGTGTATTTTTTCTCGCGCTGGCGGCGAAGGCGGTCGTTCAGGTATTTGTCAACGCCTGCGCCCGCACCCGCGCCCATGCCCGCGCCCAGCACGGTGAAGAGGGCAATCGCCCACCACTTGAAGGGCTGCACATCGAAGCCGTTTTCAAAGTTCTGGTTGTAAATGTCCCGCGCAGTCTTCATGACCTCGCCGCGCAGTTTGTCGGCATCCCCCGGTTTGCGGCCTTCGGCAACGTCGATGTACGTCTTGATCTGCTGCGTCAGCGCGGGAATGGCATAGCCTGCATCGCGGATGCCGCCGGTAATGCGCGCTGACGATTCCTGAATGGTGGTGGTATGGCCCAAGGCGGCCTGCGCCGCGCGGTATTCGCTGGGGCCGTTGTCGGAGTGGGAATAGGTGCGGTAGGTTTCGCTATGCGCTGTTTCAAGCGCGGCCGTCCAGCTGCTGGAAAGGCCCGGCAGTTCCGCCGTGCGGCTGCGAATGGTGGGCAGGTACTTCACAAGGTTGGACCCGCGCGCCCAGGTATTGGCAAAGCCAAGCGCCTGTTCCGGCGTGGGCGGCTTGCCCTTCAGCAGGTTGCGCATGCTTTGCGCCATGGCGTTTTCGTTGTCGGCGTGGGTTTTGGATGCGTAGTGCAGCTGTTCCGTGACATCCAGCTTCGGGTGCGCGGCAACAAAGTCCTGCAGCAGCCTTGCGGAATACTGGCCCTGCTGCGCGTTATAGTCGTAGTCGTGAATGGTGTAATCGTAAACTTCACGCGGCACATAAGTGGTGGTGCAGTTTTGGCCCTTGCTATCACACGACCGGACGGGATCGTACACGGTATGCGTCACATCGCGGTGGCTTTCGCTCCAGCTTGCGTCAAGCGCGGCCATAATGGGCGGCAGTTCTTTGACGGCGGCGATAAGGTCGCTGACAGAGCCAAGCGCAGCACCCGCATCTTTCGGCATCTCGGCGGAAATTTCGCTGATCAGCATATGGGTTTTAAAGTCGGGGTCGATGCGGGTTTCAAGTTCGCGCGCGAAGGTTTTGTTGGTTTCATCTTTCGCAAGCGCGATGTTGTTGGATTCAAACACCTTCATGGTGGCATCGTTGGTCAGCGAATACAGCAGCGTCAGCGGCGGCACCGGCTGGCCCTTGGCGGCAAAGTCGCGCGTTGTTTGTTCAATCTCGGAAAACGCGAGGGGAATCTGGCCTTCCTTGCCCTTTTGCACTTCGTAGGAGGACACGCCCGCAATGGTGCCGAACAGTACCGCACCAATGGCAATTTCAACCGGCGTTTCATAGATGAAGCGTTTAACCTTGTCGATCCAGCGGGTGTCGCGGGCAGAGTTGTTAAACGACGATCTCATGCGGGGTGTTTCCCTTATAAATATGCGGCAGAAAAATGGTTATGTATAATACTTGAGGCGCTTGCCGCGGGTCAAGAATTATATAAATAGCTGATATTATTGATATAATTAAAGTGGTGCCGCAATACCGCCACGATACCCTCCATAAAAACCCCTGCCACGATTCGAGAAAGTTGCGGCATTTCCGACGGTGAAAAGGCTATTCTGCCGCCATGCAAAGCCCCGATGCCTTTCAAAACACCATAACCTTTCGCCTGCTAACCGAAGCCGATGTGCCGATGATGCATGACTGGCTTAACCGTGCGCATTTGCGCCAGCACTACCAGCCGCTGCCCATCAGCCTTGAAGACGTTGCCGCCAAATTCGCCCCGCGTCTTGAATACAGCGGGCGCACTTATTGCCACATTGCGCTGCTGGCGGGGGTGCCTTTTGCTTACGTGCAATGCTACAAAAACGCCGATTACCCCGATTATTCGGCGGAGATTGTGCTGCAGGACGGCATCAGCCTTGACCTGTTCATCGCGGATGAGGCCTTGCGCGGGCAGGGCTTGGGCCCGCAATTGCTGCAGGCTTATTTGCGGGCGGTGGTGTTTGAATTATTTCCGGATGAAACCTGCTGCTACATATGCCACAAGCTGGATAACCCGCAGGCCCTGCGCGCCAGCCAGAAGGCCGGCTTCACCGTGCTGCGCGACGTGATCGAGGCCGAAGCCCCCGCCCGCCTGCTGGTCTTTGATAAAACGCGCGGTTTTTGCTAAACTGTCTTGTAAGGCCGGCTCGTCATAACTCCACGACTATCTCCATCTGCAAGGCATTCGCCCGTGACACGTTTTATTCCACCATTCGCCGTTCTGGCCTTTTTTCTTTTCGCGCTTCTGGCATTTGCGCCCCTTAAACCGGCCGAAGCGGGTTGCTGGGACCAATGCTATCAAGACTGCGGCGCCGGCATGGTGGATGATGCGAATGGCACCAGCGGGCCCGGCCTTTGCACATCGCGCTGTTCGCGCTATTGCACGGATGATACCAGCACCGTTTATCCCCGCCCCGTCACCGTTGGCCCGCATGTGCCGAAGTTTGGCGCCATTGCGGTGTCGGCCAGTACGCTGCTGGCCGCCTATTCCTATAACTTCAATAGCCGCGAAGAAGCGGAAACCGACGCGCTGAAGCGCTGCCACGATGACAACCCCGGCAAGCCCGCCGACTGCCAGATAAGCCTGTGGTTTTCGGATTCATGCGCCTCGCTTGCCATGATGAAGTCGGAAGACGGCAAGTCCGGCGTCTGGAGCACTGCGCTTGGCGGGTCGCGCCGCAAGGCGGAAGCAGAAGCCCTCGCGGGCTGCAGCAAGCAGGCACCGGAGGGCTGTAAAGTTCTCGGCTCGTTCTGCTCGCCGTAATGTAAGGCTTATATAACCGCTGCCGCCATTTGCGGGGCAGCGGGGGCCATGGCGGCCTCCTCCCGCGCCAGCAGCATGCGCGTCATGTCATCGCGGAAGGCGCTGGCATCGGCGACGAACGGCACGATAAAGCGCATGTTGCCGCCGGAAACGAAGATGACGCTGGCGTAACCCAGCAGCATGCCCATGGGCGTTGCCATGACATCCACCGCCTCAATCTTGCTGTACGGCAGCTCGATCGTGCGGGTGCTGAAGCCGCCGCCCGACATCACCACGCGGCGGTCGGTTGCCGCCAGCAAAAGGTAACGCTTGGTCTGAATTTCAATGAACAGCACAATCGCCGCCACCACAAGAAAGTAAAGCGCGAGCAGGGCGGAAAAGAACAGCGCAATCACCGCGCCCAGCGCAAGGGCAATGCCCTTCCAGTAAATGCCGGTGCTGATGGCTGCCTGGTGGATAACGCGCTCCCCCGGCAGCAGCAGCGTTGCCAGTATGCCGCTGGCCTCAACCGACGGCACGGCAAAGCCGCCGTCTTCCGCGGGCGCGGCGGGCAGGCCGCTGTCATTTTCAAGCGGCGCAACGGCTTCCCCGAAATGTTCAGGCGTATCATCCGCCATGACAAGGCGGTCAGCTGCGGCTTGCGCAATAACGCTTTCAGGCGGTGCGGCATAGGCAGCAGCGGCGGCATCACCAGACGGCGCTGCTTCAATGCGTACATCCTGGCGCAGGTCATACTGCGCGGTGCGGAATTGCGTATCGGCGGCGTATTGTTCGGTTTGGGGCGCGGCGTTCATGCCGTCAGCTGCAACAGCATCCGGCAGCGGGTTGCTGGTAATAATATCGTCGCCGGTATTTTCGGCCATATGGCTTTCCGTACCTATTTCACCGTTCGGCAAAATCGGGCGGGCAGGGGGCGTGGCGGGATTGCGGGGCTGCACGGGGTTTTGCATGGGTTTTCTCCAAAACGGGTTAAAGCACAGGTGTTCTAAAAGCGCCAACAGGCCAGACGGCATTTGGTTGCGGCAAGAATTTGATGGAACTTTGACGCTTCCCCGTCTTTTGGGTAGAGTCGGGTCAGGAAAGGGCGCCATGCCTGCCATGTAGCCGCCCCAAAATCACTTGGGGCCGGTTTTGTTCAGGCGTTTCAAGGCGCTGTTGGTTTGAAAGTCATGTCCAGTTGCTGCGGCGTTAATGTTTCCACCTATGAAGGCCGCCAGCCGGCGCTTGACCTTCGCGATTATTTCAACGGCCCGCTTGAAGCCGAAGGCGTATTTTTTAACCGCAAGGGCGTCATTCAGCGCCAGTTCCATATGGAGCTGACGGGCGCATGGCAGGGCAACAGCGGCACGCTGGATGAACATTTCATTTACAGCAACGGCCAGAAACTCCACCGCCTCTGGAAAGTCGTCATGAATGATGACGGCAGCTTTGTCGGCAGCGCGGACGACCTTGTCGGCAATGCCATTGGCCGCCAGTGTGGTAATGCGTCAAATATGAAGTACACCCTGAAGGTGCCGAAAGGAAACAAAACCGTCGCCATCAACATGGATGACTGGCTTTATAAAGTCAGCGATGCCGTCGTCATCAACCGTGTCAGGGCCACCAAGTTCGGCTTTCGCGTCGGTGAATTGTTCATCACCTTCCGCAAGAAGTAATCATCATGTCCGGCTGGCTGTCATCTCTTCCGCAAACCGCGCAGCTATTGCTGGTCGGCCCCGTCATGCAAAAACAGCTGACGGCGGTTGAACTGGCGGCGCTTGACCTTGCAGGTGCAACGCAGGTGGCCGTCGATGGCGGCATCAACTACGCGCCCGCACCGCATTTGTGGGCGGGAGATGGTGATTCCGGCGCCATGCCGAAAAACATTCCCGCATACTTCAAGGAAAGCCAGGATTTAACCGACCTGCGCTTTTGTCTTGGCGGCCTGCGCGATGGCGCGTGGACGCAGCTGCACCTTATCGGCTTCCTCGGCGCGCGGCGCGACCATGAACTTGCCAACCTTGGTGAAATTGAAACGGAATTAAAGCAGCGACCCAAAATGCGCGAAGCTGTTTTTTACGATGACGCACTGCAGCCCGCGCTGCGTTTTTTCCAAAGTGGCACGCATACCGTTACGCTGCACGGCGCGTTTTCCCTCCTGGTATTCAGTGAAGCGGTTATTAATTTATCCGGTGCTTGCGAATATCCGGCAAGCGCGCTGGTGCTGCCGCCGCTGTCGGGGCAGGGTATTTCCAACGTCGGCAATGGCGATATTAACATCCATTCAACGCAGCCGTTTCTGGTTATTTTGCGCTAGGCCGTTTTGCTGTATTGCAGGCGCCGGCAAAAGGCGCAATTGCATCTGCGCCATCAAGGCTGAAAATCGACCGCCATAATTCCACATCGTTGTAATTCGCGGCTTCCTGCAGGCGCGTGGGGTCGGCGGCGGCGTGGCCGAAGCCGGTGGCAAATTGGTCGGCCACGGTTTTAAGGTCGCCGTCGCCATCGTAAATCATGAAGACGATTTGTTTCGGTCCGCGCGTCGCCTCCGGCATGGGCCTTGTGCCGCCGGTCATTTTTGCGAATCCGCCGCCGCCGCTTTCGTAATGGGCATAGCGCGCGGCCCTGCCCGCCATAAACACCCGGCGGCCATTCACATAGGCCTGTGCCAGATTACCCGCTTCATCAAAGTCGGCCGATATATTCCACCGCCAGATGTAAAGGTCGCACAGGTTAATGTCGTATACGTATTTCTCAATCTCCGCCCGCGCGGGGTTGATGTACAGCTTGCCGCCGCCCTGCGCCACAAAGGCCGCCCGCAGCGCCGCCCGCGGCGTTCCCAGCGGATAGGTGCGCTCGATAAAATCGCGCATCAGGTCCAGCGTTTTATAATTTTCAAACTTGAACGGTGCGGGGGCTGCGGCGGTTACATCCGCGCCCTGCATCGTTTGCGCATAGACGGGTGCGGCCATAAGCAGCATGGCTGCACAGGCGACGGTGAAAAAGAATGTGGCCGTATTTTTCATGGTGCGCTTTTTTGCTCGGTTTAAAAACAGCGTGATCGCCAAGTCTGCCTTTTTCAAGTCTACCCTTTTTAACGCGCGTTTACAAAAGCGGCGACTATGAAAAAAACGTGTGTGGGGTAAGCCGCGGCGGCATTTACCTTTGCATCCCTTGGCCCGGGCCGCTATAAATAATCTCCGGTAAAAAAAATGACGCAATCTGGCAGGTGATCAGGATAACGCATGGCTGACGCGGAACCGCCCCAGAAACAACCGCAAGTAAATATCGATGCTCCGGCAATGCCGGAGGTCACCACACCACCGACGGAACAGCCCGCCGAAACGCAAGACCAGGTACCCGCCGCCTCAACACCCCGCCGCCCGCTGAAACGCTGGCTGTTTGAAAAGGGCATCGATGCCGCAGGCTTTGGCGGCGTGCTGAAGGCCTGGCGCGCCGAAGGCAACCGTTTTCGCAACGTCATGAAAAGCATTGGCACCAAGGCGGCGGATATGGCGGCGGGGCGCGCTGTTTCCACCACCATGCGGCTTATTGCCATTACATGGGTTGCGGGCATGATTGGCGGCGTTTCAACAATCGGCTCGGTGGCGCTGCTGGCGGTTGCGGCGGGTGTTTCCAGCGGCATTTACAGCTACCACAAAGATTACCTTACCGCCCGCCTGCGCGGCCCCAAGGAACAGCGGCGGCAGGTGAAATACCTTGATATGAAGCGCGCCAAAAGCGCGGGGCTTTCTTTCCTGTCCGGCACGGCGAACGGCTTGTTCGGTGCGTGGCTGGCGAAGACCGGCATTTTGCAGGCCGTGCTGGGCCGCGTGAAAGATTTTATTTTCAGCGGCGGCGGCTTGTTGCAGAACAGCTTCAACACTGCCGCCGCGCCCGCCCTGCCATTGAGTGCCGAATCACGCGGGGCCAGCCTGTCCGGCAGCTTCGCCGTGGCGGCGGCGGATACGCGGGTGGCGGCCCTTCCGGCGTGCGCGCCGGTTATGGCTCTACAGCCCCCTGCGGCCGCAACGGCGCCGAAACTTGCGGCATAAATTTACATAAAATAATAAACGGCAGATTTAACGTTGACATAACTATTGTCGCTGCCTATGGTCTGGCCAGTTCAATATAAAATGTCATCGCAGGAAAGCTAAACCCCATGGTGCAACCGCCACGGCCCTGGCCGCGCCCCACCAGCTATGAAGACCAGCTGTCTGAAATTATCGCCCGCGGCGATGTGCAGCAGGCGCGTGACCATTTTGATTCCATTTTCTGGGATAACCGCAAGGACCGCCCCAACTGGCAGCACCTGAAAATTGCGCTGCTGCGCGAAGATGTGCCGATGATGCGACTGCTCGCGACCTGGGGCGCGCAGCCGTCGGACGATGACATGAGCCAGTTCAAGGCGCTGGCAAAAGACAAGTACGCAGATTATTTGCGCCTGCTGCGCCAGTCGGGCCTTCGCGGCATGAACACCGACTGGGCGGTATTGCCCGCGGTTGAGCCTGCCGCCGCGCCTGCCGCGGCTGTTCTGCTCGATCCCATCAAGCGCATTCCCGCCGAATGGCTGGCGGTGCTGAAGGCCTTCCGCACCAGGGGCGCGGATGAAGCCGTGATTGCCGGCGGTGCCCTGCGCGATACCTATAACGGCGGCCCCGTGAAGGACGTGGATATTTTCCTGCGCGCCCGCGGCAACCAGAAAAAGCACAAAGCATTTTTGGAAGAAGTTTTTGCCGAAGCCGGCATTAAAGTCATCGAACAGGCTGCCGGCTGGCACGGGTACGACCGTATCGTGGCCAATTTCCCGGCGCCCGAAACGACGAAGGAAAAGCTGAGCCACGATTTCGGCCTTGTCGCCAAACGCCAGTCCGAAAGCTGGACGGTGGTGGCTGGTCCGCAAAAAACCGAATACAACATTATTTTCATTGAAGATGATGTTGACCGCAAACTTTCCGCCACCGTCGCCCGCCATGAGCAGCGCGATATTTTTGCGGGCGGGCTGCTGGCCGCCTTCGACATCGGCCTGTGCCAGATAGCAACCGACGGTACCAGCGTTGTCAGCACCGCCGAATACAAGCGCGACGTTGCCGACAAAACCATCACCTTGCTGCGCCCGAATGAATCATCGGAAGATCACCTGCGCCGCGTGGTCAAAAAATATCCGGAATGGAAACTTTCCCCCGCTGCGGAAAAGCTGCTGGCACCCGTGCGCGCGCCCAGCAGCCGCGGCGGTTACGGTTCCATCCGTCCGTCGTCCAGCTACCGGTTTTACTAATTCAGTGCATTAAAAAAGCCGCCGGCCCTTTTACGGGCTGGCGGCTTTTTTATTATATGCCCTTTTAGAAGGGCAGCTTTTTCAGCATGTCGTCGGGGTTCATGCCTTTTTTCTTCGGCGCGTCGCTGTGCGGCGCGAAGGGCAGGCCGCCCGGTATCACGCCATCCGGTATCACGCCACCCGGCACAAGGCCGTTGCCCGGCAGCTTCAGGAAGTTTTTAAACTGGCCGCGCAGCAGGCTTTGCTGGCCTTGGAAGCCGTCAATCCGCTTCAGCAGCAGCGCTTCACCGGCCAGGAAAACAGTGCCCTTAATAAAATCCAGCGTTTCCGGCGGGAAGGGTGCCGCCGCTGCGGGTTTCGCGGTGGCGGAGGCAATGCTTGTGCCTTGGCCCTTTGGCACCAGCACTTCGCCGCCCTGGTTTTTCACGCGGACAAGGCCTTCCTCCACGTTCACGCCATAGCCGCCCGGCAACGCGCCCGCCCAAAGTTTCGTGCCGCGAATGCCGATGTTGCCGTAGCTGGTGTTGATGGTAACGTCCGGGTCCTTCTTCTTCGCAATCAATCCGCTGACGTACTGGAACGAACCTGCCAATACGGAATAAACACCCTTGTTCTTGCTGTTATCGTCGGGGTTGAAAATATACTGGTTCACCGTCAGTTTGCTGTTTTCCGACAACGTCATTTGCGTGTCGTCAATAAACAAAACAAAGATGCGGGATTTGGGCCCCGTTGCAATAATGTCCTTCATGTGCACCGGCGTTTTAATCGCGGCGGCCACGGGAGATTTTCCGGGCGCGGTCACGGTGCCGGCGCCCTCCACTTCCAGAATGGTGCCAATAATGCCAGACCCGGCATCCGCCGCCGTTGCGGCAAAGGCGGGGGCGGCAGCCAGCAGCAGCGCAAAAGCCGTAAGAGCGAAGCAAAGGTTTTTCATTAAAAAAATCCGTCAAAAAATGAAGTTGCAGGGTTGATGATAGCGGATTGCAAAACCGTTACCAGCGGGCATTGAAACGGGCGTTTGCCGCTATATGGCAACCGTGCCGCATATTCTCAGCCGGGCGCTGCGATGCTATCCTTCTGGCATATTTCAACCGGGGAAATTTTCCATGAATCGCATTCTGCTTATTCTCGCTATCGTCCTTTTCCTGTTGGCTCCCCTTGCCGCGCGGGCGGATAACGGCGTGATTGGCACGATTATGGAGGTCGAAGGCACGGCAACCCGCACGATTGGCGGCAGCAGCGCGCCCTTGAAGCTGAATGACACGATTGGCGAAAACGATGTGATTACCACCGGCCTAAAATCCCGCCTGTTTATTTTGTTTATTGATGATACGCAGCTGACGATGGGTGAAAATTCCCGCTTTAAGGCGACCGACTTTGATTTTGACGACAAAGACACCACCAATAACCACGCCCGCTATTCCTTCCTGTCCGGCACGTTCAATTACATGAGCGGCCTGATGACCAAGAAGACGAACCCGGATGTGAAAATCGACACCGTCTTCGGCTCCATTGGCGTGCGCGGCACGCGCCTCTGGGCGGGGGATGCAGGCGATGGCTACGGCGTGCATGTGGATGAAGGCGTGGTCGATGTTGCCAATACCGGCGGCACCGTTACCGTCAAGGCGGGACAGGGTACTGACCTGCACAGCCGCCGCATTGCCCCCACCCGCGCCGCCGGCTGGACACGGGAGCGCCGCCAGCGCATGCAAAAAACCGTGGCTCTGCGCGATGAAGGCCTTGTCGGCCGCCGCGTTGCCCAGCAAAGCGCGCGCCAGCAGGACTTGCGCGATAAATACCGTACGCTCATGGAACGCCGCCACGGCAAGGGCGTTAATGGAAAAGCGGGCAATGGCGCGGCTGTATCACCCGAAAAGCAGGAGCTGCGGCAGGAAAAGCTGCAGGAACGTCTTCAAAAACGCCGCCGATTCCTGAACCCGTAAGAGATAAGGGGCTTTCACGATGACCATTAAAATTGCGGCCTTCGGTGCGCTCAACCCCGACAGCTATGATGAATTCGCCAGCTGCCTTGCGCGCGAAATGGCCAAGCTTGGCCTTGGCTACGACCTTGCAAGCGCCGCGCCCTACCCGAACGCCGAAGCCGTCTCCGCCCCCGGCCGCCCCTTGCGGGCCGAAGCCCTGCAGGACCCAGCCAAAAAACAGCAGTTGCTGGCTGCCGTCGCGGCGGATGCTGCAGCCGTTGGCGCCGCCAGCGCGGATATTTGCGTGATGCCCTGCATGTCGATGATCGGCTTTCATGACGATGTCGAAAAAACATTAGGCAAAAATATTCTTGGCCTTGCCGCCGCCCTTGCGCAAAAATACGCGGGCATTGAAAAACTTGGCGTTATCCACATGCGGCCTGCCAGGCAGCGTATTGTTGAAATTTTTGACGGCAAAGCCACCGTGCCGGATGAAGCGCAGGCGGCAGCCCTGCTGTCGGCGGAGGATGCGGCCAAGGCCGCAAAATCCCCCGCGCCGGTTGAGGCTGTCATGCAAACGATTACCGAAAGCTGGCAGCGGGCCGGGCTTGAACATATTTTGTTCGCAAGGGCGGATGCCCCCAAGGCCCGCCATAGCGCCGCCGGCAGCGTCGCGCGCGTTAAAATACTCAGCCATTTTGATATTCTGGCGGAAGCGGCGGCAAAACAGGCGGCCCTGCTGCAGGCTTAAAAAACTTCCTTAAAATCCTGCGCCACAAAGCCCAGCGGGCCGTTCAGCGTTGTAAATTCCGCGCTGAAGACATCATCCGGCAAGGCGTCATAAGCCTCCGCATCAAGGCCGCAGAAGCTGCGGAACATCGGCACCGGATAGGCGTTTTTAAACGCATCGGCCGTTACGCAATAATGGTCGCCGAATTTATCGTGGGTATGCTTTTTATGGACCTTTAGCGCAAGCTTGCCGGGCGTGCCAAAAAATTCTGCCGCCATCACGCCGCTGTTGGTGACAAGCGCACCCCAGAAAATAAAGAACGCCACCAGAGGAATGCAGAACACGCCCAGCTTCGCCTTCAGCGGCGTCATGTTCGGCGTCTCTTTCCACGCGCCGGTCTGGTAACGCTTTAACCCGTACAGGAATGCCCATATATCAAGCGCGCAGCAGGCGCCAAAGCCAAAGTCGCGCCATGCGTCATTCGGCACAAACAGCGGGCCGAACAGGCTGAAAACCCAAACGCCGATCACCAGCAGCGCCAGCACTTCCCGCGGGCCAAACGTTTTCCTGGCGCTCTCGGCAGGCTTGCCCGCGGCAACGGCGGCTGCGACGGATTTTTTATATTTCCGCAGCTGTAAGAAACCCGCAAGGATGATGGAGGCTAAAAAAATGCCGAAGCTGACTTTATCCTTGAACATGACGTTCCTTCAAAAAGACATTACTTCAAATTCAGCAATTGCCGGCGCAGTGCAGGTTCCGACGTTTCAGGGCCCAGCCAGATCATAAGGAAGCGCTTGGCGCGCGTAGCGTCCATCACATCGCCTTGAATTTTTCCGTTGTAGTAAAAGCTGCCGCCTTTTTTTGGTTCGTACAGCGCGGTAATGGTATCCCCCGGTTTAACATCGTGAAAGCGGGTGGAAAGGTCCTGGCGGTATTGCGCTTTTTCGGCGTCCGTCATTTTTCCGCTGCGTTCCATTTCGCTGATGGACCGGTCGGTCAATTCCTTGACCTTGAAGTTCATGTCATAGCGAATGACCAGCGCATAGGGTTTATCGGCAGACCATGGGGCGGCATCTGTCCACAGGCTGCTGTCATAGACATGCAAAAAAAGCTTGCTCAGGCTGCCGCTGCCATAGGGTGCGGCGGCGGCAATATGGCCTTTCAGCTCGGCAGGTTTGGGCGCATCCGCCGCAAATGCGGGCAGGGCGGCGAGCAGCATGAGCGCAACAGCTGCGGCAAAAAGGCGCTTCATGCGATTTCCAGCGGCGTGCCGTTCAATTTCAAGGCAACATTCACGTTGCCGCGCACGGCTTTGGAATAGGGGCAGACTTTATGCGCTTCCCGCACCAGTTCTTCCGCCAGCGCGCGGTCAATGGCGGGCAGTTGCACGTTCAGCGTCGGTTCAATAAAAAAGCCGCCTTCGTTCTGGTTCAGGGTGACATCAGACTGGATGCTGATGGCTCCGGTCTCCAGCTTCTTTTGGCCTGCTACAAAAGCAATGGCGCTGGCAAAGCAGGCGGCGTAACCGGCGGCAAAAAGCTGTTCGGGGTTGGTGCCGCCGCCGCTGGAGCCGGGGCGCGACAGGGTGAGGCTGAGCTTTTTATCATCCGAATCCGCCCGGCCATCACGGCCGCCGGCAACGTGAACATGTGCTGTGTACAAAACGGTCATGGCATTTCTCCTGCAATAGTGGCTTTATTTATTGTATCATTCCGGCGCTGCGGCGGATATAGCCGGAAAAATCCGGATCCTCTCCCACCAGCAATTCGGGCAGCATTTTCTTGAAATCATCGCGGCGGCACCAGAATTTAATATAGTCTTCCCATGTGGCCCACAGGCGGCGGGTTTGCTTATCCATTTTATCTTCATAGACTAAAATGTATGCGCGCTCGAACAGCGCGACCAGCATATCGAAAATAATTTTTTTGCGCTCCACCTGTTCGGGTGACAGCTCGCTGTCAGGGATATGCCCGGTCATCAGCCGCAGGTCGGCATTTTCAATCATCAGGTTGGCGAACTTGGCGTATTCTTCCGCCAGCTTCTGGTACAGCTCTTCCATTTCCAGCTGGCGTTCCTTGTAGTTATCCAGCATCAGCATGGTAATCGCATAGGGCAGGCCGAAAACGGTGACGACGTAGCTGGCCAGTTCCCACATTTCGAGTGTCGTAAGGTCGCTCATATGCGCTCCGGTATAAAAAGCTTTTCAGAAAAACGCCCGAAGGTCGGGCGGGCGGCTTCAGGTTAAGGCTTTCAAGCCGTGCTGGAAAGGCTATACTGTTTTTCCGAAAGTGTTTGCTTCAAGGGGCTGGGTGGTACATGGCGCGTTTCTTCCGGTTTTTGCTCGGGTTTATTTTATGGTCGGCGGCGCTGCTGGCAACGGTTCTGGTTATCGCCACCGCCACCGTCACCTTGCGGGAAAATATGCGCCCGCAGGATGCCGCGCCTAAAACCGGCCATTTCGTGACAGCGGCCGATGCGCAAATTTTCGTGCAGGAACAGGGGCCGGAAAATGGTCCCGCTGTTATCCTTATTCACGGTACTGGCGCCTGGGGGGCGCTATGGCAGGAAACCATGCAGCCGCTGGCGGATGCCGGCTATCGTGTAATAGCCGTTGACCTGCCGCCCTTCGGCTATTCGCAAAAGTTTATTCATGCGGCGGATTATACCAGCGCGCGGCAGGCGGCGCGGTTGAGTGCGCTGGTTGCGGCAATGAGGCTGGATAAACCAACCCTCGTCTGCCATTCCGTCGGCTGCCGTTCCGCAGTTGAAGCGCTGCTGGATACGCCGGATATTTTTGGCAAGGCTGTATTGGTCGACCCTGCGCTCGGCTTTGCAGATGATAAAGCGCACCCGCATTTTGGCCAGCCCGCGCCCGCCGCCGCCCTGCGCTTTGCGGTTGAAACGCCGTTCCTGCGTGAAGCTATTCTGGGCATCTGGGGTTCCAGCCCTTATTCCATCGCGCCAATTTTCCGCGGTTTTGTATATGACAGCGCGGCGGTGACGGATGCACGCGTGACGCTGCTGCAACGCCCGCTAAGCGTCCAGGGCCTGACGGCGGCAGAAGGCGCATGGTTTGAAAACCTTACCGCCGCACCGGAAACCGGCAAAGTCGCAGATTATAAGCAATACGCGCACATCACCATGCCGCTGCAAATCATCTGGGGCCGCGAAGATAACATTACGCCGGTATGGCAGGCCAAAGCGCTGCAAATGCTGTTGCCGCAGCCGCGCCTGACGGTGCTGGAGGGCGCGGGGCATATTCCCTACATCGAGACCACGGCGACGTTTAACGCCGCGTTGCTGGGCTTTTTGAAGGGTGGTGAGTAATGCGGCGCATCGTCATTCTGGGCATTACCGGTTCCGGCAAAACCACCTTCGGTCATAAGCTGGGCGCGGCCCTGGGCTTGCGCGTCACCGACCTTGATGATCTGTACTGGCTGCCCAACTGGGTGGAGCGTGATACGCCCGCCTTTTATGACCTTGCCGAAAAAACAGCGGCGGAAGACGCCTGGGTTATCGTCGGCAATTATTCAAAAGTGCGGCAGGCCGTATGGCCGCTGGCAGATACGTTCATCTGGCTTGATTATTCGTTTTCGCATGTGTTCATGCAGCTGGTGCGCCGCTCCATCCGCCGCGCAAGCGACAAAACCCCGATCTGCAATGGCAATATAGAAACCTGGGGCAAGCTGTTTTCAAAAGACAGCATCATGATCTGGCTGTTCAAAAGTTACGCCCGCACGCGCCGCAATTACGGGGAAATTTTTGCGGGCACTGGCTTTGCGCCCAAGGTCACCTATATCCGTTTGCGCTGCCGGAGAGATGCCGACCGTTTTCTGGCCGGTATTTCTCCCGCAAATAAAATTATAACCGAGGAAAGACAAACATCATGACCGACACGCCGCTTTTCACGCCGTTCAAAATGCGCAACCTGACGCTTCGTAACCGGATCGGCATTTCGCCCATGTGTCAGTATTCCGCGGTGGACGGCTTTGCCAATGACTGGCACCTCGCCCACCTTGGCGCGCGGGCAGCGGGCGGCGCGGGGCTTATTATCATGGAAGCGACCGGCGTTTCGCCGGAGGGTCGCATTACCCCCGGCTGCCATGGTATCTGGAAGGATGAACATATTCCATTCCTGAAACGCCTTACCGACTTTGTTAAATCACAGGGTGCGGCCATTGGCATCCAGCTGGGCCACGCAGGCCGCAAGGCCAGCTGCGCGCTGCCGTGGGATGGCGGCAAGGCGCTTGCGGTGAATGCAGGCGGCTGGCAAACCGTCGCCCCTTCCGCCATCGCCTTCTCCGATGAATCACCCGTGCCGCAGGCGCTTGACAAGGCCGGCATTGCCAAAGTGATTGCCGATTTCGTCGCCGCGGCGAAACGCAGCGTCGACGCGGGTTTTCAGGTGTTGGAGCTGCACGGCGCGCATGGTTATTTGCTGCACGAATTCCTGTCACCCTTCAGCAATGCCCGTACGGATGAATACGGCGGCAGTGAAGAAAACCGCTTCCGCTTCGTGCTTGAAACCTTCAAGGCTGTCCGCGCCGCCGTGCCCGATGATATTGTGGTCGGCATTCGGCTGTCCTGCAGCGAATGGGTGGAGGGCGGCTTTGATGTTGATTCCGCTGTGCGCCTTGCAACGCAGCTGAAGGCGCTGGGGGCGGATTTTATTGATTGTTCAAGCGGCGGCAACATTCCGCATGCGAAAATTCCGTCCACGCCCGGCTATCAGGTGCCCTTCGCGCATAAAATTAGGGCGGAGGCGAAGCTGCCTGTCGCCGCTGTCGGCATTATTACCGAGGCTGTGCAGGCGAATGAATTGATTGCGAAGGGGGATGCCGACCTTGTCTTCATCGCCCGCGCCAGCCTGCGTGACCCGCACTGGGCGCTCAATGCCGCTGTCACGCTGGGGGCGGATGTTGATGCGCCCAGCCAGTACCTGCGCGGCTATAACGCCAGCCGCACCACCGCCGCCAAGCGCAAGGCAGGTTAAGCATGGGGATTGATGCCGTCGAGCTGCGTCTGTTCGAGCCGGATGAATGGCCGATGTACAAGGCCGTGCGGCTGAAAGCCCTGCAAAGCGACCCTTCCGTATTCGGCTCCAACTACGGGCGTGAAGTTGTTTACACGGATGCCGACTGGCGGGAGCGTGTGGAAAACGCCAACCAGGGCATTTTCGGCGTGTTTCATTACGGCGATATTATCGGCATGACGGGTGTTGCGGTGGCGAAGGATGATCCCTCCGGCACCACCGCCATTCTTTGGGGCTCATGGCTGGAAAAGCTGTGGCGCGGCAAGGGCATTTCAGAAAAAATGTATCAGGCGCGCATTGGCTGGGCGCTGGCGCATCCCGCCATCAAGCGCATCAACGTTGCGCATCGGCAAAGTAATATCGCGTCGAAACAGGCAAACCAGAAGCATGGCTTCGTCTTCACGCACCTCGCGCACCACACCTGGCCCGACGGCACCGACGAGCCGGAAGTTTTTTATACGCTGCTGCTGAAGCGGTAGTCTATTTGTTCTGGGTGACGGGAATTTCGAAGCGCTCATAAAATTCGAGCGATTCATGCTCCCGCAGCATGCGGGCACGGACATCCCATGGGCCGTAATAAGGCAGTGTCACTTCCGCTTCATAGGTTGCTTCAGCCGTTTTTTTGAAGACGGGTACCATGAAAGCTTTACTTCCCCCCGGCAGTCGAACGTCGCAGGAAAAAGATTTCAAGGGCAGCGGTTTTTTGTTGGCATCTTCCGCCGTCAAGGTCAGGGCGTAATGAAGGTCCTCAATACGGCGAATGTCGAGGTGGCCGATAATCGCCGTGTTGTCTGCCGAGAAGGTGCGCATATGTGCCATGCCAGCGGAAGCTGCGCCTTCAATTTCTCCGTTCAGGGCGTTCTGCTGGCGGTTGAAGGCGTAACTGGCAAAAAAGTAATTCCCGATGGCAAGGAGCAGCATGATAAAAAGCATGAATGACATCAGCAGGCGGCTTGTCGTGTGTTTGCGTGTCAATTCCAGGCTCCTGCCAGCTGCGGGCATTCTTTTAAAGTGCGCTACCTTTGATTCCATCAAAAATACGGCGGCAATGCAAGGCCGCCGAATCTAGCCGGGGGCAAGTATCGTCATAAGTATATGACAACAAAGGGTGTTTTAAACCCACTTCAACCGCCGGAAAATCATCACCTGCCCGAAGGCGATCATGACCATGAGGAAGCAGACGATAATAAAGGCAAGTGGATCCTTCGCGCCGGGAATCCCTTCCACGTTCATGCCCAGCAGGCCCGAAATGAACGTCAGCGGCATGAAAATGACGGTAATGACGGACAGAACATATAGGTTCTTGTTCAGCTTGGCGGAGAGGGCTGAGTAAAGTTCGTCCTGTAAAATTTGCGACCGGTCGCGCAAGGCTTCAAGGTCTTCCAGAAAATTGGTCATGCGGTCGTTGTTGTCCTGCATTGACCATTTGTCGGCGGGGGTCAGCCATTCCAGCGGCGTTGCGCGCAGGCGGTTGAACACTTCGCGCTGCGGCGCCATATGGCGGCGGAAGACGGTGGCCTGCTTTCGCACCGCGGCAATATCATGACGCAATTTCGCATCCGGGCTTTCAAGCGAAATATCTTCAAGCCGGTCGATATTGATTTCAAGCTCATCAAGCGCGGGCTGGATGCCTTCATTAAGGAAGGCGCAGAGCATGGTGATGAATTCGCCAAGGCGCTTCGGGCCCCTGCCGTGGCGCAGCCTGTCGTCAATATCGGCAATCGCCTGCGACTTGCGGCGGCCAACGGTAATCACGCGGTTGCCGCTGACCCAGATGCGGATCGAGACAAGGTCTTCGGGTGTCGGGCCGGGGTTGAAATTAATGCCGCGCACCATGATAAGCGCCTTGTCGCCCATGTCTTCAAACCTTGGGCGCGTTTCATCCGCCACGAGGGAGCGGATGATGAGCGGGTCAAGCCCCACCTGTTCCTTCAAGAACTTTTTGGTATCCGGGTGGCGGCCGTTCAGGTGGATCCAGATAAAGCGCGGGTCGTCCGGCGTGATGGTGGCAAGGTCAGCCACCTGTCCGCCGCCCTGGCCGTCCAGCACATAGGAAAGAAGGCAGGCCTTTGTTTCCTCCATGCGTATTACTCCTTCGGCTTCTTCAGCGACCGGTAATGGGATTCCCGGACTTGGTGCGGCAGGCCGATGTTATGCGCGGCAAACTTCTTCCAGATTGCCATTAAAACCTCGCTTTGCGTCGTCATGCGCTTTTCGCGAATGTCGCCAACCCAGATGTTCAGCTGCATGTTCACGCCAAGGTCGGTAAAGCCCATCAACAGGCAGGCGGGCGGCGGCTCGGTCAGGGCACGGGGGTGTTCCCGCGCTGTTTCCAGCAGCAGCTCCTTTGCCAGCTCCAGGTCGGCTTCATACGATACGCTGATCGGCAGCTTGATGAGCCCGCGCGTGTTAGACAGCGTCCAGTTGGTCACGCGCTGGCTGATGAAGTCTTCGTTCGGCACCATGATTTTGCGGTTATCAAAAGTTTCAATCAGCGTATAGCGGGGGCCGGTCTGGCGCACGGTGCCAAAGGTATCGCCGTTGTGCATCTCGATCATGTCGTCTACTTCAATCGAGCGCTCGAACAGCAAAATAAGGCCGCTGATGAAGTTGGAGGCAATTTTTTGCAAACCAAAACCAAGCCCCACACCCAGCGCGCCGCCAAAGACCGCAAAGGCTGTCAGGTCAATGCCCAGCGTCGACAGCGCCACCAGCCCCGCAATCATGTACATGAACACGCGGAAGACCGAATTGAGCAGCTGGCGGGTCGACGGGCGCAGGTTGCGCATGTGCTGCAGCGTCAGCCCCATGCCGCGGTTCATCGCGCTGGTCAGCCAGACCAGCAGCACGATGGAGACGATGAACTTGCAGACCTGATAGGCCGAAATTTCAATCTTGCCGAGGTTAAAGCTGATGTCCGACAAAAACCTGATGATGCCGGGTAGCAGGTCCGACAGCGACAGGAAGGCAAAAATGGCGGCGATGATGCCGGCGGCAATGGTTTTGGCGCGGCTATGCGTCAGCACATAAATGCAGGCCACAATCAGCCACGAAGCCCAGATAGCGCGGATGCAGGCGACATAGGGCGGGTCAACGGCAACGCCCTTTTTTTGCAGCACGGCCATGCCCACCACCAGCAGCAGCATGGCAATGCCGGGGGCGGCCAGCGGCAGCAGGCGGCGGTACCAGCGTGCCAGCAGCGTTGTTTTGTCATGCAGCGACCGGTAATGCGAGCGCAAGGCAAGGAACAGGAAAACGCCCGAGATAAAAGCGCCCGGCGGCCACAGCAGCACCAGTTTATTTTGCGTTGAAAGGTATTCGAGGAAAGAATTTAACATTGTCCAATAATCCCAATTTCGGGCGGTCAAGACCAGTAAAAATGGCCCCTCCGGCAAAAATGTTTAGTTTGGCGTGAAAAGGCAAGTTAGGATTAGGCAAGGCTGCGGCAATCACGCCTTCTGCCATGCCTGTGGACCGCTGCGGGAGCGTAAAAATATGACAAACATCACCATCCAGCCCGCAACAACCAATGATATTGCCGCGCTTTACGCGGTCGCCGCCGCTATGCGCGATGTGCATGAAGCCCGTTATTTTGAACGCTGCCTTGATGAACAGGCCGCCGGCAACCGCATTGTGCTGCTGGCGCGGGCGGGCGCAGATGTTGTGGGCTATGTGCAGCTTAACTTCCGCCCCACCTATACGCCCTTCCTGCGGCTGTCGATACCGGAGGTGCAGGATTTAAACATCATCCCCGCCGCGCGCCAGCAGGGCCTGGGCGCACAGCTGGTGGCCGCTTGTGAATCGCTGGTGCAGGAACGCGGCATGACAGATATCGGCATCAGCGTGGGCCTGTACCCGCGCTATGGCGCAGCGCAGCGGCTTTACATCAAGCGCGGCTATGTGCCGGATGGCGCGGGCGTTTGCTATGATGATATTCCCGCAGCACCCGGCGAAATGCGCGCGGTGGATGACCTGCTGACGCTGAAGCTTATCAAAGACCTTTCAAAATGACCGCGTTAACGCCGGACCTTATTTTGCAGGCCTATGCCATGGGTATCTTCCCCATGGCGGAAGGGCGAGACGCGGACGAAATTAACTGGTACGACCCGCCGCGCCGCGGCATTCTTTCCATCGAAGGCCTGCATGTGCCGCGCCGCCTGCGCAAAACCGTGCGCGCCCAGCCCTACCGCATGACGTATGATGCCGATTTTGAAGGTGTCATACGCGCCTGCGCCGATGCGCGGGCGGAAACGTGGATCAACGAAGACATCATTGCGCTTTATACCGCGCTGCACCGCGCCGGCTTCGCCCATAGCGTGGAGGCGTGGTCGCGGGAGGGAAACGCGGATGTATTGGCTGGCGGGGTTTACGGCGTTTCCATCGGCGGCGCGTTTTTTGGCGAAAGCATGTTTTCCTGCCGCGATGACGCCAGCAAAATTGCGCTGGTGTATTTAACGGCGCGCCTGTGGAAGCAGGGCTTCACGCTGCTGGATACCCAGTTTACCAACCCGCACCTGACGCAGTTCGGCGTCATGGAAATTCCGCGCGCGGAATACAGGCGGCGCTTGAAGGCGGCCATCAAGCAGCACGTATCGTTCGATGTTAAAGATCAGTCTTCGGGAAGGTTGCTGTCATCGCCGCCGTCCTCGAAGGAACCGGGCAGCTTGTCGATGGTAGGGGCGGGCGCGGGCTTGTTTTCCGGCGCAATTTCACCGGCAGGCACGGGCACGGTATCTTCCAGCGACTTGTCGGTGAGTGATTTTTCATCGTCGGCAGGCGTGGGCGTGGATGCCGTGGCGGCAGGCGTAACGGCATCAGCAGGTTTTGCGGCTTCTACGGGCTTGGCAACATCTGCGGGTTTAATTTCGGCGGCTTTGCCGGCGGCAGCGGGCTGCGCCACCACGGCATCTGCGGGTTGCGTTGACGGCGTGGCGCCAAGCGCGGGTGTTGTGGTGGTGCCGGACTTATCGGCGGAGGCGGGGGCAACGGCATCTCGCGCGGGCGCATGTTCCGGCACTTTTTCGGAGGAGAATTCTTCCGATGCGGATTTTGCAACCGTGGTCGCATTCTTGCATTCAATCACCCACACGTCATAGACCGGATGGTCCATGTACGACAGCGAGGGGTTGGACGCAAACATCCAGCCACTGAAAACCCAATGCGATGTCTGCTCGGTCGGCTTGCGTTCCCAGATTTGCAGGAAGGCGGCAGATTCCGGCTGGTCCAGCGGGGATGATTTACGGCACGCCCGCGCCTTGATGAACAGCGAGGTGCCGAACTTTACGGTTTTATCGACAGGAATGTCGAACGTATGGGTGCGGGCCGATAGTTTATCGATGGTGCGCAGCACGACCGTGCTGGTGTTTTCCATTTCACGCGCATCTGCCGCAGGCGCGGCCAAAAGGGCCGCGAGAGACAGGGCGAGAATGGAAAGCCGGCGCAGCATTACGGATGATCTTCCGAACCACCGGCAGGGGCGGGCGCAGGTTCGGCGCCCGGGGCTTTGTCTTTCGCGGGGGCTTCCTTGGGCGCGTCCGCGTCCGGTGCATCGTCCTTGGCGGGCGCTGCATCATCATCGTCTTTTTTGCTGTTTTTGCTGACGCTGAAAATGAACTGGCCGAGCATTTTCTCAAGGCTCACGCTGGACTGGGTATATTCAATCTTGCCACCGCTTTTCAGCATCTGCTCGTCGCCGCCGGGCTGCAGCGTCAGGAATTTTGCATCCAGCAGGCCCGCGCTGGAAATAACGGCCGAGCTATCCACCGGCACTTTCACGCTTGCGTCGATGTTCATGTGTACAACCGCGCGGTAATTGGCGGGGTTCATTTCAAAACCCAGAACCTGGCCGACCTTCACGCCGCTGATGCGCACGGCGCTGCCGCCCTGCAAGCCGTCCACGTTGTCGAACTCGGCGGTGATTTCATAGCCGGTCGCGGGTTTAATGTCCGTCGTGCGGTAGAAGAAGAACAGGAAGCCTGCTGCCACCAGCAGCACGACCGCGCCCAGAATGGTTTCGAAGATGTTTCTTTGCATGGAAATCTTTAAGTCCTTATGGCGTTCTTGAAAGGGAGGCTGCTTATTGCGGGGGCTGCCAGGCGGTATAGTCGCCGGTTGCGCCGTCGCGGTTGCCGCCCTTCAGCGTATGGCCGGGGGGCAGGTAGGCACCTGCAGTGCCCGTTTGGTTTGCCTGGTGCGGCTGCTGCCAGGGCTTGCGGTATTTGCTGCCGTCGATGGGCGGCACTTTATCCGTCTGGTGGTGCAGCCAGCCGTGCCATTCAGGCGGCACGGTTGATGCTTCGGGCGCGCCCACGTACATGACCCAGCGGCGCTCGCGCTTGGTGCCTTTGCGCGGCTTGCCGCGGTAGTACTTGTTGCCCAGCGCGTCTTTGCCGACAAAGCTGCCACGGGTCAGCGTATGCAGGATCATCTGGACGTTGGTGAGGACACCGAATATGGAAAGTTTAGCCATGAGCCATCCTTTGAATTCTTTAGAGCCCCATAAATACGCCCAGTCGCTTGATAAGCGCAACTTTTTTCTGGTTTTTGCGGGGCCGGATTCAATTATTGATTTCGCCCGTGCCGCTGTGCCACAGTCTGCGTCATTCCAAACCTTGCGGCGCTATGCACAGGCCTGCCGCAGTGTTGTTGTGTTTCCTTTGAATTCAATTGGTTGACCTTTGCATATCGCCCGCTTTCATACGCTGAAAGATACCAGCGCCGCCGCTAGCGTGCCGGACCGCACCGCGCGGGACGAAGACGGGCTTGAATTCAGCATCCCCAAAACCTGGGGGGAGGCTGCGGCGGAAGTTTTTATCAGTCGTGTTTTCTGTAAAACGTCGCTGCCCGCGCATACAAGGCCTGTTGCCGAACCCGCTGTGCCGCAATGGCTCTGGCGGCACGAGGCGGATGATGACCGCCTGCAAACCCTGCCGACCGATATGCGCATGGTGTATGAACGCGATGCAAAACAGGTTTTTATCCGCATCACTCACGGCCTTGCTTATCATGGCTGGAAGGCGGGCCTGTTTACCGCGGAAGAAGACGCGCGTGCTTTCGTCGATGAACTCGGCTTCCTGCTGCTGCACCAGATCGCCGCGCCGGAATTGCCGCTGCTCGCGGCCGCCGGCCTTGATTGGGCCTATGGCCTGCCCGCAAGTTTTTTACCCGTTGCGCGTATCTTGCCGTTTTCAGATGAGCTGCTGGGCGGCAAAGTCACCACTGCCGCCGTCGCGGTTGCGCCGAACACGCCGCAAAAAAACATTCTGCGCCGCCTGCGCCTGCTGGCCGACAGCCAGTCGGTCGATGCGCCGGACCGCAAAACCGCCGTCACGCTGCCTGTTGAAAATATTGACAGCCCCGCCTTCATTCATCTGAAGCGCCAGGCGGATATTGACGTTGCCGCCCAGCAGATCGGCCGCAGCACATTGGATGCCGCGCTGCATTACGTGATGGATTCCTGCGACCGCGAATCCGTTTTCGGCTTCGACCCCGCCTATAACGGCCGCCTGAAAATGGCGATGGGTGACGCGCGCCGCGCGGGCGTGACTGAATCCGCCCTTCGCATGGCGCTTAGCTATGCGCAGCAGGGCTATGAAGATATTGACCTGGCGCGGCTGGATGAAGACATGCCCGCGCCGCCGCTGCAAACCACGCTCTCGGTGCCGGATGATTTTATCGAGCGCGCATTGACAGGCCACGGCTTTTTGCTGAGCGATGCCGGCGAAGCCGCCAAACATTACCCTGCCGAGAAGCTCTGGAATGGCATTGCCGCCGCAGTCTGGGCATCCGGTGAACCCGCGCTTTTTTTCCGCGACAGTTCCGCAGCCGCCAGCCCCCTGCAGGATACGATTGCAGATTTTTCGCCCAGCGGTGAGGGCGGGCTTGTCTTCCTGCCCGGCACAGCGGCGCCTGGCGCGACCGTGAACGTGCAAAAATTTACCGGCGGCGGCCATGTGCTGGATACGGAACGGCTGGTGCACAGCGTTAAAATTATCACGGCCGCGCTGGAGGCATCCTATGCCTTTGCCGATGTGCCGCCCGCAACGCTCAGCTACCGCCCCGTCAACATTGGCGTGCTGGGCCTTTCCTCCGTCCTCATGGGCAGCGCACTGCCGTATGACAGCGACGCGGGCAGGGCGGTTGCAGGGCTTGTGACCGCGCTTGTTTCCGGCGCGGCGCAGGAAGCTTCCGGCGAAATTGCGCAAAGTTCGGGTGCGTTCCCGCAATACCCGAAGTTTGAAAAATCATACCTGCAGGGACTGAAGGACAAAATGAGCGCGCTTGCGGGCACATCGTACATGCAAAAGGGCGTGACGCGCCGCCCCGTGCAGCTTAAATCCGGCCTGTCGCCCGACCCGCATCTGGCGGATGCCGTGCGCGATGTCTGGGCGCGCGCCTATAACGCGGGCCGTGAAAAGGGCTTCCGCCACGCGCACCTGACCGCGCTTGGCGCTTCCGCCGATATGCAGTCGCTGCTGGCCTGTCCCGCGCGGGATATTGCGCCGCTACCCGCGCTGGTGCGCTTTGAAGGCCACTTTGAAAGCATGGAAAGCGGTCTGTATGGCAAAAAGCTGAACCCGCTGGTGCCGCGCGCGCTGTCAAAGCTCGGCTATAGCGCAGCTGAAATTGATGACATCAACTTTTACGCGGTCGGTCACGGCACGCTGCTGGGCGCGCCCGCCATCAACCATGCCAGCCTCAAGCAAAAAGGTTTCCATCAGGCCGCGCTGGATGCGCTGGAAGCCGCGCTGGGCACCGCGCAGCATATTCGCTACGTCTTCAACAAATGGACGCTGGGCGATGATTTTTGCCAGCACATGCTGGGCTTCGCCGCCGAAGACCTTGACCGCGGCACGTTTGACATGCTGCGCGCCCTCGGCTTTTCCGAAGACGACATCGATGATGCAAACCTTTACTGCTGCGGCGCCATGACACTGGAAGGCGCGCCGCATTTGCTGCCCGACAATATGCCTGTCTTCGACGGCCTTGCCCCCGCCGGCACCGGCGTGCGCCGCGTTTCCCCCGAAGCGCAGGTGAAAATGCAGGCAGCGGTTGAACCGTTCCTGTCCGGCTGCGCCTGCCACACCATTGAACTGTCGCACTACGCCGCCATTGAAGACGTGCAAAAACTTCTGCTGCTCGGCTGGGAGCTTGGCGTAAAGCGCCTGAAGCTTTACCGCGATGGCTGCTCCCTGCTGCACCCGCTGGCGCTCCCTGTAGAATCGCACGATGATGCGGCGGGTATGGATGCGGAAGAAGAACAGCCTTTCCCCAAAAGCCGCGCCGCAATCCGGTCGTAATTTTTGACCGCTGTTCACGCCGGTAAAGGCACGGCATTGCTTTGAAATTCATACATTTCAAACTGGTTTTGAAACGCGCTGTTTGAGGGCGCACTTAACAGGGCATTAAGTTTCAGGGCGTAAACTTGTCTGTCAGGGCAGTGCTGTGTCTCAAACAATGTCGAGGTTTCCATGAACAAGGCGCGTCATTTCACCGCAATCGCACTCGCTGCCATGATGCTGACAGCATCCGCCGCTTACGCCGAGGCAACCGGCACTGCGGCCACCCCGGCAACCGGCGCCACCGCTCGGGCGCAGGGCGGCGGCCAAGGCGGCGGTCAGGGCGGCAGCCCGCGCGGCGGCGCAGATTCCGCCGATCACCAAAAAGAAGAACAGATGGAGCTGAAAGACCGTAAGGCAGAAATTGACCTGCACATCAGCGACCGTATTGCCGAATTGCAAAAAGCCAAGTCCTGCGTGGATGCGGCCGCCACCATGGAAGCCTTGCATGCCTGCGGGCCTGAAGGTGGCCACGGCCCCGGCGGTGGTCATGGCCCGGGCGGTCCCGGTGGTGGTCAGGAGGGCCAGCAGGGTCATCAACAGGGCGGCGGCGGTGGCTGGCACCGTAATCAGGGCGGCGCAACCGGCAGCACCACAACGGCAACGCCCGCGCAATAAATTCTGCACAGCCTATGACGTTTAAATAAAGCGGGCGGATGCTTTAGACTGTTGTCGCCGGTTTCGGCTTGAAGCGCACGGGTTTCAGCAGCTTTGTGTGGGCAACACCGGCGTGGAAGGCGTTGGCGTTTTTAAGGCTGGCGGCTTCCAGCATGTCAAGAATAGTCCTGTCGCCGCCGCGCTTGGAAAAATCTGCCCGCGCAATATCAATCGCTTTTTCGCCGTCGTTGTTCTTCAACTCGAAATTCGCATCCGCCGCAAGGAAGGCGGTGACGATGGCCTTGTTACCCAGCAGCGTTGCCTTCATCAATCCGGTCATGCCGTTGCTGTCGGCAAGGTCCATGCCCGCGGCGGCCGGGTCCGTCAGCATAATTTTCACGATATTGGCGCGGTTGGTTTCGGTTGCCTGCATCAGCGGGGTTTGCTCGCCCTGCCCGCGAATAGTCAGGTCGGCCTTCTTTTCCATCAGCGCTTCGATGACTTCGGGGAAGCCGTTGCGCGCAGCCCAAAGGGCAGGGGTATTGCCGTGCATGTCCTGGCCATCCAGCGGCGCGCCGCTTTTTACCAGGCGCACGGCAATCGCGGCCTCGCCCGCTTCGCGCAGCAGCACGTGCAGGGCGGTCTGTTTGAAGCTGTTGACGGGTGACAGGTCGGGCTTTTGCAGCAAAATAAAGTCAGCGGCGGCGGTGTGGCCTTCGCGAACGGCGATGATAAGGGCGGTATCGCCGGTATTCGGCGCGCGCGCATCAATGTTGGCGCCGTCCTTCAGCGCCGCCTGCATATCGGGAATTTTGTTGAACTCCGCCGCCCGCAGCAGGGTCTGGTCGGCGTTCTCGCGGTTGTCATTCACGCCGGGCTGCACGGTGGCAGCGCCGCTGGCAAATTTGTTGAAGAGGTCTTTTAAGCCCAAACGTCAGCGTCCTTATACCCGTTATCCATTTGGCTTGATTCTACCGCAAAGCGGATAAGATATTATGAATTCCGTATCGTTAAATACGATATAATATGCAAATCATCTTTATTATGCAGAGAATGTAAAATAACCTTTTATTCTAATCGCTTAGTCTGTTGAAGGCAGCAGAGTTAACAATGCCTTAACCATTAAGCGGCATACTAAGATCATTGCCAGAATATGGCATTAATAATCTTAACGCCGTTATGATTGCGGCAGGCCGGAGGAACATGATGGGCAGGAATGTAGTGGACGCTTTCCCCGAATCCGAAGCCTGGGCCGCCAGCATGCCCGATTTGAAGGCGGGCTTTGCCGCCTCATCCGTCCGGAAAGCGGCAAGTGTGGAGCCGGCCGCCGGCCCCGCCGATGTCGAATATAAAAAGTTCGCCAGCCTCGATCTCAGCAATATGTAAGGATGTAAGACCTCATTCGAAGATTCCGGCATTGCGCCGTGCATCCCGCTCCTTTAGTTTTACCGCTAAAGGAGCTTTTCATGTCCGCAGAAATTCAAAACCGCCTGACCGCGCTTGGCATCACCCTGCCGCAACTGGCGGCGCCGCTTGCCAACTATGTGCCCTTCACCATTTCCGGCAATACGCTGTACATCTCCGGCCAGCTGCCGTCAAAAGACGGGCAGGTGATGAAGGGGCTTCTGGGCGACAATACGTCGGTCGAGCAGGGGCAGGAAGCAGCCAGGCTTTGCGCCATCAACATCATCGCGCAGGCCAGTGCCGCGCTGGGCGGTGACCTTGGCCGCGTGGTGCGCTGTTTGCGCCTTGGCGGTTTCGTTGCTTCCACGCAAAGCTTCTTCGACCAGCCGAAAGTCATCAACGGCGCGTCCGACCTTATCGTCGCTGTCTTTGCAGATGCCGGTAAACACGCCCGCGCCGCCGTCGGCGTTTCCGCCCTCCCCCTCGGCGCGGCTGTGGAAGTCGATGCGATTTTCGAGATCAAGTAACGCTGAAATATAGCAGGAGGCCGCCATGACCGAAGTTTTTTGCGCCATTGATGCTTCGGATATGGCGGCGGCGACCGCACTGGTGAAGCAGCTGGCGGGCACGCCCGTTGGCATTAAAGTGGGGCTGGAGCTGTTTACGGCGGAAGGCCCGGCTTGCGTTGCTGCCGTGCGCGCCGCTGCCGGTCCTTCGGCCAAAATTTTTCTCGACCTCAAGTTACATGACATTCCGAATACGGTTGCAGGTGCCATTAAGGCCGCCGTGCGCCACGGGCCGGATTTCATTACCATCCACACTGCCGGCGGCAAGGAAATGATGCGCGCGGCTGTCGCGGCAGCGACGGAAGCTGCCGCAGCGCTTGGCAAGCCCGCGCCCGCCATTCTGGGCGTGACGGTGCTGACGCATCTTGATAACCAGGACCTTGCCGATGTCGGGCAGCACGCGGTTGCCGCCGAGCAGGTTTTGCGCCTTGCGAAACTGGCGGAAGACTCCGGCCTGCAGGGTATAGTTTGCTCCCCGCAGGAAATTACCGTGCTGCGCGCGGCGTTGAAAAAAGAAACCCTGCTGGTGGTGCCGGGCATTCGCCCTGCGGGCGCAGCGGCGGGCGACCAGAAACGCATCATGACACCGGCGGAAGCGAGCAAGCTTGGCGCAAATTACCTTGTCATCGGCCGCCCCATTACGCAGGCCACCAACCCCGCGCAGGCCGCGCAGGATATTTTGCAATCCATGAACTAATCAGGGCGGATTAATCAAGGCTTCGGCTTGAAACGCGGGGTCTTGAGGGGTTTTAGCGGTTTTTGCAGCGTGGTTGCCGCCTTCAATGCCTTTGGGCTGGTGGCGGGGGAATATTTTTCAAGGTAGGGTGTTATCAGCAATATCATGTCGGAATCGCTGGTGTCATAGGCGGATTCCAGCGCCGTCTGGCTTTGTGCGCCTTCAATGCGCGCGTCTGCGCCCGCCAGCAGCAGCATTTTTGCAAGGGCCAGACGTTCGTTGCGCTTATCCAGCAGCGTCGCCAGAATAAGCGGCGTGTCGCGGTTATCGTTCTGGGCGTTTACGTCGGCCCCGTGGTTGATAAGCACTTCGGCAACTTTCGGGTGGCCGTTGGCGGCGGCCCACAGCAGCGGCGACCAGTTGTGGATGTCGCGGTCGTTCACGGGCGCGTCTTTTTTAACCAGCGCGGCCGCAACATCGGCAAAGCCGCGGCGGGCGGCCCAAGCAAGGCAGCTGTTGCCGTGAATATCGCGGGTGTTGACGTCGGCGCCCTGCGCAATCAGCCACAGCGCCTTGTCAGCGGTGCCATTTTTGGAATCCATCAATTCCTGCAGCAGCGCCTGGCCGCGCATGAAATTTTCATTCGGTCGGTTGAAGGCGGAACGGGTCAAAACATTTCTTCTTCGCGCGCTTCATGCCCGCGCTGGATGATGGCATCCGCCAGGTCATCGTGGCCTTTTGTCACCGCCCACATAAGCGCGGTAAAGCCGTTATGGTCCCGCACATCCGTCAGCGCGCCGCATTCAATCAGGCCGAGGGCTTTTTTGAAATCCGGCATGTCCTTGCATGATTCGCGCAGCAGCAGCACGCCCATGTCTTCCGGTGACATCGGGGCGTTGAAGGAAACATTGTTGAACTGCGCTTTGCCGGCCATAGGCTTTATAACCATCCGTTATTGAAGGACGCGTTCAGTATCTGTTCAGCGTGGTGGAGATTTATTTTTACGCCGGCATTGCCGTTATGTCAACGTGAGGGCTGTGGTTATGAAAATAAAAACCACTATTTTAATGTCGTAAAACCGGCGCTTGTGTTAAAAATTGCCCTTCTAAAAGAAGCTGGCTTTTAACGCCGCCGGCCAAATTTAAAGGGTTTTGCGAACCATGAACTGGATTACCAACTTCGTCCGTCCGAAAATCAAGGCGCTGATCGATTCCAAAAAAGACGTGCCCGACAACCTCTGGCAGAAATGCCCTGGTTGCGAATCCATGCTGCACCACCAGGAACTGGTGAAGAACCTCAATGTTTGCCACCACTGCGGCTACCACCTGCGCATGAGCGTGGATGACCGCCTGAAAATGCTGTTCGACGACGGCCAGTACCAGGAAGCCGACCTGCCGAAACCGGTGCATGACCCCCTTAAATTCCGCGACCGCAAAAAATACGCCGACCGCCTCAAAGATGCGCAGACTGATACCGGCCGCAAAGACGCGATCGTGGTGGCACAGGGCATGATGGGCGGCAAGACCGCCGTTATCGCCGCCTTCAACTTTGACTTCATGGGCGGCTCTATGGGCGCGGGCGTGGGCGACGGCCTTATTACCGGCGCGCGCCTTGCCGTTACCTTAAAGGCCCCGTTCATCGTCATTCCCGCTTCGGGCGGCGCGCGTATGCAGGAAGGCATGATTTCGCTGATGCAGATGCCGCGCTCCGTCATTGCGGTCGAGCAGGTGAAAGAAGCGGGCCTGCCGTATATTGTGCTGCTCACCGACCCGACAACGGGCGGCGTTTCGGCATCCTTCGCCATGCTGGGCGACCTGCACATTGCCGAACCCGGCGCGCAGATCGGCTTTGCCGGTCGCCGCGTCATCCAGGAAACCATCCGCGCCTCGCTGCCGGAAGGCTTCCAGACGGCGGAATACCTGCTGCAGCACGGTATGGTTGACCTGGTCGTGCCGCGCGGCGAATTGCGCCAGAAGATGGTCAATATCATCCAGCTGCTCATGCAGCGCCGCACCGGCGACGCGGTGAAAGAATCCGGCCGCAAGCGTAACGGCGGCAAGTAAAAACCGCGCCGCGGTATGTAGTGGGGCAGTGCAGATGCTCGATAAAAACACCGCTATCGCCGCAGAACCCGCGCTGGCAGACTGGACATTTTCGCCGGTTGCAGCGATTGAGCAGGCCATCAACGGCATTCGCCTGAAGCATGAACCCTTGATGCCAAACGGGCTTGACCGCCCCTTGCGCCTGCTGGCGAAGCTGGGCAACCCGCACCTTAAACTGCCGCCGGTTTTTCACGTGGCGGGCACCAACGGCAAGGGGTCGTCGCTCGCCTTCGTTCAGGCCATTCTGGAAGCGGGCGGGCACAGCGTCCACAAATTCATCTCTCCCCATCTTGTGCGGTTTGAAGAGCGCATCATCATCGCGGGAAAAATGATAGACAGCGCCCTGCTGCTGGATTTGATTGCCGAATGCGACCGCGCCGCCGCCGATGAACCGGTGTCGTTCTTTGAATTTTTCACCGCCCTTGCGCTGCTTGCCTATGCGCGCCATGCGGGGGATGCCGTGCTGCTGGAAACGGGGCTGGGCGGGCGGTTTGACGCCACCAACGTCATCCCCGCTTCTACAACGCTGCTGACGCGTATTTCGTATGACCACATGCGCCTGCTGGGCGATACGCTGCAGGCCATTGCCGAAAACAAGGCGGGCATTATTAAAGAATCCTGCCCCGTCATCGTCGCGCCGCAGACGGATAATGGCGTGGTTCGCCTGTTTGAAAGTGAAGCGCAGCAAAAGCACGCGCCGCTGTTCCTCGCCAACCGCGACTGGGCTGTGGAAGAAGGCGCGGATTATTTTGATTACACCGATAAAACGCACAGCTTCCGCCTGCCGCTGCCGCGGTTGATTGGCAGCCACCAGGTCATCAACGCCGGCACCGCCATTGCCGCTGTCTCCAAAAGCCCTTTCGCGCATTTGCTGACACAGGAAATTTTAACCAGGGCCATGGCCCGCGTTGAATGGCAGGGCCGCATGCAGCGTCTTGAAAAAGGCACGCTGGCCGACCTGCTGCCGCCCGGCTGGGAACTATGGGTTGACGGCGCGCATAACGATTCCGGCGCGGAAGTGCTGGTGGCGCAGGCGGCGGCATGGGGTGCAGAAAAACCGCTGCACATCATCACCGGCTTCAAACGCCGCAAGGAACCGGACAGTTTTTATGAAAGACTGTCGCATATTCCCGCCACCATTCAGGCCGTGGATGCCGCGATTGACGCACCCATGGTGACCGCGGCGGAACTTTGCGAATATCTGGCATCAAAAGGCTTTTCCAAGGCATCCCCCGCGGCCAATCTGGAAAGCGCCATACAGTCTCTTACCTTCCAATTCAAGGCTCCACAGCGTATAATCATTACGGGCTCGCTCTATCTTGTCGGGCATGCCCTGAAGGTCAATAACGCTTAAAGGAACCGCTGCCGCCGTGGGCATTACCCGCAAAGCACCGCCCGAGCCGAACAAGACCGTGCTGCATGGCACGGCCGTGCTGCTGCATGCGGGCGAGCTTCATTCGGGCGCGGTCTTTATTCGCGGCCTGTCCGGCGCCGGCAAGTCAGACCTTGCGCTCCGCCTGATCGATGCCGGCGCGCAGCTGATTTGCGACGACCAGGTTTTGTTCGAACAGCGCAATGGCAAAATTTACGCCGACAGCATTGATACCATCCGCGGCCTGCTTGAAGTGCGCGGCGTGGGGTTGATGCGCTTTGCCGCCGCCCCGCCGTCCCGCCTGCACCTGGTGGTTGACCTTGTGCGCCGCGAAGACGTGCCGCGCCTGCCGGATGTGGAGACGATTGATATTCTGGGGGCCGCCATTCCGCGCGTGCGCCTGCACGCCTTTGACATGTCCACCCCCGTTAAAATCCGCAAAAAGCTGGAAGCCCTGCGCCAGCCCGAACTGATGGTGGACTAAACGCATGGCCAAAAAACCGCCCGTAAAAAAAACCGCCCGCAAGGTGCCGCAGCGTAAAGTGCTGCTGGTGACGGGTCTATCCGGCGCGGGCCTTTCAACCGCGCTGAAGGCGCTGGAAGACCTTGGCTATCAGGCGGTGGATAACCTGCCGCTGGCGCTGGTCGATGCGCTGCTGGCCCGCACCGAAGGCCGCGGCAAGCCCGTCGCCATTGGCATTGACAGCCGCACGTGGGATTTCAGCGGCCCGAAAATCCTAAAGAAAATCGCCGCGCTGAAAGTGCAAAGAAACCTTGATGCCGCGCTGGTCTTCGTCAACTGCGATGACCAGATTTTGCAGCAGCGCTATACCGAAACGCGCCGCGTCCATCCCCTCGCCATCGACCGCCCGATTGCGGACGGCGTACAGCGCGAGAGGCAGATGATGCAGCCTATCCGCAAGGCTGCCGACCACGTGATCGACACCAGCGACATTAAGGCGCATGACCTGCGCCGCCTTGTCGCGGGGCTGTTCCACCTTGATGATGACCGCGGGCTTTTTGTCGCCGTGACCTCTTTCGGGTTTCGCAACGGCGTGCCGCGCGAAGCCGACCTTGTTTTCGATGTCCGCTTCCTGGATAACCCGCATTGGGACCCGAAGCTGCGCCCGCTGTCCGGCCTTGATGCGCCGGTGGTGAAGAAAATTGAAAGCGATCCCGAATTTACGCCGTTCTTCAAAAACGTCACCGGCCTGCTGGCGCACCTATTGCCACGCTACGACCGCGAAGGCAAGCATTACCTGACCGTTGCCGTGGGCTGCACCGGTGGCCGCCACCGGTCGGTCTATACGGCTGAAAAAATTTACGTCTGGCTGAACCGCATGAATATCAGCGCGGGCGTGCGCCACCGCGACCTTGACAAATGGGCGGCGCAGCAACAATTGAAGATGGTCCCCGAAGACCGGCACATAAAGAACACAAAAAGGAGATCAGCATGACAGCAGACAGCCCGAAACCCGCGGCCGCAAAAGGCGATGGCAACATCATCGGCCTTGTCATCGTGACGCATGGGCGGCTGGCGGAAGAATTTGTTTCGGTCATGGAACATATTGTCGGCCCGCAAAAGCAAATCGCGGCCGTCTGCATGGCGCCCGATGATGATCTGGAAGCAAAACGCGCCGAAATCATCCAGAAGTCGAAAGATGTGGATAGCGGCAAGGGCGTGCTTATTTTGACAGACATGTTTGGCGGCACCCCGTCAAACCTGGCCATTTCCGTGACGCAGGACAAAAAGATCGAGGCCCTTGCCGGCATCAACCTGCCCATGCTTATCAAGCTTGCTTCCGCCCGCCAGACGGAAACACTGTCGCAGGCCGCCCTTTCGGGCCAGGAAGCGGGCCGTAAATACATCAACGCCGCATCGGCGTTGCTGCAAACGGGTTAAGCCGCATGTCCGCGCATACGAAAATTGTACAGGTCACCAACCGCCGCGGCCTTCACGCAAGGGCGGCCGCCAAGTTCGTGAAGCTGGTGGAGTCGCACCGCGCCGACATCACCGTGACCAAGGATGAAACCACCGTCGGCGGCGCGTCCATCATGGGCCTTCTCATGCTGTCGGCCAGCCAGAATACCTCCATCACTATCGCCGCCAGCGGCGAGGGGGCGGAACAGGCGCTGCTGGAGCTTGTCGCCCTTGTCGAGCAACGCTTCGGCGAGGATTGCTGAGCGTGACAACAGGGGGTGCCGGCGCGGGGAATACAGGGGTGGAGCGTATTTTTACCGGCCTTGGCGTTTCCTCGGGCATTGCCATCGGCCCCGCCTATATCGTCCAGCTTGACCGCCCCAAGGCCCCCGTTTTCAGCATTACGGATGTAGAGGGGGAGCAAGCCCGCTTTGCCGCTGCGGTCGATGAAGTGCGCATTGACCTTGAAGCCCTGAAAGACAGTGCCGCCGCCCTGCCGGATACGGCGGCGGAGGAAATTACGCTGCTGCTGGAAGCGCATTTAGCCATGATTTCCGGCTCCCGCCTTATTCGCTTTGCGTTGAAAAAAATTGCCGATGACAAGTGTAACGCCGAAGCCGCGCTGGACCACGCCGTTCGCGATATCGCCGACCAGTTTCGCGCCCTGAAAGACAATTATATCGCCGCCCGCATTGACGATGTGGAGGCGGTCGGCAACCGCCTGATGCGCGCGCTGTTAAAGCTGCCCTATATGGCGCTCGATTCCGTGCCCGTCGGCGGCATCGTGCTGGCGAAGGAAATTTCACCGGCAGATACCGCCTTGCTTGACCCGCGCCGCTTCATTGGCCTTGGCACCGTGCATGGTGGCGCTGCCGGGCATACCGCCATTATGGCGCGCAGCCTTGGCCTGCCTGCCGTGCTGGGGCTTGACCCCGCCGCGCTGGAAGGCCACCAGGGCGAAATGCTGATTGTGGATGGCACGGGCGGGCGCATCATCCTCAACCCCGCGGCTGAAACCCTGCGTGATTATGAAGCGCGGCGGACGGCAGCCGAAGCCGCCAGAACCGCGCTTGCAAAGCTGGCCACCGCGCCCGCCGTCACGACCGACGGCACCGAAGTTATTTTGCGGGCCAACCTTGAAATTCCACGGGAGGTGGATGCTATTCTGGCCGCCGGCGGGCAGGGCATCGGCCTGTTCCGCACCGAATTTTTGTACATGAACCGCGCCACGCTGCCGACGGAAGACGAGCAGTTTGAAGCCATGGCCGGTGTTGTGCGCGCCATGCAGGGCGCGCCCGTGACTTTCCGCACGCTTGATATTGGCGGCGACAAGCTTGCAAAATCCGTCGGTGAATATTTGGGCGAGTCGGTGAACCCCGCCCTTGGCCTTCGCGCCATCCGGCTGTCGCTGAAGGAACCGCACCTGCTGCGGGCGCAAATGCGCGCCATTTTACGGGCGGGTGCGCTTGGCCCCATCCGCATCCTGCTGCCCATGGTGACAACGGCGGATGAAGTGGAGCAATCCCGCAAAATTATGCGTGAAAGCTATAAAGAACTGCAAAAGCAGGGCGTGCAGGTGCCGCCGCAACTGCCGCCGCTTGGCACCATGATTGAAATTCCGGCAGCCGCTTTGTCGGCCGACAGCCTTGCCGCGGTATCAGATTTTTTCGCACTGGGCACCAACGACCTTATTCAATATACCGTCGCGATTGACAGGGGGGATGACCAGGTGGCGGCGCTGTATAACCCCCTGAACCCCGCCGTGCTGCGCCTTATTGAATTCACCATCGAAGCCGCAAGGCGTACGGGCATTCCCATTTGCATCTGTGGTGAAATGGGGGCGGACCCGCGCTATACGCCGCTGCTGCTGGGCCTTGGCATCCGCGAATTTTCCATGGGCTTTTCAAGCCTGCTGCGCGTGAAGGAACGCATCCGCCAGCTGTCCCTGACTGGTGCGGAAGAACACGCGGCCGAGGTCATGAACCAGTATGAACCCCAGCGCATCACCGACCTGGTCCACCGCTACACGCCCTAATTTTATTATAAATCAGGGGCTTAATTTGTTCATTTGGCGGGTGTTTTCTAGTGTGCATTTGCCTTGTTTTACCCTATTTTAAGGGCATTGAATTTCAACGCTGACCAGCAGGAGTGGGCAATGGCCGTCGCACAAGCAAAAATCGAAACCGGTGATTTCAAAGTCAAGGACATGTCGCTCGCCGAATGGGGCCGCAAGGAAATCGCCATCGCCGAAACCGAAATGCCGGGCCTGATGGCCCTGCGCGCCGAATACAAAGGCAAATCGCCCTTGAAGGGCGCGCGCATTGTCGGCTGCCTGCACATGACCATCCAGACCGCCGTGCTGATCGAAACACTGACCGACCTTGGCGCATCCGTCCGCTGGTCGTCCTGCAACATTTTCTCGACGCAGGACCAAGCTGCTGCCGCGATTGCCGCAACCGGCACCCCCGTGTTTGCCTGGAAAGGCATGAACGAAGAAGAATTCTGGTGGTGCATCGAGCAAACGCTGCGCGGCCCGAACGGCTGGACACCCAACATGATCCTCGATGACGGCGGCGACGTCACGCAGATCATGCACGAAAAATACCCCGACATGCTGAAAGACGTGAAAGGCATTTCCGAAGAAACCACCACGGGCGTGCACCGCCTGTACGAAATGGCGAAGAAGGGCCTGCTGAAGGTTCCCGCCATTAACGTCAACGACAGCGTCACCAAATCGAAATTCGACAACCTTTACGGCTGCCGCGAATCCCTCGTCGACGGCATCAAGCGCGCGACCGACGTGATGGTGGCGGGCAAGGTTGCTGTCGTCTGCGGTTACGGCGATGTGGGCAAGGGTTCGGCAGCGTCGCTGCGGAGCCAGGGCGCGCGCGTGCTGGTCACGGAAATTGACCCCATCTGCGCCCTGCAGGCCGCAATGGAAGGCTACCAGGTCACCACCATGGATGACGCCGCAAAACAGGGCGACATTTTTGTGACCGCAACCGGCAACGTCGATGTCATCACGCTGGACCACATGCGCCAGATGAAAGACCGCGCCATTGTCTGCAACATCGGTCACTTTGACTCGGAAATTCAAATCGCCACACTTTCCAACTACAAGTGGGAAGAAGTGAAACCGCAGGTGGATGAAGTGATCTTCCCCGACGGCAAGCGCCTCATCGTCCTTGCCAAGGGCCGTCTTGTGAACCTTGGCTGTGCCACCGGCCACCCCAGCTTCGTCATGAGCACGTCCTTCACCAACCAGGTGCTGGCGCAGCTGGAACTGTGGAGCAACCACAAGTCCTACGAAAACAAGGTCTACGTGCTGCCGAAGCACCTCGATGAAAAAGTCGCCAGCCTGCACCTTGAAAAGCTCGGCGTGAAGCTGACGAAGCTTACGGAAAAGCAGGCGGAGTATCTGGGCATTGAAGACCAGGGCCCCTACAAGCCGGCGCATTACCGCTACTAAAAATCTATTTTTTGCCTGTTATCAAACGCTTCCCTTGTTTTGCGCAAGGGAAGCGTTTTAACATGCAGGGGTGAGCGATCAAGGTCAACATTCCGGAAAGACACCGCAACAGCCGTCGTTTTTCGACCGGCTGCTGGATGGCTTGATGCCTGCGCGGGTCGAGCGCCGCCGCATTAGCCGCGAGCATGACCGCATGGAAGCCTTCCTGCGCGCCATTCCTATCGAATATTGCGGCTGGGACAATGACGGCGTGCAGGCCATGTCGCCCGGTTTCTGCAGCCTGCTCGGCGTTGAAAAAATCGACAGCATTCATGATTTGCACGCCGGCCTGAACGCGGGCGATGCCGCCGCGATTGAAGGCCTGTACGACCGCCTGCAGCAATACGGCGAGCATTTTGACATTGGCGTTTATACGCACAACGGCAAGCGCGCCATTAAGCTGTACGGCAAGCGCGGCATCATCCAGCCGAAAACGCCGGGCGCCGCCGGCACGCCGCAATTATTCTCCGTCGTATGGGGCATGGATATTACCGATTTCGCGCAGGCCGCCGTGCGCGGCGTTGAAGCCGTCGCCGCCGTCGAAAAGCGCGAGGCCGATTTACGCGCCATTGCCAACGCCCTGCCGTTCCCGTTGTGGGTGCGCAACCAGAAGCTGGATATTACCTGGGTCAACAAGGCCTATACCAAGATTGTCGATGATACCGCCGCCGCCGTGGTGGCCGAGCAGAAAGAGCTGCCCCTGACGGGCGCGAGCAAGGCAGATTTGACGCAGCGCATCCTGGCGCAGCGCGCGCTGTCAAAGCTCGGGCAGCAATCCGTGCGCGGGCACATGATTGTGGAAGGCCAGCGCAAATTAATGGAAGCAACCGAAGTGCCCATGCCCGCCGAAAAGCGCGTCATCGGCTTTGCAACGGATGTGACCAAGGAAGAAGAATGGGAGGCGGGTTACGCCCGCCTTGCAACATCGCACCAGAACGCGCTTGAACAGCTGCGCACCGCGATTGCGATGTTCGATGTGGATACGCGCCTCGAATTTTACAATTCCGCCTACGAACAACTGACCGGCATGAACGGCACGTGGCTGGACACGAAGCCGAAATTAATCGAGATTATCGAGAAGCTGCGCGAGCTGCGCAAACTGCCCGAACAGGCGGATTACAAGCAGTTCAAACAGGCCTGGCTGAACAAGTTCACCGCGCTGCTGGAGCCGTACGAGGAAATGCAGTACCTGCCGGATGGCACGGTGCTGCGCCTTATCGTCGTGCCGCGCCCCATGGGCGGCCTTATCTGGACGCTGGAAGACGTGACATCCCGCCTGCAGCTGGAAACATCGTACAATACGCTGATCGCCGTGCAGGAAGAGACGATGGATAACCTCGCCGAGGGCATCGCCGTGTTCGGGGAAGATGGCCGCACCAAACTTTCCAACCAGGCCTTCGCCCGCATGTGGGATATTCCGCCCGCGGAAATGGAAGGTTCCCCCCATATCGCGCACATTGTCGAGCGCACGCGCAGCTTCTTTGATGCCGATAAATGGGCCGCCATGAAACAGGTGGTGCTGGCCAATGCGCTGGAGCGTGAACCGCGCCGCGGCCGTCTGCAGCGGAACAACGGTACCGTGCTGGAATATTCCGTCGTGCCTTTGCCGGACGGGAATATTTTAAACGCCTACTTCGATATTACCGACACCGTAAAGGTCGAGCAGGCGCTGCTGGAAAAGAACGCCGCGCTTGAAGAAGCCGAACGGCTGAAGACGGATTTTCTTGCCAACGTGTCGTACCAGCTGCGCACGCCGCTGAACGCCATCATGGGCTTTGCGGAAATGCTGAACCAGCAGTACTTCGGCAAGCTCAACGACCGCCAGCTGGAATATACCAGCAGCATGATCGAGGCAGGGCAGCGCCTTGTCTCCCTCGTCAACGACATCCTCGACCTTTCCACCATCGAGGCGGGGTACCTGAAGCTTTATCCCGCCGATATCAACGTGCGCGGCCTGATTGACCAGGTAGCGCAGCTGACGGAAGACTGGGCGCGCAAGCAGCGGCTGGATATTACCGTGGACTGCCCCAACGACGGCCTCAGCTTTCAGGCAGATGAACGGCGCATCAAGCAGGTATTGCTGAACCTGATCAGCAACGCCATCAATTACAGCCCCAACGGCGGCACCGTCACCATTTCAGCGGAGCGCAACGGCGCGTTCCTGTACCTTGGCGTGCGCGACAGCGGCATGGGCATTCCGGCGGAAGACCTTGCCCGCGTCTTTACGCCGTTTGAAAAAATTCACAGCAAAAAAGTCCACCGCCGCAGCGGCGCAGGCCTTGGCCTTGCCCTCGTCAAAAGCATCGTCGTGCTGCACGGCGGCGACGTGACGATTGAAAGCCAGGAAGGCCTTGGCACCACGGTCATCTGCAAGCTGCCGCTGAAGGCAGTCGAACAGCCCGCGGCTTAAAGCATCCGCTATTTTCGCAGGCCTGCGGCATCATTTTTAATGATGCCGTCGTCAGATGATATTTGGTAAAAAACGCCGGAAATTTCGTGGCTCCATTCTTTAGCCGCGCCGCAGTTGTTAATCGCGTAAAATAGCGGATCTATTCTTTCTCTAATGTTGCCATCATCGTCTTTGTACTGGGATTTGTAATCCACGCGAACGAGATCAAGATTTTCGGCAACGATAGAGTCAAGGAAGCCCGCATCGCGGTCTTCGCCATATTCAGAGGAAAAATCGGTTCTTGTGATTTTGCAGCAATCCGGGTTCGCAGATAAAAATTCGTCCGCATCAGCGTAATGGGTCAGGTTCGTATAAGTGCCATAGCCGCCAACTTTGTTGAGCGGAATCTTAATGGCTCTATTTTGTTCGGCAAGGCCAAAGCCGATCGCGGCCAGAATTTTTTCATCACGCGATGCTATTGAAAGCCTCGATACGCAGACATCTGCTTTGTGCAGCAGGGCAGAAGTAAAAACCAGGCCCGCGACGAGGGTAATTGAAAGAATGAAGCGGAATGCCTTCTTTCGCATCAGCGGGCCTGGCTTTTTCCGGCTTGCCGCAGCAGGGCTCTGCGGGGCCAAAGGCGGTATCAAAGGCTTGTTAAATCCACAGCGGCACTTCGTCTTCTAGCTCGCGCTGGCGGCGGCGGTGTTCGCTGGCGTTCAGGCGGTGCCAGTAGAAGGCCGCGCCCGCCATGCCAAGCGGGACAGCGGCCTCTACCGGTAAGTGCATGGCGATAATTGCCATGAGGAAAAGAGCGAGTGCGTACATTACTTTTGAGGAAAGGGCAGTCATGAAAAACGCTCCGGGGAAGATAGGGTAGTGGCAACAGTTGTGTCGTAACAGTTGGGAAGTTCGTAACAATGGAAACTTCTCTTGAGGAAGTAAGCACAGCATAACAAAGCCGCCCGCCAAACGAATGACGATGCAAAGGCATTTTTGTGCAATTTTTGTGCATGACGAAAATGCAATGTTGGACGGATGAATGTGCAAATAAAAACCCCGCCGGTTAAAGGGCGGGGTTTTTGTATTAGTTGGCTGTCACCGAAGGTTATTCGGTCAGGCGTTTCCACCAGCCCTTGCGGGATTTGCCGTCGCCACCGTCGTTATTGGCATCGCCGCCGTTATCGCCGGCATTGCCTTGCTGGTGGTCATGGTTCTGGTTGCCGCCATGCGAGCCGCCATGGGTGCCGGTCGCCTGCTGGGGCGCTTCATAGCTGCGTTCCGCGCGGGGTTGGCTGTGGTGCTGGCTTTGTTGCTGCGGTGCTTCCGCGGCATAGGCCGGCTGCTCGCCAAGGCCGGGCAGGTCGCCGTTTTGCTGGCGGTTGCCGTTACGCTCGCCACGTTCGCCGCGGTTACGGTTGCGACCGCCGCGGCGGCCACGGTTGCGGCCCCCTTCGCGGTTGCCGCCTTCACGGCCACCTTCACGGCGGGGTTGTTGCTGCTGGCCTTCGCCGCCTTCCATCTGGAATTCGGGTGCGCCATCGCCCTGCTCGAAAGCGGGGGCTTCGCCGCCTTCAGCGTTGAAGTCCTGTTCGGGGTTGCCCGCGTTGTCGCCACCGGCAGCGGCTTCACCGCCCTGGGCGCGGTCAAACGGACGGTCGCCACGGCGGCCACCGCGACGGCGCCCCCCTCTGCGGCCACGGCGACGGCCGCCGCGGCCATCGTCGCCTTCTGCATCTGCGGCGACGGGTGCGCCGTCAACCGGTGCTTCGCCGTCAATGACGGCTGCGGCATGGCGGGGCTGGTTGCGGTCTCTGTTGCCGCCATCACGGTTACCGTCACGATTACCATCACGGTTACCATGGCGATCGCCACGGCCACCGCGGTTGCGGTCACGGCCGCCATCTCTGCCGCCATGACGGCCACGGCCGCCACCTTCGGCTTCGGCGGGGTCGTTATAGCTGCGGCCTTCTTCGCGCAGGTCATCTTCCGACACGGTCGAATGGTCGGTGATGTCTTCTTCCGTCAGTTCGGGCAGGTCGGACATATCAACCGTCTGCACGTGCTGCGGGCGCTGCGGGCGGTTATCACGCGCCTGCTGGCCGGTGGTTTTCACCACTTCAATGTTATAGGCGGGTTTCAGCAGCGATTCATCGGCACGCAGCGAAACGCGGATGTTGTAGCGGCGTTCAATGGCCGCCAGCATCTCGCGCTTGTGGTTGAAGATGTACAGCGCGATTTCGCCGGGCAGGTTGACGCAGATTTCGGAAGCGCGGCCGCGCAGGCCCTCTTCTTCAAGCGCGCGCAGGATGAGAACCGCGGTGGTTTCAACCGTGCGCACAAGGCCGGAGCCCTGGCAATGCTTGCAGACTTCAAAGTTGGTTTCAACCAGCGACGGGTGCAGGCGCTGGCGCGACAGTTCAAGCAGGCCAAAGGCGGAAATGCGGCCCAGCTGAATGCGTGCGCGGTCGTTCTGCATGGCGTCGCGCAGGCGGCGTTCCACAATGCGGTCGTTGCGCTTGTCTTCCATGTCGATGAAGTCGATGACGATCAGGCCGCCCTGGTCGCGCAGGCGCAACTGGCGGGCAATTTCATCGGCAGCTTCAATGTTGGTCTTGAGGGCTGTTTCCTCGATATGGCGGCCCTTGGTGGCTCTTCCTGAGTTCACGTCGATCGAGACCATCGCCTCGGTCGGGTTGATGACGATATAGCCGCCCGACTTCAAATGAACGGTCGGGTTGTGGATTTCGTCGATCTGCGATTCAACCTGGTAGCGGAAGAACAGCGGAATCGTGTCGTCGGTATACTGGTGAATGCGGTCCGCGTGGCTCGGCATCAGGGTCTTCATGAAGTCGCGGGCGCCGGTGTAGCCGGTTTCGCCCGAAACATGAACTTCGTCGATGTCGCGGCGGTACAGGTCGCGGATGGCGCGCTTGATAAGGTTGCCTTCTTCATAGATAAGGGCGGGCGCGGAAGATTTCAGCGTATATTCGCGGATCTGGTCCCAGAGGCGCAGCAGGTAATCGAGGTCGCGCTTGATTTCCGCCTTCGAGCGGGCAACGCCCGCCGTGCGCAGAATGACCGACATGCCTTCCGGCACGTTCAGTTCCTGCAGGATTTTCTTCAGGCGCTGGCGGTCCTTGGCATTGGAAACTTTGCGGGAAACGCCGCCGCCACGGGGTGAGTTCGGCATCAGCACGCAATAGCGGCCGGGCAGGGAGATGTAGCTGGTGACAGCCGCGCCCTTGTTGCCGCGCTCTTCCTTGCTGATCTGGATCAGCATGATCTGGTTGCGCTTGATGACTTCCTGGATTTTGTAACGGCGCTTGATGGACGAGCGGTAAACGGGGGATTCAACCACGTCGCCGCCGACCATTTCAACGTCGCCGTCCTTGTCGCCGTGCTGGCGGGCGCGGGCGGGCTGGCCGCCGGCGTTCTGCGCATCGGCGGCGGAGGCTTCGCCGCTGGCAGCTTCGGTATTGTTGTTGTCGGCAGCCTGACCGGCGGGCGCATCGGCATGGTGGACATCGTGATGGTGGGCATCATGATGGACATGCTGGTGGGCGGCGGGTGCCTCGGTTTCGGCGGCAATGCCGGCGGCCTGCTCGTCGGTGTCTTCTTCCTCGTCGTCGATCAGCGAATCCTGCTGCATGTCGGCGGCAAGCGAACCGGTGTGCTTGGGCACATAGGCTTCCTCGGCAACCTCGATGATGGTGGCTTGCGGGTGGTCGTGGCCTTCCTCGTCGCTGCCTTCCTCGTCTTCGTCGTCGAAGTCTTCAAGGCTGTGGCCCTGCGCTGCCAGTTCGGCTGCGTCTTCTTCGTCTTCGCGGGCGGCCTGTTCGGCGGCAAGGGCGCGTTCTTCCGCCAGCAGCGCTTCGCGGTCGGCGATCGGAATGCGGTAATAATCGGGGTGAATTTCAGGGAAGGGCAGGAAGCCGTGGCGGTTGCCGCCGAAATCGACGAAGGCGGCCTGCAGGGAAGGCTCAACGCGGGTAACTTTTACAAGATAGATGTTACCTTTAAGCTGCTTGCGGACGAGCGTTTCGTAATCGTATTCCTCAAGCTTGTTGCCGGAGATAACGGCCACGCGGGTTTCTTCCGGGTGGGTTGCGTCAATCAGCATCCGTTTTGTCATGTCGTATAATCCTTTTTTGGCGCAAGCCGAGAGCTTTCCCATTGCGACATAAGGGAAAAAACCGGCGCACCGATGTTTTGATTAAAGGTCTTCCTAGGCGGGGCTGGAGCATCTTAAGTACTGTATCTCAGGCGTCCCATCTACTTACCGTGTAGAGAGCGTCCGAAGGTATGCCGAACGCTGCTTTCAAAGTCACTGCCTGTCCATCACCGCGGCTCATCCATACTGGTCTTTCCCGGGGTAGTCGCCGAAAAAGTCAGGAGGTGAAATAAGCCAAGAACCTCAAAACTCGTTGACCTGATGTTTTTTCAACATGCGCGGCGGGGTAAACCCTTGAGCCACAACCTATGGAAAAAGACATCTCTGTCGCGTCTTTATAGTAGTCTTAAATTGCCCACAGCCTCAATGGTTTATTTCGGGCTTTCTTGATGGTGAAGGTTGGAAATGCTTAACCTGCTGGAATCACAATATTTATTGTGAAGGGGTAAGGGCAGGGTTATAGTGGAGGTGCAATTGTAGGGCGCCACTTGGGTTTATGCGGGGTTTTGGTTCGTGCGACTCAGTCGATTTATTTCCATAGTTCTTCCGATGCTGGCGCTGCTCGCGGTTGCCGGCCCCGGCCATGAAGCACAGGCGGTCACGCCCGTGCCGCAAATGGTCGAAAAGCTGCGCACCGGCATTAACGGGCAGAATACCCGCATCGTCTTCGACCTTGCCCGCAAAACCGATTTCCGCGCGTTTCACATGGATGGCCCCGCCCGCGTGGTGGTTGATTTTGAGGCCGCGGGCTGGCGTGCCGCCAAATCCGCTCCCCTTAACGGCGGGCTTATCAAGTCGTACCGCAGCGGCACGCTGGATGACGGTCTGACCCGCGTTATTTTTGACCTTGCCCGGCCCGCGGTGATTGCCGGTGCCTTTACCCTGCCCGCCAGCGCGTTTGAAAAGAACCGCCTTGTCATCGACCTCATGCCCGCGTCCGACAACCTGTTCAAGTCGCAGCAGGCGCTGGTGTTTGGCAACCGCGACCTGAAGGGCACGGGCAGCGCGCCCAAAACCGTTTCCAGCTTTGCCGACATGCAAAACCGCGCCGTGCGCGACGCGAGCGTGCCGGATGCCGACGCCGCCGTGACCGGCGTGTTGCGCAAACCCGCCACGAACAGCAACAATAATGGCAATAACAGCGGCGCAAATAATGGCAGTAACGGCGGCGCAGCCGCACAGGACAATAACACCGACAAACCCGCGCCCCTCACGCTGCGCCGTGTCGAAAGCGGCCCCAAGACCTATACTGTGGTGATTGACGCAGGCCACGGCGGCGAAGACCCGGGCGCGCTCGGCTGCTGCGGCATCCGCGAAAAGAACATCACCCTTGCGATTGCAAAAGCCCTGCAAACCAAGCTGGTGGAAACCGGCCGTTACCGGGTGGTGCTGACGCGTTCCAAGGACATCTATATCAAGCTGCGCGAGCGGGTGGATATTTCCCGCCGCGCCAAGGGCGACCTGTTTATTTCCATCCATGCGGATAAAATTGACCGTGCGGGCGTGCGCGGCGCCTCCATTTACACCCTGTCCCAGAACGCGTCCGACAAGGAAACCGAGCGTCTGGCGGAGCAGGAGAACAATTCAGGCGTGGTCGCCGGCGTGGACCTGGCGCAGGAGAATACCGACGTTGCGGGGATTCTCCTCGATCTTGCCATGCGGGAGAAGATGAACGAGTCGAAGCTGTTGTCGAGGTTTCTCGAACAGTCTCTTGATAACAATAGTGTAAGACTGTTGCCAAATTCCCACAGGGCTGCTGGCTTCGCTGTTTTGAAGGCTCCGGACATCCCTTCGGTGCTGATCGAGACGGGCTTTTTATCCAACCCCGATGAAGCAAAACTGCTTTCAACACCAGCATTTCAGGCACGTATCGCTGCTGCGATCACCGATGGCGTGGATGCCTACTTCCGAAAAATACAGGCCCTCCAAAAGTACTGATTCCGGCAGAATCGGCCCCCGAACCTCTATTATCTGCAAGGCTAAGCCAATAGACTCGCTGGCTTATCTGTAGTAATAAAATGAGGTGTTACAACAGTTGTAAACTGCCCTTCCGTAACAAGAGGGCAAAAACTAAAAATGAGGAAAAAAATGAAACACGCTATCCTGGCACTTTCTCTCGTCGCAGTTCTCGGCCTGGCTGCTTGCTCCAACAACGGCGGCACCTGGACCCCCATGTCCGGCGGCCGTACCGCTGGCGAAGGCACCGTCGAACAGACGAAAGTTGAGCACAAAGCTGACCGCGCTGTTAGCCACTCGCTCCACAAATAAGCCTTTTTCCTTCGCTTAGAAGGAAACAGCAAAAACCGCGCCGAGAGTTTATCTCCGGCGCGGTTTTTCTTTGCGTGTTTTACGCACAAAAAATTAAGTGCGTGACCTGTTGTGTGTCAAATCGGCGTGGCGAAAACGTCACGCGCTTTCCGGCATCAGTTGTTGCGGGTCGCGTTGTTGCGAATGCGGGTTTCTTCGGGGGTCGGCGCAGCTGCTTTTTTGTCCGCCTTTTTATCGGCAGGCTTATCGGCTTTGGGTGCGGGCGCATCCATCGAACCGCCCGGTGCTGGCGCAATACGCACGGGATAACCGCGGCGTTCCTTCACCACATCGCCCACAATCGACCAGTTGATGCTGTCGGCATGCGGGCCGGCGGCGTGGATGATGACCTTTTTCAAGTCATCGTTCAGCGGCTTCACGGTATGCGCGCCGTCCATTTCAATTTCGTTGCTCTGCGTCTTCGACGGGTTGGCTTCAAGGTACAGGCCGTCCTTCAGCCAGCCCATCAAAATCGGCTGGTCAACAACGGTCACGCGCGTGCCAACCGGCACCATGTTGAAAAGCTGCACGATGTCTTCCGGGTACAAGCGCATGCAGCCGGATGAAACGCGGCGGCCAATGCCCCACGGCTTGTTGGAGCCGTGAATAAGGAACGTGGGCCAGCCAAGGTACAGGGCATGCGTGCCGAGGGGGTTGGACGGGCCAGCGGGCACAACCGTGGGCAGCCACGGCTTCAGCTTACGCATACGGTCGGTCGGCGACCACGTTGGGCCGTCTACTTTGCGGATGACGGAGGTGGAGCCGGTCGGGGTATCAAGCCCCTCGCTGCCGATTCCCAGCGGGAAGGTCACGGGTGGCTCGCCGGGTGTATGGAAATAGTAAAGGCGCATTTCGCCAAGGTTGACGACAATGCCTTCCTGCTTTGCGCGCGGCAGCAGCTTGAAGCTGGGAATGGTGACCTGCTGGCCGGGCAGGGGCGCCCAGGGGTCAAGATCAGGGTTCGCGGCGCGAATTTCCACATAGCCGAGGCCGAAGTGGCGGGCGATATCGAGGAAAGTATCTTCCTCCCCCGTTGTATAGGTCTGCATCTGCCCTTCGGAAACGCGGGCATTAGGCGGGTAATCCGGCAGGTCATAGCTTTCATCGGCGTTCACCACCGGCAAAGGCCCATTCTCGCTCACAGCGCCTGCCGGGGCTGTTGCTGCGGGTGCTATCGGCTTGGTATGCGCGGGGATGGGGGCCACGATGCCTTTGGCGGCTGGTTTTGCGGCGGCTTTGGTGGCAACAGCAGGCTTGCCCGACGCTTTCTGATCCGTCGCAGCGGCTGCAGGCAGCGCCAGCAGGCAGACGGTCGAAAGAGCCAGAATTATGGATGAAAGGTTTGCTTTTTGCATGGTCATAAAGTCCTCTTGAACCTCAATATAGGCACATATATTCTCTAAAAACAGTTATTTTTAGGCAACCAGTTTTGAGCGATCTCCCGTGCGGGAAAAACGTCCGGTATGAAACGGATATTCAAAAAGGAGCCGTCATGGTTCTCAGTCTTTTCAAGTCCGAACAACCGCCCCTGCCGACCCGCCTGCCGGGGGAGCGCATTTACATCCGCGCCCCCGAAAAGGCGGATGCCACAGCATGGGTTTCCGTGCGCGGCCGCAACGCCGGTTTTTTAAAACCGTGGAGCCCTGCGGCAGCCATGAACAACATCACGCGTGAGGGGTATTTGCAGCGGCTGCCCTGCTACCTTGATGACTGGAAAGACGACATTGCCTATACCTTCTTTATTTTCCGCCAGGATACCGACAGCCTTATCGGCGGCGTCACGTTGAACAACATTGTGCGCGGCGCGGGGCAGATGGGCACGCTCGGCTACTGGCTGGATGAAGCGGAAACGCGGCAGGGCTTCATGACCGAAGCGGTGCTGCTGGCCTGCCAGTTCGCATTTGTGTCGCTGCGCCTTCACCGCGTGCAGGCTGGCACCCTGCCCGAAAACGTCGCCAGCCAGAAGGTGCTGCAAAACTGCGGCTTCGTGCCCGAAGGCCTCGCGCGCAAATACATCCGCATCGACGGCGCCTGGCGCGACCACCAGATGTTCTCCCTCATCGCAGATGAATTCATTTCGCTGGGCGCTTTAAGAACCGGCGCTTAAGCCAAGAGTGTTTGAAATAATAAACAAAGCCAAGGAATAAATATGGGTGCCTTTTACAGCACTTTATTTATCATTGGTATGTTCATGCTTGTTGTATGGGGGCTTGATCATCGTCAGCCCGTCAAGCCGCCTAGCTTCTCTCAAATTCAAAGCGCTGCAATAAAGGGCGATGTTGAAGCTGAAAGAAATCTTGGATACAGCTATTACATTGGACGCTCTGTTGCAAAAAATGATGCCGAAGCCGTGAAGTGGTGGAAGAAAGCTGCAGCGCAGGGCGATTTAGCTTCTTGCAACAGCATAGGCATAGCTTACGCAGCTGGTCGCGGCGTAGAGAAAAATTACGATACCGCGATTGAATGGTGGCGCAAAGCCGCAGACAAAGGAAACCCCGAAGCACAATTCACACTCGGGCAGATTTATTTTGACGACAGTTTCGGAAAGAAGGACAAGCCGCGAGCGCTTGACTGGCTGCGTAAAGCGGCAGCGCAGGGATACTACGAGGCGCAATCGAGACTATCGACCGCATATATAAACGGCGATTCATTGCCGTTTGAAAATGCACAAGACCTAAAGTGGGTACAACAAGAAGCGGATGACGGCAATGGTGTCGCGCGGGCGTTCCTCAAGAAACTGAAGCAATAGGCTAAGCATTCTTGCGGAACGAAACCGGCTTCATCGCGCGCAGGGCGCGCTTGGTGCCGGTTGTCACACCGTCGGTAATGCCGTTGATTTCCTGCTCCCTGTTGTCGCGCCATTTTTGGCGGGCGGCTTCCTGCAAGCTTTTGGCGCGGTCGGTGAGGGCTTTTTGCAGGACGGCGTGCAGTTCGCCGCCGGGGTATTGCGCTGCAAGGCCGAGCGGGTTTTGCCCTTCGCTGTCCGCGGCAGCAGGGTCTGCACCGGCCAGAATAAGCGCCTGCGCGTTCCACGGTTTGTTGCGCTGGACGGCGAACATCAACGGCGTTTCGCCTTTGGCGTTGCGGGCTTCCATGTTGGCATTGTGCTTCAGCAGCGCGTCCACCCCCGCGGTCGGCGTATCGCCGGCGCACTGCGCGGCATAATGAAGGGGCGTATAGCCGCCGTTATCCACCGCTTCAATTTCCGCGCCGCGGGCAATATAGGTTTCAACCAGGTCGGCCCTGCGGTGCTGTGCGGCATAATGCAGCAGCGTGCCCTGCTTTGAATCGCGCCAGTGAATGGCATCGGTGTATTTATCGGCGATGCGCAGCATTTCATCGCAATTGCCGAAGGATGCGCCGGCTTCAAAAATCGTGCGGTCGCGCTTTAGCTCAAGCGCGTCCAGCGGGCGGCGGCGCACTTTTGCAAAGGTATCGGCAATTTTTTTGACGAGCAGGCTCATGCGGCGGAGAATAGGAAACCCGCCCGCGCTATGTCAAATGAATTAAAGGCGAGAATCAGGCGCGCCGCTTACATTCAGGCGTGGCCGGCTTCCATCGACAGCGTCGCGGGGGCAATGCCAAGGCGGTGCAGCGCCATGTCCCATTTGCGGCCAAGGGCGGTATCAAAAACCAGTTCGTCGTCTGCCGGCACTGTCAGCCATGAATTGGCCTGCATTTCGGCTTCCAGCTGCCCGGGGCCCCAGCCGGAATAGCCCAGCGCGAAAATACTGCGCTGGGGGCCGCGCCCTTCGGAAATGGCGCGCAGAATATCGGTCGTGCCGGTCAGGCACATGGAATCGTTGATGCGCACGGTATCCCCGCGCAAAAAGTCGGCGGTATGCAGCACAAAGCCGCGCCCTGCTTCAACGGGCCCGCCAAAGTGAATGACAGGCTGCATAAGCTGGTGCGACTGCGGCAGGCCCAGCTGCTTCAGCAGGTCGTGGAATTCTATATCCGGCAGTTTCTGGTTGATGACGATGCCCATGGCGCCCGCATCGCTGTGCGCGCAAATGTAAACGACGCTGCGGGAAAAGAATCCCTCGTCCATGCCGGGCATGGCGATAAGCAGGTGATTCCGGAACGGGCTGTCGCCGCGCATCAGCTTCGGGTCAATCTGCTGCATATCCGGGATGTTTTTCAGGGTCATAAAACCATGCTAGCAGAAAAGGCTTAACGGAACCGTAAAGGGCATAAGCGTCTGGAATCAATCAGGCTTAGCGGGCTTTAATGGCCGGAAGATTGCGCTTTATGCTGCAATTGGCGCCATTTCGCCACGTTGGCGACATGTTCATCATTCGTGCGGGCAAAGGCATGGCCGCCGCTGCCGTCCGCGACGAAAAAGAAAAAGCCGTTCGCTTCCGGATGCATCACCGCTTCCAGCGAGGCTTTGCCGGGGTTGGCAATGGGGCCCGGCGGCAGGGTATTGACCTGATAGGTGTTGTAGGGGGATGACAGCTCAAGGTCGGCGCGGGTCAGGCTGCGGTCCATTTTCATTTTGCCCATGGTCACGGCGTAAATCACCGTGGGGTCGGACTGCAGCGGCATGCCGGTGTGCAGGCGGTTCATGAAGACGCCGGCAATGCGCGGGCGTTCCGCCGCCAGGCCGGTTTCTTTTTCAACGATGGAGGCAAGGGTCACGGCTTCCTGCGGGGTTTTCAGCAAAATGCCGTCGGCATGCGTCTTCCACAATTGCGCCAGCACGGTTTGCATGTTCCGCGCCATGCGGTCCACCAGCTTGGTGCGGCTTTCACCATAGGTATAGTTATAGGTTTCGGGCAGCAGCGTGCCTTCGGCGGGAATGGTTTCAATGCCGCCGTTCATGGCGGGGGCGTTGTTGACAAGCCCGATGATCTCGAACGATGTCAGGCCTTCCGGAATGGTCAGCTGGTGCTGGTACACCTTGCCCGACTGCAGCAGGGCGATGATGCTGGCGGGGCTGGCATGCGCCTTTACCTGGTATTCACCGGCCTTCAAGGCTCCGGCGGTTCTGGCCGCCCATGCGCCATAACGGAAAACCCATTCTTCGTTAATCGCGCCGCCGGCTTGCAACTGCTCGGCAATTTTTTGCACCGATGAGCTGGGCGGAATGTAAAACAGCGTGTCCTGCGCCATTGGCCCGGCTTTGGGCAGCACGGCCTGCACGTAAAGCCATACGCATAACCCGGCAACCGCGCCGGTAAAAAACAGCAACGCGATAACCGATTTAAAAATGTTGGCCAATTTAAACCTTCCGGAGGACGAGGCAGGCGTTGGTGCCGCCAAAGCCGAACGAGTTTGATACCGCCACGTTCACTTTGCGCTGCTTTGCCGCTTTGGGGACAAGGTCAAGCCCCGCCGCAACATCGGACGGGTCTTCAAGGTTCAAGGTCGGGGGCACGATGCCGGTTTCAATCGCCTTGGCGCTGTAAATCGCTTCCACCGCGCCCGCCGCGCCCAAAAGATGGCCGATGGCGGATTTGGTGGACGAAATGCTGGCGGTCTTCAGGGCATCGCCGAACATGCGCTTGATGGCGCCAAGTTCAATATCGTCGCCCAGCGGGGTCGAGGTGCCGTGCGCGTTGATGTAATCAACGTCTTCGGGGTTCAGCTGCGCGCGCTTCATGGCGGCCTTCATGGCGCGGAATCCGCCGTCGCCGTCTTCGGAAGGCGACGTCACGTGGTACGCATCGCCCGAGAGGCCATAGCCGATGACTTCGGCGTAAATTTTCGCGCCGCGCTTTTTGGCGTGTTCATATTCTTCCAGCACCACAACGCCCGCGCCTTCGCCAATGACGAAGCCGTCGCGGCCTTTGTCAAACGGGCGGGAGGCGCGCTCGGGCGTGTCGTTGAAACCGGTGGACAGGGCGCGGCAGGCGGCAAAGCCGCCCACGCCAACGCGGCAAATGGCGGCTTCAGCGCCGCCTGCAACCATTACGTCGGCATCGTCAAAGGCAATCAGGCGCGCGGCGTCGCCAATCGCGTGGCTGCCGGTGGCGCAGGCGGTGACAACCGCATGGTTCGGACCCTTGAAGCCGTAGCGGATGGAAACCTGGCCTGAAATAAGGTTGATGAGCGAGGAGGGGATGAAGAACGGCGAAATGCGGCGCGGGCCTTTTTCATCCATCATGATGGAGGTGTCTTGAATATTTTTCAGGCCGCCGATGCCGGAGCCGATCAGCACGCCGGTACGGCACTGGCCTTCATAGTCTTCGGGCTTCCAGCCGCTGTCTTCCACGGCATCCACCGCGGCGACGTAACCAAGATGGATGAATTCATCCATCTTCTTCTGCTCTTTATGCTCGATGTATTTGTTGAGGTCGAGGAGATGGGCCGATTTGTCGGTTTCCGTCACGCGCAGCACTTCACCCGCAACGCGGGAGGGAAGGTCGGACGCATCAAAGCCCGCAATGGTGCGAATGCCCGACTTGCCGGCGGTGATGGCCTGCCAGTTATGCTCGAGACCGAGACCAAGGGGGCTGACGATACCCATACCGGTAATGACGACGCGGCGCATGATATTCTCCAAGGGAAGAAACGTTGTAGCAGGGAAGTATAGAGTGTAAATGCGTGATGATAAAGAAAATGGCCCCGGTCCTTTAAAAAAAGAACGGGGCCATTTTAATCGATCAGTCGCCGTCGATATTAGGCGGCTTTCGCGTTCTGCTGGATGAACGAGATAGCGTCTTTCACGGTCTGGATTTTTTCAGCCGCGTCATCGGGAATTTCGATGCCGAATTCTTCTTCGAACGCCATGACCAGCTCGACGGTGTCGAGGCTGTCTGCGCCGAGGTCGTCGATGAAGCTGGCGTTATCGGTGACTTTTGCGGCGTCTACGCCGAGGTGCTCTACCACGATCTTCTTGACGCGTTCGCTGATGTTGCTCATTGCATTTCCTCGTTCGTTTTTTAGGTTATATTTGGTCGCGTGTTTACAGCGCAACATTTTCAGTGTGGGTGTAATTATCACACAGTTTGCGGGTTTGCAAACAGGCAATGTATGGTTGTCATAAAGTATCAATTACATTTATGTCAAGAAATAAACAGCCGGGAGCAGGTGACAAATTGGGCGGTACCAACGGTTTCCAGAAATAACAGATAGATTCCAAGGCATTAAGCAGTAGTGGAACCTGGCATTAGGGGAATTGGTTTGTTAATCAAGGCAGCCAAACTGCCACCGGTAAAACAACGATACGAGCATCTCATGACCGACAATACATATATTCAAGGGTATTCCCCCGAAAACAGTGTCTCAAAGACCATCTCCCTTTCCGAGGCTTATGCCATCCAGTACTGGACCGAGGAACTGGGCATTTCCGAAGGCGAACTTTTCGAAGCCGTCGAAATCATGGGCCCGTCACCGGACAAGGTGCGGAAGTATCTGAACTAGCGGCACGCGCGGCCACACAATAAAAGCTGCAAATAAAAAGAGGGGCGATTGATGCGCCCCTCTTTATTTTATTGTCCGCGCTGTATGCAGCGATCAAATCATCGCCATGCCGCCGTTGATGTGCAGGGTCTGGCCGGTCATGTACTTGCCTTCGTCGGCGGCAAGGTAAACGCAGGCGGCGGCGATGTCTTCCGGGCTGCCCATCGCACCCGCCGGAATGGTCGCGTTGATTTTGGCTTTCTGGTCGTCATTCAGCGCGTCCGTCATGGCGGTCGCGATAAAGCCGGGGGCGACGCAGTTCAGCGTAATGCCGCGGTTGGCGACTTCCGCCGCCATTGACTTGGTCATGCCGATCATGCCGGCCTTGGAGGCGCAATAGTTCGCCTGCCCCGGGTTGCCGGTCACGCCGACGACAGAGGTGATGTTGATGACGCGGCCCCAGCGGCGCTTCATCATGCCGCGAATGGCGGCGCGCGTCAGGCGGAAGGGGGCGGTCAGGTTTACGTCCTGCACCACCTGCCAGTCTTCGTCCTTCATGCGCATGAACAGGCCGTCCTTGGTGAGGCCCGCGTTGTTGACGAGAATATCCACCTGGCCCATTTTTTCTTCGGCGGCCTTAATCAGCGCGTCGGCGGCTTCGCTGGAATTCAGATCACCCGGCAGCACAAAAACACGGGAACCGATTTCGGCCGCCAGCTTTTCAAGCGCTTCCACGTTGCGGCCCGACAGGCCGACGTCAGCGCCCTGCGCGTGCAGCGCCTTGGCAATCGCGCCGCCAATGCCGCCCGATGCGCCCGTGACGAGTGCCTTTTTACCGGAAAGATTAAACATGGTTTTTATCCTTATCTGTTGATCGTTGTCTTTAAAAGGCGGTGCTTAAAGCGTGGCCGCGAATTCTTCAATGTCTTTTGCCGTGCCGACGCTGCGGCCGGTCAGGTCAGCATCAATGCGCTTCGTCAGGCCGTTCAAAACCTTGCCCGCGCCAAGCTCGATCAGCTCGGTCACGCCCTGTTTTTTCATGTACAGCACAGATTCGCGCCAGCGCACCATGCCCGTCACCTGCTCCACCAGAAGCTGGCGGATGCGCGCGGGGTCGGTCACTTCTTCGGCAATTACGTTGGCCACCAGCGCAACAGACGGCGCGTTAATCTGCACGTCGCCCAGCGCCGTTGCCATCACATCCGCCGCAGGCTGCATCAGCGCGCAGTGGAAGGGGGCGGAAACGGGCAGCAGAATGGCGCGCTTTGCGCCCTTCGCGGTTGCAAGGGCAATCGCCTTGTCGACGGCGGCCTTGTGGCCTGAAATCACGATCTGGCCGAACGAGTTATCATTCGCGGCTGCGACGATGTCGGCACCCGACGCTTCTTTCACAATTGCCTGCACATCCGGCATTTCAAGGCCCAGAATAGCCGCCATCGCGCCAATGCCGACCGGCACGGCTTTCTGCATCGCCTGACCGCGCGTTTTCAGCAGGCGCGCAGCATCCGCAAGGTTGAAGGAACCGGCAGCGGTGAGGGCGGAATATTCGCCCAGCGAATGGCCCGCCACGAACTTGCAGACGGAAGGGGTCAAAAGCCCGCCATTGGCCTGCTGCAGAATGCGGGCGACGGCAACCGAAACGGCCATCAGCGCGGGCTGGGTATTTTCGGTCAGGTTTAGCTCCGTATCCGGCCCTTCGAACATCATCTTCGACAGGTTTTGCGACAGCGCGTCATCCACTTCCTGAAAGACCTGTTTCGCGACGGGGAAAGCTTCCGCCAGCTCCTTGCCCATGCCGACCGACTGGCTGCCCTGACCCGGGAATACAAATGCTTTCATGGTGATGATCCGATCCTTGTAACGTGATGCCGATATATAACGGCCTTTACTTAACAAGGAAGCGGCGGCGGGGCAAGCGCGGCCATGTTGACATAACACCCGCGCTTGGATCTATTGCATTATCATAGAGATATGAAGCCATTAAGAAAATGGAAAGCCACTACCTTGTAGAATTATGATATTAATTAAGCATCTAGACTGTTCAGGTTTTTACAAGGGGCCGGATATGGACGTTATTGAAAAGAACGAACAGACCGTTACCGTGCGCATGACGCAGGAGCAATTCATGCAATTGCGCAAAATATCCGGCAATCTGATGCAGGAATATCCAATTCTGAAGGCGCCAGATGTTAGCAGAAAAGATATAGTGAACATTAATGATGGCTTGTATGACCTTTTTGACATCGTTTTAGCCGATAGGCGCGCCCGTGCAGCCGCCGATGGTGCTGAAAAGGTATGAAGAAGCTAACACGCGGCGACATTGAAAACCTTATCTGCGACATTGCCGAAAAGTGCTATCAGAAGCATGTATTGGAAGCAGGCGAGTTTTTTGATGCAACCTTGGGCCCGCCCAAATTGCTCCAAACGATAGCAGATTTTGAAGATGAAATTCGGCGCACGTTATTTGATAGAAATACACGCGTGCTGGATTTTCCCGGGAAGATGCGCCAAGTCTATTACAATGATTTTTCTAATACACTTGTCATTCTTACGCCGGAAGATGGCAAAATTGGAACGTGTTACAGGCCTTATATTGATAGCCAGGAAGACCCTGCGGGCCCCAAGCCGCGCCTCTGCACTAATTTCAAAAGAATCGAAGCTGAGTATGAGGGCATAACGGGTAAACCGCCACCGCCGCGCCGCGGTGGCGTTTTTGAGCTGAATCCCGATATGGAGCGCGGACCGGCACCGGCAAAGAAGCTGCGTAATAACGTTAGAAATGGCAATCAATCATGAAGTTGCGTGCGCACGACGAGGAAAGTGTAACCATTGCATTTACCGCAGCAGAGTTTGCGCTGCTGAAGCATATGGTGATATTGGCTGACGCACAGTATGGTCGCCTCGATGAAACCATTCTTGACTTAGACCAGGCTGATTTACGCACGCTGGCGGGGATTATCGGGGAAATCGGCTAGAAACAGCTTACTTCCCGAACCGCACGGCCTTCAGGGGCTTTACGGCGTTGTGGAGGCCTTGGCACAGTTCAGCCACGACTTCGGCGCCGGTGAGTTTGCCTTCGCGCCTCGCGATGTCATTGAACATCTGCTTTACCTCGGCATCATCCAGCTTGTGCCCGCGTATATAATAGTCTTCGGTGCCGTCGGCGCGGTGGACGGCGGGGGCGCCGTCGCGGTGGCATTCGCCGTTCTCAAAATATTCCCAGCCGCCGTCTTTATGCTCTACGGCGGGGGCGCCGATGCGGTGCAGCTTGCCGTGGATGTACCAGCCCTTGTCGCCGTCGGCCGTCAACATCGCGGGCAAATCGCCTTCGCGGTGGTATTCCTCGTTATCGTCTACATAAAAGCTGTTGCCGAAATCGACATAGGGGCCGCCGGCCTTGCGTGTTGCGAAAAATGACATTTTCCATCCCCCTTCCTGTCGTGCCCGGAATCGCCGGTGCATGCTGAATTGACAGTAACAATATAACATTATGGCAACCAAAACAACAATAAAGTTACTTGTACCCCATTTTTCGGGCAGGAAGCCACCTTTTCCCTAACTTTCCGGCCCTGCAGCTCTGAAATTCCTTGTACAAGCCACGGGAATCCTTCTATAACCACCGCTACGTAAACCCGCCGCGTCTTGTTTTAGGGCGCGGCTCCGGTTTGTGCGGCTGATGCTTCAAAAGGTTTGAAGCGCACAGCGGCAAGCCACCTATCAACCAAGGGATGTCAAATGCCTCTCTACGAAACCGTGTTTATCGCACGGCAGGATATTTCCGCGAAAGCTGCGGAAGATCTCGCCAAAGCCTTCGGCAAAATTGTCAACGACAATGGCGGCGAAGTGAAGAAAACCGAAAGCTGGGGTCTCCGTAACCTCGCTTACAAAATCAAGAAAAACCGCAAAGGCCACTACACGCTGCTGCACATCGAAGGCCCTGCCTCCTCGATCATCGAAATGGAACGCAACATGAAGCTGAACGAAGACGTTCTGCGCCACATGACCGTTCGCATCGAAAAACTGCCGGAAGGCCCCTCTGCGGTCCTCAAGCATTCCGACGATGACCGCGAAGAAGGCGGCTTTGGCGGCCGTGAAGAGCGCGGCGGCTTCCGCGGCGACCGCGGCGGCGACCGTGGCTATCGCCCGAAACGCGAATACAACAATGACCGCGGCGCAGATGCTGCCCCGGCTGCAGTAGAAGGAGCTGAATAATGGCTTTCGGCGAAAAAAAATCGTTTGGCGATCGTAAACCCAGCGGCGAAGGCCGTCCCACCGGCGGTGCCGGCGGCGGACGTCGCCCGTTCTTCAAGCGTCGCAAGACCTGCCCCTTCTCGGGCAAGAACGCCCCCGCGATCGACTACAAAGATCCCAAGATGCTCGGCCGCTACATTTCCGAGCGCGGCAAGATCGTCCCGTCCCGCATCACCGCCGTATCGCAAAAAGCGCAACGCAAACTGGCCCGCGAAATCAAGCGCGCCCGTTTCCTCGCGCTGATGCCCTACGTCGCGAACTAAGGAGTTAAACCAACATGCAAGTTATTTTGCTCGAACGCGTCGAAAGCCTCGGCCAGATGGGTGACGTTGTCACCGTGAAGCCCGGCTACGCCCGCAACTTCCTCCTCCCCAACCAGAAAGCGCTGCGCGCCACGAAAGACAACGTGGCTTTCTTTGAAACGCAGAAGAAAACCCTGGTGGCGGACAACCTGAAGCGTAAAGAAGAGGCTGAAAAAGTCGGCAAGAAGATGGACGGCATCAAGACCGCCATCATCCGCCAGGCTTCCGAAGCCGGCCAGCTTTACGGTTCCGTCTCGGCCCGCGACATCGCGGACGCCGTGATCGAAAAAGGCTTCAAGGTCGACCGCAGCCAGGTCCGCATGGACCGCGCCTACAAGCTGCTCGGCCTCTACCCCGTTAAAGTCACGCTCCACCCGGAAGTTGTGGTCGAAGTGACCATCAACATCGCCCGCTCTGCGGAAGAGGCGAAAATCCAGGAAGAGCGCGGCGAAGCCCTCATCATGAAACGCGATGACGAAATCATGGCCGAGGAAAAAGCAGCCCGCGCAGCGAAAGCCGTTGCGGCGCTTGAAGCCCAGGAAGCTGCTGCAAAAGCCGCTGCCGAAGCTGAAGCGGCTCCCGCTGAAGAAGCTGCCGCTTAACCGCGACGCTTCCGACAAGACAAATAAAAGCCGCCCGCGCCGTCAAGGCCGGGCGGTTTTTCTTTTCCGGCGGCCTTTACCCTCATTGAACGGAGGTATTCGAGGGTCGCTTAAAAAAACGCGTTTTCTGAATCCTGCCGGCGGCGGTCGTCAAAGCCGTAGCCTTGCGCTTTCCTGGTAAAAAATGGCAATGGCCTTTGAAAAATATACCAATGTAAATCAACGTGTTATCTGCTTTATTTGACAGAATATAGATCTTTTTATTAAGATGATAGCAGCCGTAACAACCTGAAAGACCATCGTGAACAGCACCCTACGCAAGCTTGCCGTTATTTTCGCCGCCTCGAGCGCTCTTGCCGGCCCTGCCTTGGCCGCACCACAAAGCCTTGCCAGCCCGCTGAATCCGATGAGCCCCAATTACATCCTCAAAAGCAGCCACAGCATGCTGGACAGCAAAGGCGGCACCGTGGAAGAAAAGCCGAAATTGTTCACGGCCGAGCATCAGGTCATTCTCGACGGGCTTATTACCGACCCCTCGAAACAGCCGGATGACCTGCGCCCGCACCTGCCGCCGTCCTATTCTACTGATGTGCGCGAAAACGAGATCAAATATTTGAACGGCTGCCGCGACGACATGAAACTTGCCAATACCTATAATGCTACCGCCATCAAGACCTGCATGCGCAGCGAATGGGAAAGCAACGCGAAGATCTACGCCTACAGTGCCGTTCCTCTTGCCTTGCTGATTGCGGGCGGCCTTGCCTTCACGGCGACGCGGGCAGCTAGCCGTGACGCGCAAAAACTAAAAACCTCGCGTTATGGATAAGTCGGCGCTGTTTTCTTGAAAATTTATAGAGCTGTTGACCTGCTATTCAGAAAGTACAGGCCGGAATCAATCGAAATTCGCCGCTTGTTCTGCTAGTTTAAAGCCATGACAGCCGATGCCGTAAAACTCTCCGATCTTGCCAACGCGCACGCCAATGGCGATGCCGAATACCGCGTCATGCCGAACAACGCGGAGGTCGAGCAGGCATTGCTCGGCGCGCTGCTGGTCAATAACAAGTCCATCGAGAAAGTTTCGGAATTTTTGAAGGCGGAGCATTTTTACAGCCCCGTGCATGGCCGCATCTACCACGCGCTGTCGACGTTTATCGAGCGCGGGCAGGATGCCAGCCCCATCACGCTGAAAAGCTTCTTTGAAAAAGACCAGGACTTAAGCCAGGTCGGCGGCTCGCAATATCTGGCGGATCTTGCAGGGCACGTGATTTCCGTCATCAACGTCGAGGATTACGGGCGCACGGTTTATGAACTGCATCTGCGCCGCGCGCTTGTGACGCTGGGCGAAGACACCGTCAATTCAGCCTATGACCTGAAGGTGGAGGAAACCGCGCAGCAGCAGATTGAAGTTGTCGAACAGCGGCTGTTCGGCCTTGCCACGGCGGGCGATTATAAAGGCGGCTTCGTGCATATCGGCCGTTCGCTCACCAATACCATTACTTTTGCGCAGCAGGCCTACCAGCGTGAAGGCGCGATTACCGGCGTCACCACCGGCCTTGTCGATATCGACCGCAAGCTTGGCGGCTTTCAAAATTCAGACCTGCTCATTCTCGCGGGTCGTCCGTCCATGGGTAAAACGGCGCTGGCCACCAACATGGCCTTCCGCGCCGCGCGTGCGCACTATGAATCCGGCGGCAAGGAAGGCGCGGTTGTCGGCTTCTTCTCCCTCGAGATGTCGGCAGAACAGCTGGCCGCCCGTATTCTGGCCGACTGTGTTTCCATTTCGTCCGACCGCATCCGCCGCGGCGAAGTGAGCGATACGGATTTCCACAAGTTCGTGTCCGAAAGCCAGACCATTTCGCAAATGCCGCTGTTCATCGATGATACGGCGGGCTTGACCATTTCGGCGCTTCGCACCCGCGCGCGCCGCCTGAAGCGCCAGCATAACCTTGGCCTGCTGGTGATTGACTATTTGCAGCTCGTCTCCGGCTCCGGCCGCGGCGGGGAAGCCAACCGCGTGCAGGAAATTTCCGAGATTACGCGCGGCCTGAAGCAGATCGCCAAGGAACTGCAAATTCCCGTGTTGGCGCTGTCCCAGCTGTCCCGCGCGGTTGAAGCGCGCGACAACAAGCGTCCGCAGCTGTCCGACCTTCGTGAATCGGGCTCGATCGAGCAGGACGCGGACGTTGTCATGTTCGTCTACCGCGAGGAATATTACCTCGAGCGCGAGCAGCCCGGCCGCGGCGCCAACCAGTCCGAAGAAAAATTCAACGAAGACCACGCGAACTGGGTGCAGCGCCTTGAAGCCTGCCATAACGTCGCCGAATGCATCATCGCCAAGCAGCGTCACGGCCCGATCGGCACGGTGAAAATGCAATTCGAGGGCGAGTTCACGCGCTTCAGCAACCTTGCGAATTACACCGTCGAAAACCATGAATGATGCCGCGCTTGCGCTCTCGACGCTCGAGGTGCATCTCGACCGCGTCGCCCGCAATTATTTATATCTCCGCAAAAAACTCAAAATCGGGGCCGATTGCGCCGCGGTCGTGAAGGCGGATGCCTATGGCCTTGGTGCCGCCGAAGTCGCCGCCGCGCTGTATGCGCAGGAATGCCGGCATTTCTTCACCGCGCACGCGAGCGAAGCGGAAGCGGTTGCCGCAGCACTGCCGCCTGCGGGTGCGCCTGATAGCGCGGTGATTTACGTCCTGAACGGCCCGCATGGCATGGCGGCCGCGGACTGGCAGCAAAAAGGTTTTATCCCCGTCCTCAACAGCCTGGGGGATATTGAGCTGTGGGCGGCAGCTGCCGCAGCGGCGGGCAAGCGTTTGCCTTGTATTATCCACATTGATACCGGCATGAACCGTTTAGGGCTTACGGCGCTTGATGTGACGCAGCTGGCGGAAAAACGCACGGCGTTGCTGCAGGGGCTGGATGTACGCTATGTCATGAGCCACCTTGCCTGCGCCGATGAACCCGGCCACGCCATGAACCTGCAGCAGCTTGCCGCCTTCCGCCAGTTGACAGCGGCGGTCGGCCAGGCCTTCCGCTATAGCTTCGCCAATTCGGCGGGGATATTTTTGGGGGCGGATTACCATTTTGACCTCGCGCGTCCCGGCTGCGCGCTTTATGGAATTCAGCCCTATGAAGGCGCTGCCAACCCCATGCACGGCACCGTTACGCTGAAAGCCAAAATCGTCCAGACCCGCGTGGTGGGGGCGGCCTCCACCGTTGGCTACGGCGCGGGTTATGCGGCGGCAGCGGGTGATAATTTAGCAACAATTTCAATTGGATATGCCGATGGTTACCTGCGCAGCGCCACCGGCCGCGGCAAGGTTTTTGTGGGCGGCCAGGCCTGCCCCGTGGTGGGCCGCGTGTCGATGGATTCAGTGGTGATTGCGACGGGGCACTTAAGCCAGCCCGCCAAAACGGGCGATTACGCCGAAATCATCGGCCCCCACCAAACGGTGGATGAAGTGGCAGCGCAGGCTGGCACGATTGGGTATGAAATCCTGACCAGCCTTGGTAAAAGATATAAGCGAATTTATACGGGATTATAATATATAACTCCCTATATAACCCGGTACTTGATGACCCGCGCAGGAACAAAGCCCTCAGGAACAAAGCGATGACGATGAGCCCGACAAGCGCCGAAAAGGCACCGACCGAAAAACCCGATGATGATCGCGCCGTGAAAAAAGCGTTTTCACCGCTGGATATTCTGCAGGCGCTGGGCGCTGCCGTCATGGGCTTCTTTGGCGCGGTTGGCCGCCTTGCGCAATTCACCGCTCTTGGCGTGTACCACTGCTTCACGCCGCCGTTCTACCCGCGCCTGCTGGGCCGCCAGCTGGTGGACATCGGTTATTATTCGCTGCCCGTCGTGGGCATGACGGCGCTTTTCACCGGCATGGTGCTGGCGCTGCAAAGCTATACCGGTTTCTCCCGCTTCTCCGCCGAAGGGGCTGTTGCCACCGTCGTCGTCCTGTCGGTCACGCGCGAACTGGCGCCCGTGCTGGCTGGCCTTATGGTTGCGGGCCGCATTGGCGCTTCTATCGCCGCTGAAACCGGCACCATGCGCGTGACGGAACAGATTGACGCGCTGACCACGCTTTCCACAAACCCCTTCAAATACCTTGTTGCGCCGCGCCTGATTGCCGGTACGCTCATGCTGCCCGTGCTGGTGCTGCTGGCCGACATCATCGGCGTTTTCGGCGGCTACCTTGTGGGCGTGTACAAACTGAATTTCGCGCCGGAAAATTACCTGCTGAAAACGTGGGAATACCTTACGTTTGAAGACGTGGCATCGGGCCTCTGGAAGGCTTCCGCCTTCGGCTTTATCGTCACGCTCATGGGCTGCTACCACGGTTATAATTCCAAGCGCGGGGCGCAGGGCGTGGGTTCTGCCACCACCAACGCGGTGGTCTCGGCCTCCATCCTTATCCTTATCACCAACTACTTCCTCACCCAGTTCTTCTTTGCGGGTAAATAACCATGGCCGAAGCTGCTCTTAAAACATCACCCGCCTCCAAAAAGCTTGAGCTGCAGGGTGTTTACAAATCATTCGGCGGCAACCATGTGCTGCGCGGCGTCGACATCTCGATTGAAAAGGGCAAGTCGCTGGTCGTTATCGGCGGCTCCGGCACCGGCAAGTCGGTGATGATTAAATGCGTCCTCGGCATCATCCACGCCGATAAAGGCTCCATCAAGGTTGACGGGCAGGAAACGGCAAGCCTGCGCGGTGCCGCGCGTGACGCATATATGAAGAAATTCGGCATGCTGTTTCAGGGCGCGGCGCTGTTTGACAGCCTGCCCGTGTGGGAAAACGTCGCCTTCGGCCTTATTCAGGGCAAAGGCATGTCTCGGGATGAAGCGCGCGGCATTGCGATTGAAAAACTCCGCGCTGTCGGCCTGCCGTCGCGGGTCGCTGACCTGCTGCCGGCAGAACTTTCCGGAGGCATGCAAAAACGCGTCGGCCTTGCGCGCGCCGTTGCCTCCAACCCCGAAATCATTTTCTTTGATGAACCGACCACGGGCCTCGACCCCATCATGGCGGACGTGATCAACGACCTTATCATCGAAACCACCAAAAGCCTTGGCGCAACCGCCTTGTCGATCACGCACGACATGGCCTCCGCCCGCAAGATCGCCGACGAGATTGCGATGATTTACAAAGGCCAGATCATCTGGCACGGCAGCGCCAAAGACATCGACCATACCGGCAATGAATATGTCGACCAGTTCATCAAGGGCTCGGCCACCGGCCCGATCCGCATGGAGCTTTAACCCGATGGCCGACCTGATTGCCAACCCCGACCATAACCCCAGCCTGACGGAAGCGCAGCGCAAGGCTGCCGCAAAAAAAGCGCAAGCGAACCAGCCTGCGCCGAAAAAAAACGACGCGCCCAAGCCACCCCAACCCCCGAAGCCGCCGAAAGCCCCCAAGGGCCCGCGGCGCGAGCGCGGCCTTGGCGACCTGTTCGTCAAGTTCGTGTGGCTTATGTTCACGCTTGGCATGATCGGCCTTGCGGGCGGTATTGCGGCGCTGGTGACGGTGCTGTTCTATTTTGGCCATAACCTGCCCGATTACCATACGCTTGCCAATTACGACCCGCCCATTGTCACCCGCACGTATGCCAGCGACGGCCGCCTGCTGGCGGAATTCGCAACCGAAAAGCGCGTCTTCGTGCCGATTGAATCCGTGCCCGCGCTCGTCAAGAACGCCTTTATTTCGGCTGAAGATAAAAACTTTTACAAGCACCCCGGCATTGACCCCACCGGCGTTGCGCGCGCGCTGGTGAAAAACATCAGCCATGCCGGCAGCGACAAGCGCCTGAAGGGCGCATCCACGATCACCCAGCAGGTCGCGAAAAACTTCCTGCTGAAGGATGAAGTGGAAGCTGAGCGCGGCGACACCATTGCCAAGATCGGCCGTAAAATCAAGGAAGCCATTTTGTCCTTCCGCATCGAACAGGCGATGACGAAGGATAAAATTCTCGAGCTGTACCTCAACGAAATTTACCTCGGCCAGCGCTCCTACGGCGTTGCCGCCGCGTCGCTTGAATATTTCAACAAGCCGCTCGACGAGCTTACCATCGAGGAAGCCGCATTCCTCGGCGGCCTGCCGAAGGCGCCCAGCGACTACAGCCCCGACCGCCATTACAACGAAGCGCTCGACCGCCGCAATTATGTGCTGCGCGAAATGCAGGAAAACGGCTACATCACCAAGTCCGAAGCGGATATTGCAAAAGCAAAACCCATCACCACCATCAGCCGCGATGCCGACCAGGTCGTGAACTACCCTTACTTCGCCGAAGAAGTGCGCCGCAAGCTGCAGGAACTCTACGGCGACAAGGGTTTGTATGAAGGCGGCCTTATTGCCCACGCCACCATGATCCCCGAATACCAGAAGTTTGCGGAAGCCGCGCTGCGCCACGGCCTCGTCGCCTATGACATGCGCTATGGCCTGCACAGCGACGCAGTTGCGCACATTGACACCAAAGACTGGCATTCGGCGCTGCTCAAGGTAAAACCGCCGCGCGGTCTTGGTGATTTTGACCTTGGCGTCATTCTTGCCGCCGGCGACAAGGAAGCGACCGTCGGCCTGCATAACGGCAAGACCGGTGTTATCACCTACAACAAGATGAAGTGGGCGCACCGCAAGGGCAAGGACACGCCCGCCAAGGTCAGCGACCTGCTTAAAACCGGCGATGTCTGGATGATGGAAGACGCCGCCGAAAAAGACAAAGACCGCGAAGTGTACTGGCTGCGCCAAATCCCCGCCGTTGAAGGTGGCATGATCGCCATGGACCCGCACACGGGCCGTATTTTTGCCATGGCGGGCGGCTTTTCGTATGAAATGAGCCAGTTTAACCGCGCCAGCCAGGCCTTGCGCCAGCCGGGTTCATCCTTCAAGCCGTTCGTGTATTTAGCGGGTCTTGAAGCGGGCTTTACGCCGGCAACGCTTATTCTTGATGCGCCGTTCGTGCTGAACATTCCGGGCCAGAGCGCGTGGAAGCCGAAGAACTACCACGAAGAAACCGGCAGCGGCCCCATGACGATGCGTCAGGGCCTGGAAAAATCCCGCAACCTCATGACCATCCGTCTTGCAAACTATGTCGGCATGGACAAGGTTGTGGACATCAGCAACAAGTTCGGCGTGATTGATAACCTGCCGCCCATGCTCTCCATGGCGATTGGCGCCGGCGAAACCACGTTGCTGCGCATGGTCACGGCCTATAGCACCTTCGTCAACGGCGGTAAAAAAATTACCCCGACGCTGATCGACCGTATTCAGGACCGCCACGGCAAAACCATTTTTGTGCATGACAAGCGCGCCTGCGATGTCTGCGGCCCGCTGGCGCCGTGGAACACGCAGGAAACGCCCGAACTGCCCGACACGCGCGAGCAGATTGCAGATCCCCGCTTCATGTACCAGATTGTGTCGATGCTGGAAGGCGTCGTGCAGCGTGGCACCGGCACCGGCATTAAAGACATTGGCCGCCCTGTTGCGGGCAAGACCGGCACCACCAACGATTCCAAGGACGCCTGGTTCATCGGCTTCACGCCTGACATTATTGTCGGCGCATACGTCGGCTTTGATGATCCGAAACCCATGGGCGGCAGGGAAACCGGCGGGCGCATTGCCGTGCCGATCGTGAAGGAATTCATGCAGAACGCGCTGAAGGGCACGCCGCCGGTGCCGTTCCGCGTGCCGCCCGGCATCCGCCTTGTGCAGATCAACCCCGATACCGGCACCCGCTCCAACCCCGGCGATTCCAAGAGCATTCTTGAAGCCTTCGTCGAAGGCACCGAACCAACCGATGAACCGACGATGTTCACGGGCCAGGGTGTTTCGACCGTGACCGACGTGACGAACGTGGGTGAAAGCGTCAATACGGGGCTGGGCGGGCTGTACTAGGCGCTCATCGCCATCCTGAACAATAACGCGGACGATTTCCCTTGCGATGAAGCAAGGGGGCGCTGCGCTCGGAATGGCAGGGGCAGGTATTACTCGAGAATATCGATCTTCAGCATGCGCAGCAAACGGTCGAGACCGTTGAAAATGGGCGTGCGCTTGTCGCTGCGGATTTTTTTTATTTCGTCCGCGTGTTCCTTGTTTTGCGATGCCGCGTCCTTCTGCACTTCGGCGCGCAGGCGGTCAAGGTCAAGCCCGCCAATCTGGCCGTCGTGCAGCTTCTTCAAAATCGCTTCTTCATCAACGCTGATCTCGTTATCCGCCCAGGCAAGAATTTCGCCGAAGTGGATGAGCATGCTGCGGTACTGCGGCTCCGTAATGGCGGGCAGCAGGGCGGAAACTTTTTGCGGGTTGACCATGTCATCTGCCAGCAGGCGGCGCTGCGCATCTGACAGGTTATAGACGGTATCCAGCTTCTTGATTGTTTTATCAAGGTATTCGCGCTCTTCCGGCTGCACCTGCCCGTCTGCATGGGCAATGGCAATTACGGCCCGCCACATGGCGATCTGGCTGTCGGAAATGGCGAGTTTGTTGACAGGGTTGACCATGCGGAAAAGCCTTTATGAATCAGTTTTCGAGAATGTCGATGCCAAGGCGCAGCAGCAGTGAATCAAGAATGGCCATCAGGCCGCCTTGCGGGCGCAGCTCGCTCATTTTAAGGTCATGGCGGAACATTTCATCCTGCACGGCAACCTTTGTATCGGCGCGGATACGGTCAAGGTCGAGGCTATTCAGCTGGTCGGCGCGCAGCTTCTTCAAAATTTCATCTTCGCGCGGGTCAAGTGTGCCGTCGGCGCGCGCCAGCAGGCCGCCGAAATAAATCAGCTGGCCACGCCATTGCGGTTCGTTGATATGCGTCAGCAGGTCGCTGATGCTTTGCGGCACTTCCAGGTCACGCTGGAACGTGGCTTTTTGCTCATCCGTCAGGCCGTTCTTGCGGTCCATGCCGGCAATCACGCGGTTGATATAATCGCGCTCTGCCTGCTGCACCATGCCATCGGCATGGGCGAGGGCGATAACGCAGCGCCACATATAGAATTGGCTATTGCTGATGGGTTGGCCTGCGCGGCCATATGTTGTGGTTTCTTGTGCCATGCCAATAGCTTAAGGCTTTCTGGCCTGCTGTCAATACAACTGCGGCCCAGCCCATATCGAGTATGGAAACTGGGCCGCAGGGAAGAGGGCGTTGAAGCCGAAGGTTACTCGCCCGCCGCTTCAATCAGCGCATCGGTAATGGCTTTTTTGCTCAGCAGCTCGGGCAGCGGAATGCCTTCCGGTGCGCCGGGGCCATAGACGACGTTGAAGGGAATGCCGTAGCGGCCAAAGCTGTGCAGGTAATCGGCGATTTTTTCGTCGCGCTGCGTCCAGTCGGCTTGCAGCAGCACAATGTTTTCACCATGCAGCGCCTCCAGCACATCTTTTTGTTCCAGCACGAACTTCTTGTTGGCCTTGCAGGTCAGGCACCAGTCGGCGGTGACATCGACCACAACGGTTTTACCTTCATCGACCGCGGGCTTGATGAGCGCGATGTCAAACTTCTGCCAGCCTGCATCAAGCGCGGGCATGGTGGAAATGGTGAACAGCACGTTGCCCAGCCACACAGCGGTAATCAGCAGGGCAACCGACAGCAGCTTTTTCAGCGTCAGCATCCACTTGCCGGGGCGCGGCATATAGCGGAACAGGCGCGGCGATACCGCCAGCAGGATATACGGCAGCGCAAGGCCGATACCCATGACGGTGAAGATGGCAAAAATTTCAAACGTGCCGCGCGCCAGCGCAAAGCCGATGGCCGTGCCAAGGAACGGCGCGGTGCAGGGCGTTGCCAGCAGCGTTGCAAAAGCGCCGGTCAGGAAGTGGCCTGCCAGTGTCGGTTCATGCTCGTGCTTTGCGGCAAGGTGCCTGGCAATAAAACGCGGCAGGGGAATTTCAAAGAAACCCCACATGTTGGCGGCAAACAGCAGTACCACCACAATCAGGAAGACAAGAAAGCCCGGGTGCTGGAACTGGATGCCCCAGCCGATGGACTGCCCGCCGGCTTTCAACAGGCTCAGAATTCCCGCCATCAGCCAGAACGATGCAACGATACCGGCAGCGCTGGCCATGAAGTTGCGGAAGATGGCGGCTTTGCCTTCGCGGCTGGCCGCTTCCTTGCCGCCGTGGCTCACAACGGACAGCACTTTCAGCGACAGCACCGGCAGCACGCAGGGCATCAGGTTCAAAATAAGGCCGCCGATAAGCGCTGCCAGCAGCACATCAATATCAAGGCCTTTGATTTTCTCTTTAATCGCCAGCGGCGCGGCCGGCTCCGGCGCATTGGCGGGTTTTGCGCCAAGGGCAATGCCGTTTTCAATCGCGGTGGTGCCGTCAACATACGTCAGGGTAATGTCGCCGTCCTTCAGCGCCTTTTCAAGATCGGGCGTGGGGTCGTTGGAATGCACTTCCATGCGGAAGGTGGCAGTTTTGGCAGCCGCGTTGTACTGCACCACCGGTTTGCCGAAGGTGAGGAATGATTTGTGCTCCACAAACATATCGGCATCCGCGCCGGGCATGGCAGCGGAATCTGCCGCGATCACAAGGTAGTTTTTGTTGGCGGGGTCAACATCCATCCAGGCTTGCGTCACTTTGAAGTCGGCGGCTTGTTTGACCGGTACGGCTTTCAGCGCAGCATCATACAGGGCGGCATCCGGCGACGGCACGGCCATGCCGGCGGGCAGGTCGAAGGTCAGGTCATGCTTTTCCGGTACGCAGATGTCATTGCAGACCAGCAGGTCAAGGTGCAGCTTCAGCGACAAGGCATCGCCGGGCTTTGCCAGCTTGACGCGGAGCGGGAAGGTGACTTCATGGGTATAGACGTTGTTATCAAGACCGGCGGTGATAAAACGGTGCGGGGCGGGCCATTGCACATCCGCGCCGGCAAAATTGCCAGATCCCTTCCAGCCAAAGGTGGGGGCAAGGCCGGCATCGCCGGGGGTGCGCCAGTACGTTTCCCATTTGCCCTCTATTTGCATCTGGAGGCCTATTTCAACGGTATCGCCGCTGCCGGTGGCCGTGACAGGGCTAAACAGCCGCGGGGTCACGTGCTGGGGCTCCTCCGCCGCATAAGCGGGCATGGAAAGGGTGAGCAGCAGCATCAACAGGGCAAAAATACGCATGAAAGGCCTCATTCCGGCAGGTTGTCTTCCCTTAAATATAAGGCAAGGCAGGCCATAAGCCAAATTAACCTTTTTTGTTAAAGGCTGTAACTTTTGGAACCTTTCGGCGGAAGGGGGCCGGTTTTAGGAGGCAATCGCCCGTTTCAGGCGCTCGATATCATCGCGCAGGGCGGGGTCGGCCGCCAGCAGCTCTTCAATTTTGCGCACACCGTGAATAATGGTGGTGTGGTCGCGGCCGCCGAACTTGCGGCCGATTTCCGGCAGCGAATGGGTGGTGAGCTGCTTTGCCAGGTACATAGCCACCTGGCGGGGGCGCGCCACAGGGCGCGCGCGGCGGGGTGAATGCATGTCGGCAAGGCGGATGTTGTAGTGTTCCGCCACTTTTTTCTGGATGTCCTCAATGCCGATGCGGCGGTCGTTGGCGCGCAGCAGGTCGGCCAGCAGGTCCATCGCGGTATCGACCGTGACGGGGCGGTTGACAAGCTCCGCATGGGCGATAAGGCGGTTCAGGGCGCCTTCCAGTTCGCGCACGTTGGCGGTGACGCGCGTTGCGAGGAATTCCAGCACATCCTGCGGCAGATCACGCTTCAACATGGCGCATTTGGACTGCAGGATGCCAAGGCGCAGTTCATAGGTGGTCGCGTGAATATCTGCCACAAGGCCCATGCCAAGGCGGGAGCGCAGACGCTCTTCGATGCCATCAAGGTCGGACGGCGATTTATCCGCGGAGACGATGATTTGCTTGCCCTGGTCGATGAGCGCGTTGAAGGTGTGGAAGAATTCTTCCTGCGTTGATTCCTTGCCGCAGATGAACTGGATGTCGTCGATCATCAGGACGTCGACGGAGCGGAACTGCTCCTTGAACGACATGGTGTCCTTGAAGCGCAGGGCGCGGACGAATTCATACATGAATTTTTCCGCCGACATATAAATGACTTTGCGGTTCGGGTTCTTGGCGCGCACGTCATGCGCGATCGCATGCATCAGGTGCGTCTTGCCAAGGCCCACGCCGCCCTGCAGGAACAGGGGGTTGAAGGCGACGGTTTCGCTTTCGGCAATCTTGCGCGCGGCGGCATAGGCCAGCTCGTTCGATTTGCCGGTGACGAAGTTTTCAAAGGTATAGCGGGGGTCCAGCGGCGAGGTTGGCGTTTCAAGCGATTTTGCCTCGGGCTTGCCGGCGTTTTCATTGGCAATCACGGGCGTATCAAAGGCGGCGCCGCTATGCTGGGGCACGGAAGCCTTGCCGGAAATGGAGATATCAACGCGGGCAACGCTGCCCACGCGCTGCTGCCACAGGCTGCGAATACGGTCCGCATAGTGGGATTTCACCCAGTCGCGAATGAAGCGGGTCGGCACGGAAAGCTGCAACACGCCGCCGGTGGCGGCCACGAATTCCAGCGGCGCAATCCAGCTGCGGAAGACGGTTTCGCCGAATTCTTTGTGCAAAGCGGTCTTAATGGAATCAAACTGCGCGGGCATGGCGGGGGCGGCAGCCTCGACTTCGGCGGGGGTATCAACAGCAATCGCGGTCCCGTTCTCAAACATCAGCTTTGTAGCCCCTATAAATATGCGCCCGTAACAGGCTTCTCGTTTTTGCCGGTGAAAGAGACGGAAACACCCTGCGGCGATTCAACAAATTCTTGAAAACGCTGTTTGCAGCAAGCTTCGATTCTCTTTCGGGACATCATCCGGCATCGGTGTTGAAATTGCCCTGTCGCTAGGGAATGTCAACGCTTCTGGTGACGCGAGATGATGAAGTGCACGAACCTTACAACGCTGCCAAAATGAGTCGCAAGCGTCATTTGTGGATAATTTTAAATTCGCAAGAAACGTATCAAATTATGAATTTTTTGGTTCCATGTTTCCTCTTGAAAAAAATAAGTGAATCGCAGGTGCGGTGATTCACGCGCGCGAAACTTTTTTAATTTGACAGCACCCGAAACAGAATCGGATTTACATTTTGTGCGGAATGTTTTTGCGCCCGCTAGAATCGCATTCGCCACGGCGCGGTGCTTTGTGAATCACGCAGCAGAATCAGCCCGTGCGCAGATTCGGTTATGGTTGCGCGTGAAAAGAATCGCGTAAATATTTTTGAATGCTGCTGTTTCGGCGCGGCTGCAAAAAAAATAACACGCATAAAAAAACACCGTGGAATTTTCCACGGTGTTTTTTTTTGAAAGTCGTTTCCCTTGAGGGGGAAATTATTTCTTGATGCCTTTGATGCGGGCCGAGAGGCGCGAAATTTTGCGCGATGCCGTTTTCTTGTGCAGGATGCCTTTGGCGGCAGACTTCACCAGTTTCGGCTGGGCGGCTTTCAGGGCTTCTTGTGCTTTCGTAGAGTCGCCGGTTTTGATCGCTTCTTCAACTTTGCGGAGCAGGTTGCGCGCTTCGCCGATGCGGTCCTTGTTGATGACCTGGCGCTTGGCGTTGCGGCGGATGCGTTTCTTGGCGGACTTATGGAGAGCCATATTGTGTGGTCACTTTCTAATGCGTAAATCGTTACAAAACTTTTGGCAGGCGCAGAATCGGCGTGTCGCCCTCAATGCGCATGGACTTGAAGGGTTTTAAAGAGGTTTATGGTCAAAGTCAAGCAAGCTTGTGGATAACAACAAGCCGTTGATTTTACTTGTCTTTAAATACCGCAGGGCGCTTGTTTGCGAAGGCTTCCATGCCCTCTTTCTGGTCGGCGGTGGCGAAAGTGGCGTGGAACATCCGCCGCTCGAAGTGCAGGCCTTCAGCCAGCGTTGTCTCATATGCGCGGTTTACAGATTCCTTGACCATCATGAGTGCGGGCTGGGAAAAGCCGGAAATTTTCTCCGCCGTCTTCATCACGTCGTCCATCAGGCTGGCGGCAGGCACCACGCGGGCGACAAGCCCTGCGGCTTCGGCTTCCGCCGCGTCCATCATCCGGCCGGTCAGGCACAGCTCCATGGCCTTCGATTTGCCGACCAGCCGGGTCAGGCGCTGGGTGCCGCCGGCGCCCGGCATGGTGCCGATGGTGATTTCGGGCTGGCTGAACTTCGCGGTATCCGCCGCAATAATAAAGTCGCACATCATGGCCAGCTCGCAGCCGCCGCCAAGGCAATAACCCGCAACCGCCGCAATCACGGGTTTACGCGCCTTTGAAATACGCTCCCAGTTTTTGGTGATGAAGTCTTCCTTATAGACATCCATGTAGGTCTTGGGGGCCATTTCTTTAATGTCCGCGCCCGCGGCAAAGGCTTTCTCGCTGCCGGTAATGACCATGACGGCAACGCCGGGGTCGCTTTCAAACGCGTCAACAGCAGCGGTCAGCTCGTCCATCAGGGCTTGGCACAGCGCGTTCAGTGCCTTCGGGCGGTTGAGGGTGATCAGCCCGATCTTGCCTTTTTTTTCCGTCAGCAGGTGTTCGAATGTCATGGTGGTTTCTCCTTCAAAAACTATTTCTGTTTGGTGGCACAATAAAAGGTGGAACGGCCGCCCTGCGTAATGCGGCGAATGCCGCCGGTCTTTTCAAGCTTGCAGGTGCAGTCCTTGCATTTTTGTCCTTCGCGGTCATAAACGGCGAAATGATGCTGGAAATAGCCAAGCTCGCCATCCGCCTGCACATAGTCACGCAGTGAGCTGCCCCCTGATTTTATGGCCTCCTTCAGCACGGCCTGAATAGCGGCGACCAGTTTTTCAGCTTCCGGTTTTTTAATTTTGCCGGCAGGGCGCGCGGGGTCAATACCCGCGCGGAACAGCGCTTCGGCGGCATATATATTGCCAACGCCCACCACCAGCCGCTGGTCCATGATGGCGACTTTCACGGCCGGCTTCTTGCCCTTCAGCTTTTCCATCAGGTAAGCGGCGTTGAAAGTTTTATCGAACGGCTCCGGCCCCAGATGCACGAAAAACCTGTGCGCAAAAACGTCATCGCTCGCGGCAAGGTCAACAAGGCCGAAGCGGCGCGGGTCGTTGAATACTATGCGCGTGCCGTTTTGCAGGTGCAGCACCATGTGGTCGTGCTTGCCGTCTTCCACCGGCATGTTGTTGCCGTGAATGACCATGCGGCCCGACATGCCAAGGTGCATCAGCAGCGTATCGCCCGACGACAGGTGAATCAGAATGTACTTCGCCCGCCGCGCAATATCTTTCACCGTCGCGCCCTCGACCGTTTTCAGGTTTTTGGGGAACGGGATGCGCAGGGTTGCCCGCCGCGTTTCAACGCGGGTAATTTTCTGCCCCGTCATCGCCTTGGCAAGGCCGCGGCAGACGGTTTCTACTTCCGGAAGTTCAGGCATGGGCGCAGCCGTTGTTGAGTTGTGATGTGGGTGTTGAAAGGGCAGCAGGCGTTCAGACGGGTGATTATAGTCCTGCGGTGGCCCCTGTCCAAGGGGAGGGGTTAATACACGTAGTTTTCGTATAAATTTGGGGCGACCCCGGATAATTTTATGTCGCGGAATGGTTAAATTGATGAATTTATTATCAATTTTCGGGAGCGGCTGCTTTTGTTTTGACATTGGCATCGCGCTTGTTTATCCATAACGCACTCCCTATTGAGAATGGATTGCAAGACCAACGATTTCGTTGATGACTTTTAACAAGGATATTCTTGATGACCGATTTTAAACCCGACCATGATGACCTGCTGTGGCGCGACTTCATGAAGACGCAGCCCGACGTCATTCTGGCCGATGCCGCCTTTCAGGCCGCGCACGACGGCAACCTGTGGCAGGTCGAAGCCCTGCTGGATATGGGCGTGGACGTTGATTCCGAAAGCGCCGAAATGCCGGGCCGCGCCAATATGTCGCTGCTGCACATCGCCGTGCAGAAAAGCCGCCACGATGTCGCCCGCTTCCTGCTGTCCAAGGGCGCGGATGCGAACCTGCCGGATGAAAACGTCGAGCTGACCCTCATCAAGGCCGTCAACAACAACGACCCTGAAATGCTGCAGCTGCTGATGGCCGCAAAAGCCGATCCGCGCCAGACGAACGAATTTGGCGATTCCGCCATCGACCTCGCGCAGGGCCACCCGCAACTGCTGGCCGTGCTGGAGCCGCAAGCGACCGCGCGCCACATGCCAGCCCCTGGCCGCGCGCCCCAAAACAAAGGTCTTTAAGAACAAGTTTTACAACACGGTAAAAGAAGCGGGCCGGGGGTTACACCCCGGCCTGATTTTTTGTGCGGGCACAGGCGCAAAGAAAAAAGGGTTAAGCCCGAAGGCCTAACCCTTTTTATCTGTCGTAGACGTATTTAAAAGCGAAGTGCCTTTAAATTACATCATGCCGCCCATGTCGCCATGGCCGCCGCCGTGTGCATGCGGCTCGTCTTTTTTCGGCAGTTCAGCGATCGTCGCTTCCGTGGTGATCAGGAGGCCGGCAACGGATGCTGCGTCTTGCAGCGCGTGGCGGACAACTTTCACGGGGTCGATGATGCCGGACTTCACGAGGTCGGTGTACTCACCCGACTGCGCGTCGTAGCCGAAGTTGGTGTCTTTCTGTTCCAGCAGTTTGCCGACGACGATAGAGCCTTCGACGCCCGCGTTGAAGGCGATCTGGCGGATCGGGGCTTCAATGGCGCGGCCAATGATCTCGATGCCGACTTCTTCGTCGCGGTTTGCGGATTTCAGTTTTTTCAGGGCGTGACGTGCGTAGAGAAGCGCGGTACCGCCGCCGGGGACAATGCCTTCTTCGACGGCAGCGCGGGTGGCATGCACTGCATCGTCAACGCGGTCTTTGCGCTCTTTCACTTCAACTTCAGTTGCGCCGCCGACGCGGATGACGGCAACGCCGCCTGCCAGCTTCGCCAGGCGTTCCTGCAGTTTTTCCTTGTCGTAGTCAGAGGTGGTTTCCTCGATCTGGGCGCGGATCTGGCTGACGCGCGCTTCGATGTCTTTTTTCGCACCCGAACCGCCGATGATGGTGGTGTCGTCTTTGGTGATGCGAACGCGCTTGGCGCGGCCCAGCTGGTTCAGCGTGACCGACTCAAGCTTGATGCCGAGGTCTTCGGAGATGACTTCGCCGGAGGTCAGGATGGCCATATCTTCCATCATGGCCTTGCGGCGGTCGCCAAAGCCCGGGGCTTTCACGGCAGCGACTTTCAGGCCGCCGCGCAGCTTGTTGACCACGAGGGTTGCAAGGGCTTCGCCTTCAACGTCTTCCGCGACGATGAGGAGCGGGCGGCCCGACTGCACAACTGCCTCAAGGATCGGCAGCATGGCCTGCAGGTTCGAGAGTTTTTTCTCGAAGAACAGGATGTAGGGGGATTCCAGCTCGCAGACCATCTTGTCGGCGTTGGTGATGAAGTAGGGGGACAGGTAGCCGCGGTCGAACTGCATGCCTTCAACAACGTCCAGCTCGGTGTGGAGCGATTTTGCTTCCTCAACGGTGATGACGCCTTCGTTGCCGACTTTTTCCATCGCTTTAGCGAGGATGTCGCCGATTTCTTTCTCGCCGTTCGCCGAGATCGTGCCGACTTGCGCGATTTCGTTCGATTTCGAGATTTTCTTGGCGCGGGACTGGATGTCTGCAACCACAGCAGCGACGGCTTTGTCGATACCGCGTTTCAGGTCCATCGGGTTCATGCCGGCGGCAACCGACTTCACGCCTTCGCGGAAGATCGCCTGTGCCAGGACGGTCGCGGTGGTGGTGCCGTCGCCAGCCATGTCGTTGGTCTTGGAGGCGACTTCGCGCACCATTTGCGCGCCCATGTTTTCAAAATTGTCTTCCAGCTCGATTTCTTTCGCAACCGTCACGCCGTCTTTGGTGATGCGGGGTGCGCCGAAGGATTTCTGGATGACGACGTTGCGGCCTTTCGGGCCGAGCGTCACTTTTACAGCGTTGGCAAGGGTGTCAACGCCTTTCAGCATTTTCGCGCGGGCGTCAGCGCTGAATTTTACTTCTTTAGCAGCCATTGTATTTAGCTCCTTTAATTCTGTTGATGATTAAGCGGCTTTATTTGCTTTTTTTTTCTGAACGCCTTCGATGACGCCCATGATGTCGCTTTCTTTCACGACCAGCAGCTCTTCGCCGTCGATGGTGACTTCAGTGCCGGACCATTTGCTGAACAGCACAACGTCGCCGTCTTTCACGGCGAGGGCTTGCAGTTTGCCGTGTTCGTCGCGGGTGCCGGTGCCGACAGCGACGACTTCGCCTTGTGCCGGTTTTTCTTTAACGGTATCGGGGATAATGATGCCGCCGGAAGTTTTGGAGTCGCTTTCAAGGCGACGGAGCAAAACGCGGTCGTGCAGGGGGCGGAATTTTGTCATTGCTTGTTTCCTTCTTCAATTAAGCAAGGTTTTCTAAAACCCGGTTTCGAGAGAGCCCAGTCATTGGCACTCCCCTCGGGTCAGTGCCAGATGTAGGCCTATGGCTCCGTTTTTTCAACCAAAAACGGGCATTATTATTCTTGAATATCAAATGCTTTGCGGGCGTTTGGCACTCCCCCGTTTCGAGTGCTAAGTGGCTGATAACAATGTTTTTTCGCACAAGTAATGAAACTTATGATTAAATAGAAGTGTTGGATTGATACAAAACGCCATTAACGCGCCGGCGCCGGCAAGGGGGTTTTAAGAATATGGCAAACTTAATTCTGCAGCTGCAAGACTACCGCCTGACGACCGCGGAAATTCTTTATCACATGCCCGATCACCCGCAGCTGCTGCAAACCTACCTCTGGCAGGAATACGACCTCGCCCCCCACTTCCCGGAGCTGAAACGGTTTCTGGATTTCTGGGCGCGGCAGATCGACGGCAAGCTGCACTCCGTGCGCGTCGCCAACAAAAAGCTTATAACCGCCGATGACATGCGCATCTGCCGCGAAGAATATCTTCTCAATTAAAAGCGGGATTTATTAAAGGAAACGCTGTGCCAGCGTCAGTTTCGGCGCGGGGCGACCCGGCGTTGCTTCCTGTTTCGGGCTTGCGGCCGACAGGAAAGCGGAGGCAACCATGCCTTTAACGGCAAGGTTCGCACCGGTGGAAAGCGCACCGTTGAAGGCAGATGTCAGGTTTGCGAGTTTGAAGAACATCGGCTTTGCCTTTGCAATATTAACTGTCCCTAGTATCGGCCGGTTTTTGAGGCGCGTAAAGCTGTTTTACAGCGTAAAACGCTTCGGGGTGGCGATTCTCATGCCCTTTTGGGCATCTTCTGGCAAATAAAATGCCAGACGGTCTGCCATCAGGTCCAAAACCGGGTCGCCCTTGCGGCCGGCGGAGATGGCAACGCCCAACAGCTGGCGGCGGCTTTTTTGCAGTTCTTCTTCCACGCCATCCAGCTTGCCGGAAATGCTGCGCAGTTCATCTGCCGCGTCATCAAGGTCGCGCTTGTTCGACAGGCTCATAAAAGTACCGCCAAAGCCGCCCAGCATATCAAGCGCCAGGCCAATGTTATTATCAAAGTGCAGGTCCCCGCCAAAGGACGCATCCAGCTTCGGCGTGGCTTCCAGCTTTTTCGACAGGGTGTCAAGGCTGCGCTTTGCTTCCTTGATCGCATCCGCTGCGTCGCTGGTTTCAAAGTACGACAGCAGGCTGATGCCCTTGTTGTTGCTCGCCGCGTCCATCAGCTCCATGTTGCTGGCATCGTCGGCGGCGTCAATCGCGTTGCTCACGGTATCACGGGTATTGCCCAGCAGCGTCAGGGAGTCGCCCAGCAGCGCGTAATCGTTGCGCGCGCCGTCGCCGTTCGGCATCTGGCGCAGCGCGTTTTCGCCAAGCTGCGTATAGGTATCAAGCGCATGGCGGCGCAGGGCGTGGTCTTTGCCGGCAATGGCGGTATCCAGCTTGCGCAGGCGGCGGTTCACTCCCGACATTTTCGTGGCCTTGGCGAAGGCGTGCTTCAGCTTGCCCCACAGGCCGCTCGGTTTTTCGTTGTTGAACGTCGTCAGGCGCGTTTCCAGCGGCTCGCGCTGCGCCTCGAGGCCTTTGCGCTCGGCGCTCAGCTGGCCGAAGTCTTGCTGCCATTGCTGCATCAGGTCACTTGAACTGGTCATGAAAGAAACTCCTTTTTAGAAATTCTGTCTTTAAAAGTTTTTCGGGCGGAAGCGCGGCGGCTTCAAGGGGCTAATGGCGCGTTTTAACGCGCCCGTAAAGGCTTCGGGCGCGGGCGTTACCGGCACGGGTGCCTGCGGCGCGGGGTAAAGCTGGCGTTTTTTCGCGTCAATCACGGTGTTATTGTCGTAGACGCGGGCAACGCGGCCGCTGCGCATCAGCGCAAAAACGCCGTCTTCATCGTATTTCGATTCCCATACCGCTTCGGCGATCTGGTAGTCGGTCAGGCGGCGGCCATGCTCCAGCGTGTCAGAGGCGCCTTCCAGGTGCTTTTCCTTGGGGTCGAGCAAAACGGCTTCATCCCGCGTCAGCATGCGCTGCGCGACCAGGTAGAAGGTAGAGGCGTTTTGCTGGTCGTTTTGCGTTTCGTATAAATCGGTAATTGTGTCGGGTGTGTCATAGAAAAAGAACTGCGCGGCGCGTTTGGGCAGGTCCAGCTTGTCAAGGTCGCGGCTGTCAACGGCGGCCACGCGCACTTCGCCACGCGGGTAGCGCTTGCTGGCAAGGTTGAATTCAACGTAGGTGCGGAAACCTTTGGGCGGCATGGCGTTGTTACCTTCCCGGCGCGGGCGGGCGGAACCGCACGGGCTTCATGGGTTTTACACCCTGCACCAGCGCGGGGTTAAAGCTGGCGGGGTTGAATTTTTCCTTCAGCTGCGGCTTCACGGGCGGGTAAACCTGCTGGCGTTTCGTATCCAGCACGATGGTTTTGTGGCCCACAACTTCAAGGTTGTTGTTGCGCGTCAGGGCGAACAGGTCGTTGTTTTCAAGGCGCGGGTCCCAGCCCATGCGTGCGCGCTGCGCGGGTGTCAGGTTCGGGGCGATCAGGCTTTTTGCCTCCTCGCGGTCCATCATGTCGATGGCGATGATGTGCAGCGGCGAGACGTTTTTGCGCGTCGCGCCTTCATGCATCGCGTCGAAGAAATAGAAAAAATCCGTCATGCGCGGAATATCCAGCGACGCAATGTCACGGTTTTTCACCTCCATGACGGTGGCGATACCGTTGGGGTCTTTCTTGGTCGGACGTATGAATTCGACAAAGGTCTTCAAGGTCGCGGGTGCTGTTGTTTCGTGTTGCATGGATAGGCGCAGGATACCCGCTTTATTTTCCAAAAGCCACCCCGCAAAGCCATCAACAAAAAATTTTATAAGTAATTGTTTTAAATATATAAAATTGATAAATAGAGCGCTTTTAAGCGCCCCATAGCTTGACATAATGTATCCGCCTGCTAATCTCCCCGCCAACAAACAAGAAACCACAAAAGAGGATGCGGACCATGAAAGACAGCTTCAACCAGGATGCAAAACCCTCGCTGGAGACCCTGCTGGCGGACGCCACGATGAAGTCGCTGGCGCGCTTTGCCATTCGTAACCCTGCAATCGCGCTGTATGAACGCTTTGCAAAGGCGGTGGATGCCTACGTAGATGCCTTCCGCGAAACCTACCCCAGCCTGCAGGCATACATTGACACCCGCGAAGCCGCGTTGCTGCCGCTGCTGCACGCAAAGGGCGTCGACCAGAAAGAGAATGTGGTGGATATTGACGCCGCAACGCAAGCCCGGATCAACCGCCTGAACGAAGCGGTCTACGATAAAAACAAATACCTCAACCGCGATGATTTTGCCGAGCTGTTCATTTTGCAGCTGCCGTCCATGTACAAGCAGCTGGAAGAAAAAATCAAGGCCCACGCGGCCGTCGGCCCCGCCATTGTCGCCGCCACGCCCGCGCCCAAAAAGCCGGACGCGCCCAAGGCGTAAATATTACCTAAACCAAACCGCGCAATTATTTTTGAAATCGTGCGTACTTATAAACAGGAGTTATAGACTATGGGCTTACTCAAAAAACTTATTGTTACCGGCGCTTTTGCAACCGCAGCAGCCTGCATTTATTCCGTCGCGACCGACAAACCGGCACAACCGAAGCCGGAAGCGATTATTCAGGAAACGGATGCGCTGCTGAAAGATCTTGGGCTTGTCGATACAAACTTCTCGCGCTTTGTGCCGGATGAAAACGGCGATATCCGCCAGTTCTGCGTCGATGCCAAAAAACCCGGCAATGATACTGAGCTTGAAGCCTGCTTTAAAATCAACAACGGCGGCCATGTGAAGCTGGCAGGGCTGACGCGCAAGTAACGCTGATTTCTCGTGCAATAAAACAAAAGGCCGGATGAATAATCCGGCCTTTTGGCATTTCAGCAGCGGGTATGAAAGGCGCGCTATTTTTTCGCAGCGGCTTCCTTAATATCCAGCGTCTCGGCAGTCGCCGTCTTGTCATCCACAATCGCAATACGGTTGTGGTTGGTATCGGCGACATAAATTTTTCCGTTCAGCTGCAGCACGTCGCCGGGTTCTTCCAGCGTGCCTTCCTTTAGCGCTACGGTGGAAAGCTGGCTTGATTTAAGGTCATACAGGCGCACGGCATTGTTATATGTATCCGCAACCGCAATGCGGCCCGCGTTTACATCCAGCCCCTGCGCATGTTGCAGCAACGCTTTGGGGTAGCTGCCATCAACGCGGCCAAAATCAAACAGGCCGGTGCCGACAAGTGTGCCGACCTGCCCGAATTTAAGCGTGCGCAGTGCGGATGATTCCGCATCGACAAAATAAACCGTATTGCCATCGGGCGACAGGCCGCTGGGTTGTGCCAGTGCCGCGTCATCCGCATCGCCGTCTTTAATGTCTTCCTTGCCGGAACCTGCGGCGACAGAAAGGGTTTTCTTGACTGTATCCAGCTGCCAGATCTGGTGCAGGCCCGCCATGGCGATCAGCAGCGTGCGGTTGTCTGCCAGCATTTTCACATCCCACGGTGACGCCAGCGCGGTTTCAAGCGCGGCATCGTTATTCACGCGGCGGTCGCTGCCCTGCAGGCCCGTGCCGGCAGCGGTGCTGACGGTTTTGGTCTTGAAGTCGACATAGCGGACAAGGTGGTTTGCAGTATCCGCCACATATAAACCATCTTTGGCAAGGCCAAAGCCGCGCGGGTGGTTGAAGGTAGCGCTGGCAAAATCACCGTCTTTGCGGCCTTCCGCGCCGCTGCCGATGGTGACTTTAATGTCGCCCTTCAGCGTTACGCCCAAAAGGCGGTTATGGCCGCTGTCATCAATGAACAGCAATTCACCCCACGGCGTTTCCGGCGCAAAGCCAAGACGGCCGGGGAAGGACAGGGTGGTTTTTTGCGCGGCCGCCATTTTAACGCCCGCAATCGGGGCGGCAGTGGTGGCAATGTTGGGCAGGGCGCGGTCAATATCCGCCGCAATTTCTTCACGGTGGCCTTCACCGGCGTAGCGGTTCAATTCAAGGCCGTGGTCATCCAGCAAAATCTGCGTCGGCCAGGCATTCACGTTATACGCATCCCACACATCAAACTTCGCATCGTTGATGACGGCGTGGGTAATGCCAAAGCGTTTTGCGGCGGCGGCAATGCGTTCATCCCCGCGCTCGCCCGCGAACTTGGCGGAATGCACGCCGATGACCAGAAGCTTGTCGCCATACTTTGCTTCAAGCGCCTTCAAATCCGGCACAATCTGCATGCAGTTGATGCAGCCATACGTCCAGAAATCCAGCAGTACCAGCCGGCCTTTGGCATCATCTGCGGTCAGCGGGCGTGCCGTGTTAATCCACGGTGTTGTCGGCGTGAACAGCACGCTGTACCCATCCACCCCCGACCCCGCGCGCGCCGCGGCGGGCAGCAGCAGGAAGGCGGCAATAACGAAGGACAGCAGAATACGATGCATGGCGGGTTCCTTGATTAAGTAAGCGACGGACACTGGAATGACTATAAACATCAGCCCCTAAAAAGCCATTCGATGCCGCGGCCAATATAGTTACAGATTTCATACAGCCATATGCGGCAGGGCTTTACCAACCGGAACATTTCGGGTACAAATATGCCCAAATTCCGTAAAAAGCGAAGGGTAGAATCATCCATGATCCGGCAAATCCAAAAAGGCATCACCGTTTGTGCCCTGCTGCTCAGCTTTTTTCTGGCGGGCTGCGGCGGCAAGCCGCTGACGTCGGGCGGGAGGCCGCTGACGTCGGATGACTGGGCGCGAAGCATTGTCGCAACGGTGCTTACCGCCAACCTGTCGCATGCATGGCTGCCGCCCACATGCCAGGACCACAGCTGCACGCTGATGTCCGGCATCGCGCCTGTGCTGAAGCCGCCGGCGATGGTCGCGGTGATGAATTACGAGCCGTATAAAGGTGCCGCCAGCAACACGCTGTCGCAAATTATGGATGAACAGGCGGAAAATATCCGCATTGCCGCCAATCCCTCCAGCTACACGGACAATGACGGTCATGCCGTTAAGCAAAACGTCGCCATGTGGACGGAACGGGTGGACGGGCATGATGTCGGCTACATCAAGCACTTCATGCTGCAGGCAGGCGTGCAAATCATGCTGCGGCATGCCATCGTCTTCGATGCCGCCGGCCACGCCTATTTCGTCCACCTCATGAGCCTTGATGACGCGCACCGCGCCGAGGTTCTTGCCGACCAGCAAACACTGGTGGCACGCATTGCGGCGCAGGGCGCCGGCGCGGTGAAGCCGTAAATGGTCCAGCGTGTCAGCACCGTTGCCTTTCAAGGCGTGGATGTTCTCGATATTGATGTCGAGGTGCAGATTTCACCGGGGCTGCCGCAATTCAATATTGTCGGCCTGCCGGATAAAGCCGTGGGCGAAAGCCGGGAGCGTGTGCGCGCCGCCATTCATGCCATCGGCCTTGCCATTCCGGCAAAACGCGTCACCGTCAACCTTGCGCCCGCCGATGTAGTGAAGGAAGGCAGCCATTTTGACCTGCCGATTGCGCTTGGCGTGCTGGCGGCCATGGGCGTTTTTCCATCCGAAGAAATGTCGCATTACACGGTGCTGGGTGAACTGTCCCTGGATGGTTCTATCCGCGCGGTTTCCGGTGTTTTGCCTGCGGCAATCAACGCGTCAGCTTCGGAGCGCGGGATTATTTGCCCCGCCGCCTGCGGCAGCGAAGCCGTCTGGGCGGGGGATCTGGAAGTGCTGGCGCCGCAAAACCTTGTTGCGCTGATGAACCACATGAAGGGCGCGCAGGTACTGACCCGCCCGCAGGCTGTCTTGAACGAAGACACCGCGCTGAAGCTTGACCTTGCGGATGTTAAGGGACAGGAAAGCGCCAAACGCGCGCTGGAAATTACCGCGGCGGGCGGCCACAACCTGCTCATGATCGGCCCGCCCGGGTCCGGCAAGTCGATGCTGGCGGCACGACTGCCCGGTATTTTGCCGCCGCTGAGCCCGCGCGAGGCGCTTGAAGTTTCCATGATCCATTCCATTGCGGGGCAGCTGGAAGGCGGCAGGCTTATCCAGACGCGCCCGTTCCGCGACCCGCACCATACGGCCTCCACGCCGTCCATCATCGGCGGCGGTATAAAAGCGAAACCGGGGGAAATTTCACTGGCGCACCACGGCGTGCTGTTCCTCGATGAACTGCCGGAATTCCAGCGGCAAACGCTGGAAGCCATGCGCCAGCCGCTGGAAACGCGCCGCGCGCTTGTCAGCCGCGCCAATTACCACGTAACCTTCCCCGCGAAATTCCAGCTGGTCGCCGCCATGAACCCCTGCCGCTGCGGCCATGTGGCGGACGCAGGGCTTGCCTGCGGCAAAGCGCCGAAGTGCGTGGCCGATTACCAAAGCAAAATTTCCGGTCCCGTGTTTGACCGTATCGACATTCACATGGATGTTCCTGCCGTTTCCGCCGCCGACCTGTCGCTGCCGCCGCCGCGCGAAACTTCCGCGCATGTCGCCCTGCGCGTCGATGCCGCGCGGGCATTGCAGGAGCAACGCTTCCGTGCCATCAACGCGCCTGCGCATTTGCTGACGAATGCGGATGCCGACGGTGATATTCTCATGCAAATCGCGCCGCTCTCCGCGAAAGCGCAAACGCTGCTGACGGATGCCGCCGAAAAAATGAAGCTTTCCGCCCGCGGCTATCACCGTGTGCTGCGCGTTGCGCGCACCATTGCCGATCTTGCCGGCTCCACCAATATCGAGCCTGCGCATATTGGCGAAGCCTTGAGCTATCGCCGCCTGCGCAGCAACCAGTCGCTGGCGGCATAAGGTTTTATACGCAAATACAGTAGCTTAGCGATTACGGTCGTTTGTTTACAGGTTTTGCGCTATAAAATAGACGGTTTTATTTAACAAGCAGGCAGAACCTCATGCATCCGCAATTCGGCAAACTGGAAGAAGAAACCAGTCTTCAGGATCTTGACCAACTCGAGCGCGATCTTGAAAACAGCGCGGTTGACGAAGTGAACGAGGCGCAGCCCGTTGCTGCCGCCACCGCCACCGTCGTTGCACCCGTCGCCACAACACCTTCTGCCAGCCCCACCTTTACCGCCGCCACGCGCGGGCGTGCATCGCGCTTTATGGCGCCCATTATCCGCTCCGCGTTTTTTCCGGGGCAGGTGATGTCGGGGAATACCTTTGGCAAGGCGCCCGGCTTGGCGCATAGCATTGTGCCGCCCGGCTATTTTGATAAACGCCGCGCCTTCAAGGCCGCAAACATCAACGAACCGCAGCAGCAAAACATGTTTATGAACGGTACAGCGGCAGGCAGCAAGTTTCTGCGCCCCGCGCAACGGTCATTAGGCCGCCAGACGCTTGATGCGCTGCTTTCCCTCGGCACACTGCCGGCGCAGCTGATGAAGGAGCTTGGTTTCCTGCGTTATAGCAAGGAACGCCAGTTCAATTCCCTCCTGCGCCTCGAGCGCGCCCTGGGCCAGGGTTATGAAGACGCGGAGCAGTTCCTCCGCGCCAACCCCAAAGCCCTCAAAAAAGACGCACCGAAAAAAGACGGCCCTTCGCCGGGTTAACGTCATCCCTCCGTTATATATAAGAGAACGCGCCGGCAACCATCTGCCGTGGCAGGGCGTTGGCATAACCGAATCTCTGCTCAAGAATCACGGTTCGAATCGTCTGGCGCGGGTAAGGCCGAGGTTACGGTTAATAAGAAAATGATATAAAACAACACTTTAGTTATGTCATTAGCCATAAATTAAGGTTCTTGCAGTATATTTCGTGTTACAATCAAAGGGTGCTAACGAGGCCCTTATATAATAGAGAGCCTTACAAAGGGAGATGACGGAATGTCCGATATTCAGATTGGCTCGCAAGAAAACCGCCCGCAGGACCTTCCTCAGACGGAAGCCAAGATTGACGCTGTCATCGATACAGCCGTAAAGCACAATATGGGCGACATGTCCAAGTTCATGGGCATGATGAAGGGCGGCGAGCGTGGCTTTGACCTCACCACTGAAATGTTCAGCGCGAAAACCGGCAGCGTATTCGCGGGCGCGATGCAGGTGCATGATGAAGTTGCATCAACGGGCGCAGACTTTGCCTCCGGCATGGGGCGTGGCCGCAGGAAGGGTGCGCAAACCCTGAACCAGATGCTGTCGACGACCGACGCGCTGGGCCACAAGCGTTCGCGCGCGGAAATGCAGTCACGCTTTGCAACGGTCAATGCCGCATGGTCCGGCCATAACCGCGGCACCAAATATTCCGACACCAACTCGAAAGACTTCATCGAGGAAATCAACCTGCTGAAGCAGCGCATGGCCTTCCTGCCGGTTGCACTGAAGGCGAACAAATCAATGCTGCCGGGCTACGGCTTGGGCTTCATTTATGAAGCGCATGTGGCGGTGCAGCGTGAGAAAGAAGCGCCGGCGACCAACGCCATCATCTCCGGCACCATGAACGACATGGACAAGTACAAAGACGGCTTCAAGCAGCTGGATGATAGTTTGAAAGACAAGCTTGCTTCCAACGCCGGTGCTGAAGTCGAGAAAAAACTGGCACCGCTGAAATCTCACGCCGACAAACCGAAAGCGCCTGGCGCAGCGGCTTAAGCAACGAATATATAAAAAGCGCGCCAGCGGTATTCCGTTGGCGCGCTTTTTTAATGCGGTAAAGCTTTAAGGGTTATTCGTCTTCCGCGTCGTCGGGGTCTTTTACGCCCTGCGCCAGCGACCTTTCCTTGCGGTTGTAGTGGACGATGCCGACGGGCAGCAGCGCGATGTAGAACAGGCAGACGACAATAAGCGTCGGCCACGGCGCGTTAATCAGGCTGACGATAAGAATGCTGAACAGCGCCAGCGCCGGCACCTTCATTTTATACGGCACGCGAATTTGCTTGGTCGAGAAGGTGGGGAAGTTGCCGACCATCATGGCGGCCACCACCACCATCCAGACGCCGATGACCTGCGGCGTGGTGACGATGTTAATCACCGTGCGTTCGAACGCGCTGTCGCCGTCAAGCGCGAAGCTCAAGACCAGCGGCAGCAGCGCCAGCGCCCCGCCCATGGGAGAGGGCACGCCGCTGAAGTATTTTGACAGCGGATCGTCGGGGTCTTTTTCATCTGTCATGATGTTGAACTTGGCAAGGCGCAGCGCGACCGCCATGGCGTAAATCAACGCGACCGGCCAGCCCCATTTTCCCGCGCCCTGCAGAATCCACAGGTAAATCACAATCGCGGGGGCAACGCCGAAGCAGATTAAGTCGGAAAAGCTGTCCAGTTCCGCGCCCAGCTTGCTTTGCGCCTTCAGCAGGCGGGCAGCGGCCCCGTCAAACGCATCCATAAACGCCGCGACCACAATCGCAATCGCCGCCATTTCCCAGCGCACGCCGCCCTCGATCTTGGAGGAGATCGCAAAGCGTATCGCTGTCATGCCGGAGGCTATGGCCGTCAGCGTGATCATGTTGGGGATCATTTTATGCAGTGGCAGCTTTTTGGGGCGCGGGATGGGGTTCATGGCTTTGCCTTGCGTTGTCTGTATTAACCGCGGATGTCACCGGTGCGGGCTTCTTCTTTCGAAGACATATCGGCAATCACGGTTTCGCCGCCAATCATGCGCTGGCCCAGGCAGACGAGCGGGTTGATGCCCGGCGGCAGGTAAATATCAACGCGGCTGCCAAAGCGGATCAGGCCGTAAATATCACCGGCGCGCACCTGCTGGCCTGCTGCCAGCTTGCAGATGATGCGGCGCGCAACCAGGCCCGCGATCTGCACGAAGGCAACCGAGGTATTGTAGCCGTTCATTTTCATGAGCACGGTGGAACGCTCGTTTTCAAGGCTGGCCTTGTCAAGGTTCGCGCTCAGGAATTTGCCGGGGTGGTAGACGACTTTCTTGATTTCGCCATCCGCCGCAATGCGGTTTACGTGCACGTCAAAGACGTTGAGGAAGACGGAAACGCGGGTCACCGTTTCAGCATCGCACAGCGCGTCGCCGGTCGGGGCGGCGGCAGTGCCTTTGCAATCGTCCAGCTCCGGCGGCAGCGCCACCTGCTGGATGAGGGAAATAACGCCGTCAGCCGGGCTGATGATGAGGCCGGGCTTCACCGGCGTTGTGCGCTGGGGGTTGCGGAAGAAGTACACGCACCACATGGTCAGGATAAGGCCGACCCAGCCAAGGCTGATGCTCGCCTGCGCCAGCAGCACGGCGACAATGGCGAAGATGGTGATGAAAGGATAACCCGCGGGGTGAATGGGGATGAAAAGCGTTTTTTTGATCAGCTTGATCAGGTCGTCCATGGGTCAATCCTTGTTTTGCAGGGTATGTGCTGCCTTGCAGCACCAAAGTTGCGTATTTTGCCGTGTAATCGGCAGGACACAAGCGGTATTTTGCTATTCATTGTCATAACTTATTGGTGATGGACAGGCAAGCGGTAGTTTCTTATAAAGAAGAAGAAAAACGGGGGATAGGCCATGGCGAATATCAAAGCAGTTTCAGTCTTTTGCGGTACCGCCACAGCCGTTGACCCTGCCTATAACGCCGCCGCCGTGGCACTGGGGCAGGCGCTGGCCGCTGCCAAGGTGACACTGGTTTACGGCGGGGCGGAGCTGGGCTTGATGGGGCTTGTCGCCCATGCCTGCTTTGATGCGGGCGGCACCGTCATCGGCATCATCCCCGATTTCCAGATGGACCGGGAATTGCTGAACCCCAAAATGACCGAAACGCATATTGTGGAAACCATGCACGACCGGAAACGGCTGATGGCGGAGAAATGCGACGGTTTTGTGGTATTGCCGGGCGGCTTCGGAACGCTGGATGAAGCCTTTGAGGCACTGACATGGAAATACATTGGCCTGCACGACAAGCCGGTGGTGTTTGTGGATACCAACGGTTTTTACCAACCGCTGCTTAAAACGGTGGAGCATATGATTGCAACCGGTTTTTCCAAAAGCTGGCACCGCAACCTGTTTACAATGGTGGCAACAGCCGCAGAGGTGCTGCCCGCGCTGGAATCGCGCCCTGCGCGGCAGGATGCAGACTTAAGCCGTATATAACCCGCGCAATTTTCGCAAAATCTTTTTTTGCGCAAGGCCTTATAAACCATGGCTTTATCCGCACTTATTTATTAATTTAATAGAATAGTATTTTGCACCATAAGGCTGCCCCGTGGCAAAACCCGTCGATACCACCGAAGAGAGCAAAAAGAAGCTGCCCGCCATGCCCGAATCTATCGAGCGGGCGCAGCAGGTTGCTATTGCCGCGCTGGAGCGCCTTGAAAACCTGCACCTGAAGCCGGTGCCGCATTTGTACGAGCTTTGGTACCGCTATTACGAAGGCGATCCTGAAATCGTGCGCGCGGTCGACAACTATCAGGGCACGTTCGATGAAAACACCTGCCTTAAAATGTACAAGCGCTATCTTGGATCCACCGCGCGCGATGAAGCCGTGCGCAAGGTCAGCGACCAGGTGCAAATGGCCATTACCGAACTGGCGCAGGCCCTTGGCACCGTCAAGTCCGCAACGTCGGAATACGGCGAAAACCTTGATGAAGTGACCGAAAAAATCCAGCAGGCCGAAAGCCTTGAAGATCTGGGCGACGTCGTCAGCATCATCATCGCCGATACGAAAAAGATGGTCGAGAAAAACCAGCAGCTGGAAGGCCAGCTGGAAACCTCGGTCGAGCAGGTGTCGGAGCTGAAGAAGAACCTCGACAACGTGCGCAAGGAAGCGCTGACGGATGGCTTGACCGGGGTTGCCAACCGCAAGGCGTTCGATAAAAATATCAGCGACCTCGTCGAAGAATCCCTGCAGAACCAGACACCGCTGGTGCTGATGATGCTGGACATCGACTTCTTCAAAAAATTCAACGACGCCTACGGCCACCAGATTGGCGACCAGGTTTTAAAGCTTGTCGCCCGCACGCTGGTTGAAAACGTAAAAGGCCGCGATATTGTCGCCCGTTACGGCGGTGAAGAATTCGCCGTGCTGCTGCCCGAAACGCCCGCCGCCGCCGGCCTGAAAGTTGCGGATATGCTGCGCCGCTCGGTTGAAAGCAAGGAAGTCGTCAACAAAACTTCCAACGAGGCGCTGGGGCGCATCACCCTGTCGCTCGGCGTTGCCGAATACATTCAGGGTGAAGGCGTTTCCGACATGATCGAGCGTGCGGATGCCGCGCTGTATGTCTCCAAAAAAACCGGCCGCAACCGCGTCACCGCCGCCGAAGGCACCAACCTTGGCGAAGGCGTTATCAACGACAGCCGCCTTTAATAATTTTTTCCAGTCATCCCGCATATTGTCATTCCGAACGCAGCGGAAATCCCCCCTGGCTTGAGCCAAAGGGGGCCGAAGGGGGATTGTCCACGTTGTTCGGGATGGCCGTTTATTGGCGCTTAACGCCGGCGCTTTTTGCCGCCGCCGGATTTACGGTCGCGGTCACGGTCGCCTTTATCACGGCCCCTGCCGCCATTGCGCGCGCCATCGCGGCCGCGGTGGCGGTCGCCTTTGCCGCCGTTGCGGAAGGCGCCGCGCTCGCCGGGGCGGCGCATGGGCGTATCGGCCGCAAGACCGTCGAGGATTTCAAAAACCGTGCTGCCGCGCAGCGGGTCGGCTTCCACCAGGCGTACCACAACAGGGTCGGTCAGGCGGAAGGTGCGGCCCGTGTGCTGGCCCACCAGCGCATGGTGTTTCTCGTCATGCACATAGTAGTCCTTGGGCAGGTAGCTCATCGGTACAATGCCGTCGGCGCCGGTTTCATCCAGCGTCACAAACAGGCCAAAGCGCGCAACCGACGACACCATGCCCTTAAATTCCTTGCCAATGTTCACGGAAAGGTACTGGGCGGTGAAGCGGTCCATCACATCGCGCTCCGCCATCATCGAGCGACGCTCGGTGACGGAGATATGTTCGGAAATGGCGTGCAAATCATCCGCCTCGTCATCCGCCATGCCGCCGGAGCCAAGCTTATAGGCGCGTACCAGTGACCGGTGAACCAGCAAGTCCGCATAACGGCGGATGGGGGAAGTGAAGTGGGCGTATTTTTCAAGCGCCAGGCCGAAGTGGCCGATGTTGTCGGGGCTGTAAATAGCCTGGCTTTGCGTGCGCAGCAGAATGGTATGTATCAGCTGCTTGTCTTCATTTTGTGCCGACAGCTTCAGGATGTGGTTGATGTTTTTCGGCTTCAGCTCGTCCGCTTTCGGCAGCGAATAGCCGAATTCCTTTAAAAATTCGCGGGTCGCTTCCAGCCTGTCGAAGGCCGGGCGGTCGTGGATGCGGTAGACGCAAGGGGCGCTTTTCGCCTCAAGCGCTTCCGCCGCCGCAACGTTGGCGAGGATCATGAATTCTTCCACCAGCTGGTGGCTGGCCAGCCGCACGCGCGGCACGATACCGGCAAGGAAGCCGTCTTTATCAATCACGGCCTTGCGCTCGGGCAGGTCAAGTTCCAGCGCGCCGCGCTGCTCGCGGGCGTGCTTCAGCTTGGCATAGGCTTCATACAGCGGCTTGATGACGCTGTCCATCAGCGGGCCGGTGGTGTCGTCCGGCTTGCCAAGGTGTGCTTCTTCAACCTGCTCGTACGTCAGCCGTGCGGCGGATTTCATGAGGCCGCGCACGAACTTCCAGCTGGTCAGGCGGGCATTCGCGTCAATCTGCATGTAAACCGCAAGGCAGGCGCGGTTAACGAGGGGGCGCAGCGAGCAAAGGTCGTTCGACAGCCGTTCTGGCAGCATCGGCACGACGCGGTCGGCGAAGTACGTGGAGTTGCCGCGCTCGAAGGCCATTTTATCAAGGGCGTTGTGCGTGCGCACGTAATACGACACGTCGGCAATCGCGACAATTAAGCGCCAGCCGCCAGGAACGTCTTTGTCGGGCTCGGCATAGACGGCATCGTCAAAATCGCGGGCATCCGCGCCGTCGATGGTGACAAGCGGAATGTCGCGCATATCCACGCGGCCATCGGCAAGGTCGGGTTCATGCAGGGCTTCGGCTTCCTTCAGGGCGGCTGCCGAAAATTCGGTCGGGATGCCCTGGGAATGGATGGCGATAAGGGAGATAAGGCGCGGGTCGTCCTTTTGCCCCAAACGCTTCACAATGCGCGCGGCGTTTTTGGACCGCGACCAGCGGGATGACGGCGGCAGCAGTTCCGCAATCACAATGTCGCCGTCTTCGGCTTCCATCGAATATTCGACGGGCACAAGGTATTCTTCCTTGTTCTTCTTGTCGGTCGGGGTGACGTAGCCGGTGCCTTTGTGACGCTTGTAGCTGCCGACGACTTTGCCGGTGCCGTTTTCCATCGCCTTTAAAATGCGGGCTTCATATTCGCCGTTGCCGGTTTTCTTGATGCGGGCCAGCACCTGCGCGCCGCGCTCAAGGCGCGATTCAGACAGCAGCTTTTCAACGACGTAAATCACGGGCGGGCGGCCGGCGCCGGTCCATTCAACGGGGCGCGCAATCAGCTCCCCGTCTTCGTCGGTGCCGGTGATTTCAATCAGGGCGCGGTCGGGCAGTGCGTCAGGCGCTTCGTAGGATTTGCCGGGGTTCTTGCGAATGGCGCCGTCTTCGGCGATTTCGCGCAGCAGCACGCGCAGTTCCGTGCGGATCTGCCCTTTGATGCCGAAGGCTTTCGCGATTTCGCGCTTGTTCAGGGGGCCGGGATTGTCGCGGATGAATTCGATCAGCTGTTCCCGCGTCGGCAGGGCGGCTTCGTATTGCTGCCTGCCGCCGCCTTGTTCGGGGGTTTCCCGCTCAAAGTCATCAGCGTCGAAATCATCGTCTCCGCCAGTATCGGCTGCGGTGGCGGGGGTGTTTTTAGTGCCGGTGGTGGCGCCTGCGGTTTTGCCGGCGTTGGTGCGTTTTTTGTGGTTGCGGCGGCTGAATTTGCCGCCCGGTTTTTTGTTGGTCAAGCTTTTGCTTTCTTACTTTTTGTGGGCTTTGTGCCGCCGGTTTTTTTGGCGGCCAGCCATTCGACGGCCTGCGCCAGGGTGACGCTTTCCATGTCGGTGTTCTTCGGAATCGGCGCGTTGAGCGTGCCGTATTTAATGTAGGGACCGTAGCGGCCTTTGCTGATGGTGACGGGTTTGCCGTCTTCAGGGTGGCCGCCCAGCTCCTTGACGACGCCGAAACCGCCGCGGCCCTTGGAGGGCTGGGCGAGCAGGTCAACGGCGCGGTTGAGCCCGATGGTCAATACGCCGTCGGGATCATCGTTGGGGATGGATTTATACTTGAACTTTTCGCTGTCTTTCTCTTTGTGGCGCAGGAAGGGCCCGAAGGGGCCGATGCCGGCGGTAATCATTTCACCGGTGTCCGGGTGGGGTCCGATATCACGCGGCAGGGTCAAAAGCGCCAGCGCTTTTTCAAGGTCAACGGTATCGACCGGCATGTTTTTCGGCACGGGCGAGCGTTTGGGCTTGGGCGCGGTGGCTTTCTTTTTCTTGGTGGCTTTCTTTTTCTTGCCGTCCTTGGTGGTGGTGACGGTTTCAGCAGGTTCCGGCGCTTCTTCCTTCGGTACTTCCGCGGTCGCGCCTGGCCCCAACTGAATGTAGTGGCCATAGGGCCCGTGACGCAGGGTGATGGGCAGGCCCGTTTTGGGGTCGTCGCCCAGCAGCTTGGGCGCAAAACCTTCAGGCGCGCCGTCGCCGTCGCCATCGCCGCCGGCGGAAAGCACGGGTCGGGTATAACGGCAGTCAGGATAGCGGGAACAGCCGACAAAGGCGCCGAACTTGCCCAGCTTCAGCGACAGGTTGCCCTGCTTGCACAGCGGGCAGACGCGGGCTTCAGCGCCGCCGCCGGGGAACAGCACGGCGGAAAGGTCTTCTTCAAGCGCGTTAATGACGTCGGTGATTTTAAGGTCGGTTGTCTTGCCGATGGCTTCGGAGAACGCGCCCCAGAAATCCGCCAGCACTTTTTTCCACGCGATGTCGCCGGCGGAAATGCCGTCCAGCTGTTCTTCAAGGTTTGCGGTAAAGCCGTATTCAACGTAGCGCTTGAAGAAGTTGATGAGGAAGGCGGTTACAATGCGGCCGCGGCTTTCGGGAATGAAGCGGCGGTTATCCAGCTTCACGTAGTCGCGGTCCTGCAGCACCTGCATGATGGAGGCATAGGTGGAAGGGCGGCCGATGCCGAGTTCTTCGAGCTTTTTCACGAGGCTTGCCTCGGTAAAGCGGGGCGGGGGCTGGGTGAAGTGCTGGTTGGGGGTGACTTCCTCCAGCTTCAGCGCGTCGCCTTCCTTCAGCGGCGGCAGGCGGCGCTCTTCGTCCGATGCGTCGCGCTCGTCGTCTTCCATTTCCTCGCGATAAAGCTTCAGGAAGCCCTCGAAGGTGATGATGGAGCCGGTGGCGTGCAGCACGACCTTGCCGTCCGCATTCGCAATGTCAACGGCGACCTGGTCCAGCACTGCAGATTCCATCTGGCAGGCAACGGTGCGCTTCCAGATCAGCTCGTACAAGCGCGCTTCATCGTCATCAAGGTATTCGGCAACGGTTTCCGGCGTGCGGAAAATATCGGTCGGGCGAATGGCCTCGTGCGCTTCCTGCGCGTTCTTGACTTTGGATTTGTAGGCGCGGGGCTGGTCCGGCAAAAAGCTTTCGCCGAACTTGTTTTTAATGTGCGTGCGGGCCTGCGCAATCGCCTCGCCCGACAGCGTCACGCCGTCGGTACGCATATAGGTGATCAGGCCGACGGTTTCGCCGTCCAGTTCCACGCCTTCATACAGCTTTTGCGCGGTGCGCATGGTCTTGGTGGCAGAAAAGCGCAGCTTGCGCGACGCTTCCTGCTGCAGGGTGGATGTAATGAACGGCGGGTAGGGGTGGCGGCGAACCTGCTTTTTCTCGATCGTCTTGACGGTATAGCTGCCGCCTTTGATGCGCTCCACCGCTTCGGTTGCGGTGGTGCCGTTGTTGATCGTCATCTTCTCGATTTTTTTGCCATCAAGGAGCGCAAGGCGGCTGGTGAAGCTTTTGCCCTCGCGGGTTTGCAGCATTGCCTCGATCGACCAGTATTCTTCGGGCTTGAAGATTTCAATTTCCGCTTCGCGCTCGCAAATCAGGCGAAGGGCCACGGACTGCACGCGGCCGGCCGAGCGCGAGCCCGGCAATTTGCGCCACAGCACCGGCGACAGCGTAAAGCCGACAAGGTAGTCAAGCGCGCGGCGCGCAAGGTAGGCATCGACAAGGTTATAGTCGATATCGCGCGCGTGCTTGAAGGCGTCCTGCACGGCGGTCTTGGTGATTTCGTTGAAGGTCACGCGGCGGATGGTGACTTTATCCGCGATGTTTTTATCTTTCAGGTATTCCAGCACGTGCCATGAAATGGCCTCACCTTCCCTGTCCGGGTCAGTCGCGAGGAAGACGGTGTCGACTTTTTTGGCGCGGCTGAGAATTTCGCCAAGCGGTTTGTGTGACCGCTCGCCAATTTCCCACTGCATCGCAAAGTTGTTGGCGGGGTCGACCGAACCGTTTTTCGCCGGCAGGTCGCGCACGTGGCCAAAGCTGGCAACGACGGTATAATCCGGGCCGAGGTACTTGTTGATGGTCTTCGCCTTGGCGGGGGATTCAACGATAACGAGGTTATGTGCCGACATATTTTAAAAATCCTGACCTGCTACACATTATATATAATTATATGTGTTCGATTCTAATCTAGATCAGGTTTACCTTATTTCCCGCCTGTCGTTCAATACGTCCCGCAAGCTCCATTTCCAGAATCACCATAAGAACCTCCCCGACCGGTGCTTCGACCGCCCGGATCAGCTCGTCCATGTGGACGGGGGTGGGGCTCAAACATTCCATAATGCGAATGCGCAGCGCTTCGGAAGGTTCGGGCGGTGTTGCGGGCGGTGCGCCCTTCCAGCCCGCGCCGGGTGGCTCGGCAAGGGAGCGAAGCGTTAAACTGCGCAGCACTTGAATGATGTCATCCGCCGTTGTCGCCATGTGCGCGCCGTCGCGCAGCAGGCCATTGGTGCCTTCCGCCCGCGGATCAAGCGGGGAGCCGGGCACGGCGAAGACTTCGCGGTTTTGCTCAAGCGCCATGCGTGCCGTAATCAGCGAGCCGGATTTTGCCGCCGCCTCCACAATCAACACGCCAAGGCTGATGCCGGAAATAATCCGGTTGCGGCGCGGAAAGTGGCGGGCGAGGGGTTCGGTGTTGACGGGGCTTTCGGCCACGACGGCGCCGGCTTCCGCAATCTGCCGGTACAGCCTGTCGTTTTCCGGCGGGTAAATAACATCAATGCCGCCGGCGACGACCGCAACGGTGCCGCTGGCAAGGGTTGCGATATGCGCGGCGGTATCAATGCCGCGGGCAAGGCCCGATGCAATCACGTATCCGGCAGCGCCGGTCTTGCGTGAAAAATCCTCGGCAATTTTGCGGCCGGTCAAACTTGCATTGCGCGCGCCGACAACGCCGAGCGAGGGCTTGTTGAGCAATTTTGTATTGCCCAGCACGGTAATGACGGGCGGCGCGTCTTCCACCTGCCGCAGCAGGGCGGGGTAGTCATCTTCCGTGCGGCAGATGATTTTTGCGCCCAGCTTATAGACGGTATCGATTTCCTTTTCGGCGGATGCGGCGGGAAAAACCTTCAGCCCTTCAAGCCTGCCGCCGCGTTTTGCAAGCTCCGGCAGCGCGGCCAGCGCTTTTTCAGCGGTGCCAAAGCGGTCCAGCAGGCGGTTAAAGGTAACGGGGCCGACGTTTTCGGTGCGGATGAGCCGCAGCCAGGCGATTTTTTCTTGGGGGTCGAGCGTTGCGGTCATGCAGCGGGCGGCGTATCGCCGGCGGGGGGCGCATCTTTCTTTTTATTGAAGTTGATTTTGCTTTCGGTGCCTTTGGCAAGACGCCGGATATTTTCGTGGTGGCGGATCCAGACCAGCAGCGCGATAAAGAAAATCACCACGGTCATTTGCATGTTCTTGGTAATCAGCATTGTCAGCAGCGGCGAAATGCCAAAGGCCGACAGGGCGGAGGCGGATGAATACTGGCTCAAGGCCGCCACAATCATCCAGACCGCGCACATGGCAAGGCCCAGCAGCGGCGAAAAACCAAAGCAAATGCCAAGCGCGGTCGCAACGCCCTTCCCGCCCTTGAACTTCAGCCAGACGGGGAAGAGGTGGCCAAGGAAGGCGCCCAGCGCCGCCAGCATGGCGTAATCAAGGTGCACCTGCCGCGCCACGATGACGGGAATAGCGCCCTTCAGCGCGTCCAGCACCAGCGTCACGGCGGCCAGCTTTTTACCGCCGACGCGCAGCACGTTGGTCGCGCCAATATTGCCGGAGCCTGATTTGCGAATATCACCAAGACCTGCAAGGCGGCTTAAAATCAACCCATAGGGTACGCTGCCCGAAAGGTAGCCGCCCAGAAGCGCCAGCAGCACAAGCTGCAGGGGGTGACTGGTCAGGGTAAAAATAAGAACTGTCATGGCTTGCCTTTTATGCCGCAATTTCAAGCAGGTATCGTTGCACGACTATGGCCTATTCCGGTAACTTCAGCAAGTGGGGGCTTGCGGCCGGCGGCAAAAAATAAAGGGCGGCCAAAGGGTTATACCCCCTGGCCGCCCTTTACATTCCTTTTAGCCGGCGTGCTTACTGCGCGCCGTCGGTCGTGGTGGTGCTGTCGCCGGTGCCGGCCGCGTCGCCGGAACCACCGCGGCGACGGAAGCCGCCACCACCGCCGGCCGCTTTACGGGCTTTCATTTTTTCAATGAAGGCCTGTTTTTGCTCGGGGCTCATGTTTTTGACGCGTTCCTGCATTTTTTCACGCAAGGCGGCTTTTTGCTCCGGCGTCAGCGATTCCATTTTGGCTTTCATTTTGGCCTTCATGGCTTCTTTCTGCTCGGGCGTCATGTTTTGCAGCTTTTCCTTCAGGGCGGCGGCTTTGCCGCTGCCGGCACCATCGGCTACAGCAGCGCCGGTATCTGTATCGCCGGGGGCGGCGGTGATGCCGCCATCCGTCGCGGCATCCTGCGCATGGGCGGGCATGGAAATAAGGCAGAAGGCGGAAATAGCGGCAACCGCCATCAGCGGCTTCACGGTGGAAAAGAACTGTTTCATGATTTTAAAACCTTTTAGGGGGTTAAGGGGTGCCATAGCTGCCTCCATGGCCCGCGCAGCGGTGGTGTACATAAGTAATGTCGTCAGGATTTATACCGACCTATCCTGCCAATTCCTGCGCGTCCTGTAAAATTTATATTTGAAACGGAAAAAGAAAAGGAGACGCAAGCATTTAACAGCTTCCGAAGAAGTGTTGAATTCTTGGCGTCTCCCGGTCATTCCAACGTGGGCAGCCTATCGGCTGTTCCCTGCCCCCTTAAAAAATCAAAAATGGGGTATAAGGGGGCGGCGTTTATATCACATATATTTTTCGGTCAGCACTTCGGCAATCTGCACCGCGTTGGTGGCAGCGCCTTTGCGCAGGTTGTCGGCAACGACCCAGAGGTTCAGGCCGTTTTTCACCGTATCGTCCTTGCGGATGCGGGAGACGAAAACGGAATCCTCGCCCGCGATTTCGGCGGGGGTGATGAAACCGGTTTCAGGGTCCTGCTTGTCGACGACGACGACGCCATCCGCTTTCGACAGCGCGCGGCGGGCTGCCGCGGCGGTGATGGGTTTTTTGAATTCAACGTTCACGGCTTCGGAGTGACCGACGAAAACCGGCACGCGCACGCAGGTGGCGGAAACATCAATGCCGCTGCCCATGATTTTCTTGGTTTCGACGCACATCTTCCATTCTTCCTTGGTATAGCCATCATCCATGAACACGTCGATTTGCGGAATGACGTTGAAGGAAATCTGCTTTGCAAAAACCTCGCGGCCGGGCGCGTCGCTGGAATACAGGCCCTTGGTCTGGTTAAACAGTTCATCCATCGCTTCCTTGCCCGCGCCGGACACGGACTGGTAGGTCGCAACCACAATGCGCTTGATGGTCGCAAGGTCATGCAGCGGCTTCAGCGCCACGACCATTTGAATGGTGGAACAGTTGGGGTTGGCGATGATGCCTTTTTTCTTGTAGCCCTTGATCGCTTCGGGGTTTACTTCCGGCACCACCAGCGGCACGTCTTTATCCATCCGGAACTGCGAAGTGTTGTCGATGACGACAGCGCCGGCCTTGGCGGCGGTGGGCGCAAAAACTTTCGAGATGGCGGAGCCGGGGGAGGACAGCACGATGTCCACGCCCTTGAAGTTGAACTTGGCAAGGTCCTGCACCTTTATGGTGTCGTCTTCGCCGAAGGAAATCTGCTTGCCGGCGGAACGTGCCGACGCAAGCGCAATCACTTCCGACACGGGGAAGTTGCGCTGGGAAAGAACATTGAGAATTTCACGGCCGACGTTGCCCGTCGCGCCGACGACGGCGACTTTGTATGTCATGATTTATCACACCTTTATTATTTCGTTCTGGATGGAAGCGCGGCTGGCCCCGGAAAAGGGTGCCGCTTGGCAGCTATAATACATAACTTTTCGGCTTTTGTGACTCTAATCCGGCAAAAAATCAGGGTATTCCGGCCAGTTTTTGCGCTGTCTGCCGCGCCGCTTCCCCGCCGCCAAGGTGGCTCCAGAGGACGAAGGCGAGGGGGACGGCGCGCTTCGGCGCCACCTGTTTTCCAGAAGATTTAACCGGTGCTGCCGCTGTCGCCAACGTCAAATCCGGCTGAATTTGTGCCGCTAACCATGCAAAACCGTCCCGTAAGGCGGGTAAAATGGCCGCTTTTGTCCCATTGTCGCCGTAAAGGGCGTAAAGGCACAGGTATTTCAGGCTGTTTTCCTGCGCGGATGCGTTGCGGCCGCCTTTTTCCGGCAAAACGCCGTCACCTTTGCGCAGGCGCAGCCCTTCATCCAGCCATTTTGCCGCCATATCGTCCGACTGCAGGGTACGGTCGGCAAGGTTGGCGAAATGGAGGGCAAGGGCGGCTGAAAAAATCTGGCTGCTGGAAAGGTTATTCTTCATCCGGCTTTCCCAAATGGCCTGACCCTGCCGGTATTTGCCGTTCGCCACCGCCAGCTTTACCTTCGGCGCATAGGCTTCAAGGGCGCTGGCATCCTGCCCTGCATCATTCAGCAGCGTGACAGCCTGCCCGTAGGCACCCAGGAAATTCAAAACCTCCGTGAAGTTCGCAGTGCCAAAGGCGCCATCCGCCGCCTGCCGGTCAAACGCCCATTTGAAGGCGTTAACACCGTCTTGCACCGCGAAATGTTTTTGCGCGGCAATGCCGTATTGAATGCTGTCAAGACCGCGGGCCTGCGCTGCCAGTTGCATCGCTTCCGGTGTATTGGCGTTTTTGCCGGCGGCGCCGTCTTCCGCAATGCCGCCGTGGGGCAGGCCGTGTTGCGCGTAAGCCTGCAGCAGCGGGTCGGTCAGCCACATATCCGCCTCGCGCGATGCGGCATGGGCGATAAACGGCATAATAGACAGCAGCGCGAAAACGGCAAAAACGAAACAAGTTTTCATAGGATTCACATCCGGCGTTAGAAAGTTACTCCTCTATGGTAAGCCTTTATTTCCAGTATGCGGAGAAAAATTTATCCGCGTATTTCTCCGTTCCTGTCTTGGGTCGGTGCGGGCAAAACGCTATATTAGCGGCATGCGCGGATTCGCTTTGTCATGACAGCTGGCGTGGACAATAAAATCGAAAACAGGGGCCCTTTGAAGGGCGTTCGTGTTTTTGACATGACGCGCATTCTGGCAGGCCCCAGCGCCACGCAAATTCTGGGCGACCTTGGCGCCGACATTCTCAAAATCGAAAAACCCGGGCAGGGGGATGATACGCGCAAGTGGGGCCCGCCCTACGTGAAGAATGCCGAAGGGCGCGACACGCATGAAAGCGCCTATTACCTTTCCGCCAACCGCAACAAACGCTCCGTCAGCCTTGATTTCACCAAGCCGGAAGGCCTGGCGCTGGCAAAGCAGTTGCTCGGCTCGTGCGACATCCTCATTGAAAATTACAAGGCGGGCAGCCTTGAAAAATACGGGCTCGGCTACGCGCAGCTGAAGGCGGAATTCCCGCGGCTTATTTACTGCTCCGTCACCGGCTTCGGCCACGACGGCCCGTACAAAGATCTTGCGGGGTATGACTTTCTCGTTCAGGGCATGGGCGGCATCATGAGCCTGACTGGGCCGGAAGACGGCATGCCCTATAAAATCGGCGTCGCCTATACCGATCTGCTGACCGGTTTATACGCGCTCAACGGCGTGCTTGCCGCGCTCTATCACCGCGAGAAGACCGGCGAAGGCCAGTTCATTGATATTGCGCTGCTGGATACGCAGGTGGCAACGCTGTCAAACGCCGGGCAATACTACCTTACCTCCGGCACCGTCACGCCGCGCATGGGCAACGCGCACCCCACGATCGTGCCGTATGAAGCCTTCATGGCGTCGGATGGTTATATCATCCTCGCCGTTGGCAACGACAAGCAGTTCCGCGATTTCTGCATTTTTGCAGGGCGGCCCGGGCTGGCCGATGATGCGCGCTTCACCGAAAACAAAAACCGCGTGCGCAACCGCGATGTGCTGGTGCCCATGGTGCGCGAAATTATTGCGCAGCAGCCCCGCGCGTACTGGATGTCAAACCTTGAAAAACGCGGCGTGCCGTGCGGCCCCGTCAACCGGCTCGATGAGGTTTTTGCAGACCCGCAGGTAAAAGCCCGCGGCATGGTCACGGAAATGCAGCACGCTGAAGCTGCAAACCCCGTGCAGCTTATTGCCAGCCCGCTGCGTTTTTCTGAAAGCCCCGTTTCCTACCGCCATGCGCCGCCGGTGCTGGGCGCGGATACGGATAGTGTTTTAACCCAAGACCTCAACCTGTCACCCGCCGATATCGCAACCCTTCGCAGCAAAGGAATCGTCTGATGAACGCCCAGCCGGAAAAGAAAATGCACGTTTCAAAACTCGCCATCAATCACCGCGACCTGCTCTCCCTTGAAACCCTGTCGGTGGATGAAATCAACGCCATTCTCGACCTTGCCGAATACTACGTCGTGCAAAACCGCCGCAAGTCGCAGACCAACGCGCTGCTGAAGGGGCTGGTCATGGTCAACATGTTCCTTGAAAATTCCACCCGCACGCGCCTGTCGTTTGAAATGGCGGCAAAGCGCCTGGGCGCTGATGTCATTAACATGACGGTTGAAGGCTCCAGCATTAAAAAGGGCGAAAGCTTTATTGACACGCTTAAAACCGTCAACGCCATGCGCCCCGACCTGTTCGTCATCCGCCATTCGGCTGAAAGCTCGGCGCAGATGGCGGCGGAACACCTGGAATGCCCGGTATTGAACGCGGGCGACGGCACGCGCGAGCACCCGACGCAGGCACTGCTTGATGCGCTCACCCTGCGCCGCCACTTCGGCCATCTTGAAGGACTTAACGTTTCCATCTGCGGCGATATTCTGCACAGCCGCGTTGCGCATTCCAACCTGCAGCTTTTCAAGAAAATGGGCGTGAACGTGAAATGCGTCGGCCCGGGCGAACTGATGCCGCTTTCCGCCGGCGGCACGCAGGACATGAAAAAGGGCCTCGAAAATGCCGATGCCATCATGGTGCTGCGCATCCAGAAGGAACGCCTGCAGCAAAGCCTGTCTTTCACCGAACAGCAATATTTTGACACCTTCGGCCTGACGGCGGAGCGTCTGGCCTATGCGAAAAAAGATGCCGTGGTGCTGCACCCGGGCCCCATGAACCGCGGCGTTGAAATCGACGCCAGCATCGCGGACGACCCGAAGCGCAGCCTGATTACGCTGCAGGTTGAAATGGGCGTGGCCGTGCGCATGGCCTGCCTTGACCTGCTCACCCGCAGCGCGCGTTAAGCCGCATGCAGCCGCGCTTTGCCGCTTTATTGTCCCGCTTCGGCGCAACCGCGCCGGAAGCGGGGCTTGACGCGGCAGGCACGGCGCTGCTGGCCGCCTATTCCACGCCCAAACGCTTTTACCACACCGCCGCGCACCTTGCAGATGTGATGGAAAAACTTGACTGGGCAAAAACCGCGCTTCAGGACACGGGCGAGCTTGATATGATGACCCCGCGTGAAGCCGCGCGCATGTTCGACGTGATCGAGCTTGCGCTCTGGTACCACGATGCGGTTTACGATGCGACGCTGAAGGATAATGAAGCCAAAAGCCGCGACTGGTTTTTGAAGGACGCAAAAATTTTCGGCCTTGCCGAAGATTTGCAGCGCGATGTTGCCGCACTTATCGACCTTACCGCCCACCACAAAAAAGCCGCAACCCTGCCGGAACGTATTCTGACGGATTGCGACCTCGCCATCCTCGGCGCGGCGCCGGCAGATTTCGCGGTGTACGATGCCAATATCCGCAAGGAATACGCCCACGTGCCCGCCGCCGCCTATAAAACCGGCCGCTACAACGTGCTGCAGGGTTTTTTAAACCAGCCGCAGGTTTTCAAAACCGGGGCCTTCCGCAATAAATACGAAGCCGCCGCCCGCGCCAACCTGTCGGCCACGCCAAAGCCCGCGGTGCTGCGCCTGCGCGACTGGCTCATCAAGCCGAAGCGGTAGGATAATCTTTATATAGATATCAGGATTACTGTTCCTGCGGGTCCGGCACTTCTTGCAGGTGGAGGACTTTGTCCTTGCGCGGGGCGAGCAGGTTATCGTCGTCTGCGTCGCGGGTAGCAGGTGCCGCGCTATCCGTATCGTTGAAGGTGCCGCCGCCGGCAGCGGGCTGGATATCGGCAAATTCATGCGCGGCGGATTCACGCAAAATCTGGTCGGAAAGTTCACGCAGCATCTTTTCATCTTCGGGGAAGCGGGTTGTGGCGGCGGCGGTTTGCGCGCGCTCACCCATTTCCGTGCCGCTGAGGACGACGAGCCCCATGGCAATGATCGCAACAATGGCAAGCCCGACCGTCACCGAGATGGCGCAGCGAAAGCCGAGACTGTTCATGACTTTTTTGAAAAGCGACATGCTTTGCAAACTCCCTGAAACAACTAATTACCCTCGTACACCCGCCGCCACTATAACCCCGTTGCCCTGTGGCGGCAAGGTATTATTATGTAAATACATGATAATCCACGATATTCGCCTTGCCAGAGGGCTGAAAAAGGCTCAAAAAGCCCCCATGACGCTGACGTATATTCTTCTTTTGTCTCTCATCCAGGGTTTGACCGAATTTCTGCCGGTCAGCTCGAGCGCCCACCTTGCCCTTGCCCCGAAAATCTTTGGCGAGCAGGACCAGGGGCAAATCATCGACGCCGCCATGCACCTTGGCACCCTTGCCGCGGCATTGGTCTATTACCGCCGTGATGTTTTCGACATTGTCATGTCCATCCTGAAATGGAACGACGCGGGCCGCGCCGCACCCCGCCGCCTTGGCATTTTCATTGTGCTGGCCACCATCCCCGCGCTCATCTTCGGCTTCGGCATGCATTTGCTGGAACCGGATGGTATTCGCAGCGTTGCGGTTATTGCGGCAACCACGCTTGTTTTTGGCGTTTTGATGGGCATTGCCGATAAAAAAGGCGCGGAAGCAAAGACGGTCGAAGAAATGTCGCTGCGCCAGGCCATGATCATCGGCTGCGCGCAGGCGGTGGCGGCCATGTTCCCCGGCGTTTCGCGTTCCGGCATTACCATGACGGCGGCGCGTTTCATGGGCTTCAAGCGCGTGGATGCGGCGCGGTTCTCCTTCCTGCTCGGCATGCCGGCAACGGCGGCGGCGGCGGCGTTAAGCTTTTACGACCTCTATAAATCCGACAACCCCGGCCTGCTGCACGAAGGCATGCAGGCGGCTGGGTTGACCTTTATTTTCGGCCTCGGCGCCATTTACTTTATGATTGGCTGGCTGAAGCGTTTTGGCCTGATGCCCTTTGTAGTTTACCGAATCCTGCTAGGTGTCTTCCTCGTCTGGCGATTCCTTATTTGACGGCCAATATTTAACCGTCAATACGTCCTTCTTAAAACGCCCGTTTTAACCCCCGCTTAAGTGTTTTCCGGCTATGCTGGCTAAAGCCTGCCGTCCGGCGGGCATAAAGTTTTATTTGGCAAAAAATAATTCCCAAGGATATGCCGTCCGGCATCGTCCTATTCCCGGTAGCAGCATCATCCCGTTGATTCCAGCGGAAGTTTTTCAAGGAGAAGTGGCAATGCGGTCTTCATTCAAAAAGGTTCTCTTCCTCGGGCTCATGGCAAGCGCGCTTGCCTATAGTGCGCCGGCCTTCGCGGAAGACATGCCGGTGGATAGCGTCATCCTTTCCACCTCCGGCCTTGCGAACTTTGAACACAAGGCGCACGTGAAGGGCGATGCGACGCTTGAATTCCCCGTGCGGTTTGAACAGGTGGATGACATTCTCAAAAGCCTCATCGTGTTTGACAAACAAGGCCGCCTTGGCGGCGTAACGCTGCCGGGCAAACAGCCGCTGGCGCAGGTCTTCAAGGACTTGCCCTTCACGCAAGACCAGCTTTCCAACCCCTCCACGCTGCTGAACGCCTATCAGGGCGCAACCGTTACTATTAAGGGCAACGTGAACGCCACCGGCAAGCTGCTGCAGGTGGTGCCGGAAGAAGTCGCGCTGCGCGATGACAAAACCATGACAAAAAACCGCATCAGCATCATGACCGACGACGGCATGAAATCCGCCCTCATGGAAGATTTGGAATCTGTCACGTTCGAGGACGCGAAAATCCGCGCCGAAATTTCCCGCGCGCTTGACTCCATCCGCCAGAACGGCACGGCGGAACGCCGCGTGCTGTCCGTCAACCTGCTGGGCGATGGCGCACGCGATGTGACGCTGTCGTACGTTGTCGACGCGCCGCTCTGGAAGACGGCCTACCGCATGGTGGTGCCGGAAGCCGGCGCGAAAAAAGGCATGCTGCAGGGTTGGGCCGTGGTTGAAAACATGACCGCCAGCGACTGGAAAAAAGTTGACCTCACGCTTGTGTCGGGCAACCCCGTTACCTTCCGCCAGAGCCTTTACCAGTCCTACTACGTCAGCCGCCCGGAAATTCCGGTGCAGGTTTTTGGCCGCGTCATGCCGCGCATTGATGACGGTAATACCGCCACCGCCGCCGATATGGAAGCGCCCGCCCCTGCCGCCCCGCAAATGGGCATGAACGGCGGCGCCGGCGCGCCCATGCGCCGCATGGCCATGAAGGGCTTGGCGCTTGGTAAAGTCATGGCCGCGCCCGCGGCTGCGCCGGTGGCGATGATGGACTCTGCCGTCGCGCCCGAAGAAATGAATGAAGTTGCGCAGTCCGCGCCCGCGGGCATGGATTCGGTTGCGGCTGCTGCAAACGCGGCGCAAAGCTCCGAAGCCACGACGCAGGTATTGTTCCGCTTCCCCGACCGTTTTGATTTAAAATCGGGTGAATCGATGATGCTGCCGTTCCTTTCCCGCGAAGTGCCGATGGAGCGCGTGTCGCTGTACCAACCGGAAACGCACCCGACGCACCCGCTCGCCGCCGTTGAAATCCAGAACGATGGTGATACCGGCCTGCCGCCCGGCGTGCTGACGCTGTACGAAGAATCGGCATTGCTGAAAGGCACCAGCTTTGTGGGCGATGCGCAAATTCCCGTCATGGGGCAGGGCGAAAAGCGCATGGTCAGCTACGCGCTTGATTCCAAAACGACGGTCAACCGCACCGACAAAAGCACATCGCAGCAGGGGAAAATTTCTATCTCCGGCGGTATTCTGCGCATGGCGATGACCAACCGCAGCGAAACCAGCTATACGGTGAAGGCTCCGCCGAAGGAAGACCGCACCGTCATCATCGAACATCCGAAAATGTATGACTACCAAATCGTCACTCCCGACCCGAAAGATGTCGAGGTATCGGGCGAGCGTTACCGCATCCGCGTCAGCCTCAAGGCCGGTGAAACCAAAACCATCCCCGTGGTGCTGGAACAAAAATCATTCCAGAGCTACGGCATTGACGGCATGGCCGCAAACCAGCTGGATGGTTACGCCAGCGCCAGCGGCCAGCTGGATGATGCAACCCGTCATGTGTTTGAAAAGCTCGCCGCCAAGCGCCGCGAAATTGACGCGCTGGACATGAAGTCCGCCCTGCTCGACCAGCAGCGCAACCAGATCTTCAGCGACCAGGAGCGCGTCCGCGAAAACCTCAAAAGCCTCAGCGGTAAATCCGACGTGCAGCAGCGCTACCTTGAAAAGCTGAACACGCAGGAAGACCAGATCGGCAAAATCGACGCTGAAAAGCAAAAGCTGGCCGAAGACCGCACCAGCCGCATGGCCGAGCTGAAAGACATGATTAACGACATGAAGATTGAATAAAAAATTGAGATGGCGGGGAACGCTTTACCCGCCGAAACATTGGACTAACCGGAGACGTTGAGAATTTGATGGTTCTTTTAGAGCCGTTTAAAATCCTCAACGTCTCTTTTTTGTCTTTTTGGGCAAAATTCAGGCTGTTTTAAGCCGTTTCAGGTGTTATTCAGGCCGCTTCAGGCCCTTCCCACTCCAGAAAACGCACCAAAGCCACGCCATAGCTGCGTTCATCGTGCTGTTTAAAGCCTGGTACTGCGGGTTCTTGCTGTTTTTTCGCCATTTCCATCACGCAAATGGCATTTTCGGCCAGCCAGCCCTTGGCAGCGAGGGCGGTGAGGGTCTTGGCGCCCATATCTTTTCCGTAAGGCGGGTCGAGGAAGACGAGGTTCCGCTGCTCTATATAGAGGGGGCGTGGCACAGGGTGCAGGGCGTCAAACTTCAGCAGCGTGCTGCGGCTGCCAAGGCCAAAGGCATCAATGTTCTGCTGGCAGGTTTTGGCGGCGGCATATTCACGTTCGATGAAAACGGCGTTTTTTGCCCCGCGCGACAAGGCCTCAATCCCCATCGCGCCGGTGCCCGCAAAAACATCCATGACGGTAGAATCACCCAAACCCCAGCCTTTTAGCCACGAAGCATGGTTTAATATGTTGAAAACAGCCTCCCGCGCGCGGTCGCTGGTGGGGCGGGTGGCACTGCCTTCGGGGCTTGCCAAGGCTCTTCCTTTAAGTTCCCCGCCCACGATACGCATGTTTTAACCTCGAATTTCCCAATTATATAAAAGAGTTAGTGCTGATTGTAGCATTTGGTCAAGACAATTGCCGCAAATTTTGTTAAAATGAAGAATATAGCAGAGTATGGGGTCTCAGCCATGATCAACCGTGTCCTTTTGTCCTTTCTGACGCTCGCGTGTCTCGTCTTCGTGAGCTGCAATTCTTTTGCAGATGCCGTGCCCGGGTGCAACCCGCAGGTGCTCGACGCCATGCAGAAGAAAGCGCAGGCCAAGGTTGCGGCCGACATCAACAACACCGAGCAGACCATTAACAAGCCAGACTCCGTGCTGGCAATGACCTGCTTCAACAAGGCGGCCGGTACCTCGGCGGCTAAGGGCGGTTCAATCTTCTCCGGTGACTTTACCTCCGGCCTGACCCCTATTATCGAAGATGCGCTGCAAACGTTTTATAAAAGTTTCGACCTTTCACTCGGTAAAGATTCCGCCGTCATCGACTACAGCGAAACCGGCCTGACGGATGATGACCAGTGCGACAACATTAAAAACCTCTGGAACCAGGTGAAAGACAAAGGTGTGCAAACCAGCACCCCGTTCCTGACCCAGAACCAGCTGACCAGCGACACGCTGCCGACCGGTGTTGATGCAGGCTCGACCTTCGAGGCGAACTGGAACACCGAAAAAGGCGACCAGGTTTTCAGCCAGCTGAACGCGGCCATCAACGCACTGCCAAAGCCGAGCATCCCCAGCTTCTCGGGCATGAACAGCTCCTGCGCGGTGCTGAACTCCATCGGCTATTCCATTACGTGTCCGTAACAATTTTATTCCCGGTGGCTCCGGCCCCGGGCGCAGGTGCTGTTTTTAGGGTATAACATGAAGAAGTTGCTCTGCGTCGTTCTCTTTACCGTCTTTATGTTAGGGCTGTCGGCAACAGCGTTCGCAGCCGGCGAACCTATTGATACAAACGGTGACGATAAGCAGTGTAAAGCGGCCCCCGGTTGCAGCTGCGCCGTGTTGCAGGCAGAAAAAAACCATACTGACTCCCTGCAGGTGCGTGACAAGGCTGTTGCCCGCCAGGTAACGAAGCAGCCTGACAACTCCATCGGCATGACTTGCTTTGACCGTGCCATGGGCATTTCGTCCCGCCTCGGCCAGATCTTTTCCGATACTTATCCGACGACGGATTTCGCTGCCGCCAGCACCAAGGTTTTCGGCACGCTCTATGACGGCGGCTCCGGTTCCGGCAAGACGCTGGGTGACAGTTTCAACACCGTCGTTTCCGGCATGATGGAATCCCATGCGGATGACTTTGGCGATTCACTCTCCAGCTGGCTTGGCGCCACCGCCATGCAGTTTCTGAGCGGTTACATGACGCCGATTACGGGTTTCGTTAACAGCATCAACGGCCTTATCTCCACCATCAACGGCACCATTTCCGCCATCGACAGCGCCATGGGCACGCTCGGCACGATCATGGATCTGCTGGGTACTGTCATTCCCACCATCATCCCGACCACGGTCAACGCCATTGCGGCAGCATGGAAAACCATCAAGACCACCATGACACAGGCGGTGCAGGCGGTTCAAAAACTCATCCGCGATGTGGTGAAGCAGATTACCGACTTCGTGATGGGTGCTGCGCAAAACCTGTTCGGCAACGATGCCACCAGTGATGAAAAAACCGGTGAGTGCGAGCGTATCCAGCGTCTGTGGAACCCTGGCGTGCAGGATAAAATCGGCGACTTCCGTTCCGTCGTCGGCAGCGGCCTCGAGCAGGGCACGCCCTATCTTACCTTCTCCAACATGCTCAGCCAAACTTCGTCCGGCCTTGGCTCCGACATGCTGCATGAAATTGGCCTGCCCGCGAACAGCGCAGTGCTGAACGCCGCACTTTCCGATATTTCTGCCGGCGGCGCGCTGGCTGCGCCGGGCAAACTGCCCAGCTGGCCGACCGTGCCGACCTTTACGCCCAATGCCAGCATTGCCAATATTAGAAGCCTGATGAACTGATGCATGTTGCAGGGCGTGGGCCGTGATACAGAGTTTTAAGACTTAAGTTTGAGCCTGAAGTTTGAGATTGTGGGAGTTTTAAAATGGTTTCTGGCATGAAAAGCTGGATCGTCAAGACCCTCTTCCTCGCCGTATTTACGGTGATGCTGGGTGGCCTTTCCGTGACTGCGGCTTATGCTGATGACATGCGTGCCGGCTGCTCCCCCGATGTCTGGAAAGCGCAAGGCAACAAGGCGAACGCTCTTCGCGTCCGCGACAAGGCCTATGCCCGCCAAATTATCAAGCAGAACGACAACGCCCCCGGCATGACCTGCTATGACCATGCGCTGGCGCTGTCTTCGCGCCTTGGCCAGATGTTTTCGGATACCTATGCCGGTAACGCTTTCGCCGGTGCCAACACTCAAATTTTCGGCGCGGTTTATGACGCGACTTCTGGTGTGGGCGACAACCCCGGCAACGGCAAAAACAAGGCCCTCGGCAGCCAGTACAGCGTTGTGCTCAACAAGCAGCTTCAGTCTTATGCCAGCCAGTATGAAGACTCGCTGTCTTCCATGCTTGGCGCCACCAGCCTTAGCTTCCTGAATACCTTCATGAGCGGTATCAGCGCCTTCACAAGTGCGATCACCGGCTTTGCGTCGGATATTGATGCAGCCTTTAGCAGCCTGCAAAGCTATATCAACCTTGTCGAGCAGGTGCTGGATTATATGGGGGCGGCGCTACCTGCCGCCATCCCCGCGTTTGTTGCCATGGTGCAGGGTTACTGGACCGCAATTAAAGGGGCCGTCTTAGGTGCAATCAATACGGTGCAGAGTAAAATCATGGGCGCCGTCAGCAGCATCAGCAGCCTGGTGATGGGGGCTCTTGGCAGTCTCACGAGTTCCTTTACTTCCAGTGCGCTTGGTGAAGCCGGTGCATGTTCACGTATGACTCAGCTATGGAACCCGACAAGCGGGACTGGTGGTAGCGGCCTCACGAGTATTTTTGCGGCGGCAGGCGCGCTCACGGGCTTCCGCCCAATTACCGGCGGCGGTATTGAACATGGCACGCCGTATTTCGATTTCAAATCACTGGTCGATAAAACGGCCGCCGGTGTCGTCGGGGATGACCTGAAGCATGAAATCAATAACGCGACCAACAGCAGCATCCTGTCTGCCGCGCTGGCGGATATCGATTCGGGTGGTATTTTAAAAACGTTCAAGGCACCGGATAACAGCACAGTCTTCTGGACCAAGCCGGAAAGCTTCCCGCTGGCGCCGGTCGGCGGCTATACCGCGGTCAAGTCCGACCTCGACAATATCATCAGCAAAATGTGATTTAGGTTTCCCGGAAGGGGCGTTTGAAGCCGCTACTGGGTATCCTTGTCCAGCAGCGCTTTCAGCTGTGCCTTGACGGCGGCGGGGTTGTCGTGGGCCTTCAGGAACAGTGTGATGGCGGCGGTGGCGGCTTCGCGGTCGTAGGGCACGGTGCCGCTGTTGCGGCTTTCGGCGGCTTCCGTTTTTTTGGCGGCGGGTTTGTTTACAAGGTTGCCGGCAGGCGTCGCCGCTGGCGGCCTTTGGGTGCTGGCGGCGGCAATTTCGGCCATTTTTAAAATCCGCGGGTCGATTCTGGCGCGCTGCTGGCGTATCTGCGCCTTCAGAATTTCCAGTGCCTTTTCGCGGTTGTCCATCGGCGGCCCCTTGGCGTTAAGTGGCAAGGTGACAAGTTCTTGCAACTATTCATTTAATTTTAGCAGTCCGCGCGGTTTTACCGCAAGAAATGCTTGCATTAAGTAGCCAAAATAAAGAATCTTATGGTCAGGAACCCGAGGGCATGTTGCAGACCGTCTATAAATTCATGATGCAGGCATCCACCCCGCTGCTGGAAGCGTATTTGCAAAAACGCGCCCGCCGCGGCAAGGAAGATGTTGCAAGGTCACATGAACGCCGCGGCCGCCCCGCAAGGCCGCGCGGCGCAGCGCCGCTTGTGTGGTTCCACGCCGCCAGCGTCGGTGAATCGCTCGCGCTGCTCTCCATCATCACGCGCCTGCTGAATGACAACCCGGGTATCGAGGTCATGGTCACCACCGGCACCGTGACCTCAGCGCATTTAATGGCGGAGCGGCTGCCGAAGGGCGCCTTCCACCAATACATGCCCGTCGATCATCCGGCGTGGGTCGCGGGCTTCCTTGACCATTGGCATCCTGACCTGGTCGTCTGGTCTGAATCCGAATTCTGGCCCAACATGCTGGCGGAAATTTCACGCCGCCGCATACCCGCCGTGCTGCTGAATGCCCGCATGTCCGAAGGCAGCTTCCGCCGCTGGCAATGGGCGCGCGGCATGATTGGCGGCATGCTGGGGGCGTTTGACTTATGCCTTGCGCAGAACAAGGCAGAAGCGGCGCGGCTGCTGGCCCTTGGCGCGCGCGATGTGCGCGTTTCCGCCAACATGAAATACGCCGCCGCCCCGCTGCCCGCCGATGCTGGAAAGCTTGGGGCGGAGCAGGCGCGCTTTGCCGGCAAAAAAACAGTCCTGTTCGCCAGCACGCACCCCGGTGAAGAAGAAGTTGCTTTTGCAACGCACCAGCGCCTGAAAAAAACGGTGCCGGATGTGTTGACGATCATCGTCCCCCGTCACCCGCAGCGCGGCGCGGAAATTTTGGCGCTGGCGGCAGGGCAGGGCGTTGCTGCCACGCTCCGTTCGCGCAATGACGCGCCGGATAATGTGTATATCGCCGATACACTGGGTGAACTGGGGCTGTTCTTCCGCCTTTCCCGCAATGTCGTCATGGGCGGCAGCTTTGCCGATATCGGCGGGCATAACCCGATTGAACCGGCGCAGTTGGGCTGCGTTATTTTTTATGGCCCGCATATGTACAACTTCGTCACCATCAACGACGATTTCAAAGCAGCCCACGCCGCCGTGCAGGTCGCGGCCGAAGCCGAACTGGCAGCGCAGCTGGAGCAGGCGCTGCTGCAGCCCGAAAATTTCAACCGCTACGGCGCCGCCGCCAGCGCGCTGACCGCCGAAAAAGCGGGCGTGGCGAACGATATTGCGGCCGAACTGCAACCTTTCATCAACCGCATCAGCGGCAAGGCAAGGGCGGCATGATGGTGAACGTGGCATGACAATGGCAACCCCGCAGTTCTGGTATGACCGGGCATCGGCGCGCAGCCGCATCATGGCGCGGCTGCTGTCGCCGCTGGGCAGGGTGTACAGCTGGGCCGTGAACAAGCGGTTTGAATTTTACTACCCCGTGCCAATGGCAAAGCCCGTCATTTGTGTCGGCAACCTTGTCGCGGGTGGCGCTGGCAAAACGCCGGTCGTGCTGTCGCTCGTCACGCTATTGCAGGAAGCGGGCTTTAATCCGCATATCCTCACCCGCGGTTACGGCGGTGCGGAAGAAGGACCCCTGCAGGTAAGCCCCAACCGCGACACGCCCGCCGATGTCGGCGATGAAGCGCTGCTGCTGGTTGAAAAAGCGCCCACCTGGGTTGCCGCCAGCCGCCCCCTGGGCGCGCAGGCCGCGATTGATACGGGCGCAAACATCATCATCCTCGATGACGGTTTTCAAAACCCCAGCATCCACAAGGATTTCGCCTTCCTCGTCATTGACGGCGTTGCGGGCTTTGGCAACGGCCTTGTCATTCCGGCGGGCCCCTTGCGTGAGGACCTTGCCGCCGGCCTTTCCCGCGCCCACGCCATTATTATTGTGGGGGATGATAAAGCGGGCGTTGCCGACACCGTGCGCAAGTACGTGGATATTCCCATTCTTTACGCCGCCCTGCGCCCCGATGCCGACAACCCCGACCTGTTCGGCAAAACCGTCTTCGGGTTTGCAGGCATCGGCCGCCCCGAAAAATTCCGCGATACGCTGATTGCCGCGGGCGCCATGCTGGAAGGCTGGGGCAATTACCCGGACCATTTCGCCTACATCGAGGAAGACCTGCGCGAGCTTGTCGCCGCCGCCGAAGCAAAAGACGCGCTGATTGTGACGACCGCAAAAGACTACGTGCGCCTGCCGTCGCAGCTGAAGCATAAAATCATGAAATTCTGCGTCCATCTTGAATGGCAGGATGCGGGCGAACCCATACGCCTGATTACCGATGCCTTGCGAAAGAACTGGTAATGAGCAAGCGCAAGCGCTGGGTCAAGGCGCTGAAATACGCCTTTGAAACCACGGCGGCCTATATTGCCTTCGGCATCTTCCGCGCACTGCCGCTGGATACAGCGTCGGATTGCGGCGCTGCCATCCTGCGCTTTCTGGGGCCGAAGCTGGGCATTACGCGCATTGCGCGGCTTAACCTTGCCCTCGCGTTTCCTGAAAAAACGCCTGAGGAAAAAGAAGCCATTATTCTGGGCATGTGGGATAACCTGGGCCGCGTGATTGCGGAATACGCGCACCTGCACCGCATCTGGCACCGCGTTGAAATGATCAACCATTCGGATTGCTTCGATCCTGACCGCCGCACGTTACCGACCATCTTTTTTTCCGGCCACCTTGCCAACTGGGAAGTGCCGGCGATTGCGGCAAAGCAGGGCGGCCTGCCGCTGCACCTTGTTTACCGCAAGCCCAACAACCCCGGCGTGGACAGCCTGCTGCGCCGCGCGCGGGAATCCGGTGGCGTCGGGCATATCGTCAAGGGGCGGCAGGGCGCGCGCGAAATTCTGTCGATGCTGAAAAAGGGCGAGGGCGTGGGCATGCTCATTGACCAGCGCCTGTCCGAAGGCATTCCCGTGCCGTTCTTCGGCCAGCCCGCCATGACGACGGATGCACCGGCGCAATTCGCGCTGCGGCTCGGCTGCCAGCTCTACCCCGTGCAAATCGAACGCCTCAAGGGCTCCAACTTCCGCATGACGGTCTTCCCCGCCTTGAAGGTGATGCCGACGGATGATAATGCCGATGATGCCATGCGCGTCATGACCGAAGCGAACGCCCTGCTGGAAGGCTGGGTGCGCCAGCGACCCGAGCAATGGCTTTGGATCCACCGCCGCTGGCCGCAAAGCCGCGTAAAACAGTAAGCCGTTGTTTAAGGTGATAAATTTCAAAAATTGACATAAGTTTTCGGGGTTGTTAGTTTACGGAACCATTACTCCTTAAACCCTCGTTCCTTCCAGCGGAGATTCGCGCCTTGGACAGCAAGTCCCTGTCATCGAAAGTCTATTACGCCGACCAGAGCAGCCTCTGGATCGAGGCGCTGGTGCCGGGGGTGGAAGGCATTTCGGCGACGGATTCCATTGCGTTCCAGTTCGCGGGCGTGGCGCGCGTGCAGTCTTTCGGGCCGCTCAATTCCATTATTTCGATCAAAGACGGGCCGGAAATTATTTTCAACCTGCCCTACGATAAGCTACAGGAAAAAATTCGCGACTGCGTAAACCCGGTCTTGAACCTGAAGGAATACGTCAATCTTTCCACCAAGGCCGTGCTTGCCAAAAAATTGCGCGAAGAGTTTGCGGATGCGATCGAGGCGGAAAAATGGGCATATATTGAAAGCCTTACCATGACCGCCTATGTGCGCCAGTCGAATTCGATTGAATTCCGGCCCTTTACCTTCAGCGGCAAAGACATCAACGCCCGCAACCTTTCCGAAGGCGGCAGCATTTTTGAAGGCACCAACATCAAGATGAAAATGAAGGGCGACAAAAAGACCCCCTTCGGAGACCAGGAGTTTTTGATGGAAGGCAGCATCGAAGAATTGCGCGCACTGTGCAAGGAAGCGCACGCAGCCGGCAAAACCACGCTGGACTTAAGCGAATATTCGCGGCGCAAAGGCACGACCCTGCCGCCGGAGAAACTGCTTGAAGTTCTCGCCCGCCGCAGCAAACCCTTTCAACCGTAACGGCAGGCCGCATGAAACAGCTCGGTAAATCCCGTATTTTTTCGATGGCAGATGAAGACTTTCTCATCGAAGCCTTCGCGCCCGTAGAGGGCGGGAAGGATGCCTGGCGCCGTATCGCCTTCCGCGCCGGTAACGTCGATTACCTGCATGAAATTGATGAAAAGACCAGCGGCATTACGCTGAAGAACGGCGTGACCATTCCCACCACGCTGCCCTTCGCTGAATTGAAGCGCCAGATTTTCGAGCCGGATACCAGCACGGGCAACAGTATTGATCTGTCGCTGGTCACCGGCGCCGCTGTTGGTGCTGTTGCCGCGGTGCGCCTTTCCAAAAACTTCAACCCCGCCGCCGAAACCGCGAAAGCGGAGACGAAGAAGCCGATGGAAATCATCGTCTTCGCGCATGAGGCGCGCAACGACCGCAACTTCCGCCGCCTGATTTTCACCGACGCGATGATTGATAATTTCGAAGCACACCCGGAACGCAAGGACAGCGAAACGTATATTTCGCTCAAGAAAACGCTGGATGACTGGGATGATTTTTATATCCCCCTCCCGCTGACTACCTTCACCTATTACCTTGATGAAGCCAAGCGCCGCGGCGCGCCGCAGCTTGACCTTGGCGAAGCCACCCGGCCCAAAAGCACCGCCGCGCTGAAAATGGGATTTTAAATATGTTACGGGATTATAAAACGCCATGACCATCAACCCCAAATTCAACAAGCGCCTGCTGCCGGATGCGGAAGATTTGATTGTGCGCGCGCAGGTGTCAACAAGTGACGGCAAGGCCTTTGTGCCTTTATCCTTCACGCGCGAGCGCATTGATTACCTGACGGCGGTATCCGAAGGTGTTTCCGGCATTGTGCTGAAGAACGGCGCGAAAATCCCGGTGAACATGCCATATGAAGCGCTGGAAGCCAAAGTTTACTTCGCGGATATTCTGAACGAGCCGGTGCTGGACCTGCGCGCGCTGACCGGCCCGTACGCGGCGGCTGCCGTCCTGCCGGCCCTGTCGGCGGAATTCGACGCGGCGGCAGCGCCTGCGGTTGACGGCGACAAGCCGCCCATGGTGAACAAGGAACTGACGATTGCCGTTTTCGTCCGCCAGGCGGAACAGCAGAACTTCCAGATGTTTTTTGTCAAAGACACCAACATCAACTGGGCGGGTGTGGACGGTGAAGATGGCCGCAACGGCAAATTAACCAAGCTGCCGCTGCGCAGCAGCGTCGGCCCGTTTGGCGAAAAAAACATTATCATCGATATTTCGCGCCCGACCTTCATGGAATTTTACAATAAGGCGAAAATGCAGGGGCTTGATGAACTGGACCTGCGCGAATGGACGCGCCGCCGCGACCCCGACGGCATCAAGCCGCCCAAAGGCGTAAAGCCGCCGTTTTAACCCGCCGGTTAAACGCACAATAAAAAAGCCCGCCGGCATTGCTGCTCGGCGGGCTTTTTATTATTGAAGCGCTAAAGCTTACGGCGTCGGCTTCGACGACGTTTTGGCGGCGGCTTGCGCAACCGGCGCGGGCTGCTGTTGTTGCTGCGGCGCGTTCTGGTTGGCGGCTTTCTCGAACTTGCCTTTCAGGCTTTCGTAGATGCCTTTCTGGCCTTCTTCCGACAGGTAACGCAGGCCGTTGACGACTTCCGAATACTGCTGGCGGTCGCGGCGCGAGCTGAGCGAGTTGTGGGTGATTTCCGCCTCGGCTGCGGGGTCGTCATAGTTCACGCCCTTGATGCCTTTGATGCGGTCAAGGCTGCGCAGGATGCCGGTCTTGATGTTCAGGACAGCGGGCAGCGCGGACAGGGCGGTAATGCCAAGGCCCACAGCCGTTGCCATCGCAAGCGTGCCGACCATGAAGGCCGGAACCACAACGGGGAAGGACAGGGCAGCCGCAACAGCCGTGGTGGCGATTTTGCCGCCGACAGTTGCCAGCAGCGGGACGTTGCTGGTGAGCGTTGCGGCAAGCGCCTTGCCCGCCACGAACCATGCGCCGCCGGCGCCAACGGTACCGCCGAGCCATTGCGAAACGCCCTTCAGGTATTTGCCGTCCGCCAGGTTGTGCGCGGCGCGCGTGCCGTTGCGCAGCATGATGCCAAGCGGCAGCGTGATGGCGGCAAGGTGGCCGTTGCGCATGTTTTTGTGGATGGCGAGGTTGTCAAACTTGGTGGCAACCCATTTGTAGAGGTTGACGGGTTTTTCGTAGGCGAGTTTCGCGTAACCTTGCGCGAGGCCTTTCAGCGTGATCGGAATCACGATCTCTTTGCGTGATTCAATCTGGTGCTGGCTGAGCTGGTTGTCGGACATAGAAGGGTAGCCTTTCATAGAGGGGTAAAATAACTTTCGTAAAAATCCGAAAAGAATTCGCCGGGCCCGCGCAGTAGCACTGCGCATTTAACCGTACGCCTGAGGACGAATCATTTTTCGAAACCGAGTGCATCCTAGTGATGCCATAACGCACTGTCCATCCCCTAAATGCTACGGAAATTGATTACAAGTTTATGCAAAGTTATGGTGCGCAGATGCTCAAATTCGCCTGCGGCTTGCTAGCCTGCAAAAGGAGTGATCCGCGTAAAAAAAAACAGCACAACACGCATGAAAAAAGGCCCGGATTCTTCCGGACCTTTTTTTGTGTGAGGGTAGGCTTTGGATGGCGAAAATGGTTTTGTGTGTAAAAGACTTTCGGGGGTTATGCGGTTTGGGGGGAAGAAAAGGCGTCGGTGCTAAAAACATCCCTAACAACGTTATGGGCAATCAAGGAAGCTGCGACCATGTTGGCGCGGAAGGCGCTGCTATGCAGGGCATAGCATTTGCCGCAGGTGGATAGTGAAATCAGGTGGCCCCTGACCAGCAGGTCATGGCTATCGGCGTTGCCGCAGCCGCACAGCGCGCATTGCTCGCGGCTTTCAACAGCGCGGGCGTTCAGTCGGACGATATCGGAAAGCAGCGGGCTGATTTTGTTCATCGTGCGGAACCAGGCTGCGGAGTAAATATCAGTGCTGTATGCCATTGCGATTTTCCCTTAGATACGTTTCGTGCCCCGCTAGATATATAAGCAAGCCGTGTGCCAGTTTTTGGGCGGCTGTATGCCATTGGCAGATATAGAAAATTTATAAACCACGCATAGAAAAACCGGCCTGCGCGGGTGCGGCAGGCCGGTTTGTACGAAGGCTTTTAAGACTCTTTTAACCTGTCAGGCAACTTTTGCCTTCTTGGGCGCCAGCAGCGGTTTCAGGAACTGGCCGGTATAGCTGTCCTTCTTCTGGGCGACTTTTTCGGGCACGTCCTGAATCAGAATTTCCCCGCCCTTGTTGCCGCCTTCGGGACCGATGTCGATGATCCAGTCGGCGGTCTTGATAACCTCAAGGTTATGCTCGATCACGACCATGGTATTGCCGGTATCGACCAGGCGGTGCAGCACTTCCAGAAGTTTGCGCACGTCTTCAAAGTGCAGGCCGGTGGTGGGTTCATCCAGAATGTACAGTGTGCGGCCTGTTGCCCGTTTCGCCAGTTCCTTTGCCAGCTTTACGCGCTGCGCCTCGCCGCCCGACAGCGTGGTGGCGCGTTGGCCCACATGCACGTAGCCAAGGCCGACTTCCTTCAGCGTTTCCATTTTTTCGCGGATAGACGGCACGGCTTTAAAGAAATCCGCCGCTTCCTCCACCGTCATGTCCAGCACATCGGCGATGGATTTTTCCTTGTACAGAACTTCCAGCGTTTCGCGGTTATAGCGCTTGCCCTTGCAGGCATCGCAGGTGACGTGAACGTCCGGCAGGAAGTGCATTTCAATTTTAATCACGCCGTCGCCCTCGCACGTCTCGCAGCGCCCGCCCTTCACGTTGAAGGAGAAACGGCCGGGGCCGTAGCCGCGCGCCTTTGCTTCCGGCAGCCCCGCAAACCAGTCGCGGATGGGCGTGAACGCGCCGGTATAGGTGGCAGGGTTTGACCGCGGCGTGCGGCCAATGGGCGACTGGTCGATGTCGATGACCTTATCAAGGTATTCAAGCCCGCGAATTTCATCATGCGCGCCCGGTAATGCCCGCGCCTTCATCAACCGGCGTGCGGCCGCGTTATACAGCGTATCGAGGATAAGCGATGACTTGCCCGAGCCTGAAACGCCTGTCACGCAGGTGAACGTGCCGACCGGAATTTTTGCATGGACGTTCTTCAGGTTGTTTTCGCGCGCGCCCACCACTTCAATCATCTGGGTTTCAATGCCGCCCTTGCGGGTTTCAACCGTGCGGCCCGCACGGCGCACGGCCGGCACCTTGATTTCTTTTTTGCCGGTCAGGTATTGCGCGGTCATGCTGGTTTTGTGGCGCATCACTTCGGCGGGCGTGCCCATGGCAACAACCTCGCCGCCATGAATGCCCGCGCCGGGCCCCATGTCGATCAAATAATCGGCGGCGCGGATGGCATCTTCATCATGCTCCACAACCAGCACCGTATTGCCAAGGTCCCGCAGGCGCTTCAGCGTTTCCAGCAGGCGGTTATTGTCGCGCTGGTGCAGGCCGATGGACGGTTCATCCAGCACATACAAAACGCCGGTCAGGCCGGAGCCGATTTGCGATGCCAGGCGAATACGTTGCGATTCACCGCCCGACAGGGTGCCGGACATGCGGGACAGCGAAAGGTATTCAAGCCCCACGTTGACAAGGAAGGTCAAGCGCTCGTTGATCTCCTTCAAAATGCGGGTGGCAATTTCCTTTTCTTTTTTCGACAGCTGGCTGGAAATTTTGCTGAACCAGTCGTGCGCCGCCTCAATCGACAGCGCCGAAATATCGCCGATGTGCTTCATGCCGATTTTGACGGCAAGCGCCTCCGGCTTCAGGCGGAAGCCGTTGCAGGCTTCGCACACGGCTTCGGTCTTGAAGTGGTCGAGTTCTTCGCGAATGCCGAAGCTGTCGGTTTCAAGGTAGCGGCGGTGCAGGTTGGGTATCACGCCTTCAAATTTATTGGCGGTGTTATAGCTTTTGCGGCCATCCCAATATGTCATGGTGACTTTTTCATCACCGGAGCCGAACAGAATAACGTCGCGCAGCTTTTTGGGCAGCTTTTCCCACGGCGTGGTCATGGCGCCTTTATAGGCTTTGCACAGGCTTTCCAGCGTTTGCTCGTAATAGCCGCTGGTGGAATTCGCCCACGGGGCCACCGCGCCGTCCTTCAACGTGGCGGTCGGGTCGGGAATGACCATTTCGGGGTCGAAGTGCATTTTGCTGCCAAGGCCGTCGCATTTCGGGCAGGCGCCGAACGGGTTGTTGAAGGAAAACAGGCGCGGTTCAATTTCGGCAATGGTGAAGCCGGAAACGGGGCAGGCGAATTTGGCGGAATAAATATGCTCCGCCTTGGTGTCTGCGTTCTCGACAATCAGCAGGCCCTCTGCCAGCTTCAGCGCGGTTTCGACTGAATCCGCAAGGCGGTTGCCAAGGTCTTTCTTGACGACGATGCGGTCGACGACGACGGAAAGGTCGTGCTTCAGCTGCTTGTCCAGCACCGGCACATCATCCAGCTCATAGAACTTGCCGTCGATTTTAATGCGCTGGAAGCCCTTCTTTTTCAGCTCCTGCATTTCCTTGCGGTATTCGCCCTTGCGCCCGCGCACGATGGGGGCCAGCAGGTACAGTTTTGTGCCTTCACCCATTTCTAAAATCTGGTCGACCATCTGGCTTGCCGTCTGGCTGGTGATGGGCTTGCCGGTGGCGGGCGAATAGGGCACGCCGACACGCGCCCACAAAAGGCGCATGTAGTCGTGAATTTCGGTGACCGTGCCGACGGTGGAGCGCGGGTTGCGCGATGTGGTTTTCTGCTCGATCGAAATGGCAGGCGACAGGCCGTCAATCGCATCCACATCCGGCTTTTGCATCAGTTCTAAAAACTGGCGGGCATAGGCGGAAAGGCTTTCGACGTAGCGGCGCTGGCCTTCGGCGTAAATGGTATCAAACGCCAGCGATGATTTGCCGGAGCCGGACAGGCCGGTAATAACCACGAGCTCGTCGCGGGGAATTTCAATGTCGACGTTTTTCAGGTTATGTTCGCGCGCGCCCTTGACGCGGATAAACTTGTTATATGCCTCGGCCATGGTCTTCCCGTGAATTGCTGCTTTGTGATTATGGTCAAACAATAGAAAGTCTAAGATGGGGCAAAAATCGCCCGCTGCAAGACCAGAACATATATAGAACATAAAATGCGTTTCGCCAACAGGATTCAGGCGTTACGGTGCGCAGAAACAGGGATGGATCAGGCGGCGGGGCTGGTGAGTTCCAGAATGGCTTTCTCAAGCGCGTTAATGTCGATGGGTTTTTCAAAAATCCGGTCCGCACCGGCTTTTTTGGCAAGGGTCAGCGTATCCGTCGCTTCTGTCATGCCACCGCCGGACATGGCGATCACGGGCATTTCCGGCCGGTTGATCTTCGCAAACATAATCACAGCCGCGCCCTGCACGTTGGCCATGCGCATGTCGGTAATGACGATATCGGGCTGAAAGCCGCCCTGCAGCCGTTCAATGGCTTCCTTGCCGTCGGAGTCGGTGGTGACCGCAAAACCGCTGTCCTGCAGGCTTTCGGTCAGGATAAGGCGCACGAAGGCATCGTCCTCAACCAGTAAAATTTTAAGGGATTCAACCATTTAGCCTGCATACAGTTGTGTGAGCCAGCATTTACATTATTGCATGAATTGTTAGCGCATTGGTTAATTTGCAAGGGTGCGGCTGGATTAATTATTGACATAAACAATCATTATTTCTAGAAAGGCTTTCCCCTGATCATTCATTACGGCAAAAGGAATTTTAAAGAAATGGCTCTGCAGCATTACGCCAACGCGCGCGAACTGGTCATGAAACCCGAAACCCTTGAAGTGGTTGAAGCCGGCGTTGCCGCCATCCGCACAACCATGCTGTCCTATGGTTTCGACAAAGCGGCGATCGAAAGCATCAACTTCAAGATTACCGAGCATACGCTGACGATTTCGGAAGACGAACGCCGCGGCGGCGCCTTCCATACCCAGGCGGACGGCCAGCCGTTTTTCGCCATTACCCTGACGGCCCCGGGTTCGCTGATGGATATTGCCGGCGGCACCCCGCTGCCGCCCGTGCAAATGCCCCCCGCGCAACAGGCGCTGCTGCTGGCGTTTGAGGTAGGCACCAACCTTTTCTCCCGCGTTGAAGACGCGCTGGAAGTAAAATACGGCACGAAGCGCGATGAACGCGCCGGCGGCGTAAGCGCCGATATCATGAACTGCAATTTTGAAACCACCACCCGCCGCGACCCGAAATTGTTTTTCGCCGCGCTGAACGACCTGGTCGACATGCGCCTGAATATGCTGACGCCAAAACTGGAAGCGCCGAAGACTGCCCCCGCTGCCAAGCCGCCGAAGCCTTTCACGCCGTAAGCGGGTATTACCCCATATATAAACATGCGGCCTGTCTGAACGGGACAGGCCGCATGCATATGGAGAGTACGACGGCTTTCCGAACCCCGGGGGCGGTAGTCGCGAAAAGCAGCAGCGCATGGGCGATCCGAAACACCGAGCATCAAGGCCGACCTGACGAAGCGAAAATAACATCTTCGTCCTGGCGGAACGGGCACATTGGCGATGGCCGTTCCATGTGGGGGTGTGGTGGGTGCTTTGGGTGTTTATGTTGTGGTGCGCGCCTTCATGGGAATTTCGCATCACCGCATACGCTATGATTTAATCATCTCATAAACAGGTGAGAATATCGTAAATTATGCGGGCCTTTTTTCTAAAATTTTAGGCATTTAAACTGCTGTAAACATGCGTAAATCGCGCGCTTTTGGCGCGCAGCGTTAAATAGCGTTGTAGATTTTAGCGCTTAAGCGGCAGATTTTTTCGCAACCGCGACCAGTTCTTCGAAACGCGCAATGTACTGGCGCTTCGCATCATTCGGCGGCAGCGGGTTGATCTTCCAGTTGCTGACCGCTTGCGGCGGGGCCCCGAAGAATTTTTCGCTTTCTTCATGGCTGAAGCCGGCAATCTGCGTGGCCTCAAGATAGGCGGAAATTTTGTCCGCGCGCTTGATGAATTTTTTCAGCTGGGTGTTTTCCGCCGCCGGCAGGCCGAAACGGATGTGGATGGCCTGCATCAGCTTATCCTCAAAGGCGCGGTAGTTGATGCCCAGCGCGTTCTTGAAGGGGGAGATCATGTCACCCACCACATATTCCGATGCGTCATGCAGCAGTGCCGCCAGCAGCCATTGCGTATCCGCATGCGGCTCCAGCGTGCGGCAGATGTCTTCGACAATCACGGAATGCTGCGCGACGGAAAAGGAATGCTCGCCCGTCGTCTGGCCGTTCCAGCGTGCGACTCTGGAAAGTCCGTGGGCGATGTCCTCGATCTCAATATCCATCGCCGAGGGATTGATAAGGTCGAGACGGCGTCCGCTCAACATTCTTTGCCATGCACGCATATTTTGCCCTGCCTTCCAGCTTGTCACCTGATCCCTTGAAACGCGTCTGGCAGCATGTTAAACATAAGGCCATTTCAGCGCTTATGAATCTGACAGATTCTCGGGGTGTCTTTCTTTTGAGTTACCGGCAATGGTAATGCAGCCTCCGTCAATTTTCCAGAGGATTTATAGCGGCGTGAAAAGTTAAGTGCGAAGCACAAAAAACTGAGTGTAAGGAAAGGGATATCGTCGTGGCAGGCAGCGTTAACAAGGTCATTCTGGTGGGCAATCTTGGCAAAGACCCCGAAATCCGCTCCTTCCCCAACGGCGGCCGCGTCGCCAACTTCTCCATCGCCACCTCCGAAAGCTGGAAGGACAAGGCGACCGGCGAGAAGAAAGAGCGCACCGAATGGCACCGTATTTCCGTCACCAACGACGCGCTTGTGGGCGTGGTTGAACGCTACGTAAAAAAAGGCGCGAAGCTTTACATCGAAGGCCAGCTGGAAACGCGCAAATACACCGACAAAGACGGCGTCGAGCGTTACACGACCGAAGTCGTGCTGCGCCCCTACCGCGGCGAGCTGACCATGCTTGACGGCCGCTCCGGCGGCGCTTCCTCCGGCATGGGCGGCGGCGACGAAGACTACGGCACGCCCAGCAACCTTGGCGGCGGCAACCAGCAGTCTTCCGGCGGTTCCTTCGGCGCTTCCAACAAAGCCGACATGGACGACGAAATTCCGTTCTGATCATCAAGCCTGCGAGGGATTAGATTTTGTCAGTCTCCGGCATCGTACGCGCACTGCAGTCACCGCTGCTATATACCAACCTGCTCATCGCGGCGGGTACGGGTGTATACTTTGCGCTCACGGGCTATGTGACTTTGGTCTGGCCCTTTATTGTCGGCCTGCTGTTTTCCCCCATTGTGCTGCCGCTGCTGCTGACCCCCGTCGGCCTGTTCGCGGGCATGGCGCATATTTTGTCGCAGCAAAAGCCGGGCATCGCCCGCATCCTTAACATCCTCAGTGTCGGCACGCTTGTTACCGCCATGACGGGCACGGTGGTTTTGACGCTGCGCCTTGTCTATGCGGTGGCGCTGGTGCAGCCGCTGGCCGCGGTCTTTGGCGCGGCGATCGCCATTGCGGCCTGGGCGCTGCTGGGCATGAAAGACCGCCAGAACCTGTTCTTCACCGGTATGCTGCTGATGCTGCAAATCACCACCATCGGCATTGCCTATGGCATGGTGACGCAGGAATGGGACACGACCATGACCTTCTGGTCCTTCTGGGTCGCCATGGTCGCCATGGTGCTGCTGCAAACAGCCTATGAAGCCATGTTCATCAAGCCTGTCGCGGCAGCCGCGCCCGCAGCGCAAGCGCCTGCGTCAGCACCGGAAGCGCAAGTAACGCCGCCGCCGTCTGACGCGCCGCCGGCCCCGCCCGCCGCTTAAAATATCTTATTTGCTTTTCTTGACAGTCGCTGCCGCTTCGCCGTCGCGGAAGCGGAGGGTGACGTCGGTGGATTTTTGCGCGTCGGCAGCGGCGGAAATGATGTTGCCGCCGGCATCGAACACCACGGCATAGCCGCGGTCCAGCACGCGCTCGAACGACAGGCTTTGCAGCATGCCATCAAGGTTGGCAAGGTGCCGCTGGCGGTCTTGCAATATTTTGGCTTGCGTATTGGCAAGGCGTTCGCCGAAGTTGCCGGTGTGGCGGCGGGCATCGCCGATTTTTTGCAGGACGCGCTGCGGTGACAGTTTTGCGCCAAGCTCCCGCAGGCGCGCATCGCGCTTTTGCACCCAGCCGGCAAGGCCAAGGTCGAGGCGCGTTGATAAATGTTCCAGCTTTTGCGCGCCCTCGTTTTTGCGCTGGAGCAGCGCGCGCGGCGATAATGCGGCGGCAAGCTCCGCAAGGCGGCTGGCGCGGCGGTCAAAGCCGCTGCGCAGGCTTGTGTCCAGCCGCGCTGTTGCATGGTCAAGCCGCTGGTTCGCATGTTCCAGCAGCCGTTTCGGGTCGCCAAGGCCGCGGCCCAGACCCTGCAGCTGCACGCCGTACCGCTGCACCAGACGCTGCACGGAAACAAACATGCGCTGCTGGTTTTCCATGACGAAGGCGATCAGCTCTGCCCGTACCGGCACGGCTTTTTCGGCGGCGGCGGTGGGGGTGGGGGCGCGAAGGTCGGCGGCGTAATCAATCAGCGTGGTGTCGGTTTCATGCCCGACAGCGGAAATCAGCGGAATGCGGCTGGCGGCGGCGGCGCGCACCACGGCTTCATCGTTGAACGGCATTAAATCTTCCAGCGACCCGCCGCCGCGCGCGACGATGAGCAGGTCGGGCTTATCGGGCGAGCCATCGGGGATGCTGTTAAAACCGGCAATCGCCGCCGTGACTGCCGCTGCCGCGCCCTGCCCCTGCACCATGACGGGCCAGAGCAGCACGCGGCGCGGAAAACGCTCGCTCAAGCGGTGCATGATGTCGCGGATGACGGCGCCGGTCGGCGATGTAATCACGCCAATCGTGCGCGGCAGGAAGGGAATGGGCTTTTTGCGCGCGGCATCGAACAGGCCTTCGGCGGCAAGCTTTTTCTTGCGGTCTTCCAGCATTTTCAAAAGCGCGCCTTGCCCTGCCAGCTCCATCGTTTCGATGATCATCTGGTAGTTGGAACGGCCGGGGTAGGTCGTCAGCCTGCCGGTGCAGACAACTTCCATGCCCTCTTCGGGCTTGAGGCCAAGGCGGGAGACGGTGCCTTTCCAGCAAATCGCATCCAGCACCGCCGCGTCATCTTTCAGCGATGTATACAGGTGGCCGGATTTGGCGACGGTGACTTTTGAAATTTCACCGCGCACGCGCACGAAGGCAAAGTTTTCCTCCACCGTGCGCTTCAGGCGGTTGGAAAGTTCGCTCACGGTAAATTCGGGCGGCGCATTGGCGCCGGGGGTTTCCGGCACGGGCGGCAGGCCAAACGGGTCGTCTCCAAAAAAGCTCATCGGGATGACCTTTAGAACCGCGGGCGGTAGGGAACTTTGGGGCGGCCGGGGGGGCCAAGGTGAATGATGTCCGCCATTTTTTCGACCAGCAGGGTATTGGTATTCGCGGCGGTTGTGCCATCCACGCGCACGCGCTGGCCCACCAGCGCATCAAGCGCGGGGTTGCTGAAGGGGTTTGCGCCGGTGACCTGAACTTTCAAGGGGTTGCCGTTGCCGGTATCCAGCACCACGGCCTCATGTTCCGACTTGGAGCCTTTGTGAAGGCGCTGGCGGCGCAGCACGCCGGTAAAAGTCTGTTTCTGGCCAACGGTCATGGTCATGTTCCCTTCATCGGTCTTGCGGGGCAGTATGGCTTTGGTATCAGCGTTTGTCTTTAAAAAAATCTTTCAGCAGCCGGGCGGCTTCCTGCTCATCAATGCCGCCGTATACCTCGGGTTTGTGGTGGCAGGTGGGTTGCTGGTAAATGCGCGGGCCATGCTCCACCCCGCCGCCCTTCGGGTCATAGGCGCCAAAATACAGGCGGCGGACGCGCGCAAAGCCAATCGCGGCGGCGCACATGGGGCAGGGCTCCAGCGTGACGTACAAATCGCATTCGGCAAGGCGTGGGCTGGCCAGCTTGCGCCCGCCCGCCTGCAGCACCAGCATTTCGGCATGGGCGGTGGCATCAAACCGTTCTTCGGTCAGGTTGCCGGCTTCGGCAATAATATCGCCACTGGGGCCATGCACCAGCACCGCGCCCACGGGTATTTCGCCGCGTGCCGCGGCCGCCTGTGCCAGCGCCAGCGCGCGGGCCATATGGCCCTGCGGCGTGCCGCCGTTTTTCCCGTTATTGCTTTGCTCTTGCTCCGTCATGCGGTTAAAGTACCAGAATGACAGGACCTAAGCAAAAAGATGGCGGCTCCAAAAGCCCCGATGATGACGGCGCAAAAGGCGAGCGCATTGCAAAACGCATGGCTCGGGCCGGCGTATGCTCCCGCCGCGATGCCGAACGGTTGATTGCGGAAGGCCGCGTCAAGCTGAATGGCAAAGTTCTGGAAAGTCCGGCCATGAATGTCTCCGAATTCGATAAAATCGAGGTCGATGGCATTCGTGTGGGCAAAAAAGAGCCGACGCGGCTTTGGCGTTACCATAAACCGCGCGGTCTTGTGACCTCCCACCGCGATGAAAGCGGCCGGGCGACCGTGTTTGAGCATCTGCCGGAAAACCTGCCGCGCGTCGTTTCCGTCGGCCGGCTTGACCTGAACTCCGAAGGGTTGTTGCTGCTCACCAATAACGGCGAACTGGCGCGGCACCTTGAGCTACCCTCCACGGCCTGGACACGCAAATACCGCGTGCGTGCTTTTGGCGAAATGACGCCGGATAAAATCGAGACGCTGAAAAAAGGCGTGCGCGTTGAAGGCATCCAGTACGGCCCCATCGAGGTGGCGCTGGAGCGTGAGCAGGGCGACAACGTCTGGATTTCAATGATACTGACCGAAGGTAAGAACCGCGAAATCCGCAAGGTCCTCGAATTCCTCGGCCTTACCGTCAACCGCCTTATCCGAACCTCCTACGGCCCGTTCCATCTGGGCAAGCTGCTGGAAGGCGAAGCCGAGGAAATCGGCCGCAAGGCAATCTCGGAATCGCTCGGCGGTAAATTCCTTTAAACGGTTTTAAAACTCATCCGGCAAGTTCGGCGTGAGGATAGACGCGCCCAGTTTTCGCGCCGCGATATCATGCAGCCGCCGCGCAATCGCCAGCCACATCGGGCTGATGAGCAGGCTAAGGGCGATGACGGAAATCATCAGGCGGTATGCATCTTCGGAAATGACCTGCGCGGATAAGCCGACCGCGCAAAGGATGAACGAAAATTCGCCGATCTGCCCCATAACGACGCCGCTATGGAATGCACGGCCCCACGGTTCGCCCAAAAAGTGCAGAATGGCGACGTTGACGGTGGTTTTGAGCAGCGTCACCACCAGCAGCACCAGCAGCACGCTCTGCCAGTTCTCCCATATATAATGCAGGTCCATCAGCAGGCCGATGGAAAGGAAGAAGACCATGAGCAGGATGGTCTGTATCGGCTCCGCCGCCTTGTGCAGCATGGCGCGCACGTTGGAGTTGCCAATGATAAGCCCCGCCACAAACGCGCCATAAGCGGTCGACAGCCCGACGATGCCGGACAGCGTTGCCCACGTAAAGCAAAACGCCATGGCGGCGAGGGGAATAATTTCCGGCCGCGACACAATCCATTCCGACATCGGCAGCGTAATGCGGTCGCGCTTCGACAAAAACCAGCTGAGGACAATCAGCAGGCCGATGGAAATAAACAGCTTCAGGCCAATCGCAAGCCCCATCTCCCCGCTGCTGGGCGCGTTCACGGCCTTTGCGCTTTCAAACGCGCTGATAATCAGCAGCATGGGAATGACGGCTAAGTCCTGCGCAATCAGCGTCGATACCGTGGTACGGCCGACGGGCGTGCGCAAATCATCCGTTTCCTCGAGAATTTTGATGGAGACCGCGGTGGAGGACAGGGCGGTTGAAAACGCGAAAACAACAACGCGCTGGATGGACCAGTCCAGGAAGTGGCCAATGCCGTAAAACACCGCCAGCGCCACCGTAATTTGCAGCGCCGCGGTCGACAGCGCGGTTTTGTAGACGGATTTAAAACTGCGCAATGACAGTTCCATGCCGATGATGAACAGCAGCATGATCACGCCCAGCTCCGCCAGCACCTGTACAGGCTCGGTATTCTCGACCAGCTTCAGCCCCGTCGGCCCCAGCACCACGCCCGCAATGATATAGCCGACAATGGCCGGCTGGCGCAGGCGGATAAGGATAAGCCCGCACAGCAGTGCCGCCATGGTGACCAGCGCGATGGAGGTCAGCGTATCAATGTGGGTGATTTCCATGGAGTGTCCTGAAAGTCTTTAGAAAAAGGTAAGCGCCAGAAAAGCGAAACCCCTGACTATCATATCGTCAGGGGTTTCGTTTTTGAAAGTGAAAACAGTGTTTACGGGGTAAACCCTGCAAAGGCTTACTGCATATAAACGTGGACTTCGCTGTTGCGCACATCCGGGCTGGTGGCGGCGTTCAGCTTCACGCGCTCCACCGGCAGGCCCATTTGCGACAGCGAGCGCATGACGCCTTCGCCGTTCTTGCGGGCTTCGCTGGAGGCAAGGGCGACTTCGGCGGGGTTGCCGCGCGAGGTGCTGACGGCATCAATCTCGAACTTCGCCGCCGGGTATTTATCAAGCGCGGACGTCACGGCGGTGTACAGCGCCTGCTGGTAGTTCACGTTGTCGCGGTCAAAGCGGATGATGACGAGCGGGCGGCGCTGCGCCGGTGCTGCCATGGGGGCCGATTTGAACGACGCGGAACCATCCTGCGTTGCGCGGGTGTACAGGTTGTTGGAAATGTTCTGGCCGTACAGTTCGCCGTTGGAAATGGCGAGCGACAGCGTTTGCATGTTCATGCGCTCGGACCGCAGGTAAGCGGAACGGCGGTTGATTTCGTCGTTCACGGCGGTCAGCTGGCGGTTGATGTTAACGATCTGCTGGTTCACGCCGTCTTCAACAACGTGCAGCTGGTCGTGGTCTGCCTTCACTGCGCCGGAAAGGCCGTAGGTGGCGCGCACGTTATCCTGCAGGTAGGCGGCTTTGGTGGCTTCGGCGGCAAGGTCGGTCGACAGGCCGTTCAGCGCGCCTGCGGTATTCGACAGGCTGTCCAGCTTGTTCTGCGCCGTGTTCCAGCGGGCCTGAAGTTCGGGGTTGCCGGGGGTGGTGCCGGATTGCAGCTCGGTATTGATGGCGGCGACAAGTTCATAGTACGCGCGGGCGTCTGCATCCGCGCGACCCTGCAGGGCTTCAAGGCGGCCGTCAAAAGCGGCGGTTTCGCTGCGCACGGTGGACAGGTCCGCATCAAGGTCTTTCACCTTCGCCGTCACGGGCGTTGCGATGTTGCGCTTGTAGTAAGGCGTTTGCACATCCGTGCTGGCCAGAACGGTATCCGCCGAGCCTTCGCGGTAAATCACATCCGGCGCGGGGGTGTTGGTGACGGTCAGCGGCGGCAGGTTGCGCGCATCCGACAGGTTCGAGGCAGTCACCTTGCCATCGCCGTTATAGCTGCTGCTGGTGGCTGTGCCATCGGTGGTGCAGGCGCTCAGTGCGGCGGTCAGGGCGAACGCGGCGACAAAATTGCGGAGAAGGACGTTAGGCAAGGGTGTACCTCGTATTCTAAAAACTACGGCCAGGCCGTGGGGGCTATCGGAATCCTCGTTATTTTTAAACTATAAAACCAAGGACTTGCAATATTGAATCGCGCATGCGGCGTGCAATGCACCACAATTATATAAGTCATGGCGAATTTACTATTTCCGTAATATTTAAGACGATGCGGCGGGTTTGGCATATTCCCTAATATTTCAAGCACCTCGGCTGCACGCCTTGCGGCTTTTGCGCACCCGTTGCAGCCAAAACGCCGCCACCCCGGCGTGAATACGGCAAAATGCCTTGCGGTTTTGCACAGAATCTTATAAATACCTAGTTCTCGGCGGACAGGTGCGCATCGCACACCTGCTCCAGTACATCCGCCACGCGCGCCTGTAGCTCAACTGGATAGAGCATCTGACTACGAATCAGAAGGTTAGGAGTTCGACTCTCTTCAGGCGCACCATTTCTCCCCTGTAAACATTGCACGAACCCGCGTCCCGCCGTAATTTAGGCGGGTTTGAACGCTATTTCAGAAAGTGCATTGCCGTGCCGCCTCGTGCCCCCAAAAGCCGCCCTGTGAAGGGAGTGTCTGCAAACGCGAACGGATGCCGATGAATTCTGCGATGAAGTAAGATTCCGGCTCGACATTGAGTGGCGGGGGGAGTGGACTGTCCGAATTTTGTCCCCGAGGCAATCACGGAAGCTGGAATTGGCGCTGTGCGGTGTCGCAAAGTTTAAGGACGTCAAAGACCACATCGCCGCTGGAAATATTTTATATCTTCTTCCGCCAAAAGTTTTTGAGCATCATTTGCATGATTGGGATTTTTTTGGGTTGTTAGACGTGCAATCGCTGGAAGAAAAGTACCGACGTAAGCTTCGACCTATTTGGCGTGAAAAAGTATAGCTGCGCGATACGCCGCTGTTGGTAATGCCTATCAGGCGGCGGTCGTTGGCGTTGGTGTCATAGCCCCAGCTGGTTGAGACGGTAACGCCGCCGGTGGTCTCCGTCCGCCCCGTCTGCTGGCTGGTCTCCCCAAGGTAGGTATTGGTGAAGGTACCCAGCGGCGTGACGTGGCTGGTGAGGCGGTTGATGGCGTCATAGCCGAAGCTCTCGTTCCCGCCCGTCATGGTCTCGCCGGATAAACGCCCGACCGCATCGAAGCTGAGCCCCAGCGTATCGTTGGTATACGGCCCCGCGATGGAAGAGAGCCGCAGGCCGCCAAGCGTGTTGACGGCGGCGTAGTTGTAGGTGGTGGTGCCCGTCAACTTATACCCAATGTTACAGGTTAAAAAGACTAGCGAGGTTTCTTATTTGATTTCTTGGATGACTTCTTTCCAAAGACATGTTTGTACCAATAGGCTTTTCTATTTCTAAATTTACCTTTGAGTTTTGGATTATCAAATACTGCGAGCTGTTTACAGTCAATTTCGTACCTTATAAAAACGCCAATCAATTCGAGTAGTTGAGGCATGTTCACCCGAGAGGCGTAAACATGAATAAAAAGTGTGGTGCCAATTCCTTCATATCCTTTAATGCAGGTTATTTTATCTAGCCATCCAAAAAAAGCTGCCTCATCATTGTAGGTATAAAATGGGCCGACCGGACTCATTTTCAGTTCTATAATATTAGCTTTTTTCATCGGATTCTTCCTCCCGGATGAACATTGTAAGCAGGCGTTTTACCTGTCGGGTCCAGAACATCCCAGTGGGGTTTACCGTGAGCAGGTCCTGTTGTGCCGCTTCCCGGTGTTCCAGCTTGTCCCGTAGGCACCCAGACTTTTCCTTTGTCGTCCACCCAACCCCACTTCCCGCTTTCGGGATCCTGCCCCCATTGTTCTCCACCTTTGGGGTCTTGGAAACCATCTTCTTTACAGGGTTTTCCCGGAGCTTTTGCTCCATTGGGATTTTTTGCGTCATTTGGCGGATTTTTTGTTTTCATCGCCAATATTTTCGGCTTGGCGTGATAATATTCCCAAATAGATGCCATGCCCGCCGCCATTAATGTGCCGCCGACAAGGTTAGTTATAACGTCTGCTGAAGCCCCCGCAAGACAAATCGGATTTGGTCCAGCAAGGCATGCCATTTCTGCCGGGTTGGGAACAAGGCCAACAGGGTCAATTTTATTCACAGGGTTTGCGCCTGTATATCCGTAAAGATTGATTCCGCCGTCTTCTTCAATGGTGTCTCTGTTCAGCCACCTGCCGGTTGCGGGGTCATAGGCGCGTGTGGTCGAGAGATTGAGCGCAGATGCCGGATGAGCCATAAGGGCGGCGTACTGATAGTCGACGGATGTCGAGCTATTGGAGCGGGCTACTGCGCCGTACGGCTCGAAGTCATACGACTGCACCCTTGTGCCTGTCGTGGCGTCGATGACGTCACGCGCCGCACCCAGCTGGTCCGGCATATAGATGAGCTTTTGTCCGGTGGTGACGTTAAGTTCGCCTTCCGCCATCTGGCGTCGTTGTACAACGTCCGTGCCGCTGCGGGTTTGGCAGACGAATCCGCCGCACCACATGTTCCGCGTGGTGGTGACGGTGCCGCCCGCTACGGTTTCGGTCTGGATTCTCCTTTGCCCGATGCCGTTATACGTGAACTGCGTCTTGCCGCCCGCCGTGTAATCAATCTCGATGAGGCGGTTCTCGGCGTCCCACTTGTAGCTCTTTGTTCCGTCGCCACTCGTGAGGTTGCCGTTGGCGTCATAGACATAGGCGAGGGTGCCCCACGTGCCGATCTGGTTGAGGGCGTTGTAGGTGGGGTTTTTGGTGCCGGCGGGGGTGGTCCACGTGGTGGCGTTGTCCACATCGTCATAGGCATAGGCGAAGTTGCCGGGCGTGGTCCAGTTGGCGGTGAGCAGCCGGTCCGCCTTGTCATACGTGTAATTGTGGCTCTGCGTCGCCCATAGAACTATGGCTTCAAGTCTATATGCATGTTTGGGGGCATTTTAGTTGTGCCCTTTCGTTATGGTGTGAAAATATGCAACATACTCACCATCGGACGAAGCTGCTGCAGACTTAATGTTTGGTTGGTCAAGAACTGCATAGGTTTGAGAAAATGTTCTATTATCAATTTCGATGTAGCTCTGAGGATATGCCTGACACTCTAGAAAATATTCGTCTTTAATGTGACTGCTTAGTAAACTGTGGTAGTCAGTTTGAAATTTTTTTGGAGACATTTTTTCGCATAAAATAGTGTCGGCGGACTTCGTAAAAAAAGCCCCTAGCTGCATATCACCACAGAAATCGTAAAAAGACCTGACCCAAAAGTGGAAAACATCAGAATAATAATTAGCAGCTTGCTGAGTAGAAATGTATATCCTAGCATCTGAAATAATCGGATTTGTATTTGGAATAAGAAGTTCACAATATTTAAAAGCATCTCCACTGGACACTTGAGCTTCCATTATCATCTGGCGAACGTATTCGATAGGGTGACTTATTTTCAGCATTTTTTTACTCTAATGGCAGGGTTTCTAGAATATTGGAAATATTTTCATCTGGTTCTTCATCAAGTGCGTCAGAAGGTATGCCAGGCCCTGGATGCGCTTGGTCTGGAGTGATGGGATTACCATTAAGATCGTAGTGCTGCCAAGCGGGTTCTCCAGGAAGGCTCGGATGATTAGGGTCTAAAGTTTTCCAATACCCAGACGACCCCGTAGGGCCACCTTCCCCCTGCGCGGGAACATATTCACAGGTTGTTGGAGGGCCTTTTGTGGCACGAGGGCCGAAAAATTTACCTGCGCGATTACCAAGGCCAGCTGGCGTATAAGGCCCGCCTGGTAGACCTTCGGGTGGGGCAGGTACCCATTTATCCCCCAGTTGTAACGGGCCATAAGCATTGGGAGGTACCCAAGCCAAGCCTAGTGGATCAATTCTGTTTACTGAATTTTCGGCCACATACCCGTAAAGATTAATCCCGCCCGCCTCACGTATCGGGTCCTTGTTCAACCATCTGCCGGTCGCGGGGTCATACGCGCGTGTTGAGGAGAGTTGGAGCGCGGATGCGGGGTGCATCATCAAGCTGGCGTATTGGTAATCCACGGGCGTAGAGCCGTTGGAGCGGACGACTGCGCCGTACGGCTCGAAGTCATACGACTGCACCCTTGTGCCTGTCGTGGCGTCAATCACGTCTCGTGCCGCACCCAACTGGTCGGGCATGTAGATGAGCTTTTGTCCGGTGGTGACGTTGAGTTCGCCTTCCGCCATCTGCCTGCGCTGCACGACATCCGTGCCGCTGCGGGTTTGGCAGACGAACCCACCGCACCACATGTTCCTTGTCGTGGTGACGGTGCCGCCTGCCGTCGTCTCGGTCTGCATCCTGCGCTGCCCGGTGCCGTTGTAGGTAAACTGCGTCTTGCCGCCGGCGGTGTAATCAATCTCGATGAGGCGGTCTTCTGCATCCCACTTGTAGGTTTTTGTTCCGTCGCCGGAGGTGAGGTTGCCGTTGGCGTCATAGACATAGGCCAGCGTGCCCCACGTGCCAATCTGGTTGAGGTTGTTGTAGGTGGGGTTCTTCGTTCCTGCCGGTGTCGTCCACGTGGTCGCGTTGTCCACGTCGTCGTAGGCGTAGGCGAAGTTGCCCGGAGTCGTTGACGATGCGGTCAGCAGCCGGTCCGCCTTGTCATACGTATAGGCATGGCTCTGTGTCGCCCAGGGGTGCCCTGCTGCGGCGGTATCGGTAATGGACATGATGTCGTAGGGGTTGACCGGCGTGGTGCCGTAGCCGAGCAGTATAACTGCGCGATACGCCGCTGTTGGTAATACCAATCAGGCGGCGGTCGTTGGCGTTGGTGTCATAGCCCCAGCTGGTCGATACGGTGACGCCGCCGGTGGTCTCCGTCCGGCCTGTCTGCTGGCTCGTCTCCCCAAGGTAGGTATTGGTGAAGCTGCCGATGGGCGTGACGTGGCTGGTGAGGCGGTTGATGGCGTCATAGCCGAAGGTCTCGTTTCCGCCCGTGATGGTCTCGCCCGCAAGGCGACCGACCGCATCGAAGCTCAGCCCCAGCGTATCGTTGGTATACGGCCCCGTGACGGAGGAGGGCTGCAGCGCCCCGTTGGTGCCGACGGCGGTATAGGCGTAGCTGGTGGTGCCCGTGCCGTCCGCCATGCTGGCAAGGCGCGGCCAGCGCGGGTCGTAGGTGAAGGTGACGTTGGGCGTCGCGTTGACGGTGCTGGTGTAGGTGATCGTCTTCGGCTCATCCGCAAGGTCGTAAGTGAAGGTTTTTACCTGTCCCAGCGCGTCGGTGATGGATTTAAGACGGCTGGTACTGTTTTCGTAGGTATAGGTTTCTGTCTTGGCTTGCGGCGTGCCATAGGCGTAGGTCTTGGCGACCGGGCGGCTTTCAATATCAATATCCCAGTGTGTGACGCTGCCACGCGCATCCGTCAGGTTCTTGAGGACACCATTCTCGTAATATTCGTACTGCGTCGTGCGCGTGGAACTTCCGACGGTCGGCTCCGTAACCGACGTCAGGCGCTGGTCGGCATCATAGGCGTAGGTGGTAATGCGTCCGAGGCGGTCGGTGTATTTGCGCAGTTCCATGCTCTGCGTGCCGGCCAGCGGGCCGGCCTGGAACTTGTAGTCATACAAATCCGTCGTCGCGTCAGGGTAGGTAATGCTCGTTATGCGGTCCAGGTTGTCGTAGGCGTAGGTGAGCGTATAGCCTTGGCTGTCCGTCCGCGTCAGGATGCGATCGGCGGAATCTCATGTTAAGTGTCTATTGAATTAACGAGTTTTTGAGTTTGTTTATAAAATCCTATTTCGGGTTTTCCTTGAAAATTGTTGATAACTCTTCTTTGCTTGCATAGGGCACATCCTTTGTGGAGCCTGTGTAGCACGAGCAGTTTTTTTCAGCCGGTGCGCAAGAACTAAGAAGGCATAAAAGAGATAAGCAGCATATATAACGATAAATATTCATTATTTTTAAACTCCTTAATTGGGTGATGCCATAGAAGGCGACCAGTTCGGATCCGGCTCCATCGTTGACGGGCCGAACGCCGCTCCTCCAAATATACTCCAAGCTCGGTATGAATGCATTGACGCTTTAACTTCATTATCAGAGCCGTAAATTGTAATACTCATTCGTTTTTTATTTGCAATATATTGAGCTAAATTTTTATCAAAGCCATTGTTGTGTCCATAGCAAGATGTGTCATAGAGTGGCTTTTTCCCATCCCACTTTTGTATAATTTCATCCCCTAGTTCCTGAACGGATACCTTATCTTGTTTTAATCCCATCTTTTTGCCTTCGTCCCCCACTCTATAAAGGTTATTAGGGTCCGTAGTGCTTCCATGTCCGCCAAAAGTAAATTTATCCTTAGGATTCCACGAGTCAAAGCTTTTGAAAGAGGGATCTTGAGGATTCATAATGTTTATATCAAGTAGTCCTATTAAATCGTAGCGAGAAATAGGATTCGCAGTAACATACCCATAAAGATTAATCCCACCCGCCTCACGTATGGGGTCCTTATTCAACCATCTTCCCGTCGCAGGGTCATACGCGCGTGTGGCGGAAAGTTGCAGCGCGGAGGCGGGGTGCATCATTAGGCTGGCATACTGGTAGTCCACGGGCGTAGAGCCGTTGGAGCGGGTGACCGCGCCGTATGGCTCGAAGTCGTAGGACTGCACCCTTGTGCCTGTCGTCGCATCAATCACGTCACGCGCCGCGCCGAGCTGGTCTGGCATGTAGATGAGCTTCTGGCCCGTGGTGACGTTCAGCTCACCTTCGTCCATCTGGCGGCGTTGAACAACGTCCGTGCCGCTGCGGGTTTGGCAGACGAAGCCGCCGCACCACATGTTCCTCGTCGTGGTGACGGTGCCGCCCGCCGCAGTCTCTGTCTGGACTCTCCGCTGACCAATCCCGTTGTAGGTAAACTGCGTCTTGCCGCCCGCCGTGTAGTCAATCTCGATAAGGCGGTTCTCGGCATCCCACTTGTAGGTCTTGAGGCCGTCGCCACTCGTGAGGTTGCCGTTGGCGTCATAGACATAGGCGAGGGTGCCCCACGTGCCGATCTGGTTGAGGGCGTTGTAGGTGGGGTTCTTGGTGCCGGCGGGGGTGGTCCACGTGGTCGCGTTGTCCACATCGTCGTAGGCGTAGGCGAAGTTGCCCGGAGTCGTTGACGATGCCGTGAGCAGCCTGTCCGCCTTGTCATACGTGTAATTGTGGCTCTGCGTCGCCCAGGGGTGCCCTACGGCGGCGGTGTCGGTGATGGACATGATGTCGTAGGGGTTGACCGGCGTGGTGCCATAGCCGAGCGTATAGCTGCGGGAAACGCCGCTGTTGGTAATGCCAATCAGGCGGCGGTCGTTGACGTTGGTGTCATAGCTCCAGCTGGTCGATACGGTGACGCCGCCGGTGGTCTCCGTCCGGCCCGTCTGCTGGCTGGTCTCCCCAAGGTAGGTATTGGTGAAGGTACCCAGCGGCGTGACGTGGCTGGTGAGGCGGTTGATGGCGTCATAGCCGAAGCTCTCGTTCCCGCCCGTGATGGTCTCGCCCGCAAGGCGACCGACCGCATCGAAGCTCAGCCCCAGCGTATCGTTGGTGTACGGCCCTGTGACGGAGGAGGGCTGCAGCGCCCCGTTGGTGCCGACGGCGGTATAGGCGTAGCTGGTGGTGCCCGTGCCGTCCGCCATGCTGGCAAGGCGCTGCCAGCGCGGGTCGTAGGTGAAGGTGACGTTGGGCGTCGCGTTGACGGTGCTGGTGTAGGTGATCGTCTTCGGCTCATCCGCAAGGTCGTAAGTGAAGGTTTTTACCTGTCCCAGCGCGTCGGTGATGGATTTAAGACGGCTGGTACTGTTTTCGTAGGTATAGGTTTCTGTCTTGGCTTGTGGCGTGCCATAGGCATAGGTCTTGGCGACCGGGCGGCTTTCAATATCAATATCCCAGTGTGTGACGCTGCCACGCGCATCCGTCAGGTTCTTGAGGACACCATTCTCGTAATACTCGTACTGCGTCGTGCGCGTGGAACTTCCGACGGTCGGCTCCGTAACCGACGTCAGGCGCTGGTCGGCATCATAGGCGTAGGTGGTAATGCGTCCGAGGCGGTCGGTGTATTTGCGCAGTTCCATGCTCTGCGTGCCGGCCAGCGGGCCGGCCTGGAACTTGTAGTCATACAAATCCGTCGTCGCGTCAGGGTAGGTAATGCTCGTTATGCGGTCCAGGTTGTCGTAGGCGTAGGTGAGCGTATAGCCTTGGCTGTCCGTCCGCGTCAGGATGCGATCGGCGGAATCGTACGTCAGCGTCAGCACCGTCTGGCTGTTCGCGTTGACGATGGTGGAGAGGCGGCTTTGCGCGTCGTAGTTGTAGGTGGTGGTGTTGAGGTTCGGGTCTTGGATCGTTTTTATTTGTCCTGAGGCGGTATACGTATAATTCCATGTCTGGCCATCCGGACCGGTATATGTCTGCGGCTGGTGCTGGGATGTGTAGCTTCCGTAAGTGGCAACGGTGGTGTAGGTAGACGGTGTCGTCGTTAGTTGCTCAACTTTAGTCAAGTCGATAGAGTTAGCGGCATAGGTAAAGCGGGTCGAGCGGCCAAGGGGGTCAACAACTGTTGCAGGTTTGGCGTAGGCGGTGACGGCTGTATTGTATGTGGGCTTCACTGTTTGTGACGTGCCGTCGTCCATGACGCGTCCATAGTAGTTAGGCGTAAAGTCTATTGTACCGCCCCTGTATGTGCTTTGCCCTATGAAGTTGTACCAGATGCGTTTTTCAAGCGGCATCTTGATGCTTTCGAGCTCTCGGCCGACAGCCGTCGTCAGCGTATGATCGTGCAGCCAATGCGCAATGCGCGCATAGGCGAAGTTTTCAGAGATGGGCTGGCCGCATGTGTTCGTCGTCACGCCTTGTGCGAAAGCATGCTTGTCCCAGTAATACGTATTGCGCCAATTGAGGTAGCCGTTGTCGTTTTGAAAGCCGCCTGTGGGGAGAGGTGAATCCGTAGCTGGAGTCACTGTCGAGCTCTGATAGAAATAAAGGAAATCCGAGTATCCAAGAGCATCCGTGATAATAAGGGATCGCGTGTCTGTTTCTGCCACGTCGTAAGGATTTGGCACGTTATTGAAAAGTGTATTGCCGTAGGGTGTTGTCATGGATGTAATGAAGTTGGGGTCTACAGGGATCTGGTATGAAAAGCTGGACGTTATGCCAACCGGATCCGTAATGGAAGATAGGCGCTGGCTGCTGTCATAGGTAATGTGGGCGCTGCGTCCAAATGCATCGGTAATATCTGTGATTAATAACGGGTACCCTGAAAGTCCGTAACTGAATGTCGTATTTCGGCCCATAGCGTCAGTGACGGATGTAAGTCGGAAACTACCGTCGTAGTTGAGCGTAGTTGTATTCCCTTGTGCATCGACGACCGAAGTCAAAAATACAAGTCTCGGAAAAACCGCTGCACCGTTTGAAAGCGTGAAGAATTCTTTGCTGCCATCGGGAAGGTCATGTTCATACTGCGTGGCAATGCCTGTCGCGGGTGTTCGTGAAAACTGCGAATAATCCGTTGTCTCTGGCGGATAGGCACCAGTTGTTGTGTTGTAGCCAGTCGGAAAATCATATCCGCCCCCGCCCGCCATTATCCGGCTTGTGGTTACGCCCGGATGAACGGGATCATCCACAACATATGATAGCCAGCTATGAGTCCACTTAGGGCTGAGATTTGAATAGCCGGGGTTTGCGGGTTGTTCAGCTTCGCGTTGATTGTAAGAAACGGTGGTGAAAGCCGAAATACCTTTCTGTGGCTGGTAGCCTATTGGCGTATCTTCGAGATGAAGTCCCACAACCATAGCTTGGGCATCTGCCGTTGCCATTCCCTTCAGGCCGCTATGAGTGCCTGCGCCAGCCCGGTTTTGCGGCGGGACGGCATTCATGCCGCTCTTATTGCATGCGTTGCATTCAGTGTTAAGAAGATCGAGGGGGTTGGGTATCTTGCTAAGAAAGTTGCTAACCAGCAAGTCAAGCGTTGTCGTTGCATAGGCGACTGTCGCTGTCGCATCGCCCATACCGTAGATACTTTTTGCCTCTTTGGAATGGGGTGCGATCTTTATCCAGCCGCTATTGTTTTTCTTTAGAACAACATCACTTGGAACAAGAAAATATCCGCTGCCTTCGGCATCAATGGCTTTCTTCGTAATGACCGTACCGCCCGCATCCGCGAAAGTGGGGTCTTGCAGGTTGTAGGCATCGGCCTGCTCGCTCGTAATTGCTGCGTAGTGGTGTGTTGACCAGTTAATGATACTCGGCACCGGCACAGGTTGTCCTGGCTTACGATAGATGATTTGATAGTTAGAATGCGCTTTGATAGCAAGCATTTCCAGCTGTTCTAGCGAAAAACCGTGAGGCCCCGAACGCGCATCTCTGACCGTCTTCAACTGTTCGGGGGTCGCATTCTCTTCTATCAGAAGGTTTTCGAGGGCATTAGGACCGCAAAGATAAGCTTCGCCGGGGTTGTGATGAAACGCCCAAAGTCCCTCTCGTGCGCCCTGAATTAATTCTGTCGCTGGGCCACCGATTTGTCGTTTGCCGATATCGGTAAACAACTCAGTCAGCTCTTTTTCATGCCCCAATCTCGCATGCATGCGCGCAAGCTCGCCGACGGCGCGATCGACGAGAGCGTGGGCTTGAGCTGTCGTCGCATTGCGGCCTTTTTCCCACGCTTTGTTGTATAAAGGAATGGCACGACTGTAATAACCCGCATGGTAATACCCAAGACCCAAGTTGACGAGTAGCGAAACATTCCAAGGGGACAGCGGATGTTCGCCAATATAATTTTCAAGAGGTTTGGCGTAGTCGGAAAAATCACTTCCAGCAGGGGCAGCAGCGGGCGATTTTTTGAATATTTCAATCGCGCTGTCTAAGTCCTGATTGTCCTTAGTAGAAGGCAGGCCGTTTGCGACGAGCATTTCTGCAAGGCCGGCCACTATGCGTGTGGGAGGAGGTACAGGCATTACAACTTGCTCTGGTAAAGCAGCATTATGCGTTGCGATTGGGGCGCAGTTAACGCAGGGCGCTTTCTCGGAAGTGTCGGTTCTCGTGTTTTGCTTAGCTGGTATTGGCATTATGACGTCATCTGCCGAACTAGGAAGGCTGCCACAAAAACTTGATGCGCAAAATAAACCTGCGATAATTGCAAGGCGTAAGCCAAGGTATTTCATGTTAAACCTGCAAATGCAAAAGATTTAAGGCGGTTTTTCCGGACGCTATACTTATTTAAGTATGATTCTAAATTTACGTCGTATAAATTTTATGGACTACTATCGTATAAAAACTTGATGAAGGAAGTTTTAAGCGAAAAGCGTCTTTTATCATCTGAATGTGCATAGGATCTTTTTCAGCGCCGTTTTATAAGCATTGGCGTGTTAATTTTTATTTTTGTGTAATCTTTAATTATCCTTCTGGAGTGGACTACTCAAATAAGTAAATTTAGGGTGATTATTGTATTAGCTCACTAAAGGTGAATTTACATTTATCGCTTTAGTCACAATTGGCTGGTATTTGTATGGAGGACAGGTGTCGAGGTTTAATCTAGGAAATAAACCTTAAGCACAGTTGGCAATTTCCTTCAGGTGCAGATTGTCTAACATCAGATCTGCGACCGCTCCCTTGAGCGAAGCTTCAACACTTTCCGGTATCTTGAGGTGCATCGCCTGATGTATTTTGACCCGCCAGAATACTTACTCGAGCGATAATTAGGTATTTGTGTGACGCGTAGCTCATGGATAACAGTATCATGTGTCTTGCGCTGAGGTAGGATAAACGTACAAAACTCTAGACTACGTTTAGCTTTTTAGTGTGTTTCTATTACGTGCCGTGTCGCTTCATTACCTGTGGGTGTGCAAACAAGATGCAAACGCAGTAACTTACGGGAAATGAGTTGCGCTTGGAGGCCTTATAGGACAATCGTTTAGAGCTATAAATCGACTTTGAATTCCTGCCAGAAGGAAACGGGAAATCATCACACCACACTGCATGATATGGGATGACATGAGAATGCGCTTACTCAGAAAGTTCAATAGAGTCAATTGCTTCTGATCAGTGCGGAAGCGTGAGCTTGTTCTAATCGCTTGAATCTGCGTTGGTGTTCATAGCGAAGTGACTGAAGGTCCAACCCTCTTTCTGAGTGGCAAGCGTATTAAGCGCGCAGTTCATAGTCTTTGATAAGAGACTTGGCAGGAATACCCATTTTCTCATTCAAATTACGCACCATCTCCAAAGTAAGTCTACGTCTACGGCCAAGCACTTCTGAAACACGGCTTTTGGAACCAAGAATAGGCTCCAGGTCCTTGCGCTTTAATCCAAGAGCCTCCATACCATGCTCAATAGCAGCAATAGGATTAGGACTATCAATTACAAAGTTCTTTTGCTCATAAGCCTCAACAAGCGTAGCCAATATATCAAGCTCATCGCCTTTAGCTGTATTCTTCTTGGCACTCATGAGACTCTCAATACGCTTAAGAGCGGCCTGATAATCTTTGCTATTTCTAATAGGCTTGATGTCCATTTTAATTCTCCATTTCTAATCCGGCGGTTCACACCGGTCGCTATTCTCTAGATCGTCTGTGCATCGATGAGATCGTATTGCTTGTGAGTGCCAATAAACCTGATATAGATCACGCTATAATCGTAGTTAATCCAGACGACCAGTCTGTACTTATTGCCTGCGATATTAAAAACAACTCTGCCATCTTTCATGATGCTTGCGTTTTTGTACTGTTCTTTAATGGCCTGAGGACTTTCCCACTCGGCCTCGTTTGCTACCTTGAACCACGCCTTCAGCGATTCTTCGCAGTCGGGGTGCTTCATCCAAAAGTTAATCAGTGTCGTACGGGCGATAATCCGCATAGTGCTCTCCCTATAAGAGTCATTATATCATGTTCCCATTTTGGGAACAAGTATTTTTCCCAAAATGGGAACTAGGGGTATCTAAAGGACCGGGGAATAGGGAGGACGGCTAGTTTGTGCATTCTTGTGCCTTGGTGTGTTTTCTCGTTTCCGAAAGGTATGCAAACACGCTGCAAACACAGCTATTACGACAGAAGAGGCGTTTCGGAAACTTTTACAGAATAATGGTTTACGTGGCGAAGGCCAAGTTAGAATTCCTGCCAGAAGGAACCGGGAAAGCATCACACGATATTGCAGGACACGAGACGACACGATTTTGCACTTACTCAGAAATCTCAATAGAAACAACTGCTTCCCATCTCTGTGCAAACGTAATTTCGCTGTCATCTCTTCAAATCGCATTGGAGCTCCTGCCGAAATGACAGGAGATCAAATAAACGTTTCTTGCCGTTATTGCTTTTGAAAAAATCCCAGCTTTGAATAGCCAAATCGGCCCGGGAAAAGTGCTCGTCGCCTCCTGTTTTAAGAGACAGAAAATTAAAAAATGAGCTGTAGAAATATTAAAAAGAAAGTATGCATAGAAAATTAGCAAAAATCGCATGAAGGAGGAACGCCATAGCCTGTAAGGCCATACAGCTGGCCTGAAATTTCATGAGACGGAGTGCTCCAAGACTACGATTTTCTACAGAGCGCTTAAGTGGAAAGTTTGCTTTCAGCCCGAGCTGATTTAATGACACGTCCAGATTTTCGCCATCCAAAAAGCCATTTCCAAGGGCGTCAAAAAGATCAGCATCTAGGGCAACGCGCAATGAAAAATATAGCTCGGCAATGCCTACGACGATCACGAAAAAGCTGGCTGCAGTTGTGCAAGGAGTGGGGGAGAGAGGTAAGTATACCTGCGCCAAGCTAAGCGCGGTCATTATTAGCGAGAAGACGTGCAAAATTATTCCACGACGGAGGAGTGCCGCCGTCACGATACATAAGCTTTTGTCCTGTGCTTCAGGCATCTACCGCCTCCTGTATGGCGGAGCGCTGTTCCTTCGCAAGAGATAGTTTGGGGCGCTTCAGCCTTATAAAATCAATGGCAGCATTCATATTGTCTATGTGCCCGGCGCGCACAAGCCAGACTGCAATAGCTGCAACGCTCCGCCCGTACCCAAGCGCGCAAACGACAAGGAGTGGCCCCTTTTTTCTGGATTTTTCGATCTCTAGGGCCGTTGCGACAAGCTCGCGGGGCTGTGGTGCGACCAGATCAAGCAGCGGCATAGATATCCATTCGGCGGAAGTTTGCGGCGCATGGAATTCGCCCGTCAAATCGACGACGGTTGCAAATTTCGCAGCAGTGACCCCGCTTGGAAAACTGCCAAGATACACGCCATCTAAAATTTCAACTGCCTCAGGATCTCCTCGCGTCCAGAGCAGCGCATTGAGCCGCGCCGCCTGCAGGTATGGGAATAAAAAAATACGGGAAGGCCAGCCAAGTGCGCCTGATGAAGTTTTGCCAAAAATTGATGTACCTAGTATCAGATATCCAGCACCAACGGCGGCGAGAGAGCCGGCCGGCCATAGCATCCAGAGAAAGGCCCCCTGCAAAGAGAATCCTGCAATCGTTATTAACGCGGCAGCGGTGGTATAAGCGCCCGCCAGCATCAGACGCCGTCCGCACACTACGGGAAGCTGGATATCATGTTTGCTGCCATCCGCCGGCCATAGCCAGAGACAAAAGAGGCCTAACAGAAGCCCTGTGGGGACATCAATAAAGTGGTGCTGATAGGTTGTTAGCACTGAAGTCATGACCAGCAGTGACCAGAAGGCAAAAAAGACACCAGCGGCTTTTGGTAGAATTTTAAGGTATAGCGCGCCGAGAATGACTGTCAGCGCAATATGCAGCGATGGGGCCTGATTGAACGGCTTGTCGAAGAGCGCAAGCGCATCATAGAAGAAACCAAAGCTTCCCGCCGTATCGGGCTTCGGCAATGAAAATTGCAAAGGGAAAGCAATGAAACAAAAAATTGAAATGAGTTGGGCGGTGAGCAGGCGGCAGACATGGCTGCGAAATTCGATTTTCGAGCGGCAAAGAAAAAAAGAGGCGGCATAGAAAATATTTGTCGTCCAGTAAGGCACAATGGTCCAGCGGATGAAAGGAATATACCTTTCCCATTCGAATACAATGCTCGGCACGTCCGCTCGACGGCTTGCGAGCCAGTTACTGAACCCGTAGCTGACATAAAAGAAGGAGCCAAGGCAAAGGAGGCAGATCAGCGAAAGGCGGAAGCTGGGCCTTTCCTGGGCTTGGTCCATCTCACCCCTCCCGTATAGCGAGGGAAACAGTAAAAATCCCCCAGTCGTCGACGCGCATCGTTAGCTTGCGGAACCCCGCTGCAGCGACCAGTTGGTCCATTTCTCCCTGCGTACGGCGACGCATGACCCAAGCCGCCCCGGCACGGTGAGAGGTGAGAGCACGGGCAATCATTTCCAGTTGTGGATGCCACGGCTGGTTTGTATAAATCAGATAGCCATTTTTTGGTATCGCCGCCGCCAAGCCACTCAGCGAACGCTCGATCATCTCATTGTCGGGGAAAAGTTCATACAGGCCGGAAACAATGCCCAGTGTTGGTTGCGGCGATACCTCCGCAATGCTGTCGCGGTCGAAAGCATCGGCTTTTTCAAACCGAGCGATGGCATCAAGATTTTTTGAAGCGATCAGGGCTTTGCCAGCAGCGACGTTGATGTCGGAATAGTCGCGCAGCAGAATGCTTTCTGGTTGCAGGGTGCCTTCGGTCAACGCTTCAAGCACATAGCGTCCGTGTCCTGCGGCAATATCTATCACCCGGCGCGGCTGGCCGGCTTCCCCCAGTTTTGACAACGCGAGACGGATGAGTTCTTCCAGGTTCTCCTTGCGCCGGCGAATTCCCTTCCAGCCGATGGCATCAAGATATTTACGGTCGGAAACGCGTCCGAGTGGGCCAATCCCCTTTGCCTCATTGCGATAAACATAGTCGAGGGTCGAGCCGGAATCAAAGCCCGTCTGTTGGCCAAGCGCGATGCCTTCTGACAGCAAGGAGCCAAGCGCAAGGTTGATTCTGTAAGCGCGCCAATAGAGCCCCTTGGCTGAAAAAAGTGGCAAGGGTGTTGCCAGCATGTCAGCCTCATCCCGCGTGTAACCAATATGATGGGCGCGCCTTAAATTCGGTCGCTTGAACGGTTCGGCAAACCGCTCCAGCAGAAAGCGGCGGACTTCCGCTACTGCGCCCTCTCGTTTTTCTTCCCCTAACGTGTCATGAAAAAAACCTTTCAGGATATGCCTTTCTTTGACGTCTGAGCCGAGGTTGACGAAAAACTCATGCTGCGGTCCGTGATGTACCACGAAATCCGCGCCTGAAACGAGGAGTTGCGTGGGTATTGTGATGGCACGAGCATCCTTCGCGACGCGCTCGGCCGTTTCGTAGAGACCGAGCAGAATGTTGACGGCGATGGGTCGGGTAATCAGCGGATCTGCATCATAAGATTTCTGCCGGCCTTGATCATGCGTCAAGAATTTCGCCTTGACGTAGGAGTTAACAAAGAATTTACCACGGAATTTCTGCATCAGCCCGAGTCCCTGGCGCGCAAGGGGCACGTATAGCTTGACGCTGAAAGCGGGGGAAGCCAGCACCATGGCGCGAATGTTGGGGGCGTAATCATGCGCCCATGCAGAAACAATGACGGCACCCACCGACTGCGCGACAACCGCGATGTCTTCCGTCGCCGTGCCGTATTTTTGCGAGATGTGGTCGATAAAAGACTGCACATCACGCACCAGCCACTGGAAGGATGGGGCATAACCGCGCTCACCCGGCGAGCGACCAAGTCCGCGCGCATCCCATGCGTAGAAATCATAATCGGGTAAATTCAGCTCATCCACCAGATGGGCCATACGCGCACCGTGTTCATGGCCGCGATGGAACAGCACAATTGCGCCTTTTGACGGTCCGGCCGTTTTCCAGCGGCGGTAAAAAAGTTCGACCCCGTCATGCGACGGAAAGCTAAGTTCTTCCGGAATTCCCGTCATCTATCCTGCCCCCTTATTAACGCCTACAGCTTAAACAGTAGGCAAAAAGCTTTAAGCAATAATAAACGTTAGATTCTGGAAATAATTTCGTCAACGATTTGGTAACGCCGCTGATTTATAATGCCTTCATATACAGAGGCGGGGCATGGCCAGTATCTATCAACTAAAGGCGCGTTTTCAGGGATTGTTGAGGCCACTCGTTGGTGTCCTGGCACACAAGGGCGTAACGGCAAACCAAGTGACGCTCGCTGCTGCTGCTGCCTCCGTCGTAATGGGGCTTCTGCTGCTTTACTTCAGCGACCATCGATTTCCATGGCTGCTGTTACCAATATTTATGTTTTTTCGCATGGGCCTCAATGCCGTTGATGGCATGCTGGCGCGGGAGCACAATATGAAATCCCGCCTTGGTGCAATTCTTAACGAGCTCGGTGATGTTATTGCCGATACTGCGCTCTATCTGCCCTTTGCCTTGATCGCCGGGGCCTATGCTTGGCTCGTTGTGCTGGTGTGCATTTTCGCCATCATCACAGAAATGACGGGTTTAATCGGGCTTCAGGTCGGCGCAAGCCGGCGCTATGATGGTCCCATGGGTAAGAGCGACCGGGCATTCGTGTTCGGCACATTGGGTTTTGCCCTTGGCATGGGTGCAGTGCCCGGTCTGTGGCTCAACCTTGTTTTCGGCATAATTTTACTTCTGCTGCTGGCAACGGTTTATAATCGTGCCGCCCACGCGCTGGCAGAGGCAGGCGCGGATGCATAACCCGCCGCAACTCCTTTATACGCTGGGCGGCATCTGGTTTCTACTGGTGGTGGCAAGCGTCGTCGTGTTCGCTCTGGTGAAGTCGCGCCCCGGCCGCGACTATACCGAGCTTGCGCTGCGCACAAGAAGCTGGTGGCTGATGATCGGGCTTTTCAGCATTGCTCTATTGTCGAATCTAGTTGTTGCCCTGTCCTTTCTAGGCTTTATCAGCTTCCTCGGCTTCAAAGAACTCGTTTCGCTGATGCCAACACGCAGGGCCGACAGGCGTGTGCTGTTCTGGGCCTATCTGGCCATTCCCGTGCAATATTACTGGGCCGGCATTGGCTGGTACGGCATGTTCATCATTTTTATACCGCTTTACATGTTCCTCTTCATCGTTTTTCGAATGATCATCGCGCAAGCGACGGAAGGCTTTTTAAAATCCGCCGCCACGATCCATTGGGCGCTAATGACATGCGTTTTTTCCGTCAGCCATATGGGTTATCTTCTGGTGCTGCCAAAAATCTCCGCCGGTGGGTCCGTGGGTGGAGCGGGCCTCCTTCTGTATCTCGTCTTCCTTACCCAGTTTAACGATGTTGCGCAGTACTGCTGGGGAAAAACTTTCGGCCGGCACAAAGTGCTGCCCCTCGTCAGCCCGAAAAAGACGTGGGAAGGCTTACTGGGCGGCATCGGCAGCACGGCAGCCGCGGCAGTGCTGCTGGCGCCCGTGCTAACGCCTTTTGATAATCTTCACGCGTTGCTTGCGGGGCTGATCATCGGAATTTTCGGCTTTATCGGGGATGTTTCTATTTCGGCAGTCAAGCGGGATATCGGGGTCAAGGATATGGGCACTACCATTCCCGGCCATGGCGGCATCATGGACCGCATCGACAGCCTTACCTTTACCGCGCCATTGTTCTTCCACTTCACTTATTATTTTTATTATTGATGATGATGAACAAGCAGAATAGATACCTACGTTTTGTTTTTTTTACCCTCATCCGCACAGTAGTATTGGTGCTGCTGGGCATGAACGTGCGGCACCGCGAAAGGCTCCCCTTGCAGGGGCCTGCCATTATTATTGCCAATCACAACAGTCATCTTGATACGCTTGTACTGATGTCTCTATTCCCGATGAAACTTTTGCCGGTCCTGCGCCCGATCGCGGCGGCTGATTATTTTCTTAAAACGAAGTTGATGGCTTGGTTTGCCACAGGCCTGATCGGCATCATCCCGATCCAGCGCGGCAAGTCCAGCCGCGATGTCGACCCTTTGCAGCCCTGTTATGACTCACTCGACCGGGGAGATATCATCATACTATTCCCGGAGGGCAGCCGCGGCGAACCGGAAAAAATTTCTGCCTTCAAAAAAGGAATTGCGCATTTGGCGGAGCGCTATCCGCAAGTACCGGTCACGCCGGTCTTCCTGCATGGTCTTGGCAAGGCGCTGCCGAAGGATGATTTTATCCTCGTACCATTTTTTTGCGACGTGTTCGTCGGCGAACGGCTTATATGCCATGAGGATAAAAATGCTTTTATGGCTCATATGTCCGCACAGTTCAAAGCGCTGTCCGATGAGGGGAATTTCCAGCCGTGGCAGTAGAGGGTTTATCAAAAAAAGTTCCAGCACTGCTTACGGCGGCTTCTTTGATAGGCTTTCTCTGGGGCTATGCGGAAGGCACGATTTTTTTTGTTATTCCGGATGTCGTGATTTCCTTCGTTGCGCTGTACTCCCTGCCGGGGTTTCTTGTCTGCTCTGCGGCAACCTTGCTGGGCTCGGTGCTGGGTGGGATTTCGGTTTACCTTGCTGCCTTGTATTTTCCTGCTCTGACCAATAGCGTCATTCATGCAGTGCCGTTTATTCCACAAAAGCTGTTTGATGTTGTAACGACTGATTTCAGGCAACAGGGTGTCTGGGCACTTCTGGATGGGCCGACTTCTGGCATACCTTACAAAGTATATGCATGCCAAGCTCCCGACTTCACTGGTTTGGGGACATTTATTCTTGTTAGCATTCCCGTGCGTCTCTGTCGTTTTCTCGTGATCGGCTTTCTCACTTTTTTCACTGCCTCGATTATTAAGCGCCGAGGCAGTTTTGCCGATCGCAAACTCCTAATCCCATATTCCGTTGTTTGGACATTATTTTATATCTTTTATTGGTTTCACATGAGCCGCATTTAGCCCCAATAGTTTCCTCTGTATAAGGGTCATCATATTGTGCTCTTTTGAGAGAGGGGATTTTCCGCAAATAGGAAGCTAAGCGTCCCAGTGGGGCTGCCGATTGTTTAAAACGACAACGGGGAACGGTGCAAATCTCCAGATGGTGATTCATCCGCTTAGTGTATTTTTGTTCCGTATGGTGTTTTTTCATTTACTGAGGGCATGCAAACACGACGCAAGCACAGCAACTTAAGGGAAATAAGCTATGCCTAGAAACCTTACGGAGCAATGGCTTATGAGGTAAAAACCGAGTTGGAATTAATGCCAGAAGGTTATTAGGAGTTCGACTCTCTTCAGGCGCACCATTTTTCCGACCCCCCATTCCAGATGTTTTTTTAGCGACGATGGTTGTCGGCTGGACAGCATACCTGTTAAGCGCTCTTCATCGCTCAAGCGAACACATGTACAGGCCGGGCAGGCCGATGAAAAAACAATGCGAGAGATTAAGTTATTGTGTGCCGGAACGCGTATGATTTTGAATATGGCTTCAACGCCATTGCCGACAGCTGGCGCTTGGTCGTTTTCGAAAACACTCACCTTTGTGTCTTGCGTCTTAAGGTGTGAGGCTTGATTTCTTCAGCTGCAGTTTGGGGATATTGTTGAATTTACGGGTCTCTATAGTCGCGGCAAGGTTGAACCCGGGCGCGATTTGGCGAGAAAGTCTGGCGCCCGCAGATAGCAGCAGGCGGCCAAGCGGACTGTCGACGTTTCCGTTGGAAAAGGCCATCAGCCGGTCGAGCGGCGTCCAGCCGAAACGGTCCGGTTCATTGATGATCTCCGGGCGTCGCTCCAGCATCCAGCTCAGCGCATCAATCCGCACATAGTCTTCGCGGAAGGAGGGGCTTTGGGCAATCGCATGAAACAGCGTCTGGCCGCGCGTGTTTTTTAGTTTTAGGAATTCAGTATTGCCGGATGAAGCTTCCAGTGCATCAAGATGCTCGACGATTTGTGCTGAGTTAACCAGATCCACAAACAGCAATTGCTGGGGGTTGGCATTGTTGGTATCGGCAATAGGTGACAGCAATAATTGCGGCAGGGCTTCCAGGATTTGATTTGCAGTCTTGCCGCTGCGATATAGAAAAGTTGCAAGGTTGCGCATTTCAACACCATTGCGACCATTATTAGAAGTATCAACCGTTGTCGGGTCGGTTGAGGCAAAACCGCGATGCAGGTTGTGGCACGGGCATGGTGCATTTACGGCGGCTTCCGGCTTATCGGCAAAAGCGGCACGCAAAAAATCTTGCCATTCGGGCGCGCCCGCCAGTTGCGAAATGGGGGAAAGCAGCGGTTCCGGCTCCCATACTTTCGTGACATCCAGCTGACCCGTCCGCACAAGGTTCCGTACTTCATTAAAGAGGTTCTCGGGGATAATGCGTGTGGCAAGGTCCTGCAAAAGTTCGGCGTAGTCGTATTGCTTGCCGGACTGTGCGTGTATAGCAGAGGAGCCCGGCCCTTTTATGACAGCATCGTCTTCCTGAAAGGAGAAGCTCATAAATTCCGTTTTTAAGGGGTGTGCGACGCGGTATTTCTTTAAGGTGGGCATCATGAGAGTCCTTTTTTAGCGATGGTTGCCTGCGTTTCAAGTTTTTCACGAATGAAGTCCAGCGTGCGTCAAGTCGGCGCATTTGCCGGGGTGGCAGGTGCAAAACTGCAGCCTGTCTCAATTCCGCGCGAGTGGGTTTAGTGGTGAATTACTGCTTCAGTTGCTGGCGCGCAATTTTGATGGTCTTGTAGGGACCGGCTTTTGCGGCTTCAACTTTTTCGGCAATCGCCTCAATCGCGGGCATCAGTTTTTTGATGCCGGTGGTATCGAGGCTTTTGTCATCCGCCGCGTTAATCAGGCGGTTGAGGGTGGTGACGGGTTTTTCGCTGGCGGGAACAGTCAGCTGCAGGTCGGTTGCCAGTGCTTGCGTCAGCGTCGTGATGGGCTTGTTGAATTTAATCACGCCGAAAGCTGCGCCGAGCGTAGTTTTTGCAGTCTTTATGGTTTTTTGCTGTTCTTCCAATACCGCTGTCAGGGCGGTCAGGGAAAGGCTGGCGTTGATGCCGGAATCGTTAAGGCGGGCCGGTGCTGTGCTCATGGACGTTCTCCAAAATAGCGTTAAATGGAAGGCATTAACGGCTGTTTTACCGATGCGGAGAAGGCAGGCGAGAAACATCCAAAAACAAGGAAAACCGCACTGCCGGAGAGCGTCATCGGCATGGCAAGCCTAGGACGGGTTTTTATTTACGTCAAATAGTATTTCGTAAACACCCGTTAAACTTTGCGCTTTATAATGATTGTTGCGCGGGCGTGTAATGAAATTACGCAAAGCCGTGCATGAGGATTGGATTTTCCGTTCAGCCACAGCATATTTAATACCATGATATTCAACATTTAAAGTCCGGCCATGACGCACCCGCAGAATACCGATGCCAAATCATTCCTTGCCGCCACGCCGTTTTTTGAAGGGCTGGCGGCCGCGGATATGACGGCATTTGCCGGCGCTGCGCGTGACGTTACTTACCCCAAAGGCAGCACGCTGTATGTGCAGGGCGATGCGGATGACAGGTTTTTTGTCGTGCGCATCGGCTGGGTAAAACTGTTCCGCATCACGGCGGAAGGGGAGGAAGCGGTAACGGCGCTTTATACAACGGGTGATAATTTTGGCGGCATTGCGGGTGGCGCCGCGGTGCATCAGGCAACGGCGGTCGCCGTGGAGGATACGCAGCTCATCGAAGTTCCCGCGCGCCTGCTGGCGGCGCGTGCAAAAGAAAGCCCGGCGATTGCGGCGCGCATTACCGCCACGCTGTCGCGCGAAATACATAAATTGCAGATGGAGAATGAGCATTTAACCGTCATGAACACAGCCCAGCGCGTGGGCTGCCTGTTGCTGCAACTATCATCCGGCATGGTGGGGTCGGGTGGCACCTTTTCATTCCCTTATGATAAGTCGCTGGCGGCGGCGCGGCTGGGCATGTCACCGGAAACGTTTTCACGCGCGCTGGCGCAGCTGAAAAGCGCGGGCGTTGGCGTGAAGGGCGCGGCGGTGACGATTGATAATTTCGATGGTCTTGCAAAACATTGCTGCGATCATTGCTCCCAGCAGCCGGGCCAGTGCCGCGGTTCGCAGCGGGTGTTTCACATCACCACACCCGCAAAATAATTCCCGCTAAAATTCCGCCGTCAGCGTCTCGATTATCACGGGGCGCGCATGCTTTTCTGCCTTGTCGCTATAAATAACGTGGTTCAGCGCGAAAATTGCGGTGAAGGCCAGCGCCAATAGACCGTAAGGATAAAGAATAAAAACGCCCTGTGTGACCGATTGGTTAACCGTATATGCAGTTACACCAATCGCGCAGAGAACTGCGGGGCAGGCGATAAAAGGGAAGACTTTCCGGAGGGTGGTTTTACGGGGCATGATGAAGAACTCCTGCTGTTGAAAATGCCTATACTTAATTTTTCTCATGGCCGCGTTCTGGGCTTCTTGACCTTTGTCAAAAACGGCAAAATTTCACGCAGTTCCGGATTCTGCGGGGGGCACGCGTTTAGGGCTGCTACGGTTGATTCAGAAAATTGTTATTTGCCGGAAGATCGCAATGCATGACGCGATCATATAAAAAAAGCCCATTACGAAAATCGAATGGAACTAAAAATCGTTGTACCGCGGGAACTTAGCAATTCTTTAACCGTCGAAACATTAGTTTTAACAGGCTGTTTCAAAGCCCTGCCTGCATCCACGCATGGCAGCGCCCATTATTTTTTTTCGCGGAAGGAATTCGCAACAATGGCTAACGTTACCGGCAACTCGTCCAACAACATCCTTAACGGCACCACGGCCAATGACACCATCACGGGCCTTGCCGGGAACGACATTCTGAACGGGATTGACGGAAACGATTACCTGGATGGCGGCGCGGGCGTGGATACGATGGCGGGCGGCGTTGGCAACGACACGTATGTGGTCGACAACACCAGCGACCTCGTGATTGAAAACTCGGGCGCGGGGACAGACCTTGTGCAGTCTTCCGTCAGCTACTTCCTGGGCGCGAACGTTGAAAACCTCACCCTCACCGGCACGGGGGCTATCAACGGCACGGGTAACAGCCTTGATAACCTCATCACCGGTAACGGCGGCGTCAACGTGCTGGACGGCGGCGACGGCAATGACATTCTGAACGGCGGCCTTGGCGCGGATACCATGTATGGCGGCGCCGGCAACGACCTTTTCATGGTCGATAACGTGCTGGATGTCGTCAATGAAAACTCGGGTGAAGGCACGGATACCGTGCAGTCCTCCGTTTCCTATACCCTTGGCGCGGATATTGAAAACCTCACCCTTACCGGCACCGCGCTTGTTGGCGCGGGCAACGATGTCAACAACATCATCATCGGCAACGGTTCCGCCAATACCTTAAGCGGCGGCGACGGCGACGACACCATCAACGGCGGCGCGGGCAACGACAAAATGCTCGGCGGCGACGGCAACGATAGCTATACGGTCGATTCCGTGGGCGACGTCGTGACCGAAAACGCGAACGAAGGCACGGATACCGTCAATTCCTCCGTTTCCTATACCCTTGGCGCGAACATTGAAAACCTCGTCCTCACCGGCACCGCGCTTGTCGGTACCGGTAACGCGGCTGCGAACATTATCACCGGCAACAGCGGCAACAACACACTGGATGGCGGCGCTGGTGCGGATACCATGGTCGGCGGTGCAGGCAACGACGTTTATAAGGTCGATAACCTTGGCGACGTGGTGACGGAAGGCCTGAACGCGGGCACCGATACCGTCATTGCCTCCGTCAACTTTGATATGAGCATGAATGGCAGCAACGTTGAAAACGTGACGCTGGCGGCGGGCGCGGGCGATATTACCGTCCACGGCAACGCTGTCAGCAACATCCTGCAGGGTAACGAGGGTGACAACTTGATCGACGGCGGCCTTGGCGCGGATAAAATGACCGGCGGCGCAGGCGACGACACGTATGTTGTGGATAACACCCTTGATACGGTGACCGAGCTTGCAAACGGCGGCAACGATATTGTTTTATCCAGCGTCTCCTATGTTCTTGGCATCAACGTCGAGAACCTGATGTTGTTAGACGGGGCGAATATTAACGCGACCGGCAACACCGCTGTCAACGTTTTGTACGGTAACGGCGGCGACAATACGCTGAACGGCATGGCTGGCGCGGATACGATGATTGGCGGCGGGGGCAACGATACATATATTATTGATGTGGCTGGCGACGTTGTTGTGGAAGGAACGGGGGGCGGCGTTGATACCATCCAGGCTTCTTCGACGTATGACCTCACCGCGAATGGCGCAAACGTCGAAAACCTGTTGCTGGGCGGCACGGCCGCGATCAACGGCACCGGCAACGCGCTGGATAACGTTCTGACCGGCAACGCCGCCATCAACACGCTGGACGGCGGCACCGGCGATGATACGCTGCTGGGCCTTGGCGGCAACGACAAACTGATTGGCAGCGGGGGCAACGATACGCTGGACGGCGGCATCGGCGCGGATACCATGATCGGCGGCGACGGCAACGACACCTATATTGTGGATGCAGCCGGCGACGTTGTTTCCGAAGCATCGGGCGGGGGCACGGATACCATCCAGACTTCGGCCACCTTCAACCTGGCCACCAACGCGGTCAACGTTGAAAACCTGACCCTGACCGGCGTTGCGGCCATCAACGGCACGGGCGATGCGAATGCCAACATCATTACCGGCAACGCGGGCGTTAACTACGCTCGATGGCGGCGGCGGCGCAGATACCCTGATCGGCGGCGCGGGCAACGATGTGTATAAGGTTGATAACGTCGGCGATATCGTGACCGAGCTTGCCGGCGGCGGCACCGACACGGTTATTTCCAGCGTCAGCTTCAACATGCTGGTGAACGGCGTGAACGTTGAAAACCTGACGCTGACCGGTACAACGTCTATCGATGCCACCGGCAACGCACTTGCGAATACCATTATCGGCAACGACGGTTCGAACTACATTGATGGCGGTGAGGGTGCCGACAAAATGTCGGGCGGCAAGGGTGACGATTTATACTTCGTCGATGCAGCAGGAGACGTTATCGTCGAAAATGCCGGCGAGGGGACGGATACGGTCGTTTCCAGGCTAAGCTACACGTTGGGCGCAAACCTTGAAAACCTTGAGCTCTACGCAGGTAGCGGAAACCTGAATGGTACGGGTAACGGGCTGGATAACGAGATCATCGGCAACAGCGGCAACAATACGCTGAACGGCATGGCTGGCGCGGATACGATGTACGGTAATGGCGGCACGGACGTTTATATCATGGATAACGTTGGCGACTTAGCCTGGGGCTTCCCTGGCGACGACGGCACAATTATGTCGAGCGTCAACATCAGCCTTTCGACCAACGCGCTCTCCGTTGAAAAAGTAACGCTGACCGGAACGGCGATTTCCGCCGTTGGCGACAACCTGGCGAACGTCCTTATCGGCAACGCTTCCAACAACACGCTGGATGGCGCCGGCGGGGCGGATACGCTGACCGGCGGCGCGGGCAACGATACCTACGTGGTCGATAACGCCGGCGATGTGCTGACGGAGGCGACAGCCGCAGGCACCGATACCGTGCTGAGCAGCATTAGCTTCGCGCTGGCCGCGAACTTTGAAAACCTGACCCTGACGGGCTCTGCCGCCATTAATGGCACCGGCAACAGCGTCGTCAACATCCTGACCGGTAACAGCGGCGCGAATACGCTGGATGGCGGCGCAGGCGCAGATACCATGATCGGCGGCGACGGCAACGACGTTTATATGGTCGACACCAACACCGATGTTGTGACGGAGCTGGCAAACCAGGGCACGGATACGGTTAATGCCGCCGTTAGCTATGTTCTTGGCGCAAACCTTGAAAACCTCAACCTCACCGGTTCGCTGAACGCCAACGGTACCGGCAACGCGCTTGCCAACGTTATCACCGGCAACGGCTTTAACAACACGCTGGATGGCGGGGCCGGCACCGGCACGCTGGATACGCTGGCCGGCGGCGGCGGGGATGATACTTACCTCGTCCATGCAACCGGCGACATCGTGACCGAAGCAGCCGGCGGGGGCATTGACACCGTTATTTCGACCGCCACGTACATTCTAAGCGCCAACGTCGAAAAACTGACGCTTACCGGCACCGCCAATATCGACGCTACCGGCAACGTGCTGGATAATACCCTGACGGGCAACAGCGGCAATAACACGCTGGACGGCGGCACAGGCAACGATGTGATGATCGGCGGCACGGGCAACGATACCTACGTCGTCGATGCCGCCGGTGACAGCGTTACCGAAGCTGCGGGCGCGGGTACGGACACGGTTTTAAGTGCTGTCAGCTATACCCTCGGCGCGAACCTTGAAAACCTGACCTTGACCGGTATTGGCGACAACAACGGCACCGGCAATACGCTTGCCAACATCGTCACCGGCAACATCGGCGACAACACGCTGGATGGCGGCGTTGGCGCGGATACCATGGTCGGCAATGGCGGCGACGATACCTACTTCGTCGACAGCGCAAGCGATGTGGTGGTTGCAGGGGCGGATACGGACACTATTATTTCTTCGGTCACGTATACCCTGGGCGCCAACGCGGAAAACCTTATCCTGACCGGCATGGGCAACCTCAACGCCACCGGCAACGCGGCGGCCAATATCCTGACCGGTAACGCGGGCAACAACACGCTGGATGGCGGCGCCGGCTTCTTCGACACCATGATCGGCGGCGCAGGCAACGATACCTATATCGTCCGCAGCTCAGGCGACGTCGTGACCGAACAGATGAATGGCGGCACGGATACAGTTATTTCCTATGCCAACATCACGCTGGCGGCAAATGTTGAAAACCTCATATTTGCAGGCACCACCAATACCGGGGTCGGCAATGCGCTCAACAACGTCATCACCGGCAGCGCCAGCGGCGATTTGATTGATGGCGGCGCGGGTGCGGATACAATGATCGGCGGCGCGGGCAACGACTATTACGTGGTCGACAATGCCGGCGACGTCATTACCGAAACGGCAACGGGCGGCGCGTCCGACATCGTTCACGCAACTGTCAGCTACACACTGGGCGCTTACGTGGAAGACCTGACGCTTGATGGCGCAGCCGACATTAACGCCACCGGCAACACCCTTGATAACGAAATTCGGGGCAATAGCGGTGACAATACGCTGAACGGCATGGCGGGTGCGGATACCATGTTTGGCAACGGCGGCGATGATACGTTTATTGTGGACAACATCGGTGATGTGGTTGTCAGCAATTCCAGTGCTGGTGTTGGCCTGGTTCTATCCTCCGTCAGCTATTCGATTGACGGCACGGGTGCTGCAAACATCACGCTGACGGGTACATCCAGCATCAATGCCACCGGTTCCACGGCAGATAACGTTATCATCGGCAACGACGGCAACAATACGCTGGATGGCAACTTCGGGACGGATACTTTTGCCGGCGGCAAGGGTAACGATGTGTACATCGTCTACAGCTCCTCCGATATCATCACCGAAAATTCCGGTGAAGGCACGGATACGGTCATGTCCAACTCGAGCTTCATCCTTACTGAAAACCTTGAAAACCTGACCCTGACCGGCAGCAGCGCCATCAGCGGTGTCGGTAACGCGCTCAATAACATCCTCACCGGTAACTCTAATTCCAATACGCTGGACGGCAGCGCGGGTGCGGACACCATGATCGGCGGTGACGGTAACGATTATTACAAGGTGGATAATGCCGGCGATGTCGTGACCGAACTTTCCGGCAACGGCACCGATACGGTTGAATCATCGCTGACCTACACGCTGGGCGCAAACCTTGAAAACCTGGTGCTGAAGCTTGGCGCCGGCAGCATCAACGGCACGGGCAACGCGCTGAATAACATCATTACCGGCAACGAGGGCGATAACACGCTGGACGGCGGCCTTGGCGACGACAGCCTTGTCGGCGGCGGGGGTAACGATACCTACATCGTCGATGCGCATGATACCATTCTTGAAGGCACGGGCGGCGGCACCGATACTGTTATTGCTTCCGGCAGCTATACGCTTGCGGCGAACCTTGAAAACCTCACCCTTTCCGGCACCGCCAGTATCAACGGCACCGGCAACAGCGCCGATAACGTTCTGCTCGGCAATAGCGGCGACAACACGCTGGATGGCGGCGTCGGGTCCGACAGCATGACGGGCGGCGCAGGCAATGATCTCTATATTGTCGACAGCGTCGGCGACGTGGTGACAGAGCTGAGCGGCGGTGGCACGGATGAAATCCAGTCCTCGGTCAGCTTCGACCTGTCGCAGCACGGCGCTAACGTTGAAAACCTGACCCTGCTCGGCAGCCTTGGACTGAACGGCACGGGCAACGCGCTTGACAACATCATCACCGGCAACATCGGCGATAACACGCTGGATGGCGGCGCAGGCGGGGATGCGCTGTTCGGCGGCAATGGCAACGACACCTACATTGTCGATGACATACACGACCTTGTCTATGAAGCCAGCGGCTTCGGCACGGATAGCGTTATTTCCTACGTTAGCTACACACTGACCGATAACGTTGAAAACCTTACCCTTGCAGGCGGCACCAACATTGACGGTACGGGTAACGACAGCAGCAATATTATTCTCGGCAACGGCGGCGCCAACACGCTGGATGGCGGGTTGCTGGGTAATGACGTGCTGACGGGCGGAGGGGGCAATGATACTTATATCATCAGCCACTCCGGCATCACCGTGAACGAAGGTTCCGGCGGCGGCACCGACCTTGTGCAGTCCAGCATCAGCTACACCTTGGGCAACAACCTTGAAAACCTGACTCTGACGGGTACGGCCGATATCAACGGTATTGGTAACGGCGGCGCCAACACGATTGTCGGTAACGATGGCGACAACCTGCTGGACGGCGGCTTCGGCAATGACGTGCTGACGGGCGGCAAGGGGGCGGATACCTTCAATTTCAGCCTCTCGCCCGGCCAGGATACCATCACCGACTTCAAGGTGGCGGACCATGACACGCTGGATATCCATACCATCCTGTCGGGTTACAACTCCTCAACCGATGACATCTCGCAATGGCTGCAGCTGACCGTTACCGGCGGCAACACGGTTGTGAGCGTCGACGTTGACGGTGCCGGCACCGGCAGCAGCTTCACCGACCTTGTGACGCTGACGGGTGTTTCCATCAGCGCCACGACGCAAGGCGAACTGGATGCGCTGATTACCGCGCATACCATCGCCGTTCAGTAACGGCCTTACGCATAAAACATAAAAGGGCGGGAATGTGATGTTCCCGCCCTTTTTATATTGCCGCCGCGCGGGGCCGCGCTTAACATCAGGGACGTAACAAAGAGGATGCTAAAGGCCATGGAAACCAATACGCCCAGTCCCAGCCAGGTACAACTGACCGCGAATGACATTCAGGTCATTGACCAGTTCCGCCGGCAGAAAAGCACAGCCGTCCTCACCATTCTATTCACCGACATCAAGGGTTTCACCCGGATTACCGAAGAGCACGGCGAAGCTTATTCCAACACCCTGCGCCGCCACCACGATGATGTAGTGGTACCGATCATCGAGCGGGATGGCGGCGGGCGCGTCATCAAGCACATCGGTGATTCCGTCATGGCGGTTTTCTCCGAACCCTCCACCGCGGTTGCCCGTGCGCTTGAAGTGCAGGAAAAACTGGCGCAGTTCAATAAATCACACCCTGACATGGCTGATATTCAAGTGCGCATGGGGCTGCATACCGGGCAGGTGACGACCGAAGACAACGTCAGCGGTGACGTTTTTGGGCGCCATGTCAACCGCGCCGCGCGGGTGGAAGCTCTCGCTGACGGTGGGCAGGTTTTTGTGACCTACCCTGTTTTTGACAGCGCCCGCGGCTGGTTGAATGAAAAATCCGAAACGCCGGCGGCATGGGAAAAACATGGCCGCTACGCGCTGAAAGGCATTGCGGAGCCAATCGAGATTTACGAAGTCTATAACCCCGCGACCACCAAACCGAAGGCGGCAGCAGGGCAATTGAAGGCCGGCGGCTTTTCAAAGGCGCGTCTTGCGGGCGCAGGGTTCGGGTTGATTTTACTGGCAGCCGTCGGCACGTACTTCGGACTGCAAATGCTGAACAGCAAGCCCGAAATCAGCCTTGTCGATTACGACAGTGATTGGGCCAAGTTGTCGGACGGCACCCCCTTCCGGGTTGGCGGGGAGCCGAAACAGCATATTCGCGAAGTGCTGACGCCGCTTAAAAAAGGCCATTATTTGCTTTCGGCGGATTCAAGCCAGATCGTGCGCTTCTTTGCGCCGTTCGATGTGCAGTCCGGCAAGAACCTGCTGGAAATTAAATTCGACCGCGATGAACTGCCCGGCATGAGCCGCCGCATGGACTACGATAAAGATGCCGTGAACGGCAACAGCCTGCAGGAAAGCCAGGACGACACTTACTTCAGCTACGATGCCGACCTGGTGAAGCACAAGCATACTGCCCATATTGACATGGCCGTGAAGGCCGAAGCCGACCCCGCCAACGAAAAGCGCATCAAGTTCACCTGCGCCTGGACCGTGTTGCTGGATGGCAAAGAGATCAGCAAAGACAGCGTCACCGATTACAACATGGCCGACGACCCCGAAACCCACCGCCCGCCGGTCAAGATTTTGTGGTCGGACGATTTCCATTACTACTACTTGTCCTATTACATGAGCAGCTACGGCGCCGAATTCAACATCGAAGCCAATTACGCGGACTATAAAGACCGGTAATTCAGCACGGAAATTTGGGGAAGGTGAATGGAGCGGGTGACGGGAATCGAACCCGCACAGCCAGCTTGGAAGGCTGGAACTCTACCGTTGAGCTACACCCGCAGAGATGGGGCAAATTTATACTGTTCTGTGCCGTAAAGTCCAGCCGCCTATAGGCCTGCCAATGGCGCCGCCGCCCTTTGGCGGCTTTTTTATGCGCAAAAGGCTTGAAATATAGAAACTTGCATTATAATAGTTACTGGTATATAGCTTTCGGGCGCGCGGCGTTTATGGCGGTGGCCGTGCCGATTCTTCGGGGGGGTATGCCGCCAGGCCTTTAGCGCTTAATGGAGGATGCCTTGATGCAAACAGACGCGAAGAACAGAATTGTCGTGACCGGCCTTGGCGTTGTATCGCCGCTGGGCGCTGGCGTGGAGCCCGTCTGGGCGCGGTTGCTGCAGGGGCAATCCGGCATTCGCCGCCTGGCGGATGATGTAGTGCCCGATATTGAGTCAAAAATCGGCGGCGTGGTGCCGACAATTGCCGAAGATGCCGCAGCGGGTTTTGACATCAACGCCGTCATTCCGCCCAAAGACCAGAAGAAAATGGACCGCTTCATTCATTTCGCTATCGCCGCCGCTGCAGAAGCTGTACGGCAGGCGGGCTGGATGCCGGAAAGCGATGCCGCGCAGGCGCGCACCGCCACCATCATCGCTTCCGGCATTGGCGGCTTCCCCAGCATCGCGGAAGCTGTACGCACGGTGGATGCGCGGGGCGCGCGCCGCCTGTCGCCGTTTACGGTGCCGTCGTTCCTTGTCAACCTTGCGGCGGGGCATGTTTCCATCCGCCATGGGTTTAAGGGGCCGATTGGCGCGCCCGTCACCGCCTGCGCTGCCAGCGTGCAGGCGATTGGCGATGGTTTGCGCATGATTAAAAGCGGCGAGGCGGATGTCGCCGTCTGCGGCGGCGCGGAAGCCTGCATTGACCGCGTCAGCCTTGGCGGCTTCGCGGCGGCGCGGGCGTTGTCAACCGGGTTTAACGACAGGCCGCAGGAAGCTTCCCGCCCGTTCGATGCGCAGCGCGATGGCTTTGTGATGGGTGAAGGCGCGGCGGTGCTGGTGCTTGAAACGCTGGCGCACGCGCTGGCACGCGGGGCAACGCCGCTGGCCGAACTTGCCGGCTATGGCACCAGCGCGGATGCCTATCATATCACCGCCGGGCCGGAAGATGGCAGCGGGGCGCAGCGCGCCATGCGGGCGGCGCTTGGCATGGCGGGGCTTCAGCCCGCCGACATCGGCTACATCAACGCCCATTCAACATCCACCCCCGTCGGCGACAAGGGTGAAATTGCGGCGATAAAGGCGGTGTTTGGCGTCAACGGCAATGCCAGCATTTCATCCACTAAATCGGCCACCGGCCACCTGCTGGGCGCGGCGGGCGCCATTGAGGCGGTCTTTACCATTCTGGCGCTGCGCGATGGCCAGTTGCCCCCCACGCTTAATTTGCTGGAGCCGGATGCATTGGCAGAGGGGCTTGACCTGATCGGCCCCGCAACACGCTTAAAGGCCGTTGACTACGCGCTATCCAACGGGTTTGGCTTTGGCGGGGTCAATGCCTCGGTCATTTTCAGGCGCTGGGCGGGGGTTTAAGGCGGGTTTGGAACGGTATTTAACTGTCCTGCGTTTGATATGCCAGATGCATTTTTTTCCGGCAGTTAGAGGAGCCTTTTCATGACCGTTTCAACCCTTGTGCTTGTTTTGCTTGTGCTGGTTATTATCGGCGCTTTCCCCGCGTGGCCGCACAGCCGCAACTGGGGCTATGGCCCGTCGGGCGGTATTGGGTCCCTGCTGGTACTGCTGATTGTGCTGCGCGTGCTGGGGTATATTTAAGCTTGAATTATAATCTTGAACTAGCGGGCGTGCTGCAGCGCTTCGTTGTCGGCATTTGCATCCGCATTGGCGCGGCTTTCGGCCTTGGTCGGCTGCGCGCCGCTTAACGTTGAGCACAGCACCACGCGGTTGCGGCCATCGTCCTTCGCTTTTGTCAGCGCGGCGCTGGCACTGCGCAAAACATCATCCGGCGTTTTGTGCTGCGGCTGCATATCGCCAACGCCGATGCTGATGCAGAGCATGACGGTTTTTTCCTTCAGCGAAAACGGCAGGTCCGCCACAGCTACGCGCAGCTTTTCCGCGACAAGGCTGGCGCGGTATTCGTCTGTCGAGGGCAGGAAAATAGCAAACTCGCCGCCGCCAATGCGGCCCATGACGTCGCTATTGCGCAGGGTGTCGCGCACAATGTTTGCAACGGCGCGAATGGCGGCGTCGCCGCCCGCCCTTCCAAAACCGTCGTTAATTTTTTTAAGCTCGTCAATGTCGACCGCCAGAACGGCCAGTTCCTGCTTGTGGCGTTTTGCGCCGCTGATCAGCATGCCAACCACCTTGAACAGCGCCATGCGGTTATAAAGCCCCGTCAGCATGTCGGTTGCGGACATTTGCTCGATGCTTTCTTTTTGCGCCGCAATGTGGCGCAGGGCAGGGGAGAAAAGGGCGGTCGCCTCAAACGCCAGCGCCAGCAGCAGCAGGCCGCAGCAGGCGAAAATGCCGTAGCCCAGGAAGGTAATGGGCTTTTGCGCGGCGGCGCTATAGGTCGCAATGGCAGGCAGCCACTGGTCGGGAATTTTGCTTTGCGCCGTCATGGCAATATCGGCGGCAAGGTCTTTTGCGCCCTGGCCTTCGGAATCATTCGAATAGGAATAGGCATGGTCAACAAGGCCGCGCAGGGTATTCAGCGCGTCTTCGGCTGCCAGTGTTTCATCGCGCGCGGCGCCGCTATTGGCAAAGCGCGCCACCAGCGGGTCGTGGTTGGCAAGCGCAGTGCTGGCCGCTTCTTTAATCGAGGTTAACAGCCCGTCGTCATGCGTGTTTTCATGCTGCGCCACCAGCATGGCGACGCGCTGGCTGACTGCGTATTGGCGCTCCGCCGCCGCAACGGTTTGCTGCAGTGCCTTTTGCTGTTGCATCGCATAGTAATGCAGCGCGCCGGCGGCCAACGCCAGAACCACCATGATGAGCGCGACAGTGCTATGGGTGCTGCCGGCCTTCGCCGCCTGAAAGGGGGAATCGCTGCTCATGAATAATCCTGTTTGATATCCTGCCGGTTTGAAAAGGCTTGCGCCTGCTGCTTTCAAGTTTACGCCAGCCGCCGCCCCGCCATCAAATTATTTAAGAATAAGAAGGCGCTCGCTGCGCCACCTTCACATAAAAAAGGCAATGCTGCATATTTTTAACTCGAAACCTGGCGGGAAAGGCGTAAAGTTGGCGGGTCATTCACAAGGCGCATTGGCGCTTTTGCCCTTAGCAACCGTTAGCGGCTTATACTTGAACAAGTAACTCCTTCGGAAAGTCAGACCCATGAAAAAGAATATCCGCCTGTTTGGCATTGTTACCGCGCTGGCTGTTATGCCGCTGCTTTCCGGCTGTGGCGCGGGCTTTGGCCCGCAAGGCGACCCCGCCTATGTTGCGCCCGATGCGTTTGACGGCTATACCTGCAACCAGCTGCACGTGCAAATGAACCTCACGACCGAAAAGATCAACGATCTTGACGGATCGCAGCAGGGCAAGGCAATGCTGAACGCGGCTGTTTCCGCCTACGCGGCATCGCAGGGGTATGGCTTTGACCATAGCGGCAATAATGCCCAAGACGATACCGAACTGCGCCGCCAGAAGAACAAGTACGATGTGCTGGAAGAAACCGCCGTGCGCAAAAACTGCCTGCACGTGAATTAACCGTAGCGAAACCGCAGCGGCTTTAATGTTTTAAAGGGCTTGCTTACCACCGTGCTTTTTTGCGCGGCAAGGCGGCGCTGCCGCGCGGCATCCTGCTGCTGGCGGAATTGTTCGGCCATCTGGCGGGTTTTCTCATCGGCAATTTTCTTGAAAACCGCCAGGACGCCGGCATCCCCGCGCTGCTGTGCCAAATCGGCCGGTGTTTGGCCGGATATGTTCGGAATGGTGACAAGCGCGCCGCCATCAATCATCCGCTGCACCAGGTCCGCCGGGGATTTTAATACCGCCAAATGCAACGCCGTATTGCCGCCCGCGTTCTGGTGGTTGAAGTCGGTAATTTTGCCGACCATGCTGTTGGTAAGGTCGCTGTTGCCCCAGCCAAGCGTCGTCATGAAAACGGTATTGCCGCTGTCGTCCATGGCGGTCAGGTCCGCGCCCTGGTTGATGAAGCTTTTCATCAGCGCAAAATCCGGCATTTGGCGGCGCACTTCGTCAATCAGCTCCACGCCCATTTGAATCTGGGCGGCTGTGGGTGCGGTTGCAGCCTTGTTAAAGCCCTGCTGAAGCATCGGTCACCGGTGGCGTGTTTATGTTTGATGCGCCAAGTATAACGGGTCGCCAAAATATGTCAATTCAGCGGCGGGGTTATGCCGCGGGGCGGGTCAAAACCTTCAAGGCGTGCTGGGGCGGCAGTTTTTCCAGTTTCTTTTCAAGGCGCTGACGCACCTCATCCCACTCATGGCCGGAGAGGGTAATTTTATTACCATTGTAGATAACCCCGGTTTTAGACAGCGGCGCGGCCAGAATACGGGCGCTGAGGTAAAAGGCATCCGAATTCACATCTGCCCGCAAGGCAATGCGTGCAATCTCGCGGAAGGTTGCGGCATTGGGGGGCTTCTTAATGACATAGCGGAAGGCTATGCGCAGTTCCTTCAACCGTGCGGCATCCGGGGTGTGCAGCTTGGCGTAGTCGCGGGCAATGGCGGCAGTCTGCTTTGGCGTGAGCGATGTGACGCTGGCGGTTTTTGCATCCACCACAATCCTGTCGACCGTGAAGGTGGTGACATGGCTGGTGGTGCCGGTCAGCGCAAAAACCAGCGCGCGCTTCCAGCCGCAATATTCGGCATCGGCCGATGCATCACCAAACCGCTGCAGGTGGCGCAGCATGGCATAGGCATCTGCGGCGTTTTCACCGGCTGTGTCATGCGTATCGGGCGCCAGCATATGGCCGGTTTCATGGTCGAAAGACCCAAAATCATCCGCCGCGCCTTTTTGCGGCGCATACAGCGGGTGCTGGTCGGGGTGGAAAATAAGCGCGTGCGCGGTTTTTTTGCGGTCCAGCTCCACCGCCTGCGCGAAAGATGTTTTTAGGCGGCGGGCAGTTTTAACGACGTCTTCAATTGTATCCATTTCATCGTTGTCGATGATTTTTTCAATGATGGGACTGGGCTCCAGCCACACGTCGTTTTTCGCGTCGATGAAAAGGGTATTGCGGCGCAGTTCCGGGTGGTCCTTCACGGCCTTGCGCGCCGCCTCGGTAAAGTCGAAGCGGAGTTTCGAGGTGCCTTGCGGCAGCTGCGGCTTAACGTGCGTTTTCTCGGCGCGCTGTTTTTTCAAAAGGCGTATCATCCCTCTGGCAGGGGGTGGAATCCGGTCAAAACTTTGTTATGAAGGAATGATACGGGACAAAACCGCCCCGCGCCAAGGGTCTAAATACCCATATTATCCATAACCAAAGGGCTCGCCATGAAACAGATCCACCGACATCTTTATTTCTGGGTCGTGCTGGGCATTATTGTGGGCGGCGTCACGGGCTGGCTGGCCCCCGGCTTCGGCGCAAGCCTGAAGCCCTTAAGCGACGGTTTCATCAGCCTTATCAAAATGCTCATCGGCCCCATTGTGTTCTGCACCATTGTGCAGGGCATCACGGCGGCGGGCGACATGAAGAAGGTCGGGCGCGTTGGCGTTAAGACGCTGCTGTATTTTGAAGTTATCTCCAGCTTCGCGCTGGTCATCGGCATTGCCGCCGGAAACTTCCTGAAGCCCGGCGCGGATTTCCATGCAGATGCCGCAACGCTGGACGCCCATGCCATTTCCGGCTATGCCGCGGCCGCGAAGGAGCAAAGCTTTGTCAGCTTCATGCTCAACGTCATTCCCAAAACCTTTACCGATGCCTTTACCGGCAACGGCGATTTGCTGCAGGTGCTGCTGGTGGCCGTGCTGTTCGGCTATGCGTTGAATAAACTGGGCGCAAAGGGCAGGGCCGTGCATGAATTCATCGAACAGGCGGGGCATATTTTTTTCGGCATGATGAATGTCATCATGAAGCTGGCGCCTATTGGCGCCGGCGCGGCCATGGCTTTTACGGTTGGCAAATACGGCGTTGAAGCCCTGCAGCCGATGGTCGAATTAATGGCCGTGTTCTACCTTTCCTGCGCGGCATTCGTATTGGTGGTGCTGGGCGTGGTGGCACGCATGGCGGGCTTCAGCATCTGGCGGTTTCTGGTTTATATCCGCCATGAAATGTTGCTGGTGCTGGGCACATCATCATCCGAATCCGCGCTGGTGCCGCTGATGGAAAAGATGACGGCGCTGGGTTGCCCGCGCAGCATTGTGGGGCTGGTGGTGCCGGCGGGTTATTCCTTCAACCTTGACGGGACGAATATTTACATCACGCTTGCTACGCTGTTCGTGGCGCAGGCGCTGGGGATTGACTTGACGTTGCAGCAACAGGCGACCATTTTTGGCGTGGCGCTGCTCACCTCCAAAGGGGCATCCGGCGTGACGGGCGCGGGGTTTATTACGCTGGCGGCAACGCTGGCGGTGGTGCCAGGCGTGCCGGTGGCGGGGCTGGCGCTTATTCTGGGCGTTGACCGTTTTATGTCGGAAGCGCGGGCGATTACCAACATCATCGGCAATGGCGTTGCCACCATTGTGCTGTCCGAATGGGAAGGCGACCTTGACCGCGCCGCCCTGCGGCAGGCCTTGGCAAAACCCGCCGGAACGACGTTGTAAACACGGCAATATTCAAGCGGAACCACAAGCCCGCTTCATTCGTTTTTGTAGTGGAAGGTCAACCATATCATTCATTTTTGCAAAATGAGAAAGGACGACCCATGCCTGTTACATCAAAATCAAAAAAGCCCGTGAAAAAAGCCGCCGCGAAACGCACGGTTAAAGCCACGGAATCCAAAAGCGCAAACGCCCTCAGCGATCATAAATTGCTGAAAAAGGCCGCAAAGACAAAGCTGGCGCCCAAACCTGCTGCCAAAAAAGTGGCGCGTGAAAAGATGGTGGTGCAGAAACCAGAAAAAGCCGAAGGCCGCCGCCCCAGCGCGCGCGGTCGCGATAGTGAACACCAGTACGGTTCCGGTTATCAACGCAGCAATGCAAAAATTGCGCTGAAGGATAAAGGCGTGATTGCCGAGCCGTTTATGGATGAACGGGCGCCTGCAAGCTCGGCCGTAAACCTCGGCGGCGTAAACCCCGGCGCCACAAACCCCGAAAATGCCCCCGCAATTCCGTATAGCAGCAGCCATGAAGCCGGTATGGAAGATATGCCGGGCGGCCTGCAGCGCTCCGGTGCTATTCAGGCACCGTGGTATCGCACGCCCGCGCCTGCGCACCCTGACCGCAGCAGGAAATAACGCGTATTCCGCTTTTGGCGTGCAGCAGTTTTATTCTTGCGTGCTGCTGCGCGCCAGCAGCTGGATGATGCTGGAAAAATCAAGCTTGCCGTGGCCTTCAGCGCTATGCTGCCGGTATAGCTCAAGCGCATGGTTGCCAAGCGGCGTTGCGCTGCCGCTGCCATGTGCCGCGGTTGCAGCCACGCCCAAGTCCTTCAACATCAGGTCCGTGCCGAAGCCGCCGCTGTAATCGCGCGCGGCGGGGGCATTTTCCATGACGCCGGGGCAGGGGTTGTAAACCTCAAGCGCCCAGTTGCGGCCGGAGCTTTTAACCATGATATTGGACAGCACCGTGGCATCAAGCCCGCAGCGCGTGCCTAAATTCAACGCCTCCGCCGTGCCGATCATTTGAATGGCAAGCAGCATGTTGTTGCACATTTTTGCAACCTGCCCCGCGCCGCTGCCGCCCGCGTGGAAAATATTCTTGCCCATGGACGACAATACGGGCCGTGCCTTTTCAAGCGCAGCTTCCGGCCCGCCGACAATAAACGTCAATGTTGCTGCCGCAGCCCCCGCCGTGCCGCCGGAAACCGGCGCATCGATCATCGCAAAACCCGCGTTTGAAGCAGCCGTTGCAACCTTGCGTGCGACGTCCGCGTCAATCGTGCTGCAATCCACCAGCAGCGCGCCGTTTTTCGCGCTGCCCAGAATGCCGCCGGCATTTAAATAGGCCGCTTCCACGTGGCTTGATGCAGGCAGCATGGTGATGACGATATCCGCCGCTGCCACAGCTTGCGCGATGGATAGCGCGGCTGTTGCGCCCGCCGTCACCGCAGCCGCCAGCGGGGTCTCCGCCACATCAAAGGCGGTTACGGTGTATTTTGCCGCCAGCAGGTTGCGCGCCATGGGGCCGCCCATATTGCCAAGGCCGATGAAAGCGATGTGCTGCATGTCTTGTCCTTTACGGTGCTTGTGCTTATATGAAAGGATAGCTTTGCAGCGCGGTGGCGACCAGCCGTTTTATGGTTGCCATAAGCGTTTGATCTTGCAAAGATTATCCCGCCGTAACTTTTGTACACACGTACGCGAATAACATTTACGTCATCAACAAAAGGATTTATCCCGATGCTTAAAAAGTTTTTCCAGGCGGCTTTTATGCTGGCCTGCCTCACCGCCGCCGCACCCGCGCATGCTGACCCCCTGACGGGTGAAGCCGCACCCGCCTTCACGCTGCCCGCTGCCGATGGCGGCACCGCAAGTCTTGCGGATTATAAAGGCAAGCTGGTCGTGCTGGAATGGCACAACAAGGGCTGCCCCTTTGTGCATAAGCAATATGATTCCGGCAACATGCAGGCACTGCAAAAAGAATATACCGCCAAAGATGTCATCTGGCTCACCATCAATTCTTCCGCCGAAGGCAAGCAGGGCTATGAAACCGCCGCCGAAGCGCTTGCAACCGCAAAAGATGACGACGCCGCGCCCACCCACGTGCTGCTGGATGCCGATGGCAAAGTCGGCAAGCTGTACGGCGCAAAAACCACGCCCAGCATGTTCGTGATTGATAAAGACGGCAAGCTTGCCTATGCCGGCGCGATTGATGATAAACCCTCGACCGATGTGGATGACGTGAAGACCGCGAAAAACTATGTGCGTGCGGCGCTGGATGCCCTTGCCGCGGGCAAGCCGGTTGAAACCGCCAGCACCAAATCCTACGGCTGCGGCGTGAAATACGCTGACTGATTTCTTGCTTTAATCCTGTCGCTTTTCGCCTGTCGCGCCGGTGCCTGCATCGCGCGGCAGGCTGAAACGGCGCAGCAGGAACACCAGGTAAAACGCCATCACCACCCCTGCGGTCACGACAATCGTATGCAGGCTGTCCGCGCGGATGACCTTGCCGCCGCCAATATTCGCATCAATCACCAGATCATCAATCGCCATGGCGAACAGCCCGGCCAGCAGGCCCATCATGCTGACATCATTGCGCAGGCGCTGCATGGTGGCGGCAGCGCGCGCCGGCGCCAGCCAGTAGTCCCGGTTGGGAATGCTCAGCAGGCGGGGCGGCGTTTTGGAGACAAGCCAGCCCGCCGCATAAAAAAGCCCGCTTAAAAAAACCACGAAACCCATGTGAAAGCCTGCGAAGTGCGACAGCGGCATAAACCCGTTCGCCTCGCCGCCCGCGGAAAAATGCGTCGCCATGACATCCGGCAGCATCGAATAGCTGTGCAATAGCTGAAAAGCCGCGAGGATATAAAGCATGAGATAGAAAATAACCATGAGGCTATTATCCCGCCGTTTGCCGTTTTTTCAAACGACTATTCAATAGGTCTTTAACAAAGAAAAACCCCCGCTGTTTCCGGCGGGGGTTTTTTGTATCGGTATAAGAAGGCGTCTTTAGAACTTGCCCGTCAGCGTGCCGAACAGGCGCGGGCTGTTGTCGTTCTCGGTTTCGACTTCGCGGGTCAGCGGCACGGCGAATTCGAAGGTGCCGGCAAGGTGCGCGTTGACGTTCACGCGGGCGCCCGCGCCAGCGGAGGCCAGCGAACGCTGGCGGTCGCTGGCGGAAGCGTTATCCGTATCCCAGACTTTGCCGATGTCATAGAAGCTGTACAGCTGCCAGAAGTCGACGGGGGCCTGCACGGGGTTGTTCATGCGCAGCTCGAAGCGGCCGGCAAGGCCGTTTTCGCCGGTGATTTCCGAGTTGTCGTAGGCGCTGCCGTAGTTCATGCCGCCGACGCCGAATTCTTCGGACGCAAGCAGCGTATCGGCGGAAAGCTGGCCGTTGGCGGCAAGATAGGCTTCAAACTTTTCCGTCAGGCGCTGGGTGCGGGAAATTTCCGCCGTGCCCTTGAAGAACTTGGGGTCGCCAAGCGCGCGGGTCAGGTTGTCGTCACCCTTGCTGCTGGCGTTCATCATGTCGAGGCCCTTGCTCAGCTCCGCCGTGAAGTTGTTGACGCCGAGGAACTTGTCCGCGAACTGGTAGGTGCCGTTCAGGCGCAGTACGCGCAGGCGGTCTTCCGTCGGGCCAAGGCCAAGGTTGTCGTTGCGGTGCGTATCAAGGTAGTTGAAGCGGACGCCGGCATAAAGGTTGGTATTGCGCGAGCGGATGAAGGGATGCGACAGCTCGAGGTTGACGGCTTTCGCAATGCCATCCACTTCGAACGGCGTCAGCGTGAAGCCGGGGTGGGTGGACGTAAAGCTCACGCCCGCCGTCAGCTTGGTGCCTTCATGGTTGATGGGCTGCTGCCACGTAATGCCGTAGAACGACAGTTCACGGTCGGGCGAGCCGTCGGGCGCGGTCACGACCTGGAAGTTCACGCCGTCATAATAGCCGGTCAGGTTGTTCAGGCGCGCGCCCACGTTCATTTGCAGCGGGCCAAGGTAGCGGGAACCGCGGTTATCCAGCTGGAAGAACGCGTCATAGGCCTTTTGTTCCACGATTAGCGTCACGTCCGATGCGCCGGGTGTGCGGGGGCTGGGCGACAGCACCGCGCGGGCCTGCACGCCGGCAAGGTCGTTCATGAGCAGCAGGTAACGCTCGAGCGTTTTGGAGTTCAGCGGTTTCGCGGCGCGAATTTTCTCAGCAAAACCGTCCAGGAAGGCAATGTTGCGCTGGGTGGAGCCCTGAATGGTCACCTGGTCAACGAAGCCCTCGACAACCTGCAGGCGCACGGTGCCGTTATCAATCGTCTGCGGCGGTACGACGACTTGGGTCAAAATGTAGCCTTCGTTGCGGTACTTCGCGGTCAGGCGGTCGGCAAGGCCGTAAACATCCGCAAGGCTCACGGTTTTGCCAACCATGTCGCCGTACAGCGCTTCAACCTGCGCGGGCTGGTACACTGTCTGGCCGTCAATTTTGACGCTCTTGAGCGTGAACTTGATTTTCTCTGCGCCCTTCGGTGCGGCGATGCTGCCGCTGGCGGCTGAAACCTGCCCGGTTACCTGTGCCTGCGGGCCCATTTGCAGCGGGGCAATCTGCCCGCCTGCGCGTGATGCTTCCGCCGAGCTTGGCAGGTTTTGCGCGTGGGCAATGTTTGCGCCCAGCAGCAGGGCGATGGTCGCCGTGGAAATAATCAGTTTCGAGAAAATCTTCATACGAATGTCGCCCTTATATATGCCCTTGCAGGCTTGCCGGTATCTAATGTCGTGTTGCCGGATGTTGCTTCCGGTTATAGCGGCCATGCCGCCGGAATACAGAATCTTGGCTCAGTATAATTAAAAGCCCAATTTATTCAAATGCTTGATGCATGACTTGAAAGCGGCGCAAAGAAAACCCCCCGTTGCGTGGTTTTTTTGCAACGGGGGGTTATCAATAAAGCAGTAGTTATGTCTTATTTGCAGGCCGCTTGCGCGCTGATGATAGACGTGGGGTCATCGCTCAGGTCAATGGTGACGTTACCGCCGCCCATCGCGCCCCAGCATGCGCCCTGGTGGATCGGGCCGCTGGCAATCGGGTTGTCGTTACCGGCTGCGGGCATGATGCCAGCCAGCTCGGCGACCGTGAAAGCGTGGTCGTTGTTGCCGCCTTGCGTATCGCCGCCGGCTGCCGGGGCGATGTTGGCAAGGTCCTGCAGGCTGAAGAAGTGCTCACCCGCGGGGATTGCGCCGATATGGGGCAGGCCCAGCACGGTCACGCTGGCTTTGCGAGAGCCATAGTTACGGCCAAGAATTTTTTGCAGGATGCGGTTGTCATCAAGGTCCGCATAACCGGCAAAGATCAGGCCGAGCGAGTTGTCATCGCGATAGTCGTGGATTTTCGCGTTGATGGCGAGAACCTGCTCCGGCGTCATCAGGCCGCCCGGTACGCCATCCCACGTCGCCAGCGTCCCGTCGATGATCGTCGGGGTGCCGGGGGCGAAGAAGGCGCCGTTTTCAAGGTCAACGTAGTAGGTTTTCTGACCAGAGAAGACGGTGTGGCCCAGCGACGGTGCGTTATCAAGGTCGCTCATGTCGAAGCTGCCGTTTTCAGCCGCAAGACGCAGGCTGGCGTTGCGCCATTCACCTTCCTGGCCGCCTTCAACGAGGGCGTTGACCTTGTCGGTATTCACCGGGTTGTTATAGCCCGGGAAGTAAGCGACGGACGGGGAGAAGATGATAGCGGTGTCGCCACCGGTGAAGACGTTGCCAACGGGGGTATCGGTGTTGGTTGCGTCATCATGCACCAGCGTCACGTGCGTCAGGTCAATGTCGCCGCTGCCGATGCGCATGCCGACGGTGTTGTCGGTGAAGTGGTTGCTGTCGATGTCAACGTAACCGTTGTTGAAGGCGGTGGCGTTAAGACCGGTCGTGTTGTTGTTGATGGTGTTGTCGCTGACAATCACGTTGCTGACGCCGCTGAAGTCGCCGGATGCGCCGGTGGCTTCATCGTAATTGCCGTTATTGTCGTTGTCGCCAAGGCGGATGCCGGTGGTGTCGGTGCCTTCCGCAAGGCGCGCCGCTTGCGGCTGGCCCTCGGTCGGTGCGGCCGTTGTGACATTGCCGGTCAGCGTGTTGCCGGCAATGATGATCATGCCGTTGCCGGCAAACGGGTCAGCGCCCTTGACGCTGCGCTGCGCCTGCTCGCCGCCGTCTTCGCCCGTGCCTTCATCCGTCGCCGGCTGGGTGCCTGTGCTGTAGGCAACCTGGATGCCGTCATCGCCATAATTTTTCACGGTATTGGCGAGGATGTGGATGCTGTCCGTGTGCGATGCCTGAATGCCGTCGTTGGCGACGTTTTTCACGTGGTTGTCGTACACGAGGACATTGGCGGAGCCGTCAACTTCGATGCCGTTCTGGCCGGCGCCGTTCACGTTGTTGGACAGGGCGGTTGCGCCGTCGCTGTTCCAGATGGTGATGCCGTTGACGAAGCTGTCGCGAACGCGGTTGTAGGCGATGTTCAGTGCATCGACCGCGCTTGCAAAGATGCCGTCTTTGCCGGCGTTCTTCACGTGGTTGTCGATGACACCGACCGAGCTGCCGCCATCAATGGCGATGCCGTTGCTGTCAACATTGCGCACATGGTTGCCGATGATGGTGAGGTCATCGGTGCCGGATGCCGCGATGCCGTCATTGCCGGCCTGCGCAACATGGTTGCCTGCAACCCAGATGTCGCTGCCGCCCGCCAGTTTGATGCCGTCATTGCCGGTGTTCTTGACGCGGTTGTCGTCAACATCAGCAGTGACAACGTTTTTAAGCACGATGCCGTTTTTGCCAGCGCCGAGGTTGCCGTTGGCAGCCGTGGTGGTGATGTCAAAGCCGATATCGAGGCTGCCATTGTCAAGCGTCAGGTGCGGGGTGGCGGTGGCGTTGCCGCCGGTGATGACGTTGTTGGTGACAGTGGCGCCAGTGCCGTTCTTGACGAGGATGCCGTTGCGGCCCGCGCCGTAGTTGGTGCCATTACCTTCGCTGCTGACCAGCGCCTGCGGCTGCATGCCGCCTTCCTCGCCGCCGTCAATGACGGTGCCGAAGAGGTTGATGGCAAGGTTGCCGCCGGCGATCAGGTTGCCGTCGATGTAGCTGACATCGCTGTTGGCAACGTGAATGCCGTCGCGGCCCGCGCCGTAGGCGCTGCTGCTCTGGCCTTCATCCTGGCCTTCACCTTCGTTGCTGCCTTCAATGTCGTTTGCGGCAAAGAGGGGCTGCGGGCTGGTCAGGCTGACCGTGCCTGCAATGATGGCGTTGTTGGTGATGTCAACATTGCCGCTGTTGCCGACGTTGATGCCGTCGCGGTGCGCGCCGTAACCGTCGTTAAGGCCTGCAACCACGTTGAGGGTGATGGTGGAACCATCGCTCTTGCGCAGGTGAATGCCGTCGCGGCCCGCTTCATGCAGCAGGTTGAGGACGATGTTGGCGTCTGCGCTGTTGGCAACGCTGATGCCGTCCTGGCCGGTCGTGTCGACATAGTTGCCGATGATGGACAGGTTCGATGCGCCATCCGCAGCGATGCCGTCCACGCCCGCGTTGCGGACAAGGTTAAGGCCGACGCCGTTGGTGCCGGAAACGCCGTGCAGGTAAATGCCGTCAAGTGCCGTCTTGTTCACGTTGTTGCCGGTAACGGTGGCATCGCTGCCGCCATCCACATCAATGCCGTGGTAGTTCTGGGCATCTTTAATGGTGTTGCCGGTAACGGCGCTGCCGTTTGCGCCGCCGACATAGATGCCGGTGCGGGTCACGTGGCGGATATCGTTGCCGGAAACGGTAACATCATCGCTGCCGTCGGCAACGCGAATGCCATCCCAGCCGGCTTTCTTGATGGTGTTGCCGGAAAGGGTTGCGCCGTCGGTGTTCAGCAGTTCGATACCGGAAAGGCCGGTGTTCTTGATGACGTTGCCGGCGGCGGTGTTGACGAAACCGTCAACGCTGCCGACGTTGTGGATAAAGATGCCGTCAAGGTTGGTGCCGTCAATGTGGTTGATGGTGACGCTGGTATTGGTGCCGCCGTCAATATCAATGCCGTCGTAACCTTGCGCGCCGGTGATGGTATTGTCGCTGACGGCGCTGCCGTTCGCGCCGCCAACATACACGCCGCTGCGGGTCGCCTGGCTGACATCGTTTTTGTGGATGGTGACGTTGTCGCTGCCGTCGGCAACGCGGATGCCGTCGGCGCCTGCGCCAACGACCGTGTTGCTGTCGATAAGCGCATCATCGCTGCCCAGCAGCTGGATGCCGTTGGAGCCGATAAAGCCGTTCAGGCCGACTTTGTTGCCGCGGATGGTGAGCGCGGCGGTCGACAGGGCGTTGATGCCGTTGCCGTTAACATTGTCAACCGTGTTGCCGGTTACTGCGTTGGTGCCGCCAGTGCCGTGGATGATGATGCCGTCAAGGTTCGCGCCATCAATCGTGTTGGCGCTGACGGTGGCGTTGCTGCCGCCGTCAACATCAACGCCGTAGTAGCCTTCGGCATTGGTGATGGTGTTTTTAGCGGTGGTGGAACCTGCAACGTTGCCAAGGTAGACGCCGGTGCGGGCAACATCGGTGATCGTGTTGTTTTTAACGGTCACGTCGCTGCCGCCAGCCACGCGCACGCCATCCCAGCCGGTGCTGGTGATGGTGTTTGCATTGGCTTCAGTGCCGCCGATGGTGGCGTTGCTGCTGTCCGTCAGCTGAATGCCGCTGCCTTTGTTGCCGGTGCTGGAAACGGTATTGGCAATGTCGTTGCGCTGGATTTTGGCGTTGTCGGAGGTGGTGACATAAATGCCATCGCCCGTCACGCCGCCATCAAGGCCGATTTTGTTGTCATCGACCTTCACGCCGTTGCTGCCGGCAATGTTGATGCCGTCCGCCGCCGAGATGTTGATGGTGTTGCCGCTGGCCGACAGCATGCCGCCGGTGGCTTTAACGCCGGCGCCGCCGGTGTTGCGGATGGTGTTGCCGTCAACCGTCGCGTTGGTCACGCCGGAAGCCGAGGTGTTGATTGGCATGCCGATGCTAACGCCATCGCCGGTCGCGTTGGTGATGGTGTTGCCGTTGACCGTCACATCATCCGACGCCTCGACCGCAACGCCGCTGCCGAAGGCGGTGTAGCTGCTGAATTCTTTGCCAACGTTGCTGATGGTGTTGGAAAGCACCTGCAGGCCGTTTGCGAATTCGGCATAAACGCCAAGGCGTTTTGCGCCGTCGATGGTGTTGTTGGAAAGGGTGGCATCGGACGTGCCGATCACCGCAATGCCGGAAGCGCCGTTGGCGTTCGTCAGCTTGTTGCTGCTGACGGTTGCATGGTCGCCCTGCTGCAGGTTGATGTTATCCCAGCCGCTGCCGTCAACGCTGTTGTTGGCAATGGTGTTGTTGCTGCCGCCGTTGACCTGGATGCCGTTGCCGCCGGAGTTGGTGACGGTGTTGCCGCCGTCATTGGACTGGTGGCCCGCAACCGTATCAACATTTTTGCCGATGGTGACGTTGCTGCTGCCTTCAACCAAAATACCGGTGCCGGACTGGTCAACGCTGTTGTTGGCGATGCCGGTGGTGCCGGTCAGGCCGCTGGCGTAAATGCCGAACGCGCCGCCGGTAATGGTGTTGGCGGCAATTTTAATGCCGTCGGTGCTGACGGCGCCAATGCCGCCTGCGGTGTTGCCGGTCAGCGTGTTGCCTTTTACGGTGTTACCCGTGCCGCCGCGGACTTTCACGCCGAAACCGGTGGAGCCGGTCACGGTGTTTTTATCGCCTGCGCTGTTGCCGCCGACGGTGACGTTGCTGTCGCCATCAACGAAGATGCCGTTTGCGCCAGCACCGGTAACCGTATTGCCCGCAATGGTGGAACCGTCGCTGGGGTCAAGGTAAATGCCGTTTGCGGCGGTATTGGCAACGGTGTTGCCGTTAATGGTGGACGCGCCGGAGTTCATAACCGAAACGCCATTGTTGCCAATGGAACCGGCGGCACCGTTCGTGCCGATGAAGTTGCCCTTCACGGTCGCGGCGGAACCGCTGCCGTTGATGGCGATGCCGTCATGCGCGACGTTATCAATGATGTTGCCGGTCAGGGTGGGGTTTTGCGCATTGTCGGTCACGTAAATGCCGTCATGCTGCACAACGCCGTCAACCGTGTTGCCTTTCACCGTCAGCGAACCGGTGGTACCGCCAAGGTACATGCCGTATTGCTGGCTGTTGTGAACGTCGTTGTTTTTGATGGTAATGTCGCTGCTTTGCGCGCCGTTGGACTGGTTGATGACAACCGCGATGCCCGAAGCGCCTTTGGTATCAAAGATGTGGTTGCCGGCAATGGTCGTGCCAGCGCTTTGCTGCACGTTAATGCCATCCCACGCCGCGTTTTTCACGGTGTTGCCGGAGATGCTGGCGTTGGAGGTGCCTGCAACTTCGATGCCGTCGTGGTCCTGGCCGGCCGACGTGCCGTCAACGGTGTTTTTGGAAATATCAACCGTGCCGGTCACATTGTCGACATCAATGCCGTCATCGCCCGAGCTGGTGATGGTGTTGTTGGCGATAGTGACGTTGGAAACGCCGCCCGCGTACACGCCGTCAATGCTTGCGCCGGTAATGGTGTTGCCGTCTTTCGCTTTGGCGCCGCCGATGGTGGTGTTATCGGACGAACCGTTCTGGACGTAAACGCCGTATTCGCCGCCGGTCAGGGTGTTGCCCGCAATGACGGTGCCGTCGCTGCTGCCGCCCCATTCGTTGGTCACGTATACGCCGTAGGTAGATGCATCGGTGACATCGTTGCCGGTGATTTTGGCGTTGTCGCTGTTGCCAACCCAAACGCCGCGCAGAACGTCGGAGATGTGGTTGCCGGTGAGTGTCGCGCCGTCGCTGGAGGCGATGCCGATGCCGGAGCCTTTAACGCCGCTGATGGTGTTGTTGGTGGCGGTAAGGCCGCTGGAATTGAAGGTGCGGATACCGTCGATCTGGGTGTTGCTGATGACGTTGTTGCTGACGGTAATGCCGTTGCTGCCATCCAGGCGGATGCCGGAGTCAGTCGAAACGCCCTGGCCGTCGATGGTGTTTTTCGTGCCGGTGCCGATGAACGATTGCGAAACGCCGCTCAGTTCAATGCCGGAAAGCCCGGAAGCGGTGATGGTGTTGTTATCCACGTTCAGGCCGGTGCCGCCGTTGAGGAAGATGCCGTTTACGCCAGCGCCGGTGATGGTGTTGCCGGAAATGCTGTAGCCGGAAGCATTCGTGAGGTTGATGCCGTTGCCAGCGACGCCCGCGATCTGGTTGCCGGTGGTGCTGCCCGCGGTAAGGCCGGTGGCGTTAACGCCGTCGCCCTTCACGTTGCCGCCATTCAGGCCGATGAAGTTGCCGGAAATGGTCATGTTCGCGGTGCCGTCGCCGACGATGCCGCTGAGGGCGGTGCCGTCGATGTGGTTGCCGGAAATGGTATTGGCGCCGGTGGCGTCATAAAGGCGGATGCCGCTGCCGTCGGAATTGACGACGGTGTTGTCATGGATGTTGTAGTTTGCGCCGAAGTCGGTCGAAATGCCGCCGTAGCCGGCCATGTGCGTGTCAACCGCCCAGTTGCCGGAAACCTGCAGGCCGTCGGTGCTGCGGGCATAAATGCCGACGCGCGTGACGTTGGAAACCGAGTTGTTGGTGATGCTGTCGCCGGTCACCAGTGTGCTGTCGCTGGAGGAAACGACGCGGATGCCGTCCCATGCCGTGTTGTCGACGTAGCTTGCGTTGACGGACGTATCGGCGCTGTCGATGACGTTAATGCCGCTGCCGTTGTTGTCGGAGGTTGATTTGGTGTCATAGACGTTGTTGTGGTCAAGGTGCGAACCGGCGGAAGCGGTGACTTTAATGCCGTCGCCGTTGGTGGTGGCGCTGCCGTGGCTGCCGGTGTTGGTTTTGGTCAGGTGCGCAAGGCCGGTGTAAAGCGGGTCGGTCGAGGTATCAAAGGTGCCGGCAAGGCTGGTGCCGGTCACAAAGTTCTGGACCAGGGTCGCGCCCGCGCTGTTGGTTACGCTGATGCCCGTGCTGCCCGAACCGGTGCCGACGGTGGCTGTCGGCGCGGTGGGGGTGTACAGGTACAGGTTGCCTGCGGAAACCATGTTGTTGTCCAGCGTCACGCCATTGCTGCCGGAAACGTTGATGCCGACGCCCTTCGCGCCGATTGCATCTGCGCTGATGGCATCGGGCGCGCCGGCGGAGCCGACGGTGCTGCCCGCGATAACCGCGTTCTGCAGAATTTTCGCGCCCGCGCTGTTGGAAACGGCAATGCCGTCTTCGCCCGCGCCTGCGCCGGTGCCGTTGGCGGCAACGACGTTGTTGTAAACGGTCAGGCCTTCGGCATGGTCAATGCGAATGCCGTCTTTACCCGCGTGCTGGATGGCGTTGATGTCAACGGTGGTGATACCGGTGGTGTTTTTAATGTTGATCGCATCGTCCGCGTTGTTGTTAAGGGCGTTCAGCGTGACGGCAACGTTTTTGCCGCCGTCAACGTCAATGCCGTCGCCGGTGGTGCCTGTGACGATGTTGTTGGTGATGGTCAGGCCATTGGCGTTCAGCGCCTTGATGGTCGCCGTGGTTTCAAAGCCGTGCAGCGTCACGTTGTTGCCGGTCACGTTGAAGGCGTAATCGGTGCCGCCAACGGTGGAACCCGCAGGGCGGGGCTGGCCGGTGGTGATGCTCTGGTTGGTGTTGGAGCCGTAAATGTCGAGGTTGGCGACATCGACGTTAACGCCGCCCGCGTAGTTGCCCGCGCCGACGGCAAGGGTGTTAAGGCCGGTGCCGCTGTTGCTGATCGCGTCAATCGCGTTCTGCAGGCTGGCGCCGCTGTTCTGGCGCAGGTTGATGGTGCCCGCAGCAGACGTGTTGATGATGGAGTTCGCTTCGGCCGTGAGCGTGCCGTCCTGGTCGATGGTGATGTTGCCGCCCGTGGTTTTAACGGAAGAACCGCCGGAAAGGCTGACGTTGCCCTTGGCTTTCAGTTTAACGTCGCCGGAAGTGGTGATGTCGGCATCGTTCGTGAAGGTCTGGCCTGCGGTGGCTGCAATGGCGGTAATGTCGCCGCCGCCTGCCATGGTAACGTCTGCTTTCCAGTTAATGTCGTTTGCAGCGTTAATGTTGAGGTCGCCGTTGCCCATGGTGAGCGCGCGGTTGATGTTCACTTGCGCGGAAGACAGCGTCAGGGTGCCGTTGGTGGTGCCGCTGGCGGTGAAGAAATGCCAGGTGGAAAGGTCAATCGCGCCGTTGCCAAGGCTGTTGAGGCCGGCGGTGATGAGCGCATCCAGAACGACGTTGCCGGTCCAGTGTTCGTTGCCGTAGCCGCCGGTCTTGGTGCCGACGTCAATATAGTTGGTGGCGCTGATGACAACGTTGGCATTCGCCAGCGACAGTGCAAGGGCCGCCGCCGAAATAACGTAGTCCTGCAGCCAGCCAGCCGGCACGGAGCCGCTGTTGATGATGGCGAAGGTGGGGTCAAGCGTCAGGTCGCCCATCTGGCCTTTCACGGCGGAAAGGTCGACGAGGCCGTTATAGCCAAGCGTGCCAAGGCCCGAAACTTCGGCATTGCCGCCGTTGCCGCCATTCGCGCCGCCCGTTGCGGTCAGCAGGCCTTTGAAGACCATGCCTTGTTCTGCGATCAGGGAAATGTCGCCGCCGTTGCCGGTATCGGTCGCATCCGCGTGAATTTCCGCGGTATCGGCAACTTCGACGTCGCTGCCGGTGACTTTAACGCTGCCGCCGCCGGTTTTGCCGCTGGCATCCATTTTACCGGCAACTTTAACCTTGCCGCTGCTGCCGCCCGAAAGGACAATCTTGCCGCCTTTTTGCGATACACTGTTGACCTGAATAACGCCGGACATGTTGACGACGGTGTCAACCACGCCTTTTGCCGCGTTCGCGCTCATGACGACATGGCCGCCCTGCGCTGCAATGGTGCCGCTGTTTTCGACCAGCGCTTTTTGCAGCTTGTCGCCAACGGCGATGGAAATGAGGTCGTCACCGGCCAGGTCAACCGTGACCTTGCTGCCGGCGGCAAGGGTAACCTTGCCGAGTTTCGCGTTGATGTAGCCCGAGTTGGAAACCCACGGCGCGACGAAGGCGACAAGGCCGCCCGACGATACGTTGATGTTGCCGGCGTTGGAAACCTGCGCATTCGGGTTTGCATCGACATTCGTGAGGTCGAATTTGTTGCCGGCCATCAGTTGTGCCTGGTTGGCCTGGTCCAGCGTGCCGGTGGACGCGATGATGCCGCCAACGTCAATCGTCGCGGTCTTGCTGAAGAACACGCCGTTGGGGTCGAGGATCATGATGCGGCCGTTGGATTTCAGCGTGCCGAGAATTTGCGACGGGTCCTGGCCGGTAACACGGTTGACCGAAAGGGAGGTGGAGGTCGGCATGTTGTAGGTCGCGCTTGCGTCCTGGCCGATGTTGTAAGTGTTCCAGTCGATGACCGAACGGTCGCTCGTCTGGTTTACGGTCATGCTGCCCGTGCCGTAGGTGATGGTGGAAGAACCCGCAACGACCGAACCGCCGGTGGGGGTTTCATTCACGCCCACCGCGTAGGCGGAGGAGGTCATGGCCAGCACGCCGGCAAAGGTCATGGCCGTCGTCGCCATCAGTCGCTTGCCGAGCAGGCCTGCGTTGAGGAGGCGAATGACGGGGGCGTTTGCGTTCTGCTGGGACATGTGGAGGACCTTTTTCTTTAAAATGAAGTGGTTGCCGGTTCTTGGGGAATCAGTTTTTGACTATGCGGGTGCGGGAGAATATCGGGGTTTCAAGCCGCATCACAAGAAAATTGCTGATTCTTTTGGAACTTATTCTGGGGAGTAGTTTTCTCATGAGTATGGAAAATTGGCAAGCAATAAATTTACGAAAAATTAATATATCCATTTTGGTCAAGTTTTTGATATTTAAGGATTTGATGAGAACAGCTGTGCAAATATTGCGCGCATTTCACTTTACAAAACGTGTCCGGCGCATTATTAACATAACATATATACATCACCGTTTTACCCGAGGAAAACATGGACTTTCAGGACAAACTGACCGCCGCAAAAAAATGGCTGCTGGGCACCCGCAGCGTTGACGAAGCGGAAGAAGGCATCAAGCAAAGCCAGCTCTGGAAGGCTTCTCTTGCGACATGGTCCAGCCGTCTCGGCAAGGTCGCCATCGGCGTGGGCGTGGTCGCATTCTTTTCGCGGGGCCTTGTGTTTATGGGTGTGGCGGCGGGCGTGGGCATTGCCTACGGCGCGGTCAAGCTTGCCAGCTACCTGCTCGATAAAAACATCGAAATGAAAAAACGCGCCGAACTCGAAATGCTGCAGGAAGCGCAAGGCAAAGGTCCGCAGCCTTCCGCCAAGCCCGCAGCCGGGCTTAAATTCGGCATGAAGGCCAAAGCCACCGGCGCCTTCAACGCCGATGCCGCGCGCCCCGCCAATGACGATGCGACGGCCACCGTCGCCGCAACCCAGCCGAAGAAGACCTTCCTGTCCCGTTTCGGCCTTTAAGGCTTTAACAAACAAAAACCCCGCGGCCTTTATAAGCCGCGGGGTTTTTGTTTGCGTTGGTTTTATTACGGTTGTGGCGGTCGCGGCGTATACAGGCGGCCACCGGCAGCAAGGTCGGCAATTTTACCGGCAGCAAGGCCCATGACTTTGTAAAGGCCCAGCACTGTGCCCGCGGCCAGCAGCATAGGCGCGGAGGTTGGCGCGGCCGCGACAATGAAAGCCGCCGACAAAACACCCGCCGCCACATGCGCGCGTTCCAGCAGGCGGCCTGCGTTGGTGAAGCCGAGCATATTGTCGTCAATCATCGCCAGCGGTTTCTTCTCCGCATAATGCTGGAAGGCTTCGCCCAGCGTGTAATTGCGCGACGCATGCTGGCCCAGCCAGTTAAACGTCTTCGTCAGCGATTTCTTCATGGCGGGCAGGTCGATGTGCATGGTGTGCTTTCCAGTTGCGGTGCGGGGTAGAAAAAAGGCCTCCACCTTTTGGGCGAAGGCCTTTTCCAAAGGCTTTATCAAAGTCCCGGGTATATTGCCCTGATTACATGGCGGGCGGGGTCGGGCCTTTTTTCGGTGCTGCGGGCGTTGCATCGTCGGTGGCAGCGGCTTCGGGCTGGGGTGCAGCCTCGGCCGATGCGGCAGCGGATGCGCCGCGGAACGCTTCGCCGATTTGCAGGCGGACGTTTTGCAGCATTTCCGTTTTCGCGAGGATGACATCGGTATCCTTGCGGATGCGGGCATCACCAAGTTCTTTCACGGTGTCGTTGAACTGTTTTTTCAGCTCGTCCGGCGCCTTCAGGAAGTATTCCTGGGTTTCGTCGGCTTTTGCCTGTTTCAGTTCGTATTCGGCAGCGGCATCCGCACCGACGGAAAGGCGGAATTTCGCGTCTTTCTCGGCGTTGACTTCCGCGTCCTTCAGCATGCGGGCGACTTCATCTTCAGACAGGCCGCCGTTTGCCTTCACGGTGATTTTTTGCGCTTTGCCGGTGTTGAGGTCTTTTGCTTCAACTTTCAGAACGCCGTCGGCGTCAATGTTGAGCGAGACTTCAATTTGCGGCTCGCCGCGTTTTGCGGGCGGAATGCCGTCGAGCGAGAATTTGCCCAGCAGCTTGTTTTCCGACGCTTTTTCACGCTCGCCCTGGTAGACCATGATTTCCACGTTAGGCTGGAAATCCTGGTAGGTCGAGAAGGTGTCTTTCGCTTCGGTCGGGATGGTCGCGTTGCGCGGGACCATCTTCATCATCACGTCGCCGGCACCGCGGATGCCGATGGACAGCGGAATGACGTCGAGCAGCAGAACGTCTTCAACGTTACCCTGCAGGATCGCGGCCTGGACGGAAGCGCCCATGGCAACGATTTCATCCGGGGTCACGTCGCGGCGGGGTTCCTTGCCGGCGAAGTTCTTGACGACTTCGACGACTTTGGGCATGCGGGTCTGCGCGCCGACCATAAGAATATCATCAAGGTCGGAAAGTTTCAGGCCGGCGTCTTCCAGCGATTTTTTGAAGGGCGGAAGGGTTTTGTCGATGAGGTCCTTCACGAGGTCTTCAAGTTCGCGGCGCGACATTTCGTAGGAGAAGTTGATCATGCCGCCGGCATCATCCGGCATCAGGAAGGGCAGGCTGATTTCGGCCGTATCCTGCGAAGACAGGTCGATTTTGACCTTCTCCGACGCTTCGCGGATGCGCTGCAGCTGCGAGGCGAACTGCGCTTTGGAAGCCTTGTCGTGAATATCGATGGTGGTGCCGTGCTCTTCGTTGATTTTCTTGATGAGGAATTCGGAAATGCGCTCGTCAAAGTTTTCGCCGCCGAGGAAGGTGTCACCGTTGGTGGCCAGCACGCGGATCATGCTGCCTTCCTTGGGGTCGATGGTGATGTCAAGGATGGACACGTCAAAAGTGCCGCCGCCGAGGTCGTAAACCGCGACTTTGCCGGACTTTTTCTTGTCCATGCCGTAGGCAAGCGCTGCCGCCGTCGGCTCGTTGATGATGCGCTTCACGTCGAGACCGGCAATTTTGCCCGCGTCTTTCGTGGCTTTGCGCTGGCTGTCGTTGAAGTAGGCGGGAACGGTAATGACCGCTTCGGTCACGGGTTCGCCGATTTGTTTTTCAACAGCCTCTTTCAGCTCGCGCAGCACTTTGCCGGAGATTTCGACGGGCGACATGGCTTTGCCGTCGACTTCAACCCAGGCGTCGCCGTTGCCGTTGGGGGAGGGGATGATTTTGTAGGAAGCCAGCGTTTGCATTTTCTGGACTTCGGGTTCGGCGAACTTGCGGCCGATGAGGCGCTTCACGCCGTACAGCGTGTTCAGCGGGTTCATGATGGCCTGGTTCTTGGCGGCTTCGCCGATCACCCATTCCTGGGTTTTGTCTTTATTCTTCTTCAAAGCGGCGTAAGACGGCGTCGTGCGCTTGCCTTTCGAGTTCTGGTAGATTTTCGGCTGGTCGTTTTCGTAGATCGCGATCGCCGATTTGGTGGTGCCAAGGTCGATGCCAACAATTTTACCCATGTCTCAATATGCCTCTCTAGAAGATTACTTTTTTAGCGCCCCAACATTCCGAAGCTTGCGTCCAATGTCATGCTGTTTGAAATTTCATTCAAAACCCGGGCATGACTGCGCAAAGTTATTCGAAGTATTGTCGCGTCCTTTATGGCTAAGCGTGTGCATTATGTCAACGTGATTCCCCCTTGGCAAGAGAGAGTTTCGTCCGATATGAATTTTTTATTAAATTCTTGAAATCGCTAGGATTAACGGTTTTCCCTAATGCCAAACAGCGCGGAACCCACGCGCACGTGTGTGGCGCCGTATCGAATCGCAATTTCAAAGTCCGCGCTCATGCCCATGCTGAGGTTTGGCAGCTTATGCTCGAGGCTAAGTTTATGCAGCAGGGCGAAGTGCAGGTCGGGAATTTCATCCTGCGGCGGAATGCACATCAGGCCGCAGATGTTCAGCTTCAGGTCTTCGCGGCAGATGCGCAGCAGTTTTTCAAGGTCCTGCAGCGGCACGCCGTTTTTCTGCGCTTCATCGCCGGTATTGACCTGAATAAAGCAATCAAGGTTTTTGCCCTGCTTGTCCATTTCGCTTTTCACGGCTTCGGCAAGGCGCAGGCTGTCGATGGTTTCAATCGCATCGAAAAGCTTTACCGCTTCCTTCGCCTTGTTGGTCTGCAGGTGGCCGATGAGGTGGAGTTTTACACCCGGGAATTCTTCACGCAGGGGCAGCCAGCGTTCGGCTGCTTCCTGCACGCGGTTTTCACCAAACAGGCGTTGCCCGCCATTCAGGACCGTGCGGACGCGGTCAAGCGGCTGCACCTTGCTGACGGCGACAAGCGCGACAGAAGCACGGGGCCGCGCTGCGGTTGTGCAGGCGGCCCCGATTTTGTTGTCTATTTCCGCCAGGCTCAAGGTATTACGAGCCCGATGACAGGAAGGCGGTGGGCGCGGGGTCAATCACGCGCGCCTTGCCGCCCTGAATTTCCAGCACCGCAAGCCCGCGTTCCGACAGGCCGTCGGGGCGGAAGCGGAAGATGCCGTCAATGCCCGCAAAACCACGCGCATTTGTCATGCGGTCGCGGCTGAAGGGGTTGGCATCCCCGCTGCGCGCCAGCACGGCGGCCAGCGCGGTTGAATCATACGCAAGGGTCGACAGGCGCGGCGCGGCGGTGCCGTAATTGTCCTGGTAGCGCTTTTCAAAGTCGCGGCGCTGCTGGGGGTCGGGCGCGGCAAACCAGCCGCCGTAAATCGACGGGTCATTGGTCAGCGACGCATCATCCCACAGGCCGGTGCCAATCATCTTGGTGTTATCAGCCGTAATGCCCTGCTGCGAGAGGACGGTGATAAGCGAACGCAGGTTTTCCCCGCCAACCGGCAGTACAAGGCTGTTGAAGGCAAAGGTGCCGTCGGGCGCCTTTGCGGCGGCGGCAAAGGCGGCGGCCTGCGTCGATACATCAACCTGCGACGGGGCATAACGCTCCAGCTTGGTGATTTGCGCGTTGGAGCGCTGCAGCGTTGAAATTACCGCATCGCAATAGGGCGTTTGCGGTGCGAAGACGGCAAAGCGGCTATAGCCTTTCGCCTGCGCATACTGTGTCACGCGTGCAACCTGCGCAAACGGCAGGAAGCCCATGATGTAAGTATCGTTGCCCGCAATCGTCCAGTCTGTGGTGAAGGCGACAACCGGCACGTTCGCCGCCGAAGCCACCGGCTTCACCGCGCGCACGTCATCTGCAAAAATGGGACCGAGCAGCAGTTTTGCGCCATCCGCAATTGCACTGCGGGCGGCATCTGCCGCGCCGGTGCTGGTGCTGTGGGTGTCTTTCGGCACCAGTTCAAAATTGCCGGCGCCAATGTCAAACAGCGCCATTTGCGCGGCCTTGAACATGGCATTGCCAAGATCGCCGTTTTTGCCGGTCATGGGCAGCAGAATGGCGACTTTTACTTTCGGCAAGGCGCCCGCATTGACAAGACCGGGGCGGCCCGCCGCCATGTCCTTGCCCTGCTGCATTAAATCCTGCCGGTCGCCCGGGGTCTGCCAGGCCATGTTGGGAATGCTGTTGGGGTCGTTGGTGACAACGCCCTGCGCCGGTGCGTTCCAGCCCGCCGTCGTCCCGCCGCCGCAGCCGGACAGCAGCAGCACAAAAGCGAAGACGAATAAATATTGAACGGGGGCGAGAATTTTTTTGTATAATCCGGTCACGGGGCAAAGCTCCTTAAAAAATTGCATCTTTATTATAGTCGCAGGCCATGTCGCAAAAAACAGATTCTGATCTCGAACCCGGACTTTATATTGTAGCGACACCTATCGGCAACATGGGGGATATTACCCTGCGTGCGCTTGAAACATTAGGGAAAGTCGATATCATCGCCTGCGAAGATACGCGGGAAGCCGGCAAACTTACAACTGTCTACGACATTCCGGCCGATAAGGTTCCCTACCACGACCATAATGCCGCTGAAATGCTGCCCAAGCTGGTCAACGCCATCGCCAAGGGCGGGCGCGTCGCGCTCATTTCCGATGCCGGCATGCCGCTTATTTCAGACCCCGGTTACAAACTGGTGGAAGCCCTGGTGAAAGAAGGCCTGCCCGTCACCTGCGTGCCCGGCAGCACGGCATCGCTGACCGCGCTGGTTCTGTCGGGCCTGCCAACAGATAAATTCATGTTCGCGGGCTTCCTGCCGCCCAAAACCGTCGCCCGCAAAGCCGCGCTGACCGACGTGCGCGACGTGCCCGCCACGCTGATATTCTATGAAACCGCGCCGCGTCTTGAAGCTTCCCTGCGCGACATGGCGGAAATTCTGGGCGACCGCCGCTGCGCCGTTGCCCGCGAGCTGACCAAGAAGTTCGAGGAAGTGCGGCGCGATACGTTGCTGGCGCTGGCCGACCATTACAAAAAGAACGGCGCGCCGAAGGGCGAAATCGTCATCGTCGTCGAAGCGCCGCAAAAAGACGCGGTTGAGAACTGGGATGACGCCGCGATTGATAAACTGCTGGGTCTGATGATGAAAAAAGAAGGCATGAGCGTCAAAGACGCCGCCGGTTTCGTCGCCGCCAAATCCGGCCGCAAAAAAAACGACGTCTACCAGCGCGCCCTGCTGCTGAAGAACCGCAAGTAGCATGCCCAAACAACCTTCCATGACCAACCATCAGAAAGGCCAGCGCGCTGAGACGGTGGCGGCGCTGTTTTTGCGGGTGAAGGGGTATAAAATTCTGGAGCGGCGTTTTAAATGCCATGCGGGGGAGATTGATATTATTGCCCTGCGCTACGGCGTGGTGGCTTTTATCGAGGTGAAAATGCGCAAAACGCGGGAAGATGCCGCCGAGGCCATTCACGCCATCAACCAGTCCCGCGTGCGCCGGGCGGCCGAGCTTTACCTTTCGCGGCATACTGAGTACACTGTTTTCGAGACAAGGTTCGATGCGCTGGTCATGGCCCCGGGCAAGCTGCCCCAGCATATCGAAAACGCATTTTAAGATTTAAAGACCTCAAAGGGTTCAAGAACAATGAAGACCATCCGTAATGTTTCCGCCGCAATCGCTTTGGCCTTTATCGCAGCGCAGGGGCTTTCGGGCTGCGCGCCCGTGGGCATCGCCGCCGGTGCCGGCGCGACCGTGGGCGTGGCTGCCGCGCAGGAGGGCGGCCTGAAGGGCGCGACCACCGATGCCTCCATTCGCGTGGCCATTACCGACCTTTGGCTGAAGCAGGGTTTTGATTTGTACCGCCGCCTGTCCATGACCGTGAAGGAAGGGCGCGTGCTGATTACCGGTTCCGTCCCCACGCCCGATATGCGGGTGGATGCCGTGCGTCTTGCCTGGCAGGCTGACGGCGTGAAGCAGGTCATCAACGAAATCACCATTGAAAACGATGCAGGCGTGAAGGCCTATGTGACCGACAGCTGGATCACCAGCGACCTTAAAACGCACATGATGTTCGATAAATACGTGCAGTCCATCAACTATTCCATCGAAACGGTCAACGGCACCGTGTTCCTGATGGGTATTGCGCAGGACCAGAAGGAACTGGACCGCGTGCTGGATTACGCGCGCAATACCAAATACGTCAAAAACGTCGTCAGTTACGTGCGCCTGCGCGGTGAAACGCCGCCGGGTCTTGTGAACCCTGAAACCGGCGCGCCGTCCAACAGCGTCACCAACTAAAGCGAGCGCCCTTTGAGTATCGAACCGCCGGACGATATCATTGACGACCTGAACGAAGACCTGCACCGCTTTGAAACGCCGGATGAAGCGCTGCAATACGTGCGCGATGCGGGCCGCCTGCCGGATGCGGAAATGGACCTTGGCGAAACCGCCATTGCCCTTGCGCTGGTCTTCCTGCCGGGCGTGCGGCCGGAGCGTTTCCACAACCACCTGAAGAAGCTTGCAAACCACGTGGCGGATGAATTTGCCGTGCGCCGCAAGCAGGCGGAAGATACGCTGGCGCTGCGCGTGGCGGTGCTGAAAAAAATCATCCACGAGGCGCATGGCTACAAGGGCGATACCGAAACCTACGACGACATCCAGAACGCCAACATCATCCGCGTTATCGACCGCCGCAAGGGGCTGCCGATTGCGCTGGGCATTATTTACATCGTGCTGGCGCGCAGCCAGGGCTGGAACATCGAAGGCCTTAACTTCCCCGGCCACTTTTTGGTGCGCATGGAGAAGGACGGCGAGCGCATCATCCTCGACCCCTTCCGTGAGGGGAGGGAGATGAACGCTGCGGAACTGCGGCAATTGCTAAAGTCGATTGCGGGCAAAGGCGCCGAACTTTCCCATAACTTCTATGATCCGGTCGGCAACCGCGATATTCTGGTGCGGCTGCAGAACAACCTTAAAAAACGCCTGATCGAGGGCGAAGATTATGCGCAGGCGATTGTCGTCATCGAGGCGATGGAAGCGCTGGCGCCGGATGAATACCGCACCCTGTTCGACAAGGCCGTGCTGTATGCGAAGCTGGGCCAGAACCCGCAGGCCATTACCGCTTTCGAGCAGTATATCGCCCGCACCCCCAGCCCCAGCGAGAAGCACCAGGCCCGCATGCTATTGCAGCAAATTAGCCACAATCCGGAATAACCGAATAAATTGAGATGCATAGCCCGTTGTGCAGGCCGGTTGCCTGTGGTGTAATATGTCATCGGCAATCTTACTTAAATAAGGAATAAATCATGTCTGGGCTCTTGGGACTGATAAGTTTTGCGGCGCTTGCCGCTTTCTCGCTCTTGTACTTAAGCGCGAGCATACCGAAGAAAAACGAAGCGATTGAAAAGGCACTTTCCCTCATCAAGCAAAACGTCAAGTTTCTGGGCGTCGCCTGCGCGGCTTATGGCTTCGTAGCCTTTTGCCTCACGCCGGTGCTGGCACCTATCCCGCTGGATATGTTCATCCGCCTTGTGGGCAACCTTGTGCTCATCATCATGGCGCTGCCCTATTGCTTTGCGCAGTTTGAAGCGCAGCTGGCACCCAAGCTGAACGGCGCAATTCTGGAGGAAATCAAGCACATCATCGGCATGATCACCGCGCAGGAAAAAATCGTCGGTTTTATCGGCGGCATCATGACGGTGACAACATTCGTCTTCGTCTTCCGCTAAACCGCGCATAATAGCTTTTTTCAATAATACGAAGGCCGGGGCTTGCCCCGGCCTTCCGCTTTTTGGTAGAAAAGGGCAGTCATTTTGAACCGCGCCCAAGGGCGCGCCAGAGGAGTTAAGGACATGGCCAGCTACCAGTACGTTTATGTGATGAAGGAGCTTTCCAAAACCTATCCGGGCGGCAAGAAGGTTTTGGACAACCTGTACCTCAGCTTCCTGCCGGGCGTGAAAATCGGCGTTCTCGGCCCCAACGGTTCGGGTAAGTCGACGCTGCTGAAGGTGATGGCGGGCGTTGAAAAGGAATTCAACGGCGAAGCCTGGGCGGCCGAAGGCGCGCGCATTGGCTACCTGCCGCAGGAACCGCAGCTGGACCCCACCAAGACCGTTCTTGAAAACGTCATGGAGGCGATGAAGGATACCAAGGGCCTGCTTGACCGCTACAACGAAATTTCCAACCTCTTCTCCGAACCCGACGCGGATTTTGACGCGCTACTGGCGGAGCAGGGCGAAATCCAGACCAAGATCGAGGCTGTTGACGGCTGGAACCTCGAGCGCACGCTTGAAATCGCGCTGGATGCGCTGCGCTGCCCGCCCGGTGACAGCTCCGTCGAAAACCTGTCCGGCGGTGAAAAACGCCGCGTCGCGCTTTGCAAACTGCTGCTCGAAAAACCCGACCTGCTGCTGCTCGATGAACCGACCAACCACCTGGATGCGGAATCCGTTTCCTGGCTGCAGCGCCACCTTGCCGATTACCGCGGCACCGTCGTCATGGTTACGCACGACCGCTACTTCCTCGACAACGTGACGGGCTGGATTTTGGAACTCGACCGCGGTTCGGGCATTCCCTATGAAGGCAATTACACCGGCTACCTCGAGAAAAAATCGAAACGTCTCGAGCAGGAAGGCCGCGAGCAGGAAGGCCGCCAGAAGGCGCTGTCCCGCGAACTCGAATGGGTGCGCCAGTCGCCCAAGGCCCGCCAGTCAAAATCCAAAGCGCGCATCACCGCCTATGAAGATTTGGTGGCCGAAGCCGAGAAGTTTGAAAAAACGCGCGCTGCGCAAATCGTCATCCCCGTGCCGCCGCGCCTTGGCCAGAACGTGGTTGATTTCCAGGGCGTATCGAAAGGTTTCGGCGACCGCCTTCTCATCGAGAACCTGTCGTTCAAGCTGCCGCCCGGCGGTATCGTCGGCGTTATCGGCCCCAACGGCGCCGGTAAAACCACGCTCTTCCGCATGATCACCGGCGACGACAAGCCCGATACCGGCGCTGTCGAGGTAAGCGACGGCGTGCAGCTCGGCTACGTCAACCAGAGCCGCGATGCGCTGGATGCGAACAAGACCGTCTGGGAAGAAATTTCCGAGAAGAACGATATTTTCTATCTCGGCAAACGCGAAATGTCGTCCCGCGCGTATTGCGGCTCTTTTGGCTTCCGCGGACCGGACCAGCAGAAAAAAGTCGGCATCCTTTCCGGCGGGGAGCGCAACCGCGTCCACCTTGCCAAAATGCTGAAGACCCCCGCCAACCTGCTGCTGCTTGACGAGCCGACCAACGACCTCGATACCGAGACGCTGGGCGCGCTGGAAGAAGCGCTTGAAAACTATTCGGGCTGCGCCGTCATCATCTCCCACGACCGCTGGTTCCTCGACCGCATGGCAACCCACATGCTGGCGTTTGAGGGCGACAGCCAGGTGGTGTTCTTCGAAGGCAACTACGAAGACTACGAAAAAGATCGCCGCCGCCGCTTCGGCGAAGATGCCGACCAGCCGCATCGTCTCAAATACAAACCCCTGCTGCGCACGGCGTAAGCTTTGGTTGGATAAGGTTAAAAAAGCCGCCCTTCACGGGGCGGCTTTTTCTTTGGCGGCATGGTTCGCGCATAAAAAAAGCCCCGCGGGAAGCGGGGCTTTTTGTCGGAGCCGGTTAGGGCTTATTTCTTCGGCGTGCCGGCAGCGCGGGTGCGGAGCGATTTGAGCAGGGTTTCAACGTCGCCGCTGCCGCCCATGATGGATTCAAAGTCGGAGCGTTGCGTGACGCTCATGCTGATTTGCTCGACGACGACGTCAACGACCTTCAATTGGCCGCCTTTGCCGCGCACGCGCCAGTCAACCTGCACGGCCGGGCCGTCGTTTTGCAGGATCTGGCTGCTGACGAGGGAGTCGGTATCGGAAAGCGACTTGCTGCCCAGTACCTTGAAGGCCTGGCCGGAATAGTCGGCAAAGCGCTTGGTGTAGGTTTTGACGATCATGTCTTCAAACAGCTTCATGTATTCTTTGCGCTGCGCGTCGGTCGCGGTGTTCCAGCCGCGGCCCAGCACGAAGCGGGCGATGGTGGGTACATCGAAGTTGGTGCGCAGCAGCGTGCGGACGCGTTCCGCCCGTTCAGCCGCCGGAAGATCCTTGGCGGTGAGGGAGGTCAAGGCCTTGTCGCCAAGGCCCTGCACGAAGGCGGCGGCAGGCGTATCGCTGCCGGGGCCTTTTGCGAGGGCGAGGCCCGGCAAAGCGGTGATAAAGGCAAGGGCAAGGCCGGCCAGCATCATGTGGAAACGGGTGGTCATCATGTCTAATAGTCCCTTTTAACGCCGGTGTCGTTCAGTTCTTAGTCTTTCGCGAACCTTAGTAGTTCGGAATCTGGGCGCTGTAGTCAGCCGCCCCGTTGCTGTTGGTCGCTTTTTCGTCGCGGATCAGCGCGTGGCGCTTTTGCGCGTAGGCGCTGCGGACGGCAGCATAGTAATCAAGGCTGTTGTGGCGCAGGTCTTCAACCGCTTTCACGAGACGCGCGCGGGTATCGAGGCCTTCAACGGCAACGCGGGTGTAATAAATCCAGTCGTTGTCGGTGTTGGACGCGACGATGCGCACGGGGTCCGCGTAGGAATCGACCGCAAGGCCGACGCCGTCACGCAAGCTGGACGGGCCGATGATGGGGAGGACGAGGTAGAAGCCGTCGCCGAAGCCCCAGACGGCAAGCGTCTGGCCGAAGTCTTCGGGTTCGTACTGCAGGCCTTGCGCGGAAGCCACGTCAACCAGGCCGCCAATACCGGCGGTGGTGTTGATGATGAAGCGGGCGGTCGCAACGCCGGCGCCCTTGAAGTCACCCTGCAGCAGTTCGTTGCCGACGATGATGGGGGATTTCAGGTTGCGCATGAAGTTCTGCACGCCGTCGCGGAAGAACGGGGGGAAGAGGAAGTTGTATGCTTTTGCCACCGGCTCGATCAGCACGATGTCGAGCGCGTTGTTGAAGGCGAAGACGCCGCGGTTGAACGGCTCGATCGGGTCGTTGATGCCGGCTTTGTAGCCGTCCGCCTGATCAACCGAGTGCGCGCAACCTGCGGTGCCGGTGATGAGAACGGTGCAAAGCGCCAGAACCGAGAGCTTCTGCGCGATAACTTTGAAGGAGAGCGTTCTTGCCGTGAACATCGCTTGAGGTACTTTCATTTGAAACGGCGGTTTACCGCCTTTTTACTTTAAACTCGATATCGTTACTTAATGCTTAACCACCAAAGCGTTAGCCCTGTCCGTCAAGCATCCTAACCATCCTCCAGATGCAGCAGCGCCGTGATGCCAAGAAGTAGGCTGACGATGGCCGGTGTCCAGGCCGCCATATACACGGGTATCTTCTGTGAAATACCGAAGGTGTTAAGCATTGATTCCATGAAGAATATAAAGAACCCTGCTGCGACTCCCAAGGCTATCATGGCCCCTGCGCCACCGAATCTTGGTGGGCGTAGCGAAAATGTCGCAGCCAGCAGCACCATGGCCATGAAAAGCAGCGGCTTTGCCAGCAAGGCCTGCAGCTGAATGTGCAGGCGCACGGCGGGAAAGCCGGTTTCTTCCATAATGTGGATGTAATCGGGCAGGCTCCAGAACGAAATCGTCTCGGGGTCGGCAAACGATTCCTCGATTTTCTGGCCGGTCAGCTCGGTCGGCAGTTTTTCAAGCGCAGTATGCACGGGGTCGCCCTTGCGCTCGTTGGTGACGGCCTGCTGGATTTCCCAGTACCCGTCCTTCAGCACCGCCACCGGGCTGTCGATGCGCTTGGTGAAATTATCCGCCTTGTCGAAGAAGATGATGCTGACATCCGACAGGCGCCATTCCTTCTGGTCGAAGGCGGCGGAATGCAGGATGGCATAGCCGTCATCCTGCAGCGGTTGCCGCAGCCAGATGCCGGTGCGCGAGACAGACACAAGGCTGGTCGCCGCGTTTAAATAGGTATTTTCCATCTGGTTATATTTGCTGATGAAGATGGACGATACGGGATTGATGACGGTGGTCGCAAAAATGCCGAAGGCGAGGGCGGTTGCAATCATCGGCGACAAAAACTGCCAGGCAGAAATGCCGGCGGCGCGAATAACGACCAGTTCATGCGTGTTGTTCAGCTTCCAGCAGCTGTAAATCGCCCCGAACAGGACGGAGAACGGCAGCATCCTCTGCGCATATTGCGGCAGCACCAGCGCCGACATTTCAACCACAAGGCGGAATGAAACATCAGGCCGTGCGGCGGCGCGGCGCAGCAGTTCAATGGTGTGAATGACAAAGATAAGCCCCAGCAGCACCACAATCGCAATCAGCATATTGCGCAGGAAATGCGTGCTGATATAGCGGAAAAGCGTGGATGAATTGGTGATCATGCGGCAGCGCCCCTTTCCAGCCGCGCGTGGCGGCGGGCGTTGATGCGGCGTAAAAGCGCCATGACCTGCTGCTCCCCGGTGCCGCCAAGTACATAGTAGCCGGCGACGATGGGCAGGAAGGCAATGACGTAAAGCATGGGGATAAGCCCCGGGTGCTTCTTCAGCGCGTTATCCACCGCCATGTTGGCGATGATAAGAAAGGCAACGCCCACCGCGCCCATGAAAACCTTGCGGCCCTGGCCGCGGCGGTTGAACGGCCCCAGCAGCAGCGCAGACAGCGCAAACAGCGGGTAGCCCAATGCCGCGAACGGCGCCACAAGGCGGCCCTGCGCTTCAATGTTAAATGCATCAATATGGTCGCGGTCGTACTTGTTGCTCAGGTCGGGGTGCATCAGCTCCGTCAGTGTGCGCTCCGACGCATCGCGGTTGCGCGTCTGCGTGCTGCTTTCCAGCCCCTTCACCTCGATGGTGTATTGGGAGAAGTAGAGTTTTGAAATAGAACCATTGGCATTTTCCAGCTGCTGGCGCATGCCGTCGTAAACGATGATGTTGGGCACATCGCCGTTCATCACCAGCTGGCCGCGCTTGGCGGTAATGCTGACAGGCGGCTTGTTCTTGTCGCGCGCATCCTGGATGAGCAGGCCGACAAGGTCGCCGTTTTCGCTGCGGGCGCGCAGGTAGACCGTCAGGTCCGTGCCGAAGGTGTTGAAGATCCCCTCGCGCAGCAGGAACGTGGAATATTCGCTTTTCAGCGAATTGCGCATTTCCTGCATTTTGGTGTAGCTGACCGGCGTGATGTAGGTGGTCAGCGCAAAAAGCACCGCCGTCAGCACCATGCCCAGCACCAGCGCGGGGCGGGCAAGGCTGCGCTGGTCAAACCCGCAGGAGCGCAGGATGACAAGTTCATTGTCCATAATCATGCGGTTGTAGGTGAACAGCACGGCGATGACGAGCGCGACGGGCAGGATAGTTTCCAGAAACTTGGGCAGCATCAATGCGACCAGTTTCACGAACAAGCTGAACGGCGCATCCGAGTTGGCGACCAGATCAAGTATTTTCAGCGATTGCGTCAGCCAGATGACAGCCGTCAGCGTCAGCGCGATAAACACCGTCGCCTGCAGCAGATTCTTCATAAGGTAGCGGGTCATCAGCATTTTATCATCTTGGGATGGAATAAGCGGCCGCGGGACTTTATATTCGTTAGCAACAATATAGACGGGTCCTAGGGGTTTTTTAACCCTTTTCGGGCTAAAAAAGAAAACAAAATAGGATCGCAGGTAGGTACACCATGAAAATCTCGTTCGAATCGAAATCCCCCAAGGCCGATGTACTGGTCGTTTTCGCCGCTGAAGGTGCGAAACTGCTGGGCGCGGCCGTTGCCGCCGACAAAAAAGCCGGGGGCGCGCTGAAACGCGCGGCCGAAGCCGACAAGTTCACCGGCAAAAAGAACCAGACGCTGGTTGTTCCCGGGGTCGAAGGCCTGCCGCATAGCGCATGTCGTGGTTGTTGGCCTTGGCAAGCCCGAAGAATTGAAAGCGCCGGATTTTGAAAAAATCGGCAGCAGCCTGACGGCGCTGTTAAACCAGAAGAAGGCCGTGAATGCGGATGTCGCCTTTACCACCGAAGGCATGCACCTTAAGCACCATGAAGCGCATGATGCTGCGGCGCGTATGGCGCAGGCCGCCCTGCTCTCCGCCTATCGCTTCGACAAATACCTGACCAAGGAACCCAAGGACAAAAAGCCGACCTTGAAGCATCTTGCCTTCACCGTCGACAATCCGGCGAAAGCGAAGAAGGCTTTTGCGGATGCGGAGAAAGTGGCGAACGGCGTTTACCTCACCCGCGACCTCGTCTCCGAAACGCCGAACATTCTGTATCCTGAAAGCTTCGCGGCGATCATCAAGAAAGAACTCACACCGCTGGGCATTAAAGTAAAAGTGCTGGATGAAAAAGACATCGTCCGCCACGGCATGGGTGCGCTTGAAGCCGTCGGCCAGGGCAGCGCCCGCCCGCCGCGCCTTGTCACCATGGAATATAAGGGCGCCGGCAAAAGCGACAAAAACGTCTGCTTCGTTGGCAAGGGTGTCACCTTTGATACCGGCGGCATTTCGCTGAAGCCGGGCCCCGGCATGGAAGACATGAAGTGGGACATGGCGGGCGCAGCCGTGGTGACGGGCCTTATGAAGGCGCTTGCCGCCCGCGGCGCGAAGGTGAACGCCGTTGGCGTTGTCGCGATTGCCGAAAACATGCCCTCCGGCACCGCCTGCCGCCCGTCCGACATCGTCACCTCCATGTCCGGCCAGACCGTTGAAATTCTGAACACCGATGCCGAAGGCCGCCTGATTTTGTGCGATGCCCTCTGGTACGCGCAGGAAGAATTCAAGCCGACGCATATCGTTGACCTTGCGACGCTGACCGGCGCCATCATCATCGCCCTCGGCCATGAATATGCCGGTATTTTCTGCAACGATGACGATTTTGCCAAAGACCTCATCACCAGCGGCAAGTCCGTTGGCGAAGAACTGTGGCAAATGCCGCTGAACGATGCGTGGGACAAGGCAATTGACAGCCCGGCTGCGGACATGAAAAACATTTCCGGCGGCCGTGATGCGGGTTCCGCCATCGGCGCGCATTTCCTGAAGCGCTTTATTCAGGACGGCGTGAAGTGGGCGCACCTTGATATCGCGGGCGTTGCATGGTCCACCAAAGACCGCGCTTCAGTGCCGAAGGGCGCTTCCGCTTTTGGCGTGCGCCTGCTCGACCAATACGTCGCCGAATTCTGCGAGAAATAATGGCCCGTATACATTGGCCACAGACTGATTAACGAACCGCCCCCCTGTCCTTGCAACCAAGGCCCGGGGGGCGTTTTTATTTAGGCATTTTCATCACGCGCCCGCCCTGAAGGATTTTTAATACCATGCCGCTCATGACCTCGCGCCGCTTCCTGCCGCTGTTCATTACCCAGTTCCTCGGGGCCTTCAACGACAACCTGTTTAAAAACGCGCTCATCATGCTGGTGACGTTTAAATTCGCAGCGCAGCTGGCCATGCCGGCGCAGGTGCTGGTCGCGCTGGCGGGCGGCATTTTCATTCTGCCGTTCTTCCTGTTTTCCGCGACCGCAGGGCAGCTGGCGGACAAAATGGACCGCGCCAAAATTGCGCAATACGTGAAGATTGCCGAAATCGTTTTCATGGCGCTTGCGGCCGTCGGCTTCCTTGCGCCCAGCGTGACGGTGCTGCTGGCGGTGCTGTTTTGCATGGGCCTGCATTCCACTTTTTTCGGCCCCGTCAAATACGCCATCCTGCCGCAGCAGCTTGAAGGCAAGGAATTATTGTCGGGCAATGCTTACGTTGAAGCCGGCACCTTCCTTGCCATCCTGCTTGGCACCACGCTCGGCGGTATTCTTGTCAGCTCCACGCTGGGGCAGGAAGTGATTGCGGGGGCGGTCATTACTGTTGCCATCGGCGGTTATTTTTCCAGCCGCTTTATTCCGCCCGCGCCGGGGCCGCAGCCGGATTTGGTTGTCAACCGCAACTTCTGGCAGGAAACGCTGAAAATCATGAAGTATATGCAGGGTGAACCCGGCATTTACCGCGCCATTCTGGCCATTTCGTGGTTCTGGCTGGTGGGGGCAACCTACCTGACGCAGTTCCCCGCCTTCGCCAAGGATTTTCTGGGCGGGGATGAAAGCGTGGCAACGCTGCTGCTCACGTTATTCTCCGTCGGCATCGGCGCGGGTTCTATGCTGTGCAGCCGTTTGCTGAAGGGGCAGGTGCAGGCAACCTATGTGCCTATCGCTGCGATCGGCATGGCCATTTTCGGCGTTGACCTTTACTTTGCGGCGCATAGCCTTGTGCAGCCGCTGGTGACGGAAAATGGCGTCAGCGTCATGATCACGCAATCGGCGGGCGAATTTATTTCAACGCCGCACAACTGGCGCGTGGTGTTTGACCTGTTCATGATTGCGCTGTCGGGCGGGCTTTTCGCCGTGCCGCTTTATGCGCTGGTGCAAAAACGCGCCGATCCGCAGTTCCTCGCCCGCGTCATTGCGGGGCTGAACATCATGAACGCGGTGTTCATGGTGGTGTCTTCGCTGCTCACGGCGCTGCTGCTGGCCATGCACTTCACCATTCCGCAGGTGTTCATGGCGATCGCCCTGCTGCACCTGCTGGTGGCGGTGTATATTGTGCAGCTGCTGCCGGATGCGCTGTTTCGTTCCGTCATGCGCAGCATTCTTGGCTGGGCGTATAAGGTTGAGGTAAAGGGGCTTGAAAACTTTGAAGCCGCGGGCAGCCGCGTGCTGGTCATTGCCAACCATACTTCCTTCCTTGATGCCGCGTTGATTGCGGCGTACCTGCCCGTAAAAGTCACCTTCGCCGTCAACACGTATATCGCCAGGGCGTGGTGGATGAAGCCGCTGCTGAAAATGGTGGATGCCTACCCCGTAGACCCCACAAACCCCATGGCCCTGAAAGGGCTGGTTGATGTTGTGAAAAGCGGCAAGGTCGGCATGATCTTCCCCGAAGGGCGCATTACCGTCACCGGTTCCCTCATGAAGGTTTATGAAGGCCCGGGGTTGATTGCGGATAAAGCGCAGGCGAAAGTCCTGCCCATCCGCATTGACGGCGCGCAGTTCACGCGTTTTTCGCGCCTGAAGGGCAAGGTGATGATCCGCGCCTTCCCCAAAATCACCATCACGCTATTGCCGCCGCGTGATTTTGTGCTGCCCGAAGGGGTCTTTGGCCGCAAACGCCGCCAGCTGGCGGCAGCGCAGCTGTATGACATGATGTCGCAAATGGTGTTTGACGCGAGCGACATTGAACGCCCGCTGCTGACCGCGCTCATGGAATCGTCGCGCCTCTACGGTGAAAAACACATCATTGCGGAAGACCCGCAGCGCCAGCCGGTCAATTACCGCGACTTCATTGCCCGCGCCATGGTCATGGGCAAGGCCCTGGATAAAAAGCTGGCCTTCGGCCCTGCTGCCACCATTCCCGCCGTTGGCGTCATGCTGCCGAACATGGTGGCAACAGCCATGGTCTTTTTTGGCCTGCATGCGCGCCGCCGCGTGCCTGCCATGCTCAACTTCTCGGCGGGGCCTGCGCAAACCTTAAGCGCCTGCCAGACGGCACTCATTAAAACAGTCATCACGGCGCGCCGCTTTATCGACATGGGCAAGCTTGCGCCCACGGTGAAGGCGCTGGAAGATGCCGGCATTACCTTCATTTACCTTGAAGATATCCGCGCCAGCATTGGCACCCTCGACAAGCTTTATGGCCTTCTTGGCCGCTATGCGCCGGAAATGCTGGATAGCCTGCGTCAAAAAGCCAGCCCGCACGACCCTGCGGTTGTTTTGTTTACCTCGGGTTCCGAAGGCACGCCGAAGGGCGTGGTGCTGTCACACCGCAACATTCTGGCCAACCGCTACCAGATTGCCAGCCGTGTTGATTTTGGCCCCAACGACATCGTCTTCAATTGCCTGCCGATGTTCCATTCCTTCGGGCTTACAGGGGGCACGCTTTTGCCCATCCTGTCGGGCATCCGCGCGTTTTACTATCCGTCGCCGCTGCATTACCGCATTGTGCCGGAATTGATTTATGATACCAACGCGACGATTTTGTTCGGTACCGATACGTTCCTGTCCGGCTATGCGCGCTTCGCGCACCCGTATGACTTCCATGCCATTCGCTATGTTTTCGCGGGTGCGGAAAAGTTGAAGGAAGAAACGCGCAAAACCTATGCCGAAAAATACGGCGTGCGCATTTTTGAAGGCTATGGCGCAACCGAAACCGCGCCGGTCATCAGCATCAACACGCCCATGCACAACCTGCCGGGTTCTGTAGGCCGCCTGATGCCGGGCATGGTGCATGAACTGGAGAAGGTCGACGGCATCAACCCCGCCTCCGGCAAGCTCATCATCAAGGGCCCCAACATCATGAGGGGGTATTTGAAGGCGGACATGCCGGGCATTTTGCAACCGCCGGAAGGCGGCTGGTATGACACCGGCGATATTGTCGGCGTAAACGAGCAGGGCTTTATCACCATTGAAGGCCGCATGAAGCGCTTTGCGAAAATCGCGGGCGAAATGGTGTCCCTTACCGCGGTTGAAAGCGCCATCCAGAAACTTTACCCCGACAAAACCCACGCAGTGATTGCCGTGAAGGATGAAAAGAAGGGTGAAAAACTCATTCTTTTCACCACGGCGGAAGCAAAGGCGGAAGATATTTCCGCGCACTTCCGCAAGCTCGGCTTGAATGAACTGTCGGTGCCAAAGCAAATCCAGCCGGTCGCGGAAATTCCCGTGCTGGGCACCGGTAAAACCGATTACGTGCGGTTGAAGGCCATAGCCGAAGGATAGGGGCCGAAGGATAGACTTAAGGCTTAAAGCGAAAAATCAGCCGGCGCGGGTTTTCCTGCGCCGGTTTTTTCGCGGCTGATGATAGTGGTTTCACCGCGCAGCGTGACGGCAAGCTGCGCATCATATGCGCCGTCTGCCAGCGAGATGCGGGCCCTGGCCTGAAAGCCGTGCGGCGTTTCGCTGGCAACAACGCCCTCCAGCGCGCCTTCGCGCGCGAACCACAGGCGGAACTTCAGGTAATCCGCCACCGTTTCGGGCGTCAGCAGCAGCGGCGCTTGGGCGTTGAGGTGGTGGATGTTGGCAATGCTGCCATCCAGCGGAACAATTTCGTTTTCAAGCCGCACGTACCATAGCGGCGTCTGGCCGGGCAGGGGGCGTGATACCTTTACCAGCGGAGCGCCGTGGTAAAAGGCCAGCGGCAGCACTTCAACCACCGTGCTGTCGACGGCGAATTTATACGCCGGTTCCAGGTGGTTGACGGCGCGGACCAGCGCCAGCTTTTCGTCTGCGGTTGCGGGTTTCAGGGCCATTTGCTGCTTGCTCTTTGCTGCGGTTCCCCCCGATAATAGGCGAGTATCGCGCTAAAAAACAGGCCTTAAGAAGTCACCCATGACCGACGTCCGCTTTTACCACATGCAGCAAAAACGCCTTGAACAGGCGCTGCCGGAAATTGTCGCGAAGGCGCTGGAGCGCAAGCATCGCATCGTCATCAAGGCCGGCAGCCCCGAGCGGGTGACCGCCCTCAGCAACGCGCTGTGGACGGCTGACCCCGCCAGCTTCCTGCCGCACGGCGCGGTGCGCGACGGGTTCGAGGCCGAACAGCCTGTCTGGCTGACGACGGAAGACGATAACCCCAATGCCGCCACCGTGCTGATTTTGACGGACAACGCCACCTCGCCGAACGTGGGTGATTACGCGCTGTGCTGCGAATTTTTCGACGGCAACGATGAAGACGCCGTCAGCGCAGCCCGCCAGCGGTGGAAGGTTTACAAAGAACAAAGCCACGCCACATCCTATTTCCAGCAGGATGAAAACGGGCGCTGGCAGCAAAAACAATAACGTCTTTTTTTGAAAGGTTTAGCAATGATGCAGCACCGCCGTTTATTCCTGCAACTGGCGGTCCTCGCCGTATTTTCGTTCGCGGGCGGCTTTGCCGGTACGCTGTTCAGCGGCCATCGCGCCGAAGCGCAGCAGCAGCAAAACTTCTTCGCGCTGTCGGATACCAAGAACCCCAAGGGCGTGAATATGTATGTGTCCGACGGGCAGGGCGGGCAGGTGTTTTACGGTGAAAACGGCCAGATGCGCCTGCAGATGGGCACCTATAACGGCGGCGGGGAGCGCGGCCTGCCGTTGATGGCCCTGTCCGATACTTCCGGCCATATCCGCCTGCTGTTCCGCCTTGCGGGGGAAAATGAATCACCCGTCATGATCATGAAGGATAAATCCGGCAGCGACCGCCTTGTCATGGGCCTTGACCTTGGCGGCAGCAAGCAGGAACCTTTCCTCAGCATCACCGATGCTTCCGGCCATCGCCAAAGCGTCTTTGGCAATTACTGACGGCGAATACCGCATAGCAAAAGGCCCGCTTTGATTTTCAAAGCGGGCCTTTTTGTGTCTTGTCCTGGAAGGCTTAGTTGCTGTGGCTGACCGCTTGCGTTGCGGTTGCGACGGCGGGGGCTGCGACCGGGGTCGTGGCCTTGTTGAAGTCGCTGTCCATTTTCGCCACGAGGCCTTTGAAGGATTTCAGTTCCTTGCCAGCCAGCGAACGGCCGCCGGCCATTTTAACGGTGGCGGGGTTGACCTGAACCTGGTTGATGAGGATTTCGTAGTGCAGGTGCGGGCCGGTGGAACGGCCAGTGGTGCCGACGTAACCGATAACCTGACCCTGCTTCACGCGGCTGCCAATGCGAACGCCGGCTTTAACGGCCTGCATGTGCGCATAAGCGGTTTCAAGGCCCGAACGGTGGCGGATTTTGACGTAGTTGCCATAGGTGGAGAAGGGGCCGGCCTTTTCGATGACGCCATCACCGGCGGCAAAAATGGGGGTGCCGCGGGGCGCTGCGAAATCGATGCCCTTGTGCATTTTGTTGAAGCCCAGAACCGGGTGGCGGCGGAAGCCGAAGCCGGAGCTGATGCGCGCGCCGTCGATCGGCGTTTTCATCAGGGGCTTCTTGGCCGACTGGCCGGTGGGGTCGAAGTATTCGACGTTGCCGTCGGTATCTTCGTAGCGGTACAGCGGCATGACGCGGTCGCTCAGCGCGAGTTTCGCGAAGACGATGTTGCCTTTGTTCGGCACGATGCTGCCGTCATCCGTCACGTACTGTTCGTACATGACTTCGTAAGAATCGCCGCCCTGGATTTCGCGCTGGAAGTCGACGCCGAAGGAATAGAGCTTGATGAGTTCGAGAATAACGCTGTCCGGCACGCCGTCGGCATGGGCATCAACGTAGAGCGAGTTGTCGATCTTGCCCTTGAAGCCTTTCAGCACGCGGTGGACGGATTTGGCTTCCTGGTTGACCTTGAAGCTGCCGTCGTCGCCTTTGTTGATCATGACGGAATTGACGGAGTCTTGCTCGATGCGGAGGCCGACGAATTTGGGGTCAGCCAGCGCAGGGTCTTTGTGGAAGAAGACGGTGACCTGGTGGCCGGGGTTAAGGTCGCGCGGGTCGTAAACTTTGCGAAGCGCGGCAATGGCGCCAACAGCTTCATCGCGCGGCGCGCCGTTGCGGACCAGCAGGTCCATCAGCGTATCGCCACGGCCGACCTTCACTTTTTTCTGCGTATCAAGCAGGTTGCTGCCCGCTTTCAGAATTTTGGTGATGCCGGATTGAATGTAGGCCAGCTGGCGCTGGTTGATGGATGCGGGCTGCGCTTTTTGCGGCTCGTTCAGCATGACGACGGGCTTCGGGGCCGATTCTTCGGTCGACAGGGCGCCGTATTGCGCGGCCGGGGCCTGCGGCTTGGCGTCTAATCCGTCTTGTAAATTAAGGACTTGGAAGGCGGGGCGGGCGGGCGCGCCGGCGGCAACAACGGTGACGTTGGCATTGGCGGCGGCATTGGCCAGCACGGCGGCATCAGGCGCAGATTCGCCGGAATTATAGGCAAAAATTCCGTAGACGGCGGCAAGCGCCAGTGCAGGAATAACCACGTGACGCAGGCCTAAACGGCGCTTGCGGAACAATCTTGTACGGGGGGCGGTGAAATATCTCAACGTCGTCAAACCTTGTTTTGTTACCGGGCTTTGTTATTGGCCGAGCTTTAGATGGCAGGCCGTATTTTTACGTGTTGGCGGGGCCGATTGAACACAAGAACAGGCGTGATGGCAAGCCCGAATGAATAACTGAATGATGCACAGTTGCTACATAATATAATTAAATCATTGAAGCAGTTCAAAGAAAATGACATGCGGTGTGCCATAACTTTGAACTCTTTTTTACAGTTTAATTGCCATATTCGCGAGCGATCTTTTTTTGTTCTCATTCGGCGCTGTATGGGCGGGCGTGAAGCCGGCTTCAGAAACGCTACACATATATATATAGGTATGGACGCAATAAAATATAATTGTGTAGGATGCCGCAACAACATTCCGAAACCATATCCATTCAGTAGAAGATTCCCCCATGCAAAGCCCCTCCCAAGAAAATGACGCCATGACGCAAGTAAGCACGCTCATGAAAGGCAAGCGCGGCCTTGTAATGGGTGTCGCGAACGACCGTTCCATCGCCTGGGGTATTGCGGAAATGGCGCATCGCCATGGCGCGGAGCTTGGTTTCACCTTCCAGGGCGACGCCCTTGAAAAGCGTGTGCGCCCGCTGGCGGAATCGATCCAGTCGAAACTGGTGCTGCCCTGCGACGTGACCGACCACAAATCCATCGACGCGACGTTTGCCGCCGTTGAAAAGGAATGGGGCGGGCTTGATTTCGTCGTTCACGCCATCGCCTATTCCGACAAAAACGAGCTGGATGGCCTTTACCTCAACACCACCCGCGAAAACTTTTTGAAGACGATGGATATTTCCGTCTATTCCTTCACCGCCGTCGCGCAGCGCGCGGTACCGCTGATGAAGAACGGCGGCAGCCTGATTACCATGACCTACCACGGCGCAGAACGCGTGATGCCGCATTACAACGTCATGGGTGTTGCCAAGGCGGCGCTGGAAGCTTCCGTGCGCTACCTTGCCAGCGACATTGGCCCGCAGGGCATTCGCGTCAACGCCATCAGCGCAGGCCCCATCAAGACGCTTGCGGCCTCCGGCATTGGTGATTTCCGCTATATCCTGAAATGGAATGAATTGAACTCCCCCCTTCGCCGTAACGTCACGACGCAGGATGTCGGCGGCGCCGGCCTGTTCCTGCTCAGCGACCTTGGCGCGGGCGTGACCGGCGAAGTGATGTATGTCGACAGCGGCTACAACACCATCGGCATGGTCGCGGTGGACAGCGCAAAGCAGACCGCCGAATTGCTGAACGGCATTTCAGGTTGATGCAGCCTTGAAAATCCGCACCGTCTATTTCAAGGTTTCGGATATTGAAAGGGCCTCGGCCTTCTGGTCGGGCTTTCTGGGGCTTGAGCCGCATAAAACGTTTGAAATCTGGCATGAATTTGTCGTGAACGGCACGCGCCTCGGCCTGTTGCTGAACGACATGGGCGACGGCTTTACGGGTTCCGGCTGCGTGCCGGTCTTTGAATTTCCCGATGATGAAATTCCGGCCTACATCGCCCGCGCCAAAAGCCTCGGCGCCACCGTGGTGGCGGACGGGCTTGAAGATGCGAACATGAGATCCATCGTCTTCGCAACGCCAGACGGGCATGAGTTCGAAATCACAAAACACCACGACTAAAAGGATAACGGAAATGTCCGCCAATACCTTCGGCACCTTGTTCCGCTATACGACCTGGGGCGAAAGCCACGGTCCCGCGCTCGGCTGCGTGGTGGATGGCGTGCCGCCGGGCATTGCGCTGTCGGAAGCGGACATCCAGCATTTCCTCGACCGCCGCAAGCCCGGGCAGAACCGCTTTACGACGCAGCGGCAGGAACCGGACCAGGTTAAAATTCTCTCCGGCGTGTTTGAAGGCAAAACGCTTGGCACCCCCGTTTCACTCATGATCGAAAACACCGACGCGCGGTCGAAAGACTACGGCGACATCAAGGACAAATACCGCCCCGGCCATGCCGACTTCACCTACGATGAAAAATACGGCTTCCGCGATTATCGCGGCGGCGGCAGGTCATCCGCCCGTGAAACCGCGGCGCGCGTGGCCGCAGGCGCGGTTGCGCGCAAGGTGCTGGCAGCGCAATTGGGCGCAGATATTGCCATTCGCGGCGCCGTCGTGCAGGTCGGCCCGCATAAAATCAACCGCGATAACTGGAACTGGGATGAAGCGCAAATCAACGCCTTCTTCACGGCAGATGCCGCAGCCGTGCCGCTGTTCGAGGCTTTTCTCGATGAAAAACGCAAAGCCGGCAGTAGCGTGGGTGCGATTGTGGAAGTTGTGGCTTCCGGCATTCCCGCCGGGCTTGGTGCGCCGGTGGCGGACAAGCTGGATGCGGCCCTTGCCAGCGCCATGATGGGCATTAACGCCGTCAAGGGCGTGGAAATTGGCGCAGGTTTTTCCTGCGTTGAAATGGGCGGCGAAGTCAATTCCGACCAGATCAGAATCAAGGACGGCAAACCGCATTTTCTGTCGAACCACGCGGGGGGAATTCTCGGCGGTATTTCGACGGGGCAGGATATTGTCGTGCGCCTTGCCTTCAAACCCACCAGCTCCATCCTCACGCCGATGCTGACGATTGATGCGCACGGCAACGAAACCGAGATTGTGACAAAGGGCCGCCACGACCCTTGCGTTGGTTTGCGCGGCACGCCGGTTGCGGAAGCGATGATGGCGATTGTCTTGTGTGACCACTGGTTGCGCCATAAGGCGCAATGCCTTTAATCGCCGCGCCGCGGGGCGCCGTGCTTGCAATAACGCGCGTTATAAATTTTCGAGTCAAATCAGATTCTTGAATGCGCTTGTTGAAGTGAATCCGAATCGGGGACTCGCAAGCGTATGGGATTGTTGTGTAAATTTTTTACACGATTCCCCATAACATAAATCAATATGCTCCGGCCGAGACTAGCCAAAATATTGATATTAAAAGGGAATAATGGCCTCAAAAGCCCTTCCAAAAAAGGACTCGACTCTTATCCACAGAGGCTTGAAACTCTGACTCAAGGAAAAGCGCCGGTCCAGTACGCTGGCTCCGACGCTTCCCCCTTAATACTTCGCTTCGATGATATTGCCCCATGTGTTTCCGCGCATGGGGCTTTTTTTTGGCCGCTTCTTTAAAATCTGTATGCTCTGAATCTGCTGATGAATATATCGGCAAATTATTTGTCGTTCAATCATGAATGATGGGATAAACTCCAGAAAATTTTAAAGCGCGTTTCCGAAAAGGGATTGACATGGCGGCCTCAGAAAAAAACATCGACGGACAGATTTACGTGAAAAAGCGCGACGGCTTTCCGTGGAATATCCTGCGCGGCCTTTACCGGTCCATCTTCGCCATCGGCCTGCTGTTCACCATCAGCCTTGTCCTCTTCACCATTTCCGCCGTGCGCATCCTGAATGCGGAAAGCAAGCCGCTGCCGGATAAAATGGTCTTGAGCTACACGTTCAAGTCGGGGCTTGAGGAAGTTGTTTCATCGCCGTCGCTCACGCAGCCCTTGCTGCGTCCCGGCGCAACGCTTAATGAAGTCGTGACCGCCTTGACGGCAGCCGCCAAGGACGACCGCGTCAAAGGCTTCGTTGCAAAAATCGAAGACATGAAGTTCAGCGTGGCGCAGGTGCAGGAGCTGCGCAATGCCGTCGTCAACTTCCGCAAATCCGGCAAGTTCGCGGAAATTTACGCGGATAGCTATGGCGCGTCCACCGGCGGCCTCAGCGATTATTACCTTGCAACCGCGTTTGACAAAGTCTGGCTGCAGCCTATTGGCGTTGTCGCCATCAACGGCGTTGCGGCGGAAGTGCCGTTTTTCCGCGGTTTTCTTGATAAAGTCGGCGTAGAACCGCAATTCGGCCACCGCGGCACCTATAAATCCGCCGTCGAATCCATCACCCTGACGGACATGAGCGCGCCCGCGAAAGAAGCCATGAGCTCGCTTTTGTCGGACCTTTCCACCCAGATCATCGCCGGCATTGCCGCCGACCGTAAGCTGACAGTTGACGAAGTGCGGGCGGATATTGACGCCGCGCCCTTCACCGACGACGCGGCGCTGAAAGCCAAGCTGGTTGACCGCCTTGGCTACTATGATGAAATTATCGGCGAGGCAAAGGCGCGCGCCGGCACCGTCAAGGAAAAAACCGTTGACCTGCTTGATTACAGCGACGATGTGGATGAAAAGAAAAACGGCAGCGCCTTCCACCAGATGATGGTGAAGGCCGAAAAAGAAAAGGCCGCCAAGGACGGCACGCCGCCCGTTAAAAACAAAATCGCGCTGATCATCGCCGCCGGCGAAATCGCGCAGTTCGGCGGCACCCATGCCGCCATCGGCGAAAGCGGTATTCAGGCAGATAAAGTCGCCCGCGCTTTCCGCCAGGTGCAGGACGACCCGGAAGTCGCCGCCGTCGTCTTCCGCATCGACAGCCCCGGCGGCTCCCCGGAAGCGTCTGAAACCATTCGCAGGGCCATGATGAAAACGCGCGAAGGCGGCATTCCTGTCATCGTGTCCATGGGCGGCTATGCCGCGTCGGGCGGGTACTGGGTTGCGACGGGCGCAGACAAAATTGTGGCGCAGCCCGCGACCATCACCGGTTCGATTGGCGTTTTTGGCGGTAAATTCGTCGTGCGCGGCCTCATGGACAAGCTGGGCGTCAATGCCGTGACCATTTCCGAAGGCGCGCATGCGGGCATGTGGTCTTCCATCCAAAACTTCAGCCCCGAAGAAATGGCGCGTTTTGAAGGCACTCTGGACAATATCTACCAGGCTTTCATCAAGCGCGTGATGGATGGCCGCCACATGACGCATGACGAGGTCGAGGCGATTGCCGAAGGCCGCGTCTGGTCCGGCGAACAGGCGAAAGACCGCAAACTGGTGGACGAGTTGGGCGGCCTAGACCGCGCGGTTGAAGTCGCCAGGGAAACGGCGAAGCTGGACCCCAAGGCCGACATTCCGCTGGTGGAATACCCCGCCCGCAAAACGACGCTGGAAATGTTCGCGGATATTGCGATTAACGGCGGCACGCTTGCCCCGAAGATCGAGATTAATGCCGCAGACATCATCGCGTCGCTGCAGCAAAGCGCAAAATCGGAAGGCGCGTTGCTGAAGGCACCCGCGCTGGATATTCATTAACCGGAAATTTCTAATCAGGCGTTTTGCTGATTACGAGTTATAGCCGTGCTTGTCTTTCTGGCTGGGGCGCAGGCCGGCGGAAATGGTTTCGTTCGCTTCCTGCATGGCAAGAATGCTCATTTGCGACAGGCGGTGAATGCTGCCGCTGCCGGCCCAGAAGCCGCCGTTGCCGCTGTTGTGGTGCGCAAAGCGCGGGTCGTCCGACCACATAATATCATCCGCTTCATTCGCATCGTCGAAAACGGGCAGCGACCGCAGCGCCTTGTGTGAAAGGTGGGTGCGCGTATCGGCCGTGGCGTCATGCGCGGTCGCTGTGGCGGCGTTGCTGTTCTTTGCGGCAGCAGTCGTGCTGTTGCCGTCCGAACCGGAGCCACCGGTGAACTTTTTATCGAACACGTTATAAATTTCATCCAGCGTGCGCGCCTTGCCTGTCGTGCGGTCGTAGAACACGTTTTTGTTGGCATGCGCAGCATTGGGGAAGATTTGCGCGCCAATGGCGGTACCGTCATAGTCGCGCGCGTTCAAAAACTTGGCTGCGCCGCCCGCGCCCATGAAGTGGGCAAGGTACAGTTCGGTCGAGCCAATGTCGCCTTTGGTATGGTCCTGCAGGAAGTCTTTATTCTCGGCGGAATATTCACCGGCCATGCAGGCGGAAATTTCGGGGTTATTGCGCAGGTTTAAAATGGCGGCCTTGACGTTGCAGTCATCAACGCAGGCCTTGCCGTTCTTCATTTCAATCTTGTCGGCATAATCGCCCAGACCGTATTTATCGCCGTAGCGCTTCACCATCGACAGCCAGGTGCCGTCGATAAACTGGTAAAGCCCGCTCGCGCTTGACGATTTGGATTTGGCATTGGGGTCAAAGCTGCTCTCGGTGGAAGCTTTTTCCATCAGGAAGGCGAAATCAACCCCCGTCTTGGCCGAGGCCTTTTGCACCGCCTGAATGACCCGGCTTGATGCAACGCCTTGATATTTCTGGGCTATCTCGGACTGTAATGTCGCGGACATTGATCCCATAACTTGATACTCCTTAACCCTGCGGGGCCTTTGCGGCCTCCTTAAGGCTAAACTTTGCAAAGGGCGTGCCAGTTATTAACAAAGCAACATTATTGCCCATAACTGGATTTTCCGTGCTGCCATAGTCTCCAGCGTTGGGGCGGCCGGATTGGCCAATTGTGCCTTCGCTAAAAGAGGGGGGCGTGTACTCCCCCGCTGAAAATGCTATTTTATCCGGGCAGCGGTCTATCTCTGCCGCCCCGAATTCTTTGCGCCATATATAAGGAGCCAGCCCCATGTACCACGCCCCCTTGAAAGACATGCGTTTTGTCCTCCGCGAAATCGCCGGGATGGAAGACATTGCAACGCTGCCGGGCTACGGCCACGCAACGCCCGATGTGGTGGAAGCCGTGCTGGAAGAAGCCGCGCGCCTGTCGGCAGAGGTTTGGGCCCCCACCAACATCAACGGCGACAAGCAGACGTCGAAAATTGCGGGCGACGGTGTCAAAACGCCGGACGGCTTCAAGGATGCCTATAAACAGTTCGCCCAAGGCGGCTGGACCGGCGTGACGTGCGAGGAAGAATTCGGCGGCCAGGCCTTGCCGTGGTCGCTCGGCATGGCTGTCGGCGAAATGTGGCAATCCGCCAACCTTGCGCTTAGCCTGTGCCCGCTGCTGTCGCAGGCCGCGATTGAAGCGATTGAAAAGCACGGCACCGACGCGCAGAAAAAAGCCTACCTGCCGAAAATGATTTCCGGTGAATGGACAGGCTCCATGCACCTGACGGAACCGCAGGCGGGCAGCGACCTTGCCGCCATCCGCACCGTCGCCAAAAAAAACGGCGACCATTACATGATGAAGGGCCAGAAGATTTTCATTACCTGGGGGGAGCATGACTTTACCCCCAACATCATCCACCTCGTACTTGCCCGCATTGACGGCCTGCCGGAAGGCAACGACGGCCTTGGCTTGTTTATCGTGCCGAAGTTCCTGCTGAACGCCGATGGCAGCATTGGCGCCCGCAACGACGTGCGCGCGGTATCGCTGGAACACAAGCTTGGCATTCACGGGTCGCCCACCTGCGTCATGATGTACGGCGAGCATGACGGCGCCATTGGTTATCTGGTCGGTGAAGAAGGCAAGGGCCTTCGCAACATGTTCACCATGATGAACAACGCGCGCCTCGGCGTGGGGCAGCAGGGCGTGGCCCTGGCGGAAGCTGCCTACCAGCACGCGCTGGCCTACGCCAAGGACCGCGTGCAGGGCACCAAGCTTGGCGATAAGTCCGGCAAGCGCGTCGCCATCATCGAGCATCCGGACGTCCGCCGCATGCTGCTGACGATGAAGGCGAATACCGAAGCCTCGCGCGCGCTTACCTATTACGCGGGCGGCATGGTCGACCGCATGCGCCGCGGCACGGATGAAAAAGAGAAGGAAGCGGCGGCTCTCCGCGCTGATCTTTTGGTGCCGCTGGTGAAGGCATGGTCTACCGACCTTGCGGTTGAAACGGCATCCACCGGCCTGCAAATCCATGGCGGCATGGGTTTTATCGAAGAAACCGGCGCGGCGCAATTCTACCGCGATGCCCGCATCCTGCCGATTTATGAAGGCACCAACGGCATTCAGGCCAATGACCTTGTCTTCCGCAAGGTATTGCGCGACGGCGGGGCGGAGGCCAAACGCTTCCTTGATGAAATGAAAGCCTTCGTCAAAGGTTTCGCCGGCAAGCCGAGCGATGATCTTGACGCTATTTCAGGCGCGCTTTCCGCCGCTGTCGCCACTCTTGAGGAAACCACGGGCTGGATGATTGCGAACGCTAAATCGAACACCGACGCCATGGCGGCTTCCGCCGTGCCGTACCTGCGCCAGTTTTCGCTGGTCGCGGGCGGTTACATGATGGCGCGCATGGCCTTCGCCGCGTACGATGCTTTGAACCAGTCGGGCGATGAGGCGGATTTTTACAATACCAAGCTCATTACCGCGCGCTTCTTTGCCGAAGCGCTGCTGCCTTATGTGCATGGCTTGACCGCCCCTATCAAGGGCGGTCATAAAACCGCCTGCCAGATTGCCAACGACCAGTTCTAAAAAAACACGCGCGTCCGGAAAGGCGTAACCCATGGCCTGGCTGCCGTATATCAACATGGCTATTTTCTGGCTCGCGGTATGGCTGCTGCTGTGGAATTTGTACATCGTCGTCTTTAACCGTGGCGTGCCGAATATCCGCACCGCGCCCGCCATCCGCAAAAAAATCATCCAGCTGTTAAAGGAAGATGCGAAACGGCATACAGCCGCGCCGTACAAGGTCATCGACATCGGCTCCGGCAATGGCCAGTTCACGCGCGAAATTGCGCGGGCGCTGCCGCATGCCCGCGTAACGGGCATTGAAATTTCGCGCCAGTCCTATTGGTGGTCAATGTGCATAAAGCGCCTGTTCCGCCTGCATAACCTTGACTACAAGCGGGTGGATTTTTTTACCTATGACGTGTCGGATGTTGATGCGGTGGTCATGTTCTTCTACCGCCTGCACCGCGTGGCGCAAAAACTGCGGCGCGAATTAAAGCCCGGCACTCTGGTGACATCCAACAAATTCAAGCTGGGTGACGGCTGGGTGCCGCACGACGTGATCGACGTGAAAACGCTCTATCCGTTCCAGAAAAAACTTTACGTTTATTATAAACCCGAAGCCTGATTACCAAAACCGCACATCGAAGGGGTCAACCTTCGGCGGGTAAATGGTGCCGCGCGCGTGTTCCGGCGGCGGCAGCGTCTCCAGAATATCCCCTGCAAACTGGCGTTCAATGCGCGACAGCACCGCTTCGCTGCAGGTGATGGTGACTTGCGCGTTGCCTTTTGCACCCGGCGTGCTGTGCACGGGTGCTTTCGCAGTGCCGCTTTGGGCATCGCCGTGCATATGCAGCCAGCGGTCAAGCTTTGCGGCAAAGGCGGCGGCCTGCGCATCCGGCGCACCATCGGGCTTTGTCAGCACGATGGTGTAATCGTTCAACTGCGGCGTTGCGGCGGCATTGAAGCCGGCGGATTTTTTCTGCGTCCATTTGTCCATGGCCACACTTTATTATCGTTTTCATAGACGGTCAAGTTGCGGTGCAGCAATCAAAATACAGGGTTTACAGGCGGTTACGGGTCTTTTACGCTAATCAAATCCTTGGCGGGATAGAAACGGCGTGGCTTTGCAAAAGAACCAACCTTTCAAAAGGCCCCGATGAAGAACGAAGACGGTTTTCACTTTCTTGAATACCCCGCAGCTTCCGGCAAGCCCGATGCGCTGGTCATCTTCCTGCATGGCTACGGCAACCACCCTGAAATGTTCAAAGATTTTCCGGCTCATATTCAAGAAGCCTATCCGAATGCGGATGTGTTGCTGGTGCGCGGGCCTGTTCCCCTAAACGCATCGCAGGCGCACAAGGATGAATTCGGCGTCGGTCATGTGGACGATTTATATAGCTGGTACAAAACCAGCAAGAAGGCGGGCGACGGGCTGGAACTTGCGTTAAGCCACCTGTTCAACCGCGTGCCCGTGGTGGATGACCTGAATGCCTTTGCCGATGCGCAGCTGGAAAAGCGCGGGCTGAAGGATGACGGACTTGTGCTGTACGGCTTTTCCCTCGGGGGTGCCATGGTGGTGCAAATGGCTACCCACCGCGATGAAAAATGCGCGGCGGTGGTGGCGCATTCCAGCCCCGTCTTCCCCATCATCAAGCCAAAATCAAAACCCGATACCATGCTGTTGATGGGCGATGGCGATGATTATTTCTACACCACGCCCCGCAAGATCGAAAAACCGCAAACGCGCTTCAAGAAGGTTTTCGACAGGGCCGTTTCCGGCATTTCAGTGCATTTCAATTCATCCGTCCGCCGCCTGAAGCGGGCAGGTCTGCCGACCACGGGCGTGCTGGTCAAAAACCTTGGCCACAACATCAACGCGGAATCGTTTGATACCTCGGTCAATTTTTTGGCCGAGCGCCTGAAGAACCGGCCATAAAAAATCCCCGCCGTTTCCAGCGGGGATTTTTTAAACGATCATCCGGAGCGCGATTACGGTTTGCATTTGCCGCAGCACTTGTGCGCGGGTTTTTCCGTTTTCGGTTGTTCGGGCGCTTTCTGGTCGTTGGACGGCACGGGGGCCTGGTCTTCTTTTTTCGCGCCGTGCGCGAAGTCTTTTTTGCAGGTGCCTTTGCATTTATGTTCGCTCATGTCTCGTCTCCTTGAATGCTGCGGGGGGTACAAAAACTATCTCATGAGAATCATCATACGATGACAGCGGTAACCGCGCCATAAACAAACCGCCGCCGCGCAAAATATAGAATAAACTTGCGCGCAATCAGCTTATGAAAACGTACGGTTTTGTGCGGCGCGCAATTTATGCGGCAAGGTCTTTTTGCGGCTGCTGCGGGCGGAAGCGCACCGTCTTGATTTTGACGATGGGCTTTACGGAGGCGACGTTAAATCCGTTCGCGACATCGTTTGCGTGTTTCTTTTTGATTTCCGCATCCGCGGCGTCGCGGGAAGCGGTGAAGGCGGCCTCGTAGGCCATATGCGTTGCAAGCTGCCTTTCATACGTCTGGCGGGCCCGGAGTTCTTTGCGGCCCGCCTGCTCTTCCTTGAGCGCGCCTTCCCATGCGAAGAAGCTTTTATCCAGCTTTTTTTCAAGCCACGGCCTGCCCACCACCAGCCCGAGGGTGGCCGCGCTGGTGCCGAGTATGGCTATCATCCCTGTCGTCGTGCCAAACAGCGTTGCAGCCTGCCCCATGAATAGCAGCGCGCCTGCCAGGAGCGCGCCGAAGGCTGTGGTGCGAAGCTTCACCTTGAAGATGCCGCTGCGGTGCGCCTGGTCGGCGGCGCGCTCCAGCTCGGCATCGGAAATCCCTTTGAAGTCGTAAACTTTTCGTGTGCTGGAAGCGGGGGCCATGGGCGTTAACCTTTGTTTTTCAAGCAAGAGCACATCATATAATAATTACCATAATAAGTCAAGCGGATACTGCTTTAAACGGGCCAAGCCGCGATTGGCGTGATTTTTGCTTGGAAAATTAGCTTATGAAAACATATGTTTATGGTGTAATAAGTGTTGCGCCGCATATACGATATCCGGCGATCCAACGGGCAGCTGCAATGACCACAACCACATGACAACACTGGCCAATATCTACGACCAACGCGTACAGGACGGCGCCTTCACCCCTGATGAAGACCAGCGCCGCGCCCTTGTGCAACTGGAAGCGCTGCGCCATGGGCTGGAACACCCGCGCGAAAAAGGTTTCTTCGACTTCCTCAAAAAACCGGTCGCCGCGCCCAAGGGGTTCTATTTTTACGGCGGTGTCGGCCGCGGCAAGTCCATGGTGATGGACCTGTTTTTCGGCGCGGTGCGGATTGATAAAAAGCGCCGCATCCACTTCCACGCCTTTATGCTGGAGGTGCATGATTTTCTGCACACCCTGCGCAGCCGCAAGGAAAAATCAGAACAGGGGCGGATTGATGACGACCTGTTCGCGGTGGCGGATAAGTTTGCCGCCGAAGCGCGACTGCTGTGCTTTGATGAATTCCAGGTGCGCGACGTTGCAGATGCGATGATTTTGGGCCGCCTGTTCACCGCGCTGTTCGACCGCGGCGTTGCGGTGGTCATGACCTCCAACATCTGCCCCGATGATTTGTACATGGATGGTTTGCAGCGCGACCGCTTTTTGCCGTTCATCGAGCTGTTGAAGGAACGCACCACCGTTTTCGAATTTCCCGGCATGGCGGATTACCGCCTGCGCCGCCTGCGCGGCCTGCAGGTTTACTTCTGGCCGCACGATGCCGATGCGCATAACGAAATGAACAAAATTTTCACCGCCGTTGCCGATGAAGAGGCGGGTGCGCCCGTTGATATCACCGTCAAGGGCCGCGTTATTCACGTGCCCAAAGCGGCGCGGCAGGTGGCCAGCTTCACGTTTGCGGAATTGTGTGAACAGCCGAAAAGCGCGCTGGATTACCTTGAGCTTGTGAAGCGCTTCCACGTGTTCCTGGTCGAAAACGTGCCGCCGCTGAACGACAATAACCGCAACGCCACCGTGCGTTTTATTACGCTGGTGGACACGTTATACGACCATCACGCGCGGCTTGTGCTTTCCGCCGCGGCGCCGCCCGAAAGGCTTTATACGGGCGATGACAACAAGCAGGTGTTCGAGCGCACCGTCAGCCGCCTCATGGAAATGCAGTCGCGTGACTACAGGGATGCCGCCTGATGTTCAAGTTCATCAAGAAAATGTTTTCGAAGAAAACCAGCAACGACCGCAAGCAGCGCGCCCTGCAGCGCCATGCGGAAGGGGATGGCGCAACCGGCACCGGCATTGCCACGGCAACCTCGCCGGAAGGCACCCCGCTCAGCCGTGCGGCGGAAGTTGCCAACGACCCCAACGTCGATGTGCGGCTTGCGCTGGTGGCGCGGCTGGTGAAGCTGATGCCGGGGCTAGCGCCCGACAAGCACAGCCAGCTGTATTCCTATGCCGTGCAGGCCCTGCAGGCGCTGGCGCAGGATGAAGTGCTGATTGTGCGCCGCGCCCTGTCAAGCGCGCTGAAAGATTACGCGAAGGCGCCGCCCACCGTCGTGGCGCGGCTGGCGCGCGATGTGGAGCGTGAAATCTCCGAACCCATTCTGCGCTTCTGCGTTGCGCTGGATGACGATGAACTGCTGGATATTCTGGCTTCGCACCCCGAACCGTGGGTAATCTCCGCGATTGCCGGGCGGCCGGAAGTGAGTGAAAACGTATCCGAAGCCGTCGTCAAAACGCGCGATGTGCCGGGTACCGCCGTGCTGATCGGCAACAACAACGCACGCCTGCTGCCCGCAACGCTTGAAAGCATCGTTGAAATGGCGCGGCTGCACCCCGATTTACACCGCCCCCTCGCCATGCGCAGCGACGTGACGGTGGATATTGCGCGGCAGCTGGCTGGCTTCGTCAATGAAGCTATTCTGGATGTATTGAAAGACCGCAGCGATTTTGACGCGCCGACGCGCCGCGGCATTGTTGCCCTTGTCGGCCGCCGCATGGCCTTTATGGCCGATGCCGCAAAGTCGCTGTCGCCGGAACAAAAACTGGCCAAGTACGCTGCCGCCAAGGCGCTGACGCCGGAATTGATACAGGATGCGCTTGCCTGGCATGAACGTGAATTTGTCATACTGGCGCTGGCCCATCTTTCCCACATCCCTCCCGAAAAAGTGCAGCAAATTCTTGGCTCCGGCTCCGCCAAGGCGATTGTGGCCCTCAGCTGGAAGGCGCAACTGCCGCCGCGCCTCAGCCTTGATATCCAGCGGATTGGCGGGCGCATCCAGCCCAAAGACCTCCTGTACCCCAAGGGCGGGACGGATTACCCCCTGACCCAGCAGGAAATTGCCTGGCAGCTTGAGTTTTTCGGCGTGCGGACATAGTATCTTTTGCAGGAGCCGTAACCGGAATGAACGAAGACGCCCGCAAGGTATTGGACGACGCAGAGCTTGGCAACACCGTTGCCATGATGCAGCTGGCCGACTGGTACGAAGCCGGCGACGAGGGCTGCGAGCAATCCCCCTTCCTCAGCTATGAATGGATGAAGAAGGCGGCCGAACACGGCAACGTGGACGCAATGCTGGACGTTGCGCGGCGTTACGAATTCGGCTTCGGCCCCGTGAAGGATTTCGGCAAGGCGCTGGACTGGTACAAAAAAGCGTTTTCCAACGGCGATGCCACCGCCTGCTTCGTGCTTGGCCAGTGTTTTGAGCACGGCAAGCAGCTGCAAAAAAGCCTCGATAACGCGATTGCGTTTTACGAAGAAGGTGCCAAGCGCGGATCGCCCGAAGCGCAGTTGTCGCTTGCCTATAAATACCTGGATGGCCGCGGCGTGCCGCGCGACAGCACGCGCGCCATTGAACTGTTTGAACAGGCAGGGCTGGGCGGGCAGGGCAGCGCCTTCACCGCGCTTGCGGTTGTATACCTTGGCGGCGAAGTTGTGCCGCGCAATGCCGAAATGGCGTTTGACCTGCTGGGCCAGTCGCTGCTGTATTTCGATGTAGACCAGACCGTTGCCGTGGGCGATGCCGCCATGATGTACGGCTTTTGCCTGCTCACCGGCACCGGCACCAACGAAGACCGCATCACCGGCCGCGCCATTCTTGAAAAGGCCGCCGAAGCCGGCAACCCCGCCGCGAAAGAAATTCTGCGCGACAAGGTCGTGAAAGACCCCATGATGCAGATTTACTTCGGCGTGGACGGGGCAGACCTGTTCAAGCGGCCCATGCGCCCCGTGTGGGATGTGACCGAGCTGCTGACGATCGAAAAACCGAAGTCGTCATTCTTCTAAGCCCATCAATCAAAAAAATTACGGCTGCGGCGCGTCTTTTTCAAGCTGCGCTGCGGGGGCCACGTATTCCAGCCATTTCTGGATGCTGTTGCCGTCAACGGGCGCGAAGTTCAGCGTCCAGTTGGGGGTGAAGCCGTAGCCGGGTTCCCATATCAGGCGGTCGAAACGGTCGATGACCAGCTCGTGTTCGTAGGGGTCGTAGTAAATGACCTCGTCCTTTTCCTGCACCAGCAGCAGCACGTAATGCGGTTCGTCTCCATGGTCGATGCAGGCGACGGCAACGCCGCCGTGGTATTTGTGCTGGCCCGAATGTTCATACGGCAGAATAGTGCGGCTGACGCTGTCCATGCGCTCCTGCGGGGTGCCGCCCCAGTTGGTGGGCTTCAGCAGCGCGCGCACATCATCATAGCTCATGCCGGTGGCATAGACATTGGCGGCGGAGGCAATGCAGGCGGGGCCGCAGGAAAAGCCATCCTGCTGGCGGCAGAAAAAAGCTGAACCGACGGTATTGTCGAGCGGGAAATGGCGCGGTGTGTATTCATTCATAGCGGTATCCTAGCACGCCCTTTTTGGCGGCGCCATTAATGGTTGACATAACCGTTGAATCTTTGTGCGTTTGCAGCATATTTTTTGTCATGTATGAAAAAGCCGGTTTTTTAAGAGGGTTATATACCTGTAATTTTGGGCGAAAAGGCCTAGAAACAATGCCAGTTTGTGCTACTTTTTAGCACAGTTAGATTCCTTATATATAAACAAGCTCAAAAACGTTAGGGAAAATCAAGATGTCTCGTAAAAAGATCGCGCTTGTTGGCGCAGGCCAAATCGGTGGAACACTCGCTCTGCTCGCCGGCATGAAGCAGCTGGGGGACGTCGTCCTCATCGATATCGCTGAAGGCGTGCCGCAGGGCAAGGCGCTGGATATCGCCGAAGCCGCCCCGGTCGAAGGCTTTGACGGCCTGTTTACGGGCAGCAACGATTACGCCGCCATCAAGGGCGCGGACGTCGTCATCGTCACCGCCGGCATCCCCCGCAAGCCCGGCATGAGCCGCGATGACCTTATCGGCATCAACACCGGCATCATCAAGGCCGCGGGCGAAGGCATTAAAAAGAACGCGCCGGACGCGTTTGTCATCGTCATCACCAACCCGCTCGACGTCATGGTCGGCATCATGCAGGAAGTCACCGGCTTCAAGCCCGAAAAAGTCGTCGGCATGGCCGGCGTGCTCGATTCCGCCCGTTTCCGCTTCTTCCTGTCCGAAGAATTCAAGGTTTCGGTTGAGGATGTCACCGCCTTCGTCCTTGGCGGCCATGGCGACTCCATGGTGCCGCTGGTGCGTTATTCCACCGTTGCCGGCATCCCGCTGCCCGACCTCGTGAAGATGGGCTGGACCAGCCAGGACAAGCTCGACAAAATCGTGCAGCGCACCCGTGATGGCGGCGCTGAAATTGTCGCCCTGCTCAAAACCGGTTCCGCGTTCTACGCGCCGGCGTCCTCCGCCATTGCCATGGCGGAAAGCTATTTGCTGGATAAACGCCGCGTTCTGCCCTGCGCCGCTTACCTGAACGGCCAGTACGGCGTGAAAGGCCTTTATATCGGCGTGCCCGTCATCATCGGCGCGAACGGCGTCGAGAAAATCATCGAAGTCAGCCTGTCGGCCGACGAAAAAGTGATGTTCGAAAAATCCGTCGCCGCCGTGCAAGCGCTCTGCGACGTCGCCAAGAACCTGAAACCGGCTGCAGCCTAACCCGCAGCCCGACCTGTTAGAAAGAAGAGATACGACACATGAACATTCATGAATACCAAGCAAAAGAGCTGCTGAAGGCCCGGGGTATTCCCGTGCTGAAGGGCGGCGTTGCCTATACGGCGGAAGAAGCCGTTGCGGTGGCAAAAGCGCTTCCCGGCCCCGTCTACGTCGTTAAGGCGCAGATCCACGCGGGCGGCCGCGGCAAAGGCGGCGGCGTGAAGGTCGTTAAATCGATTGACGACGTGCAGGCTGCAGCAGCCAAGATGATCGGCATGCAGCTGGTCACGCACCAGACCGGCCCCGCAGGCCAGGAAGTGCGCCGCGTTTACATCGAAGACGGTTGCGACATCGCGCGCGAACTGTACCTCGGCATGCTCATCGACCGCAGCACCTCCTGCGTTACCATCATGGCGTCGACCGAAGGCGGCATGGACATTGAAGAAGTTGCCGACAAGCACCCTGAAAAAATCTTCAACGTCATCGTCGACCCCGCTGTCGGCTTTCAGGCCTTCCAGGGCCGCCAGATCGCTTTCGGCCTGGGTCTTGAAGGCAAGCAGGTCGGCAAATGCGTCGACGTGATCGCCAAAATGTACGATGCCTTCATCCAGCTCGACGCCTCCATCGTCGAAATCAACCCGCTGGTTGTCACCAAGGCGGGCGACATTATTCCGCTCGATGCAAAAATGAACTTCGATGACAACGCGATGTTCCGCCAGAAGGAAGTCGAAGCCCTCCGCGACGTGGCCGAGGAAGACCCGGCTGAAAAACGCGCGAAAGACCACGAGCTGAACTACGTGAAGCTCACCGGCAACATCGGCTGCATGGTCAACGGCGCAGGCCTTGCCATGGCGACCATGGACATCATCAAGCTCTACGGCGGCGACCCCGCCAACTTCCTCGATGTGGGCGGCGGCGCGACAAAAGAGCGCGTGGCCGAAGCTTTCCGCATCATCCTGTCCGACCCGAACGTCGAGGGCATCCTCGTCAACATCTTCGGCGGCATCATGCGCTGCGACGTTATTGCGGAAGGCATCATTACCGCCGCCCGCGAACTGGGCCTTACCATGCCCCTCGTCGTGCGCCTTGAAGGCACCAACGTCGAAAAAGGCAAGAAAATCCTGAAAGAGTCTGGCCTGAACATCATTTCCGCCGATAACCTCGCTGACGCGGCGCAAAAAGTCGTCAGCACTGTAAAAGCGGAGGCCGCATAACATGGCTGTACTCGTCAATAAAAACACCAAGGTCATCTGCCAGGGCTTCACCGGCGCGCAAGGCACGTTCCACTCCGAACAGGCCATCGCCTACGGCACCAAAATGGTTGGCGGCGTCACCCCCGGCAAGGGCGGCACCAAGCACCTTGACCTTCCCGTCTTCAACACCGTGAAGGACGCGGTGAATGAAACGGGCGCGAACGCTTCCGTCATTTACGTGCCGCCGCCCTTCGCGGCTGACGCCATTCTGGAAGCGATTGATGCGAACCTCGACCTCGTTATCTGCATCACCGAAGGCATTCCGGTGCTGGACATGGTGAAGGTGCGCGAAAAGCTGAACAAGTCGAAGACCCGCCTTATCGGCCCCAACTGCCCCGGCGTGATTACGCCCGGCGAATGCAAGATCGGCATTATGCCAGGGCACATTCACAAGCGCGGCAAGGTCGGCATCGTGTCGCGTTCCGGCACGCTGACCTATGAAGCAGTTGCGCAGACCACCGCGAACGGTTTGGGCCAGACGACCTGCATTGGCATTGGCGGCGACCCCGTCAACGGCACCAACTTCATCGACGCATTGAAGCTGTTCCTCGACGACCCCGAAACCGAAGGCATCCTCATGATCGGGGAAATCGGCGGCTCGGCGGAAGAAGACGCGGCCGAGTTCTACAAAAACTACAAAAACAAAAAACCCATCGCCGGCTTCATCGCCGGTGTCACGGCGCCCCCGGGCCGCCGCATGGGCCATGCCGGCGCGATCATCGCGGGCGGCAAGGGCGCTGCAAAAGACAAAGTCGCTGCCATGAAGGCTGCCGGCTTCGTCATTTCCGACAGCCCCGCAGGACTTGGCGACGCCGTCATGAAAGCCATGAAGGCCGCTTAAGAAGCTACCGATACCGCCGCCCCGCATACGGTTTTTGCGGGGCGGTAAAACATCAACAGAAGTAAAAAAATGTCACAACGCGACGCGCTCAGTTTCCTTTCCGCAGCCAACCCCGACTACATTGCCGACCTCTACGCGAAATACGCGAAGAACCCCGGCAGCATCGATGCCAGCTGGGCAGACCTTTTCACCAGCCTTGGCGACGAAGCAAAACTGCTGGTGGCGGAACTGAAGGGCGCAAGCTGGACCCCGAACGCGGATAAACTTTCCGCCGTCCTGTCCTCCGCCCCCGCGAATACCGACGTGATTGCCAAAGCCAAGGGCGACGGCAAAAAAGACGACAAAAAAGCCGCCCCCGGCGCCGTTGCCGGCGATGCAAAAGCCGCTGTGGCCGATGCCGTGCGTGCGCTGCTGCTCATCCGTTCCTACCGCGTGCGCGGCCACCTGCTGGCGGACCTCGACCCCCTCGACCTTAGCGAAAAACGCCACCACCCCGACCTCGATCCGCAAACCTACGGTTTCACCGAAGCGGATATGGACCGCGAAATTTACCTCGACGGCGCTTTCGGGCAGGAACGCGCAACGCTGCGCCAAATCATCGACATCATGCAGAAAACCTACTGCAGCACCGTCGGCGTCGAATTCATGCATATTCAGGACCCGGGGCAGCGCGCCTGGCTGCAGGAACGCTTTGAAGGCTCCCTGAACGCAACGCCGTTCAGCAAGGACGAGAAAAAGCATTTCCTCACCCGCCTGACCGCGGCTGAAGGTTTTGAAAAATTCCTCGATACCAAATTCACCGGCACCAAGCGCTTCGGCCTTGAAGGCGGCGAGTCCACCATTCCCGCGATCGAGGAAGTCATTCGCCGTGGTGCGGAACTGGGCATTCGCGAAGTCGCGTTCGGCATGGCGCACCGCGGCCGTCTCAACGTGTTGACCAACGTGCTGTCCAAATCCTTCACCGCCATGTTCTCGGAGTTCCAGGGCACGCCCGCGAAGCCGAACGACGTGCAGGGCTCGGGCGACGTGAAATACCACCTCGGCACCTCCAGCGACCGTGATTTTGGCGGCGAAACCGTCCACCTGTCGCTGCTGCCGAACCCGTCGCACCTTGAATTCGTCGATCCCGTCGTCGTCGGCAAGGTGCGCGCCAAGCAATCCATCCGCAAGGACCATGAACGCCTTGCCGTCATGCCCATCCTTATTCATGGCGATGCCGCGCTGTCCGGCCAGGGCATCGTTCCCGAAACGCTGATGATGTCGGAACTGCCGGGCTACCGCGTTGGCGGCACCATGCACGTCGTCATCAACAACCAGATCGGTTTTACCACTGCGCCGTTGTACTCGCGTTCCGGCAACTACTGCACCGACGTTGCGAAAATGATCCAGTCGCCCATCTTCCACGTGAATGGCGACGACGTTGAAGCGGTCATGCACGTATCGCGCCTTGCGGTCGAATTCCGCCAGACCTTCAAGAAAGACGTCTTCCTCGACATCGTCTGCTACCGCCGCCATGGCCACAACGAGTCGGATGAGCCTGCATTTACGCAGCCGCAGATGTACCATGTCATTAAAGACAAGCCGACCACGCGCACCATTTACGCCGACCGCCTTGTGGCCGAAGGCAGCCTGAGCCAAGAAGCCGCTGACCAGATTTACAAGGACTTCACCGGCAACCTTGAAAAAGAATTCCAGGCCGCCACCAGCTACAAGCCCAACCGCGCCGACATGCTGGAAGGCAACTGGACCGGCCTGAAAATCGCCTATGGCGAAGAACGCTCCGGCGAAACGTCCATCACCAACGAACTGGCGCAAAAAATCGGCAAGGCTATCACAAGCGTGCCGGAAGGTTTTGACCTTAACCCCAAAATCGGCCGCCAGCTGGAAACCAAAAAGAAGATGTTCGAAAGCGGCGAAGGCTTCGACTGGGCTACGGCGGAAGCGCTCGCTTTCGGCGCGCTCGCCTGCGAAGGCCACCGCGTGCGCCTGTCCGGCCAGGATTGCGGCCGCGGCACCTTCTCCCAGCGTCACGCCGCGCTGACCGACCAGACGACCGAATTCCGCTATATTCCGTTGAACGACATCGACCCCGGCCAGGCCAAGTTCGAAGTGCATGACAGCCCCCTGTCGGAAGCTGCCGTGCTGGGCTTTGAATACGGCTATTCGCAAGCCAACCCCAACGCGCTTGTGTTGTGGGAAGGCCAGTTCGGCGACTTCGTCAACGGCGCGCAGGTCATCATCGACCAGTTTATCGCGTCCGCCGAAACGAAGTGGCTGCGCATGTCGGGCCTTGTCATGCTGCTGCCGCACGGTTTCGAGGGGCAGGGGCCTGAACACTCCTCCGGCCGTCTCGAGCGTTTCCTGCAATTGAGCGCAGAGGACAACTGGCAGGTCCTGAACTGCTCCACCCCCGCCAACTATTTCCACGCGCTGCGCCGCCAGATGCGCCGCGACTTCCGCAAGCCGCTCATCATCATGACGCCGAAATCGCTGCTGCGTCATAAGCTGTGCGTATCCCCGCTGTCCCACTTCACCGATACCGCGCGCTTCCGCCGCGTCATTGGCGAAACGGCCGAGCTGGCCAAAAAGGTCAAGCGCGTTGTGCTGTGCAGCGGCAAGGTCTACTACGACCTGCTGGATGCGCGCGAAAAACGCGGCGTGAAAGACGTTGCGATTGTCCGTCTTGAACAGTTCTACCCGTTCCCCGACAAGCCGCTGGCGGATGAGCTGAAGAAATACCCCGACGCCGACATCGTCTGGTGCCAGGAAGAGCCGGAGAACCAGGGTGCCTGGAGCTTCCTCGACCGCCGCATCGAAGGCGTTCTGCAGGAGCTGAAACACAAAGCGGGCCGCCCGCGCTATGCAGGCCGCCGTGCGGCTGCAGCGCCCGCGACCGGCTCCCTCAAAGTTCACAATGCCGAGCAGGAAATGCTGCTCAATGAAGCACTCACCATTCTGGAAGGAAAATAATCATGGCTACCGATATCGTCGTCCCCGCGCTTGGCGAATCCGTTCAGGAAGCGACCGTTGCAAAATGGCTCAAGAAAATCGGCGACAGCATCGCCGTTGACGAGCCGCTGGTCGAGCTTGAAACCGACAAAGTCACGCTGGAAGTAAACGCCAAATCCGCAGGCGTGCTGAAAGAAATTAAAGTGCAGACCGGCAGCAACGTTGCCGTCGGCGCAGTCCTTGGCGTGATTACCGAAGGCGCTGCTGGCGCGAAAGCCGCAAAAGCTGAGGCGCCTTCGAAAACCGAAGCGCCGAAAGAAGCGCCCAAGGCCGCGCAAGTTGCAGCCAAGCCCACCAGCAACAGCAACGACACCTTCCTGTCCCCTGCCGTTCGAAAGATCGTCGATGACAAGAACGTTGATACCGCCGGTATCGCCGGCACCGGCAAAGACGGCCGCCTGACGAAGGGCGACGTGCTGGACGCGCTGAACAAGGCGCCGGCTGCCCCCGCCGCCAAAGCCCCCGCAGCCCCCAGCGGCCCGCGCAACAATGCGGACCGCGAAGAACGCGTGCGTATGACCCGTCTGCGCCAGCGCATTGCCGAGCGCCTGAAGGAAGCGCAAAACACCGCTGCCATGTTGACGACCTTCAACGAAGTCGACATGAGCCACGTGATGGCGCTGCGCAACCAGTACAAAGACAGCTTTGAAAAGAAACACGGCGTGAAGCTTGGCTTCATGTCCTTCTTCGTCAAGGCCGCCATCCAGGCCCTGAAGGATTTCCCCGCCGTCAACGCGGAAATTGATGGCCAGGACATCGTCTACAAAAACTATTACGACATCGGCGTTGCGGTTTCGACCCCGACCGGCCTTATTGTTCCCGTCGTGCGCGATGCGGACCAGAAGGGTTTTGCCAAGATTGAAAAGGAAATTGGCGACCTTGGCCTTCGCGCCCGCGATGGCAAGATCGGCCTTGAAGACCTTTCCGGCGGCACGTTCACCATCACCAACGGCGGCGTCTTCGGTTCCATGATGTCGACCCCCATCATCAACCCGCCGCAATCCGCCATCCTCGGCATGCACGCGACGAAAGAACGCCCGGTTGTCGTCAACGGCCAGATCGTCATCCGCCCGATGATGTATCTTGCGCTGTCCTATGATCACCGCGTCATCGACGGCAAGGAAGCTGTTTCCTTCCTCGTCCGCGTCAAGGACGCCATCGAAGACCCGCAGCGCCTGCTGCTGGATGTCTAATCGCTGACAGCCTTAATAAAAAAGCCCTGCTGGAAACAGCAGGGCTTTTTTTTGTGTCTTGAATGACAGGTTTAACCGAACAGGCTGCCGTTGCCGGGTTTTTGCGGCGCGGGTTTGGCGCTAGCGGCGGGGGTTTCGATAGGCGTGAACTGATGCGCGCCGACGACGTTCCAGCGAAGGTTGAGGAATATGGTTTGCTCCCGCTGCGTTTGCAGGCGGTGCAGCACGGCCTTTGCCTCGTTGTAGTTCAGTTTCGGTTCGGCGATGATGTGCACGTTTTCGCCGCGCAGCGTCTGCTCGAATTCCTTCGGCACTTCGGCCTTTTGCAGCAGGATGAGGCGGTTGCCGCCTTCCTTCACGAAGTTCATGGGTGTGCCGCGAATGGCGCCGCGTTCCGATGCCTTGGTGTTCTGCGTCGCGCGGAATTCTATCAGGCGCGGGAATTCGGTGATTTCGGTATTGGGCTTGCTGTGGTCGACAGACTTATACATTTTGTTCAGCAGGTTGCGGAACTTGTCGCGGCTGTCGATGATGAACTCGCCAATCGGCATGGTCTTGCCCTTATAGTTGACAACCGTTTTGGCGAGGCCGGCAGCACCGCCCTTTTCCTCGATGACGTTTTTAAGGTGCAGCAGGTCTTCAACGCTTTTCACCGGCGCGGTGACATAGTCGGATTTTTCCGCCGTGCTGGCCTGGCCGATAATGTCGGCGGGCAGGGCGGCGGTATTGAACGATTCAGACAGGCGCATGTTGAGGTTGAGGACGATAGTCTTGCCCTCCCTCAACCCGGCCTCGATGCTTTTTTGCTGCTTTGCCATGATAGCGAAGTCTTCATGCGCGGTGCAGGTGGCAATATGGTCGCTGACGGATTTTGAAACGAACGACGCGCTGCGCACGGCGGCGGCGCCGTGGGTCAGCGACTCTTTGCGGAAGGTCATGGGGGCAGCGCATTCGGGGTCGGCGCAGCAAAGCTGCGTGCCGTGAGATGCCTTGTTATATTGATGGGCGAGAACGACCTGGCCGTCCTGCAAGCGCGCTTTTTTCATAGGGCCTTCCTGAGTAGAAATGCGTAGTGCGTGAAGGCGTTACCATAACTTAAGTAAAATAGCACAGCAAGCGTAAATTATTTGTATAAGTGCCAGTTCCGTGTCTTCTCCCGGCTGCTTTTGCAGTCTCGGTCAGAAGCGCTTTATCCGTTATTTTTCAGCTTCTTAAGAATTTGAGGGGACCGGGGTTACGGGCCCAGTCCCCTCTTTCTTACACCCTCTATAAGAAACTCTTCAACAACACGGAGATAGAATTTGTCGAAGACTCCTGAATATCAAAACAGCAGATTCGGGTCAAATCTTTTTTGAAATTATTTTCGCGCTATATAACGCGCGGCCACAGAAAAATCGACAAATCGCTCGATAAATCAACGCCTTTACGATAAATTCGGGGCACGAAACACGAAGGAAAAAATGATCATGGCAAATGCACAATACGATGTGGTGGTAATCGGCTCCGGTCCTGGCGGCTATGTTTGCGCGATTCGCGCGGCGCAACTGGGCCTGAAGGTCGCTTGCGTTGAAAAAGACAATACGCTGGGCGGCACCTGCCTTAATGTCGGCTGCATTCCTTCCAAGGCGCTGCTCAGCGTCTCCGAAAAATATGCGCATGCATCGCATGACTTCGCCAGCCTCGGCATCGATGTCGGCACGCCGAAGCTTGATCTTAAAAAGACCATGGCGTTTAAAGACAAAGTCGTCGCCGCCAATACCAACGGCATCACGTTCCTGTTCAAGAAAAACAAAGTCGATCATATCATCGGCACCGGCACCATTATGGGCGCGGGTGCGGTGGATGTCGTGGGTAAAGACGGTAAAAAATCCATCACCGCCCGCGCTATCGTCATCGCCACGGGCTCTGAAAGCACGCCGCTGAACGGCGTGACGGTGGATGAAAAACAAGTCGTCACTTCCACCGGCGCGCTCGCGCTGGATAAAGTGCCGGCAACGCTTGCCGTTATCGGCGGCGGCGTCATTGGCCTTGAAATGGGCACTGTCTGGCAGCGCCTTGGCACCAAAGTCACGGTCATCGAGTTCATGGACCGCATCCTGCCGGGCTCCGATCTTGAAATCTCGAAAGAGATGAAAAAAATCATGACCAAGCAGGGCATGGAATTCAAGCTTTCCACCAAAGTCACCGGTTCCACCGCCGCCAAGGGCAAGGTCACGCTGAGCCTTGAAGCCGCTGCCGGCGGCAGCCCTGAAAAGCTGGAAGTTGAAACCGTGCTGCTCGCCATTGGCCGCCGTCCCTATACGCAAGGCCTTGGCCTTGAAAAAGCGGGCGTGAAGCTGGACAACCGCGGCCGCGTTGAAATTGACGACCACTTCCAGACCAGCGTCCCCGGCATCTATGCCATCGGCGACGTTGTGCGCGGCGCTATGCTGGCGCATAAAGCGGAAGATGAAGGCCTTGTCTGCGCAGAAATCATCGCGGGCCAGTCCGGCCACATCAACTACGATGCGATTCCGGGCGTTGTGTACACCTTCCCCGAAGTTGCCAGCGTCGGCAAAACCGAGGAACAGCTGAAGGAAGCCGGTATTGAATACAAATCCGGCAAGTTCCCCTTCATGGCTAACGGCCGCGCCCGCGCCATGAACGCGACAGACGGTTTCGTGAAAATCCTCGCGGATGCCAAAACCGACCGTGTTCTTGGCTGCCACATCATCGGCGCCGAAGCCGGCACGCTGATCGCCGAAATCGCCCTCGCGATGGAATTTGGCGGCTCGTCCGAAGATATCGCCCGCACCTGCCACGCACACCCCACCCTCAACGAAGTGGTGAAGGAAGCGGCGCTGGCGGTTGAAGGTCGCGCCATCCACATCTGACGAACGCCTGACGGACTTTTGCAAGGATACCTAATAACCGGAGCATCGCCATGACAGCACAGCCTGCCGCCGCCGCCAACAAACGCATCATCCGCGCCGCGCGGGGAAGCAAGCTGACAGCGAAATCATGGCTCACGGAAGCGCCGCTCCGCATGCTCATGAACAACCTTGACCCCGATGTTGCCGAAAACCCCGATGAACTGGTGGTGTACGGCGGCATTGGCAAGGCGGCGCGCAACTGGGCCTGCTTTGACAAAATCGTTGAAAGCCTGACAGCCCTGAACAGCGATGAAACATTGCTTATCCAGTCCGGCAAGCCGGTCGGCGTATTTAAAACCCATGCAAATGCGCCGCGCGTGCTGCTGGCGAACTCTAACCTCGTGCCTGAATGGGCAACGTGGAAGCACTTCCGCGAGCTGGATGCCAAGGGCCTGATGATGTACGGCCAAATGACCGCGGGTTCGTGGATTTACATTGGCACCCAAGGCATTGTGCAGGGCACGTACGAGACGTTCGTTGAAGTCGGCCGCCAGCATTACGACGGCAGCCTGAAGGGCAAATGGATTTTAACGGGCGGCCTTGGTGGCATGGGCGGCGCGCAGCCGCTGGCGGCGACCATGGCCGGCGCGTCGCTCCTCGGTGTTGAATGCCAGGCCAGCCGTATCGAGCGCCGTATTGCCAGCCGTTATCTGGATAAAAAAGCCAATACCATTGAAGAAGCAATTGCCATGATTGAAGCGGCGCATGCGAAGGGCGAGGCTGTTTCCGTCGGGCTGCTCGGCAATGCCGCCGAAATTTTCCCGAGGCTTGTCGAGATGGCTAAAGCCGACAAACGCTTCCGCCCTGACGTTGTGACCGACCAGACCTCCGCGCACGACCCGCTCAACGGCTACCTGCCCGCCGGCTGGACATGGGAGCAGGCAGAGAAGAAACGCCACAGCGTGCCGAACAACGTGGTGGATGCCGCGAAAAAATCGATGGCCGTGCATGTGCGCGCAATGCTTGATTTCCACCACATGGGCGTGCCCACGCTGGACTACGGCAACAACATCCGCCAAATGGCGAAGGAAGCGGGCGTCGATAACGCCTTCGACTTCCCCGGCTTCGTGCCCGCTTATATCCGCCCGCTATTCTGCCGTGGCATTGGCCCGTTCCGCTGGGCGGCGCTATCCGGCGACCCACAGGATATTTTTAAAACCGACGCGCGCGTGAAAGAGCTGCTGCCGGATAATAAGCACCTGCACAACTGGCTCGACATGGCGCAAAAACGCATCCAGTTTCAGGGGCTGCCCGCGCGTATTTGCTGGGTTGGCCTCGGCGACCGCGCCAAGCTGGGCCTTGCGCTGAACGAAATGGTGGCCAGCGGCGAAGTTTCCGCCCCCATCGTTATCGGCCGCGACCACCTTGATAGCGGCTCCGTCGCCAGCCCCAACCGCGAAACCGAAGGCATGAAGGATGGCTCCGACGCTGTTTCCGACTGGCCGTTGTTGAATGCCTTGCTGAACACCGCCAGCGGCGCCACCTGGGTGTCGCTGCACCATGGCGGCGGCGTCGGCATGGGCTTTTCGCAGCACGCCGGCATGGTCGTAGTGGCGGATGGTACGGCAGAGGCGGCGGAGCGCATTGCCCGCGTCCTCACCAACGACCCCGCGACCGGCGTTATGCGCCATGCGGATGCCGGGTATGACGATGCGGTGGATTGCGCCCGTGAAAAAGGCCTGAACTTGCCGATGATCGGATAAGTTCTTTTCTGTTGCGTTGCAGCAGGTCCCCGCAGGCTGTCCAACGGCAGGCTCTTGTGCAAAAATGCGCCGCCCATTACCTTAGGGGCAAATCACGCTTCGCAGCAGAAAGTATGCACGATGAAAGGCTTTATCCTTAAACCCGGTCAATTGACGCTTGCAACGCTGCGCACGCTGGTAAAGCACCACGTGCCGATGAAGCTGGAAGTGGCGGCTTACAAGAAAATTGACGCGTCAAAGCAGCTGGTGGATGACATTATCGCCAAGGGCGATGCGGTTTACAGCATCAATACCGGCTTCGGCGCGCTGGCGAAAATAAAAATTCCGCCGCAGCAATTCGGGCAGCTGCAACGCAATATCGTTCTGTCGCACGCAACAGGCGTCGGTAAATTCCTGGAAGACGATATTGTCCGGCTTATTCTCGTCCTTAAAATCAACGCGCTGGCGCAGGGCTATTCCGGCATGCGGCGCGAGGTGCTGGATTTCCTGCTGGATATGTACAACCACGAAATCTATCCCTGCATTCCTGAAAAAGGGTCCGTCGGCGCGTCGGGTGACCTGGCGCCGCTGGCGCATCTCAGCATGCCGCTGCTGGGGCTCGGGCAGGTCCGCATTAAGGGCGAACTGTTTGAAACCCGCGATATTTTGAAAAAATACAAGCTGAAGCCGCTTGAGCTGCAGCCGAAGGAAGGCCTTGCGCTGTTGAATGGCACGCAGGTTACCACCGCGCTTCCCCTCCGCGGCTTGTTCCGCGCGGAGGATTGTTACGCCGCCGCCGTCGTTGCGGGCATGCTGACGGTCGATGCCGCCAAGGGCAGCACCACGCCGTTTGACGCCGATATTCAAAAAGCGCGCGGCCAGCACGGGCAGATGGCTGTTGCCAAAATCTACCTCAACCTCATCAAGGGCAGCGCCATTCGGGAATCCCACCGTAATGGCGACCATGACCCGAAGGTGCAGGACCCGTACTGCATCCGCTGCATGCCGCAGGTGATGGGCGCGTGCCTTGACCATATCCGCTTCGCGGCCGATATTTTCCTGCGCGAATCAAACGCCGTTACCGATAACCCGCTGGTGATGCTGGAAACCGGTGAAATAAAATCAGGCGGCAACTTCCATGCCGAACCCGTCGCCATGGCGGCAGATACGCTGGCGCTGGCCATTGCCGAAATCGGCAGCATGAGCGAGCGGCGCATTGCCATGCTGATCGACAGCAAAATTTCAGGCCTGCCGCCGTTTCTGGTGAAGGACGCGGGGGTTAATTCCGGCTTCATGATCGCGCATGTTACCGCCGCTGCACTTGCGTCCGAAAATAAATCGCTGGCGCATCCGGCCTCGGTCGATAGCATTCCGACATCCGCCAACCAGGAAGACCACGTGAGCATGGGCACCTATGCCGCGCGGCGCTTGAATGACATGGGCTCCAATACCGCGACCATCGTCGGCATTGAATTGCTGGCGGCAACGCAAGGGGTGGATTTCCACCGGCCGCTAAAAACCTCGAAATCGCTGCAGGGCGCCATGGCGCTGCTGCGCCGCGAAGTGGGGCATTACGAGGAAGATCATTACTTCGCGCCCGACATACGCATTGCCACGCGCCTTGTGGAGGCTGGCATGTTCCTGCCCTTCGTCGGGCGTACGTTATTACCCTCTCTCCATATGTGACCCATGCAAAGACGCCGCCTTATTCAGGGCAAAACGCCCCTTCTTATCAGCATCCCCCACATGGGCACCTTCTTGCCGCCGGATGTGAAGCGCCGCATGACGCCCGCCGCGCTAGCCCTGCCGGATACAGACTGGCACGTGGATAAACTTTACTGGTTTGCCGAAAGCATGGGCGTAAGCCTGCTCATGGCCACGCATTCGCGCTACGTCGTTGACCTCAACCGCCCGATGGACGATGGGCACCTTTACCCGGGCCAGGTTAAAACCGGCCTTTGCCCGCTTGAGACGTTTGATGGCGAACCGCTGTATGTTGAAGGCGAGGAACCGGAGGAGATTGAAAAGGTCAACCGCGTTGCGTCCTACTGGCAACCCTACCATGAATCGCTGGAAGAAGAACTAAAGCGGCTGAAGGAAACCTACGGCTACGCCATACTGTACGATGCCCATTCAATCCGTACCCAGGTGCCGCGCCTGTTTGACGGCAAATTGTGGGATTTAAACCTTGGCACCGCGCATGATACCAGCTGTGATCCCGCCATGGCGCAGGCGGCGCTGGCGGCGGCGTCAAGCGGCGCATATTCCGCCGTGTTGAATGGCCGCTTCGTTGGCGGCCATATCACCCGCAACTACGGCCAGCCCGCGCATGACATTCATGCCATCCAAATCGAGCTGACATGGGGAAATTACATGGACGAAGATGCGCCTTATTCATACCGCCCCGACAAGGCCGAAAAACTGCAGGTACAGCTGAAGCAGGTGATTGAAGCCTTGCTGGCCTGGGGCAGGGGCCGCTACGGGCGTTAAGCAATTAATCCAGCTGCGCCATATCCATGTTGAAATACATTTTGTCGGCCTTGCCGGTTTTTTTGTCCGTTACATCCAGCACGGCCAGCGTGTGGCGCTGTTCGCGCCCGACGCGTGCATTGGTGATGGTCAGGCCAAAATAAGCCTGCGCCAGCAACCGTGCCTCTGAAAAATCCACCACGCGATAGGCTGTTGCCGCCGACTTGCCGTCACCGCTATCCGCAATGCTGCGGATGATGGCTTTCAGCGCGGCCTTTTCCGCCGTGCAGTCAAGAAAAGCCGGTGATGCTTTGATGCAGAAGCTGATGGCATGCATGTGCGGCAGGTAAAGCCCGTAATGCTGCCTCAGCAGGTTTTTATAGGCGTTGGCGTTTTCCGCGCTCGGGTCCGCCTGCGCTTTTTCGGCGGCGCTTTGCAGGGCGGGCAGCAAAATGGCATCGCTGTTGGGGCTGTAGAATGACGTATCCACATAAATGTGGCGCAGTTCTTCCCAGTTGACGGCGGCGGGGTCGGCCTGCGCCTTGGCGACCAGCGACAAATAAGCGGTATCCGTGCCGTTTGCCGGTGCTGCGGCGCCTAGCATAGCGGCGCTGGCGCGATCATCCATCTGGAAGTAAATTTTTGCGGTCGTTTTTGTTTCCGGTATCGCGACATCGGCGATGTGATAGATATGGCCGTCGTGGCTTTCGGTATCAAGGTTGGTGGCCGTGACGTGGAAGTACTGGTCAATCATGATCTGCTCTTCTTCCGAGCTGATGACCTTGACCGCGCCGGCAATGTTGCTGCCCGTGCCGGTTTTGGCAAGGCAGTCCAGCAGGCCTGCGGCAGCGGCTTTTTCAACCTCGGGGTTGATGTAATCAACGCCCTTGCCGAATTCCGGCAAAATGCCCTTCATGTCCTGCGATGTCAGGTCGGTATTCCAGCGGTAAATATATTCCGCATAGCGGTGCGCGCCCACGCTGCCGAAATTTTCATACAGAAATTTTTTAAGCGCGACGGTGGAAGCCTCCGTCTGCCCCATAATCACATCCTTGCCGGCCGCCTCGGTTTTCTTGTCGATGGTGAGTGAACCGGCAGCGCGGTAAAAAGACGTATCCGGATAAGCTGTGCGAATGGCGCACCATTGCCCAGCGGCGGGGTTTGCAATCGCGGCATCCACCATTTTCAAATAGGCTTTATCCGCCGCATCATCGGCCCTGGCGTGGGTTGCCGCCAGTAACAGGCAGGCTGTAAGGGCGTATATAAAATTTTTCATGGCCATCACGGGTTTTTCAGCATGCGCGGATCAAAGACGAAGTAGACTGTCATCGGCTTGCCGCTTTTGGGATTTTTGACGGAAACACTGGAATAGGCAATGCCGTTTTCACGGCGGAACTGCGGTTTTGCATCCGCATCGCCGAAGACGATGTTGATGAAGTAGCTCTCTTCCTCGGGGCTGATGAGGATAAAGGGCGTGGCAAGGCTGGTGCCGTCGCCCGTCATGCTCACGCTTTCCAGCATGCCGCGAAAGGCGGCGGCTTCAAAGAAGGCGTCGAAACCGCTTTTGGGGTGGCGCTTGGCGTAGGCGGCAGCGTGGTAATGCAGGCCGACGCTGCCGAAGTTTTCACGGGCGAAATCCTTCAAGGCTTTATCCGCTTCCGGCGTTTGCGCGGCCTCCGCTTCCGCAAACTTGGCGGCCATGGCCCGCGAAAGGGAGGTGCTGCCGATTTTTTTGAAGAATGACGTATCCGGATAAAGGTTGCGAATTTGTGACCACTGCGCACCGGCGGGCGTTTTCAAGGCGTCATCCACCAGCGCAAGGTAATTGAAATCGGCGGGGGCTGCCGGCTTTTCAACCTGCGGTGCTTCGCCAAGTTTTTTCGGCGCGAGGGAGTATTGCGTCATGCGGTCATCCATCAGGAAGTAAGCATCCCGCTTTGCCCCGGTCTTCGGGTCTTGCAGCTTCACGACGTTATAAATATGTCCGGCGGACATTTGCAGGGCCATGCCGGTCGCCTTCATCTTCAAAAACTCCTGCACCACATATTGCTGTTCGTTCAGCGTAATGGTGCGAAAGGCCTTTTCCTTCGAACTGCCGTCGCCCGTCGCCGTAATGTCATTGATAAGGCCGAGGATGGCGATTTTTTCAAGGTCCTTGTCCACGAACGGAATTTTCTTGCCCTGCGCTTCTGCCTCTTGCACCGCCTTCAGTGCCTGAAAGTGGCTGGCGATATTGCCGAAGTGCAGGCGCATAAAGCCCATGAAGTTTTGCAGTTCTTCCGGCGTTGCAATATCGGCCGCTTTGCGCACGGCCTCGCCATAGACTTCTTCCGGCATCAAGCCGCCGTGCTGGCGGAAGAAGGTGGTATCCACATAGCTGTCGCGTATGGCGTGCCAGTCCGCCTTGCCGGGGTTGGCAATGGCGTAATCAACCTGCTGCAAATATTCATCGTCCCGCGTTTTTGGCAGCGGCTGGTCGGCGCGGCTGCGCAGCTTGGTCATTTCCGCGTCTTCCTCCGGCGTCAGGGGCGTTGCGGCGGCTTTGGCATCCGGCTTTGCGGCATCGGTTTTGTCAGCGGGTTTTGGCAGGTCGGTGCGGAAATACATTTCGGCTTTACGCGCGGTTTTTACATCTTCCACGCTGAAAACGCTGTAGTCATGGCCGTTGGTGTGCTCGCGCGCCTTGTTGCTGACCTTGAAGTTGAAGAACATGCGCATCAGCGCAATTTCCTCGTCCACGCCCAGCACGGTAAACGCGGTGGCGGCGTTTTGGCCATCCCCGCTGCTGGCAATGGCTTCCAGCAGGCCGCGTGCCGCCTGCTTTTCAAAATCGGGGTGAACAAAGTCAAGCGGCGCGGCGGTGCCGATGTGCAGGGCGTATAAATGCGCATCAATGCTCGCCATATGCTGGCGCATTAAATCGGTGAAGGCCTTGATGGCTTCGGGTGTTTTTTCGGCGGCGGCCTTGTCGGCCGCTTCGTGCAGGCCTTTGACGGGGCCGTCTTCCTGGTGCGCCGCAAAGAAAGAGGTTGAGGGGTAGAGCGTGCGCAGCATCTTCCAGTCCGCGCTTTCGGGGCGGGCAAGCGCGGCATCCACCAGCGTTAAATAATTCGCATCATCCGCATTCGCGGCGCGGGCGGTGGCGGGCGCAAGGGGCAGGGCCAGGAAAAACGCGATGATGAAGGCAAAAGTTTTAGCCACGGCAAACCCTTGTGTGTGAGGACCCTAAATTATAAGCATTTTGCCGTTAATTTACAGTTATTCAGCGCATGGTAACGGATTGGCAAAGCCCTATTCGTGGTCTGCCGGGTGCCAGTCGCCACCCATGACCGCGCCATAGCAGGGATTATGGCCAAAACCGTAGCAGAGGTTGCGCGGGTGCGGCACGTCCCACAGTACGATGTCGGCATTTTTGCCTTTTTCCAGCACGCCGCAATCCATCCAGCCTAATGCGCGTGCGGCGTTGCGTGTCATGCCGGCCATCGCTTCTTCCGGCGTCAGGCGGAACAGGGTGCAGGCCATGTTTAACATCAACAGCGGCGACAGGGTGGGGGAAGTGCCGGGGTTGTGGTCCGTTGCCAGCGCCATAGGCACTTTGTGGCGGCGGAACAGGTCAATCGGCGGCAGCGTTTTCTCACGCAGATAATAAAATGCACCCGGCAGCAGCACGGCGGTCATGCCCGCCTGCGCCATTGCCTTCACGCCGTCTTCATCGATGTATTCAAGATGGTCGGCGGAAAGCGCCTTGTTTGCGGCCGCCAGCTTTGCGCCGCCCATATTCGTAAGCTGCTCCGCATGCAGCTTCACCGGCAGGCCCAGTTCTTTTGCGGCGTCGAACACGCGCTGCGTTTGCGGCAGGGTAAAGGCGATGTTTTCACAAAATGCATCCACGGCATCAATCAAGCCTTCCGCCGCCAGCGTTTTCATCATCTCGCAGACGAGGGTGATGAAGCCATCGGCGTTGTCTTTGAATTCCGGCGGCAGGGCGTGCGCACCAAGGAAGGTGCGCTGCACGCGAAAATCCGCTTCATCGCGCAGACGGGTGGCGACGGTGAGGATTTTACGCTCCGTCTCTAGGTCAAGACCGTAGCCGGATTTTATTTCAATCGCGGTCACGCCTTCAAAAAAAAGCGCGCGCAGGCGGTCCACGGCAAGGCGAAAAAGTTTATCTTCCGGCGCCGCGCGCGTGGCGCGTACGGTGGCGGCAATGCCGCCGCCCGCCCTGGCAATATCTTCATAGCTGGCGCCCAGCAGGCGTTGCTCGAATTCGGCGGCGCGGTCACCGGCATAGACAAGGTGCGTATGGCAGTCAATAAAGCCGGGCGTGGCGGTGCGGCCTTCACCGTCGTAGACATACTCGGAAAGTTTTTCGGGCGCGCCCGGCAGCGCGTCGATGCTGCCGATAAAGGCAATCTTGCGGTCCTTGATGCCGATGGCGGCGTTATTGATAATGCCGAAATCGGCGTTGCCTGCGCTCATCGTCGCGGCGGTCAGGTTTTTCCACAGGCTGTCGAACATTTTTGCTGCCTTTTCGCTGACAAACTTAGTATCTTTATAAAGGGTTTTTCTGGTGGGAGATAGCACTGAAATGACGACGCTTTTCGCGCAAACCGCGCTGCTGCCGGATGGCTGGGCCGATAACGTCCTTATCGAATACGACAAGGACGGTTGGATTGTGGGCGTTGACAGCTTCAAGCCGCAACCTGCGGCAGGGGCGGAGGTGGAAATTGCGGCAGGCCCGCTGATTCCCGGCATGCCGAACGTGCATTCCCATGCCTTCCAACGCGCCATGGCGGGGCTGGCGGAGCGTGCCAGCGGCAAGAAAGACACCTTCTGGAGCTGGCGCGATACCATGTACCGCTTCCTGTCCTTCATCGAACCGGAGGATATGGAGGCGCTGGCAGCGCAGGTTTACGTGGATATGCTGAAGGCGGGGTACACGTCCGTCGGCGAATTCCATTACATTCACCACCAGCAGGATGGCAAGGCCTATAGCGACCGCGCCGTATTGTCGCGGCAGGTCATCAAGGCCGCGCTTGAAACCGGCATTGGCATTACGCACCTGTCGTCGCTCTATGCTTTTGGCGGCTTTGGCGAAAAACCGGCGGCGGAGGGGCAAAAACGTTTTCTGAACACCGTGCCGGAATTGATGCGGATTATCGGCGAATTGCACGGCGAATTCCGCGAAACGCCGCAGGTGACGCTGGGCCTTGCGCACCACAGCCTGCGCGCGGTCTCGCCCGCGATGCTGAAGGAAGGCACGGCGGCTGTACGCCAGCTGCTGCCCGATGCGCCTATTCACATCCACGCGGCAGAACAGCTTGGCGAGGTCGAGGCCTGCCTTGAATGGTCCGGCAAGCGGCCCGTTGAATGGCTGCTGGAAAACGGCAACATTGATAACCGCTGGACGCTGGTGCATTGCACCCATGTGACGGATGATGAAATTAAAGGCCTTGCCAGGTCCGGCGCGGTTGCGGGCCTGTGCCCCACGACGGAAGCGAATTTGGGCGACGGCATTTTTCCGCTGGTGAAATACTTTAACGAAGGCGGCGCATTTGCGATTGGGTCGGACAGCCACATTACCGTCAGCGTGGCGGAAGAATTGCGCTGGCTGGAATATATTCAGCGTCTCGTTTACCGCGAACGCACGCTGATTAAAGACCATGAAATTCCGTCCGTTGGCGCGACCTTGTATGACCGTGCCTTGTCGGGCGGCGCGCGGGCGCTGGGGCGCAAGGCGGGCCGGATTGACATTGGCCACCGCGCCGATTTTCTGGTGCTGGATACCAGCCTGCCGTTCATGGCGGGCAAGGTGCGCGACCATTTGCTGGACGCTGTTATTTTCGCCGCCAACGAAAACCCCATCCGCGATGTCATGGCGGGCGGGCGCTGGGTTGTGAAGAACCATCATCACAAACGGGAGGAGGCGATACTGGAGCGCTTCCGCCGCGTGATGGAGAAAATGAAATAAATTTCCATAGCTTTAAATTTATATTTCTGCTGCGGCGCGTTTTACGCACGTATGCCATAAATGACGGCTATACAGCCCCCGCCGCTTTCCCTAAACTCCTGCACACAACATGTTTCAAGGAGATTCGATATGAGCTTTGGCATCAAGCGCACGCTTGAGGACGATGCAGGCGGCGCATCGCTGGACCTCGCGGCGGCAATTGCGGAATTCTATCAGGATTTCCCGCAGCACCGTAAAGATGTGTTCATATTGAACCACCAGCAATTCGCGCGTGGGCAAGATGCCGTTGCCAGCATCCAGCACAACCTTGAAGACGTGCAAAAAGAATTCCCCGCCGCCAAGCTTGGCATGGCGAAGTCGCTGGCGCTCGGCTTGTTTGAAGGCAAGCTGCCGGCATCGGTGAATATTTCGGACAGCCCGTTTATTCCGAAGCCCGAAAGCCCCATCTTCGCCCGCATCGTCATTCCGGCGGGGGATGAATTTTCGGCGCGCCTCATGAAATCCATCTTCGTGTCGAATGACCCTGTGGCCAACGACCGCTTCCCCGTCATGGACAGCGTCTTCAACAACACCGAAATGTGGCACCGCTACGTTCTGGACCATGAACTGGGGCATGCCGTCACGCAGCTGTCGCTGGATAAAACCGCCATGAAAACTTCCAGCCTTGGCAACAAGGCGGAGTGCGAGGCGGATGCCTATGCCATGATCCGCCACTTCCAGCGGTACGGCTCCAGCAGCGACTTCCCCGCCTATATCAGCGATATTCGCAACATGAACGCCGTTCAGAAGGGCGATGTCACGCACTGGACCACCCGTGCGATTGATGAAGTGATTGAACTGAACAGCCAGGGAAAACTTGCCAAACTGACGCCCGCCGAAGCGCGCGACCTGTCGGTGGATATTGCCCGCCGCGTGCATTTGTCGGCAGATGCCGAACACAACATGCAGCAGGCCTTTATGGCGACGGTCAAAATTACCAAGACCGCGCAAGGCAAGGCGCAGCCGGATGGCGAGAAGGTGATGAACTATATTGCCACCGTGCTGGAAACGGGCGCGAATACCTCATCCCCCGCCGTGCTGGAAAGCTGCAAGCGTTATATGCGCACCATCATGACTTATGTGCCAAGCGACCTGCCGCAAACCAAAACCAAGGACGAATTGAAAGCCATGGGCAAAAACATGGCGGCCATGAAGGCCAAGGCATTGATTGCCGAACCGCCCATGGGCGGGCTGAAGCGTATTTTCCGCGACGCGATTATTGACGCGCAAAGCGGCAAAAACCTTGGCAACGACAACAAGCCGCCGCACCCCCCGAAAAAGAAATTCGGCGGGCCTGCGCAGTAAAGCGTCTTCAAGCTTTTAGCGAAGATGCGTGCGGAACCAGTCGGCAAGGGTTTCGGCGACGAAAATCGCGTCTTCCTTGCGGGTTTCAAACAGGTGCGTGCCGGCTTCCGACAGCGGAATAAGCTCGGCATCCGCCTTTACGGCGCGCTCCAGAATTAATTCGGCATTGTCGGCATGCACAATATTGTCGTGCGGCGCGTGGAAGATGAACAGGCGGCGGTCAATCGCCTGCGTTGCCGTCTCTACATCCTGCGCCAGCATATCGTCGATGAAGCTTTCCTTGAAGCTCACGCGCTGGCCCGTCACCATGATGTCGATCATGCCGTTGCCCTTTTGGGTAATGGCGTTCAGGCGGCGGAATTTATCGATGATGTGCGCAGGGTCTGCGGGCGCGCCGACCGTGGCAATCGCCTGCAGGGACGGTACGGATGCCGCGGCCGCAAGGGCTGCAGTGCCGCTGATGCTATGGCCGACCAGCAGGGCGGGCGGCGCAAAATCCCGCGCGACGGCTTCGCAGGCGGCAATAATATCGGCAACGCGTGTGGTGAAATTCGTCTCGGCAAAATCGCCTTCGCTTTCGCCAAGGCCGGTCATGTCAAACCGCAGCATGCCGATGTTCAGCTCCGCCATATGGCGGCAGATCTTGGCGGCGCCGTGCGATTCCTTCAGGCAGGTGAAGCAGGGGGCGAAAACGCCGTAAAAATCCGGCGCGCCTTCCGGCACATCCAGCGTGGCGGCAAGCTTCTGGCCGCGGCCGTTATCGAATTTGTATTTGATGCTTTTGCGTGACATGGCTGCAGTATACGGCGCAAAAAAAGCCGCGGGAAGAGGTTTTTCTTCCCGCGGCCTTAAACGCTATCCTGTAACGTTATTACTCTTTGCTGTTGTCGCCGCTGGTGGCTGCGGGTTCAGCCGTGGTGGTGGAACCGGTGGTGCCGGTATCACCGTCTTTCTTGCGCGACTTCCAGCCGCCGCCGTCACCGCCGCCATGGCGTTCTTTTTTCAGCGCGTCGAACTTGGCTTTCTGCTCGGGCGTCAGGCTGTCATAGAAGGCCTTGAACTTTTCGCCCTTCTCGCCGCCCGCGCCTTCCTTGCCGCCTTTTTCAGGGCGCAGCGCCTTGGCGCGCTCCATCAGCGATTTTTTCTGGTCGTCAGGCAGCTTGTCGAAGGCGGCTTTGCGCTCTTCATACAATTTCTTGCGGTCGGCTTCCGGCATGGCCTTCATTTTTTCATGCTCGGCCTTCATGTAGGCTTTGCGGTCTTCTGGTTTCATGCCTTCGAGCTTGCTGATCTGCTCTTCCGACGGAATAAACTTGTGGCGGCCGCCTTTACCTTTTTCAAAGCCGCCTTTTGCGTCGGCATCTTTCGTGGCGGCGGGGGCTGTTGCTGTCGTCGTTGTGGTGGTCGACGTGCTGGTATCTTCTGCCACCGCGGCGGTCGCGATAAAGGCCGAAAGGGCGAGGGCAAACAGCGGCACAGCCAAATAAGGGGATTTCATGTCGTCTACTCCTTTGATTTACCTATATAAATACTAAAGCGGGGTGGGCAAATAGCAGCGCCCGCCAATTGTATCTGCCCCTTGTCACGGGGGCGGCGGCCAAACCCTGCGCGGCAAAAATATGAAAATTTAAGGTAAATGCGCAGGATTTCATGCTTACCCCCGTGACAAGCTTGGCAGGAACGCAGAAAACCGTTTAACGTCAGGGAGGAAGACAGATGCTTAACGTATTTCCCCCCACGAAGGAACGGATGCAGGACCAGGCCCCGATTAGTCACACGCAGGACGAGGCGCAGGATGATGCCGACCTTATGCACCGCATTGCAGGCGGGGACCAGCGGGCTTTTCAAAAGCTCATGCACCGCCACCTTGCGCGCACGGTGCGCCTTGCCGTGCGCATTCTGGGCAGCACGGGCGCCGCGGAGGATGTGGCGCAGGAAGCCTTCATCCGCGTCTGGAAGCACGCGATTGACTGGCAGGACCCCGGCCGTGCGGGCGCGAAATTTACCACCTGGCTGTACCGCATCGTCCTTAACCTCTGCATCGATGAAAAGCGCAAGAACCGCTTCAGCAATATCGATGACATACCGGAACCGGTTGACGAAGGCCCCAACGCCGAGCGCGGCATTGAACAGCAGGAACAGTCGCGCCGCGTGCGCGATGCGCTGGGCGAACTGCCCGAACGGCAGCGTGCCGCCTTCGTTTTATGTTTCTACGAAGGCCATTCAAACAAGGAAGCCGCCGACATGCTGGGCATCAGCGTCAAGGCGGTTGAATCACTTCTCGTCCGTTCGCGCCGCGAACTGCGGGACAAGCTGGTGGAGGAGAAACCATGATGACGCTTGATGAATTCAAGAACAACATCGACCTCTATTCCGCCGACCTGTCGCGCTGGCCGGAGGCGGATATCCGCGCCGCCGTGAAGCTGATGGAAAGCGACGCGGCCGCAAAAGCCCTGCTGGGCAAAGACGTGAATTTTGACGACATGCTGCGCCGCTATGCGCCCGCCATGCCCGCACTCTCCGCCCTTGAGGCGCGCATTATGCAGCAGGTGGCGGTAACGCCGCAAAGCCGCGAAACCGCGCCCCGCGACAATACCTTCAAAGCGGCGGTTGCCGCCGCCGCCGTCGATAAAAAATCCGCATGGCGGCCAGTGTGGCTGTTTGCGCCGGGCAGCGGCTTGCTGGCGGCGGCTATTCTGGGCTTCCTGTTCGGCTTCCAGCCGCAGCAGCATAAAGGCAGTCTTCTGGATCCCGCCTATTACAACGCCGCCCAAATCATCGCCGCCGATGCGGCAGACGACACACCCGCTGCCTATGACGGAGGACTCTAACGTAATGAAGCTCGACAAGCTGGTCATCATTCTGGGCGCGGCGCTGTTCATTTCGCTGTCTACCAACCTTTTCATGGCGGGGCTGATGATTGGCGAATCCGTCAGCCACAGTGAGGCCCCGGCAGATGCCGGTGATGCGCCCGCCGCCGCCCCGGACACGCCGGATGCCGCCAAAGCCGCCGGTGAAGCCGAATGGCGCAAGAAAGACGCGCTGCTGCGCGAAAAACTGAACGATGCCGACCGCAGCGTCATCGAGGCCGCCAAGAAAGACCGCAAGCCGGTTATTGACGGCCTTCGCAAAAACCTTGATGACGCGCGCGACAAGCTGCAGGCAGCCCAAGCCGCCGAACCGTTTGATGCCGATGCGCTTGCCGCCGCCGTGAAGGCGGAAGCCGAAGCCAAGGCCGCGCTGTTGACGCAAATGCGCGCCGCCCGTCAGGATGTGATGCAAAAACTGTCGCCCGAAGGCCGCGAGACGCTGAAGAAGTTTGCCCCGTGGAAGCAGGGCCCCGGCAAGGGCCACCGCCACCCGCGCGATATGAACGATGATCATGCTAAACCGCAAGAAGCGGCACCGGGCAGCGAACCTGCTGCAGCCGAGCCCGCCACGACGGCACCCGAAGCTGCAGCACCGCCTGCACCAGCGGCACCGGCGGATGCGGGCGCGCCCGCCAGCACGCCTGCGCCCGTAGAGGGCCAGCCAGCGGCGGTGGATGGCCAGGCGCCGGCGGAGACAGGCACGCCTGCCACGACAGCACCTGTTATTACGCCATATTATGGACAGCCGCAACCGCCCGCGACCGATGGCACATCGCCACAGCCTTGATTTTGCAAGGGTTCGTAGCTATGTTTTGGGGGTAACAACCCCTGCTATTTTCAGGGGTGTAAACCCCTTAAGGAGTCGCCTCCATGACCTATCTCAAGAAAACCGTTCTGAGCCTTGGCCTTTGCGCCGTTCTCGGCCTGCCGCTGGCTGGTTGCTCCAACACATGGCATGGCATGAAGTCCGACTGGCACGGCATGACCGATGGCATGCATTCGCACCATGACAGCGCGCCTGCAACCACCGCCGCGCCGGCGACCACCGCGCAGCCCATTCAGGTGATGCCGAACAATACGCCCGTTTACAACTGATCCACCTTCAGCTTCCGGAATAATAACAAATGAAAAAGCTTGCTCTTAGCCTTGCGCTTATCACCTTCCTTGCCCTGCCGCTCGCGGGCTGTAACACCATGGAAGGCCTCGGCAAAGATACCTCCGCCGCCGGCCACGCGCTGGAAGACAGCGCGCAGAAAACCAAGAGCTACTAAGCCTTTTTAAAGACCGACACAATAAAATCCGCCGCAGGGAGTAACCCCTGCGGCGGATTTTATTGTGTCGCTTATCCGGCGCTTAAAGGCGCGGAGACTTGCTTACGGGTGCGGCCTTGCGCGTGCGCGCGGGGTAATCGAATTTATCGTTGGTGCGCAGCTGCGTGGCGGCAATGCTGAAATCCGCTTTCGGCTGAGGCATGTTGACGTTTTCGCTGGGGCCTTCGATCAGCTGGCGCAGCAGGTATTCGCGGCCATGTTCCGTCAGCGACGGTGTCATGCGAATGGTCAGCTGCGGCAGGCTGGCGGCGGTGTCCTTCAGCTTTTGCGTCCAGGCGTTCAGCGCGGTTGCGGCTTTGGCGGCCTTCAGCCCGTCTTCTTCCAGCGTGTCGAACAGCTGGCGCGACTGCTTGCGGTCGAGGCCGATGTTGAAGAACTTTTCGTTGTCCGCGACAAGAAAGGTTTTATCCTGCGCTTCGCTGTAAAACTGCATAACGGTGCGGCCAAGGTTGACGATATCCGCCGGCAGCTCGACCGTGCCGACGCCGTTCGGGTTTTTAATGGTGCTGGCGCCCACAACGGTAAAGCCCGGCTCCTTCGCCAGCTGTTTCAGCGCCTTGTAGGCGGTCGCTTCATCACAGGGCACCTGAAGAATGTCATTGCCGACCACAAGGTAGAAGCGCTGCTTTTCGGTGCTGTAATAAGCATCGTCAATCATGCTTTTGTGCGTAATGACGTTGGCGACGGTGAACAGGTCCTTGTTGGCGGCAAGGCCGTCGTAAATACTTTGCGCGAAATCCTCGTCCACCAGGATAAAGCCGGGTTTTTTCGAGGGGCCGTATTTGCGGCAGGCAAAGCCGGTATCGCGGCCTTCGTCATGCATCAGGTAGCCAAGGCGGTCGATGTTGAAGTACAGCTGCGCCGATGCGCCGCCGGGGGATGCCGCCGTGGGCGCGTCTTTCAGCACCTGCTCGATTTTCCTGAGGTCGGCCTTGCTGCCAAGCTCGACGCTGTAGAAATATTGGTCGGGCGCGGCGCTTTTCAGCAGGCTGTCGAATTCGTTGCTTTCGCAGCGGAAGTCAACCGCGGTCTTGCTGTCATTCAGCGAAACGATGGACGCGTTTTTCGGGTTGAAGAACGTGCCGCCAAGGTCCAGCAGGTCAGCCGTCGCCTTGAGGGTGACTTTGCCTTCCAGGATTTGCACATCGCCGTATTTGTCGACCAGCAGGCTGGTGCCGTCCGACAGCGGTTGCAGCAGCGCGATAGACTTCAGGTTCACGCTTTGCGTGTGGCCCTTCGCATCCGTCACATGCATGAAATCATCGCGCTTGTGCAGCGCGTCGATAACGGAGTCTTGCACATTGAGGATGCCGGTGCGGTTCTGCCAGTACACCTGCGTGCCTTGCGCGGTCGTCACGATGCGCTCGAGGTTTTTGGGGTTGTACAGGCCGTCGTATTCGCTGTCAAAACCCGGCGCCTTGCGCTGGATGTTGGCCAGAATTTCCTGCGCCATGGGCGGTGAAATTTCATCCGCCAGCACGTGTCCGGTACCGCTGACGGTGAAGCGCAGGGTTTTTGCCTCCGCGCTGTACCAGATGTTGGCGATACGGTCGACGTTGGTCAAGATGCGGCCGTCATCAAGGCGAATGTTGCCGCCCGTCAGGTTCGCATCCATGTCCGCCAGCGTTTTGCCGGCGGTTTTGTCTGCCGCTTTCGCAGCAGCTTCCGCCAGAATGTTCGATTTCACGATGTCGGAGGCAAAAGGCTCCAGCAGGGCTGCAATCCAGTTGCTTTTGCCTTCGGGCGCGAGCGGGCCCTTGACGACCTGCTCCAGCCAGCCATTCGGCGCGGTCAGCTGGCGGCGCAGCACATCAAGCCCGCCGTTCGCATAGGCGGTGCCCAGCAGTTGGCGCATGGCGGTCACGGAAAAGTCGGCATTGCCGACGATGTTATTGCCCGCAATGAAGTTCGCGGCGGCATTTGCGGTCGCAGCGGCGGCATTGGTGCCGGTCTTGAATTCGTCCAGCAGGCCGCTGTTCAGCCCGGTGGTGACAAGGCGCGCCAGCGCGGCGGCATTGCCGTTTGCGGTGCTGGCAATATCGGCCGCAAGGCTGCGGCCGGGGTAGGTCAGCTGCAGCAGCGACTTGAAGCTTTGCGCGTTGCCCGTCCGGTCAATTTCAAACAGCAGGATGGTCAGCGCGGCGGAATCTTTCGTGTCGACGGCGGACACATAATTGGCAAGATGGTTTTCAAGGCCGCGGTCCGGCGCGCCAACACCGGTGGTCAGCGCCTGCATGGTGGCGCGCAGGGTTTTCAAATTATCCTTGAAGCGGTCTGCAACGCGGGTGAAGACGGTGGGGCCGCTGTTTTTCAGGCCCAGCAGGTCCATGGCTTCCGGCTTGCCGTTGTCACGCAGCTTGCGCAGCGTGACATCAATGGCGCGGGTCGGCAGCGGGTTTTTGGCGCTTAGCGTTTCGGCAAAGACGCGGGCAAAAATTTCAGCCTTCGAGGCGGCGCCGGTCAGCTTGAATTCCGGCTCCACCTTCAGCGCGGCTTCAAGCAGCAATAGCTGGTCTGCGCGCTTCTCGACGCGGGTCAGGGCAAGTTCCGCAAAGCTGATGACGCCGAAGTCCTGCAGCAGCAGTTCTTTTTGCTGTTTTGCCTGGTTCGTTTCCGGCTTGGGGAACAGGCGCGGCAGCGCGGCCACGAAGCCTGCAATGTCCTGGCTGTCAATAAGGGCGGCGGCGGTGGAATAATCCAGAGCCTTCACGCGCAGCTGGTCCACCTTCACGCTCATGACTTCGGAATAATCTTTACCGGCAAGGTCGATGACGAATTGCGGGTTCTGGTATTTTTCCATCAGCTTGTCGGCGGCGGGGTTTTCGGTGCCGTCTTCGGGCGCCAGGCTTTCGCCCACCCAGTCCATGAAGCTGTCGATGTAATAATGGCGGTCGCTTTGCAGGCTGATAAGCTCGCTGCGCACCAGCTTCCAGTGGCGCTTGATTTCTTCAAGGCGGCGTGCCGCTTCTTCTTCGGCGTTCAGCGCGTTTGCTTCGTCTTTTGCAAACCATGTGCCGGGGTTCCACCATTTATTGGCGGGGGCTTCAGGGGGCAGCGCGCTTTGCGGCTCGGGGGGCAGGGGTTTAATGCTGGTCAGCGGCGCGCTGGCGTCCGGCGTTTTGATTTCGGGCAGGTCTTCCAGAATGGCGGGGGGCACGCCGCCCGCGGTTTTGGCAACGGCCTTGGCAAAGCTGCTGTCCGCGCCAAAGGCGGCGGTGCCACGCGCGGCAAAATCCTGCAGCGACAGCACAAAGCCGGTGGCATCCCCAAGGCCGCGCAGCGTGCCAAGGGCCTTGGTTTCATCTTTCGCGGCAACCGCGCGGCTTAGCTGGTGGTGGCCGACGATGATGTTGTTCTGGTTTTTCTGCAGCCACGACGTGACGGAATCCGTATTACGCTCGAGCGTGTTCAGGTAATCGCTGAGCTGGTCGCGCATTTGCGCAAGCGTGGTGATGTCTTCGGGCAATTTGAATTGCGCGCCAGATGGGGTGTTCGATGGGATGTCGTCGGCCATCCGTACAGAATCCTTGCAGCTAATGTTAATGTTCGTGGGACTATAGCACCCGTATTTTCCCTATGCAAATCTTTTTCGGAAAATGAAAAGCGGTGTTTTCTCCTGTAAAATCAATTATTTGGCTTTTAAACGGGCGGGGTGTAAGGCGGTGCTTGCTATAGCGGCGGGATTTTGGCAAATGTTATTCCTGAACCTTTTAAAAGCGGAGAAAACGATGCTCTCAGAATTCAAGGCCTTCATTATGCGCGGCAACGTGGTTGACCTCGCGGTGGGTGTTATCATCGGCGCCAGCTTTGGCAAAATCGTGACCTCCCTTGTGGAAGATATTCTTATGCCGCCGCTGGGCCTGATTGTAGGCAAGGTGGACTTTTCCAACTTCTTCATCCCCCTCAGCCTGACGGACAAGCATTTCAACACCATCGCCGAAGCGAAAGCAGCTGGCGTGACCACCTGGAACGTCGGCATGTTCGCCAATACGCTGGTGCAGTTCCTGCTGGTGGCTTTTGCGATTTTCTTCTTTATCGTGAAGCCCATCAACAAGCTGAAGGCCCGCGAAGCGGCGCAAGCGTCAGCCGTGCCCGCGGCCCCGCCCGTCCCCAGCCGCACCGAAGAGCTGCTGGCTGAAATCCGCGACCAGCTGAAGAAATAATCAGGTTCCTAAATCTGTCGATTTTACCTAAAGTTGTGCGACTTCCGTTAATGCAATTTTTAGTTGTGACATACTATAATGCACAACTGGGATTGTTTTTAACGGGAGAGCCGCGTCATGAACCTCAAGGGTAAATTCACCGTCCTCAGCGTTATCGTTGTCGTGGTCATTTCGGCGGCGGGGATGCAAAACTTCATCACCCTGCGCGGTTTGCTGAATACGGTGGCCGAAACCGATGCCGCCGCCGCCATTTTGCAAAAGCACAGCCACGCCGACATGATGCACGATGCCGTGCGCGGAGACGTGATGCGCGCGCTCTATGCCGCCACTGTCCACGATGCCGGCGCGGTTGACGATGCCGCAGGGGATGCCCGCGCCCATGCCGAAGCGCTGGAGGCCGATGTTGCGGCAACGCTGGCGCTAGAGCCGCCGACCGATGTATTGCCCGCCCTGCAAACCCTGTCGCGCGATGATGCAGATTACGCCGCGACGGCCTTGAAGGTCAGCGCCGCCGCCCGTCGCGACCTTGCCGGCGGCAGCCACGAAGGCGCGGCGCTGATGACCGCATTTATGGAGCAGTTTGACAGCATCGAACGCAAGGCGGATGCCGTATCAGCCACCCTGCAGCAGCACATGCGCCGCCTTGCAAGTGCGGAGGATGCAGCGGTATCCACCGCCGAACTGCACGTGGCGCTTGCAGCGGCCTTCACTATTTTCATTGCGCTGCTGCTGCCGTTTTACAGCCGCTGGTACATTTTTACGCCGCAGGAACGGCTGATCACGGCCATGGAAAGCCTGTCCGGCGGCATTCTTGATGCACGCATCCCGTATTTGACGCGGGCGGATGAAATTGGCGCGATTGCGCGGGCATTAAAGGTTTTCCAGCAAAACGCGCAGGATAAAAAGAAGCTGGAAGAACAAACGCGCAGCACCATGCTGTCGTTGGCGGGCAGCTTTGAAGCGAATGTGAAAAGCGTGGCTGATACTGTGGCGTCCGCCGCAACCGAAATGGATGTTACCTCCCGCGATGTCATGAAGCGGTCGCACGACAGCAGCGAAAAACTGGGGCAGCTGGTGCGCGGCATTTCCGGCGCTTCGCAAAACGTGCAGACTGTCGCGGCAGCAGCGGCAGAGCTTTCCGCCTCCATCCGTGAAATCGGCCAGCAGGTGGAGCATGGCAATAAAATCATGTCCGCCGCCGTGGGCGATGCCGGACGCGCAAATACGCAAGCCGGGAATTTGACGGAAGCCGCCCAGCGCATCGGCAGCGTGATTGACGTGATTAACGACATTACCGGGCAGATCAACCTGCTCGCGCTCAACGCCACCATTGAAGCCGCGCGGGCGGGGGAGCAGGGCAGGGGCTTTGCCGTGGTCGCCGCCGAAATCAAGAGCCTTGCCAGCCAGACAACGGTGGCAACCAAGCAGATTGAAGAGCAAATCAGCTTTATTCAAGGCTCTGCCGCTGAAACAGTGGGGGTGCTGCAGCAGGTATCATCCACCATCGGCGAAATGAACAAGGTGTCGTCTTCCATCGCTGCCGCCGTTGAAGAACAGGGCATGGCAACGCAGGAAATTGCCCGTAACGTGCAGCAGGCGGCGGAAATTACCCAAATGGTGTCATCCAACGCCAATGACGTGAAGGAAGTGTCGGCCAGCAGCAGCGGTGCTCTCAGCCAGATGATCGCGGCGGCATCCGACCTGTCGCGGCAGTCGGAAAGCCTGCGCGCGCAGGTGGGCGGCTTCCTGCGCGATATTCGCGTGGGTTAAGGCCTAATCCTTTATTGCGCAGGCGTTGCGGCGGGCGTTGCTTCAACGGCTGCAGGCTTCACGGTGAAGACGCGCTTCAGGAAGGCCTTCATTTCATCCCACGATTTTTTATCTGCGTCCGCATCATAAGCGATGGGCATGTTGAAGCGCTTGCCAATCTCGGTTGCCTTGGGGTTGGTGAAGGCATGGGTGGCACCGGGGTATTCGACAATTTTCACGGTCGCGCCCGCAGCCGCCATTTCCTTTTTAAAGTTGGCGCGTTCCTGCGCCGGCACAAAACTATCAGCCCCGCCGTTCAGGGCAAGAATTTGGGCGGTCACGCGCCCGCCTTCCGCCGGCTCTGACGTTTTAAGGCCGCCGTGGAAGCTGACGACGCCTTTCAAATCTTCGCCGCGGCGCGCCATTTCAAGCGCGACCGAGCCGCCAAAGCAATAGCCAACGGCGGCAAGGCGCGTATCATCCACCTGCGGCTGCTTTTTCAGCACGGCAAGGCCGGCTTCAGCGCGGGTCAGCATTAAATGGTTGTCTTTGTAAAAGGGCGTCGCCAGCGCTTCGGCTTCCTTCGGGTTATTGCCGAACTTGTTGCTGCCGTACATGTCGATGGCGAAGGCGACATAGCCCAGCTCCGCCAGCTGCGTTGTGCGGTTGCGCACATAATCATTCAGGCCCCACCATTCATGCACCACCACCACGCCGGGGCGCTTGCCGTGAACGGCGTCGTCATAGGCCAGCACGCCCGTCAGCTGCACGCCGCCGTCGGTATAGGGAATGTCGCGCGTCACGATTTTCGCATGCGCGGTGTGCGCGAACAGCAAAACAGCGGCGGCTGCGGCGAGCAGGGCGGGGGTTTTAGTGCGAAGCTTCAGCGTCATGGCATGTCATCCTTCATGGAAGCGGAATATGGTGCATAAACGATAGGCCGGGTTAAACGTTCCGGCAAGTTTCGTTTTTATCTTTTAATTCAGGGGTATGGGTGCAGGGAGAGAGGGTATTGCCGCAGCGTCTTCCATATGCTAACTACTATGGCAAATCAAAATTGGAACGATGCCTAAAAATGCCCATGTCGGACAGAAAGCGTGACAAGAAATTCATCCAGGCTGCCGGCGATGGCAACCTGAGTGAACTTGCAAACCTGCTGGCCGACGGCGCGGATATCAAAGCCGTGGGCGGCTTCTGGCAGATGCACACAACAGCGCTCAGCTTTGCCGCCGTCATGGATAAACCTGCCGCCATGCGCTGGCTGCTGAATAACGGCGCGGATATAAACCAGCGCGACACTTCCGGCTCGACCGCGCTGATACATGCCGTTATCAACAGCAATTACCGCTGCGTCAGCTTGCTGCTGGATGCGGGCGCGAACATGTATATCGGCGATTCAGGCGGGCGTACCCCGCGCCAGCATGTGCCGCGTGGCCGCGGTCGGGCCATTGGCCTGCTGCTCGACAGCCACGACAAGGCACTGCGCGCCGCTACGAAGGAAAAAGCCGCCCCCGCGCCGCAAGCCGCACCTGCAGGTGAAGACCCGGATGTGGTTATCCTCCGCCAGCAAATCGGCAATCGTATGCTGGAAGAAGTTTTCAATTTCGCCGCCCGCGAACGCCTGACTCTTATCCGCAAGGATATCGACGCGCCCATCGAAGCCATGACACGCCAGAACTTTAACGAGCTTGCCGAAAGCCCGCTGCTGCGCCGCGCCTTTGCCGAGCATAAACGCCGCGGCGGCCAGCTGACAGAAAGCGATGTTTTTGATGCCATGCTGCAAAAACCGCGCAACAATGGCCTGAAGCCCACATAAACTTTTTTTACGCCGTATTTACGTGCGCGCGCCTGTTCTGCGGCCCATGCTGGCAGCAGCAGGAGTTGTTTTCATGTGGCTGAAAAATCTTTTTAAGCGCACCAGCGCCGCACCCAGGCCGCCAAAGCCGCCGGTTGTTTTTGCGTCCGTGCCCTCCAAACAGGAAATGAACAAATTCCGCGATGACTGCGCCGAGGGGCGCAACGACGGGGTGCGTGATTTTTTGGATAAATACTCCGGCAATTACGCCGATTACCGCGGCAAATCCGGCTGGTCGCCCCTCATGCTTGCCGTCTGGCGGGGGCAGGCGGACACAGTTGCGCTGCTGCACAAGGCCCGCCAGAACGCGCATAACAACAGTCCTAAACGCTAAGACAATTAAGCGGCGACGGTTTTGCCTTCAAGGTCGTATTCATCGGCGGCGGTGATTTTTACCTGCACGATGTCGCCTTCCTTGAGGTTCTTGCCGGTCACCTTCACGGTGCCGTCAATTTCCGGCGCGTCGCCCATGGTGCGGCCGATGCCGCCGTCACGACCGACGCTGTCGATAATGACGGGCAGGGTCTTGCCGACTTTTGCCGCCAGCTTGGCCTTGGAAATGCCCTGCTGCAGCTGCATGAAGCGGTGCCAGCGTTCTTCCTTCACTTCTTCCGGCACATGCGGCTGGATGTCGTTGGAGGGGGCGCCGGTTACGGGCTCATACTTGAAGCAGCCGACGCGGTCGAGCTGCGCTTCCTGCATCCAGTCCAGAAGGAAGTTGAAATCTTCCTCCGTCTCGCCGGGGAAGCCGACGATGAATGTCGAGCGGATGGTAAGATCGGGGCATTGCTGTTTCCAGCTTTTAATGCGGTCGAGCGTTTTTTCCTGGTGCGCGGGGCGGCGCATGTTTTTCAAAACTGCCGGGCTTGCGTGCTGGAAGGGAATGTCGATGTAGGGCAAAATTTTATGCTCGTTCATCAGCCCGAACACTTCATCCACATGCGGGTAGGGGTAGACGTAGTGCAAACGCGTCCAGACGCCCAGCTCGCCCATTTCGCGGCAAAGGTCGATGAACTTGGTGCGAATGGTGCGGTTCTTCCATGGCATCGCCTGGTATTTGGTGTCGATGCCATAGGCAGATGTATCCTGCGAGATCACCAGCAGTTCCTTCACGCCGGCTTTCACCAGACGCTCCGCTTCCGACAGCACCTGAATGATGGGGCGTGAAACAAGGTCGCCGCGCAGTTTGGGGATAATGCAGAAGGTGCAGCGGTTGTTGCAGCCTTCGGAAATTTTTAAGTACGCATAGTGGCGCGGCGTCAGCTTGATGCCCTGCGGCGGCACAAGGTCAACGTAGGGGTCATGCGGCGCGGGGGCTGCGGCATGCACGGCATTCACAACAGCTTCGTATTGCTGCGGGCCGGTGACGGCGAGGACCTTGGGGAATTCCTTGGTAATTTGCTCAGGCTCCGCGCCCATGCAGCCCGTCACGATGACGCGGCCATTTGCAGCCATCGCTTCGCCAATCGCTTCCAGCGACTCTTTCTTTGCGCTGTCGAGGAAGCCGCAGGTGTTGACCAGCACCACGTTCGCGTTCTCGTAATCCGGCGAGAGCTGGTAACCTTCGGAGCGCAGCTGGGTCAAAATCCGTTCAGTATCCACAAGGGCCTTCGGGCAGCCAAGGCTGACAACGCCGACGGTGGGCGCTTCCTGTTCTTTGGTATTCTTCTTTTTGGTGATCGTCTTCGTCATGTGCCTACAGATTTCCCGTTTTTTTACAGCCTCTTAGATGCCTGAAAGGTGGCGTTGGGGGCAAGCTTTTCAAGCCGTTCGCCTATTTCAGCGTTATTTAGTACCAGAAATGTACAGTTATGTAAAGAAAAACAAGAGCAAAATAACATAATGTCTGGTTTTCTTTGAGAATGTCCGGCCTTTCGTGTATGTAAAACCGCAACAACATAACGCCTGCATAAAGCCGCGGAATATGAAACCACAAAGAAAACAGCAGCTCGCCACCGACCCCGCCCTTGCTGCGGTCATGGAACGCTATGCCGTTTCAGTGACGGATGATGTGCTGGCGCTGATTGACGAAGGCGATGCAACCGACCCCATCGCCCGCCAGTACCTGCCGGATGCGCGGGAGCTGCAAACCACGCCCGAAGAACTGGAAGACCCGATTGGCGACGGCGCGCATATGCCGGTCAAGGGCATTGTCCACCGCTACCCCGACCGCGTGCTGCTGAAGCCCGTGCATGTCTGCGCCGTGTATTGCCGCTTTTGCTTCCGCCGCGAACAGGTGGGGCCGGGCGCGGAAATGCTGACGGCGGATGAACTGGCGAAGGCCCTTGCCTACATCCGCAATACCCCCGCCATCTGGGAAGTGATTTTGACGGGCGGCGATCCCTTCGTCATGTCGCCGCGCCGCCTGAAAGAAATTATGCAGGTGCTGAATGATATTCCGCACGTGCAGGTCATCCGCTTCCATACCCGCGTGCCGGCGGCAGACCCCGCGCGCGTGACGGATGAGCTGGTGGATGCACTGCAAAGCGACAAGGCCGTCTACACGGTCATCCACTGCAACCACGCGCGCGAACTGACGGATAAAGTGCGCGCCGCCACGCAAAAACTGGTCAAAGCGGGCATTCCGTTATTGTCGCAATCGGTGCTGCTGCGCGGCGTGAATGACGATGCGGCAACACTGGAAGCGCTGTTCCGCGCCCTTACCGCCATGAAGATAAAACCCTATTATTTGCATCACCCCGACATGGCCCCCGGCACCGGCCACTTCCGCCTGTCGGTTGAAGAAGGCCGCGCCATTACTGCGCAGCTGCACGGCAAACTTTCCGGCATCGCCGTGCCGGATTACGTGCTGGATATTCCGGGCGGCTTCGGCAAGGTCAGCCTGTCAGAAAGCCCCGTCGTGGAAAAAGAACCCGGCGTTTATGAGGCGACCGACTTCAACGGCCGGACGCACGACTACATTTCAAAGAAAAAATGACTATTTACTCGCCGTTATCATTCGCGGCATTGCACGGGCTGCGCGGGGTGTTAAGCGGGTAGGCGGTGATGATTTCGCTTTTGTCGCGGTTGAGGACGATACGGATTTTAACGCCGTGGTCGTTAGCATCCGCCACGTAATAGCCGTTGCCTTGCTGCCGCCAGCCAAGGTTATCGTTCGCGGCATCCGCCTTTACAGCTGCAACAACATCATCCGCGCTCCAGTTGGCGGGGAATTCGGATTTGCAGGGGCGGTTTATACCATGTAAATGCCCGCCGCCGTGGTCATCCCCGTACAGAATATGCTGTTTGCGGCTTTCGCTTAAAACGGGGCCTTTTGTGGTGCCTTGAAAGGATGCCACCGGATTCATTGGGTTTATCTTTGACAGCTGGCCCAAAATCATTGGCAGCCCCACGACCATGACGAAGCCGAAAGTGAAAAGACGTTTCAAAAACCGGTCGCGGAACATGAAGGGAGGCTCCTTTTCGCAAATCATTCTGCACGTATTATAAAAGCAGGGCGTGCCGCCGCCGAGTTAAAAATAAGTCATTGAATATAAACAACTATTTACCAATGTACCGTAATAATTGCAAAGAATTAAGGCTGGCGAAATACCGCCGCGAAGCAAACCGGCGCAAAGTAGTATCTAGGAATTGCCCCCACGACCTTTACCGCCGCAATCCTTTAAATCGCGCCCGAAGAACCGGCGCGGCCCGCGGACGAAGACCAGGGGTATCAAACGAACACCGCTCGCTGCCCCGAGAGGTGCGGGAGAGAAGCCATCCCCTCTAACGGCTTCTCTCCCTTTTCTTTTTGAGGTATAACAGCGCTATGCGTATCCTCGTTATCGAAGACGACAAAAGCCTTGGTAAATACATTGTGGACGGCCTTAAACAGGCAGGCCACAACCCTGATCTTGCGCTGGACGGCCTTGAGGGCCTCGGCCTCGCAACGCAGGAAAGCTATGACGTGCTGATTGTCGACCGCATGCTGCCGAAGCTGGACGGCCTTGCCGTTATTCAGGCGCTGCGCACCTCCAAAAAAAATACCCCCGTACTGGTCTTAAGCTCCCTCGGCAAGGTCGAGGAACGCGTGGAAGGCCTGCGCGCCGGCGGGGATGATTACCTTGCCAAGCCGTTCTCCTTTGATGAGCTGCTGGCGCGGATCGAGGCGCTGTCGCGCCGCAATATCCACGAAGCGGAAAAAGTGCGCCTGTCCGTCGGCGACCTTGAAATGAATTTGATCACGCGCGAAGTCAGTCGCGGCAACCAGCAGATTGATTTGCAAAACCGCGAATTCCGCCTGCTGGAATACCTGATGCGCCGCCCCGGCGAGGTCGTGACCCGCACCATGCTGCTGGAAGGCGTGTGGGATTTCCATTTCGACCCGCAGACCAACCTTATCGACGCGCAAATGAGCAAGCTGCGCAATAAAATCGACAAGGGGTTCGACCGCCCGCTGATCCATACCATCCGCGGTGCCGGCTACAAGATTTCCACCTGACAACATGTTCCGGTCATTTACCTTCCGCATCGGCGCCGCCATCTTCCTGCTGCTGCTGACGCTGCTTATCTGCCTGCGTTTTTTCTCGTATCTTCGCACCGTGCAGTCGGAACAGCAGAACATCCGCCAAATCATTCTTGCGCACGATGAAGAAATCGAACACGGCGTCGACCGCAACGGCGTGCGCTATGCGACTTATCTTGTCGATGCGCTGACCAACGAGCCGGATGACCGCCACCTGCTGCTCGCCATGAAATCTGGCGGCGTGGTGCATGGCAACCTGAAGGCCTGGCCCGTTGAACTGGCGGATGCCAAGCCCGGCTGGTACGAACAGGGCGTGACGTTTGACCATTCATTAAAGCCCGTCAACGCGCTGCTGTATTTAAAGCGCATGAAGGGCGGCCAAAGCCTGATTGTGGGCTATGACCTTGTGCGGCTGGAACAAATGAAGCAGGCGCTGGTGGAAGCGCTCATCCGCGACGTCTGGCTTTCCGTCTTTTCGGCGTTGTGCCTGACGCTGTTTATCCTCTACCTCATCAGCCGCCACCTTGAAAAGGTGAACGATGCGTACCGGCACGTGATGGCGGGGGAAATTGATTTCCGCGTCAAGGCGGAAAGCAGCCAGGATGAATTCGCCCAGCTGGGCCGCAACTTCAATGAAATGATGGACTGGGTTTCCAGCCTTATTTCGACGTTGAAGGATTCCACCAACAGCATCGCGCATGACCTGCGCACGCCGCTGGCGCGCATTCGCCTGCGGTTGCAGCAGCTGGAACAGCGCGAGGATTTGCAGGATGCGCAGCGCGACGCGCTGCTGGAATGCATCGAAGACATCGACCACCTGACGGATATTTTCAACGGCATCCTGCGCATTGCCAAGGCGGAAGACCTATCCATCGCCCGCCAGTTCGAGCCGATTGACCTGAACGCCATGGTGCATGAACTGGCGGAATTTTATGCCGCCTACCTTGAAGGTGAAAATCAGGGCATTTTGCTGGAAGCGCCGTCTGAAACCCATTACGTGATGGGGGAGCGGCAATTATTGTCGCAGGCGCTGGCCAACCTCATCAGCAACGCGTCCAAATTTTCCCCCGGCCAGCACGACATTGAAATCACGCTGCAGCCGTCACCCGTGCAAAAGGGCATGCTGGAAATTATTATTGCCGACCGCGGCCCCGGCATCCCCGCCGAATTCCGTGAAAAGGTGAAAGAGCGTTTTTTCAGGCTTGACCAAAGCCGCAACACGCCCGGCACCGGCCTTGGCCTCAACCTGTGCGATGCGGTCGTGCGCCTGCACAAAGGCAAGCTGATGCTGGAGGATAACGACCCCGGCCTTAAATCCATCGTGCTGCTGCCCGAGCATTTTGGTGCGCGGGTCACGGCAGCTTAATCTTTAGGTTTGAATTTAGTGCAGGGTCGGCTCAGGCGCGGGCGCGATGAGGTCATTGAAGGTGAGGAATTTTGACGCGCGCGGTTTATCCTGCGGCAGGGCCGGCACAAGGCGCAGCACCGGCTTCATGTGCGGCACCACGCGAATGGCAGAGCTTGCCCCCGGCGCGAAATAGCAGCCGCCAAAGCGCGTAAACGGCGCAATCACCAGCGTCACCGCATCACAAGGGTAAATCATGAGGATATGATTGATCTGGAATTGAGACTGCATCACCCGTACTCCTTTTTATTGTCGTTATAAAGACAACAAGGGGGCGGTGATTCCAGTTCCTCCCCTTTGAAAAGGCTGGGGAATTTGGCAAAAAAAGTGTCAGGAATTCTGGGTGAATACCACAACAGAGCGCGCCGGCATGCGGTACGTGGAACCATCCGCCAGCGGCGTTGTTGCTGCCGGGCTTTCAGGGTTTGCGGTATCCAGCACGCGGGTCCAGCCGCTGCCGCCCTTCAGCTGCGGCAGCTTGAAGTCCACATCGCCGGAATGGGCGTTGAAAACGGTCAGCAAACGCTCCCCGCCTTTAACCTTTTTGACGGCGGCCGCGTTAAAAACGGCACCGATGCATTTGTCTTCGGTCTGCGCCCAGTTTGCGTCGGTCTGTTCCCGGCCGCTGGCGTTGATCCATGTCAGGTCCTTCACGCCATGGCGGTCCTTGATTTTGCCGTGCATGAATTGCCCCGACCGCAGCACATCATGGTCTTTGCGGAAGGTGATGAGTTTTTTCACGAAGGCGGTCAGCTTCTGCCCTTCCGCCGTAATATCATCCCAGTCGAGCCAGCCGAGCGGGTTATCCTGCGAATAGGCGTTGTTGTTACCCTTCTGGCTATTGCCGTGTTCATCCCCCGCCAGCAGCATGGGCGTGCCTTGCGACAGGAACAGAGAGGTAAGCAGGTTGCGCTTTTGCTGTTCGCGCTGCGCGATAATGGCCGGGTCCTTGGTCTCCCCCTCGATGCCGTTATTGGCGCTGTAATTGTCGTTGCTGCCGTCGCGGTTGTCTTCGCCGTTGGCAAGGTTTTTTTTGTAGCTGTGGCTGACAAGGTCATGCAGCGTCATGCCGTCGTGGCAGGCAATGAAGTTGACGGACGTATGGGCGCTTCTGCCATCCCGGTCGAATTCAGGCGCTGAACCGGTCAGGCGCGTTGCCAGAAGGCGCAGCGTATCGGTTGTGCCCTTCCAGAACTTGCGCAGGTCATCGCGGAATTTATCGTTCCATTCCTGCCATTTGGCGGGGAAGTTGCCAACCTGGTAGCCGCCCATGCCGGGGTCCCATGGTTCGGCAATTAATTTCACCTTCGACAGCACTGGGTCTGCCTCCAGCTCTTTGAAGAACGCGGCGTTGCGGTCAAAGGCATAAGGGTCGCGGCCCAGCACGGGCGCAAGGTCAAACCTGAAGCCGTCAATGCCGTATTCCTGAACCCAGTGGCGCAGGCTGTCCAGAACCATCTGGCGGACGACGGGCTTTGCGGTATCCACCGTATTGCCGCAGCCGGTGTCGTTGACGTATTTGCCTTTGTCATTGGGGTCGAGCTTGTAATAGGTGGCGTTATCAATGCCGCGGAAGCACAGCGTCGGGCCGTTCTCATTGCCCTCGGCGGCGTGGTTATAGACCACATCCAGAATAACCTCGATGCCCGCCTTGTGGAATTTATCCACCATGTCGCGGAATTCCTGCCGCGCATTGGCTTTATCGGCGGCATATTCCGGCTCCGGCGCGAAAAAGCTGAGGGTGTTATAACCCCAGAAATTTTTAAGGCCCAGCTTTGCCAGCCATGAATCATTCACCTTCGCATGCACGGGCAGCAGTTCAACCGCGGTAATGCCAAGGTCTTTCAGGTAATCAAGGGAGGCTTGGCTGGCAAGCCCGGCATAGGTGCCGCGCAGGTCTTTGGGAATTTTGCTGTTGGCGACAGTGTAGCCCTTCGGGTGCAGTTCATAAATCACGCTGTCGGCCATGGGCGTTTTCGGCATGGGGGCGACGGGGCTTTGCAGCGGTGCGGTGACGCGGGCTTTTACGGTATCGGCGGCATTGTCTTTGGCGGGGTTGCTATGCGCGTCCGTCCACGCAATCTCGCCGACGATTTCCTTGGCGTAAGCGTCCAGCACCAGCTTTTGCGGGTTGAAGCGGTGGCCGTTCTGCGGTTCATACGGGCCGTCGACGCGGTAGCCGTAAACCTGCCCGGCCTTCAAGCCCGGCACATGGCCGTGCCATACATCGCCGGTTTTGGCAGGCAGTGTAATGCGCGCAACTTCGGTTTTGCCGTCATCATCGAACAGGCATAAATCAACGCGGGCGGCATGTTTGGAATAGATCGCAAAATTAACGCCGCGCGCATCGGCGGTCGCGCCGAGGGTATCGGGTGTGCCGGTTTCCACGCTGATGTTTTTGTAATCCATCCTGCCGTCCGGTGTTTGCGGTTGTAACGCTTATGTCGGTTTAATGGAAAGATAGTATCATGGCAACGGCAGATTTTAAAACATTATGCGACATAATGCTTGCTGCGCCGCAACATAGTTGCAGGCGGGTACAATTAACGCGGCAGGTATGCGTTTAGTTTCAGGCGGCTGCGCTTTCTTTCACGTTCACCACCGTATTGCGGAATTTGGGGGACAGATAGGCAATTGCGCCCGTAATGCCAAGGGTGCAGAAGCCGCCAAAGACGACCGACGGCACAAGGCCCATCAGCTGAGCCGTGGTGCCGGATTCGAAGGCGCCAATCTCGTTCGACGAAATGATGAACATGCTGGACAGCGACGAAATGCGCCCGCGCATGTTTGCCGGCGTCAGCAGCTGCATCAGCACGCCGCGAATGTTCATGCTGATGCTGTCAAACGCGCCCGACACCATCAGGAATGCCATCGACAGCCAGAACGATGTGGATAAGCCAAAGCCGATGATGCAAATGCCAAAGCCAACAACCGTCCACAGTAGCTTCTTCGCCGTAATATAGGTCATGGGCCGCAGCGCAAGGACAAGCGTGGTGAACACGGCGCCAACAGCGGGTGCGGCGCGGAGTGCGCCAAGGCCATCCGGCCCCACGTGCAGCACTTGTCCCGCAAAGGCAGGCAGCATGGCAACAGCATCGCCGAACAGCACGGCCAGCATATCCAGCAACATGCAGGACAACAGGGCGTGGTGGCCCGTCAAAAAGCTCCAGCCTTCCTTAATGCTTTTCACGGCATTGTCGCGGCGTTCCGGCCGCACGTGCGCCGGCATGCGAATGGTGCTGACGGCAATAAAGCCCAGGGCGATAAGAACGGTCGGCAAAAACCACGCGCCATGCGCGCCGTAGCCGCCGTACAGCAAGCCTGCAAAGGCTGGCGCGGCAACACGGCCAAACTGCAGCCCCGTGCTCATCCACCCGGTGGCGGACGGCATATCTTCCCGCGTCACGAAGTTTGACAGCAGCGTAAAGCTGGACGGCTGTATAAAGCTGCGCGCCAGGCCGGAAATAAACACCGCCGCGTACATAAAGGCCAGCAGCACGGTATGGTTGGCGTTGTCAAACCGGCTGATGTCAATGTGGCCGCCCGCCAACATGAGCAGGAAGATGGCGTTCAGCGTCAGCGCGCCGCAGGCAAGGTTCAGCACGCGCTGCGGGTGGCTGTTGTCCACAACGTGGCCCGCGAACAGGGCGCATGAAATGGCAGGTACGGCTTCGACAAGACCCGTCAGGCCCAGCATGAACGGGCTGCCCGTGAGGTCAAAAATCTGCCAGCCGATAATTACCGCCTGTGATTGCAGCGCCATCATTGAAAACATGCGGGTGAAAAACAGGCGCTGGAAGTTTGGAATGCGCAGGACAGAGAAGGAATAGCGGGCGGAAGGTTTATCGGCGGGTTTAGGGGCGGTCATGACGGGGCTTTGCAAAAAGGCGCAACGAAAAGGGGCGCCGGGAGCTTCTTTTTACTCCCCGCGCCCCTGTTTTGTAAAGCCGGACGATAATACCGCAGTTAAAACAAGCGCATCAGGCGCTTTGCACGCTCAGGCAGTTTTCGGCGCGCCGGCTGCCGGCTTCTTCTGGTTGGCGTTCGCAGTTGTCGTCGGTGCAGCCGCAACGGGTGCGTTGGTGACGGCGAGCTTTTCTTCCTCCGCCTTCGCGGCGGCCTTGTTGAAGATGGATTGCAGCGATTTTTTGCCCACGGTTTCGGCGGTGGTGGAGGTGAACTTGCCGTCCATCACGAACTTGCCGAACATGACAAGGCTCATGGCGTTGTCTTTCACCATCTGCGGGTCTTCGACGCTCATTTCCGTCGTGCGCTGGCGGCTGAATTCAAACGTCGTGGCGGCGGACGGGCTTAAATCTGCATCGCTCATTTTTGCCGCCATGTCGAGCAGCTTCGGGTTGGTGGTGAGGGCCGCAAGTTCCGGCGGCACGGCGAAGTTTTTAAGCACGCCGTCGCGCTGCCCGTGCGTTTCCGCATAAATCTGGCGCAGAATGGTGTGCGGGCTGGGGTCGCGCTCCGCCATCGGCAGCGCGCGGTCGGATGATACGTCCGTCACGCGGATCATGACGCGGATATCTTCAAAATCGGCAGGCGCCATGCCGGCGAGTTTCGCAAACGGTTCGGCGGCGGCAATCGCAATGTCTTCCAGCAGGTATTTTTTATATGCGCCGCCGGGCGGGTTGTTGCCCTTGCCGTCGTGCAGCAGGTCGTGGCTGGCGGCGGCAATGATGCATTTGGCAACGTCGTTCCCTTCCAGCAATTGCGCCTGCGTATCACCGGCAGCGGCAAGCGCGTTGCCCGCCGCGACAAGGCGGATCATGGCGGCGGTCACTTCGCGGAAGTGGTTGGTGTTGTGATAGGTGTTGTCGCCGTGCGGCGTATCGGCGGCAAGGCCCGCCATGACGGCGGTTTTAAAGCCGGGGCCGTCTTTTTCAATGCCGAAAACTTCCGCCGCCACAAAAACCAGCGCGGCGATGGAAGGCGGGTTGGCGCGCCAGCCATCAAAGGCGGCGGCAAGGGTGGCGCCGTCTTTTTCCGCGCCGTTGGTCGACGGGGTGAACAGAACTGCGCCTTCCCGGCGCACGCGTTCAATATCGGCTGCGATGTTTTGCAGGTCTTTGGCGCTTTGCTGCAGCAGGTCTTGCTTGTTCACGGTCGCGGCGAAAAAACTGTCGTCTTGCGCGGAGATGCCTTTAATAATGTCGGCGAGGGTTTCTTCGGGGCGCTGTGCCTGCGGCATTTGATTTATCCTTCTGCTGTTGTCTTGCCGTGTAGTTCGGCGGGACGAACAGTCCGGTTACAGGAAAAACAATAAAAAAATCTTGAGCCTGCGCCCTATTATAGAAGGCAGGGCTTAAGCTTTGATTAAAACCTGTAAATACAGCTGATTAGTGGTGAAATTACTGCGCGGGGCCGTTGAATCGGCGGCGGCGCTGCACGGCGGGGGCGGCTGTGAGAGCCTGAATATCCAGCTCCTTCAGCATGGCGTTGCCGACGGGCAGAATTTCAACCCGGCCCTTCAGGCTCGGCTGTTTTGCCAGCAGGGCGTCGAGCTTTTTCTGCGCATCCGGAATGCTGTCGGTAATGATTAGCTTGTCAATGGCGGGGTTCATGCCGTCCGGCTTTGCCAGCAAAATTTTCTCAAGCGCGTTGCCGGTCAAAATACCGTGCGTTGCATAGCACGTGACGGATTTTGCCCCGTGGGCTTTCAGCAGGCTCGCGGCATTCACCATGGTCGAACCGCCGTCGATCATGTCGTCGACGATGACGCAGTCTTTATCCTTCACGTCGCCATCGAAGCTGACGATTTTCGTGTCGCTGACGCCGGTATGGGTTTTGGCGATGCGGAACATCGCCGAGTCATCTGCATGACCAAAAACGGCTTTGGCAAGTTCGCGCGCGCGGTTCTGCCCTTCGTCCTGCGCTTTATCGGCGCCGTCGGGCGCACCAATCGAAAGGCTGGCGGTATGCGCGGTGAAGCGACGTTTAATGTCTTCCGCAAAAACATCCGTTGCGGGGACGGGAATGAAATCTTCGCCGAAAACGTGCTGGTACAACTGCATCCCACCCTTGGAATGCGGCGTCACGGTGGCAATGCGGTCAACGCCCGCCGCCTTCAATTGCTTTGCGAACATGTCGGCCGCGACGGAGGTAAAGCGGTTTTTGAAAGAACGGTCCTGCCGCATGAAGGCGGTGAAGGGAACAAGCGCGGTCACTTCGGCTGCGCCATATTGCTTCAGCGTATGCGCCATCAACAGCAGGTGCATGGTGTTGTCGCTCACCGGCTCGGCGGTGGATTGCAGGATGTAGGCTTTCGCGCCTTTCAGCTTGTTCAGGTTGGCGGCGAAATCATCTTCCTTACCCTTCATCAGTTCCACAAACGGCTCATCGCTGCCGAACTTGCCGATGGAGCTGGCATCCAGCACCTCGAACCTGCCGGAGTCGGTCAATTCCTGCACCGTTTTGGCGGAGACGGCATTGCCGACGAGGAGGATGGGTTTGGGGCTGAGGCTCATGACTTATTTCCTGTAGGGGCGGTCTTGCAATTAAGGATAGCAGGGTTATACTCAAATCTAGTATAATAAGTTGACATTGCCATAAGAGTACTATAGATTCGTCGGCAATGCAACTAAAATACTGAAATCATTAAAAATAATCTGCAAGGTCGGTAACAAATGGGCTTTATTTCAGACAATTATGCGATTCCGCAAACCACCCCGCTGGTCACGGACAAGTACCATTTCACCACCGCCTACGCCTATTGGCTGGAAGGCCGGGCAGATAACCCCGCCGTCTTTTATATGTTCGGGCGCAAAGAGGCACTTGGCGCAGGGTATACGGTCGCGAGCGGTCTTGAAGGCGTTATTGATATTGTGAAGCGCTGGCAGGAATTCGGCTTTTCGGATGATGACCTGCATTACCTTTCCTCCCTGAAAACCAAGAGCGGTCAGCGCCAGTTCCCCGATGATTTCATCGATTACCTCTCCAAAATGGAATTCCGCCTGAAAATCGACGCTGCGCCCGAAGGCGCTGTCTTCTTCCCGCAGGAACCCGTGCTGCGCGTGGAAGGCCCGCTGGCGCAGGTGAAAATGCTTGAATCCGTCGCGCTCGGCATCATCAACGGTCATAGCGCCTATACAACGCAAGGCGCACGCCAGAGCGACGTGCTGGAAGAAGAGCTGGATAACGGCTCCCCCACCGGCGCGGCATCCGTGCAAGGTATGCGCCGCGGCCCGGGGCTTGGCGCGCTGATTGAATCTTCCCGCAGCCTTGGCATGGGCGGCTACACCACCAGCTCCACCGGCATTGCGGCAAAAGAATTCGGGCAGGCCTTCGCCGGCACCATGGACCACGCCTGGGTCATGACCCACAAGCATGAAATTGCCGATGTGCCGATGGCAGATTTGCTCCGCCTGCAAAAAGAAGGCAAGCAGGACGCGCTCAAAAACGCGCTGACGCAGGATGCCTTCCGCAGCTTCGCCTTCGCGCACCCCGAAAGCGGCATTCTGCTGGTGGATACCTATGACCCGCTGCAGGGGCTTGAGAACGCGATTAAGGTGATCAAGGAACTCCGCGCCCTTGGCCTTGGTGAAAATTACGGCGTGCGCTTTGATTCCGGCGACATCGTGAAGTATTCCAAAATTGCCCTGCGCCGCTTTGCCGAAGAAGGTTTCGTGGATGGTCTTGCGCCTGCGGAAGTGAAAAACCTTTCCGACGCCGACCTTTTGAAGCAGGCGCACAAATGCAGCGTCTTCTGCTCCGCCGCCGACGGCATTGATGAATATGTCGCGAAGGAAATGCGCGCGGCGGGTGCATTCTTTAAATCGTGGGGCATCGGCACCGCCGGCTCCCACGTGCCGCCGCTCGGCCTCGTCTACAAAGGCGCATCCGTTTACATGGACGTGCTGGACGGCAAGCCGCTGCCGGAAGATGCCGTCATGACGCCCATCATGAAGGTTGCGGCGCACGCACCCGTCAAATCATCCAACCCCGGAAAAATCAATTCGCGCCGTTATTACGATGCGAACGGCACGCTGGACCGCGTCGTCATTTTTGATGAAACGCTGGGGCTTGATGCCAAGGGCGGCATGGTGAATTTGCGCAACTTCGCCGACAAAGCCACCGTGCCCGGCACGCTCACCTTCAAGGACCTGCTGGTGCCCGTGTTCGATGCAAAAGGCGATTACGTTTACAAGGAACCCGCGCAGAAAGAAACCTACCCCGGCAGCGAAACCTACACGACCGACCTTGCCGCGCTCACCCGCAGCATCAAGGCCGAGCTTGCGACACTGCCGGAAGGCGTGCGCAATGTTGCCCGTCCGCGCGATGAGGCGCTTGCGGAAGCGCTGGTGGATGCCTTCAACCGCGCCCGCAAAAACGGCGATACGAACCTCAATATCGACATCGCCGCGATTGAAAAATCGCTGCCGCCCGATGTGCGCCACGTGCCGGTCTACCTTGACCAGAACCTTGCAACCCAGCGCGCGGCGGTCGAGCAAATTCACCTTGGCCACGCCAGCGCCAACAACGGCGTTGCGCTGTACAAGGAACGCTTTGAGGGCGGCAACACGCCTGCCAATACCGCGGCCCCGCAACCCACCCAACTTCCCAAAGCCGGAGGCATGAAATAATGTCCACCCCCGCCAATACGCGTAAAACCGCCGTCATCAACGTCTTCATCGACCCGGAGCGCGGCTTTCTCGATTTGTCATTGACCGATGCCAAGGGCGGCGTGCTGTACGTGCCGCAGGGCGAAGAAGTGACGCCGATCATGGGCGACATTATTGCGCAAAGCCGCGATACGATTTTTATTCTGGGCCAGGATTACCACCCCGCCAATCACATCAGCTTCATGGTAAACCATCCGGGCGTGATGGCGTACCGCACGGAAAAATTCAAAACCTTCCTTGCCGAAAACGGCCAGCCGCAGCCGCTGCCCGCGCAACTGCAGGTGCAGGCGCAGCAGCCCGTGCATTTCTTCAACGGGTTCGACAACCCGCCGCTGCCGTTCCCGTTCGAGGAAATTGTGCTGGATGAAAAGCGCAATATCATCGGCCTGAAGGAAGCGGACGGGCGCATCCGCAAGGTGGATGTCGCAACCTCCTCCGGCCTTGCGCCGTCGGAAAAAGACCGCGGGCGCGTGACCGCCGTGCTGGACGAATATTTTGACAAAACCTTCGACCAGTTCACCGCTGCCGGCCGCCTGCTCAGCACGCAAACGCTGTGGACCAAGCACTGCGTACAAGGTACGGACAGCAGCCTTTACCCCGACGACATGAACCTGCCGCAGGAACTGAAGGATAAACTCGCCGGTGACCTCATGAGCCGCACGGTGTACCACCGTGATGCCGCCACCGGCAACCAGTTTTACGTTGTGCGCAAAGGCGCGCAGTCGGAAGTCGACAGCTACGGCATCGGCGTCGAAAACGACGGCGAAACGCTGACCGCTGCGTGGGATGTTTTCCGCGGTATCGCCCATAACCTCAAAAAACAGGGCGTGAACGATGTGATTATCAACATCGGCGGCCTTGCCACCAACTTCTGCGTCGAATTTTCCGCCAACAACATCGTCGATTTTCTGGCGGGACACTTCAAGATGCGCGGCATGGAAGTGGAAACGAATTTCGTGCCGGAAATCAGCCGCGGCATTCCCGTGCCGGGCGGTGCCGAAACGCCGTTCAGCCTGGCGGGTACGGAAGAGCGTCTCAGCAAGTCGCGTCATATCGGCACAACGACGGTCGATAAAATTCTGGCGATGACGTCGGGCGGCGCGCAAGCAGCGCCCGCGCCGCGCAAATTCCCCGGCATGGCAGGGTAACCATGAAGACGTTCTTCCGCGGTCTTGGCCCCGATGTTTCCGCCGACCTCAAGGCGGAAGGTCTGCAATACGGCGTTTCCATTGGCCGCCGCGCGCCCCTGCACCGCGTGCATGCGGATTGCATTGCGGAGATTGCGGAGGCGGGTTTGACGCCCGTCATTTTCATCGGTTCCACCAACGGTGCGGACAGCCCGTTCTTCGACCCCGTCAAAAACCCGCTCACCATCGAGCAGCAGAAAGCGCAGCTGAAGGCCGCCGTGCCGCAGTATTACGACGATGCCCGCGTGCTGACGCTGGCGGACGTCGGCAACCAGGAAAAATGGTTCGACGCGTTCTTTAAAATGTTCGACGGCACGCCCTTCAAGGGCAAATCCGCCGTGCATTACCGCACCAAGGCATCGGATGCAAAGCAGCAGGGCGGCGCCATTCGCCCGCTTTCGGAATATATGGAAGGCTTCGGCAAGCGTGGCCTGCCCGCGTGGGAATCCCACAACGCCAACCCGGCGGATGATGATATTAACGCCACCGACATTCGCAGCTTTGACCTCCGCAACCTGTCACCGGAGCAGCGCGCGCTCATGAGCGCCCCGGAATATATCATCGCCGAGGCGGAAAAAGCCCGGCGCGACAACCCCGATCATGCCGCGCTTGAAAAAGCGGGCGTGCCGCTCACCGTCTTCGACCTCACGCTCGATCGCCTGCGCAAAGAAGCCGGCATTTCGACCGGCGCGGTGCTGAAAGCCGCCAGCGGCGCGAGCCTGCCGGAGCTGTCTTCCGCTGTTACTCTTCTTGTCAAAGAAAACTATTCCCAAAAGGAAAATGCCATGTCGCAAAAATCAGAAGCGCAACAATTTGCCCTGAAAATTGCTTCCGCCAGCTGCAACCAGACGGGCGGCGACTGGCCCCGCAACGTTGCCAATATCTGCAAGGCGATCGACAAGGCCGTCGACGACGGCGCGGATATTCTGGCGCTCGAAGAACTGGGCCTGACCGGTTACGAGCGCGGGGATGATTTTTATTATTCCGACAACACCAAGACGCGCGAAATGCTGCAGGTGATTGCGGATTACGCAGCGTCCAAAAATCCGAACCTCGTCATCTCCATCGGCCATCCGTGGTATTTCGCGGATAAAGATATTCCCGACCAGCAGGAGCGCCGCAAAAGCCCGCTGTATAACCGCATCAACAACCAGTTCAACGTGCAAACGCTGCTTTCTGGCGGCGATATTGTTTCCATGTCGGCGAAGCGCTACCTGTTCAACTATGAACGCGGCTATGAAAAGCGCCATTTTGAAGAATGGAGCGATACGCTTGCCGACCAGTACGTGAACAAGTTCGGCAAGGGACGCGACGGCACCATCATGATCGAGCTGCCGGCGATGTCTTATGCCGACGGCACGGAAGTGCCCGCCAAGGTCATCCCCTTCGGCAGCCCCGTGGTGCAGATTGGCGCGGGCGGAAAAACCGCCAACCTCACGCATATTATTTGCGAGGAATATTGGGTTGGTTCCCGCTATGACGGTTCTGCCGACAACCGCGATTACGACCGCGACAACCCGCTGGCGCAAAAAGCGCAGCGCTTTGATCTCACCGTCGCGCTCAACCCCAACGCCAGCCCGCCCGTCGCAAATAAAATTGACAAGCACTATGAACTCAGCCGCCTTGCGACGCGCCATTGCGACGTGCTGGTGCATACGGATGGCTTGGGCAGCTCCGGTTCCACCTTCGCGCAGTTCGGCAGCCGCATCATGGCGCAGAAGGGCGAGATTATTTCGGAAGGCGTGCGCGCCAGCTTTGCCGATTTCGCCTATACCAGCCAGACTGTTATGGTGACGCCGCCGCGCGACAAAGGCCACGCGCCCCATGCGGTCATCCCGCATGATTTCGCCGTGCAGCACAGTGCCCCGCAGCAGGACGGCCCGGCGGCCTGGGAAAAATCCCCGAACCGCGAGATGGAAGAGGAAATGCGCAACGAGCTGCTCTGGCTGTTCGATTATATGCGCAAGAATAAAATTCAGGGCGTGACGCAGGCGCTTTCCGGCGGTGCGGATTCCAGCTACAACGCCGCCAAGGTGCGACTCATGGTCGACCTCGGCATTCATGAGCTGGGCGTTGAAGGCTTCATGGACAGCATGAGCCACCTGAAGTACAAAAAGGACGTCCTCGCCGCCTACAAGACCGGCGGGGTGGATGCCGCGCGCGATGTCGTAATGGATAATATCCTGACCTGCGTGTACATGGGCACCGACAACAGCTCGGAAGATACGCTGCGGGCCGCGAAAACGCTCGTCGAAGGCGGCGTGGATGCGAACGGCAAGCCGTTCAAAGGCATCGGCGGCAAGTTCCAGTACCGCAACGTGCAGCGGCTGGTTGAGGTCTATGCCGAAATTTTTGCGGGCGTGAACCCCGGGCAGATTTCGGATGAGCGCGATGCTGAAATCCGCCGCGAAATCGCGGGCGTGCTGCGCCTGCGCAAGGAAGAAACCAGCCCCGAAGAACTCGACCGCCGCGTGCATGTGCTGAAAAGCACGTTCGAAGAAGTGGCTTACGATGTGCTGTCGACCGCGAAAGACGAACATTCGATTGCGTATGAAAATATTCAGGCGCGCCTCCGCCAGGTTCTTATCATGCTGTTCTCGAACGTCGAGAATAAAATCGCCATTTCAAACCCCAACCTTGATGAAGGGCGCAATTCGTATGCGACCTGGGGCGGTGATTTGCATGGCGGCATGATTTCCGGCAACGCGCATAAAAACAAGCAGCGCCAGCTTGACCACATGCAGCTGTTGCATGATGTGGGGCTTGAGGGCGTAGCGCCCGTGACGGGCCTTTACTGGGCGCTGAAAAACCGCCCCTCCGCCGAATTGCAGCCGAAGTCGAAAGACGGCAAGGTCACGCAGTTCGATGAAGACCAGCTGGGCCGCACCTTCACGCAGATGGATGTTATTTCGCACTTCATGCTCTACGACCGCCCGTCGGCGCAGGATGAGCGCAAGAACAACGCCATCGAAGTCTTCCAGAAATGCCAGCAGCACCCGGCCTTCGCGGGTGACAGCATTGAAACGCTGCATGACCGCATTCGCCTCTCCTACGAAAAATGGGCGCATGCGCAGTTCAAGGTGCATGGCAGCCCCATTGCCGCGACGTATGGCAAGAACATCGACCATCAGTCAAGCTTGCGCACGCCCAACATCGGCTCCTTCCACAAGCCGGAACTGGCGCAGCTGGCGGTTTTCGCGCTCGACCAGATGGCAGCGCGCGATGGGTCGTCGTTTGAAAAGCTCACCGGCGGGCAGACGCTGAAGTCCATGCTCTCCCGCACGTTGCTGGATGAAGAATTTGCAAACGGCATCGTGGCGAAAATGTGGACGCCTGCGGCGAATGACGGGCGCAAAATGAAGGTCGGCACGCTGTATAACTATATCCAGCAAAACGGCTTTGCCGCTTTCGCCGCGCCCACCAAAATGTCCGGCATCTTCCAGGCGGCGGCGGAATACCGCAAGCAGCAGGCCGCCAATGTCAGCAACAACAACGGCAAAACCGCGCGCAAGAAAACGGCCGCACCCGGAATGTGATGCAATAAATGGCTTATTGCTAAGGGCCGCTCATCGCCGCCGCCATCATGAATAGGGCGAAGGCGAGGCTAATGATGAGTGCGGCGGCGGGCACAAAAAGGGCAATCCTGGTCGCACTTCCTCCCGTTACGCGCGGCACACCGAGGTAGATTAGATATACTGCGTAAAGCGTGAAGATTACAGGCATGCCTAAAATGAGGAAGTAGAGGGGGGTGCCGATGTGTTCGACGTAAGGCCGGAAAGCGGAATGACGGTCGAACAAAAAACGGTCGGCTAGGCCAGATAATACGGGCATGAATGCTTTTGACAGGTAGTAGGGCGTGGACGCGTAGATAATAAGCTTGTATCGCTGTACTGTTTCCAGTCCGTCATCCCTTTTCGGGGTAAAAAGTGCTGTAATGCCGCTTGAAATGGCAACCAACATCACGCCCGTTAACGTGTAAAGAATTACCGAGATGACCCAATCACCGACGCGTGCATGGTTTTTCTGTGTCACTATTTGCAAGGCGGCGGCTGCCGCGTTAATGACGAAAAGCAGAGGGATGAAATATTCAAAATAAAGCTTTTTGACGGTCGTTTGCTCTGCCGCAATTTCTTCCCACTCACGCCTTGGGCGAGAAATGATGTTTTTGGCGCGAAGCGCTATCTTTATGAAGTCGACGTCGATGCTGCTGCCCATGAGATGCCTGTTGGTGATGCCTGTTGCTGTGAATAATGCGCTATCTATTAAAAAACGGCCGCACCCGGAATGTGATGCGGCCGTTTTAAAGCGGTTAAGTTGTTTGAAGTCTAGCGGGCGAGTGCCATGCCCACAGCCATAACGACGGCGGTCACAACCAGCGCCACCACGGTCATGATGACAGCGTTGCTTTGCGGCACTTTTGCCAGTTTCGGCACGCCGATATAGAACAGGTACAGGCCGTACAGTGCGCCAAGGCCTGCAAGCCCGCCAAGCGACGGCAGAATCCACAGCACGCCCGCAATCCAGCCGGGAGTGGACGAATAAATTGCCAGTTTAAAAGCCTGCTCCTGGTTGCCGTCACCCTGTAGTTTCGGCGCCAGCTGGCTGACGACAAAGCCGAGAACGCCGACGGCGGCAAGGCTCATCACATAGGTCGTGATCGCAGCGCCCAGCGCGCCGACCAGATGCGCATGCAGGAAAAGAACCATGCCGACAAAGCTGCACACTGCGGGAATAGCGGCGAGGATAATGGCGTAGTTCAGGTATAGCCCCTTGATGCTGGCGGCTTCACCGGCAATTTTGTCCCATTCGGCGGCGGGTTTCAAAATGATGTTCTTGGCGCGCTCGATAATGTTGTTGATGCGCGCGTCATTGGTGACAGACATGGCGTTTCCTTCGCAAGGGGTTGATTTTAAATCTTGAAACGCAGCTTAGCACGCCGGTGCGGGCGCGCCAGTGCCCGTATTTACATTCAACTTTACATTCAGTCGGGCGGGCGCATGTTTGCCGTAAATTGCGCCGCGCCGCGTTATGCAACAACTTTCGGAAAAGTCATAATGCAGTGCATCATTTTTCCATGAAAAGCTTGGCATTCCGCATCCGAATCCCTATATAGTCCGTCTACCAATCTTTCCTTCCCTGTAAGCAGGTGTCTCTGAAATGTGCGGCGTTATTGGCATCATCGGCCCTGAAGAAATCGGCGGTCGAGGAGTGTCCTGCGCCGCGGCATATGATGCCTATCGCGGTCTTCTGGCGCTCCAGCACCGCGGGCAGGACGCCGCCGGCATTCTTTCCTACGACAATGTCAGCCGCATGTTCGCTATGGAAAAAGACCTTGGCCTTGTTGCCAATGTCTTCAGCCAGCAAAAAATCGAAAAGCTCAATGGTTACATGGCGATCGGCCATACGCGCTACGCCACTGCCGGCAGCGACGGCAAGCGCGACATCCAGCCGATGGTGGAGGGAATCCCCTTCGGCCTCGGCATGGTCCACAACGGCAATACACTCAATTATTATAGCCTGAAGAACCAGCTGTCGGATGATTTCCGCCGCCAGCTGCTGACCGGCAACGATCTTGAAGTGCTGATCCATTACTTCGGTCACTTCCTTATGAACGGTCAGCCCATGCCGACCGAAAGCACCTTCAGCTTTGAAAATATCAAGCAGGCCGCAGGGCAGATGTTCGATACCGTCATCGGCGGCTATGCCGTACTGGGGCTGATGGCAGGGCAGGGGCTTGTCGCCTTCCGGGACCCAAAGGGCATCCGCCCGCTTGCGCTGGGCGTGCGCGAAAACGAAGACGGCACCAAGGTCTGGATTTTGGCATCCGAAACCATTGCCATGACCTACCTTGGCTACAAATACCTGCGCGATGTTGAGCCCGGCGAAGTCATATACATTGATACCAAAGGCAACTTCCAAAGCGCGATTGTACGCAAAGACCCGGAGCGCGCGCAGTGCTTCTTTGAATGGGTGTACTTTTCCGGCGCGGAAAGCGCGATTGACCACCACCCCGTTTACGGCGTGCGCCTGAAGTTCGGCGAGCGCCTTGGCATGAAGGCCCGCGCCGCCATTGAAGCCGCCGAAATTTGCCCCGATGTGGTCATGCCCGTGCCGGATACCAGCCGCACCGCCGCCATTTCCGTCGCGGATAGTTTGAAATTGCCGTACCGCGAAGGCCTCATTAAAAACCGCTACGTCGCCCGCAGCTTTATTTTGAGCAACCAGGACAAGCGCGACCACGCGGTTGAATTGAAGCTTTCGCCCATCGTCGGCGAAATCGAAGGCAAAAGCATCTTCCTCGTGGATGACAGCATTGTGCGCGGCACCACCTCCAAGCGCATCGTGTCGCTGCTGAAAAAATACGGCGCGAAGGAAGTGACGCTCGGCATCACCTGCCCGCCCATTCGGCACCCGTGTTTCTACGGCATCGACTTCCCCGACAGCGCGGATTTGCTGGCGCATGACAAAACGGCGGAACAGCTGGCCGAATTCATCGGCGTCAAAAAAGTCATTTATCTTGACGAAGAAGATATGCGCGCCGCCATCGGCATCCAGAAGCTGTGCATGGCCTGCGTCGACAAAAAATACCCGACCGCGGTTGCGGAAGGGGAGCTTTATTCCCGCGAACGTAAAAAAGCGCGAGCCGCCAGCTAACATTTCTTTTTAAGGAGACGGTACGAATGAAAGTTTTTGTGGTCTTCGGCAGTAAATCTGACGACAACGTGCAAGGCCCGCTCGCCGACGCGTTGAAAAAAGATTTCGACGTTACAAGCGAAGTCATTTCCGCCCACCGCGATCTTGAAAAGCTGCAAAGCCGTATGGCGGAATGGCAGGGGCATGCCTATATCGCGGGCGCTGGCCTTGCCGCCGCGCTGCCCGGCGTTGTTGCCGCCATGACCAACCTGCCGGTCTTCGGCGTGCCGGTGCCCAACCAGTTCGGCGGACTTGATTCCCTCGGCTCCATCGCGCAAATGCCGCCGGGCGTGCCGGTGATTACCGCAGGGCCCGCCAGCACCGCGCCCATCGTGCAGTTCCTGAAGCAATACAAGGAATCCAAAGTCAACTTCGCGAAAATCAACTTCGTCGCGCGCAGCGAAGCGCTGCTGAAACACCCGGAGCTGCTGGCCGACGTTGAAAAAGCCCGCCTTGCCGCAGCTGACAAAGGCGGGGAAGTGACGCTGTCGGGTTCCGAAAGTCCGGATGCTTTCAACGTGCGGATGGTGGCGGATGAAAGCCATATCCGCGCCGATGCGTTTTGCCTGCACGTGCCCTTCGTTGAGAAGGCCAACGTGCAAAAGCCTGAAACCTACCTCACGCTGCTGGCCTGGGCCAACAAGGGCGGCCTTTGGGTGGGAGCCAACAATACCCGCAATGCCGTTCATTCCGCGCTGCGCCTGAATGGCGCCGCCAAAATTGCAAAAGAAAGGGCTGCCTGATGCTGCCGGAAATTATTTACGAAGGTTCTGTCAAAAACGTGCGCGGCGAAAAAGACAAAGCGCCCTACATTTTTGAATTCTCCGACCGCTATTCCATTTTCGACTGGGGCCAGATGCCCGATATGCTGACGGATAAAGGCGCATCGCTCGCCTTCATGGGCTGGTTCTTTTTCGATTACCTCGGCAAGCCCGAAACCTGGCAAAACTGGCAGGCGCCGGACAACGTGAAAAATGACGCCGCCCTCGTGCGCCTGCGCGCCAAGGGCCTGTCGCATCACGCGCTTGGCCTTGTCGACCATGACAGCAAGCAAATTCCGCTGGAGCGTGAATACATTTCCCCCACGCGCTGCCTTGCCGTGCAGCCGGTTACGGTCTTGAACCCCGAAAGCAGCGTCGTAGACGGCAAGCTGCTGTGGGATTACACGCCCTACAAGGCGCAGCCTGAAAACGCGCTGGTGCCGCTTGAAGTCATCTTCCGCTTCGGCGTGCCGGAAGGCTCGTCCCTTCTGCAGCGCACGGGGGATGCCGCTTATTGCAAGGCCATCGGCCTTGATAAAGCGCCCAAAGCCGGCGACACGTTTACGGTGCCGGTTGTCGAATTTTCGACCAAGCTTGAAACGTCGGACCGTTACCTCAGCTACGCGGATGCGCAAGGCATCGCATCGCTGAACGATGATGAATTCACCGCGCTTCAGCAAATCTCCCGCCTTGTCTCCCTGCGCCTGAAAGACTGCTTTGCCGAAATCGGCATTGAGCTGTGGGATGGCAAGCTTGAATTTGCCTTTGGCAAACGCCAGGCCGACGGCATGCGCGACTTCATGCTGGTGGATTCCATCGGCCCCGATGAACTGCGCCTGATTAAGGATGGCCAGCACCTTTCCAAGGAAGCCCTGCGCGGCTTCTACCGTCCCACCAGCTGGTACGCCGCCATTGAAACCGGCAAGGCGCTGGCAAAAGAACGCGGCGAAAAAGACTGGAAGAAAATCTGCACCGATGAATTGAAGTCCGTGCCGCCGCTGCTGGCCCCTGCGGTGAAGCAGCGTGTCGAGATGATTTATAAAGGCATTGCCACGGCGCTGTCTGAAAAGTTCTGCGGCGGCCGTGTCTTTGCGGATGCCTGGAGCCTTGATGATGTCGTCAAGCAGGTGCAGGCGAAAAAGCAGGAAGTCGCGTAATGTCCAACGTCCGCACGGTATTGCTTCTCGGCGCCGGCGGACGGGAACACGCGCTTGCCTGGAAAATGGCGCAATCAGCATCGCTTGACAATGTCTATGCCATGCCGGGGAATGACGGCATGGCCGCGCTTGCAAAAGTCACCTGCCTTGCGGGTGACCCTGCCGATACTAATACGGTGCTGGCAGCCATTGAAAAAACCGGCGCGGGCCTCGTCGTCATCGGCCCCGAAAAACCGCTGGATGCCGGCGTGGTCGACGCACTGGAAGCCCGCCAGATACCTGTTATGGGCCCCCGCCGGGCCGCAGCGCAACTGGAAAGCTCGAAAATTTTCGCCAAGGAATTCATGACGTCCGTCGGCATTCCCACCGCCGGCTATGCCGTGTGCGACAGTCATGCCGCCGCGCTTGAGGCCTTGAAAGGCTGGAACGTGGACGGCGAGGGCGTCGTCATCAAGGCGGATGGCCTTGCCGCAGGCAAGGGGGTGGTGGTCACGCATGACCGCGCGGAAGCGGAGCGTACGGCCTATGACTTCATGGTCAACCCCGACTGCAGCGTTAAAAGCAGCCGTCTGTTGCTGGAAAAAAAGCTGAAGGGCAAGGAAGTTTCCGCCTTTGCGCTATGCGATGGTGAAACCTTTGTCACCCTCGGCTTTGTCTGCGATTACAAACGCGTGCGCGATGGTGATGAGGGCCCGAATACCGGCGGCATGGGCGGCTACGCGCCGCAGGACTGGCCGTCGCCCGCCGCCCGCCAGTTCGTGCAGGATCATATCTTCCGCGCCGTCGTTGATGGCATGAAAAAACGCGGGCAACCCTTTCGCGGCGTGCTGTTCGCGGGGTTGATGATTGACGGCGAAGACGTAAATGTTATCGAATTCAATACCCGCTTCGGCGACCCAGAAACGCAAATTTTGATGCCGTTGCTGGAGGCCGATGTTTTACCGTTGTTCCTGCAGGCAGCTACCGGCACGCTGGCGCTGGCGGCGCCCGTGCATTTAAAAAACACGGCGGCCGTGCATGTCGTCATGGCCTCCGAAGGCTATCCGGAAACGCTAGGTACCGGCATGACGCTGGGGCAGGGCATTGATTTGCCCGAAGCCCTGCTGCAACAGGGCGGCAACGACAACGGCTTTCTTTTCATCATGGGGGCAAAGAAAAGCGCGGACGGCTGGACGAATGCGGGCGGCCGCGTCCTCGGCATCACCGCGCTTGGCGACACCATAGATGCCGCGCGCCAAAAGGCCTACGATACTATCGGCCGCATCCGCTTCAAGGGTGCCCACTGGAGACGCGACATTGGCCGCTAACCCGCCCATCCGCGCCGCGATACTGGCTTCCGGCAGCGGCTCGAACGCCGAAAATATCATGCGCCACTGCGCGCTCCTCCCAAACGTCACCATCGCCCTTATAATTACCGACCAGCCGCAAGCTGGGGTTATCCAGCGGGCAGCCGCGGCAGGCATTGACTGCATCGTTGTGCCGCGCGCCTCGGGCATGACGAAAGACGCGCATGAAGCAGAGCTTTTTGCCACGCTGAAGCAGCGGGGTGCTGACTGGCTGTTTCTTGCCGGCTATATGCGCATTCTGTCCGCAAATTTTCTGGCCGGGTTTTACGATGCGGTGCTGGGGCTTAACCGCGTCGTCAATATACATCCCTCCATGCTGCCGGCTTTCCCGGGTAAGGATGGTTATGGCGATGCTTTCAAGGCAAATGTCGCCACCTCCGGCGTGACGCTGCATTTTGTGGATGATGGCGTGGATACCGGACCCGTTATTTTGCAGCGCGCCTTTGACCGCCTGCCCGCCGACACGCTGGATGCTTTCCGCGCGCGCGGCCTTGCGCATGAATACGATATATACCGCACGTTCCTGAACCACCTTGCCGCCGGTACCTGGGCTGTCAACGCGGTTGCGGGCGGCAAAAAAGAAATCCGCCTCGGCGGTACAGAGGAGGCGAAAAAATGGGCGCAGCTTTAGGGCCGGCTTTAAGAATTGAAGTTCTCTCCACCATCCCCGACCGCCGCCTTGAAAAATGGGCTTCCGCCGCGCGAGAATACCTTGGCGTAAAGCTGCAGGGGCTGGAGGAAATTAAAGTCTACAAAGTCGCGCCCGCTACCGCCGCGAATGATACGCCCGCAAAAATCTCCGCCGTTTTTGCCGACCCAATTTTGCAAAAAGCCTATACCGCCGGCACAGCCTATGATTTTGGCGGCCGCACCCCCGCCTTCGTTGTCGAAGTATCCTATCGCCCCGGCGTGACGGATAACCCGGCCCGCGCCGCGGAGGAAGCGCTGACGCTTGCCGGCATGGAAGCGCAGGTTGCCAGTGGCAGTCTTTACTTCCTGTTCGGCGATATTGCGGCGGAAGACGCGCGTAAAATTTCCCGCGACCTGCTGGCGAACGAGCTTATCCAGAAGGTGGATGTCTGGAACTTTGCCGAATTTTCAACGCTGCTGCGGTTCGACGGCGTGAAGCTGCCAAAGCCCGTCTTCGCCCACCCGCCGCTGGCGGAACCCGTGTCGCTGGCGCTGGATGATGCCGCGCTTGAAAAGCTCAGCAAAGACCGCTTTCTTGCCCTGACGCTGGAAGAAATCAAGCACATCCGCAGCTATTACGACGCGCCCGGTGTCATCGCCGCCCGCAAGGCGCAGGGCCTGCCCGCGCAGCCGACGGATGTCGAGCTTGAGGTTTTCGCCCAGACCTGGAGCGAGCATTGCAAACACAAAATTTTCTCCGCCGAAATTGCCTATAAAGGCCCGCAGGGCGAAGCTGCCACCATCAACAGCCTTTATAAATCCTTCATCAAGCGCGCAACCAAAGACGTTGAAAAAGCCCGCGGCATCGACTGGCTTATTTCCGTCTTCAGCGACAATGCGGGCATTGTGCGGTTTGATAATAAAGTTGATTTGTGCATTAAGGTCGAAACGCACAACAGCCCCTCTGCGCTTGACCCGTACGGCGGCGCGCTCACCGGCATTCTGGGCGTGAACCGCGACATTCTGGGCTGCGGCCTTGGTGCGCGGCCCATTGCGAATACCGATGTGTTCTGCTTTGCTCCGCCCAGCCTTGGCCCCGCGGACCAGCTGCCGGCCGGCCCCAAGCCGCCGCGCCGTATTCTGGAGGGGGTGCATAAAGGCGTTGAGGATGGCGGCAACAAAAGTGGCATTCCCACCGTTAACGGCGCATTCTTTTTTGACCGTGATTATGCCGGCAAGCCGCTGGTTTTTGTCGGCACCGTCGGTGTTATGCCGCCGTTGCTGCCCAGCGGCAGGTCTTCGGCGGAGAAAAAACTTTCCGTCGGCGACCGTATTTTTATGGTCGGCGGTGCGATTGGCGCGGATGGCATTCACGGCGCAACCTTCAGCTCGCTCGAGCTGGATGATAACGCGCCCGCGACAGCCGTGCAGATTGGCGACCCGCTGACGCAAAAACGGATGATGGATTTTTTGCTGGAAGCCCGCGACCTTGGCCTTTTCAGCGCGCTGACGGATAATGGCGCAGGCGGGCTTAGCTCCAGCGTGGGTGAAATGGCGCAAATGTCGAACGGCGCAAATCTTGACCTTGCCAAATGCCCCGTCAAATACCCCGGCCTGTCACCGTGGGAGCTGATGGTGAGCGAAAGCCAGGAACGTATGACCGTGGCTGTGCCGCCCGCACAGGCCGAAGCCTTCGCGGCGCTCGCCGCGCGCCGCTCTGTTTCCGCCAGCGACATTGGCGCGTTTGATGACAGCGGCCTTTTGACGGTTTATTACAACGGCACGCTCACCGGCGCCTTGCCGCTGCATTTCCTGCATGAATCGCTGCCGCAAATGAAGCTGGCTGCCGAATGGCAGGGGCCGAAGGCGCGGGTGAACTGGTCTGCCACCACCGCCTTGAATGACAAACGCCTGCCGCCGCCCGCGCGCGTGACGGACGCCTTGGTCCTGCTGCTGCAACGCCCCAACATTACCTCGAAGGAAAAATGGGTGCGCGCCTATGACCATGAAGTGCAGGCGGCCACCCACCTGAAGCCTTTTAGCGGCGCTGCGGCGGATGGCCCGTCGGACGCGGGCGTGATCTGGCTGAAGCCGCATGGCGGCAGTGAAGATGCCGGCGTTGCCATCGGTTGCGGCATGGCGCCGCGCCTGTCGCTGCAAGACCCGTATATAATGGCGCAATACGCGGTGGATGAAGCTGTGCGTAACGTTGTCGTTGCTGGCGGCAACCCGGATATGCTTTGCCTGCTGGATAACTTCTGCTGGCCCGACCCGGTCGCGAGCGCGAAAAACCCCGAAGGTGCCTACAAGCTGGGCCAGCTGGTGCGTACCTGCCAGGGGCTTTACGATATTTGCCTTGGTTACGGCGCGCCGCTGGTGAGCGGCAAGGACAGCATGAAAAACGACTACCGCGGCAAAGACGGGCGCGGGCAGGATGTTGCCGTCAGCTGCCTGCCAACGCTGATGGTCACCGCCATGGCCCGCACGCAAATGGGCAGTGGCGTTTCCAGCGGCTTCCGCGCGGCGGGTGATTACATTTATGTACTGGGCGGCATTGGCGCTGGCGGCCTTGCGGCAACTGAATACGAAGCGGCGTTCGAGGGCGAGGCGAAAGCCGCTGCGCCGCTGGATGTTGCTGCGAACCTGCAACGCTACCGCCAGTTCCACGCCGCGCTGAATGCGAAATTGATTTCCTCCGCCCACGACATTTCGGAAGGTGGCCTGTTGGTGGCTGTAGCCGAAAGCATGATTGCGGGCCGGTCGGGCGCGCAGCTGGATGTTGCGGCAGATGCTGCCGTACTGTTCAGCGAAGGGGCGGGCCGTATTGTGGTTAGCGTATCCCCGCAAAGCGTGGCAGCGTTTGAAAAAGCATTTGAAGGCGGCGCGGTTGCCAAAATTGGCACCGTAACGGCGGATACGACACTGCAGGTTGCCGGCGAAAGCGTGGATTTGCAAACGCTGGTCACCGCCTGGAAGAAAGGGTTTTAAGCCATGAAGAAGCCGCTTTTTATCGTTTTGTCGGGTGATGGCATTAATTGCGAGCGTGAAACCGCATTTGCCCTGAATTTCAGCGGCGCTGAAACTAAAATCATCCACGTGAACGACCTGCTGGCCGCGCCCGAGAGCTTGAAAACGGCAGATGGTTTTGCCATTCCCGGCGGTTTTTCCTTCGGGGATGAACTGGGCAGCGGGCAGATTCTTGCGCTGAAAATCCGCCACAAGCTGGGCGACAGCTTTTTCAAAATGGTGGCGGCTAAAAAGCCGGTCATTGGCATTTGCAACGGCTTTCAGGTGCTGGTGAAGCTGGGCCTGCTGCCGTATCCTGATGCTAAGGAGCGTATCCTGGCGCTTGCCGCAAACGAGCAGGGCAGCTTTATTAACCGCTGGGTGAGTTTAAACGTAAACAAGCAAAGCGTTTGCCAGTGGACGCAGGGTCTGGACAAAGCCACACTCGACCTGCCCATCCGCCACGGGGAAGGGCGTATTGCCTTTGCCAAGGGCACGGAAGAAGCGCACTACAGCGATTTGCAGCAGCGCGGGCTTATTCCGCTCACCTATACCGAAGACGTCAACGGGTCATACGGGCGCATTGCCGCGCTGACCGACCCGTCCGGCGCGGTGCTGGGGCTGATGCCGCACCCCGAGGCATTTATGTTTGGCGAAACTTTTAAAACACCGTCGGCTGAAGCGGCGGGAACGCGCGGTGACGGCGCGCTTATTTTCAAAAATATGCTCCGTATCATGAAGGGTGAGGAAAACAGCAATGAACGACGTTTCGGTTAAGCGCGCGCTGATTAGCGTGAGCGACAAGGCAGGTCTTGAAGACATCGCGGCAAAACTGCATGCCCGCGGGGTGGAAATTATTTCATCCGGCGGTACGGGCAAGTTTTTGGAAGGCGCCGGCATTCCCTACACGCCCGTTGAAAAAGTCACGGGCAACCCCGAAGCCTTCGGCGGCCGCATGAAGACCTTGAGCTTCCAGATTTCAAGCGCCTTGCTGTTCCGCCGCAACCATGCGGAAGATATCAAGCAGGCGGCGGCGCTGAACATCCAGCCCATTGACCTTGTAATTTGCAACCTGTATCCCTTCGAGGCCGTCGCCAAAAAGACGGACGACTGGGCGGAAATTATCGAGAATATCGACGTTGGCGGCCCCACCATGATCCGCGCGGCGGCAAAAAATTATGAAAGCGTCGCTGTCATCACCAACCCCGCGCAATACGGCATGGTCATTCGCGACCTGAATGAAACCGGCGGCGCAGTGCGCGCCGAGACGCGCGCGAAGCTGGCGCTTGAGGCCTTCCGCCATACGTCGGAATACGATGGCCTTATTACCGCCAAGATGGAAGAAAAGATGGGCGAGGAACAGCGTACTATCGTTATTCCCGCACGCACGGGCAGGCCCTTGCGCTACGGCGAAAACCCGCACCAGAAATCGTGGCTGCATGCAGATCCCTTCAATGCGGGTCTTGCCGGTGCAGTGCCGGTGCAGGGCAAGGAACTTTCCTACAACAACCTGCTGGATGCAGATGCCGCATGGCGCAGCTGCGGCGATGTTGCGGGGCTTGGCGTTGCGGAATACCCGGCGGCTGTTTCCATCATCAAGCACCTCAGCCCCTGCGGTATGGCGCTTGCCAAAACGCCGCTGGAAGCGCTTGAGGAAGCCTGGGCGGGCGACCCCATCAGCAGCTTTGGCGGCATTCTTGCGTTCAACATGGAAGTCGGCGCGGATATTGCAAATTGGCTGTCGAACCGCTTTGTCGAGGTCATCGTCGCGCCGTCCTTCAGCGCGGATGCGTTGAAGGTTTTTGCGGCAAAGCCTAACCTGCGCCTGCTGGCGCTGCCGACGTATAAGGGCACGGAAAAATCGCACGTGGTGCGCTCCGTTTCCGGCGGCTGGCTGGTGCAGCAGGAAGATGAAGGGGCTGACGCCGACTTCAAACCCATGACCGGCAACGGCTTCCCGACCGAAAAAGCAATCCTGGCGCGTTTTGGCGTGATGGCCTGCAAACACCTCAAAAGCAACGCGATTGGCTTGTTCCTGCAGGGCGCGAGGGGGCTTAGCATGATTGGCGCGGGCATGGGTAACCCCAACCGCCTTGTCAGCATGAAGCAGGCGGTCGAAAAGGCGCATGAAAACGGGCATAAAGATTTGGGGCAGGCCGTGCTTGTTTCTGATGCCTTCTTCCCGTTCCCCGATAACATCGGCATCGCGGCGGCGGCGGGCGTGCGTTACATCGTGCAGCCGGGCGGCAGCGTGAAGGACAAGGATGTCATTTCCGCCTGCAACGAAAACGGCATTGCCATGACCTTTACGGGTCGCCGCCACTTCCGCCATTAAGGAACCCCGCCATGAGCAGCCAGCAAAAAATCACCTACAAAGACGCCGGTGTTGATATTGAACGCGGGGATGAATTTGTAGAGCGCATTAAAAAGCGCGTGCAAAGCACCTATAACGACCGCGTTATGTCGGGCGTGGGCGGCTTTGCGGCGCTTTATAAAATGGGCGCGGACCGTTTGCTGGCCGCAGGCACCGACGGCGTCGGCACCAAGGTAAAAATTGCGCAGATGCTGGGCAAGCATGACACCATCGGCATCGACCTTGTTGCCATGTGCGTGAACGATGTGATCTGCACCGGTGCAAAGCCCATGTTCTTCCTGGATTACCTTGCGACCGGCAAGCTGGAGCTGCACGTGGCGGAAGAAATTATTACCGGCGTGGTGGAGGGCTGCAAGCAATCCGAAGCCGCGCTGATTGGCGGCGAAACGGCGGAAATGCCGGGGCTGTACGGTGTTGGTGAATATGACCTTGCCGGTTTCTGCGTCGGCGAAGTTGAAACGAAAGCGCTGGTGGATGGCAGCCGGCTGAAAGACGGCGATACGTTGATTGCCCTGCCGTCATCCGGCATTCACTCCAACGGCTATTCGCTGGTGCGCAAGCTGATTAAAGACAGCGAAACGGACTTGCTGAAAACAGCGCTCACCCCCACGCGCATTTACTGGAGCGTGGTGCGCGAGGTGCTGCCGCTTGTGAACGGTATGGCGCATATTACGGGCGGCGGGCTTGGCAATATTCCGCGAATCAACATGGGTTTTGACTTCAGGCTGGATTACCTGCCGGGTCTTGATGAAACCCCCGCGATTTTTGGCGAAATGGTAAAGCGCTCCGGCATGGAAGGGCGCGAACTGCATGAAACCTTCAACATGGGCATCGGCTTTGTTTTTGCAACTTCGCAGCCGGATGCGCTGAAGGCGAAACTTTCGGCCTTGAACCAGCCCTTCTGGGTTATTGGCCATGCCGCCGCGAACGGCGTGGGCAACGCGGTTGTAAAAACCAAAACGCTCGATTTCAGCTGTTGATTTAGTGCAGCAGGCCCAGGTGTTCAACCAGGGTTTGCGTGCCAAGGAAGATCAGCATCGCGCCGCCGCACAGCTCGGCGATTTTGCCGAAGCGCGCGCCCACGTATTGCCCCATCATCATCCCAATCGTCACCATGAGGAACGTCGCAAGGCCGATGGCGGCAGCGGTAAGGCCGATTTCCGACCCGAGGATGGAAATGGTCACGCCCACCGCCATTGAATCAATGCTGGTGGCAAAGGCGGTGAGGACAAGCTGTCCCAGGCCGTGGCGCTGGGGCTTTTCATCGTCTTCGGTTTTCTGCACGCCTTCATAAATCATCTTCGCGCCGATAAGGCCGAGGACGATAAAAGCGATCCAGTGGTCAATGGCGGCAACATAGCTGCTGGCGGCAATGCCAATGGCCCAGCCAATGAGCGGTGTTGCGGCTTCAATGCTGCCAAAAATGGCGCCGGTGCGAAGCGCTTCCGAAAAGCGCGGCTTGTGCAGGGCTGCGCCCTTGCCGATGGAAACGGCAAAAGCATCTGTCGACATGCTGAAGGCCAGCACGGCTGTTGCGAGAAGATTGACGGTCATTTTGTTTAAAAACTCCGCCCGGCGAAAGAGACGACACAATCCAAGCTCAAGGGCCTGCCGAGTGAACGGCCCTTGTGGATTGTATCAGTCTCGCCAAACGGAAAATCCGCCAGCAGGACCATGCAGCGAACTGCAAGTATGTTGACCCTGCTCCACGGGGATGGAATGTGGAGGCTACTCCCCGATAACTAAGCGATTGTATAGCAGTCGATTCCAGCCGAAGTCAACCAATAATTCAGGACTAAATTTGTCCTGTAATTTATTGAATGATTAGAGCGGTTAAACACGCGCCTTTAATCTGCCCGCCTTAATCTGCACGGTAGTTCGGCGCTTCTTTCGTAATCGTCACGTCATGCACGTGGCTTTCGCGGTAGCCCGCGCCCGTCATGCGGATGAACTGCGCCTTTTCCTTCATCTCCGGAATGGTTTTGGCGCCGGTGTAACCCATGGAAGCACGCAGGCCGCCGACCATCTGGTGAATGACGTTGGCGATGGGGCCTTTGCTCGGCACGCGGCCTTCAACGCCTTCCGGCACCAGCTTTTGCGATTCCTTGACGCTGCCTTGCGAATAGCGGTCGGCGGAACCGCGCACCATCGCGCCGACAGAACCCATGCCGCGGTATGATTTATAGGAGCGGCCCTGGTAAAGAATGACTTCACCGGGTGCTTCATCCGTGCCTGCGAAAATGCCGCCCATCATCACGCAATCCGCGCCCGCCGCAATCGCTTTGGCAAGGTCGCCGGATGATTTAATGCCGCCGTCCGCAATCACCGGCACATCGTGGCGCATGGCGACGGTGGCAACATCCATGACGGCGGTCAGCTGCGGCACGCCCACACCCGCCACCACGCGCGTGGTGCAGATGGACCCGGGGCCGATGCCGACTTTAAGCCCGTCAACGCCCGCGTCAATCAGCGCCTTTGCGGCATCGCCGGTTGCGATATTGCCGGCGATGATCTGCACGCGGTTGTTGTGGCGGCGCAGGCGCTTCACCATGTCGATCACGTGCTTGGAATGGCCGTGCGCGGTGTCGACGACGATAAGGTCGATATCCGCATCCATCAGCGCTTCGGCGCGGGCAAAGTTGCCGTCGCCCGTGCCAATGGCGGCGCCGGTGCGCAGGCGGCCTTCTTCGTCTTTCGCGGCGGTCGGGTGCAACTGCGCTTTTTCAATGTCTTTCACGGTGAAAAGGCCAATGCAGCGCTCGTCATTATCGACCACCAGCAGCTTTTCAATGCGGTGCTTGTGCAGCAGCTTCTTCGCCTTATCTTTATCAACCGTGTTGTAAACCTTGACGAGATTTTCCGACGTCATCAGTTCGCGGATGGGCTGCTTTTTGTTGTCGGCAAAGCGCACGTCGCGGTTGGTGAGAATGCCGACAAGCTTGCCGTTCGCCTTCGTGACCGGCACGCCGGAAATGCGGTAACGCTGCATCAGCTCAAGCGCTTCGGCAAGCGGCGCATCCGGGTTGATGGTAATGGGGTTCAGCACCATGCCCGATTCATAACGCTTCACGCGGCGCACCTGTTCGGCCTGCGCCTCCGCATCCATGTTGCGGTGAATGATGCCCATGCCGCCCGCCTGCGCGAGCGCAATGGCGGCTTCCGCTTCCGTCACCGTATCCATCGCGGCGGAAAGGAGGGGGATGTTCAATGAAATCGTCTTGGTGATGCGGGTGGAGGTATCTGCCTCCAGCGGCTGAATTTCAGATGCGCCCGGCAGCAGCAGCACATCATCAAACGTCAACCCTTCCGTCTTGCGGATTTTGTCATGCAGGTTGATGGAAACGGCTTTTTTGCGGGGGGCGGTCTTTTTCATGGCAATCATCCTTGCGAACGGGCGTTAAACGCGACTCGTGATTGCAATTCTTTATATATGACGCAGTGCAAAAAGTCTAAATAAATCAAAGAATGGCTTTTATTAGAAGATTGCTCGCATAACATTTCGGACGAAATCTTCTTAAAGCGAGGGTGTTTAGTAATGGTAGACGTGGATGACTGTTTTAATATCGGGGGAAATCAGGATAATGCCGCCTAATCCATAGGCATAAAAACTTCCAGGGTGGGTTACAGCCTGTGTGAAAATTTTCTCTACGTTTTCGTCTACTTGGATCGAATATCCACCAAAATAACTATAAATATAACTTTCGGCAGGAACCTTGTTGGGGTTGGATACCTGCAGATCAAGCTTAGGGCCCTTTACGGATATCGGGGTTTCGTACCATGTTAAAGTACTCGAATACGTATTGTCGGCCCATTTTGTATTTTCGAGATATTCAGTTTTTTTGGCTCTTATTGCGGCAATTGTTCTTTCGGGGAGTGCATATAAAATCACACCGGATTCTGCGCCGGAAGGTTTAAATCCCCATTCCATCGTATCTCTGTATGTAACTTTAGAAATATTAAGTTCTTTTGGCAATGCTGCTAAGAATTCCTTCGCCACGATATTGTCGTATGTTGCAAAAGACACAACTGTGCACAGAATTATGCTGCATACTAACTTCAAAGCCTGAATAACAATGTCGTAATCTTTTTTACTCCGATTGAGAAGCCAATCGACAGAATAATAATAAAAAACTGCAGCAAACGTGACCGTTGAACAGATGAGCGCTGTGTCCAGCCTTAAACGCCATCTATTGAGCCAAAAGTCAATAATTGTTAGCAGCGCAACAATGCCCAAGCACCAACGCAGTGTAAATTTCTCGAGACTTCTTTTGATGAATTTCAGAATAACAAGCGCGCAAACCAAGAGAGTTGGTGCAGCGATTAGGACGAAAACGGAAGCTAATTCAAAATCCCCGATAGTGTCGTAAAACAAATTATAAACGAGAAGTCCAAACGTCACTCCCAACACACAGGTGACGACGATGCAACCCGCGTGTTTAAGATAACTTGCTTGAGCTTCTTCTTTTACTCCCACTCAATCGTTCCGGGCGGTTTGGAGGTGATGTCGTAGACGACGCGGTTGATGCCTTTGACCTCGTTGACGATGCGGACGGCGCAGCGGCCGAGGAAGTCATGGGGGAGTGGGGCGTAGTCGGCGGTCATGCCGTCGATGGAGGTGACGGCGCGCAGCGCCAGCACGTGGTCATAGGTGCGGCCGTCGCCCATCACGCCGACGGTGCGCACGGGCAGCAGCACGGCAAAGGCCTGCCAGGTTTCGGTGTAAAGCTTGTTGGCGTGCAGTTCCTCGATGAAAATCGCGTCTGCCTTGCGCAGAATGTTGAGGCGCTCTTCCGTGATTTCACCGGGAATGCGGATGGCAAGGCCGGGGCCGGGGAAGGGGTGGCGCATGACGAATTTTTCGGGGATGCCCAGCTCGACGCCCAGCGCCCGCACTTCATCCTTGAACAGGGCGCGAAGCGGCTCCACCAGCTTGAACTTCATGTCTTCCGGCAGGCCGCCGACGTTGTGGTGCGACTTGATGGTGACGGTGGGGCCGCCGGAGAAGGAAACGCTTTCGATTACATCGGGGTAGAGCGTGCCTTGCGCGAGGAAGGGGGCTTCGCCCGCGCGCTTTTTCGCATCCTCGAACACGTCGATGAAGGATTTGCCGATGATTTTGCGCTTTTGCTCCGGGTCCGTCACGCCTTTGAGGCGGGAGAGGAAAATTTCGCCGGACTGCTCATGCACCAGCGGAATATTGAAGTGGTTGCGGAACAGGCTGACGACTTCTTCGGCTTCATTGAGGCGCATGAGGCCGGTATCGACAAAAATGCAGGTGAGCTGGTCGCCAATCGCGGCATGCAGCAGCGCGGCGACAACGGTTGAATCAACCCCGCCGGACACGCCGCAAATAACGCGTTCCTTGCCGACCTGTTTGCGGATGGCTTCGATCATCTCGTCTTTAAATGCCGCCATCGTCCAGTCGGGCTTGCAGCCGGCGATATTGAGGACGAAGTTGGAGATAATCTGCTTGCCTTCGGGCGTATGCACAACCTCGGGGTGGAACTGCACGCCGTAGAGCTTGCGTTTTTCATCTGCCACCGCGGCATAGGGGCAGGTGGCGCTTTTGCCGATGGTCGTGAAACCGTCGGGAATTTTGGAGACGCTGTCGCCGTGGCTCATCCAGACCTGCGGCTGCGTGCCGTTCTGCCAGATGCCGTTGAAAAGCGGGTTCTTGAAATCTTCGACCGTCAGGTGCGCGCGCCCGAATTCGCGTTTCGCGGAAGGCGAGACTTTACCGCCCAGTTGCTCGCACATCGTTTGCAGGCCGTAGCAGATGCCGAAGACCGGCAGGCCGAGGGTAAAAATTTCCGCATGCGCGCGGGGGGAATTTGCCTCCGTCACCGAAGCGGGGCCGCCTGACAATATAATGGCCTTGGGGTTCAGCTTTAAAATTTCCGTCATTGGCGCATTAAAGGGTAGCAGCACCGAATAAACGCCAATCTCGCGGATGCGCCGGGCGATGAGCTGCGTTACCTGCGATCCGAAATCGAGGATAACGACGGTGTCGTGGGCTTTCTTCGTGGCGGTTTCGGCGGGGGCTGTTGCGGCTTGGGCGGTCATGGCGGGCTTTCGGTTAGGCGTTAAAAAGCGGCCTATCATCCGAAACCGCGCGGCGTCGCGTCAATTGATTCGCATCTTATCCATAAAGCTGTATCTTTTGCAGTAATATCAGAGCTTTTCCTTGCGGTGGTCAAGCAGCCGCAGCGCAAAAAACGCAAGGCCGGACAGGAGGATGATAAGGACGCCAACGCGCAGGGCGGAAGGCGCCTGCAATGCGCCGCCTTGCGTGAAGTCCACGGTATCCACAATCACCGATAGCGTGGAAATCAGCGTGAAGGCCAGCATGAAGACGCCAAGACGCTTGTTTTGCAGGTGGTTCAGGTTGTCGCGGATGCGGTTATAGATTTTCTCGACAAGGTCGAGCTTGGTGTTGAGGTTGTTGAAGCGGTCGCGCGTGTGCCAGGCTTTTTCAAGGGCGTGCCACACCTTCAGCCCCTGCGGGTCAAGGCTGTTGTCAAAATCATCGTAGACGGATTTGAACAGCGTCACCTTCGATTGATATTCGACGATGACGCGCGACTGTCGCTCCAGCAGCGACATGTCGCTGGAGTGCTTATGGCGGTCAAGGTCGTTGCTGAGGTGGAAAAGGTCGCGGTCGATATCTTCCGCCGAGACATAGAAAATGTTCTGCGCGCGCACCATGCTGGGCAGCGTATTTGTATCTGAAACTTTCGCGCGGGATTTATCGTAGACGGCGACGGAATTGCCGTTGCCGGGGAACAGGGCGACGCCGGTGGCAATGGCGCTATCCTCAAGCAGTTCGGCCTGCTCGCTGTACACAAGGTAGCGGGCGCGGTCGCGCAGCATGCCAAAATCGGCTTCCGTATCGCAGGCGACGGTGAAAAGACGGTGGACCCAGAAAAGGTCGCCGAGCCCGTGCGCGAGGCAGCTGTTCGACCAATAGCCGGTATGGGGCTTGCTGCCCAGGAAGCTGGCGACGACATAGTCGGGCTTCAGCGCGGCGTGCACCTGCTCGAACGTTTCCATGTAAAGGCTGCGCCAGTCGGCAAGGGCGGAACCCGCGTTTTCGGCGGCGGTGCGGTATTCATCCAGCGTCAGGTCGCGAAGCGCCGTGATCTCGCCCTTGAAGGTCGCGGAGCCGTAGCCCATGTCGTACAGGCGAACGTCAATACTGGAAATGGTAAAGGCGCAGTCACCCGCAACCGTTACTTCCCCTTTAAGCGACAGGCGCTTTAGCGTTGCGGTTAAAAAATCCCCCGCCAGCTGGCGGCCGATGAAGTAGCCGGGAATGATGGTGCGCCCGCGCCGCGTGTCCACGTCGATCTGCATATGGTTGCCGCGCACGGCATAACCGGGGGCATACCATTCCGCGCCCATTTTCTCCGCAAGGTTATGTTGGTATTCGGCATAGCCCTGCGCCACCAGCGCCCGCGTATCGATAATAAGTCCCGACCGCATGGGGCCGTTATAGGCCATGTCGCAGCGCTGGTTTTTGGCAAGAAAAATGGTCATGAATGCACCCGGCCTTATTCGGCTGTTGATGCACGATTTTATCGGGGCGCGGGGGAATTGTCAGTGGTTAATTGACGGCGGCGTTGCTTAATCGGCGCTTTTGAGTTTTTCGATAACGCCGCCAACGTCATCCAGCCCATGTTGCAGGCGCAGTATTTTCAGCTGCCGCGCTTCGACATCCGTCAGGGCGCGGGGGCCAATGGCCTTCAGGAAGGCGGCAATGGCGGCATTGGCATCTATATCCGGCTTTTTGTCGGTCATGCTTTCGGCTGCCTGTTCTTTTGCGCCGCGCCGGCCTTCAGCGTGTTCCAGGCGGGGCCATTATCGGGGCGGGTATCAAGCCTTAAGGGCTGCACTTCCGGCTGTTGCTGCACATAGGCGGCTACCTGCAACAGGCTGCCACTACGGGTATATTCATCAAACTGCTGGGTGAACAGGCGCAGGGCGCGGCCTTCACGCTCCGCCCACAACGCGCGTTCGCCGTCATTCGGTTGTGCGCTGTCGATGGCGGCAATATGGCGTGCGGCGTCTGCCGCGCCGGCCTTAAACTGCACCAGCGTGGACATTTCGGGCGGCATGCTGCTGTCTGGTGTTTCGGGCAGGCGGCTGTATATTGCCCACATGTCGCGGCGCGGGTTGGCGGGGCCTGCATGATCGGGGTGCTGGGCGGCAGCGTTGAATTCGGCGCTTAACGCGGGCTGGCGGCTTTCCATCACGGCGGCGACATAGCGCAGCACCATGGCTTCACGCCGCGCCATTTCAAGGCGGCCTTCGCACATCTGGCGCAAATCATCGACAAAAACGTGGCCTTTGACGTCGCCTGCGGGAATTTCACCCTGTACGGTTGCCACCTTCAGGCCATGCACCTGGCCTTTGATTGTCATGTCGCTGGCGGTCACGTCGCGGAATTTCGGGTCCTGGATATCGGCGAAGGTGATTATGTTTTCATCGCGCAGGTATTCGGCCATGCGGCGGTCAACGGGCATGCCCTTGTCGGCCATGAAGGCGGCAATGCCGGTGTGGTTAAGCGCTTCGACGCGGGCGGCAATTTCCTCCTGCGCTTTCTTCAGGTGCTGGGCGCTGATGAATTTTGGCGCGCCTGCGGCATCCGTCACGCCGGGGCGGATGACGGCGGTAAAATTCGCGCCGCCGTCATGGGCTATAACCCACGGTTTCGGTTCGCTGTTTGGCAGGCCCGCGGCGGTGAAAGATTGGTCGATAATTTCGGTCATGTGGCGCAGCACAACGTCGCTGTAATGGTGGCCAAGGGTGTTGTTAAGGCCGGCGAGGTTGTGGAAGCTGACCGACATGGCAAAGGGCTTGCCAATATCCGCCCGCAGCATGCCCGCCTGCAGCAGCGCTTCGCGCACCACGGGGTCTTTACCGTTGAACTGCATGCGGTAGGCGGCGGTTTCGCGGGCATAAGCCTCGATCGTCGGGGCGATGACCTGCGGCATCATCGCCTGTGCGGAGGGATCGTGGGGGTTTAGGGCCGCCAGCGTTATATCCAGCATATGGCGCAGCGGCGGTGATAAATCCGGCCATTTTTTAAGCGCTGTCGCCATGCGGCGCTGCTGCAAGTCGGCCATCGGTTCGGGGGCGCTTTTGGCGGCATCATAGGCGGCCATGCCTTCCGGCGGGGGCGGCGCCTGCAATTTTCCGGGGGCGTAAAGTTCCAGCCGTTCATTGGTATATTGCAAAAAGCCTTTGCTGCCGCCTTGCAGTGCGGGGTTGTATTGCGGGTTCATGGCGTGCAGCTTCTCGGCGGTTATTGCGGCGCCGGCGGTAAAGTACGCAATGCGCTGCTGCGTCAAGCCATCCAGCGTCTGGCCGGGGGCCAGCGGGTTTTCACCAAACAGCACTTGCGCGCGGGTTGATACTGCCACCATTTCGGCGTCGATTTTGCCAAGGCGCAGCAGGCCCAGTTCCTGCTTGGCGTATTTAATGCGGCCGTCGAGTTCCTGAATGATGCTTTGCGGGTTTTTAAGGGTGCCAAGATCCTGAATGGCCAGCGCCGCGCCAAAACCGTTGCGGGCGGGGTTGGCGGGGTCCTTGGTGTGCGGGTGGTCCTGAAGCCCCATGGCGGCGATATGCTTTTCAATATCCGCATGCATGCGGTCCGCCAGAATGCGGATTTCGCGGGAATCTTCAAGGCCCGTCACCAGAATGCGCAGTTCATCCCCGCCGGTGCGGATGGGCAGGATTTGCGCATCAGCGGGCAGGTACTGCGCCATGGTATGCGTCATGGAAGCACAAAGCAGGCCCATGGCTATGTTGGTCATGGCTCGGTCTTCACGACCGGTAATCTCGCTTTCATCCACGCCGCGTTCGGCGGCCAGCATGCGGCGGAAATAATCGTTGGTGCCGCCCATGTTGGAAAAATCAACTTCCACCATCGCAATCGGCTTGCCGGTTTCGGTGGCGTACAAATGCGCAAGGCCGGTTGCAGTATAGGCGTGTTCCTTGCTGAGGAAGCCGGTCACATGGTCGGGCGCGTTACGCGACAGGGCGGTGGCGTGCATAAAATCCAGCAGGTCCTGCGGTGCATGGGGCGCGTATTTTTCCAGCAGAATGCTTTGCGTTTCCGCGGGAGTTAAAAACCCGCGCTCCCGCCACAATTCGCGCACATCATCCATCACGGCATTGATGCTGTCGGGGAAGGCCTGCCAGCCGGCATCGGGCGCTGCGGCTATTTTACGTGCGCGGTCTTCGCCTGCCAGCACAAACTGCTGCAGGAAACGGGCGATTTCATCACCCTCGAAAATTTCAGCGAATGCGGTTTCTTGCGCCACGATAGTTCAAACACCCCTTTGCCCCGCAAAAAAACAAGGCTTTGCGAAGTTGGCTTATTATACCGTGTGGGTATTATTATTTCCTTAATAATATAAATATATTTAAGGGGCTGAATTTGTTTGTTTATTTTTGTCGGAATAAATCAAGGCGCCGGGAATCTTCTTCAGCTTCGCTTCAAGCCCACGCACTGCGCCCACGTTGACCAGCACGTATTCAGCGGGGAAGTGCGTATCCTGTAAAAAGCTGCGCAGGTCTTTATCGCGCGTGGCCTGCCGCTGGAAGCTGCTGCGCCGCAGGCGGAACCCGACCTGGTAGGACGGGAATTCGCCCAGATACTTTACCCGCTTGCGGGCAAGGTAGACGGCGGAAATTATTCTGTGCCGCGCGGCCACCGCGGCAATGGCGGCTGGAATTTCGGCTGAAAGCCCGTGCGCTTCATAGGTATCGGTATCAAGAATTAAGTTGCGCTCCTCCTCCGCCGCCATGCGTGCATATTCCCACGCGCGAATTTTTTCGCGGTAAATGTCGGCGGCATCACGGCGCTGCACTTTTTCAAAGTAGTCGATGGCGTGGTGGCAGGCATTGGGCAAAAACTGCGGGTGTTCCGCCGCCAGCTTCTCAAGCTCCTGCAACTGCGTTTCATCGTTTAATTGCGACAGGCGGATACCCATGATGTTCAGCCGCGCGCCGGGGCTGCCAGGATCGCGGCGCAAAATTTCCTCGCTCGCCTGTAGCACGCGGGAATCATCCTGCAACGTGCTGGCGGTGCCAATCAGCTCCCCCAGTTCCTCGCGGGTCATCATCTCCAGCGGTTTTTCGCTTAAAGCCGCATGGCGGCTGACGGCGGCGGTATGCTCCCCGTGGCGGGTGCGCCAGTGCGGCGCGGCATCTGCCTGCCATGCGGCGCTGAAACGGTCTGCCAGCTGCAGTTCAAGCGGCCCCAGCAATTCACGCGCGGCGCTGACTGTCATGGGCTGCGGCACGGTGAATTCCGCCTTCAGCGCATGAATGCGGTCCATGGTGGCGGGGTGGGTGCTGGCGTAATCGGTCGTGCGGTTTTGCACGGCGGCAATGGTTCTTTGCTGGTCGCGCGTGCCCGCAAAAAACGCGGGCATTAAATGAAAAGGTTTTATGGCGGCAACGTCGGGGTCTTGCTCGGCTTTCTTCCATAGGTCAAGCCAGAACAATTGCCCCAGCTCGGTGGACCGGATGGCGACGGCGGCCAGCGCCTCGGCATTGTGCTGGGCGCCCGCAAGTCTGGCCGAAAAAGCATCCGCCTCATATTCGCAGCGGCGCGACAGGGCAAAGCTATAGGCGCTGAACACGCCGATGAACCAGTCGTAAAAGCGGTTGAGCCGCAGGGCATACCACAGTTTTTCAAGGTGCAGCCGCCCGCCAAGGCTCAGCCAGCTATTGCGAATGCGGTAAACCCAGTGCCCCAGCGCGTTATCCTTCGCTGCCACATGACCGTATTCGTGCCCCACAACCGCGCCCAGTTGCGGCAGCGTCAAGGCCTGCATAAGGGGCAGCCCCAGCGTCAGCGTCACGGGGCCGAAGCCGAAGAAACCCAGCGCGCCCGTATTGCGCGCAACCGACGCGTTAAGGTCTGAGCTAATGTAAACATGCTTGAAGCGCGGGCCTTTGGCGGTCGCAATCATTTGTCCCAGCCACTTGAACAGTTCCGGCGCGGCGGCGGGGGTTATTTCAACGCCTTCCGGCGGGTGGGTTTGCAGCAGCAGGGATTTTGCAAGGTGAAAAGCAAAACCGATGGGCACCGCCGCCACAATAAACGCGAGCTTTGCCGCCGCCGCATTGCCCCCCGTCAGCACAACCACAACAGCCGCAAGGCCCAGGCCCAGCGGCAGCATTAAAAAAATACTGCCAAACACGACGACATACCCCAGCAGCGCAAGGCGAATGGTTTTTTGCCGCAGCCATGCGGGGTTGTGCTGCGCCTTCGCCTCGATCACCTTCACAAGCTCGGCAAAGGCATCATCGCGGCGTTTGCGTTCTTCCGGCGTCATAATCGTAATGTCATCCGCCATCAGCCAGAACAAGAACAGCACGGGCATGACCAGCACCAGCAGCGCCGCCATAATGAACATGCCGTTAAAACGTAGTGCCCCAATGCTGTATTGCAGCCCTGCGTCATGCTCAAGGTCCCAGCGCGTCACATAGGGGCGGTCTTTGATTTGCGTTTCATAGACGGGGCCAAGCTTGATGTGGTGGCTCATGTGACCGCCGCCATACAGCCACTCGATAAAGTCGGCGCGGATGATGAACAGCACGCCGGTTTTATCCGGCAATTCGCGTGCGCCTGCAATGCGCATGTCGGGCGCAAGGCCGTGCATGGTAAAGCGCATATCCAGCTTGTGCCATTCAAACGGCCCTTGCAGCTTTTCAGCCGCGGGCAAGGGCGGCGACAGGCTGGTATTGCCGGTCATAAACAAAATGCACGGCAGCCACAAAACCAGAAACAGCAGGCAGAAAAAAATACGCGACATAGAAATACTCCAGCTTCCATCCTAGCCGCCGGATGGTGAATAAAAGCTGAACGGTTTTATGTCCAGTTAGCCGAACCGGCGTGGCTTTGGCGCGGCAACGGGGGCAGCGTGGTTAGCCGGCTGGTTGATCAACGGGTGGGCGGCCGGCGGCGCAAGGCGCGCACGCACCTGCGCCAGCAGGTCTGCCTTGTCCATTTCGCCATAGCGCAAATGCCATGGTTTGCCTTGGCCTTCGCCGGCGCGTTCCTGATACAGCAGGCCAATTTTATCGCCGCGGTCGATGGTATCGGGGTGGCCGTTTTCACCTGTGCCTTCGGGGTATACGGTCGGGTCAACCGGCGTGCCCATGGGCTTGAAGGGGCCGCCGGGGCTGCTGCCCGCAGCAAAGAAAACCCGCTGGCGCGTGCCACGGGCTGATGTGTCTTTATCAAGGAAGCAGACGCCGACCATTAAAAAAGCATCTTCCGCCAGCTGAATAACTTTCGCGCCCTCAAGCCCCCATTCGTAATGGGGGCTGCCGGGGCGGTTGTGGAAGGGAACATCCTCCTGCCGCAGGGCCAGGCGCGGTTGTTGCCATTCAACCGTGCCTTTTTCGCGCAGGCTGGTAAAAACATCGCCGCAGCCAACGAAAGGATTGGTAATGCCAATGTCGCGGTAGCCTGAAAATGTCATGCATTCAAAGCTTTTGCCGCCCAGGGTCATGTCGGATATTGCAACGTCGTAGAGCGTAATCACGGGCTCCGCTATATCTGCCCTGGTCAGCGCAGGCGCTGCGTCCCCCGTGAAATGGATGCCATCGTCGGACGTTGCAACGGCAATCATGCCATCCGCGCCAAAGCAGCTGGTCTGGATGTACATTTTATAAACCGCCTTGCCGTTCTCCACTGTGCGGATGACGGCGGGGGCGACAACTTCAGGCCCGTCGATGCCGGTGATGGTGACGGGCCCCAGCTCCTGCCACGGGCCTTCCGGCGTATCGGCATAAAAGCGGCCGACCACCCACGGCAGGTCACGCGAAATGCCGTTGCTGGCATAAAGGTAATAGCCGCCCTCCGGCGCTTCCACCACGCTGGGGTCCTTGATTTCAAAATACTCATCCGCACTGGCATGACGGCGGCAAAATTCAACGCGTTCAGATTTCATGAGACGTCCGGCTTATGACTGTTTATTTCTGGCTGTTTTAGGGGATGCCGCGATTAAGCCCCAAAACTTTCAGCATGACAACCCGGCAAATGGCGCAACAAAATACGCGGATTATGCTTAAGCAAGGCTGTGGATTTTCAGAATGTCTAAACAACTGTTTGTTAACCGCTTTTGTCTACAGTCATATCATCCGTCCTCAATCCGGCAGGCGGTTTTTAAAGGCAGGTATTTTATATGGACACGATTTTATCGGCGCATTTTATCATCGGCCTTCTGTGCGTTGTGACGCTGCTGGTCGTGCTTGGCAAATTCCTCGTCAACGTCGGCTCGAAGGAGCTGGCAGTCATGGAGCGGCAGTTTTTCGGCAAGCCTTTGCACCCCGGCAACGTTTTCGCGCTGCAGGGCGAAGTGGGGCTGAAGGCGCAATACCTGTCACCCGGCCTGCATTTCGTCGTCTGGCCTATCATGCGCGTTGTCATGAAGCCGCAGTTCCTGACCATCGCGGCAGATGAACTTGGCATTGTCGAGGCGACGGACGGCGCGGCGCTGTCCTCCGGCCGTATTTTCGCGGATGACCCTGCCGGTGAAAGCCACAACAACTTTCAAGACCCCGTGCAGTTCCTGCGCAACGGCGGCATTCGCGGCAAGCAGCTGCGGTTCCTCACCAACGGGACGTTCAAAATTCACCCGTACCTTTTCAAGGTCACGAAAATCAAGAAAACCTTTATTCCCGAAGGCAGCATCGGCGTTGTCACGGCATCCGACGGCGCGACGCTGCAGGGGTTGCTCGCCAAAAGCGTCGGCGGGCATGACAACTTCCAGAAAGCTGAAACTTTCCTCAAGAACGGCGGCCAGAAAGGCCCGCAGATCGACTTCCTGCGCCCCGGCAGCTACAACATCAATACTGAAATTTTCAAGGTCGAAGTGCGCGAAGCCGTGAAAATTGCCGAAAATGAAATCGGCGTCGTTGAAGCCCGCGACGGCGTGACGATGGAAAGCCGCGATGTTGTGGTGCCCACGCCCGAACATCACAACAACTTCCAGAACGGCCAGGAGTTTCTTGATAACGGCGGCAAGCGCGGCCCGCAGGAAAGCATTCTGACCCCTGGCACTTATTACATCAATCCCTACCTGTTCTCGGTCTCGCGCCGCAAACAAATCATCATCAACCAGGGTGAAGTGGGGGTGTTGATTTCGAACATCGGGCAGGATCCGTCCGAATTCAAGGCGGATGCAACGGCCGAAGATGCCTCCGACAATGAAGGCCGCATGCGCCACGTGGTGCCGAAAGGTTTCCGCGGCATTCAGCGCGAGGTTTTGGGCCCAGGCGCCTACAACATCAACCCGCTTGCGTATATCGTCATTGTCATCCCCACCGTCACGCGGTCGGTTGAATGGAGCGCGGAAGTCGCCAAGAACGGTTCCGCCAATTTCGACCCGTTCCAGGTCGTTTCGCACGACGGCTTCCCGATGCAGGTGGAAGTGCGCTGCCAATACCGCATTTTGCCGGAAAATGCGCCATATGTGGTGCAAAAAATCGGCTCCGTCGCGCAGCTGGAAAGCAACGTCATTCACCCGCAGATTGACGGTATCTTCAGGGCGCAGGTGGCGCGCTCCCCCGCCATCGCCTATCAGCAGAACCGCGCGGAAGAACAGAAAATGGCGGAAGAGGCCGTGCGCAGCGACCTGACCAAATACAGGGTCGACGTTGTTTCGGTCATGGTGACAAACATTCACCTGCCCGAAGCCCTGATGAAAACGACGCAGCAAAAAAACCTCGCCGAGCAGGAAAAGTCGATGTACGACGCCAAGCAGCAGGCTGAACAACGCCGCATCGAGTTCGAAAAAACCAAGACGGAAGCCGACGCGCAGGTGAAAATCATTACCGCCGAAGCCGGCATCAAGGTCGCGCAATACGAAGCCAAGCAGACGGAAGAACGCGCAAGGGGCGATGCCGCCCGCGTGCGCATGCTCGGCGAAGCGGATGCGTCCAAAACCCAGATGGTGGGGGACGCCGAAGCCAGCATCATTCAGGCAAAGGGTGAAGCGCAGGCCAAGGCGTATCGCGACCAGGTGGATGCGCTGACGGCGCAGGGCGTGACAACGGTGGAAGTAATGAAGGCCATTTCCGCCGCCGGCCTTAAAATTACGCCGGATATTCAGGTTAATGGCAACGGCAGCGGCGCTGCCGGCAACGACAGCGGCGGGCTCGTTCAAGTCCTGCTCGGCCGCATGTTGCAGCAGGGCAAGGTCGCGTAAACCTTATGATACGATACGGGGCAGCGCAAAGCGGCTGGCGGGTTATACCGCCGGCCGTTTTGGCATTTCGTTGATGCCGCAGTACTGCACCAGCATTTCGGCAAGGCGGCTCAGGTTTTCCTTCATGATGTAACCTGCGGCATTGGCGTTGTAGGCGCGCAGCATGTCTTCATCACGGCCGGATGTTGTCAGCATAAAGACGACGTTGTTCTGGTAGGCGGAATTCTGGCGGCGCAGCGTTTCCAGCAGTTGCAGGCCGTTCATGCGCGGCATGTTGATGTCGAGCAAGATAACGCAAGGGGCAAGGCTGCCGTCTGCCGCTGCATTTTCACCGGACAGCATTTCCATCGCCTCCACCCCGTCGCGTGCCCGGCGGATGGGGTTGACGATTTGCGCCTTGCGCAGCGTGCGCATGACAGCTTCGGCGTCAATGTCGTCATCCTCGACCAGCAAGATCGGAATCTGCTCTTTTTGTTTGTCGGTCATTGCGCCCCCGCTACCAGTCCTTGGTGTTGGTTTATGCCGGTTTCTTAGGCCAGTTAAAAACGAATGCCGCGCCGCGGCTAGTGCCGGGCTCCACCCGGACCGTGCAACCGTGCGCCGCCAGTAATTTGCGCACAATGGGAAGGCCCATGCCGCTGCCTTCGATTTTATCGCGCGGCTTCAGCGTCTGGAACATCTCGAAAATTTTTTCCCGGTAATCGGCGGCAACGCCGGGGCCGTCATCGGCAACCGTGAAGATGTAGGCGTTCGCCTCTTCGTGCGCGGTCACGGTAACGTTGCCGCTGGGCTTATCGTGGTGCTTGGCGGCGTTGTTGATGAGGTTTGAAAAAACCCGCTGCAGCGGCATGCGTGGCAGCTTCATCGTACGGAAGGCGGGGTCAATGCGCAGGCTGAACGCTTCCGGCAGGCTGACAAGGTTTTCAACTTCCTGCATCAGCGTTTCACCGTCCACCAGTTCGGGCGGCATGTGGCTCAGCTTGTTTTCAATGCGCGAATAATCAAGAATATCATCCAGCAGTCGCTCCATGCGGCGCACGCGGCCGCGCAGGGTCACAAGGTGGCTTTTGCTTTTGGCGGGCAGGCCGCCTTCAGCGTCCTCCTCCACCCACTGCGACAGGTTGTCGATGGCGCGAAGCGGTGACTTCAAGTCATGCGATGTCGCCCAGGCGAAGCTGGCAAGCTCCTCGTTTGACTCTTCAAGCGCTTTCACTTTTTGCTGCAGCTGCGTGTATAAGTCAACGTTGGCGAGCGCGACCGAGGTGGTATGCGCCAGCGCCTGCAAAATAGAAACTTCCTCCGCCGTCGGCACATGGCGTTGTGCCCAGTAATTGCCGATTGCGCCCACGGGCGCTTCCTTGCGGATCGGCACCATGACAAGGCTTTTGACGAAGGTCGGGCGGTACGCATCAATCGGGATGCGCGGGTCGACGTAAATATCCTCGATGATCGCGGGCTGGCTGTTCAGCATCGTCCAGCCGGAAACGCAGGTATTGAGCGGGAAGCGCTGGCCCTTCCACAAGGGGGCAATGGCGTTTTCTTCCGCGTAAAAGCATTTGTCGTTGTCGCGCAGCACAAATGTTGCGCCATCTGCCCCGGTCAGATCACGTGCGGCGCGGCGCACAACGTCCATTACGGCATCAAGGTCACGGGCATGCGATAATTCCTGCACAACGCCCACAAGACGTTCCATGGCGCTGACGTACCAGTCAGAATAAGCCGACGCCGGTTTGACAAGCTTGATTTCTGCACTCATAGAAAATTCCCCCATAGGATTCCTATTTTACGCCTATAAATATTAACACAACACTATTTCTGCAATATTGCAGCGCATCACAAGGGCTTAAAGCACATTATCGTGTGCGCGGGGCGCTTGCCCCTGCCGCGGCTTTGGGGTACATCTTCGGAAAGCTTTATTTACAATATATAATTCCTGCCGGAGTTCTCCCATGCAACATGGCAATACAGGCCTTGCCGCGTCAGTCCGCAGCATCACCGCAGACCGCGCCACCGCTTTTACAATTCTTGTCGGTGCGCTCGGGTATTTTGTGGATGTGTTTGATTTGCTGTTGTTCAGCATTGTGCGCGTCAAAAGCCTGAAGGATTTGGGCGTGCCGGCTGAACGCATGTTCAGCGACGGCATTTTCCTCATCAACGTGCAAATGGCGGGGCTGCTGCTGGGCGGCTTTGCCTGGGGCGTGATTGGTGACAAGTACGGGCGGCTGTCGGTGTTGTTCGGTTCCATCCTGCTCTATTCCCTTGGCAATATTGCCAACGGTTTTGTGCATACGGTTGACCAGTACGCGGCCTTGCGCTTTTTGACCGGCCTTGGCCTTGCGGGTGAACTGGGCGTGGGCGTGACGCTGGCATCAGAACTGCTGCCGCGCACGGTGCGCGGGCTTGGCACCACCTTCATTGCAGCGGTCGGCGTGCTGGGCGCAACCGCTGCGGCCCTGCTGTCGGATGTTGCGGACTGGCGCACCGCTTATATCATTGGCGGGGTTATGGGGCTGGTGCTGCTGGTGCTGCGCATTAACGTAAAGGAATCGGGCCTGTACCGCCATCTGGCGGAACAGCAGCGCAACGTGAAGCGCGGCAATATCCTTATGTTCTTCCGCAAGTGGGATTTGTTCCGTCGTTACCTTGCCATCACCTTTATCGGCGCGCCGCTATGGGCGCTGGTGGGCATGTTTTTTACCTTCACGCCCGAATTCGCCAAAGACTTCGGCATGACCGATATGCCGACGGCGGGCAGTGCCGTGCTATATGGTTACGTCGGCATCGCCATGGGCGATTTGCTGAGCGGAATCATGAGCCAGCTGCTGCGCAGCCGCCGCAAATCCATCATGATTTCGCTGTTAATGCTGACGTGCTTCGTTGTGCTGTTCTGCACGCTGCACCCCGGCAGCGCGCTTGCCTATTACGGGCTGTGCCTGTTGCTGGGCATTGCCGCCGGTTACTGGGCGATGTTCGTGCAGATCGGGGCGGAGCAATTCGGCACCAACCTGCGCGCCACTGCCGCCACCAGCGTGCCGAACGTGGCGCGGGGCCTGACCATTCCCATCACCGCCGCCTTTCAGGCGCTCACGCCGCTGGTCGGGGTGACGCAAGGCGGGCTTATTGTCATGGGCATCGTCATCGCCCTTGCGTTTTTGGGTCTGCTGATGCTGCGCGAAACCTTTTCCGCCGACCTTGATTACGTCGAAATGCACTAAGTGACGCAAGATTACAGGCTTATGCGAAATGGCGCGATTGCCTTGTAACCATTTGGGTGGCAGCGCGAAAGTGATAATATGCTTTAAACCTTATGCGGGAGTATTACCGATGTCGCTTTCCCTTCGCTGCCTTCTTGCCCTTGCGCTCCTTACCGGTATTTTCGCCGCGCCAGCCATTGCCACGCCAGCCCTTGCCGCCGCTACGGCAGGGCAGGTGGACAGCATTACCGGCACAGTCACGCGCAGCCACAAAGACGGACAGGCGGCAGCGTTAAAAGCCGGTGACAGCGTCGATACCGGAGATGAAATTGTGACGGGTGCAAAATCCGGCGCGAAGGTCACGCTGGCGGATGGCACGGAAATCACGCTTGGCAGCGGTAACCGCTTTTTTGTCGATCGTTTTGCCGAAGACGGCGCCCCGCAGGGCAATACGGCATTGCGCATTCTGGGCGGCGCATTTTCCTACGTTGGCGGCAGCGTTGAAAAAGCGCCGCAATCCAGCGTCACCATCGGGCTTGATTTTGGCAGCATTGGCGTGCGCGGCACCACGCTGTATCGCGCCATGAAAGACGGCCAGTGCTGGATTTACCTGCAGCAGGGCAAGATTGATGTGTTCAACAAAGGCGGCCGCGTCACGCTGCAGCCGGGTGACGGCACGCGCATGAAGGCCAAAACAATCGGTCCCGCCGCGCCGCATGTCTGGACGCCTCAGGAAATCAACTGGATTAAATCGGCGGTTGACGCGTCCCAACAATAGGACGTATCGCGCCAATAATTGCCGCAGGAGTAATGTTATGATGCCCGCAGAAAAAAACGCCGCCTCAGGCCTTGTCATTACCGCGCCCGTGGTGGACGGGCAGCAAAGCATTTTAACGCCGGCGGCGCTGGCGCTGCTGACGGATATTGAAACCCGCTTCGGCACCCGCCGCCGGCAGTTAATGGCCGACCGCACGGCCCTGCAAAAAAAGCTGGACGCCGGCTGGACGCCCGACTTTGCGGCTGATACCGCCGATGTGCGTGCCGGTGACTGGCGCGTGCGCCCCGCGCCGGCGGATCTTGCCGACCGGCGCGTTGAAATAACCGGGCCGGTTGACCGCAAAATGATCATCAACGCGCTTAATTCCGGCGCATCCTGCTTCATGGCGGATTTTGAAGATTCCAATACACCCACGTGGTTCAACCAGATCAGCGGGCAGGCGAACCTGCGTGACGCGAATAACGGCAGCATCCATTTCGCCGATGCCGCCAGCGGCAAGGAATATAAGCTGAAGGATAAAACCGCCGTCCTTATCGTGCGCCCGCGCGGGCTGCACATGGAAGAAAAGCATGTGGCGCTGGCAGGCCAGCCCCTTTCCGCCGGGTTCTTCGATTTTGCGCTGTACCTGCTGCATAACCATGCCGCGCTGGCAGCCAAAAATTCCGGCCCTTATTTTTACCTGCCGAAAATGGAAAGCTGGCAGGAAGCAAAATTGTGGAGCGATGTGATTTCGCATGCCGAAGACGCGCTGAAGCTGAAGCGCGGCACAGTGCGCGTAACGGTGTTGATTGAAACCATTATGGCCGCCTTCCAGATGGATGAAATTTTACATGCCTTGAAAGACCATATCACCGGCCTTAACTGCGGGCGCTGGGATTATATTTTCAGCTTCATCAAAAAATTCTCCGCGCATGCCGGCCGCATTGTGCCAGACAGGGGCGACGTGACCATGACGGCGCACTTTTTGCGGAGTTACAGCCAGCTTCTCATCAAAACCTGCCACCGCCGCGGCGCGCATGCCATGGGCGGCATGGCAGCGCAAATTCCCATCCGCAACGACGATGCCGCCAACAAGGCCGCGATGGAAAAAGTCACCGCCGACAAAAAGCGCGAAGCGGGTGACGGCCACGACGGCACCTGGGTTGCGCACCCGGGGCTGGTGCCGCTGGCAAAAGAAATTTTTGATGCCGCCATGCCCGCCGCGAACCAGCTGGATAAACTGCGCAGCGATGTAACGGTCACCGCCGCCGACCTGCTGGCGCTGCCGGAAGGTAAAATTACCGAAGAAGGCCTTCGCAAAAATATCAACGTTGGCCTGCTCTACCTGAAGGCCTGGCTTTCAGGCAACGGCTGCGTGCCGATTTATAATTTGATGGAAGATGCCGCCACCGCAGAAATTTCCCGCACCCAGCTGTGGCAATGGCGCAGGCATAAGGCGGTGCTGGCCGATGGCCGCATAATTGACGATGCGCTGATGCAGCAAATGCTGAACGAGGAAGCGGATAAGCTGAAGGCCGCAAGCAATGACAAGTCCCTGGCCGAAGCGACCAAGCTGTTCAACGGCCTTGTCATGGCGCCCGAGCTGGAGGACTTCATCACCACCCGCGCCTATGACGCGGTTTTGAACGACGAAAAGGTATAAGGCATGAGCGTTGATCTTGTCGCATGGCTGGGGCTGGCGCTGCGCTGGGCGCATATTATTACCGGCATTGCGTGGATCGGTTCATCCTTCTATTTCGTCTGGCTCGACAATAGCCTGAAGCCGCCCGCGCGCGCCGAAGATAAAGCGCAGGGCGTGGGCGGGGAATTGTGGGCCGTGCATGGCGGCGGCTTTTACAACAAAAAGAAATACCTGGTTGCACCCGGACATATGCCGGATGATTTGCACTGGTTTAAGTGGGAAGCCTATTTCACCTTCATCAGCGGCTTCCTGCTGCTGTGCCTTGTCTATTACTACGGCGCAAACCTGTTCCTGATTGATAATGCGAAAATGCACCTTGAGCCGTTACAGGCAACGTTGGTCGGCCTTGGCTTCATTCTGGGTGGCTGGGTGTTTTACGATACGCTCTGCGGTTCATCCATCGGCGAAAAGCCGAAAACATTTGGTATTATCTGGTTCGGCGTATTAACGGCTTCGGCTTATGCACTGTCGCAAATTTTTACCGGGCGCGGCGCGTTTATTCACGTGGGGGCAATGGTTGGCACGGCCATGGCGCTGAACGTTTTTGCGGTAATCATTCCGAAACAAAAAATCGCCGTCGCCGCCCTGCTGCGCGGTGAAAAGCCGGACCCGCGGCTTGGCAAGGAAGCCAAAAAACGCTCTATGCACAATAACTACATGACGCTGCCCGTGTTGCTGATCATGATCAGCAACCACTACCCTGTGCTGTATAGCGGCGCGTATAGCTGGCTTGTGCTGGCGGGCTTGTGCGCTGCCGCCCTGCCGATCCGCCAGTTCTTTAACCTGAAGCACAAGGGCATCGTGAACTATGCCTATCCGGCGGCGGGGGTTGCGGGGTATATCGTGGTAATGCTGGCGGCATCCGGCGTTTTTTCAAGCGCTGCGCCAAAGGCTGCGAATACCGATAAAGTTTCCGCAACCGAGGTACGCCAGATCATCCGCACGCATTGCAGCGCCTGCCACAGCGACACCCCAACCCACGCGGGTATTGAAGAAGCGCCGCAGGGCGTGATGTTTGATACCATGGCGCAAATCAAGGCAAACGCGCCGCGCATTCGCCAGCAGGCGGTGGATGCGGAGGCGATGCCGCAGGGCAATGAAACCGGCATGACGGCGGAGGACCGCCGCAAGCTTGGCCTCGGGCTTGATCAGCTGCCGCGATAGGTGGAATAGCCGTAGGGGGAAACGAGCAGCGGCACGTGGTAGTGCGCGGCGGCATCGGAAATGCCGAAGCTGATGGTGATGACATCCAGAAACGGGGTCTTTGCCAGTGTCACGCCGGCTTTTTTAAAATATTTACCCGCCTCAAATTCCAGCCGGTAGGTGCCGGTTTTGAAGTTTTTGCCTTCCAGCAACGGCGCATCGCAGCGGCCATCGGCATTGGTTTTGGCGGTTAGAAGCAGCTTGTCGTTTTTGTACAGGCGCACAACCATGCCCTTGCCGGGCGCGCCATGGGCGGTATCGAGTACGTGAGTGGTGAGCTTGCCCATTTGTTTTAGCCTTATGAAAAAACCGATCTTGAAACTCTTTCATCAAGATACCTGTATTCGGGTTGAAAAAAAGAGCAAAATACAGCTTCCCTTTAAATCATGAGCGAAAGCACCATGGCCCGGAAACCGGCAGTAAAAAAAGCAGCGACCCGAAAAGCGAAAGCCGCCGCTGTGGATATGCGTGATTACATTGGCTATGGCGAACACCCGCCGCATGCGCAATGGCCGAACGGCGCGCGCATTGCCGTGCAGGTGGTGCTGAACTACGAAGAAGGCGGGGAGAATTGCGTTTTGAACGGCGATGCCGCTTCGGAAACGTTCCTGTCGGAAATTATCGGCGCGGCGCGCATTGAAGGCCGGCATATCAGCATGGAATCGCTATATGAATACGGCTCCCGCGCGGGCGTGTGGCGCTTGCTGCGGCTGTTTAAAAAATACAACGTGCCGGTCACGGTTTTCGCCGTCGCCATGGCGCTTGAAAAATATCCCGATATCGCCAAGGCCTTTGTGCGTGACGGGCATGAAATATGCTCCCACGGCTATCGCTGGATAAACTATCAGGACGTCGATATCAAGACCGAGCGGGCGCACATGAAAAAAGCCGTGCAGGTGATTACCGACATTACGGGCCAGCGTCCGCTTGGCTGGTATACCGGCCGCACCAGCCCGAATACGCGCAAATTGGTGGTGGAAGAAGGCGGGTTTGTCTACGACGCAGATGATTACAGCGACGACCTGCCGTTCTGGGATACGCGGCATGCGAAGCCGCAGCTGATTGTGCCCTATACGCTGGATACGAACGACATGCGCTTTGCAACAGCGCAGGGCTTTAATGCGGGCGACCAGTATTTCAATTACCTCAAAGACGCCTTCGACGTGCTGTATGCCGAAGGTGAAACGGCGCCGAAAATGCTGTCCATCGGCCTGCATTGCCGCATTGTGGGGCGGCCCGCGCGCATGGCGGCGCTTGAAAAATTCATCAAGTACGTGCAGTCGCACGACAAGGTATGGCTTTGCCGCCGTATTGATATTGCCCGTCACTGGGAGAAAAAACACCCCGCCAAAGGTGCCGCATGACCGGAACGCCGCTTAAAAAAACACCCGCTGCCATGGGGCGCGATGCCTTCGTCAGGGCCTACGGCGGCGTCTATGAGCATTCGCCATGGATCGCGGAAGCGGTTTTTGTCGAAGCGCCGAATGCCGATACGGTGGAAGGGCTGCATGCCGTGATGCAGGTGGCCGTGCTGGCCGCGCCGCACGACAGGCTGCTGGCCCTGATTCAGGCGCACCCGGATTTAGCGGTGGCGCCGGCAGAGCTGTCGAACCTCACTGCAGCCTCCATTTCCGAGCAGACGGGCGCGGGGCTGAACCAATGCACGCCCGAAGAATTCGCGGCTTTCCGCCAGCTGAATGCGGATTACCGCTCCAAATTCGGCTTTCCTTTCATCGTGGCCGTGAAGGGGCTGACGCGGGGGCAAATTCTTGCGGCCTTCCGCGCCCGCATCCAGAACACGCCAGAGGCGGAATTTAACGCAGCGCTTGAAGAAATTCATAAAATCGCCAAATTCCGCATTATAGCTTTACAGGAGACGCTTGCATGACCGCCGCCTTTACCCGCCTCATCAACCTTGCCGTGCCCTATCTTGGCGCAAAAGTGGTATATGCCACGGACGATTTTTTTGCCGACAAAGCGCGGTTGATTACGCCTGAACCCGCCAAATGGATTGCCGATTTGTACGACGACCACGGCAAGTGGATGGACGGCTGGGAAAGCCGCCGCAAGCGTGGCACGGGCTATGACCATGCCATCGTACAGCTGGGGCAGGCGGGGGTGATTGAGGGCGTGGATATTGACACCAGCCACTTCACCGGCAACTACGCGCCCGCAGCATCGCTGGATGCCTGCGTTTCCGATAAAGCCAACCCCGGCGACAAAGCCAAGTGGGTGCGAATTCTGGCTCCGACCAAAATGGCGGGCAACAGCAGCAACATACTGCCGATTGAAAGCCGCGCGGCATGGACGCACCTGCGCCTGAATATTTACCCCGACGGCGGCGTTGCCCGGCTGCGCGTTTTTGGCCGCATTGACAAAGACTGGTCGAAAACCAAGAAAAGCGAAACGGTGGATTTGCTGGCGATGGAAAACGGCGGCCGTTTGCTGGCCGCCAGCGATGCGCATTACGGCTCCCCCGTCAACGTGACCAAGCCGACCGAAGGCGAAAACATGGGTGACGCGTGGGAAACCCGTCGCCGCCGCGAACCCGGTTTTGACTGGGCGATTTTTGAACTGGGCCATGCCGGCATCATCAAGGAAATTATGCTGCACACGGCCTTCCACAAAGGCAATTATCCCGACAGCGCTTCCATTCAGGCCTTCCACATGCCGGGCGCGGATGAAGAAACCATTGCAGCGCAGGCGCTGTACTGGCCGGACCTGCTGCCGGAAACCAAGCTCGGCCCCGACAAAAAGCACTGGTACAAAAAAGAACTTAAAGCGCTGGGGCCCGTGACCCACGTGCGCGTCAACATGATCCCCGACGGTGGCATCAGCCGCCTGCGCCTGTACGGCACGCTGGCATGATCATCCTCCAGCCGCGGCCGCTCACCATCGAGGCCTTCGCCCCCTATGGCGATGTGCTGGAAACCGGCGCTGCGCACGAACTGCGCCACATCAACTACGGCAATACCGACCGCTACCACGATGTTGCGGCGCTGGATGTGCTGGCGGAGGGTGGGCAGCCGCTGGTCAGCATTTTTCGCTCCCGCCCGCTGCCGCGCCCGATAGCGGTAACGGTGATGGAGCGTCACCCGCTTTCCAGCCAGGCCTTTTACCCGTTATCGCAGCACCCTTACATGGTGGTGGTGGCGGAAGCCGGGGAATTTGATGCTGGCAAGCTGCAGGCCTTTATTGCCAGCGGCACGCAGGGCGTGAATTACCGCAAGGGCACATGGCACCATTACAGCCTTGCGCTCGATAAACCGTGTGATTTTCTGGTGATTGACCGTGGCGGCCCTGAAAAAAACTGCGATGAAGTTTTTCTCGACGGCGCAAATATCCGCACCGTTAACTACTAACCGGCGTGCCGGCCCCAAAGCCACGCTGCGCCGCGCACGCCGGATGAATCGCCATGCACGGCCTTCAGTAGCGGTGTTTTGACGGTGTCGGAAAAAACGTATTTTTTCCACACTTCCGGCACTTCGGCATAAAGCGCCGCAACGTTGCTCATGCCGCCGCCCAGCACAATCGCATCGGGGTCGAGGATGTTGATGACCTGCGCAAGCGCGCGGGAAAGCCTGTCCACGTAACGGTCGCGGGCGGCAATGGCCACTGTATCGCCTGCATCGGCGGCGGCGATAACATCGTGGGTGGATTTATCATCACCCGTTACGCGTTTATAATCGTTTTTAAATCCGGTGCCGGAAATCCATGTTTCAAGGCAGCCGCGGCGGCCGCAATAGCACAGCGGCCCCGGGTATTCCGCCGTGGCAAGGGCGGAAAAATAAGCGGGCTTTAATTTGTCTTCCGTGTCCGGTGCCTGCTCGAAATGCGCGAACATGGCTGCCGCGCCATCGCCTGTCGGGTGGCCGTAGGGCAGGGGGTTGTGGCCCCATTCGCCGCCAATGCTGTTCACGCCGCGGTGCGCACGGCCCGCCAGCGCCACGCCGCCGCCGCAACCGGTGCCAATGATAACGCCGAATACAACGCCCTTGCCAGCGCCCGCGCCATCCGTCGCCTCGGAAACGGCGAAACAATTCGCGTCATTCTCCATGCGCACGTCGCGGTTCAGCGCGGCGGCCACGTCTTTTTGCAGCGGCTTGCCGTTGCACCAGACGGAATTGGAGTTTTTAATCAACCCCGTTTCCGGCACCACGGTGCCGGGAATGCCGATGCCGACGGTGCCGGTGGCCTTCAAGGTCGCTTCCGCCTGCTCCACCAGCATTTTAAAGGTTTTGACGGTGCCGGCATAATCGTTGCGGGCGGTCGGCACGCGGTGGCGGTACAGCTCCTTGCCGTTGCGGGCGTCAAGGCAGATGATCTCGGTTTTGGTGCCGCCAAAGTCGATGCCGATGCGCAAGGTGTGCCTTAGCCTTTCTTCAGCTCGCCAAGAATTTCTTTGTAAACGGCAAGGCTGCGCACGGTTTTGTCATCATCCGCTGGTTCGGTGCCGCGGCCGTAGGCATCGAAATAGCGGCGAATATCTTCCTCCCGGCAAATGCCGGATTGGATTTCCTTCACGACGCAGTCACCGGTGCCAAGGTTTGCCATGCAATGCACGCCCTGCAGCGGAATGCGCACGCTTTCACCCTTCGGCAGCGTCAGGCGTTCGCCGTCAAGCACAACGGTCAGGGTGCCCTGCTTCACAATCCAGTGTTCGCGCCGGTGGTCGTGCGACTGCAGCGACAGAATTTGCCCCGGGTTGACGACGATTTCTTTTTCGCAGAATTCCTCATCGTTCTCGTTGATGCCAACGGCGACGACGGTATAAGACCCCCAGGGACGCACATCGCTGTCCCCGACGGTATAGGCGGCCAGCAGTTCGGCCCCCCGGTTTTGGTTGTCTTTTGTCATGTGGTTACTACAGGGGAAGCCCGTCCCCGCTTTCAAGGCGCAGTCGTTCATGCTATTTCGTAAATGCGGGTAAATATATTTTCCCGAAAACTTACTTCACACTACCAAGCCAAGTAAACGTTTTCATTTCATTAAAAATTCTCAATGCGTTCTTAACAATTTGCCCCTAAAGTTAAAGTCTGGATTTTTGCTAAAATCGCTATTTCGATAATGCCCATTCTGGAGGATTTCTGATGCCCGTCGTCAATAATACATTCGTTGGTACCTCTGGTGACGATACATTTGATGCGGGCACAAACGTAGATACTGTGCTTGGCGCCGAGGGCAACGACGTTCTGTCGGGCCGTGATGGCGGCAACAATTATTACTTTGATGGCGGCACCGGTGCCGACCAGATGACAGGCAACGCAGGTGATGACACATATTTTGTCGATAACCTTGGCGACCAGGTCAACGAAGGAAACTACAGCAGCAACGATACGGTTATTTCAACCATTTCATATACCCTTCTCGCCAATCTTGAATCGCTGATTCTTACGACGGGCGATACTTTTGGCAAGGGCAACACGCTCGACAACACGCTTACCGGCAGTTCGGGCAATAACACGCTAGACGGCCTTGCCGGCGCGGATACGATGAGCGGCGGCACGGGTAACGATACTTATTATATCGATAACCTCGGCGATACCATTATTGAAACGCCGCCCCCTGCGCCCGGCACGCCGAACACGGAAATTGACACGGCGTTTTCGACCATCAACTTCGACATCAGCGGCGTCAACGGTCTTGAAAACCTGACATTGCTGGGGAGTGCCATTACGGCTATCGGCAATAACGGTGATAACGTATTGACCGGTAACGCGGGTGCAAACTACCTGGATGGCGGCAACGGTGATGATACGTTGGACGGCGGCACCGGCGCAGATACAATGCTTGGCGGCAGCGGCAACAATACCTTCGTCGTCGACAATACGGGTGATCAGGTTAATAATACCGGCGGTGGTATCGATTCCGTCGTCCAGTCTTACATCAGCTTCAACCTGTCGACTGACCTTGCCGCAGGTGTAGTCCAAACACTGCAGCTTTTGGGTACTACGAATATCAACGGTACGGGGACCGCGTTCGCCGACGTCCTTATCGGTAACTCCGGCAAGAACACGCTAACTGGCGGCGACGGAAATGACATCATTTCCAGCAACGGCGGTGGCGATCTCATGATCGGCGGCAACGGCGACGACCGGTATTACGTGTCCGCGACCAATGATATCGTGAGCGAGGGATCCGGCGTGCTTGCGGGCCTGCACGACATCGTCGTTTCATCCGCGACCTATACCTTAAGCGCGAACGTTGAAGACTTGCAGCTGACGGGCACCGGCAATATCAACGGTACCGGTAACGCCCTGAATAACATCCTGGTCGGCAACAGCGGCGACAACACGCTGGATGGCAAGGCCGGTGACGACAGCATGGCCGGCGGCGACGGCAACGATACCTATTACGTCGATTCCGTGAATGACTTCGTTGATGAGGTCGAGCTGCAGGGCACGCAGGATCTCGTCATCTCTTCCGTCAGCTACACGCTTTCCTCCACGCTTGAAAACCTGACGCTGTCCGGTACGGCGAGCCTCAACGGCACTGGCAACCAGTTTGCCAACATCATCACCGGTAACTCTGGCGTCAACATCCTCGACGGCCGCGAGGGCGCGGATACCATGATCGGCGGCGGCGGCGGCGACACCTATATGGTCGACAACACGCAGGACGTTATCACCGAAGCCGCAGGCGGCGGCACGGACATCGTGCTGTCGACTGTCAGCTACACACTTTCCGCTAACGTCGAAAACCTGACGTTGTTCGAGGCGGCAGACCCGGCCGACAGTTTTGACCTTAACGGTACTGGCAACGCGCTGGCTAATACCATCATTGGCAATAGCGGCGACAACACGCTTGATGGTGGCGGTGGCGCCGACAAACTTATCGGCGGCGCAGGCGACGATACTTATATCGTTGATAGCTCAAGCGCTGTCATCGTCGAAGCCGCAGGCGCGGCTGCGGGCAATGATACTGTCATTTCCTCTGTCAGTTATACTTTATCCGCCAACCTTGAGAACCTGACGCTGTCAGGCACGGCTATTTCCGGCACGGGTAACGCGGATAACAACATTATTACCGGCAACGCCGCCAATAACACGCTACTCGGCAACGACGGCGACGATACAATCGACGGCGGCGCGGGCAGCGACCGCATGTCCGGCGGCAACGGCGACGACACGTTCTATGTTGACGCTACTGGCGATATAGTCATTGAAGCGGCGGGTGCCGGCAACGATGTGGTTTACTCCGCCGCCGTAACGTACACCATTGGCACGAACGTCGAAACGCTGACGCTTATCGGCGCCGCTGTCACGGGCATCGGCAACGCGGCCGACAACGTTATCAACGGCAACCTTTTCGACAACACGCTCGACGGCAAAGCTGGCGACGATACGATGGCGGGCGGCGCGGGCGATGATACTTATTTCATAGACAGTATCGGTGACCTTGTCATTGAAGGCTTGGGTGCGGGCAGCGATACGGTCGTGACGGGCATTGAAAACTATGCAATCGGCACGAACATCGAAAACCTTGTGCTGGCAAACGGCATTTTGAGTGGCAGCGGCAACACGCTTGATAACCTTCTGACAGGCAATGCGGGCATCAACACTCTTTCAGGCCTTGATGGCAACGACACGCTGGACGGCGGCATCGGCGCAGATACGCTGATCGGCGGCGACGGTAACGATACGTTCTATGTCGACAATGCGCTGGACACGATTATCGAGACAGCGGGTGGCGCATCCGGTACGGCTGATACGGTTATCGCCGGCGTCAGCTACAGCCTGCTCGCGCATGCAGACAACGTTGAAAATATCATTCTTGCCGCGGGCAAGGGCAACCTCGGCGCGATCGGTAATGCGCTTGACAACGTACTCACCGGCAACGAAGGCAATAATACGCTGGACGGCGGCGCGGGTGACGATACGCTGATCGGTGGCCTTGGCAACGATACGTATTTCGTGGATTCAGCTTCCGATCTTATCGTCGAAAATGGCGGCGAAGGCACGGATGTGGTGCACGCGACGGCCAGCTACGTATTGGGCGACAACATTGAGAATATCATTGTCGACGGTACGGCCGGTCTTAGCATCACCGGTAACACGCTTGATAACATCATGACAGGCAATATCGGCAACGATACGCTGAATGGCGGCGACGGCAATGACACGCTGAACGGCGGCATCGGTGCGGATACGATGATCGGCGGTCTCGGCGACGATGTGTATTACGTCGATGATCTCAATGATAGAATTATTGAAGCTGCGGATGAGGGAACGGATACGGTTCATGCAACCGCCAGCTATAACCTTGGCAATACCACCGGCATCGAAAGCCTTGTGCTTGACGGCACGGCAGCTATTAATGGCACCGGGGATGCCAATGACAACGTCATTATCGGCAACACGGGCAACAACAGCCTTACCGGCAATGACGGCAATGATATTCTTTACGGCGGCGCCATTGGCGGTACCGCAGCTGACGGCGTTGACACGCTGAATGGCGGTGCCGGTGACGATACGCTGAATGGCGGTACCGGCGCGGACGTAATGATCGGCGGTGCCGGTGATGACTATTATTATGTCGACAACGCAGGCGATGTTGTTAGCGAAGCTGGCAACAGCGGAACCGATACGGTCGAAATCAGCGTCAGCTACGTCCTTGGCAACAACATCGAAAACCTGGTTCTTGGTGGCACAAAAGCTATCAACGGTACGGGGGACATCGGCGATAATACTATTATCGGCAACAGCGCCACCAACGTGCTGACCGGTAATGGCGGTGATGACGTGCTGGATGGCAAGCTTGGCGCCGACCGCATGGCTGGCGGCCTTGGTAATGACACCTATTTCGTCGATAACAAGTCCGATACCGTGACCGAGGTTACGGGCGCCGGCTCGGGCGTTGACCTAGTCTATTCTTCCGTCACCTTCACTTTGGGTGCCAACGTTGAAAACCTGACGCTTCTTGGCGGCGAAAACATCAATGCCATCGGCAATACGGGCATCAATACGCTGACGGGCAACGATGGCGACAATACGCTGAACGGCATGGCTGGGGCCGATACCATGATCGGTGGCAGCGGTAACGACACCTATATCATCGACAATATCGGCGATCATGTTGACGAGGCTGCCGGCGGCGGCAACGATACTATTCTTGCCTCCATTGCAGTCAGCGGCAATACCATCGACCTCAATGACTATGCCAACGTTGAGAACCTTATCCTGACGGGCAGTGCGGCGCTGAACGGCATCGGCACGGATGATAAAAACATTTTTGTTGGCAATAGCGGGGTCAACACCTTCACGGGCGGTGCCGGCGATGATACTTATTACATCACCTCGAAAGACAAAATTATCGAGCTTGATGGCGGCGGCAACGACACGGCTTACGTCACCGTAACCGGTAGCTATGTCATTCCCGAGTTCATCGAAAACATCATCATGATCGGCGCTTCAGGCAGCCTTACCGGCAATAGCTTCGACAATACCTTAAGCGGCGGCACCGGCACCAATACGCTGGATGGCGGCATTGGTGCGGACGTTCTTTCCGGCGGCAAAGGCAACGATACGTATATTGTCGACAACATCGGCGATGTCGTGACCGAGCTTTCGGGTGAAGGTACGGACACGGTCAAGTCATCCATCAGCTATACGCTGACGGCCTACGTCGAAAACCTTGTGCTGACGGGTGCCGCTATTTCCGGTACCGGCAACGACCAGAACAATACAATTACCGGCAACGCAGGCGATAACACGCTGGATGGCATGGCGGGTGCCGACAGGATGATCGGTGGCGCCGGTAATGACACCTACATTGTCGACAACGTGAAGGATGTCATTTCCGACAGCAGCGGCGCGCATGATAGCGTCCATACCGCATTGACCTACACGCTGCAGTCTGGCATCGAAGATCTGTTGCTGACGGGAAGCGCCAGCGTTAATGGCATCGGCAATTCCTATGCGAACCATATTGAAGGCAACACCGGCGATAATACGCTGAACGGCATGGCTGGCAACGACACCCTCGAGGGCGGCGCCGGCAACGACTATCTTATCGGCGGCGCCGGCAATGATACGCTCTTCGGTGGTGACGGCAACGACACATTAGACGGCGGTACCGGCATTGATACCATGACCGGCGGCCTGGGCAATGACATCTATACGGTTGATCATATCAGTGATGTGGTCGTGGAAGCTGCGGGCGAGGGCACGGATAGCCTTACAGTCAACGTCAACAATTACCATTTAAGCTCGACCGCTGAAATCGAGAGCGTCACGCTTGGCACCCGTGCTGTTTCTTTCTATGGTAGTGATACCGATAACACCATCACCGGCAACAGTTACGCCAACAGCATTCATGGCGGCGGCGGGGATGATATGCTGCATGGCGGCCTTGGCGCGGACCACCTCTGGGGTGATGCCGGGGCGGATACTTTCGTCTTTGATGCCGGGACGACCACCACTGCCGACTACATCCACGACTTCAATATCGGTGATGGTGATAAGCTTGATATCTCCGCTATTCTCAGCGGCTATACGCCCGGCACCAGCGATCTTTCAGACTTCGTGCAATTTCAGGATCACAACGGTTATGCCGTTATGCAGGTGGATGCGGATGGCCTGGCAGCTGGAAGTACAGTGCATCACTGGGTCAACGTCGCCGTTATTTACGACGTTGGCGGCCTTACGGCATCTGAACTTGAAACCAGCGGTGTGCTGATTACCAGCTAAGGCGGGGGGTTACGCCAGCAGCTTTTTAACGCAGGCGGCGGTTGCATTGGCAGCTGCCGCCTGATTTTCTTCGATGATCTTCACAAGTGCGCTGCCGACGACAATGCCATCCGCCTTGCCGCGCAATGCCTGCACGTGCTGTGGCGTAGAAATGCCAAAGCCGACGGCGACGGGGTTTTGCAGCGTGTCCTTCAGTTCTGCAAGCCGCGCGTTCAGCTGTTGCGGCAGGGCTGCCTGCGCTCCCGTCACGCCTTCACGCGATACGTAATAGACGAACCCGCTGGAAGATTGATCTACCAGCGTCAAGCGCTCCTTCGATGTGGTGGGGGAGCATAGGAAAACGGTTTCAAACTGTGCAGCCTTCGCTGCGGTTACATATTCGCCCGCTTCTTCCGGCGGCAGGTCAACCAGCAGCGCGCCCTGCACGCCCGCTTCCTGCGCGGCTTTAATGAATGCGGTGTAACCCATTTTGTAAACGGGGTTGAGGTAGGAAAAAAGGCAGACCGGCATTTTAAGCCCGCGCGCGCGCAGGCGCTTTACCAGCGCAAATACGCCCTGCAGCGTTGCGCCCTTGGCAAGCGCGCGCTCGGCCGCGCGCTGGACTGTGATGCCATCGGCGACAGGATCGGAAAAAGGCACGCCCAGTTCAAGCGCGGCAGCGCCTGCGGCTTCCAGGCCTAAAATAACGTCTTCCGACGCTGCCATGTCGGGGTCACCCGCCATGATGAAGGGGATAAAGGCCGATGTTCCAGCGGCGCGGGCCGCCAGCAGGGTTGCGCGCAGGGTCATTTTTTGTCTCCGGTGTATTTCTGGATGATGCCGATGTCTTTATCGCCGCGGCCCGACAGGTTGATGATAAGGGTTTTGCCTTTCATGCCCGGGGCTATTTTGCAGGCGTGCGCAATGGCGTGGGAGCTTTCAAGCGCTGGAATAATCCCCTCCAGCCGCGCCAGCAGGTGGAAGGCCGCAACCGCTTCATCATCGCTCACGTTGGCATAGGTTGCGCGGTGCGTCGCGTGCAGGTAAGCGTGTTCGGGGCCAACGCCGGTGTAATCCAGCCCGGCGGAAACGCTGTGGGTGGGTTCCGCCTGTCCTTCTTTGTCCTGCAAAATAAAAGTGCGCATGCCTTGAAAAACGCCGGGCGAGCCGCCTGCAAACCGCGCCGCATGGTGGCCGGGGCTGATGGCGGTGCCGCCGGCCTCAACGCCCACCAGCGCGACGCCTGCATCACTCACGAAGCCTGAAAAAATGCCAATCGCATTGCTGCCGCCGCCAACGCAGGCAACGACGCAATCCGGCAGCCTGCCTTCCGCCGCCATAAACTGCCCCCGCGCCTCCGTGCCAATCACGGCCTGAAAATCACGGACCATTTTGGGGTAGGGGTGGGGGCCAAGGGCGGACCCGAGCAGGTAATGCGTATCCGCAATATTGCCGACCCAGTCGCGCATCGCCTCGCTCACGGCATCCTTCAGCGTGCGGGAGCCGCTGTTGACGGCAACAACCTCCGCCCCCAGCAGGCGCATGCGAAAAACGTTCATTTCCTGCCGCGCCATATCATCCGCGCCCATGTAAACGACGCAGGAAAGACCGAAGGCCGCAGCCGCCGTCGCCGTGGCAACGCCATGCTGCCCCGCCCCCGTTTCCGCGATGATGCGGGTTTTGCCCATGCGCCGCGCCAGCAGAATTTGGCCGATCGCGTTATTAATTTTGTGTGCGCCTGTATGCGCCAAATCCTCGCGCTTCAGGTAAATCTTTGCGCCGCCAAGTTGCGCTGACAGGCGCGATGCATGCTGCAGCGGCGTTTGACGGCCGACAAAATTTTTCAACAGGCCTTCATATTCCTCCCAGAACGCGGGGTCTGCTTCCGCCGTCGCATAGGCCTGCTCGAGTTCTAGCAGCGGTGCCATCAGCGTGTCCGGCACAAAGCGGCCGCCGAATTCGCCGAAATAGCCGCGGTCATCGGGGTTTGTGCGGGTGTTGGTTTTCATGCGGGTACTCCTTGCAGGGCGCAGAACAGCGCTTTTAATTTTTCGGGATCCTTGATTCCGGGACTGGCTTCAACGCCGCTGGAAAGGTCAAGGGCATAAGGCTGCACTGCCTTCGCGGCGTCGGAAATATTTTGCGGGTTAAGGCCGCCCGCAAGAATAACGGGAATGCCGTAGTCCTTCGCCTGCACGGCAAGGCCCCAGTCGCCTGTATGCCCCGTGCCGCCATATTGGCCGGGCGCTGCGGCATCGATCAGGATCATGTCGGCGAGGCCCTGATAATCTTTTATAGCGTCAAGATCCGCCGGTTTTTCAGGACGCAGCGCGCGAATGACAAGGCCGGGGAAGATTTTACGGATTTTTTCGACCATCTGCGGCGTTTCATCGCCATGCAGCTGTACGCCGGAAAGGCCGGTTTTTGCGGCAATGGCGGCAACATCGTCCGATTGATTGACAAAAACGCCCACCGTCATCGCCGTCATTTTCGGCACAATAACGGCTGCGGCGTCCGGCGTAATGAAGCGTTTGGAGCCGTGATAGAATATAAAGCCGAGCATGGCCGCGCCAAGGTCTTGCGCCAGCTGCGCATCTTCCGCCCGCGTCAGGCCGCAAATTTTTACGCGCATGGCAGTTCCTCCCGCAGCGCGCGCAGGGCGGCGCCGGGGTGATCCTTGCGCATAAAATGCGTGCCCATCAGGAAGGCGTTATAGCCAATGCCGCGCATATCCTGCAGGTCGGTAGCGGTGGAAAGGCCGCTTTCGCAGACAAAAGCAGCGTTTTTTGGTTTCATGGCGGAAAGGCGGCGGCTGATATCAAGGTCGGTTTTAAGTGTTTTAAGGTTGCGGTTATTCACGCCAATAACATCTGCGCCAAATTCAATCGCCATGGCCAGTTCATCTTCGTCATGCACTTCAATGAGAGGGGTAAGCGCGAGGGCCTTTGCAGCATCGAACAGCTCGCGGCTTACTTCCGGGGAGGTCATGGCGAGGATGATGAGGATGGCATCCGCCCCCGCCGCGCGGGCTTCGAGCAGCTGGTAGGTATCCACCATGAAGTCCTTGCGCAGCAGCAGCGCATCCGGCGCGGCATTGCGAATGTCCTTCAGGTATTCAAGCGTGCCTTTGAAATATAAGGGCTCCGTCAAGACCGACAGCATGGCGGCGCCGTTGGCAAGGTAGCTTTTGGCAATGCCGACGGGGTCGTGCTGTTCGCGTATGGTGCCTTCGGACGGGCTGGCGAATTTAACCTCGGCGATGATGTTGTAATCATCCCGCAGCAGCGCGGTTTTTACGGCGCCGGGCGGGCGCATGAACAGCGGCGCATCTTCAAGCGCTTCTTTCGGCATGGAAAGTTTTGCGGCGGCGACGCGTTCGGCAGTCAAACCGGCGATTTTTTGCAGGAACCCGGTCATGCGGTGTGTTCTTTCATGGCTTTAAGCTTGCGCAAGGCCGCGCCGCTTTTAACGGTGTCACGGGCGAGGGACATTCCGGTTTTAAAGTCAGGCGCAGTGCCGTTGGTGACAAAACCGGCGGCGGCATTGACGCAAATAACATCCAGCAGCGGCCCGGGGGTGCCGGAGAAAACGGCGTGGATGATGGCGGCGTTTTGCTCCGACGATCCGCCCGCGAGTTTTTCGAGCGGGGCGGGCACTGCGCCAAAATCTTCCGGCGTGACCTTGGCGTTGTCAATGCTGCCATTGTGCAGGCGGTAAATATCCGTCGGCGCGCTGAGGCTGATTTCATCAAGCCCGTCTTCGCTGTGCACGGCCATCAAGTCTGTGCGTCCCAGCAGCTTTGCGGCCTCGGCAACGGCGGGCAGGAAGCGCAGGTCAAAAACGCCCATCAATTGTTTTTTGGTGCGTGCAGGGTTGCAAAGGGGGCCAAGCAGGTTAAGGAAGGTCGGCCGAGCCAGCGCGCGGCGAATGGGGGCAAGCACTGCCAACGCGGGGTGGAAGGCGGGCGCGGAAACAAAGCACAGGTTGTGCGCGGCGTGCTGCGCTTCAGCCTCTGGCGCTGTGGTGCAGACCGGCACATGCAATGCCGCCAGTACATCGCTGCTGCCGCTAAAGCTGGAAACGGCGCGGTTGCCGTGCTTCACGACCGATACGCCGGCTGCCGCCATGACAAAGGCGACGGCGGTTGAAATGTTAAAAGTTTTCAGGCTGTTTTTGCTTTTGTCGCCGCCCGTGCCGCACACGTCAATGCCGTCAATATTCAGGGGCAGCGCGCGGGACAGCAGGTAATGGGCGGTCGCCGCCAGCATGGGGCCGTTGATGTCCGCATCATTCACAACCGACAGCAGCGCGGTTTTTTCATTTGCGGAAAGGTCATCGCCGCAAAGGTCGGCCATAAAGGCCGTCCATTTTTCAAGCGCGATGGGCTGTGCTGTGCTGCCGGTCATGCTTTTGCCGCCAGATGTTTCATGACGTTTTCAATCATGCGGTGGCCCGCGTAATCCGCCATCGACAGCACAGATTCCGGGTGGAACTGCACCGACCAGATGGGCAGGGTTTTATGCGCCAGCGCCATGATGACGCCGTTTTCGTTGGTGGCGAGAATTTCCAGTGCGTCGGGCAGCGTTTCCGCCTTGCCGAAAATGGAATGATATGCGCCGACGGTGCAGGGGTTTGGCACCTGTTCAAACAATTTGTGGCTGTTGTGGGTGACAGACCAAGTTTTACCGTGACGCGGGGTTTGCAGGTAACCAAGCGTGCCGCCGAAGGCTTCAAACATGCCCTGCAGCCCAAGGCAGACGCCGAACTGCGGCACGCCGGTTGCAGCGCAGGCATGGTAAGCATCCGGCACGCCGAATTGTTCCGGCAGGCCGGGGCCGGGTGAATGCACAATAAGATGCGGCTTGTGCGCCATGATGTCTGAAAGCGGCGTGCCGTGGCGGTAGGTAATGGCGGTCGCGCCCGTCTGGCGAATATAATCTGCCAGCGTATGCACAAAAGAGTCCTCGTTATCTATCAGCACCACGGTTTTGCCGGCGCCGGTCTTTTCCGATACGCGTTCCGCCCGCGGCGCAACGTCGCCTGCCAGAATGCGCTTGAAGGAGGTGGCCTTGGTATGCGTTTCCGCCGCTTCGTCGGCGGGGATGGAATCGTACACAATGCTTGCGCCGGCCTGATAGGTGGCTGTGCCGTTCTTCAGGTGCAGGGTGCGGATGGTGATGCCGGTGTTTACATCGCCGTTGAAGTGCAATGCGCCCACGGCGGCGCCGTAAAATTCACGCGTTTCGGGCTCAAAACTTTCGACCAGCTTGGTGGCTTCGGGCTTTGGCGCCCCCGTCAGCGTGACGGCCCACATGTGGGACAAAAACGCGTCAATGCCGTCAAAGCCATCGCGCAGCATGCCTTCGACATGGTCAACGGTGTGGAACAGGCCGACGTAGCTTTCAATTTGCCGCCGCGCGAGAAGGCGGATGGAGCCGGGCTCGCAAATGCGGGCCTTGTCGTTGCGGTCGACGTCTGTGCACATCGTCAGCTCGGCTTCGTCTTTTTTGGAATTGAGCAGGTCGCGCAGTATATTCGCGTCTTCAATCACGGCGGCTTGCCCGGGTGACTTGCTGCGGCGGGCGGTGCCGGAAATGGGGCAGGATTCCACGCGGCGGCCTTCCACGCGCACAAACATTTCGGGCGATGCGCCAACCAGTTGTTCCGTGCCCATCTGCATCAGGAATTCGTAGGGCGAGGGGTTGATGCGGCGGATATTGCGGAACAGCGTGGAGGGCGGCGTTACGCAGGGCGCGGTGAATTTGCGGCTGAGGACGACTTCAAAAACATCGCCCTTGCGAATGTGTTTGCCCGCGCGTGCGACCATGGCGGCATATTCATCGTCGCTCATGTTGCTGGAAATGGCGGGGGCCGCGTTTGCGGCAGGCATCGCAGAAGGTGCGGCAGCTTGCGGGCGGGCAATGCCGGCGGTATCTGCGCCTGCGCCGCTGAATTCGTAATCGCGGCGGAAGACGCTTTCCTTACGGCGGTCGAGCAGGTAAAGGCTGTCCGGCAAGTACAGGTGGAACAGGCTGTGGTTTGCGCCGCGGTCGTGCTTTAGCGGAATGGGGTTGAAGCAGAACAGCAGGTCGTATTTAAACGCACCGTAAAAGCCGATAAAACTATCGCTGAAAACGGCCTGCTGCATCAGGTGCCGCAGCGGCGAAAGGGGGGATGGCTGGCGGGTAGCGTTCTTCTTCCGAAAAGCGGCGCTGCGGTTTTTGAATGGTGCAGGTGATGCTGTTGCCCCTATGCGCCGCGGTAAAGGAGTCATCCGGCCTGGCGGTAAAAATAGCGGCGAGCATGGCGATGATTTTTTCGCCGCGCGGGTTCAGCGCGGTAAAAACCGTGCGGTCGTTATAGCCGATGACTTCCAGCGGCGGCGCATCGAAGCCAATGTCCCAGCGGGAATAGCGGCCCGGGTAATCGGTATCGGAAGCCATGTACATGCCCTTGGCGGCATCAAGGCGGGAGACGAGGAAATCAATCCCCTCGGCATAGGGCAGGGTGGTGTCGGAATGCGTAATCTTCATAAGGCCGGCCTGTCAAAGGGTGCGGACGAAACGGGAAATAGCGGCTGGAAACGGGGAACGACAAATGGGGCGGCTTACCGCCACCAAGACTTTGCGAAAGATGTGCTAAAGCTTGTCATTTGCATATACCCATAAGACCATATTTCATCGCCCGGAGTCAAAGCCGTAATTTTGAAATAACGCGCTTTAACATCCGCCACAGCTTAGCAAGCCGTTGATGAAAAAGCATTTAAAACCGCAGTCACGGGCGCGTTTTTCTAGGCCGTTTGTTCGGTCCCCTGCTCGAGGCTGTCGGGCAAAAAGCCGCCCGCCTGCAGTTTCCAGAGCCGCGCGAAGGTGCCGCCGGCGGCCATGAGCGTCTTGAAGCTGCCGTCTTCCACCACGCAGCCGTGTTCCATGACAATAATACGGTCCATGTGGCTTAGCGTGGACAGGCGGTGGGCGATGACAAGCGTGGTGCGGCCGCGCATGGCATGGGCCATGGCTGTCTGGATGGAACGCTCCGTTTCGCTATCAAGCGCAGATGTCGCTTCATCCAGCACCAGCACGGGCGCGTTTTTAATGTTGGCGCGGGCAATCGCAATGCGCTGGCGCTGGCCACCGGAAAGTTTTACGCCGCGCTCGCCCACAATGGTATCAAGGCCCTTGGGCATGCGCTGAATAAACCCGTCAGCCTCCGCCGCTGTTGCGGCATAGGTGACTTCATCGGGCGTAGCATTGGCGCGGCCATAGCGGATGTTTTCGCCCAGCGTGCGGTGGAACAGCACGGGTTCCTGCGGAATGACGGAGATGGAGGCGTGCAGGCTGTCTTGCGTTACAGCCGCAATGTTCTGCCCGTCAATAAAAATGCCGCCGCCTGTTACGTCGTGCGCGCGCAGCAGCAATTGGCACAACGTGGTTTTGCCGGCGCCAGAAACGCCGACAAGGCCCACTTTTTGTCCCGCCGGAATGGTGATGCTGAGCTTGCTGAACAGCAAGGCGCCATCTGCGCCGGCATAGCTGAAGTCAACATCGCGGAAATCAATGGCGCCTGCCGTCACCTGTAAATCAGGCGCATTTTCGGCATCAAGAATGCTGAGCGGCGTGGATATTTTTTGTAAAGCTTCGTGCAGAATGCCAATGTCGTCAAACTTGGTGCTGAGCAGGTTGACGACGCCCGCAAGCGCACCAAACAGGTTCATGGCAAGGCCGACAGTCATGGCCAGCTGGCCTGTGTTCACCATGCCGCTTTGCCAGCCATAAACGACCAGCGCCATAAAACCGCAGAAAAAGAACGTCATGGCTGAATCGAAAATGCCCCAGAACCAGCTGACATAGCGCATGCGGTCAACGAACGACCGGGTCATTTCATTTTGCGCGTAATCCAGCCGCTCCTGTTCTTCACGCCAGCCGACGTTCTGCTGCACGATGGAAAGGTTGGTCGTGCTGTCCACAATATAGCCGGTGAGAAGGGATGATTTTTCGGCCTGCTGGGCGGACAGGCGCGTCCACCGCGGTGCGGTCATCACGGCGCAAAACACGCCGACGGCGATAAAGCCCGGAATGAACAGCGCGAATTTCGGCGTGATTTGCCACAGCAGCACGCCGCCGGTGGCAAAGCGAACGAACAGCGGCAGAATGCTGTATTGCACTTTATCCCGCAGGCTGCTGACAATATCGCCGCCGCGGCGCACATGGTTTGCCAGCACGCCCGCGAAGTTGGCATGCAGGAAAGACTGGCTTTGCTGGATAAGCCGCGCGAACAGCAGGGAACGCGTGGTGTTTAAAAGCTCCGGCACATAGCGGCGTTCAAGATATTCGCGCGTGCGGTAGCCAGCGTTGCGCACCGTCCACAGGGCAGAAAGCAGCAGCAGTTCATGAATGACCGGCGGCCAGACCGTTTCCGGCGTCGAGCTGGTGATAACGCCAACAATACGGCCCAGCACCCAGGTAATCAGCGTATCCGCAATGGTCGAGGTGATTTCGAGCGCCATGGCCGCCGCCGCTTCCCAGCGCATGCGCATGGAGCAGTGTTGCACGACATAGCGGATAAAGGCGAGCGGCGTCGACGGCGTGCGCGGAATGCGCTTCGCGATAACGGGGGCGGAGGAGGGCTGCATAAACGGGTGCTCGGCTCTCGAAAAGGGTCATGGGGGAGGCGGGCATAAAAACTGCCTTATGAGAATGATTCTCATAAGGCATTATTCCGGTTTTTGGGCGTACTGCATAATGAATTATAGATGAGGTTGCAGAATGACCGGCCTGCTTCCGGTTTTTAAGCGAAGGCTTTTGAGGTTTGGGTCGCGTTAGCCTTTTTTCCGCCGTCATTGCCCCCGAAGTCTTGATTTTCTTCGGCCCACCACAGCAGCAGGGCTTTTTTTTGGTTGCTAAGCTATTGATAACGCTTTTTAAGTTTGTCGTCTGCTTCAATCGCGAGCCAGACGGATTTTTCATCTTCCCAGTTCAGCTGGCTATCGACGAGCGCCTGAATGTCATAATCTGTAACCGGTTTTTGTTGCATCTCTACCTCAGAATAGCCGCCCAGATATGTTGAACGCGCTTACACAGTCTAACGGGCTATGAAAAATTTTAGTTCCCGCCCGTTTTAAGCTGAACTTATTTCCCCCTGCGTCGTTGGATTGAGCGAGAGGGAAGGCCAAGGCAAGGGCGTGACAGCGCCGGGGGTTCAAAACCCAAAATCCAGCCATCCCATTGAATTTTTTGGCAAAACTTTAAGGAGAAGCAACATGTTACGTTGGGCATTTTCATTCCTCATCTTGGCGCTGATCGCTGGTTTCCTGGGCTTTGGCGGCGTTGCTGTCATCTCCATCGAAATCGCGCGCATTCTGTTCATCGCCTTCCTGGTTCTGTTCATCATCGCTTTTGCGATGCATGCACTGCAGGGCAAGGCGCCGCCAGTCTAAACTGACTGTCTAAACAGTTATGTAACTCATTTGTGAGACGATGAAAAAGGGATGCCTTTACAAGTAAAGGTGTCCCTTTTTCCCGTATTCACCGCGCTGCCTGAAGCTGGAAAAAACTGGCTTTTTATTAACGATAAGCTGATAAAGTCAGGCCATGAAACTGCTTACGACCATACGCGCCAAAGTGCCGCCTTTCGTTCACCGGTATATGCAGTACCTGGTGGCGGGCGGCCTTTTGATTGTCTGCTGCGCGGTTATGTTCTTTAACATTTACGGCAACGCCGTCAGCATCAACCGCTTCAACTTTGATATCGAGCATAGTTATACGGTGATGAGCAAGAACCAGCAGCTTGCCCTGCATATCGAGCGCATGGTGGCCAGCCTGCGCGGTTACGTCATGACCGGCAACAGCCCCTTGAGCGAAGATTACAAACAGGCGCAGGCCGAAAGCTCCGACCTGCTGGCAGATTTAAGCGAGCTGATGCAGACGGATGCATCGCAGTCCATCCGCATCAAGGAATTGCAGCACTACTTCCTTATTTTGTCCGAACGGCTGGATAACGAAGCGACGGCGCGCGAAACAGGCTCCCGCCCCGCCCGCATGATGCGCCGCAAGCCGGACGAAAAAACCGTCGCCAGCGCAACCGCCGGCAGTGTCGCCTCCATCGACAGCGCGCGGGATAATATTTCGCGCATCAGCAACGACATTTTATTAAACGAAAAAGAAACACTGGATGCCCGCCAGAAAGCGCTGGCGGAGGGCCGTACCAGCGCGCGCCTGCGCACGTTTGCCTGCAGCTTCCTGACAGCGGTTATCTTCATGCTCCTGAACGTGTTTTACACGCGCCAGCGTATGAAGCGCGACCGTAGCGAAGCGGGCCTTGGCGAAGCGGAATCCGTCTTCCGGCTTGCCATTGAAGGCGCGAATGACGGCTTTTTCGAGTGGAATTTCACCAACGACACGGCATTTTACTCGCGCCAGTTCTGCGCCATGCTCGGGTACGACATGGGGCAGTTGCCGCCGACGCAAGCCGCCATGCGCGATATTCTGCACCCCGAAGACCGCACGCGCGTTTTAAGCCACATCGACCGCTACCTTGGCGGCGAGATTTCGGAATATCTGAGCGTTTACCGCCTGCGCCACCGCAGCGGCCGCTGGGTCTGGGTAACGGCGCGTGGCCGCGCGCTCTATGACCGCGAAGGCAAGCCCATCAGGCTCGTCGGCGCGCATACCGACATCACGCACATCAAAGCCTATGAAGAAAAGCTGGAAAAGGCCAAGGAGTTTGCTGAAAAAGCCAACCGCGCCAAAACCGAATTTTTGGCGCACATGAGCCACGAAATCAGAACGCCGCTGACCGCCATCAGCGGCATTGCCGAAATTTTTGATGCGACCAAGGATGCGTTGACGGACAAGCAGCGCCAGCTGGTCAAGGCACTGGGGTCCAGCACCGCGTCGCTGAAAGACCTTGTCAACGACATCCTCGACTTCTCCAAAATCGAAAGCGGCGAGCTGGAACTTGAAGACAAACCCTTCCGCCTGCAGGACCTGTTCGACCAGGTGGTGGCGATTTTCGAGCTGAAGGCGCAGGAAAAAGGCATCCGCTTCTCGTTTGATTACGGCGGGCTTGACCGTCAGGTCTTCCATGGGGACCGCACGCGCCTGCGCCAAATCCTTATCAACCTTGTCGGCAACGCCATTAAATTCACCGCCAAGGGTGGCGTTGCGGTCATTGCCGGCAAAACGGCGGACGCAAACGGCGATGAAACCCTGCGTATCGAAGTGCAGGACACCGGCATCGGCATTGACCCCGCGCAATACGCCATGATTTTCGAGCGTTTCAAGCAGGCCGATAGTTCAGTTTCCCGCAAATACGGCGGCACGGGGCTGGGGCTGCCCATTTCGCTGCGCCTTGCGCGGTTGATGGGCGGGGACATCAACGTTGAATCCGCCGTCGGCCATGGCTCAACCTTTACGCTTGGCGTGCCTATCCGCGCCCGCGTCGCGGAAACACCCGGCGCGCCGCTGCCGGAAGAACGCGCGCCCGTGCCGACCCCGCAGGAAATTCACGCCAAGCGCGTGCTGCTGGTGGAAGACTATGAAGGCAACATCGTCATCCTCAGTTATCTGCTGGATAGCATCCAGTGCGGCTACGACGTTGCGCGCACGGGCCTTGAAGCGCTCAACAAATGGAAAGAAACTCCCTACGACCTTCTGCTGATGGATGTGCAGATGCCGGAAATGGACGGCTTTACCGCCACCGCGCAAATCCGCCGCATGGAAGCGGAAAAGAAACTGCCCCGCACCCCCATCATCGGCATGACCGCGCACGCACTGGTGGGCGACAAGGAAAAGTGCATTGAATCCGGCATGGATTCCTACCTTGCCAAGCCCATCATCGAAGCCGATCTTAAATCGAAAATCTTCGAATTCCTCAACATGAAGAAGAAAGTGGCGTAACGCGCCAAATCTTCCACCGCTAAAAAATACAAGACCCCCGGGCGGAGAAAGCCCGGGGGTCTTGCGGTATTTGGGGATCGGACTGGCCCTTAGGGTGTCAGGGGCGATAAAGGCCGATGCGATCCCCAAGGCGGGACGACTGATGGATCAGGCCGAAGCGTTAGGCATGGCCATGAAAATCCTGCGCCGCGCCGGCGGTAATCATGTGGGCGGGAATGCCCATTGTTTCGTCGCTGCCGACTTGCAGCGGCACGGGGTTTTCAAGAACATCCTGAAGCTGCTTGCGGGCGCGGCTGAGGCGCGAGCGCACCGTGCCGACGGGAATTTGCAGCTTTTCCGAAACTTCTTCATAGCGCAGGCCGCGAATGCAGACCAGCACCAGCATTTCGCGGTGTTCGGCCGACAGGGTTTTCATCGCGTCACGCACCTTGGCAAGGTCAGTGACCGCTTCCTGATGCGGCGCGACCGAGGCTTGCTCGATATACGGCGTGGGGTCGTACTGGGTTTCAAACTTCTTCTTGCGGCGGTATTGCGACGCGAAAATATTGAACATGATTTTAGAAGACCAGCTGAACAGGTTGGTGCCGTCCATGAAATATTCTTTCTTCTCGAGGGCGCGCAGCAGGGTGGCTTGCACCAGATCTTCCGCGTCGCTGCTGTTACGGGTCAGGCGCAGCGCAAAACGCTGAAGATTGGCCATTTCCGCAACCAGTGCTTTTTGATCGAACATGAAGACCTTCCTTTTCTTTTCTGTCATTGTCGTTTGCTCATCTAAGTTCAGGCTATCAAGCTCGTGTAAGGCCTTGTCGTCAGGCTTGTAACGGCACCGAAAAATTTTGTATCTTTTTTGTAATAAGCTGCTTATAGCTTGGTTCTAACTATATAAATTTCCAAGATTTTTACATAAATACAAGGTTCCTTGGCTTGCATAAGGCGACTGTCCTGACCGTTGACGATGATGAAAACCTCCAGCTGGTCATGCGCCAGTATCTGGAATCGCAGGGTTATCTCATCCAGTCGGCGCTCAATGGCGCTGAAATGATGCAAAAGCTGGAAACCAGCCATCCCGATATCATCCTGCTCGACCTTGTCCTGCCCGATAATGACGGGCTGACGCTGCTTTCGTCGCTGCGCACCAAAAGCAAGGCACCGGTTATTGTCGTCAGCGGCAAGAATGAACCGACCGATCGTATCGTCGGCCTTGAAATGGGTGCAGATGATTATTTGACCAAGCCCTTTGAAATGCGCGAGCTTTCGGCCCGCATCAAGGCCGTGCTGCGCCGGACGACGGCGGAACCGGTTGAAAAGGGCGTCACCGCGGGCGAGGCCGGCAGCACGCTTGCCAAGGCGAATCGCATCGCCTTCTCCGGCTGGGTGCTGGACAGGCTGCAGTACCAGCTGTTTGACAGCAATAACGCGCCCGCAGACCTGACCAGCGGCGAATTCAAGCTGCTGGAGGCTTTGGTTATTTCCCCCAACCGCGTGCTGTCGCGGGAGCAGTTATTCGAGCTGACCCGCCAGGGTGATTTTGATGTTTATGACCGGGTGATAGATATCCAGATCGCCCGTATTCGCAAAAAACTGAACGATGACCCGAAAAACCCGGCGCTGCTGAAAACAGTACGTGGCGTGGGATATATGTTCAGCGGCGAAGCAAAAGTGGCTGATTAAGCCTAAAAATCAATTATTTAGATTTGCAATCCGGAATCTAAAAAGCCAGCGTCGTATTCCCCTAGAGGATAAGGCGCTGGCTTTCTTGTTAGGCTATTCGGAATGACTAATGCTTATCGATATAATCTGGTTCCGGCGTTTTTGAAGATTATTTGCAGTTTTTTTAGTGCAGCTTGCTTCCCGCCATAAAGCCCGCCAGGCTCGCCAGCACAACCGACGTACGGGGGTGGTTGGCGATGGGGTCTTCAAGGCCCTTTGTCGCAGCTTCAATCGCCGCAATAAGGGAATCGGTATTGTTCTGGTGCATCAGCCGCGCTTTCGCGTCGCGAATGTCGTTCAGGTGCAATGCCACAGCCGCCGCAAAAGCCGCCAGCAGCAGGGCCGCCGCGCCCGTGCTGACCGCGGCAATCCACGGCGCATAGGTATCCAGCAGCAGTTCATGAAACGCCATCAGCATAAAGATGATGCCCGTGCAGCCGAGGAACAGGGCGATAGCCGATAAGGCAATGCCCGTCTTCGACGGCAGCAGGGGTTTCGAGGGCCGGTTAAGGCCGTTCATCAAAAGCTGCATCAAGACAGGTTCGACGAGCGACAACATGTTGATTAACCCCGGCTGCGCAGCAGGAAGCTGGTCACAAGACCGGCCGCGAAGGCGACCATGATGGCCTGACGGGGGTTATCCTTCACCTGGGATTCCAGCTTGGCGAGGGTTTCATCGCTTTTCGCAACCATGTCATCGACGCGCTGGCTGGCGGCGTCTTTCAAATCGGCGACTTTGGCTTTGCCGTCAGACTTCAGGTGCTGGGTGAGGGCGGCAATGTTTTCTTTCAGCGATTCGATATCGCGGCGGATATCGCCGATTTCGGTGTAATTCGCTTCCGCGTCGTGCACGGCGTTGTTCGCATAGGTTTTCGCGTCTTTCACGAATTCCTTGGCGGTGTTTGCGGCATTGTTGCCGAGGTTCTGGGTATCTGCTTTTTGCATGTGCTTAATCTCCTGCGGGATTGAAATAATGGCGGGTCAGAAATGCTAACGCTGCACTGCGGTAAATGGTTCTAACATAAAAGGCCTTTCGGCACATAAAGTTATTCACGGCCGAAGAAAAACGGCGTTTCCCGTTTGTGGCGGGAAACGCCGTTTTATCCAGCCTTGTCAGGCGGCGGGCCTAACGGGGCATTTACATGGATTTATCGTCTTCCCATGCTTTCAGCTGGGCTTCGGCGTCATCACGGGCAACGCCATAGGCTTTCTGGATGGAGCCGGCAAGCTTGATGCGGTCGCCGTTGATTTTGGCAAGGTCGTCATCCGTCAACTTGCCCCATTTCGCCTGGATTTCGCCTTTAATCTCGTTCCACTGGCCTTTGATGATGTCGTTGTTCATGCGTGTTCTCCTGAAAAATATTTTAACGGGTGGGTTATGCGGCCCGCAATACAAATGCGGGCCGCATATCACCGGTCGTTACTTGGTGGTCGTGGTTTTCTCGAAGGTCTTGAACTCGGCCGACTGGGCTGCGTTCAGCTTCAGGTCCACGTTGTCCTTGTCGCGGACAAGGCGCGTGGCGTCGAAGTTAAGGGCGACTTTGTCACCGCCCATGCCCAGCACCTGGTCATATGCCGCAATCACCAGCTGTGCGCGGCCGTCACGCAGCGAGACGTTGTCGATGGCGGCGAGTTTTTTGCCGTTCTGGTCGACAAGGTTGCCGTCGAGGATTTTCTTCACGCTATAGCCGTTGTCCGGAATAACGCGGATGTCGTTCTTTTCAGACGGCTCGTACGAGAATTCAGCGACTTTATCGATGGTTTTCTCGGTGATCGGCATTACAACGTCGCCTTCCTTGGTGCGGTCGATGACGGCATCATAGTCAAAGGCTGCAAGCTTGCCGCCCATGCCCATGAAGTCGCCGTCTTTCACGACAACCAGTTTCGCGGTGCCGGCGCTGTCAAGAATTACGTCCTCGACTACGGCGACTTTTTCGTTCTGCTGGTTATATACCGGCTTGCCGATCATGCCGTTGGCGGTCATGCGCTTGTCGAGCGAGACGGGCGCGGCCTTTACCTTCGGGTCGTCATTCATCATCGAGGCTTTCACGCTGTCGGCAGCGGACTCGATTTTATCGCCGGCTTTGGACGCGGCGTTCGATACGTTGGCTTTGGTGTCTTCCCAGCCCTGCTTCAGTTCGTCGGAAGCGGAGGTGCCTTTGGGGGTTTCGTCATAGGTTTTGGCAACGGTCTTGCCGTTTTCATCGTAGGTGGTCATGTCAGCGGCAAAAGCCGGGGCAGCTGCCAGCAGGGCGACCAGCGATACAGCGGTCAAAAAACGAATATTTTTCATAGCAAAATCTCCTTGAGGTTCTCTGGATTTTTAAGTGGTTCCGCAGGGGCATACGTCACAGCACCCCTTATAGTTCCGCTTTTGAACGACTGCGCTGGTACAAGAGCCTTATATAAATAAAGGTATGCGCCTGAATGCCGCCGAATAACGGGGAACCGAAACAAGACCTGTGGCATTAGCCCCCCTGACAAACACTTCGAAAGGGAAAAGTCATGTTCAACAAAGCAAAAATTCTGGCCTCAGCGGCCGCCATTGCGCTCATCGCCGCTACCGGCGCGGCGCATGCTGAAACTACCGTCATCAAGCAAACCGTCGCTGAAACGCCCGCCGGCAATACCGTCGTCGGCACCGAAACCACGACGACCAGCTCGTCTTCCGTCACAACGCATACGGCAACGGAGCCTTTGGCCGCTGCTGCCGGTTCGCGCACCATTCACGTTGAAGATTTTGACACCAACGGTGACCATATTCTGTCAACGCAGGAAATTGGCGATGCGCTGTTCAAGCTGTACGATACCGACGGCAACCAGGTTATCGACAACAACGAATATGAACGCCCCGCCGTGCTGACCATCGCGCCGGTCGCCAAAACCACCACCGTCACCTATGACTTCAACAACGACGGCATTCCCGACAAGCAAGTCGTGACCGAGCAGCAGTTCATGGAAAAAACCCAGCTGAGCCGCTTTGACAAAAACGGCAACGGCCTGTCGCCGCACGAATTCACCGGCAAATACTTCAATCAGGTTGACGTTGATAAAAGCAAGGTCATTGAAATGAAAGAATGGCAAGGCGTTTACATCGCCAGCATCGATGCGAAAAACCGCGCCGAAGCCGCCCTGAACAAGTAATTTTTCGCTCAACCTTTGCGACAGGATTCAAAAAGGGGACTTCTCCAGGCCCAAAACCTCGCAAGCACCACTGTCCCTTTTTTGAAACGGATGCCCGGTTTGCCCTGACCGGGCATCCTGCTTTTTTGGCGGATTTTTCGTGCAGTTAATATTCTGTTTCATACGGGAACGGCGGCACGCCGCCGCCCGTTGGTTCTTGCAAGCGATAAGAATTCCGGCGCCATCACCCCTTCCGGTGCGGTGGCCAAAACATTCCAGAGGAGAACGACCATGAAAAAATCATTCGCAATCACATCGAAAGCCGCAATTTGCGGCGTTATGCTGCTGGCCCTTGGCGCCTGCAGCAACATGAGCAACTCGCAGCAGCGCCTCGTTTCTGGTGCCGGTATCGGCGCGGTCGGCGGCGCGGCGGTGACAGGCCTTACCGGCGGCTGCGTTTCCTGCGGCGCGGCAATCGGCGCGGGTGCGGGCGCGGTTGGCGGTTATATCGTCGACCAGAACGCACGCCACTAATTTTTCCTAAACGCACGTAAAAGTTTAAAGCAGGAGATTATATTCCATGATGAAAAAACACCTGAACACGGCTATGGCCGTTGGCGCTGCCATTCTTCTTGCCGGCTGCACCATGAACAGCAACACCATCAACCATTCGGCCAGCGAAAACTTCGTCAGCAAGGTTGCCATGAGTGACCATTTCGAGATGGCGTCCAGCACCCTCGCACTGAAAAAGTCGCATAATGCGCAAGTCCGCGCCTTTGCCCGCAGCATGATTGACGATCATGCCGGAAGCGAGCGTGAATTGCGCAATGCCGTTAACAGCTCCAGCGTCGACCGCAACTTCGTGACCGATGACTTGAGCGGCACCTATACCGACAAGCTTGACATGCTGAGGGGCAAGCGCGGCAAGGATTTCGACACGGCCTACATTATGGCCCAGCGCGAAACGCATAGCGATGCCGTCCGCCTGTTCCGCGATTACCGCGAGCACGGCAGCAGCAAGTCCCTGCGTCAGTTCGCGGTGGATAGCCTGCCCACGATTGAAGCGCACGAACAGCGCATCTACAAAATCAATCCGTAAGCCATACGCGCTTTCTTCCCGGCGCATACAAAAAACCGCCCCTTGGGTTTGCCTCGAGGGGCGGTTTTTTATGGTGCGGGACTTTGCCAATTTTCGCCGGTATTGCCAGCCGCCCGTCAAGGGATGCAGGTTCCAGACCGGGCGCGCCGGAACTTAGGGGCCGTGCTGCCGTTGGTTGCATAGAATTCCACTTAAAAAACAGGAGGCAATAATGAACAACCTAGAAGCCGGACATACCATTCCCGCCAGCAACGCCGGCCCTGCCATGGCCGTGAATGAACGCGGCAGCCTTGGAGTCAACACAGATTACATCGCCAGTCTCGACCAGCAGATCGACAGCCTGGAGAATAATACCGACCGCCTGCACGCATTGCTGCAGCGCCATGCCGGCACACTGGAGCATGAAGGCCTGCGCCGCGATACCGACCTGCTGCTGAACTGGATGACCCAAAGCGCGGATGGCCTGCGCACCGTGCGCAAATTGTTTGAAAGCGGCCCCGGCTGGCTGAACGACCTGAAAGAACGCATGCGCCTGGGCCGTGAAGAACTGGAACGCCTTGAGAGCGAAGGCGGCAACCTAGCCCCCCGTGCCGCGACTGACCAGAGCCGCGAGCTGGCCGAGGTCTGGCGCGGTGTTGATACCGTTATTGTCGGGCTTGAACCGCTGTTTGCAAATGCCCCTGCAGAGCAACCGGTTGAGGGCGATGTGCAGGAGACCGTGGCGGGTGATGAGCCGGTTGCGCTTTTGTGCTAAAGCAGGCGGAACTTTTTGAACCTGCTGCCCGTTAAACCCATACCGGGTTCCTAGGCCCGGCAGTCCACAAAGCATATCCGATAAATTGCAGCGGGGAGAAGGCGAATAGCTTTCTCCCCGCTGCAGTGTCTTGTGCCGGACGCAAGATTAAGAAAGCCCCCGCAGTCGGGGGCAACTGCGGGGGCTTCGTCGGGGGGATATTTTTAAGCGTGGGGCTTATCTGTTGTAGTGGCCGTCGTGGCCATTGTCCCAGCGGTCGTTGTCGTACCGGTTGTTGTCGTAGCGGTTATCGTAACGGTCGTCGTCGCGGCGGTCGTTATCCCAGTGGCCATCGGGACCGCGATTATCGGGGCCGCGGTTGTCAAAGCCGGGGCGGCCGCGGTCCTGGTACACAATGTAGCGACCGCTGCGGGGGTCCAGCTGTTCGCCGTGCGTCCAGTAGCTCTGGTTTCTGTAGAACGAATAAGTCGGGTAATACTGGTTCCAGTAATCGATCTGGCTGAAAGCGAGCAGGGGCAGGCCCAGCTGTTCACGGTAGGTGATAACGGGGTAGTGGCTTTGGCGGTACGTGGTGATCACGTATTTACCGGGCAGCCAGCCGCGCGCGCCGTTCAGGCCTACATCGCACCAGTTGTTGGTGGTGCAGCCGTAAACAACAACGGCGGGCTTGCCCGCAACTTTTACCAGCGCGGGGAAGTTGGCGGCAGGGCCCGCGCGCAGCGTGACGGTTTTGCTAAGGTAGCCATTAACAGCGGCCTCTGCCCGGCCGCTAAAGCCGGCGACGGCGATCAGCGCCAGAAAGCCCAGGGCAATATTGCGGGAAGCGAACGTGCGTTTCATGATTGTGTTATCTCCTAAATAGATTCAGTAACGGTTCGTATGACAAGTACACGGATGAACCGCCCGCCACCCCGCGCTGTAAACAGATTAAATCAGCGCAAGGTTTTCTTTTTCCAGAATTTATAAGGGGTTGTTATGAAGATTTACTGCGCGTCGCGGATGGTATCCACCAGCTGCTTCAGCGCGCCCATTTCCACCGGTTTGACAAGGTAATGGTCAAAACCCGCTTCCTTGGACATTTCTTTGTGCTCGCGCTCGCCCCAGCCGGTTTGTGCCACAATTACGGCGTCTTCCAGCTCTGGCATGCGGCGCATGGTTTGGCAGACTTCATACCCGTTGATGCCGGGCAGGCCGATATCCATGAGGACGAGATGGGGTTTGAACTCCTGCGCTTCTTTCAACGCTTCGGGGCCGGTATAGGCCAGATGCACCTGGTTGCCGAACATTTCCATCATCCAGCCCATGGTTTTGGCTGAATCGACGTTGTCATCCACGACCAGCACGCGCATCAGCACGCCGTCGTCAAACGTATGACGCTTGCGGGGCGCGGCATCCTGCGGCTTTTCATCTTCCTTCACGGCGGGGATGGCGGCAGTAGGGGCATCTTCGGAAAGTTTGGCGAATTTCAGCATGATATGGGCCCTTCGTTGAATGGTCCGGCGTAAAGGCTGGTCTGCTGTCAGGCGCAAGTCTCTTGCCGGAGGTAATTTGCGTTATCCATTACCTAAACAGCGACCGTGCCTTTAAGTTCCCGTGATTATGGTTTTGTCGCTTTTTTTATGCAGAAATCGAACAAATAAAGAACATATAAGGAATATTTATGATACATTATTCGGTATGACCAAGCCACAATCGCCACATCCACCCGCCGACCCTGTCCTCGCCAGCCTGAACGGGGGGCGCGGCGCCATGGAAAATCCGGCCGGGCGGTTCGAGCCCCTGACGCTGGAGGCGGATACCGATGCCGCCGAGGCAGAGCTTGCCGATCCCGATGATATGTTCGCCCCAACCCCCATCCGCACGGAGGTATTTTATGACCGTACCAAATCCATCATTTCGACTAACGACAGCCCCGACATCGGCATGGACGCGACGGTCAACCCCTATCGCGGCTGTGAACACGGTTGCATCTACTGTTTTGCGCGTCCGACGCATGAATATCTCGGCCTCTCCGCGGGGCTTGATTTTGAAACCAAGATTTTCGCGAAGCCCGATGCGCCGCGCCTTCTGGCAGAAAAGCTGAGCAGCAAGAACTGGCAGCCCGCCGTTATTTTCATGAGCGGCGTTACCGACCCGTACCAGCCGCTGGAGCGCAAGTTGAAAATTACACGCGGCTGCATCGAGGTGCTGGCGGATTTTCACAACCCGGTCTCCTTCATCACCAAAAACGCATTGATTGCGCGTGATATTGACCTGCTTTCCCCCATGGCGTCGCTGAATTTAACCTCCGTCAACTTCTCGGTTACGACGCTTGACCGCAAGCTTGCGCGGGCGATGGAACCGCGTGCCACCACGCCGTTGCTGCGGCTCAAAGCCATTGAACAGCTGGCGAAGGCGGGCATTCCCGTTACGGTTCTTATCGGCCCTGTGCTGCCGGGGCTGACGGAGCATGAAATTCCCGCCATTTTAAAATCCGCGGCGGATGCGGGCGCGGTTTCCGCCGGTTACACCATGCTGCGGCTGCCGTATGGGGTGAAAGACCTGTTCCAGACCTGGCTGCATGAACACTTCCCCGACCGGGCGGATAAAGTCCTCAACCGCATCCGCGCCATTCGCGACGGCAAATTGAACGATGCCGAATTTGGTGCGCGCATGCGCGGCGAAGGATTTTATGCGGAGCAGATTGCGCAAATTTTCACGCTGGCCCGCCGCCGCTTTAATTTGACGCGCCGCATCACGCTGTCGACCGCGCATTTCCGCCGGGATGCGCATAGCCGCCAGTTTTCGCTGTTTTAGGGGCACTATTGCCCCTTTTGAACCTTTTGCGTCCCCGTGCATTGGATTTATTGAGCTAAAAAAGTTTCAAGCAAAGGGGTATTGCCATGCAACAACCGCCAGATACGACGCAAGATAATATTTTCGGGAATGCGACCGGTTCTGCGCTGGAGACCAGCGGCGGAGCCACTTTCGCAGCTCAAACAGAAACACACGCCAACGGCGCTCTGAATGTTGGCGGCCCATTGCGCGAAGCGGTCGGCGTTTTTACCAATGCCGAAAACCTGCAGGATGCGATGGAAGAATTGCAGCGCAACGGCTTTATGCTGCAGGAATTAAGCGTGCTGGCCGACAAAGGCACGGTGCGTGAAAAAATTGGCCACGTATATACCAGCGTTGCAGAGGCGGAGGCCGACCACCGCGCCCCGCGCACGGTCTTCGTGCCGGATGAAGTGCGGGGCTCCGCTGAAGGCACGGCTTTCGGCGTGCCGGTATATGTCGGTGCGGTCATTGGCACCTGCGTTGCCGCGGCTGCCGTTGGCACGCTGCCGGTGGTGATTGCGGCGGCGGCATTGGGCGGTCTTGGCGGCGCGGGCGTTGGCACGGTCTTTTCCCGCTATATTTCGCAGCACCATGCCGACTATGTGCAGGAAGCGCTGGAGCAGGGCGGGATATTGCTATGGATCAATCTGCGGTCCGAAGCCCATGCCGCGAAGGCGCAGGAGATTCTGTCGCGGCATAACGCCCATAATATTCATGTGACCGACGCGAATAACCCCCTTCCGACCGCCTGATGCCGCCGTAATTTTGTTACGCGGCCCCGTTCAAACAAACGGTGTTATTTCAACGGCTTGAAATAACACCGTTTGTTTTGAATGATTTAGACATGCGCCTTTACAGAATACCCTTGTATCTGGCGGCGGCACCTGCTATACACTGCGGTACGACTTGAGACTTACTCTTCGCATTTGCAGCCGCCGGTACTTACAAGGCGGACGTATCAACAAAGATACGGTAACGGTTTTCCTAAAGATCTTCGTTGCGTTTGACTTAGAGTTTTCCGGACCTAAAGCGTCCCGGTTATACGGCTCTTTCGCGGTCAACATCGCCAGTACGGCATGCGGCCAGTTAAAACGACTAAACGAAGTAAAGGAAATATCTCATGGCTACCGGTACAGTTAAATGGTTCAACGCGGCTAAAGGTTACGGCTTCATCCAGCCCGACCAAGGCGGCGCTGATGTCTTCGTCCACATTTCGGCGCTTGAAGCCCTTGGCATCAACACGCTGAACGAAGGCCAGCGCGTCAGCTACGAACTCGCAACGCAGCGCGGCAAAACAACCGCCGCCAACATCCAGCTGCAAGCGGCTTAATCCACCACAACCTATAAAATGCCGCGAGTGTCGCGGCGTTCACCCCGGCAACCGGGTATTGGAATTTGAAGGGGTCGGCGCATGCCTGTGCGGCGCTCCGCCCTTCGTCCTCCTCCATTTAGTTGCCAATTTGACCTTGAAAGGCAACGATAATGGAAAACTTTAACGCGCTGGGCCTGCCCCAGCCGCTCATCTCCGCTTTGGAGAAAATGAACTTCGCCACCCCCACCCCCATTCAGGCGCAGGCTATTCCGCACGCGCTGGAAGGCCGCGACATTCTGGGTTCCGCGCAAACCGGCACCGGCAAAACTGCCGCTTTCTCCATCCCGCTCATCACGCACCTCATCAACAACCCGCAAAGCCTCGCCATCGTCATGACGCCGACGCGTGAACTGGCAGCGCAGGTCCTGACCGCGATGAGCGCCATGCTGGTGGATTGCAAGAACATCCGCACCGCGCTGCTGATCGGCGGCGAATCCATGTACAAGCAGCTCAACCAGCTGAAGAACCGCCCGCGCATCATCGTCGGCACGCCCGGCCGCATCAATGACCACCTTGAGCGCCGCAGCCTGAACCTGACCTCCGCAGACTTCCTCGTGCTGGATGAAACCGACCGCATGCTCGACATGGGCTTCGGCGTTCAGATCGACCGCGTGCTGTCTTCCATGCCCGGCAAACGCCAGACGCTGCTGTTCTCCGCAACGCTGCCGCCGAACATCGTGAAAGTGGCCGAGCGCTACATGAGCAACCCGATGCGCGTCGCCGCCGGCGAAGTCAATGCCGCCGTCAAAAAGATCAACCAGGAAATCGTCCGTCTCACCACGGCTGAAAAATACAACACGCTGCTGACCCAGCTGGGCACCCGCCAGGGCTCCGTCATCGTCTTCGTGAAAACGAAGCGCGGTGCAGACCGCATGGCGAAAAAGCTCATGGAAGACCAGCACAGCGCCGCTGCCATCCACGGCAACCTTAACCAGGGCCAGCGCAACCGCGTCATCCAGGCATTCCGCGACAAGCGCCACCGTATCATGGTTGCGACCGACGTTGCGGCCCGCGGCCTTGACATCCCCCACATCGAGCACGTCATCAACTACGACCTGCCGCAAGTGGCGGAAGACTACATCCACCGCATCGGCCGCACCGCGCGCGCCGGCGCAGAAGGCGCAGCCGTCTGCTTCGTCACGCCTGAAGATTTCGAAATGTGGGGCGAAATTGACCAGCTGCTGAATCCGGGCGCACCGCGCGAGCATCGCCCGCAGCGCGGCCGCACGGTCAACGCGCAAAGAAGCGGTAAACCCGCCACCACGTGGAAAAACAACAAAAACGGCTACATGAAGCGCAAGGGCGGCTATAACGCCGAGCATAACCGCGACGGCGGCAATAACCGCCAGATGCGTGACGGTGCAGCCCCCCGCCGCGAAGAAGGCGGCTTCCGCAAGGAACGCCCGGCTTTTACGCCGGCGCGCGATACGTCCGGTGACACCTATCACGAACCCCGCCGTACCGAAGGCCGCAGCGAAGGTCGTGGTGATGCCCCCCGCCGCTATGAAGGCGGCGCACCGCGCCGTGCCGAAGGTGGCTTCCGCCGCGAAGAAAATAACCGTGGTTATCGCCATGAGGAAAACAACGGTGGCTCCCGCCGTGAAGAAAGCAACGGCGGCTTCCGCCGTGAAGAAAGCAACGGCTTCCGCCGTCGCGATGAAAACGGTGGTGGCTATCGCCGCCGCGAAGAAGGCTCCGCTCCTCGCAGCGAAGGCTTCAAGCGCCGCGATGACGCACAAGGCCAGCGTTTCGAAAAGAAACCCCGCGACCGTGATTTTGGCGACTTCCGCGATGGCGGCAAGCCGACCGGCGGTAACGGCGGCGGCTACAAAGGCCGTAGCTTCAAGGAACGCGATGGCGGCAAGCCCACCGGTGGCAATGGCGGCAAGCGTTTTGACAGCCGTGGCCCCCGTTCCGACAGCCGCACCAGCGACCGCCCGCGCAAGACCTGGACAAAAGGCCGCAGCGCAGCATAAACAGGCTGAAAGCGGTACTTTAACCGCCAAGCTTGCGAATAATTAACGTATAAACAGGGCGCCGGGTATTTAACGGCGCCCTGTTTTGCTTTAAAAAGAGTCTACGCAGAAAAGAAGCTGAAACACGAAGCGGTTATACCGTTTTTTTAGCGTGTTTAAGCCGGGCTTAAGTTTCGGCGCACAAAAACCGTATACATAATTATTTGAGTTATCTGGAACATAGAAATGACCCCGACCCTGAAATATTACTGGCAGCGCGTTAAGCCCTTCTTCCTGTTCTTCATCGCCTGCGAAACGCTGATACGCGCGGTGCTGATGGTGCATGAATGGAAAGACTTGCAGGATGTCGGCGCGGGTGCCATTGGCGCGTTTGTCGTGGGTTACCTGTTTGACGTGACGGTGTTCTGCTATTTCACGCTGCCGTTCCTCGCTTACATGTTGTTGTTGCCCGCGCGCCTGCACGGTAGCCGCAAGGATAAAGTGGCAACAGCCGTGGTCTTCTTCCTCATGGCTTTCGTCATGCTGTTTTCCGCCACCGGCGAGTGGTTCTTCTGGGATGAATTCCAGTCGCGCTACAACTTCATTGCGGTCGATTACCTTGTCTATACCCGCGAAGTCGTCGGCAACATCCGTGAATCCTACCCCGTCGGGCCGCTGATGAGCGCGATGGCGGTGGTGGCGGGCTTCTTTGCCTTCCGCGTGTTCTCGGGCAATTTCCCCGCCGCCGCGCCGGATCGCCGCCAGCGCCTTGGCACGCTTGCGGGCATGACGGCGCTTTGCGTCGCCTTGTTCTTCGGCGTCAGCAGCAGCTACGGCAATATCAGCGCCAACCGCTACCTTGATGAAATCGCCCGCAACGGCATTTACGAACTGTTCAGTGCCTTCAACAACAACGCCCTCAGCTACGATAAATTCTATACCAAGCTGCCGGATGACAAAGCGGCCGCGCTGCTGCGCCAGGAGCTGGGCATTGACGGTGAAAAGGGTGAATCCCCGCTCGACCACAAAGTCGTCTCCAAAGCGCCGGAGCATAAGTACAACCTTGTCCTTATCACGGTCGAATCCTTCAGCGGCGATTATCTCAAAATTTTTGGCAACCAGGATGGCTTGACGCCGCACCTCGACAAGCTTGTTGACCAGTCGATGTTCTTCACGCATCTGTACGCGACTGGTACGCGCACGGTATACGGCCTGTCCGCCATTACGCTTGCCATGCCGCCCGTGCCGGGCAACGCCATTGTGCGCCAGCCGGAAAACGGCAACCTCGCCAGCCTCGGCGGCGTGCTGAAGTCGAAAGGCTATGACACCAAGTTCATTTACGGCGGCTATGGCTACTTCGATAACATGAACGCCTTCTTTGCCGCTAATGGCTATGACATTGTTGACCGCAACAGCCTCTCGAACGATGAAATCACCTTCGCCAACGTCTGGGGCGTTGCGGATGAAGATTTGTACCGCCGCGTGATGAAGGAAAATGACGACGCGCACAAGGCGGGCAAGCCCTTCTTTGACATGGTCATGACCACTTCCAACCACCGGCCCTTCACCTATCCGGATGGCCGCATCGACATTCCGTCGCATACCGGCCGCAGCGGCGGGGTGAAGTATACCGACTACACCATCGACCAGTTCCTGAACGAGGCGAAAAAGCACCCGTGGTTTGACAACACCATTTTCGTGATCGTCGCCGACCATACCGCAGGTAGCGCCGGCAAGTCTGAACTGGACCCGCTGAAGTACCACATTCCCATGTTCATCTATGCCCCCGGTATCGTGAAGCCGGGCAAGGTGGACAAAATGGCAAGCCAGGTTGACATCGCGCCGACGCTGCTGAGCCTGATGGGCGTCAGCTACCAAAGCCGCTTCTACGGCAAGGACCTGATGACCGAAAGCCCGAACCGCGCCTTCATTTCCAACTATCAAAAGCTCGGCTACATGACGAAGGACGGCCTGATTATTCTGAAGCCCGTCGATGTCAGCGAATTCTACACCCGCAAGGATGATGACTTCGCCCTTGCCGGCAAGCCGCCGCAGGATATGCTGGATAAAGCAATCGCCTACTATCAGGGAGCCGCCAAGTGGAAAACGTGGAGTCGCCAGCCGTAAAGACCTCCGGCACCGCAAGCCAGAAAGGCTGGCTGTGCATGGCGCTGGTTGCCGTTTTTTACCTTATCTTCATGAAGCTGCTGCATGGCGGCCTGCCGGTTGACCGCCCGCTGGAAGAACTGTTTTTCACGCGCCCCTGCACGGTGGCGGATGCACATGCCTGCTGGCTGATTAATAAAAACAACCACCTTGCCACCTTCTTCGCGCATACGCTGCCCGCCACTATTTTTACGGCCGTGGGCGTTGCGGGGCTGCTGGTTTTCATCGGCAGCTTTTTTGTGCAGCGCCTGCGCCGCTGGCGCAACGTGGGCTTTGCCTTCGCGCTGGGCATTGGCGGCGTTGCGGGCATTGTCAGCATTGCGAAAAACTTTACGGGGCATTACTGCCCCTCGCAGCTCGGGTTTTACAACGGACCGGTTGTTGAACCGTATAGCGGAAAAATTGACCCCCTGTGCTTTCCCGCGGGGCACCCGTCGCCGGGCTTTGGCCTGCTGGTGCTGTATTTTGCGGATATTCCGTTGTTCTGGCGGCGCGTCGGCCTTTATGGCGGCATTGTTTGCGGCAGCGGGCTTGGCATCATTCAAATGATGCGGGGGGAGCATTTCCTCAGCCACATCCTTGCGACATGCATTACCGCGCTGTTCGTGGGGGCCTGCCTGTCGTTCATCAACCGTTTTATTGAGTGCCGTAAAAATGCGCCTGCTGGTCGTTGAAGACGACATCATGATCGGCGAAACCCTTCAGCAGGCGCTGAAGGCGGATGGTTATGCCGTCGACTGGACGCAGAACGGCGATGAGGCAAAACAGGCGCTGCGCGACAGCGTCTATGACCTTGTCCTGCTTGACATTGGCCTGCCGGGCGCAACCGGCATTGAAATCCTGCAAACCCTGCGCCGCATGAAGAACGACGTTTCCGTGCTTATCATCACCGCGCGCGACAGCGTGGGCGACCGCGTGGCGGGGCTGGATGCCGGCGCTGATGATTACCTTGTAAAACCCTTTTCGCTTGAAGAACTTGAGGCGCGCATTCGCGCCATCACGCGGCGCAAGGCGGGCCGCAGCGACCCGGTCATCAACCACGGGCCTTTCGTTTTGAACCCCGTGACCAAGGAGTTTTCCTACGACGGCAAGGCCGAAATGCTGTCGCAGCGGGAATTCGCCATTATGGGCGCGCTGCTGGAGCGGCCGGGCGCGGTGCTGTCCCGCGCGCAGCTGGAAGAACGGCTGTACGGCTGGAACGAGGAAGTCGGCAGCAACGCGGTTGAAGTGCATATTCACCAGTTGCGCAAACGCTTTGGCAAAGACGTCATCCGCAATATCCGCGGCATCGGCTATACGGTGCAGAAACCATGATTTCAATCCGGCGGGAGCTGCAAAAATCGCTGATGATCGCGCTGCTGATCGCCAGCATCATGCTGCTGCTTGCCTCGGCCTATGGCACGCTTGAAGAAATCAACGAGCTGTTCGATGCGCAACTGCGCCAGACGGCGCAGTTGATCCAGCAGCAGGAAGACGCGCTGCATATCGCCCACGTATCGGGCGCAAAAGGACTTGCCTATCCGCCGGGCGCGCTTGCGCTGCATAAGGTGCATGGGGAGCGCGAGGCGCTGATCCAGATCTGGGATACGGACGGCACGCTGCTCTATTCCTCCCATCCCGCAATTCCGTATCCGGATTTAAAGGCGACCGGGCTTGTCAGCACGGTCTTCGAAAGCCAGCAATGGCGCAGCTATTCCGTCCGCACGGAGGATGATATTGTGCAGGTATCGCAGCCCATGCACGGCCGCGCCCGCATCTCCTCTGAAATCGCCATGCGTATTTTAGTGCCTGTCTTGATGCTGTTTCCCATCCTCGGCCTGTTCAGCTGGTATGCGGTGCGCCGCGGCCTTGCGCCCATCAATACCGTTTCCGCCGCGATAGGGGAGCGTACGCCTGCGTCATTGGTGCCCATCAGCCAGGAAAACGTGCCGGAGGAAATTCTGCCGCTGGTCGGCTCCCTCAATAACTTCATCAACCGGCTGGATAACGCGCTGAAGCTGCAACGGCAATTCACGGCCGATGCCGCGCACGAACTTCGCACGCCGCTCACCGCTATTCAATTACAGCTACAGGTCATGATGCGCGCGCAGACGGAGGAGGGGCGGGCGGAAGCGGAACTGCGCCTGTCACGCGGTGTGCGCCGCGCCATTGATCTTGTGCAAAAACTGCTCACCTTCACGCGCGTGGAACCGGAAGGCCCCGTCACGCGGCAGGAAGCCTGCCACCTGAACGCCCTTGTCACCACCGCCTATGAACAATTCGCCGATGTTGCGGCGGATAAAACCGTCACACTCACGCTGCCGCGCTGCGATGAGGCCGCCGTGCTGGGCGATGCGGATAATCTGCAAATCCTCCTCAACAATCTGGTCGATAACGCCATTCGCTATACGCCGGAAGGCGGGCACGTTGAACTGTCGCTGGCGCTCGCTGCGGGCTTTGCCGTTTTTACGGTGACGGATGATGGCATTGGCGTGCCGGAAGCGGAACGGGAGCGTATTTTTGACCGGTTTTACCGCGTTGTGGGCACCCGCACCCAAGGCACCGGCCTTGGTCTTGCCATTGTCCGCGAAATTGCCGAACGGCACGGGGCAACCTTAAAGGTTTCAGACGGTAAAAACGGCAGCGGCACGACCTTCGCCATAAAATTTCCCTTATTTTCCTGATACTTAAGTAAATCTACGGACGTCATCCTACTTTAAGGCGGGCTTAAGTTTGCACAGCCATTCTGGCGGCATGAAAAACCGCACCGGCAAAACGAATCAAATCATGCAATCCCTTCGCGCGCATGTCGCGGCGCACCAGCGTATTTACGCCGCGCTGGGCCTGGTTGTTCTGCTGGGCCTAGGCTACATGGGCAAGCTCATCATCACCCGCAATTTCCATGAGGTTGTGGCCGGTGAGCTGTATCGCTCCGCCCAGCCGACGGCGGGCGCGCTTGCGGAATACAAAAAGAAATACGGCATCCGCACGGTCATTAACTTGCGCGGCGCCAATCCCGATAAAAAATGGTACCGCGAGGAAAAAGAAGCAACGTCTGCCCTCGGCATGACGCAGATTGATTTACATATGTCTTCAAAGCATGAGCTGACAGAAACGCAGTCGATGGAGCTGATCAACACCATGCGCCATGCGCAAAAGCCCATCCTCATCCATTGCCAGGCCGGCGCGAACCGCACCAGCCTTGCCGTTGCGCTTTATATGGCCGCCATTCGCAAGGAAAACGAGTTTAATTCCGAACTGCAGCTTTCCATGCTATATGGCCATGTGTCGCTATGGTTCACGCCGTCTTATGCCATGGACCGCAGCTTCGAGAAAATGGAGCCGGTGTTTGGCTACGACACCCTTTAATGTCCTGTAATAGCGGCTTTTAAAAAAGTTCCGCCCTTTTTGCAAAATATCGTCAATTTAGCCTTTGTCGGCTCCGTCATAAAATTTTACAATCTCTTGCTGTTGATAAGTGCAGAACCAAGGGACGCAAGTGATTGTGATGATAGGGCAAAAAGACCGCCGGCGCTGGCTGGCAGGTGCCTTTTTCAAATTTATGGCCGTGCTTATTCTGCTGCTGGCGCTTTCGCCCGCGGCAGCGCAGGCCGATGCCCTGACGCGCGATGAGCTGAAGATAAAAGCGGGCCTTCTGTACAACTATCTTAAATACACGACCTGGCCGCCGCGCGAAACGGAGGCCGCGTACCTCAACGTCTGCCTTTACGGCGGTGACCCGTTCCGCGGCCAGTTGCAGTCGCTGGACGGGCGCACGGCGCAGCAATACACCATCCGCCTGCTGCACGCAAAAACGCTGAACGACATTAAAGCCTGCGATGCCCTGTTCATTGATGCCGCCGCAGAAAAAAACCTGCCGGATATTTTTGCCGTTACGCACGGGCAGGGCGTGCTGACGATGAGCGATATTGAAAACTTCGCGCTGCGCGGCGGCATGGTCGGCTTTTCCATGCAGGGCAAGCATATTCACGTCGTGGTCAACAAGTCGGTTGCGGAAAAAGATGGTATTCACATCCAGCCCAGCATGCTGAAAATGGGGGAGGTGGTGAACCAGTGACAAACAACCCCCGCCCCTTTCATGGCCGCCCCTTATCCATCCGCGTCACGCTGCTCGGCATCATCGGCTTCCTGAACCTGTTGATTGCAACGCAGGCGGCTTACCATGCCTATGAATCCTACATCAACCTGAAGCAGGCGGATGCCGTACGCACGGCATCAAAAGTGCTTGATGGTTTTTATAATGCCGCCAATGCCCTGTCGCTGGAGCGCGGCGCCTCCATGTCGATTTTCTATACGCCCCCGGCGATACCGCCGAACTGGTGGCCGACCTGCGCGCCCACCGCAAAGCGGCCGATAACGCGCTGGATACGCTGAAACTGGTGGAAAACGACAAGGATACACCCGGCCTTGTCATGATCGCGGGCCGCGTGCGGACAGACATGGTGCGCCTTGCCGACCTGCGCCACCGCCTTGATGCCGCGATTGACGGGCCCGTCACGCAGCGCCCCGCCGACCTTGCGGAAAAATTCTTTGCCGCGCAAAATAACCTCGTCAACGATCTTGATATGCTGCTGGAAGTTTACAGCAACCCCATCATTTCGATGGTGCCGCAGGTGGCGCAGCGCATCCGCTTTGCCCGCGCCGCATGGCAGATCACCGAATATGCGGGCCGTGAATACGCGCTGCTCGGCCGCCTGATTGCTGAAGGAAAATACCCCGACAAGCATGAAGAGCGTGACCTGCTGGTCTGGCAGGGGCGCATTGAATACGGTTGGGAAATTTTGCGCGGCTTTATCAGCAGCAACGAATGGGGCGAAACGCTGCGCCCGCACCTTGATGAAGCGCGCACCCAGTACTTGATTACCTTCGAGCAGATCAAGGGCATCTTCTCGCCAAAGGCAAGCGGCAAGCCCAACTACCCCATCACGGCGGATATGTGGCTGTCCCTCGCCGCGCAGTCGGTGGACTCGCTGCACACGATGATGGACAGCGTCATGCGCCAGAACCGGCAGTACGTGGATAGCTTCCGCGATGATGCGGAGCGAACCATCTGGTGGTCGGCGCTGCTGTTCACTTTCGCGCTCGCCCTCAGCATTTATTCGTGGCTGGTCATTCACCGCCGCGTTATTGGCCCCGTCAATGCCATGGCGGATGCGCTGTACCGATCCGCCCGCGGCGAGGCGTTTGAAATGCCTGCAGGGCCGCACGGCCAGGATGAAATCGGCAAGCTTGTCACCGTGCTGCAGCTGGTGCAGGAAAATTCCCGCCAGCTGGAAGCCGAGCGCGACAAGGCCAAGGCCGCCAACGTCGCAAAATCCGAATTCCTTGCCAACATGAGCCATGAAATCCGTACGCCCATGAACGTTGTTTTGGGGCTTGCAAACATCCTCGGCCTTTCCGCGCCGTTGACGGACAAGCAGCGCGAATTCATTAAAACGCTGCGCATGAGCGCGGAATCCCTGCTCTCCATCATCAACGACCTGCTGGATTTTTCAAAAATCGAAACCGGTGGCTTCGCGCTTGAAAATATTTCCTTCAACCTTTCCGACCTGTCAAAAGAAGTCTTCGCGCTCACCAGCATCCGCGCGCGGGAAAAGGGGCTTGATTTTCGCATCGAGGCCAGTGCGGTTGAAGGCCGTGAATATATGGGAGACCCCACGCGGTTGCGGCAGGTGTTGACCAACCTTTGCAGCAATGCGGTCAAGTTCACCAGCGTCGGCGGCATCAGCCTTGGCATACAGGCGCGCCCCGCCGCAGTGGAAGGCATGGATGATGTGTTTATTCAGGTGACGGATACCGGCGTTGGCATTCCCGCAGAAAAAGTCGGCATCATTTTTGACAAGTTTACGCAGGCGGATACCAGCATCAGCCGCAAGTTCGGCGGTACCGGGCTTGGCCTTGCCATTGCCAAAACCTTCATTGAAATGATGGATGGCACCATCAGCGTTGACAGCCGCGAGGGCAGCGGTTCCACCTTTACTATCTACCTGCCGCTGGCGCATAGCGGCGCGGAGCTGGATGTGCGCCCGCAGATGCCGGAAGGTTCCCGCAAAGTGTCGCGCAGTGAAACCGCCGAAGGCCAGCGCGTGCTTCTGGTGGAAGATTACGCGCCCAACGCGCTGGTCGCCGGCGTCTTCATCGAACAATTCGGCTATGTGCATGACGTTGCCGAAAGCGGGGCGGCGGCGCTGGAAAAATTTGACAAGCAGAATTACTACGCGATATTGATGGACGTGCAGATGCAGGGCATGGACGGCTACCAGACCACCCGCGCCATTCGCCAGCGCGAGAAAGAAAAATACCTGCCGCGCACCAAAATCATTGGCATGACGGCGCATGCGCTGGCGGGCGACCGCGAAAAATGCCTTGAGGCGGGTATGGATGATTATATTGCCAAACCCTTCCGCCCCGAAGACTTAAGAAAAAAACTGGCAAGGCCGCTTTAATTGCTTTTTCCCACATATTTCTTTTAGGTGGGGCTTGAAGATGGATATTTATAGTTTACCTCACCCCTCGTCATTCAACCGGCCATCCCTTAAAGGAGAATAACAATGGATTACAGACGACTCGGACATTCGGGCTTCAAGGTGCCCGCCCTCAGCTTTGGCACCGGCACGTTCGGCGGCAAGGGCGAGCTGTTTCAGGCCTGGGGCGCAACCGATGTGCAGGAAGCAACACGGCTCGTGGATATCTGCCTTGATAGCGGCGTGAGCATGTTCGATTCCGCCGATATTTATTCCGCCGGCGCATCGGAAGAAGTGCTGGGCGGGGCCATCAAAGGCCGCCGCGATAAAGTGCTTATTTCCACCAAGGCCACCTTCCGCGCCGGCGAAGGCGCGAACGATGTGGGTTCCTCCCGCTTTCACCTGTTGAAAGCGGTTGAAGGCAGCCTCAAGCGCCTCGGCACAGATTACATCGACCTGTTCCAGCTGCACGGCTTTGATGCCATGACGCCGGTTGAAGAAACGCTGGCAACGCTGGATAGCCTCGTGCAGTCCGGCAAAATCCGCTACATCGGCGTGTCCAACCATTCCGGCTGGCACTTGATGAAGGCGCTGGCAACGTCAGAAAAATACGGTCTTGCCCGCTATGTAGCGTATCAGGGCTATTACTCCCTTATCGGCCGCGACTACGAATGGGAATTGATGCCGCTGGCGCAGGACCAGGGCGTTGGCCTTGTGGTCTGGAGCCCCCTTGGCTGGGGCCGCCTGACCGGCAAAATCCGCCGCGGCCAGCCGCGTCCCGCTGTCAGTCGCCTGCCCGCGACGTCGGACTACGGCCCGCCTGTTGATGACGAATACCTGTACAAAGTCGTCGACGCGCTTGATGAAGTGGCGAAAGAAACCGGCAAGACCGTGGCGCAAATTTCTCTCAACTGGCTGCTGCAACGCCCTACCGTTTCCAGCGTCATCATTGGCGCGCGCAACGAAGAACAGCTGAAACAGAACCTTGGCGCTGTCGGCTGGAACCTGACGGCAGAACAGGTTGCAAAGCTGGATGCCGCCAGCCACCGCGAACCCGTTTACCCCTATTGGCACCAGTCGGGTTTTGAAGAACGCAACCCGCCGCCTGTGAAATGGTAAGCACGCAAGGCTAAAAAGGGCGGGGCTTTTTACCCGCCAAACAGTTATGATGACGAGGGCCGCCGGGCGAAAGCCTTGCGCCCTCGTCTTTTTATGCATTATAGATATTCATATTATTTTTTGAACCGCAGGGCAGGGGAGCATTTTTCATGAACGGCATTGAAATCATCGTCATCTTCCTTGCGGCGGTCTGTGTGGCGGCGGTTGTGGCGCACCGCCGCGGTATTCCGTCTCCCATCCTGTTTATCCTGGCGGGTATTGGGCTTGGCTTTGTGCCGGGCATTGCGGCCTTTGAAATTCCGCCGGAATACATGCTGCTGATCTTCCTGCCGCTGCTGCTCATGGAAGCGGCCTATTTCACGTCCATCCGCGATTTCAGGTATAACCTGCGCTCCATTCTGCAGCTGGCCATCGGCCTTGTCATTGTCACCACTGTCACCACCGCGTGGATCTTCCAGAAAATCGTGCCGGATGGGACGTGGCTGGCAGGTCTGGTGCTGGGCGCCATTATTTCCCCGCCCGATGCGATTGCGGCAACGGCTATTGCGCGGCAGGTTAAAATGCCAAAGCGCGTGCAGACGATATTGGAAGGCGAAAGCCTTGTGAACGACGCCGTGGGCCTTGTGCTGTACCGCGTCGCCGTCGCCGCCGCGTTGACCGGCAGCTATGATGTCGCCAGCATTTCGATGGATTTTATCTGGAAGCTTGTGTCGGGCGTCAGCATCGGCGTTGTTTTTGGCCGTATCTTCATTCTGCTTTTCCCCCGCATTCGCGAACGGTCGGTGGAATTGCTGGCCATGCTGCTCCTGCCTTTCGTGGCTTATTTGTCGGCGGAGGCTGTGCATAGCTCCAGCGTTTTGGCTGTTGTGGCGGCGGGGCTTGTCGTCAGCTGGTATTCGCCGACGCGCTTCAGCAGCGCCTTCCGCCTGCAATCGGACACGTTGTGGCGTATGACGACGTTTATTCTAAATGGCATCGTCTTCGTGCTGATCGGCAGGCACATTCCCGCGCTGTTCGACAGCCTTGCGGAATACAGCACCAGCTTCCTGCTGACTGCAACATTGCTGGTCTCCTTCACCGCCATTCTTACGCGCTTTTTGTGGGTTTATATCATTACCTACGGTACGCGCCTTGTCTTCCCCAACGTTCGCCGCCGCGACCCCGCGCCGCCGTGGCAGAACGTGTTTATTGTTGCGTGGACGGGCATGCGCGGCGTGGTGTCGCTGGCCCTCGCGCTCGGCCTGCCGGTGATGGACAGCAACGAAGTCATGTTCCCCTTCCGCGACCTTATTATTTTCATCGCCTGCGGCGTTATTCTGGTGACGGTGATTTTGCAGGGGCTGACGCTGCCGCTGCTGATGCGCAAACTTTCCGTCACCTATGACTGGAACGTGCTGCACGAAAACTGGATGGCGCGCAAAAAAGCCTCGGTCGCCGTGCTGGAGCGCCTGCGCGTGCTGAAGGAAGAAAAAGGTGTGCAGTCTTCCGCTTTTGACCGCATCCTCAGCCATTATCAGGACCGCGTATCTTCCCTCGGCGATGGACCCAGCACGCCCATCCGCCCAAAGGAACCGCCGTCAATGGATAACCACCCGCTAGTGCAGGAAGAAAACCGCCTATGGCAGGAAATTCTTGACGTTGAACACCTGGCCGTCGTTGACCTGCGCCGCGGCTTCCACATCAGCGATGACGTGATGCACGATATTGTGCGCGACATCGACTTGATGCGCAGCCGCTTCCGCATGGAAGGCGTTTAGGGTTTATTCCTTCGGGGCGCAATACGTTGTCGGCACAATATTGGATGTTTTGCCCGGCACTTCGCCCGTGGTGTAAAAGCCTTTAATGGTCACGCCCGGCTTGCCGTCAGGCCCGGCGCAGGCCGCGCCATCAAGGTACATCAGCGAAAACAGCGTGCCGTCCGTGCTGGCCAGTACGGCGGGCATGTCCGTGCGGCGGGCTTCCGCTGCCAGCGTCGGGCGAATTTCATCCACGGTGCCGCGGAAGATATTTTTTTCAAGGCTGCCGCGCAGCTGGCGTACCTGCGGCGCGCCTTTCGGCAATTTTTCCTGCAAGGCTTTTGGCAGCGCTGCAATGGCAACGGTTTCAAAAACCATGTTGCCGGCAATGGGCGTGATGGCCTGCGGTACCTCAGGATTTTCGGCAACATCCAGCCGCATGGGCTCGGAAAAAACATAGCCGCGTTCCGGCACCAGCGCATGGCAGGCATCGCAGGCGCGGGAGCGGATGTCGACATCCTTGCCCGACGCCTTGCCGTGCGCATCGAACAGCGCATAGCCCCAGCCGTTGGTATCAGCGAATTTCTTTTTGTCGCGCACCATCAGCTGGAAGCGCCGCGCGCCGGATGGCACGGCGGAACTGGTGAAAGCGGGGTCTTCCGCCGTGAGAATGCCGATTTTGGCAAAAACCGCACCATCCGGATAATCCGTGCTTTTGGCATTCAAGGCCGCCCATGCAATGTCGTTAGCGTAGGTCAGGCGCATTTCGCTGGTGTCCTTGCGGTAGCGCACGGTGACGAAGTGCCAGTTTTTCTGGAAGTCGGCAAAATCTGCCAGCGCATAGCCGTTCATGCTGTCCTGGTCGGCCAAATCTTCCGGCGCTTTTTGCGCCGGTACGGCCCCGGGCTCTTTTTCCGCATGGGTCAATGTTGCGGCAGAAATGCTCACCGCCAGCGTTAGTGCAAAAGCGGCAGAAAAGACGGCAGCGGGGGAAAATGACTTCATGACAATGCCCAGGGTTGAAAACAGGCGGTGCGGCTTGACGCACATTTTACGCCAGCCGGGCGCAGCTGCGCCAGCGTCACCTGCATCATTTTTCCGTAAGGCTTAAATGGCCTGCTTTTGTGGTGTAACCTGCGGGACTGCTGCGGGTGCTTCGCGCGCGGCATCGTACAGCGCGTAATTCGTCATAATGGGCAGGCCGTAAAGGTTGCCAAGGCTGGGCGCGACCGACACGTTGTCTATGCCTGCATTGAACAGCGCGACCGCCGATTTTGGATCCGCCGCTTGCGCGCCGCACAGGTCAACACGCAGCTTCGGGTTTTGTTCGCGGCCGTTATGCACGGTTTCGGTGACGATATCGAGAATTTTGGGCGCGAGGGTCTTGAACGGGTCATAGCCGTTCTTCTTTTCAAAGCCGGCATGCGCCTTCAAGTCGCTGCGGGCCATGTTGAAGTATTCCTGCGTCAGGTCGTTGGTGCCAAAGCTGATGAAATCGCAATGCTTGGCGATAGCGCGGATATTTTCGCACGATGCCAGTGTTTCAACCATGGTGCCGAAGCTGTATTGCCCGGGGTGTACGCCGTTTTTCTTCGCGGCGGCATCCACCATTTCCTTCACCTTCAGCACCTCGGCTTCGTCCTTCAGCGCGGGCATCATGATTTCGAGCGGCTGGCCGCTAAAAATATCGGCGGATTTCAGGGCATGGAAAATGGACTGGATTTGTTTTTCGTAGAGGTGTGGCCAGGTGTTGAGCGCCTCGCCGCCATGAATATCCATCTTGCCGTATTTTTCGACAAAGGTTTTTTGTTCTTCCGCGTTCAGGATTTCGCTATGCACGAAGTCGAACAGGCGGATTTTGACGGGCGCATTTTCGTTCAGTTTTTTAAGAATGTCGCGCAGGCCGTATTCGCTGTCCTCGAACATCCGGGGCAGGCCCTTGATGTCGCTGTACAGCAGGTAACGCTTCAGGTCCTGCATCTGCTTTTCGTCTGCCGCCACCATCTGTTCGGTGCGCACAAGGCCGATGCCATGCACGCTGTCCAGCAGGTAGGTATTGGTGGATTCAATGTTGGCCTTCACGCCGTGCGCTTCAACGCCGTTCTTGCTGAACCAGTCGGCGAAGGCTTCGCTGACGCGGGCAAGGTTGCGCAGGTCCGCTTGCAATTTGTCGTCATGCACAATGGTATAGGGGTCGAAAACAGGGGTTTTCACGCCCACCGGCGGGGTGAACGAAATGCCGTTGCCGTCAATTCCCACCAGCACCGGCTGGCCGAGGTGCACAGTATGGCCCGCGATGTGCGCGACATTGCCTTCGTAATGCGGCGGCAGGTCTGGCTTGGCTTCTTCGTTGAATTCGCTGGTCAGGCTCTTGTTCTTGGGAATAGCGCCAAAAAGGCCGGAAACCATGTGTGTCTCGCACAGCAATTTCAGGTGCGACGCCATGTAGGGGGATGCCACCACGATGCCGCCCAATGCACCGCTGGCCAGCAGCGGCACCACGGCGGGGTCATAGCTTTGCAGGAACAGCACCGGCTTTTCAGTCCCGCCGTAAGAGCGTAAATATTTGTCGGTCACTTCCTCAATCGAAAATGCTGCGGGGCCTTTGACGGGGAAGCCCGCGCTGCCATAGAACTGCGCGTCTTTTTCAATGCCCGCGCCGGTATTGCCTGCCTGCATGTAAAGCCCGTCGCGGAAGGAACTGGCAAGGCCGGTGGCGTAGCCGCGCATTTTTTCAATGACTTCTTCAGGCCCCACCTTGCCGCGCTGCCATGCGGCAACGATACGGTCGGTGGTGATTTCCATCATCTTGCGGATTTCGTCGGCGTGGTAGCTGTCGTCGTGCTTCAGCGGAATTTTGGTGCCAAGGCGCTTGTTCAACACTTCGCGCAACGTTTTGCTGGCGGGCAGGTAGCGCGCGCCCGGCGGCATGCCCGAGGTCAGGTACGTATGCGCCCATTCAACTTCGCCTGAATCAACGAAGTGCGCGTGCACGCGGCTGTCGCTGTTGCGCAGGCGGCCGGCTTCGGTAATGCCCATGCTGTTGTCGAGCGACATGAAGTTGATGTCGGGCAGGGGGGTGTTGGGGTGGTTTTTGTCAAACCAGCGGATGACTTTCAGCGCGGCTTTTTCGCCAACGCCGCCCACGTCAAGGAACACGGCATCCGGCGGCGGTGCGTTATCGTGCCGCAGTTTTTCAAGATGGTTGATCAGTTCTTTTTCGTTCAGTACGCCGTTGAAGGTGACATCGTAGCCTTCTTTTTGCAGCTGCTTGGCGATTTCCGCGCCCTTGCGTTGCAGGCCGGTATGGTCCTGGCAGAATAAAATATTGGCGCCGGGAACAATTGGTTTGGGCGGGCCGATGAAGTTGGGGTCCTTATTCACGCCGGGCATGCGCGTGGGCCGCTGGTCACGGCCCGTCAGCTTATCGGCAACATATGAAAACATTTGGCGCAGTTTCATTGGTCGGCAGGCCCTTAACGGCAGGAGAGGGTTTTAAGTTTCCATATTATACAAAATTACGGAGTCGGATCGCAATTAGAATATACTATGTTAACCTTTACAAATCCTGAATGCGGCGATTTTATTCTAAGTGTCTGAGAAATAGAGGGAAAAGCCGCTTCACAATCCTCGCCGCGCTGGTCAGCGCTGGGCAAGAGGAGTGTATAGCATAAAACTACCCCGCAACCGCAAGCGCATTCTAGTAAAAGGGGCTTTTATATAAGGGCAGCTTCAAGCCGATCAGATATATAGGTGCCGGCTTAAAGCTGGCCGATGGCCGTAACCTTGTTACCCTTTTCTTCGAACAGCAGGTTATCGAAGCTGACAAGGTACGCCTTGGCAATGCCGCGGCCGTTTGCTTCCGTCGCGCGCGACGGTTCAATTTCAAGGAAAGGCTTCCAGTTAAAGCCGGGGCCGTCATCGCGCACGGTCACATGCACGCGGTCGCCGTTACGGGTGAAGGTGACAGTGGCGTGCTTGTCTGCATTCGCGGGGTCGGTCAGGCGGCGGGCAATTTCCGCATCAAGTCCGCCGCTTTTCATCAGCAGTTTTTTCTGCTCGTACCCGATGCCGAGCATGCCATGCTCCACTGCGTTCGCCATCAATTCATAAAGCCCTTCCGCCGCCAGCTGCGTGCGCGGGAAGGCACCGCTGAGCAGCAGCGCAATATTTTCCGCTTCCTGCAGCGAGGTAAGTTTGAAGTGCGCGGTCTGCATGCTGCCAAGGGCCAGCTGCTGGCGCGAAATACGCTGCTCGAAAGAACTGCGCTGCGCGGAATCTTTCAACGCCGAACGCACAAGGGTAAGCAACGCCTGTTCGTCGTACGGTTTCGTCAGGTAGTAATAAACACCGGCGCGAATGCCTTCGGCAATTTCTTCGCGCGTTGCCGCCCATGTCTGCAGAATGACGGGAATATTACGCAGGCGCTTGTGGTCAAACAAGTGCTGCGCCAGCGACAGGCCATCCATTTTCGGCATGTTGCGGTCGGTCACCACAACATCGACATCCTGATTTTTCTCAAGCCAGTCCCACGCGTCCTGCCCGTTCTCAAATCCCTCAACCAAGTAACCTGCGTCAGTCAAAAATTCCTTCAGCAGTGCAAGGTTTCCGGGTTCGTCCTCTGCAACCACAATACGCGGCGCAGTTTTTTGAACACCCGAGAAAGATTGGTTCGCCATTGCACACTCCTGTAGTCAACATGAAAAAAAACCGGAAAATCCCGTACCTGAAACAATCCAGAAACAATTTGCTGCACAATGGAAAACAGTTTTAGCGCGGCATTAACTATTCTCCGTCACACTAATAATTGTGAACACAAATGCGGGGGTTTTTCAACGTGTCATTTCCCAACGACGAAGATAATGAAAAACAGGCAACCCCGGTTGATGATAAATCGCTGGACGCGAAACTGCATATGGGCCACGAGCCCTCGACCGAATTTCAGGAACGGCAGGCCAAGATGGGCCTGCAATATGCAACCCCTCCGAGAGAAGATGATGCGCCGCTGACTACAACCTTTCTTGGCGGCCTTGTGACAATGCTAAAAAGCGTGCTGCCGGGTGTTTTTGACAGCAAGAGCGAAGCGCCCGCGGAAAATTCCGCACCGCTGTCCAATTCATCCGAAAGTTTTACGCAAAGCGCCGCCCCGCGCGAAAATGAATCACATATCGAGCAACAGGTCAGCGGCAACAATGACGCAACCGCGCAACGCACCGGTGCGCTTGCCGACTCTATCGTGCCGACGAATAACACGACACCTGCGACGGGTCAGGCCCCGTCTTTCGCCGGTTTTGCCGGCGGTGGCGGGGGTGGCGGTGGCGGTTCTGGCGGTGATGGTACGGGCGGCGATGGTTCAGGCGGTACGGGCACCGGTGGTGGCGGAACAGGCGGCGATGGTTCAGGTGGTACGGGCACCGGTGGCGGCGGCACAGGCGGCGATGGTTCAGGCGGTACGGGCACCGGTGGCGGCGGCACAGGGGGGCGATGGTTCAGGTGGTACGGGCACCGGTGGTGGCGGCACGGGCGGCGATGGTTCAGGTGGTACGGGCACCGGTGGTGGCGGCACGGGCGGTGATGGTTCAGGTGGTACCGGCACCGGTGGTGGCGGCACGGGCGGTGATGGTTCAGGTGGTACCGGCACCGGTGGTGGCGGCACGGGCGGTGGCGGCACGGGCGGTGGCGGCACGGGCGGTGATGGTTCAGGCGGTACGGGCAGCACACCTTTGCATGCGCCGGGCCTGACAGTCACAATTAACGCCGGTGTTGAAAACCAGCCCCTGCCGGTAAATATTTCCCTCACCGTCGATACGACGGCGGGTGTGGTCACTGTTATTCAGGTTACGGGCCTTCCGCCCGGCACCACGTTTTCCGCCGGTACCAGCGACGGTAACGGCGGCTGGACGCTGACACCGTCCGAACTTGCCGGCCTTACCATCACCTTCGCCACGAACTGGAGCGGCAACGGTACCCTGACGTTTGAATGCGATCTCCATGCTCGGCGACCAGACGGCTTATACCATCGTCAATTCGAACATTGATATCAGCGGCATTGCCACCACGCCCATCCTCGGCACCGGGCCCGCAACGGGTACGGAAGACCAGCCGGTTAACCTCAATATCACCGCCAGCCTTGCAGACCCAGATTCCGAAACGCTGACCGTCACCATTTCCGGCCTGCCCGCGGGGGCAACGCTTTCCGCCGGTGTCAATAATGGTGATGGCACCTGGACGCTGACGCCGGGCGAGCTTACCGGCCTGCAATTGCTGCCCGCACCCGGCTATAACGGCACTGCAACGCTGACAGTTACGGCTGTTTCAAGCGAAAATGGCACTACGGCTGTTGCCAGCGGCGCTATCAACCTCACGGTCACCGGCATTGCCGATGCACCTGTGCTCACGGCGCAGCCGGCAGCCGGGCTTGAAGATACCGCCATTGCCCTCAATATTTCCGCCGTGCTCGCCCCCGGCGACCATGGCAACCTGTCCATCACCGTTTCGGGCGTCCCCGCCGGTGCAACGCTTTCCGCCGGCATCAATAACGGCGACGGCAGCTGGACGTTAACGCCCGCGCAACTGGCAGGCCTCACCCTTACACCGCCTGCCAATTTTAACGGCAGCCTTGACCTTGCAATTTCTGCCACTGCGACTGAAAACGGCACGACTGCCAGCAGCGATACCACGCTGCACGTTATCGTTGCCGATGTTGCCGATGTACCCGTCCTTACCGCAGCGCCCGCCGTGGGCCTTGAAGACAGCGCGATCAGCCTGAACATCGCAGCCGCGCTTGCGGTGGGGGATACAGGTACGCTTTCTGTCACCATCAGCGGTGTGCCTGCGGGTGCAACGCTTTCCGCCGGCATCAATAACGGCGACGGCAGCTGGACGTTAACGCCCGCGCAGCTTTCCGGCCTGACGCTGACGCCGCCTGCAAACTTCAATGGCGGTCTTGACCTCACCATTGCGGCCACCGCAACGGATGGCACGACCAGCGCCACCGCCAACGCAGGCCTTCATGTCACTGTCGCCAATGTTGAAGATGCGCCGGTCCTGAACGTGCTTCCGGCCGTGGGTCTTGAGGACAGCGCCATCAGCCTCAGCATCGTAACCGCCCTCGCCCTTGGCGACAGCGGCACCATCGCTGTTACCATTTCCGGGGTGCCTGCGGGCGCAACGCTTTCTGCCGGCGTCAACAACGGCGATGGCAGCTGGACGCTGACATCGGCGCAGCTGGCAGGTCTTACGCTCACGCCGCCGGCAAACTTTAACGGCGGCCTTGACCTTACTATTGCCGCAACCGCGACCGATGGCACGACCAGCGCGACTGCCAACGCAGGCCTGCATGTCACGGTTGCCAACGTCGAAGACGCGCCGGTGCTGGCCGTGCTGCCCGCAGCCGGTCTTGAAGACAGCGCCATTGCCCTGAACATCACGGCCGGCCTTGCGGCGGGTGACAGCGGCAGCATTACCGTCACCATCAGCGGCGTGCCTGCGGGCGCGGTTCTTTCTGCCGGTACAAATAACGGCGACGGTACATGGACGCTGACGACGGCGCAGCTGGCAGCGCTGACCTTGACGCCTCCTGCGAATTTTAACGGTAGCCTCGACCTTGGCGTGCAAGCGACCGCCACCGATGGCACGACGACCGCAACGTCCGGCGCAACGCTGCATGTTGCTGTTGCCAACGTTGAAGATGCACCGGTGTTGAGCGTTCAGGCGGCGGCTGGCCTTGAAGGCTCGCCCATCGGCCTCAGCATTTCGACGGCGCTTGCGGCCGGGGATACGGGCACTATTTCCATCACCCTTTCCGGCGTGCCCGCAGGCGCAACGCTTTCCGCCGGCATCAATAACGGCGACGGCACCTGGACGCTGACGCAGGCGCAATTGACCGGCCTTGCCATTACCCCGCCGCCGTTCTTCAACGGCACGCTGGACCTTGGCGTTTCGGCTACCGCGACCGATGGCACAACATCTGCCAGCAGCAGCACAACGCTGCATGTCGGCGTTGGCGATGTGGCGGATACACCTTTGCTCAACGTTACTGCCGCCGTCGGCCTTGAAGATACGGCCATTGCCCTGAATATTACCGCCGCAATGGCTGTGGGTGATACAGGCACGCTGTCGCTGACTATTAGCGGTGTGCCTGCGGGTGCAACCCTTTCCGCCGGCATCAACAACGGCGACGGTTCCTGGACATTAACGCCCGCGCAGCTGGCTGGCCTGTCGCTTACGCCGCCCGCCAATTTCAACGGCAGTCTTGACCTTTCCGTACAGGCCGTCACAACCGAAGGCGCGACGACGGCGGATGCCACTGCAACGCTGCATGTCACGGTCGGCAACGTCGAAGATGCCCCCATTCTGGCTGTGCTGCCCGCTGTCGGGCTTGAAGATACGCCGATTGCCCTGAACATCGCCGCCGCCTTCGCGCCGGGTGACAGTGGCACGCTTTCCGTCACCATCTCGGGCGTGCCTGCAGGTGCAACGCTTTCCGCCGGCATTAATAACGGCAACGGCAGCTGGACGCTGACGGCAGCGCAATTGCCGGGTCTTACCCTGACGCCGCCCGCCAATTTCAATGGCGGTCTTGACCTTTCCGTACAGGCGACGGCAAGCGACGGCAGCACTTCCGCCAGCGCTGGCGCAACACTGCATGTCGCAGTTGCCAACGTGGAAGATGCGCCGGTGCTGGCCGTGCTGCCCGCCATTGGCCTTGAAGCCACGCCTATCGCCCTTACCATTGCCGCTGGTCTTGCCCCGGGTGATACCGGCGCGTTGTCCATTACCATTAGCGGTGTGCCTGCGGGTGCGAATCTTTCGGCGGGCATCAATAACGGCGACGGCAGCTGGACATTAACGCCCGCGCAGCTGACCGGGCTGACACTCACCCCGCCGCTGACCTTTAACGGCGGCCTTGACCTTGGCGTGCAAGTGACCGCGACCGATGGCACCACCTCGGCCACGTCAAACGCCACGCTGCATGTCAGCGTTGGCGATGTGGCGGATATGCCGGTGCTGGCCGTGCTGCCGTCTTTGGGCGCGGAAGATACGGCGATTGCCCTTCACATTACCGCCGCGCTCGCCCTTGGCGATACGGGCGTACTGACCGTGACTGTCAGCGGCGTGCCTGCCGGCGCCGCGCTTTCCGCCGGTACCAATAATGGTGACGGTAGCTGGACGTTGACCCCCGCGCAGCTTGGCGGCCTGACCCTGACGCCCCCCGCCAACTTCAACGGCAGCCTTGACCTTACCGTCCATGCCGTGACCGATGATGGCACGTCGACGGCAGATGCGACCGCCCCGCTGCATATCGTCGTCACCGATGTTTCCGATACGCCGGTGCTGTCCGTGCAGGCGGCAAGCGGCGCGGAAGACAGCGCCATTGGCCTCAATATCTCGACCGCATTTGCGGCGGGTGATGCGGGTATTCTGCTGGTGACCATCAGCGGCGTGCCTGCGGGCGCCACGCTTTCTGCCGGTTTCAATAACGGCGGCGGCAGCTGGACGCTGACACCTGCGCAGCTTTCCGGCCTGACGCTGACGCCGCCCGCGAACTTTAACGGCACGCTGAACCTGACGGTTGAATCAACCGCCAGCGACAACGGAACGTCGGCACAGGCAACCGCCACGCTGCCCGTTAACGTGACGGGCGTTGCCGATGCGCCTGCCTTGACCGTTACGGCTTCCGCCGGGCTTGAAGACACCGCCATTGCCTTGCATATTTCGACCGCGCTCGCCACCGGTGACCACGGCACGCTTGCCGTGACCATCAGCGGCGTGCCCGCGGGCGCGGCGCTTTCCGCCGGTATCAACAATGGCGACGGCACTTGGACGCTGTCGGCAGCGCAGCTTTCCGGCCTGACGTTGACACCGCCCGCAAACTTCAGCGGCAGCCTTGACCTTGGCGTGCAATCCACCGCGACGGAAAACAGCACGACGGCTTCTTCTTCCGCATCGCTGCATGTATCAATTGCGGGCGTGCCGGATGTGCCGTTGCTTTCCGTTTCCGCCGCCATTGGCCTTGAAGATACGCCTATTCACCTTGGTATAACCGCGGCGCTGACCGATATTTCCGAAACCCTGAGCCTGACCGTTTCCGGCGTGCCTGCCGGTGCTACGCTTTCCGCCGGTGTCAACAACGGCAACGGCACCTGGACGCTGACGGCGGCTGACCTTGCCAACCTTACCCTGACCCCCGCGCAGGATTTCAATGGCAGCTTAACGCTGCATGTCACCGCAACTTCAACGCAGGACGGCTCCAGCGTATCGACGGCGCTTGACCTTGGCGTGTCGGTGCTGCCGGTGGCGGATGCGCCGTTGCTGCTGGTGCAGGCGGCCGTCGGCCTTGAAGACAACAGCATTCCCCTCGTAATCACGCTGAACCCGCTGGGCCAGACCGTGTCGGTTGACATTGCGGGCCTGCCTGCGGGCGCAACCCTTTCCGCCGGCATCAATAACGGCAACGGCAGCTGGACGCTGACACCCGCGCAGCTGATCGGCCTTACCGTGACCCCGCCGCATGACTTCAACGGCAATCTCAGCCTTTCCGTCACCGCCACGGCGGAAGAGGGCGGCACGACCGCCAGCACGACCGCCAGCCTTGGCGTAAACGTTATTGCCGTGCCGGATGCGCCGTCGCTGAACGTTGTTGCGGCAACCGGTCTTGAAGATACCGCCATTCCCCTTTCCATCGCGGCCGCCATTCATGAAACGGGCGAAGCGCTGTCGATGGTCATTACCGGCGTGCCTGCGGGCGCAACCCTTTCCGCTGGCGTTAATAACGGCGGCGGCCAGTGGACTGTTTCAGCATCCGACCTTTCAAACCTTAGCCTAACCCCGCCCGCGAACTTCAACGGCAGCATCAGTCTGCAGGTGCAGGCAACCTCCAGCGAAAACGGTTATACGGCGTCTACCGCCGCCACGCTTGGCGTGACCGTGCAGCCGGTGGCCGATGCGCCTGTACTGGCGTTGCTGCCCGCCCTTGGCAATGAAGACAGTGCGATTAACCTTAACGTTTCTGCCGCGCTTGCCACGGGTGACCATGGCGTTCTGTCCATCACCATTGGCAACGTGCCCGCCGGTGCCGCGCTTTCCGCCGGTATCAATAACGGTGACGGTACCTGGACGCTGACGGCAGCGCAGCTTTCCGGCCTTACTATCACCCCGCCCGCAAATTTCAACGGCACGCTTGACCTGTCGGTCGCCGCCACGGCGACGGAGGCTGGCACCAGCGCGACAGCCAACGGCACGCTGCACGTGACGGTGGCAGATGTTGCGGATATTCCGGTGCTGAACGTGCTGCCCGCGATTGGGCTTGAAGATACCGCCATCGGCCTTACCATCGGCGCGGGTCTTGCGCTGGGCGATCATGGTATTCTGTCCGTCACCATCAGCGGCGTGCCGGCCAGCGCCGCGCTTTCCGCCGGCACCAACAACGGCAATGGCACCTGGACGCTGACGGCAGCGCAGCTTTCCGGCCTTACTATCACCCCGCCTGCAAACTTCAACGGCACGCTTGACCTTGGCGTGCAGCTGACGGCGACGGACGGCGCAACATCTGCCAGTGCAAGCACTACCCTGCATGTCACCGTGACTGACGTTGCGGATATTCCGACGCTGGCTGTGCTGCCCGCTGTCGGCCTTGAGGATGCGCCGGTGGCACTGAACATAGCAGCAGGCCTTGCGCTGGGTGATACGGGTGTTCTTTCCGTCACCGTGACGGGCGTTCCCGCCGGCGGCATTCTTTCCGCCGGTACGCACAATGGCGATGGCAGCTGGACATTAACCCCCGCGCAGCTTGGCGGCCTGACGCTGACGCCGCCGGCAAACTTCAACGGCAGCCTTGACCTTGGCGTGCAGGTGACGTCGTCGGTTGGCGGTACATCGGCCAGCGCCAATGCAACGCTGCATGTCACCGTGACCGATGTTGCTGATGCGCCTGTGCTGACGGCGCTGCCCGCCGTTGGCTTTGAAGATACGCCTGTTGCCCTTAATATTGTGACCGCGCTGGCGCTGGGGGATGGCGGCGTGCTGTCCGTCAACGTCAACGGCCTGCCCGCGGGCGCAACCCTTTCCGCCGGCATCCACAACGGCGACGGCAGCTGGACGTTAACACCTGCGCAGCTGGCCGGTCTTACGCTTATCCCCGGTTCCAACTATAGCGGCAACTTCACGCTGGCGGTCACCGCCACCACGACGGATAACGGCACGCAGGCCACCACAGCCACAACCCTTGGCGTGGCCATTGCCCCCGTGGGCGATACGCCCGCGCTTTCCGTCATGGCGGCATCGGGCGCGGAAGATAGCGCCATCAGCCTGCATATCAACGCTGCAGCGACGGACCCTTCCGAAACCGTCTCCGTCAATATTTCCGGCATTCCGGCGGGTGCAACCCTTTCCGCCGGCATTCACAACGGCGACGGCAGCTGGACGCTGACGACCGCGCAGCTGTCCGGCCTGACGCTGACGCCGCCCGCGAACTTCTACGGCGCCCTCAATCTGCAAGTCACGGCGCTGTCGTCCCAGCCGGGGCCGGATGGTGTCGTGACGCAAAACATGGCTGTCACCGTCACGCCGGTCGCCGATGCGCCGCTGCTCGCCGTGGTGCCTGCCGTTGGCATTGAAGACATTCCCGTCGCCCTCGGCATCAGCACCGCGCTTGCCAATGGTGATGGCGGCATCCTGCTGGTCACGGTTACGGGCATGCCCGCCGGCGCAACCCTTTCCGCCGGCACGCACAACGGCGACGGCAGCTGGACGCTGACACAGGCGCAGCTGACGGGCCTGACGTTAACCCCGCCCGCCAACTTCGGGGGCACCTTCAATCTTGGCATTACCTCTACCAGCGTGGATGGCGGCACTTCCGCCTCCAGCACCGCAACGCTTGGTGTGACGGTGGCAGGCGTGCCCGATGTGCCGCACCTGACCGTTTCAACCGCCATCGGTTTCGAAGACGCACCCGTCGGCCTGAATATTTCTGCCGCATTGGTAGATACAACCTATGAAACGCTGGATGTGGTTATCTCCGGCGTGCCTGCTGGCGCAACGCTTTCCGCCGGCACCAATAACGGCAACGGCAGCTGGACGCTGACGGGCGCGCAACTGGCGGGCCTTCAATTGAACCCGCCCGCCAACTTCAACGGCGATATTACATTAAACGTGACGGCTGAATCGCACCAGAACGGTTCAACCGCCACCGTCAGCGCCAACCTTGGCGTGACCGTGCTGCCGATGGCAGATACGCCTATCCTTACCGTCAGCGCCGCCACCGGCCTTGAAGATACGGCCATTGCGCTTGATGTGAATGCCGCGCTGGCCGCAGGCGATGGCGGACTTTTGAGCGTGACGATCACCGGCGTGCCTGCGGGCGCGTTGTTGACCGCAGGCATTAATGCCGGCGGCGGCACCTGGACGCTGACGCCGTCGCAGCTGACCGGCCTTGCCATTATTCCCCCGCAGCATTGGAGCGGCAGCCTTGCCCTTGGCGTTACCGCCACCGCAACCGACATTACCGGCAGCGAAAGCGCGAATGCGACGCTGAATGTCACCGTCAACGGCGTTGCCACCATGCCGTTGCTGCATACACAGGCGGTTGCCGGTATTGAAGATACAGCCATACCGCTTGCGATTACCGCGGCCCTTGCGGATACCGACGGTTCCGAAACGCTGGCCGTGACGGTTTCCGGCGTGCCGACGGGCGCAACCCTTTCGGCGGGCGTCAACCAGGGCGGCGGCGTCTGGCTGCTGTCCGCGGTCGATGTTGTGGGCCTCACGCTGACCCCGCCGTCGCATTGGAGCGGCACATTAACGCTTGGCGTGACCGCAACATCGACCGAAGGCATCACCCATGCTTCCGCCAGTGGTAACGTCGTGGTGGCGGTGGCGGGTGTTGCAACGCCCCCGTCGCTCAACGTTTCGGCTGCGGCAGGCAACGAAGATACAGCTATTGCCCTGACCATCAATGCCGCATTGAACGATACGGACGGTTCCGAAACGTTGCAGCTGCTGGTCACGGGCGTTCCCCTTGGCGGCACGCTTTCCGCCGGCATCAACCTTGGCGGCGGCGCGTGGATATTATCCGCTGCCGATACCGCCAACCTGAAGCTGACCCCGCCCGCGCATTGGAGCGGCAGCTTTAACCTTAACGTCATCGCCACCTCGCAGGAAAATGCGACGACATCAAGCGTCACCGCCAGCCTGCCGGTCACCGTAACGGGCACGGCAACGGCTGCCACCCTTAACGTCAGCGCAGCGGCGGGCAATGAAGATACCGCAATCGCCCTTGCCATTTCCGGCCACCTGAATGATACGGATGGTTCTGAAAGCTTGAGTTACGTCATTTCGGGCGTGCCGACCGGCGCGCTGCTGTCAGCCGGTCTTTATGCCGGCGGCGGAAAATGGTCGCTGACGGACGCGCAGCTGGCGGGTCTTACCATCACGCCGCCTGCCAATTTTAGCGGCAGCATTTCCCTGCAGGTCTCCGCCATTTCGATGGAAAATAACGGCGATGTCAAAACAGTCACTAGTACGTTGCCCGTGACGGTGGCGCCGGTGGCGGATGCGCCTGTTCTGGCTGTCGCCAACGTCGTGGGTCTTGAAGACACGGCCATTGTCCTGCCCATTACGGCGCTGCTGCGCGACCTTGACGGGTCTGAAACCCTGTCGGTGCGCATTACCGGCATACCGGCGCTGGCAACCCTTTCGGCGGGTACGCATAACGGCGATGGCAGCTGGACGCTGACGCAGGCACAGCTGACCGGCCTTAAAGTCACTCCCGCGCCGAACAGCGATGCAGACTTTACCCTTGGCATCACCGCCACCAGCACGGATGGCGCCAGCACGGCTTCTACCTCCGCCAGCGTGACGGTGACCGTGACGGGCGTTGCGGATGTGCCGACGATTGCGGCATCGCTGGTGACCGGCCTTGCCGGTGCCATCATCCCGCTGTCGATCAGCGGCGGCGTTGCCGACAGCGACGGTTCCGAAACGATCACCTACCACGTGCAGGGCGTGCCGGATGGCTTTGCCCTTTCCGCCGGTATCAACAACGGCGACAATACCTGGACACTGACGGCAGCCCAGATTGCCGGTGTAAAAGTCATTACGCCGCCCAGTTTCAACGGCGACCTTACCCTGTACGCCAGCGCCGTGTCGCATGACAGTGACGGCAGCGTCAGCACCAGCGCTTCCGTGCCGTTCCACGTGCAGGTTGGCAATTATGCAAGCGGCTATCTGGTGGACCTTGGGGTGAACGCGAACCTTGGCGGCGTCGGCGTCGGCGTTCACGTGGGCGTATTGCCGGATGTTGATTTGTTCCCTGCCAGCGGCGGCCTGCTGACCACGGGCGGCATTTATATGAAGGAAGATACCCCCATCATGATCGGCGATGCGCCGAACCTGCTGGCACTGCCGGTTTTGAGCGGGCTTTTGTCTCTCGTCTCAAAAGTCCAGTTCAGCGGCGTGCCTGCGGGCGTGACATTCTCATCCGGAACCAACGTCGGCGGCGGTGTCTGGACCTTCACGAACGCACAGTTGGTGAACCTGACAATGACGACCCCTGCGAATAGCGACGTTGACTTCACCATTACCACCACCGCGCTGATGCTGCTGGGTATTCTGCCCATCACGCTGTCCAGCACCGTTGTTCACGTCACGGGTGTCGCCGATACGCCGACCTTAAGCGTCGGCCTTGCCGCCACGGGCACGGAAGATACGCCGGTTGCCCTGAATATCACCTCTGCCCTGACCGATACAGACGGTTCCGAAACCCTGACATTCCTTGTCAGCGGCATGCCGACGGGCTTTACGCTCAACCACGGCATTAACAACGGCGACGGCACATGGTCGTTGACGGCAAGCGACGCGGCAGGCCTGACGATTACCCCTGCTTCCAACTTCAGCGGCACCGCCAGCGTCACCGTTTCTGCCGTCGCAACGGAACGGGAAGGGGACCAGACGGTTGTGCGCTCCACCTCCACCATCAACTTCACCGGCGTTGCGGATGCGCCCATTATTACCGCCGCAGCCCTGTCGACGACGGAGGATCATGCCATCAACCTCGGCCTTGGCGTCGCCCTGCGCGATACGGACGGGTCGGAACACCTGAATAACATCATCATTACCGGCGTGCCGACCGGCGGCAGCCTGACGAACGCCACCGACAACCACGACGGCAGCTGGAGCATTACACCCGCCAACCTTGCCAGCGTGCAGTTTGTGCCGCCCACAAACTTCCATGGCGATATTACGCTTGGCGTCAGCGCAAGCTCGCAGGAAAATGCGGGCGGGGCGGCTGCCACCAGCACCAGCACCATCGGCGTTCACGTGGATGCGGTGGCCGACACGCCGATTGCCAGCGCCACCAATTCCACCGGCACTGCAGGCAGCGATATTGGCCTGCACCTGTCGGCAGCGCTTGCCGATAGCGGCGAAACATTAAGTCTCGTCGTCAGCGGCTTGCCGGACCATGCCATGCTTTCCGCCGGGCTCAACAACGGCGATGGCAGCTGGACGCTGAAGGCTTCCGACCTTTCCACCGTCAGCATCCGCACGCCCGACGCGTTTACCGGCGACCTGCATTTGTCCCTGACAGCCTATAGCACTGAAGCCAACGGCAGCACCGCCAGTGCCACACAAGCCTTTACTGTGCACGTTGATGCCGCACCCGCACCGATGGCGATGATGGCGCATATGTCGCTCGCCGCCGACGGCTGGCTTGGTGGCGCAAGCACCAGCGGCGGCAATAGCGTGGATACGTCAATTATGAGCGACCCTGCACCTGTTTCAACCGGCAATGATATGGACCACGCCTTCACCAGTTCGCACACTTCATGAAGATTAACTAAAAAAAGGGGCATACTATGGCGTCTGTCGCCGATATTAAAAACATGCTGGGCGGTGCGCGCCTTCCGCAAGGGGCGCGGCAGCGCGCTTTCCGCGTGCCGCTATTCCGGCAGATGATGATTTCCATGGGGCTTAACACCCTGTCCCTGGCGCTCCCTATCATGATGTTGCAGGTTTATGACCGCATCATTCCCCGCCAGTCGTGGGGCACGCTCACCATGCTGCTGACGGGCGTTGTCATCGCCCTTGCCTTCGATGCTTTCCTGCGTATTGCGCGCGGCTGGCTTTTGGGCTGGTCGGCGGTGTCGCAGGAACACGTGGCGGGTGCAAGCGCGCTTGACCTGTTCTCCCGCGTTGACCTGCCGTCGTTTGAAAAACGCGCCGTCGGCGAACACATGCAAAACCTCAGCGCCCTTAGCCGCCTGCGCGAATTTTACAGCGGTCAGGCGCTCATGGCGCTTATCGATTTCCCGTTTGCCGTTTTGTATCTCGGCCTTGTATGGTATCTCGGCGGGCGTTTGGCATTGGTGCCGCTGGCGCTGCTGGGCCTGTTCCTGATGACGGCGGTGTATGCAGGCCGCCGCCTGAAGGTTGCCTTGGCGGAACGTAACGCGGCGGAAGACGCGAAAACGACGCTGATGGTGGCCGTGCTTTCAGGCATCCACACCGCCAAATCCATCGGCATGGAACCGCAATTGATGCGCCGTTTCGAAGTGATGCAGAAGGACGCAACCATCGCCAGCCACAAGGTGGCGTTAGCGGGCAGCTTTGCCGCTACCGTCAGCGCTGCCTTCGGCCAGTTGTCGATGATTTTGACCGTGACCGCCGGTTGCCTGCTGGTGCTGAACAATGAACTCAGCCTCGGCGCGCTTTCCGCCTGCACGCTGCTGGCGGGTCGTGCAACGCAGCCGGTGCAGCGCATTCTGGGTACGTGGCTCCGGCTGCAGGACCTTGGCGTTGCGCAAGACCAGGCGCAGGCGCTATTCTCCCTGCAGGCGCGGCCGGTGACGACGGAGGCGCCGGCTTTTAACCACGACGGTATACACCTTAAAAACGTCACCTTCGGGTACGACGCCGCAAGCCCCGTGCTGCAAAGCGTAAACCTTGAAATCGAACGCGGTGAAATTATCGGCATTACCGGCGACAAGGGCAGCGGCAAGTCAACGCTGCTCCAGATTATCGCAGGCCTGCTCACCCCGCAAAAGGGGGATGTGCAGGTGAACGGTGTTGCGCCCGCCGAATATGGCCTTGGCGATTTTACCGGCCAAATTGGCTACCTGCCCCAGCAGGCTGTCATTTTTAAAGGCACGCTGCTCGATAACCTGACCGGCTTCCAGACCACGCCGGATGCGATTGAGCGCGCCAAGGCTTCCGCCGTTGACCTTGGTCTTGATACGGTGGTGGATTCGCTGCCACATGGTTACATGACGCAGCTGAACGATACAGCGTCTGACCCCGTGCCGCCCGGCGTGAAGCAGCGCATTGCGCTGGTGCGTGTGTTGAAAGACAGGCCCGCATTGCTGATTTTTGACGACGCCGACCGCACGCTGGACAAAGAAGGCTATAACCGCCTGTTCCGCATGATGAGCCGCATGAAGGGGCGTGTTACCGTCATCATTGTCTCGCACGACCAGAATATGCTGGGTTTCGCCGACCGCCAGTTTCTGCTGGATGACGGCCACCTGATGCCGCTGTCCGACCGCGGCGGCCAGAAAATTTCGCGCCTGACGGGCGCAGGGGGTTTCGATGACAATGATTGATGCCGGAATGGTTGAAACGGGTATGCCTGGCATGACGCCGCCACCGCAATCACCCTATGTGGATATGCTGCAGCCGCTATTAAAGGCCCTGCGCTGGCGCGGGTCGGACCGCCACATCCGCGAAGCAACGCCGCTGAATGATGATGGCGGGCTTGATAGCTTCCGCGAAACGCTGGCGCACCTTGGCTATGCCAGCAATTTAACCGAAACCACGCCTGCCGCGATTTCGGCGGATATGCTGCCCGCCGTCGCGATTGATGCCGGCGGCAAGCCTGTGCTGCTGCAGCGCCTCGAAGATATTAAAAACCTGAAGGCACCCGTGCAGGTGCTAAGCTTTGCGCCCGCGCGCCTGCCGCTGTTTGACGGCGTTGATATTGTGGACGACCTGAACCGCTTCCGCCCGCTGGTCAATTCGGCCTTTGTCTTCAGTATCGTCATCGGGCTCATGACCCTGGCGCCGGTTTACTTCAACCGCGGCATTTACGACCATATCATTCCCGCGCACTCGACCTTGGGCATGCCGACGCTGGTCTTTGGCGTGTTGCTGGCGCTGGGCGCTGAACTGCTGCTGCGCCACCTGCGCGGCCGACGCCTTGCCTTTTTTGGCGCCCGGATGGACCATTTTGTGTCCTGCGCGGTTTTTGAACGGCTATTGTTCCTGTCGCCGCAATATACCGAGCGCGCAGCTGTTTCAGCCCAGCTGGCGCGGCTGCGTGACTTTGAAAACGTGCGGGAGTTCTTTACCGGCCCGCTGGCGACACTTGCGTTTGAAATGCCGCTGTCCGGCGTTTACCTGATTGCCATGGCGGTCATTACCGGCTGGCTGGCGCTGGTGCCGGTAGGGCTGGTGATTGCCTATATCATTTTGCTGGCGCTGATGCGCGGCACGCTGCGCGACAATGCGCGGGTGGCGGCGCAGGCAGGCTCGCAGCGGCATGAATTCCTGCTGGAAACAGTGGCCAAGCTGCGCGGCATTCGCATGGCGGGCATGGAAAAGGCCTGGAAGGCGCGGTTTGACGCCGTGTCGCAACAGGCGGCGCAAGCCAGCTTTAAATCCATGTTGTCGGCGCACATCCTTGAAACCGCATCCTATGTGTTAATGACGCTTGGCGGCATTGCCACCCTTGGTTTTGGCGTGGGCATGGTGATTGCTGGCGACCTGACCGTCGGCGCGCTGGTGGCTGCCATGATGCTGGTCTGGCGCGTCATTACGCCGCTGCAAATCGCCTGCGCTTCCATGACGCGTCTGCAACAGCTTTCCAGCAGCTCGAAGCAGGTGAAAAAGCTGCTGTCGCTGACGCCGGAACATGACAGTTACAAGCCCGCCGGTTCCGCACCGAAGCTGACCGGTCGTCTCAGCTTCCACCGCGTCAGCCTGCGCTATTCGCCGGAAACGGAACCCGCGCTGCTGGGGGTCAGCTTTGATGTTGCGCCGGGGCAGGTGATTGCCATTAAGGGCGCGAACGGTTCGGGCAAGTCCACCATCCTTAAAATGGTAATGGGCCTTTATATGCCGCAAAACGGTAGCGTGCGCTTTGACGGCATTGACATCCGCCAGTTTGACCCGCTGCGCCTCCGCCAGGCCATGGCTTATGTGCCGCAGCAGGCAGATTTGTTCCCCGGCACGCTGCGCGAAAACCTGCTGCTGTCAGAACCCACGGCAGATGATGCCGCCTGCCGCCGCGCCTTGTTTGAAGCGGCCGCGCTTGAAGATGCCGAAAAACTGCCGAAAGGGCTGGATACGCAGATTGCCGGCGTGGGCGCGGAGAGCATCCCGCATATTTTCCGTTACCGCATCGCCCTTGCGCGCGCTTACCTGCGCCAGGCGCCGATTGTGCTGTTTGACGAAGCCTCACATTCACTCGGCTTTGAAAACGACGTGGCGTTTGCAGCCAAAATTGCCGCCCTGCGCGGCAAATCCACCGTCCTGCTGGTGACGCACCGCGAAGACCATATGCAGCTGGCGGATGTGCTGCTTGTGATTGAAAAAGGCGAACTGACCCATGCCGGCCCGCCGCAACAGGTATTGAAAGTTTTACAGGGGAAAAAATCATGAACCAGCAGCTCACCCGATCCCTCGCGCTTGATGAAGCCCGCGTGCCGCATGCCCTTTTAACCGGCGCTTCGCTCATCAGCGGCCTTTTGGTCCTGTTCCTTGTCTGGGCGGCTTTCGCCCGGGTGGATGAAATTGCCAGCGCCACGGGGCAGGTTGTGCCCAGTGGCTACATACAGGAAATCCAGCACCCGGATGGCGGCATTGTGCGCGAAATTCTGGTGCAGGACGGCGACATGGTGCAAAAAGGCCAGCCGTTGCTGAAGTTTGACCAGACGGCAGCCGATGCCGACCTTGGCCAGATGCGCGCCCGCCAGACGGCGCTGCAGCAGGAAGCCAACCGCCTGCGCGCCTATGCAGGCCAGCAGGCGAAGGATGACGGCGGCATGGCCACCGACGCAAAAGACATTCTTGCCAGCATGGAAGACGCGCGCGCCCAGCAAAAAAGCGTGCTGCGCGACCAGATAGCGCAGAAGGAAAAAGAGCTGCTGGCCGCAGCTTCCACCCGGCGCGCGCTTGAAAAGAACGTGGCGCTGAAAAAGCAGGAGAATGATATTTACCAAAGCACGCTGAGAAGCGGCTCCAGCTCCAAGGTCACTGCGCTTGCGAGCGAGCGGGAGCTGAACCAGCTGCAGGGCCAGCTGGCGGAAGCGCAAAGCCAGGAACGCCGCGCGGCGGATGCGGTGAGTGAATCGCAAAGCCGCCTTGTGTCGCTGGATGCCGACCTTCGCGAAACGGCCATGAAAAGCCTTGGCGATGTGGAGGGCCAGCTGGCGGAAGTGAACAAGTCGATTGCAAAGCAGGAAGGCGCCGCCAGCCGCACCACGCTGTTCTCGCCCGTGCATGGGCTTGTGAAGGGGCTGGCGGTGCATACCCTTGGCGCCGTCGTTGAGCCCGGAAAGACGCTGATGGAGGTTGTGCCGCTTGGCGAGGCGTTGATTGTGGAGGCGCTGGTGGAGCCCGCCGACGTTGGCAACCTTAAAGCCGGCCAGTCGGTGAAAGTAAAGGTTTCCGCGTTTGATTCAACGCGCTTTGGCAGCATTATCGGCAAGCTGCAAAGCGTTTCGGCTTCCACCTTCCAGAACAACGAAGGCCATTCGTTTTACAAGGCCCGCGTTACGCTGGACCGCAACTATGTGGGTGAGGACCCGGAACATAACGTCATCCTGCCCGGCATGACCGTGCAGGCGGGGATTGTGACGGGTGATAAAACCATTCTGCAATACCTGCTGCGCCCGATTGACAATGTACTGTCGGACTCGTTCCACGAACGGTAGACGCGGATTTTATTCGGGCTTGTTGCGCTCGGCGGCTATCTTGCGGCTTTCGCTTTTCAACGGGCGGGAGACAGGGCAGACTTCCTGCACAAAGCCGTTGAGCGTGTTGACAAGGCTTTCGCGCACAAGGCTGTAGTGGATGAACTGGCCTTTTTTCTCGCCCTTGATCAACCCGGCGTTTTCAAGAATGCTCAGGTGTTTCGACATCGACGGTTTCGACATTTCGAAACGGTCGGCAATTTCGCCGGCCGTCAGGCTGGTGGCGGAAAGATAGGCCAGAATTTTGCGCCGCACGACCGACGACAGGGCTTCAAAAACTTTATCGCTGGCCATATTTTGCGCATCCTACAGGCTGATTATTTAGCTTATTAACTAAATATAGCATCCCCCCGCTTTTAAAACAAGGGATGCGGTGTGTATCGTCCGTTTGTAAGCCGCCAAAACCACGCTGTTTACATGCTGCCTTGCAACCCCTCAAGCCCTTGAAAACCATCAATAACAAATATTGCATATAATAGCGTTGCAATTGCGAAACCGCGGTTTTTATAATGCAGCCATGAAAACGGCCCGGCAGTATATTTATGCGTTTCTTGTCGCCGCCCTGCTGGTCATCCAGCTGGCGCAGGCGGCACATTACCGCGTGCATTTTCAGGAACCGGAATACGCAGGCCGTACAGCGCAGCTGGCGGGTGCCGCGAAGGCGCATGATGGCGGCGAACATGCCGGGCCGGATGACTGCCAGCTTTGCTTCTTCATGAAGTACCTTGGTTTTGCACTACTGGCTGTCGGCTTTACACTGGTGCGCCGACGTGTGTGGCAGGATGTGGCCCGTGCCACGCTGTTGTTCCGTCGCGGTATTACCATCCGCGCTTACAGCGCAAGGGCTTCCCCTGCAGCGGCTTGACCTTTTTGCCTGCTGACTTCATCTTGTTCATCATTCGACATTTAAAAAGAAAGGGAGTCATTCATCATGACCCTCCTGCAATCACGGGGCTTAGGTGTGGTGCGGCCGTTGTCGCTGCCGCTATCCTTCCCCGATATTTCCATTCAAAAAGGCGAGCGTTTGCTGCTGCTGGGGCCGTCCGGTTCCGGCAAAACGACGCTGCTGTCCGTCCTTGCGGGGCTGCTGGCCCCCACGCAGGGTAACGTTACCTTTAACGGCGAAGATTTTTACAGCATGGCCGCCCGCAAGCGTGACATGGTGCGGGGCAGGTCCTTCGGCTTCGTCTTCCAGACGCTGCACCTGCTGCCATCGCTTAACCTGCGTCAAAACATCGCCCTCGCTGCCGACATGGCGGGGCTGGATGCCGACCAGGGGCGCATCAGCGCCATTCTTGAAACTCTCGGCCTTTCCAGCAAGGCGCATCGCAAGCCCGAAGCCCTAAGCCAGGGCGAACAGCAGCGCGCCGCCATTGCCCGCGCCATTCTGAACCGCCCGGAAATCATCCTGGCAGATGAACCGACATCGGCGCTTGATGATGCCAACGCCAAGGCCGTCATGGAATTGCTGGGCCGTCAGGCGGAAGATACCGGCGCGGCATTGCTGATCGCAACGCATGACAGCCGTATCGTTCCCTATTTCAACACTGTCATTCGCCTTGCAACGCAAGCGAAGGAGGCCGCATGAACCCGTTATCCCTCGCTTATGCATCGGTGCGGTCGCGCCGGTTGAATACTTTGCTGTGCGTGCTGGCCTCTGCTGCCGGTATCGCGCTGCTGTGTGCTGTATTGCTGCTGTCGCGGTCGCTGGAAGGCGGCCTTGCCCGCAACATTGAAGGCGTCGATGTTGTTGTGGGCGCAAAGGGCAGCCCCGTGCAGCTCATCCTGTCGTCTATTTACCATGCTGATATCCCGACCGGGAATATCGAGCAGGCGGATGCCGAAAAGGTTGAAAAAATGCCGCAGGTCAAAAGCGTCATTCCGGTTGCGCTGGGCGACAATTACCTGGGCTGGCACATCGTCGGCACGACGAATGATTACATCAGTCTTTATGGCGGCGAATTTTCCGACGGCCGTACCTTTGACAAACCGTTCGAGGCTGTCGCAGGCGCTTTGACCGGCTTGAAGACGAATGCGGAATTCGCAGGTGTACACGGCCTTGAGGCAGATGGCGATGATATTCACCACTTCCACAATTACCTGATTACCGGCGTGCTGAAGCCGACGGGTACGGTGCTTGACCGCCTTATCATCACGTCCGTCGGCAGCGTGCAGCAACTGCACATGCACCCGGATGCGGATGACCCCGACGGCACGGATGAAATGAAAATCGGCCATCAGGTCACCGCGCTGCTGGTGAAAGTGAAAAGCCCGCTGGCGATTGCATCGCTGCCGCGGCTTATCAACCAGCAGTCTGTTATGCAGGCGGCCAGCCCCGCGTTTGAAATGACGCGGCTGGCGCAGCGCATGGGCTTCGGCCGCGATGTGCTGACGGCTTTGGGCGCGGCCTTCATCGGCCTTTCGGCCCTGATGCTGCTGTCATCCCTGAGCGCCAGCCTTGCGGCGCGGCGTTATGACCTTGGCGTGATGCGCGTGCTGGGCGCATCCCCCCTTATGCTGGGGGCGACGGTGGTGGCGGAAGGAATTATCCTGAGCGGTGCGGGCACCGTGCTGGGCCTTCTTGGCGGGCATGGTTTTGCCTATGCCGTGGCATCGCAGGTGAAAAGCCTGCAGGGCCTTGTGCTGCCGCAGTCTTACCTTTCTCTGAATGTTGCGGATATTGATATTCTGCTTATTGGCCTCTTTGTCGGCTTTGCCGCGGGCCTGCTGCCCGCCGTTTCCGCCGGACGGACCGATATTGCCGCCCTGCTGGCAAAGGGGAGGGCGTAACTATTTCCCAGGCAAGGCAACAGCAATGGTGGGTGACAGGCGGCGCGGCCGTCCTGCTATTGCTGTGCCTTTCCTGGGCCCTGCACGACAATCGCTGGCATGCTGCAGACCGCAGCGACCGCCAGCAGGTGATTGACCGTATTTTTGGCGGTGCCGCCACTTTCGACCCCAACGCCGCCGATATTCTGGTGGCGGCGGGGTCGGAGGGTGACGACCTTGACTGGAAGACCCTGTCGCACGTAAAGCTGGATGAAACGAAGGGGCTGGCGGTAAGCCCGCATTTCAAGCCGGATGTGCTGGCACGCGCCGGTAAATCCGCCATCATCACCGGATATATGTTTCCGCTGCAGGGTATGGAGGGGCAATCGCACTTCCTGCTCAGCGCCTATCCGCCCAGCTGCCCGTATTGCCTGCCGGGCGGTCCGACCGAGATGATCGACGTGAAGGCGCACGAAAAAATAGAATTCACCAATTCTCCCATTACGCTGCAGGGTACGCTGCAAGTGCTGCAAAACAGTGCCGAAACCGAAGACGGCTTTATTTACCGGCTGGAAGATGCCGGCAAGGCCGCAAAATGAAGGATAAATCATGAAAACCATTTACGCTTCGTCATGCCTGCGTATTTTTTGCGTGCTGGGCCTTGTGTTCATGACCTGTGCCCTCAGCAAGGCAAAATACACCGTCACCACCACGACCGTCAGCGGCACCATTACGCCGGATGACAGCGCCGCAGCAGCCCAGCCCGCGGATGAACGCGCCGCGCAGGATGCCTTGCCGAAATCCACCGACAATATGTGGACGCAGCTGAACAACACCAAGGTGAAGCTCAACGAAAAAACCGGCATGTTCGACATGAACTACGGGGACAGCGTGAAGGCGCTGGCGGGCAAGAAGCTGGCCATCACCGGTTTCATGCTGCCGCTGGAAGGCGGCGAGACGCAAAAGCATTTTTTGCTGTGCAAGCGCACGCCCACCTGCCCCTTCTGCATGCCGGGCGGCCCGACCGAGGTGGTCGAGATCTACAGCGAGAAGCCGATCACGTGGATTGACGACATGGTCCGCATCGAGGGCGATTTGACGCTGCTGCCGCCCAATGAAAACGGCATGCTTTACCAGCTGAAAAACGCAACTGAAGTTAAAATCAGTAAGCCGTGACCGAGAAGATGGTACGCTGGTTATGCGCAATGCCCAGCATATCCGCCAGCTGGTCTGAAATCTGGATGATGGGCTTCATGCCGTGCTGGCCTGCGGACCAGCTTGTATCCGGCTGGAAGTCGGCGTTGCCAAAGGTATTCAGCGTGCTGGTCAGCGCGGATGTTTTAACCGTCAGCGTACCGTTCACATAAGTCACAGTATAGTTTGAAAGCCCCGTGCCAACGGCGTTGCCGGCATAGACGTTGTAATCGCCGGGCGCTGCATTCAGCAGGCGGCCCGCGCTGCCAAGCGATACGCTATTAACACTATCGCTATTCTTCAGGCCGCTGGTGGTGAATTCGCGGCCATTGAAAACCAGCGTCTCTCCGAATGCTTTGGTCAGGCTATCCGCCGTCACGGTCAGCGCGGCCTTGCCGACCTGCAGCGTGCCATTCGTATAGTTGATGGTGTAGTTGGCAAGACCGTTGCCGTTAGCGCTTGCGGCTGTTACTCCATAGGGAGTGCTGCTGGCATTGGCGGTTGCTGCCGCGCCCGCGCTGGCAAGCGTCACGCCTGTCACGCTGTCAGTGTTCTTAAGGCCGGTGATGGTGTAATCCGTGCTGCCAAAGGTATAGGCATCGCCATAAGTTTTTCCGAGGTTGCCGACGGCGATGTTGAGGGCGGCGGGGTTAACGGTCAATGTGCCATTCGTATAGGTCAGCGTATAGTTGGAGAGTCCGGTGCCGGTGGCGTTTGACGCGGTGACGGTATAGGGGCTGCCGCTGACGTTGGCGCTTGCCGCCGCGCCCGCGCTGGCAAGCGTCACGCCTGTCACGCTATCGGTGCCTTTAAGGCCAGTGACCGCGTAATCTGTGCTGCCAAAGCTATACGTATCGCCATAAGTTTTGGTGAGGTTGCCCGCCGCAATGGTCAGCGCGGCGGGTGTGATGTTCAGGGCTGTTGCGCTATTGGCATAGGTGAAGCCGTAGCCAAGAGCTGAGGCGAGGCTGCCGCTGGCGTAATTGACGTTGTAATTGCCGACCGCGTTGTACTGGCTATAGGCGGTGGTGCCGCTTAATGCGCCCGTCACGGTATCTGCCGCTGCATCGCCTGCATTATAGCCCGTCAGCGTATAGGCATAGGCGGAAAGGGCGGGTGCGATGCTGCCGTAGATGGCGCTGACGGCATTCGGCGTTGCAGTCAGCAGGGGCGTGTAGCGGTAAAGGAAGCCGTTGCCTGTGGTGGCAAGCGTGGGGCAGGCGGCGCCGTAGGTGCAGGTATAGCGGCGGAAGTTTGAGATAAGCCCGCCCGTTACATCATTCGCGGGTTTGCCGCTATAAACCAGCCAGCGGCCTGCGGGCGTGCTCAGTGCGGTGCTGCCCGCATTGTTGATGAAGTTTTGGCCTGCGACCAGAATAAGCGCATCCCCCGCGCCTGTGGCGGTCAGCGTTTTGCCGCTGGCGATATTCAGGTTGGCGGTTGCCGTGGTGGTTTTGGCAAGTATGTTTTTGGCGGTAAGGGCGCCTACCGTCATCGCGCCTGCGGAAGACAGGTTGATGTTGCCGGTGCCGGCATTCAGGTTCAGCTTGCCGATATCAAGGCCGCTGCCCGCCGTCATGGTGATGTTGCCGTTATTGGTGGTAATGCCGCCGGTGCTGACGGCGCTGATCTGGTTGCCGGCGGTCAGCGTCAGGCTGCGGCCAGCGGTGGTGAAGTTAAGGGTGTCGCCCTTCAAGTCAAGCGTGATGTTGTTGGAAGCCTGCAGCGAAATATCTGCCGTCTGGCTTAACCGTGCAAGGTAGCTGGTGGTGAAAACAGAATAGCCCGTGCTGCTGGTGGCCTTGGCAACTTCGGTGGCGCCGGTGCCGGGCGCGCTTAACGCCACGTTCCATTTGGCGGACTGGTATTGGTCCAGCAGCGTGCGGGCCGTGTCGCTGAGGGCGGATTTATAAATCATGATGTCGGAGAACGCGCCGTTTTCATACGAGCCGCGCGTCGGGTCCATTGCGCCGATGTAGAGGTTGGAAGCATAGTTGGGGATGCTGGCGCTGCTTTCCGCGCTGGTGGCCGCCAGTGCATCGCCGCTATAAAGCTTCACGCGGCTGCCCGCGCTTTGCGTGCCGTCGTACACAACGCCCAGGATATTGGTGGTGCCGTTGGTGTAGGCGGCGGGGGAATAAAAGCGGTTGTTGGTGCTGTCAATATCCACCGCCAGCTGGTTGCCGGTGTAATAAAACAGGCTGTAGGACTGGTTATTATCCGGTGAGACGCGTTTTGACAAAATGGGCGTGGGGTTGGCGCCGTCAAGCCCGTAGGCCGTATTGGTGGTGAAGATGCTAAGGCCGCTGGTGCTGTCGAGCGTGGCGGAATCCGCCACCGTCATCATGTCGTCCGTGCCGTCAAAGCGCAGCACATCTGCCCCGTTCAGGGCGTTGCCGACCCATAGCGGCATGCCGCTGCCGGTGGCGGTTGCATTGTTGCCTGCGCCGCTTTTATCCGTCCAGCTGCTGGCAAGGCCGCGGTAAACGGCGGCGCTGGTGTAGCTGGTCGAAAGGCTTTCAACCGTGGTGATGGTGGTGCCGGAAATGGACGCGACCGTATATGTATCCGCCCCCAGCATGCTGGCGGTGGTGATGGTGCCGGAAGACCCGATGCGGATGCGCGCGCCGGGCACCAGGCTTGCGGCAATCGAGGCGCTGGTGGTGATGGTTTTGCTGCCGGCAGCGCCGCTTGCTGTTGCTGCAACGGGGCTGTAGGTGAGGGTGATGGCGCTGCGGTCGTTCGAATCCAGCCACAGGACGAGGGAGGAGGCAAGGTTAATGCTGCCATCCGTCGAGACAAACGCCGGGTCGACGTTGCCGTAAATGGTAATGTCGGTGGGGTCGAGGAAATAGAGGCCTTTGCTGCCCGCGGGTGCGGTTAAGTCAACATATCCCTGCGCGTCAAGGTAGCCGTGGCCGGACGTTTCAACGAAGCCGCCATTGCCGCCGTTCCAGCCGCCGCGGCCGTAGACGCTGCCATAAAAATACGTGTCGCCATCGCTCCAGATGGTGGTGCGGCCGCCGTTACCGGTATCAACCGCATCGTTATAAATAGTTGCGCCGGAAGCGACATAAACGGTGGCAGCCGTGGGCGTGGTGCCTGTACCCAGATAATCCCCGCCAATACGCACTGTGCCGCCGCCATTGATGCCGGATGCGGAAATGACGGTATTGGAGGAAAGGGCAACGCTGTCTGCCGTCACGGTTACATCACCGCCGGTTTCGCCGGCATTTTCGCCGGTGGCGTCAATGGTGCCGCTGTTGAGAATTTTGCTCTGCCCCGTCTTTTTGCCTTTATTGGCGGCGGTGTTGCTGGCAACGGCGTTGCTGCCTTCCGCATAAAGGGTAATCTTGCCGTTCTGCGTGCCGACGGAAGTGGCGCGAATAACGCCGCTGTTGGAAATAACGCCGTTGGCGACCTGCCGCCCCGCGGCCGCGGTAAGGGCGATGGTGCCGCCATCCGCCGCAATCAGGCCGCTGTTGCTGACGATATGCTTGGCTGTCTGGTTATCCACCGCGACGCTGACAAGGTTGTCGCCATACATATCCATCGTCAGCCGGTCGCCCGATGCCAGGCTGACGCGGCCGAGGCGGGCGGTGATGATGCCGTTGTTTTCAACCTGCGGCGCAACAAAGCCCGCAAGCCCTGCATCCCGCGCAGTGATTGTGCCGTTATTGATGATGCCGGCATCCGCCTTGCCCGCTTTTGAAAAGTTCATACGACCCTGCATGAAGGCGCTATTGGCAATATCTGCCGTCGTCGCCAGAATGCCGCCGATGTTGATGGTGGAGCCCTTGCCGAACACAAAGCCGTTCGGGTTGACGAGGAATATTTTACCATTCGCCGTCAGCGTGCCGAAAATTTGCGACGGGTCCTGGCTGCCGATGCGGTTGAGGACGATGGCCGATGACGATGGCTGCACGAAATTCGTGGTTTCACCGGCGCCGATGTTGAACGACTTCCAGTCAATCACCGCGCGGTTGCTGCCTTGCGTAACGGTCAGGGTGGAGCCGCTGCTGGCGATAGAGGCGGTGCCGGAAACAACACTGCCGCCTTCAGGGTTTGCATAGGCGACGCTGACATGCGCCAGCAAAAAAGCGCATACCGAAACAGCCAGATGTTTTTTGAGAAACTGGGAAAAACTAGATTCAAAAAAACTTTTAAAATGTTGAACCTGCATAATATTTCCATTGTATATCCGAAGTGTTAATAAATGATGGCATTTGAGATAATTTCTATTATAATTTTAAAAAAATTGGTTCTATCTCCTTGAATTACAGCCGGTTTTTAGGGTCATATGCCCGCTGCCAATGCTGCAGTTACCTATTTAAGGAATCATCCCATGCGCATATTGCTGGTCGAAGACAATGCCAGCCTTGCCGACGCCATCAAGGACAGCCTGTACAAGGCCGGCTTTGAGGTGGACGCCGTGCTGGAGGGGGAGGAGGCGCTGGCCGCCGCCCTGCACCAGACCTATGACGCGCTGGTGCTTGACCTTGGCCTGCCGGATATGGACGGCATGGACGTCCTGCAAAAAATCCGCGCCGCCAAAAACGCCGTGCCCGTGCTGGTGCTGACCGCGCGCGATGCGCTGTCCGATAAAATCGAGGGGCTGAACAGCGGCGCCGACGATTACATGGTGAAGCCGTTCGAGGTGGGGGAGCTGATTGCGCGGCTGAAGGCATTGCTGCGCCGCCCCGCACAGGCGGTTGCGCCCGTGCTGACGCTGGATAATTTAAGCTTCGATACCAATACCCGCGTAACCGAAATTGACGGAAAAATGATTGACCTGTCGCGGCGCGAAGTGGATTTGCTGGAACAGCTTATCCAGTCCGCCGGAAAAATTGTGACCAAAAAATCCATCGAGCAGCGCATGTACAGCTACGGCGAAACGGGCTCCGCGAATTCCATTGAAGTGCTGGTGCACCGCCTGCGCAAAAAACTGCAAAGCCATGCGGCGGGGGTTGAAATCCATACCCTCAAGGGCATCGGCTACATGATGTCCGAGGGCGCGCCCAAAGACCCCGTGAAAGATGGCGGCAGGGATGCGGATGGCGAATAAACCCGCAAAAAACAAGTCGCTGCTGGCCAGCCTTGTCATCCGCATTTCGGCCATCGTGGTCATTGGCATCCTGGTGCTGATGACGATTGTGTATACGCAGGTGGACAGCAGCCTTGAAATTCTGCGCGACCAGACGGTGGAACAGCAGGCCCGCAGCATTGCCGAAAATCTTGAGCCCAACAAGGGCCGCAATAAAGTATTCCTCAACCTGCCGGAAACGCAGCGCCGTTTTTACGCGCAGGCGGGCGATACGTACCAGTACCTTGTGCGCGACGAGGCGGGCAACCGCCTGTTTACCTCTCCCATCACGTTTGCGGATTACTTTCCCGACGGCTTGAACGCCGGCGCGGGCAATACCGGCTTTACGTTTGATGGCCCGGGCGCGCGCAAATACGTGGGCCTTACCTTCCCCGTCAACGTCGAAGGCCGGCAGCTGTATGTGCAGGTGGCGCAAACCCTTGCCACCGCCGACCGCTTTTCAGACCTTATTACCGATGCGTTTATGGCGCGGTTGCTGCTGGTGGGCATTCCGTTTTACTTTTGCCTTGTCGGCGTGATTGTGCTGACGCTGCGGCGGGGCCTGAAGCCCCTGCACCGCGCCGCGCAAGAAGTGCGGCAGATCGATATTTACGACCATGGCATCCGCATTCCCGAAGCGGGCGTGCCGTCGGAGGTGATGCCGCTGGTCAAGGCCGTCAACCTGTCCTTCGCGCGGCTTGAGAAATCACTTGAAACGCAGCAGGAATTCACCGACAACGTGGCGCACGAGCTGCGCACGCCGCTGGCCATTTTGAAAACCCGCATCGAAAATCTTGACCGCACCGAACCCGTCATCAAGCTGCTGCGCGATGTTGATGCCATGACAAAGCTTGTGAACCAGATGCTGGATGCGACACGGCTTGAATATGCCGACGCGATGGAAATGAAGCGCATTGACCTTGCCGCCGTCCTCAGCCGAGCCTGCCAGGATTTTTTCCCCATCTTCGTGCGGGCAAAGCGCGAACTGCGCGTGAATGGCGTGGATACGCCGGTGTATGTAGAGGGCAATAGCGACCTTATCTACCGCGCCATTTGCAACCTGTTCGACAACGCCCTTGCATATAGCCCGCCCGGCACACCGGTAGATGCAGAGCTGGATGGCTTTACCATTATGGTCACTGATCAGGGTAAAAAAATTCCCGAAGACCGTCGCGGGCTTATTTTTGAGCGTCATCACCGTGACAGCGCGCCCACGGCCGCCCGCACGGGCGCGGGCCTTGGCCTTTCCATTGTGCGCAAAACCATGGAAGTGCACGACGGCACGGCAGACCTTGACCCCCGCGCGCATACGGGGAATCGCTTCCGTATGATTTTTCCGGCACGCCGCAGTGCAGCATAGCCGCTGATTTAAAACGATTTTTTTAAACATTCTGTCAATTGAAGCTGTAAGGCCGTTGTAAGCCCGGCGCGGTATGATTCTGTTATCGGCACAACAACACGTTAACCACAGCCAAGGAACGATTACAGACAGTCAACCGTTTGCCTTCTGAGAACGTCCTTAAAAAAACTGAAAGGTGTTACATCATGTCCCATTCCCGTTTTTCGCACCCGGCGTTTGACAATAGCTCCTACGCGCATGTCGCGGGCAGCTTCGCCGCCCCCGTGACGGATGATTTCGAAATGCAGTCGCCGCTCGCCGCCGCCAAGCCGCGCGGCGCTGAAAGCAATTCCGTCGCCGCCCTCATGGGTGAATACGCATACCTTTATCGCGGTATGTAATTTAAGCGACCCGATTTTCTTCCCAGTAACGAAGGCCGGCAGGCAACTGCCGGCCTTCGCTATTTTGGCGAATTGTTTTTCATGGCGGGAGATTAGGAGCTGACCGGAAGGTTTCGTTTTTATTTTCCCGCCCGTTTCTGAAAAATATGCTCGGTTACAATCGCCCGCCCTTTAAAGCCAAAATGCTGTAAACTGGAAGCCGTTGGTTTTTCCGGGGCTGTCGCTTTCCATGTTCAAATCGCTTTGCACCATCGCGCTGTTATGCCTTGGCTTGTCGCTGCCCGTGCGGGCGCAAGGGGCGGAAAGCACGGCGCTGCAAACGGCGACCTATACGCTGGGCCCCCTGCATATCGACAAAAAATATATCTCCATGACGGGGCCGGTAAAAAATGACCGCGTTACGCTGGGTACGGCAACGCCGTCAAAATACCTCTGGGTTAAAAATTTCCGGGTGGATGTGCTGGATGAAAAGGGGGCGAAAGTATCGTCCGAATATCTGTGCCATTCCTGGGCCGTGCTGGGCCGGACGGAGGCAGGGGACCAGAAACTGCTGACCGTCTCGCAAGGTCTCGATGAAATGGAATTCCCCGCAGGCTACGCCGTGCGCGTTGAAAATACCCCCGCCAACGTGAATATTCTGGCGCAGGCCCTGAACAACAATGCCGATACGAATAAATACCTCAGCTACAAACTGACGCTCGGCTACATGACGGATGATGCCGCCGCCGTGCAAAAGCTGAAACCGCTGCGCACCGTTACCGCCGCCGTTATGGCGAAAGATGTCAATAACGGCGTCAATAACATTTGCGCCGCCAGCGATGAGCCGATGCTGGCGGGCGAAGCCAAGCGCTACCCCGACGCTATGGTGCATTTTGACGTACAGCCGGGGCGGCATGAATACAGGACCGAAATCGGCAAGGACCACCCCATTCACCGCGGCGGCACCATCCATTACATCAAGCTGCACCTGCACCCTTTCGGAGAATCGCTGGCGTTGGTGGATAAAACCACGGGCAGCACGCTGTGGAAGGGCGAGGTGAGCAACGACGACCAGCGCCGGATGCTGACGGATGTCGCCTTCTATTCAAGCGCCGAGGGCATAAAGATAGACAAAACGCACGACTATGAAATTGTCGGCATTTATAACAACACCGGCAAAACAGTTTCCGACGGCATGGCTGTCCTGCGCCTGTATGTGGCCGATGATGAGGCAGATAAAAAGGAATGACGCACATGTTAAAGGTTTATTTCCCCCACGCAAAAATCGCGGCCACGGCTTTTGTGATGTGCCTTGCGGTTCTGTGCCTTGCGGGCAAGTCATTCTCCGAGCCGCCCGCTGCCGCACCCGCCGCCGATACCATGAACGGCTACAGCATGGCGCAGTTCAGGGATTTTGAAAAAAACTGGCACCTTGTCACCACGCGCTTTCGCAAGGATACCGGTGAAATGCGCATTACCTACGCGAACGATATCGCCTGGGCTGCCCTGCAAAAGCACAGCGCGGATTATCCGGATGGTGCCGTCTTCGCCAAAATCGGCCTGATGACGCAGGATGACCCGGCCTTCACCAGTTCCGCCGTGCCGTCGGGCGCGCGCCGCTACCAGTTCATGGTGCGCGACCATAAAAAGCACGCCGAAACGCGCGGCTGGGGCTATGCCATTTTTACCCCCGCAGGCAAGCCGACGTATAAAAAGGAAGACCAGGATGTGCAGTCGCTTGCCTGCAGCGCCTGCCATGATTTAGTGTCGGACCGCGGCTATGTCTTTTCCCAGCCGATGATACTGGCGGTCGCGAAGGAGGGGGATGTTATGCCCGCCGCGCCGGCCCCCGCCTTGCAAGTGTCGTTCACGACGGATGATGGCGCGACCCTGCCGCAGGCCGCGCAGAAAAACCTTCCCGCGAACACGGCAAAAGTACGCCGCGTGCACGGGCCGTTTGAAAAACATGTCTTCCCCGGCACCATGGGTGAAATACGCCCGACGCTGATTAAGGAGGCTATCACCGCGCGCCTGCCTGCCGTGCTGGCGGATGATGCAAGCGCGCTTTTCGCCATCGCCTACATCAACCCCGATAAAGCCGAATGCACAGCGGCGGGCGGCAAAAAGGGCGTATCTGTCATAACGGTTTCGACCGCAGGGCAGGGCACCGACAATAATCACATGATCAAGAAAATGGAATATTGCGAAGCGGGCTATTAAGCGGCTTCGTTATTGCGGGCAGACCGGCGGGAAAGCTTATACGCGCTTTGCGGCGGCGCGGGCGCGCACCGTGCTGATCCATTCAATCACGGTATTCACAACATCCTGGAAATCAGCCCCGATGATGGGCTTGATGATGTAGGACGTTGCGCCCGCCTTCATGGCCTCGACCATTGAATGGGCTTCGGCTTGTCCTGTTACCATGACGAAGGCAATATCATCATAGGCGCGGTCTTCGCGGTAATTCTTCATCATAGAATAGCCGCTCTGGCCCGGCAGAATCCAGTCGACGAAGATGATGTCATAGCGTTTTGCCGCAATCATCTGTTCGGCTTCCGCAACGTTTGCCGCGACTTCAACAGTATGAAACCCCATGTTATCGAGGTGGGAGCGGATGATGTCGCGCATGACGGACTGGTCCTCAAGAATGAGGGCAGAAAGTCTGTCTGGTTTCAGGTCGGTCATGGCGTGGCTCCTATCCAAATTACACCCGTATTATATATCCCCAAAAGTTAATATTATCGTAATGACTTTGCGGCAAAATATCAAAGTATCCCTTTGCGTCCTTCCGGCTGGCGCAGAATAACCCTTGCCCGCAAGACCTTTTCCTTGAAAATCGACCGTCTTTCCATTTTCATGTTCCGCCTTGCCGGCATTTTCGTCGGCTTGACGGGGCTTGCCGTGATGGTGGGCTGGCTTACGGGCAATGCCGCGCTGGTGCAGCTGCATCCGTCGTTCGAGGCGATGAAGTTCAATACCGCCGCCCTGCTGTTCATCACCAGCTTCGGCCTGCTGGCGATCGGGCGGCGTGATACGCGTCCCGCGATTGCCATTGGCGCCTTTGTTGCCACGGCATCTCTCATCATCCTCTCGCAGTTCATGCTGGGCCTTGATTATGGCATCGACACGCTGGTGACAAACGCTGCCTTGACGCAGCATTCGGTCTATCCAGGCCGCTTTTCGGTCAATACCGGTTGCTGCTTTGTCATCAGCGGCACGGCGCTGGTCCTCAGCGGAATTGCCGGCCGGCAAAAATCGATCATTTTCATGCTGGGCGTTGCAGGCTGCCTTCTGGTCGCGCTGACCGTGCCGCCGCTGCTGGGCTATTTGACAGGGACTGAGGAATACTATGTCTGGGGCGCGGCGGTCGGCATGGCCTTTCATACCGCGCTTTGCTTCCTGCTTATCGGCGCCAGCTTTTTGCGCGTCGTCATCCGCCAGCCGGCGGAGAATATTACGTGGCTGCCGCTGCCTGTTTTCGCCATGCTTGTGGTGCTGACTGTTACTTTCTGTCAGGCAAGCGAGAACGACCACCGCCGTGAACTCGGCGGCATTGTGCAGGCGGAGGCCACCGCCATCGGCCATAACAGCAAGTTGTATCTCGACGGCTTGTTCCAGGCCATTCAGCGCATCAACAGCCGCTGGGAACGGCAGGGCGGCACGCCGCAGCGCCTGTGGGAAGCGGATGCAACGGAATACCTGCACGCCTACCCGGTATTGCTGGCGCTTAGCTGGGCCAATGCGGATTCACGCCTGCAATGGCTGGTATCGCTCAAAACCCTTAAAAAAATGCCCAACTTTAACATCGCGTTTGAAGATACGCGGCGTGCTGCCATCAACCGCGCGCGTGAAAGCGGCATGCCGCAAATGACGGGGCTTGTGCATCTTGTGCAGGGCGGCATTGGCTTTGTCGGCTACAATCCCTTGTATGTGAATAAGCGCTACGACGGCATGATTGTTTCCAGCTTCAACGTCGATGACCTCTTTGGCACGCTGCTGGCCAAAGGCAGCCAGTCCGATTATAAAATCGAGGTCTTTATCAACGACCAGAAAGCCTATGATAACGGCGCGCCCGGGCTGGAAAACAGCAAGGACATGCAGGCGTCATCCGCCATGTTCATCCGCGGGCGCGAATGGCGGTTTAACTTTACGCCGACGCCGCAGTTTTTAACCAGCCACCCGTCGCCGGTTGCGCACCTGTTGCTTATCATCGGCCTTATTGTCTCCGCCCTTGCCTCGCTCAGCATGCACTTCGGCGTCCGTGAAAAGCTGGCGCGTAACATGCTGAAGCATTCGCGCGACCAGATGGTTTACTTCGTCAAGCACATCCCTGTCGCCTTTGCCGTTTGCGATGCCGACATGCGCTACCTCATGGTCAGCGACCGCTGGTACAGCGACTTCCGCCTTCCCAGTGAAAACATCATTGGCCGCACGCACTTCGAGGTGTTTTTCAATTCTCCGGATAAATGGCGTGAAATATTGTTCGATTGCCTTAAAAGCGGCGCGTCGTCGGATAGCGAGGATATGATCACGCTGAAAAGCGGGCGCATCATGTGGCTGCGCTGGATTGTGCGTCCATGGTATAAAAATGACGGCGCGCTTGGCGGCCTGCTCATGGCGACGGAAATTATTACCGAGCGCAAGGATGCCGAAAGCAAGCTGCGCATCGCGCGCGATGCCGCCGATGCCGCCAGCCGCGCCAAGTCCGACTTCCTCGCCGACATGAGCCATGAAATCCGCACGCCCATGAATGCCATCATCGGCATGACGCGGATGCTGATGCGCTCCAGCCTTGACCGCAGCCAGATGCACTATGCGGGTACCGTGCTGCGTTCCGCTGAATCGTTGATGCAGATCATCAGCGATATTCTTGACCTCTCGAAGATTGAGGCGGGAAAGACGGTGATTGAAGAAATTCCGTTCAGCCTGCGCGCGCTGTGCGAAGATGCGGCCGAGGTCTTCCGCCTGCAAACGGAAATTGCGCCGGCCAATAGCTCGCTCGGCGCTGTTACCTTCAACCTTGAATATGGCGATCATCTGCCCGACTGGGTGGTGGGTGACCCGCTGCGCATTCGCCAGGTTGTATATAACCTGTGCGGCAATGCCATGAAATTTACGCGCGCAGGCAGCGTTACCTTGCGCGTTGCGGCGAAGGAAGTGACTGAAAATACGGCGACGCTGGTTATTTCCGTGCAGGATACCGGCATTGGCATTCACCCCGACAAGCTGCAAACCATCTTCAACAAGTTTGACCAGGCGGATGAAACTATTACCCGCAACTTCGGCGGCAGCGGCCTTGGCCTTGCCATTTCAAACCGTCTCGTGATGCTGATGGGCAGCCGCATTGAAGTCACCAGCGCGCCCGGCAAGGGGTCCGATTTTTTCTTCACGCTGGCGTTGCCGCTGGCATCCCCATCAGAAGTGACGGGCTTTTTGGATGAGGACGACGGCGCGGCGGCGGCCGTCTATCATTACCGCAATACCTGCGTGCTGCTGGCGGAAGACAGCCTGCCGAACCAGGAAATTCTGGCGGCCTTGTTGCAACGCTACGGGATTGAAACGGTTATAGCCGGTAACGGCGAAGAAGCGCTGGCAATATTGCCGACGCGTGAATTTGACCTGGTGCTGATGGACTGCAAAATGCCGCGCATGGACGGGTTTGAAGCAACCGCGAATATCCGCAAGTTTCCGCCGCCGCTTGGCAATATCACCATCGTCGCACTTACAGCCAACGCGCTTGAGGGCGACCGCGAAAAATGCCTTGCCGCCGGGATGGATGATTACCTGCCGAAGCCCGTGCGCGAAACGCGGCTGCTGCAATTGCTGGGCACATGGCTGCCGGTTGAAAAACGCGTGCTGGAAGTTTCCGTCACCGCCGCCGGTGACATGCCGCGCCCCGATAGCGACGGCGACATTGATAGCGTGATGCTTCAGGAGACGCGCAGCGCCCTTGGTGAACGGTTTGACGGCGTGCTGGCGGGCTTCCTGTCGGAAACCCAAAACCTGCTGGGCTTTATCGCAACAGCGATCGAGGCGGGAAATATTGCAGAGGTGAGCAACCTTGCGCATATCGTGAAGTCCAGTACCCGCCAGTTTGGCGCGCCGAAGGTTGGCACGCAAGCCGAGCTGATGCAGGCGCGGGCGGATGACGGGGATGCCGCCGCGCTGCCGCCCTTGCTGAAGAGCCTGAAACGCGATTGGGACAGCTTTGTTACCGCGCTGCAAAAGCGCAACGGCGTTTAACTCATTATATATGTGCAAATATCTGCCCATAATTGAACGTCTGTGTTTTTGACGCGTTGCAGCAATTTGTAACGGGTGATTGTTTTGCAGAAAGCCCGTGAAGACCGCAGTGCGCTACACCCTGTGCATTTTCGATACAATCATATTTTGTTGCCGCTTTCTTGCTTTGTTGCAAGACAGCATGTTTACATCGTAATAGTTTCGGGTTTAGTATTTCTTCGTGACCGTTTCGGTACGAATAAATCTTTGTCGTATTCCTGCTTTGTATTATCTCGGGGGCTTTAATGAAAAAAATGATCCGTTCATCTGTATGCGTCGCGGCCATCCTGTGTGGTTTGCTTGCGTCAAATACACCCGCGCTCGCCGCCGACCAGTCGGCTGAAATTCGTGAACTGCAGGCGCAGGTGAAAATGCTGCAGGAACGCCTCGATAAAATGGCCGCAGCCCCCGCAGTTGCAGCACCCGCATATCAGGCCAACCCCAGCGCCTATGCCGCAAATGCCGGCACCCCCGTTGGCGCGCCACCCGCTGCTGGCGCAACGAATGTTGCAGCTGCTGCCCCGGCGGCGCCCACCGCGCCGATCTTCAAGATCGGCAGCAAGCTGACGCTGACCCCCGGCGGCTTCATCGATACGACCGGCATTTACCGCACGAAGAATGAATCTGCCGATACGGTCAGCAACTTCAACACCGCCATTCCGTTCCCCAACGCCGCTGCATCGCGCGAAGGCGAATTCCGCGGCTCCGCCCGCAGCACGCGCCTGTCGTTGCTTGCCGCCGGCTCGCCGGATGACCACACCAACCTGCTGGCTTATGTGGAGGGTGACTTCCTTGCCGCCGGCAGCACATCCAACTCTGTTGAAACCAACAGCTATGCGCCGCGCGTACGCCAGGCGTATCTGGGTTATGAGCGCAAAGACCTTGGCCTGAACGTCTATGCCGGCCAAATGTGGAACCTTGCAACCCTGTACAAGGCCGGCCTGTCGCCGCGCAGCGAAGCCCTGCCGATCACGATTGACGTGGGCCTGCTGCCGGGCTTTACCTATGCGCGCGGCCCTGAAGTGCGCGTCGTGAAGACGTTTGATGAAAACAAAATTTCCGCCGGTCTTGGCGTCAGCTCACCGCAGCTGAACGTCGGCGGCGCGGCCCTGACGGGCGGCGGCGCGGTGACGGTACAGAACGCCGGTAACGCTGCGACCTATTCCGGCAACATGTCGCTGGACGTGGCACCAGACATTACCGCGAAGCTCGCCTTCGACCCCGGCTTTGGCCACTATGAAGTTTATGGCCTTGCCCGCTGGTTCCGCGATTCCGAAGTTGTGAGCCAGGACACGAATGACAGCATGGGCGGCGGCATTGGCGCCGGCGCGGTTGTGCCGGTTATCGCCAAGAAACTTGACCTGCAGGCAAACGTGCTTGCTGGTAAAGGCGTTGGCCGCTACGGCCCGGCCCTGCTGCCCGACGTTGCGCTCAAAACCAACCTCGAGCTGAAGCCGCTTGAAACCATCATGGGCTCCATCGGCTTTATCGGCCACCCGATTCCCTTGTGGGATGTGTACCTGTTCGGCGGCTACGAAAAAGTCAACCGCTACGACACGGGCGCTGCCACCGGCTTCGGTTATGGCGACTCCAACCTCAGCAACTCGAACTGCTATGTGAAGGGCGGCGCTTGTAACGCTGTTACCTCCAGCATTACGGCGCTGACCGGCGGTGTCTGGCATGACCTTTACAAAGGCGATTACGGCGACCTGAAGGTCGGCGCGCAAAACGCCCTTATCCGCCGTGACAGCTTTGCCGATGACAACGGCACCAACCCGCACGCGTATGAAGACATCTCCATGGTGTCGCTGCGCTACTTCCCGTTCTGATCGCTGCATAACTTTCGCGAAAGGTACCCTGACATGACTGAAGAAGAAGCAAAACGCATCCGCAACCTGCCGGAGTTCAAGGAAATGACGGCGGCCAAGAAAGCCGTCAACATTCCCATCAACCTCGTCATCATCCTGGCCTACTTCGGTTTCGTTTTGATGATTGCCTATGACCCGGCTGCCCTGGGCGTTCCGGCGGGCGATGGCGTTATCAGCATCGGCATCTATGCGGGTCTCGCCCTGCTGGTGCTGGCCTTCCTGCTCACCGCCGTTTACATGCATCTTGCAGACGGCAAGCTGGCGGAACTACACCGCAAGCTGCTCGCCAAAATCGGCTGATAATTTTAAGGAAAGATCTACATGAACGAGTTTAACTGGAACGACTTTGTCGCGCACCTCAACGGTACGGCGGTTGTCACCTTCTTCGCCTTCGTCGCCGTCACCCTCGGCATTACCAGCTGGGCTGCGGGCCGCATGAAGACCGCAAGCGACGCTTATTCCGCCGGCGGTCAAATCACCGCCTTCCAGAACGGCCTTGCCATTACCGGCGACTATGTTTCGGCGGCATCTTTCCTTGGCATTACCGCGCTTGTCTATGGGTCCGGCTTTGACGGCCTCATTTACGCCATCGGCTTCCTTGTGGGCTGGCCGCTGGTCATTACGCTTATCGCGGCGCCCTTGCGCAACCTTGGCCGCTATAACTTTTCCGACGTTGCGTCCTACCGCTTCAAGCCGGAACCCATTCGCATCATGGCGGCCTTTGGCTCCCTTGCCACCGTTTTCTGCTACCTGATTGCGCAGATGGTCGGCGCGGGCAAGCTTATCGAAACGCTGTTCGGCCTGCCGTATCTCTCGGCTGAAATCATCGTTGGCGTGCTGATGATGTGCTACGTCGTCTTCGGCGGCATGATCGCGACCACCTGGGTGCAGCTGATCAAGGCTGTGCTGGTTCTGTTTGGCGCCAGCACCATTTCGTTCCTTATTTTGAAGCACTACGGTTTCAGCATCAACAACCTCGCGGAAGCGGCCATCGGCAAGCACCCGAAGGGTAACCTTATCATGACGCCGGGTCTCGGCGGCCTGAAGGACCCGATCTCGGCCATCTCCCTCGGCCTTGGCCTGATGTTTGGCACCGCGGGTCTTCCGCACATTTTGATGCGCTTCTTCACCGTGCCGAACGCGCGTGAAGCCAATCGTTCCATCGTTTTTGCGACCGGTTTCATCGGCTACTTCTATATGCTTACCTTTATCATCGGCTTTGGCGCCATTGCCTTCCTCACCGGCAATGCCGACTTTATCGATGCCAAGGGCGTGCTGGTGGGCGGCGCAAACATGGCGGCGGTGCACGTGGCGAAATTCGTCGGCGGCAACCTGCTGTACGGGTTTATCTCTGCCGTTGCCTTCTCGACCATTCTGGCCGTCGTGGCGGGGCTGACCCTTGCGGGCGCAACCGCCATTTCGCATGACCTTTACGCCAACGTCTTCCGCCGCAAGGAGACAACGGAAAAAGGCGAAATCAAGGTCTTGCGCCTCTCCACCATGGGGGTCGGCATTATCGCCATCTTCCTCGGCATCATCTTTGAAAACCAGAACGTCGCCTTCATGGTCGGCCTTGCCTTCGCCATTGGCGCCAGCGCAAACTTCCCCGTAATCTTGATGTCGATTTACTGGCCGAAAATGACCACGCGCGGTGCGGTTGCGGGCGGCTGGATGGGTCTGCTGTCGGCAGTCCTGCTGGTGGTTCTCAGCAAAACCGTCTGGGTGACGCTGTTCGGCTTTGCAACGCCGGTCTTCCCCTATGAATCGCCGGCGCTGTTCTCCATGCCGCTGTCGTTCCTTGGCATCTGGCTGTTCTCGGTTACGGACAAGTCTGCCCGCGCTGTGCAGGACCGTGCGGCGTTTGATGCGCAATATGTCCGCGCCCAAACCGGCATCGGTGCCTCCACGCAAGTCGCGTCGCACTAAGCCTTCTGCTTTTAAAAAAACCCTCCGGTCTTGCGGCCGGAGGGGTTTTTCTACGCGCCCCGCCACTATGTTTCGAAACATGTCTGGCGTATTTCAAACATATGTTTTTCGCTAAACGTGTATTTTTTGCGCAAAATACACCAGAAAAGCGGCGGTAAACGGCCGTTTCAAGCATTTCGCATTTATGCTTAGTTCATTTTTATCATGTAAAATTCTAAGGATGCAGAAAATCAGTCGAGGATAAATTTCATGACGCAGCCCTATTACGTGACGGACCTTGAAAGCGGCAGCGTATGGGCGAATAACGGCACGGGCGTCACCCTCAACTACATGTTCTATACTTCGACCCCCAGTTTTTATACGAGTTCAGATTATGAAAGCCACGGCTTTCGATCCTTCACCGCCGCCATGAAAACGGCGGCGACGGAAGTGCTGGCGCAGGTCAGCTCCATTGCCAATATCACCTTCACGCAAGTCTCGACTGTTGCGCAGGCGCAAATCGGCTTCGGGCAGGCGGTCCTGAGTAATGATGCGGAGGCCTGGACCTATTACCCCAGCGCCACCGATGCCGCAGGCGGCGACGTCTGGGCGAATACGACGTATTTCAGCGACAGCGCGCTTGGCCATGGCCAGTATGATTACATGACGCTGGTGCACGAAATCGGCCATGCTCTCGGCCTCAAGCACAGTTTTGAAACGCCGAACGCCCTGCCAACGGCGGAGGACACGACGCAATATACCGTCATGTCCTATACCAATTCGTCCAATTACGGGGATGTCTACCCCGAGACTTATATGCTCTATGATATTGCGGCGCTGCAGGCGCTGTACGGCGCGAACATGAACTACGCAACAGGGGATGATAACTATGTCTTGAAGTCCGGCCACGTCTATACCATTTGGGATGCGGGCGGAAATGACACGTTTGATGGCTCGGCACAGACGGCGGCTGAAACGATTGATCTGCGCGCCGGGCATTTCAGCTCGGTCGGGCTTGTCGACAACATTGCTATTGCCTATAACGTCACCATCGAAAACGCCAAGGGCGGTTCCGGCAACGATATTATCTATGATAACGATGCCGCCAATACTATCAGCGGCGGCGCTGGCAACGATGTTATTCATATCAGCGGCGGCAACGACGTGGTGGATGGCGGGGCGGGGACGGATACGGTTGTCTTTGCCGATATCGTCGCCGACTTCACCTTCGACTTCACCAATATCGCCGATATCATCGCAACCTCCGTCATAGGCGGCACCGACCACCTGAAAAATATCGAGGATTTTACCTTCAATACCCTGACATACACGCTGGCGCAGCTGGAAGACCTTGTTGGCACAAGCACCGGCTCCGGCGGGACGGGCACCGGCACAACCACCCCGACCGACAGCCCCGAAACATTAACCGGCACCGAGGGCAAGGACACGCTGACCGGTGCATCGCAAGATGACACGCTTTACGGCCTTGGCGGCAACGATATTCTCTACGGCAATGACGGCAACGATGTGCTGGACGGCGGCAAAGGTTCCGACCGCATGATCGGCGGCGCAGGCAACGATACCTATTACGTTGACAGCAGCGGCGACCGCATCATCGAGGCGAATACAACCGCGGGCGGCATTGATACCGTGCATAGCAGCGTCAATTACGTCCTCGCCGTCGGTCTTGAAGACCTTATTCTGGATGGAACGGCCTACCTTGGCCGCGGCAACGCTGCAAATAACGAACTGACGGGCAACGCAGCCCGCAACTACCTGCAGGGAATGAACGGCGATGACACGCTGGATGGCGGCGGCGGCAAAGACTTCCTCTCCGGCGGTTTCGGCGCAGATACCTTCGTCTTCCACGAGGCCACCGCCTTCGCCGGCGGCCCCGCAACAATTGCCGATTTCAAGGTGGCGCAGGGCGACGCCATAGATATTCACGACCTGCTCACCGCCTATGACCCGCTGACGGAATCGCTCAGCGATTTCGTCCACATCACGCAGGTCGGGCATACGCACAACAGTGTGCTAAGTGTCGACCTTGACGGCGCCGGCACAGCCTACGGCTTCCAGACCGTCGCGACATTGACGGGCGTATACGGCACGACCGACGAAGATGCGCTCGTCACCGCCGGTCATCTGATTGTGTCGGGCTAGGGCTATTCGCTTTTCGGCGCGCTTTCTTCCATCGACCTTGAAAAGGCATGGTAGTCGAGCGCTGTATTCTGGTCGTGAATAATTTTCCACGCACCGTCTTCAATCGCAAAAACGTAAGTCAGCCAGGTTTCAAATGCCGTGCCGCCTGCACTGGCGCGGTAGGTATATTTCAAAACCGCGAACGCCATGTCGCTGCCAACAACCTTGTGAATGACATCGCCATTCCACGCCCAGTTACTGTCATTGAACCAGTCCGCATGAATGGCGATGATCTCGGCCGGCGTTTTAAAAGCGTGCCCGTTCTGCACAATGGTATACAGAACCGGGTTCTGCGTAATGCCTTTGCTGAAGGCGGCTAAATCCCTGTTCTCGATAGCAGCCAGGTGCTTTTGCAGCGCCAGATCAAAATCGGGTTTCATAGTGTTCCTTCTTAAGCGCGGCAAGCCTGCCGTATTTCATGCATGGCTAGTGTGCCTTGCTGATGTGTCCATCAGCAAAATCCAGCCGTCGCATATTGTATGATAAGGAAGTGGCGGAGAGGATGAGATTCGAACTCACGATACGTTACCGTATACCCGCTTTCCAGGCGAGCGCCTTCAACCGCTCGGCCACCTCTCCGCAAAACTCATGAGGATTTATTACCCGCGCGGTAACAGGGGTGCAGACTAACCTTATTACCCTGCGAATTCAAGGATAATTTTACCAGCAAATACAGGCGGTTGCGGGGTGCGGCCTGGCGGGTGGCGCAGGGGTGTTCAACCCCGGCATGATTCCCCGCCGCCCGCGCCGCGCTTAGTGCGCGGGCTTGGGCGCTGCGTCGTTGCCTTCTGCCGGCGTTTCGGCGCCGGGTGCGTCATCCCCTTCATGGTGGCGGGGTTTTACCTTGAAAAGTTTGTGAATGCCGACAAAGAACATCGGCACGAAGAAGATGGCAATGAAGGTTGCCGACAGCATGCCGCCGACAACGCCAATGCCAATCGCGTTCTGGCTGCCGGATCCTGCGCCATGCGCAATCGCCAGTGGCAACACGCCCAGAATAAAGGCCATGGATGTCATGAGAATGGGGCGGAAGCGAAGGCGCGCCGCCGTCATGGTGGCGGTGAACAGGTCTTCGCCTTTTTCATGCAGGCCCTTGGCGAACTCCACAATCAGAATCGCGTTTTTGGCGGAAAGGCCGATGGTGGTGAGCAGGCCTACCTGGAAGAACACGTCGTTGTTCAAGCCCGTCAGCAGTGTTGCGCCGACTGCGCCGATAATACCCAGCGGCACGATAAGAATGACGGAGAACGGCACCGACCAGCTTTCATACAAAGCCGCAAGGCAGAGGAAGACGACAATGAGCGAAATGGCGTAAAGCGCAGGCGCCTGCGCGCCTGTCAGCCGTTCCTCATAGGACAGGCCCGACCATTCCAGCGACAGCCCCGCGGGCAGTTTTTTCGCCAGCTGGATGATCTCATTCATCGCGGTGCCTGAACTGACGCCAAGGGCGGGCGCACCCTGAATGTTGATGGAGGAGCTGCCGTTGAAACGCTCCAGCTTTGGCGAGCCGTACGTCCAGTTCGCAGCCGAGAAGCTGGCGAAGGGCACCATTTTGCCGGCGGTATTGCGCACGTACCAGTTGTTCACATCGTCCGGCATCATGCGGAAGGGGGCGTCCGACTGCAGGTAAACCTTTTTGATGCGCCCTTGGTCAAGGAAGTCGTTGACATAGGCAGAACCCCAGGCGGTTTGCAGCGTCTGGTTGATGTCGGACAGCGACACGCCCATGGCGCTGGCTTTTTCGCTGTCGATGTTGATTTTATACTGCGGCACGTCGTTAAGGCCGTTGGGGCGCACGCCGGTCAGCAACGGGTCCTGCGCGGCAAGGCCGAGCAGCTGGCCGCGTGCCTGCATGAGCGCGTCGTGGCCGACGCCGGCATTGTCCACCAGCTGGAAGTCAAAGCCGGAGGCGTTGCCAAGCGTGCGGATGGGCGGCGGGTAAAAGGCGAAAACCGATGCGTCCTTCAACTGGCCAAGGTTTTTCATGGCGCGCTGGGAAATGGCCTGCACGCTTTGGTCGTCGCGCGTGCGCAGGCTCCAGTCCTTCAGCGCGATAAAGCCGAAGGCGACGTTCTGGCCGCGGCCCGCCTGGCTAAAGCCGTTGGCGATGAAAAGGTGTTCCACGTTGTCGCCTTCCTGGTTGAGGAAATAATCCTCCACCAGCTTCGAGCTTTCCATCGTGCGCTCCATGGAAGAACCGGGCGGCGTCGTGATCATCACGAACATATAGCCCTGGTCTTCATCCGGCAAAAAGGATGTCGGCATTTTGACGAACATGAATACCAGCGCGGCCACCAGCGCGGCATAAATGAAAATGAAACGCTTCGAGCGCTTGGCAATATAGCCGGATGATTTTTCGAACTTGTCGCGGCCCTTGTTGAAGGTGCGGTTGAACCAGCCGAAGAAACCGGTGGTGGCTTCGGTATGGCCCTTTTTAACGGGCTTCAAAATAGTGGCGCAAAGCGACGGCGACAGAATAAGCGCCACCAGCACCGACAGCGTCATGGCCGATACAATGGTAAGGGAGAACTGGCGGTAAATGGCACCGGCCGAGCCGCTGAAGAACGCCATCGGCACAAACACCGCCGACAGGACGAGGGCGATGCCGACAAGCGCGCCGGTAATCTGGTCCATGGATTTGCGCGTGGCGTCGCGCGGCGACAGGCCCTCTTCGGCCATCAAACGCTCGACGTTTTCAACCACGACGATAGCATCATCCACCAGCAGGCCAATGGCAAGAACCATGGCAAACATGGTCAGCACGTTGATGGAGAACCCGAAGGCGGAGAGTACCGCGAAGGTGCCCAGCAGCACCACCGGCACAGCGATGGTGGGGATGAGCGTGGCGCGGAAGCTTTGCAGGAACAAATACATGACGCAGAAGACAAGGACGATGGCCTCGATCAGCGTTTTCACGACTTCATGAATGGAAAGGCGCACGAAGGGGGTCGTGTCGTAGGGGTAGACCAGCTGCACATCTTCCGGCAGTAGAATCTTTTTAAGCGATTCAATTTTTGCCTTTACCGCTTCCGACGTATCAAGCGCGTTGGCGCGGGAGGCAAGGGACACGGCAATGCCGGCCGCCGGCAGGCGCTTGTAGCGTACAATGCGGTCATAGGCCTGCGCGCCCAGTTCAACGCGCGCAACGTCGCGCAGGCGCACTTGCGAGCCGTCGACGTTGACGCGCAGGATGATGCGCTGGAAATCTTCAGCCGTTTTCAGGCGCGACTGGGCGGTGATGGTGGCGTTCAGCTGCTGGCCTTCAACGGCGGGCAGGCCGCCGATTTGCCCTGCTGAAACGTCAATGTTTTGCGCCTGCACGGCTGTCTGCACGTCCATCGCGGTCATGTTATAGCTCAGCAGCTTGTTGGGGTCGAGCCAGATGCGCATGGCGTGGGGGTCGCCAAAAATGGTGACGGTGCCGACGCCGTTGATGCGGGAGACGGGGTCCTGGAATTTCGATGCCAGAATGTCCGCGATTTCGTTGCGGCTCATCTTGCCGGTTTTGGAATAAAAACCCGCGACCAGCAGGAAGGTATCGTTCGCCTTCACCACTGTCACGCCCTGGCGCTGCACTTCTTCGGGCAGCTGCGACATGGCGGCCTGCAGCTTGTTCTGGGTTTGCACCTGCGCAATGTCGGGGTTGGCCTGCGGTTCAAACGTCAAGGTTACGTTGGCGTTACCGGCAGAGTCGCTGGTGGATTTGAAGTAACGCAGGTAATCAAGCCCGCTCAGCTTTTGTTCAATCACCTGCGTTACGCTGTTTTCCAGCGTTTCGGCGGAAGCGCCGGGGTAGGTGGCGCTGATGGAAACGGACGGCGGCGCAATATCCGGGTACTGCTCGATCGGCAGCTTCATGATGGAAAGCGCGCCCGCCAGCATGATAACAAGGGCAATCACCCAGGCGAAAACGGGGCGATCAATAAAAAACTTCGACATATCGTCGTTCCTTCAAAGGTACAGGTAAGGCAATAGTTGCGTGTTTTTACGGTTTGCCGCCCGTATTCGGTGTATCTGTTTTAGGTGCATCGCCGCCGGGGGCGGGTGAACCCGCGGGCGCCAGACCATCCGGTGCCGGTGTTTCGGCGGGGGACGGCGCGGGCGTGGTGGCCGTATCATCCTTAGCCCCGGGGGCTGCAATGGCATCGTCTTTTTTGATGCTGCCATCATCGCCTGCTTTGGCGGCATCCGGCGCGGTTGCGGGGGCTGCGTCTTTATCTGCGGGATCTGCGGGCTTGCCGGCCTGTTTGTCGTTGCCGTCGGCGGGTTTTTTGACAGCAGCATCGGCTTTTGCTTTTTGCGCGGCTTCTTCTTCGCTGATCGGCTTCACGGCGCCGTTGGCAGCGACCTTCTGGAAGCCGGAGACGACGACGGCGTCGCCTTCCTCAAGGCCGCTGGAAACGATCCAGTCGCTGTTCAGCGCGCGGTCCACCTGAATGGGGAAAAGGTTCACCTTGTTGTCGGCAGATACTTTCCAGACGCTCAGCGAACCATCGGGGTTGCGAATGGCGGCTTTCTGCGGCAGCAAAATAGCGTTGATGGTGTCGAGCTTGATGCGCGCGCGCACGAAAAGGCCCGGCAGCAGCGAATGTTCGGGGTTGGGGAAGATGGCGCGCAGCTGCACCATGCCGGTTGTGGGGTCAACCGTGACTTCGGAGAATTGAATTTCGCCGTCGTGCTTGTACGGCTGCGTGCTGTCTTCCACCAGCAGGGAAACGGTAGTTTTTTCGCGGCCCGCAATTTTCTCCCGCAGTGCCAGCAGGTCCTTACTGGATTGCGTGAGGTCAACGTAAATGGGGTCAAGCTGGGTGATGGTGGCAAGCGATGCTTCCTGCCCTGCCGTCACCAGCGCGCCTTCCGTCACGTTCGATTTGCCGACGCGGCCGGAAATGGGGGCATAGACCTTGGTGAAATCAAGGTTGATCTGCGCGGTTTCAACGGAGGCCTGGGCAATGGCAATATCCGCCTTCGCCTGTTCCAGCGTTGCCATGGTGTCGTCGTAGTCCTGCTTGCTGATGGCGTTGATTTTCACAAGGCCTGCATAACGCTGCGCCTTGGCTTCGACGGATTTGGAATTGGCCTGCGCCTTCATCAGGTCGGCCTTGGCGCTGTTTAGAATGGCCTGAAAGGGGGCGGGGTTGATCTGGTACATCTGCTGGCCCTGCTCAACGTCGCTGCCTTCCTCGAACAGGCGCTTGTTGATGATGCCGGTGACCTGCGGGCGAATTTCAGCCACCTTGTGCGCGGTGGTGCGGCCGGGCAGCTCTGCATACAGCGGCACATCCTGCTTTTTCAAAATGCGCTCCACTACTTCGGCGGGGGCGCTGGCGGCTTTTTTATCTGCTGCTTCCTTGGCGACTTTTTGCGTGTGGTGGTAATAGGCATAGCCGCCGCCCCCGATAAGGACGAGGAGCAAAAGGACGACGACGAGCTTTTTCATGGGAGGATCCTTGGAAGACGGCAGAAGGGGCTGCAGCGCTGGATTCTTGTGCGCCGCTGGCTCTATACCGAAATATAGGGCGCAATATGGATTTGTGGAATATTTTTTAATGAGAAAAACGTTAAAAGGCCATGAAAATGCAGAATAATCACATAAAGGCCGCTATATTTACCGTGCTAAAGCCCATATTGCATGCCCCCGCAACCGCCGGTAGCATCAATATAATATCAAGGTTGAAGCGCATACCTGTTCAAGGAAAAAGCCATGAAACTTTTCGCCATTTACATCGGTGGTTCCACCGAAACCTCGCTGATCGAGCTGCATGACGCGCGGTTCATCGTGGCTGAAACAATCGAGGATACCTATGCGGAACTGAAGGCCGGCTGGTGGGGCACGCCGCGCAGTCTGCACCTTGATTGCTGGGGCGAATTAACCTCTGCCGACGGGCATAACGTGGTCTTGAAAGACCACCCGCAGGAGGGGGCGGATAAGCTATGGTTCGTCAACCTTGGCGGCTATGACCCGACTGATTTTTCCGAGCTGCATAAAAACGTCTTCGTCGTGGCCCCGACAAAATCGAAGGCAAAGGTTCGGGCTTTGAAATATGTCATCGACTGGCAGGGCCGCCACGAAGATTACACCTTCGAGGTTGAAAAGCTGTCATGCATCAACGATATGGCGGCGGGCAAGGGGCTGTACGTTCACGTTGAACCCGCGGGCAAGCCCGTGCCGTTCAAGTTCACCTGCAAATACCGGCCCATCGGCAAGGATGCAGCGTAACCTTTCAGGCACAAAAAAGCCCGTCGCTCCGGTGAGGGAGGACGGGCTTTTTGCGGGCTGTTGCCTTAGCCGAGCTTTTTCAACAGGTCGAGCGGCAACGGCAGGATGATGGTATTCGTCTTGTCGTTGGCAATGTCCTGGAAGGCGGACAGGTAGCGCAGCTGCATGGCGCCGCCGTCCGAGTTCAACTTGCGGGCAGCTTCCACCAGCTTGTCGGCGGCCTGCAGTTCCCCTTCGGCGCTGATGATTTTCGCGCGGCGTTCGCGTTCAGCTTCCGCTTGGCGGCCAATGGCGCGGATCATGCTTTCGGCAATGTCAATGTGCTTCAGCGCGACGTTCGACACCTTGATACCCCACTGGTCGGTGTTCTGGTCAAGAATTTCGCGGATATCGGCGGAAAGCTTGTCGCGCGCCGTCAGCATGTCATCCAGCTCGTGCTTGCCGAGTACTTCCCGCAGCGTGGTCTGCGAAAGTTCCGACGTCGCGCGCATGAAGTCGGCAACGTTGTTGATGGCCTTTTCCGGCGCGACGACACGGTAATACACCACGGCGTTGACCTTCACGGAAATGTTATCCTTCGAGATGATGTCCTGGGACGGTACATCTATGGTGCGGACGCGAAGGTCGATACGGACCATCTGCTGCACGCCGGGAACGAGGATGATAAGGCCGGGGCCTTTCACGCCGGTGAAGCGACCCAGCGTATAGGTGATGCCGCGTTCATATTCCCGCAAAATCCGCAGCGAATAGCCGAGGAAGATAAGGAGCAGGTACGAGGACGAAGCCGACAAAAGCAAAACTACCCATGGTGTAAAAAATTCCTTTCGAGGTTTATTGACGCGGTTATAGCAGGTTTATTCAGGCTGGACGATAAGGTTGAGGCCGTCGATATCGACCACCTTCACCCTGTCGCCCGGGTTGATGATGAATTCAGGGGATGCCGCCGTGGCCTTCCAGATTTCGCCGGTAACGCGCACTTCGCCCTTGCCCTGCCCCCAGCTGATGACATCGCAGACGGCAGAGCGCAGTTCTTCTACCCCTGTCACGGTCGGCCGGCGCTGCGCTCGCAGCGCGACGGCCATGAGGACGGAGAGGATGGCAAGGCTTGTCACCGTCACGCCGCCAATCACCCACGGGTCAATCCCGAAGGTCGGGTCTTTACTGTCGAATAGCATGGTCGCCCCCACTGCAAAAGAAATAGCCCCGCCAATGCCCAGCACGCCGAAAGACGGCGCAAAAGCTTCCCCCAGCATCAGGCCGATGCCGGTCAGCAGCAGCGCAAGGCCGGTATAGTTGACCGGCAGCACGTTCATGGCGAACAGGCCAAGAATAAGGCTGATCAGCCCGGCAACACCGGGCAGGAACATGCCGGGGTGCAGGCATTCAAAAATAATGCCGTAGGTGCCAATGGTGATGAGCAGGAATGCGATGGTCGGGTTGGTGATAATATCCAGCAGGTCGGTGCGGAGATCGCGGTGAATGGTATCAATCCGCGCGCCCTTGGTGTGCAGCTTCATGGTCTTCGCGCCGGACATTTTCACTTCGCGCCCGTCGATTTTATCCAGCAGCTCCTTGTCGTCGATGGCGATAAGGTCGATGGACTTGTTGGCAAGCGCTTCGGTCGCGGTTGCGCTCACGGCTTCGCGCACGGCGCTTTCCGCCCATTGCGCGTTGCGCCCGCGCAGCTCGGCAAGGCCGCGAATGTAGGCTGCGGCATCGTTGACCATTTTGTGGTCGAGCGTCGATTTGGGCGTGGCCTGTTCCTTCGCCTGGTCGGCGGAGAAGTTTTCCATCGGGCTGTTGTCGCCCATATGGATGGGCGTTGCGGCGCCGATGACGGTCGAGGGCGCCATGGCGGCGATGTGGCTGGCTTCAAGAATATAAGTGCCCGCGCTGGCGGCGTGCGAGCCAGGCGGGCTGACGTAAGTTGCGACCGGCACGGGGCTTTCAAGAATTTTCTGGATGATCGTCTGCATGCTGTCATACAGGCCGCCGGGCGTTTGCATTTCAAGGATGACAATATCCGCATGGTTTTCCGCCGCGCCCTTCAGGCTGCGGTCGATAAGGTCGAGCGTCGAGGGCGTAATCATCCCTTCCACTTTCACGACGATGGCGAGCGGCGTGTTATCGTCATCCGCGCGGGTCGGGGTTTGCAGCAGCAGGCAGCCTGCAAGGATAAGCAGGATGCAAACGGGCAGCAGCAATTTGCGCGCTGAAAAATTCATTGAAAAATTCGTCATGAAATAGCCTTTAGGCTCACCTGAAAAGGCCTGTATAAAAACAGGCGTTTGACCTGCCGCATTATACCAATACTGTAGTCGCGCCGTCTTTAAAATCTGGGCGGTCTAGTTATGAAATAACACGCCTGAAATCAGGGTTTGTTTTTCAGATTGCGGGCGACGGGGGCAGGGACGGCGTTTTTGCCGGTTTTCGGCTCGGCCCCCATATGCTGGATAATGTCGGTCGCCCAGTCCGCGCCCTGTTTACCGGCATCCACCACCGACTTGCCGCTGGCAAGGCCGTACATAAAGCCCGCGGCAAATTGGTCGCCCGCACCGTTGGTGTCGATAATTTTATCGACATCGATTTTATTGGCGGGTACATGCGCCGCCGTGCCGTTTTCAAACACATAAGCGCCCTTTGACCCCATGGTCATGGACGCGATTTTATTGGAAGCTTTAATGGCATCCATCGTTTCATCCAGCGTGGCGGTGCCGAACAGCGTGGCGAATTCCTTCTGGTCGCCGACCAGAATATCCGCATGCGACAGCGCGAGCGCAAGGAAGGCCGGCTGGTTGCGGCCCACAACACCCGCATCGTTGAGGGCGAGCGCGACGAGACCGCCGGATTGCTTGGCAAGCTCCGCCGCGTGGTGCACGGCATCCTTGCCGTTCGGCGTCAGCCACAGGTAGGAATCAAGATAGGTGATTTTGGCGGCGGCAATCAGCTTCGCATCCACGTCTTCGGGCGCCAGCTCCATGCCTGCGCCGGCGGCGAAGGCGAAGGTGCGCTCTTTATCCGGCGTCGTCACCACCAACACGGCGGTGGTATTTGTGGCGTCATTGGCGGAAAGCAGCGGCGTATAGACAATCCCGTTATTCTGCACGCGGGTTTTAAAGAAGTTGCCGTTGTCGTCATTGGCAATCTTGCCGATCAAGGCGGCATTGCCGCCGCGCAGCGCCACGCCCGCCACTACGTTCGCGCCGGGGCTGCCGGGAGTGATGTTGGGGTTATGGCCCGCCACAATATCCGCCACCGTCTGCGGCGTGACGAGGTTGGTGAGGCCTTTTTTTACGCCGTGCGCTACCAGATGTTCATCCGGCGCTTTCAGCTGAATATCGACGCAGATGGCGCTGAGGGCGACGATGTCGTAGGTCTTGTCCTCAGGCATCTTGGGCATCGGCTGTTCCTTTTTATTTTAAGCGGCGGATTGTTTACGGGCGGCGGACAGCGTTTCAATGACGGCATTGCCCATCTCGGCGGTCGAAAGCTTTGTGCCGCCTTCCGACATAATATCGGCGGTGCGCAGGCCCTTGTTCAGCACGGCTTCAATGGCCTGCTCCAGAATATCCGCCTCGTTCTTCATGTCGAAGGAATAACGGAACATCATGGCGACAGAAAGAATAGTCGCCAGCGGGTTGGCAATGCCCTTGCCGGCGATATCGGGCGCGGAGCCGTGAATGGGTTCATACAGCGCTGCGCGCTTGCCATTGGGCTTTACGGCGCCAAGGGAGGCGGAAGGCAGCATGCCGAGGGAGCCGGTGAGCATGGCCGCTTCGTCCGACAGAATGTCGCCGAACAGGTTATCGGTCACAATCACGTCGAATTGCGACGGGCGGCGGCACAGCTGCATGGCGCAATTGTCGGCATACATGTGCGAGAGTTCAACGTCTTTATATTCGGCAGCGTGCAGGGCGGTTACTTCCTCGCGCCACAGCTTGCCGGATTCCATGACGTTGGCTTTCTCGGCCGAGCAGACGCGGTTCTGGCGCTTGCGCGCCATGTCAAAAGCCACGCGCGTGACGCGGTGAATTTCCGACGTCGTATAGACCTGCGTATTGATGCCGCGGCGCTCCCCATTGGGGAGCGTTTCGATGCCGCGCGGTTCGCCAAAGTAAACGCCGCCGGTCAATTCCCGCACGATGAGGATATCAAGCCCCTGCACAACTTCACGCTTCAGGGTCGATGCATCCACCAGCGCGTCGAAAACCTTCGCGGGGCGCAGGTTGGCGAAAAGCTCCAGCGATTTACGCAGCTTCAACAGGCCGGCTTCAGGGCGGATGTTGTAGTCCACCTTGTCCCACTTCGGCCCGCCGACGGCGGCCAGCAGCACGGCATCCGCCGCGCGGCATTTGTCGAGCGTCGTATCCGACAGCGGCACGCCGTGCTTGTCGATGGAGCAGCCGCCGATGTCGCCTTCAACCGTCTGGATGTTGGCGGCGAAGTTCTGGTTGAACCATGAAATCACTTTCAGGGCTTCCGCCATCACTTCGGGGCCAAGACCATCGCCCGGAAGGACGACAACAGTTTTCGGGCTGCTCATCGGCTATGCTCTCTCGCTTAAGGGCTTGCAGAAATTACCAGTTGCGGCGGCGGGGCTCGAAACGGTGCTGTTCGTGGCCGCGGTGATGCGGATCGACGATAATGATCGGTGCGGGAACGGTGGTGATGTAGGGGATGGGGCCGGGGTTGTAGCCGCGGTGCGGGCCATAGCCATAGGGTTCGTACACAGCGCAACCCGAAAGGGCGGCGGAGGCAGCGACGGTCAGGAAGGCGGCTTTCAGGAAGTTCTTTTTCGGCATGGTCATGGCTTGAATCACCTTGTGCTTTGTTATGGATAATTATTTGAAATTCGAGGACAGTTTATGCCGAAGCAAAATCTTGTCAATATGTGAAAATCAACATATTGATTTTATTGGAAATAACGGTTTCTAAAGTGGTTTTTTATGTGCCGTAAAGCCAGGGTTGCTGCTGCTTTTGCGCGCTTTCAAAGCTGTTGATGTCCTGCCCGTGCTGCAGCGTCAGGCCAATGTCATCAAGGCCGTTCAGCATGTTGTGCTTGCGGGTCGCATCAATCTCGAACTTATACGTCTTGCGGTTGCCGCCGGTGACGGTCTGCTTGTCGAGGTCGATGGTAATGTCGACGCCTTCCTGCGCGTCCTTCATCAACTCTTCCACATCCGCCTTCGGCAGCACGACCGGCAGCACGCCGTTTTTCGAGCAGTTGTTGAAGAAGATATCCGCATAGCTCGGCGCAATCACGGCCTTGATGCCGAAATCGAGCAGCGACCACGGCGCATGTTCGCGAGAGGAACCGCAGCCGAAGTTTTCACCCGCGACCAGAATGCCGGCATGGCGGTAAGGCTCGCGGTTGAGAACAAATTCCGGCTTCTCCGACCCGTCCGGGTTGAAGCGCAGGTCGTTGAACAGGAACTTGCCAAGCCCCGTGCGCTCGATGGTTTTGAGGAACTGCTTCGGGATGATCATGTCGGTATCGACGTTGACCATGTTCAGCGGTGCGGCGGTGGCGGTAAGGGTCGTGAACTTTTGCATGGTGATTATCCTTGTTTCGCGAGGTCACGCACGTCGGTCAGGTGACCGGTGACGGCGGCGGCTGCTGCCATCGCGGGGCTCATCAGGTGCGTGCGCCCGCCGCGGCCCTGGCGGCCCTCGAAGTTGCGGTTGGAGGTTGACGCGCAGCGCTCCCCCGGTTCCAGCTTGTCGGCGTTCATGGCAAGGCACATGGAGCAGCCGGCTTCGCGCCAGTCAAACCCGGCGTCCTTGAAGATTTTATCAAGCCCTTCCTTCTCCGCCTGTTCCTTCACAAGGCCGGAGCCCGGAACGATCATGGCGTAGACGGAGCTTGCGACCTTGCGGCCTTCGACGACCTTGGCGACTTCGCGCATGTCTTCGATGCGGGCATTGGTGCAGGAGCCGATAAAGACTTTATCAATCTTCACGTCCGTCAGCTTGGTGCCGGGCTGCAGGCCCATATAGTCGAGCGCGCGGGTAATGAAGGCGCGCTGGCCTTCATCCGCAATATCCGCAGGGTTCGGCACGTTGCCGGTGATGGGGGCGACGGTTTCAGGGCTGGTGCCCCACGTCACTTGCGGCGCAATGTCTTCGGCCTTCAGGGTAATTTCCTTGTCGAACTTTGCATCCTTGTCGGATACCAGCGTCTTCCAGAAGGCAACCGCCTTGTCAAACGCTTCGCCTTTCGGGGCGAGGGGGCGGCCTTTGATATATGCGAAGGTCGTTTCATCCGGCGCAATCAACCCTGCGCGCGCACCGCCTTCAATCGTCATATTGCAGACGGTCATGCGGCCTTCCATGGAAAGCCCGCGAATGGCGCTGCCGGCGTATTCAATCACGTAGCCGGTGCCGCCGGCCGTGCCGATCTTGCCGATGATGGCAAGGATGATGTCTTTGGCGGTGACGCCGACCGGCAGCGTACCGTCAACGGTGATGCGCATGTTTTTTGCGGGCTTTTGCTGCAGCGTTTGCGTCGCCAGCACATGCTCGACTTCCGATGTGCCGATGCCGAAAGCAAGGGCGCCGAAAGCGCCGTGAGTGGACGTATGGCTGTCGCCGCAGACAATCGTCATGCCGGGCAGGGTGAAGCCCTGTTCCGGCCCGATGACGTGGACGATGCCCTGGCGCTTGTCGTTCATGTCGAAGTATTCGATGCCGAATTCTTTCGTGTTCTTCGTCAGCGTATCCAGCTGCAGTTTGGCTTCCGGGTCGGCAACGCCCTTGGCGCGGTCGTGGCTGGTGGGCACGTTGTGGTCGGCAACCGCCAGCGTCGCTTCCGGGCGGCGCACCTTGCGGCCCGCCATGCGCAGGCCTTCAAAGGCTTGCGGGCTGGTGACTTCATGCACCAGATGGCGGTCGATATAAATGATGCATGCGCCATCGGCGTTTTTCTGGACGACGTGGCTGTCCCAGATTTTTTCAAACAGGGTGCGCGGTTTTGCGGAAGCGGACATCGGGTTTACTCCTCGAGATTCCGGTGCGGTAAAAGGATATGCTGGAAAGAAAGATAGACCTTTTTAAAGCAAAACAAAACCGGCTGTTTTCTTGCGATAATGCCGGTTTTTTGCTGCGGCGCGGCAGTTTCAGCGGGAAGTTTCATGCCCGAATTTCAGGCATGAAAAAAGCCGGCTGAATGAACAGCCGGCTTTTTTGTCGAATAGTTTTGAAATCAGCCGTTGACGGCTTTTTTCTCCGGCGCGGCAGCTGCTGCGCTGGCTTTTTCTGCGGGAGCGGCACCCGAAGCTTCAGGAGCTTCAAAGTTTTCGCGCTCCTGAATGCGGGCAGATTTGCCGCTGCGGTCGCGCAGGTAGTACAGTTTCGCGCGGCGGACGGTACCACGACGCACCAGTTCAATGCTGTCGATCGCGGGGGAGAAGAGGGGGAACACGCGCTCCACGCCTTCGCCGTAGCTGATTTTGCGGACGGTGAAGGACTGGTTCATGGCTTTGCCGCCGCGTGCAATGCACACGCCTTCATAAGCCTGAATACGGTTGCGGAGTTCTTTGCCCGCACCTTCAGTAATTTTCACGTTCACGCGCACGGTGTCGCCGGGCTGGAATTCGGGGATTTTCTTTTCGCCAGTCAGTTTCTGGATCTGGCTTTGCTCAAATTTTTCCAAGTCGTTCATAGGTATGACCCTTTTTTTATCGGAACCCGTTATATTCGAAAGCGCGATTTCATCGGTTGCGCTCCGGCGGTTCACATCTTGTAAGTTACCGGGGTGGTGAAAAGGCATTATGCCGATTCAGCCAGTTTGGGATTCATACGCTAAATTAGGACAGAAATTCAAGCGTTTATTTGAACTTCTTTGATTGTCTTGACGTTTTTAGCAGTAAAAGTCCAAATACATAATAGCGCGAATCTAATTAACAGATTGTTACTGGTTGGATTATTTAGTCTTTTTATACTTTTCCCATAAATCAGGCCTGCGGGCCGCCGTGACGGTTTCAGACTGCGCCAGCCGCCATTCCCGCACCTTGGCATGGTGGCCGGAGGCCAGCACATCGGGGATTCGGCGAAGCTGGCCATCCGGGCTGACCCAGTCGGCGGGGCGGGTATAATGGGGGTATTCCAAAAGGCCGTTGTGGAAGCTTTCTTCCGCATGGGTATTGGCATTTCCAATCACTTCCGGCAGCAGGCGTATAATGGCATCCAGCATAATCATCGCCGCCTGTTCGCCGCCCGACAGCACGTAATCGCCCAGCGATACTTCTTCGGCGTTATAGGCCTCCAGCAGGCGTTCATCCACGCCCTCATAGCGCCCGCACAAAACGGTCAGCATCGGTTCTTTCGCCAATTCCTGCGCCAGCGCCTGCGTCAGCGGCTTGCCGCGCGGGGTCATGTAAATAAAGCGGCCCAGCGGCTGGTGCGCTTCAAGCGCGTTCGACAAAATATCCGCCTTCATCACCATGCCCGCGCCGCCGCCAAAGGGTGCGTCATCGACCGTTTTATGCAGGTCGGTGGCGTAATAGCGGGGGTTGATTGTCTCCAGCGACCAGATGCCTTTTTCAAGCGCCTTGCCGGCAAGGCTAAGGCCTAAATGCCCCGGAAACATTTCGGGGAAAAGGGTGGCGATTTTAACGGACAAAAGGGGGGCTGGGGCTGCTGTTTTCATGGGGTTATATTAGCCAAAAAAGGTTAACACGGGAAGGTGAGACGGCCCGGACTTTACAATATATGTAAAATAATCTATAATGCTTTAGATTATTTCAGCTATTTACCGTTTTTGAGAAGCCCACCGATGTCGCTTTCGGATGATTTCAATGATGATGCCGATGCCCCGCCGCCGCCGGTGGAAAAAGGCGCGCGCGTGGTGCAGGACGAACACGGCAACATCCGCCGCTACTTTGACGGCGTCTTGCATTGCGATGACGGCCCCGCGGTTGAAAAAGCCCCGCCCAAAATCAAGAAGCCCGACGGCACGTTTGAAGTCACCGGCGTTGGTGCGAAGGAATGGTACAGGCACGGCCAGCGCCACCGCGATGACGGCCCCGCCATGTTGCGCTCCGGCGGCGGCGAAGAATGGTACCAGAATGGCAAGAAGCACCGTATCGGCGCGCCCGCCGTGACCAAGGGCGGCGCGCAGGAATGGTATGAAGACGGCCAGCTGCACCGCGATGGCGGCTTGCCCGCGTATGAAAACAAAAACGGCCGCAAGGAATGGTACGTCCGCGGGGAGCGCCACCGCGATGGTGATTTACCCGCCGTCGAACTGCCGGACGGCACGCGCAAATGGTACGACCATAACCGCCTGCACCGCGACAATGGACCTGCGCTGATTGACCAGGACGGCAAAAAAGAATGGCACGTCCGCGGCGTGCTGCACCGTGACGGCGGCCCCGCAATTGAATACCCTGCAACCGGCAGCGCACCGGCGCGCGGCGACTGGTACCAGAACGGGGCATTACACCGCGATGATGGCCCTGCCGAAACCACGGCCGACGGCAAGCAGCGCTGGATGAAAAACGGCAAGGCTCACCGGGTGGATGGCCCCGCCATCATTTACCCCAACGGCAAGCAGGAATGGATGTTTGACGGCCGTCCGCACCGCGATGGCGGCCCCGCGCTTATCAAGCCGGGCGGTACGGCAGACAAACCCACTGTTGCCTATACATGGTTCAATCATGGTAAAAAGCACCGCATTGGCGGCCCAGCCGTCATGAAGGCGGAAGGCGGGCAGGAATGGTGCGAATACGGCAGGTTCCACCGTGAAGACGGCCCCGCCGTCATCAAGCCCGATGGCGTGCAGCAATGGTTCCGGCAGGGCAAGGCATGGCCCGAAGGCCCCGCTTATGTCGCGGCAAAGGCTTTGCAAAAGCAGCTTGAAACCGTCACGGTCGTACAGCGCACCATCACCGCGCTGAAACCGCTCAAGTTTGCGCAGCGGCCAAAGCTTGCGCCGTAAGCGTTTTTAGAAAATTCAGAATATTTTTGAGACGTGGGTTACCGCTTAGTCCAGCAAGCCGGGCGGCGGCACGATGGTGATTTCGCGGGCGGCAAGGTCAATGTGCGGCACGCAGGCATCGGTAAAGGGCAGGTAATAGCTTGCGCCCTTCAGGGGTTTTATTTCCAGCAGGTCGCCCGCGCCGAAGTTGGCGACGGTGACAACGCGGCCCATGGCAGCGCCGTCCGCGCCCTTGGCGGCCATGCCCATCAGGTCGGCATGGTAGAAGGTTTTATCGGCTTTGATTTCCGGCAGTCCCGCGCGGGGCAGGAACAACTGGGTGCCGCGCAGCTTTTCAGCCGCCGTGCGGTCTTTCAGCCCCTCGATTTCAGCAAGGTAAATAGTGCCGTGCTGCACGAGGGAAAGCAGCTTGAAGGTGGTCTGGCCCTTGGAATCGCAAAGCGGCGCATAGTCGGTGAGCGCTGCGGGGTTATCGCCGAATAACTTCAGCTTTACCACGCCCTTGATGCCATGCACGCCGATAATCTCGGCCATGCAGACAAGGGACTCTTCCGACAATGTCGCCGCTTTGCCCAAGTTCCAGATTAACCTTCTGCTTTTTCTTCAGCAGCGGCCGGTGCGGCAGCAGCTTCAGCGGCCTTGCCGGCTTTATCAGCGCGGGTTTTGGCGCGTTCGGTCATTTTTGCCTTCGGCTTGGATTTAGCCGGGTTGTTCTTGCGTGCCGGCATCGGCGCGAGGCCTGCTTTGCCGAGGAAGATAGCAACGCGGTCGGAAACCTGCGCGCCTTTTTTCACCCAAGCAAGAATTTTCTCGCCTTCAAGTTTCACGCGGTCAGCGTTGTCTTTCGGCAGGCAGGGGTTATAGGTGCCCAGTTTCTCGATGAAATCGCCATCGCGCGGTTTGCGGCTGTCGGCAACAACGATGTGGTAGTAGGGTTTTTTCTTGGCGCCGGCGCGGGCCATGCGGATCTTCAGCATTGTTTTAGTACTCCATTGTTAATCTGGTCGCTTTGTTTTGAATGATTGCCGGGCGTGCAACCAATTCTCGCCCGAAATCCGGTTATAAACTTTACTTCTTCTTGTCGTTCATCAGCGGGTTGAGCGGGAAGGCGCCGCCGTCTGCAAAGGGGTTCGCGCCCAGGGGGCCGTCAGCGCCCATTTTGCTTTGCATGTTCTTGGCCATTTCTTCCATCTCTTCCATGCCGCCGCCGCCGAACAGTGCGCCCATGTGGCGCATCACGCCCTTGCCGCCCAGTTTTTGCATGCGCTTCATCATCGTCTGCATGTCCTGGAACTGCTTCAGCAGCTTGTTGACTTCCTGCACGGTGGTGCCTGAGCCGGCGGCGATGCGCTTGCGGCGCGACGCGTTCAGCAGTTCCGGCTTCTCGCGTTCCTTCAGCGTCATGGACAAAATAATCGCTTCCTGCTTTTTCAGGATGCTGTCGTCCACGTTGGCGTTTTCCATCATGCCTTTCAGCTTGCCCATGCCGGGCATAAAGCCCATGAGGCCGGAAAGGCCGCCCATTTTCTTCATCTGCTTCAGCTGGGTCAGGAAGTCCGACAGGTCGAACTTGCCCTTCGCCATTTTCTCGGCGGCTTTTTTAGCGTCTTCGATGTCGATGTTTTCGGCGGCTTTTTCGACGAGGGAGACGATATCGCCCATGTCAAGAATGCGGCCGGCAATGCGGTCGGCGTCAAAGGCCTGCAGCGCGTCCATCTGCTCGCCCATGCCGAGGAACTTGATGGGCTTGCCGGTAATGGCGCGCATGGAAAGGGCTGCGCCGCCGCGGCTGTCGCCGTCAACGCGCGTCAGCACGATGCCGGTAATGCCAATGCGGTCATTGAAATTTTTTGCAGTATTAACGGCGTCCTGGCCGGTCAGCGCGTCCGCGACCAGCAGAATATCGGCGGGTTTGGCAAGGTCGCGCACATCGGCAAGTTCGCTCATCAGTGCATCATCGATGGAAAGGCGGCCGGCGCTGTCGAGGATGACGACGTCATAACCTTCAAGGCGGCCCATCTCGAGCGCGCGCTTGGTGATTTTGACGGCGCTGTCGCCCTTCACGATCGGCAGGCTGCCTACATCTACCTTTTTCGCCAGAATATCCAGCTGTTCCTGCGCTGCCGGGCGGTAAATGTCGAGCGAGGCAAGCAGGACTTTTTTCTTGTGCTTTTCTTTAAGGAATTTTGCAAGCTTGCCGGCGGTGGTGGTTTTGCCGGAACCCTGCAGGCCCGCCATAAGAATGACGGCGGGCGGGGTAACCGCAAGGTTCAGCGCGGTTTCTTCATGGCCAAGGGTCTTGATCAGCTGGTCGTGGACGATTTTGACGACCTGCTGTCCGGGTTTTACGGCGCGGATGACTTTTTCACCGACCGCTTCAATGCGCACCTGTTCGACGAAGTCGCGCGCGACCGGCAGCGCAACGTCTGCTTCCAGCAGCGCAACACGCACCATGCGCAGGGCTTCATTGACGTCTTCTTCGCGAAGAACGCCTTTGCCTTTCAGACCGTCAAAAATGCCGCCGAGGCGGTTGGTGAGTGAATCAAACATCGAAGAATTCCTCGAATAGCCCAAAATCAGTTAACCCCAGTGAGCGTAACTTCGCCGACTGGGGGACGCAGAGCGCAAGCGGATATCCATGTGGGGATATGCTTTGCCTCAACAAAACTGCGTTGTTTATAAGCGATTTTCGATAGATGAGTCAATGAATCCGCGCCGGCGGAGTATATTTTCATATAAAATAAGTAAAAACAGCGATATAGCGCCGGGCCGGGTGGAAAACGGTTGCAATTATGGAATATATCCGTTATTCTCCCCAAACCTTAAAATCCAGATTCCTTATATAAGGCACGCCCATGGGTAGCACCGTTCTCGACAATAACCTTCTCAATGCCGCCAAAAAGGGCGACCTTGATACCGTGTCGGACTGCGCCGCCGAAGGTGCCAAGGCGACCGCGCAGGATGTGAACGGCCGCTGCGGCCTTTATTATGCCGCGCAGGCCGGCGACCTGGATATGATCCGCCTGTTGCTGGTGCACAAGGGCGATGTGGACGCCGCAGATGATGACGGCTTCACGCCCCTCAAAGCCGCCATTGAAGCCAAGCAGTTTGGTGCTGCAGGGTTGCTGCTGGAACAGCAGGCTAATATCAACAAACAAGATGGCAACGCGCTGTTCACCGCGCTGCATGCCGCAGTCAACAGCGACATGCGCGAAAAAGACGGCAGCCGCATTACCTTTTTGCTGGAGCAGGGGGCGGATTTTAACAGCGTGCGCAACCTTTCCGGCCAGACGCCCTATGAAATGGCGAAAGACCATTTAACCCGCTTGCCCGATGCGCAATTCGCCATCAACGCCTTCGATGCGTTTCTTGAGGGCGCGGAAAACCACGCCCGCCGCCTGCAGCGCGAAGCGGAGGCCGAGCGCAGCGCCGCCGTGTTTGGCGGCCTGACGCGCCCGATTGCGGCCAAGGTCATCCGCTTCAAAAACCCTGCCGCCTAAGGGATAAATAAACCACCATGACCGACACGCCCGATGAGCAAACCCAGCGCCTGCTGCTGGCCATATCGAACAACAGCATCACCGAAATGCACGGCGCCATGCTGGCGGGCGCAAACCCGGATGTGCGCGATGCATCCGGCAACCCCGTCATTTTCGGCGTTATCAACCATTGTGCCTGGGTGACGGATGACAGCCCGCTGGCCGGCACCTTCCCCGCCATGCTGCTGGCGCTCTGCACCCGCAAGGCGGATTTGAACTTGCGCAATGATAACGGCATTTCCCCCCTCAACCACGCGCTGCAGCTGCGCAGCCATTTTTGCGCCAGCGTTCTTATGGCGTCGGGCGCGAACGTGCATGAGGTATTCCCAAGCGGGGAGACGCCGCTGCATGTTGCCGTCAAGCACGCGCTGGACGGTGAAACGCGTTTTTTAAGCAATCTCATCACCAAACCCGTCGACCCGACCGTGGCGGATGCCGCAGGGTTTACGGCGATTGATATTGCTGCGGCTTCCAAAAGCGGGCGCATGGCGGAAGTGCTGGCGGCCTTGCGCACCCTGCCGCAAACGGCAGCCTATGAAGAAAAGCTGCGACAAAAGCAGCAGGATGCCTTGCGCGGCCTTGCCCGCCAAAAACCTTTCAAGCTGGGATAATGATGACCTATTGGTGGAACCCCGACCGTTTCGGCAGAAAAATTCCGTACCTTGAGGCGCGGGCGCGCATTTTCGGCGAAGTGCGCAGCTTCTTCAACGCGCGCGGATACCTTGAGGTTGAAACGCCGGCATTGCAGGTCGCGCCCTGCATGGAAGCGCATATTCAGGGCTTCAAAACGACGTTTATAACGGCGGATCGCCAAGGCACCGAAACGCTGTACCTGCATACCAGCCCCGAATTCGCCATGAAGAAGCTGCTGGTGGCGGGCCTGCCCAAAATTTACCAGCTGGCGAAAGTGTTCCGCAACGCCGAAGGCTCCAGCTGGCACAGCCCCGAATTCGCCATGCTGGAATGGTACCAGCTCGGCATGGATTACAAGGACATGATGGAAGAAACGGCGGCGCTGCTGCGCCATGTCGTGAAAGCCCCCATGACCGTGAAGGGCCGCACCTGCGATGCCCACGCGGCGTGGGAAAAAATTACGGTTGTCGATGCGCTTCAAAAATACGCGGACATCGACATTTCGAATAACCTTGGCGACCTTGCGCATATTACGGCGGAAGCTAAACGCATTGGCGTTTATACCTCGCCGCTGGATGACTGGGAAAATGCGCTGCTGAAAGTGCTAATGGAAAAGGTGGAACCAAACCTTGGTGTTGGCGCGCCCAGCGTGATTTACGACTACCCCGTCTCCATGGCCGCCCTCTCGCGGCCAAAGCCGGAAGACGCGCGCTTTGCCGAGCGATTTGAGGTGTATGTTTGCGGCATCGAGCTTGCCAACGCTTTCGGCGAGCTGACGGATGCAAAAGTGCAGCGCGACCGCTTTGTGGCGGATGTCGCCCTGCGCAAAAAAGTCTACGGGGATGATTACCCGGTGGATGAAGACTTTTTAAGTGCGCTGGAGTTCGGCCTGCCGCCCTGCAGCGGCAATGCGCTGGGGCTTGACCGGCTTGTGATGCTGGCAACAGGCGCGGAAAACATCGACCTTGTGCAGGCCGCGCCGGTTCTTACCAAAGCGAAATAGAAAATCAGCCCGCGACTTTTTTCGGCAGGTGGCCCATGGCTTCCTGGAAGTCGCGGATGGCGACGGCGGCCCCGCCGGTATATTCCCAAATGGATGTCGATGCGCAGATAAAGTCTGCCCCGGCCTTCACAAGGTCGCGGCAGTTGCTGGGCTTGATGCCGCCGGCGGCAACGCACGGCGCTTCCATGATGGCGCTCCACCACGTCAGGATGTTCGGCGACACCATGTATTTGGGCGCGTAGTTTTCCTGCGGGTAGTAGGGGGAACGGGCGGTGAAGAACGGGCCGAAGCTCACGTAATCCGCGCCCTGCTCGGCAGCGGTCATGCCAAGGTGCTTGGAATCCATGCACGACGCGCCAATGGTTTTGTCCGGGCCCAGAATTTTCCGGGCTTCGGCAATGCGCATGTCGTGAATGCCAAGGTGAACGCCGTCCGCGTCCATTTTGTGGCACAGCTCGACATGGTTGTTGATAAGGAAGGCAACGTTGCGCTCGTGCGCAATCGGCATCAGCTTTTCAATTGCCTTGGCCCATGTTGCTTCATCCGCATCTTCCAGCCGCAGCTGCAGGGCGGCGACGTTCCCTTCATCAAGGGCGCGCGCAAGGTGCGGGGCAAAAGCCTCCGGCACAAGCTTGGGGGGCGTAATAATGTATAGCTGGCAGCCAGGTGCTTCGGGTATCGCGCTGTTCAAGGTATTCCCTTATGCGGTTTTGCCGAGGTAAATGTCCATGATCTTGTTCAGCATCTTCAGCGATTCATCGCGCGGACGCTGGAAGCAGTTACGGCCGATGATGGAGCCGTTGCCGCCGCCTTCAAAAATCGCGCGGGCATCGTCATAAACGGCATCCTCGCCCTTCGCAGCGCCGCCCGAGAAGACGACGATGCGGCGGCCGTTGAAGGCCGATTTCATGATGTGGCGCACGCGCTCGCCTTGGGTTTTGACCGGAATTTTGAACTGTTCGTAGACTTTTTTCGCTTCCGGCAGGTCAAGGTGGTCGGTCGGCAGTTTCACTTTAATGATGTGCGCGCCCAGTTGCGCCGCCATGTGCGCGGCATAGGCGACGATGTCGATGGCGGTTTCGCCGGCTGCGGTCACTTTGCCGCCGCGGGGGTAGGACCACAGCACGGTCGCAATGCCGTAAGCTTTCGCTTCTTCCGACAGCGCCGCAATTTCTTCCTGCTGTTCCAGCATGTATTCGGAACCGGGGTACACGGTAAAGCCGATGCCCGCGCAGCCAAGGCGCACGGCATCCTGCACCGAGGCGTTGACCGACTGGTCTTTCGCTTCGATCAGGCTGTTGGAGCTGTTCATTTTCAGGATGGTCGGAATTTCGCCGATGAAGGTTTCAGCGCCCGCTTCAAGCGCGCCCAGCGGCGCTGCATAGGCGTTGCAGCCGGATTCAATCGCGAGCTCGTAGTGGTAATGCGGGTCGTAGGCATCGGGGTTGATGGCGAAGGAGCGGGCGGGGCCATGCTCGAAACCCTGGTCAACGGGCAGGATCACCATTTTGCCGGTGCCGGCCAGCTTGCCGGTCATCAGCATGCGCGCGATGTTGTTTTTAACAGCAGGCGTGTCGCTTTCGTAATGCGACAGGATTTTTTTGACTTCTGGCGTAACGCGCATGGCTATAGACCCTCGATATATGAACTTCTTTTGAGGGCTATATTAAATCATGCGTTCTTGGTGAATCAAGGTACGGATGGCCGTTAAATGCCATAATTCCGCGCTAATTTGCCCAAGCCGAAGCCTTTGGCGTCATACGTTGATTTTAACGCCCGCGTTAAAGTACTGCGGCTGGTCCTGCTGCTGCGGCGGGGTATTGTTGGCGACCTGCTGGCGGTCATCGAAGGTCTGGATGCTGGCCTGCACTTCGCGCTGGGTGCGGCTGTTGCTGCCGGTCTGGTCGGCGGTTTGCTGCTGTTCCTGGTCCTGCAACAGCACGCTGCTGTTGTCGGCGGAAAGAAGGGCGCTACGGGAAGCATCGGTCGTGGTGCGGGAAGAAGGGTTGGCTTTGTCATCCGCCGCAACGCTGCCGGCGGGGCCGGAAACGGGCACGTTTGTAATGCGCTCGAGCGGCGCTGTATCCTTGGTATTGTCAATGCCGCGTGACGTTGCAACCGCAGACGCCCCGCTTAAAAAGCTGATGCCGTCGACCATGTTTCAGGCCTTTCCCGAATAAACTCATCCCTCCCTTCAACTATACCATGAGTCGGCATAAAGAAGGGAGGGATGATAATTAAGCCCCTGAAAAATCAGGGAAGTGAATTAACCCAGCTTCGCCATGGCGACTGCGGTATCGCTCATGCGGTTGGAGAAGCCCCATTCGTTGTCATACCAGGCCATAACGCGCACAAAGGTGCCGTCGACGACTTTGGTTTCTTTCAGCGCGAAGATGGAGGAGCGGGGATCGCCGTTAAAGTCGGTCGATACCAGCGGCTCCGTATAGGTGCCAAGGATGCCTTTGAGCGGGCCGTTCGTGGCAGCGTCGATAATGGCCTGGTTGATTTCTTCAACCGTGGTTGCCTTGTTGGCGGTGAACTTGAAGTCGACGACCGAAACGTTCGGCGTCGGCACGCGGAGGGAGGTGCCGTCCAGCTTGCCCTTCAGGTTCGGCAAGACAAGGCCGACGGCTTTCGCAGCGCCGGTCGAGGTCGGGATGATGTTGACGGCAGCAGCGCGGGCGCGGTGCAGGTCTTTGTGCATCGTGTCGACCGTGTTCTGGTCGCCGGTGTAGCTGTGAATGGTCGTCATGAAACCGTGCTTGATGCCAACGGCTTTATCCAGCACGTAGGCAACCGGTGCAAGGCAGTTGGTGGTGCAGGATGCGTTGGAGACAACTGTGTGCGATGCCTGCAGCTTGTCATGGTTCACGCCGTAAACGACGGTCAGGTCTTCATCCGTCGCGGGGGCGGAGATGAGGACTTTTTTCGCGCCGGCGGCGATGTGCTTCAGCGCGTCTTCTTTCTTGGTGAAGATGCCGGTGCATTCCATGGTGATGTCAACGCCAAGGTCTTTCCACGGCAGCTGCGTCGGGTCTTTCACGGCGGTCATGGTGATTTCATGACCATTGACGATCAGCTTGTTGCCGCTGGCCTTGATGTCGCCCTTGAAGCGGCCATGCACGCTGTCGTACTTCAGCAGGTGCGCGTTGGCTTCCGACGTTGCAAGGTCGTTGATGCCGACGACGGTCACGTCGTTGCGGCCGCTTTCCATGATGGAGCGCAGCACGAGGCGGCCGATGCGGCCGAAGCCGTTGATGGCGATTTTAACAGTCATTGTCTTTTCTTCCTTTTCTCTATTTACCAATAGTGACGTATTAAATTTTCTTCTTCACCGCGTCGGTGATGGCTTCGGCGGTGATGCCGAAGAATTTGTACAGTTCTTCCGCAGGCGCGCTTTCGCCGAAGGATTTCATGCCGACGAAAATGCCGTCGCTGCCGATGATGCTGTCCCAGCCGAAACGCAGGGCGGCTTCAACCGCGACGTTGACCTTGGAAACGCCGACCAGCGATGCCTGGTATTTTTCATCCTGCTGGCGGAACAGTTCAAGCGAGGGGCAGGAAACGACGCGGGTTGCAATGCCCGCCGCTTCCAGCTGGTCCTGCGCCTTCAGCGCGATTTCAATTTCGGAGCCCGTCGCCCACAGCGTGGCAACCGGTTCCGATGATGCTTCCTTCAGGATATACGCGCCTTTTTTCGAAATGTTATCGGCGCTGTTATCAAGGCGCACCAGCGGCAGGTTCTGGCGGGTGAGGACAAGGACGCTGGGGCCGGTCGTATGCTCAAGCGCGATCTGCCATGCTTCCGCCGTTTCAATCACGTCGCAGGGGCGCAGCACCAGTACGTTGGGAATGCAGCGGAGCGCCGCCAAATGCTCCACCGGCTGGTGGGTCGGGCCGTCTTCGCCAAGGCCGATCGAGTCATGCGTCATGACGTAAATAACGCGCTGCTTCATCAGCGCCGACAGGCGGATGGAGGGGCGGCAATAGTCGGTGAAGGTGAGGAAGGTGCCGCCGTAGGGGATGAAGCCGTGGTGCAGCGCCATGCCGTTCATGGCTGCGGCCATGCCATGCTCGCGCACGCCCCAGTAAACGTAGCTGCCGCTAAAGTCATCCTTGTTGACCTTGCCCATGGTTTTGACCAGCGTGAGGTTGGAACTGGTCAGGTCCGCCGAGCCGCCGACGAGTTCGGGCAGCGCGGGCACCAGCACGTCAAGGACTTTGCTGGAGGCAAGGCGGGTGGCGATTTTCGGCGCTTCCGCGGTCATCCTGGTTTTGAAGTCGGCAATCACGGGCGCGGCGATGGCGGCAACGTCGCCCTTCAGCATGCGGTCGTAGGTTGCGCGGGCGTCGCCAGTCAGCTTGTCGTGGCGCAGCTGCCAGTTTTTACGCTCGGTCTGGCTTTGCTGGCCAATGGCGCGCCACGCGTTGAAAATATGGTCGGGAATTTCGAACGGCGCGAAAGACCAGCCAAGGTTCTTGCGCGCGCCGGCAATTTCCTCATCGCCCAGCGGCGACCCGTGGGAGGAAGACTTGCCTTCCTTCGTCGGCGCGCCGAAGCCGATTTTGGTTTTGCAGCAAATCAGCGTCGGCTGTTTGGTGTTCAGCTGCGCTGCGGCAATCGCTTTCGCAATCGCTTCGGCATCGTGGCCGTCAACGTGGAAGGTTTCCCAGCCGTAGGCTTCAAAGCGCTGCGCGGTATTATCGGTGAACGACAGCGAGGTCGGGCCGTCGATGGAAATGGAGTTGTCATCGTACAGCACAATCAGGCGGCCAAGGCCAAGGTGGCCGGCAAGAGAGCAGGACTCGTGGCTGATGCCTTCCATCAGGTCGCCGTCGGATGCGATGACGTAGGTGAAATGGCTGACAATGTCGTTGCCGAAGCGGGCATTCAGCATGCGTTCCGCCAGCGCGAAGCCGACGGAATTGGCAATGCCCTGCCCCAGCGGGCCGGTGGTGGTTTCAATGCCTGCATCCTGCATCACTTCGGGGTGACCTGGGGTAATGCTGTGCAGTTGGCGGAAATTCTTGATCTGCTCCAGCGTGATCTTTTCGTAACCGGTCAGGTAGTTCAGCGCGTAGAGCAGCATGGAGCCGTGCCCTGCGGACAGAATGAAGCGGTCGCGGTCGGGCCAGGTGGGGTTGCTGGGGTCGAACTTCATGAAGCGGGAGAACAGCACGGTTGCCACATCCGCCATGCCCATCGGCATGCCGGGGTGCCCGGAATTGGCTTTTTGCACCGCATCCATCGCCAGCGCGCGCACGGCATTTGCCATGTCGTTATGCGTGACAGCTTCGGGGGAATGGTTCTGGGCGGCGGCGGACTGGGACATAGGTCTTCCTTCAACAGGTGTGGGGCAAACGGGTGGTGAGCGCAACGTGCGGCGGCATATAATGTGGCCTTAAAACCGCTGAATTCAACCGCACAATGCCCCATTCCGCGCCGATGCGTCAACCGCTGAAAACGCGTGCCAAATAAGGGTTTGGGCAGGGTTTTTGGGGTATGGCGGGTTGATTGACATAACCGCAGCTTCCGGGGCTGTTTTGCGGGCGTTGCCAGCGTCCGGCGCACGGCCTATGATTCTTCCGCCAGCCGCTTTATCACGAGGGACCGAATGTCAGACCTCACGCCCGATTTCAAGAACATGACGACGGATGAGATACGCTCCGGCATCTCCACCCTCAATACCGTCATTCACGACCTGAAGCGCATGGCGCAGACGGAGCATAAGCACTTTGCCGTCACCTGGGGCGCCAGCACGCTGCTGGTGGCCGGCACCACCATCATCTTCCCGCCGGCGGCGCTGCTGGCGCTGACCGCCAGCAATATCATCAACGTTGATCCCATGGTGCGCATGACGCTGGCGCGGCAGGCCTTGAAAGAAGCGGAAGATTTGCGCCATAAATTCAAAATCGTCTGGCGCGCCCGCCCCGGCCGCGCTTTCCGCGACGTCGCCGCCCGCACCGCCCGCGAAACCGAAAGAAAAAAGCAGAACCGCAAGTTCAAGTTTCCGGGGTTCGGGTAGCAACCTCTAAATAACGGCTTTACGCTTACGCAGCTTCACAAAAAACGGCGCGAGCTTTTGCATGAGCTTGCCGAAGGGCTTTTCCAGCACATGCACGGCGGGGATGGCGGCGAAGCCGAGGGCAACGCCGATTGCGATGGTGACGAGGAATTTGATGGTGCCATGCAGCGGGTGCAACAGTTCTTCCGCTGCGGGAATGCCGTGCAGCAGAATGCCGCCGCCCACCATGAACATGGCAACAGTGCCGACGACCGATAGCGTATTCATGAACCACGGCGCCGCGCGGATGATGCCGCGGCCGGTAGCCGCAACGGCGGCCTTGCCGCTTTTGGCAAGGTGCATGCCAAGGTCGTCGATTTTGACGATGCCGGCGACAAGCCCGTAAACCCCGACCGTCATGCCAATGCCGATGGCGGCCAGCACGGCGGCCTGCACGGCAAATTCGGCATCCTTCACGGCGGACAGCGATACGGCGACGATTTCTGCGGAAAGGATGAAGTCGGTTTTAATGGCCTTGCCGATTTTATCTTTTTCCATCGCCACAAGGTCATCGGCGCTTTTTACGGCGGCTTTATGCAGGTCTTTTTTGTGCGCGTCATCCGCTGTCTTGGGTTTAACGGCATGCAGCACTTTTTCCGCGGCTTCAAAGCACAGAAAGGTGCCGCCGACAATCAACAGCGGCGTAATCAGCCATTCGGCAAAGGCACTGAGGGCAAGGGCGGCTGGCACCAGAATAAGCTTGTTGCGGAAGGAGCCTTTGGCGACGCGCCACACAATGGGCAGTTCGCGCTTCGGGTCAATGCCGACCATGGCTTCGGCGTTTACGGCAAGATCATCGCCAGTAATGCCGGCGGTTTTCGTCGCCGCGACCTTGGTCATGACGGCAATATCGTCCAGCAGTGCCGTAATGTCATCCAGAAGTGCCAGCAAACCGCCTGCGGCCATGATTGAAAAAGTCCTTTTCCGTTACGTCCGGAATAACCTAACGCATCCGCCTGCGCCTGCAAAGCGCGAATAGCTTGCATTTACCGCGTTAATTGCAGGTATCAGGGCGTGTTGCGGCGGTTCATTTGCGGCGCGGTTTGCGCGTTCAGCATCACGGGCGGGGTTTCCGGCGCCGGGTTTGCAGTGGTAGAGGCGCGTGCGGCGGCAACATCAAGCGCGGCTTTAATGTCCGGCACAGTCGCCAGCGGCTTGGTGTCGCTTGCGGGAATGTTACTGTTCGCGGGCAGCGGCGCAGGCAGGGGGCTTGCGGCTTTCTTGCGCTGGAATTTCGGCAGGCGGATTTTGCCAAGCGACTTCTTGCAGAAAGTCACAAGCTGCCCGACCGGCTTTGCAAGGTGCTTGACGGCGGGAATGGCGGCAAGGCCCGCGCTTGCGCCCACCAGCGTCGCCGCAACCATTTCCACAGCATCCGCCACCGCAGGAATATGCGAGACAATGTGGCCAAGGCCCTTCAGGGCATGTTCACCGCCGGGAATACCGTGAATTAACAGCCCGCCGCCCACCATGAACATGGCGGCAGTGCCAACGACGGAGATAGTTTTCATGAGCGGCGGCACGGATTTTACCAGCGCGCGGCCAAAGCCGCGGGCCGCTTTGGCAAGCATGCCTTCGCCGTCGCGCTTGGCCAGCCATGCGCCGGCATCGTCAATTTTTAACAGGCCGCCGACAAGGCCGTAAATGCCCGCCGTCATGCCGAAGCCGACAGCGCCCAGCACCACGACCTGCGTGATAAACGGGGAAGCCGCAACCGCGCCCAGCGTTACCGCAACAATTTCTGCCGATAAAATCAGGTCGGTCTTGATGGCGCCTTTCACCTTGCGGCGCTCGACCGCCTTTGGGTCTTCGGAAAGTTTTTTGGCGGGGTGATCATCACCGTGGTCCTTGTGCAGCACCTTTTCGATGCCTTCAAAGCAAAGGTACAGGCCGCCCGCCATTAAAATGGGGGTAATTGCCCAAGGGGCGACAAGGCTGAGGCCGAGCGCGGCGGGAATAAGCATGGCCTTGTTTTTGAGGGAGCCTTTGGCGACCTCCCAAACCATGGGCAGCTCGCGCTTCGGGTCGCCGCCGATGAGCGCTTCGGAGTTGACGGCAAGGTCATCCCCCGAAATGCCGGCTGTTTTCTGCGCTGCGATTTTCGACATGGTGGCAATATCGTCCAGCAGTGCAAGAAGTCCGGTCGCGGCCATTTGTTCCCTCTGGGTAAGCGGTTGATTTTTCCTAATCAAAACAACCAAAGCTTACGGGATGGGGTACTTTTTGACAACCAAAACCGGAAAATAAATTTTATCTATATGATATATAATGATTATTTATATGCTGCGGTGCGTCAGCACGCGGCCAGGCCAGCGTCACTTCACCACGTTCAGGCGGGTGACTTTGGGGTTGTTGTCCTGGCCTGCGGTATAGGGGGGGATTTGCTGGAGGTTGTAGATATCGCCCAGCGTTTTCGACTGGAATTCGGCGGGGTTGAAGGTGTCGCTGTTGACGTGCTTTTCGATGTTGTTCCAGACCACATCCTTCATGGCGTTGAAGTCAAGGCGCGGGCGCACGGTCAGCTGCGTTTTGGCGGCAAGGTCCTGCGACTGTTTTTGCCATTCGGGGTGGCTGTCCACATCGTACTGGCCTGCGGCGAAGGAGCGCTTGGAGGTATTGTAGATGTGGAAGGAAACCGTATTCGCGGCAATGCTGGAAAGGCCTTTGGTTTTATCAGCCGTGCTGTCAGCATCCGGGCGGCTGCGCACGAGCAGGTCGAGGAAGTCGACGCTTTCGCCATCTGCGCGCAGGGGAACCTGCGTGTAGTTGTGCTGAATTTCGCGGAAGCCCATTTTCTCGTAGTAATCGCGGCGCCAGAACTGGTCGGTCTTTGCGCCGCGCGTGTCTTCCAGCAGCGCCTGCGGCGTCATGCGCAGCGGGGCGTTCTGCTCGCAGAATTGCAGCAGGTTGACGTTTTCAGGCGTAAGGGCATTGCCAAAAGTGCCGGCGATAAATTTGCGGCCTTCATCTTCCGCCACTTTCATGGTGTGGTCGCCAAGGCCGAAGGAGCGGTGCTTGGGGTCAACGAAGCTATAGGTCAGGTGCTGCGTGCCATGCACGGAAGCTTGCACCTCGGCGTCCTGCGCGGCGCTGAAGGTTGAAATATAGCGGGCGGCCACAACGTCGCCTTTTTCATCTTCAACCACAATCCACTGCTGGCGGAACGGCGCGCCTTCGGATTGTTTTGCGGGGTCGTTGTTGTCTTTCAATACGCGCAGCAGCTTGTTCAAGTCCTCGCGCTCGTCCTCGATGGGGAACATGCGCTCGTACAGGCTGTACATGCGTTTCATCAGCGCGGCGGTGGCGGGCTGGTCGGCACTGTCAATCACATGGGTCTTCAGGCGGTTGGTGTAATCGGCCTTGGCCAGCTTTACGGCGGCGGCATCGTTCACGTCGCCGTCCCAGTTCATGACGGTTTTGATGTGCGATTTGGAATCCGCCAGTTCGCGCTTCATTTCAAACAGCGCGGCGCGGGCGGAGAGCAACAGCGCGCGCGCTTCCTTCGCGCTTTCCAGCGGCGGGCGGCTAAAGGCATTGAATTCTTTTTTGTGCGACATACGCATCTTCTATAAAGAAAAAACCCTATCGGCAAGCATTACCGATAATCCCCGAATGAGTGAATATGGTAAATAAAAAACACGATCATGTCAACGAGATAATGCAAACCCGTTCAAAATCGCTGAAAATAGCCAGCAGATTGTTATTAAAGGATATTAATACCGGATGCCCAGGCTGACGGTACCGAAGACGGACGGATCATCCTGCGTGTCAAATTCCTTGGTGCGATAGACGATGGCGTAGCTAAGGCGGTACTTGCTGTAAGTGAAGGCAACGCCGGCGTTAAGGTCCATGACCAGCGGGCGCTTGTCCACGCTATAGCTATCCTCAAACGTATTGCCATCCAGGAAGATGTTGCGGGCAATGGCACGGCCTTCAATGCCGCCAAACAGGTGCCAGGCGAATTTATCTTCCGGCACAATAAACGCGCCGGTGCCGGGCATGGCGGGGCGCACGCGAATGGGGTCGTCCTGCCAGCGGCCTTCATAGGGGCTGAGCCGCAGGGAAAGGCCTGCGTTGGCATAGGTATAAATGTTGCCCAGCGTGACGCCAAAGTGCGGCTCCACCCCTGTCGACAGGCCCATGGCATCAAACCCGTAGCGCTCGGGCCAGCGGCGCTGCCATGACAGCATTAAGCCCGGCTCGTTGCTGAGCTGGTTGCCCCAGCCGCGCGGGGTTGGCGAATCTGAAATGTTTTCATGCACGAAGGTCTGCACCTGGCGCCCCAGCGCGGCGGGGCCGATAACGCCTAAGGTCGCTTCGACTTCATCAATATGGTTCTTCGTTACGCTCATCAGGCCGGCGGACGTATAGAGGAACGCGGCCCACGGGCGGTCGTTCGGGTCCTGCGTGACGCGGGTGATGTCTTTGGGCGTATAAAGGTTATGGCCCAGCGTATAGTAAATGCTGGTGGTTTTGTTGATGCTGAAGGTCGGCACCAGCTTGTCGACGGCGTTGAAAAACGCGGGCGGCTGCGCGCCAAGGTCAAAATACGTAATGCGCGCGCCGTTGGTGTAGTTCTGGTCGGTGCCGCCGCCGTACATGTCGTTTTCGGAATTGAAGGTGAGGAAGTGGTGTTCCTTCACCGTCTGCAGCTTTTGCGTCAGCTGGTCCTGCAGGGTCGGTTCCTCGACCTTTTTGGGCGCAAGCTGCGCGCCCGGCTGCGGGTTGGCGGGGGTGGCAACGGTGGTGTCATCGCCCTTGGCATCCGGCGCGGGCGGCCTAGTCGGTTCCGGCTCGTCGATGATTTTGAGGGTATTGGGCTGCACCGTCGCCGGCTGGGCAGTGGTTTGCTGCTGCGCATAGGCCGGTATGCCCGCCGTAAGGGCGGTCAAAAGCAGCGCGAAAACGGGGAGTATGCCGGATAATTTCATGGCGGCCAGTTTACACCGGCCGCCATGAAAGCGAAAAGAGGATTATTTTTGGACGACGCTGGAACTTATTCCGCAGCTTCTTCCATGTAGCTTTCCAGCGGCGGGCAGGAGCAGACAAGGTTCCGGTCGCCGGCCGCATGGTCGATGCGGTTGACGGGCGGCCAGTACTTGTCGGCAACCAGGTGCGCCGCCGGGAAGGCGCCGTCGTGGCGGGCATAGGGGCGATCCCATTTCTCCGCCGTCAGATCCGCCAGCGTGTGCGGTGCCAGTTGCAGCGGGTTGTTGCCTTGCGGCCATTCCGCTTTTTCCACCTTGGTGATTTCATGGCGGATGACGGTGAGCGCCTCGATGAACCTATCCAGCTCCGCCTTGCCTTCGCTTTCCGTGGGCTCGATCATGAGCGTGCCGGGAACGGGGAAGGACATGGTGGGCGCGTGGAAGCCGAAGTCCATCAAGCGTTTCGCGATATCGTCGACGCTGATGTTGCCGGACTGCTTGAAGCCGCGCGTATCCAGAATGCACTCGTGCGCCACATAGCCGTTCTTGCCTTTGTAGAGCGTGGTGTAATGCTTCTCCAGCTTTTTGGCGATGTAGTTGGCGTTTAAAATGGCAACCTGCGTTGCTTTCTTAAGGCCTTCCGTGCCCATCAGCGAAATATATACCCACGAGATCGGCAGGATGGAGGCCGAGCCCCAAGGCGCCGCCGAAACGGGGCCGATGGCATCTTCGCCGCCCACGCCCGTCACCAAGGGGTGCGCGGGCAGGAAGGGGGCAAGGTGCGCGCCGACGCCGATGGGGCCCATGCCGGGGCCGCCGCCGCCATGCGGAATGCAGAAGGTTTTATGCAGGTTCATGTGCATCACGTCCGCGCCGAACTTGCCGGGGCAGGCAAGGCCGACGAGCGCGTTGAAGTTCGCGCCATCCATGTAAACCTGCCCGCCATTGTCGTGAATGACCTTGCAGATTTCGCGGATTTCTTCCTCGAACACACCGTGCGTAGACGGGTAGGTGACCATCAGCGCGCAGAGCTTGTCTTTGTGCTGGGCGGCCTTCGCCTTCAGGTCGGCGACATCGACGTTGCCGTTATCATCGCAGGCGACAATCACAACTTCCATGCCTGCCATGACGGCGCTGGCAGGGTTGGTGCCGTGCGCCGATGCGGGGATAAGGCAGACAGTGCGGTGTGCCTCATTGCGGCTTTCGTGGTACGCGCGGATGACGAGAAGCCCGGCGTATTCGCCTTGCGACCCTGCGTTCGGCTGCAGCGTGACGGCGGCAAAGCCGGTCAGGCTGCAAAGTTTCGCCTCAAGGTCTTTCAGCATCAGGCGGTAGCCTTCCGCCTGGTCGAGCGGCGCGAAGGGGTGCATGTTGCCGAATTCAGGCCAGGTGACGGGAATCATTTCTGCCGTCGCGTTCAGCTTCATCGTGCAGGAACCGAGCGGGATCATCGAGCGGTTGAGCGCGATGTCCTTGTGTTCCAGATGCCGAAGATAACGCAGCATGTCGGTTTCGGAGCGATAGAGATGGAACGTCGGGTGCGTCAGGTATTCGGACGTGCGGCGGAGGTTCTGCGGCAGGCGGTCAGCCGTGCTGCCGTCAAGCGCCTCGACGCTGAAGCCGAAGGCCGCCTTGCCGGAGAAGACCTGCCACAGCGTGAACACTTCCTCCCGCGTCGATTTTTCATCGAGTGAGATGCCGAGGGAGCCGTTGCCGAAATCGCGGAGGTTGATTTCCTGCGCATGCGCACGGTCGAGAATCTCCTGCGAATGCTGGCCCGCATTGACGGTCAGCGTATCGAAGGCGAATTCGTTTTCAACAGTGAAGCCGAGCTTTTGCAGGCCAGCCGCCAGCACCGCCGTAAGGCGATGGACGCGGGTCGCGATGGTCTTGAGGCCCTCGGGGCCGTGATACACGGCATAAAAGCTCGCGATGTTGGCGAGCAAAACCTGCGCAGTGCAGATGTTGCTGGTCGCTTTTTCGCGGCGGATGTGCTGTTCGCGCGTTTGCAGCGCAAGGCGGTAGGCGGCCTTGCCCTTGGAATCAATCGACACGCCCACGATTCGGCCGGGCGTGGAGCGCTTGAAGTTGTCCTGCACGGCAAAAAACGCCGCGTGCGGGCCGCCGTAGCCCAGCGGCACGCCAAAGCGCTGCGCCGAACCGAAGACGATATCCGCGCCCCATTCGCCGGGCGCTTTCAAAAGCGTCAGGGCCAGAAGGTCGGTCGCAACCGCGACGACGGTGTTTTTGGCTTTCGCTTTTTCAGCCAGCTTGCCGAAGTCGGAAACCATGCCGCTGGTGCCGGGGTATTGCAGGATGATGGCAAAGCCGTCTTTTTCAACAAGTTCTTCGGCCTTGCCGATGACGACGTCGATGTTGAGCGGTTTTGCGCGCGTTTCAATGACGGCGATGGTTTGCGGGTGCAAATCATCACTCACCAGAACGGTATTGCTGGTGGAAGTGCCGACGCGTTTGGCGAGGGTCATCGCTTCCGCCGCCGCCGTGCCTTCATCAAGCATAGAGGCGTTGGCAAGGGGCATGGCGGTCAAATCCATGACCATCTGCTGGAAGTTGATAAGCGCTTCAAGGCGGCCCTGGCTGATTTCGGGCTGGTAGGGCGTATAGGCAGTGTACCAGCCGGGGTTTTGCAGCACGTTGCGCAAAATCACGTTCGGCGTCAGCGTATCGTAATAGCCGGTGCCGATAAGGGAGCGGAAAAGCTTGTTCTGCTTCGCCATACCCATCAGCTTATCAAGCGCCTCGTTCTCCGTCATCGGGTCGCCGATCACGGGGGCGGATTTTTCAAGGATGGCGGCCGGTACGGCTTTGGCCGTCAGGTCGTCAAGGGAGGATGCGCCGACGGTACGCAGCATGGCGGCAATATCCGCAGCGCTGGGGCCGATGTGACGGCGGATGAAATCATCGCGCTGCTCGAGGTCGATGATGCTGGGGGTCGAAGCGGGGGACATGCGCTTAAAGTCCTTTAATGTATTCACTGTAGCTGCTTTCGTCTTTAAGGCCGGCAAGCTCGCCTTCATCGGCAAGCTTGATTTTGTAGAACCATGCAGCGCCCATGGGGTCGCTGTTGACGATGGCGGGGTCAGCGGAAAGGGCGGCGTTGACTTCCGTCACTTCGCCCGTCACCGGCGAATAAACTTCGCTGGCGGATTTCACGGATTCAACAACGCCGGCCTGGCCGCCCTTGGCAAGCTTCGCGCCCACTTTGGGCAGCTCGACGTAAACGACGTCGCCCAGCGCTTTTTGCGCGTAGTCTGAAATGCCGACCGTGGCGATGCCGCCGTCAACCTTCACGTATTCGTGGTCTTCGCTGAAATAGGTTTTGCTCATGGTTTTTTCTTCCCTCAATCTTTTTTGTAGTTGTGCTTGACGAACGGCAGGGTCACTACTTCCACGGGGCGCGGCGTGCCGCGCAGCATGGCGTTCAGTTTCGTGCCGGTTTTGGCGGAGTCGCTGTTGACGTAGCCCATGGCAACGGGGCCGTCGAACGTGGGGCCGAAGCCGCCGCTGGTGATCACGCCGACTTTTTTATCGCCGACGTAAAGCTCTGTATTCTCGCGGATGGGCGCCTTGCCTTCCGGCTTGATGCCGACGCGCAGAATATAAGTGCCGCCCTGTAGCTGGCCCAGAATTTTGTCCGCGCCGGGGAAGTTTGCTTCTTCGCGGCGGCGCTTCGGGATCGTCCATTTCAGGTTGGCGTCAACCGGCGTCGAATTTTCATCAATGTCGTGGCCGTAAAGGCAAAGCCCGGCTTCAAGCCGCAGCGAATCCCGCGCGCCAAGGCCGATGAATTTTACTTCCTGTTCCTGCAGCAGTTCTTCCGCGAATTCGGCGGCAAAGCTGTTGGGCACGGAAATTTCAAAGCCGTCTTCGCCGGTGTAGCCGGAGCGGGAAACAAAAAATTCGTGGCCCTTATATTCCGCCTTCAGCGCGTCCATGAACTTCAATTCCATGACGGCGGGGAAGAAGATGCTGGCAACCTGCTCCGCCTTCGGCCCCTGCAGCGCAAGCAAAGCGCGGTCCGCCAGATATTCAAGTTTCGTGACGGCGCCGATTTTCTTTTGGATATAGGCAAAGTCGTTATCTTTGCAGGCGGCGTTGACGACCAGCAGCAGGGTGTTTTCATCCCAGCGCGTAACCATAAGGTCGTCAATAATGCCGCCGTTGTCGTTGAGCAGCACGGTGTAGCGCATTTTGCCAACGGCAAGGCCGCGAATGTCACCCGGCACAATACGCTCGAGCGCGGTTGCGGGGTCCATCGTCGGGCTGGACAGAACGGCCTGCCCCATGTGCGAGACATCAAACAACCCGGCAGCCGTGCGGGTGTGGACGTGTTCTTTCAAAACGCCCATGTCATTATATTGTACGGGCATGTCATAGCCGGCAAACGGCACCATGCGGGCGCCGAGGCGTGTGTGCAGTGCCCATAACGGGGTCTTCAACAAGGTTTCTTGTTTGGGGGAGGCGGATTCCAAGGCAGGTTCCTTTTTCATAAAAGATAAGAACTTGCCCCACTCTGTCTTCTTTACCTTAGAGATTCCGTACCTTTTCAGGTACTTGCTCCTTTGGCGTGGCTTTGCCACTTTCCAGAGTTGCGTTGGCGCCTATATCAGGCACCATGCCGTGCGGTCCTTTTGCCTGAGAGTTTCCGGGGTGGTTGCTCCTTCGGCGCCTTGGAGAAGATAGGTCTCTCCCGCATGGCATGTCGCGTTGTAATGATTGACAGTAGTCGCTCTTGTTCTAAAGTCAACAAAGTGATTATTTTTGGGGGATACCTGACATGACGACACCAAAAGCGAAACCGGCAACGCCTGTGGTTGCTTCCGGCTATGCCCTTGGATTTATTGTTATCTTTCTTGTCGTCTACATCATCAGCCTTGCCGCCAACATTATGGTGCCGCTGGTGATGGCGGTTTTCATCTGGTATCTCATCAACGCCATGGCGCGCGGTATCGGCTCGCTTTCCCGCTACGGAGTGCATGTGCCGCGATTCCTTTGCTTCCTGCTGTCCATCGGCGTGCTGCTGCTTGGCATGTGGGCAATTTTTGAATTGATCCGCGATAACGTGTCAAAAGTCGCGGCGGCCGCGCCCGTGTACCAGGCAAACTTTGAAACCATGAAGCCGAAGGTGATGGCGCTGCTGGGGCTTGACCATATCCCCACCATTCCCGAAATTGTCCAGCACATCGACCTTGCCAGCATTTTGAAATACCTTGCCGGTTTCTTCACCGGCATCGCGGGCAAAACGGTGGAGGTGCTGTTTTTCACCGGCTTTCTGCTGTACGAACAAAAGTACTTCAACCGCAAACTGGTCGAAATGATCGAGGACCACAGGCTGGAAGATAAAATCCGCCATATCCTGCGCAACATCGACATCAAAATTCAGCGCTATATCGCTGTCAAGACCATCATCAGCAGCCTTGCGGGCATTGCCACGTATATCATCCTGTCGTTCTTCAATGAACCCTTCGCGGCCTTCTGGGGGTTGATGGCGTTCTTCCTGCACTTCATTCCCTATGTGGGCACTTTTGCCGCCATTGCGCTGCCGTCGCTTATGGCGCTGGTGCATGTGGGGGATGTGACGACCTTCTTTACCATCGGCGCGCTGCTGAGCGTGGTGCTGATGCTGATCGGCCATATCCTTGACCCGCGCCTGCTGGGCGATACCATGAACCTCAGCCCCATCGCCATTATCCTGTCGCTTGCGATGTGGGAGATGATATGGGGCGTGCCGGGCATGTTCCTTGCCATTCCCATCCTTGCCATCCTGGTCATCACCATGTCGCAGTTTGAGGCAACGCGTCCTTTCGCCATCCTGCTCTCCAAAACCGGCGTGCTGGATAAACCCGGCAAGAAAGACCAGCTATGACAGCCCCCGCACGCGCGCCGTTTTTTACGCGTGTCGGTCCGCCGTTTATCGTCGTCTTTCTTGTCATGTACACGGCCAAGGTGGCGGCGCCCATTCTTATTCCGCTGGTGGTGGCGTTTTTCGTCTGGTACCTCATCAACGCGCTGGTGCGGTTTATCGGCATGGTGCGGCTGGGGCAGCGGCTGCCGCGCTTCTGGCGTTTTGTTGCCGCTATCGCGGCCATCTGCGGCGTGATGACGCTGTTTTATGCGCTCGTCAGCGATAACATCGGCGCGCTCATGGAAGCCGCGCCGCGCTATCAGGAAAGCTTCACGCGCATCATCACCTCGGTCGCAAAATTGCTGAAGCTTGAAAACATGCCGCAAACGGGCGAGTTGCTGGCAGACCTTTCCAGCAACTACGTCAACATCGCCAAGTTCATCCAGGGCGCGGCGATTTTCCTGACCGGCATGGCCAGGAACACGCTTTTCGTTGTCGTGTATGTCGGCTTCCTGCTGTATGAACAGCGTTATTTTGAAACCAAGCTCCGCGGCATGGTGACCAACAAGGATACGTTGCGGAAGGTGCGTGAGGTGATGGCCGCAGTGGATATTAAAATTCAGCGGTACATCGGCGTGAAGGCTTTTGTCAGTCTTGTGGATTCAACGCTGACCTTCGCCATTCTGACCGCCTTCGGCGTTGACTTTGCGGCGTTCTGGGGCGCAATGGCCTTCTTCTTGCACTTTATCCCTTATGCCGGGTCTTTTGTGGCTATTTTCATGCCGTTCCTGATTGCGCTCATCCAGTTTCCGGATGTTGGGCATGCGCTGATGGTGCTGGGCGTGCTTTGCACCTCCCATGCCATGCTCGGCCATGTGCTGGATCCGTATTTGATGGGCAATAACCTGAACCTCAGCCCCATTGTCATCATTTCAAACCTTGTCATGTGGGGCATGATCTGGGGCATCCCGGGTATGTTCCTTGGCATTCCCATCCTTGCCATCGTGTCCATCGTGCTGTCGCAGTTTGATTCAACGCGGGCAATTGCGGTGCTGCTGTCAAAAACAGGCCTGCGCCCGCCGTCAAAACGGCGGTTGCGGCTCCGCAAGTCTTAAGGAAGTTAAAACCTATGCTGCGGGCGGCGGCGGGTTGTTGTTGCCAAGGTGGCGCTTCATGCGCTCAAGGCTGCCCTTCACCGACTGGTCGATGACCGTATCGCCGACGATGATTTTCACGCCGCCAATCAACTCAGGGTCGACCTTCAATTGCGGCTCCGCCTTGATGTTGAATTTTTTGGAGATGGATGATGACAGGCGGTCTACCTGTTGCGGCGTCAATTCAAAGGCGGAAATGATGGTGACATCGGTAATGCCTTCAAACTTCTTGCGCTCCTTCACGTAGCCGTCAAAAACCCACGGGGCCAGCGACAGGCTTTTTTCCTCGATCAGGATGTTGACGAAGGCGTGCTGTTCCTCGTTCATGCCGATTTTTTCGCATACGGGCTGCATGATTTTTACCAGATCTTCCGGCGACAGGCGCGGGTCGCGCAAAATACGCTCAAGGTCCGGCAGCTTGATGACTTCGGATAAAATCTCCAGCTTCTCCTGCCAGTCGGGAATGGACATGCTGTCCCGCGCCAAGTCAAACGCGGCGAGGGCATAGGGCGCAGCCTTGCGGGCGGCGGTCTGTTTATTTGGTTTCGCTTCCATTTCCGGTGTCCTTCTCGATAACAACAAAACGCGTGTAGAACCAGCTCAAGCCCATCATGCAGATACCAAGGCCCATGAACGAAAAGACGCGGAACAGCCCTTCCAGTTCCCGCGCATCGTACAGGAAGACCTTGCCGACGGCGGCGGTTGTCAAGATCAGCGCCGCAATGCGCATCTGCTTGGATTTTTCAACCGTGCCGGCCACCAGCATCACAAGGCCCAGCAGCAGCCAGGCGGCGGAATAGCTGTAGGTTTCAGCATTCGAGGCGCTGCCGGCATGAAGGTCGCTGCCGTGGAACAGCTGGCGCACGTTCAGGTTCACCAGCAGGAAGACCAGTATGAAAGCCGCGCCCGCCTTTAAACCCGGCACGGGCGCCAGCACGCGCAGGGGCGGTTTTGCTTCCAGCCATAGCCAGAACAGCGGTGCGCCATAGGCCAGCAGCAGGCTGTTGATGAGCGGGGCATCCCCCACCGGCTGCCCCGACCATAAGGGGTTCTGCGTCAGGACATCAAAGAAGAAGACACGGAACAGTGCCATGCAGAAAACCACCGTGCCTGCCGTGACAAAGGCGCGGCGCGCGTAGTGGCGGCCGGCATAAACCGCCAGCATGCCGCCTGCGAAAAAGACGTTGGTGATCACCCCGCGCTCGAAGAAGCCTGCTTTGCGGAACAGCACGTCTTCGGGCACGTTGAACAGGCGGCGGGCTGTGTAATAGGCCAGCAGCGCGCCAAAGGCGACAACCGCGGTTTCAAGCGCCTCGGCAATTTTGCCGTCGGCGCGCTGGCGCACAAGGTAGCTGCCATAGCCCAGCAGCGCCAGCGGCACACCAAGGTGCAGCATGGGCTGCGTGATCAGCGCGGGCATGTCAAAGTTGTGGTTCAGCGCTTCGCCAAACAGGCTGTTCAGCGCAACCGCGCCCAGCAGCATCAATTGCGGCACCATGAAGAAGCCAACAGCCGCCAGCAACAGGCCGATGATGCGGCGCAGCGCCGGAATGCCAAGGCGATTGTAAATCCAGCACGCCGCCAGCGTTTCCGCCGCAAAGGCGATGGGCATGAATTGCTGATGCACTTCAATCAGCAGGGCGATGGAAACAAACCCGGTCGACACCAGGCAGAACAGCGCCAGCAGTTTGTCTTTCAGCTTTTCATCGCCGGTGAAGCTGCGGTAAACGCCGCCGGTCAGCGCCGCAAAGCACAAGGCGATGATTGTCGCCAGCGCGCCCCAAAGGTGCAGGCCGTCCGCCGCGCTGGTATTGGTCAGGCCGTATACATCGGTGCGCAGCACGGCATAGCCCAGGCCGTAGAAGGCAAGGGCGGCGGCGGAAAGCATGCCCGCCCAGTAAAAGCTGCGCGTCAGGCTGTAAAACGCAAGGGCGCCGCCCACATAAATTGCCGTGAAGGCCAGCAGCATGCCCGCAAAGGCGGCAGGCGTATGGTGCTGCCACAACGCCAGCATCAGCAGCGTCACGCCAAGCGACAGTTGCGGAATGTTTTTGTATTGCGCGGGGCGGAAGTAGGCCATGACCATGCCGCCAAGGCCCAGCAGCGCGTACATGGCCCATTGCGGCAGGCCAAAGTCGCTTTGCTGCATGACAAAGGCCATCATGCCGATGCCGACGACGCCTGCAACCTTGCCGGTGTTATTGGTGGCGGTTGCGGCTTCAGCGTCCTGCCCCTCACGCTCGCGCGCCTGCGCTGCGATGGTGGCGCTGACAGCCAGAATAAACAGGCCAAGGCAAATGCCGTCATCCGCCGCGAAATGGCCGCCGAAAATCCATACCGGCACCCAGAAGAAGCCGAGCAGCGTGACCGGGATGGCCAGCACCCACCAGCCCTGGTTGCGCACCAGCGCAAAGAACCCGGCGATCAGGAAGTAGAGGTAAATGAACAGCGATACCGCACTCGGGTGATCGGTCGTGACCATCACGGGGGTGAGGAACCCGCCCGCAAGGCCCAGAATGGCAATAGGCATGCCATGGCGCAGCGACAGGATGACGGCAAAAACGGTGACCAATGCAAGGCACACAAAACCTGCGGCGGGCGAAACCACGTGCCACACGGAAACGGCGGCATAGCTGGTGGCATAAAGGTCGGCAATGGCAGCGCCGGTGAGGGCCTGCGCAATGCGCTTGCCATCTGCCATATCAGGCTTGCTGACGCGAATGTAGCGGCCCGCAAGGGCCAGCGCGAAGCCAAAGGCCGTGCCGAGGAATATGCGGACTTCCTGCGTCAGCAAGCCTTTTTCAATGGTGTATTTGACAAGGTAGAAACCGGCAAGGGCAAGGGCGATGCCGCCAATCCAGACCGGCAGCTTCTTGCCGAACTGGAATTCAAAGCCCTGGTCGCTTTGTTCTTTGGTGAAGGCGGGGTGCTTGGGCGTATAGCCGGCAGGCGCGGTGACGCTTGCCGTTGGGGCTGTCGCTGTGGCATGGCGGGCTTTGGCCGGGTTTTCATCTTCCCACAGCATGTCGTCACCTGCCGCGGGCGACGACAGGGGGACGGAGCTTTTGGGAATGGCCGGCGCGTGCGGTAGCGAGCTTGCGGGAGGCAGCGGGCTTGCGGGCGGAATGGCTGTCGTGGCTGCATTCGCAACGGGGTTCGCGGCACCGCTCGCAACCGGCGCTTCCGGCGCGGCGGTGTGTGTCAGCGGTTTTTCGACCACTTTCACCTGTGCATCCGCAAGGCGGGCGACGTAGGTGGTCAGGTCGTTCAGGCGGTTTTTAAGCGCCGCCATGTCTTCTTCGAGGATGGCAATGCGGTCGCGCTTTTCCTTGCGGCCGAAGAACCAATAGATTGCAATGCCCGCAATTGCGAGCCAGAACACATCCGCGAAGAACTCCATAGGCCGCCCTTTGAATTAAAAAGTGCTTTTAAATTTTTTACATCCCCGGCGGTTTAGGCGCCGGCGGGGCCTTTTTTCCGGATGCGTCGCGTGCAGCCTCCTCGGCCTTCAGCGCTTTGCGGTCGGGCTTGCCGATCATGGTTTTCGGCAGGCTGTCGCGGAACTCGAACAGTTTGGGCATTTCGTAGGAAGCGACCTTGTCGCGCAGGAACTTGGTCATCTCGGCTTCGCTCACTTCCTGCCCCGGCTTGAAGACGATGTAAGCCTTCACGTTCTCGCCGCGGTAGTCGTCTTTCACGCCGGCAACGATGGTCTCGGAAACGCCGGGGTGCTGCATGATCGCTTCCTCGACCTTGCGCGGAAAGACTTTGAGGCCGGAGGCGTTGATCATGTCCTTGATGCGGTCGACGATGAAGATATAACCTTCTTCATCCATGTAGCCGACGTCGCCGGTGTGGAAGAAGCCGTCTTTATCCAGCACCTTGTCGGTTTCTTCCTTGTTGTTCCAGTAGGACTTCATCACCTGCGGGCCACGCAGGCAGATTTCGCCTTCCATGCGGATGGGGCATTCGCGGTCCGGGAATTCGAGGTTGACGATGCGCACTTCCGTCTTCGGCAGCGGCATGCCAATCGAGTTGGTTTTTTTGTCGCCATGCACCGGGTTGGCAGTGACGATGGGCGAGGTCTCGGAAAGGCCGTAACCTTCGGTGATTTCCTTGCCCGTCAGCTGCGTCCAGCGCTGCGCCGTCGTTTCCGGCAGGCCCGCGCCGCCGGACAGGCAGACTTTCAGCGACGACATGTCGTATTTCTTGAAGTCCTTGTGGTCCATCAGCGCCTTGTACAGCGTCGGCACGCCCGCGAACATGGTGGGCTTTTCCTTGTCGATCAGCTTCAGCGTGTCTTCGGCGACGAACTTCGGCAGCATCGTCAGTTCCGCGCCGAGCTTGAAGGCCAGGTTCATCTGCACGGTCATGGAAAACACGTGAAAGAACGGCAGCACGGCAAACATTTTATCCTGCTTGTCGGACTTGCCGGCGCCGCTCGCGAACCACAAGGTTGCCTGGTTCATGTTGGCGGTGAGGTTGCCATGGCTCAGCATCGCAGCCTTCGGAACGCCGGTGGTGCCGCCGGTATATTGCAGCACGGCCAGATCATCCGGCTTGATGTCGACTTTTTTCGGCGCGCCCTTTGCCTTCATCATTTTGGCGAAGGGGATGTGCTTTTCGTTGTCTTCCACCTTCACGGTATCAGACTTGCCGAAAACACCTTTCACGCGGTTGATGGCGCGATAGGCAATTTTTTTGGCCGGCGGCAGCGCTTCCGCAAGGTCGCAGACGATAATTTTCTTCAAGCAGGTCGAGCCATCCAGCATTTTATCCACCTTCGGCTGCACCTGGCGCACGTTGATGGACACCATGGTGTCGCACTTGGAATCGTTGATCTGGTGGCGCATTTCCTGCTCGGCATAGAGCGGGTTGAAGTTGACGACGGTCGCGCCCGCTTTCAAGATGCCGAAGTAGGCGATGGGATAGAACGGCGAGTTCGGCAGGCACAGCCCCACGTGCTTGCCGGGGCCGATGCCCTGGTCCTGCAGGCTCTTGGCGAACTTGTCCACCATTTCGCCCATTTCCTTGTAGGTGAGCGTTTTGCCCATGAAGCTGAGCGCGGGCTTGTCGGCGTTTTTCTTCACGGATTCATCGAACATGTCGACCATGCTGCCGGTCGGGATATCCATGTCCCAGTGAATGTCGACGGGATACTTCTTGCTCCAGGGGTATTCTTTGCGGCCTTGGGCGTTTGCGTCGGACATTGTTCGGACTCTCTTTTCGTTAGAAGAAACTGTTTCCACGCCCCCAGCGGAGGCCGTTGAACACACCAACCGGTTGCCGTTTTTTGTCGTCTTATTTTTGAATGCAAAAAAACCGTAACACCTTCATATGTCCCTGTAAAGAAAGCTTGTTTTTTCATAGACCTTGCTGCGTCGCGACATGAAGCCGGGCGTCGTGAATATCGCAAAGCGCATGAAAAAACCGGCGGCCGTTTAAAGGGCCGCCGGTTTTTTTATGTTTTGTGCGCGGTTGCTTAACGTGGATTACGGCTGCGGCGGTTTGGGCGCGTCTTTTTTCGGCGCTTCCTGTTTCGGCTTCGTCGCGTCCGTTTCCGGCACGGCGGGGGCGATGAAGTCGAGCAGGCTGGAACCTGTCGAGGGTTTCTTCGCGTTTTCTTTCTGTACTTCGCCCAGCTTGTCGCCGGCGGCTTCCGCGCCGTCAACAACCGTATTTTTCACGGCCTTGAAGGCACCGTTGGCAACTTCGCCGACTTTGCTGGCGGCATGGTCGATTTTTTCGGCAACCGGCTTTGCACTTTCGGCAATTTCAGCGGCTTTGTCGGTCACGGCATCGGTAATGTCGCCGACTTTTTTGGAAACGTTGTTGTAGGTTTTGAGGCCTTTTTGCGCCAGCTCAATCGCTTTCGCGGTGCGTTTCATCGTGCGCTCGTTCGCGGCCTTTTTTGCGGCGCGGATTTTTGCGGGGTCGGTTTCTTCGTGGTGGCGCTCATCCGCGGTTTTCTTGATCTTATCCAGCCAGTCTTTCATACCCATGGGGTGAGCCTTTCGAAAAAATAAATTACAGAGGGGGTGATGGCGCAAAGACTAACGCCTGATTCCCCGAGAGTCAAAACTTTATGGGAAGATTTTTAGAACAACGCAAGTTGATTATCGGGTTCTGGTAAATCATGTCCCGCTGCCGCCCTTAACGGCGCGCAGGGCGCAAGCAACAGCCCCTCCGGCGGGGCGGCGATAAGGGCGGAAAGCACGGGCAACGCCGTTTCCGCCGACAGCCAGCGGTTCAAGGCCCCGCGGGTGCGCAGAATGACCGGCATGCGGTCATGCACACCGGCAATTTCCGGCGTGGCGGCCCTTGTGACAATAGCAAAACTTTCAACCGCTTCGCCGGTGGCGGGGTTTTGCCAGCGGTCCCACAGGCCGCCGAAGGCGAAGGGCGCATCATTTTCAAAGTGAATATCGTAGGGCTGGCTGGGTTTTACGCTGCGGTCCCATTCAAAAAAGCCGTTGGCGGGAATGGCGCAGCGCTGCCGCATGAAGGCCTGCCGGAAGGATGGTTTTTCAGCGCAGCTTTCCGACCGGGCATTGATGATTTTGGTGCCAATGTCTTCACGCGACCAGCCGGGCACAAAGCCCCAGCGCAAGGTGGCAATGGCGCCGCCACGAATAACAGGGGCCAGCATGCCGGGGGCGATGATGTCGGTTTCAACATCAAAGCCGCCGTCCAGCCCCAAAATCCGCTTCAATTCGGCCAAAGCGCCGGTTTGTTTATAACGTCCGCACATGCTATATATTCCGCCACAGATAGATTCCCTACAAGATAAAAGGACAACGGCACATGGCGGGTAAAACGGTTCTGACAGGCGTGCAGGCAACGGGCATGCCCCACCTTGGCAACTACATCGGCGCCATCCGCCCCGCGCTTGAAAAAGCGGCGCAGGAAGAAAAATCATTCCTGTTCATCGCCGACTATCACGCCCTCAACAGCGTGCATGATGCTGTGGCGCTGAAGCGCGATACGTATGAAGTTGCGGCCTGCTGGCTCGCCCTGGGGCTTGACCCCGCGCGCACCATTTTTTACCGCCAGTCGGATATTCCTGAAATAATGGAGCTGACGACCATTCTATGCGCCGTCACGCCGAAGGGGTTGATGGACCGCTCGCATGCCTACAAAGCCTCCGTTGACCGCAATAAAGCCGATGGCAATGATGCGGATTTGAACGTCAACATGGGGCTTTATACCTACCCGCTGCTGATGGCGGCGGATATTCTTTCCATGCGGGCAGACCTTGTGCCCGTGGGGCATGACCAGACGCAGCACATTGAATTCGCGCGCGACATGGCGGGCTATTTCAACAATGCTTATAAATCCGTGCTGGTGCCGCCGACCGGCCTTATTCAGGCGCAAAGCGCCACCGTGCCGGGGCTTGATGGCCGCAAGATGAGCAAAAGCTACAACAATCATGTGCCGCTGTTCGCCGACGCGAAGGCGCGCCAGAAGCTCATCATGAAGATAATCACCGACTCCAAGCTGCCGAACGAGGCGAAAGACCCCGCCGACAGCACGATTTATAAACTCTATGCCTATTTCGCGGCTGATGCCGAGCGCCAGGCCATGCACGACGCCTTCACGGGTGGCCAGATGGGCTATGGCGATGCGAAGAAGCTGCTGGCGGAAGCGGTGGAAAAATCACTCGAAAAACCCTCCCAAATCTACCAGAGCTATATGGCGGACCTGCCGAAGCTCGACGCCGTGCTGGAGGAGGGGGCGGACCGCGCCCGCAAGGTCGCTCGCAACACCCTGTCTGATGTGCGCGAGGCGATTGGCGTAAAACGCCTCAAATAAGAAATGTTAGAAGATTGAAATGATTAGATTATATTTGGCTTATTGACATAAATAAAATAGCCGTTTATTCTCCCAGCCATCGCAAACCTGTGCTTAAGTGTCCTGATGAAATACGCTGTTGCCATTACCCTGTTCCTCCTCGCTGCGCCCGCCTTTGCGGATGCGCCGCAGGCGCGCACGGTTGTGGCATCCAGCAGCAGCGACCAGCGTGCCGCAGCCGAGCTTATATCCGCGCGAATTAGGTCGGCTCTGCAGGGCGAGCCTTATAGCCTTGATCGTTCTTCCTGCACCACGCAGGACTGCCGCTAAGCCGTTAAACCGGTTTCGCCGCGGTTACGAAAAATATCCCCAATCTTTGAATAGACCCGAAAACCATATTCAGGCATTTTATGGCCTGAATTCATTTGAGGACAGTCATGACGCTCGATTACGGCACCACCATCCACCTCCCGAAGACCGATTTCCCCCGCCGCGCCGGTTTGGCGCAGAAGGAACCCGAAATTCAGAAACGCTGGGCCGCGATGGATTTGTATGCCCGCCAGCGCAAAGAATCCGCCGGCCGTGAAAAGTTCATTCTCCACTTTGGCCCTCCGTTCGCGAACGGTCACATTCACTTGGGCCACCTGCTGTCGAAAACCTTGAAAGATTTGGTCAGCCGCAGCCAGCAAATGACCGGCCGCGACAGCCTGCTCGTCCCCGGCTGGGATTGCCACGGCCTGCCCATCGAATGGAAGATCGAGGAAAAATACCGCGCCGAAGGCAAAAAGAAAAACGCGGAAGACAGCGTTGCCTTCCGCGCCGAATGCCGCGCCTTCGCCCAAGGCTGGGTGGATGTGCAGAATTCAGAATTCCAGCGCATCGGCGTGATGGGCGACTGGAAAAATTATTACAGCACCATGCACAAAGGCTCCGAAGCGACCATCGCCAAGGAAATCCACAAATTCCTGCTTAACGGCGGCCTCTATCGCGGCTCCAAGCCCGTGATGTGGTCGGTGCCGGAACAAACCGCGCTGGCTGAAGCTGAAGTCGAATACAAAGATGTGACGTCCGACACCATCTGGGTGAAGTTCCCCGTGAAGACCAAGGGCGGAAACTTCCCCGCTGCGTTTGACGGTGCTTCCGTCGTCATCTGGACGACGACGCCGTGGACCATGCCGGGCAACCGCGCTGTTGCTTACGGTGAAGCGCTTGACTACGTCATGATCACCGTTAATGCGGTAGCCGATGATTCAACCGTGCGCGTCGGCGACAAGCTGCTGGTTTGCGCGCCGACCTTAAGCGACTTCCAGAAAAACGCGAAAATCACCGCCATCACAGAAACCGCCCTCGTCAAGGGCGCGGTATTTGAGGGCACCGTGCTGCGCCACCCGCTGCACGGTAAGGGCTATGAATTCGATGTACCGCTGCTGGCAGGTGACTTTGTCACGACGGATGCCGGTACCGGCTTCGTCCACATCGCCCCCGGCCACGGGGAGGACGACTATCGCCTTGGCCTCAAATACGGCATTGAAGTGCCGCATACCGTGAAGGGCGATGGCACATATTTTGAAACCGTGCCGCTGTTCGCGGGCGTGCCGGTCTATACCGCGGAGGGCAAAAAAGGCCCCGGCAACAAGTTCGTCACTAACGCCATTCTGGAAGCCGGCAACCTTGTCGGTAAAAACCAGATCCAGCACAGCTACCCGCACAGCTGGCGGTCAAAGGCGCCGGTCATCTTCCGCAATACGCCGCAGTGGTTTATCTCGATGGAGAAGAACGACCTGCGCGCAAAGGCGCTTGCCGAAATCAAGAAGACCCGCTGGGTGCCGGCGCGCGGTGAAAACCGCATTGCTTCCATGGTGGAGCAGCGCGGCGACTGGTGCGTTTCCCGCCAGCGCGCCTGGGGCGTGCCCATCGCCATCTTCGTCAACAAAGCGACCGGCGAGCCGCTGAAGGACGAAAAAGTCCTCGACAACATCATCCGCATCTTCAACGAAGAAGGCTCGGATGCGTGGTTCGCGCGCCCGGCATCCGATTTCCTCGGCAGCGGCTACAAGGCCGATGATTTCGAGCAGATCAAGGACATCATCGACGTCTGGTTTGAATCAGGCTCAACGCAAGGCTTCGTGCTGGAAAACCGGCCGGAACTGCACCGCCCGGCTGATTTGTACCTTGAAGGTTCCGACCAGCACCGCGGCTGGTTCCAGTCGTCGTTGCTCGTCGGCTGCGGCACGCGCGGGGATGCGCCGTTCAAGGCTGTCCTGACGCACGGCTTCATCCTCGATGAAAAAGGCTACAAAATGTCGAAGTCCACCGGCAACGTGACGTCGCCGATGGCGCTTGCCGACAAATACGGCGCGGATATTCTGCGCCTTTGGGCGGCGGGTTCTGACTACACGCAGGACATCAAGTTCGGCGAAAACATTTTGCAGGGCCACGTCGATATTTACCGCCGCGTGCGCAATACCTTCTGCTACCTGCTTGGCAGCTTTGCGGATTTCGATTTCGCGAAGGATAAAGTCGCCTACAAAGACCTTGGCGGCATGGACCAGTGGATTCTGCACCGTCTGTTTGAAATCGACGCCGTGGTGCGCCAGTGCATTTACGACTTCGACTTCCTGAAGCTGACGACCACGGTGCATAACTTCTGCGCCAAGGAACTGTCCGCCTTCTATTTCGATATCTGCAAAGACACGCTGTATTGCGAAGCGCTGGACAGCGTGAAGCGCCGCAGCGTCGTCACCGTGCTGGACCATGTCTTCAACCACCTTGTCCACTGGCTTGCGCCCGTGCTGTGCTTTACGGCAGAAGAAGCCTGGCTGTCGTACAAAGGCCTTACGCTGGCGGATACCACCACTTCCATCCACCTGTCCGTCATGCCGGCGGCACCTGCCGAATGGCAGAACGCGGCGCTGGCGGAGAAGTGGGAAAAGGTGGCGGCCGCCCGCGCCGTCGTGACCGGCGCACTGGAAGTAAAGCGTGCCGAAAAACAAATCGGCGCGTCGCTGGAAGCGGCGCCGGAAGTATTTGTGGCCGATGCCGCGCTGGCCGAAACGCTGAAATCCGTGCCGTTTGCGGATGTCTGCATTACGTCCGGCATTGCGCTGAAGTCGGGCGCTGCCCCGTCCGGCGCCTTCACGCTGCAAGGGGTTGACGGCGTTGCTGTCAGCTTCACCAAAGCCGAAGGCCAGAAGTGCGAACGCTGCTGGAAGTACACGACCGATGTCGGGTCAGACCCCGCCCACGCCGTCCTCTGCGCCCGCTGCGCAGGCGTTGTGAGCAAGGAACTGAAAGCGGCGGCGTAAGACTTTACCGCAGACAAAACAAAAAAGCCGCCTTGTGCAAACAAAGCGGCTTTTTTCTGTATTTTTTTAAATCAAAGTCCCGGCGGGCGCGGTTGCGGCAGGGGGACGTTGCGGGGCTGGCGCGTTTGCGGTTCGGAATCAAAGAAGCTGCTGCTGAACTTCGCCTTGAAGAAGTCATAAACTTCGGTCAATGAACGGGCAACGCCGCCGCGTTTATAGAACACGCCGTGGTTGGATTCCGCCGCCGCGGGGAAGGCCGCGCTGGCGGAAGCTTTCGGTTCCCGGTTGAGCTTGACGATGAAGTCGACCGCCTTGCCGGAGCCGAGGAAGTGGGCAAGGTACTGGTCGGTGCGCGTAATGTCGCGTTTCGGCAGCGCTGCCTGCAAACCATCGCGGTTGGCCTTGGCAAATTCAGCGCCCATAAGCGCCGTCACGCGCGGGTCGGTACGCAGGCCCAGCACGTATTTTTCAATCAGCGGGTCGGTAATGCTGGCGGTGGCAATTTCGCCGTAGCGGTTGCGCTCCACTTCAATATTGCGGGTAATGTCGCCAAGGCCGTATTTTTCGCCGAACTGGTACAGGGTTGTCAGCCATGTATTGTCGATAAACTGGAAAAGGCCTGTCGCGCTGGAGGTGGTGGCGGAAATGCCGGTGTCGAAGCCGCTTTCCGCGCTGGCCAGCTGCATCATGTAACCAAAGTCCGCGCCAGCGACCGTTGCGGCATGGCGCACCGCAAAGGTGGTGGCGGGGGTAAGGTTGGGGTAGCGCGCCGAATACTGCTGCACATCCGCAACCGCCTGCTGCGCTGCCTGCGCCAGCACTAAGTCAAGCGTTTGGCCGGGCTGCGCCAGCAGCGGCTGGCTCATTAATTTGAATTCGCCAATCGCGGCGGCGGTGAGCGGGCCGCGAATACCGTCTGCCCCGCGAATGCCAAGGTCAAAGCCGATGGTCAAAAGGTTGCGCTGCCGTTCCGCCACGGCCGCGTCGTACACATAGTTCATGCCTTTGTAGGCGGTTTGCGGCACGGTGGTTTCGTTCTTCACGTATTCAGCGCCGATCAGCAAGGAAATGCGCGGGTTTTCACGCATTGCAACAATCTGGCGGAGCATGGCGGGGTCATCCACATGCACGTTGGTGACCTTGGTGCCGTCGGCGTTGGTCACGGCGGTGTCGATGGTGATTTTATCCGCAAAGAAGCCCATGCCGTGCTGCGGGCCGAATTGCTTCATCAGGTAAAGCCATGACGACACGTTGAATTTATAAACGTTGCTGGCCAGCAGGCGCTGCGGGTTGACGTTCATGACGTTGCCGGAATTATCCTGCAGGCGCGTCAGCATCGCGTCAAAATCAGTTCCCGTCTGGCGCGCGGCAAGGCGCAGCGTGGCGGCAACGGGCAGGGGGATTTTGTATTTTTTCACATCCGCCTTCGCTTCCGCGCGGATTTGCGCGAGCAGCTGAACATCCGCCTTCGTCAAAACATCGCGGGCGAAGGGGTTATTGGTGAGGGTGTGGAATTCGCGGATCGCGTCTTTCGATTGCGTGAAGAAAATGTTGCGGTCTTTTTCATCTGCGGTGCTGAACAGCGGCGCGAAGGAGGCGATGGGCACGAAGCGGTGCGGCAGCGCCACCACCGGCGTTTCCGGCGGCGTTGCGGCGGGCGGGACTGAATCGACAACCGTGGTTGCGGGCGGCGTTGTCGGCGCGGGTGTAATGGCCTGCTGCGCAACAACGCTGAGAGGGGTCATGACCAGACCGAAGGCGAGGGCCGCGCTTTTGAATTTGCGGCGTAAATCTGATTCATCTACGGGTGGTCGATAATCCATCGGGCGGATCCACTTTTGGCTGGCAGGTGTCATGGGGGTATGGCGAAGATTCGCGAATATCCACAAAGGATACCATAATCATTAAAGGTAATCAACCTTGTCCTGACAAATCAATGGTTTAATATTGTTGTAATAGCTTTGACAAATAATCATTCATTATCAAATTTATAAGATGAGTGATTTTGCTTTCAGAACCGCTGTTGTGAAATAATGTTACTTAACAGGTTCCGCACCCTCGCCCGCGCCAAAATAACAACAAACAGCGCCGCTACTGTACGAAGGTACCCCGCAGGAACTATATTCATCAACGCTACGTTGTTTATCACTGGAAGGTTAAATCTATGTCTGCCCAAGAAATTGCTGCCAATGCCCCGCAAAACCTTGAAGCCCTGCGCGATGCGCTGCCGGATTTCGCGAAGGATATCCGCCTGAACCTCTCGGCTGTGATCAAGGAAGATCCGGGCTCGGCCCTTGCGCTCAACCAGGTGCATGGCATTGCGCTGGCTTCCGCCTATGCCACGCGCAACCCGCTTCTAGTCGCGGCAATCGCCGGCGAAACCGCCTCAACCCTGTCGCCCGAGGAAGTCAACGCCGCCAAGGCCGCCGCCACCATCATGGCGATGAGCAACATTTACTACCGCTCCACCTACATGACCGGTGATGATGAAATCGGCCGCCTGCCCGCAGGGCTTCGCATGAACGTGATTGGCAACCCCGGCATTGATAAAATCACCTTCGAGCTGTATGCCCTTGCCGTTTCCGCCATTAACGGCTGCAGCGCGTGCATTGCCGCGCACAACAAAACCGTGCAGGATCATGGCGTGTCGAAGGTTGGCGTGCAGCATAGCTTCCGCATTGCGGCTGTGCTGAATGCGGCGGCGCAGGCATTATCCATTTAATTTGTTCAACACTTTTCAAGGAGATTGTTATGGCTGAAAAAAATTCAAACCGTTCTGTGGTCGACGCGCTGTCGAAAACGCTGGCGGATACCTATACGCTCTACCTCAAAACCCAGAACTACCACTGGAACGTGACCGGTCCGGGCTTCCACGGCCTGCACATCATGTTCGAAGAGCAGTACAAAGACCTTGCCGCCGCCAGCGATGAAATTGCCGAGCGCATCCGCGCCCTTGGCGAAAAAGCACCGGCATCTTTCACGGCTTTCGCGAAGCTCGCGAAAATCAAGGAAGAGAACGGCAACCCCGATTACAAGAAAATGCTGGCCAACCTTGTAAAAGACAACGAAACCGCGGTTGATACGTTCGAGGCGCTCATCAAAACCGCGCAGGATGAAGAAGATGAAGGCTCCGCCGACCTCGCCATCCGCCGCCTGCAGGTTCACCAGAAAAACCACTGGATGCTGAAGGCTTACCTCGACTAAGCATTCATCGTTCCCAAAAAACGCCCGTGGTTATCGCGGGCGTTTTTTTTATGCCGAAAATTCTGCGAAATAATCCACCAGATGGTCGATGAACTTGCGCATGCGGGCGCTTAAGTGCCGCTGCTGCACGTAAACGGCCTGAATGGGCAGGGCATCTTCTTCAAAATCCGCCAGCACAATGTCAAGCTTGCCGCTGTTGATTTCCGGCCCCACGATAAATGTGGGCAGCATGCTGATGCCGCAATGCGCCGCCGCCGCTTCCGCCAGAATGGTGCCATTGTCCGATACCATGCGGCCCTGCACGGCCTGCAAAAACCTGCGGCCATTGACGATGAAGGGCCATGACTTGCCATCCTGCACGCCGCTATAAATCAGGCAGTTGTGGTGGATAAGATCTTGAGGTTTTTCCGGCCGCCCGTGCTTTGCGATGTAAGCCGGAGAGGCAACGACCACGCGGCGGCTTTTTGCCAGCAGCCGTGTCATCAGCGCGCCCGTATCCACCGCACCGATGCGAATGGCAATATCAACGTCATCTTCCGCCAGACCCAGCGAGCGGTCGCCCAGGTACAGGCGTATGGAAACATCCGGGTATTTATCAAGGAAGGCGGCAATGGCGGGGCCTAAAAAACGCGTGCCGAAGCTGACGGGCGCGCTGATGCGCAACTCGCCGACAGGGTTTTCGTTTGAAAAGCGCAGTTGCTCTTCCACCTCTGCCAGTTCGGCGATGATTTTACGGGCGTGGTCAAAGTAAACGTATCCGGCATCCGTCAATCGCACGTGGCGTGTTGTCCGTTGCAGTAGCCGCGTGGAAAGGTGGGCTTCAAGGTCGCCGATGCGCTTGCTGACAACGGAATTGGCAAGGTTCAGCCGCCGCGCGGCTTCGGCGAAGCTGTTGGTTTCCGCCACCGTGACAAAGGCGGTGATATTGGCAAGCTTATCCATGGTTTTAAATATTATTCGAAATATTAGAATAATCAATTAAATAAAAGACTTATTAATATTTTAAACGGAACAATTATAGTTAAGACAGAAGATAACTGAATATATATAAGGAGAAAAACCATGCAAAAAGTCATTTACAGCCAAGACCGCGGCGAAACCAGCATTGACTGGCTGCAAAGCCACCACAGCTTTTCCTTCGGCAATTATTATGACCCCCGCAATATGGGCTTTGGCCCGCTGCGCGTCATTAACGAAGACTATGTTGCGCCCGGCACGGGCTTCGGCATGCACGGCCATGCGAATATGGAGATCATTACCTACGTCCTTTCCGGCCAGCTGGAGCATAAGGACAACCTTGGCAACGGCTCTCAAATTACGCCGGGCGACGTGCAGGTGATGAGCGCCGGCAAAGGCATCATGCACAGCGAATTCAACCCGTCCGGCACCGCGCCGGTGCACCTGCTGCAAATCTGGATCATGCCGGAAGAAACCGGCACCGCGCCGGGCTACCAGCAAAAAACGTTCGAGGCGGGGGAGCTGGAAAACGCCCTGCGCCTCGTCGTATCCCCCGACAAGGCCGATGGTTCCCTTGCCATTCGCCAGCAGGCGCGGTTGTGGATTGGCCGGCTGGACCAAGAAAAGTCTGTTTCTCTGGAAATTGACAAGAGCAAGAAGTATTGGTTCCAGGTTGCCCGTGGTAATGTCAGTATCCGCGGGGAAGTTCTTGGCGCAGGTGATGCGCTGGCCGTTGATGGTGAAGCTGGTCTGGCCGAAATTTCTGCCAGCAGCGCCGCCGAACTGGTGGTTTTCGAACTGCCGCACTAAATATTTTTTTTAACCGGAGACATACCATGCCGAAAATCAAAATCCTCGCCTTCGCGGGCGCAACGCGCAAAGAATCCTTCAACAAAAAGCTCGTCAAAATTGCCGCCAAGGGCGCGGAAGACGCCGGTGCGCAAGTCACCGTCATCGACCTCAAGGACTTCCCCATGCCGGTATATGACGGTGATGATGAAGCCGCCAGCGGCCTGCCCGCAAAGGCGCGCGAATTCAAAAAGCTGCTGCAGGAAAGCGACGGTTTCCTCATCGCCTCCGCCGAATACAACAGCGGCTATTCCGCCGTGCTGAAAAACGCGCTCGACTGGGCGTCGCGCCCGTCGGAAGAAGGCGAAAAAAGCCTTTCCGCCTTCACCGGCAAATACGTGTCGCTGATGGCGGCGTCGCCCGGCGCCATGGGCGGCATTCGCGGCCTGTACCAGCTGCGCGAACTTCTGCAGAACATGAACGTGACCGTGTTGCCGCGCATGCAGGCTGTCAACCAGGCGCACACGCACTTCGAGCCCGACGGCCGCATGATTGACGAAAAAATGGCAAAATCCGTCACCTCCCTTGGTGCGGACCTTGTGCAGGTGCTGACGAAAGTGCGCGCATAACCACCATGCCAGCAACCCCGCGGCCCAGTTTACTGGAAGGCGACGTGGGGCGGCATCTTCGCCGCCTTGCGCTGCCGCTTGCCTGGGGCATGCTGGCCATGACGTCCTTTTCGGTGGCGGATACGTTTTTTATCTCCCGCCTTGGCACGCAGTATCTGGCGGCGCTGGGTTTCTGCCTGCCGGTCGTCATGTTTTTTATGGGCATCATCTTCGGCCTGTCGGTCGGCACCTCCGCCGCCGTATCGCGGGTTTACGGCAGCGGCGACTTCCCGCGCGTGCAGCGCCTTGCGAGTGACGCCGTCAGCCTGACCGCCGTTATCATCCTTGTCGCCAGCGTCATCGGGTTTTTTGCGCAGGAGCATATCTTCAAGCTCATGGGCGCAACGCCGGATTTAATGCCGCTGATCCGCAGCTACATGAACATCTGGTACATCGGCATGCCATTCATGGGCGTGATGATGAACGGTAACGCCTGCATCCGCGCCACCGGCGATACGCGGTTTGTGTCGCACATGATGACGCTGCTGTCGGTCACCAATATCCTGCTCGACCCGTGCCTTATCTTCGGTTTCGGCCCGTTCCCGCAAATGGGCATGGCGGGCGCGGCGGCAACGCACGTGGTGGCCGCCTATGTCACCTGCATGGTGTCGCTTTACGTCATCATCTTTAAAAAGAAGATGATAAGAACCGACCTTATCATCCACCCCGGCCTGATGGATTCATGGAAGCGCGTGCTGCATGTGGCCATTCCCTCCGTCATCAGCAACCAGATCGCCCCCATTTCCGCCGCCATTATTACCTGGATGGCCGCGCGCTTCGGCGGGGAAGCGGTGGCGGCGCTGGGCGTGGCCAGCCGCATTGAAGGCCTTGCTATTCTGGTGTTCTATTCCATGGGTGCCAGCGTTTCCATTTTCACCGGGCAAAACTTCGGCGCGGGAAATCTTGGCCGCATCAAGGAAGTGACGGAGACGGCTTCGCGCTACGCGGTCATCTGGGGTTTTTTCACGGCGGCAATTTTATGGCTCTTCGCGCTTGAAATTCCGGCTCTGTTTGACAAAAATCCCCTGGTGATTGCCTATACCGGCCATTACCTGCAGTGGGTGCCCATCAGCTATGGCGCTTTCGGCATGATGGTTGTTTCCAACGCAGCGCTGAATTCCATGGGCAAGCCTATGCAGGCAACCGTGCTTATCCTGCTGCGCTCCGTCATTATTTATGTGCCGTTTGCCTACCTGTTGCAGCACTACATGGGCTTTCAGGGCATTCTGGTGGCCTTGATGGTGACGAACTTCGCCGTCGGGCTTGTCTCCTACCTTTGGAACCGCGAGGTGGCATCGTGACGGAGCCACGCCTTAAAATCGCCATCATCGGCACCGGCGTTGCGGGCAACGGCGCGGCATGGCTGCTGCACAAGGCGCATGACATTACCGTGTACGAAAAAAACGATTATGTCGGCGGCCATTCCAATACCGTGCTTACGCCCAAAGGCACGCCGGTAGATACCGGCTTTATCGTTTACAATACGGCAACCTACCCCAACTTCATTGCCATGACCGCGGCGTTGCAGGTGGCAACGAAGGAAAGCAATATGTCCTTCGCCGTCAGCCTGAACGACGGCGCGCTTGAATATTCCGGCGACAGCATCAACACACTGTTCGTGCAGCGGCGCAACCTGTTCAGCCGCCGCTTTCACCGCATGTGGCTGGATATTGTGCGCTTCTACCGCGAAGCCCCGCGCTTTCTGGAGGATAACCCCGGCACGGAACTGACGCTGGGCGCGTATTTGACGGAAAATAATTACGGCGCAGGGTTCAGCGAGGAACACCTGCTGCCCATGGGCGCTGCGATTTGGTCAATGACGAAAGACGGCATGAACGGTTTTCCGCTTGCCAGCTTCATCCGCTTTTTCAAAAACCACGGCCTTATGAAACTTGCCAACCGCCCCGCATGGCGCACGGTGGAGGGCGGCAGCAGGTCCTATGTCGAAAAGCTGACAACGGGGTTTAAGGACAAAATCCGCACCGGCTGCGGCGTTGAGCGCATCGAGCGCATGGGTGATAAAGTGTACGTGCGCGATGTGCGCGGCGGTTTGAATATTTTTGACCACGTCATCATCGCCGCCCATGCGGATGAAGCGCTGGGCATGCTGGCGGAACCGACGGCAGATGAAAAGCGCATTCTGGGCGCCATACAGTACAGCAAAAACCGCGCCATCCTGCATCAGGACGAAAAGTTGATGCCGCATTTGCGCAAGGCCTGGGCCAGCTGGAATTACCTTGGCATTACCGGCGGCGCCAACCCCGCCGTGTCGCTTACCTACTGGATGAACCGGCTGCAGGGCATCCCTGAAAGCGAGCCGTTGTTTGTGTCGCTTAACCCGCTGACCGTGCCGCAAAATGTGCTGAAGGAAATACGTTATCACCACCCCGTTTTCAACCGCGCAACGGTGGAAGCGCAGGGGCAGCTGGGAAAAATTCAGGGTGTTAAAAATACGTGGTTCTGCGGATCTTATGCCGGCTATGGCTTCCATGAAGACGCGCTGGCCGCAGGGCTGACGGTGGCTGAAAACTTTGGTGTGCGCCGCCCGTGGACGGTGCAGGAATCATCCCCCGCCGCGCGCAATGCGCGCAAAACGGCCTGACGGAAGCGGGCATGGCCAATTCCTGCATATATTTCGGCCATGTCATGCACCAGCGGCTGCGACCCTTCATGCACCGCTTCCGCTACCGTATTTTTTCGCTGCTGATCGACCTTGATGAACTGGAGAGCTTGCAGCGCCACGGCAAAATCATTTCCGGCAACCGCTTTAATATTTTCAGCGTCTATGACCGCGACCATGCGCGGCGCGACGGTTCATCCGCCAAGGCATGGGTGCTGGAACATGCCGCCGCGCGCGGGCTTGACCTTGCGGGCGGTAAAATATTCATGCTCTGCTTCCCGCGGTTGTTCGGCTATGTCTTTAACCCGCTCACCATGTATTTCTGCCGTACCGCGAACGGTGATTTAGCCGCCATTCTGTACGAAGTCAAAAATACCTTCGGCGACCAGCACGGTTATTTCATGCCCATTGACCGGCAGGCCATGCCCATTGATAGACAGGCGGGGCAGGATATATTCCAGCACGGCCATTTAAAGGAATTTCACGTTTCGCCGTTTCTGGATGTTGCGGGCGAATATGCCTTTACCGTGCGTGACCCTGCAGAAAAACTTTCAGTCCTTATCCGCCACAAAGATGATAAAGGCGACCTGCTGCTGGCGACATGGAACGGCAGGCGCGCGCCCTTGGCCGCGCCGCAATTGCTGAAGGCGCTGCTGCTGTTCCCGTTCCAGGCCATGACGGTGGTCCTTGCCATTCACTGGCAGGCGCTGCGGTTATGGCTGAAGGGCGCAAAATTTTACAGCCGCCCGCAACCGCCTGAAAACGATATAACATAGGTTGTTACAATATAAGTCATTGAATGAATGGAACAAATTATAACCCTCGGTTATTTGCTCTCTGGCTGTAACCAAACGGCCTGTAAATCCGAATAACGTACTAGCCTTTTTCTCACCTTTTTTGCCGCGAGTGCAATGCCATGACTCTGGACCATAACGCGGCCCCCGCGACATCACCCCTTCAGGAAATGAAGTACCAGCCATCCCCCGCGCTGCGCCTGTTGCTGGGGCTTGCGTCCAACTGGCAGATCGGCACGGCGCATGTGCAGCTGCCGAACGGCGAAACATTGTCGTTCAAGGGGCAAAAACAGGGGCCGGAGGCGACATTGCAGGTGAAGCGCGACCGTTTCGCCCGCCGCTCCATTCTGGGCGGGCAACTTGGCTTTTGCGAAGGTTACCTTGACGGGGACTGGGCCAGCCCCGACCCCGCGCGGTGGATGGAGCTGTTTCTGCGCAATGAACACGCCATGCAACAGGCCTTGGTGGGCAAGCCGCTGCAGCGCGGCTTCATGAAGGTAGTGCATGCGCTGCGCCCTAATACACGCAAGGGTTCGCGCAAAAACATCAGCCAGCACTATGACCTTGGCAATGATTTTTACGCCCACTGGCTTGACCCGTCCATGACATATTCATCCGCGTTGTATGGTGACGCGGTCATGACGCTGGAGCAGGCGCAGGAAAATAAAAACCGCGTGCTGGCCGAGCGTTTGGGCATTACGGCGCAGCACCGCGTGCTTGAAATTGGCTGCGGCTGGGGCGGCTTTTCCGAATACGTCGCAAAAAACATTGGCGCACGCGTGACGGCCATTACCATTTCGCAGCAGCAGTTTGAATATGCCCGCGACCGCATTGCCAAGGCCGGGCTTTCAAAACTCGTCGATATTCAATTCAAGGATTACCGCGACGTTACCGGCAGCTATGACCGCATTGTGTCGATTGAAATGATCGAGGCGGTGGGGGAATTATACTGGCCGGAATATTTTAAAATTCTTAACAACCGCCTGAACCCCGGGGGCCGCGCGGGCATCCAGGCCATCACGATTGATGAAGGCTGGTTTAACGATTACCGCAACACGGCGGATTTTATTCAAAAATACATCTTCCCCGGCGGCATGCTGCCCACCAAAAGCATCATCCGCCAGCAGGCGGAAGCGGCGGGCATGAACCTTGAAAGCATGGACGGCTTCGGGGCAGATTACGCGCGCACCCTGCGCGAATGGCAGGAAAAATTCCAGCAGCAATGGCCGCAGATCGCCAGCGCCCATTTTGATGACCGCTTCAAGCGCATATGGGAGCTGTATCTTGCTTATTGCGAAGCGGGGTTTAACGCCCGTACGATTGATGTGGTGCATGCGGTTATGACGAAGTATTAAGCCTGCACGCGGCGGCGGAGCATGCGCAATACGGCGCCGATAACGGGCAAATGCTCGTACAACCCCTGCGCGGCATCCCAGAAATCAATGTGGCTTGAAACTTTGCCGTCTGCTGCGAAGGTCACGTCGCTCATGCCCTCCACCATAATCGTCTCGCCCTTGCCGCCTACGCGGTAGGTGAAGCGCCAGCGCAGGTAGCAGGTGGCATCGCCGTTCCAGCCGCTGCCGGTCACATGGAAGTCGGGCGTGCCGACTGTTTTGAACATATCGGTAAAAACGCGGTCGATTTTATCAAGCCCGCGCACATCGTTAAACGGGTCCTTGAACCGCGCATCCTCCGTAAATACGGTATGCGCCTGCGGCAGCGTTTCCGGCGACAGGGTTTCATAGAAGGCGATGTAGCGCTTTAAGGCGTCATCCAGCGGGTGGGTCATGCTTTTGTCGCCTTGCGGGCAATGGCCTGGTACATCCTGTCCGGCAGCAGGCCCAGCAGCTTCAGCAAAAAGGCAAAGCGGCGGGGGAAGGCAATTTCGAAACGGTTGGTCTTGAGACCGTCGGTAATGCGCTTTGCGGCTTCACCGGCATCAATCAAAAACGGCATCTTGAACTTGTTTTTCGCGGTTAGCGGCGTGCGCACAAAACCGGGGTTGATGATCTGTACTTTAATGCCATAGGCCTTGCCCATGATGGCGAGCGATTCCGCAAAGTTGATAAGGGCGGCCTTCGACGAACCGTAGCCCAGCGAGTGCGGCAGCCCGCGATAGCCCGCAACCGACGACACAATGGCGATGTGCCCCTTGTGCCGTGAAATAAACCGCGGCAGCAAGGCTTCCACGCAAAAGACCGTGCCGAACAGGTTGAGGCTGACCTGCGAAATAAAGTCGTCGCTTTTGAACGTATCAAGATTTTCTGAAATGTAGGAACCGGCGTTCAGCACCGCCATATCAATGGGGCCGTAACGGGTTTCAATATCCGCCACTAGCGCCTGCATCGCGTCTTTGTCGGTAACGTCGCCCTGCAGCGGAATAATGCGGCCCTTGAATTCGGACGCAAGCTTGCCCATGTTCGCCAGCTTGTCATGGCTGCGGGCGGTGATGATAACATCCCAGCCCTGCTGCGCCAGCGCAATGGCGGTGGCAGCGCCAATACCCGTTGACGCGCCCGTCACCCACGCAAGAGGGTTTTTTGCGCTGGCATTATTGGCGGTCTGGGCTGTGTCGCTCATCATGCGGCGGGAAGACCTTTTGCTTTTCTTTGAATATAAAGCATGCGGAGATTTTGCGCAGCAGGCTCGCGCAAAATATTCATTAGTCATAATATGAAGCGGGTGAAACTCAGCCAAATTTGCGCTGGCTGTCAAACCCAAGGCCAAGAGCGACGGAGGAGAGCTTGTTTTCCTCCGAAATTTCCGCAGCCGGGAAGCGCGTGCGTACAAGGTTTTTTAGCAGCGGCGTTTCCGTCGGCCCCCCGGTCAGGATAATGATCTCGATTTTATCCGCCGTCACGTTCGCGCCCGCAAGGCATTCATCCATCGCCTGGCCGATTTTCTCGACGCTGACTTCGGCCGAGGCATCAAAGGCTTCGCGTGTCAGCGGCAGGTGGAAGTCGCTTTCGACAAAATTCAGGTCGGCATCATGCGCGGTTGCGGCGGTGAGGGTGATTTTGGCTTCCTCCACGGTGGCCAAAATGCGGTGGCCAATTTCACGCTCCACCGCGTTCACGAAGCGGCCGAATTTTTTGGGCGAGTGTGATTCTGCCAGAATGTCATCCAGCATCTTGCGGTTGCGCGGGGTGTACAGGAAGTTGACCTTCGACCATTCCGATAGCTCATGGAAGGGTGATGCCGGCACATGCAGCCGCTTGCCGCCGTAGGTGGATTTGCTGCCGAAGGCGGGCATGAAGCAGGCAAGGCTGAAGCCCTTGTCAAAATCGTTGCCGCCAACGCGCACGCCCGCGTTGCCTAAAATATCACCGCTGCGGTCATCCTTCGCCGCATAGTCGCGGCAGACGCGAATAACGGTGAAGTCAGACGTGCCGCCGCCAATGTCGACCACCAGCGCCAGCTTTTCTTTCGCCACGTTTTGTTCGTGCGCGAAAGCGGCGGCGATGGGTTCAAACTGGAACAGCACATCCTTAAAGCCCTGCGCGCGCGCAATGGCGGCAAGCTCGTCTTCCGCACGGCCGTCGGCACCGGGGTCATGGTCAATGAAATGGACGGGGCGGCCCATGACGACACTGTCAAGCGTCTGTCCGCCGGATTTTTCCGCCCCTGTTTTCAGGTGGCGGATAAAATCGCCGATAATATCTTCAAATTTCTTGATCTTGCCGTTCACCACCGTGCCCTGCGCCATCAGCGAGGTGCCAAGAATGCGCTTCAGGCTGCGCATAAAACGGCCTTCTTCGCCTTCAAAGAACAGCTTTTGCGCCTGCCGCCCATAGGTGGGCGTGCGCGACGCCGCATAGAAAATGGCGCTGGGCAGCGTTGCGCTGTCACCTTCTACGGGCAGAAGCCGGATGTTGTTATTGTGGGGCGCCGCAATGGCCGAATTGGAGGTGCCGAAATCAATGCCGCAATAGCTGGTCCTTGTCATGGGCCTTGTTCCTTCCACAGCGAAAGGGGGTGAATATACTTGAGAGATCGTCCGGATGCAAGTATTTACCAGAAAGCTTTCAAATTAATTCTGTTCACAGCGTCTTATGTTTACAATTTTGCCGCTTTAATTCATGTTTAAAAAAACTGTTTTATAAGGAATTTTTAAATGGCGCAGCCAACGTCCCGGTCGTTTTATGCGGGTGTTTTTATTATCAGCGGCCTATTGATGGCGCTGCAGGTTCTGCAGGCTCGTATTTTCTCAGTCACGACCTGGTATCACCTGTCCTTCCTGGTCATCAGCATCGCCATGTTCGGCCTCACGCTAGGCGCTCTTTACGCCCACAAGGAAGATGAAGCAACGCAACGCCAGAATTACGGCACGCTGATGACCGAGGCATCCGCCCGCTTTGGCCTCTTTATTTTGCTGGCATTAATTGCGCAGTTGCGGCTGCCACTTGCCTTCGCGGAAGCATTGAAGACGGCAATCTTCCTGCCGCTGATCGCAGCATGCACAATCCCTGCTTATTTCTATGCGGGCTATGTCTTGAGTCTCGCGATGACGCGTGCGCCTTTCCCCTCGGCACGCACCTATGGTTTCGATTTGCTCGGTGCGGCCGCCGGCTGCCTTTTGACGCTTGCCGTTATGGAGGCAATTGATGCGCCGTCCGCGGTGCTGCTTGTTTCGGCGGCGGCCCTTCTGGCGGCACGCTGCTTTGGTCCTTATGAAAAAAAAGCGTGTGGTCATTTATGCCCTGATCGTCGCTGTGGTGGCTGCAGCTAACGCGGCGGCGCCCAAGCCCTTCGTTTTTCCGCTTTATATCAAGCACGGCACGCTTGATGAATCTGAACTCTCCTATGACAAGTGGAATTCTATTTCACGCGTGACCGTTAGCAATGAACGGGTTGATTACGCGCCTTTCCTCTGGGGGCCTTCCGCCAAGCTGCCGGAAGGCCTCAAGGTTTCAAACTACTGGCTAAAAATTGATGGCGATGCAGGCACGCCGCTAAATAAGTTTGCTGGTGACTGCTCCAAACCGCTGAATTATCTGGACTATGATGTCACGACTATTGCTTATTCTATGCCGGGCCTTTCAAAGGCGGGCATCGTCGGCCTTGGCGGTGGTCGCGATGTTCTGTCCGCCTGCCATGCAGGCATCCATGACATCAAAGCCATGGATGTAAACTCAACTCAAGTCTCTCTGCTTACGCGTATCCAGCCCTATAAAGACTATACAAAAGTCTCGCAAATTCCGGGTGTGGAGCTGATACACAGCGAAGCCCGCAGCTGGTTTACCGCGCACCCAGCTGATAAGTTCGATATCATCCAGATGAGCCTTATCGATACTTGGGCATCAACTGGCGCTGGTGCCTTTGCCCTTTCCGAGAATGGGTTGTATACAGTCGAGGCTTGGCGCACGTTCCTGTCGCGTCTGCGCCCCGGCGGAGCCATGACGGTTAGCCGCTGGTATCTTAGCGACGCGCACAGCGAAATGGAGCGTTTGACGGCTCTTGCCATGGGCACTTTGTTTGATATGGGGGCGGCTGAGCCTTACAAGCACATTTTCGTCGCCGCGGCCGACAAGATTGCAACGCTTGTGCTCGCGCGCGATCCATTTACGGATGCGCAGTTGAACGCCCTTGAAAAACGCGCCCATGTTATGAGTTTCAAAATTCTGATTTCTCCACGCCTGAAGCTAACGGAGCAGAATGGTGAATTGCCGAAAATACTCGGTGCGGCTTCAAGCGATGAGCTGATGCGTGCTGCGGACCAGAGTGTTTTTGATTTGCGTCCGCCGACCGACCAGCGGCCGTTCTTTTTCAACCAGGTGCGCATTACCCACCCCTGGCATGTCTGGCAGCTGATCGCACAGAACGAGGCAACGGCCATGCTCGGACATGCGCGCGCCATTTTCAACCTCTACATCATCATCCTGTTCTCTACCGCGATGGTGCTGGTGACGATTGTCTTGCCGTTAAAGCGTGAAATCCGCAATACGTCGGGCAAATTCGTTGCGAGCAACACGGCGTGGTTTGCGCTTATCGGGCTTGGCTTCATGTTCATTGAGATTTCGCTGCTGCAGCGGCTCAGTGTATATCTCGGGCATCCAGCTTATGGCCTCAGCATCGTGCTCTTTAGTCTTATCCTGTCAACGGGCATCGGCAGTCTGCTCTGTTCGCGCTTCCCGCTTAAAACCGGTGCCGCACGCACGGGCTGGGCGGTCTTGACGGCGCTTGCGGCGGGTGCCGGCGTACTGGTCATCAACTATGTGACGGTACATTTTGCGGAGGCGGACCTCGTCACGCGCGCTGCGCTCAGCATTGGCCTTATCGCCCCCTTGGGTTGCCTGCTTGGTTTTGGCTTCCCGACCGGCATGGATATGGCAAGTGCTGTCAGCGCACGTTCAACGGCATGGCTATGGGGTATCAATGGGGCGGCGGGCGTCATGGGCAGCACGCTTGCTATTGCCTTCAACATCACCTTCGGTATCGACTGGACGATGTGGCTTGGCGGCTTGTGCTATCTGGCGCTGGTGGTGCCGGTCGCTATGGCCAGCAACGGTAATAAAACCGCAGCCGGCCATGCGTAATGATTAAAGTTAACGCGTAAATCAAGCGGCCTTTTGGTTTTCTTCACCGTCTTCTTCGCGGCGGTCTTCTTTTCGGCGGTTTTGCTGCCGGAAACGCGAAAGGCGTAGTTCATGATTTTATAGGCTAACTGGCGGCAAAAAAGTCGCAGGCGTGCCGGTAGCTAATGGGGCGGCGTGGGAATAATGCTTCCCACCGGAACCGTCGCGCAGGTTTGCATGCGTATTGAAGTGCAGAAAGGCCGAAGAACGTATCTTAGGGTTTAATGAAAGCCAAGGTGCTCTGCACCTAAAAAATGGTGCTCTGCACCTAAAAAAATGGCGCTCTGCGCCTAAAAAGTTATGTGCGCTGTGCCAGCCATACCGTGCGGCCCCCGCAAGCGTGGTCTTCAACGGTATGGACAATAACCTTGAATCCGGCCGTTTCAAGCAGGGTTTTATATTCTGCGGCGGAAAGGCTGGCGTGGTGTATGTCATGCCCTTCCATCGTGCCGTAGGCGGTGCCTTCACCTGGTCCGGTATTGAACAGCAGCAGCGCGTTTTGCGCTGCGTGCCGCCCGAATTTCGGTATCATCGCGCGCTGCTCGTCGCCCGTCAGGTGAAAAAAACTGTCCCACGCTAGCATAACGTCATATTGCCCGCCGAAGTCGGCTGTGCGCATGTCGCCAATGCTAAAACGATGCGCAGGGAAGCGACGTTGCGCCATATCAACCATGCGCTGCGAAATATCCATGCCGGTGACAGTGAAACCGTTTGCGATAAAGAAGGCCGCCATCGGCTCCCCCGAACCGCAGCCGAGGTCGAGCAGATTTTTGCCCGGCGCTTCTGCCGCGATGCGATCAAGATAGGGCTTTTCAAACAGCGTCTTGTTCCGGTTGGCGTCAAACCAGTCGGCAATCGCTTCATACTGCGCCGCAACTTCGGTGCTGCGCGTCATGTTATTCTTCAATCATGCCGCTGCCGTGCGAAATGGCAAGGAAGGCGTCACGGTCAAGGTTGTTGTGGCGGCCAAGGTCGTAATCCGCAAGGTCTTCGATGGCAACCCACGCGAATTCCTCATGCTCCGCTGTCAGCGCGGCTTTGCCGGAAACGAGGCGGCAGAGGTAGGCAATGTTCAGCAGGGGGGCGGCCTCACGGGTGCCGGTGCGGGCATTGAAAATCTGCATCGCTTCGACCCGCAAGCCGGTTTCTTCCTTGTATTCGCGGGCGATGGCCTCTTCGGGCGTTTCGCTATGCTCGATGCCGCCGCCACAGAATTCCCAGCCGACATGCTCGGGGCTGTTGGGATTGGGCGCGCGCTTCAGCAGCAGAATTTCACCATCGTCATTCATCAGGACGCCAAGGACGCGGACGTTGAACTGGGCCATTTTTGTCTTCCTTTGAAACAGTTTCCGGCTGGAGCCGTTAAAGGGGCGTCCAGCCGGAATATTAAGTATGCAGCGATAAACAGTTCTTACTTGAACAGTTTTGCCCAGTTGCGGGCTTTGCGTTTTTTCCAGTGACCGCGATGGTATGCGTCGGAGGCGAGCAGCGGCATGACCGAGCCTGCTTCCGCAAAAACCATCTGCTCGAGCGCCACGTCAACCTTGCCCCAGCTGCATGCTTCCTTCAGCGTAGAGGAAGAGCAGGCGCCGTCGCGCACATCGGCCACGGTGATTTGCACTGCGTATTTGTGCATATCGACATCGTTATGGCCGAGGATTTCAGCGCAGACAACGGTGTCCTGCGTGAAGTTCTTCGGCACGCCGCCGCCAATCATGAGGAGGCCGGTGGTGCCGGCTTCGATCTTGACTTCGGTCAGTTCGCGGAAGTCGGCGACGGAATCGATCGTCATGTAGGGCTTGCCGGCCTTGCGGCGCTTCACCTGGTGCAGCACCAGGCCGAAACCGGCGGAGCTGTCGACGAAGGCGGGGCAGAAGATGGGCACGCCTTTCTCATAGGCGGTCTGGACAAGGGAGCCTTTTTTCTTGGCGTTCTTCACCAGGTATTTGCCCATTTCGTGGATGAATTCGCGGGACGAGTAGGGGCGCGGTTCCAGTGTTTCGCAGATCTTGAAGATGGTGTGGTCAACCGCCTGCAGGTCTTCTTCATCGATGTAGGTGTCATAGATGCGGTCGATGTAGAGGTCGCGAAGGTCGCGGTCGTCAACCTGCGCATCGGCCTGGTAGTGCTTGAAGCCGAGGGCTTCAAAGAAGTCCATGTCGACGATGGAGGCGCCGGTCGCGACGATCACATCCAGCATGTTCGACTTCACCATTTCGGTGTAGAGGTCCATGCAACCGCCGGCGGAGGTGGAACCCGCGAGCGTCAGGATGGAAGTTGCGCCCTTGTCCTGCAGCATGGTGTTGAAAATTTCGGTCGCGCGGCCGAGGTCGCGCGAGGTGAACGACATTTTGCCCATGGCTTTGACAATGGGGCGGGCGTCGAACTTGGTGATGTCGATGTGTTCGACCTCTTTGCTCAGCAGCACGGCCTTGCGGTTGCTTTTGGGCTGCGGCTTGGTCTTGACCGATTTAAGGTTGGCTTTCATGGTTTTGGTTAGTCCTTGTCAATATCGCTGTTGCGCGGCCTGTTGGCTTTTAAAGGCGTGTACTTGCTGTTGATAGCCCCTTAAGCGGCGCAAAGCTCTTTTGAATCCGTCGTTTCCTGGGTGTCATCGTACATCGTCACCAGCGGCGGGGCTTTGACGCTGACGACTTCATGGGCCGAAAAGCCGTTGAAGTCGGTGCGCATCGTGTTCCCGTAGGCACCGAGCTGGCCGATCTCGATGTAATCCCCTTCCCGGACGTCTTCCGGAAGAAAGAAGGGGCCTGGCATGTAATCAATGCTGTCGCACGTGGGGCCGTAGAAACGGAAACCCTTGTGCGGCGCATTGGTGCCCCCCGGCGTCGGACGGATGAGACGAACCGGGTAACGGAAACCGAGGTGGCCTGCGTCAAACAGGCTGCCATAGGTTCCATCGTTAATGTAAAGGACATCGTCCTTGCGCAATTCCACCTGCACGACAACGCTGGCGCTTTCAGCGACCATAGCCCTGCCGGGCTCGCACCAGAAATCGTAGCGGTCGGGGTGGGGCAGCTTGTCAAAGCCGTTTTCAATCGCGGCTTTGTAATCCTGCAGCGCGGGCGGCGCCATGTCAGGGTAAATCGACGGGAAGCCGCCGCCGATGTCGATGACATCGACCTTCGTGCGGGGGATGGAACGCAGGATGCCGCCCACGATGGACAGGGCCGTGGTATAGGCCTGCGGGTCCATGGTCTGGGAGCCGACGTGGAAGCAGATGCCGGTTTTGCTGGCGTGCTTGCGGGCGGCCTTCAAAATCTCGGCCGCTTTTTCGGGCATGCAGCCGAATTTGCCGGTCAGGGGCAGCTCGGACGAGGTATTGGGCACGGCAAGGCGCAGCATCAGGCCCAAATCTTTCGATTTGCCGGTGCAGGCGATGATTTTTTCCATCTCCTCAACGGAATCGAAGGAGAAATCGCGCACGCCGTAATCGAAATACGCCTGTTCAATGGCATGGCGGCTTTTAACCGGGTGCATAAAGGCAATGTGGGCGCCGGGCGCAAGTTCATGCACCAGCTGGATTTCGGGGATGGAGGCGGCGTCAAAGTGCGTAATGCCCGCGGTGTGCAGGGCCGACAGCACATAGCGCGCAGGGTTCGCCTTGACGGCGTAAAGCACCTTGCCGGGGAAATTGTCCAGGAACCAGCGGGCAGCGCTATGGAGCGCCGCAGGACGGTAGCATGTAACGGGGATAGATGGGCGGTTTCGTCGAACCACCTCGTCGGGTGTGTCGTACATTTCCATTGGCAAACTCCAAAGAACGTCGAGAAGAGAAAAGTAACTTCGAGATGTCCCGCACGCGAATCGTCTGCTGCAATGGCCTCATAATTTTAGGTTATAGGGAGATTCGGATTTTTGTAAAGCAGAAATGAAACTCTGAACGCTGTGGAGATAAATTTTGCCGTGCATGACGCAGCAGCGTCACACTTTTGCCGCGGGGCACCCCTGTGGGTTTGTACGCGTGCGGCATCAGCCGCGCGGGGCGGCCTTCGGGGTTTTGTTCTCCACCTGCGGCGCTTTGCCGGCATCTGCGGGCTTGGCAAATGCCGCCAGCGACGGCTCCTGCTTCACAATGTCCACGCCGTGGCGGGCATTGGCGGCCACGTAGTCCATGCGGGTGATGCCGTAGAGCAGGCTTTGCTGCAGCTTGGTCATCAGCGCGGGCGTGGCCGCATTCTCCGGGTCGGCCTTCAGCTTGGCCAGCAGGCCCTCCTGCAGCTGCCCGTAGGCGTGGATAAGGCTGGCCGGGGTAATCTTGCCGTCCAGCTCGAAAGCCTTGGCGTCAAGCGCCTGAAAACCGTTATAGGCGCGCACCTGCTGGTAGACGGCGTTCTCCGCCGTTGTCAGCGGGGCGGCGGGGTCTGCCTGCGCGGGTTCGGCGCGCATATAAATTTGGTGGTACTTCAGTGCCTTGTGGAATTCGGGCTCTTTGTCCAGCTTGGCGCGCACGGCCATTTGTTCCCGGCGGGAGGTTGCTTCGTACAACAGCGAGTATTCAACGCTTTTCGCCGTATGCCCAGCTTCCTCGACCGCGCCGTAGTAGAATTCAGCCGCCACGTTGTCCGGCAGTTTGCGGAAGTTTTCAATGCCATAGGCGGCCACATGGGCCTTGAAGGCGTCAATCACGGGGCTGGAAATGTGCAGGATATCGTGCGGATTGGCGGCGCGCCACGTGCTGGCAGCGTCCAGCACATCAAGGCTGGCCCCTTCAAAGCGGATCATGTCACCCAGCGCGCCCACATCCGCCAGCGCTTCCTTCCGGGTCTGGTTGGCGATGGTCTGCATCAGCTCCTTGTCGGCCAGCACATCGGCTATCGGGCGGCCCTGCAGGCCAATTGATTGCCCAACGGGGGCGGTGGGGTAGCGGTCATCCAGGCAGTGCCAGCCTTCGTGGCGGTTGATGAAGGACAGACGCTGGTTATAGGTAAAGCCCGGCACAAGGTAGGGGCTGTGGTCGGAACTGGGCACAATTACGCAGGCGCCGTTTTTGTCTGTGCTGGCATCCGGAATGGTCAGGGGGTCCTGTGTGTACATTTGAATGCCGTAGCGGTAGGGCTGCTGGCTGGCCATGTGCGCCGTCATGGCGATCAGGTCCGGCCCCGACGCCTCGATGCCTTTTTCGCCCAGCAGGTCGCGCACCAGCAGAACGGGCGAAACGCCAAGGGCAACGCCCGCGTCAAACCGGTTCGGGTCCAGCACGGTCACAGTTTTGGCCTTCGCCTGCGGGTCGGCGGCAAGGCGGCCTTCCAGCTGCTTGCCCTGTTTCACCAGATCTTTCGAATAGCTGGTTTCCGCCTGCTGGGACAGGGTAACGAATTTTTTCTGCGCGTCCGTCACCAGCGTGGTGGTAATGCGCACGCGCCGCGTCAGCTCGGCGGCCTGCGCGGGGGTCATGCTCGGCAATTTGGCGGTATCTGCCGCCTGCGGCAGCATCATGACGGTGCCCTGCGGCGCGTTATCCGGCGCGGTGGTGGTCTTGCTTTGCGCCATCGCCGTGCCGCCGGCCAGCAGGGAGGTGGATAGCGCCGTTGTCAGCACAAGCTTGCGCCAGACGGTCTTCAGGGTATTGGGCTGCTGTTGCATGGCGGGTCCGGCCTTTTTTCAGGGTTTGGGCGTTGACGTGTTATTGCGGTTGTGGCGCGCGGCTTGCGGCTCCCCCGGCTTGTAGGGCGTGCGGAAGGCGGCAAGCGACGGTTCGACGTTGACAAGGTTTACGCCGCGCTTCGCATTGGTGGCAAGGTAATCGATATGCGTCAGGTCCTGCACAAAAACGCCCTGTAGCTTGCCCATCAGCGCGGGCGTGGTGGTATTGTCGGGGTTGCGGGCAAGTTCTTCCTGAAAGCGGCCCTGCATGCGGCCGTAGGCGGCAATCAGCGTTGCGGGGGTAATTTTACCGTTGGCCTTGAAGGCTTCATCTTCCAGCTTCTTGCGGGCATCGAAGGCGGTGACGGTGCGCAGGGTCGCCTGTTCCTGCGGCGTCAGCTTGTCGGTGAAGGCGGGGCCAGCCGCCTGCGGCTGGGTATAAAGGGCGCGGAAGGCAACGGCCTTGTCAAATTCCTGCGTGCCGCCAAAGGCGCGGGTCAGGCTGCCGCGCATCGACTCGCTCGCGGCATCAAGGCGCAGGGCGTATTCATAGGCTTTCGGCTGCATGCCGTAGCGCTCGTTGATGGCGAAGTAAAAGTCTTCCATCTTCTTTTCATCCATGGCGCGGAAGGCCTCAACCCCGCCCATGCCGGTAATCGCATCACGCAGGCCCTGCAGCACCAGCACGGACATGTGGGACACATCGCGCGCCTGCCCGCGCCGCCAGTCGCGGATGGCATCGAGGAATTCAAGCCCCTTGCCCTCCTGCCGGATCATGTCGCCCACCGCACCGACATCCGCGAGGGATTCTTTGCGGGTCGTCAGCGACATGCCTTTCAGCAGGTCGGGGCTGGCAAGAACTTCGGCGGTGGTGATATTCTCGGTCGCGCCTTTCAAGTTGAGGCCCTGCAGCAAATAGCGCGTATCCAGGCAGTGCCAGCCTTCGTGGCGGTTGGTAAAATCCACCCGCTCCGCCGCGGTAATGCCGGGGATGACGATGGGCATGTAATCCGACGACGGCACGACGACGCAGGCCTGTGCGGTCATTTTTTCGGAGTTGTAAATGGCGGCGGGGTCTTGCGTGGTGGTGGCAAGGTCATAGCGCAGGTCATAGCGGCCGGTGGACATATGATCTGCCAGCGCATCTACCTGCGCATCATCGGCGGTGGCCTTGGCAAGCGCCAGCAGCGCACGCACGGCGTTTTGCGGCTCCATGCCAAGGGCGCGGGCGGTGTCGAACTGCACGGGGTCCAGGAAGACAACGCGGTCGTGCACGTTGGGGTTGCCGCCCTGCGACAGCAGCGTGCCTGTCAGGCGGCTTTGCAGGCTGAGAAGGCCGCGCGAATAATCATTCTGCGCCAGCGGGGCGACGTAATCAAAATTCTTCTGTGCTTGGATGATCAGCGTTTCGGATATCGCAATGCGGCGCATTTCTTCGCGCTGCGCCCGTACATCGACCATCAGCTCATCCGGCAGCTGGATCTGCGGTTCAGGCCCGCCGCCAAGGCTCTGGGTTTGCGGGGAAGGTGGCGGGGCATCTGCCGCTTCCGCCTGCAAGGGCACGGAGCCGATGAAGAGCGAACCGGATAATGCCGTGGAAAAGGCCATTTTGCGCCAGAAACGGCCTGTTACGGCTGCCGAAGCGTCAAAAAAACGGCTCTCTTTAGGGTCTTGTGCCAAATTCAGCCCCCCGCACGTGCAGAGGCATGCACCACAATCGCGCAATCATTCGGGACAGTATATATGGTGGGGGTAGTGCCGCGCATGTTCATCTGCCCATAATACATGGCGCGGCTCATCTTTTCGATGATTCTCTGCCCCTCAAAAGCCATGCGAAGCCACGAAATAACACGGCGCAGGCTAAAAAAGGCAGTGACATCATCGGTCATCTAAGCACCTGAAATGGCTGTATATGGATCTGGCCAGTGTATATTATACTATACATAATTAATATTTCGTGTATTATGTCGCGCGACTGACCAAAAAGAGCCGAAAACATATTGAAAAATAAAGATTTTTCAATATGGTAGCGCGGCAAACGGTTACAAAAACAATCTGATTCACCTTTCGGCGGTAAAAAACACATGACAACCAAGCTTCGCAACATTGCTATCATTGCCCACGTCGACCATGGCAAAACCACTCTCGTCGACGTTCTCCTGCGCCAGTCCGGCCAGTTCCGCGAAAACCAGCATGTTGCTGAACGCGTGATGGATTCCAACGATCTTGAAAAAGAACGCGGCATCACCATTCTTGCCAAAGTCACCTCGCTGATGTGGAAAGACACCCGCATTAACATCGTCGATACCCCCGGCCACGCGGACTTCGGCGGCGAAGTCGAGCGCATCCTGTCCATGGTTGACGGCGTGGTTATCCTCGTCGACGCAGCCGAAGGCGCGCTGCCCCAGACCAAATTCGTTTCCGGCAAAGCCCTGAAAATGGGCCTGAAGCCGATCGTCGTCATCAACAAGGTTGACCGCCCCGACGCGCGCCCCGACGAAGTGCATGAAGAAGTCTTCGACCTTTTCGTCGCCCTCGAAGCGACTGACCAGCAGCTTGACTTCCCCATTCTCTACGCCTCCGGCCGTCAGGGCTGGGCGTCGAAAACCCTCGGCGGCGAGCAAAAAGACCTCGCGCCGCTGTTCGACCTGATCTGCGAATACGTGCCCGAGCCGAAAGTGGAGGAAAACAAGCCCTTCTCCATGCTCGTCACCATGATCGAGAGCAACCCCTATCTTGGCCGCGTCTGCACGGGCCGCATCACCTCCGGCTCGGTGAAAATGAACATGCCGCTGAAGTCCCTCGGGACCGACAGCAGCGCGGTTGAAAACTTCCGTGCCACCAAAATCCTCGCCTTCCGCGGCATTGACCGCGAACCGCTGGATGAAGCTTTTGCCGGTGACATCATCTCCCTCGCGGGCATGACCGAAACCACCGTCACCAACACCATTTGCGACGTGGCTGTTTCCGAAGCGCTCTATTCCGTGCCGATCGACCCGCCCACCATCTCCATGTCCTTCGCCGTGAACAACGGCCCCTTCGCCGGGACCGAAGGCACCAAGGTGACCTCCCGCATGATCCGCGACCGCTTGTTCAAGGAAGCGGAAAGCAACGTCGCCATGAAGGTGAAAGACGGCCAGACCTCCGATACGTTTGAAGTCTTCGGCCGCGGCGAATTGCAGATGTCCGTGTTGATTGAAACCATGCGCCGCGAAGGCTTCGAGCTGCTGATCGGCCGCCCGCGCGTGCTGTACAAAACCGACGAAGTGTCGGGCGAACGTCTCGAGCCGTTTGAAGAAGTCGTGATCGACGTCGACCAGGAACATTCTGGTACCGTCGTTCAGAAAATGGCCATCCGCAAAGGCGAAATGATGTCCATGGCTCCCTCGGGCGCTGGCAAGGTCAAAATGACATTCATCGCGCCGACCCGCGGCCTTATCGGCTATCACGGTGAATTCCTGACCGACACGCGCGGTACGGGCATCATCAACCGCCTGTTCCATGGCTACGGCCCCTTCAAGGGCAACGTCGAAGGCCGCCGTGTTGGCGTGCTGCTTGCCATGGGCACCGGCGAAGCGACCGAGTACGACCTTTGGAAGCTGGAAGAACGCGGCATCATCATGGTGCTGCCGGGCACGAAAGTTTACGAAGGCATGATCGTCGGCGAACATAACCGCGACAACGACCTGCCCGTAAACATCCTGCGCGGTAAGAAACTCACCAACGTCCGCGCTTCGGGTTCCGATGAATCGACCAAGCTTATTCCGCCGCGCATTCTGACGCTTGAACAGTCCATCACCTTCATCAACGACGATGAACTGGTGGAAGTCACGCCGAAAACCCTGCGCCTGCGTAAAGCGATCCTCGATCCCAACGCCCGCAAGCGCACCGAGAAAATGGCAGAAGCCGGCTAAAAACGACCCGAAAGGCGGAGCAGTAGGACATGGATATCAAGTCGTACCTCCGCAGTTTCGGGATTGGCCTCTTTTATGCGCTCTACATTTATACCATTGACCGCGTCGTCCACATCGGTGGCGTGGTCAATGGTATTTTTGCGTTGTTGTTCTCTTTAGCTGCAACCATGATCGCCGTCGGCACCTTCAAGGTACACCGTGAAAGCAAATATTACCTGCCAATGAAATACTCCGCGCTTTTTGTCGGGGTCGTTGTTGGTGTTCTGCTTGTTTACGCGTTCTTCGGAACCATGAAGGGGCGTGATAATTTCATACAAACCATCGCGGCCATCCCCGCGCTGCCCGCGCCGGTGCACAAGGTCCTCGACAGCTACGTTGCATTTGGCAAAGCCCATTGCGTGCCGTGGCCGCCGCAACCCAAACCGCTGCCTGCGCCTGCCACTACGCCCTGAATATTGATTATCCGGAGCCTGTCAAAGAATGCCCCTTGCTTGCCAAGGTGGCAACCGCACCGCTTGAAACGGCGCGATGCCGCGCGGCGTTCAGGGTGACTGGAAACAAGCGCGGCGCTTACGCCGCCATGCCGAATTGCTTTACGCCTTTTTTAAAGACCGTGTCGAATTCTGCTTCGAGGCCCTTGTTCACGCCGCGGCAGCCATCTACGACCTGTTTTGCCCAAGCGAAGTATTCCTGCTTGCGGTCTTCCGTCCAGTCGGGCGGCGGGGAGGTAAGGATGGTTTTAAGGTTGGAGATTTTATCGGCCATTTTTACCATTTTAGCCGCATCGGATTTGTGCGGCGCGTTGACGATTTGCAGGCGCTTGCGCTCGGCCTTCGGCAGGCTCTTGTCGTCGGTGCATTCCATGACGATGTCGGCGACGTTCTCGCCAAATTCGCGCACCAGTTCTTCGCGCGTTGTTTTGGTATCCTCGACCGTGTCGTGCAGCATGCCTGCGCACAGAAGATCAATGTCGGCGCCGCCGGTGTGCTGTACCAGCAAGTCGACGACTTCGATTAGGTGATTGACGTAGGGTTCGGCACGCTCGCCCTTGCGGCGCTGGTCGGTGTGTTTTTGCGCGGCGAAGGTCATGGCGCGCGTCAGTTTTTTCAGGTCAGTCATGTTTTTCCCTTTCATGGAAAATCGGGCACCCCCGGTGGGCACCCTCTTGCTTGCTTTTTTAAGATGCGACCATCATAGGCGAAAAAACGTAAGCGCGGCAATAGCCCCTGCTAACCAGCTGTTGCGTAACGCAAAAAGGCCGGGTATAAAACCCGGCCTTTCTGATCGTTGTCCTGTCAGGTGAGATCAACGATTTAATTAATCGTATCTATCGGTGTTAATTTACGGCGTCTACCGACGCGTCAATTTATAGCGTCTATCGACGCGTCGGTCAGGCCGCTTTTCTTCAGCTCTTCCGTGCGGATTTGCGCCTGGCGAAGGTCTTCCTGCGCTTGCAGGTCGGCCTTCATTTGCTCCTGCTTCAGTTGTTCCTGACGCAGCTGGTCCTGGCGAATTTGTTCCTGTTGTGCCATGTCTTCCATGTTGTCTGCCATGATCTGCTCCTTTTTACTTTTTTCTTGCGCGCTGCATATGCATGGGGCGGCTAAATGGTTCCAAAAAGACATAATACGGCGCGTTTAACGTTCTAGGCGCCCCCATTTTGCCCCTGCAGGAGCAAAAATATGTGGCATAATCTTTCCTATCGTCCTTTCCAGTCAGCAGGTTCCGGCATGTCTCAGCGTTTTTACCTTGTTTTCGCCACTTTCATTTTCGGCATCGCGCTGCTGGCAACGCCCGCGCCGGCGGCCGATACTGCTGTTAACCAGAGCATGCAAAAACAGGAAGTGCAGCGCATCAGTGAGCCGGATGTACGCCCCGCGCATTTGCAGGAACCCGCAAGCCCCTCCGAGCATGAAGCGGAAGAAGCGCCGCATACCGACCTTATAGCCACCATCACGCCCGACGCGAAGCTGCAAAAAGGCAAGCCCGCAAAACTGGTGCTGCACCTGAAAGATGCGGAGGGCAAGCCCGTTGCCAGCGACCAGCTGGAACTGCGCCACACGCAGCGCATTCACCTGCTTGTCGTTGACCAGTCGCTGAAGGATTACCACCACCTGCACCCGAAGGCCGGCAAGGTGGCGGGTGATTACGAATTTTCCTTTACGCCGGCAACCGCGCATAACTACCGCGTTTTCGCCGATGTGCAAAAAACCGGCGGCAATGCCGAAATGGTGCCCGCGCTGTTGAATGGCGCCGCGCCCTGCAAGAAAAAATGCATCCCGCAGGATATTGCGGCAGATGCAACGGAAGCCGGCATTACAGCGCATATCACCTTTGACCAGCCCGCCTACAAGGTCGGCACACCCGTGCATGGCGAAGTGACGTTGCAGGATAAAAACGGCGCGCCGCTGAAAGACCTTGAACCCGTCATGGGCGCCTACGGCCACATCGTCGGCTTCTATGATGATTTCAACACCACCGCCCATATGCACCCCCTGGGTGCGGAGCCGAAAAAGGCGGATGACCGCGGTGCGTCGCCGCTTACCTTCATGCTGCACCCGGCGCGTGCGGGTTACCTCAAGTATTACGTGCAGGTACGCCGCGGCGACAAAGACGTCTTCCTGCCCTTCGGCCTGATGGTGGGTGAGTAATTAACAAGAAAATTTCCAGAGCGCTGATCGAGTTTTTTCTTCGCCTTGAGCACATGGAAAAGGCGGGCATGCCGCTGCGTGACGCACTGGAAGCCGCGCGTGATGATGCGCCGCCCATGCTGCGCAACGTGACCGCCAATTTATACGAAAGTGTAAAGGCCGGCCTGCCGCTGCACGATGCGCTGGCCATGTACCCGCAATACTTCACCCCCACAATACAGGGGCTGGTTGCCGCGGGTGAACGCACCGGTAAATTCTCCCGCGTGTTCGAACGCTGCCGGGAGCTGCTGCGCCGTCAGGCGGAGCATGACAGCCGCATGCGCCGCATTACGCGCTACCCCAAGATTTCCTTTGTCATTTATATGGGGCTTGCCCTGCTGCAAAAGCACACGGCCCTGCCGTACAGCGCGGCAGCCTTGGCGGTGACTGTTGTTTGCGTGGGTATTCTGCGCCGCTATGTCTGGGCGTTTCGTGCGCTGTCGGACAGGTGCATGCTGTTCATTCCCGTCGTCGGCAACCTTATCCGGCAAGACTCGCTCGCGGTCTTTGCGGATAGTCTGGCGCTGGCTTATTCCGCAGGCATCAATCTTCGGCAGGGGCTGCAGATCGCCTGCGATACTATTCCCAACCTTGCCATCCGCGGTGATGTGGAAGCCGCCATTCCCGGCCTCGCGCAAGGCAAAACCCTGCGCGATACATTTAAAGACTGCAAGCATTTCGATGCGCTGTCGCTGGGTATGCTGCGTGCGGGTGAAGCTTCCGGCAACCTTGATGCGTGTCTGAACCAGCTGGCGGAATACTATAATAAAAAAACGGATGCCGCGCTGACGGCAGCCCAGCAATTCACCGGCCCCGCGCTGACCATTGTCATGGGTGCCGTCGTGTTCTGGGGGATATAGGTGAATACATGACGGATACGCCGGAGACAAAAAAAGCACCTGCGCACTTCTTCAAGCCGGCATGGCAGGCACACCGCGAAATTCTTGTTTTCGGCGTGGTCTTTTCGGCTTTGTCGATGGTGTATACGCTGCTGCTCGGCACGCCGCTGGCGGAATGCATTGTGCTTGTTTATGGCCTTATGGGTATTTTTGCGGCGGTCTATGCTTTCCTTGGCGCGGCTTACGGCATTATTTACCTGCGTGAATTTGCAAGATGCCTCCATGCCCAGAAAAACCTTATCCGTGCCTTTCTTGATGCGGGGGACATAACGGGTAAGCGCGCGGGCGCTTACGTTTCCGGTCCCGTTTTTGCCTATGGCATGATGGGGCTGGTGGCTATTTTGCCGGTTATTTTTCTGCTGGCCTACAAATCGCTGGTGCCGTTTGTGCATCCCTACGCATGGGACCAGGTTTTTTCAAGCTGGGATTACGCGCTGCATTTTGGCCATTACCCCAGCGAAATTATTGGCAGCTTCATCGACAGCATGAACGCGGGCAAGGTCATGGATTTGACCTACGGCAGCTGGTTCGTCGCCATGTTCGGCACCTGCGGCTTTGTGCTGTTCATCGACCGGCAGGTGCATCGCCGCATGCGCTTTGTCTGGAGCTTTTTGCTGGCATGGATCATCGGCGGCTGCTTAATGGCGGAATGGCTTTCCTGCGTCGGCCCGCTGTTTTACCACCAGTTCTACCCCGATATGGCGGATATTTATAAACCGCTGGTTGACCGCTTGACGCGCGTCGATGCCGAACAGGGCCTTGCCGTTTTCAGCCACCGCCAGCTGATTGTGGACTGGACGCTGAACGACAGGCATATCGACCCCAATACCCTTGCCGCCATGCCCAGCATCCACGTATGGATTGCGTGGCTGATGATGCTGTACTGGCGCGAGGTTTCCCCGCGATTGTTCGTACTGTCGCTCATTTTCTGCACCATGATTTTTATGAGCACCGTTTACCTTGGCATCCATTACGCCGTCGATGGTTATGCTTCAATCGCCCTCATGACGCCCATGTGGTGGATTATTGGCAGGCTGCTTGACCGGCGCTATAGCCGTATTGAACGTCTGGCAGATGCGCCTTAACGCTTATTTATCTTCCACCAGCCGGTAACCAATGCCGGGTTCGGTAAAAATATAGGTGGGGTTCAGCGGGTTATCGCCCAGCTTCTGGCGCAGGCGCTGAATATAAATGCGCAGGTAATGGTCGTTCTCTTCCGAATTGCGGCCCCAGACATCGCGCAGCATTTCGCTGTGCGTCACAACCTGCCCCGCCTTGCGCGCCAGCAGCGACAGCAGGTCGTATTCCGTTGGCGTCAGGCGAATTTCCGTCCCCTTCATGCTGGCTTTGCGGCGCGAAAGGTCGAGGGATAAATCCTTGTGGTTATAAACATTCTCCAGCATCTGTTCCCGCCGGCTGTGGTGGCGCAGCGCAACCTTGATGCGGGCGACAAGCTCCTGAATGCCAAAGGGCTTGGTTAAATAATCATCCGCGCCGGTTTCAAGCGCTTCCACCTTTTCCGCTTCCTGGTCGCGGGCGGAAAGGACGATGATGGGCATGCGGCTCCATTCCCGCATGCGGCGGATGACTTCCTTGCCGTCCATGTCGGGAAGGCCAAGGTCCAGCACCAGCACGTCCGGCGGGTGGGCGGTGCTTATTTTAAGCGCGTCAAGCCCGCTGCGGGCAACATCCACGCGGTAATCAAGGCCGGTTAATGACGCTTCAAGGAAGCGGCTGATTTCCGGCTCATCCTCGACAATAAGAATATGCGGTTTATCGGGCATGGTTATGCTTCCGTTTCTGGCGGCAGGGTCAGGGCAGGGGGCAGCTCCACCACAAAGCGCGCGCCGCCTTCCTTGCGGTTGGCGGCGTAAATAATGCCGTGGTGGGCGGTGACAATGGCATGGCAAATCGCAAGGCCCAGCCCCGCGCCCTTGCCCGCGCCCTGCGACAGGGTGACGAACTTGTTGAAAATATCGCGCTCCCGCCCTGCGGGAATGCCGGCGCCGCCATCTGCCACCGTCAGGCACAGGCTGCCTTCACGCATGTAGGCGCCAAGCTCTATCTGCGTGCCGGGGGCTGTGTGGCGGGCGGCGTTTTCCAGCAGGTTTTGCAGCAGCTGGCTAATCAGCAGGCCATCCATGCGCACGAAGGGCAGGTGGCCTTCCACCCGCAGCGATAGCGTATGGCTGGCAAGGGCGCTGGCGGCGGCGGTAACCGCGCTGCCGATAATTTCGGCAGGTTCATAGGCGCGCATGTTGAGGCGGATATTTTCGCCCTCCATGCGCGTTACATCCAGCAGGTTCGATACCATGCGGGTCAGACGTGCCGATTCCTGATGGATGGATTTTAACAGCGGCTCGCTGCCCGACTTCTGCATCAGTGTTTCTGCCGCGCCGGAAATGGCGGCAAGCGGGCTGCGCAGGTCATGCGAGACGGAGCTGAGCAGAACGCTTCGTGCCTTTTCCTTCTCTGCAATAATTTTGGCATTTTCAGCCGCGCTGGCGGTTTCGATGCGCTCAAGCGCCGCGCCCAGCAGCCCCGCGCAGGTCTCAAGCAGGCGCGTTTTTTCGGGCGGCGGTTCTTTGCCGGTAATAGCAAGGTGGCCAAAGTTATGCTGCGCGCCCGCGACCGCGTAATGGGGGCGTGCGGCGGGCGTATCTTGCCGCACGGTTGCGGCAATGCCCAGCTTTTCCGACAGGTGGCGCAGCAGGCACGCCGTCATGGCATCGTGCGATGTTGCGGCGGCAAGGTCGCGGGTCAGTTCATACAAGACCAGTGCATATTCTTCGCGTTGCTGCGAAATAAGCACCTGCTCCCGCAGCCGCGCCGCCAGCGTTGAAATAACGATGCAGGCAAGGAACATAACCGTAAACGTCAGCCAGTAGGATGAATTATAAAAGTTGAAGCTGTACAGCGGCTCGACAAAAAAATAGTTGAAGGCGCTGACCGCCAGTGCGGAATAGAAAACCGCCGCCCCGCGGCCCAGCCCGGCCGCAATCGCCACTGCGCCGACCAGATAGACCATGATGATGTCCATGGGCGTGAACATGGGCCGCAGCGCGTGGCAGCTGACGGTCAGCATCGCCACCAGCGCGGCGGAAAGGGCATAGCCCTGCCAGCGGTTTTGCAGCCCTGTTATTGTGGCGTTGGTCTTCATGGGGAGGACTGTATACCCCGCAAGCGCCCTGCGGCAAGGTGGTGAATAAGGGGCTGGAAACACATGGTTATTCATATCAGCACATGGCGTCCGATCTCAATCACGCGGCCGACGGGCAGTTTATAAAAATCAGTCGGTTCCGCCGCGTGCTTGCTGAGCCAGATGTAAATTACATCCTGCCATGCGGGCAGGCCGTATTTTGAGTTCGCCTTTAAGGACCGGCGGGACAGGAACAAAGACGTTTCCGACCATGTGAAGTGAATGCCGGTGGCGGCGGCATCGCGGTTCAGGTTCATCAGCTCCGTCTGCACATCCGGCGTTTCCTGAAAGCCGAAGCGCAGCAGCACGGTACTGAAGTTGGCGGCAGGGTGGGCGATGATGGCGCGGTCGCCATGCCCCACATACGGTATCGGTTCAATCTTTACGGTCAGAATAATGTTTTTGTCGTGCAGCACGTTGTTGTGGCGCATGTTCTGCAGCAATGCGGCCGGTGTGCGGTCGGCATCCGCCGCGAAAAATATGGCGGTGCCGTGCGTGGCGCGGAGCCGCGGGTAGGTGGTTGCGTATTCGGCAATAAACCTTTCCAGCTTCATTTCACGTTTGCGCGCGCGGCTGTTGATGATGAAAGAGCCTTTAATCCATGTCCACATCACCAGCATCAGCGTCGCTGCCATGGCAAGGGGCAGCCAGCCGCCTTCCAGCACCTTCAGCATGTTGGAGGCGAGAAACACAAGGTCAATGACAAGGAACGGCCCCACCAGCAGCGCTGCCGCCCACACCGGCCAGCCCCACAGTTCCCACACAATAAAGAACGTCATGATCGCCGTCAGCACCATGGTGCCGGTGACGCTGATGCCATAGGCCGCCGCCATGGCGCTTGAGGACTTGAACAGCAGCACGAGGATGATAACGCCGGTCATCAAAAGCCAGTTCACCTGCGGCAGGTAAATCTGGCCCGAATGTTCCGCCGACGTATGGCGAATGGCCATGCGCGGCAGCAGCCCGAGGTTGATGGCCTGACGGGTAAGGGAATATGCGCCGGTAATCACCGCCTGGCTGGCAATGATGGTGGCAAAGGTTGAAATAATCACCAGCGGCAGCATCCAGAAACCGGAAACCATTTTGAAGAACGGGTTATCTGCCGTTGTCGGGTCCGCCATCACCAGTGCGCCCTGACCCAGATAGTTGAGCGCAAGGCAGGGGAAGACGAACCACAGCCATGCCGCCTGAATGGGCTTGCGACCAAAGTGTCCGAGGTCTGCATACAAGGCCTCAGCGCCTGTCACGGCAAGGAAGATGGAGCCCAGCACGAAGAACGACGCGTCGCCATGGCTGAACAGAAAGGATAAGGCGTAATAGGGGTTCAGCGCCTTCAGCATGGGCGGGTAATCTGCAATGTGCTGCAGGCCCGTTGCGGCCAGCACGCCAAACCAGACAAGGGTGATAGGGCCGAACAGGGTGGATACTTTATCCGTCCCCTTTGACTGGAAATAGAACAGCGCCAGAATAATGCCAATGGTAATGGGCACGACATAGGGCGTGAAGGCGGGCGTTGCAATCTCCAGCCCCTCGACGGCGGAAAGGACGGAGAGGGCGGGGGTTAAAATGCCATCGCCATAAAACAGCGCCGCACCCGCAAGGCCGATGAACAGGAAGGCCGTGGTGTTGCGGTAAAGAATGGTGCGCACCAGCGCCATAAGGGCGAGGGTGCCGCCTTCACCATGGTTATCCACCTTCAGCAAAATGCTTACGTACTTCACCGTCACAATCAACGTGAGCGACCAGAGGATGAGGGAGACGATGCCCAGCACATCGCCCAGCAGCGCAACTGCGCCGGCCGGTGTAATGGCATGCAGCGATTCACGGAAGGCATAAATGGGGCTGGTGCCAATGTCGCCATAGACAACGCCAATCGCCCCCATCGTCAGCTTCCACATATGTGAATTTTCGTGCGGCGGCGCCGCGAGCGGGGCAATAAGGGTTTCGGGTTTGGCGGTGGCGGTTTGCATGGATTTGGCCTTTCAGGGGGGTATAACCCTATTATCGGCCGCAGGCTCCGCGCGGGGGTGTAAAAAGGCTGTAAAAAATCAATTTATGCTGCAAATTCAGGCGGGTTGTTAGGGCCGCGGGTATAAAAAAACGGCGCCGTTTAACGGGCGCCGTTTTTTTGTAGCAGGTATAAAACGCTTACTGCGCTTTGGGCGCGGCGGGTTTTGCCGGCTTGTATTTCGGTGCGTCAAGGTTGGTAACGCCGACGACATAATAATCGGTGCGTGATTTGCATTCGTCATGGTGGACGACCTGGTTGTATTGCAGGCTTACCTTATAACCATCGCGCATGGCGTTCTGAACTTTTTTCACGATGTCCTTGCGGCCTTTGCCGACGGAGAAGGCAAAGGCGTTGGAAGCGGTGCTTTTGCCATCCACGCCGACGGAGTTGTTGGCGACGGTGTTATCCATCGACATCTCGCCTTCCCAGTTTTTGCAGGCTTCAAGGTCATCACCCTGCAGGCGCAGCGGGCTGCTCTTGAACGAGAATTTCGTGACATGGCCGACGCGCTCGCCGTTGGAGAAGGTGCGCTCATCAACTGCGGGCTCGGTGGGCTTGTCTTCTTTTGCAGGGGCGACAACCGCAGGTGCTGCAATGGTGGTGGTGGTGGCAGGCTGGGTGGCGGCGGGCGCGGCAGCGGTTTGTGTTGCGGCGGCGGGCGCTTTTTGCGGCGTGTTGTCCTGGTGCTTCTGGTCACAGCCAGCGGTAAAAAGTGCGAAGGTGGTGCAAAGCAAAACGGCTTTAAGATTGTTGCGGCTCATTGTTTAATACCCTCTGTGCGGTCATGTGTTATGAATTCTTATGTATTGCCTGCCTTTATATCCGGACCTTTTGTATATGTCAAATTGATGTTTAATTATTGTTTATTATCAATTAATTGATGGCCATACGGCGGCGCAATAAAGAATCGTTTTTATATCCCCTAATAATTTGACATAAATAAAAATCGCGTGATATAACCATATGGCTCATGGCAGCTTTTCCTTGTGGAGTTTACCTCGTAAATGACAACGCAATATTTCAAGAAACTCGGACGCACCACCGCGCTGGCCGTGGCCTTCGCCCTTAGCGCCGCTGCAGGTCAGCAGGCCTTCGCGCAAAATGCGACGCCCGCCTATAGCGATGTTGCCCACCGCATGGATGCGCTGGCCGACATCAGCAAACAAATTCAAATGACCAAGCACACGCAAGACGTGCTGGGCCTGCCGCAGAACACTGCCGAAATTAACGACCTGAAGCAGTCGCTGAAAAAAGCGGCCGACATTACCGCGCCGCGCATTTTGCTTACGCCCGGCCTGACCGCGCAGGAAACGCAGACCCTGATCGACCAATACGCCGATAAAGTCGGCCCGCTGCCCGAGTACCTTGCGAAAGTGAACCACAAGACCAAGCTTGTGAATGTCTGCACCGAAGAACTTATCCCGCCGGATGATACTTATACTGTCGCCCTTGCAAGCTCGATTGCCAATTGCGTTGCCGGTAAAAAACTGGCGGATACGCCCGCGACGGCGCCGGCCACCGCACCCCTGGAAAAACCCGTTCAAAAAGTTGAAGCGCCGGCACCGGTTGTGCCTGCCGCACCTGTGACATCGGCTTCGACACCCGCAAACATTCCCGCAGCCATTCCGGCGCCCAAAACGCCTGCATCCGCCACCAAAACATCCGATATTTCCAAGCTGGCCACGCCGGTAAACCTCGGCATCGCGTTTGGTGCGGCGGTATTGCTGCTGGGCGGCGGCGCCTTCGGCATCAGCCGCATGCGCAAAAAACCGGCAGCCGCCGCGAATGATGCAGCGCCCGCCAATATTGGCGCGGTGCAGAACGACACGCCGCCCAAGCCCATCAGAAAATTTGATCTTTAATTTTTCAACCTTTTTTATATTCCGGATAAATCATGCCCGCACAAAAACCCGAAGTTAAATTTGCCCTGCAATTCCCGCAAGGCGACATCCTCTGCATGAAAAGCGACAGCATCGGCAGCAACAATAACAGCATTGGCGGCGTGTACTTCCAGCCCAAAGACAGCGCCGAAGCTTTTATGGTCTGGGGCGAGCGCAAGGAACTGTTCGGCAAAAATGCCATCACTGTAGGCCTTGACCGCGAAACCGGTGCGGGCGGCTATAGCGTCGTCTACGAATTCAACGATACCGGCGCGCTGACGGATGCACGCCTTGTGTCAAAAACCGAAACCCTGCGCGGCACGCTGGCGGATGATAAAACCGTCGCGTCCCTAAACGCCGCGCTACAGCAGGATGCCATCAAGCTTTACAAGCGCGAAGATACCGCGCTGACCAAGGTCTTCAACGTCGCCAGCTTCCCGGATGGTAAATTGCTCATCCAGCTGTTCAACCGCAACGAGCTTTATATCGGGACCCCCGGCAATTACGCCAAGGTGGATGCAAGTCTTGCGGTGCAGGGCGGCAACAGCATGTACTACAGAACGCCGGATGGCGGCAGCATTGACCTGCCCTACAGCTACGGCGGCCCCGGCCGCAACGACGTCCCCACCTTCAAAGGCGAAGAACTGAAGTACCTGAACGTGGAAAGCGGCGCAGACCCGGCAAAGTTCGGCCTGCAGCTTGACGGGGGCGTAAAGCATCTCGACCCGTTCTCCCCGCAGCTGAAAAGCTCAGCGCCGAAACCGCCGAAGCTCTAAGCATTGTTTAGCTGATCAGCAATAACCGCGGCAGCCGGCCTTCAACGGTGGCTGGCGCCCGGTGAATGCACGGTGGCACGGGGCAATTCGGGTATTCAATCGCAATGCGCCACAAGTTGCCAAAGCCGAATGATATCGGCGTTGCGCCCGCCGCTGCGGCATAATGCAGGTCATAGCAGTTTTCCGCCAGATATTCCTCAAAACTTCCGCCCATTCCTTCGCGCTCGAATTCCTGCAGCAGTGCTGCGCGCGTGGCGGGAATATCCACGTGGCGTGTCGCTTCTTCATTGCGCACAAGTTCGCTTGCGGCCTGGTTATAGCTGCACAGGTACGTATCCGCCACAATCGGCGCGCGGTCGGCATGGTAGGAATATACGTCGGTCGGCACAATCTGGGCTGCATCATCGCGCTGGTAGCGCGGCACGCATTCAAGGCTTGGCTGCAGGTTTTGCCCGCGCATCAGCTGCAAATCCGCCGCCAGCGTATCTGCCGCCAGCAGGCCCGCCGCGCCTAGACGCGGGCGCAGGCCGGCGACAGATTCTTCATCAAGCGAGGTCACATCATCCTCCCCCGCAAAGCACGCCGCAATCTCGTCAAAATCCCCTGCCAATTGCCGCGGCCAGCACAGCGCATTGACGGTGGGGCCAAAGCGATAGGCGACAAGCTCCTCAAAGCTGCGGACAACTTTAATGCGCGGGTAGTCTGCGGGCAGGGCAGGGGGAAGGGGCTGTGGCACCTAGCTTACACGGGCCAGGATACGGCTTTTTCGGGGATGATGGCATCGCCCATGTTGCACTGGTTCAATGATCCTTCGCGCACCTGCATGACAAGATAGGTCATGACTTCCGCACCATTATTGCGCCAGATGCGGTCGACGCCGGTGGCCACGCGCACAACGTCGCCTTCGGCAACATCAAAGGTTTCACCATCAATCTGCATCTGCCCCTTGCCGGACAGGAAAATATAAACTTCCTCGTTTTCCTTGTGGCTGTGGTGGATGGGCATGCTTTCACCCGGTGCGTAGCTGTTAATGGAAATCTGGCAGCCGGTCAGCTGCAGCTGGTCCTGCAAAAACATCTTGCCCATGATGGTGCCATGCCCCGGCGCCTCGAAGGACTTTTCCGACCAGCCCGAAAGTTTGCCGGTGCTGAGTTTTGAGTAGGCTTTGGATGCGGCTTTGGACATGCGAATACCTTCCTTGAAATGAACGTCTCAACGTTTTTGAATAGCTGCTGGTAATTTTTAGAAAAATGGTGCCGTCGATGGGATTTGAACCCGCGACCTCCCGCTTACGAAGCGGATGCTCTACCACTGAGCTACGACGGCATTATGTCTGAACGACAGGGCTGCACAATAAGTGAAATTGGACGGGTTTTCAAGGACTGAATCAAGCGGGTGCATGCGGTGCGCGGCTAAATTATCTATATAAATCAATGGCTATGCGACATGTTTAAACATAATCTTCTTGCCTTTCGGCGGCGGGCGTGTCAAATTCTGCCACCTTTCAACAACCAACAAGTGTAATCATGCATGACGCAAAAGCCTTCTTTGAACAAAATACCCACATAGACGCCCTCGAAGCCTTCATCGTTGATATCAACGGGGCCCTGCGAGGCAAGAAGATCCCCCGCGCTGGCGCGGACGACTTGTTCAAATCCGGCGTGCGCATGCCGCTCTCCACCTTCGCATTTGATATTTTTGGCCAGGTCGTTATGTCGGCCGGCATGATCTCCGAAACCGGCGACAATGACGGCGTGTGCCGCCCTGCCGCCAATACCCTGAAGCCCGCCCCGTGGCTGGAGCGCCCGACCGCACAGGTCATCATGAGCATGTTCGACAGCCGCGGCAAAGCCTGCTTCGCCGACCCGCGCCAGACGCTGCAAAACGTGCTGAACCTTTTTGCCAAAAAAGGCTGGACGCCGGTGGTGGCGGTGGAACTTGAATTTTACATCATCGACGGCGGCCTTGATGAACGCGGCAACCCGCAGCCGCCGCGCTACCCCCGCACCGGCAAGCGCGTGCGCGATACGCAGGCGCTGTCAATCGCCGAGGTCGAGGAATTTGAAAAGCTGCTGGCCGATATGGGCGATGCCTGCAAGGCGCAGGACATTCCCGCCGATGCGACAATTTCGGAGAACGGCCCCGGCCAGTACGAAATCAACCTGCTGCACCACAGCGATGCGCTGCTGGCGGCAGATCAGGCGCTGATGATGAAGCGCGCGGTGCGCGGCGTTGCCCGCCGCCACGGCATGGATGCGACGTTTATGGCCAAGCCCTACGGCAATTTGTCGGGCAGCGGCATGCACGTGCATTTCAGCATTCTTGATAAAAAGGGCAATAACATTTTCGCCGGCAAAGACCGCAAGGGCACACCCGCGCTAAGGCACGCGATTGCGGGCTTGATGCAATCCATGCCGGATTTCACGGCTATTTTTGCGCCGAACTATAATTCGTACCGCCGCTTCGCGCCGAATTCGCACGCGCCCACAACCGTGTCGTGGGGCTATGATAACCGCATGGCGGCCATTCGCGTGCCGGAAAGCGGCATTGCGGCAACCCGTATTGAACACCGTGTCGGCGGGGCGGATGCAAACCCCTACCTTATCCTTGCGGCTATTCTGGCGGGGGCCTATGACGGCCTGACCCGCCAGCTGGACCCCGGCAAGCCGTTTAGCGGAGATGTGTACAGTTCAAAGGCCAAGCGCCTGCCGGATACGTGGCAGGATTCGCTGGCGGCGTTTGAAAAGTCGAAGGTTGTTGCCAAATACTTCGGCGCGAATTTCAAAAACATGTACCTTGCCTGCAAACGGCAGGAAAAACAGCATATCGAGGCGCAGGTCAGCAGCCTTGAATACGACGCTTACCTCAGGGAAGTATGATGACAGCACAACAAAAAGCAGCGCCTGCCCAAATGCAGGCGCATACGAACTCGTATTACGCCCATAGCGCCAACCCGCAACCCGCGCGCCCGGCGCTGCAGGGCGAGGTAACGGCGGATGTCTGCGTGGTGGGCGGCGGCTTTGCCGGCATTTCAACCGCGCTGCATCTGGCGGAAAAAGGCCTGAAGGTTGTTGTGCTGGAGGGTGTGAAGGTTGGCTTTGGCGCATCGGGCCGCAACGGCGGGCAGATTGTGAACGGCTACAGCCGTGATTACGACACCATCCTCAGCCGCTACGGGCAGGATACAGCGCGCGCGCTGCTGAACATGAGCTTCGAGGGCGGGGATATTATCCGCGAGCGCGCCGCCAAATACGACATTAAATGCGACCTTAAAAAAGGCGGCTTCTTTGCGGCCTTTACCGACAGGCAGATGAAGTTTCTGGAACGCCGCCGCGAAGTATGGGCCATGGCGGGCCATACCGATACCGCGATGTTCGACAAGGCGCAGACCAAAACCGTTTCCGATACCGATATTTATACCGGCGGCCTGCTGGATAATAAAGGCGGCCATATTCACCCCTTGAACCTTGTGCAGGGGCAGGCGGTGGCGCTTGAATCCCTCGGCGGTAAAATATACGAACAATCGCGGGTTACGCATATTGATGACGGCGCAAAGCCCGTGGCCTATACGGCGCAGGGCTGCGTGCGGGCGGATAAACTGGTCGTTTGCGGCAATGCCTATATCGGCACAGCCGTGCCGGAACTGGCGCCGCGCTTTATGTCGGTAAGCAGCCAGATTGTGGTGACGGAAGTGCTGGGCAAGGACCTGACCGACCGCATGATGCCGGCGGATTACTGCCTTGAAGACTGCAATTACCTGCTGGATTATTACCGCATTACCGGCGACCACCGCCTGCTGTTTGGCGGCGGCGTGGTGTATTCGGGCGCGGAGCCTTCGGATATTAAAAACCGCCTTGTGCCGCATATCGAAAAAACCTTCCCCTACCTGAAGGGCAAGAAAATCGACTTCGCGTGGAGCGGCAACTTCGCGCTCACCCTCACGCGCATGCCGCACATCGGGCGGTTGTCGGATACGGTTTACTTTATTCACGGCGACAGCGGGCACGGCGTGACCACAACGCACCTGCTCGGCCGCCTGACGGCGGAAGCCATGCACCAGCAAATGACGCGCTATGATGTATTCGGCAATATGCGCAACTACCCGTTCCCCGGCGGCCGCACGTTCCGCGTGCCGCTCACGGCTATGGGTGCATGGTATTACGCCATGAAAGAAAAGCTGGGGATGTAACCGGGGGGGGGCCTAGATTTTGGTCATCACCAGTTTGGTGGCAACATCACCATGGTGTATGCGGCCTTCCAGTATCAGGCGGCCATCAAGGCGGCGCACCTTCAGGAAGGTTTTGTAGGTCATCATCGCCTTTGTCGGGTTGCCTTTTTCATCGTAGATGAATTTGCTGGTGTCCTGCGCGTGGCTGGGGTCGATGGTGGATTTCATCCACACGCCGTCGTTCTCTGCGATCGTAAACTGGCTTTCCCAGATAAAGCCGTTTTTGTCCTTGCGGAAGGTAAAGCCGTTTTTGATTTCGGTGCGGCCATCGCCATCAACGCGCGCGCCGTTGTCGGTCGTTTCGGTGTGAATCTCGTAAATACCGTCAAGTTCTTCGATCGAGAGGGACAAAGGCGATGCTCCGGAATATCCAAGGAATATAATAGTATGCGGCCGCATACCCATTCAAGTATAACTACGTATTTTCAATAAAGTTCCAAGTGTTTGAAAATTTATACTGAATCCTATATTGTTCGTTATTCCCGCCTTCCAAGGATAACCCAAAGGACAATCAGTGGCCAAAGCTTCCGACACTTCCGCTGCCGACAGCAAACATGACGCCGCCTACCGCGTTCTTGCCCGCAAATACCGCCCGCAGAATTTTGCGCAGCTGAAGGGGCAGGATGCGCTGGTGCGCACGCTGTCAAACGCCATTGAAACGGGTCGCATTGCCCATGCCTTTATGCTGACCGGCGTACGCGGCGTTGGCAAAACCACCACCGCCCGCATCATCGCCCGCGCGCTCAACTGCGAGCAGGGCCCCACCGTCAACCCCTGCGGCACCTGCGAGCAATGCAAGGCCATTGCCGAAGACCGCCACGTTGACGTGCTGGAGATGGACGCTGCATCCCATACCGGCGTCGATAACATTCGCGACCTGATTGATACCGTGCAATACGCGCCCGTTTCCGGCCGCTACAAAGTCTTTATCATCGACGAGGTGCATATGCTCTCGAAGGGCGCGTTCAACGCGCTGCTGAAGACGCTGGAAGAACCGCCGCTGCACGTGAAGTTCGTTTTTGCCACCACCGAAATCCGCAAAGTGCCGGTCACCGTCCTGTCGCGCTGCCAGCGCTTTGACCTGCGCCGCATTGATGCCGGCCTGCTGGAAAGCTATTTTGGCGAATTGCTGGTGAAGGAAAACGTAAAGGCGGAGCAGGGCGCGCTTGCCCTCGTCGCCCGTGCGGCAGATGGTTCCGCCCGCGACGGCCTGAGCCTGCTCGACCAGGCCATTTCCCGCGAACCGCAGGGCCTGACCGAAACCGCCGTGCGCGAAATGCTGGGCCTTGTCGACCGTTCCGTCACCCATGACCTGTACGAAGCCCTGATGAAGGGTGACACCACCGCCATGCTGGCGCTGCTGGACACCTTCTATAAAAGCGGCGCAGACCCCATTCAAATTCTGCAGGACCTGCTGGAGCTGACGCATTACCTGACCAAGGTAAAGGTAAGTCCCGATGCCGCCCGCGACCAGGCATTGCCGGAAGCGGAGCGCGTGCGCGGCGCCGGCATTGCGCAGGTGCTGTCCATACCCGTCCTCACGCGCAACTGGCAAATGCTGCTGAAGGGCGTTTCTGAAGTGCAGCATGCCCTGCGCCCGCAGCAGGCGCTGGAAATGGTGTTGATCCGCCTTGTCTATGCCTCGGACCAGCCGACGCCGGGCGATGTACTGAAGCAATTAAAGGATGGTTCCACCGTTAGCGCAGGCGGCGGCGCCATGCCCTCCGGCGGCGGCGCGCCCCGCGGCAATACAATTATGCGCGCCGTTGGCGGCAGCCAAAATAGTTCGCAGGCGGCTGCCGTATCATCCGCTGTTATTGCAACCGATGCCGATACCGGCCTTCGCATTGCCCTTAACAGCTTTGCCGATGTTGCGGCGCTGTTCGCGGAAAAGCGCGATGCGCTGACCCATGCGAATATCGTCAACTACGTGCATCCCGTGAAGTTTGAACGCGGCCACATCGCCATCCGCCTGAAGGATGGCGCGCCGCAAACGCTTATTGGTACCTTGTCTGAAAAGCTGGGGCTTTGGACCGGCGAACGCTGGATTATTTCGACCAGCCGCGAAGCGGGCGCGCCCACCATGGCAGAACAGCGCGATGTCGCCATCAAGGACGAACGCGCCGAAGTTACCGCGAGCCCGATTGTATCGGAGGTGCTGAAGGTGTTTCCGGGTGCTAAAATCGTGGAAATTCGCAAGAAGCCTTAAACCAGCTTTGCCTTGAGAAGGTTTTTCTCAAGCTGGCGGAGCCTCTCTGTATTGTCATCGTTGGTCGGCTTCAGCATCGCGCCGGGCACTTCGGCTTCGGCGGCGGCCTTCTTGGCAGCTTCAGCGGCAGAAAGTTTATCTTCCGCCTGCTTAATTCCCGCATCAACCAGCGGCTGCAGAATATCAGTATAGCCGTTTTCACGCACGTAATCGAGCGCGGTCAGCCCGTCGCCATCCTTCGGCGTCACATCCGCGCCAAAGCGCAGCAGCAGCGTAACGGTATTTTTAAAATCATGCGCGGCCGCCGACATAAGCGCGGTATGGCCGTTGGTGTTGATGTGGTTGATATCCGCGCCGGCCTTCAACAGCAATTCTGCAATCACGGCCTTGCCCGTGAAAGCCGCGAACATAAGGGCGGTTGAACCGTTGGGGTTAACTTCATCCACCGGGTGGCCGGATTTAATGATGATCCATGCGGCTTCGCGCGCGCCTTCACGCGCCGCATACATCAGGCCGGTCATGCCTTCCGCGCTTTTCCATTTCGGCGCATCCGGGTTTTCCATGATGAATCTTAGTACGGTCGGCATATCGTTGCGCTGCGCGGCTTCAAAGAATTGCTTTGCCTCGGGCGGGGTGATGACCGGCTTGCTTTCGGCGTTGAACGTATTTGTAATCGGTTCAGCGGGCATATCTTCTGGTACAACCTCGGGGCTTGGCGCGGTGTTTTATATGGACGGCTTTTCGCAGCATTTTAAAATCTGCGTGCAGTTTACCATAAGAAATAAGATAAACTCAACTGTTCTCTTTTGATAGCCAATTTATCTTTTAATAACAATATCTTATTAACAAAATTCGGTGCGCGAAAGCGGTTGACTTGAGGGGCGCAGGGCTATATTTTCTGGAATATCCAGACAACCTCGTTTTAGACCCGCCAAGACGGCAGGAAGGCTTAATCCCGTGACCAATATCGTGCAGATGATGCAGAAGGCCAAGAAGTTCAAGCAGGAAATGCAGGACCTGCAGGAACGCGTGCAGCGCATGGATGTAGACGGCGCAGCCGGCAACGGCCTTGTTACCTGCCGCATGAACGGCCGTCACGAACTGAAAAGCCTGAAGGTCGACCCCAGCCTTATCAAGCCCGACGATGCGGAGATGATGGAAGACCTTATCGTGGCCGCCATCAACGATGCGCGCGCGAAGGCGGAAAAATTTATGTCCGAGCAGACACAAAAGCTTATGAGCGACATGGGCCTGCCCCCCAACATGGAACTGCCCTTCTAAATTTTCAGCGCTTTTTTTCAGGAGCATTTTTATGGCCTTTGAATATTCCACTTCCGGCATGCCCGCCAACGACCGCTGGCAGATCGCGACCGAAATTTGCAACCAGTGGCTGAACCAGAATATGTCGATGTTCGGACCGGAGCGCATCGCGAGCTTCATGCATAACCAGCCCGTCGCCGCCGCCCGCCGCATTCTTGATAATTGCGCGGATGCTTCGGAAGAGTCCGTGACGCTGGCGCTGCTGGGCCCCGCGAAATCGACATTGATTGCCAACCCCGAAACCGAGCGCACGGCGCGCGGCATTTTCGGCGACCGGGCCATTGATATGCTGCACGCGATGATCGAGCCGTCGAAGGCGGATGCCGAGATGCTGCGCGACATCAACCGCATTTTCGTCGTCGAAGGCGTTTCCACCATGAACGACCAGATGGTGGGCCGCGCCAAAATCGACCGCTTCCACGAAACACGCTGGCAGATTTTGAACCAGCTGGAGCGTGACTTCGCCACCATCAAGGGCCAAGATCCGGCGCTGGACGTGATTTTTGAAGATGCCGCGAAAAAATCGCACGAGGCGCTGACCGCTCTCGATAAAGCCGCGCGGGCCGACGGAAAAAAGGGCTTTAAGCCCCCCGTGAACCCGCATTAAAGGGAAGGTTTGCCTCTATGCGTCTCGTCACCTGGAACATCAACTCCGTCCGCCTGCGTATCGACCTTCTCATGAAGGTTGTGGAACGGCTGAACCCGGATGTTTTGTGCCTGCAGGAAACCAAGACGCCGGATGAGTTTTTCCCCGTCGACGCGATTGTGTCAAAAGGGTTTGCGCACCACCACTTCAGCGGCATGAAAGGTTATAACGGCGTTGCCATTTTCTCCCGCCTGCCGCTGGAAGACGGGCAGGTGCACAAGCGCGTTGGTAAAAATGACTGCCGGCATATCTCCGCCAAAGTAAAACGCAAGGGCGGCGCTTTCGAGCTGCATAACATTTACATTCCCGCCGGTGGCTATGAACCCGACCCCGTCACAAATGATAAATTCCAGCACAAGCTCGACTTCGTCGACGAGCTGGCAAAGTGGTTCCCCAAGGAACGCTCCGCCAAAGATGCGATGATTGCGGTGGGTGACTTCAACATTGCCCCGCTGGAAAATGATGTATGGGACCATAAAAAAATGGTCGGCGTCGTATCGCATACGCCCGTTGAAATTGAAAAATTTGCCAAGTTCCAGAAATCTGTCGACTTCTATGATGCCGTGCGCCATTTCGTGCCGGACGATAAAAAACTGTTTTCATGGTGGAGCTACCGCGCCGCCGACTGGGACACCGCCGACAAAGGCCGCCGCCTTGACCATATCTGGGTCACGCAAAAACTCAAAAGCGCCCTTAAAAGCCACGAAGTTTTGCGTGATGTGCGCGGCTGGGAACGCCCGTCGGACCACGTGCCTGTCGTCCTCGACCTGAAGGATGCTGCCTGATGGGGTTCGAACTGGATATGGATGATTACTGGGACGGCAACCGCCAGCCCGCACAATCGCCTAAAACAACGGTCACGACCGAATTGCCGGATTTTGCCGCGCGCGGCGACCTTGATGCCGTCAAAGCCGCCGTCAGCCTTGGCGCGGATGTAACGCATGACCGCAGCCGCGCCCTGCGCCGCGCCGCCGCCGAAGGCCATGCGGATATTTGCGAGTTTTTAATCGGCAAGGGCGCAGATGTTCACGCCCTTGGCGATGAAGCCCTGCGCTTTGCGGTCACGAATAACCGTGATCTTGCCGTCATCCGGCTGCTGCGCCTTGGTGCCGGCGCCGATGCCATGGAAGGCGAAGCGCTTATCAAGGCTGCAACCTCCGGCAATGCCAATATCGTTCAGGCGTTGCTGGCGGCGGGCGCAGACCCCAACGGCAGCGATGCGCAGGCCCTGCGCAAAGCGTCTTTCAACGGGCATGACCTTGTAGTGCGCCACCTGCTGCGCGCGGGCGCAGATGCTTTTGCCATGGGTGGCCATGCCTTGAGCCTTGCCGACCAGGACAAGCACGAACTGGTCGTCCAGCTGCTGGCTGAAGCCATGCACGAACAACGCGCCGCTTTTTTTGAGGCGCTAAAGAATGCGCCGGACGTAAAAACCTTCCTCCGCACGCCCTACGCAGGCGACATGGCCTCCGGCGGGGAATGCGGTTTGATGCGCGCTGCCAAAATGAACTGCCTGCAAAAGGTGGTGGAGCGCATGAAGGAGACGGGCGACCGTTTAACCTATGACGACCTGCACGGCTTCAAGGACCGCAGTGGCCGCAGCCTTGCGACCGTTGCGGCTGACCATTATCATTTGAAGGACCTGTTCGATGTCACGCTCTGGCGCGGAGACATTGACGGCTTGAAATCCGCGTGGGACAAAATCGCGAAACCCGTGCAGGCCAACAGCGGCATCACCGCCGACGACTTCGCCACCATGGTTGCCGAACACCACCAGCGAACCCTGAAAGACAAAGCCGGCAAGTTCAAGCTGAAGTAAGGCTACATTGACGTCATCGAGGGTTCAGTCAAAAACGCTCTCGACGATCCTGTCTTGCCACTGCTGGTAGGTTTCGCTGCTGCCTTGCACTTTCCACTCATAGCGACCGTTTGAAGCTCTGCCGAGGACAATGGCAGCCGCCCCGCTGGGGCTCGTGAAGTAAATATCTTCTCGCACAATCCCCTTATTGTGCGCTTCATCGGTAACAATTTTACCTTCGGTGACGAGCTGTTGGTGAATTTTGCTGTAAGAGTGATCGCCGGTGCCAATCCATTTCGGCTGCGTTTCGGAGCCTGCCAGCAAAATAAAGTCGCCGTCTACTTCGCGCGCGTGCGCTGTAAGGTCATGCTTCTTTGCATGAATTTCAAAAATAGGACTTTCTGTTGCCACATCGTCCTTTGTTGACGCGGGGTTGCCTGCAAGTTTTACCGTTACCTGCGGCTTGTCGCGCAAAATATCCAATCCAAGAACCGGGAAAACAAGCCTGATTTGCTGGATAAAATATTCCATGTCTGAAATGTCAGACTCCGGCAACCGGTCGATAGTGGGGGATGTGCTGTTATGCAGCTTCGCGATTTCTGCGTCTTCCGCTATCGAGATAAGGCGGCTCTCAATGTAGCGCGCATGCGCTTTTGTCAAATTTTGGTCGGTGCTTGTAATGAAGTAGCCACGCTCCCAGAAATCTATTTCTTTATTGTGCTGTGCAATGCGGCGCGCCATGTTGTCTGTTTCGCCGATGTAAACCAGGGGCTTGCCGCTGTCTTGATCAATGCCGGATAAAATATAAACACCTGTGCGCTGCATCTCGGGACGCTGCACCAGTTCCGCAATTTTAGCGCGTGGCCCTGAAAGTACATGGCCTGTCCAGTTCGGAACCTCAAGGGTGATGAGGCCCTGTGGCGAGCCATCTACCAGAAATAGACGAATTGATTTTCCGAGTATGTTTTTCATCTGAAACTCTTACAGGTTAGACCGATTACCGGCACCACGACTGCTTCGTGCCGCCGTCGTAGGGTTTGGCGAGGTTTTTGGCGGTGAGGTTGCCTGCGACGCTGGTGCCATCTAATGTTTTGGCATCGCCCAGCACGCGGCCGCCGTATTTTTCGTACTGCACGTTATACAACAGCACATCTTTGTCGTTAATCAGGTCGCGGGTGGCGGCGCTGGCTTTTTCGGCAAGGGCCGCTTCGGACTCGCACTTTGCGCGGCCTTTTTTCTCGGGCGTGTCGATGCCATTGACGCGAATGTCGGTCAGCACATAAGTGCCCTTCCAGATTTCGGCCATGACCTGAAACGTATCGCCATCCACCGTTTTTACCACGTGCGCGCGCACGGGGCCGGGCACCACATCGCTGCGGGGGCGAATATTCGGGATATCCATGCTGATGGCGGCGGGCGTATTGCTGGCGCCGGTTTCATCAAGCCCATGCAGGTAAACCGTTTGGCCGCGGGCGACGTTCCGCAAGGGTGTGCCAGCAGCATCGGTGATATTGGCATTGTAATGGCAAAGGTGCTGCGCGCCGGCAGCCTCTTTGGCGCAAACGCTGGCGATGGTGAACTGGCCGACCCAGGTATGGGCGCGGACGGCAATCACGTCGCCGTCTGTCTTCAGCACCAGCGCTTCAACGCCGGCATCGTTGCTGGCGGCTACGCGGATGGTATGCCCGCTTTTGCCGGCATCTGCCTTGCCATGCACTTTCGATGTTGTTTCGATCTGAGCGGGTGTATCGCCGCTGTTGTGAATAAGCGTGCCGACACCGATAATGCCGCCGGCGGTAATGCCGGCGGATAGTGCAAAGACGGTGGACAATTTGCGGATGGAAATATCCATGTAAAACCTCTTTAAAACAGAGGCCATTTTATAGAACGTCCTTATAATTATGTCAATATTGTCGAAGCAGGCGTTGAATTTATTGCCGTTTATCTGCGCTGCCTGCTTCATAAGGCATACGATAGCAATACAACTAAAAATTGTAAATGTAATTATTCGCGTTTAAGTTGTATTACGTTTTCGCGCGGGGGTGGGCGTTCATGTATATCGCCATCAGCTGCGCGTTGTCGAAATCGGTGTAGCGCTGTGTTGTGCTGACGGAGGCATGGCCGAGAAGTTCTTGAATGGTACGCAGGTCACCGCCGCCCACCAGAATATGCGTGGCGAAGCTGTGGCGCAGGGCGTGGGGTGTTAGGCTTTCCGGCAGGCCAAAGGCCTTACGCAGCAGGCGCAGCTGCCGCTGCGCCACGCCCTGGTTCAACCGCCCCCCGCGGGAGCCGATGAACAGCGGACTGTCTTTTTCAAACGCCGACGGCGCAACGGCAATATATTGATCCATCATTTTCTGTACGATGGGCAGCACGGGCACAATGCGCTCCTTGCGGCCTTTACCCAGCACGCGCACATCGCCACGCTGCGGGCGGTTGCCGTAGTTGAGCTGCAGGGCTTCATCAATGCGCAGGCCGCAGCCGTACAATAGCGTGAACAGCGCCTTGTCGCGCGCGCCAATCCATTCTTCGGCCGGCAGCTCATCCGCATGTTCCAGCACTTCGCGAGCCTGCTTCGGCGGCAGTGCGCGGGGCAGGCGGCGCGGCTGCTTCGGCGTGCGGATGCTGGCAATGGCGGCGTTGTGCAGGTGGCCGTTTTTATCCAGCCACTTTAAAAAATTGCGTAAGGATGACAGCGAGCGCGCACGTGTGGCAGCGCCGGAGCCTTCCATCGTTTTCTTCGACAGCCAGCTGCGAAAATCGCGGATGGATGTTTCGCCAAGGTCCGCCATGGATGGCGGGCGGCCCATATGGTTGGCGAGGAAGTTAAAGAAATATTCAAGATCGGCCGTATAGGCGCGCAGCGTGTGGCGGGAAAAATGCTTTTCCAGCGTCAGGTACGTCACCCACTCGGCGTATTTCGCGCCAAGGTCGGGTGCGGTAACGGCGGCTTTTGCAATGTCGTTATCCACGTTTCATCTCCCCGTCACCAGTATAGCGGGGGTTTGGAATCTTGTCATCTATGGCGGGGGGCTTAAAGCGCGATGCGGATGCGTGCGGCGATGGCGCGGTATTCGTCATCTGCCAGTTTCTTTTGCGCCCGCGCGGGCCACGGCGGGCCGCCGGCGTTGTGGTCGCCGTCGTGGCGGGGAATAAGATGCTCATGCACGTGCGGCACGGCGTTGCCAAGGTTGGCGTAGTTCATGCGCGTGGTGGCGGGAAAAGCCTTGAACAGTGCGGCGGCAAGGTGCGTGCGTTCCTCGATAAACGCGTGCAGCAGCTTTTGCGGCACCTTATGCACGTGGTCGTAATGTTTTTTCAGCAGCAGCAGCGCATAGCCCGGGTAATCCCGCTGCTCGAAATTCACCAGCGCGGTTGAATGCTCGAACTCAAAAATAAACGTGGGCTCATCGCGGTCGGTGGTCAGGCGGCAGAAGATGCAGCTGCTGCCGGGCATATTAAACCGTCACATCCAGCCAGATGCGGAAGCAGCGCTCCACCACCTGCGCCAAAAAGCCGATCTGGTCGATGGCCTGGTCGGGCTGGAAGGCTTCCGGGTTGCGGGAACCGAAGGCGATGATGCCGGCGGGCGTGTTCTGGCTGATTTCAAGGCGCAGCAGCGCGTGGCTTTTCACCAAACCGGCGCCGGGGCCAAAAATATCTTCATGGCCGTTGATGTTGCTTTGAAGCAGCGCATCGCCCGTGTTCAGCCATTGCTTCACGAAGCCCTGACGCGCAAAGCGGATGCCCGACTGGTTGATGAAGGGGACTTCCTTCGAGGTCGCTTCAATGACGACGTTGACGGTATCCACATCCAGCAGCACGGGGAAGTCCTGCGTGATGGTTTCAATGAATTCCTCGAACGTTTCCGCTTCAAGCACCACCAGCACCGCGGTCTGGATGCGGTTCTGGTTGTTCATGTTGGCGCGGAAAGTCTCGATAAGTTCTTTCTGGATGCGGTGGGCGGTGGATTTATCCGCTTTCAGCCGCTCCACCAAGGCCTGCTGGAAATCGACAACGCCGCGGCCCTGCTTTTGCCCCGGCGCGCTCAAGGTATCGAGCAGCTCGGGGTGGTCATGGAAAAAGTCTTTCTTCGCCTTCAGGAAAGCGATGACGTCTTCTTCGGTAATGTCCTGCACGGCGGCGGTTGTCATCTGCATCAGGCAGCGTCGAGGATGGACAGGCCGGTTTTCTTCCAGTCCGCAACGAAGGTGGCAAGGCCTTTGTCGGTGAGCGGGTGGCTGTACAGCTGGCGAATGACTTTGGGCGGAATGGTCGCCACATGCGCGCCGACTTTCGCCGCCTCGATCAGGTGGATGGGATGGCGCACGGAGGCGACCAGCACCTCGGTTTTAATGGCGGGATAGGCTTTGTAGATCTGCACGATCTCGCGGATCAGCACCATGCCGTCCTGCCCGATGTCATCAAGGCGGCCGACGAAGGGGGAAATGAAGGTCGCGCCGGCTTTTGCCGCCAGCAGTGCCTGCGCAGCCGAGAAACAGAGCGTCACATTGACCATCGTGCCGGCATCCGACAGGTGTTTGCAGACTTTAAGGCCGTCGGGCGTCAGCGGCACTTTTACCGCGACGTTTTTCGCGATTTTGGCAAGGCGCTGGCCTTCCTTCAGCATGGTTTCGAAATCTGTCGCGGCGACTTCCGCGGAAACGGGGCCTTCGACCACGTCGCAGATCGACTTGATGAGGTCGATAAAGTTTTTCTGGCCCGACTGTGCGACGAGCGAGGGATTGGTGGTGACACCATCCAGCAGACCGGTCGATGCCAGGTCTTTGATTTCATTGATGTCTGCGGTGTCTACGAAGAATTTCATGGCTAAATACCTTCCTTTTGAAGCTGCAGTATAGTACTCAAGGAATATGTCCCAATCTAGCCTTTTGTCGGATGAAATTGCAGACCCCGCCGCACGCCGCGCGCAGGTTCTGGTGCCTTATCCGCTTTCCAAGGCTTACGACTACCTCATCCCCCATAATATGGATTTACGCGCCGGTGATTATGTAAGGGTGCCGCTTGGCAAGCGCGATACCGTCGGCGTCGTCTGGACACTGGATGGAAAGGATGATGTGGACCCTGCACGCCTTAAAGCCGTGCAGCAGAATTTCCAGTTCGAGCCAATGCCGCAAACGCACCGCCAGTTCCTTGAATGGGTGGCGCGCTATACCATGTCCGACCTTGGCTCGGTCTTGAAAATGTCGCTCTCCGCGCCCGAGGCTTTGCAGCCGCCGAAAGCGGTGCAGGCCTATACCCTGCCGCCAAGCGTGCCGGAGCAACTGCCCGCCGCCCGCCGCAAAATTATCACCCTGCTGGAAGATGGCCTGCCGCGCCGTGCGGTGGATATTGCGCGCGCCATCGGCTGCAGCGCCACCATGATCCGCTCGATGGCGGATGCAGGGCAGCTCAAGACCGTGCCGATGTCGCCACCCGCGCCCTGCCAGCTGGATCATTTGCGGCCCGTGCCGCTGACGCTGGTGGAACACCAGGCCACAGCGGCGGAGGCGTTGCGCACCCTGTGCGCCGCACACCAATATTCCGCCGTGCTGCTGGACGGCGTGACGGGTTCCGGCAAAACGGAAGTCTATTTTGAAGCCGTGGCCGAAACGCTGCGGCAGGGCAAGCAGGCGCTTATTCTGCTGCCGGAAATTTCCCTTTCTGCCCAGTTCCTGCAACGGTTCGAGCGGCGGTTTGGCGTTGCGCCCGCGCTGTGGCATTCGGAAGTGCCGGCGGCGCAGCGGCGCATTGCCTGGACGGGCGTGGCGGAAGGGCGCACGAAAGTCGTCGTCGGCGCACGCTCCGCCCTGTTCCTGCCGTATCAGGATTTGGGCCTTGTGATTGTCGATGAAGAACATGACAGTTCCTATAAACAGGAAGAAGGCGTGCTGTATAACGCGCGCGACATGGCGATTGTGCGGGCGCGCCTGGGCAGCTTCCCTGTCGTGCTGGTCTCGGCAACGCCGTCGCTTGAAACCATGGTGAACGCGCAACAGGGCAAATACCACTACCTGCACCTGCCGTCGCGCCACGCGGGCGCAAAAATGCCGGATGTGCATGTGATTAACCTAAAGGCAACGCCGCCGGAGCGCGGGCGGTTTATTTCCCCGCCGCTGCAGCAGGCGCTGGCGGAAACTTTTGCGGCCGGGGAGCAGTCATTGCTGTTCCTCAACCGCCGCGGCTATTCACCGCTGACACTGTGCCGCACCTGCGGTTACCGTTTTCAATGCCCGTCGTGTTCCGCATGGCTGGTGGAACACAGGCGTTTTTCGCGTCTGCAATGCCACCACTGCGGCTTCATGCAGAACGTGCCGAAGGCCTGCCCCGGCTGCAACGATGAAAACAGTTTTGCCGCCTGCGGCCCGGGCGTGGAGCGCATTCAGGAAGAAGTGCAGGCGCTGTTCCCCGAAGCGCGCACGTTTATTCTGGCGAGCGACGTGATCACCAGCCCCAACATGATCCGCGCTGCCGTGCGCGACATTGAAGAAATGCGGCACGATATTATTGTGGGTACGCAGATTATCGCGAAGGGCCACCACTTCCCCAACCTGACATTGGTGGGCGTGGTGGATGCCGACCTTGGCCTTGCGGGCGGTGACTTAAGGGCAGGGGAGCGGACCTTCCAGCTGCTGCATCAGGTTTCCGGCCGCGCGGGCCGCGCCGAAAAACCGGGCCGCGTCTACATGCAGACGTATATGCCGGAGCAGGGGGTCATCCGCGCCCTTGCCAAAAATGACCGTGATGATTTTCTGGCCGTTGAAAGCCGTGAGCGTGAAAAGGCGGGCATGCCGCCGTTTGGCCGCCTGGCCTCCCTTATTATATCTGGGCCGGATGAAATCAAACTCGACCAGTTCTGCCGCGCCCTTGCGCAGCGCGCGCCGCGCTATGACGATATTCGCGTGCTGGGTCCGGCCGCCGCGCCCATGGCTTACTTGCGCGGCCGCCACCGCCGCCGCTTCCTGATAAAAGCGGGCAAAAACATACCGTTGCAAAAATACCTTGCGGAATGGCTTGGCACCGTTAAAGTACCCTCTGCCCTGCAAATGAAGACGGATATTGACCCGCAAAGCTTCTTTTAAGGGGTGACGAATCAAAGCCGGTTCGGAAAAGCCTTGATAAACAATGGGCCGGAATTATTGATTTGACAGAATACGCCAATTCCGTCATTGTATTGCTACCACGGCGTAACGATTTGTTAACTTTTGAGGGGAAACAAGATGATCGCAAGCCTGAAACTTCAGATCCTGTTCAGCATCTTCATCACCCTCGGCTGCATCGTTTCGACCGTATTCGCCAGCGCCGTTCTGGCAGGCGCGCTTGCCGCGGCCATCGGTTGCTTCTACGCCATCTCCAAAATCGGCGGCCATGACCATCCGCTCAACCGCGTTAACCGCCGGTTCATGGCCTTTGTCACAGAAACCGCCATTCCCGCCGTTATCAACGCTTTCCAGCAAGTCCGCGCTTTCAGCCGTCAGCTGCGCGACAAGTTTGAAGAATACCAGCTGAACAAAGCGGCTTAAAAAAAACTCTGCCGGAATTTTCGTGATGCCTTGAATGCCCTGATGATCGTCAGGGCATAAAAACTGTTTTCAGCTTCGCTTTACGCGGGTTGAAGTTGTGCCACGCGTCAATATCCAGCGTGAAGGCGGCAAGCGTGCAGGGCGGAAAGCCGCCAATTTCCTGCCCGCCCGCACGGGCCAGCAGTTCCGCCATGTCTTCAAGGCCGGGGTTGTGGCCCACGACCAGCAGCGTGTTATAGCGGTTATCCGCCGTTTCAATTTCTTCAATAATGCTTTCGGGCGCGGCAAGATAAAAAAGGCGGTCAAAGCGCGTTGCCACCGGCGCGCGGTCCCCGAACAGCTGGCGGAAGGCGATGCGTGCCGTTTCCCGCGTGCGGGTGGAGGTGGAGCAGAACATTGCGTCCGGCACCAGCTTCTGGTCCTTCATGAAGGCGCCAAGGTTTTCCGCCTCCCGTTCGCCGCGGGCGGACAGAGTGCGGTCATGGTCGTCCGTCGCCGCATTGGGTGCGGGGTCGGCATGGGCATGGCGGAGCAAATAAATCGTCTTCATTTATCTTCTTCAATAATGCTGTTAAGCAGAATATAACAGGCCATACAGAATAACAGCCCCCACCGCCAGCCAGCAAGGACAGGTTGCCATGCCCAAATCCAACGGTTATGTCGCGATTATCGATATCGGCTCCAACGCCGTCCGGCTGGTGGTCTATGACGGGCTCAACCGCGCCCCCTTTAAAATCCATAATGAACGCACCCAGTGCCATCTTGGCAAGGACCTTGGCAAAACCGGCCGCCTGAACCCCGATGGTATTGAACTGGCGCTGGATGCCATCAGCCGTTTTTCCGGCCTCATCAAGGCCATGAAAATTGTGGAAGTGCGCGCGGTCGCCACCGCCGCCATGCGCGATGCCGCCGACGGCCCCGACTTCATCAAAAAAGTGCGCGACGAATTCGGCCTGAAGATTGACGTGATCGAGGGCGAGGAAGAGGCCCACCTAGCCGCCCACGGCGTTCTCATGAACGGGCTTGGCAAGCGCGGCATCATCGGCGATTACGGCGGCGGCTCGCTCGAGCTGATCGTCATTGAAGACGAAGAAGTAAAGCAAAAGGCCAGCCTGCCCATCGGCGGTCACCGCCTGCACGCGATTGAAGATGCGGCGGAACGTTTGACGGCGGTGGATGATTTCCTCGCTTCCGTCAAGTTCCTGCCGGATTATACGGGGCAGGATTTTTATGCCATGGGCGGCGCGTGGCGCTCCATGGGCCGCGCCCACATGTATGCGGCCAAGCACCCGCTGCTGGTGCTCGACCATTATGCCATTGACGGCGCGGTTGCGACCGAATTTGCCGAGAACCTTTCGGGTCAGAGCATTGATGAGCTGAAGGGCACGCTCGGCATCATGGAAAAACGCGTGCATGACATGAGCGTTGCGGCGCTCACCATGCACCGCCTGTTTAAAATCATCAAGCCTGCGCGCCTTATCTTCTCCGGCACGGGCCTGCGTGAAGGCATGCTGTATGACCGCCTTGCCCCCGCCGTGCAAAAAGAAGACGCGCTGCTGACGTCATGCGAAAAAATTGCGCAGAACGTGTCGCGCTTTGATGACATGCGCGGGTTTGAACGCCTCACCGCATGGTCGCTGCCGCTGTTCAAGGACCAGAGCGACAAGTTTCAACGCCTGCTGAAAGCCAGCTGCCTGCTGTCCGACATGGGCTGGTTTGAAACGGAAGATTACCAGGCGGAGCTGGCCTACCAGCGCATCCTCGTTGCGCCGTTCTACGGCATTGACCACTATGACCGCGCCTTCCTCGCCTATGCCGCCTACGTGCGCTATAACGGGGATGATGTGGCAACCGCGCGCAAAAAACTCGGCGACCAGCTGAACGATGAAATGGCAACGAAGGCCGAGCTCGCAGGCCTCGCGCAGCGCCTCGGTTATATGCTGACGGGCGGCGCGCTGATTTTGCTGAAGGACAGCGAGCTTGAGGTCGCCGACGGCATGGTGACCATGAAACTGAAACCCGCCGCCAAAAAACTCCGCGCCGAATACTCCGTCAAAGCCCTCGAAAAGCTCAGCGCCGCCATGGGCAAGGGCATGCAGATCGAAGAAGTTTAATTGGGTTAAATTAAATTCTTTTCGTAGCGGAAATATTGTTCTGAAACCGTAAACTGATTTTAAATCTCCCGAGACGACAAAAATGCAAAATGAAAACAATTGGACAAAATTTATAGCTTCGGCTGGAGAAATTGAAAAAAGCTTGCTCGATAGATTCAGGAGAGGGGATAATACTGCTGATAAATTTCACGATTTGATTGTCACTGCTGCGTTGCGAAAGTGTCTTCCAGATAAAGACATTCAATTTCTTCATTTCGTAAGAGAAATTAGAAATATTTGCTCTCACAGAAACAATATTCAGCTTCTAAAACAGTTTCTTTCAGTAAAACAAGAAACATTAGACAAAATGGCGCATATAGTAAATCGCTTAAAAGAAAAAACTACCGCGAAGCAAATATTGATTAAAGATATTTACTCTCGCGGCTTAAATGACTCTCTTTCTGAAACGATTGAGAAAATGAGAGCTTGTAATTATAGTCACGTTCCGATTTTGAATAAAGATAACAAAGTAATCGGCATTTTTGGTGAGGATACAATTCTTAATAAAATTGTAATCGAAGGCGCAGCTAGGCTTAGTGAAAGCACCGAGATAAAAGAATGCGAAGATTATATTGGAATGGATAGTACCAGATCAGAAGCCTTCAAATTTATATCAGAACACACAAGTATTCTTGAAATAGATAAAATTTTTTTTAATTCTCTTTCGAATAATCGAAGGCTTTCTTTGTTGCTTGTCACAAAAAAAGGTTTAGCGAGTGAGAAATTAGTCGGCATCATAACGGTATGGGATATGCAAAAAAATCTTGGGTATCTTCCATTTTAATGACCATTCCTTGAACGTAGCAGAGAGCAAAAAGTCGCATTCAGGCAAAAGGTTCTTTTTTTATTTAATCATATAATGCGCCTAAGCTTGAGTCTTCTGCACTGCTTTTATTTAAGTTAGCGTTGCGACTTCGAGCTCGGTGGGGACCATTTTTGAATTTTCTAACAAGTGATTCGAGATATTTTTGTGGAAATTTTAAACACCTCTATTGGCAAGAGCGTACAGATTGAAAAAGTGTAATCTTCCTTACATGCCGCGTAGTTTTTGCTCGGCTTCTTCCGGCGTCAGTCCGTTCATCGCACCGGGGGCGAGATACAGCATGCGCCTTGCGCCGGCGGCTTGGCACAATTCCTCAAGCGCGCGCAGTTCAATCGCGCCAATGCCGCCTTCCAGCGGGCGCGTGACTTCGACGATAAAATCGGGCGCAAACAGGCTGAGGCTTGGCGTCAAGCGGCGCACAGCGTATTTAAGCAGGGCTTCCGCCGCCGTGAAATCTGACAGCAGCAAGCGCGGGTGTTCCCTAAACGGCCAGACATAGACGGCATCTGCCCGTGCCGAAGCATCGCTGATGGCAATTGCGGTTTTCTTTGTGCTGTCCGCGAAGGCCACCATGGCGGCTTCATCGAATACCTGCCCGTTTTGCAGGTTCTTCGCGTAAAGCCTGTCAGCTGAAATGCGGATTAAAAATTTGGCAGACGGCATGCGGGGACCTTTCGGTTTTATCAGCCGCGCGCCTTCGCTTCGGTTTTGGGCTCGGCTTTCGCCTCGGCCTTTGCTTCAGCTTTTGGGTCGGCTTCGGCGCGGACCATTTTGAGCTTGCCGTTTTCAACGGCGATGGCGAGCTTGCCGTCGCGCAGTTCAAGCGCTTCCTTGCCGAAAATCTTAAATCTCCAGCCGGACATGGCGGCGACTTTGGCTTCCTTGCCGAAAGCCGCAATCTGCTCGAGGTCGGCAGCGGAGCAAAGCAATTTGGGCGCAACGTCACCTTCTTCGCATTTCAGCTTCAGCAGCACGCGCAAAAGGTCGATGGTGGGGGCAAGGCCGGGCGGGAAGTGGGGGCGCGGTTCCCACACGGGGCCGTCCTTTTCTTCCATTTCCATGCCGCGCTTCACGGCATCCAGCAGTTCCTGCCCACGCGCGCTGTCGGCAAAGCCCTGGTTGACGTTGCGCATTTTGCCAAGGGCTTCCTTGGTTGTCGGCGGGTGGGTGCAGATTTCGGCAATCGCCTCATCCTTCAAAATCCGCCCGCGCGGCACGTCCACCTGCTGCGCCAGTTTTTCGCGCCAGGCGGCGACTTCCTTCAAAATGCAAAGCGTACGCTGCTTGTGGCTTGGCACTTTAATGCGCTCCCAGGCGTCTTCGGGGCGGTTGATGTAGTTTTCCTTGTTGGCGAGATTTTTCATCTCGTCCTTGATCCACGCCGTGCGTTCCAGCTTTTCGATGCGGTCGGCAAGCTTCAGGAAAATTTTGCGCAGGTGCGTCACGTCCGCCAGCGCATACTTCAGCTGCTTGGAGGTCAGCGGGCGCTGCGCCCAGTCGGTGAAGCGGCTTGATTTATCCAGCTGCTTTTTGAGGATGGAATTGACCAGCACCTCGTAGCTCACCTGTTCGCCATATCCGCAGACCATCGCAGCCACCTGCGTGTCGAATAGCGGCGTCGGCAGCTTGCCGGTGTGGTTGAAGAAAATTTCAAGGTCCTGACGGCAGGCGTGAAAGACCTTCAGGACTTCCTTGTTCTGCATCAGCTCGTAAAACGGCTCGAGGTCCATGCCTTCGGCCAGCGGATCAATCGCGAAAGCGTCGTCATCTTCCGAGCCTGCGACCTGAATAAGGCAGAGGCGCGGGAAATACGTCTTCTCGCGGATGAATTCCGTATCGACGGTGATGAAATCCGCCTTTTTGAGGCGCGTGCAGAGGGATTTCAGCTCTTTTGCTGTTGTTATCAATGACATAAACGTTATTTACACCAAAACCGGCGGCGGCACCATAACATTTTGACCATAAGGCGGCGAATTTTGGCGGGCCGTGGCAGGGGCGTTACATGAGGGTTATTGGGTGTTACAGCGCTTTTGGCATCTTGCCGGTGCGAAGGGCGCGGTCGATGGCCTTTGTGGCGGCATGGGGGCGGGCATCGGCAAAGCCCCGCATCTCGGCCACCATGCGGCCCTCGCTGGTGTAGCGGCGATAGGCGGGGGCATCGGCAGAGACGCCGGCTTTCAGGATATTTTCCAGTCCCGCAAGGTCTGTCCCCGCGAATTTGTTGAAGACGGCGGACAGGGCTTTTTTACGCGCGTCGCGGTTTGCCGCGCCGGCTTTGAAAATCTTCTTCGCGCCCGCCAGCAGCCGCGCATATTGCTCCGCCTTTTCGCGGTCGTACTGGGTGCTGATGGCGCAGGTTTGAAAACGCTGGAAGGCGGCGTTCCAGTCAAAAGCTGCTGTTGCCGCGCCGCTTTTTGTTTCAGCCAAGCGCTGCGTGAAATAATCCTGAAAGGCGAAGGCGTCACCTTCCACCATGCGCGTATAGGCAATCTGCAAACCGGCAGACAGGCCAAAGGCACGCTGGGGCGGGAAGGTTTGATATTGCCACAAATGCCGCAGTTCATGCGCCAGCGCCACGGCCAGCTGTGCATTATCCACCCGCGGGTTCAGGTCAATGCGGTAGCGCGGCCTGCCACGCAGCGTGACGCCGCCGGTGCCGCTCCATTCCGTCTTGCCGTTCATGAGACGGATGATGCCGGCTTTGTTGCGGTCAATGCCGCTGTTGAAGGTGATGGGGCATTTAAGCGCGCGTGCCAGCTTCAGCAACGCCTTGCCCTCCGGCACCAGCGACACTTCCGCCAGCACAGCCTTCAGCTGCGCAGCATCATCGTCCGGCCGCAGCCAGTTGAACAGGGTACGAAGCAGGATTATGCCCCTTTGTTTATTGCGATAGTGGCAGGGTAGCGGAAGGTGGCGATGAGTCAAGGCGGCGGGGCTGGTTATTTAACATAAATATCAAGCTTGAATAAACTTCCACCTGCTGCAATGCGCAAAGTTTTATTGCTGGCTTGCGGTTTTATGCTAAAAAAGAAAGTCGTTTTTATGATGAAACAAAGGGCTTTTGAACATGCATACCTACCGCACCCATACCTGTGGCCAGCTTCGCCTTTCCAACAAGGGCGAAACCGTGAAAATTTCCGGCTGGATCCACCGCAAGCGTGACCACGGCGGGCTCATGTTCCTCGACCTGCGCGACCATTACGGTCTGACCCAGTGCGTCATCAACAAAAGCGACGCCGCCGTGGCCGAGCTGGACCGCCTGCGCCTTGAAAACGTCGTCTGCATCGAAGGCGAGGTGCTGGCGCGCCTTGATGGCACCGCCAACAAGCAACTGCCGACCGGCGAAATTGAAGTGAAGGCGAAATCCTTCCAGCTCCTCTCCGCGCCCGTGAACGATATGCTGCCGCTGCAGGTCAACTCGGACGAGCCTTACGGCGAAGACGTGCGCCTGCGCTACCGCTTCCTTGACCTGCGCCGCGATGAAGTTCACCGCAACATCATGCTGCGCTGCGATTTCGTCTCGAGCCTGCGCCGCCGCATGAACGAACAAAGCTTCCGCGAATTCCAGACGCCTATTTTGACGGCATCCAGCCCGGAAGGCGCACGCGACTTCCTCGTCCCCTCCCGCCTGCACCCCGGCAAGTTCTACGCGCTGCCGCAGGCACCCCAGCAGTTCAAGCAGCTGTTGATGATGTCGGGCTTCGACCGCTACTTCCAGATCGCGCCGTGCTTCCGCGACGAAGACGCGCGCGCTGACCGCACGGCGGGCGAGTTCTACCAGCTCGACGTTGAAATGTCCTTCGTCACGCAGGACGATATTTTCAACACCATGGAGCCCGTGATTTACGGCGTGTTCGAGGAATTCAAGTCCTTCACCGGCACGACCTACGAGATTTCCAAGCCGCCCTTCGTGCGCATCCCCTTCGATGAATCGATGCTGAAATACGGCAACGACAAGCCGGACCTGCGCAACCCGCTCGTCATCACCGACGTAACCTCCGTGTTCGCGCGGGCGGATGTGGAGTTCAAGGCATTCAAAGAGGCGCTGGCGAAGGGCGCGGTCGTGCGTGCCATTCGCGCGCCCAAAGTCATCGACAAGCCGCGCAGCTTCTTCGACAAGCTGAACGACTGGGCGCGCGGCGAAGGCGCCCCCGGCCTTGGCTACGTGACGTTCGACGGCGCGGAAGGCAAGGGCCCGATTGCGAAATTCCTGCCCGCACCCGCGCAGGAGGAACTGAAAAAAATCACCGGCGCCGAAGCCGGCGATGCCGTGTTCTTTGTTTGCGACCAGCCCGCGAAAGCAGCCCCGCTGGCCGGCAAGGCCCGCACGCGCCTTGGCGAGGAACTCGACCTCATTGAAAAGAACACCTTCAAGTTCTGCTGGATCGTCGATTTCCCGATGTACGAAATCAACGACAAGACCGGCAAGGTGGATTTCTCCCACAACCCGTTCTCCATGCCCGCCGGCGGCCTTGCAGCGCTCAACGGGCCCGACCCGCTTGCCATCAAGGCTTATCAGTACGACTGCGTGCTGAACGGCATCGAGCTTGCGTCCGGCGGCATCCGCAACCACATTCCGGAAGTGATGGAGCGCGCCTTTGAAATCGCGGGCTATCCGAAGGGCACTGTCGAAACCAAGTTCGGCGGCATGTACAATGCCTTCAAGCTCGGCGCACCGCCGCACGGCGGCTGCGCGTTCGGCATCGACCGCATGGTCATGTTCCTCGCCAACCAGAAAAACGTGCGCGAAGTCATCGCCTTCCCCATGAACCAGCAGGCGGAAGATTTGCTCATGAACGCGCCGACGCAAGTCGACAACCAGTTGCTGCGCGACGTGCACATCAAGCTCGACGTCGCCAAACCGGCAGCGAAACCGGCGGAAAAAGTCGCGTAAAACTTTGTCCGCGTTGTTTTAATAGAACCCCGCCCTATTTGTGGCGGGGTTTTATTTTGGCGCGGAGATTGCGTTATTTTTCTTTCGCCGAAGTTTTTTCAATTCCCTGATAAAATCCGGCAGGCGGTTGAGCGACATAACCATATAATGCGCACTTTCATCCGGCATATTATCGGGGATGCTCGGTTGGAGGTGCATGGAGTGGCTATAGGCAATAGCAACAACCTCTTGCGGATTGTGCGCTAGATAGAAAGGGTCGTGACGGTCGCGCGGTTGCTTTGGCGCGGGCGGCGGGGGAATTGTTATCGCCGTCACGCTCGATCCTGCATCCCGATAAGTGTGCGCGTACCACGGCCTTGGCGTTGCCTTGGCGGCGAGGGACAGCAGCCGCGCAAATGTTTTCGATTCAGCCCGTCGCGGGTTGCGCTGTTTGATTTCGTCGATAATCGCCGGAATGTGCGTGCAGCACGCAATCAGGTATTTAAGGCTGGATTGAAGCTCCGGCGGGTGAAATTCCTTCATTGTCTCAAGGCGGGTCGCCACGAAAATATGCTCCAACGGCGAATCTTTGCGCCACAACTTTTTGTCGTGAAGATAGAACACGCCGGTAATAGATTTACTCTTGAAAAAACGCCAAGTGCGGCCCTGTTGCTTTTGCGACAAGGCGAGGAGTTCGTCCAATTCGTCATCTGTCATGCGTTGCATTAATGGGCTCTGTTGTCAGGCACTTCTCTATTATTGCGCTGCCGCAAGTTAAATAACGGTGAATGCCAGCCTGCATTCGTTTTCGCGCTGCAGCAAAAGATACGCTTGTACCTGATTTGACGTTTCAAGCGGTTTCCACCATATTAAGCGCAAGCTTAAAAAGAAGGATGCAAAACATCATGGCCGATTACGCCGAAGGCTATATCAAGCACAACTACTATGCCGCGACGCTGGGGGAAGATACGCATTACCCCGCGCTGACAGCGGGCACGGAAGTGGATGTATGCATCGTCGGCGGCGGTCTTGCGGGTTTGAACACGGCGCTGGGTCTTGTCGAGCGCGGCAAGACGGCGGTGGTGCTGGAAGCAAAGCGCATCGGCTGGGGCGCATCGGGCCGGAATGCGGGGTTTGTGGCGAAGGGTTACGCGGCGGATGATACATCTATTCTCAACCGCCTTGGGCCGGATCATGCGAAAACGCTTGTGTCGCTGACGCAGAATGCGCGCAAGCTTATCCGCAGCCGCATCGAAAAATTCGGCATTGATTGCGGCACCATCATCGACGGCGTGCTGACCGTTTCATGGCGCGACAACCCGGATGATTTGAAAAAATACATCGACAAAAGCAACGGCCTGTTCGACCAGGGTTTTGTTTTTTGGCCCAAGGAACAGGTGCGCGCGCATTGCAAGACGGATAAATATTACGGCGGCATTTATTCCCCGCGCGATTACCAGTTCCACCCGCTGCGCTACGTGCATGGCATCGCCAAAGCCATTACCAGCATGGGCGGGCGCATTTTTGAAAATTCCCCGGCGACAGAAATTGTGAAGGACGGCGCGCGCTGGCGCATTAAAACCGCAAATGGCGACGTGCTGGCGCAGCATGTGGTGGTAAGCTGCGCGACCTATGTGGGCGCGCTCAACCAGCGCCTGTCGCATGCGCATTTCCCCGTGCAAACCTACATCATGGTGACGAAGCCGATGGATGATGCGCTGCTGCAGCAATCCATCAACACGCGCCATGCGGTTTCCGACATGCGCTTTTGCAGCGATTATTACCGCCGCCTCGATGGCGGGCGCGTGCTGTGGGGCGGCCGCGTCGCCCTTGGCAGCAAGCCGCGCGACGTGGCGCAGATGATGATGCAGGATATGTTCCGCGTCTACCCGCAACTGACGGGCAAGGTGGAATCCGAATTCGCCTGGGCGGGGGAGCTGGCCTACGCGCCGCACAAAATGCCGCAGCTGGGTGAAATTGAGCCGGGATACTGGTACAACACCGGCTTTGGCGGGCACGGGCTTGCGCCCACAACCGTCGGCGGTGAAATGGTGGCATCTGCCATTGCGGAAGGCAGCGATGCGTACAAAGCCTTCGCCCCCTACGGCATCGGCTTTGCGGGCGGCAAGATGGGCAAATACGTGGCGCAGCTGGTTTACTACTGGTGGCGCGCGCGGGATTACATTAGCGTTGCGTGAAGCGGCTGATATTGCTGTGTATTTTATTGGCAAAATGAATTGACATAAAGGTCTTTGAGTCTTTAAAGTGCGGGGGTATTCATAAATCCCCACGCTTTTTAAAAGGTCGCTCATTCGCCATGAACATCAAAGCCCAATTCGATGCTGTCGCCGCTTTCTCCCGCAAATATCTCGTCGCGCAGGAATCGAAAGACCTGAATTTGTATCAGGCCGTGCAGGCAGATGACGCGGCGAAAGTGGAGCGCCTGATTGGGGAGGGCGCGAATGTCAACAACACGCGCCAGAACCCGCTTGCCGCTGCGATTGACGCCGGCAATACCGGCATGATTGCCCGCCTGCTGTCGCACGGCGCGAATGCGAATGAAAAGATTGATTACTGGTCGACCACGCCCTTCATCGTCGCGGCGCGCAAGGGCGATGTTGGCGTTATCACGCAACTGCTGGATGCCGGCGCAGATATCAACGCCGCCGGTGATCGCGGCAATACGGCGCTGGCGCTTGCTGTGGCCGCCCGCAACGCCCCGCTGACGACACTGCTGCTGGACCGCGGCGCGAACGTGAACACGCAGAACCGCGATGGCTGGTCGCCGCTGTTCTATGCCGCCGCGCTGAATGATGTGGATGCCGCCAAAGCGCTGCTGGCCAAGGGCGCGCGCACCGACCGCGCTGATTGCGACGGCGCCAGCGTGCTGCACGTCGCAAAGTCGCGCGACAAGCTTGCCGTGCGGGATGTTATTCAGGCGCATATTGATGCCGCCGTGCCGGCATGGCAGAAGCTGGCGGATGATAAAATCGCCCACGTCAGCATCATGCGCGGCCTTGGCTATAAGCTGACGGAGATTTTCAACCTCGGCACCCAGCAATACACCGCCATTTCGCACAACTTCAAGACGGGCGCGGATAGCGTCTCGACCCGCGGTTTTGAGGCGGCGGATAAAGCCGTCATCACCACCGCAACTGAAAAACTGGCGGCCTTGAAGCCCGCAGCGCCTGCCGCGAAACCGCAGGCGTAACGCACATCCAATGAAAAAGCGCTTCACCCGCATGGCCCAGAAACCGGCTGCTGAGTTTGAGTTCTTCCTCGATATGGATGGCGTGCTGTCCGACTTTGATGCGCATGCGAAGGCAGAAGGCAAATATACGGCAGACGGCAAAACGCTGTTTGATGCGTTGGACTTGAAATGGTGGAGCAGCATGCCCGTGTGTAACGGCGCGCGCGCCTTTTTCGACGGCCTTGCAAAAATTGGCCCCGTGCGCCAATTGACTGCGCCGATTTTAAACAGTGACTGTTTCCGCGGCAAGGCGGAATGGACGGTGAATTTCCGGCCGGAGCAGGGGCGTTTTGCGCTGCTCGACCTCATCATTTGCCGTGCGGATGATAAAAACCTGCTCGCCCGCCCGAACCACATTCTGGTCGATGACCGCAAGAAAAACGTCGATGCGTGGGTTGCTGCCGGCGGTATCGGCATTTTGCATGAAGGCGATTTTTCCGAGACGCAAAAGCGCGTCGATGCCGCGATGGCGGAATACCGCGCCCGTCCCAAAACCGCGCCTGCGCCCGTTGTCGCAACATCCGGCAAGCCCGAAATTTTTATTGGCCCCAACGGCGTGCTGGCGGATTTTCAGGGCCATGCGCAAGCGCACGGCAAGTTCACCGATGACGGCAAAACCAAATGGGCGGAACTGGACACCAAATGGTGGGAAACCATACCCGCCTACAAGGGAGCCCGCGCCTTTTTTGATAGCGTGCGGCAGCTTGGGCAAACCCGCTTTCTTACCGGCCCCGTGCCGCTGATTGACAGCTTTGAAGGCGATGCCAAATGGTCCATGGCCTTCCGCCCTGAATCCGGCAAGTATGCGCTGCTGGATCTTATCGTCTGCCGTTCGTCCGACAAAAACCTGCTGGCCCGCCCCAACCATATTCTGATTGATGACCGTCAAAAGAATATTGATGAATGGATGAAGGCGGGCGGGATTGGTATTTTGCACAAGGGCGACTTTGCCGAAACGCTGCAGGCATTGAAAGATGCAATTGCTGCACTGCCCGCAGCGCCCGTGCCTGCAAAACCACAAAAGCCGCAGCCGTAAGCCGTTAAATTTCCTGATTTTTATAAGGCGGAACTTTGCCGCCTACCACCTGTTTTTGTTACAAGGGCAAATTCACGAGGAGGGATAGCCATGACCACATTTAAAGCAGCAACACTTGCCGTCAGCGCATTCATCATGCTGGCCTCGCCGGCCTTTGCCGCCAGCGATACAGCCGTAAAACCACATGCCGGCAGCGTGCTGGAAAGTAGCAACAGCGTGCCGTCCACCACTGGCACTAAGGTTGAAGGCGCGCTGAAAGCCGGCACCCGCGACCCCGTGCTGACCACGGCGGATACGCTGGCGCTTGAAGGCATGAATTTTCATGCCAGTGACGTTAACGGCGACGGCAAGCTCAGTACCTCGGAATTCACCAAGGCCGGGCTTTCCAGCAGCATCTTCGGTTCCGTCGATGCGAACCACGACGGCGTGGTGACAGCGGATGAACTGAATACCGCCGCAAAATCCGGCGTCGGCAGCAAGTAGCGCCGCAACCAGGCAATAAAAAAGCCGCGAGCATGATCGCGGCTTTTTTATTGCGTCAGGCAAAACAGGTTAATCCTGCGCGCGCAGTTTTTTCTCGTCGTAGAGGGCCTTGTCGGCGGCTTGGTAGGCGCTGGCGTATTCGGTGGTTTCAGTGACGGGGGCGACGCCGAAGCTGGCGCCGATGTGCAGCTTGGCCGTGTTCCAGTCAAGCCGCAGGTCGTTCAGCATGCGGCGCAGTTCATGCACGCGCACCATGGCGCGCTCCGGCTCCGTCTGGGTCAGCAGAATGGCGAACTCATCCCCGCCGAGGCGCGCTGCGCCATCCACAATGCGGATGGATTTGACGAGGTTATCGGCAATAAACTTCAGGCAGGCATCACCGGCCTGATGGCCGTGGCAGTCATTCAGGGGCTTGAAGCGGTCAAGGTCGATAATGACGAACAGCGCACCCGGCGAATTGCCGCGGCGGATGCGGGCAAGTTCATGTTCGTAGAATTTTTCAAAGCCGCGGCGGTTCATCAGGCCCGTCAACGGGTCGGTGGCGGCAAGGTCTTCCAGCTGGCGGATTTGTTTTTCCTGGTCTGCAACCATGCGCTCGAAAGATTCAAGCTTGTTATAAGCATCCTTCAGCATCGCGACGGTGGCCGACTGCGCGCGCCATGCGCGGTCTTGGGGCGACAGGTTGCCCTGCAGGTTTTCAAGGGTAAGGGCTTTGGACGGGCGAAGGGGTTGTTCTTTGGACATCGCAGTTCCTTTATGAGGCGCGGTTCCTGGTAGGGTCCGGATGAGCGGGCAACGCGCAAAGGCGAAGCGGCAGTGCTTGCCTAATTTATAACATAAAACCGGAATATGCGGAATCAATGGATATTATTCCCATAAATATATGTTTTAGTTGTTTTTAAACCTACATTGTTTACAGTGAAAGCTCGTTGGAAGGATTGAAAACTCATATGATGAAGCGCCGTGCCCTGACCGCCATTTCCGCCCTTGCCGTTATCGCCGGGCTTGCGGGTGCCATGCAATTCTCCAGGGCTGCCGTGCCGGTTCCGTCAGTGGCGTCCGCTGTCATCACGGCGGCAAATTCGGGGCAGGGCGTGACGGTGGCGCTGCACAAGGCGTTATATGATTTTCGCATGACCTCGGTTGAATCGGGCGCGGGCATTACCGGCATTCAGGGCAAAATGTATTACGAGCAGGATGATAACTGCGACGCCTGGACGACCGATCACCGCTTCAACATCCAGTACCAGTACCCCGAGCGCGCGCCGGTTGAAAACACCAGCCACTACGTCGCCTTTGAGGCAAAAGACGGCAAGCAGTTTTACTATACCTCCGAACGCGAGGAAAACGGCGCCACCACCGAACAACTGCGCGGCACCGTCAACCCGGCAACCGACGGCAGCGGCAAGGCCGATTATTCGCGGCCGGAAGACCTGTCGTTCAAGCTGCCGAAGGGCTATTACCTGCCGACGCAGCATACCAACGCCATCATCCGCCATGCGAAGCTGGGCGATAAGTTTTTCAATGCCGTGATGTTCGACGGCACGGATGCCGACGGACCCGTTGAAATCAACACCTTCATCGGCGCGAAGCTGACACCGGCGGAAATTGCCGCCCTGTCCGCCGGCAACAAGAAGATCGACGCGAGCCTGCTCAGCCCCACTGCGTGGCATGTGCGCATGGCGGTCTTTCCGCTGACAGACGACAAGGAAATGTCGCCGTCCTATGAAATGGACGTTATTTTGCACGACAACGGCGTGGTCAGCTATTCGCTGGTCGATTACAAAAGCTTCAAGGTGCAGCAACGCCTGCTGGCGCTCGACAAGCTGCCGGGCAAAAAATGCAATTGATCTAGCCGCTGCTTTCAGTCGCGCGGCCTGTAGCGGGGCTGTGCGTTAATATATTTTTAATCTTTACGCGCCTATAGTGCTTATTGTCCGATTTGGGAAATTGATATGAAAAAGAAAGTTATGATCGTCGAAGACAACGAGCTGAATATGAAGCTCTTCGATGATTTGCTCGGCGCGCATGGTTATGACACCATCAAAACGCGCGACGGCACCAAGGTGCTGGATCTTGCCCGTGAACACCAGCCAGACCTTATCGTCATGGATATTCAATTGCCCGAAGTTTCAGGCCTTGATGTCACCAAATGGCTGAAAAGCGATGCAGAACTGCGCGGCATTCCCGTTATCGCCGTCACCGCCTTCGCCATGAAAGGGGACGAGGAAAAAATCCGCCAGGGCGGCTGCGAGGATTATGTCTCGAAGCCCATTTCCATTCTCGATTTCATGAAAGTGGTCGAGAAGCACCTGAAAAAATAACCAGGCCATTTTTACTCTCAAACGCATTACCGGCAGTGCTATCATAACTCGTTGGGCTTTAAAGCTTTTCTTAAGTTAAGTCTTCCTTTAATATTTAACTTTAGGGTAGTAGAGAAGCATTCGCGCTTCTCCAGCAGGGACACTGTATACAGCATGACCGCCAGAGTACTCGTCGTCGATGATATTTTGCCAAACGTCAAACTGCTCGAAGCCAAGCTGAGCGGCGAGTATTTTGACGTGATCACCGCGACCAGCGGTGCCGAAGGCATCCAGAAGGCGGAAACCCTTTCGCCGGATATTATCCTGCTCGACGTCATGATGCCCGGCATGGACGGGTTTGAAACCTGCCAGCGTTTGAAGGCGAACCCGCAAACCGCCCATATTCCCGTCGTCATGGTCACCGCGCTGACCGACGCGACCGACCGCGTGCGCGGCCTTGAAGCCGGCGCCGATGATTTTCTCTCCAAGCCCGTCAACGATATTGCGCTGATGGCGCGCGTGCGCTCGCTTGTGCGCCTGAAAATGACGGTCGACGAATGGCGCATCCGCGAAAACACCGCCAACCAGTTCGGTTTTGCCGGCAACAAGGGCACCTTCCTGACCGAACCGTCGGAAAAAGCCCGCGTCATGGTGATCGAGGATAAGTCGTTTGAATCCGAAAAGTTCATCGAAACGCTGAAGCGGGATGACGACACCGTCACTGCCGTCCGCACCGGGGAGCAGGCGATTGCCCTCGCGCAGCAGAACGACCTTGATATTATTACCGTCAGCTTAAACCTGCAAAACGAAGACGGTCTTCGTCTTTGCTCGCACCTGCGCTCAAACGAGCGCACGCGCGCCGTGCCGATTTTGATGGTCGGCGAAGAAACCGATATGAAGCGCATCGCACAAGGCCTCGAGATTGGCGCGCACGACTACATTCTGCGCCCCGTCGACCGTAACGAGCTGCTGGCCCGCGTGCGCACGCAAATCCGCCGCAAGCGCTACCAGGACCGCCTGCGCACCAACTATGAAACCAGCCTGTCACTCGCCCTGACGGACAGCCTGACCGGCCTGTTCAACCGCCGCTACCTGATGGTCCACCTTGAAAAGCTCATCAAGAAGAACCTCGAAAGCCAGAAGGCGCTGTGCGTGCTGATGCTGGATATAGACCATTTCAAAAAAATCAACGATACCTACGGCCATGCGGTCGGCGACGAAGTGCTGAAGACTTTTGCCGAACGCGTTTCGGCGCGCCTGCGCAGCTTTGACCTTGTCGCCCGTCTGGGCGGCGAGGAATTCGTGGTGGTGCTGCCCGACATTTCCATCGACATGGCGCAGCAGGTGGCAGAACGTCTGCGCGTCGGTATCGCTAAGGATGCCTTCATTACCTCCAGCCCGCACGGCCCCGTGCCGGTCACCGTTTCCATCGGTGCCGCGCTTATTCAGGGCGAGGATATTAAAGTTGAGGAAGCGCTGCGCCGCGCGGATGACGAGCTGTACCGCGCGAAAGAAGGCGGCCGCAACCGCATCTACTTCGCGGGCTATGGCCACATCACCGCCGGCGTTGCCGAAACTGCCGACGGCGCGGATGCCGCGGCATCGCCCGAAAACATCAAGGACACCATCCAGAAAATCATCTGATCCCGGAAGGTTATTTTCAGCCGCCGGCGGGCATGCAGACAACGAAAAAGGGCGGATGAAAACATCCGCCCTTTTTAATCCTGTCGAAGTGCCGGGTGATGAATTACTTCATCTTGCCTTCGGTGTAGTCAACGTGCGCGCGTTTCACGGGGTCAAACTTTTTCAGTTTGAGTTTCTCGGTCGTGTTGCGCGAGTTTTTGCTGGTGAAATAGCAATGGCCGGTGCCGGCAGAGCTTTCCAGTTTAACGGTCGAACGGGGGCCTTTTTTTGCCATGATATCCTGCCTTAAAATTCTTGAACGTTGCGGGCGACAGCCTTGTTCATGGGTGCGCCACTGAATTCTGTCGAGAGTTGAGAAAATACCCTTTCGTTCCGTAAAGTCAAGAAAAAAGGAGGAAAGCCGCCTATGACTCTGAAAAACCGTGAAATTTATTGGTTTTAAGGAGTTTTTTACCACTCCGGCTGTATCATATATACATAATTCGTCCGTCGCCAGACGGAGCCATAGAGGAACGGAGTACAGGGCAATGTCGAAGTTTACCAGCTTTGGGGATGGCGAGAAGTACGGCGACCGCCGCGCGGGCGAGTTTGAATGGTCGGGCGGCACCAGCTTCAGCCCCATCATGAACCAGCCCAGCGGCATTGAAAAACAGCTGATCAACGCTGGCATGGACCAGCGCGAAATCAAGGAAACCGCCGTTGCCATCACCACCATGATGGGCCGCATGAAAAACGACAGCCTGGAAGACCAGCAGCGCATGGTCAAAACCTTTATGGGCCGTTGCGCGACCACGGAAGCTGTTGCCAATATCACCAAGCTTGCCAAGGGCGAACCGCTGGAAACCAAGCCCGCCGCCATCAAGCCTGTGGAAGCCAAAGTCACCCAGCGGCCGCCAGCCATGGGGCGGTAAAGCGACGCGCATTAAAAAAGCCGCCTTGTGACAGGCGGCTTTTTTAATGCTGTGCCGTGAACGAGTCGTTACGCCGCGGCTTTCCATTCCACGGTGCCGAAGTCTTCCTTCGTCGCAAAGCGCTGGAGGTGGTCGATGACGACGGTCTGCATGCGCTCCTGCATCAGGGCGTCCGGCGTTTCGATGCGGATGTGCAGCTGTGCCGGCGTTGCGGTCAAAAGGCAGCGGCGGTTATCATCAAACGGAATGGTTCCCTGTTCGGGCGTGAAGGTCACGGCGAACTTATGGCTCCAGTGCTTGCAAAGCTGCTGCAGGTAGCGGCTGGAAAGGGGGGATTCAATCGTGGCTTCGGTAACGGGCATTTTTTGGTCTCCTCTTATATGGCCATTATGTAGCGCGCAATCGCGGCGCGGCTAGATGATGCTTAAACCTTCAGGAAAAGATTGGTGATGCGCGTGAAGGGGTGCAGGAACTTCAGCGGTGCCTCCGTCAGCGTCAGGCAGACGCAGCCTTCTTCTTCCGCCGTCGGCTGGTGCTCGATGCGCGCGTCGTGGATGAGGATGATATCGCCCTTCACGTAGCGGCCAATCCCGTCGGTGTAGCTGCCGTGCAGGACAAGCGTGATTTCCTTGCCGATGTGGCGGTGGCGCGGGGTTGACTGCATGGGCGCAATTTTAAGCAAACGCAGGCGCTGCATGGCCGGTTCGCGCTGGCGCATTTCAAGGTCGATGATGGTGGTGTTGCGCACGGCACGCTGCCAGTCGCCGGACTTGCTGGCGCATACGCTGTGGATCATGGCATAGACGATTTCCGGCACGTTCAGCCCTTCGGGCGGCTTCGGCGCTGGCAGGTCCGGCACAGGCTCGATGAAGGATCCTTGCGCAATGCGTTCCATCACGGCATCCATGCAGGCGCTGGAAACTTCGGCGGGTTCTCCGGCGCACATCAACGATGCGCCCATGGCCTCGAATTCCTCGACCTTGCGGCGGGCGTCGGCATTGAGCGCGACGGCGGCGGCGACCATCAGGGATTCTTCCTGCGTCACGCGTCCGGCGGCATAGTTCATGAACAACAGCTCGATGGGAGAAAGGGGCGTTGTCATTTGTTTTCTCCTTTCGGGCTCAAAGCGCCGCGCAGCTTATCCATGGCAAGGCGCAGGCGGGATTTCACCGTGCCGAGCGGGATTTTCTTTTCTGCCGAAATATCGGCGTGTGATTTGTCATCGAAGAAGGCCATGCGCACCAGCTCCGCCTGTTCGGGGGGCAGGGCGGCCATGGCGGTCGTCAGGCGGTCGACTTCGCTTTCATCCGCATAGGGCGTTTCCGCGCCTTCGGCGGCAGCGGCCTCTATCGCGGGGTCGTCGGAATTTACCTCGACAAATTTATCGCGGCGCAGCGCGTCGATGCGCTTGTTGCGGGCGACCGTAAAAATCCACGTGCTGGCGGCGGATTTTTTCGGGTTATAGCTTTTGGCTTTTTCCCAGACGGTGATGAAGGTGTTCTGCACAATTTCTTCGGCGGCGCTTTCGCTTGCGCCCTGCTTCAGCATGTAGGATTTGACGCGCGGGGCGAAGTAATTGAACAGCGCCACAAAGGCGTCTTTATCCCGCGCCGCGCCGACGCGTTCTAGCAATACCGCATGGTCTTGCGAGGTATTGGCCGCCACGGGCAAAGTTTTGTGCGGTTTATTCAATGGCATAGGCCTTTTTAGGCGTGGAATCGCGCCGAAGGCAGAGCCTTCGGATGCCGGCGTGTCTGAAAATGCGGCTGTTGCGATCATATTCGTTATCCTCTGTCATTTATACGTTTTTTGCTTGGCTTTGGATCATCTTGGGGCTAACCTGTTCTAAACTTTATCTTTTTCGGAGAGCTTGTCGATATGACCGTGAAAAAACACCTCGCCGCCGCCGCTTTGGCGCTCGTGCTTTCTGCCGCCACAACCGGCGCTATGGCCGAAAGCATGGATGTAAAACCGCTGGGCGCTTTCGGCAAATGGGAAGCCGCCTACTGGATGGAAAACGGCAAGAAGGTTTGCTACATGGCCACCCGCCCGACCGCGACGGACAGCAAAAGCCCCGTCAAGGGCCGCGACCCCGCGTACCTGTTCATCACCCACTGGCCGGGCGACAGTGAAAAGAACGCCGTGACGATTACCGCCGGGTTTGATTATAAACCAGGCACCAAGGCCGTGGTCGCCATTGGCGGCAAGGTCTTCAACATGGCGACAGGGTCAAAAGCCACCGCCAAAAAAGGCGGCGCCGGCACCGATGCGCAAATGGCATGGATGGATGACCAGGTGCGCGAAGATGAGTTGACCGATTTCATCCAGAAAGAAACCGGCCTGACCGTTAAAAGCACCTCGCGCCGGGGCAACGTGATTACCGACAGCTACAGCCTTGACGGCAGCAGCGAAGCCTACAAGGCCATCAGCCGCGAATGCGGGTATTAAGGCTTTCACGCCTTAAAAAACGAGCAATAAAAAAGGCCGGATGAACAAACATCCGGCCTTTTTCTTGAAGCTTTGAAGCTTGCCGTGATTAGTTCACGACAGCCCAGGTGCCATCTGCGTTCTGGCAGGCGCGGCCAACGGCCGTCTGTGCCTGGCCATCGATGAAGATGGATTGTTTGTATTCGCGGCAGACGCCACCGGTGGAGGCGTTGCGGCCTTCGCGGATGGGGGTCACAGTGCCGCGGTGGCCGGACTCAGGGTTGTTCCAGCTGATGGTCTGGTTAAGCGGCGCGCCGTAAGCTTGTTCGACGGCTTGCTGGTGTGCAGCGCGGTCAGCCGAGTCAAGCGATTTGCCGATGGAGGAACCGACGAACGCGCCAAGCAGGGCGCCGGCGCCAGTCGTCCAAAGACGGCCTGTACCTTTACCGAGTGCCGCACCGCCGAGACCGCCGAGGATCGCGCCGCCGGCCGTACCGACCGTCTGTTTGGTGCCCATGCCCCAGCTGTTTTCCGAACCATCCTGTGCGCAGCCTGCGAGGGACAGGGAGGCCAAAACGGCCAAAATCATAATTTTTTGTTTCATAACTCTATTGCCTTTCTTTAGGGGAAACTCGACGGGGCCAGCCCTTCAAGGGAATTGTCTTAGCGGCATATTCCGCTATATATAACCTTCTAGCGTTAGTTTTAGTTCACTGCAACTCAAACATTTTTAATGTGGCTGCATAAGTATCACGGATGAACAATGGAAATCCTGCGATCAAAAAACCCTTTTGAGCTTTTTCAGGAATGGCTGGCGGAAGCTACCGAAGCTGAAGTAAATGACCCCGAAGCAACGGCGCTGGCGACTGTAAATGCCGATGGCCAGCCCTCCGTCCGCATGGTGCTGATGAAAAAGGCCGACGAACTGGGCTTCCGGTTCTATACAAATATGGAAAGCCGCAAGGGCCGCGAAATTAGCCATAATCCCAAGGCTGCAATGGTTTTTCACTGGAAGTCGCTGCTGCGCCAGGTGCGCGTAGAAGGCACGGTTGCCGAGCTTCCGGTATGGGAAGCGGATGCGTATTTCCACAGCCGCCACCCCTTAAGCCGCCTTGGCGCATGGGCCAGTCACCAGTCGCAGCCGCTGGAAAGCCGCGCCGAATTGGAAGGCCGCGTCCGTGAATACGCCGAAAAATATAAAGGGCAGGATGTGCCCCGCCCGCCACACTGGAAGGGCTATATATTGCAGCCGCAGAAAATTGAATTCTGGCAGCAGGGTGAAGGCCGGCTGCACGACCGCTTCGTTTTTGCCAAAACGACGGATGGCTGGGATGTGACCCGGCTTAACCCTTGAGCGTTACTAAAATGATTTCTAAATTTTCTTAAAATACGTACCAACGTTTATGAACCAACCGTCACGGGAAAGAGAACAAGACATGTCTGAAGAACGCGAGTTTCAAACCGAAGTCAGCCGCCTGCTGGATATTGTGGCCAACGCGCTCTATACCGAAAAAGAAATCTTCCTGCGGGAGCTTGTCTCAAACGCGTCCGACGCCTGCGACCGTTTGCGCTATGAAGCGATTGCAAAGCCCGAGCTGGTCAAGGACGACCCCGAATTCAAAATCCGCGTCAGCTTCGATGCGGATGCGCGCACCGTCACGGTCGAGGACAACGGCATCGGCATGACGCGCGACGAGCTGGTGCGCAACCTTGGCACTATCGCCCATTCCGGCACGCGCGAATTGCTGAAGGGTATGAACGGCAAGTCGAAGGACGTGAACCTGATCGGCCAGTTCGGCGTCGGCTTTTACTCCGTCTTCATGATTGCGGATAAAGTGGAGGTCGTCAGCCGCAAGGCGGGGGATGATACGGCGCATGTCTGGTCGTCCGACGGCAAGGGTAAATACATCATCGACGAAACGCTGAAAGATACGCGCGGCACCGTCATCACCATGCACGTGAAGGATGACGCATCGGAATACCTGCTGGAAGAGCGTCTCAAGCATATCATCAAGAAATATTCCGACCACATCAACTTCCCCATCGTCATGGGCGGCGGCGCGAATGCGGTGACGGTGAATGCCGGCTCCGCCCTCTGGATGCGCCCGAAAGCGGACGTGACGGAAGACCAGTACCGCGAATTTTACCGCAGCGTTTCCGGCGGCATGCAGGTCGATGAACCCTGGATGACGCTGCACTGGCGCGCCGAGGGCAACTTTGAATACAACAACCTGCTCTTCATCCCCTCGATGAAGCCGTTTGATTTGTACGACCCGCGCCGCCCGCATGGCGTGAAGCTGTACGTAAAGCGCGTCTTCATTACCGACGGCGTTGAAAACCTGGTGCCGCCGTTCCTGCGCTTTGTGAAGGGCGTGGTCGATTCCGAAGACCTGCCGCTCAACATCAGCCGCGAAATGCTGCAGGCAAACCCGGTGATTGGCAAAATGAGCTCCGCCATCACCCGCAAGATTTTGTCGGAGCTGGAAGACAAGGCGAAGGAAGACCTGAAGGCTTTCAGCGAGTTCTGGGCGCTGTTCGGCCCGGTCGTCAAGGAAGGCCTTTACGATGCGCATGCGCACCGCGACCAGCTGTGCCGCGTTGCGCGCTTCTATTCATCCGCCGGTGAAGACCTCGTCTCGCTCGATGAATATGTGGAGCGCTTGAAGGAAGGGCAGGACCAGATTTATTACCTCTCCGCCCCGTCCGTCGAAGCCGCGCGCAACAGCCCGCAGCTGGAAGCCTTCCGCGCCAAGGGCGTCGAAGTGCTGTTCATGACCGACACGATTGATGAATTCTGGCTGCCCATGCAGGGCGACTACAAGCAGAAGAAGTTCAAGTCCATCACCAAAGGCTCCGCCGACCTTGCCAAAATCAAGTCGGACAAACCCGCCGACGACAAGCCGGTGGAAGAGGGCGCGAAGGAAAAGACCGACAAGCTGCTCGCCCGCCTGAAAGACATCTTGAAAGACGAAGTGAAGGACGTGACCTTGTCCGAACGCCTCGTCGACAGCCCCGTCTGCCTCGTGGCGCCGGAAACGGACATGGACATCCACATGCAGCGCATGCTGAAGAAGACCCAAGGCTATGACGCCGCAACCCAGCACGTGCTGGAAATCAACGACAAGCACCCCGTCATCACCCAGCTGAAATCCTTCGTCGCGAATGATGTGCAGGACGAACTGGTGAAGGAAACCGCGCTGCTGCTGCTCGATCAGGCCCGCATCGTCGAAGGCGAACCGCTCAAAAACCCCGGCGACTTCGTCCGCCGCCTCAACCACGCCATCGAAAAAGGTTTGGTTGTGGGCTAACGCCGGCTTTATCGAACCAAAGAAAAACCGGGCATTGCCCGGTTTTTCTTTGTCTGGAATTGTTCGCTGGGAAATTACTGCGGCTTGCCGTCCATGCGCTTCAGGGTTTTGAGGTCGATGGCGGGAGTTTTCGGTTGCGGTTGCTGTTTGGTGAAGGTCACGTCGCCGGCAGCGGCATCAATGAACTTCAGCAGGAAGGGCTCATGCATGACGGCGAGCATGGAGCGAAAGGATTCTTGCTGCCATGTCACGTTGAGGCCGCCGTTTACGGCTTCAACGCCGGTCACGGAAATTTCAGACGGTGCGCTGCGCTGGCCGGTGAAAATGCCGACCGCGATTTTGCCTTCCGGCAATTGCGGGGCTGCGGGGGCGGGAAAGGTGTTGCTGAAGGTGGCATCCCACAGCTGCACCCATTCGGCTTGTGTTTTGGCAACGAAGGTTCCGGCATCATGCACGCCGCAATGGCCGCCTTTCCATTCCGTTTCGGTCGTGGCTGCGGTGAAATCTTTTTTGGGCGTCGACATAAATGAATCTCCTGAAAATGGCTTTTGAGCGGGTACCATAATCGCCGCGCAGTATTTTGTAAATAGCCCTAAAGCGAGCTATAAAAATAAGAAAGGGCGGCTTTCATTTAAGAAAGCCGCCCCTTATTGCGGGAGCAACAGACGCCAAGAAACCCCTAACCGGCGCCGTTGTTCGAGACCGTCGCCCCGAACATGTCCTCCTCGTACATATCAATATCGTCCTGCGTGAAGCCGAAGTGGTGGCCGATCTCCTGCAGAATGACGCGGTTGATAAGCCGCGTCAGGTCCTCTCCGGTTTCCGCCCAGGCATCAAGAATGGGGCGGCGGTAGAGGAAAATAACATCCTGCCGCTTGGTATTCGACGACAGTCGCCCGATAGCAGCCGGGCTTGAACTCTGGTAGCAGCCGAGCAGGTCAAAGGGCGTTTCCAGCTCCAGTTCCTGCTCGATAAAGGCGTCGGGGAAGTCTTCCACGGTGACCTTCAGTTTGCTGGTATATTTCTCAAGCTCCTGCGGGAGACCGTCGAGAATGGTCTCCGCAATTTCCACGATCTCCTCCGGAGAGGGCGGGACGGTAAAACCAGCAAATATCGACTTTGTATCCAACGGACCTAATCCCTTGAGGTTGTGGACGGTATCCAGACTGTTGAGCTAATCTCTGACATCACTGTACCGAATCGGAGGAATCATGGCAATGGCTAACTTGAACAAGAGTCAAGATATCGAATCGTTCATCAAGAAAAATACCGGCTGGGGCGTGCCCAAGGGCCGCAAGGCGATTGCGAAAAAATTCGTCTTCAAGGATTTCAACGCCGCCTTCGGCTTCATGACGCGCATTGCAATGATTGCGGAGCAGATGAACCACCACCCCGAATGGTTCAACGTTTACAACCGCGTTGAAGTGGTGCTGACGACGCACGATGTTGGCGGCGTTTCCGACAATGACTTCAAAATGGCACGCATCATGGATAGTTTTGCGAAGAAGTTTTTAACGTAATGTTTTTAATAAGGTTCCAAAAAATGGAAATAGTTTAAATACTTATCTGCCTTTTCTAAAAACTTAACACCCGCTATGCTAGTATCTCTGAACCAGCGTCAACCTTGTGGATAAGTAGAAAAGAAGGCGGCGACCCCGGCAGTACATGACAGGGCCATCGGATATTACAGCGAAGAACTTGCCTTCTATTGTCGTCGCGCCTGAAAATGCGGACGCTAAAAGCCAACAGCCGCAAGTGCCTGCCAACCCGCTGGAAGCAAAGTTCCTCAACCGCGAAATTTCATGGCTGCGCTTTAACATGCGCGTGCTGGCGGAAGCGCGCAATGCCGCCACCCCGCTGTTGGAGCGCGTGCGGTTCCTGTCCATCTCCGCGTCCAACCTTGAAGAATTCTTCATGGTGCGCGTCGCCGGCATTTCCGACCAGATCGCGCGCGGCGTGCCTGCCTTAAGCGAAGATGGCCAGACGGCAACGCAGCAAATCGGCCCGCTGCTGAAGCTCGCCCGTAAAATGATGGACGACCAGCAGGAATGCTGGCACGACCTGGTCGAAGCGATGGACCTTGAAAAAGTCGCGCTGGTGGATGCCGCCGAACTGTCGCCGCTGGAGCAGAAATGGGTGGAAGGTTACTTCCTCGCCAACGTCTTCCCCACGCTGACCCCCATCGCCATCGACCCCGCGCATCCGTTCCCCTTCCTGCCCAACCGCAGCCTGACAGCGATTTACACGCTGGAAGACGCCGAAGGCGCCGCGCGCATGACCGCGCTTATTCTGCTGCCGGCAAAACTGCCGCGCTTCATTCGCCTGTCCGCCAACCCCGCGCGCATGATTGCGCTGGAAGATGTGCTGGACCTTTTCCTGCCCAGCTTCTTCCCCGGCTATCACGCCGTGGAATCCGGCTTCTTCCAGGTGCTGCGCGATTCAGAGCTTGCCATTTCCGAAGATGCCGAAGACTTGATGAGCCACTACGAAAAGGCGCTCAAATCACGCAAGCGCGGCAGCGTCATCGGCCTTATCCTGAACCGCCAGATGCCGACGGAGCTGCGCAAGTTCCTCACCTCCAGCCTTAAAACCGTCAACCGCAACGTGTTCCAGGTGGATGGAAAGGTCGGCCTTGCCGACATCAGCGAAATTTACGCGGTCGATCGTCCGGATTTAAAATTCAAGCCCTATACCCCGCGCTTCCCCGAACGCATCACCGACCACAACGGCGACATGTTCGCGGCTATTCTGGCGAAAGACCTTATCGTCCATCACCCTTATGAATCGTTTGATGTGGTGATGCAGTTCATCCGGCAGGCGGCGGCGGATGAAAATGTCATTTCCATCAAGCAGACCCTTTACCGCACCAGCGTCAACTCGCCGGTTGTGAAAGCGCTGATCGAGGCGGCGGAAGCGGGCAAGTCCGTCACTGCCGTGGTCGAGCTGCGCGCAAGGTTTGACGAAGAGGCCAACATCAAGCTCGCGCGCGAGCTGGAGCGTGCGGGCGTGCAGGTGATTTACGGCATCATCAACCTGAAGACCCACGCCAAGGTCACGCTGGTGACGCGCAAGGAATCCGACGGTCTGCGCAGCTACGCGCATTTCGGTACCGGCAACTATAACCCCGTTACCTCGCGCATTTATACCGACCTGTCGCTGTTCACCTGCGACCCGGCGCTGTGCCAGGATGCGGCGCGGCTGTTTAACTATTTAACCGGCTACGCAAAGCCCGAAACCTTCAATAACCTGTTCATGGCGCCCATCGACATGCGCCACCGCCTGCTGGATTTGATCGAGCAGGAAACGCGCAACGCCGAAGCGGGCAAGCCCGCTGCCATCTGGGCAAAAATGAACGCGCTGGTGGATGTTGAAATTACCGAAGCCCTCTATAACGCCTCGCAAAAAGGCGTGCAGATTGATCTGGTCGTGCGCGGCATATGCTGCCTGCGCCCAGGGGTTGAGGGCCTGTCGAAAAACATCCGCGTCAAAAGCATCGTCGGGCGCTTCCTTGAACATTCGCGCATCTTCTGCTTTGCCAACGGCGCGGAACTGCCGCATGCCGGCGCGCGAGTCTTCATGGCCTCCGCCGACTGGATGAGCCGCAACCTCGATACCCGCGTCGAGGTGATGGTGGAACTGAAAAACCCCACCGTGCAGGAACAGGTGCTGGAGCAGATCATGACCGCCAACCTGCTGGACGACAGCCAGAGCTGGGATTTGCAACCGGATGGCACCTACCGCCGCTTGAAGGCGACCGGAAAAATTCTGGGCGCGCAGGAATACTTCATGAAGTTCGCCAGCTATTCGGGCCGCGGCAGCGCCGAGCATAACCCGCGCCTTGCTGAAGCCAAGAAACCGAAGAAGTTCAACCCGCAGACAGACCGCAAGCCACGCCCGTCAAAAGCCGACCGCGAAAAAGCCGCCGCCGATAAAGCCGCTGCGGATAAAGCGAAATCATAAACAGCCATGACCGCGCCGCGCCGCCATAAGCAAGAGCCCGTTACCGCGCGCCCTATTCCCGCCAAAGCGGGCGATATGACGCGGACGGATGTTGTGGGCGGCAACGATGTGCAAATTGCGCATCACCAAGGCTGGCGGCCCTACCAGGAAGACCGTTTTATGGTGGCGGCAAACGTGGATACAGAAGGCGGCAATGGCCGCCAGTTCCTCAGCCGTCTGTTTAGCGCCGCCGCAAAAGCGACCAATAGTGCGAAAGCCGGTTCCACCGCCACCGCGCTGCTGCTCGATAAAGATATGACGCTGAACGTCGCCTACCTTGGTGACAGCCCGCTGGTCATGATTATCCACGACACCAAAACAGGCGAAGTGACGGCAACGAAACTGACGCGCGACCACCATGCGGCATTGCCGGCCGAAAAGAAGCGTGTTGAAAAAGCGGGCGGCTTTGTTGCCGGTAACGGCAGGGCCGGCGGCCGCCTGATGCTGTCACGCGCCTTTGGCGATGCGGAAATTGCCGGCGTTTCCCGCCAGCCGGAATTCGCGCGCGCGAAGCTGAAAAAGCATATGGATGCCGGACGGAATATTTACCTGTGCCTGTCCTCCGACGGCTTGCTGGAAACGCTGAATGCCAGGGACCTGATTGAACCATTTAAGGCCGCGCTGGCGGCGGGCAATGAAGCGGGGCTTGCCGCCGCCTTCGCCACCTACGCCTATTCCGCCAATAGCCTCGATAACATCACCGCCCTCGTCGTAAAACTGCCGCCCGCACCGGCTGAAAACCTGTTGCTTGCGCTTGCGGATGGCCATGGCGGGCATGCGACGGCGGATAAGGTCGTGGCGGCTTTTAAAAGCCTGCTTTCACCCAAATAAAAAGCAAGATCCCCCGCCTCGTTCCGGATGACGGTGCAAAACTGTCATCCTGAGCAATGCGGGGGATCTTGCTTCATTAATCAATCAAACCTTATTTCGGCGCGAGACGCACCGCGCCATCCAGGCGAATGGTTTCGCCGTTGATCATGGCATTATCGATGACGTGCAGCGCGAGTTTCGAGAATTCTTCCGGGCGGCCAAGACGTTTGGGGAAGAGGGTGGTGGCAACAAGGCTGTCCTGCACTTCCTGCGGCATGGACATCAGCATCGGGGTGCCGATAAGGCCGGGGGCGATGGTGACAACGCGAATGCCGAAGCGCGCCAGTTCACGCGCTGCCGGCAGCGTCATGCCGACGATGCCGCCCTTGGATGCGGAATATGCCGCCTGGCCGATCTGTCCTTCGTAGGCCGCAACGGAAGCGCAGTTGATGACAACGCCGCGCTCGCCCGTTTCATTTACAGGTTCCAGCACCGACATGCTGGTCGCAGCAAGGCGCAGCATGTTGAACGAGCCAATCAGGTTCACGTTAATGACCTTGGAGAAGAAGTTAAGGTCATGCGGCCCTTCCTTGCCAACGATGCGCGCGCCGGGGGCAATGCCCGCGCAGTTCAGCAGTACGCGCACGGGGCCGTTGGCCTTCGCCGCGCCGTCCAGTGCCGCCATGGCGGACGCTTCGTTGGAAACGTCGCATTCAAATGCGATGCCGCCAATTTCGGCCGCAACCGCTTCGGCGTTTGCCTTGTTCAGGTCAAGCACGGCGACTTTTGCGCCCGCTTTGGCAAGGTGCCGCGCCGTTTCCGCGCCCATGCCCGAACCGCCGCCCGTAACGACGGCTGAAATGCCTTTAACGTCCATATCTAGTTTCCTTCTTTGCTGTTGGTGTTATCGTCTGTGTCATCACTATCGTCATCGCTATTACTTTCAGGCGCGGCGTCCTTGCGGCTTTCGGCGGCGCGGACTTCATCCATCAAGCCCTGAAAGACCTGCGAGATTTCGGCCTTCTTGCGGGCATAAAATTCTTCCGTCTTCCGGCGGCGTTCTTCCGGCGGCAGGGCTTCAAGGGCTTTCATGTCGCCCTGCAGCCGCTCGAGGATAAGGGGCGCTTCATGTTCTTTTGATTTTTTGAGCCAGTCGATGGCCTTGTCGCCATCCTGCTCAAGGCCAATGCCCGCGATTTGCAGCATGCCCATAAGCGCCTGCGCGTAGGATGACCCGGCCACCGCCGCTTTCTGCACCCAGGCCGCGCCCTGTTTATCATCTTTCGCAACGCCGCCCTGACCGAGGAAGTAAAGCCGTGCGACGGAAAGCTCGGCGGGCGGGTAGCCGCGGTCGGCCGAGGCTTTCAGCAGCGTCAGGCTTTTGCTGTCGGCATCCGGCCCGAAATCACCGGTCGCGTAAAAGCGTGCAAGGGTATAAGTGGCCTTGCTGCTGCCAAGGGCGCTGCGGAACCGCGCCTGCTCAAACGACACCGCGCGTGATGCCGCGGCAAGGCGGGCATGCAGGTCGCCGGTCATGATGGTGTCGCGCAGCTTGGCGTGTTCCGGCGCGAGGCTGAAATACAGCACCGCCGCAAGCGCGGTTGCGATGAGGAAGCTGCTGATGAATAAAAGCAGGCGTTTCATGTCGTCATGTTCCTCCCCCGGTTGCTGTGGCTGTACCCTGCATTTATATAAGCCCTTCATATGCAACGCAAATCATAGCGCGTTGACATAACGCCGCATTATGCTAATCTCGGCTCGTTCAAAAACGAAAAAGGTATTCAACGTCATGGTCACACCCGTGCCGCCGAAAAGGCTTAAAATGGCGCAAGTCTTCAATGATTACTCCGGCGTTGATGAACGCTATGCCGGTTATCAGAAGGTTGATGACCAAAGCGTGCTGTACCGCCGCTATTTGCAGCTGGATGGTTCGCGCAAGCCCGGCCTGTTGCAGGTGTTTGATTTTTCAACCTTCCAGATGACCACGCTGTTTGAAGGCAAGGGCGGCTCCAGCGGTGAATATGCCGTTGCCATGCAGATTACCCCGTTCAGCCAGATTGAAAATTCGCAAAGCATCCGCGACGCGCACCAGGCATTGACGGATCTGGGCGGCAGCCCGCCCGCGCTGGATACGGTTCTCAACTTCGGCATGAAACTGGAAAAAGATGTCAGCGTTCGCAACGGTCCCGTGAAGTTCCGCGACCCCGGCCTGAACGGTTAAAGGACAGTAGACGCATGACGCCGCCGAAAAAATTGAAACTGGTGCAGGCCTTTGACCGCGCAAAAAGCTTTCGCACCCAGCAGGACCAGACCGGCTACGAAAAGGTTGATGACGACCGTGTGCTGGAGCGCTACTTCCAGCCGCTGCTGTGGGAGAAACTCAGCAGTGGGGTGACAATGCAGCTGATGACATCCACGCTGTTTGATTTTAAATCCTACACCGCCACCGTCAGCACCATGACCATGAATGGTAACCAGGCCGTGCAGGGTGAACCGTCGCACGTGCTGGTGCCGTTCAGCGCTTTTGAAAACAAGCGGGCCATTGTGGACGCGCACCGCGCCCTTATTGAACTGGGCGGTGACCCGGGGCCGATTGATGACATCATCAACAACGAATTGGTCACGCGGCGGCCCATTGCGCCGATGAAACCTGCGCAATTCTCCAAAAAGTAAGCGCAGCCAGAGCTATTCGTGAAACATTTGTGATTAAATTGCTGATTTAACGTAATTTAGTTACTTTATTTGACTCTTTCCTCTCACATAATTACACTGTACCTACGTTCAAAAACAGGGAAAGACAGTGTCATGACGAAATCGGCAACACCCCGTAAATCTACCGCCGCCGGCAAGGATTTTTCCAAGGCCGCCGCCAACGGGAACGCCCCGCAGGATGACGCTGCGCCCAGCCAGTTCGGCTTCCAGATGGTGGATGACATGACCGTGCTGGAAAGAAAGCCGGTGCCCGTGTTTGCCGGCGCAACGCCCGATAAAGACGTAAACGCCGTCATGATCCACATTTATGATTTCAAGAACCTTGAGCTGACGACCTACGTACAGCAGGTCAGCAGCACCGGCGAAAGCCCCGCGCCCAACGTGTTTATGCGCCCGTTCCGCGACCTTAACAGCGGCTACGGCATTGCACAGGCGCGCGCGGCGCTGGAACAGCTGGGCGGCAACCCGCCCCCGCTGGAACAAATTCCCGGTTTCAGCCGCCCGCCGCGCCAGCAAAAAAGCCCCGGCCTGCCTGAACTTAAGTAATTTTCAGGCGTTATTCTTCCGGTTAATAACTTGTTTTTAAAGCTGAATACCGGCCGCGCACGATTGTTGCCATAAAACGTATTGACCGTATCAAGGACGGGGGCTATAGATTCTCTCGTACAACACATCGATCATGTTAAACCGGGACTTCACCTGAAGGGAAAAACCCATGAAAAAGATCCGCTCGCTTGTTGCCACCTTTACCCTCGCTGCTGCCGCAGGCCTGATGGGCGCTACCGCTGCCAACGCACAAACCGTGCCCGTGCAGCCGAACGCTTACAGCCAGCCCGTTTCCAACGCCTACGTCAGCCAGGATGCCATTGCCGAAGTCGCTTATAACCAGGGCGTGCAGGCGGCGTATTACCGCGCCGGCAAGGGTTATACCACCGGCACCGCTAGCAGCGGTGAAACCATCGGCCTCGAATTCCAGCTGAGCGGCGGTCAGGGCACCGTCATCCGCGCCTTTAACCTGAACGATCCGGCATCCAACAACGCCTTCAGCATCGCGCAGGATAATGCGGCGGGACTTGAGCGCGATATCGCCAACAGCGAAATCCGCACCCGTGTCTACGCGCAGCGCTATGAAAGCTATGTGGTGGTGCCGCCGATCAACCCGATCCTTGGCATCGGCTGGTTCCTGCGTCCGCCGGTATTCGGCTGGAGCAACCCGCGCTATGAAGGCCGCCCGCATTACTTCCCCAACCAGTGGGATAATAACCGCCCGCGCAACCTGTACCGCGAACCCGTGCGCAATGATTACCGCCGCCCCGATTTCCGCGACGATCACCGCCCGGACTACCGCAACGACAACCGTGGCCAGCAGCACAATGAACGTGGCGGCGAACGCGGCGGTCACAATTTCCCGGGCCCCAACCGTCACCGCTAAGCCGCTTTAGGGCTTGGCTACGGTTGAACCATCAGGGCTTTAAGGTTTGAAAATAGCGCAGCAATGCGCTATTTTCTGCCTTATACGGCTTTTAAGTCTCCGTAGCTCAGCTGGATAGAGCAAGCGTTTCCTAAACGCTAGGTCGGATGTTCGAATCATCTCGGAGACGCCACTTCCCCTTTTTGCGCTTCCGCTTACGCGGCCGAATAATCCATGTTGTCGAGGTCGGTGATAAGCCCCGGCCCCGCAGGGTTCCAGCCCAGCTTTTTGCGCGTTATGGCGCTGGAGCCTGTCATGTTCGCCGCGGCAAAATGGCTCATCGGCCCGAAATGCCCCGGCACTTCTTCGGGGGGAAGCGCCTTCAGCGGCATTTGCAGGCCGCGGGCCAGCGCTGCGGTAATTTCCTTTAACGTCAGGCCTTCCTCGGCAATGCCGTGGTAGCGCGCGCCCGCTTCATTCTTTTCAAGGGCAAGGCGGTAAAGCCGCGCAATATCCAAAACATGTGCCGCTGCCCAGCGGTTCTGCCCGTCGCCGACATAGGCAATAACGCCTTTCTGGCGCGCCGCCGCCAGCAGGTATGACACCAGGCCCTGTTTGCGCGTGTCATGAATTTGCGACAGCCGCACCACGCCGGCGCGCACGCCCTTCAGCGATAGCGCTGTTTGCTCCGACACGCGCGGAAACGGGAAGTCGGGGCGTATCGCCGCCTCCTCGGTCGGAAGGCCGCCGCCCGCGCCGATACCTGCAAGCCCGCCAGTGGCAATAAACGGCCGGTCTGAACCGGCCAGCACCGCGCCCATGGCTTCAATTGCGCGTTTATCAATGGCGCAATTTTCCGCAAATTTGGAGAAGTCATGGATGAAGCCCAAGTGAATGACGCCGTCAGATGCAGCCGCGCCTGCGCGCAGGCTTTCGGTATCTTCCAGCGAACCGCGCTGGACATCGGCGCCTGCGGCTGCCAGCGCTTTTGCGCCGTCATCCGAGCGGGCAAGGCCAAGCACCTTATGCCCCGCGGCAATCAATTCTTTAACGACGGGCGTTCCGATAAAGCCGGTGGCGCCTGTAACAAATACACGCATTTCATTCTCCTGCAGGGTTTGCTGCGAACGGGTTAATGAAACTATTATCGCGCCATGTTATACTCGTTAAAAGGGGCGACGTTATACGGGTATAATAAGTATCAGGATAAAGATGGCGACGGCAAAAGAAAACAAGCTGGGCGTTTATTTGCGCAGCAAGCGCGAAAAGCTGGACTCTGCGGCTTTAGGCTATCCGCAAACGCGCCGGCGCACGCCGGGCCTGCGGCGTGAAGAAGTGGCGCAGCGCGCCAATGTCAGCATCACATGGTACACGCTGCTGGAACGGGGGCGCGGCGGCGCGCCTTCCGCCAGCGTCATCGACCGCATTGCCCGCGCCCTGCTGCTGACGGATGCGGAGCGGGAGCATGTATTCCTGCTGGCCTTGGGCCGCCCGCCCGAGCCGCATTATTTAGGCGCGCAGGAAGTAACACCGCGCCTGCAGCGCCTGCTGGATGTGCTGGAAACAAGCCCCGCCTTAATCCGCACGGCTACGTGGGATGTTGTTGCATGGAACCGCGCGGCATCCGTTGTGCTGTCGGACTACGGCAGTCTTGAACCCTCGCAGCGGAATATTTTGAAGCTGATGTTTGCCAATTCCCGCGTGCGTTCCGCCCAGACGGACTGGGAAGGGGTTGCGCGCTTTGTCGTCGCCGCCTTCCGCGCGGAAACGGCGCGGGCGGGCGCGACCGAAAGCGTCAAATCGCTTGTCGATGAACTTTCCGCCGTAAGCCCCGAATTCGAGATGATGTGGCGCGAAAATGACGTGCGCGTGCATGGCGAAGGCACCAAGAAGCTGCATCACCCGATTGCGGGTACGTTGACGATGGAATACTCCGGCTTCTCCGTCGATAGCCGCCCCAACCTGAGCATGGTGGTCTATAACCCCGCAACGCCGGAAGATGCGGAGAAAATTAAACTTCTGCTGGCACGGGCCGGTAAAACGCCCGTTGCAAAACCGGCGGGCAAAAAACCCGCGAAGCGTAAGGCTAAAAAAGGCGCGTAAATATTGCCGCGGGTTTACCGGCGCGGGTTGCGTGAATTATCCCACGGGAACATGAATTCGCTTTGCGGGCGCGTGGCTTCCGGCGTTTCGGCAACGCGGGTGGCCTGCATGGGGGCATCCTTGTCTGGGTTGGTAATTTCAGCAAGGCCCTCTTTGCTGCCGTTAAAGCTGTAATCCGCCAACGCGTCAAATTCGCGGAAGACGCTGTATTGTTTTAATCGCAGCGCAATATTGCGGCCGGGCGTGGAATGCGTGGCCTGCATGGTACAGGTGCCAATGGTTTGCGACTGCACGTACTGGAAGATTGTTTTGGCGGCGCCGCCCTGCGCTGCGTTATACATGTCAATCGCCATGCGGTGGTCGTTGGCGGTGTCCGCCCCGTAAATCTGCCACAGCAGCGTTACCTGTTTGGGAAATTGCTGCATATCCGCATTGGTAATCTGGTACGAATACCACGGTGCCAGCGCATAGGCGAAAGCGCCTGCGCTGCCCCAGCCGCGGCCAATAATGCCTTTATACGCCATGGCAGGCACCGTGCCGCCGCCGAATGAATGACCGACGAAGCCGACGCGGGTTAAATCCATGCTGTTACCAAACTTCGCCACCGCCAGTTCAAACCCGTGCCAGATGACGTTGTAGCGACCATCAATGGTGTCACCCAGCGTGGGGTAGGGTGCATAGACCACAATGTAGCCAAGGCTGACGATATGCGGCACAAACTGCGCATAAGCCACCTTCCAGTCCGTCGCACCATAGGCATGTGAAAAAAAGATGACGGGGCGCGGTGCGGCATCCCCGCCGGTCGGGAAAAAAACGGTGACATCCTTGCTGGTGGCAAGGTCGTTTTTAATCGTCTGCGTCTGCATGCCATACGGACCGTTTGCGCCGTAAATGCCCGCCGCTGGCGCGGCAATGCCGCCATCGCAGGGCGTGCCGTTTGCTTCCGGCGGGCCCTTCATGCCGTACATTTTGCTGAAAATGCCGGCAGGGGCTGATGTTGCCAGCAGGCAAAGCCCCAAGGCCGCCGCCAGAACGAAAAACCGCATTGTTTTTACCCGTAAAAGCATGAAAGCCTGTTCTTTTTGAAGGATAGTTGATGCTATTGATAAAATATATACTGCTGCCAAACCCAAACCCCTGCGCGGAGAAATGATATGTCCGAACAAGCCAAACCCGAAACCATCAGCTTTGACGATTTCATGAAGGTCGGCCTGCACTTCGGCACCGTCGTGCGGGCAGAGGTTTTCAAGGAAGCGCGCAAGCCCGCCTACAAGTTATGGATCGATTTTGGCGATGATATCGGCATCAGGCAATCGTCCTCCCAAATCACCGTGCGCTATACGCCGGAGGAGCTTATCGGCAAGCAGCTGCTCTGCGTCATCAACTTCCCGCCAAAACAGGTCGGCCCGTTTATTTCGCAGGTGCTGACCACGGGCGTGGATGATGAAACCGGCGCCACCGTGCTGGTGGTGCCCGAAGGCAAGGTCAAGAACGGCGCGCGGCTGCTGTAAAGTTCCATAGCACGATAAAAATACATCCGTATAAAACGGCTGGCGGCTGCTAGGCAAAATTGCTATAGCTGAATCACGTTAAATTATCGCCATTATTTAAAAGGATTAATTCGAGATGATGAAGAAAATGCTTTCCGCCGCGCTTGTTGCCGCAGCCCTTTATGCCGCCCCCGCCCATGCCGTGTCCGCGCCGGCGCAAACCTGCGCCAGCCTGCCGAACCATGATGCCCTGAAGAAAATGCTGATCGAGGCGCGCCAGCAGGACAACGGCGGCCTTAACCTTGACATGTGGGGCAGCATTGTTGACCGCAGCGGCAAAACCTGCGCTGTCGCCTTTACCGGCGAGACGGAAGACAGCCAGTGGCCGGGCAGCCGCATTATCTCGGCCCAGAAAGCAAACACCGCCAACGGCTTCAGCCTGAAAGGCCTCGCGCTCTCGACCGCGAACCTGTACAGCGCCGTGCAGCCGGGTGGCTCGCTCTTTGGCCTGCAGGAAAGCAACCCCGTGAACGCTGCTGCCGCTTATGAAGGCGACACCGCCACCTACGGTTCCGCCAAGGATCCGCTGGTGGGCAAGAAAATCGGCGGCGTGAACGTTTTTGGCGGCGGCCTTGCCTTGTATGACGCAAAGGGTGTTATCGTCGGCGCGCTGGGCGTGAGCGGCGATACGTCCTGCGCCGATCACAACATTGCATGGCGCCTGCGCAGCGCAATGAAGCTGGATTTCGTGCCGAAGGGCGTCAGCGCTGATGGCAACGACCAGATCATCTATGACCTTGAAGACGGCAAGAGCAAGGGCGGCTATGGCCACCCCACCTGCGGCGGCAAGGAAGCGGATGTTGCGGCCACCCTGCCGGCTTCCAGCAAGGTCGATGCACCTAAAAAGGCTGACTGATTTATAAGCCCGTTTAAAAAGCCGCCCTTGCAAAAGGGCGGCTTTTTTATGCGGCTTTTTCAGGGTAGGGCGGCGGCGGGCCTGCGGTGCCGAAGGTTTCAAGCTCCTGCAGCAGGCTTTTCAGGCTGTAGCGCGGCTCATAGTTCAGCAGCGCGCGCGCCGCGGTGGTGCCAAGAATTTTGGGGCGGCGGCCAATATCCAGCCCGTGCTTTTCCGCGAGAGGCACAAAGCCGGCGTAGTGCCTTGCAAATGTGCTGCCGGGGCCGTCAATATCCCAGTTCGCCATGTCGGCCGCGGTATATTCATAGGCGCCGTCAAGGTCAACGGCAGGGGCAAGCCCGTGCAGCTGCATGCCTTTGCCCAGCAGGTCGATGGCCAGCAGCGTTGCCTGTTTCACATCGTCAATATGCACCGCGCCCTTCATGAACCATGCGGCCCATTCGATGAAGTTTTTATACACCGCGCGGTTCCAGCCCGGAATAAAGGCACGGGGGCGCAAAATAACAATGTTCATGCCGTGGCGGTGCGCATAAGCGCGGCACATCTCCTCGTTCAGCACTTTGGTATGGCCATAAACGCCGTATTTATCCTCGATGCTGGTGGAGGAAATGAAGACAAACTTTTTAACGCCGGCCTGCGCCGCCGCCTCCAGCGTATTGAAAGTGCCGGTCACGTTCAGGTCGTGGAATTCGGCGGGGGTCTTGCTGCCGTTGACTTCATGAATGCCGTGCCACGCTGCGATATGCACCACAATATCCATGCCCTGCATTGTGCGCGCCAGCGTGTTGCGGTCCATGATGGATGCATGGACGAATTGCAGCAGTTCCGCCGGCCCCGCAATTTTGGGCGGCTGCATGTCGATAACCGTTACCGCATGGTGCGCGGCGATAAGGTCCATGGTCAGGAGCGTGCCAAGGTCGCCCGAGCCGCCTGTCAGAAGAATACGCATGGCAGGCAGTATAACCCATTAGAATCAAAGCTTGGAAGGGTGAAATAAGGACAGGGAAGTGGTTTTGACATTTCCCCCTGCCGCATGCAATTATGTGGAGCATTTTACCGATTGAAAGCCAGCGCGCCCATGAACGACCGTACCCGTGACCATACGCAAGACAGCCTGCAGGGCCACCCGCTGGTCGAAACGCCGCAGGTGCCGCGCCCCTTGAGCCGCTTTTTGCAGCAGACGCTGCTGCCGGATGAGGTGATTGTCCGCCGTGGCGAGTTTCACTGGGTCTATACCTTCCGCGCCTTTGTAACCGCGGTATTCTTTATCGGCCTCGGGCTTGGGGGGCAGGTTCTTATGCATTACCTCAACCAGCCCATGCCGGTGCGCGGCCAGCCCGCGCCTGTGGAGGCGGGCATTCGCCCGGTGGAGCTTATTCCGCCGCTGTTCGGCCTGTTCATCGGCGGTTTTTCCTTCCTCGCCCGCATGATTTATAAATGGACGACGGAAATTGTGCTGACCGACCAGCGCTTCCTGTATAAATCCGGCGTTTTTTCCATCCTCGTCTACAAGCTGGGCGTGCGCGAAATCAATTACTGCAACATCACGCAATCGCTGCTGGGCAATTTGCTGAACTATGGCCGCGTTTATATGGTGACCTATACGCTGGACGATAAAAATATTTACCTGCCGCCCATTGCCGGGCCGCACAGCTTCAGCACCGCTATCGAAAACGTCAAAAAACTGGGACATTAAACAACATGCTTTCCGCCGACCTGCAAAAGTGGGATGAGCTTTTCCGCGCCAAAGCGGCAGATCTTTACCCCGCAACCGACCCCTCGCACGACTACCTGCACATCCGCCGTGTCGTGACGGCCGCCGTGAAGCTGGCCGAGGAGGAGGGCGCCGATTTGCACGTGGTGCTGCCTGCCGCGTATTTTCATGATTTCGTCAACGTGCCGAAAAACGACCCGCGCCGCAAGCAAGCGTCGCGACTGTCGGCGGAAGCGGCGGCGGAATACCTGGCCTCCGTCAATTACCCCGCGCAATACCTTGATGCCGTGAAGCACGCCATTGCCGCCCACAGCTTTTCCGCCGCCATCCCCGCCGACACGATCGAGGCGAAAGTGGTGCAGGATGCCGACAGGCTCGACAGCCTTGGCGCCATCGGCATTGCACGCTGTTTTACCGTCAGCGCCTTCATGGGCCGCCCCTATTACATGGATGGGGATATACTGGCCGAAAGCCGCGCGCCGGATGACCAGAATTTCGCCATCGACCATTTCTATATCAAGCTGTTCAAAGTCGCCGAGATGCTGCAAACCAAATCTGCCCGTGCCGAAGGCGCGCGCAGGGCCGAGGTTATGCGCGGCTTTCTGCAACAGCTGAAGCAGGAAGCCGCCTGATGGAGGCGCAAATTCGCCGGAAAGTGCGCCGCGCTTTAGGCGTGGTCGTCTTTTTCGCCATCGTCGTCGGCATTGCCGCCTCACAGATGCAAAAGGGCAGGGCCGCGCCGGAGGGTGATGCCGCGTTTCACCGCGCCTTCATGGCAGAACAGCAAACCGCGCGCGCCGCGGTAGATGCGCCGGCAGCGCAAATGCCCGCCGGTTTTACCGACCTTTTCCGCCGCGTGCTTGCCACCGTCATGAGCTTCAGCGCGGGCGACCCTGCCAGCGTGACGGACGGACGCATTTTTTTCACCGAGCACGGCTGGGATGAATTTACCACCAGCCTGCATCAGGCCCGCTACGTCAACCCGCACGATGAACCCTATGCCAACATCAGCTTTGAAGTGACGCAAGGACCTGCGACGTATTCCACGCACATCGATGATAAATATAAAAACATGCTGCATGTCGCTGTCCTCGCGACGCAAAAGGTGCAGGATGAAAAAGGCAAAAGCCAGAAGGTGCGGCAGTTCTGCACCTTCGTGCTGGAAACGCCCGGTACCGGCAAGGCATTGCCGGAACGCATCCTGATCGAGAATGTTATCTGCGCTGCGGCAGACTAGTCAATTCAGCCCGAAGGGCGGTTTTTTGTTGGGTTTTGCCTGCGGCTTGGGGCGTGACGTTTCAGGCGCCATGGGCTGGTACGCGCCCGCCTCCGCCTTCATCGGCTCCAGCCCCGCATCGCGGAAGATATAGACGAGTTCGGAAGCCAGGCGTTCCGCCCGCTCTTTCGTGTCCACGCGCGCAAGGTGCAGGTTTTTTGAAAGCTCGCCTTCAATCAACGGCTTTTCCTTGCCGGTGCCGATGTAATAACTTTTCAGCAGCCGGTGCAGCTCCGCCGTTTTCAGCGGGCTGGTGACATCCACATCGTCTTTCGAGCCGGACACGTAGAACAACACTTCCCACTTGCCGGGAGAAACATCATCCGGCGCGGGTTCAATGCTGAAGATGCTGTAATAGGCGCTGCCCGCAACGGCTTGTTCGAACTGGGCGGCATTCTTGCTTTTGGGCTTATCGTGCGGCATGGCCACTCTTCCCTAAAAATAAAAACGGCAAAACTGAATATGCCGTGATTATCCACCCCGAATCTGGGTCTGACAAGAGGGGGCGGGCAGGGGGGCAAGGAAAGGGGCGGTTAAGGCTTCGGCGGGGTATTGCGCGGCGGAGTGCAGTGCGCCATGGGCTGAATGCCTTCTTTGGCGAAAACATAGACCAGCTCGACCATCAGGTTTTTGGCGCGGGGCTCGCTATCCACGCCCGCAACGTAATGGTTTTTATCGGCCAGGCTTAAATCCGGCTTCTGGCTGCCAAGGTTTTTTTCCAGCAGGGTTTCGACCTTGCGCTGCGTCAGCGGGCAGATGGCATGCGGGTCATGCGCGGAACCGGACAGGAAAAAATCAACCTCCCACCGTTTGTCGCTTTCAAGCGATGGGCCGACGGAAATCATGCGGTAATAGGTGGGGCCTTGCGGCGCGGTGGCTTCAGCGGGGCGGCGGGCAAAAAAGTCGCGTGCCAGCGTGCTTAATTTTTGCAGTTTCTCGCGCATGCTATTCCCTGTAATGCCGTGTTTGGCAACAGGGGGTATTATTATGGATAGGTCGCTGACTTGCAAGCTTAATTAAAAACCTCCATCGTTTTCAGCCATATAGTAAAACAGGCGAACGCCTGATCAAATTTCCGGTCAACGTCATAGCCCTGCGCCTTATGATTGATTAGGCGGAAGCTTCATTCTATATCTGGCAGAGCATTTAAAAATATCACGGCAGGAGAAGTCATTACATGAAACGGTTTTTGCGGTTTGCGCTGCTGGCGGTGATTGGCTTCGTACTGGGTGGGGGCGTAGCCTACCTGACGAAGCTGCGCCAGCCGCAGCCGCTCACCACTTCGTCTGCGGGCAGCAACAGCGCCGCAACGTCTTCATCCGGCACCTCCGTTGAAATGACGACGGATACCAACGGCCGCGGCCACCTGAAATTAAAAACCGACCCGCTGCAGGATAAAATCGACGCTGCCAAAAAAGGCGAGGACGCGCCCAAAGTGTCCGAAGGCCTGACGGATGCCGATGCAACCGTTGCGCCTGCGCCCGCAAAACCCGTTATGCGGCACGTGTCGCCAAATATAGGCCTTTACGTGCCCGGCACGTTTTCCCTGACGGATACAGAAGGCCGCATCGTAACGGAAAAATCCTTCCCCGGTAAATTCCTGCTGGTCTTCTTCGGCTTCACCCATTGCCCGGATATTTGCCCCGTCACGCTGGATAAAATGCGCAGCGCCATGGACAAGCTGGGTGACCTTGCCGGCAAGGTGCAGCCCATCTTCATTACCATCGATCCCGTGCGGGATACGCCGGAGGCCCTGAAGGCCTATTCCAGCCACTATGCAAAAGGTCTCGTCGCCCTGACCGGCACGGATAGCCAGATTGCCGATGCGGAGCAGTCCTACAAGGTGGTCGCCGAAAAAGCGCCGCTGGCGGGGGATGACTATACCTTCGACCATTCGGCCTATGTGTACCTGATGTCGCCGGAAAACCGGCTGGAGGAAGTGCTGCGCATCGAGCAGGGGACGGATGCTGTTGTGGCAAAAATCCGGCCCTATCTCGACGGTTCGGCGAAGCAAAAGCCGCTGATGCCGTGATATGTAAACCGAAGGGGCCGAAAGCGGCCTTTTTGGCGCAAAGCGCAGGGATTAGCGTTGCATAGAATCTCTAGATCATGCTAAATCCTGCGCGACCCGGTAGTGCGTATGCACCACATATATATAAGCCACGTGCAAAAGCGCTGCAGGGATAGAGATTTAAAGTTTGGCATTCTGATTTTTGTGGGGAGACAGCCTTGGCAGGTCAGTCGGGAAACCAGGACATCGCAAGACGCTACGCCACCGCTTTCTTCGCGCTGGCGTCGGAAGCTGGCCAGATTGACCAGATTTCCAAGGACCTTGAAACGGTCGCGGCCATTCTCGCCTCGGGCGGGGACATGGACGCTTTCCTCCATAACGCAACGCTGCGCCGCGAAGACCAGGCAAAAGCCCTCGTCGCCATCGCCGCGCATTACAAAGTTTCCGCGCTGACCACCAAGCTGCTCGGCACCGTCGCGCAAAAGCGCCGCCTGCCCGACCTTGCCGGCATCGTCGCCGCCGTGCAGGATAAAATCGCTGATTTCCGCGGCGAAGTCACCGCCGATGTCACGGCCGCGCAGGCGCTCGACCAGGAACAGATCAACGAAATCGCCGCAGGCCTGAAGCAGGTTCTCGGCAAGACCGTGAACGTGAATTTGACCATCGACCCGTCCATCACCGGCGGCCTGATCATCAAGGTCGGCTCCCGCCTGATCGACAGCTCGGTCAAGACCAAGCTGGAGCGCCTGCACCGCGCTCTTAAAAACACCAACGAATTATCCGATAAAGCCAAAATGAAAGAGGTAGCTTAACGTCATGGAAATCCGCGCAGCAGAAATTTCCTCCATTCTCAAAGACCAGATCTCCAAGTTCGGCGCAGAAGCCGATGTTGCCGAAGTCGGCCAGGTCGTTTCCGTCGGTGACGGCGTCGCCCGCGTTTACGGCCTCGACAAGGTGAAAGCCGGCGAGATGGTCGAGTTTTCAAACGGCATCAAGGGCATGGCTCTTAACCTCGAAACCGACAACGTCGGCGTGGTTATTTTCGGCGACGACCGCGACATCAAGGAAGGCGACACCGTGCGCCAGACCGGCGAGATCGTGTCTGTGCCCGTCGGCAAGGAACTGCTGGGCCGCGTTGTTGACGCGCTTGGCAACCCCATCGACGGCAAAGGCCCGCTGAAGGCCAAAGAAACCCGCCGCGTGGACGTGAAGGCCCCCGGCATCATCGCCCGTAAATCGGTTTCCGAACCGATGCAGACGGGCCTGAAAGCCATTGACGCCCTCGTGCCGATCGGCCGCGGCCAGCGCGAACTTATCATCGGCGACCGCCAGACCGGCAAGACCGCAATTGCGCTCGACACCATCCTGAACCAGAAAGAAATCAACAAAGGCACAGACGAGAAGAAAAAGCTGTATTGCGTTTACGTCGCTATCGGCCAGAAACGCTCGACCGTTGCCCAGCTGGTGAAAACGCTGGAAGAAAACGGCGCGATGGAATATTCCGTCGTCGTGGCTTCCACTGCGTCCGAACCCGCGCCGCTGCAATACCTTGCGCCCTACACCGGCTGCACCATCGGCGAATTCTTCCGCGACAACGGCATGCATGCCCTGATCGTGTACGATGACTTGTCCAAACAGGCCGTTGCCTACCGCCAGATGTCCCTGCTGCTGCGCCGCCCGCCGGGCCGCGAAGCATATCCCGGCGACGTGTTCTATCTACACTCCCGCCTGCTGGAGCGCGCATCGAAGCTCAACGACGACCTCGGCTCGGGCTCGCTCACCGCGCTGCCGGTTATTGAAACACAGGCGGGTGACGTTTCGGCGTACATCCCGACCAACGTGATTTCGATTACCGATGGCCAGATCTTCCTTGAAACCGGCCTGTTCTACAAAGGCGTGCGTCCTGCCATTTCCGTCGGTCTTTCCGTTTCCCGCGTCGGTTCCGCCGCGCAGACGAAAGCGATGAAGCAGGTCGCCGGTACCATCAAGCTCGACCTCGCGCAGTTCCGCGAGATGGAAGCCTTCGCCCAGTTCGCGTCCGACCTCGACGCGTCGACGCAAAAACTGCTCGCCCGCGGCACGCGCCTGACGGAGCTGCTGAAGCAGCCCCAGTACAGCCCGCTGTCGATGGAAGAGCAGGTCTGCGTGCTGTTCGCCGGCGTGAACGGCTACCTCGACAGCGTTGCGGTAAAAGATGTCAACGCATACGAAGCACAGCTGCTGAACGCGCTGCGCTCCTCGGGTGCGTCCATCCTCGCTTCCATCCGTACGGAGCAAAAAATCTCCGACGACGTGAAAGCGCAGCTGGTGAAGTTCGTTGAAGAATTCAGCGCGACCTTCGTTTCCGCCAAGAAAGCCGCTTAAGCGAAAGGCCTTTTGACCGATGCCCAGCCTCAAGGAGTACAGGAACAGGATCGCGAGCGTGAAGTCCACGCGCAAGATCACCTCGGCCATGAAAATGGTCGCAGCGTCAAAACTGCGCCGCGCCCAGATGCAGGCCGAAGCCAGCCAGCCCTATGCCCAGCGCATGGCGGCCATGCTGTCGCGCCTCATTTCCAACATCGACATCAACGACACTTCGCCCGTGCTGCTTGGCGGCACCGGCAAGTCGGATGTTCATCTGCTCGTCGTCCTGACGTCGGACCGCGGCCTGTGCGGGGGCTTCAACGCCTTCGTCACGCGCCTCGCCCGCCAGAAAATTCGCGAGCTGACGGCAGCCGGCAAGACTGTGAAGGTCGTGACCGTCGGCCGCAAGGGTAAAGACTCCCTCAAGCGCGACCACGCGGATAAAATCATCCACTCGTTCGAAGGCATCGGCCGCAAGCGCCTTGCGTTTTCGGACGCAGCGCAGGTGTCGCAGTTCATCCTTGAACTGCTGGCGCAGGAACAGTTTGATGTCTGCACGCTGGTTTATAACCAGTTCCGCTCCGTCATCAAGCAGGAACCGTCTTCGCTGCAGATCATCCCGTTTGAAAAAACGGCGGTGGCCACGGCGGAAGAAGCTGCCGAAGGCCCGAAGGCTCTTTACGAATTCGAGCCGTCGGAAGAAGAAATCCTTGAAAGCCTGCTGCCCCGCAACCTCGGCGTGCAGATTTACCGCGCGCTGCTGGACAGCGCCGCCGGTGAACAGGCCGCCCGCATGACCGCGATGGAAAACGCGACCAAGAACGCAGGCGAAATGATTTCCAAGCTGACGCTGCGCTACAACCGCGCCCGCCAGGCCTACATCACAAAAGAGCTGATCGAAATTATTTCCGGCGCAGAAGCCGTTTAAGACAAGTATTGAAGGAGAATGACCATGGTGAAACTCGCAAGCAACAACAAGGGTGGCCTCGGCAAAGTGACGCAGGTCATGGGCGCCGTCGTCGACGTGCAATTTGACGGCGAACTGCCCGCGATTTTAAGCGCGCTGACACTCGACAACGACGGCAAGAAGCTGGTTCTTGAAGTTGCGCAGCACCTTGGCGAAAACACCGTCCGCACCATCGCGATGGACTCGACCGAAGGCCTCGTCCGCGGCGCGGCTGTCACCGACACCGGCAACCCCATCACCGTGCCGGTTGGTGCTGAAGTCCTCGGCCGCATCATCAACGTCATCGGTGAGCCGATCGACGAGCGCGGCCCCGTCAACGCGAAAGTGTCGCTGCCCATCCACCGCGCGGCTCCCGAATTCATCGACCAGGCGACCGAAACCCAGATGCTGGTTACCGGCATTAAGGTCGTCGACCTGCTCGCCCCTTACGCAAAAGGCGGCAAGATCGGCCTCTTCGGCGGCGCCGGCGTCGGCAAAACCGTCACCATCATGGAGCTGATCAACAACGTCGCCATGAAGCACGGCGGCGTGTCCGTCTTTGCCGGTGTTGGTGAACGTACCCGCGAAGGTAACGACCTGTACCATGAAATGATCGACTCCGGCGTTATCAAGCTCGGCGAAGCCGGCTCGAAAGTGGCGCTGGTGTACGGCCAGATGAACGAACCGCCCGGCGCCCGCGCCCGCGTTGCCCTGACGGGCCTGACCGCCGCTGAATACTTCCGCGACCAGGAAGGCCAGGACGTTCTGTTCTTCGTCGACAACATCTTCCGCTTCACGCAGGCGGGCGCAGAAGTGTCCGCACTTCTCGGCCGCATTCCTTCCGCCGTGGGTTACCAGCCGACGCTGGCAACCGACATGGGCGGCCTGCAGGAACGCATTACGTCGACCAACAAGGGCTCGATTACCTCCGTTCAGGCCATTTACGTCCCCGCGGACGACCTGACCGACCCGGCCCCCGCCGCTTCCTTTGCGCACTTGGACGCAACGACCGTTCTCTCGCGCCAGATCGCGGAAATGGCCATCTTCCCGGCCGTCGACCCGCTGGATTCCACCAGCCGCATTCTTGACCCGCGCGTGATTGGCGAAGACCACTACAACGTCGCCCGCTCGGTCCAGAAAACGCTGCAGAACTACAAAGCGCTGCAAGACATCATCGCCATTCTCGGCATGGACGAGCTTTCTGAAGAAGACAAGCTCACCGTCGCGCGCGCCCGCAAAATCCAGCGCTTCCTGTCGCAGCCCTTCCACGTGGCTGAAGTCTTCACTGGCACCCCCGGCGTCTTCGTCACGCTCGAAGATACCATCAAGGGCTTCAAGGGCATCGTCAACGGCGACTATGACCACCTGCCGGAAGCCGCCTTCTACATGGTCGGCACGATTGAAGAAGCCGTTGAAAAGGCCAAGAAATTGGCCCAGAAAGCGGCTGCATAAGGAATACGTCTCCCGCGCTTTTTTAAAAAGCGCGGGAACCTTCCTCAAGGAACGCGTGTTAATGGTTTTAGGCCGGCATGCGTTCCAATAAGAGACAGGAGTTACCCATGGCTGAAGCCACCACAACGACCACCCCGACTTTCCAGTTCGAGCTTGTCTCGCCGGAAAAAATCCTTGTTTCCGAACAGGCGAAAATGGTTGTTGTGCCGGGCGAAGCCGGTGACTTCGGCGTGCTGGCGCAGCATTCGCCACTGCTGTCCTCCATCCGCCCCGGTGTTGTCACGCTGTTTACGCCCGACGGCGGTACCCGCCGCATCTTCGTCGCTGGCGGCTTTGCAGACGTTAACCCCACACTTTGCTCCGTCCTTGCAGAAGAAGCCGTCAACGTGGACGATCTGGACCGCAGCAAGCTTGAAATAGACCTCAAGAACCTCGAAGAAGACCTCGACGGCTCCAAGTCCGACCCGCTGAAAGTCGCAAGCCTGCAAGCGCAGATCGACGTGACCCGCGCTAAAATTCAGGCGACGGCATAAATTTTAAGAAATTCCGATGAATAAAAAACCCCGCATCACGCGGGGTTTTTTATTTGAGCGTCTGGGGTTTTGTGCCAAACCGCAGCGGCTTTAACAGCTTCACGCCGCGGTTAACGGCAACATTCACTTCAGGGCGGGTCTTCCAGTCCAGAATATCTTCCTGTTGCTGCTTCAGCTCGAATTCACGGCGCAGGCGCGCGTTGCGTTCCGCATTAAAGGCGGCGGATTCTTCAACCGTAAAGCTGCGGGTGATTTCTACGGGCGTAAGCGCAAGGCTGTTGCGTGTTGTTGTCGGCAGGTCCGCGATGAAGTCTTTCATCTCCGCAGGGGTTCCGGTGATCAGCACAATGGTGCTGCCGGTTTCCAGCGTTTCCGCCAGTTGCGCCAGCAGGATGTGCCGCTCCATTTTGGCTGCCGCCGGGTCTTCCAGCAGCAGCATCTTGCCCTTGGCCTCGTTAAAGACGTCTTCAATGTCGCTTGGCAGCGGCTGCCGGTTGCAATCCAGCCGCACGGGTTCTTTTTGCGGGGTAATGCCCAGGTCAAACAAGGCGGCTGCATAGTCATGCCCCAGCGATGTGCGGCCGGAATTTTCCGGCCCCGTCACCACCTGCCATAGCGCGCCGAAAAGGGTTTCGCTGCTGCGGCCAAGGTTATGCGCAATATCCCGTATATCTTTTGCATTGGCTGTGAGGTGGTCAAGCGGCAGCATCGGCTTAACCCTTCGGCTTGTCAAAGCGTGCGGGCTTCAGGGGTACGACCGGCTGGCTTGTTTCCACGTTGGCGGCGCCCACGCCATCCCAGCTTTGCTTCAATACAAGGCGTTTGATGGCCGAGTTGCTCATGCCATTGAACTGCGCCTGCCGCCCGTAATAATTGTTGATCTCCTGAAACGAAAAACTATGCGTCAGTTCAATGCGCGACGTAATGTGGTGGCGCAGGGTGGGGGAGTGGCTCAAGGCCACTTCCATCCCGGGCTTTTCCGCCGTGATGATAACGGGGTTGCCGCTGCTGACGGCCTGCACAATAAGCTGTTCAATCAACGCCCATTGCGGCATGCCGTGCAGCCTGTCCGGGTCATCCACCAGTACGGCCTTGCCGGGTGCAAGCTTGGCGATGGCATCAAGGATGGTCTGCGCGCCGGGGCGCTGGCCGCAATTGACCAGCACGGGCTGCGTATCTGCGATAAAGCCTTTGTCTTTCAGGGCTTCGATATACTCATACGCCTGCGTCGATTTGCCGGATTTTCGCGGGCCCAAAATCATCTGGTGCAAATGCTGGCCGGGCAATGCCTTCATGCCGCGCTCTACGCGCTCGCGCAGACTTTCGGCGCGCAGCAGCGATTTTTCAAGGTCGTCATGCATGGCTGTTGCCGGCAGGGCGGAAGCGCAGCGGTTTTAAGGCCTTCACTGGCGCGGTAATGGTTACGCTGGCAACGGGGTTTTCCTGCCAGTGGCGCAGGTTGTCCTGCCGTGTCAGGGTGCCATCGCGGTCGTTGTCAAACGCCGCGCGCTCCGCCGGGGTAAAGCTGCGCTCCGTCTTCAGCATGGCGGGCAGGAGGGCGGCGCGGGGGCCGTCTTCCAGTTTTTCCAGCACGCCAGTCACCGTCGGCACGCTGCCGATAACGACGACGATGCTGCGCTGGTTGTTGAAAGCTTTGTTCAGCTCCGTCGTCAGCGTCACGGCCATGCTGGAATCCAGCTTGTCCGCTTCCTGAATGATGAGGATATTTCCTGTCGCGCGCGCAAAAGCATCGCGGATGTAAACCGCGCTTTTGGCACGGTCGCAGCTCAAGACATCAGGGAAGCGCTCCGGCAACAGGTTCGCATTGCGAAGGTCGATGGCATACTCCCGCGCCAGCGTTTCCTTGCCGGATACAGCCGGCCCCGAAATGCTCTGCCACAGGGAGGGAAAGTAGGTGCGTTTATCGACGGGGAAGTGGCCTGCGCTGGTGGCGGCATCCTGCACGGCATTCTTCAAATGCTGGCGCGCATCGCTCATGTTACGGGCCCCGCGGCGGGCCGAAGCGCACGGGCTTCAGCGGTTTGACGTTGTTGGCTACCGCAACCTCGACGCTTTTGCGCTGGCGCCATTCTTCCATGGAGGATGCCTTGCGGTCTTCGGCATCACGCTCTTGCGTGCTTAAATTAGCGCGCCGCGCGGCTTCTGCTTTTGCGGCGTGATAAGCGTCAATTTCCGCCTGACGGAAGGTGCGGTCCGTATGCACGGTGCCGCTGAAGCGGCGTTTCAGGCCGGGTTCTTCCTTCAGCCTATCCGCCATCGCATGTTCTTCGGCAACCAGAATGAAAACCGTTTTGCGGTCTTCATAGGCGTTCTTCAAAAGGATGATGGCATCATAGCCGTTAAAGTCGCGGGCCAGCAGGTGAGCGTTATCGATGATAAGGCTGCCGCCACGGCTGTCCGCAAGAAATTTTTTAAAAGTGTCCTGGTCCGGCTGCGCTGCGCAATCCAGTACCAGCGTGCGCCACGAAAGTTTTTGCGCCAGTAACGCCGCCGCATAGGATTCAGCCTCCGTCGTGCGGCCGGATTGGGGGGGGCCGACAATAAGCTGGTGCAGCTGGCTTGTCGTATCGACGACAACACCGGCGCTATTCTGCACACGCATCAGGGCGTTATTAAATTCCTCCCGCAGAGGCATGGCGGTTCTTTCAAAGACGGCGTTTTTTTTGCGTGAAAGCATACTTTATATGCGCGTCAGAATAGCAAAGGTTATGGATAATTACCAGAAAAGCCTTAGCGTTTCCGCTAAGGCTTTGATCTGGATTAATAAATAGCCTGTTTTTATCAGGTCGGGATGCTGGGGAATTCCTCCGCCAGCGTCGGCGGGCGGTCAATGTGCAAATCCTCGATCGCGGCACCCTGTTGGGCCATGTCGCGGCAGGCAATAGCGCAGGCACGGCAAATATCGGCGCAGCGCTGCATTTCACCGTCGGCGGTGGCATCATTGGGTTGCATGCTCTCGCAAGAATCCGCGCAGGCATCTGCCACATTTGCAGCGGCAGCGCAGACGGAAGTATGAAGGGGCGAACCACGCGTCATGAAATCCGCCGCGGCCTGGCAGATATCCATGCAGTCCAGCATGGACTGCACATGCGTGGGGCCTACGTATTTGCCGCCTTTTGAAAGGCAATGTTCCACCAGCGTGCGCTGCACGGTGTGGCGTGCCTGCCAGCACAGGCGAATGCATTCATCCAGATCCGGCGACACCTCTGCCGTCTGCACGCCCGGTACGGAAAGGTGCATGTCTGCGCTCATCAGTTCTGCGCTCATCGGCTTTTTTATGCCGGTTCTTTTGGTGATGTTCTTTTGGCCTAAATTCTTTTGACCGGAATTATTTTGAATGGTGTCCATGTGCGTCTGCCTCCAACGTCCGTTTCCAAGATCTATTTTGTTGTCGAACGGTAAACGTGCGAAGCGGGGGTATGGTTCCTTGGATATTAAATTATCAGCCGATAACAGGCACTTGGCCTTGCCTGAAGCGCAGGGGCTTTTATATAAGGCGCAAAGGGGCTATATAAATAATGCTGCCCGAAACAAGGAGAATTAAGTCATGTCCCAAGCCGCCGTAAAAATCGTCGATGCCGCTGCCGAGCTGCAATTGAAAGACGCAAAGCTGTTCCGGCAGCTGGCCTATGTTGACGGGCAATGGACGGCGGCGGAAGGCGGCCGCATTTTAGAGGTGAACAACCCCGCGACCGAACAAATTCTGGGCACCGTGCCCAACATGGGCGCTGCCGATACAAAGAAGGCGATTGAAGCGGCGCACAAGGCGTTTGAAAGCTGGCGCACCATGCTCGCCGCCGACCGCGCAAAAATTTTAAAAAAATGGGCGGATTTGCAGGCCGAGCATATCGACGACCTCAGCCGTATTCTTACTGCCGAGCAGGGCAAGCCGCTTTCGCAGGCAAAGGCTGAAATTCAAAGCGGCATCGCCTATGTGGAATGGATGGCCGAAGAAGGCCGCCGCGTATACGGCGACATTATTCCGACGCACAACAAAAACCACCGGCTTGTCACGCTGAAGCAGCCGGTTGGCGTTTGCGTGATGATTACGCCGTGGAACTTCCCCAGCTCCATGATCACGCGCAAAACCGGCCCCGCGCTGGCGGCAGGCTGCACCGTTGTGATCAAGCCATCGGAAATGACGCCGTTTTCCGCGCTGGCGCTGGCGGAGCTTGCCGAGCGCGCGGGTATTCCGAAGGGCGTTTTGAACATCATCATTGGTGAAGCACAGCCGATTGGGAAGGAAATGACGGATAACCCGCTCGTCAAAAAGCTCAGCTTCACGGGCTCCACCGCCATCGGCAAAATGCTGATGGCGCAATGCGCGGCAACGGTTAAAAAAGTATCGCTGGAACTGGGCGGCAACGCGCCGTTCATTATTTTTGACGATGCGAATATTGATGATGCGGTTGCCGGGGCCATTGCATCGAAGTTCCGCAACAGTGGCCAGACCTGCGTTTGCGCCAACCGCATTTTTGTGCAGGACGGCATTTACGATGCCTTCGCGCAGAAATTCAGCGAAGCAGTCGCCAAAATGAAAACCGGCAACGGGCTTGATGACGGCATCGACCTTGGCCCGCTGATTAACATGAAGGGCCTTGAAAAGGTTGAACAGCATTTGGCGGATGCAACATCCAAGGGTGCGAAGGTGGCCACCGGCGGCAAGCGCCACAAAATGGGCGCGACATTCTTCGAGCCGACAGTGCTGACGAACGCCACGACCGATATGCGCTTCTTCCGTGAAGAAACCTTTGGCCCGCTGGCGCCGCTGTTCCGCTTCAAGACGGATGACGAAGCCATCCGCCTTGCCAATGATACCGAATACGGCCTTGCGGCGTTTGTGTATACCAACAACTACAGCCGCGTCTGGCGCGTATCGGAAGCGCTTGAATACGGCATGGTGGGCGTGAACAGCGTTTCAATCGTAGCGGCGCAGGCGCCTTTTGGCGGCTGGAAACAGTCGGGCATGGGCACCGAAGGCTCCAAATACGGGATCGAGGATTACCTTGAAATCAAGCTGATGAGCATTGGCGGGGTTTAACGCCGCTTCTGACGCTTGCGAAATCAAAAAGGCCCGGATCAACTCCGGGCCTTTTCTTAACTGAACACTTATTCGGTCTAGGGTGTGTGTGTAAGTGAAGATCAAAGTAAGTGTTGAGGAAAAAAGTGTCTGGTCTTGGTGAAACCGCGTCTCTTTTTTGATTATGAAATTGTTATAATCTGCAGCGTGCCTCGCGTCAAGAAAAAATGTTTTCATAAATAAGAAGCGTTCTCATTTGCAGTAAAATGTTTTGTATTTTCTGTGCCGCGCTGTGGCGCCGCCCACAAATATTTTATCAACAAGGCCGCCAAAAAAAGTTAACATGATTGCTGGGGTTTATTGGGGATACTGAAAAATGGAATCGGACCGGGGCCCGGCAGAAGCCGGGGTCAACGCAGCACCCGAACAGCGCGCCACGCCGAAAGGCGATAGCGGCTTTGAATCCATTCTGGCGACGACCAGTGACGCCGGCCATATCATGGTTGGTCCCGACATCGAAATTTTCCCCGCCCGCCCGCGGCCAGACCTTGCCAGCATCGAAACACAGGCGTTTGATGCAAAAGACCGCCGCATTGGCGGTGAACAGTTTGCGCTGCTTTGCCGCAACAGCCGCGTGCCGGCGGCAACCAGCATCGGGTCTTACAAAAACCTGCGCACCCACAACGTGATCCGCCTTTTGCAGGCCGGTATTATTGACTGGAAGCCGGATGGCCGCCAACGCCTTGCGCTTGTGTTTGAAAAGCCGCAGGGCCGCCGGTTGCTGGCGGAGCAGAATGGCAAGCCGCTGCATATTGCCGAAGACCGCCTGATTGAAACGCTGATCAAGCCCGTGCTGGAAGTGCTGCAGGAATTCCGCGAGGTTGACATGGTGCATGGGGCCATCAGCCTCGACAACATGTTCCTGCATGGCGCGGAAGGCAATGAAAAGGTGATGCTGGGCGAATGCCTGTCCAGCGCGCCGTTCTTCCGCCAGAGCGCGCTGTTCTGCACCATTGAAAAAGGCATGGCGCAACCCTCCGGCCGCGGCGCGGGCACGCTGAAGGACGACCTTTATTCCCTTGGCATATGTGTGGCCATGCTGGCGCGCGGCATTAACTTTATGGCCGATAAAAAACCGGGGCAGATTTTGGTGGAGAAGATGGAGCAGGGCTCCTTCGCCTTCGCCAGCGGCGGGGAACGGCTTGCGCCCGCGCTGTCCGAATTCCTGCGCGGCGTCTTGAACGATGATGAAAAGCAGCGCTGGGAAATTGACGAAGCCTTACGCTGGTCCGAAGGCCGCAGGGTTGCGACCAAGCAGCAATACGTTCCCATGAAGGCCTCGCGCCCCTTCGTGTTCCGCGATGAAAAGTATTGGGATTTACGCTCCCTTTCCTATGCTTTTTCGCAGCACGTTTCGGAAGCGGCGGCAGCGCTGGAAAAAGACCATTTCCTGCTCTGGATCAAGCGCAACTTTGAAGACAAGCTTCTGGCCAAGCGTCTCGACCCCATCTGGTCGGACAACAAGAACGAAGCCAAGGAACGCGTGGTTTCTGCCGTTTGCGCCGCGCTCGATACGCGCGCGCCCGTGCGCTATCGCGGCCTTGCCATTTTTCCGACCGGTTTTGCCGGTGCGCTCGCCGAAGTGATGGCGCGGCAGGAAGATGTGCAGGCGCATGCGGAAATGATTGCGACGCAAATGTTCTCCAGCTGGCTGAACCATTATTTCGAGGTCGAGGGCGGGGAAGACAGCTCCGGCCTTGTGACGCTGTTTGAAAAGTGCCGAAGCTTCCTCGTGCAGAAAATGCCGGTCTACGGCATCGAGCGCGTGCTGTATATGCTGAACAAGGAAGTCAGCTGCATGAGCCCCGTGCTGCTGAAGCACGTGGTCTTGAGCCCCGGCAGCCTGCTGCTGGCGCTGGAAGATATTGCGCGCGGCGCCAACAAGCCCGAAAATATTCTCGACCGCCACATGATGGCGTTTATTTCCGTGCGGGAGCCGAAAATGATCGACCCGTATTTAGGGCATGTTATTTCCCGCGACCGGGGTTACCAGATGGTGGGCATTACCCGCGTGCTGGCGGCTATTCAACGGCGCTTCAATACCGGCGCGGTGCCGGCGCTGGGCAACTGGCTTATTTCGCTTATTGGCCCCGCCGTTGACCGTTTCAACGACCGCGATTTGCGGGCGGAACTGGGCCGCCGCACGGGCAAACTTGAAAATTCCGGCAACCTTTCCGCTATTCTCGAGCTTATCGACAATGGCAACCTGGTGCAGGAAGACCTGCAGAAATATGTGCTGGCACGCCGCGAATTCGCAGGACTGCTGCGGGAACGCGCGTTGATCGAAGGCCAGCTGCAGCGCCGCAAAACCTTTGGCCGCGGCGCAGGGCGGCAGGTGGCGATGGTTATTTCGGCTTCCATTTCGCTGCTGTGCATTCTTGGCTATCTCATCATGCATTTTTCGGGGAGTGCCGCCTGATGGCTGAAGCCGCGCCCAAAAAGAAAAAAATCCCCTTCAGCGTCAAGTTCGCTATTTTGTGCGTGCTGGTGACGGCGGCGCTGTTCCTTCCCACGACGTTGCTGTTCTGCGGCTGCCTTGTGCCGACGGTCGTGGCCTTCATCATCGACCCGCATCCGCAAAAGACAGCCTGGGTCACGGTGGGCTGCATGAACTTCGCCGGCACCGTGCCCGCATGGATGCTGCTGATTGGCAACGGCGCGTCGAGCGGCAATCATATTGATCAGGCAATGTCGATTTTAATGCAGGCCAGCACCATCATCATGGCCTATGGCGGGGCGGCTGCGGGCTGGCTCATCTTCAACAACGTCACGCCGCTCGTCTCCGGCCTCATGGTCATGAAGAACGAGAAAAGATTGAAAGACATAGATAAAAGGCAAAAAGAGCTGGCCCGCAAATGGGGCCCAGATGTCTCTACCATGGGGTAATCCCGTGGCTTTTTAGCAAAATTTTAAAGGATTGAATTTGTTAGGCTTTCTAGCGAATATTAAGCAGGGTTTAACAGGAACCGATTACAATGAGAAGGTTAGGTAAAGGCTTTTTGTCATGAGCTGCGCGAGAGTCAACAGGCGCGCCGGATGCAAAGCGGATAATAAAGGGGCGATTAAGATGCGCAGAAATTTCAAACGCTGGCTCCGCGGAGACGACGCAGCAACCGCTGTGGAATTCGCGATGGTGGTGCCGCCGTTGCTGACGCTGATCATCGGCATTCTTGAAGTGTCGATGTTTTTTGCCGCGGGCACGGTGCTGGAAGGCGGCTCCGCGCAGGCCGCGCGGCTTATCCGCACGGGGCAGGTGCAAATGTCGTCCGATCCGCAAAAAACCTTTGCCACCAGCCTTTGTTCGAACATCAAGGCCATGCTGGACTGCACCAAGGTGCAATATGAAGTCATCGAGGCGACGGGCGATACCTTCCTGAATGCCGCCACCACCAAGCCGACGATTGACAGCAATGGCAACCTGGTGCCGAAAAGCTTCGCGTCCGGCAAATCCAACAGCGTTATTATTGTGCGTTCCTATTATAAGTGGGAATTTTTCACACCGTATCTTGGTTCCATGATGACGGGCAGCATGGATAAAAACTGGCTGCCGTTGATGTCCACCGTCGTCATCAAGTCCGAGCCGTATAACGCTGCAGATTCGTCGGGTTAGAAACATGCGTGGATTTAAACAGTTCATGAAGGACGACAGCGCCGTTGCCGCAATCGAGGCAGGGCTGCTCTTTCCGCTGCTGGTCATGATTTTGTGCGGCACGATTGACCTTGGCATGATGCTGCTGACCAGCCAGAAGGTGGTGAACGCCGCCCAGACCATCAGCGACCTTATGACCCGCGGCACGCAGGTGTCCGATACAGACATTAACGATGCCATCATGGCGGGACAAATGGCGCTAATGCCTTATAGCACGACATCTTACGGGGTTGATATTGTCGGTATCCAGTTCATCGGCACCACGCTGGTGCCGACGGTTGAGTGGCGCAAGACGCAAAACATGGGCATCAACAACAACGTGCTGGCGAAAAGCGACGGCATGGGCGCGCAGGATGAAGGCATTGTGGCGGTGACCGTGAACTATACGTTTACGCCCATCTTTACCAGCGTCGTCACGGGGCCCATGAAGATGAAAGAAGAATCCTACGCCCGCGGGCGCAAGGGGCTTTTTGTGGCCAAGGTTTGATTTACAGCAGGCTTTAACGCGAATAACGGGAGCATTGAACATGCAGCACATGCCGAACAGACTTTTGCGGTCGCTCCGTTACTGGCGGGTCAATACCACGGCATCGGTCGCGCTGATCTTCGCGTTCGCCCTGCCGGCTTTCGTCGCTGGCGCGGGCATGGCGGTGGATATTGCGCAGGCCTATAACGTTAAAACACGCCTCAGCAACGCGCTTGATAAAGCGGCGCTGGCGGCGGGTTCCAGCGACGGCAGCGTCGATATGCTGACCGCGCGCATCAACAAGTTCTTCAAAGCCAACTATCCGGATAATTCTCTTGGCACGCCGTCGGAACTGCACGTGACGCTGGGCGATGGCACCGTCATGGTATCCACCAGCGCCCGCGTGCCGACCACGTTCATGGCCATCATGGGGCAGGATTATATTACCGTCAGCGCGGACACCGAGGTGAAGCGCGAAGTTGCCGGCCTTGAAATTGTGCTGGTGATGGATAACACCGGTTCCATGGCCGACCCCGCAGGCGGTGGTGTCAGTAAAATTGCTGCCTCCAAAACGGCGGCGTCGACACTGGTGAATACGCTGTTCGGTGCGAATTCCAACGTGCCGATCCTGTGGATGGGGGTTGTGCCGTTTTCGCAGGCAGTGAACGTCGGCACCGGGCATTCCAACTGGACGACGACCGACAGCAACAACTGGGGCGATACCAGCTGGGGCGGCTGCGTTGAAGCGCGCGATGCCAATAGCCGCGACGTGACGGATGACCCGCCCGCGACCGAGACCTTCCCGAAATATTATTCGGCCTGCAGCTCCACCAACAACAACGTGTGGTGGTATACGCTGGGCAGCGACATTGCCAGCAACGGCACCTTTGCATCCTCCAGTTCATGGACGCTCGGGACCAACTGGTCGATTACCGGCGGCGTTGCCAAAAAAACCAGCACCAACAACAGCAACATCAGCGAGTCGGTGACGATTACCAGCGGCAAGAAGTATGACGTGACCTATACGGTCGCGACGCGCACCGCGGGTTCCGTGACCGTGAAGGTCGGCAATACCAGCGGCACGGCGCGCAGCAGCGCCGGTACTTATACCGAAACCATCAAGGCGGGCAGCAGCAGTGGCGGCATTATTCTGGCGGCCACAGGTTTTACCGGTACGCTTGATAACATCAGCGTTGTGCCGCATAACGACTGCACAAGCGGCGGCACAATTCATTCCTACTCCCCGCTGGATACGACGACTCTAGGCCCCAACAAGTATTGCGCGCAGCCTCTTTTGGGCATGACCAAAGATAAAACCAAGGTTCTGGCTGCCATTGACTCCATGCAGGCCGTCGGCAGTACCATGATTGACCTTGGCATGTCGTGGGGCTGGCGCATGCTGTCGCCGCGCTGGCGCGGTCTTTGGGGCGGAGATATGGACGCCAACAGCTTGCCGCTCAATTACAATACGCCGACGATGAACAAGGTCGTCATTCTGATGACGGACGGTGACAACAGCTTCGGTTCCAACAACTACACCGGTTACGGTGTGCTGTCGGACGGTCGCATCGCCACCAACAGCTCAACGGCGAACACGACCCTGAACACGCGCACCACCGCCATTTGCAACTCGCTGAAGGCGAATAACGTGATTATTTATACAATCGCGCTGGGTGCCGACCTTAACACGACGAGTCTCAACATGCTTAAGGCCTGCGCCAGCAAGCCCAGCGATTACTTCCAGTCACCAACGACGGATGCGCTGCAGTCTTCTTTTGAGGCCATTGCAGCCCAGCTGAACTCGCTGCACATTACCAACTGATTAAAAAACGTTACGAAAAAGCCGGGCAGAAAAAGCCCGGCTTTTTTATTTGCCGTTATTTTTGCTGGGTATTTTATAGACGCCGAAAATTTTACGCATATTTTAAAAAATCAAATTTTATACAAATAAATAACGATTTGACTTTAAAAATCTGTGCGAATATTTGAGTATTAATTGTTTTTCGTATTGATATTAATACTTTTGAAACCGTTTAGACACTATACTGAAGTTATAAGGTTCTGGTTTCACAAATCACAAACAAAAAAACGGAGGGTACTATGATTAACAACATCAACAAATTCGCGAAAAATGAAGACGGCGCAACGGCTATCGAATACGGCCTTATTGCTGCCGGCATCGCTGTAGCGATCGCAACGGCCGTCTTCCTCGTCGGTTCCAAACTAACCGGCCTGTTCACCAGCGTATCAGAAAAAGTGACCGTCGCCAGCTAATCACGGCGCGACACTTTCAAAAAAACCCGCCATCGAAGGATGGCGGGTTTTTTCTTGTGCCGTATCGCGCCGCCGCACATCGCGCTTATACAGCGGGAAATGATGAATAAAGGGCAGGGGCTCTTAAGCCATATTTAACGGCAGGCATATTAAAATTAAGGTATGTCAGCCCCAGCAAAAACCCTTCCGGAATATGCCTTCAGCGCGCCACGCCGTCTTGAAAAAGTATGGCAGCGGGACGATGGCGCGACCGCCATCGAGTACACGCTGATTGCAGCGGGTGTGGCGCTGGCGATTGCAACGGCGGTCTTCCTGCTCGGCAGCAGCCTGGTTGTCGCCTACGACAAGGTGCTGAACCTCTTCCTGTAGATTTACCGTAAACATGCAAGTCTTTGATTCAATTGCCACGCAACTTTAAGGGAGCCTTAAAGGGCTGCCCTTATAATGGTGAGTTGCGAATATCCCCTGCGGCCTTCCGCCCGCGCTTTCAGTAATGGTTTATGGATTATGCTTGTTTCACTGCTTCTTGTCATTGTGCTGGTGACAACCGTGCTGGCCTGCGTCTCCGACGTTATGTCGCTGCGCATTCCGAACCTCTATTCCCTTATCGTCATCGCGGCTTTTGGGCTGGCCTTTGTCGCCGCGCCGGATGCGTTTGACGTGTGGTGGGAATATGTGGGCGCGTTCGGGCTCATGTTCGCCATTACATATATCATGTTCCTGTTCGGCGCGATGGGGGGCGGGGATTCCAAGTTCGGCACAGCGCTTGCCCTCTGGGTCGGGCTGCACGGGCTGCTGGCCTACGTGTTCTGGATGGCGGTTGTTGGCGGCATTGTCGGCGGCCTGTCGCTGTACTTCAAAAAGAAGAAGCCATTTGCCGCGCCCCGTCCCGGCAGCTGGGTCGCGCAGGTGCAGGAGGGACGCAATGCCGTTCCTTATGGAATTGCGATTGGCGTCGGCGGCTGGCTGGCCTTGTTGCAAACGGGACTCATAACTCATCAATTAGGTGAGCTTTTTAAAATAATCCATTAGAAACTTTCACTTTTTTCTGGACAGACATGCATATTGTCGCCGAGAATGGACCTTGAGTTGAGATTTGTTATTGGGGGATATCATGAATAGAAGCGTTTTGTTGATCATGGGGGGAGCATTGCTGGTGGCAATTGTTGTCGCCATGCTTGTGCAAGCGAAGCTGGGCGCAAAGCCGCAAGGTCCGGGCCCTCTCAGCCAGATCCTCGTCGCGAATAAGCACTTGGCGACAGGTACTCAACTAACAGCTGAAGATACGCGTTGGCAGGATTGGCCGGAAAGCGCCATCTTCACAGGTGTCATTCAGAAAAAAGATTATCCCGATGATAAACAACCGGAAGTCTACAACGCGCCGCTGCGCCGCACGATTGAAAGCGGCGAGCCGATAACAACGCAGGCGATGCTGGATTCCAAGGGCGCGACCAGTTTCCTTGCAGCCTCCATTTCGCCCAACATGCGCGCGGTTTCCATTCCGGTGTCGCTTGATACGTCGGTCGGCGGCTTCATCCAGCCGGGCGACCATGTAGACATCATGCTCGCCTATACCGTTTCTGTGCCAAGTGATGCGCAGCAGTTCTCACAGCAGATGGTCAACCGCTTCGGCAGCCAGACTGTCCTCAGCAACGTAAAAATCCTCGCTGTCGACCAGGCATTCAAGAACGATCCTGACACCGCTTCAACCGATGGCAAGACCTCCATCCGTAACATCACGGTCGAAGTGACGAAGGAGGGTGCGGAAACGCTGGCGCTCTCCAAGCTTATGGGTGACCTGTCGCTGTCGCTCCGCCGTATCGGCGAAGTTGATGCCCCGGCCTCCACCGTCAACCCGCTCATCACCGACGTCACCACCGTCGACCTGCTGAAGCGCATGAATTCCATAGTCACGAAAATTAAATCCAATTCCACCGTCCGGATTTATAGCGGTACCGGGATCCAGAACGTTCCCGTCCGCAACACGAATTCTACCGGACAATAAGAAAGGCGGCTTCATATGAAACGCATGTTATCGAAAATTGCGAACCGGGTGCCGAGATTGAACGCGCCGAGGACCTTCATGGGGGCGGCGGCTGTCATCCTCGCCGTCGGTTTGTCGGTTGTGGCGCAGGGCGCGACGGGGGGCATTACCAAGTCGCTGCACCTGACTGCAGGCAAGGCTGAAACGGTCAGCCTGCCCAAAGCCGCCGCCGATGTGCTGGTCGCCAACCCGGCCATTGCGGATGTCGGCTCGCTCCGGTCCGACAGGCTTTACGTCGTCGGCAAGGCGCTGGGGGATACCAACGTCCTCGCCTTTGACGAAGACGGCAACCAGCTGGCCGATATTTCCGTGCATGTGGCGGTGGACGAAGACAGCCTGCGCGCCTCCCTTCGCCAGTTCTTCCCCAAGGAAGCGGTCGAAGTGCACACGGTTAACGACAACATTGTGCTGCAGGGCATGGTTTCCACCCCCGGCGTTGCAAACCAGGTGCGCGACCTTGCCGGCCGCTTCATTAAAACCTCCGGCCAGACGCTGGTGGACCTGATGACCGTGCGCGGCGAACAGCAGGTGATGCTGAAGGTGAAAGTCGTGGAAGCGCAGCGCGACCTGCTGCGTGAAATCGGCATCGACACCACCATCGGCGGCATTAACGTCGGCAAGGCAACCGGCAGCTTCGGCTCCAACGGCGTCGGCCTTACCGCGGTCTCGCAGTTTGGTACCGGCACCATTGCGCTTGCCAACGGCGGCAACCTCGGCCCTATCAGCGCCGATATTTCCGGCCTTGAGCGTGACGGGTTAATCAACCTGCTGGCAGAACCGACGTTGACGGCCATTTCCGGTGAAACCGCGGGCTTCCTTGCGGGCGGCGAATTCCCCGTTCCCTCGGGTCGCGACAGCAGCGGTAACGTTTCCATCGAATTCAAGCAGTTCGGTGTCTCGCTCAACTTCATCCCGACCGTGCTGGGCACAGACCGCATTTCGATGCAGTTGACGTCCGAAGTGTCGGAAAAATCCGACCAGGACAGCGTTACGCTGGCAACGGGCGGCGGCTCGACCATTATTCCGGGCTTGACCGTGCGCCGTGCGCAAACGACGGTGCAAATGGGCTCCGGCGGCACGCTGATGATCGCAGGCCTGCTGAAGTCCCGCACGGTGGATGCCGTCAACGGTTTCCCCGGCCTGAAAGACCTGCCGATTTTGGGCGAGCTGTTCAAGTCGAAATCCTTCCAGCGGGGTGAATCGGAGCTTGTGTTCCTTGTGACCCCTTATGTTGTCGAACCTTACGCAATGCCGCAGGCTGACCGCGTGACGGCGGATGATAATTCGCCGCCCCGCGCCATTCTGCCTATCGCGCAGCAAACCCCGCCGCATGTGCCGCCCGCCAAAGGCTCTGCCGCAACACTGAACCCCGCGACCGATGACGGCAGCCGCTTCAACGACGTAACGCGCCCCGTGGCGCCGCCCGTCCAGCAGCAGCATTACCAGCCGCAAGGGGAGGAACGCACCGCTGGCACCAAAAAAGTCGATGCCACGCCTGCAAAATCCCTGCAAAGAGGCCCCGCGTATGCCGGCAATGGTCTGGCCAATAACGGCGGCCTCTCAGCGGCAGAACAGCTGACAATGGTTTCAGCGCCCGTGGCAGATGTTGCTGCAGCGCCGCTCCCCTCTCCGGTCCGGTCTGTCGGCATGCAGCCGATCATTCGCGGGCAGGGTGCTGTCACGCCAGCCGCCACGGCTAAAATGCAGCCCATCATGACAAAGCCGGTGACGCTGGCGGCGCGGCCTGCAGCTGTGCAGCCTTCCGCAACACCACCTCTGCGCGCGGTTGGCATGCAGCCGATTATCAGTGGCAGTACTACGACAGCGGCAGCGCCCGTTTCAAACGATGCCCAGCCGCTGGCGGCAACCGCTTCCGGTAACGGCAAGAAAGTTTATGGCAACCGGCTTCCCCCACTGGGCGAAAACGCTTCTTACGGCTATATTGTAGATTAAAGGGGAATCAGCATGAAGCATTCCAGGTTTTCGGTATTCTGCGGCGTTGCCCAAATATGCGGCGTTGCCCAAATATGCGGCGTTGCCCAAATATGCGGCGTTGCCATGTCGGCGCTTTTGCTGTCTGGCTGCGACATGTCCACGCCGTCGCAAGTGAAGGTGCAGCAAATGCAGGTCGTCGACGGCATGAAGACGCTTGAGCTTCCGGCCGCAGCGCTCAATGCCACACGCGTGAACGTGGTGGCGGATGATTACCTGCGCAACGGCAAAGGCGCTTTCCGCATGGTTGTGCCTTACGTTGGCGGCGACCCCTTGAGCAAAGTCACGGCCGAGCGCGAAGCGGCAGACTACAAAAAAGCCTTCGCCAAGCGCGGGCTTGATGTTTCGAGCATTGATTACGCCGGCGTTGGCATGGAAGATACCGGCGCGATTGTCGTGTCCTATATGTCCACCATGGCGCAGGCCCCTGCAGACTGCAAACAGCTGACCGGCAGTCACGGCGCCGCCACGCTGGAAGAAGGCCGCAAATACAAAATGGGCTGCGAGCTGCAAACGGCGATGAGCCAGATGATCGCGCATCCCGAAGACCTGATGGGTAATGCCGGCACGCCGGACAGCGATTCCCGCCGCCAGGGCGCCATTACCGAGCATTTCAATTCCGGCGTCACCAACGCGCCGCTTAACGGCCTGAACGCAAGCTCCACCGGCACAACAACCGTGACCGGCGGCGGCATTAGCGCCGGCAGCAAGAACCCCAGCAATGGCGGCGGCGGCTAGGAAAGGTCGGCGATGAGCCAGGATGTCACGACAACGCTGCTGCCGTCGTCACGTGTCGACTGCTTCGTGCTGGACGAGGGAACCGCGCGCACCGCGCAGGCCCTTGCCGACGACTGGCGGTTTGCGCGCGTTGCGGTGCAGGTCTATGGCGGGGAAATAGAATCCGCCATTGCGACCTATGCGCAGCAACCGTCGCCCGATGTGCTGATCATCGAAACCAACGACATCTCCGAAAATTTCATTGCCCAGCTGGGCCAGCTCGCGGGCGTTTGCGCCGAACATACGGACGCCGTCATTATCGGTCCCATGAATGACGTACACCTTTACCGCAGCCTTGTCGGCATGGGCGTGCGCGACTATCTGGTGCGCCCGGTGCCGCAGGAAGACCTTGTGAAGGTCATTGCCAAGGCGCTCATTGACAAGCGCGGCCTTTCCGGCGCGCGGCTTGTGACGGTCATGGGCACCAAGGGCGGCGTTGGCACCACCACTGTTGCGCAGTCTCTCGCGTGGATCATCGCTGAAACGGTGAAGCAGAAAACCATTATCATGGACGCCGCCGGCAGTTCCGGCAGCCTCGGCGTCGGTTTCGGGCTTGAGCCTGTATCGCCGCTGGCGGAAGTTGTGCGCATTGGCGCAAGCGGCAGCGAAGACGACATGCGCCGCGTCATTCAAACCTCGACCGAGCAGCTTTCGGTACTGGTCTGCGGCGGCGAACCGTTGCTGACGGACAGCCCGGATGCCGACAGCGTCGAAGCGCTCGTCAACCGCGTCATGCAAAAATACCCCGTCGTGGTGATGGACCTTTCCGGCACCTCGGCTTCCGTGCAAAAACGCATGTTGTCGCGCGCCGCGCACATTGTGCTGGTGACAACGCCCATGCTGCCGTCGCTGCGCAACTGCCGCACGCTGCTCAATGAAATTCGCCACCTGCGCGGCGGCTTCAAGGAAACCGAAATTATCGTCAACATGCAGGGGCAGGCCCCCGGCGAGGAAGTGGCGTTCAAGGATATCAAGGACGCGCTGGAGCTTGAACCCAGCATGAAGCTGGCATATGCGCCCAAGGTTTTTGCGGCGGCCGAAGCATCCGGCAAGCCTGTCGGCCAGAACAAGGCGGCGGCAGATATTATGAAGGCGCTGCAACCGCTGGCGGAACATGCCGCAGGTGCCGTCGCCAAAGAAACGGCCGAGCCGAAAAAAGACGGCGGCGGCAGCGCGGGGGGCTTGAATTTCCTCAAGTCACTCGGCAAAAAGAACAAGTAAGGGGAGGGGCATATGTTCGGCAAACGACCAGATTCAGCATCATCCACCAACCCGACCGCGAAACCCGCCGCACCGCCCGTGATGGACACGCCGGAAGCAGCACCCGCGGCCCCGCCGCTTGCAGCACCCCCACCTGTTGCGGCAAGACCGGTGGCGCCGCCGCCGCCCGTTGTTGCGCCCCCGCCTGTCGTTGCAAAGCCTGTCGCGCCCCCGCCGCCCGTCGCCGTAAAACCGCCGCCTGTTCTGGCGCCGCCGCCGGTTGCGGCAAAGCCCCCCGTTTCTGCGCCCCCCGTGGCCGCACCTGTTGCGCCGCCGCCGGTTGCCGCTGCCCCCGTCGCAGCGCCACCTGTCGCCGCGCCGCCGCCCGTAATGGCGCCGCCGGTGGCCGCAGCACCAGCTGAACCTGAAGCACCTGCGCCGGCCAGCATGACGCCTGCGGCGCCGGTCAGTACTGTGCCTGCCTCGCCGGTCAGCGCTGCGCCTGCTGCGAATGCCGTGCCGCCACCGCCGCCCGTGCAAACATCCGCCATGAAGCCGCCGCCCGTCGCGGCTGCGCCTGCCGTTGCGAAACCCGCTGCCGCAGCAACGCCCGCACCTGCTGCCGCTGCGCCCGCCGTACAGGCCAACCCGCGCATGGATCGCGCACGCAAGCGCATCTGGACCGACCTTCGTGATGGTATCGACCTCAAATCGCTCGCCCGCATGGATGCGGAAGCCGCGCGAACCGAAATTCTTTCCGCCGTGCAGGAAATCGGCCAGTTCCGCGGGCTTGACGTAACCCCCGCCGAACTTGCGCAGATCGCGAAGGAGGCCGCCGACGACATGCTCGGCTTTGGCCCGCTTGAAGAACTGCTGGCGATGGACGGCATCGCCGATATCATGATCAACGGCCCGAAAACGATTTACATCGAATTGAAGGGAAAAATCCAGCGCGCGAGCATCGAGTTCCGCGACAACCAGCACCTGCTCACCATCTGCCAGCGCATCGTCGGCGTTATCGGCCGCCGCGTCGATGAAAGCTCCCCCATTTGCGACGCGCGCCTGCCGGACGGTTCCCGCGTCAACGTCATCATCCCGCCGCTGGCGATTGATGGCTGCACCATGACCATTCGTAAATTCGCCAAGGAAAAGCTGACGCTGGATAAGCTGGTCGAATTTAAAGCCATGACCCCCAACTGCGCCGAGATGATTAAAATTGTCGGTGCCTGCCGCGCCAACGTGCTGGTGTCGGGCGGTACGGGTTCCGGCAAAACCACCATGCTCAACTGCCTCACCCGCTATATGAACCAGGGCGAGCGCGTGATTACGTGCGAGGACGCGGCCGAGTTGCAACTGCAGCAGCCGCACGTGGTGCGCCTTGAAACCCGCCCGCCCAACCTTGAGGGCGTGGGTGAAGTCACCATGCGCGACCTTGTGAAGAACTGCCTGCGTATGCGCCCCGACCGCATCATCGTCGGCGAGGTGCGGGGGCCTGAAGCCTTCGACCTGCTGCAGGCCATGAACACGGGCCACGACGGTTCCATGGGCACCGTCCACGCCAACAACCCGCGCGAGGCGCTGACCCGCCTTGAAAACATGATCGCCATGGGCGGGTTGAACTTGCCGTCCGCCGCCGTGCGGGAGCAGATTGCCTCTGCCGTCAACGTCATCATCCAGGTGCAGCGCCTGCGCGATGGTTCGCGCAAAGTCACGCACATCACCGAAATCACCGGCATGGAGGGCGAAGTCGTCACCATGCAGGACCTGTTCCGCCTCGAATACGAAGGCGAGGACGAATTCGGCCGCATCCTCGGCAAGCAAAAATCATCCGGCCTGCGCCCGATTTTGTTCGACCGCGCCCGCATGTACGGCCTCGAGAAAAAACTTCTCGATGTCATGGCGGAGGCATACACGTAACATGAGCTGGCTGGCTTTCGTTCTTGTGCTGCTTGCGATCCTCGCCATTGCGGGGGCTTTCGCCATGTCGGTCAACAAGCGGCAGCAGCAGCGCAACCGCGTTCTTTCCGTCATCACCCGCGCGGGTGCGGCCAAGGAAGACAGCGCTGGCAAGCAAAACATGCGCCAGCGCGCCGACATTGCCCGCAAGCTGAAGGACGCCGGCAAGGAAGAAGAAAAGAAGAAAGACAAAGTCACCATCCGCGAAATGATGCAGCAGGCGGGTATTGATGCGCCTGTGTCGCGCTTCTGGATTGCATCGGCCATTTTCGCCGCTGTTACGTGCCTCTTCCTGCTGGAAGTATTGTCGTGGCCGCCGGTTGCCGTTATTTTTGCAACCTTCGCCGCCTTCCTCGGCGTGCCGCGCCTGGTGCTGAGAATAAAAGCGAAGCGCCGCCAGAAAAAATTCCTGACCGAATTCCCCGACGCGCTTGATGGCTGCGTGCGCCTGCTGCAGGCGGGTATGCCCATTTCCGAAGCGATTGCCATGGTCAGCCGCGAATATACCGGCCCGCTGCGTGAAGAAATGCTGCGCATCTATGATAACCAGCGCATCGGCGTGCCGCTGGGGCAGGCGGCGAAGGAAACGACGAAGCGCATTCCTCTCACCGAAGTGCATATGTTTGCAACCGCGCTGCAGATCCAGTCGGAAACAGGCTCCTCCCTGTCCGAAATTCTGTCGAACCTTTCAAACGTCATCCGCCAGCGCTTTCGTCTGCGCCGCAAGGTTCAGGCGCTGTCGTCGGAGGCAATATCGTCCGCTGCCATCATCGGCTCGCTGCCGTTTATCGTGTCGTTCGGCCTGTGGTGCGTGAACCCTAAATATATGGACCCGCTGCTGCATACCCCGCACGGGCATATCTATCTTGTTTTTTGCGGCATCTGGATGACTTGCGGCATTCTTGTCATGCGGGCGATGATCAACTTCAAGATTTGAGGACCTATGGACTTCCTGAGCAGCCTTAACGCGACGTTCTTCATCGTCTTCCTGTCGGCGGGTGCCGCGGCAATTACCTTTATTGCCTTTGCGCTGCCGTTGCTGGCGCGCAAGGAAAAGCAGGCGCGTTACAAGGAAGTGATCGAGAAAAAGCGCCGCGCCCTGTTTGAACAGGCGCGGGAACAGGTTAATAAACCGCAGGTCACGAAGCAGGATGTCTCGGCGGCGCAGTCTGTGGCATCGCTATATAAACTGCAGCGGATTGCCGGTAGCGCCAGCGATTCCGCCCGTGCATTGATGCTGCGCGCCGGTGTGCGCGACCCCATGGCGCCGCTGATTTACCTCATTTCCCGCATTGTGCTGCCGGTATTGTTTTCGGGCTTTGCCATTCTTGTCATGGTCGGCGGCCAGAAGGAATTTGCCGACGGCACCAAGGCGATGGTGACGCTGGGTGCTGCGGTCATTGGTTTCTTCCTGCCGTATATTTTGATGAAGAACAATGCCGACAAACGCCAGCAGGAAATTGCCCTGGCTTTTCCCGACAGCCTCGACATGATGCTGATTTGCGTGCAGGGCGGTATTGGTATTGAAGCTGCTATAAACCGCATCGCCGACGTTATTGCCGGGCATTCCGAAGCGCTGGCCGAAGAACTCGGCATTTTATGCGCCGAGCTTGGCATGATGAGCGACCGCAAAGCCGCGTTTCAGGGTTTTGCTTCCCGCGTCGGTTCCGGCCCTGCGCGGTCGTTTGCAACGGCCATGCTGCAGGCGGAGCAATACGGTACGTCGGTGTCAAAAGCCCTGCGCGTCCTGGCCGATGAAACACGCGCCGTGCGCATGGCGACCGCGGAACAAAAGGCGGCATCCCTGCCGCCCAAGCTGACCGTGCCGATGATCCTGTTCTTCCTGCCGGTGCTGTTCGTGGTTATTCTGGGCCCTGCCTTCCTGAAGGGCTTCAAGACGCACTAAAGAAAAAGCGCGCTGTTGTATAGCGCGCCTTCTTTTAGCGGGTTACTTAAAAACCTTACTTTGCAGGCTTGTTGCAGACGGTGACGGTTTTGCAGTCCGTAGCCTTTTTGACCGTGTGGTGATGATGCACGGTCTTTTTCTTGGCCGGTTTCTTCACGGTTTTTACAGGTGCTTTCGCAACGGTGACGGGCGCTTTTGCAATCACCGCATCGCGCTGTTTTGAAATAAGGTCAATGTTGCGGGCAATCTCGGTTTTGTCGGGTGCAATCACCAGCGCCTTGCGAAGGGTGCTGAGGGATTCATCGTACTTGCCCTGGCTTGCAAGACTAAGGCCGAGGTTATTCATGACAGAGGTCGGGTTGCCCTGCCAGCCGTCAAGCGCCATGCGGAACATTTGCTCGGCGTCTTTATGCGCGCCGCGGGCGTCAAGCGCAACGCCCATCAGGTTATAGGCATCGGTTTCTTCGGCCTTGGTCGGCTGCGCCTTCAGGGCGGCGGTCGCAAAGATTTCTGCCTTGGAAAAATCACCCAGCGCAATGTTGTCGGCGGCGGCTTCATTCAGGAAGGTCGCATCCGCATTCGTCAGCGGGTCGCCGGCCTTATTGGTGGCAAAACCGTGCAGCACGGCAAGGCCCTTGGCAGGGTTGCCGGTTTTGCGCAGCAGCGTTGCGTAGCGCAGCACGGTGGGTGCGTCTTTCTTGTTCGCCTTGTATGAAATTTCCGACAGGCGCAGCGCTTCGTTGATGTTGCCGCTGAACAGCGCGGCATCTGCCGACACATCCTGCCGCATTTCACGCGCATTCTGCTGGCCACGCAGGCTGTCCGCCGCTTTGCCGAAGTAGGGCGTATCGATGGGCTTTGCATGGCAGCCGGACAGGGCGAGGGCCGAAACAAGCATCAGCGCCGCGGCAGGCGCGGAAAAACGGGGTTTCATCAGCGGGGTTCTCCGGGGCCGGGCGGCGTATTGGGGGGCACGGCTTGCTGGTCGCCGCCGTTGTTGATATTGGCATTGCCGACAATGTCGGGCACCGTGGTCGGGCTGGCTTCGGGCTGCACCGGCAGCACTTCATAGCAGCCGTCGGGGCAGAAGAAATAGGCGGAGGGCTGGCAGTTCGCATCCGCGCCGCTGCACATGCGGCGGATGCGCACGTATTTTTCTTTCGCTTGCGCTGCGACCACGATGGTTTTCGCCACGATGGTTTCGCCCTTGGCGTTCAGTACGGTCATTGTGGTGGCACCGGGCGTGCGCGGCATAACGACAAGAAGGCGGGGCGAGTCCAGTATTACGCCCGCATGTGCCGAGTTGGTGACGATAACGCTGACAGCGTCCTGGTCAAGGCGCACTACTTTGGCGCTGCCGGGCGAGACACGGATAATGCCGTCGCTATCGACTTTGGCATCCTCCAGTTTATTGGCATTTTTAACGCCAGAATCGGCGCCGCTTTTGGTCGCCGGTGATATGTCGTCCGACCCGTCCGCAAAAGCGGGGGCGGAAATCAGCAAACACAAGGCGATGACGAATCCCGGCCAGCTTTTGATCATGGTCTGTAATACCCCTTGAAACCCCTAGTACAGTCTATCATCGCCCGTGCAGTTGATAAAGTAAAGCGAATATACCCTTGGAATCATTCGTCTTTATTTAATTATGGAATATTATTATTCTTATGGTATATAATTGTCGAAATCTTCTTTTCTCTTTCATTTCAGAGGCACTTCGATTATTGAGTTATGACCTTTCAAAAGGCCTAATTTTCAGTATTGACATAATATTTGACACGACTCTTTTTAAACTGTATAAAACTTTAGACATAAATCAGTTTGTAACTTTATGACTATATACTCGGACACGTCACATATATAGATGCGCACCGGCGCGCATCCGGGCCCGGGCTAAAAACTAAAGCGAAAAGACTACGGATCTTAAGAGCTTCATAAGGGGAATACGCGACATGACGACGAACACGACTTCTGCAGATCATAGCCAAGTAAACGTACAAGCCGGTGAAAACACCGTTTTGACGATGCAATTGGGTCAAAGCCTTACGCTCGCGTCGAACGCGGTAGAAGTACAGGGCATGACCATGGACAAGAGCGGCGCGCTGCTCGTCCAGTTCTCCGACGGTGCCTCCGTCACCATCAAGAATTTCCAGGAAGCCGCCAGCTGCTCCACCGGCTGCACGCTGACGCTCCCCTCCGGTCAGGCCATCGCCCTGGCTGAACTGGCCCACACGCTCGCTCCTCAGGCGTTGGATCAGGTCGCAGACAATTCCGCTACCGCGCAGATGAAAGAAGCCATCTCCGTCGTCCATACCGATAAAGCCCCCACGGATGCCGACGTTCACCTCATCAAGATGCCGAACGCCAAGGAAGAGCTCGTCGTCAAGCTCCAGCCCGGCGACGAATACAAGTTTGCTTTTGCCATGACCGAGCCGACTGGCGTTCACAACAACAATGGCGAACTCGTCATCACCTTCAAAAACGGCGGGGAAATCATCATCCCCAACTACGATTCCGTCAAAGACGCGTCGATGCCCGATTTCATCATGAAAGACGGCACCAAACTTGCGGTCAATGATTTCAGCGACGTCCTCAACACCGCATCGCAACTGAACGCCGTAGAACCTGCTGCCGGCGGTAACGGCGGCGGTGGCGGCGCAGGCGGCGGCTTCGGCTTCAACTCCGTCTTCACCTCGACCGCGCTTGACAGCATCAACCCCATCGGCCCCATCGACCGCACCCAGCTGCAATACGGCGTGCCCTTCGCTGAACCGAAACCTTTCATTCAGGCGGAAGATGACCCCCTGCGAGCGCCGACGCTTTCCACGGTTAACATCGTCGTCAAGGAAGACAGCACGGCTGCACACCCCAGCACGCCGTTCGACCCCGCGACCCCGCATGTCACCAACACGCTTGACATTACCGCCACCCTTAATTCGCCGCATGCCGGCGATGTGCTGACGATCACTGTATCCGGCATCAGCGCTGGTTGGACGGTTGATACTTCTGTTTCCGGTGGCACCTATGATGCCGCTTCCGGCACCTGGACGTTGACACTGCCTGCTGGCGTGACCTCCTTCCACGGCGGCCCCGATGTATACCCGCCCGCAAACAGCGATGGTGACTTGACTGGCCTGTCTGTCAGCGCAACTGTCACGCGCGGTGCTGATAGCCAGACCGCGACCGGCTCTGAAACCGTTATCACTGACGCGGTTGTTGACCCCGTTGGCATCAACGCGCCCGATCACGCGACCGGCACCGAAAGCCACCCCGTCGCCCTCAATATCACCCTGACGCCGAGCGCCGACCAGGACGGTTCCGAACACGCCGGCAAGATCACCATTTCAGGCCTGCACCTTGCCGATGGCACCGTGCTGACCCTGAACCACGGTACCGACAACGGCGACGGCACCTGGACGCTGACGGAAGCTGACCTGACCGGCCTTACCGTTTCTGCCCCGGCTTACTACCATGCAGATGACATCAAGCTGCAGGTGTCCATCACTGAAACCGAAGATAACCTGCTGCACCAGGAAGTCGAATACGGCGACAACACCGCGACGACGACCACAAGCATTTCTGTTTCCTTCACCGACACGATCGAGCAGCCTTCGCTGAAAGTCCAGAACGTCTGGATCAAGGAAGACAGTGACTACGCGCACAGTGACGACAACCACAATACGCTTAAAATTGATGCCGCGCTGAACAACCCCGGCCCCGGCGATCACCTTGTCATCACCGTGACCGGCATCGAGCCGGGCTGGACCGTTGACATCCCCCATTCCGGCGGCGTCTTTGACGCAGCAACCGGTACCTGGACGCTGACCCTGGATCCTGGCCAGGATTACCATGGCGGCATCGTCCTCGTTCCGCCTGCTGACAGCGACGCAGATCTTTCCAACCTGACGGTCACCGCGACCGCGACCGACGGCTCTGTCCACGCCGATACGTCGACGGCTGCTGCCGTTTATACCGATGCCGTCATCGACGCGCCCAGCCTCACCACCGCTGACGCTTCGGGCAACGAAGACACCACCATCGCCCTTAACATTTCCGTCTCTAAAGGCGGCGACAGCACGGACGGCTCCGAAGTTCTCTCGCCCGTCACCATCGCTGGCATGCCTGCTGGCGCGACCCTCAACCACGGCCATGACAACGGCGATGGCACCTGGACGCTGACCACCGGCGACCTTTCCGGCCTCACTATTACGCCCGCGCACAACTACAACGGTGACATCACGCTCACCGTTTCTGTGACGGATACCGAAACCAACCTGTCCGGCTTGGAAAACGACACCACCGACAACTCTGCCACTGCGACCGGCACGATCGTTGTTCACGTCGCGCCTGTTTCGGATGACCCGACCTGCGATGCGCATGATGCGCAAGTCAAGGAAGACGGTTCCGTTCAGCTCGTCGTTGATGCAGGTCTTGCACCCGGCGCATTCGCGACCGATTACCTTGTTGTCACCATCACCGGCATCACTGCCGGCTGGGGCGTGGATACCTCGACCTCCGGCGGCACCTATAACGCTGCTACCGGCACCTGGACCCTGAAAGTTCCGGCGGGTACCGACTTCCATGGCGGTCCGACATTCTCGCCGCCGCATGACAGCGACGTTGACCTGACCGGCCTGACCGTCACCACGACGCAGTACGACAGCACCAACACCGCCGTCGGTTCTGCAACCGACCATGCCGGCATCGTCGTTGACGCAGTCATCGATGCGCCCAGCCTTGACGTGCATAACGCGAATGGCAACGAAGATACCGCCATCGCCCTCAACATCGGCGTCTCCAAAGGCGGCGACAGCACGGATGGTTCCGAAGTTCTCTCGCCCATCACCATTGGCGGCGTGCCTGCCGGCGCGACCCTTAACCATGGCCATGACAATGGCGACGGCACCTGGACGCTGACCCCCGCCGACCTGACCGGCCTCACCATTACGCCCGCGCACAACTACAACGGCAGCTTTGACCTTACCGTTTCTGTGACGGATACCGAAACCAACCTGTCCGGCGGCGAATACGACACCACCGACAACTCGGCAACCGCGACCGGCACCGTGCATGTTACGGTCAACCCGGTTGATGATAACCCGACCTGCGATGTGCATGACGCACAGGTGAAGGAAGATGGCTCCGTCCAGCTGGTGGTTGACTCAAGTCCCGCGGCAGGCAGCACGCCGACCGACTACCTTGTCATCACCATCACCGGCATCACCACCGGCTGGGGCGTGGATACATCGACTTCCGGCGGCACCTATGACGCAAAGACCGGCACCTGGACACTGACAGTTCCTGCTGGTTCCGACTTCCATGGCGGCCCGACCTTCTCCCCGCCGCATGACAGCGACGTTGACCTGACCGGCCTGCATGTCACCTCGACGCAGTATGACCATGACGGCAACGTGCTTGGTTCCGCAACCGATACCGGCAGCATCGTCGTTGACGCAGTCATCGATGCGCCGACCATCACGTCTCCCGATGCGCAAGGCAACGAAGATACCGCCATTCCGCTTACCATCAACGTCTCCAAAGGCGGCGACAGCACGGACGGTTCGGAAGTTCTCTCGCCCGTCACCATCGCCGGCATTCCTGCCGGCGCGACCCTCAACCACGGCCATGACAATGGCGACGGCACCTGGACGCTGACCACCGGCGACCTTTCCGGCCTCACCATCACCCCGCCGCACAACTACAGCGGCACCTTCGATATTTCCGTGTCGGTGACAGATACTGAAACCAACCTGTCCGGCGGCGAATACGACACCACCGACAACTCGGCCACCGCGACTGACATCATCCACGTGACCGTCAACCCCGTTGCCGACGCGCCGACGCTGTGCGTCGCCGACCAGTGGGTGAAGGAAGACGGTTCCGTCAAGCTGAGCATCCAGGCGAACCTGACCGATACCGACGGTTCCGAGCACCTCACCGTCACCATCGCCGGCATCGGCGCTGGCTGGGGCGTGGATACGTCCAAATCGGGCGGCACCTACGATGCGGCGCACGGTACCTGGACGATTACGCTTCCGCCCGGTGTCAACTTCGATGGCGGCCCGACCCTGTCTCCGCCCGCCAACAGCGACGCTGACCTGACCGGCCTTACCGTCACCGCTACCTCGACCGAGGGCGCGAATGGCTCTGCCGCCACCACCACCGGCATCGTCAACGTCTATACCGACGCTGTCGTTGACCACATTACGGTTTCGGCTTCCGCCACTTCCGGCCACAACAATTCCGATATCCCGCTGACCATCACCATCGGCGCAAGCGCGGATAAAGACGGCTCCGAGGGTGTGACCAAGGTTGTTATCTCGGGCGTGCCGACCGGCGCTTCCCTGAACCATGGCCATGACAACGGCGACGGTACCTGGACTCTGACGCAATCCGAACTGAACGGCCTGACCTATCATGCCGCCAGCACTTCTTCGGGCACCGTGAAACTGACCGTTGCCGTGACCGAGCAGGAAACCAACCTGTCTGGCCAGGAAAACGACCTGACCGACAACACTTACGTTGCAACCACCACGCTCAACGTCGGCGTCACCTGCGATCCGAACCCGCCTTCGCTCTGCGTCAACGACGTATGGGTAAAAGAAGACCATTCGGTACAGCTGAACGTGCAGGCTTCGCTGGATCATCCGCAATCGTCGGCTGAACACCTTGTTATCACCATCACCGGCATTCAGGCTGGCTGGGCGGTTGATACCTCGGCTTCGGGCGGTACGTACAACGCGGCTACCGGCACCTGGACTGTTTCGCTGCCCGCTGGCGCAAGCTTCAACGGCGGCCCCACGCTGACCCCGCCTGCCAACAGCGATGCTGACCTGACCGGCCTGCACGTTACGGCAGTCGCAACCGACGGCACGTATTCCGCCACCACCAACGGCACCGAGAACGTGTTTGTTGACGCGGTTGTTGACGCAATCACCGTTACGGCTTCTGCCGCTTCCGGCCACAACAACACCGACATCCCCCTGACCATCAATATCGGCGCAAGCGCGGATAAAGACGGTTCCGAGGGCGTCACCAAAATCGTCATCTCCGGCGTGCCGACCGGCGCTTCCCTGAACCATGGCCATAACAATGGCGACGGTACCTGGACGCTGTCGTCGTCGGACCTCAACGGCCTGACCTATCATGCTGCCAGCACATCTTCGGGCACCGTGAAGCTGACCGTTGCCGTGACCGAACAGGAAACCGTTCTGTCTGGCCAGGAAAACGACCTGACCGACAACACCTACGTTGCAACCACCACGCTCAACGTCGGCGTCACCTGCGATCCGAACCCGCCCACGCTCTGCGTTACCGATGTCTGGACCTATGAAGACAAATCGGTTGCGCTCAACGTGCAAGCGTCGCTGGATCACCCGCAATCGACTTCCGAACACCTCGTCATCACCATCAGCGGCATCGCAGCCGGCTGGACGGTCGATACGTCGAAATCGGGCGGCACCTACGATGCAGCGCACGGCACCTGGACGATTACGCTGCCGAACGGCGCAAGCTACAACGGCGGCCCCACGCTGACCCCGCCTGCCAACAGCGATGCTGACCTGACCGGCCTGCACGTTACGGCAGTTGCAACGGATGGCACGTATTCCGCCACCACCAACGGCACCGAGAACGTGTTTGTTGACGCGGTTGTTGATGCAATCACCGTTACGGCTTCTGCCGCTTCCGGCCACACCCACACCGACATCCCCCTGACCATCACGATTGGTGCCAGCGCGGATAAAGATGGCTCCGAAGGTGTGACCAAGGTTGTTATCTCGGGCGTGCCGACCGGCGCTTCCCTGAACCATGGCCATAACAACGGCGATGGCACCTGGACGCTGACACAAGGCGACCTGAACGGCCTGACCTTCCACCCGGCTGACAGCTCCGCCAGCAACGTGCAGCTGACCGTTGCCGTGACCGAACAGGAAACCGTCCTGTCCGGCCAGGAACTGACGACCAACAACAACACGTATGTCGCCACGACAACCATCAACGTCGGCGTCACCTGCGATCCGAACCCGCCTGTCCTCTGCGTCTCCGACGTCTGGGTGAAGGAAGACCATTCGGTGCAGCTGAACGTGCAGGCAACGCTGGATCACCCGCAGACCAAGGAATTCCTGGTTGTCACCATCAGCGGCATCGCTGCCGGCTGGACGGTGGACACCTCGCATTCCGGCGGTACCTACGATGCGGCGCACGGCACCTGGACCATCACGCTGCCCCCGGGCGTTAACTTCGACGGCGGCCCGACGCTGACCCCGCCGACCGACAGCGATGTGGACCTGACCGGCCTGAAAGTCACCGCGACCTCGACCGATGGCACCTATTCGTCCACCACCAACGGCACCGAGAACGTGTTCGTTGACGCGGTTGTCGACCCCATCACCATCGCCGCGCATGACACCACCGGCCGTGAAGGCACCGCCATTGCCCTGACCATCACCATCGGCCAGAGCCATGACCACACCGACGGTTCCGAAGGCGTGACGAAAGTTGTCATCTCCGGCGTGCCGGCGGATGCGATCCTGAACCACGGCGTGCATAACACCGACGGTACCTGGACGCTGAGCCAGGCTGACCTGACGGGCCTCACCATCACCCCGGCTGTCGGCTACATGGGCGCCATCAACCTCACCATCGCCGCGACCGAGCAGGAAACCAAGCTCAGCGGTTCGGAAAACGACTATACCGACAACACCTATGTTGCGACCACGCACCTTGGCGTTGACGTGTATTGCGATCCGCATCCGCCTTCTCTCTGCGTCTATGACGTCTGGGTGAAGGAAGACAGCTCCAAGGGCGTTGCGCTGAACATTCAGGCATCCCTCGACAACCCGCACGTGGGCGAACATCTGGTCATCACCGTCAGCGGCTTCCAGGCTGGCTGGACGGTTGATACCTCGAAGTCCGGCGGCACCTATGACGCAGCGCACGGCGTGTGGACCATCACACTGCCCGAAGGCGCAAGCTTCAACGGCGGCCCCACGGTCTTCGCACCCGCCAACAGCGACGTTGACATGGACAACCTGCACATCGTTGCAACCGCGACCGACGGCGTGGCTTCGGCCTCCACCTTCGGTATCGAGAACGTCTATGTTGACGCAGTTGTCGATACGCCGGTGCTGACGGTTCCCGCATCCGTGAACTATCTGTGGATCATCGACCAGTCCAACCCGTCGCCGCTGGCCATCAGCTCGCATGTGACGGATACCGACGGTTCCGAGAAGATCTCCAAGATCGTCATCAACCTCAACAACGCCTTCACCAACCCCGTCACCGGTTACAACGACCTTGACGATGCTGGCGTCTACCTCAACAAAGGCACGGAAACCTCCCCGGGTATCTGGACCATCAACGTCAACGCCCAGGACGCGTCCACCGCGCTCAACGGCCTCGCGCTGATGACCCCGACCAGCGAAAACTACTACTGGGCACTCCATAACGGTCCGCACAGCGGCACCATTACGGTCCAGTCGTATGTGACCGACGGTACCCCGGGCAGCGCCGAGTATGACCTGAACGACAACACGACCGTCGTGACCCAGAACATCAGCTACACCTTCTCGGTGTCGCCGCTGGTGATCGACCTGAACGGCGACGGTTTCAACCTCGTGAACCAAAGCGCGGGCGTGAAGTTCGACATGACCAACGACGGCCATGCGGATGCAACGTCCTGGGTTGCGGCGACCGACGGTTTCCTCGCGATTGACACCAACCACGACGGCGTCATCAACAACCAGAGCGAGCTGTTCGGCGATACCGCGACGAAAGTTGATGGCTTTGCCAACCTTGCGCAGTACGACACCAACCACGACGGCGTTATCAATGCCAACGACGCGGCCTTCAAAGACCTCGTCATCTGGCAGGATACCAACCAGAACGGCGTGTCGGATGCGGGCGAGCTGCACCACCTCGGCGACTACGGCATCGACTCCATCAGCCTGACGACGACGGCTGTCAACCAGACCATCGGCGACAGCACCGTCACCACCGTGTCCACCGTCACTTATGCCGACGGCCACACGACGCAGGCGGGCGATGCATGGTTCAACGTGGCGGATGCGACCGACCATACCGGCGTGACTGTTGACGGCACGGCTGCCAACGACATTATGTACGGCACCGCGAAGAACGACCACCTGTCGGGTGGCGACGGCTTCAACCAGCTCTATGGCGGCGACGGCGACGATATCCTTGTTGCAAACGGCGGCGTCAACGAGCTGACCGGCGGCACGGGTGCGGATACGTTCCTCATCCAGCATGCAGCTGGCCAAAACGTCGATACCATTAAAGACTTCAACGTGGCCGAAGGCGACAAACTGGATATCTCCGATGTCCTGACCAACTTCGACCCGCTGACCAGCTCTTTACATAACTTTGTCAACGTTGTTCAGGAAGGTGGCAACTCCATCGTCCAGATTGACCAGACGGGTACCGGTCATGCGTTCCAGAACGTTGTCGTTCTTGAAGGCGTCTCGATCGACATCGATACGCTGGCACAGCATGGTAATTTGATTGCCTAACCAAAAAGAATGATGTAAGCATTGAGGCTGCGGAAACTACCGCAGCCTCAATTGCATTATAACCTTTTCTAAACAAGGGCCTAAATGATGAAGAAGTTTGCAAAATTTTGCACCGTTTCCATGCTTTGCCTGACCATGTCGACGGCAGTTTATGCCGCGAATGGCGAAGATGGCGACCTGACGCTGACCGATGCAATCAGCAAGGGCGTTTTGAAGAGCCCTGAATACGGCGTCGTTGCGAACAACACCCTTGCCACGAAGGAAGAACTCGCCCAAGCGAAGTCTCTCTGGGCACCCTCGGTGGACTTTCTCGGTCAAACCGGTTACCAGCGCACCAACTCTCCCTTCATCGACAATAAAAACCTCTGGCGCAACTCCAGCTCCCTCACACTGACGCAGCTGCTGTTTGATGGCAACGGCACCAACAGCGAAATCAAACGCCAGAAATACCGCGTTGAATCCGCTGCCAACCGCACCGGCGAAGTTGCCGAGTTCGTCGGTCTCGACATCGTCCAGGCGTACCTTGAAGTGCTGCGCCAGCGCGACCTGCTCGCCATTGCGCGCGCCAACATTGAAGACCACCTCAAAATTCTCGACACCATCCAGACCGGCGCGACCGCCGGTACCGTGACCGAAGGCGACGTGTCGCAGGCCAATGCGCGTCTCGCGCAGGCCCGCGCCACCGTTTCCTCCACCGAAGAAGCGCTGCGCAACGCAGAATCGCTCTTCATCCAGAAAGTCGGCGATGTGCCCGGCGACATGGCCTTCCCGGATATTCCGCGCGCCAAGCTGCCCGCAACGGTTGATGATGCCGTGCGCACGGCCATTACGCAAAGCCCGACGCTGGCGGTGTATGAATCCGACCTTAAAGTCGCCCATGCCGAATTCGAAGGTTCGGGCTCCACGCTCTATCCGAAGCTCGAGCTGCAGGCCAACGCCTCTCTCGGCCATGACCTCGACGGCGTCGAAGGTCACGATGACCGTGAATCTGTTCTTGGCGTCATGACCTGGAACCTGTATCGCGGCGGCGCAGACCAGGAACGTCAGCGCGAATACATGTACCGCCTCGCACAAGCGAAAGAACAGCGCTCGCAAGCTGCCCGCCAGGTCGAAAAAGACATGCGCGACACCTGGGCTGGCATGATCTCCTCGTCTGAACGTGCAAAACAGTTCCTCGATCAGGCAACCGCGAACGAGAAAGTGGTCAACGTTTACCTCGACCAGTTTAGCCTCGACCGCCGTACGCTGCTTGACGTGCTGGACTCGCAGAACGAATTGTTCGTGTCGCGCTCCTCGCACGTGAACGCCCTCTACACCGAGATGTTTGCGGTTTACCGCGTTCTCGCGCTCAAGGGCGAGCTGCTGGGCAGCATGGGCATTCCGCGCCCGCGTGAATCCCGCTTCAGCGCTGCAAACGCTTCCGACGCGCAGCCGCCGAAGTAAGCTTTTCTTCTCGGGCCGCGGCGGGCAGGGGAGCCTGCCGCGGGCCGGTTAGCTTCATCTAGGGCAGCAACGACCAGAGGCAGAATTTCGTGTCCGACGGCCAGAAGATTACAGTCAACGTTCCGCCATCCGGCGGCAGCACCCCGAGCCAGGTCGGCTCCGCATGGCCACTGGAAGCCGAACGTGTTTCCCTCGACGATCCTTTAATGGAATGCCTGGCCATCCTCGCGGCGGAAAACGGCCGCAGGACGACGGCCGCCGCACTTTCCGCAGGTCTTCCCATCCATGGCCGCCAAATGGCCTCCCCCGCCGCCTTCGTGCGCGCGGCAGACCGCATCAGCATGACGGCGCGCATGGTGCGCCGCCCGCTGAAAGACCTGGCCGAAAGCCCGAACCTGCCGTGCATCCTTGTCCTCAAAAACAACCACGCCTGCATTCTGCGCGGCCGCAACAAGAACGGCATCGAGGTTACCTTCCCCGAAACGCCGGATGCCGCCATTAACCTGACGCCAAGCGAGCTGCAGGGCCGCTTCAACGATTACGCCTTCTTCGTGCGCCCGCGCGCGCTGATGGATGGCCGCAGCGGCCCCGTCGAAGTCCACAACGACGGCAGCTGGTTCTGGGGCGCTATCTGGCGCAACCGCAAGACATATTACGAAGTCATGCTGGCCGCCGTCATGATCAACGTGCTGGCCATCATCAGCCCGCTGTTCACCATGAACGTGTATGACCGCGTGGTGCCGAACGCCGCTTTCCCTACGCTGTGGTTCCTGGCCGCCGGCGTGTTGGTTGCCTATACCTTCGACTTCATTCTTAAAAACCTGCGCTCCCACTTTGTGGATACCGCGGGCCGCAAGGCGGATAACGTTATTTCCGCCCGTATTTTCGAGCAGATGCTGGCCATGAAAATGGCGGCGCGCCCGCCGTCCGTCGGCGTCCATGCCTCGAACCTGAAAGAGTTTGAAACGCTGCGGGACTTCTTCACCTCCGCCACCATCGTTGCGGTCATCGACTTCCCCTTCATCATCATGTTCATCGGCCTGATCTTCCTGATCTCCGGCCCTGTCGCCATCGTACCGCTGATCATGGTGCCGCTGGTCATGGGTGTCGGCATCATGCTGCAGCGTCCGCTCGACAAGACAATTAAAGAGAGCATGCGTGAAGGCGCGCATAAATCCGGCCTGATTTTTGAAACGCTGTCCGGCCTTGAAACCATTAAAGTACAGGCGGCTGAAGGCCACATCCAGCGCAAGTGGGAAGAAGCGACCGAGCAATCATCCCGCACCGCCGTCAAGGCGCGCGCGGTATCGTCCTTCGGCGTTAACTTCGCCATCTTCTCCGCCAACATCTGCTCCGTCTGCATGGTCATTTACGGCACGTACCTGATTGCCGATAAAGACATCACCATGGGCGCGCTTATCGCTTCCGTCATTCTGTCGGGCCGCGCCATGGCGCCGCTCGCGTCGATTGCGGGCCTGCTGACAAAATACAGCCAGTCCAAAGAATCCCTCGTGCGCCTGAACGAACTGATGAAGGCGCCGGTCGAGCGCCCGATGGGGCAGGTCTTTATTTCCATGCCCGTCATGCGCGGCCGCATTGATTTCCGCGATGTGGAATTCCATTATCCCAACCAGAAAACACCGGCGCTGCGCAACATCAGCTTCAACGTCGGCGCGGGTGAACACGTCGGCATTATTGGCGCTGTCGGCTCGGGCAAGACCACCATCGAGCGTCTTATCCTCAACCTCTACCAGCCGTCCAGCGGTTCGGTGCAGGTGGATGGCGTGGACGTGCGCCAGCTTGACCCCGCCGACCTTCGCCGCAACATTGGCGTTGTGCAGCAGATGCCGTACCTGTTCTTCGGCTCCGTGCGCGAAAACATCACCCTCGGACATGAATCCGTGCCGGACAGCGCCGTGCTGCGCGCCGCTGAAATGGCAGGCGTCATGGACTTCCTGCGCGATTCCGAAGCCGGTCTCGATACGCAAGTCGGCGAGCGCGGCGACAACCTTTCCGGCGGCCAGCGTCAGGCCATCGCCATTGCGCGCGCGCTGCTGTATGATCCGCCCATCCTGCTGCTCGATGAACCGACCGCGTCGATCGACCCGGGGTCCGAGCGCCGCCTGTATACCCACCTGAAAGAGATGATCAAGGGCAAGACCATCCTGCTCGTCACGCACAAAAGCGCCGTCCTCGGCCTTGTTGATAAATTGATCTTGATGGACCGCGGCCGCATTATTGCCGCGGGCCCGCGTGATGAAGTCATCCAGAAGCTTCAGTCCGGCGCATATCGCGGCGCCGGTGCAGGGGGTACGCCCAATGAGTGATAATAACCCCGCCGATAAGAATAATCAGCCCGAACAGCCGAAGCCGGATGCCGCGGCCGCAGCGGCAAACGCGGGCAGCGACGCCGCCAAGGACAAAGCCGCCTCCGAAGGCCAGGCTGCGCATAATCCTGCGCCCGGCGCCCTCCAAACCCCGCCGAAGCCGAAATCGGCTGGCGCAGGGCAGGGCGCAAAGCTCCCCGTTGCCAATGCCGGCAAGAAGCTGGACATGAGCTCGCTCGACCTTCGCAAGCTTGACCTGACTCGTAAGTACGATGATGATTTTGCGGCTTCCGACGGCGTTGCATGGCGCGACCATGTCATGCTTTATACCATCGGCGGGCTGCTGCTCATCGCCCTTGCCTGGGCGAACATCGCAACGCTGGATGAAGTCTCGCGCGGGGATGGCCGCGTTGTGCCGTCGTCCGAAGTTCAGGCGGTGCAGAACCTTGAAGGCGGCATCATCGAACAGTTCTTCGTGCATGAAGGCGAGGAAGTGAAAGAAGGCCAGGTGTTGCTGCAGATGCGCAACATTCAGGCCAAGGCGGATTTTGACGCGACCACGCAAAAATACCTCGGCCTGATGGCGACGCTGGCGCGCCTGACTGCCGAATCTTCCGGCACCGTCCTCGGCTTTCCCGACGAAGTGAAGCAGGGCGCGCCTGATTCCGTACGGGCGGAGCAGAACGCCTATGACGCCAACAAGAAGCAGATCGACAACCAGTCCATGGTCTTTCAGGACCAGCTGAGCCAGAAGCAGCAGGAAGTGAACGAGCTTAACCGCCGTATCGCCGATACCTCCAGCGTCCTCAGCCTTGCGAACGATGAAAAGAACATGGTCGAACCCATGGTCGCCAAGGGCGCGGCGAACAAGAAGGAATTGCTGGAAGTTCGCCAGCGCATCGCTTCTCAATCGGCTGAGCTGAACGGCCTGCGCCTTGCGCTGCCGCGCTCGCAATCCGCCGTGAAGGAAGTAAAAAGCCGCCTTGACTCGCTGAACAGCGACTTCCGCGCCGCAGCGCAAAAGGAATTTGCCGAGAAAACCATCGAGTTCAACACCATCAAGCAAACTCTCGCCGCGTATAAAGACAAAAGCGAACGCACGGAAATTAAGTCGCCCGTGCATGGCATGATCAAGGACCTGAAGCTGACCACCGTCGGCGGTGTCGTGAAGCCCGGCGAAACGATCATGGAAATTGTGCCGTCGGAAGACCAGCTGATTGTCGAAGCGCGCATCAAGCCGTCGGACATCGCCTTCATCCATGAAGGCCAGCGGGCCATTGTGCGCCTGACAGCTTTTGACTTTGGCATCTACGGCTCGCTCGATGGTGAAGTGACGGAAGTGTCGCCTGACAGTATCGTGAACGACAAGGGCGAAAGCTTTTACCGCGTGCGCGTGAAGACCGCGCAAACACAGGTGCATCGCGGCGGCAAAACGCTGGATGTGAAGGCGGGCATGCAGGCGACGGTGGATATTGTGACGGGCGAAAAAACCGTCATGCGCTATATCCTGAAGCCCTTCAACAAGGCCGCCCAGACGGCAATGCGCGAGCGTTAATATAGTAAGCCGCGAGCGTTAATCTTTACGGTGGTTAAGTCCTTAAATTCAAAGACTTTACGCCTTCGTTAACTCCATTTGACTGGTTATGTAAAAATAGCTATACTTTCCCCAAGCTGAGCCGAGGGGAATGACACCATGGAATTTCAGGAAGAAAACTTCGCCGTCTACCAGTTGCTGGTCAAGCTCGACATGGCCGGCGTTGAAAACATGAAGGCAGATTTCGCCGCCGCCAAAACCGGCACGGATGATGACAAGTACAAATTCGCCCTCGGTATTTATGGCCTTGTGACCACGCCGGGCATTGAAGCCGCGCTGCCGGGGCTTACCAAGACCATCGTCGATAACACGCTGGAACAGGCGCTTGCCGTGTTCGAGGATACGGCAGGGCGCGGCCACCCCCATGCGGCGCTCATGGCAGCGTGGTGCCGCGCCAGCGGCATTGGCTGCATTGAAGATAAAACCATCGCCAAACAATGGCTCGACCAGTCGGATGACGCCGTCGGCCCCAGCGACTTCAGCCGCGAGCTGCGGTCGCGCATTTCCACGGTCATGGTCGTCTTCCCACCCCAAAAGCCGAAAGCGCCATAAAACGCACGCATCCGCACGTTTTTGTTGCATCGCAACAGAAGACTGTTTACGTTAGTTTCCCGTATTCAATTTTACTTTGAAACGGGAGAATCCAAACATGGTTGCTGCTGATATTGCGTGGATGACGATGGCGACAGCCCTTGTCCTGCTCATGACCCCCGGGGTCGCCTTTTTCTATGGCGGAATGGTCAGCCAGCGCAACGCGGTGTCGACCAAGTTTCAAAGCTACGTTTCTATCGGCATTGTCGGGCTGCTCTGGGCGGTCTGCGGGTATAGCCTCGTCTTCTCGGGCGATACCTTTGGCGTTATCGGCGACCTTAAATACTTCATGCTGAACGGCGTGGGGGAAGAACCGAACCCCGCCTACGGCCCCACCATTCCGCATGCATTGTTCATGCTGTTCCAGGCAACCTTCGCCATCATCACGCCCGCGCTGATTACCGGCGCGGTGGCGGAACGCATTCGCTTCAAGGCTTGGCTGGTCATCATGGCGCTGTGGTCGCTGCTGGTTTATGTGCCGGTGGCGCATTGGGTCTGGGGTCCCGGCGGCTGGATTGCCAAAATGGGCGGGCTTGATTTTGCGGGCGGCCTTGTCGTCCACATGACGTCGGGTTACGCGGCATTGGTCGCGGCGCTTACCATCGGCCCGCGCCAGAACTTCAAGCCGTCTGAATCAAACGGCTTCAGTGCGCCCATGGTGCTGCTGGGTACCGCGCTGCTGTGGTTCGGCTGGTTCGGCTTTAACGCCGGTTCCGCCCTTTCCGCCAGCGGCCTTACCGCCATGGCAGCGGGCACCACCTTCTTCGCTGCCGCAACCGCGATGACGGTCTGGATGCTGTGTGACTGGTACGTGCATGGTCGCCCCACGGCGGTTGGTGCGGCAGTCGGCGCGGTGGCGGGCCTTGTCGCCATCACCCCGGCGGCAGGCTACGTGACCTTGCAGGCCTCCATCCTTATCGGCGCCATCACGGCGGTGTGCTGCAACTATGCGGTGCGCCTTGTGAAGCAACGCCTGAAGACGGACGATACTGTTGACGTGTTCGCCTGCCATGGCGTGGGCGGCACCATCGGCACCATCCTCACGGCGGTCTTTGCCACCAAAGCGGTGAATGGTGCGGGCGCAGACGGCGTGCTGTACGGCAGCTGGGACCTGCTGCGCGCAAACCTCACGGGCGCGGCGGCGGTTGTTGCCTATACTATGCTCATGACTTTTATCGTGCTGAAAGTCGTCGGCCATTTCATGGATGTGCGCGTATCCGCCGAAGACGAAGAAGCCGGTCTCGACGCTACCCAGCACGGCGAGAAAGCCTTCATTTTCTAAAATAATACACGGGGCAGCAAAAAGGGCGATGGTTATAAAACCATCGCCCTTTTTATTGCGATATTTTGCGGGCTTAAAGCGCCTTCGCCATTTCCGGCAGGGCCACGAAGAGGTCTTGCACAAGGCCGTAGTCCGCCACCTGGAAGATGGGGGCTTCGGGGTCCTTGTTGATGGCGACGATGACTTTGGAATCCTTCATGCCCGCAAGGTGCTGGATGGCGCCGGAAATGCCGACCGCGATGTACAGCTCGGGCGCGACGACCTTGCCGGTCTGCCCGACCTGATAATCGTTCGGTACAAAGCCCGCATCCACCGCCGCGCGCGATGCGCCGACCGCAGCGCCGAGCTTGTCGGCAACGGCATCGATCAGCTTGAAGTTTTCGCCATTGCCCATGCCGCGGCCGCCGGAGATGACGATGCGGGCTGCCGTCAGCTCCGGTCGCTCCGACTTCGTCAGTTGCTGGCCTGCGAAAGCTGTCAGGCCGCTGTCACCCGCGCCATCAACCTTTTCAACGCTGGCGGTGCCGCCGGTGGCGGCTGCGGGGTCAAAGGCCGTTGTGCGCACGGTCAGGACTTTAATTTTGTCTTTTGACTGCACGGTCGCAAAAGCGTTGCCCGCATAGACGGGACGGGTAAACGTATCCGCGCTCACGACTGCCGAAATGTCGGACAGCGGCTGCACATCCAGCAGCGCGCCAACGCGCGGCAGCATGTTCTTACCGGTCGTGGTAGCGGGGGCGAGGATATGCGTGTAGGCCGCGCCGATTTTGGCGACGAGCGCGGCGGTGTTTTCCGCCAGCTGGTGCGCATAGGCGGCATCATCCGCCAGCAGCACTTTTTTAACGCCGGCAATTTTGGCGGCGGCATCGGCCACGGCGGCGCAATTCTGCCCCGCGACCAGAACGTCAACATCGCCCAGCTGCGCTGCCGCCGTCATGGCGTTCAGGGTTGCGGGCTTCAGGGTGTTGTTGTCGTGTTCTGCAATAAGAAGGACGCCCATGATCAAATCACCTTTGCTTCGTTTTTCAGTTTGCCGACAAGTTCGGCGACGTCTTTGACTTTAATGCCGGCTTTGCGCGTTGCAGGCTCCGTCACCTTCAGCGTCACGGTGCGGGGCGTTGCATCCACGCCCAAATCCTGCGGCGTCATGGTAGCGAGCGGCTTTTGCTTCGCCTTCATGATGTTGGGCAGGGAGGCGTAGCGCGGCTCGTTCAGGCGAAGGTCGGTCGTGACCACGGCGGGCAGCTTCAGCGACAGGGTTTCAAGGCCGCCGTCAATTTCGCGGGTGATGCTGAAGCCGGCATCCGTCTTTTCAAGCTTGGAGGCAAAGGTGCCTTGGCTCCAGCCGAGCAGGGCGGAAAGCATCTGGCCTGTCTGGTTATTGTCACCGTCAATCGACTGCTTGCCGAGGATGACGAGATCCGGCGTTTCCTTCTTCACCAGCGCCTGCAAAATTTTTGCAATCGCGAGGGGTTCCGCATTATCGGCGGTCACAAGAATGCCGCGGTCCGCGCCCATGGCAAGAGCGGTGCGAATGGTTTCCTGCGCCTGCGCGGGCCCGATGGAGACGACGATGATTTCGCTGGCGACGCCTTTTTCCTTCAGCCGCACCGCTTCTTCCACGGCGATTTCGCAGAAGGGGTTCATCGACATTTTGACGTTGGCAAGCTCGACGCCCGTATGGTCGCTTTTAACGCGGACCTTGACGTTGTAATCGACGACGCGCTTTACGGCGACCAGAATTTTCATAGTTTTCTCCAGCTGTCTTGCAGAAATAATCAGGGCTCCAAGTCTATATCAGACCTGGAGCCCTGTGAACCTTGAAAATCAGGCTTATGCAGCCCGTTTAAAGGGGATTATTTGCCGTCGGCAGCTGCCGGGGCAGGTGCAGTCGGGGTCGGTGCTGCTGCTTTATCGGCATCAGCGGCGACCTGCATTTTAACGATTTTGTCGGGGCTCACGGGCGGCTCGCCGCGGGTGATGTTGTCGACAAATTCCATGCCGGAGGTGACTTCGCCCCAGACGGTGTACTGGCCGTCAAGGCTGCTGTTGTCTGCGAACATGATGAAGAACTGGCTGTCCGCGCTGTCGGGGTCGCTGGCGCGGGCCATGCCAACGACGCCGCGGGCGAAGTGGGCGGAGCTGAATTCAGCCTTGATGTTCTGGCCCGAACCGCCGCGGCCGGTGCCGGTGGGGTCGCCGGTTTGCGCCATGAAGCCGTCAATCACGCGGTGGAAGACGAGGCCGTCATAGAAGCCCTTGCGGGTCAGTTCTTTAATGCGCGCAACGTGTGCGGGCGCAAGGTCAGGACGCAGGCGGATGACGACTTTGCCATCTTTCAGCGTCAGGTAAAGCGTGTTTTCAGGGTCGGACGTCTGCGCGGTGGCGGCGCCAATGCCAAGGCACAGCACCAGGGCAAGGGAAAGAAGCAGTTGTTTCATGTTTGTTTTCCTTTTGGGTTGGCAGTATCTAAAAATATCTCCGCAAATATCGCTTACGTATTTTAAGCGAGCGAGAATTTCACGATTTTGTCAGGCGTACGGGGCGGTTCGCCCTTGGCGATGTTGTCGATCAGGTCGACGTTCTCGATCACCTGGCCCCAGACGGTATAGTCGCCGTCAAGGTGCGGCGTTTCGCCGAAGGTGATGAAGAACTGCGTATCGCCGCTGTTCGGGTCCATCGCGCGCGCCATGCCGAGCGTGCCGCGCTTGAAGGGCGTGTCGGTAAATTCGGCAGGCAGTTTTTTGCCCGAACCGCCGTAGCCGGTGCCTTCGGGGCAGCCGGTCTGCGCCATAAAGCCCGGAATGACGCGGTGAAATTTAAGGCCGTCGTAATAGCCTTCACCGATAAGTTCTTTAATGCGCGCGACATGCTTGGGCGCAAGGTCGGGGCGTAGTTCGATGGTCACTTTGCCGTCTTTGAGTTCAAGATAGGCAAGGTTTTCTTTGTCAGCCATGATTCCTCCATAAAATACGGGCTTTATGCTGCACGCCGCGCTGCGGATAATCAAGCATATTCAAGTATAACGTCTGTTTTAACGGTCAATCGCTCAGAAATATTCTGGGAAGTCTTTCTCAGCCTTGGCTTTTTGCATGGTCATAACCTTCGCCGCGGGCAAGTCGGGCTTCAGGCGCACGGCTTGTTCCCAGCAGGTCCAGGCAAAAAGGCCGTCGGCGGCTTCAAACTGCGCATCGCCAAGGTCGGCATAGGCGGTGGCGAGCCACGGGTTGGCCACCAGTGCATTGCTGTCCATGAGCACGGAAAGGGTAAAGCGCTTGTCATCCATTTTTGTTAGGCGCAGTTCCTGCCGTATGGCGCGGGCGCGGTAAATATCGAGAAAGTAGCCATAGTCTTTCGCGCGTGGTTTGGCGGCCTTCAGGGTTTCCTGCGCTTTTTGCGCGGCGGCGAGGGTTATTTGCGGAATAGTCAAAATCTGCTGCACCTTCTGCGTCTCCAGCTCATTGGCGGCGCGCAGCACCTGGTCGGTCAAATATTTTTTCTGGTCGGTGAGCTCTTTTGGCAGGCTGTCGAACATTTCCTGCAGCGACAATACGGCGTGCATGCTGTCGCTTTGCGCAACGTAGCCTTGAATTCTAACGGCGAAATTATCCGCCGTCGGTCCCGGTTGCTGGCTGGTGACGAAGGCGCCGTTGATATCCGCGTCGGCGTTATAAACCTGCGTGTAACCGGTGGGCAGCTTCGGCGCCTCAGCCGCAGGGGCCGTGCCTTCAAGCGCCCATGTCGAGGCAATTTTTTTGCCCTGATGATTGTTGATCGCGTAATCAAGCGCGGCGAAAACTTTTGCGCCGCTGTTCATGGCGGTCTCAACCTTCGGGTGCAGCAGCGGGCCGTAGGACAGGAAGCGGGCATAGGTTTTCTGCAGCGGTTCCGGCACGGCGGTATCGGAAAGGCCGAAGCTGGCCAGAGCGCCGTATTTACTGGTGAATGCGGTTTTGCCGTTGGCTGTCGCCGCTGTAATGATATCGCTGGTCGTCGTATCGCTGACAGAGCCATAAATGCTGTCGAGGTCAAGGCTGATAGGGTTGAGATCCTGCGTGATACCGGTCGGAACTTTGACGAAGATGGCTGTCTGGGTGACGGTTTCGTAATTCACAGCATCCGGCACCGTGCGTTCTTTCAGGGCGTGGCGGTACAGCGGCAATGCGTGCAGAGGATAGGATGAAAACGTTTTTTTGTCGTTCTGTATGCGGTAGTAACGCTTCGTCGCAAAATCGTATAAATCCGTATTATCGCCCACGGCAATGCTGAGGCTGTCCGGCGCCAGCGTGACAACGTAGTGGTTATCGACGGTTGCGGTATCCGTCGTCATCTGCATCTTTTTCCCCGGCATCTGGTATTTGTTGGGGGTCATGCTCGTTATGGTTTGCGTTTCATGAAACTTCAGCACCAGGCCTTCAGCGGCTGCGGGCTGCGCGGCGGCGGTCATCAAGGCGAGGGTGGCGACAAAAAGGGAGACGCGGGCGGGGCTGTGCATGCCGGTTTTCCTGAACGGTTGAAAGGCCTGTTGCCAATTTTACGACGAAGTAAATTAACTATCTGTTAAATCAGCGGGTTTTTGCTGTCAGACAGCCGTTTTAACAGGTTGATTTTGCTAAATCCGCGCTTGCAGCACAAGGGGCGGCGCGATACTTTCAGGTAAATAGGGTGTTTTGACATGATGAACTTGCTGATTACCGTTTTACTGCTGCTGCTGGATGCTTATTTCTGGGTCATCATTGCCACCGTTGTGGTCAGCTGGCTGGTGGTTTTCGACGTCCTCAATACCCGCAACAAGTGGGTTTACAAGCTCTGCCAGTTTTTAAACGTCATCACCAATCCGCTGGTGCTGCGCCTGCGCAAAATCATTCCGCCGCTGGGCGGGGTTGATATTACGCCGATGGTGATTATTTTTGGCATTTACGGCCTGCAAAGGCTGCTGGTTTCTATAGCAGCCGGGCTGCAATAAACTTCAATTCATAACGGGGGTTAAAAGATGACGATGGCACAAAAGAAAACCGAAAAAGAACACGCCGACATCATCGACGGCAAGGCCATCGCCAAAAAGCTCCGTGAATCCATCAAGCGCCATGTGGATGTGCTGGTGTCCGACCATAAAATCATGCCCGGCCTTGCGGTTGTGCTGGTGGGGGATGACCCCGCAAGCGGCATCTACGTCAATAACAAGGAAAAAGCCGCAAAAGAAGCGGGCATGCGCAGCTATGTGCATCGCCTGCCCAAAAGCGCCTCGCAGGATGAAGTGCTGAAGCTGGTGCAAAAGCTGAACCTTGATGCCAAAGTGAACGGCATTCTGGTGCAAATGCCGCTGCCGAAACAGATCGACAGCGCCACCGTGTTAAAGGCCATCGACCCGCTGAAGGATGTTGACGGCCTGCACATTGAAAATATGGGCCGTTTAATGGCCGATATGCCGGGCCTCGTCCCCTGCACGCCGATGGGCTGCATTATCCTGATCAAGTCCGTTGTGCAGAACCTGACCGGTTTGCATGCCGTTGTCATCGGCCGCTCGCACCTTGTCGGCAAGCCGGTGGCGCAACTGCTGCTGCGCGAAAACTGCACGGTTACCACCTGCCATTCCCGCACGCCGAATATTGCCCATGTCGCGCGAGAGGCGGATATTCTTGTCGTCGCCGTCGGCAAGGCGCACCTGGTGAAAAAAGACTGGGTGAAGCCTGGCGCCATCGTTATCGATGTTGGCATCAACCGCATGGATGACGGCAAAATCACAGGCGACGTTGACTTTGATGATGTTTCCAAGGTTGCGGGCCATATCACCCCCGTTCCCGGCGGTGCAGGCCCCATGACCATCGCCTGCCTGCTCGGCAATACCGTCGCCGCCGCCTGCCGCCAGAACGAGCTGACGGTTCCGCATATCGGCTAGGTTGGTTTAAGGCAGCTGCAGCGTCGTTTCCTGCCGTACATCACTATCCACAAAATCGAAATAGGTGACGGTTTTATTGGCGAGGTCTAGCTCGGCAAAGCAGGCGTCGTGCGTGCGGTAAAGGGTGCCGACGTTGAGGATGGTGAGGTGCTTGAGGCGGCGGAGCATGCGGCGGTGGCTATGGCCGTTGATGACGTAGCTGACGCCGTTATCCGCCAGCACGGCCTGCACATCGGGGTCGCCTTCCATTTCGGCATCCGGCGCATCGGGCATGAAGCGGGTCATGTCGTTATCGCCCATGCCGTGGCACAGCAGCAGGCCACCTGCGGGTGTTTCGAACTTAATGCTCGTGCGCAGGTCGTTCAGCCACGTCACGGTATCGGGCCGCAGTTTATCAACATCCGTCAAGTCGTTCCACGGCTTGCCATCGCGGATGACCCAGCGTTCATGATTGCCGCTGACGGTGGGAATATTTTCGGCGCGCAGAATGTCGCAGCACGCATCAATATCCCCGCCGCCGTTGGGGATGCCATCCACAACGTCGCCGGTGCAAAGAAATTGCGTAATGCCGCGTGATTTGAGCTTATCCACCGCGCGCTGCAGCAGAATATGCTCGGCATGCACATCGCCGATCAGGCCAATACGTGACGGAAGGCGCAACGGAGTTCCTCGCCCTTTCTTATTGGCCCTGCGCCACCGTATAGGCGCGCACGCCGTCAAAGCTGTACAGGTTTTCAGTCTTGATGAAATCAAGGCCGGATTTCTGGATCGCGTCGAGCAGGCGAATGATCTGGTCGTGCGTCACGGGGGATGCATCGTTTGCGGCGGTGAAGCGGCAGCGCCAATGGTCGCCCATTTCCGCCTTCGCCTTGGATGCAGGCCAGACCAGCAGGCCGCGGCTGTCGATGGAGGACAGCTTCAGCGCGTTGGTCAGCGCCTTCAGCTCCGTCGCCAGTACTTCCACCGCGCCCTTGTCGCGCCAGTCGAGGAAAATATCAACACCTTCCAGCTTTTTCGCGGCGGGTTTGGGCAACTTGATGTCGGGCATCTGGATGTGCGGCACATCGGATTCACCAAAGGCGACCGGCTTGAACTTGGTCGGCAGCTGGCCGAGGCGTTCAATGACTGCCGCGCCGAATTCCGAGGTGCTGGCGCGGCGGGTGCTGAGCTGCGGGTTAAAAATATCGCCGGTATGCACGCCGTCTTCAATCGTTTTCAGCCACGCGTTCTGGATGGTTTCGGCAACCTTGGTCTGGCCAAGGTGCTGCAGCATCATGACAGCGGCGTTGAGAAGCCCTGACGGGTTGGCAATGCCCTTGCCGGAAATATCGGGCGCGGAGCCGTGAATAGCTTCAAACATCGCCCCATGCTGGCCGATGTTGGAGGAGCCGCACAGGCCGACGGAGCCGGAAACTTCCGCCGCGATGTCGGAAATAATATCGCCGTACAGGTTTTCCGTCACCACCACGTCAAAAATATGGGGGGATGCGGCGATTTTGGCGGCGCCGATGTCCACAATCATGTGGTTGGTTTCAATGCCGGGGTATTCTTTTGCAATGCGGTCGAAGGTTTTGTGGAACAGGCCATCCGTCATCTTCATGATGTTGTCTTTGGAGATGCAGGTGACTTTTTTGCGCTGGTTGGCGCGCGCAAATTCAAACGCGTAGCGGATAATGCGCTCGGAACCCGTTGATGAAATCAGCTTCAGGCACTGCACCACGTTGTCGGTCTGCTGGTATTCGATGCCGGCGTACAGGTCTTCCTCGTTCTCCCGCACAATCACCATGTCCATCGTGGGCTGGGTGGTGCGCACGTAGGGGTGATAGGAAACGCAGGGGCGCACGTTGGCAAACAGCGCCATGGATTTGCGCACGGTAACGTTCAGGCTTTTAAAGCCGCCGCCCTGCGGGGTGGTGATGGGCGCCTTCAAAAAGCATTTCGTGCGGTTGAGCGATTCCCACGAGGAATCTTCAATGCCGGAAACAACGCCGCGTTTATAAACTTTTTCGCCAATCTCGATGGTTTCAATTTCCAGCTCTGCGCCGGCGGCCTTCAGCACGTCCAGCGTGACTGCCATGATTTCCGGGCCAATGCCGTCGCCGTGGGCAACCGTGATGGGGGATTTTTTTGTCATGGCAGGTTCCTTGTTTTTCATATTGTATTTACATCAAGACGGAAGCCGCCGGGGGCTTGTGTAGCCCCGGCAACATTGCAAAGTATTGTTGAATTTATTGTGGCTTAATTTGCGTCATTTGCAATAGACTCTCATGTATATTTTATTCGAGGTTTTCATGCTCGCCCAGGAAATTATCCGCAAGAAACGCGACGGCCAGACGCTGGCCGAGGGCGAGATTACGCAATTCATCAACGGCATTCCCGCAAAGGCCGTCAGCGAAGGGCAGGTTGCCGCTTTTTGCATGGCTGTTTTGCTGAAAGGCATGACCATGCCGGAGCGCGTGGCGCTGACGCTGGCCATGGCACGGTCCGGCACCGTCATGGAATGGGCGCAGGAAAAATTGCCGGGTCCTATTCTTGATAAACATTCGACCGGCGGCATTGGCGACAAAGTCAGCCTTATGCTGGCGCCTATCGTGGCGGCGCTGGGCGGCTTCGTGCCCATGCTGTCGGGCCGCGGGCTTGGCCACACGGGCGGCACGCTCGATAAAATGGATGCTATTCCGGGCTACGTGTCACAGCCGGATGTTGCGCTGTTCCGCAAGGTTGTGCGCAGTGCCGGTTGCGCCATCATCGGCGCCACGCCGGATCTTGCGCCCGCAGACCGCACCATGTACGCCATCCGCGATGTGACTGGCACGGTTGAATCGCTGGATTTGATCACCGCTTCCATTTTGTCGAAAAAACTTGCGGCAGGGCTCTCCGGCCTTGTCATGGATGTTAAATTTGGCACCGGCGCGTTTATGCAGAAGTATGATGATGCAAAGGCCCTGGCCGAAAGCATCGTCAGCGTTGCGAACGGCGCGGGCCTGCCCACCGTCGGCCTGCTGACGGACATGAACCAGGTCCTTGGCCGCACGGCAGGCAATGCGGTTGAAGTGCTGGAAGCGGTTGAATACCTGCAGGGCAAAAACATGGATAAGCGCCTGCACGAAGTAAACACCGCGCTCACCGCCGAGCTGCTGGTGCTGGGCAACCTCGCCAAAGACATTCCCGATGCGCGCGCCAAAATTGACACCGTCATTCACAACGGCAAGGCTGCGGAACATTTTGCCCGCATGGTCAAAGACCTTGGCGGCCCCGCCGATTTCATGGAAAAACCGCAAAGCTATTTGAAGCCAGCGCCGGTGGTGCGTGATTTCTTCCCCGCAGCCAGGGGCCGCGTGGCGGCGGTGGATGCGCGTATGGTGGGCATCGGCATCGTCGAAATGGGCGGCGGCCGCGCCAGGCCGATGGACGGCATTGACCACGCGGTCGGCCTTACCAACGTGGCGCAGATCGGCGATGAAGCCGGAACGGGCGCACGCCCGCTTGCGACCATTCACGCGAAGGATGAAGCATCGTGGCAGCGCATGGCCGAAACGCTGCATGGCGCCATGACCGTGCAGGACACGGCGAACGTGAAGGAGGAGCTGGTGAAGCTCCGCATCGCGGCATGAAAGCCTTATCATCCGCACAATTGAAGAAGATGGCAAAACTGGCGGCAACGGCGCGTGATAACGCCTATTGCCCGTATTCCAACCACCCCGTGGGCGCGGCGATTTTGACCGAAGGCGGGAAAATTTTCGCAGGTTCCAACGTGGAAGTTGCGCATTACAAGGGCGTTTGCGCCGAAGCTTCCGCTATTTCCGCCATGTGTTCGGCGGGCGGGCGCAAAATAAAGGCCGTCGTTGTCGTCGGCCCGACCATGAAATACCTCTGCACGCCGTGCGGCGACTGCCGCCAGCGCATCCGCGAATTTGCGGAAGATGGCGCGATTGTCTATTCCATGTGGAAAGACGGAAGCCTGGGAGAAGCCCATGCCTTCGCCGATCTGCTGCCGCATTCTTTTGGCCCGGAGAATGTGTCTGAAGTGGCTGCGGCGCCGAAAAAGAACCATCAGAAAAAGAAGAAAAAGTAAAATGACCGCGGCACCATCCCTGGCACTATCCCCGGCCTCATCTGCCGGGCTTCGCAAGAATACGCTTATCGCCATGCTGCTTACAGCGGTTGCCTACGCGTACTTCAACATCGGCGACGCCGCCCTTAAAATGCTGACCCTGCGCGGCTTCCATTTTTCGCAAATCATCGTGACCAACGGCTGTGTTATCATCGCCTGCATGTGCCTGTCGGGCGCGGTGCGGCAGGGCAAGGCGGCCTTTAAAATGCAAAAGCCCATGTGGGTGCTTATTCGCGCACTGCTGTCGGTTGGCGTGTCGCTGCTCAACACGGCGGCCATGCCGCACATCAAGCTCACCACCTTTTATACGCTGGTTTTCACATCGCCCTTCTGGGTCGCCTTGCTGGCGGCGGTGTTTTTGAAGGAAAAGCTGGAGCTGCGGCGCGTGCTGGTCATCCTTGCCGGGTTTGCCGTTATCATGGGCATGTTCCCGCCTGGCAGCGGGCTGCTGGATAAATATGCACTGTATGTTCTTATCGGCGCGTTTCTTTATTCCTGCTCCATGGTCGTCATGCGGTCGCTGGGGCCGAAGGAAAGCCGCACCATGATTATCAGCATGGGCTCCTTCATGGGGGTGTGCATTTCGCTGCCGTACCTGCCGTCGCACTTTATCTGGCCCACTATGTATGAATGGGGGCTGTTCTTTATGATGGGGGTGCTGGGCGCAATCAGCGTTACCTGCATCGCCTACGCGTTCCAGAACGCGCCGTCGGCGTCGGTCGTTGCACCGTTCCACTATACGCAGATTGTATGGGGCGCGCTGCTGGGGTACTTCCTGTTCAATGAAATGCCGGAAACACGCACCATTATTGGCGCGTGCTGCATTATTGGCCTCGGGCTTTACCTCATCTTGAGCGAGACAAGGCGCAAGCCGCCCGTGCCGGATGCTGAAGGGGCAGTTATTTCAAGCTAAAGTGGCTTTAGATTAAATCTTCGCTTCCGCGGCGTCCATTTTCTGGATTGTCTTCCATGCCTCGCGCATATATTCCCAGCCGGACCAGACGGTTAGCAGCGTTGCGATAAGGAAGAAGAATTTGCCGACAGCCATGGTGTGCGGCACCAGCGCGTCGCCGTAATCCCCGACGATCAGGAAACCGATCGAGAACATCTGCACCGTTAGCTTCCATTTGCCCATTTTGGAGATATGGACGACGACGTTGTAAAGCCCCATGAATTCGCGCACGCCGGCAATCAAAATTTCGCGCATGTAAATGACAATGGCGAAGACCAGCCAGATGCCTTCCAGCTGGTGGAAGGCGACAAGGCACATCAACGCCACGCCCACCACCAGTTTGTCTGTCGAGGAATCAAGGAACTTGCCCAGCAGCGTTGTCTGTCCGAGGGCGCGTGCGATGATGCCGTCGAGGAAGTCGGAAAGACCGGCGAGGGCGAATAGGAAAAGGTTGGTCCAGGCGGGCCATGAAATACCGTCTGTCCGCCATGCGCTGTCGGCATACGACAGTGCGATCATGACAGGCAGGTAAGCGGCGCGATAAAAGCACAGCAGGTTGGGGATGCTGAAAAGACCCTTCGGATAGTTCAACTTGGGGAGTTTCATCTAGTCCTCTTTCTCGTGGAAGAAGCCGTAAATGGCTTCGGCCACTGCTTTGCTGATGCCCGCTACCTTTTGTAAATCAGCCACCCCTGCCTCTGCAACTGCTTTCGCGGAGCCGAAATGGAGCAGGAGCGCCTTTTTGCGCTTTCCGCCAATGCCTGGCACTTCATCCAGCGGGTTCTGGCTGATGGCGCGTGACCGGCGCGCGCGGTGGGAGGTAATGGCGAATCGGTGCGCTTCGTCGCGCAGCCGCTGCAGGTAGTATAAAACGGGGTCGCCCTGTTCCATGTCGAAGGGTTCGCGGCCTGGCATAAAAAAGCGCTCCCGCCCGGCGTTGCGGTCGGGGCCTTTTGCAATCGCCACCACGGTCACGCCGTTCACGCCCAGTTCCTGCATGACCTGCAATACGGCGCTAAGCTGCCCCTGGCCGCCGTCAATCAGCATTAAATCGGGCCAGTTGGCGGTATTGCCGTCCGCTTCGTCCTTCAGCAGCGCCTTGAAGCGGCGCGACAGTGTTTCGCGCATCATGCCGTAATCGTCGCCGGGGGCGACCTGTTCTTTCATGTTGAACTTGCGGTACGAATTTTTCTGGAAGCCTTCCGTCGTTGCCACCACCATGGCGCCAAGGGCATGGGTGCCGGAAATGTGGCTGTTATCGTAAATCTCGATGCGCTCGGGCGTGTCTTCCATGCCGAATATATCGCCGAGTTTTTCAAATATCTGCTCCGCCGATGATTCCGTCGCCATGCGGCGGGCAAGGGCTTCGCGCGCGTTTTTCTCCGCCATCAGCACCAGCTCGCGCTTCGGCCCGCGCTGGGGGATGAAGATGCCGACCTTGTGGCCGGTTTTAATGCGCAAGGCTTCCTCGATAATATCCTGCGCCACCACAGCATGGTTGACGATGATTTCTTCCGGCACGGGCCTTGTGGTGTAGAACTGCGCGATGAAGGCGGAAAGAATATCCTCCGGCAATTCATCCTTCTCGTGCCGCGGGAAGTAGGAACGGTTGCCGTAGTTCTGCCCCGCGCGGAAAAAGAACACCTGAATGCAGCTTTGCCCGTGGTCCTGCTGCAGCACGTGCAGGTCGGCATCGCCAATGCCTTCCACGTTGACGACCTGGTGCTGCTGGATTTGCGTCAGGGCGCGAATGCGGTCGCGGTAGCCGGCAGCGGATTCATAGTCCATCTCCGCACTTGCCTGCTGCATTTTTTCGGCAAAGTCTTCCTGAATGGCGCGGCTTTTGCCCTTCAGGAACTGGCGCGCAAGGTCAACCTGTTCAAGGTATTGCTGGTGCGTCACGCGCTGCACGCAGGGCGCGGTGCAGCGACGAATGTGGAACTGCAGGCAGGGGCGGGTGCGCAGCGCAAAAATATTGTCGGAGCAATTGCGCAGCATAAAGGCGCGCTGCAGCACCGCCAGTGTTTCATTCACCGCGTAGCCGGAGGCGAAGGGGCCAAAGTATTCGCTTTTGCCCTCCTTCGCGCCGCGGTGCTTTGTAACCTGCGGGTAATCATGGTCGGTGATTTGAATGTAGGGGAATGATTTATCGTCGCGCAGCAGAATGTTATAGCGGGGCTTCAGCTTTTTAATCAGGTTGGCTTCCAGCAGCAGGGCTTCGGCCTCGGTATGTGTGGTGGTGAATTCCATCGTCACCGTCTGCGCAATCATCCGCTGGATGCGCCCGCTGTTTTTTTGCGGCTGGGTATAGTTGGTGACGCGTTTCTTCAGGTTCTTGGCTTTGCCGACATACAGAATATCGCCGCTGACGCTGATCATGCGGTAAACGCCCGGCATGCCCGGCAACGTTTTCACGAATTCCAGGATGACCTCGTGGCCTTTCTTTTTGACGGTTTCGTTGGTGAACAATCCAAGCCCTTGATTTTTAATTGGAATTTAACTGCGACGTTCCCTCTAAAATGGTATTATAATCCAGTAAAAGCAAGGGGGTAGCTATAACCATGGAATTGCTCGATTACGATGCCGATGAAGATGTCGTTACGGTCGAAATCGCCGTTGGCGCCCTGCTGGATATCCAGCAGCTTATCAAAGCCGCCGGCGGTACCGGCAAGCCCCTGTCGCCCGAAGATTTAAAGGGCCTCACCGCCGATTTTTCCGGCCTGATGGACGATATAAAGCGCGAACAGGACCTGGCCTAAACCGCTTGATGACCCTGCGGCATCATGTATAATCCCACATGAAATTTTAAGGCTCCGTTTAACCACAACGGCAGCATCGGCAGGCGTGGCGGAACGGTATACGCAGCAGACTTAAAATCTGCGGGGCGCAAGCCCGTGGGGGTTCAAGTCCCCCCGCCTGCACCATTTTTTCAGTTTATTTATTTTGAAACTCAACAATGACAATAGCGCACCAGCTATTGAAAAAAATTGATCCTGTAAAGGCGCTAAATCAAAAAAAATCGAAAATCCGTTCAAGGAGGGGAATGGCAGGGTTCAACGCGAGCTTATCAATCTTCTGGCGGGGCCGCTGGGATTGATTGTAAAATGGGAAAACGCTGCTGCGGAGAAGATATTGCAAAGCACCAAAAGCTCTTTCTTCGGCCAGATGGAACCTCTGACGGCTTTAATAAAGTCAAACTTGATTGTGTTAAAACCTAAACGCTAACTATTACCCTTACTGGTAGCTATTAGAGCGGATAGATTTACATCTATAACTAGGTTTGGATTTTTTGCAATCTGCCTTAATTCTTGAAAACGAATAATTTTCAAGATACAAGCAATCCACCTAGAATTGTTTCGGCGTGTTGCTCGGAAAGTCGTTTGAGGTCTGGTATTGTAGCGTCAGTACCTTTGAATACTTCTCTGAACAATAAAGCCGCCATCATCGGCCCCATAATCGAAAACGCGTAAAGATTTGCGTCACCGGGTTTAATTTCGCCGCGTTTTTGCGCGCGCATTATTGCGGCGGTTACTATTCCAAAAATCTTGGATGCAACTTCGTCATGCCAGACAGCGGCAAGGTCCGGAAATGCCCGGGACTCTGTGATGATCATCCGCGCGATGCCCGGTATGCCGCTTTCGCCGGCAAGGGCGGCGCGGGATAAAAGCAAGGGGATTAATTCCTTTAAGGGACGGTCGAAATCCGCCGGTTTTTGTTGCAGCTTGCCGAAGTTACTGGCGAGGGCGTGCTTTGCAACCGCGCGGAATAATTCATTCTTGCTGGCAAAATAAACGAACAGCGTACCCTTGGCGACACCCGCACGCTTGGCAACATCCTCGATTTTCGTTGCGCCAAAGCCTTGCTCGGCAAAAAGCTCTAATGCGGCGGCGACAATTTCCCCGGGGCGCGCGTCTTTGCGACGCTGGCGGGGTTTTGGCGTGCGTGATTTTGAAGATGATCTGGCGGCGCTCGTTTTCGTCATATTATATATCATCTTCCCTATTGACCGGCCGGTCAATAGGGAAGATGATATTGGAATGAAAAGATCGAAAGCCGGATTCATTCTTCCATTTCTCATGCTTGCCGCATGCACTGTGGGGCCAACCTATAAAGCGCCGGATATTGGCCTGCCTGCCACATTCAGCGCGAGCGACGCTGCCAGCGGAGATATGAGCCAGTGGTGGAAAGCATTTAAAGACCCTGAGCTGGATGACTTGATTGACCGCGCGCAAAGTGGAAATCTTGACGTACAGCAGGCTGTCGCGCGCATCGCGCAGGCCCGCGCACAGGAACAAGCCACCCGTGCGGATGGCGGCCCTTCACTGTCTGTCAGTGCCCAAGAAAGTGAATCCAAGCTCAGCAAAAATTCACTGCCCTCGGCCCTTGCCAATCTTGGAGGCGGCGGCGGGGGAGGCGGTGGCGGTGCTGGCATTGGCCTTGCGGGGGAGCATTTCAAGACCTACCAGACCGGCTTCGATGCATCATGGGAGATTGACCTTTTTGGGGGGCAACGCCGGGCGAATGAAGCAGCGGCGGCGCGGACGGATGCCGCACTATGGTCGCAGCGCGATGCCGCCGTCATTCTATGCGCCGAGGTGGCCAAGAATTATCAGCAATACCGCACATTGCAGCGTCGCATTAAAATTACCGACGAGACACTGGCGGCAAGCCGTGAACAACTGGATGTTGTTAAAGTCAGGGCCATAAATGGGCTTGTCACAACGCTGGATGAACGCCGTCAGCAAGCCGATATAGGCCAGATCGCCGCCGAACGCGAAGACCTGATAGCGCAGGCCGACACGCGTGTGCATGCTCTTGGCACACTTCTCGGGCTCCCGCCAACCGCACTCGAGGTAGAGCTTTCAAAGCCTTCCGTACATGCCGCGAAATATATCAACGTGCCGCTGGGCTTGCCTTCGGAACTTCTGCAGCGCCGCCCGGACATTCGCGCGGCGGAACGTAAACTGGCGGCATCTTCTGCGGATATCGGCGTTGCAACGGCGGACTTATATCCGAAGTTCAGCCTGACGGGTGCTTTGCAACTGGCATCCCGGTCGCTTTCCACGCTGGTCGAAAGCGACAGTATCTCAGCCAACGGCGCTGGCAATATTTCATTGCCGCTGTTGGGCCGTGATGCAAGTCATGCAAATGTGCGCCTGCGTGAAGCGCAAAATCAGGAAGCGCTGCTGGCGTATCAGGCGAGTGTTCTGACAGCGTTAAAAGACGTCGAAGATGCCTTGACGCGACTGGGCGCAGACCGGCGGCGCATTGACCGCCTGCGGACGACGGAGCGCGCAGCCAAGGACGCAGCAGACACGACGGGCGTGCGTTACCGCCACGGGTTGATTGGCTATATCGAGGTTCTTGACTCTAACCGCACGCATCTGACGGCACGCGAGGCTTTGGCTGGAGCAGAAGGCGATGCGGCGCAGGACCTGATTGCCTTTTATAAGGCCCTTGGCGGCGGATGGGGTGAAACGAATGCTGATAAAGGAGTCGCACGTGGCAAAGGAAAATAAAGCACCGCAAAAAGAATCAAAGTTTCCGGTGCGTATTGCGGTGATCGCTGGCGTGTTGCTGCTGGTAGGGGCCGGCGGCTGGATTTATTTTTCCAAGCATAATGACAGCCTGCCACAGGTATTTACCGGCTATGTCATTAGTGACGACATCTACATGTCTTCCCCCATTGCTGGCACGCTGACCAGTGTCGCGGTACATCGCGGGCAACGCGTGACGGCGGGGGATGCGCTGTTCAAGGTGGATCCAACGGTTCGCTCTGCGGAAGCAGATCAAGCCCGTGCTGTCATCACCGCCAGTGAGGCGCAGGTTGAACAGCAGCGTTCTGCATTTGAAAAGTCCCGCGCCGACCTTGCGGCAGCTGAGGCAGACACGGCGCGTTACGCCGCCCAGTTGCAACGGATGACCGCTGCGCAAAACGAAAAGAAAGGTGCCGTAGCGCAGCTTGACATTGACGAGGCGCAGGCCGCTTACGATAACGCTGCCCGCAAAAGTGACTCAGCGCGCACGCAAGTCGAGGCGGCAACCGCCGCCGTGAACGCCGCCAAAGCGCAACTGGCACAGTCGCAGGCTGGTCTGACGACGGCACAGCGTCAGCTGGATGATTTGTCTCCGCCATCGCCCAGCGCGGGCAGGGTGGAAGACGTCATGTTCAAGCCCGGTGAAAGTGTGCCAGCCAATTCACCAATCGTTTCCATTGTGCCCGATGGGCAGGTGAAGGTGCGGTTTTATATTCCGCAGTCGCTGGTTAACGAATATAAACCGGGCCGCAAGGTATCGATTTCTTGCGACGGCTGCGCTGCCGCCATGACGGCAGAGGTTGAATTTATTGCGAATGCACCCGAATATACACCACCGGTTATTTACAGCCTGGATGCCCGCCAGAAACTTGTTTTTCTCGTGGAAGCCTTGCCGTCTGACCCGCTAGCCCTTGTCCCCGGACAGCCCATTGATGTGACGCCGGATGCGGAAGGCCAGTCGAAAAAATGACTGCCGCAATCGACGTTAAACATCTCAATAAAAGTTTTGGCGATAAACAGGTCGTCCGCGATGTTTCCATTCGCGTCGAAGAAGGCCGCATTACGGGATTTCTAGGCCCGAACGGTGCGGGTAAAACAACAACGCTGCGGCTTATCTGCGGCCTGTTGACACCGGATAGCGGTGAAGGCGAAGTGCTGGGAATGGACTTCCGCACACAGACTGATGCTATCAAGCGCCAGACCGGGTATATGACGCAGCGCTTTTCTCTTTATGAAGATATGACGATTGAGGAAAACCTTGCTTTTATCGCCCGTGTCTATGAACTCGACGATAGGCAGGGGCGTGTCGATAAGGCGCTTGAGCGTCTTGGTCTGCAGGACCGGCGCGGGCAGCTGGCGGGCGCACTCTCCGGCGGATGGAAACAGCGTCTTGCGCTGGCGGCAGCCACGCTGCACGGACCGAAGCTGCTTCTGCTGGATGAACCAACCGCCGGGGTTGACCCAAAGGCCCGGCGTGAATTCTGGGACGAGATTCATACGCTTGCCGAAGGCGGCCTGACTGTACTCGTTTCGACGCATTATATGGACGAGGCGGAGCGATGCCATGATATCGGTTATATTTTGCATGGAAAGCTGATTGCGCGCGGCACCGCACAGGAGATTATTTCAAAATCCGGCCTTGTCACGTTCAATGGCAAGGGGCCGGACATTGGCAAAGTCGCGCATGAGCTGGATAGCAAGGAAGGCGTGCTTAGCGCCTCCGCTTTTGGCGCTGCCGTGCATATCAGTGGCACCGAAAAAGCGGCACTGGAACAAGCCATTCAACCCTACCGCCACGCGCCATATGAATGGACGGAAGTCACGCCCTCGCTGGAGGATGTGTTTATCCAGCTGATGGGCCGCACAACGGATGATCGGTACGCCTCCTGATGAAGAACATTTCGTTTACCCGCATCTCCGCTGTCATGGTCAAGGAATTTACGCAGTTGCGCCGCGACCGCATAACCTATGCCATGATCCTTGTCATGCCGCTAATGCAGTTGCTGCTGTTCGGTTATGCGATTAACACGGATCCGCGACATCTGCCCGCAGCGGTTATTTCACACGACCATAGCAGCATCGCCAATGCCGTCGTCGCGACGCTGGAGAGGACAACTTATGTAGACGTGAAATACCTGCCGACTTCAGAAACCGAGATGGATAGCCTGATGCGGCGCGGCAAGATACTTCTGGCGCTTACCATTCCGCCGGATTTCACGCAGCGGGTGTTGAAGGGCGACCGCGCGCAGATTTTGGCGGAGGTCGATGCCAGCGACCCCACAGCCGCAGGCGGGGTTGCCGCAGCGGTTGCTGCACTGCCGGGCGAGGCGCTCAAGAATTCATTAAAAGGCGCTGGCGCGCGGGAAGGGGGCAGCCCGCTTTTCGAGGTTGTGATGCACAGGCTCTATAACCCTGAACAAATTACCTCCTACAACATTGTACCGGGCTTGCTGGCGCTCATATTGTCAATGACATTGGTGATGATGACGGCTATGGCCGTCACGCGCGAAGTCGAACGCGGCACCATGGAAAGCCTGCTTTCAACGCCCGCGACATCTTTCGAGGTGATGGTGGGAAAGCTGCTGCCCTATGTCGCGGTAGGCATCATGCAGACCCTCGTCGTTCTTACCCTTGCGCGTATTCTGTTTTCCATCCCGCTTGCCCACACGAGTGCAGGATGGTTTGCATTGGCAGTCGGCATCGTGCTTTTTATTACTAGCAATCTTGCGCTTGGCTATCTCGTCTCGACAGTGGTTCGCAGCCAGTTACAAGCCATGCAGATATCGATGTTCTATATGATGCCTTCAATGTTTCTATCCGGCTTCATGTTCCCGTTTGCGGGTCTCCCTCGGTGGGCTCAGGTAATAGGCGAAGTTATTCCCATCACTCATTTTCTGCGCATCATCCGTGGCTCATTATTAAAGGATCAAGTACTTTCCGATATGAGGCCGGATTTGCTGGCGCTCGGCGCATTCCTAATCGTGGTGGCCGTGTTAACAGTCGCCCGCTCGCGGACGACTTTGGATTAAGTCAAAAACTAGTGGTGGGCTAATAAGCCAAAAAATCTATGGACACCTAATTTTCGAAAACAGGGATGTAAAATTAATCGTCCAATCAGAAATTATGGGCGTATTTTTAACACGTTTTTTAGCACATGCTTTATTCGGAGTTTATAACTTACATTAATTACAGTAAGTTAGTGCATGTCGCGCTAGACTCAAAAGCTGGTGTCGAAAGTTGCGCAGGTTTGGCTCCTGCGAGGCACACGATTTTTATAACCCTGAAATTTCAACGCTGCACCAAGCTCGGTTATTCAATCGGGCTTATTTTTTTGTCGTATATAGAGTGCCTTTGTTTTGGTTTAGTCAGGGCAGCTAGACCATATTGACTTTCATTATGAAAGTTACTATAATTATGAAAGTCACTCATCATAAACACAAAGAACCAAGGAAGATACGATGAAACTTGATAATAAAGTCATTCTGATTACCGGCGCGAGCCGCGGTATTGGCAAAGAAACCGTTGAAGCGGCCTTGAAATTGAACGTAAAAAAGATTTACGCAGCGGCACGGAATATTGCCCAGCTTCCGGATTTCAAAGACATTCGGGTTGTTCCTGTAACTCTGGATATTACGAATGCTGAACAAATCAGCGCCGCCGCCAAGCTGGCCTCGGATGTTGATGTCCTGATTAATAATGCCGGCGTACTTTCAGCCGGCAGCGTTTTGACCTCCTCCACAGAGGCGTTGCTGGAAGATCTCACGGTAAATTATATCGGAACCCTCATGGTATCCCGTGCATTCCAGCCTGTTCTCAAGGCGAATGGCGGCGGTGCTATCGTCAGCGTCAGCTCAATTCTGGGTAAAGCCAGCATTGCCGCGATGGGCGGTTATTGCGCGTCCAAAGCTGCTCTGTTTTCAGCTATCCAGTCCATGCGAACGGAGCTGAAATCCCAAGGTACTGCCGTGTTTGGTGTCTTTCCTGGCCCGACGGAGACAGACATGACAAAAGGCCTCTCGATGCCGAAAGCGAAGGCCTCGGACACGGCTGCGAATATCCTCAAAGGTATTGAGGCTGGTGATGAAGATATATATCCGGATGAAACCTCTGCTCAGCTGGCACAGCTCTGGTCGAGCAACCCCAAGCAGCTTGAGCGTGAGTTTGCCAAGTTCTAAGCATTGAGAGGTCAAAATGTTTACGTCTGAAGTGCTTCTCGCGGCTCCGGTCAGAACCGCCATCGGGGCATATAATGGGAGCTTTAAGCAAACGCCAGTGGTTGAACTAGGCGCGGCCGTCATTCGTGAGACGGTTCGCCGCGCTGGCATTGACGTTGCCGCGATTGGCGGCGTTGTTATGGGGAACGTCATTCAGGCGGGAAACAAAATGAACCCAGCCCGGCAGGCCGCAATTCACGGAGGCCTCAGTGTCGACACCCCTGCACTGACCGTTAACCGTGTTTGCGGGTCTGGCGCTCAAGCCATCGTTAGCGCCGCGCAGGATGTCGCTTTAGGTGCCACCCATGCCGCTGTAGCTGGCGGCATGGAAAATATGGATCTTGCGCCTTATCTGATGGCAGGTGGCCGCTGGGGCTACCGCATGGGTGATGCGTACATTTACGACAGTATGCTGCGGGACGGGCTGCACGATGCTTTCTCGGATAAACATTCTGGCTGGCATACGGAAGACCTGATCTCTCAATACGCAATCAGCCGAGAGCTGCAGGATAACTGGGCGTTTAGGTCGCAGCAACGCTTCGCGCGAGCGCAAGAAAATGGTGATTTCACAAGTGAAATCGTCGCGGTAAATGTCCCTGCAAAGACCGGTGCTACCGTTTTTGATAAGGATGAAGCGAACCGCCCCGATACTTCTCTGGATAAGCTTACGAAGCTTAAGGCAGTGTTTCGTCAGGACGGCACGCTGACGGCGGGAAACTCTCCCGGGCTTAATAGTGGGGCAGCATCTTTACTCGTGATGACCCGCAAATTTGCGAATGAGTATAGCGTGAAGCCGCTCGCCCGGCTGAAGGCCTATGCAGTGAGTGCTGTCGCGCCAGAGCTATTCGGTATTGCCCCAGCACCCGCGATCAGATCTGTTCTGGAGAGGGCGGGCTGGAAATTATCCGAAGTCGAACGATTTGAAATCAACGAAGCTTATGCGGCGGTTCCGCTTGCGGTCATGAAGGAGCTAATGACTGCCGGATGAAAATGTGAACGTCTACGGCGGCGCTGTGGCACATGGGCATCCTATCGGTGCGACTGGCGCTGTGCTGACGACTCGTTTAATTTATTCCATGCAGAGGGACGGTTTGAGCCGTGGCATTGTTAGCCTTTGCATCGGCGGTGGTCAGGGGATTGCGCTGGCCATCGAGATTCTGAAATAACAGGAGCAATAAATATGGAAAAAAAACGTTGTGCAACAATCCATTGCTCTATTGCGCGTGGCATGGAGCAGGTTGGTGAGTGGTGGAATATTCTCATCATGCGGGACGCTATGTGTGGCATGACGCGCTTTGATGAATTTCAGAAAAGCCTTTCCATCCCCTCGAATACTTTAAGCAAGCGTTTGCTTGCATTATCCGAGGCCGGTTTGCTGGAACGCCGTCGATACAGTGAACGTCCTCCGAGAGATGAATATATTCTTACAAAAAGCGGACGTGCTTTCCTGCCAGTTATCGCGGCTATGCAGGCTTGGAGTAATGAGTATTTCTCGCCCGATGGTATAGACACCCTATTCGTCCAGAGCGGCACTAAAACCATTGTGAGCCCCATCGTCGTCGATAAAAAGACAGGAAATCCCATTACGCTCGACAATACAGAATTTTGCGCGGGCCCAGCTGCAAAGAAAGAAAAGCGCGATCACTTTGCCGCTTTGAACCTGCCGGTGATGCCTGCTAGTAAACCGGCGGGTTCAAGAACGACTAAAACCCAATAAACACTTAAATTCCCCACGTTAAAAGGGCAGCGCCTAGGCGCTGCCCTTTTTTCATGTTTTTTATCTTGAAGGGGTTGCTTGCATAATGAAAGCCACTATGTTACTTTCATAAATGAAGTCACTAAGCGGAGTCGCTGATATGCCGCTTTCAGTCAGGAATTGAGGAACAATTATGAACATGCAATCAACACACAGCAGCGGCTTCATAGCGCGCCACCGTAAGCTTATCGTTGCAGGGGCTGTATTAGCCGCCATCACAACGACGGTTGTTATGCTGGGGTCAAAAACGGCGCTGCCGACGGCCACGGCCAGCGATTCGCTGGTGATGCCATATACGCTCAGCGGCCACTATAGCAATAATTTCCAGCTGACAGGAACGGTACACGCCCGCACAGAAACCAATCTCGGTTTTCGTGTCTCCGGCAAGATCATCGGCAAGCTCGTAGACCAAGGCCAGCATGTCACCAAAGGTCAGGCACTCATGAAGATCGATGCCGTTGACCTTGAGCTTGCACAGCGTGCCGCAGATCAGGCGGTCGATGCCGCGAAGGCCGAGAATGTGCGTGCACTGGCCGATGAAAGTCGCTTGAAAGAGCTTCTCAAAATTCAGGCCGTATCACAGCAAGATTATGAGCGTGCTAAATCAACCGCTGAAGCCAGCACGGCCCAGCTCATGGCCGCACAGGCAAATGCCAAGCACGCAACCAACGAGGTCGACTATAGCGTGCTGCAGGCCGATGCCGACGGCGTCATCATGGAGGTCCCCGCTGACGTCGGACAAGTCGTGTCGGCAGGCCAGACTGTCATCAGGCTAGCTCAAGATGGTGCGAGAGAGGCTGTAGTTAATTTACCGGAGAGTGCCTTGGATAAAGCCAAGGACGCTAAAGACGCCTCGCTTTACGGAGACACCGGCACAAAGTTTCCGGTCGAACTCCGTGAGCTGTCTGCCTCCGCTGATCCCATGACCCGGACTTATCAAGCACGTTACACGCTCAATGGCGCAGGTCACGACGCGCCTTTGGGTAGTACCGTCACTGTCGTCTATGAAAGCCAATCGGCTGAAGATCAAGGCAACTTCCAAGTGCCGATTGGCGCCCTTTACGATGTTGGGCAGGGGCCCAATGTTTGGGTCATTAGCCAAGAAAACTCCACAGTTAACCTGCATCCAATCAAGGTCGTTCAGCTGAGCGATGAAACGGCGGTCATTAAGGGTGACATCAAGCCCGGGGACAGAATTGTAGCGCTTGGCGCCCACCTTCTCAATCCGGGCGAAAAAGTCCGCGTGAACGCACAAGAGGAAGCCTCGAAATGAGCTTTAACCTTTCAACAATCGCGGTACGCGAACGCGCAGTTACCTTGTTCCTGATTATCGCCATTACCGTGGCCGGGGGCTTCGCTTTTCTGAAGCTTGGGCGTGCCGAAGACCCTAGCTTTACCGTCAAGGTTATGACGATCGTTTCAGCGTGGCCGGGCGCAACGGCGCAGGAGATGCAGGATCAGGTCGCGGAGCCACTTGAAAAACGTCTTCAAGAGCTGAAATGGTATGACCGAAGCGAGACTTATACGCGTCCGGGCCTGGCCTTTACGACGCTGACCCTCAGAGACAGCACGCCTCCATCCGAAGTTGAGAAAGAGTTCTATCAAGCGCGAAAGAAACTTGGTGACGAGGCGGCAAAACTTCCCGCTGGTGTGGCAGGGCCGTTTGTCAACGACGAATACTCGGATGTTACCTTCGCCCTTTATGCGATCAAAGCGAAGGGGATGCCTCACCGTGAAATGGTGCGGCAAGCAGAAGTTCTGCGCCAGCGTCTCTTACACGTTGCCGGCGTCAAGAAGGTCAATATTATCGGAGAGCGTCCGGAGAGAATCTTCGTCGAGTTTTCCTATGCGAAGCTGTCAAACTTGGGCATTTCGCCGAGAGATATTTTCGCGGCTTTGAGCAACCAAAACCTGATTACACCCGCTGGTTCAATCGATACCAATGGGCCGCAAGTCGTGGTTCGCATGGACGGTGCTTTTGATGAGCTGCAGAAGATAAAGGATACCCCCATCGTTGCGGGAACGAAAACCCTTAAGCTTTCTGACATTGCCGAAGTTAAAAGAGGCTATGAAGATCCCGCGACATTCCTGATCCGCAATCAGGGGGAACCTGCGATCCTTCTGGGCGTCGTTATGCGCGAACGTTTTAACGGTTTGGATTTAGGTAAAAATCTCGAAAAAGAAGCTGCGGATATTTCCAGTGCATTGCCATTGGGCTTATCCTTCACGAAAGTCACCGATCAGGCTGTGAACATCAAAGAATCTATCGATGAATTCATGCTCAAGTTCTTTGTGGCATTGGCCGTCGTAATCACCGTGAGCCTGATCAGTCTTGGCTGGCGGGTCGGTGTCGTCGTCGCAGCCGCAGTCCCGCTTACTTTAGCAGGCGTGTTCCTTATCATGCTGTGCACTGGCCGGGATTTTGACCGCATTACCTTGGGTGCGCTGATCCTTTCCTTGGGCCTTTTGGTCGATGATGCGATTATCGTTATCGAAACGATGGTCGTAAAAATGGAAGAGGGGCATGACCGAATTTCGGCCTCCAGTTCTGCATGGGTCACAACGGCTGCCCCCCGTTTTGCAGGTGCTCTCGTTACAACAATCGGCCTTATGCCTGTTGGCTTTGCGGCGTCGACCGCAGGGGAATATGCCGGTAACATCTTCTGGATTGTGGGCTTCTCACTCCTGACCTCCTGGCTCGTTGCTGGCGCTTTTACGCCATACCTCGGCGTCAAGCTGTTGCCGAATATAAAGCCTATTCCCGGTGGCCATGCCGAAATCTACGGTACACCAAGATATAAACAGCTTCGTGCCTTCATCCAAAGCGCCGTTCTTCACAAGAAGAAAGTCGTGCTGTCCGTCGTTGCGATTTTCTTGATTGCAGGCTTTGGCCTTGGCTTCGTTAAACAGCAGTTTTTCCCGGCCTCGGATCGGACGGAAGTTTTGGTCGAAGTGCAATTGCCTGAAGGCAGCAGCATCAATGCCACGAGCGCGGCTGTGAAAAAAGTCGAGGATTTTCTCCTGAAACAGCCGGAAACCGAGCGCATGACCAGCTATATCGGCCAAGGTGCGCCTCGTTTTTTTCTCGCCATGGCACCGGAGCTTCCTGACCCTTCCTTTGCAAAAATCGTCGTCCTGACGCCGAGTGAAGAAACCAGGGAAGAGCTTAAACATCGTATCCGCGAGGCTGCCGCTGAAGGACTCGCGCCTGAAGCCCGTATACGAGCCACGCAACTGGTTTTCGGCCCATATTCACCTTTCCCTGTGGCTTTCAGGGTCATGGGGCCGGAAGAAGATAAAGTGCGGGAAATCGCCGATCAGGTTAAAGCAGTCATGCTGAAAAGCCCGAACATGAGACAGGTCAATACAGACTGGAACGAACGTGTCCCGACTGTTCATTTTGTTCTCGATCAAGACCGGTTGAACGCCATTGGCCTGACTTCTCATGATGCGTCCGAGCAGCTTCAGTTCCTCCTAACCGGCGTGCCTGTCACGCAGGTTAGGGAGGACATCCGCTCTGTACAAATTATGGCACGCAGTGCCGGTAAAGACCGCTTTGATCCGACTAAAATCGAATCTTTCACCTTAACGGGCAGCGCGGGGCAGCGTATTCCACTCGGCCAGATCGGCAAGGTGGAAATCCGTATGGAGAATCCGATTATTCATCGTCGTGATCGCTCTGTGACGATTACGGTTCGTGGTGATATTGACGAGACCATGCAGCCGCCGGAAGTTTCGATGCAGATTGTGAAAGCGATCCAGCCTATCGTCGACCAACTGCCGCATGGCTATCGTATCGAAACTGCCGGGGCTATCGAAGAAGCTGGAAAAGCAAACGCGGCTTTGGGAGAGGTTTTCCCGCTGATGTTCGTTCTAATGATGACGGCTATCGTCTTCCAAGTGCGCTCATTATCTGCCATGGCCATGGTGCTGCTGACCGCTCCGTTGGCTCTGGTTGGGGTGGTGCCTACCTTGCTCCTCTTCCATCAACCCTTCGGCTTTAACGCAATCCTTGGCGTTATTGGTCTCGCAGGGATCATTATGAGGAATACCCTTATCCTGATCGGCCAGATTCATAGCAACGAGCATGATGGATTAGATCCCTATTCGGCGGTGGTGGAAGCAACTGTACAGCGGTCGAGGCCTGTCATTCTGACAGCTCTGGCAGCCGTGCTGGCGTTTATCCCGCTCACATTTTCCGTGTTCTGGGGCTCAATGGCTTACACCCTGATCGGAGGTACGATTGGGGGTACAATCCTGACCCTGATCTTCCTGCCTGCCCTTTATGCCATCTGGTTTAAAATCACTCCCAACATGAAAGCCGAGGCGCAGCATGTCTAAGCATAAAATTGTCTCTCTGGCGCGGACTATTACTCTCACCGCTTCGCTCGCGCTATCGGCTTGTGCTGTCGGCCCCGATTACCACAAGCCAGCTATCACAGCTGCTGCGGCATGGTCACAGCAGCCCGGTGCGGTCCTAGCGGCGGGGGAGCGGAATGTCCGGTCTAGCTGGTGGACATCCTTTCATGATGAAAAACTAAACAAGATTGTCCAGAAAGCCCTCGCACAAAACTTTGATTTGAAAATAGCACAAGCGCGTATCCTCGAAGCCCGGGCATTGAAGTTGAATGCTTCGTCGACGCTCTACCCTGAGATCAATGCTTCAGGCAGTGCAGAAAGGGGTAATCCCGGACTTTTGACGCAAAATAAGGCTCTCGATCTCTATCAAGGTGGCTTCGACGCGAGTTACGAGCTCGACTTATTTGGAGGCAACCGCCGTAAGGTCGAAGCGTCTTCCGCAATGGTGGGTAGCCGAGAGGCCTCATATCAAGATTTGTCGATTACGCTCGTTGCCGAAGTTGTCAATGAGTATGCGACGTTGAGGGAGCTGCAGACCCGATACGGCATCACGAAGCAAATGGCAGAAACTCAAAAAAGACTTGCCGACTTCAACACCGCAAAGTTCTCAAACGGTGCGGCAAGTGATCTGGAAGTGCAGCAGTCAAATGCTCTTTACCAGACGACGGCCGCGAACCTGCCCGCGCTGGCGCGCGAGGCGACAGCCGCCATCTACCGGATTTCGGTGCTGACAGGTACCGAAAACGATGAGGTCGTAACATTATTGAGCGTGACGGAGAACGTGCCGGCAGCTGATCATGCACCCATTATGGATGCGCCTGCAGCGGTGCTGGCCCGGCGGCCGGATATTGCGGAAGCCGAGCGCAACCTTGCTGCTAACACGGCTCTGAAAGGCGCGGCAATAAGCGAGATGTATCCGAAAATCAGCCTTTCCGCATTATTTGGCTGGCAAAATACTTCGTTGCTTCCGTCCGCAACAATCTGGTCTCTCGCAAGCGGATTTGCGATGCCTATTCTGAACTTTGGCCGAATTCAAGGTGACATCAAGGCCGCTGATGCCCGCCAGCAGCAAGCCTTTCAGGCCTATAAAAAAACGGTTATCGCGGCCGTTGCAGAAGTTGAGACAAAGTTATCGGACTATGCCCGCAACAGAGAACACACAATTTCCCTCAAAGCTGCGCTTGATAGTAACAACAAGGCCTTGCAAATGTCACATCTGCGCTTCGATAGGGGGCTTACGCCGCTGATCGACGTCTTGGATGCCGAAAATAAAACATTCGCTGCCCGCAACGCTTATATCACAGCCTTGGCTGATGAGGCACGATCAGTTGCAGCTCTCGAAAAATCTGGCGGTTTTTAACTTACGTAAGGATTTTAAAACATGGCACATATTCAACGTGAAAGAATCGTGATTACAGGCATGGGGTTGGTAACGCCTCTCGGAAGCGAAGTGGAGGCCGTCTGGCAGCGCCTTGTTTCATCTCATTCTGGGATAAGACGACTCCCAGAGGAGATCGTGCCGGACATCGAGGCCAAAATCGGCGGAACCGTGCTTTCTATACACGATGATCCGCATGGTTTTGATATCAATAAAGCCATACCCCATAAAGAGCAGAAGAAAATGGATAGGTTTATTCATTTCGCCATTGAGGCGGCACGGCAAGCGATTGAGCAGTCTGATTGGCATCCATCCACTAACTTCGAGAAAAGCCGGACGGCGACAATCATTGCTTCGGGTATTGGCGGTTTCCCCGTTATAACGGAAGCCGTAAAGACCGTTGAAACAAAAGGCAGTAAGCGTCTTTCGCCTTTTACAATACCCGCTTTTCTCGTAAATCTGGCTGCGGGCCATGTTTCCATCCGCCATGGTTTTAAGGGGCCGATTGGAGCTCCGGTGACGGCTTGTGCGGCGAGTGCCCAAGCCATAGGTGACGGCATGAGAATGCTGCTGACCGGGGAGGCAGATGTTGCCGTCTGTGGCGGGGCCGAGGCCTGCCTTGAGCGCGTTGCGCTCGGCGGTTTCGCTGCAGCGCGCGCGTTGTCAACCAGCTTTAACGATAGCCCTGACAAAGCCTCCAGGCCTTTCGACCAGTCGCGTGATGGCTTCGTGATGGGGGAGGGCGCAGGTGTGGTTGTTCTCGAAACCTTAAGTCATGCTGTCAACCGCGGGGCTACAATCATTGCGGAGCTTGTGGGCTACGGCACGAGTGCCGACGCTCACCATATAACCTCTGGCCCGGAAGACGGGGAAGGGGCTCAACGATCCATGATCTCGGCTATCGCGATGGCTGGTATCGAGCCTCCTGATATCGATTATATCAACGCGCATTCAACATCAACGCCAGTGGGGGATAAGTCAGAAATCGCGGCAATCAAGGCTGTTTTTGGTAAAGATGCAGGGCCAGCAATATCTTCGACCAAATCGGCGGTCGGTCACCTTTTGGGCGCAGCTGGCGCGGTCGAAGCCATCTTTAGCATTCTCGCGTTGCGTGATGGATTGCTGCCCCCGACCTTAAATTTAGATAACAAAGACGAAGATGCATATGGACTCGACATCATTGGGCCGATAGCCCGTAAAAAGGAGATTTCTTATGCCTTGTCTAACGGATTTGGTTTTGGCGGCGTTAACGCCACTTTGATATTCAAAAAATATCGGAGCTAAATCCCTCGTCTTCCTTCAAACCTGCGGTGAGCAATGCCACGTACTCCTACGATGAGACCCAAAATCGTCCTTCAGGCTTGCGATGAATTCCTGAAAAATGGCTACCATGGGACTTCATTATCGGATATCGCCCTAAAATATATTCTATCGAAAGCGACGATATATCATTACTTCCCGTCCAAAGCTGCCCTTTTTGAGACCGTGATGGAGTTCCTGATGAAACAATGGGGCAATGCTGTAGTAGCAGCTGTGGGTGAGGATAGTTTGGGGGAAAGAAACCTTCTCTCCGTCAGGGATAGTGTTCTTGTTGTAATGGATCAGTCTAAAATTATCTCTATAGAGCGGCTTGCTATTGGAGAAGCTGCACGCTTCCCAAGGATCAGTAATATGTATGATAAGTGCGTATTTATACCGCTTGTAGAAGCTTTAACGACGCTAATTCTGAACAACAATAGGCGTGTACCGATTACCCACTCTGCAGCTCGTGAGAAATCTCGAAAACTGGCTGCATTATTTCTTTCGTCAAGACATCGAAGCCTCTTGAATGTCGAGCCCGTCAATGGGTTATGCACCCTAATAGAAGGTTTTGGATAGAATACGACGGAACTGATAGAGTCATCGCTTAGGATCTCGTTCTAATAATAAAGCTCCCCAATTTTTCAACCTATACGTGGCTCATATGTCATCGAATGAACGCTCAAGTGAGGAAAATCCGACGGACAACGACGTAGAAGATTCAAAAATAGAATCTATGGCCTCGTTATTCATCTTGGGTGGGTTTATTCCAATTTGCGGCTCTGCGTTAGAAACGCTAGGTTTTAGCTATGACCAAGAAAGCCTGCGTCAGTTTGCAGAAGCAAATTGCGCATTTTTCTTCGCCATAGTCAGTGGCTTTTTGTCATTGTTTGTCAAAAGAGCCGGATACCCATGGCGTTTAATCGTTTTGATAGGTTCAATAGGTTTCGCTTCGTCACTCGCCTCTACTTGGCTCAATCCGATTTGGTTAACCATGTGGTCTTTGTCTATTCTTTGCCTAATAGCATTGCAATTTCGGCGAGACGTTCTCCAATTTTAAAATAACCGATAATCGTTTATTAATGAGCAAAGGAACATAAAAACTATATTTGTAAATCCGTAGCTTCTATCCGGAAGTACTGCGGTCTCATGAGCGCGCCAGATTTTTGTTTGTGTTAGATATAGAAGTTGGAGTTATCTGAGGTGCATACTTTAAATATGCACCTCTGCTTAATCTGTTTTTCGCTTCCTTGAATTGATTTAATTTTAGTTGCCAAAATCCGAGCAATTAACCCTCAAAACTTACACGGGTTCTTGCACGGTTGACTTTTTGATGCTAAATTATATAATAAAATCATCGCGTAAGTGCTATACGCAGCAGACTTAAAATCTGCGGGGCGCAAGCCCGTGGGGGTTCAAGTCCCCCCGCCTGCACCAACTTACTTTCATGGATATTCAAACGCGGTCATATTTTCATTTAAGCGGCCTTGACTTTTAATATAGATACTATTATAATATCCATATGGCATCGGTAAACACGCAGTTTTCTATTGCCGTCCATGTATTGGCGGCAATTGCACATTACGAAACAACTTTCACGTCGGAGATATTGGCGGGAAGCGTGAATGCTAATGCCGTTTTCGTGAAACGCATTCTTGTAAAACTTTCCAAGGCAAAACTTGTTAAAACCACTGTGGGAAAATCGGGTGGTTATGACCTTGCGAGAAGCCCAAAGAGCATTTCCCTTTTGGATGTTTACGCGGCGGTGAGCCCGCCAAATGCTTTTGCCATTCATGCTTACCCTGACAGCAAGGGATGCGTCGTGAGTTGCAATATCAAGGACGTTATGGGGAATGTTCTCTTAGACACTCAAAAAGCTGTCGAGGCCGAACTGAAGCAGACGACTGTGGCAGATGTGGTCTCAAAAATTCGAAAAAAATCCGGGTAGGCTTTTTTTTACCCTATATAGATACTATAATAGTATCCTAAAAGACAAATGGAAGGAAAAACAAAAAAATGAAAATAGGCTTTATTGGAGCAGGAAACGTCGCCGAGATATATGCCCGGCATTTTGTCCGACACGGGCACGAGGTGGTTCTTAGCAATAGTAGAGGGCCGGGCACCCTGACAGAACTTGTTCGCAGCATTGGCCCAAATGCTAAAGCGGGCACAGTGCAAGAGGCGGCACAGCAGGAGATTGTCATTTTAGCTGTTGGCTGGCAACAGGCGAAAAAAGCTCTCGCTAACGTTTCTGGTTGGAAGGGGCGCATTCTTGTCGATGCAACAAACAACTCTTCCGGCGAGCCCCTTGGTGGCAAGACAGCAAGTGAAATCATCGCAGGCTATGCTGAGGGCGCGCGACTCGTCAAGGCGCTTAATACGCTTGTGGTGGATTGGATCGAAGGCTTTTCAGGCAAAAAACTGGTTCTGTTTCTGTCGGGCGATGATGCAGAAGCAAAACAGAAATTGGCTGGCGCGCTTGAGCAGGCCAAATTCACGCCAGTGGATCTTGGCGGCTTGGTCGAAGGTGGAAAACTCCAGGACTTTGGCGGCCCCTTGAGCGGACTGCATCTGGACTTACTGAAAAGGCTCGAATTCTGAACATGCTTTAACAAACACAGAAGGATAAAGACCATGAGCGATATTGATAAACAAAAACTTGCAGGAAAAATTGCGGTCGTCACAGGCGGCAATAGCGGTATCGGCCTTGCCACAGCGAAGCGCCTTGTGGAGGAGGGGGCGCATGTCGTAATTACAGGACGGCGCGAGAAAGAACTCAAAGAGGCCGTAGCACTTATCGGCCGAAACGTAACGGCAGTTGCGGGCGACGTTTCGCGTCTTGAAGATCTTGACCGGCTCTTTGGTGTTGTGAAAGATAAACATGGTCACATCGACGTTCTTTTTGTAAATGCCGGCGCGGGCACTATCGCGTCGCTCGCCTCAGCGACGGAAGCTCATTTCGACCAAACTTTCGACGTGAACGTGAAGGGGTTGTTCTTTACGGTTCAGAAAGCTCTTCCGCTCTTTAAGGACGGCGGTTCTATTATCCTGAACTCGTCTGTGGCGAACGTCATGGGTCTGCCCGGCTTTACCGCTTACGCTGCTAGCAAGGCAGCCGTCAGGAGTTTCGCGCGTGGCTTTGCGGCTGAACTTAAGGATCGCAGGATTCGCGTTAATGCGATGAGCCCGGGCCCCATCGAAACAGCGGCATTGGACAAGGTAGGTCTCCCGCCTGAACAGGTTGAGCAAGCAATCGCCGGGTTTACATCTCAGGTGGCGCTGGGTCGTAGAGGTAAACCTGAAGAAATCGCATCTACCATCGTATTCCTTGCCTCTGATGAAAGCTCTTATATTACCGGGGCAGATATCCCCGTCGATGGAGGCATGGCGCAAGTCTAAATCGAAGCGGTGTTATCTTGCCTAATAATGGATGATAGTAAAAAAGGGGGGGCAGCGTACCTCCCTTTTTTTCAAGGCTGTGTCCCCGTTCTTCCGTACCTCGTCAGCTACGCTGGCAAAGAATGGGGCGTGTGCATCAGGGGAGATAACCATCAGCCTCTCCCTCCTTGCCGTTGCTATTGAATGACAAGAAAAAAGGACAGTAATCCTAATTAGCTATGATTGAGTGGGAATGGATGGCCTGCGGAATAAAGTATTTCCAATGGCTTAAGAATGGCATTAATACATTTGACATAATACTTAAGAATCAGTTAAACTCTCTGAGACTTAAATTTTCAGACGGTGTGTTTAATAAAGGAAAAAATAATGAGCCAGCCAGCCAGCAAAGCATTTAACGATAACGCAAATGATAACTCGCCTAAATTCAGAAACGCATTTTTAAAAGCAACGGCGGGGCTGGTGCTTGCGGCGGGAGCATTGGGGCTGGCGGGCTGCGATACCAGACAGTCCGAAGTGGTTTCTCAAAACCTGTCACAGGCGGCAGACAACTTTGAAATTGATCGCCGCATTGTCTTTTATAACAGCATTACCAATACATACATGCTGGAAATTCAGGGTAAATGCAGCATTAAGCCCGGCCAGAATACGCCCGGCGAGATTGCCGTTATTTGCAAAACCGGCCCCGATGCCTATAAAAAGCACTACCTTGCACAATCCAACAACGTCACCTATTTCATGGAACAGCTGGATAGCGCCAATGTAAGCGCTTACAACTACTCCGTAACGTTCAATCCTCAAATTATTGTTCCGGATGTTGTCGTACAGGGCAGCGGGAAAGATTTGAAAAACGCGGTGACTCCGCGAGCTGGCGTGCTGCAATCTGCGGCGCCTGCCCCCGCACCTAAGTAAGCTCAATCTCACACAAGGCCGCCGCTGGTTTCTTGCCGGCGGCGGCCTTTGCGTTTATGCCCGGAACCGTTCTTCCCGCGGCGCAACAAGCGCCATCCGGTCGCAAAGGTTGAGCGGGAACTTTCAGGCTTTGTGAAAATAGAGCCGGCTTTGTGGCCTGGTTCAATGGCCTGCCGGATCCTGCCTTGTATATCAGCCTGCAAAAAAATCGGTGTTTGCTTTAGAAATGGGTTTAGAAATAACGAATTCTAATAAGGGTCGATTTCTTTACGTTATGTTATTTGTTGCGCGTGCTGCTTGCTGAATGACCGCGGCTTGCAGTTGACGAAAATTAACCAGCCGCTCATCAAACTTGTATAATATCAATATCGTCCCGCCATAAGGAGAGTTCGAGATGACGCATAACCCCGATGCAAAACCCGCCGCCTGCGGCACCTGGCTTTCCCCGCTCAGTGCCGAGGCTGTGACGGGCAGCAGCGTGGGTCTTGGCAGTCTTTCCGCCGATGGCGACATGCTCTATTGGCTTGAATCCCGCCCGAAGGAACAGGGGCGCAGCGCGCTTGTACGCCGCAAGCCGGATGGCAGCATTGAAGATGTGACGCCGCCGCCCGCAAACATTGCCAGCCGGGTGCATGAATACGGCGGGGGCGCCTATGCCGTTAGCGACGGCCGTATTGTTTACAGTGAAAAAAGTGACGGCTCCGTCTGGCTGGTGGCGGGCAATGCCGCGCCGCGGCAGATTGTCGCCGTCAACGGTTGCCGCTATGCGGATTTTCGCTTTATTCCCGGCACGGATGATATTGTCTGCGTGCGCGAAGACCACCGCAACCGCCCGCCGACTGACCCTGAAGCGGCGATTGTACGCTTAAACAACAGCCCGGATGCCGCAACAAATGAAGGCACGGTTTTGGTGAAGGGTGCCGATTTTTTTGCCGCCCCGCGCCCCTCGCCGGATGGTAAAAACCTTGCGTGGATTTCCTGGCAGCATCCCGACATGCCTTGGGATGCAACACAGCTGCATACTGCGGAGCTTTCTGCCGCCGGGCTTAGAAATATCCAAACCATCGCTGGCGACAAACAGCGGGAAGCTGTGGTGCAGCCGGAATGGTCACCGGCGGGCGGTCTTTACTTCTGCACCGACCGCAACAACTGGTGGAACCTTTACAAGCGCGAAAACAATGGTGCGGTTGCCGCCGTCACAACCGAAAAAGACGGTGAAATTGGCGGCGCACATTGGGTCTTCGGCGGCAAGTATTACGACTTTACGGCGGCGGGCGGTATTGTCGCCGTGCTGTCGAAGGGCGGCAAATCCACCGGCGTTGCAATCGAGAATGGTAAAACGCGTGATCTTGGCCTCCAGCCACTCGGGCAATGTCCTGTACCGCTCGGCAATGAACTCGCCAATATCGTGACGGCATCGGATGCGCCGACAAGCCTGCAACTGGGCGGCCAGGTTATGCGCACGGCGGGGCCTGCGCTGCTGGACAGCAAAAACATTTCCGCCCCGCAGGAAATTTCATTCCCCACCGCGGGCGGGGATACGGCGCATGCATTCTACTACCCGCCAGCGAATGACAGTTTCAAGCCGGAAAACGGTGAAAAACCGCCGTTGATCGTGATGATACACGGTGGCCCGACATCTGCCGCCAGCACGGTGTTTTCCGCGGCCAAGCAATGGTGGACAACCCGCGGCTTTGCTGTTGTGGACGTTAATTACCGCGGCTCAACCGGCTATGGCCGCGACTACCGCCAAAAGCTGGATGGCAACTGGGGCCTGACGGACGTGGAGGACTGCGTTGCGGTCGTGAAACACCTTGTTGCGGAAGGCAAGGCGGACCCGGAGCGTGTCGCCATTCGCGGTGGCAGCGCGGGCGGCTTTACGGTGCTGGCGGCGCTCACCTCCAGCGATGTTTTCAAGGCGGGCGCAAGCCACTATGGCATTGGCGATCTTATGCTGCTGGCGGCGGAGACGCATAAATTCGAGGCGCGCTACATGGACCGCCTTGTCGGCCCGCTGCCGGAAACGGAGGCTGTTTACAAAGAACGTTCCCCCATCAACCACCTTGACAAAATGGCGGCCGGGGCGATTTTCTTTCAAGGACTCGATGATAAAGTCGTGCCGCCATCGCAGGCGCAAACCATGGTCGCGGCAATGCGGCAAAAAGGCCTGCCCGTTGCGCATTACGAATTCGAGGGCGAGGGCCATGGTTTTCGCAAGGCAGAAACAAACCGCCGCGTGCTGGAACTGGAGCTTGGCTTCTACGCCGATCTCTTCGGCTTCACCCCGCCGGGCCTGACCGAAAAAGGCGACATTTCAAGGCCGGATAAAAAACAGCCCGCGAAACAAGCCACCAGGATTTCGCCGAAATAACGACTGGTTCGTTTTAAGAGCCTTTTGTCACTGCCCGTAGCACCCGTTTACGACGCGTTGGGATTTGCACGCGGTTCAATTTTTACGCCGGCCGATGTCGCCTGGGCGCCGATCATCGGGTGGAGATAGGGGCTGCTGCTGTATTTTTTCCGGTACGCGTCGTCAATTTTTTCGTTAAGGTGGTCGCCGGCGGCGCTAAATTTAACCTCCCGCGTCATGCCGGCAACTGTAATGCGCCCGGCTTTCTGCTTCATCGCGGCTTTGTACCAGCTGGATCTTTGCCTATTGTACGCCCGCACATAAACGGCGCCGTCAACAACGACTGACCATATCCATGTCGGTGTGCCGTAGGTCGTTCCATCCGCGCGGTAGGGCGCGATGTGCAGGTCATCCGCCGCGGCAATTTTATTTAATTCATCAGTCGACCATGTCATGGTTTTTGCCCCAGAACTTCCGTTAAAATATCCTGTACGTTTGTGGCTGTCTCACTGCCCAGGCTTTCCGCCAGCACGGCAACAAAGTCTTTCAGCTGTTCTTCGCTCAAGCCCGTATTCATGGCCGCTTTGAGGTGGAAACGCAGCTGGCCTTGCGTGCCCGTCATGGCGGCGAGGGCGGATATGGTGGCCAATTCCCTTTGCTTGAAATCAAGGGCATCGCGGGCAAAAATATCCGCAAAAAGATGCTGCTTCAGGAACGCGTCAATTGTGGGGGCAAAAAGCTGGTAGCCTGCGGGCGCCGGAATAGCGCTCTGCCCGGCAAGCGTGGCGCGCACTTTTGCGCCATAATCATCTTTATCGGCATTGGCGGGAAGGGGGGATGCATCCTTGCCGTCAATATCCGTCTTGCCGCTCTTTTTCCTGTCGCCCAGAACCTGCATAAGAGTGTTGATGCCGTTCAGGCTGCGGGGGAAGCCGGCATATGCATACATTTGAATAAGCACTTCCTTGCATTCGTTAACCGTCAATCCGGCATCAAGACCTGTGCGAAGCGCGGTATCCAGCTTTTTCAGGTCGCCATTGGCGGTGAAGGCGGCAATGGTGACGATATTCTTTTCTGCAGGGCTCAAGGACGCGTTCGCGTGTGATTGTTGTGCCATAGCGGTACCTATCGGTTGCATTATGATGAAAAGAGCCGTGACGAGGAGTGCCCGAAAGACCACAGTGTTAATCCGCCGTGACGGGTGCCAGATATTCTTCATCCGTCACCTTTTCGAGCCATTCGACGGCTTTGCCATCAAGCGATTCCTGAATGGCGATATGGCTCATGCCGGTCTTGTCGGTTGCGCCGTGCCAGTGTTTCTGGCCGCAGCTGCAGCAGACAACGTCACCGGCGCGAATTTCCTTTTTTGGCCCGCTCCAGCATTGCGTCCACCCCATACCTGCCGTCACCACCAGTCGCTGCCCCAGCGGATGGGTGTGCCAGGCGGAGCGCGCGCCGGGCTCGAACGTCACAAGGCCGGCGGAGACGTTGGAATTATCCATGGGCGGGAATAAGGGGTCAACCTGCACGGTGCCGGTAAAATATTCCGCTGGCCCCTTGGTCGAGGGTTGCGAGCCGCTGCGTTTTATTTCCTGCATTTTATTTTTCCTTCTCTGCGGGGTTATTCGGTTAACGCGACAGTGGTGTTTTCAGCATCGCATTTCTCGGGGGCTGGTTTTTTGGCAACCGTGATTCCAAAGAAGACAATTGTGCCGGATGCAAGCCACGCAATGCCGCTTAGGATAAAGACGCCGCTTGAGCCCGTTTTATCAAAAGCAAGCCCGCCAAAGTAAGCGCCGACGGAAGCCGCCAGCTGGATGGCTGCAACATAAAGGCCGCCAATGGTTTCCCTGTTCTCTGGCACTTTACCCGCCAGCCACGTTGACCAGCAGACGCCGACGGGGCCAAAGGCCGCGCCCCAGATGAAGACGAGCGCCGCGGTCATCCAGACGGAATGCCCGAAGGCCAGCAGGCCGGCGGCCACGAAAAACAGAATGACCGGCGGTACGGCCAGCGTCTTGTGCATGTTCTTTTTAATCATGCCTTCAGAAAAGAAATTGCCGACAAAATATGAAAGCCCGAAAATAAGCAGAATAGCTGAAACCGCATTCATGCTCGCCCCCGTCGTCTGCTCGAGGAAGGGGCGCAGGTACGTAAATGTCGCAAAGCGGCCGCAGAAAACAAAGCCGATCGCCAGTAGCGCCAACGGTATTTCAGATATTTTCAATACGCGCCACGTTGTTGAAAGCTTTGTAACGCTGAGGGGTTTAAGCGCGGGCAGGGTAAAGTATTGCGCGGCAAAGGCAAAAAAGCCGATGAGCGCCGCGACAAGAAAAACGTTCCGCCACCCGATGATGTTGCCAAGGTAGCTGCCCAGCGGCGCGGCAAGAACGGCAGAAAAGGCGCTGGTGCCAAAAATGATTGAAAGCGCCCTTGGTGCCATATTCTCCGGCACCAGGCGCATTGAAATGGCAACCGCCATGGACCAGAAACCACCCAGTGAAATGCCTAGTAAAATCCGTCCCAGCAGCAGGAAGTAAAAGTTTGGCGCATAAGCGACGATGATGCTTGAGGCCGAGAGCAGGAAGGACAGCGTCAGAATAACCGTCCTGCGGTCGAAATTGCGGGACAGGTAGGCAATCGTCAGGCTTGTGATGACGGCAAAAATAGAAGTAACGGTGACGGCTTGCCCTGCTGTGCCTTCCGATATGGCAAGATCGGATGACATTAGCGTCAGCACACCTGCCGGCAGGAATTCGGCGATAATAAGCCCCGCAACGCCAACCGCAAGCGCGCCAATGGCATTCCAGTGCGGCGGCGATGACGCTGTGGTTGCGGGCTCAACGGGCATTTTACGGCTTCTCTTAAAATTTCACTTTTGGGGAATGGTGCAATTTTTTGCTGATCTTCCTTTAGTTTATACTGGAACGTGGTTATTAAAAATGCGATATAAGTTCATGTACTGTTAACCAGAGGTTAATAATGAACAAGAATCAGCTTGACGGTCTTATCGCCCTGAAACTCATTGCAACAAAGCGCAATTTTTCTGCGGCGGCGGAAGAGCTGGGCGTTTCGCCGCCGGCGATCAGCAAGATGATCAAGCAGCTGGAGGCGCGCCTTGGCGTTGCCCTGTTGTCGCGCACCACGCGGAGCACAAGCCTGACGGAAGCAGGCGCGCTGTTTTTAAGTGAAGCCGGGCCCGGGCTGGAGCAGATTTTTTCCGCCCTGGGGCATGTAAAAAGCTATTCCGATAAACCTTCCGGGTTACTGCGGTTAAGTCTGCCGCGGTTAATTTACCCGTCATACCTTGCGCCGATCGTTTCAAGTTTTGTGAAGAAATATCCGGAAATTACCGTCGATCTGTTTTTTGACGATACGCAGGTGGATGTGGTCGAAAAGGGGTTTGATGCCGGTATCCGGTTGTCCGACATTCTGGCGAATGACATGATTGCGTTGAAGCTGTTCGGGCCGGTCAAGTTTGTGACGGCGGCTTCCCCGAAATACCTTGATCGCGCCGGACGCCCGAAGCACCCCAAAGAATTACTGGCGCATAACTGTATCCGCGTTCGCTTTGGCGAGGCAGAGCTGTATGACCGTTGGGAATTTGAAAGCAAGGGGAAGCCGTTTGAAGTCAAGGTCACCGGTTCGCTTATCTTCAATGACACGAATTTGATGATTACAGCGGCAACGGGCGGTACGGGTATTATTTATGTCCCGGAAGCCGCCATTAAAGACAAAATCAACACGGGCAAGCTGGAAGTTGTGCTGAACCAGTATTCTGCCGCCAGCACGGGGTTTTATTTGTACTACCCCAAAAAATCACAGGTGCTGCCAAAACTCAGGGTTTTTATCGACCATATCAAGGCCAGTGCAGAGCGTTTGTAAAACGCATTTATTATTGCAGGATATTTTAAGCCAGCCCGAAAAGTAACAAATTCAGGAAAAGGCTATTTTTCATTATATATAGATAAATCAAATATTTAATTATTCTGCAAAGCGGCCTTTCTGCAGACCAAGCAGAAATGAAATAGAATCCGGCATGACTCTAATAGGTTTAGGCATGCGCCAGCACTGCTGCCAAAGCTATAATGAAGGTATAAGCAGCCAGCCACGACGATCATTTAATTAAACCGTCATATTATAAAGAGACGACACCATGAAACCCTATGTCATTTGCCACATGCTCTCCTCCCTTGATGGAAAAATTGATGGTTCTGCCCTGCGCGGCCTGACTGAAACGGGGGAATACGAAACGACCGGCGGCCTGCTGGACGGAGATGCTTGGATTTGCGGGCGCGTGACCATGCAGCAGCATTTTGCGCAAGAAGCGCCTTTCGTTCCCGCGGCCCATTCCCCTGCGGGCCCGCAGGTGGCTTTTGTGGCGCGCAAAGACCTGCCGTTTGCCATTGCCGTGGATACGCAAGGCAAACTCAACTGGAAGGATGCGGATGTTTACGGTGATCATCTTGTCTGCATCGTCAGTGAAATGGCAAGCCTGGAATATCTGGCCATGCTGCGTGGCAAGGGGATTTCCTATATCGTTGCGGGCAGCGCCGAAGTTGACCTTAAAAAGGCGCTTGATGTTCTGGGCGCGGAATTCGGCATTCGCCGCTTGCTGCTGGAAGGCGGCGGTCATATTAACGGTGCGTTTCTGGCGGCGGCGCTGGTCGATGAAATAAGCCTGCTGCTGACCCCGGGCATTGATGGCCGCAAAGCTGTTCCGGCGCTTTTTGACGGCATGGATTCAAGCCGCACAGCGGCAACCGCACTGAAGCTTAAATCGGTCGAGCAACGCGCCAAGGATACGCTTTGGCTGCGCTATGAAATTATCCGTACTTAATAATTCAACAGGAGGTAAACATGGAAAAACGTAAACTTGGAGCTGCAGGGCTTGAAGTTTCGGCGCTCGGCCTTGGCTGCATGGGGCTCAGCCACGCTTACGGCCCCGCTACGGAAGAAAAAGAGGCGATTGCACTTATTCACGCCGCCGTCGAGCAAGGCATTACCTTTTTTGATACAGCGGAGGTCTATGGCCCATTCACAAACGAAATGCTGGTCGGCAAGGCCCTTGCGCCGTTTCGTGACGAAGTGGTGATTGCCACCAAGTTCGGGTTCAATATTGATAACGACGGCAAAATGAACGGCCTTAACAGCAGGCCCAAGCATATCCGCGAAGTTGTGGAAGCCTCGCTGAAGCGCCTGAAAACGGGCGTGATTGACCTGCTGTACCAACACCGCGTTGACCCCGACGTGCCGATGGAAGACGTTGCTGGTACAGTGAAAGAACTTATCTGGGAAGGAAAGGTCAAGCATTTTGGCCTATCCGAAGCGGGCGCGCAAAGCATTCGCCGCGCCCATGCCGTGCAGCCCGTGACCGCGCTGCAAAGCGAATATTCACTGTGGTGGCGCGAGCCGGAAGCGGAGATTATGCCGCTGCTGGAAGAACTGGGTATCGGCTTTGTTCCCTTCAGCCCGCTTGGCAAAGGCTTTTTGACCGGCGCGATTGACGACAAGACGACATTTGATAAAACCGACTTCCGCAACAGCGTGCCGCGTTTCTCCCCCGAAGCGCGCAAGGCGAACCAGTCGCTGGTGGACCTGCTGGGCAAGCTGGCGGTGGATAAAAAGGTAACGCCTGCGCAAATCGCCCTTGCGTGGCTGCTGGCACAAAAACCGTGGATTGCGCCTATCCCCGGTACCACCAAACTGCACCGCTTGCAGGAAAATAACCAATCCGTTACGGTCAGTCTGACGGCGGACGACCTTGCGGATGTTGAATCTGTCCTCGCGCGTGTTGACGTGCAGGGCGCCCGCTACCCCGAACATCTGCAAAAGATGGTCGGACGTTAATTATTACCCTTCAAAACGGAAAGGTTATTTTACCATGATTAAAGCCAAATCTTTTGCCGCCTACGATACAACGTCACCTCTGAAATCGTGGGATTTCGAGCGCCGCGATGTGGGCGTTGATGACGTGCAGATTGATATTCAGTTCTGCGGAATCTGCCATTCCGATATTCACTGCGCGCGTGGCGAATGGATGCAGATGCAATACCCTCAGGTTGTCGGCCATGAAATCGTCGGCAAAGTCGTTGCGACCGGCAAGAATGTCACCAAGCACAAAGTCGGCGACCTTGTCGGCGTGGGCTGCCTGGTTGATTCCTGCCGTAAATGCGGCTCCTGCGGCGAGCATCTCGAAAACTATTGCGAGGAAGGCATGCAGGGCGGCACCTATATGGGTGTTGAAAAACAAACCGGCCGCCCGACGCAAGGCGGCTATTCCAGCACCATCGTGGTGGATGAACACTTTGTGCTGAAAATTCCGGCAAACCTTGACCCTGCGCGTGCGGCCCCGCTGCTGTGCGCCGGTATTACGCTTTACTCGCCGCTGCGCCATTGGGGCGCTGCGCCCGGTAAAACGGTCGGCATCGTCGGTCTTGGCGGCCTTGGCCACATGGGCGTGAAGCTGGCCCATGCCATGGGCGCGAAGGTGGTGCTGTTCACCACGTCCCCCGGCAAAATTGCCGATGGCAAAAAACTGGGCGCGGATGACGTTGTAATCTCTAAAGATGAAAAAGATATGGCCCGTTATACCGGCAAGATTGATTTCATCGTCAACACCGTTTCCGCCCCGCATGACCTGAACCCCTTCCTTCAACTGCTGAAGCGTGATGGCACGCTGGTATTGGTCGGCGCGCCGCCTGCAGAAACGCCGCACCCGTCGCCTGCCGTGTTCAACCTGCTGATGAAGCGCACCGCTATTGCGGGTTCTGCCATCGGCGGTATCAAGGAAACGCAGGAAATGCTTGATTTCTGCGGCAAGCACAACATCATGCCGGAGATTGAAATGACGTCGATGCAGGATGTCAACAAGGCATGGGAACGCGTGCTGAAAAGCGACATCAAATACCGCTTCGTCATTGATATGGCGACGCTGTAAGCAAAGAAGCCGGAGGATAGCCTGATGGTTCAAGCGGGCGTTGGCGACGAAGAAAAGGCCTTGGCGGAAATTACCGCGCTTGGCAACCTTATCATGGCCTATGCGCCGCATGATGGGCTTTTCAATTTCGCCATACCGGGGCTTCACGCCGTCAGGGCCTCCAAAATAACCGATAATCCTTCCCGGGTCATCAGCCAGCTTGGCGTCTGCATTATTGCGGGCGGCAGCAAGCGGGCGATGCTCGGGAAGGATATATTCGACTACGATCGGTCGAATATTGTGGTCTATTCGGCGGAAGTGCCGGTATCCACCGCCATTACCAGGGCAAGCAAGGACGACCCGTACCTGTGCCTTGTTATCGGCATCGACGCGCAACATTTTGCCGAGCTGACACGGAAAGTTTATCCGCACGGCCTGCCGAAAATGCAGGACTTAAAGGCGATTTATGTCGCGCAGCGCAACCAGTCCATTATTAAAACCGCCATTCGCCTGATGGAAATGCTGGCGGAGCCGGAAGATGCCGCGCTGATTGCGCCGCTGCTGCTGGATGAAATTCTGCTGCGGCTGCTGCGCAGCCCCGCAGGCCCCGTCATTGCGCAAATCGGCGTTGCGGATTCCAACGCGCACAAAGTTTCCAACGCCATTGCATGGCTGCGCAATAATTACGTCGAGCCGGTTAAAATTGACCAGCTGGCCCAGATTGCGAATATGAGCACGTCGTCATTCCACCTGCACTTCAAGGCTCTCACATCCATGAGTCCGCTGCAGTACCAGAAAACTCTGCGCCTGCAGGAAGCGCGGCGGCTGATGCTGACGAACATGGTTGATGTGACCAATGCGGGGCTGAGCGTCGGCTACCTCAGCACATCGCAATTTAGCCGTGAATACAGCCGGTTTTTCGGCCGCGCCCCCAAGCAGGATATTGCGCACCTGCAGGCAGCGCCCGCGCCGCGGGATGTTCAATCCCTCGGGTAACGGCGGTTACTTTTTGGCGTTGCGAATATAGGTTGCAAGTTTTTCGGCAAGCAGCATGGAATTGAAGGGCTTGGGGATGAAATCATCCATGCCGGCCTCGATACAGGTGGCGCGGTCCTGCTCGCGGGCATGGGCGGTCATGGCGATGATGGGGGTATGCGGCAGCGTACGGTCTTTTTCAAGGCTGCGGATGCGCCGCGTGGCTTCAAGGCCGTCCAGCTCGTTCATCTGCACATCCATCAGGATGACTTCGTAGTTGCCTTGGACGAATTTGCGCAAGGCTGACACGCCGTTTTCGGCAACGTCATAATTATAGCCCAGTTGTTCCAGCAAGGCGCCGGCGACCAGCACGTTGGGTTCATAGTCTTCGACCAGTAAAATATTTTTACGGGTGACGGGCATGGCGGGGATAGAGCATCTATCCTATTTTACTGATATTTAACGGTATTTGTGTTATCATACCTATACACTACCCCTTCACAGCTTACGCAGAATCACGGGGTTAGGAAGTAAAAAATACACAGGCCATACACAGGTATCCGTCATGTCAGAACCGTTCCTCACAGACATCCAGCAGCTCAAATCAGGCCTTATCCTGTTCCGCAGGAGCGATGTACAGCATAAGAACTGGTACTGCCGCATCAAAGTACCCAACACCAGTCGCTATAAGACGGTATCCCTCAAGACCGAAAACATCAGGGAAGCAACCGACAAGGCCTTTGACCTCGACGGTGAAGTCCGTTTCAAGGTGAAGCACCAAGTACCCGTATTCGACAAGTCGTTTACGGAAGTAGCCTTGGAATTCTCTGCCTTGCAGAAACGTGTGGCGGACATAGGCCAGATCACCCAGCAACGCTGGAAGACGGTGGACGGCCATATCCGCCTTCACCTCATCCCCTACATGAAAAACGCCCAAATCACCTCAGTCACTGAAAGCCACTGGACTGAATACCCCTTCTGGCGCAAGGAGAACAACGCGCCGAAGAAGTCGCAAAAGAAACACCCCCTTCATAAAAAACCGAAGGTGTCAGAAAAAGCAGAGGAAGAAGAACACAAGGCCGCGAAGAACGGCAGCATCCGGCAGGAAATGGTGACGCTGCGCGCCATCCTCATCTATGCAGCCAGCAAGCATCATATCAGGGAGAGCCAAGTGCCCAAGGGCGATATGCCCGAGGACAAGAACCGCCGCGAGGCCTTCACGCCGCAGGAGTGGCGCAAGCTTCATACCTTCGCCCGCGAAGACTGGATGAAGCAGGGCGATAAGAAGCTCAATATCTGGTACAGGAACATGGCCTATAACTTCATGCTTATCATGGGTAATAGCGGCATGAGGAACTCGGAAGCCCGCAGCCTGCGCTGGCGTGATATTGACGTCAGAAAAACGAAGGACGGGCGCGCCTTCGTCGTCATGAACGTGCGCGGCAAGGGCAAACACCGCGAGCTCATCGCCGCTTCCAATGTCGTGACCTACCTTGATCGTATCAAAGAACTGTTCATCGAGGCGCACAAGCTGCGCCTCAAGCCTTCAGAACATAAACAGGACCTCGGGCCAAAGCCCGACGATTCAGTCTTCTCGACCTATCAGGGCAAAGGGGCAATAAGCCTCTACGACACGCTGATCTATGACCTGCTTGAAAAATCAGGACTGGCCTTCGGCAATACGGAGGTCAGGCGCAGCATCTACAGCTTCCGACATACCTATGCCACCTTCCGGCTGATGGAGGGCATCGACGTTTACTTCCTTGCCAAGCAAATGGGTACTTCCGTCAAGATGATCGAGGATTACTACGGCCACATCGCGCCCGCTAAAAATGCCGAGCGCATTTTGGCGGGAATACCGGGATGGGAGCCGTTGGCGGAGGAATCCGGCGGGAAAGACGCAAGCGTGAACGCTGCGACAGCCGGAAAGGACGACAAGAAGCCCCGAAAGAAGTGAGGGCGGGATTTGCCGGAGTGTAGATGAGCGTCAAGATGGACGCGGCACGGGAGGCATATCCCAAGCACCCCGCCCGCCGAGGCGGTCTTAGGGGGGCGATATTAAGATTATCTAACCTTATTAAGTCTTTTGACGAGTTGTTCCCTCGTTTTGTCCTTTTTCATCACAACAGCGACACCCTTAGATGTGCCGCAATGTTTTTCAGGCAGCGAACCCCATGACTTATAAGCCTTAATAAATTTTTTAAGGGCTTTAGCCGTTTTTGGATCGAATTTTTCGATTTCCTTTTTTAATTTTGAAGCGTGCTTTGTATCGCTATCTTCAATTTTCAAAATTGTTGCAACCAGAATGATATAATCATTGAGGTTGCTGGTAATTTCACGTTCATTCATCTGTTTTCTCCATCAAAAAAATCAATTTAATGCATGGGTAAACTTATACGCCGACTTACTATACCTCACAAGCCGAAAGGTGCGCGGAGTGCAGCGCACCTTTCGTTGAGCCTGCTAGAAGCGCGGGCGAGGCGCATGCGCCCGTTTGCGCTGAATTGCGCGCCGGATGTTTTCAAGTGTCACCGTCGCCAGCGGGCAATCCGCCGCCGCCATATTGCGGCGGGCGAGATCGTTTAGTATCGCGTGAAACTTCTGGTGCAGCTCCGCTTCGCTCAAATGTTCGAGTTCCTGCGTCGTGATGATGTATGTCATGTTTCGCTCCTGTCTTTCTGACCGCGACATCGCGGCCTTCATGACGCGGACTGAGCAGCTCGTATCGACTGCCAGCACTCGGCGAAACACTTGTGGAGAAGCCCGTTAGGGATTGCGGGCATTAAGGCGAACAGATGCCAGGATGCGAGAATAAGAAGGCCGATAGCGGCCAGAAAAGCAGGAGCAGAGAAACTGCGTAGAGCAGCACCCTTTGACGCACCTTGGGAACGATGGACAGTTGAAGAGTAAGGGGAACAAACAGTTTCAAAGATGCTGGACGATGAGCCGGAACCAGCGGATTAACTTGACTGAAGGCGACTGACACGCCCTAGAAAACAGACAAGCGCAAGTCATGGCAAATGCGCCTGAACCCTCAGGAATCGCTTCAAATGCCGCTTCAAGACTATGGATGATTTATAATATTAAATGTTTTATAGTGCGAGGCACACTTGGAATAGAAAGCATAAGCAAATGTGGATTAGCACAGAGGTCTTGAACGCAGAAATTACACCGCGCCCAGCGCGGGTTGCGTTCCTTGTGCCAGAAAATCCATCCCATGAATTGCTGGATGCCATTTTCATGGAAAGCTATTCTCGTTGGGGTGGCCGAAGAACGCCTATCATCCCGACAGACGGATGCAGGATTGCCCCTTCCTATTTGACGTTGCTTGACCATTGGGATGCCGACATCATTTATTGCTATGTTGGCCTGTCGCAAGAGCTGGCAGATAATCTCTGCTCCCGATTTGCGCCATCTGAAATACAAACCCATGACAATCATGGGGAAACGGATGTCCGGGCGTATAGGCCCGAGTACGGCGGTAACGTAAATTTCCTGTCCTCTCTGTCACTGTTGCCTGTATTCACAAGGCGCACTCAAATACAGGGCGGCGGTCTACCTTTCATTCTGGATAAGGAAAGGTGGGCGGATATCCCTCGTGATTTATGCGACAGTTTCGGCTTCGTGTCAGACAGTTTTCCTGATAATTCTCTTTTACCCTATGCGCTCAGGCTTTGTTATCGCCCTCCTCATGATCGGGATATTGCGCCCCGGTTTCGCGGAGATCATGAAATATCCTATGTAGAAAACGCCGATAAGCTGATTGAGGAAATTGCCAAAAAGCGCGGCCTTCTGACCCTCAGTGGCATATCGGATATGCATTGTTCCTACCTCTATCAAATGACGCATGGCAGGAATTCTTGGGAGGACAGGCTGACTATCGTAATTGGAGATACCATTAACGATAGGTTGTTGTTTTGGAATTCCCAGCATTTCTACCGTGCAGGGGATGGAGATGATTTGGGTGTGCTGATATTCAGCCCAGACAGATTTCAGGGCGACACGCCCAAATGGTTGAAGGAATGGGTGTCCGTCCGAAACCATCGGCACATGGACGCCAACGCCGCTCCACGTATCGCGCTTCGCTCCTGTTCCGTGCCGGAAGAACGACTCAAGGAAATCGCGCAGACGATGGGTAAAAACATCATGCCCTCCACGCACTGGCATGAGACGCCTAATCTTTTTGAAGCCTATCATCAAGAAAGTAGCCGTGAAACCGATGGGCCATACAGCCAGTTTCCGTCACTATGGGCAAAATCAGGCCCGGGCACGGCTAAAGTAATACGGATGCAAGAAAATCAACTCGAAGTTCCGCAACTTTCGCCGTGGCAAATGGCTAACTTCGGCCAGAATCATCTTTCATATGGGATATGGGCTGTTGATCTCAAGATAGACAGGGCTGAAGACCATTCGCCTTATTCAAATATTCATCATACTTGGTATTTTCCCCGTCGTCTGAGGATGGAACAGGCGATTTCCTTCAAGAACTATGCATCCGCCAGAAGAGGGCCGATAATACCGCCCAATCGCCGCCCAACTAAACAAGGCTGTTTCACTATTTGGGATTCGCCTGAGTGGAGCAGGCCGATCTTGACGCTTCCATCCGATTTGCAGGCTTTCTGGCGGGCGATCATGCTGCCCGCGAATGGTTCGCCAGAAGAACAACGCGCTTACGCCGCAAAAAAGCCGACGGAAAGGTATTACAGCGTCGAAGTCTCTGATAAAGGCAGAGACTTAATGGGCGTTTTTCAAACCTTTGGCTCATTTCCAGAGGCGGTAGGTTTTCTGACCGCCCCTTACTGGCTTAATGTCATTCGTCGCTTGTCACCGGAAGAACCTGAGGACAAGCCTAAATATGTTGCTGACATCGCAGAAAAAATTCGGAATCTCGTCGTGACGCAGCCCGAAGGCGCGCAGAATTTTGAAGGGATAGCAAAACGCGCCATTTCTTTGGCTTCCAGAACTTTTGTCAATGCCGATGAAAAGAGAAAATGTGCCACATTTTCCCGCCTGTGCGAGTGGGCATTAGACGGCAAGGAAGCTGGCGAAAAAGCTGAAATCAAGCAGCAACTTGTAGAATCAGTGACTTACTTGAGAGATGTTGGCTTTTTATGGCAGGGCTTTCAATGGACATGCCAATTCTGCCAGCACCGCAACTGGGTTTCCCTTGAAAAGCTGCAACCCGTTTGCGAGTGCGAAATTTGCGGACAAAACCAATCCAGCCCGGTGGAGCGAGGACTAGACTTCATATTGAACCCATTCGTCACACATGCTTTTTCATCTACCTCGGCACAAGGCCCTGTCGTTTGGTGCTTGGGGCTGCTGGCGAATAGAGCGCGGCAATCATTCGCATTTACGCCCGCGCTGAACCTCTTTTCCAAAGAGGGTGAGGTTGAAACCGATCTTGATATTATCGCATCTGTTGATGGTAAGACTTATATTGTCGAAGTCAAAACCAGCTTTGGTGGTGTCACGGAAGGCTGCTTACAAGATTTAAAGGCCGTCGTCAAAAAGTTGCGGCCAGATGTAGTGGCGCTTGCAGTTTATAGTTTCGAAGCCCCTTCAGCAGAGATAAAAACTATGCTGGAAAGATTCCAGAAGGATATAGAGCCGTATCATACTCGTTTTGAGTTGATGCGTTACCTCTGCTCTGATGAAGTTGGCATATCTGCGCCACTGGCCAAAAAGATGAAATGGTTCAAAAAATAACCTGCGACGATTGCAGAAATTCATGACCGATGGCGGGTAATATCAAGCCACCTGAATAACTCATCAATTTTCACAGTAATTAATCAAGGCAAACGCGCTGCAAGCAGCGCACCGCGCTTTTAGTCGCAGGCTCCCGAAGCCAACTGCGTTGTCTTCGCCCATTCGGGTTCCAATCGCTTTCGCAAAGAAATGTTGATGCAAATTTAAGATGGGGTCTTAACCCCTCACGGCGCAAGGGTCTTCGATGAACGGCGCAGGCCGTATCCCCATGCTTCCGCGCCCCGCAGGCGTTGCCAGCATCAGAAGGGGCTTGTGCAGCATGGGAGATACCCCTCGGCCTGCGCCGCCCTTGCGCCGCACACCCCGCTCGCGCTCGCCGCTTGGCGTTCGGGTTTCATGCGAAACCCGTAAATCCAAGAAGAGAGTGCAAGAAAATGAAAACACAAATGAAATGGAACGGCCTGACCATCGAAATCAGCGCAGAGCCGAACAAATTTCTTTCCCGCATCGAGGGGGAAGAATTTACAAGCCTGAAAGTGACCAGCCCCGCAACCGCGAAGCCTCTTATCAATGACGCTTTCGCAGCATCCCTTATCGCGCAAGCAGGGGGAGAAGTGAATTTTGTTGATGTGATGCTTTCCGCAGAACAACGCGCAGCGTGAGGGGGAAGCCATGCAAGAGCAAACTTTAAAAAACCCTGATTTCTGGACGCGCAAAATTGGCGACGATTTTAACCGCGCTTCGGACTTCGACACTTGGCTTTTCAATCTGCTGGACAGGGAGTAATCACCATGACCGACCGTAAAGACGTTTATAGCCGCGTTACTGACCGCATCATTGCCGACCTTGAGAAGGGAGTCCGCAGCTGGATGAAGCCTTGGAACGCAGGGCATACGGCGGGGAAAATCACCCGCCCCCTGCGGCACAACGGCACACCGTATCAGGGTATCAATATCCTGATGCTGTGGGGCGAAGCCATGGACAAGGGTTATTCCGCGCCTATCTGGATGACTTACAATCAGGCGCAGGAATTGGGGGCGCATGTTCGCAAAGGGCAGCAAGGTTCTCTTGTGGTTTACGCCAACAAGATAACCCGAACCGAAACGGGCGAAGGCGGCGAGGAAATTGAAAGGCAGATACCTTTCATGAAAGGGTATTCGGTTTTCAACGTGGAGCAGATTGAGGGATTGCCAGCCCATTACTACGGCAAGCCTGAAAACCCTCTGCCGCTTGCGGAACGCCTTGACCATGCGGAAAGGTTTATCGCCAGCACAGGCGCGATTATCGGCCACGGCGGGGATAAGGCTTACTATGCCCCTGCTAGGGATATTGTGCAGATGCCGCCCTTTGAAGCCTTCAAGGACAGGGAAAGTTACTATGCAACGATTTTGCATGAACTGACCCACTGGACGAGCCACAAGAGCCGCCTTGACCGCAGCTTTAACGCCAAACGCTTTGGCGATAATGGCTATGCGCGGGAGGAACTTGTTGCCGAACTTGGCGCAGCCTTCCTTTCCGCTGACCTCGGCATAACGCCGGAAGTCAGGGAAGACCATGCGGCATACTTGGCGCATTGGTTGAAGGCATTGAAGGAGGATAGCCGCGCCATATTCAGCGCGGCAGCCCACGCACAACGGGCAGCCGACTTCCTGCAAGGCTTGCAGAGGAAGGAGGAAACGGCGGAGGCGGCATAAGCATAATGCCGCCAAAGCAGACGAAGGCCGCCGCCGGCAGAACCGGCGGCGGCCTTCGTAATGACTATATAAAAAGCCCCGTTGCCAATAGGCAGCGGGGCTATGGATTAAATTGAAATGCGCACATATTATAGTAGAAAACTATTGGCCTGTAAGAATACCCCTAGATTAGGACATGCGATGATCAGATTTCTTTTTCTCTTTTTAATTTCGGCGAGTTTCATTCTCTCGGGAAACGTCGAAGCATCCACTTTACAACAGAGTCCAGAAAAAATTGCTGAACTGGAGAATCTAGCGAAAGCCGGTGATCGCTCCGCACAGAGTACACTGGGATATTTGGGTTATATAGAAATGCCCGGAGTTGATAGTTCCAACACTCCAAAATGGTTATACTGGAGCGCAGAGCAAGGCGACAAGGAAGCGCAATTTTATTTAGGCTTAAGTTACGCCAGAGGTAAGTTCGTAGAACAAAGCTATATACAGGCATACTTCTGGCTATACATAGCTGCAAAGAGTTGTCCCGAATGTAGACCAGATAAGCAATTAATCTATGCTGCTAGGCTTGCAGATGTCAAAAAGCAGCTTACTGATGTACAAATGAAAAGGATGGAAGAGCTTGCGAATGAATGGAGGCCGTTTCCTTCTAAAGTCCAAGTTTTAAAAATGAATGCCGCGCATGGAAATGCAGACGCAAAATATCAGCTGGGAAAACTTTATGCTGAGGGTAAAACCATCCCCCGAAATATCATCATCGCTACTCAGTGCTTGAATGAGGCTTCTGAAATGGGTCATAAGGAAGCGAAAAGTGAGCTTGAAAGTATGGGAGATACTTCGATGCACTTTGCGAACCCTGACGCATGGCATCGACTTGGCGTTCCACCACTCCCTCCGCCACCAGTCCCGCCCCCTTGTGGTTCATATCCCTTTTAAGGTTCGTTTCAGTAAAGCCTCAATTAGTGTGCCTGTGATAAAAGTATAGCCCTGGCATCTTCCTCGTTTTACCTTCTCCCTCCCCATTGACGGTCAGAAAGCTCGTCGCCCAAGGCCTTGCGAATGTTTCGCCGCAGATGCCGAAGCTCCGAACATAGATAGCGCAGTTCCAACTCCAGCTTGTCATCCACCTCCAAGTCCCCGTCGTCGATAGCATTCATGATGAGGTGCAGCCTGCTGGAAATATGCTGGCGGCCAAGTTCCCTCACGAGCTTTTTAAGTAAGCTCTGATTAACGTCAAATCGCCGCATCTTGTGGTGGCGGGGGCTTGGCGTGTCGAAGAGGCGAGTACGCACGTAATCCGCCATCGGCAAGTCGCCTGCCATAGCATCAAGCTTTGCCCGCTCTTCATCGGTCAGCCGAATAGAAAATGGTGTGGGGTATTTGTCCTTCCGACGAGCCATGTCTTTCTACCTTTTTTCTGTGCCGCTTTGATTTAAAAGTGCCGCCCTCACATCTTCTTCGCTCCAATGTAGCCTTTCCGGATTGCCTCGAACAAGCGTTGACCGCTTCTTGGTGATCGTCGTGCCGACCTTATGCGGCCTGAGTTCCGAGCCGATAATGTTTTCTATGACGGCAGCCTTCAGCACCGTTAGCTTTACAAAGTCGCCCTCGATACTTGCGATTTGTGCGACAACCTTCTGCTTGCCCCACGGCCTGCTTTTCCTTTTCTTGAATTTATTGGGCGACCATATCGCCTCTACCCATTCCACGACATCGGACTCTACAAATTGGCCTTTGGGCTGTTTCCCATGTCATGCGTCACCTATCGTTTCGGGTTAAAACTAATCTTGGTAGCTGTCGAAAGCTTAATACGGGCGGGCACTACCGCGCTGGCGCCGCCGCCGGAAGGCGGGCGCAAGCCAGCACGACCGAGCATTTCCTTTACCTCAAGGACGTTCTGCCGTAAGGCGGGAACGGCGGTCTTGGGGTCTATGGGCGGGCGGCGGGAAACGAGGCTTTCGTTTTCCGGCGAGTAAAGGACGCGCTGAATCAGCTGCGCCGTATCGCGCTTGAGGACAACCTTCTGGACGTATTCGCGCTCATCCAACTGCCTTTCCGCTGGCGGCATCATGACGCTGATTTTCCATTGGGGAAGCCCGTTCAGGCTGTAACTCATGTTTGTGATGATGGAGAGGAAAGCCCGGTTAGCTTCCTGCTGCCGGATTTCGGCCTCAACCTTCATCTGGATTTCGGCATAACGCCGGACGTACTCGTTAAATTCAGCCTGTTTTACCTGATACTCGCGGGATTTCTCCTGTAGCCGCTGCTCTTCGGTCTTGGTTTCAACGGCTTTGAGTTGCAGCGTTTCGAGGGTCTTTTCTATGAGCCTGCGTATCCTGCCGCGCATTTCATCCGAGATTAGATTACTTTCTAGGGAGGCTTGAAGCAACGTCAAGTCGCCGGAGAGCAGCGCAAGTTTGGTTTCAACTTGCGCCAATTGAGCCGCAGGCGGCAGCTTCTCAACCGTGGCAACGCTATCCGCTTTTGCCACGGCAGGCGGCAGGGCTTCAACGACGGCAGGAGTGTACTTGGCGAGTTCCTGCCGCAAGAAATCAGCCGGAAGTAGGCTGATTTTGCCCTCTACGAGTGCAAGTTGAGCCGCAAGCGGCAGTTTTCCCGCTGCCGCTTGCGCGGCAGGCCGCGTCGGTTCTGTGGCCGTGCTGACATATCTTGCGATTTCCTGCCGCAGCCGGAACACCTCGATACGGTGTTCCTCGCGGTAAAACAGGACTGATTTTTGCAAGCCCTGCCGCTCCTGAAGGTGGGAGCGTATCATGCCATGAAGTTCCTTGCGGTCGCGCTCAAGCCCCGCCTTGGCTTCGGCCTCATTCAGCGTTTTAATCTTCTGATAGTCACCTGTTATGCGCTGCCAAATCCCCGCCACGCCGCTATAAAGCCGCTGCGATCTCTGGCGGGTTTCCTGCACCCAGCGTATTTGCTGTGTTTGGATGAGGTCTTGCCGCTCTTTCCGCTGGCTCACGACGAGGGAGCGAAGCTCCTGCACCAGCGGAGTCCGCTTTTCCGCGCCCTGCGTCTTGGCTTCCGCAATAAACCTGTTCAGGTTTTCAGTCATGCGGGAAGCCAGGAACGCTTTTGCCTTGCCAATATCGGGCAGGGATTCAGGCTCACCGAGGCGGGCTTTTAAATCCCGCGTGCCAATATCAATCCAGCGGGAGAGAGAAAACACGCCGCCTTTGACACCAACAGCGACAAAGCCGCGTTGGTCGCCCCGCGCCAGCAGGAAGCCGTTTTCCTGTAGCGCACGGGCGAAGGTTTCCTTGGAGTCCGACTGTTCCCAAGCCGCCTTAAACATGAGTTTAAGGGCTTGGGGGTCTTCCGCCAGCCGGACGGCTTGGCGGTATTCCTGCCGCGTCATGTTCAGGGGGCTTTTATCTGCCTTGCGCTTAAAGCCCTTCGGCAGCTTCCAGCCATGCTTGAGGAACAGCATGGATGAGATTTCCATGAGCTTACGTTTCCAGTGGGCGAGGTTGACGGCGACGAGTTTTTCGCTGTCTATCCGCGACCAGACGGCGTGGCAATGCCGCCGCCCGTTTTTCTCATGGAAAACGATGATGCGGGGCTGGTCAATCAGCCCCATTTTCTTCTCGATTTCCTCGATAGCCGCTTCAAAGTCCTCCACTGTAACGTCTGCCGTTTCGGGAGGGCTGAGACTCACGGAAAACAGGAACTGTTTACACCTCGTCCCACGGCTCATGGCGTAGGCTTCCCGCAGGGCTTCGGCCAAGTCGTCCGAGGCAAAGCCACGGACGTCATGGACGGTAATATGCTCGTTCTGGTCGCCATTCAGGAGGTGGGCGGCAAGTTCCGCAGACCGACCGCGCTGGCTGGCATAGAGGATCATGCGCCATCCCCATCCGGCGGTAGCCCGCCGGAATTGGTATCGGGCGGTAGCCCGCCTTGGTCAACCCGAGGCTGGCCGCTCCGGTCTTCCGGTGGCAGACCGAGAGCGTTAACCAATTCATGCCTAATGCTCTTAACGTCGGCGCAGGCTTCCAGAATGGCCTTTTCCGTTTCGGGGGTGACTGGCAGAGAGCCGCTATGGACGGCCTTGGCAAGCTGGTTAAGATTTGAGCCAAGGCGGGAGCGGCCCAAAGCCCCAAGGACTCTGGTTAACGCCTGCTCATCCTGAACAGGCCGCCGGAAGGTTCTTTTAAGGGGGGTGGGGTTCTCGAACAGGCGCGACCGGACATATTCAGCAACGGGCATGGGGGCGGCATCCTCGCCCAGCTTCCGGCGTTGCGCCCGCGTCAGGCGCATGGAAAAAGGGGTCGTATAATCGTCGTTTTCGTCCATCAAGAACTCCACCCAAAAGGGGGTAGTTTCTGTCATGGAAGGGGTAAAAAAGGGTCAAAAGCGTTCACAGCATACTTGCGTATGCAGCCGGATATAGCTGAAAAAACGTCGAGTCTTTTACCGCACTTCTCTACCTTGAATCCTACCAAGCGTTCATTAACCGCGATTTAAAACATCGTTATGGATGCGGTGCAGCAACCGCCGAAAAGATTGACGCTGGAACATCAACAGGCTATAGCCTTTAGTTAATTAAGCGCGTGAATCCTTTATCGGATTCTAGCCGCCGCGAAGACTTAAAGCGCAGCTTTAAGGTCGAGTAATAAAATTCTAAAAAATATTTGAAATATCCCCTCTGCCGATTAGGTCGGCAGGCAAGATGTGTACGGTGCTTCGCTAAACTGCCGTTTATCGTATCCCCGTACCTATCTTGGCAAAGGAGGGGTAATGCCGCAGCTACCGCCGCCTGTTTTCCCTCCCGTTGCATCCCTCCCTGTAGCCGCCGATCGCTGGCGCGTCGGCGCGGCATGATGGCTAGGACGAATGACGCCGGATGCTGCACCCGCTGGTGCATCAACCGGCCTCGTCCTGGCATCATGCCTTTGGCCCTCCCGCACCTCGCACCGCGACAGCCCCGCACGGCGGGTTGTCGCTGGGGTTGCTCCCATGCCAGAGGCAGGCGCGACCGATAAGCCGCGCCGCCTCCTGTGGCTCCCGCCATGCACCGTTATGGCCGATGCAATGCGCCCATTGGGGGAGCCGTTCGAGCTACCCCCAAACCCAGCCATGACCGCAGGGGGAAGTTGGCTCCCCCTTCAAGGCTACCCCTCAATCACCCTCATGACGGATGAAGCCCCAGTCAGGGAAAGGCCTACCCCGAAACCCCAAAGGCCACGCAATTAATCAGTTTTAATTTTCGCGTACAAAAGCCCGCCTAGCAAAGCCTAGAGCTTGGCCCATTTCAGGCGCAATGCGTTTGAAATGACCGACACAGAACTGAGCGCCATTGCCCCCGCAGCCAGCATGGGGCTTAACATCACCCCAAGAACGGGGTAGAGAACGCCTGCTGCAATAGGCACTCCCGCGGCATTGTAAATAAAGGCAAAGAAAAGATTTTGCCTGATGTTGCTCATGGTTGCGGCGGATAGATGCCGCGCTTTCACAATACCTGTCAGGTCGCCTTTGAGAAGCGTAACACCGGCGCTTTGCATCGCAACATCGGTGCCTGTTCCCATGGCTATGCCTATATCGGCAGCCGCGAGTGCGGGGGCGTCATTTGTACCGTCACCAGCCATGGCGACGACCTTGCCTTGGCCTTGAAGTTTCTTGACGATATCGCTTTTATCTTTAGGGAGAACTTCCGCAATAACTTCGGTAATGCCTAGTTTTTTCGCCACGGCTTCGGCAGTCGTCTTGTTGTCACCTGTTAGCATCACGACATGGATGCCCAGAGACTGCAGCTCATGGATAGCTTGCTGTGTCGTAGCCTTAATTGGGTCAGCGATAGCGATAACCCCGGCAAGCTTGTGATCGACAGCGATAAAGATGACCGTTGCGCCATTTTCACGCAGGCTATCTGCCTTGGTAAGCAGGGCGGATACATCAGCGCCCAAATCCGCCATTAGCTTTGTATTTCCAAGGGCGACGGCTTTGCCGCCGACTTTTCCAGTTACACCTTTGCCCGTCGGGGAATCAAATTCCGTTGCCTCGGGCATAGGAAGTTTCTTCTCTGTGGCGGCCAGAACGATGGCATTGGCCAACGGGTGCTCACTTCCTTTTTCTAGGGAAGCGGCCAGCGACAACAACTCATCGGCAGAAATTCCGTCAACCGTTATGATGTCAACGACTTTGGGTTTTCCTTCAGTTAACGTGCCGGTCTTGTCAACGACGAGCGTATCGACTTTCTCCATGCGCTCCAGAGCTTCGGCGTTGCGGATCAGCACACCTGCTTCCGCACCTCTGCCGACGCCAACCATAATAGACATCGGCGTTGCAAGCCCGAGCGCGCAGGGGCAGGCGATAATCAGGACAGATACGGCGGCAATAAGCCCAAAGGCATAGGCAGGCTGCGGGCCAAAGACAGCCCACAGGATAAAGCTAGCGACAGACACAAGTATGACTGCAGGTACAAACCAGCCCGCCACCTTATCGGCTAGCTTCTGAATCGGAGCACGGCTGCGTTGTGCATCCGCAACCATCTGTACGATCTGCGCCAGCATCGAGGCGCTGCCGACTTTATCTGCCTGCATGATAAAACTGCCGGTCTGGTTTAATGTACCGCCAATAACCTTTGCACCCTGCTCTTTCAGAACAGGCATGGCTTCTCCCGTAATCATGGATTCATCTACTGCGCTCTTTCCCTCGATGACGACACCATCGACAGGCACTTTTTCGCCGGGGCGAACACGCAAACTGTCTCCCGACACAACTTGATCGAGCGGTATGTCTTCCTCGTTGCTGCCCTTGATGCGCCGCGCCGATTTGGGAGAAAGGTCGAGCAGCGCACGAATAGCGCCGCCTGTTCTTTCACGCGCGCCAAGTTCTAATACTTGCCCCAGCAGGACAAGTACCGTAATGACGGCTGCAGCCTCGAAGTAAACGGCAACAGAGCCGTCGTGTTGTCGGAAGGCAGGAGGAAAAATGCCGGGCACAAGAGCAGCAATCATGCTGTAAACCCACGCAACCCCTGTTCCCATGGCGATCAGCGTAAACATGTTGAGGTTACGGGTTTTTATCGATTGCCAGCCACGCTCAAAAAACGGCCAGCCTGCCCAGAGGACAACTGGCGTTGCCAAAGCCATCTGCACCAATGCAGAGACAGCGGGGGATAGCGCATGAAAGTTAAATAAGTGCGCCCCCATTTCAAGCACGAAAACGGGAACGGTCAGAGCCAAGCCCCACCAGAAGCGCTTAGACATATCCGCGAGTTCATGATTGGGGCCAGCATCCGCTGTCACGATGACGGGTTCGAGCGCCATACCGCAGATGGGGCATGATCCGGGGCCTTCCTGACGAACTTCAGGGTGCATCGGGCAGGTATAAATAGTCTTGTCGTCAGGTTTCGGCGATTGCGATACTGCCTGAACAGCATTATCGCCATGCGTGGCGCAGCACGAATGAGCTGCAGGCTTCGGGGGCTCGACGACTTTCGCAGAATGATGATGGTTATGGTCATTCATGGCGGCATTCCTTTAATCGTTATCGTATCTACGGAAGAGATGCAGGATTTCTTCAATCTTGACGTCTTGTTCTTTTTTGGTTTCAGCGGAAAAAGATTCCCTGACGCATGTATGCAGGTGCGTTTCCAGCACGCGGCTTTCTAGGGTGCGTAGTGCGGCACGCGCGGCGCGTATTTGGTTTAAAATATCAGGACAGTAACGACCCTCTTGAATCATCCTGCCGATACCTTCGACCTGACCGCCAACCCTGTTTACGAGAGACATCTCGCGGGCGTGTTTTACGTTGGTTGAGTCTGCTAGCGGAGCGCAGCAGCTGCTATGTTCTTGTTTTTTCGTCATTCTGGGTACTCCTTGACTAATATACCCCCTAGGGGTATAGTTAGTTTTATGGGTACTAAAGTCAAGTGCTAAACTATTAACCGAACAGGGTTATAATTGGTCTTATGAAGATCGTGAGACTCACATGCCGAATTCTGATTGTGCTGACAGCCCTGATGGTCTGGCAGGCGAAAACGGCTGACGCCCACGGTTTAGAAAATCACGCGGCTTATTCAGAAGCGACGACAAGCCAACAGGCGATCCCCTCTGGAGTTACCAAAAGTTTCCAGCAAGAACTGACGGCTTCTATTAGCAACCAAAGCGAAGAGAAAAGTTGCGACGGTACTTGCTGTTTTAATAGTACCTGCTGCTGCCCCGCAGCCCTTTCGACCACATACATAGCCGCGCATTTCAAGATTGCTTCATTGGTAGAGCCGGTTAACTTGGGATATATGACCCAAGGCCCGCCTTACTTCCTTTTACGCCCCCCAAAACATTCCGCGTAACTCTTTCATGTGAATGGCCTTGTCAGTCACTGTGACTGATCCATGGCATTCGCTATCTGGAGATATTGCGGAGTAATACCCATGAGAACGTCATTTGCAATCCTCGTGATTGCGGGATTGGTACTGTTAAGCAGGCCTGTATATGCCCATGAAGGCCACGCTGATGAAACTGCGCTTACTGGCAACGATTCTGCAAGCGGGCCACTAGACCTTAGCCCGGACACAATAGCTAATCTGGATATAAAGACGGCTACTGCCGCGTTAAAAAACCTGCCTGAAACGCTCACGATGCCCGCAACCGTGACCCTTATACCCGAGCGTCAAGCCAAAGTGACGACGCGCTTCGACGGCTTAATAAGGTCAATAAAGGTCAATCTGGGCGCGCAGGTAATGCAGGGGCAGGAATTGCTTACTGTCGAGCCGGTGACACCTTTCACTAAAACCATAAGCCTTTACGCCCCTGTAGATGGACAGGTCATAGAGCAGAACGTCGTTTTAGGGCAACCCGTTACGTTTGAAACAATCCTGATGGAAATAGCCAATACAGAAGAAGTACTGGTAAAAGGCGCGCTGTATGAAACTCCCGCTCTGGCCAAGGTAAAAGTAGGACAAAAGATCAGCGCGGAAGTGGCAATTTATCCCGGCCAGAGTTTCTCGGGAATCGTAGAAAAAATTGACGCTGGGCCTGCAGCCGAAAGCCGCGTGATGAATCTTTATGCGCGCGTCAAGAATACAGACAATACGCTCAAGCCTAATCTTCGCGGTACGCTGTCGGTTTACCTGAACGAAGACTCAAAATCCGCGATTGTCGTTCCTGCGTCGGCTGTCTTGGAGAACAACGGCATTTCGTTTGTGTATGTTCGCGACAAAAACCGATTCGAGAAGCGCGAGGTGCAGCGTGGCAGAGCATCGGGCAGCGAGGTCGAGGTTATCAGCGGCCTGTTCCCCGACGAGCAGGTTGTCACCCAAGGCAATTACCAGCTTCAGTACCTGAAGCCCGCTGCAGCGCCTCATAACGAGGAGCATTAAGCATGTTTGACAGGCTTATCGGGTTCTCGCTCAATAACCGTCTGTTCGTGGTCATTTTCGCTCTGGCGATCATGGCCTATGGATTGGCCATGCTCAGGCAAGTGCCTGTTGATGTATTCCCAGACCTCAACCGCCCGACCGTTACGCTTTTCACTGAAGCGGAAGGATTATCGCCGGAAGAAGTTGAAACACTGGTAACACTTCCGATTGAAACCGTCATGAACGGCGCAAGCGGCGTAGCAAGAGTTCGCTCTGCATCCACAATCGGGCTTTCAATTGTCTGGGTAGAATTCGGCTGGGATACCGACATTTATTCTGCGCGACAGGTTGTTACTGAGAAATTGCAGCAAGCGACCGCAACACTTCCACAAGGCGTCCGCACAGTGCTTGGCCCTATCGCCTCCATTATGGGCGAGATCATGCTGGTGGGATTAGTCTCTCATAATGACAAGGTGGACGCGCTTGAGTTGCGTAGCCTTGCAGACTGGACGATACGAACAAGGCTCTTGTCAATTCCCGGGCTTTCACAAGTCTCTGTCATCGGGGGTGATGTGAAGCAGTATCAGGTCATGCTGGACGCCAACAAGATGGTTTATCATGGTGTAACTTTCGAGCAGGTGCAGACGGCGCTGGAAAACGCGAATGTGAATTCGACGGGTGGTTTCATGTTCGAGCCTTACAAAGAAAAGCTGATCCGTAATATCGCACGGGTTACAAGCGCTAAGGATATTGAAAAAGCTGTTTTGCCTAAATCCGTTGGCAAGGAAGCGCCAGCACTAACGATCAAAGATGTCGGCGCGGTGCGCGTCGGTGGCCCAATAGGAAAACGCGGTGATGCCGGCATTGGCGGGGAGGCCGGAATAATACTGTCAATCCAAAAACAGCCCGGTGCGGATACAGTCGTTCTCAGCAAGAAAATAGAGCAGGAACTTGATGAAATACAAAAGGTTCTTCCGGCGGATGTGTTGCTGCATAAGGATATTTTCAGTCAGGCAAGATTTATAGAACGCGCCATAACTAATGTTGAACAGGCTTTGCGTGATGGGTCGCTACTGGTCGTAATCGTCCTTTTCCTGTTTCTCCTGAATTTCAGGACAACGCTCATTACTCTTACTGCTATTCCGCTGTCACTCATCGTTACTGTGCTCGTTTTCAAGGCTTTCGGGTTGTCGATAAACACCATGACGTTGGGCGGGTTGGCCGTTGCCATCGGCGAGCTTGTTGACGACGCAATCGTTGACGTTGAAAACGTCTATCGCCGCTTGCGAGAGAACAGGGCCAGCCCGCAGCCGCGCCCCGTCATTGAAGTAATCCGCAGCGCATCGGTAGAAGTCAGAAGCTCGATTGTATTTGCGACGATTATCGTTGTACTCGTCTTTATCCCTCTTTTTGCCTTGAGCGGTATAGAGGGCAGGATATTCATGCCTTTGGGGATAGCATATATCGTTTCTATTCTGGCTTCATTGCTGGTCGCGGTGACAGTAACGCCTGCGCTTTGCTCATATCTTCTGCCGCGCATGAAGCAGCTCGAAAAGCATGGTGAAAGTTGGCTAATCCGTCAGCTGAAATCACTCCAGCAGTTTACGCTGCGCGGGGCGCTGCGAGTCCGCTGGCTAGTGCTGGTCGCCGCTATGGTCGCTTTTGGCTTCGCTCTGCAGCTGACCACTACCTTCGGAAAAGAGTTCCTCCCGCCCTTCAACGAAGGAAGTGTCACAATCAATATTCTTTCAGCTCCTGGCACATCGTTGGCGGAATCAAATAGGATTGGCACGATAGCGGAAAGGCTTATTTTGGCCGTGCCCGAGGTTTCCATGACAGGCAGGCGAACAGGCCGCGCCGAAATGGACGACCACGCAGAGGGCGTCCATTCAACGGAAATTGAAGTTGAGTTGAAAGAGGGGCGAAAAAAATCTGCGATTCTTGAAGACATCAGGAAGAAAATGTCCACAATCCCCGGCATCGTGGTCAATATCGGCCAACCTATTTCTCACCGGATTGACCATCTCCTATCCGGTGTCCGCGCCCAGATTGCCGTCAAGGTTTTCGGGGATGACCTTTCAGTACTCCGTGAAACCGCAGACGAAGTCGAGAAGGCCATGGCCGCCGTTAAGGGGGTTGTGGATGTGCAGGTCGAGAAACAGGTAATGATTCCTCAATTGCATGTACGGGTTGATCGAAGCAAGGCCATGTCACATGGAGTTATGGCGGGTGAGGTCGCAAATATGAGCGAGCTTGCACTTCAGGGCAAAATTGTCGGTCAAATCGTGGATGGGCAGAGGGTTCATGAACTTGTTGTTCGTCTCAGGGATGAAGACCGTGAAAACATCGAGGCAATTTCACGCATCCCGCTTGACACAGTTCAGGGAAACACCGTTCCGCTTGGAGCAGTTACTGAAATTCAGAATGGCGCTGGGCCAAACATCATTACGCGGGAAAACGTACACCGCCGTATTATCATTTCTGCCAACGTTGCTGGCCGAGATCTGGTGAGTGCAGTCGAGGAAGTCAAACGCGATATCACAAAAAATGTGCATTTTCCCAAAGGTTACTATGTTGTCTATGGCGGCCAGTTTGAAGCGCAGGCTTCCGCATCCAAAATGATAATGCTGCTAGGGCTGCTGTCGCTTATCGGCATGTTTGTCGTCCTCTACAGTCATTTTGACAGCGCAAGCCTTGCATTACAGGTCATGCTCGGTATCCCGCTTGCGTTTATCGGCGCGGTTGTCGGCGTCTCGCTGGCTGGCGGAACATTCTCGATTGCGACCATGGTTGGATTTGTCACGCTGACAGGTATCGCCGCCCGAAATGGCATTATGATGATTGCTCATTACCTACATCTTATGCGCGAAGAGGGTGAGACTTTCAGCCTTAAAATGCTGTATCGAGGCTCACAGGAAAGACTTGTGCCAGTTTTGATGACGGCACTTACTGCCGTCATGGCGTTAACCCCGCTTGTGCTTGCATCTGACGAACCCGGGAAAGAAATCCTGCACCCTGTTGCAGTCGTCATTTTTTCCGGCCTCATCACCAGTACGCTTTTGAACCTGATTATAACACCAATGATATTCTGGATGTTTGGCGAAAAAGCGGTGCGCCGACTAATTCCAGACGCTTTTGAAGCCGCAAATAACAAAGGAAAATAACATGAAAAAACCCATACTAGCCTTGCTACTTACGACAGCATTGATACTTTCCACACCTGTTTTAGCCCATGAGGGAGAAGACCATGGTACAGGGGCAGCGCATGAACATTCACATGACGCCAAATCTTCCAAGCCTATAGCGGCTGAAATCAGCGCCACTTCGCCGCTTAAAGCTGGCGAGTCTTATAACTTTACTATCAAACTCACAAGTGAAGGAGCGCCGGTATCCGAAGCACAGTTGCAAGAAGTTCATACAAGGAAGGTGCATTTACTTGTCGTCGATGAAAGCCTGACCGATTATAACCATCTGCACCCTCAGGCATTGGGAGAGGCTGGTACATACTCAGCATCCTTCACCCCCAAGAAGTCTACGACTTATAAGGTTTTTGCAGATGTTACGCCGGTCGGTGCTTCGCAACAGTTTGTTGTCGCCATGATCACAGGAGAAAAACCTTGCGATACCCCATGCATAGACAAGACCGCCAGCACGACAGGCGCAGCTGACGGTTTAAAAGCTGATCTGTTCTTTAAATCCGCTTTAAAGGCAGGCGCACCCGTTATGGCTATGGCAAGGATTACAGATGATTCAGGAAAGCCTGTGACAGATCTTGAGCCGGTCATGGGGGCTTTCGCTCATATTGTTGGCTTTTATGATGACTTTGCTACCGTTGCTCACATTCATCCTATGGGCAAGGAACCAACCGCTGATACGGAGCGTTCAGGTCCTGACCTCTCATTCCATCTTGAGCCAGCGAAGGCTGGATATCTCAAGCTCTTCGTGCAAGTGCGGAGGAGCGGAAAGGATATATTCATTCCGGTTGGGATAGAGGTGAAGTAACCATCCGGAAAATGCTACTCTAAAAATGGCATCACTTGATAAATATCAATGCGCAAATAAGGTAATGCCTTTTGAATGAGATTATAGGCGGACTGTATATAAAACAGCCAAAACTAATACAACTAAAGGAAAATACAATGAAGAACTTTCTTAAAACAGTTTCTGTGATTGCATTGCTAACAATGTCTGTTCCTGCATTTGCTGAGCAGGCCGCATCTACGCCCGCTGCAGAAAAAGGCGGGATGATGATGTGTCCTATGATGGGCAAGATGGATAAAATGCACAAAGACATGGGCGACATGATGAAGGACATGCACAAGATGATGGAGGACATGTCTGATCCTGCCATGAAAGAGCGCATGAAAGTCATGCATGATAAAATGACAGCGATGATGGAAGAGATGAAGAAAAACCATGAAAGCATGATGATGGGCAAGCCAGAAGCATCTGTAGATGACAAAGCGTCCGCTCCTGCGGTTTCCCCGGAAGATCATAAGGCTCATCATCCTGACGGTGGACAAAAATGAACCACGATAGCGGCTGTCAACATAAAGGCTTTGTGAAGTGGTTTTTGTCGTGGCGAGGAATAGTCGCTACGATATTGTTGGCTGCTTTTAGCTATTACTTGCTTACGGAACACCGTGAGCATCTGGCATTAGCGTTACCCTATCTTTTCCTTCTGGCGTGCCCGTTATTTCATATCTTCGGGCATCAGCACGGCAAAGCGGCGCACGATAAGCCGGGTAACAAAAAATAAGGATGTATTGATGAAAACTACTTCATGCGTTATCGCGATTGGCTTGCTTTTATCTCTTGCTGGATGTGCAGGAATGGAAGGTGCGGGGCATAAGTACATTATGCGCGGCCAAATTCTTGAGGTGAGTGGCGAATCTACCTATCTTTGTATCGGAACTAAAGACGGCGCGCGAGTGGGGCAAGAGCTTGGTGTTTTTAGATTTACCAAGCAGCCATCTCATCCAAAGTCACAAGGGGTAAGGTTTAAAAAGGAGAAAACTGGCGTTGTGCAGATTACCGGGGTAATGGACGAGCACATGGCTACAGCCAATATCATTTCAGGTCAGGTAAAACAGAACTACATTGTAGAGCTGACCCCATAAAAGGACAAAAAGAGTGACCAAAGAGTACAAAAGCATTATCGGAGATATAGGTGCTTATAGTAAGGAACTTCATAAACTAATACCTGAAACCATGGCCGGATTTTCTGCCATGTCCAAAGCGGCGACGCAGACCAAGGCCATTGACGAAAAGACCAAGGAGATGATCGCCCTCGCATTGGGCGTTGCTGCCCATTGTGATGGTTGCCTTGGCTACCATACCAAGGCTCTCGTGCGCTTGGGTGCTACCCGAGAGGAGGTAGCTGAGGTTCTTGGTATGGCTATATACATGGGGGGAGGGCCTTCTTTGATGTACGCAGCGGACGCATTGCGTTCCTTTGATCAATTTGTGCAGCCCCAGTCTTAGATAAAACATCAAATCGGAGAAGAGTGCGGCGAGATTAAATATTAAGACAACCAAGGAAACGAAAATTGAAATATATTGTCAAATCAGAAAAAACCATGGGTCAGGCTTTTTTAGATCTACAAGAGACGATCAAGGCAAATGGATTTGGTGTCCTGCACACATACGATCTCAAATCAACTTTAAAAAGCAAAGGCATTGATCTGCCTCAAGAGTGCCAGATTTTAGAAATCTGTAATCCCAAACAGGCTGCTGCAGTTCTAGCCGAAGACATGAGTCTTAACATGGCGCTTCCCTGCAGGATTTCTATTTGGCAGGAGGGTGGCATCACGCAAATTGGCATGATTCCTCCAAAAGCTATGCTTGAATCGCTGTCTAATTCTCCAGTGCTTCACAAAATTGCTGCCGAAGTAGAAGAGAAAATGAAAATCATGATTGATACTGCAAAATGATAAATCCTCTGAATGAGTGGCAAACAATTACTCGTCGTCGCGGAAATTGTTCACTATGAGCCGATTGAAGACACATCCTGAAAATCATCTGGTAAAACGTATTGGGTGGCTCCGGGCTGCAGTTCTTGGTGCCAACGACGGTATATTGTCCACATCGAGCCTGATTATCGGCGTGGCCTCTGCCTCTGTTGCAACTAAAGAAATTTTGATTGCTGGCGTTGCCGGTATTGTTGCTGGCGCGATGTCAATGGCTGCAGGGGAATATGTTTCAGTCAGTTCGCAATCTGATACTGAAAACGCCGATTTGGCACGCGAACGCAAGGAGCTGAGCCAAAATCCCGATGCCGAGGTGAAGGAACTCACGAAAATTTATATGGGGCGTGGCCTTGATGAAGCTCTGGCCCGGGAAGTGGCATTGCAATTGATGAAAAGTGATGCCTTAGGTGCACACGCGCGGGACGAGCTTGGCATATCTGAGATCACAACAGCACGCCCGATCCAGGCCGCACTTACATCAGCAGGTACCTTCACATTTGGCGCGGCCCTGCCTTTGCTAACGGCTCTTGTATGCCCTGCAAGTATATTGATACCGGCAGTTTCAGCTGGCTCTCTCGTCTTTCTAGCACTGTTAGGCGCAATTGGCGCGAGGGCCGGTGGCGCGAAGATTCTTAAGGCTACGGCACGCGTGACGTTCTGGGGGGCAATGGCGATGGCGCTCGCCGCAGGTGTTGGCGCGCTATTTGGTGTCACACCGTAGCGGGTATGGCTTCCATCACAATTCCATCAACATAGTATTATTTCTTGTCGCGCTTGGATTTATCGACTACTTCACAGGTCTCCACTATCCAGCAAGCGGGACAGCCTTTTAATGGAAAAAGCGACAAAGCCACCAGCAGCACGGACAACTCAAAGTTTGTCTTAAAGGCAAAAGCTGCCGCAACAAGCAGACCAACGCCTACAATGCCTCGAATGATCTGCTTTTTAATGGGACTGCATGAAGCCATCGTTACCTCCTGTTTTGCAATCAGATCTTGTTTATGGGTATCTTGATGTATTGGACATCGTTCACTGGTGTGCCGAAACTACCGGCGCGTAGGTTGACTTGTATGGATGGAAGCAGGAGCTTCGGAACGGGTTTTCCGGCATCATCCTTCCGGCGCTTTGCGACATATTCATCCTTTGATATGCCTTCATGAACGCGTGTATTGCTCGTTTTCTGTTCTCCCACAGTCGTGAGACAGGCAGGGCTACGATTTTCGGGTGGATAATCATGCCCGACAAAGAGCCTCGTATTGTCCGGTAACGAGAAAATCTTGCGCGTGGAGTCGTAAGAATCCGCCGCATCCCCTCCAGGGAAGTCACATCGGCCTGTTCCTACATCGGGCAGGAAGATTGCATCGCCCACGAATAGCGCATCTCCGATATGGTACGATGTATCGGCGGGAGTGTGCCCCGGCGTGTGGAATATTCTCGCGCTGATATTCCCTATCGAGAACTCTTCGTTATCGTCGAAGAGCTTGTCAAACTGGTATCCTGTCCTTGGTGTATCTTCGGCGCTGTTGAAGACGGGTTCCCATGTTTCAATGACCTTCAGGATATGTTTGCTGATGGCTGTTTTACCACCGAGTTTTCCCTTGAGGTAAGCTGAAGCAGTCAGATGATCGGCGTGGATATGTGTTTCCAGTATCCACTCAGTCAGCAGATGATTTTCAGTGATAAAGTTGATAATCCTGTCTGCGGATTGAGTGCTCGTGCGTCCTGAATTCGATTCGAAATCCAGAACGCTGTCGATTATTGCACAAGGCTTTGCTATATGGCTGCTATCCCAGACGACATAACTCCATGTCGCAGTATCCTCGTCAAAGAAGCCCATAACATCTGGTTTTGTCATCATTTTCGCCTCCATTAACTGCAGCCGCCCGTAGAAGCACCGGTTTTAGTGATTGCATGAATATTCGCCAGCGGAGCTGGTTTGCCGGTAGCGGGAGAATAAAAGATTGTTCCTTCAGGCATCCTGATATCGGGAGTTTCGCTGACAGTGACTGGTGCCGAGCAAGCAGCACTTTTGGCACAGCAGGAATTGGTTTGTGGCTGTTGCGACAATTGCTTGTTCCACGGTGCTTTAGCTAACACAAATGCCATCCCGCAACTGTCCGTCACCCCCGCGAAAACGAGCCCACAGCCCACAAAGGCCGAAAGCGCATATAACCAAGGTGAAACGAAGACGCCGAGCACCACGCCCAAAGTAACCAGCGAGCCTGCCGCAATCCGGACTTGCCTCTCCAGCGAGATGACTTCTCCCTTCCGGACAGCGATGCCAGAAGCCTCACAGGCAATAATCCCGCCCTCGATGACATGAACATTCTCATGTCCTGCAGCGATAAAGGCTTCGGCAGCTTGCGTTGCCCGTTTGCCGCTACGGCAAAGCATATAGACGGCCTGATCAGCGCCAACCTTGTTTTCCCTAAGAAATTTTACTGCATCGAGGTCGCCCAGCGGTATATGGTGGTGGGGTTGCTGGAGAGAGACGCCTGTGTGCTCCACGCCAGTCCGCACATCAATTACGACGCAACCCTTATCGAATGGGACTGCACCGGGCGCTGCTGATTTGGGGGTTGTCATAGAAGCCTCCTTTTTAAGTCTTGCGGAAGATTATTATATTATATATACTTAAATTATATATTCTTAATTTAAATCTTTTTAATATACAAGTCAAGGGTAAACCCAGTATGTCGCAAACACCTGTTAAACAAGCTAAAAGCAAGCATGACCGGCTCGAAGAAGCTGTCGGCCTCATGAAAGTGCTCAGTCACCCGCTGCGTTTGTCGATTCTCTGCAATCTCATCCATAGCGGTGAAATGACGGCAGGACAGATCGCCGATGAGGAAGCGCCGAACTTCAGCCAGTCACAGGTTTCGCAATACCTCGGGATTCTGAGGGAAATGGGCTATGTGAAAACGCGACGTGAAGCACAGGTTATCTGGTACTCAATCAACGATAAGAATGTAAAGAAAATCGTCGAAACGTTATACGGCATTTATTGCAGTTAAATCAGGAAAGGCGACTCATCATGTCAGAACTAAATGACCCGCGTGTTTTCTTTGCGGCTGAACGCACGGCGTTAGCTTGGAATCGAACCGCCCTTACACTCATGGCATTTGGTTTCGCAATTGAGCGTTTCGGTCTTTTTATGAGGATGCTGGTAGAAAAGAACACCGTAAGCAATCACGCAGGCCCATCTTTCTGGTTTGGAATCATTTTTATTGCCTTAGGCTGCTTTTTCTCCGGAGCCGCCGCAAAACAGTACAAAGCTATCTTGAAAACCCTCAAGCCTGTCGAAGTTCCCGCCCACACTAATCCTAAACTCGCTTTCATTCTGAATGTTTCGATAGCTGCTCTGGCAGCGGTTCTTGTTTTGTATCTGATAGCTTCAAATCTGCTATAAGTTATTGCAGGCGGAATGCACACTACATTCGCAGTCGCAGCGATGTTAATTGTTGTCACGGTCGCTATCGTGACGGTATGCCGAGTTCTTGCGAGATAAGCTCAAGCAATCAAGCGTGATTCCGGTCAATATTGGGGGTATTTTATGCACAACCTATTTACAACGAAATTTTGTTATATATTAGTATGTACAATCAAATAGTTATTAATGGCCCCCAATCTCGCGGGGGGCTGGTGCGCATGGAAAGGGCCGGCGCTGGCGGTATTGCCGGTATTTTCAAGCGGCAGCGTGAGCGTAAAGGTGGAACCGACGCCGGGCTGGCTTTCAACACTCAGTGCGCCGCCCATTTTTTTTGCGCAGGCCCTGGCAATGGCAAGCCCGAGGCCGGAGCCGCCGTATTTGCGGGTGATGGAGGCATCGGCCTGCGTGAACTTGTCAAAAATCGTATCAATCTTTTCCGGCGCAATGCCGATGCCGCTATCGCGCACCTTGAAGGTGATCAGCGTTTCATTGGGCAGCGCGGTGCCTTGCGCCGGGCTTATATCCAGCTCCACCGTGCCTGCGGACGTAAATTTAATGGCGTTCGAGAGCAGGTTCATCAATACCTGATGAATGCGCAGCGGGTCGCCCATAAAATGGCGATCGAGGGAAGGGCTGTATTTAACGTACAGGTTAAGCCCTTTTTCCTGCGCCTTGACGTTGGCTACGCTGACGAGTTTTTCGACCTGCTCGGCCAGGTTGAATTCGATACTCTCGATTTCAAACGATTCATTTTCGATTTTTGAAAAATCCAGCAAATCGTTAATCAGGTTCATCAGGTGGTCGGCGCTGGTTTTCAGCGTGTCGATAAACTTCAGCGCTTTGGGCGGCATGCCGTCCATCTGGTGCAGCAGGTGCGACAGGCCGATAACGGCGTTCATGGGGGTGCGCAATTCATGGCTCATGTTCGCCATGAAGTCATCCTTTTTACGGGACGATTCCCTAAGCGCCTCTTCCGCGCGGATACGGTCTGATATATCGCGCGATACTTTTGACGCGCCGACAATATTGCCCGCCGTGTCGCGGATGGGTGAAACGGTAAGGGACACCGGCACCAAATGGCCGTCTTTGTGGCGGCGTACAGTTTCAAAATGGTCGACGCGGTCGCCAGTACGCAGCGTAACGAGGATTTTATCTTCTTCGCTCAAGCGTTCTGTCGGAATCAGCAGGGTAATATGCTTGCCAATCATTTCAGCGGCGGTATAGCCAAAGATACGTTCCGCCGATTTATTCCAGGACGTAACGAAACCCTGTAAATCTTTGCCGATGATCGCATCGTCAGACGATTCAATGATGGCGCTAAGGTACGCGCCGGTGCGCTCCGCTTCCTTGATCTTGGTAATGTCGCGCGCAACTTTGGATGCGCCGATGATAACGCCATCCTTGTTCTTGATGGGAGACACCGTGACGGAGATGGCGATAAGGCGCCCGTCTTTGCGGCGGCGGAGGGTTTCAAAGTGCGCGACCCTGTTGCCCTGCCGCACTTCTCCCAGCAGGTAATCCTCCTCCGGCAATTTGTCGGCGGGAATAAGAATGCTGATGTGCTTGCCGATGGCTTCCGCCTCGGTATAGCCGAAAATAATTTCAGCGGCGGGGTTCCATGCGGTGATATTGCCGTTAAGGTCCTTGCCGATAATCGCGTCATCCGATGACGCAATAATGGCGGCAAGGTAGGCATCTGCTTCTAGCTGCATTTGATGGGGCAAGCGGTCGCTCATGTCGATACGATAATGGGAATTTAAATTAAAACCATAGATTTATTGAGGCGGCTTAAAGGAACTTTATGCGCGTGAATTTATGAGCGGGTACTTATACATAATATCGAGGGTGGTTTAATGGCCGTCAATAGGCGCAATGCATTTTGGCCCGCTGCTTTTCAGCGCGTTCACGTATTTTGAAACGGGAACAATACCAAGCTGCTCACCGGGCAGGGGCCTCAGCAATTCCTGCAGGTCGTTCGGGCGCGTCCCTTTGGCCAGCCACGGGGACCAGCCGCTTGACGGCAGGCAGACGGGCATGCGGTCGCTGACGGGTTTCACAACGTCATTCGCGGTTGTGGTGATGATGCTGAAGGTTTCAACCTCAACGCTTTCCGGTGAAATCCAGCGGCTCCAAAGCCCTGCGAAGGAAAACAGGCCTGCCTTTGGCGTGACGTAATAGGGCAGCTTGACGGAGGTGAGTTTTTGCCATTCATAAAAACCCGTGGCGGGAATGATGCAGCGCTTGTCCTTGAAGGAATCGCGAAAGCCCGGCTTGTCCTGCGCTTCATCCGCCCGCGCGTTGATCATTGCATTGCCGATTTTACGGTCTTTCGCCCAGAAGGGAATAAGGCCCCATTGCATCAGGCGCAACTCTCGCCCTTCCGGCTCATCGACCAGCACAGGCACCATCGTGTTGGGGGTGACGTTATAATTCTCCAGCCATTCCTTGCCGCCGAAGGGGCTGGCGTTGTAATGCGCGGCAAGCTCTTCAAACTTTTTGATGACGGTGAAGCGGATGGACATAGCGGCTTTAACCCCTTTTGCAAGCGCCAGTGTACACCGGCTTGCCGCCATTTCAGCCTTAAATTATGCCTTGGGTGGTTTGTTTTGCAGCTGGGCCAGGGCGTAGCGCGGCGGCGTTTTTTGCGGTTGCACCTGCGCTGTGAAGGCCTGGTTAAGCTTTTCAAGCTTCGCAAGGTAAACGGCGGTGGATGTTTGTTCGTTGCGCAAATCATCCAGCATTTGCGCGCGCAGCTTGATGACCGCGGTAACGTCGCCCGCGGTGGAAAGGGCTTTGAGCGGGTCATAGGCATGCACTTCGGCGGCTTCCTGCTTTGAATAGCGGGGGGAAGCCGGCTGCTCTTCCGGCAGGCGTTCGGCATATAGCTGCACTGCGGGCTTCAGGCCCGGGTCCTTGCGGATGATGCTCATTGAAGCGCTGCCGGTGACAAGCGCGCGGAACGCTTCGGCATTGGCGGCGTCAAGGGCGCTTCGGTCAACGATGTCGTGATAGAGTTTATCGCGCTGCGCTTCATCCAGCTTGCGGAAGGCGACAAGACCGCCGGCGGCGAGCGTTGCTTTCAGGTCTATCAGCCCTTTTACGTCAAAATGTTCGTCATATGTGGCGCGGCGCTGCAAAAGAATACCATCGATCATGGCAGGTTCCTTGCCCTTGGCGATCATTTCACCGAAGGCGGAAATATCTGCCAGCATTTCAATTTTCATGGCGGCGGAAAATTTTGCGCCTTTTGTATCGGCTTCATACTGCTCGGCGCGGTAGCGGGTATCCAGGCAATGCGTCAGCTCGTGCCGGCTGGCGAACTCGACCACATCATAGGCCGTCCAGCCCTTCGGCTGGTGGATAAGGTCTGAGCGAAATTCGTACGGCAGGTAAACGCATGTATCATCATTGTGGTTGCCAAGCGCCATGGGGGCAAAACCGTGCCGCGTTTCCGCGCCCAGCTGCTTTGAAACCTTGGCATCGAAGTAGCGCATGAAGTGGCTGGTTTCGGCGGCGGCGGAATCAATCTGGTTGCGGTCCAGCGTGACATCCTGATGGCGGGAGAGAATGGATACCGCAGCATCCGGCGATTTGCCAAGTGCGGTCAGCAAATGAAACTGGTCCGGGTCGATGATGGCGAGCTGGATTTTATGATCCGACCGTTTCAGGTATTCCTGCCGTAACGCTTCCATCTGGTTTGAATACTGGGTTTGCGCAACGTCGATGAATTTATCGGTTTCATCGGGCGCCGGTTTTGTGGCATAGCCCAGCCCCGCCATCAACACCGCCGCAACGGGCAGGGACAGCAGCACAGGTACGGCCACCTGCGCCGCCTTTTGAAAAGCGCGGCGCAGCGGTGTTGTATCGTCCGGCGTATCGTCGAGGATGCTCAAAATCCTGCTGCTTTCTTGTAAAACTGCCCTTATTTTGCGCCCTAAACCCTGAAAAAGAGCTTAATTTGCACGTTCAGGCCGTTTGGCGGCGAGCTTAACCCTTGATTAATCTGGGTATAAGCAAAGCCGTCGTAAAATCACTTTGATGCTGTTCAGGGGCGGGATGCTGCCAACTTTTGATGGGCAAGTCGCAAACAAACAGCCATGAACAAAATCTATTCGTGGCTGTTTTTGCAGGTTGCACAGAGGAACCGGAGGTCGCGAAACAAGCGGAAATCGACGTACCGTAGTGGTGCATTGCTTGGACTGATAATAACACCGGCCTGAAATTTATGTCAAACAAAGTTTAAATATCCAAGACGCATCAATAATTTATTTTGAATTCGCCGCCCAAGTCACCTACATCAACAGGTATTCACGCCCGCGTTAGAAAGGCCGCCTTGCGATGACCCCGCCGAATATTTCCCTTCTCGACAATCCGATCTGGCATGCGCTTACCGGCTTGCAGGCAAATCTGGGCGTGCGCCTGCCGGCGGCCGCACGGTTTGACAAAGCCGTCTCGCCCTTCGCGGGGCTGGACCTTGATAAGCCGGAAGCGATTGTCGAGCTGCGCAAATTGTTCGACGCAAAGGATACGCTGGCGCTGTTCACGCCAACGGGCGTTGAACTGGCGGGCGCATGGGCGGTTGACCGTGCCATGACCATCGAGCAAATGGTGCTGAATGATATGGCGTCAATACCAGCGGCGGAAGATGACATTGTGCCGCTTGGCGAAGCCGATGCCGCGCAAATGCTGGAACTGACCGGCATGTGCAAGCCCGGCCCGTTTTTGCCGAAGACGTACATGATGGGTAACTTTTACGGCGTTAAATCGGCGGATGGAAAGCTGGTTTCCATGGCAGGGCAGCGCCTGTCGGTCGAGGGCTTCACAGAAATCAGCGCCGTCTGCACGCATCCGGATTTTCGTGGCAAGGGCTATTCACGTGTATTGATCATGAAGGTTGCGGCTGAAATATTTGCCAGGGGCAAAATGCCGTTTCTGCACGTTGCGCATGGCAATGACGCAAAGTTTCTGTACGAAAAAATCGGCTTTAAAGTCCGCAAGGACATTCACCTGACGGTATTAAGCGCCGTTTAAGCGTTCCGCGGCATTTTCCCCTTTGCCGCGGGCGAGGTAGCGTTTCGCCAACACCGCGCAGACCATGAGTTGTATCTGGTGAAACAGCATCAGCGGCAGCACAATGCCCCCAATCGCCTGTCCTGCGAAAATGGCATTGGCCATGGGCACGCCGCTCGCGAGGCTCTTTTTCGAACCGCAGAAGACGATGGAAATTTCATCCTCTCGAGAAAAACCCAGCCAGCGGCTGGCGAAGGTGGTAATCACCAGCACGGCCATCAGCAATGAAATATCCACCGTCACCACCACGCCAATATCGCGCAGCGACAGCATATGCCACAGCCCCTGCGTTACGGATTCGCTGAAGGCGAGGTAGACAACCATAAGGATGGAGCCCCGGTCCACCGGCATCAGCAGGTTTTTGCGGGCGCGGATGAAGTCGCCAATCCACGGCTGCAAAAACTGGCCGAGCAGGAAGGGTGCGAGCAGCTGCACGGCAATATCCTCAAGCGCGCCCGCATTGAAGCCGCCATGACCGCCGACCGAAAGCAGCAGCCCCGCCAGCAGCGGCGTTAAAAACATGCCGATAAGGTTGGAGCCGGACGCCGCCACAATCGACGCCGGCACGTTGCCCTGCGCCATGGAGGTAAAGGCGATGGAGGATTGCACCGTTGACGGCAAAACGCACAGGTACAAAATGCCCGTGTACAGCGTGGGCGGCAAAAACGACCCCGGCAGCAGCCCGATGAGAAGCCCAAGAACGGGGAACAGCACAAAGGTGGACGATAAAATGGCAAGGTGCAGCCGCCAGTGCAGCAGCCCCTTCATCATCACATCGCGCGACAGGCGGGCGCCATGCAGGAAGAACAAAAGGCCAATGGCAATTTTGGTCGCGAGCCGGAAATAATCAACTCCAGCGCCTGCAAGCGGAAAGACCGATGCCAGCGCGACGGTGGTGAGCAGCATCAGCGTAAACGTATCCGGTAAAAAGCGTTTCATGGGCGGCTCCAATAAAATGGCCTTATCTGTTCATTTTCTGCTATTATGAAGCATAATGCAAAAGATAACCGTTATTACGAATCGGAATATACATGCTGGACCTTTCACAACTTCGCAGCTTCCTTGCCGTGGCGCAGACCGGCAGTTTTACGGGTGCGGCCAAGCAGCTGGGCATAAGCCAGTCCACCGTCAGCCAGCATATCCAGCGGCTGGAAGCGGGTTTAAAGCGCCGCCTTGTGCTGCGCGACACGCATAAAGTATCACTGACGACAGATGGCGATGCGCTGCTGGGCCGCGCCCGCCAGATGCTGGCGATGAATGATGAAGTCGCGACACTGTTTAACGCGCAGCAACTGCGCGGCCGCCTGCGTTTTGGCGTGTCGGAAGATTTTGTCGGTAACCGCCTGCCGACGGTGCTGGAAACTTTTGCGCATGCCTATCCCTCCGTCGATCTGGAGCTTACCGTCAACCTGAGCGGTGTGCTGTACGAAATGCTGGATGCGGGGGAGCTTGATGTGGTGCTGGCCAAGCGGCACCTGAACAGCGGGCGCGGGCAGCTGCTGTACCGTGAACCGCTGGTCTGGGTCGCGCGCGATGCCGAGGTGATGGAGAAGGGGCAGCCCCTGCCGCTTATCGCCTTTCCCGCGCCCAGTATAACGCGCCGTATCGCTTTTGAAACGCTTGACCGTTACAACATGGCGTGGCGCGTGGTGTGTACCTGCAGCAGCCTGAGCGGCCTTACGGCCGCGGCGCGGGCGGGCATGGGCGTGCTGATCCAGCCGCGCAGCATGATTCCATTTGGGTTGCGCGAACTGCACGACAGCGGCCTGCCGCCGCTGGAGGATGTCGAATTTGTGCTTGTCACCCACAAACGCGCCGATCCCAAGCTGGTGAAGGCGTTGACGGCGGAAGTTTTGCGCAACCAGCGGTCTTTATAACGCGCCTGCAACCTCGTGCGGAATGTACGCACGCTCCAGCCGTTCAATTTCATCGGCGGTCAGGGTCAGTTCAAGCGCCGCAACGGCATCTTCAAGCTGCGGCAGCTTGCTGACGCCGATAATGGGCGCGCTGACCCCTTCCTTCTGCATCAGCCAGGCCAGCGCCACCTGCGCCCGCGCAACGCCGCGCTGTTTTGCAACATCGCCAACGGCATCAATAACCTTGCGGTCGGCTTCCGCCGTGGCGGCATATAGTTCAGCCATCACCGCGTCTTTTTCCGTGCGGTTGGTGGTTTCATCCGGCGCGCGGGCCAGCGTGCCGCGGGCCAGCGGGCTCCAGGGAATAACGCCGACGCCCTGGTCAATGCACAGTGGCAGCATCTCGCGCTCTTCCTCGCGGTAAAGCAGGTTCAGGTGGTTCTGCATGGTTGAAAAACGCGTCCAGCCGTTGCGCTCCGCCACGTGCTGGGCCTTGGCGAACTGCCATGCATACATGGATGACGCGCCAATATAACGCGCCTTGCCCGCCTTCACCACATCATGCAGCGCTTCCATCGTTTCCTCGATCGGCGTGCCGTAATCCCAGCGGTGAATTTGGTACAGGTCAACGTAATCCATGTTCAGGCGCTTCAGGCTCGCGTCAATTTCCTGCATGATCGCCTTGCGCGACAGGCCGCTGCGGTTGGGTGCTGCGCTGTCAACGGGGAAGTAAACTTTGGTCGCCAGCACAATTTCCTCCCGCCGCGTAAATTCGCGCAGCAGGCGGCCCATCATTTCTTCCGATGTTCCGGCGGAATAGGTATTCGCGGTATCGAAGAAATTAATGCCGGCTTCCACGGCCGCGCGCACCAGGGGGCGGCTGCGCTCCTCATCCAGCGTCCACGCATGCTTGCCCGCTTCCGGCACGCCATAGGTCATGCAACCAAGGCACAGGGGGGATATATCAAGACCGGTTTTGCCAAGCTTCTTCGTTTTCATTTTCACACCTTTCAACGTATTGCCGCCTAATATAATGACAAAAACGGCATAGGGAAAATAAATTTATACTGGATTTAAACGTTTGCCGTTTTAATGTTGTGTTGCCGATAACCGATGAAGGGGCAACCAGACATGTCAAATAACCTGCCGGTCAGCTACAAGGCCTGGTGCTGGCACAAAGCCGGCCTGCCGACGGAAATGACGCTGCAGACCGTGCCGCTACAGCCCCTCGGGGCAGATGAAGCGCTGGTGCAGAACGCCGCCATCGGCCTTAACCCGGTTGACTGGAAAGTCATTGCCAATCCCGACATGGAATGGGACGCGGGTAAAGTGCCCGGTGTTGATGGTGCAGGCGTTGTGGTGGCTGTCGGCGTGGCTGTTGCGCCCGCGTTGGTGGGCCGCCGCGTTGCCTATCATCAAAGCCTTTATAAGCCCGGCAGCTTTGCCGAATACACACCCGTTGCGGCAAAAGCGCTGCTGACCGTGCCGGACGCCGTTAATTTTACCACCGCCGCCGGTTTCCCGTGCCCCGCACTAACGGCATGGATTGCGCTTGAAAAAGTACCGCTGCGCAAAGGCGCTGCCGTACTCATCAGCGGTGCGGGCGGGGCGGTGGGGCATTATTTAACGCAGCTTGCCGTTGCGCGCGGCTTTGCCGTGACCGCCATGTGCAACGAACGCCACTGGCAGCGCCTCCGCGCCTTTGGCGTGACGGATTTTCTGCCCGGCCCCGTGACGGCGGGGGATGCCCTGCCGCCATCGCATCATGACCGGTTTTTTGCCGTGATTGACAGCGTAAATGGTGCGCATGCCCTGCTGCTGGCGCCTGCAGTGGAAGCGAACGGGCATATCGTCTGCATTCAGGGCCGCCTTGAAGACTGGCCGGATGAACCGTTCACCCGCACTATTTCCCTGCACGAAGTTGCCCTTGGCGCAACGCATGACTTTGGCAATGCCGCCGGCTGGCAACGCCTGATGGAGGCAGGAAATGACATGCTGCAACAGATTGCCGCGAAAACCTTAATGCCCGAAGATCTGGTAACCGATACCTTTAGCAACCTGCCGCAATTGCTGGACAGCCTGCGCAACCGCAAGTTCAGCGGCAAACCCGTTATTCAATTTTAACCAACGTATCTGCAGAAAGAACCGCCATGACCACGCCCGCCCTTTTTACCCCCTTCACGCTTAAAGATGTCACGCTGCGCAACCGCCTTGCGGTGCCGCCCATGTGCCAGTACAGCGCGGTGGATGGCGTGACGAATGACTGGCACCTTGCGCATTACACCGGCCTTGCCCGCGGCGGTTCCGGCCTTGTGATTGTGGAAGCGACCGGCGTTTCCGCCGATGGCCGCATTACCCCCGGCTGCACGGGCTTGTGGAATGATGCGCAAGCGCAAGGCATGGCGCGTATTGCCGCGGCTATTCAAAAAGCAGGCGCGGTGCCGGGCATACAGATTGGCCATGCGGGCCGCAAAGCCAGCGCGAACCTGCCGTGGGAAGGTGATGACCATATTCCGGCCAACGACCCGCGTGCGTGGGAAACCATTTCACCTTCCGCCGTGGCATTTGGCGGCGGGCTGCCGCGCGTGCCGCGTGAAATGACGCTGGACGATATTGCCCGCGTGAAGGCGGATTTTGTCTCCGCCGCCATACGCGCGCGTGATGCGGGCTTTAAATGGCTTGAGCTGCACTTTGCGCATGGCTATTTGGGTCAAAGCTTTTTCTCCGTCCACGCCAACAAGCGCACCGACCAGTATGGCGGCGACCTTGCGGGCCGCAGCCGCTTCCTGCTGGAAACGCTGGCCGCCGTGCGCGCCGTCTGGCCTGAAAACCTGCCGCTGACCGCCCGTTTCGGCGTGATTGAGTTTGACGGCCGCGATGAAGAAACCGTGAATGAAGCAATCGAGCTTGCGCGTAACTTCAAGGTCGGCGGGCTTGACCTGCTGAACGTCAGCATGGGCTTTTCGACTGTTGAGGCCAATGTGCCGTGGAGTGGCGGCTTCCTTGCGCCCTACGCCGAGCGCGTGCGGAAGGAAGCGGCATTGCCGGTCGCAACCGCCTGGTGCATTGATGATCCGAAAATTGCCAACGGCGCCCTTGAAAAAGGCCAGCTGGATATTGTGATGATGGGCCGCGCCCAGCTTGAAAACCCGCATTACCCCTATCAGGCCGCGCAGGCGCTGGGGCTTGAAAACCCGGCTTGGGCAACGCTGCCGTCACCTTATGCCCATTGGCTGTCGCGCTATAAAGGCGCGGGCAAAGTAGCGGCGCAGTAAGGGCAAGCAAAAAAAGGATTTCGCCATGGAAGTGCAACGCAACGGCGCCAAACCCTCCACCAGGGGCCCGGCGGATTATTTTACCGGTACGGTGCGCATTGATGCGCCGTTCCAGCAGGTTCCGCCCGCGCGGCTGAGCGGTGCGACCGTCACGTTTGAACCGGGCGCGCGCACGGCGTGGCATACCCACCCGCTGGGGCAGACGTTGATTGTCACGGCAGGTCGCGGCTATGTGCAGAAAGAAGGCGAGCCCGTGCAGGAAATTCGCCCCGGCGATATCGTCATCATCGCCGCGAATGAACGCCACTGGCATGGCGCCACCTCCACCACAGCCATGACGCATATTGCCATTGCCGAGGCGTTTGAGGGCAAAGTGGTGGAATGGCTGGAGCAGGTGACGGATGCGGAATATAACGCCGCCCCGTAATGCGTCTCTCATAGCGTGAAACGCCGTATTTTAAAGGGTTTTATTGCAAATAATTGTAATTGACAACTAATCACCCGAGAAGGTTAAATTCCCTGCCTAAGCAGTCATTGCCAGAGCAGGGAATCATGGTTAATCCGTATTATAATTTTGATAGTTATAAGCCTTATCAAGGGCTTGGCTATTTAACGCATCAAGCCAGCAAATTGATGGTTAGTCACCTTGAGGCACAGTTTGCCGCGCATAACATTAGTTTTGTGCAATATAAAGTCCTCATCACCATCCGCGAAGGGCGGGCGATGATTGCTTCTGAAATCTGTCAGAACCTGTTTCATGACAGCGGCGCATTGGCCCGCATGCTGGAGCAACTGGAAGCCCGCGGCATCCTGACCCGCGTTCGCAGCGAAAAAGACCGCCGCCGCGTTGAAATGGAAATCACCCCCGCAGGCCACGACCTGCTGAATACGCTGCTGATGATCGTCATCGACTTCTGGAACGAGGTGCTGGGCGATTTCACGAAGCAGGAAGCCGACCAGCTGAGCCTCCTTGTACGCCGTATGACCGACAAAATGATTGACCTGCAAAAGGTGAAAGACTGAACCCATGTGGATTGTCCGTATCGCGCTTGAAAGACCCTATACCTTTATCGTCCTAGCCCTCATGCTGCTTGTCATCGGGCCGCTGACGATCATGCGCACGCCGACGGATATTTTTCCCAACATCGGTATTCCCGTCGTCAGCGTCGTTTTCAGCTATACCGGCCTGCCGCCGGATGAAATGGGCAACCGCATAACATCCACGTTCGAGCGCGTCGTTTCCACCACCGTCAACGATATCGAGCATATCGAATCGCAGTCACTCACCGGCGTTTCGGTCATCAAGCTGTTCTTCCAGCCGGGCGTTAACATCGACCTTTCCATGAGCCAGGTGACGGCGGTGGCGCAAACCATGCTGAAGTCGCTGCCGCCCGGCACCACCCCGCCGCTTATTCTCAGCTACAACGCGTCGTCCGTGCCGGTGCTGCAGCTGGCACTGTCCAGCAAGTCGCTGCCGGAGCAGGACCTGTTCGACTATTCCAACAACTTCGTGCGCACGCAGCTGGCCAGCGTGCCGGGCGCGGCCATGCCGTTCCCCTTCGGCGGCAAAACCCGCCAGATTCAGGTGGATCTAGACCCCCGCGCCATGCAGGCCCACAACATTTCCGCGCAGGATGTAAACGCCGCCATCAGCGCCCAAAACCTTATCCTGCCGGCGGGCACGCAAAAAATTGGCGATTACGAATATAACGTCAAGCTGAACGCCAGCCCCCTTGCGGCCGATGCCTTAAACGACCTGCCCATCAAAACCCGCGACGGCGCAACATTATATGTGCGCGATGTCGCCCACGTGCGCGACGGCTTTGCCCCGCAAACAAACATCGTGCGGGTGGATGGCCAGCGCGCCGTCCTCATGAGCATCCAGAAAACCGGCAATTCGTCCACGCTCAGCATTGTTGAACGGGTAAAATCCCTTCTCGGCAAAATCCGGGAGGATATGCCGGACGCGATGGATTTAAAATCCGTCGCCGACCAGTCCATTTTCGTGAAGGCTTCCATCAGCGGCGTTATTCATGAAGGCGTTATTGCTGCAGCGCTGACGGCGCTGATGATTTTGCTGTTCCTTGGCAGCTGGCGCAGCACGCTGATCATTGTTGTTTCCATTCCGCTGTCGGTTCTTGCCTCCATCATCGCGCTGTCGGCGCTGGGCGAAACCATCAACATCATGACACTTGGCGGCCTTGCGCTGGCCGTGGGTATTCTGGTGGACGATGCGACGGTTGCAATTGAAAACATCAACTGGCACCTCGAACAAGGCAAGGAAGTCACGCCTGCCATTCTGGACGGCGCGCAGCAGATTGCCGTGCCCGCGCTGGTTTCCACGCTCTGCATTTGCATCGTTTTCGTGCCCATGTTCTTCCTGACAGGCGTGCCGCGTTACCTGTTTACGCCCATGGCGGAGGCGGTGGTTTTTGCCATGCTGGCATCGTACATCCTGTCGCGCACGCTTATCCCGACGCTGGCCATGTACCTGCTGAAGCCGCATGCCCACAAGGAAGCGAAGCGGGAAACAACGCGTAACCCCTTCATCACCTTCCAGCACGCCTTTGAAAAACGGTTCGAGGCGTTTCGCGATGGTTACACAAACAACCTTTCCGGCCTGCTTGGCAATGCGGGGCTGTTTATTGTGGCGTTCCTGCTGTTCCTGGGCGTTTCCATGGGCACGCTTGGCCCGTGGCTCGGGTCGGACTTTTTCCCGAGCGTTGACGGCGGGCAGATCAAGCTGCACATGCGCGCCCCTTCCGGCATTCGCGTGGAGCAGACCGCGCGCATTGCGGATGCCGTGGAAGATACCATCCGTAGCGTCATTCCCGCGAATGACATGGACTCCCTCATCGACAACATCGGCCTGCCGATCAGCGGCATTAACCTTTCCTATAGCACCTCGGCGCCCATCGGCCCCGGTGATGCGGACATCATGATTTCGCTGAAGGACGGCCACAAGCCGACGGCCGATTACGTGTCGGAGCTGCGCAAAGTCTTGGCGGAAAAACACCCCGATATCACCTTCGCCTTCCTGCCCGCCGATATCGTCAGCCAAATCCTCAACTTCGGCCTGCCGTCCCCTATCGATATTCAGGTGCGGGGCCGCAAGGTGGCTGAAAACAGCGCTTACGTGCATGACCTCTACAATAAAATCCGCCGCATTCCCGGCATTGTAGATGCGCGTATCCAGCAGACATCCGATTACCCCGAGCTGCGCGTGAATGTAGACCGCAGCCGTGCGCAGGATGTCGGGCTGACGCAGCGCGACGTTGCCACCAACATGCTTATTTCCATGTCCGGCAGCTTCCAGACCTCGCCCAACTTCTGGCTTAGCCCGCAGAACGGCGTTTCCTACCCCATCGTTACGCAGGTGCCGCAATATAAAATGGACTCGCTGGAATCGCTCCGCAACCTGCCGGTCGGCAATGGCGGCGGCAGTGCAAACCCGCAGTCGGGGCAAATTCTTGGCGCTCTGTCCACCATCAACCGCGGGGTCGGCACTGCCGTTATCTCGCACTACAACGTGCAGCCGACGTTTGATATTTTTGCTTCCGTGCAGGGTCGTGACCTTGGTGCGGTCGGCAAAGACGTTGATGCGGCCATTGCGGGCAAAAGCGCCGACATGCCCAAGGGCTCAACCGTCGAGCCGCGGGAGCAGATGCTGACACAGCAGCAATCTTTCACCGGCCTGTATCAGGGGCTTATTTTCGCCATCGCGCTGGTCTACCTGCTTATGGTCGTGAACTTCCAGTCATGGGTTGACCCGTTCATCATCATCATGGCACTGCCTGCCGCCCTGGCCGGCATTGTCTGGATGCTGTTCCTGATCAGCACAACCTTAAGCGTGCCTGCGCTTACAGGGGGCCATCATGTGCATGGGCGTTGCCACCGCAAACAGCATCCTGATCGTCAGCTTTGCCCGTGAACGCATGCATGATTACGGGGATGATCCCAACACCGCAGCCCATGCCGCCGGCTTCACGCGCCTTCGCCCCGTCATGATGACGGCGCTGGCCATGATCATCGGCATGGTGCCCATGGCGCTGGGGCTGGGGGAAGGCGGGGAGCAAAACGCGCCGCTGGGCCGTGCTGTTATTGGCGGCCTTGTGTTTGCAACGCTGGCCACGCTGGTATTCGTTCCCGTGGTCTTTAAATTTGTCTATTCGCACCTGCACAAGCATGCCCCCATGGGCGAGCCTGCGGCGGTTGCGGCTGAATAACCGGAGTATATAAAGCATGTCCACGTCCAAACCGAAAACGAAGCTCAAGCTTTTTTCTGTTCCTGATTGTCTGCGCGGTTATTGCCGCCTATGGCATTACCATCCGCGCAAGGGCGGAGAAACTGCGATTGAAGCCGGATGCAGGATCCTCCGCCATTCCCTATGTCACGGTCATTCAGCCCAAAGTCGCCAGCAACGGCGGGCTGAGCTATCATGCCGGGCCGCGTTGAAGCCTGGCACGAAGCGTCTCATTTACGCACGCACCAGCGGCTACATCGGCGCCTGGGCGACTTGAATATCGGCAGCCATGTAAAAACGGGTGATGTGCACGGCCACGATCGAAACGCCGGAAATTGACGCGCAGTTGCGGCAGGCGCTGAGCAAATCTTGCCACAGCCGTCGCCAATAACACGCGCTGGCCCAGTCCACCGCAAAGCGTTGGACCGACTTGCTGAAGACGGATTCCGTCACCAAGCAGGAATCAGACGAAAAAACCAGCGATGCTGGCCAATGGCGAAGGCCGCCGATGTCGCGGCAGCGCAAGCGGGCAACCTTGACCATTTTGACCGAGCTTCATCCTCGA
>JAPWJZ010000009.1 GCA_028283745.1 Micavibrio sp.
CAACGTCGTGGTACGCGCCGTCATACAAGGTCGCCTTGAAGTCGATGCAGGGGAAGCCCGCAACAACGCCGGTGTCCTTGATCGACATAAGGCCTTTTTCGACGCCGGGAATGAATTCCTTCGGAACCGAACCACCGGTGATGTCGTCTTCGAAGATGAAGCCGGAGCCGGTTTCGCCCGGTTCGAAGCGGATGATGACGCGGGCGTATTGGCCCGAGCCGCCGGACTGCTTCTTGTGGGTGTAGTCGATCTCGCCGGTTTTGGTGATGGTTTCACGGTACGCGACCTGCGGAGCGCCGATGTTGGCTTCCACTTTGAATTCGCGTTTCATGCGGTCGATGATGATGTCGAGGTGCAATTCGCCCATGCCGCGCAGGATGGTCTGGCCGGATTCGGCGTCAGACTGTACGCGGAGGGACGGATCTTCAGCCGCGAGACGCGCGAGCGCCATACCCATTTTCTCCTGGTCGGCCTTCGATTTCGGCTCGACAGCGATGGAGATGACGGGCTCGGGGAAGGTCATGCGCTCGAGAACGACGGGTTTATCGGGATCGCAGAGCGTATCGCCGGTCGTCGTGTCTTTCATGCCGACCAGAGCGACGATGTCGCCAGCCGAGGCTTCTTTGATTTCTTCGCGGTTGTTTGCGTGCATAAGCAGCATACGGCCGACGCGTTCTTTTTTGTCTTTAACCGAGTTAATGACGTAGGAACCGGATTCCAGTTTGCCGGAGTAGATGCGCACGAAGGTGAGCGAGCCGACGAACGGGTCGTTCATGATCTTGAATGCGAGGCCGGAGAACGGATCAGCAGCATCGGGCTTGCGGATGATGACTTCCTCGGTACCCGGAACGGTGCCTTCGATCTGCGGCATTTCGAGCGGGTTCGGCAGGTAATCAACAACGGCATCGAGCAGAGGCTGCACGCCTTTGTTCTTGAAGGCCGCGCCGCAGAGGATCGGTACAAATTTGTACGCGATGGTGCCTTTGCGGATGCATTTTTTCAGGGTCGCGATGTCCGGCTCTTTGCCGTTCAGGTAATCTTCCATCGCCTTGTCGTCCATGTCGACGGCGATTTCGATCATTTTCGTGCGGTATTCTTTTGCTTTGTCGGCGAGGTCCGCAGGAATGTCGGTCTCGACGAATTCAGCGCCCATATCATCGCCTTTCCAGACGAGGGCTTTCATTTTCAGCAGGTCGACGAGGCCGGCGTAGTCAGCTTCAGCGCCGATCGGCAGCTGGGTGACCAGCGGCACAGCGCCGAGACGGTCGATGATCATGTCAACGGTGCGGTAGAAGTTCGCGCCGGTGCGGTCCATTTTGTTGACGAAGCAGATACGGGGAACGCCGTATTTGTCAGCCTGGCGCCACACGGTTTCGGACTGGGGTTCAACGCCGGCAACGGAGTCGAAGACAGTCACGGCACCATCGAGGACGCGCAGCGAGCGTTCAACTTCAATCGTGAAATCCACGTGGCCGGGAGTGTCGATGATGTTAACGCGGTGGTCGTTCCAGAAGCAGGTCGTTGCAGCAGACGTAATGGTGATGCCGCGTTCCTGTTCCTGTTCCATCCAGTCCATGGTGGCTGCGCCATCATGCACTTCGCCGATTTTGTGCGATTTGCCGGTGTAATAGAGGATGCGTTCGGTCGTCGTCGTCTTGCCCGCATCGATGTGCGCCATGATGCCGATGTTGCGATAACGCTCCAGGGGGATCTTTTTAACGTCTGCCATAATTCTCTTCTTCGCTTTTCTCTATTACGTTTAGTGACGTGTTTATAATTACCAGCGGAAATGTGCGAATGCTTTGTTTGCATCGGCCATTTTGTGGGTGTCCTCGCGTTTTTTCACCGCAGCGCCGCGCTCGTTGTGCGCATCGAGCAGTTCGGAAGCGAGTTTCGATTCCATCGTCTTGTCGTTACGCTTGGAGGAAGCGTCTTTCAGCCAGCGCATTGCAACGGCAACAGCGCGGGTCGGGCGGACTTCCATCGGAACCTGGTAGGTAGCGCCACCGACGCGGCGGGATTTAACTTCCACCGAGGGTTTCACTTTATCGAGCACTTCCATGAAGAAAGTGACGGGTTCCATTTTCGTCTTGTTCTGGACGATATCGAAAGCGCCGTAGACGATCTTTTCAGCAACGGACTTCTTGCCCGATTCCATGATCGCGTTGACGAACTTCGCAACAACCAGGTTGTTGAACTTCGGATCTGGCAGAACTTCGCGTTTTTTAGCTGAGTGACGACGTGACATTTCTTAAAACCTCTTCAAAAATGCTTATTTGGGGCGTTTCGCGCCGTAAGCGGAACGGCCTTTGCGGCGTTTATCGACACCTTGGGTGTCGAGCGTGCCACGGATGACTTTATAACGGACGCCGGGAAGATCCTTCACACGGCCGCCGCGGACGAGAACAACCGAGTGTTCTTGCAGGTTGTGGCCCACGCCGGGGATGTAGCAGGTCGCTTCCTTGCCGTTCGTCATGCGAACGCGGGCGACTTTGCGCAGAGCCGAGTTAGGTTTTTTGGGGGTCGTGGTGTAAACGCGCGTGCAAACGCCGCGTTTTTGCGGGTTGCCCTGCAGGTCCGCGTTTTTCTTGCGCTTGAATTGCGGCGTACGGCCTTTGCGTACAAGCTGGTTCACTGTTGGCATTTATAGCCCTTTCCGGTTGTATAACGGTCTTCAAAATCTTCATGTCTGGAGGATGAGAGATAACCCTCGCCTGCATGCATACGGCGTATGCGCGGCAAGGGACTGATCGGAGATCAGTCGAACTTCCACTTTTCCCGTGGAAGACGGTTAAAAAACCGGACTGCGTCTAGACCAACAATGTCTACTACCAGCCCATCCTTAGAGCGTGCGCACTATATCACGGGCGAAATCTACGTCAAGCATGATATGCATATAGCGGAACTTTTTACGTTTTTTGCCTTTTGAGGGCCTTAACACCCCCTTCTTTGCTTATGTTAACTAATAATATTACCTAAATGCGGGTATTATTGATAATTAAAAGCCGAGTGTTGTGAAGCTCCCCTTTCCGCCCGTTTCACAGTTTGGGGTGGTGCTTGCATACGATTCGACAGAATGTGGATGCAGCAACCTGCACCCCGGCAACGCCCCGAAGTAACGAAAGTTACCCCCGAAAGTAACGAAGGTTAACGTCAAAGGGGGTAAAACGGTAAAATTGCCGGTCAGCCTTGCCTCTTGTCCCGAATCCCCCCATATTGCCAATCGGAAGATTGGAGCGGGCGAATGTCTCGCCAATCCGGTCAGAGTCGAGAGACAGCAGCCGCAACGAGTTTATCCGGGTCGTTTCAGTCTTCCACTTCCCTTCAAAACCAGTTCTGCCTTAATAGCACAGCGGCTAAATGGCGCAGCCGTTTTCATCGCAGCCGGGCTTTGAGGCCGTTTTGGGCTGCGGGCGGGCATTGGCGGGGTTGCGCAGCGTATCCAGCAGCGCATCGGTGGAAACCACGCCGGAAATGCTGTGCTTACCGTCAATCAGGAAGAACGGCACCAGATCAACTCCCACCTTTTCGGCTTCGGCGTCTTCGGCCTTTACCTGCTGGCCGAACTGGTCGCTGGTCAACACCTTGCGCACCGCGTCTTCATTCAGGCCGACTTCCTTGGCAAGGCGCACCAGCGTTTCCCTGTCTCCCACGGATTCGCCCTTGGTGAAATAGGCCTGCCACAGGCGGGTCTTCATGGCTTCGCCCTTGCCTTCGGTATTGGCGTAATGCACAAGGCGGTGACCGTCGTAGGTATTGCCGGGCTGCGCGATATCCATGTTATAGGTCAGGCCGACTTCCCTGGCAGCGGCGGTGGACTTCGCGGTGGCGGCCTTTGCCTCCTCCGGCGTCATGTCGTACTTCTTGGCCAGCAGCTGCGGCATGGTCAGGCCATAGCTGGCAGGCGCGTCAGGATCCAGCAAATAGCTGCGCCAGATGACTTCAACGTCATCCCTGCCCTCGAACTGCGCCAGCGCTTTATCCAGCTTTTCCTTGCCGATATAGCACCACGGGCAGGCAATGTCGGACCAGACTTCGAGACGCATCTTAAATACTCCTGATATGTACGGTTATTTGGATTTGGGGAAGAAGCTGTAGTTGGTGATGTCCTTGAACTGCTGCATGATGGGCGCGGCCCCGACCATCTCGTAATAAATCTTCATCACGTAATATGTGCCGTAGAACACGATTGGCGAGAGCAGCGCCGCAACAATAATGATGATTTTGCGGTATTCAGCCACCGACTTCGGCAACCTGCCCCGCCGGCGCAGCACCACGTAAACCGGCATCAGCGTCAGGAACATGACAATGCCAAAGACAGGCCCCAGAATGACCAGCGCGCCAATGGTGAACTCCACGCCCGAAAAGCTGAGGAAGTCATGCTGCAGGTCAAGCGGGAAGCACACGCACAAGGCTGCTACAATCATTCGCTCCGCATAGGCAAGGCAGCGGATTAGCGACCATTCCACCACCGCATGCCAGACCATGTCGCGCATGGCCTTTTCCTTCATGGCACGCTGCAGCTTGCGCCGCTCGAAGTCGCGCACGAAGGTGGTTTCTTTCTTGGGCGCCTCTTTCGGCGGCTCCTGCGGGGTTATATCGACCGTCATGGCGTTATCCTAGCAAAACAAGGCGCAGAAGGACAAAGGCGAAATATTAAATGATAACAATGTATTATTCTTGAAATTCCCGCGCCGCAGCAATGTTGCTTGACAGTTTATGCCGTATTTGATTACATATACCTGCGTTCACACGTTGTGACCGCCGCGGGATTTGATGGTATCAGCTTGCTGCCGCGTGACCCCCAGCTAAAGCGCCGCAGGCTATAAACTGCGGTTAACGCAGGTTTATAAGGATTATTCGAGACATGGCCCGCCTCATTCCCCTCCTCCAGAAAATGCCCCGTCCCGACCGAATGTGATTCTGCCGCACATTCCGTTTTACCGTTTCCGTTAGAATCCCCAATTTCATGATAGTGCGCCCGTTTTCGGGCCACGAAAGGCAGACATACAATGACCGACGTTCGTAGCGACGATTTCACCCTTATCAACTCCATCGACGACGCAACCCCGCTTTATGCCGGCAACCAGCTGGCGGCCGACAAGCAATACCTCGGTTTTGAAACCGAGATTTGCTTTTACAAAAAAGGCGACGACGGCAAACCCGTCGCGGCCTCCGCCAAGGATTGCGCCGATGTTTTGCAGCACATCAAAAAGCTGGGCCACCAGCCGCAGCTTGAAATGGCCTCTGCCGTTGAATACGCCAGCCCGCCCTACCGCGTGACGGAAGCCGCACAGCTGACAACTGAAATTCGCCAGTCTTTCACCGCCTACAACGATGCCATCCGCGAAAAAGGCTTTATCCCGAACGACCAGTCCCTGCTGCCCTTCGCAACGCTGGACAGCGCCGAAGGCAACCTGGTTGACCGCGACCGCGCGCGCGGCCTCGTGAAAGGCATGAAGCTGTTCAAGGACCCTGAATTTTTGAAGGTCACACTGCTGTGTACGTCAACGCAGGTGTCGCTCAGCTACAAAGACCCTGCCGACCTGCATGATCTGCTCAGCACCGGCTATGCCCTTTCCGCCCCCATCTACGGCCTTTTCGCCAACCATCCGGCCTATGTGGAAGGCAGCGACAAGCGGCTGGATGTTAACCCGCGCGCGGCTTATTACGAAGCCTTCGGCAAGCAGGGCGGCATTCCCGAAAGCTTCCTTGACGCGAAGGACGGCGATGATTTCATCCGCCGCCACGCAAAACAGGTTTTTGAAACCGAGTTACTATTCTATTACGACCAGGATAAAAACCTCGTCTGGCCCGAAAAGCCCGTGAAGTTCGAGGAGCTGAAAGCCATCGGCCTTAACACCCGTTCCAACTACGACCTTGCCGAAAGCTTTATCTATACCGACCTCAAGGTCTGCAACATCCGCGATGAAGAAGGCCGACCCACGGGCAAACGCGTTGAAGTGCGCGGGCTTGATGCCGGCGAACTGGGCGTTCGTGCCGGCATTCCTTTCATCCATGCGGCCTTGCGCGACCCGCAGGCCCGCCTTGAAGTGAAAGCGCTGCTGGCCGACTACGGCCTCAGCACTGATCAGGAAGGCTGGCAGCAGCGCACGCTGGATGCCCGCCACAACGCGGCGCACCATGGCGGCAATTACCTTGATGTGGCCTTTGGCATCCGCCCGAACGGCACGGAAGGCACCTTGCGCGAATTTGCACAAGACCTTGGCAACGTGCTGCAGCGCTATGCCGCACGCAACCCCGCGCTTGCCGAAGCTGTCGCCCCGCTGCTGGAAATTTGCCAGACCGGCGTCACCCAAGCGCAGCAAATTGCCGCCGCCACCCGCGATTACAACCACGCCAACAGCCGCCTGCTGCACGCCAGCAACGACAATACAGCCGCAACAGCAACCGCCAGCGCCGCTTTCAAGGCCACGCGCAAACTGTAACGACGTGGTAAGAACAAGATTTTCCTTTATCACTTACACACACAAGATTGACGAAGGAAAACGGGGCGGGTCATCCACAAGGTGACCCGCCCTTTCCTTTTTCATGTTTCATGACATTTTTTCATGACCTTTTCCGGGCATGTTTTCGATTCCCCGATTTGCATTTTTGATTATCAAACTTTCACAAAACCTCGCAGCCCATGGCAATCATTCAGCTTTATCTGCGCTTAATCTTTCATTAACCGGCGATGCGCATACTGTCTTCGACCTTGCAACAATTCATCACCCCCTGATCGGAGAATTCATATGAACCATTTCAACATTCACACCGCCGAAGATGCTCCCGTTGCCGCCCGCGACACCGTAAAAATGCTGCACGCAAAAATGGGCATGGTGCCGAACCTTGTGGGCGTAATGGCTGAATCACCCGTGCTGCTGAAGGGCTGGGTCGAGCTGAAAAATATCGCCGAACACGGCCTCTTCTCACCCGTCGAGCGCGAAATTGTGCAAATGACGGTCAGCTACCTCAACGATTGCGGCTATTGCATGGCAGCACATACCGCTATCAGCCTCAAGTCCGGCCTGCAGGTTGACATCATCGAAGCGCTGCGCCACGACAAGCCGCTGAAAGATGCAAAGCTGGAGCAATTGCACCTTTTCACCAAAGCCGTCATGAAACGCCTCGGCCGCGCCGATGTTGCTGATATTGACGCTTTCATCAAAGCCGGCTACACGCAGGCTCATGTGCTGGAAGTCGTCCTCGGCATCAGCCTTGCGACCCTGACCAACTACACCAACCACATCGCCCAAACCCCGGTCGACACCGCCTTTGATGCACACCGCGTCGAACGCCGCATTGACGGCCATATTGAAGATAAACGCCACAGCAGCGCCGCCTAATAAACACAAATAACAGGCGCATAAAAAAGCCGGGCTGTGCCACAGACACAGCCCGGCTTTCGCTTGTTTGAAATTAGAAGGCTTGCAGGTTCAAAATCTGCGACAGCACGGTTTCAAGGATGCTGAGGGAGCCGTCGTTATAGTATTCGCCATAGCGGTAACTGTTGCGGTAACCGTCGCGGTAGCCGCGGCTGTAGCCCTGGCGGAAGTAATAGGCGTATTCGTCATACGCAACGTAATACCCGTTATAGCCATAGCTTGCGTCCTGGTACGGGAAGGTTTCGCGGTAACTGCCGCTCCAGCTGTCATAGCGTGCGGCTTCACCGGCGCGGAAGCCCTGCTGGTAGCCGTTATTGACGGCCTGGCGCAGCACGTTGGCGGCATAGCTGTTCACGTTATAATAGTTGCCATCGCGGTAATAGCGGTAGCTGGGCGCGGTGTAGTAGTACGGGTCGCTGTAATAGTCATGCGCTGTGCGCAGGCGGCGGTTCTGTTCTTCCAGCTGGCGCAGGTATTGTTGCTGGTAGCGGTATTCCGCGTTGCGATTCTGCTGCTGCAGTTGTGCCGTCCATTGGCGGTTGGCGGCTTCCTGCTGCTGCAGGTAACGGCGATATTGCGATACCTGCTGGCGCTCCGCATCAATCTGGCGGTCCTGCTGCTGGCGTGACAGGCGGGCGCGCTCCTGTTCTGCCGCCCGCACCTGCTTTTGTTGCTGGTCATCCCGCTGGCGGGCTTGCTGCTGCTTGTCTGCGCCATGCTGCGCCAGCCATTCCGCTTCGGTCGGGCGGTGGAAGGTGCGCTCATTGTTGGTGGCGTTGCTATTGGCTTTATTGTTGTTACTGTTCAGCTGCGCATTGCCGGTAGCGGCGCCGTTGTTCCAGTCCTGACCGCGGGCATTATTGCGGCTGTTCTTTTCAAAATCGGCGCTGCGCTGGGCGTTGTTGCGTTCATCCTGCGCGCGGACAGCGGCAGCGCGCTTCTGGTCATCCTGCAGTTCGCGCTGGTGATCGGCCGCATCATCTTTCTGCTGCTGCGCTTCGGTGCGGGCGCGTTCTGCCTCGCGCTGTGCCGCCTGACGGTTGACGGCATCCTGCTGTTGCTGTTGGCGCGCTTGCTGCTGTTGTTGCTGACGTTCAGCCTGCTGCTGCTCCGCCTGTTGCTGAGCCTGTTGTTGGGCCTGCTGGCGGGCATCTTGCTGTTGCTGCGCCTGGTCACGCTGTTGCTGGGCGCGATCCTGTTGCTCCTGTTGGCGTTGTTGCGCTTGCTGCTGCTGTTGGGCACGCGCATTTTCCTGCTGCTGGGCCTGCTGCTGTTGCTGTTCCTGACGTTGCTGTGCTTGCTGCTGTTGCTGTTCTTGGCGCTGTTGGGCCTGTTGTTGCGCCTGCTGCTGCACTTGTTCCTGACGCTGTTGGGCCTGTTGCTGCTGTTGCTGCGCACGTTGCTGGAACGAATTATTTACGCCTGCATTTCCAACACCGGCATTCCCCAAGCTGCGCGGCGGCTGGGAGCGTACATCCGGCGACGGTGCCCGCGCCTGGGGTGCGGCCTGTTGCTGCGATTGCTCCGTGCCTTGCGTCTGGTCGCTTGATTTGCCGTAGCCATGTCCGTTGTACGACTGCGCACCAGCAATCACAGGTGATGCCAGCACGAAGGCCGCGACAATCGCTGCTTTCATGGCCACTGCTTTCATGGCGGCGCTGGTGAACGGGGGCTGGAATTTTGCGTTTTTCATGATCGTTACTTTGCTTCTCCAAAAGACATATCCGGGTGGAATATATCGGCTATCAAGGGGCGCGGCGTTCCCGGCAGGCAGCTCCCTTTATCAGAGATCAACATGATTCCAATATTCCATACGGCAAGACGTTCCTCCAGAAATCTATTTTTGTATGAAACGCGCAGGATTCGGAAAGCAGGGCAAAATCAATCCCTTGGCCATAAAAAAATCCCCCGTGATCGCCTTGCGGCATATCACGGGGGAGATTTTTTAGCGGTCGTCAGGCAGCTGTATTAGCCACCTGGCAAGGGTTTAAGCAGCCCCTGCGCGGCCGCGCGGCTTGCGGTCTGCCGCAGGTTCGATCGCGGTCACGTTGCCTTCGTTTTCCAGCAGCGCGGGCGATGCTGCAGCATTTGCTGCCAGCGCCGCGTCGTCGCGGTCCGAAGCGATGCGCTTCAGTTTGTGGACGAAGGAGCCCGTACCGGCCGGGATCAGGCGGCCGACGATGACGTTTTCTTTCAGGCCGATCAGCTTGTCGACTTTGCCGTTGATGGCGGCTTCGGTCAGCACGCGGGTCGTTTCCTGGAAGGAAGCGGCGGAGATGAAGGAGCGCGTCTGCAGCGAGGCTTTGGTAATACCTTGCAGCATCGGGATGCCCTTCGCACCGCGTTTTTCCTTGTCGGTGATGCGGGCGTTGATTTCCTGCATCTCCTCGCGGTCGACTTGTTCGCCGTTGATCAGGGTGGTGTCGCCGGCGTCCGTGACTTCAACTTTCTGCAGCATCTGGCGGATAATCACCTCGATGTGCTTGTCGTTGATCTTCACGCCCTGCAGGCGGTAAACGTCCTGGATCTCGTTGATGAGATAGTCGGCCAACGCTTCCACGCCCATGACGGCGAGGATGTCGTGCGGAACCATCGAACCATCGAGCAGCGCGTCGCCACGGCGAACGTAATCGCCTTCGTTGACCGCAACGTGCTTGCCTTTCGGAATGAGGTATTCCTTCGGCTCGCCCTTGCCGTCCGTCGGCTTAACGATGATGCGGCGCTTGGATTTGTAATCCTTGCCGAATTCGACCTGACCGTCGATCTCCGAGATAATCGCGAAGTCTTTCGGACGGCGCGCTTCAAAGAGCTCGGCGACGCGGGGCAGACCGCCCGTGATGTCGCGGGTTTTGGACGATTCCTTCGGAATGCGGGCGATGATGTCACCCGCCTTCACTTCAGCCGCGTTGTCGAGGTTCAGGATCGCGCCGACAGGCATGTAGTAGTTGGCTTCAAGACCGTTCGGCAGCTTGATGACCTTGCCGTTCGCATCGGTAAGCGTGATGCGGGGCTTAAGGGTCGAACCTTTCGGCACCTGGCGCCAGTCAATAACCACCTTCGACGAAATACCGGTGGCTTCGTCCATTTCCTCGCGGATGGAGATGCCCTCGACGAGGTCGCCATAAACGGCGGAGCCGTCTTTTTCGGTGATGATCGGGCTGGTGTAGGGGTCCCATTCAGCGAGCTTGCCGCCTTTTTTGACCTTGTCGCCATCGCTGACCAGCAGTTTCGCGCCGTATTGCAGGCGGTGGTTCGCGCGCTCGCGGCCCTTACCGTCCAGCAGCACCACTTCCGTGTTGCGGCCCATGACGATCTGGACGCCTTCCGAGTTCACGACCACGTTCTTGTTGCGGATCTCGACAGTCGCGTCGAAGGCGGCTTCAGCAGCCGACTGCGCCGCGCCACGCTGTGCCGCGCCACCGATGTGGAACGTACGCATGGTCAGCTGGGTACCCGGCTCGCCGATGGACTGGGCGGCCATAACGCCGATCGCCTCGCCTTCGTTGACAGGGGTACCGCGTGCAAGGTCGCGACCATAGCATCTTGCGCAGATGCCGTTGTCTTTCGATTTGCAGGTCAGAACCGAACGGACGAGAACGGCGTCGATGCCTGAGGTCTCGATTTGCTCGGAGGTGACTTCGTCGATGATCTCGCCGGCCTTGACGATGGTGTTGCCCGTCAGCGGGTCAACAACGTCGACGGCAGCCGAGCGGCCGAGGATGCGTTCCGGCAGGGAAACGATGACATCGCCGCCTTCAACCACGGGGCGGACGGTGAAACCGTCTTCGGTGCCGCAATCGTCTTCGGTAATAATCGCATCCTGCGCAACGTCCACGAGACGACGGGTCAGGTAACCCGAGTTCGCGGTTTTCAGAGCGGTATCGGCCAGGCCTTTACGCGCACCGTGCGTGGAGTTGAAGTACTCAAGAACGGTCAGGCCTTCCTTGAAGTTCGAGATAATCGGGGTTTCGATGATCTCGCCCGACGGCTTCGCCATCAGGCCGCGCATGCCCGCCAGCTGGCGGATCTGCTGGGTCGAACCACGGGCGCCGGAGTGCGCCATCATGTAGACCGAGTTCATGTAGCCGAGGGAGGCCGGTTTTTTGATGACGTTCATCATCTCTTCCGTCACCTGGTCGGTGCAGTGCGACCAGATGTCGACGACCTTGTTGTATTTCTCGCCCTTGGTGATCAGGCCGTCCTGGTACTGCTGTTCGAATTCCTTCACGCGCGCGTTGGCTTCGGCAACAAGTTTTTCCTTGGCGGCGGGGATAATAAGGTCATCCTTACCGAAGGAAATGCCGGCTTTGCAGGCGTGGGAGAAGCCGAGCGCCATCATGCGATCGCAGAAAATGACGGTCTCTTTCTGGCCGCAGTGGCGATAGACCACGTCGATCAGGTTGGAAACGTCTTTTTTCGTCAGAATGCGGTTGATGACGTCAAACGGCACTTTCGGGTGACGCGGCAGCACCTGGCTCATCAGCATGCGGCCGGGGGTCGAATCCACGACGACGGTGATGGGCTTGTTGTCGGCATCCACCGTGTTGTAGCGGGCCTTGATTTTGGTGTGCAGCGTAACGGTCTTGTTGAACAGCGCCAGCTCGATCTCGTTCAGGTCCTTGAAAGTCGCGCCTTCACCCTGCAGGCCTTCGAAAGCCAGCGAGAGGTAATAGAGGCCGAGGACGATATCCTGAGACGGAACGATCACGGGCTTGCCGTCTGCGGGGCGGAGGATGTTGTTGGTCGACATCATCAGCACGCGGGCTTCAAGCTGCGATTCAATGGACAGCGGCACGTGGACGGCCATCTGGTCGCCGTCGAAGTCGGCGTTAAACGCCGTGCAGACGAGCGGGTGCAGCTGGATCGCCTTGCCTTCGATCAGCACGGGCTCGAAAGCCTGGATGCCGAGACGGTGCAGCGTGGGCGCGCGGTTGAGCATGACGGGGTGCTCGCGGATAACTTCCTCGAGGATGTCCCACACTTCCGGGCGTTCTTTTTCGACCATGCGTTTCGCGGCCTTCACCGTGGACGCGAGGCCGTAGATGGACAGTTTGTTGTAGATGAACGGCTTGAACAGCTCGAGCGCCATCTTCTTCGGAATACCGCACTGGTGCAGGCGGAGTTCAGGACCGACGACGATGACAGAACGGCCGGAATAGTCGACGCGTTTGCCAAGCAGGTTCTGACGGAAGCGGCCCTGCTTGCCTTTCAGCATGTCGGCGAGCGACTTCAGCGGGCGCTTGTTGGCGCCGGTGATGACGCGGCCGCGGCGGCCGTTGTCGAACAGCGCGTCAACGGCTTCCTGCAGCATGCGCTTTTCGTTGCGCACGATGATGTCGGGCGCGCGCAGCTCGATCAGGCGGCGGAGACGGTTGTTGCGGTTGATGACGCGGCGGTACAGGTCGTTCAGGTCGGACGTTGCAAAACGGCCGCCATCAAGCGGGACCAGCGGGCGCAGTTCCGGCGGAATAACCGGAACGACGTCGAGGATCATCCACTCAGGGCGGGTGCCCGAGGTGAAGAAAGCGTCGATCAGCTTCAGGCGCTTCACGAGTTTCTTCTTCTTCGCATCCGAAGTGCCGGCGGCTGCGAGGTCTTCTTCCAGCTGTGCTTTTTCTTTTTCAAGCTGAACGGCAGACAGCAGCTCTTTCAGGGCTTCTGCGCCGATGCCGGCTTTGAAGGCGTCTTCGCCGTACTTGTCCTGCGCTTCGGAATATTCGTCTTCCGTCAGCAGTTGCAGCGGCTTCAGCGGGGTCATCAGCGGGTCGATAACGATGAAAGATTCAAAATAGAGAACTTTTTCGAGGTCTTTCAGCGCCATGTCCATCATCAGGCCGATGCGGCAGGGCAGCGACTTCAGGAACCAGATATGCGCAACCGGCGATGCCAGCTGGATGTGGCCCATGCGGTCGCGGCGCACCTTGGAGAGCGTGACTTCAACGCCGCACTTCTCGCAGATGATGCCCTTGTACTTCATGCGCTTGTATTTGCCGCAAAGGCATTCGTAATCCTTCACCGGACCAAAGATACGCGCGCAGAACAGGCCGTCTTTTTCCGGCTTGAAGGTGCGGTAGTTGATGGTTTCAGGCTTTTTGATCTCGCCGTAGGACCAGGACAAAATCTGCTCCGGGCTCGCAATCGAGATGCGGATCTGATCGAAGCTCTGGGGGCCGCTAACCTGGCCAAAGAGGTTCATGACTTCATTCATAAGTATTCTCCCAAACTTCTACGATTAATTGTTCTGGCTTTGCTTCAGGTCAACGTTCAGACCCAGCGACCGCAATTCCTTCACCAAGACGTTGAAGGATTCAGGGATGCCGATTTCGAACGTGTCATCGCCGCGGACGATGGATTCGTAAGCCTTGGTACGGCCTGCGACGTCATCCGACTTGACGGTGAGCATTTCCTGCAGCGTGTAGGCGGCACCGTATGCCTGCAGCGCCCAGACTTCCATCTCCCCGAAGCGCTGGCCGCCGAACTGGGCTTTACCGCCGAGGGGCTGCTGCGTAACGAGGGAGTACGGACCGATGGAGCGTGCGTGGATCTTGTCGTCGACAAGGTGGTGCAGCTTCAGCATATAGATGTAGCCGACGGTAACGGCGCGCTCGAAGGTTTCGCCGGTACGGCCGTCGGTCAGTTTCACCTGGCCAGAGCTGTTGAGACCTGCGTCTTCGAGCATTTTGTTGATGTCCGCCTCGACCGCGCCGTCAAAGACGGGGGTTGCAATGGGAACGCCCTTGCGGATGTTGTTGCACATTTCAAGCAGTTCGCCTTGCTTGAGGGTGGCAACGTCTTCCTTGTAGGCTTTTTCGCCGTACGCGATTTTCAGTTTCGCATGCAGGTCTTTCTCATGCTTTTCGCGTTCAGCGGCCGTTGCGCGGTGGTAGCGGTCAACGGTTTCGCCGATCTGCTTGCCGAGAGACGCCGTCGCCCAGCCAAGGTGGGTTTCGAGAATCTGACCGACGTTCATGCGGGACGGAACGCCAAGCGGGTTCAGCACGAGGTCGACGGGCGTGCCGTCTTCCAGGTAGGGCATGTTCTCGACGGGCATAATGCGCGAGACGACCCCTTTGTTACCGTGGCGACCGGCCATTTTGTCGCCGGGCTGCAGCTTGCGCTTCACGGCAATGAACACCTTCACGGTTTTCATCACGCCGGGGAGCATTTCGTCGCCGCGTTGCAGTTTTTCGACTTTGTTTTCGAAACGCTGCGTCAGGTCGTCGATGGCACGGTCAAAAGTCTGGCCCATGCTTTCGATGTCGCCCATCGTTTTCTCGTCGGTGACGACGATGTCGCGCCATTCAGCGCGCTTCAGGCCATCCAGCTCGGCTGCGGTGATTTTCTCGCCTTTTTTCAGGCCGTCCATGGGTTTCGCCACGGTCTTGCCAACGAGAATTTCGCGCATGCGGCCATACAGGCCACGTTCGTAAATGCGGCGTTCGTCGTCGCGGTCTTTTGCGAGACGTTCGATTTCAGCGCGCTCGATGGACAGGGCGCGCTGGTCTTTGTCGACGCCGCGGCGGGAGAAGACGCGCACTTCCACGATGGTGCCGCCGATACCCGGCGGAACGCGGAGCGAGGTGTCTTTCACGTCGGAAGCTTTTTCACCGAAGATGGCGCGGAGGAGTTTTTCTTCCGGCGTCATCGGCGATTCACCCTTCGGCGTGACTTTGCCGACGAGGATGTCGCCCGGTTTCACTTCAGCGCCGATGTAGACGATGCCGGCTTCATCAAGATGCTTGAGGCCTTCTTCGCCGACGTTCGGGATGTCGCGCGTGATGTCTTCCTGGCCGAGCTTGGTGTCGCGGGCCATGACTTCAAATTCCTCGATGTGGATCGAGGTGAAGACGTCGTCCTTCGCGATGCGCTCGGAGATGAGGATGGAGTCCTCGAAGTTGTAGCCGTTCCAGGGCATGAACGCGACAAGCACGTTGCGGCCAAGGGCCAGCTCGCCCATGTCGGTCGAGGGACCGTCGCCGATGATGTCGCCGGCTTCGATGCGGTCGCCGACTTTCACCAGCGGGGTCTGCGTAATGCAGGTGTTCTGGTTGGAGCGGGTGAACTTCTTCAGTTTGTAGATATCAACGGTCGACTTGGAGGAGTCTTTTTCCTCGGTCGCGTGGATAACGATGCGGTTTGCATCGACGGAGTCGACGATGCCGGAGCGCAGCGCGGTGATGGCGGAGCCGGAATCGCGGGCAACCGCGCCTTCCATACCCGTACCAACCAGCGGCGCGTCGGAACGCATCAGCGGAACGGCCTGACGTTGCATGTTGGAACCCATGAGCGCGCGGTTCGCGTCGTCGTTCTCAAGGAACGGGATGAGCGCGGCTGCGACGGACACGATCTGCTTCGGCGAAACGTCGATGAGGTCGATCTGGTCTTTCGGCGACAGGATGTAATCGCCACCCTGACGGCAGGACACGAGGTCATTGGCGAAGCCGCCTTTGGCGTCGAGTTCGGCGTTAGCCTGGGCGATGGTGTATTTGCCCTCTTCCATTGCCGACATGTAAATGACTTCGTCCGTCACCTTGCCGTTGACGATCTTGCGGTACGGGGATTCAATGAAGCCGTACTGGTTGATGCGGGCATAGGTGGAGAGCGAGTTGATCAGACCGATGTTCGGACCTTCAGGGGTCTCAATCGGGCAGATGCGGCCGTAGTGGGTCGGGTGAACGTCGCGGACTTCAAAGCCTGCGCGCTCGCGGGTCAGACCGCCTGGTCCAAGGGCCGACATGCGGCGCTTGTGGGTGATCTCGGACAGCGGGTTGGTCTGGTCCATGAACTGCGACAGCTGCGAGGAGCCGAAGAATTCGCGGACGGCAGCTGCCGCCGGTTTCGCGTTGATGAGGTCGTGCGGCATTGCGGTGTCGATGTCGACGGACGACATGCGCTCGCGGATGGCGCGCTCCATGCGCATCAGGCCGACGCGGCACTGGTTTTCCATCAGTTCACCGACCGAGCGGACGCGGCGGTTGCCAAGGTGGTCGATGTCGTCAATCTCGCCGCGGCCGTCTTTCAGGCCGACGAGGATTTTCAGGATCGCCATGATGTCTTCCTTGCGGAGGACGCGCATTTGATCGTCCGTCTTGAAGTCAAGGCGGCCGTTCATTTTGACGCGGCCGACAGGCGACAGGTCATAGCGCTCGAAATCGAAGAACAGGCCGCGGAACAGCGCGTCAGCCGATTCAAGCGTGGGCGGTTCGCCGGGGCGCATGACGCGGTAGATGTCCACCAGCGCGTCTTCGCGGTTGCGGCATTTGTCTGCCGCCAGCGTGTTGCGGATGTAGCCGCCGTTGTTGATGGGGTCGATGAGCAGGATGTCGAGGGTTTTGAGGCCCAGTTTCTCGATTTTATCGAGCGATTTTGCATCCAGCTCGTCGCCGGCTTCAAACGCGACTTCGCCGGTTTTGTCGTCGGAGATGTTGCGGGCAACAGCCTGGCCGATCAGCTCATCCGTCTGGATGATGACTTCCTTCAGGCCGTCTTCTTCCAGCTTCTTCGCCTGGCGTGCGGTGATTTTGGTGCCAGCGGGCACTTTCACCTTGCCGCCTTTGGCGTCAATGAGGTCATACTTCAGCTTGATGCCGCGATAGCGCTCGGCAACGTACGACGTCTTCCAGCCTTCCTTGGTCTTTTCGTAGGACAGGATGTCGTAGAAGGTGTGCAGGATGTCTTCTTTCGACAGGCCCTGGATTTTGGACGGGTCGACCGGCTTGCCGGCTTTGTGCTGGCGGTCGCGGTATTTGGAGGATTCTTCGCTGTCGAGCGCGAGCAGGAACGTCGTCACCGGCAGTTTGCGGCGGCGGTCGATGCGCACGTACACGAGGTCTTTGGCGTCGAATTCAAAATCGAGCCAGGAGCCGCGGTACGGAATGACGCGGGCAGCAAACAGGTACTTGCCCGAGGAGTGGGTTTTGCCTTGGTCGTGATCGAAGAACACGCCGGGCGAACGGTGCATTTGCGAAACGATCACGCGCTCGGTGCCGTTGACGACGAAGGTGCCGTTCGTGGTCATGAGCGGCATGTCGACCATGTACACATCCTGCTCTTTAATGTCGCGGATGGTGCGCATGCCCGACGCTTCGTCGATGTCGAAGGTGGAAAGGCGCAGGGTGACGCGCAGCGGCGCGGCGTAGGTCATGGAACGCTGCACGCATTCTTCCACGTCGTATTTCGGCTCTTCCAGCTCATAGCGCACGAAGTCGATTTCGGCGCGGCCGGAGAAGTCTTTAATCGGGAAGACGGAACGGAACACTTCCTGCAGGCCTTCGGTCAGGCGCTCGGTGTGCTTGGTTTCGCGTTGCAGGAATTTTTCGTAGGAGTTGCGCTGCACCTCGATCAGGTTGGGCATTTCGCAGACTTCGGGAATTTTGCCAAAGCTGCGGCGAATGCGCTTGCGGCCGGTGTAGCTTTTGCTGTCGGAGAGTGAACGAAGTGCTTTCTTGCTCATTGTTGAGAACTTTCCTGTAAACCAATGAATGTAGGATGCGGGGCGTCAATGCCCCCACGATCAAGTACCGAAGGACGAGGTCGGAGCCCACCACATGACTTCCGAGGTCCTGAAAAGAAAGAGTGCCGTATTCTGTTAGTGCCGTCGCTTTAAAGTAATTTGTCTGGCCGCTTTGTTGTCTGCGTCCAAGTCCCCTCACCCGTCTTGTTCGTGAGGCCACTTCGAGGCAGAAACGATTTTAGTTTTGGTGCGTTAGTCCGGTTAGAGGAAGTTCGGCGCAAGCGCCCGGGCCTTTACAGCAGAAGTGGCGGCGGGAAAAAATCCCGCCGCCTCATCTTCATGCGGTGTAGTTGACCGATGCAATCACAGCAGTGATTACTTCAGCTCAACTTTCGCGCCGACAGCTTCGAGCTTCTTCTTGATCTCTTCAGCTTCTGCTTTCGCAACGCCAGCTTTCAGGGATTTCGGAGCAGCTTCGACGAGGTCTTTTGCTTCTTTCAGACCGAGGCCGGTGATGCCGCGGACTTCTTTAATGACTTCGATTTTCTTGTCGCCGGCAGCAGCCAGGACAACGTCGAATTCAGTTTTCGCTTCAGCAGCGGGGCCAGCGACAGCAGCAACGGCAGCAGCCGGAGCAGCAGCGGAAACGCCCCACTTCTCTTCGAGCATTTTGGACAGCTCAGCAGCTTCCAGAACGGTCAGTTTCGAGAGATCTTCAACGATTTTTGCCAAATCAGCCATTTTTAGTACTCCTAATGTTATGTAGTTCTGTTTGTTTGTTTAACCAGAGGCGGTCAGTCTTAACCCTTTTCGGAGTAAGCGCTGATAACACGGGCGATCTGCGAAGCCGGGGCTTTCGACAGCACTGCGAGGCGTTGCGCGGGGGTCTGGATAAGACCGACGAGCGAGCCGCGGAGAGCGTCCAGCGACGGGAGTTTCGACAGAGCTTCAATAGCCGCTTTATCGAGGACTTTGTCACCGAGTGCGCCGCCAACAATGACGAGTTTGTCATTGTTTTTAGCGAACAGGGCAGCCACTTTCGCGGCAGCGACGGGGTCCTTCGACGTTGCAATTGCAACGGGGCCTTTCAGCATATGGCCGATGCCTTCAAAACGCGTACCTTTGAGGGCCCGGATGACGAGCCTGTTCTTGGATACTTTAAAGTCTACGCCTTCATTGCGCATTTTGACGCGAAGTTCGGAAACCTGGGCAGCCGTCAAACCCGTATTCTGGGTTACGACGATCGCTTCGGTACCGCCAAGCGACTCTTGCAAGTCAGAAACGCGGACTTCTTTTGTTGCACGATCCACGGGGATATTCTCCGTTCGTTAGTATGGCGCGCTTGACCTTTTGAGGGGTGCAAACGAAGCCGGGTTGCACGAAGAACCTTAAAACCGGGTAGTTTCGGGTTTAAAGCTCCACCTGTAGTTCCCGTCCCGAAGCGTCAAGCCATAACGATAGTACCGTTAAAACTTTTCTTCCTCGTCTGTACGGGCTCCCTTTCGGGGATTTAATCGAAGGCCCTGGATAGTCGTCCTTCGTACCAGTAGTCTCGGACAGGGGATTTCGAAGAAGGCGGCCCCTGTTGGAGCCGCCTGCCTCAAAATTTGGTTACGCGGCCTTTGCGAGGCTCGACAGGTCCAGCTTCACGCCGGGGCCCATCGTCGAAGAAAGGCTTGCTTTACGCAGGTAGTTGCCCTTCATCGTCTGCGGTTTTGCTTTCAGCACTGCATCGACAAGTGCGCGCACGTTTTCGACGAGTTTCTTTTCGTCGAAGGAAGCTTTGCCCACGCCAACGTGGACGATGCCTTCTTTTTGCGCGCGGAATTCAACGGAGCCGCCTTTGGCCGCTTTAACAGCGCCCGCAACGTCCATGGAAACCGTGCCGAGCTTCGGGTTCGGCATCAGGCCTTTGGGGCCCAGTACCTGGCCGAGCTTACCGACAACGCCCATCATGTCCGGGGTCGCGATGCAGCGCTCGAAGTTGATTTCGCCTTTGGCAACGGCGGCGGCGAGGTCATCGTCACCAACGATGTCAGCGCCTGCTTTTCTCGCTTCTTCGGCTTTCGGGCCTTTGGCGAAAACGGCGACGCGGACGGTTTTACCCGTGCCGTTCGGCAGGAGAACCATGCCGCGGACGTTCTGGTCCGACTGCTTGGTGTCAATGCCGAGGTTCAGCGCGATTTCGATGGTTTCATCGAATTTCGCGGTGGCGTTTTTCTTGATGAAGCTCATTGCCTCTTCCAGGGTCCAGACCTTGTTGCGGTCCAGTTCCGTGCGCGTGGTGCGCAGGCGTTTCACGTAGAGCTGTTTTTCGCCTTTAGCGGCGTCTTTTTTCTTAGCCATTGTAATCAGCCCTCCACGACTTCGATGCCCATCGAACGTGCAGTGCCGGCGATGGATTTCGCGGCGCTGTCAACGTTAGCGGCGTTCATGTCTTTCAGTTTCGCAGCGGCGATCTCGCGGACTTGCGCCATCGTGACCTTGCCGATTTTTTCTTTGCCGGTCGCGCCCGAACCTTTGTCCACTTTCGCGGCCTTGATCAGGTAGTACGACGCCGGCGGCGTTTTCATGACGAAGCTGAAGGAACGGTCTGCGTAAACGGTGATAACGCAAGGGATCGGCATGCCGGGTTCCTTGTCTTGCGTCTGCGCGTTAAAGCCTTTGCAGAATTCCATGATGTTGACGCCGGCCTGGCCGAGAGCGGGACCGATAGGCGGCGACGGGTTGGCCTTGCCGGCCGGAACAACGAGCTTGATATAGCCCGTAATCTTTTTTGCCATTGTAATCTCCTTGGATTGAAAGAGTTTGTGGTGCGGCCCCGACTGGACTTAGCAGGAAGGCCTCCCACAGCGTTGCACGATGTTTCCTTTGGCAAAGAATCATCGGCTGCGCAAATATATAGCTATTTCGCTGCGATGCAAGAAAAAAGCAGGCGTTTTGGGCGGCTCGGGCGGGTTTCTTATGGTTTTAGTCTTTTTTCATAGAGAACCCTTTGAGCGCGCGTTCTGGAAAATGTAAACCCTTGTTTACCCCAGCTGGGGGAGAAACGTATATAGTCCGGCTTCGCATAAATAACAAGTTTCTGCAAAAAGCGGCCGCACCAAGCCCCGCAAATAAAATATAAAACAATATCAATACATTAGATAATTTTGGCTGCCATTTTCCCGCCCACCCACAAAACTCACCATTTTTCCACGATTATGCTATAATGTTATCTTGAGCAATAACAATGCGATACAAGCGGGCAGCATGACGACCGAGGCCACCGCCACAAAAACGACGGGCCTGCGCTTTGATTTCAACAAAGCGGTCGAAGACGCACGCCGCGATTTCCCGGAAGAAACCAAAAACGTCACCTTCATCGACCTTGATGCGCCGACCGCCGCCGCCTCCATGAGCGCGTTTTTTGACAGCCTCACCCCCGCCCAGCAGGAAGTCGTTGAATCAAACCGCCGCTATGACGTGGACTTCATGACGCCGGAGCAAGCCCCCTCCGTCTGGTTCGCCGGCGATGGCCGCAGCCTTTTCACCGCCTACGGGTCGCGCACCACGCTGGCCGAGAATGAAAAGATTTTTTATCCAGAAGAAAATATGGATAAACAGAACTACTTCACCTTCCAGCACGAACTGGGGCATATCGTCGTCAAGGACGGCAACCGGCCCAACAATCGGTCCGAGCATGGGTCGGATACGTTTGCGCTGCTGCGCGGCTTCAAATCCGGCTTCTTCAACAAGCTGGATGCGCTTAAAATCAGCCTCGGGCGCGATACGCTGGCCTGGTACAACGCGGATGTGACGCATATCAGCTCCATGTCGCTCGATGCGCTTGTCATCAACCCCAAACAAATCGATTTCATTTCGCTGACGCCCCAGGAAACCGCGAAGATTGCGGCAACCCATGCAGATACATTTTCGCTGAATGCCGATATGGGTTCCTACCTGCGGCTGCAGCGCGCCCTGGATGTGCCGTTTTATTCGGCGGCGGATGCGCGCATTGACAGGCTCAATAATCTTGGCGGCATCGCCATGTCTGCGGACAAAGATTCCCACGCCTTCTACTTCGCCGCCCGCGTACTGAAAACCGCGTTCGAGCAAAAGCAGCAGGGCAATCCCGCGCTTGAGAATGTCGAATTCTCGGGCGAAGGCTGGCAGCAGGTATGGGACGCGATAGAGAAAAAAACCAAGGGCCGCGACCTTGGCGCCACCAAAGCCGCCCAGAACCCTGATATCGCCCCCGCCGAAAAGCAGGGCTTCTTCAGCAAGCTGCGCACGCGCATTACGCCGCTGAAGATTTAAACTGAAAATATAATATTTTTACGGAGCAGAAAGCCGCGTCATGCGCACTTGCGAGATGCGGCGGCCTTCCATTTGGCGGACGTCGATTGTCCAGCCGTGCCAGTCGAGCTTGTCGCCGATGGCGGGGATGCGGCCAAGCTCGTGCAGCACAAGGCCGGCGAGCGTGCCGAAGCGGCCGTCGGGGTCGTAATCAATCGTCAGGCGGTCGCGCAGTTCATAGATGGAAATGCCGGCGTCGATGGTGAGCGAACCGTCGGCGTTTTCGCGCAATAAACTGCTGTAAGGTTCGTGACGTTCGGGGAATTCGCCGGAAATCGCTTCCAGCACGTCAAGATGCGTGACGATACCGTCAAGCCCGCCCGCTTCATCGTTGATGACCGCCATGGGCGCCGGGTATTTTTTAAAGATGTCGAGCAGCGCCATGACGTTCAATGTGTGCTGCACAAACAGCGGCTCCATGAGCAACCGCTGCGGCACCGGGCGCGGGCCGCCGTCCATGCACTCGATCAGGTATTCATCCTTGCGCAGGATGCCGAGGACGTGGTCAAGGTCGCCATCCACCACCAGAATATGCGAGCGGTCAAAGCCGCGAATTTCGTTGAAAATATTTTCGGGCGCGTCGTGAATATCGACATACTCAATATCCTGCCGCGGCGTCATGATGGTATGCACCGGGCGTTCCGACAGGTTTAAAACCCCGCGCAAAAGGTATTTTTCCGCGTTCGAGAGGCCGCTCGCTTTCGCGCCTTCCTGCATGACGACGCCCATTTCATGCGCGTCCGCGCCGCCTTCCCCCGCCTGCTTCGCGCCGAGCAGGCGCAAGATGGCATCCGCGGTGCGCTGGCGCACATGTTCATCCGCTTTCACGCGGCGCTTCAGTTTCGCGCGCGCGAACTGGTTGAAAAATTCGATGAGCAGGGAGAAGCCGATGGCGGCGTAAAGGTATCCCTTCGGAATATAAATGCCGAAACCTTCGGCAACCAGACTGAAGCCGACCATGAGCAGGAAGCCAAGGCAGAGCATGACGACGGTCGGGTGCTTCTGCACAAAATCGGTGAGCGGTTTCGACACCGCCGTCATGAGCAGGATGGCGATGATAACCGCCAAAATCATCACCTGCAATTCATCCACCATGCCGACGGCGGTGATCACGGCATCCAGCGAAAAGACGGCATCCAGCACCACAATCTGCGCCACCACCATCCAGAACTGCGCCTTATAACCGGAATTGGCGGCGTGCTCCCCGCGGCCTTCAAGCCTTGCATGAATTTCAAGCGTTGCCTTCATGAGCAAAAAGCCGCCGCCGATGAGCAGGATGATTTCCCGCCACGACAGTTCATGCCCGGCAATATCCGCAATGGGTTTGGTAAGGCCCGAGAGCCATGAAATGCCGCTGAGCAGCACGACGCGCATGACGAGCGCCAGCAGCAGGCCCGTGCGCGCGGCAATGGCTCTACGGGCGCTCGGGAGTTTTTGCGCAAGGATGGCGATGAAGACGAGGTTGTCGATGCCGAGGATGATTTCAAGCAGAACAAGCGTGACGAGCCCTGCCCAGGCCGTCGGATCCGCGATCCATTCCATCGGGGTTACCTAAAGTTATTAAACTTTTTCGACCTGGCTGAAATCCAGCTCGACCGGGGTAGAACGGCCGAAGATGGACACGAGAACCTTGAGGCGGCTCTTCGGTTCGTCGATTTCCTCGACAACGCCGTTGAAGGAGTTGAAGGGGCCGTCGCAGACCTTGACCTGCTCGCCGATTTCGTAGCTGACGGAGGGACGCGGACGTTCCGCACCCTCGACAACCTGCTTCAGGAGGCGCTGCGCCTCCCCTTCGGTGATCGGCTGCGGCTTGGTGCCGTTCGCGCCGAGGAAGCCGGTGACTTTCGGCGTGTTCTTGACCAGGTGCCACGCGTCGTCGTTCATTTCCATTTTCACAAGGACGTAGCCGGGGAAGAATTTGCGCTCTGCGTTGACCTTCTGGCCGCGGCGCACTTCCATGACTTCTTCGGTCGGAACCATGACTTCCTCGATGAACTGGTCGAGGCCGCGTTTTGCCGCCGTCTCGAGGATCGAGGAGGCTACTTTCTTTTCAAAACCGGAGTAAACGTGCAGGACGTACCAGCGCTTTGCCATGATGTGTAATTCTTTGCTTCTTGTTTATTATTTCTGGGTAGCGGTTGCGCCGATGCTGAGGATCGCCTCAACGCCGTGCGAAATGAAAAAGTCCGCGATGAGCAGGATGATCGCCATGATAAAGACGACGATGAACACGACGATGGTCGTGGTCACGACTTCCTTGCGGGTCGGCCAGGTGACTTTCTTTGTCTCCTGCCGGACTTCTTGTGCGAATTCGACCAGGTTATTGGACATTTTTCGTTTCTTGCCTGTTTAATGTTTCCAGCACAGCCCCGTAACGTCACGGGACGGCTGGCAGGAGCGGAGGGACTCGAACCCCCAACCCTCGGTTTTGGAGACCGATGCTCTACCAATTGAGCCACGCTCCTAGCGCCGTCTTTCCCCTGAGACCCCTCGTTTCCGGAAGGCCGGATTTACGAGTTTAATGATTTCGGGAGAATAACGATGACAGTTATATATCCGAGTTTTTCCGCAAATCAAAGTGAAAAATGCGCCAGATAAACAACGGGGGCCGGATGCTTTCGCCCCCTGCCCCCGCTATCTATATCAAATATTTGGAAATTAAGGTTAAATCCCGTTGCGTTTGGCTTAGTTGCCGCTGCGCTTGCCGGCGCCGCTGCGCAGGATATCATCGACGTTGAAGAAGACTTCTTCCTTCTTGTCCTTGTCGCGGGGGTCACCGTAAACCTGCACATCCCAGAAATGGCCGTCCTTCTGGCGGAAGTCCTGGCCGATGGGCTGCAAGCGCTTGATTTTCATGACCATCTGCTCTTCGGCGGGGTCAATGACATGATAGGCAGTTTCGGGCGTTTTGCCGTCGCCGGTCGTCATAATGGCCGACATCACGTTTTTGAAGGAATCATACTGTTCCTTCAGATTGATATGCGGCACGTTGTTTTTCTCGCCAAGGTCAATGGCCTGCAGGTGGGAGCGGTAATGGGCGTAATGGCGCGTCTGCATTTCATCGTACGATTTTTGCAATTCGGTCGAGGTCGGGTTTGCGACCATTTGCTGGCCAATGCGCTGCAGGCCGTACCAGATTGCCTGCGCGCCGCCGTAGGGGTCGTAGAACGAGGTCTGGATATACAGCGCGCGCAAGGTTGCCCATTCGGAGGCCATGGCGGGGTTTGCCCGCACCTTGGCCACCTGCGCCAGATATTCCTGATCCTTGAATTCGGCACGGGCGGGGGCGCTGACGAAAAGCGATGCCACCACAAACGCCACGGCGGCGCAGGAAGTGAAAGACAAGATGGGGAAGAGCTTCAAGATTATCCTCGGGGAATAAAAGTTGTCCGGTATCCAGTCTTAACGATTTGCCGGCAAAAAGACAGGGGGCATTTTTTAAGCTCCATCCAAAAAATCGCTTGTCAAACAGTTACCTGTTTAAGTATCGGGACGTCACTTGTTTAAGTATTTGGCCTTTTGAAGTTGCCGGTCGTGCCAGCCGCCGAAAGCCAGCAGGCCGAAGATGGCGCCGAACAGTGCAGTTGCCATATCCTCCTGCGTATCCCAGACATCACCTTGGGTGCCAAGGAAGGCTTCGGCAGCCTCGCCCTTCAGCACGGCAGTCTGCCATTCCAGTAATTCGTAAAGTGCGCTGATGCCAAGGCACGACAGTACGATAATGGCAAACAGCCACTTGCCCGCCTTCAGGGGCGAGGTGCGCAGCAGCAGCTCCCGCGCCAGCAACGCCGGCACCAGCCCCTGCATGAAATGCCCGAGGCGGTCGTAATGGTTGCGGCTGAAGTGGAAGTAATCCTTCGCCCAGTTACCCAGCGGCACTTCTGCGTAGGTATAATGCGCGCCCACCAGCAAAATCATCGCGTGGACCGTCAAAAGACAATAAATTAAACATGTTAGTGGAATTTTTTCACGTGAAACAATAAGTAACGGCAAGCCCGCGAAGATAGGAAAAGCCTCCATCCACCACGTGAAGCGGTCATGCGGATTTATAAATGACCAGACGGTCACCACCAGAAGTGCAACTAGAAGAAAAACCTTTAACTGCTTTTCTTTCATGGATTATTTTTTAGATGGCGCTTTATAGCCGGGCGTTTTTTTGAACAGCAGGCTGCCCTGCTGCGCCTTCGACAGCGGCTGGATTTTGGCCGAGCGCGCCAGACGGAGGATTTTCTTTTGCACGGCTTCAATGGCAACGGGGTTGCCGTTTTTTACTTCAATCTCAATCTCTGCAAAGGGATAGTGCTTTCCGCTCACAGGAAGAATAACCGCGCCCACATCAAAGGCGACCTCGACCGTGCCGCGCTTTTTGCCGCTGCCGATTTTCATGTCGAATGACCGGCGCTCAATACCCGCCGTAAAGACATGGACGAACTTTTTGTTTTTAAATGACTTCACCATGGCCTGCGCTTCCGCGCCAATAAAGCGGCGCAGGTTGGGCATATGGCTCGGCAGCGGGTCTTTCAGTTCCTTGCGGAACAGCACGCCAGTGGTAAGCGGGGTAAACGGCAGGTCGTATTTCAGGGTCTGTTCATAGCTGCCCATCTTCCCCGCCTTGCCGGGTTTGTATTGCACGCGCAGCGATATGGAATGGCGGTACAGCAGCAGGTCGGGCGTATCGTAATAGGCACGCGGCATGTATTTATGCTCAACCGCATTGCGCATGCGCGGCTTGCGGGTAAAGGCGGTAAAGACTTTTTCAAGGTCCTGCCGCGTCAGCTTGATCTTGAGCTCTTGCTCAACCTCGATACGTTTTTTGATTAGCATGATATGTTATGGAACTTCTTATGGCTGAGTTATAGCTGGCAAGATGCCGCTTTTTGCGGCTTGAAGACGGTTTCTTCCCGCACGTTTGCCCCCAGTTTTTCAAACTGGCTGCGCAGGACATCGCCCATCGCCGACAGGCGCAGGCGATGGTTTTGTTCGCTGAAAGACAGCACTTCGGAGAAGATGGCGGAAAGGTAGGTGGCGTGTTCAAACGTTTCGGGGGCGCATTGGACGATATAGGCTTTGCCGGCAATCGTTGAAGTGGTGCCCTGTTCCCGCGACGTTGCGTCCATCCTGACCTCTTTTTGTTTATGGAATCAGGCTAGCACAGGCAAACGCGTCATTCAATTCGCCTTGCAGCCCATGCTTTTATTATGAGGCGCATCGCGCAGCAAAAACAAGAGGCTTGATAGCGTTCTTCATGCAAAATTTTATGCTGTGTACATGCCGCAACAACAAAACTTTGACATGGAAAACAGGCCTGCCTATTATTCCCCCATTCAAATAAACCACTTCCAGCGCTTCAGGAAAGGACTACCGTGGCCTTCCCCATGGACGACGACCGCGTCAACCGCGATGCTGAAATGCAGCAGGATCCCGTCGACGTCAGCAGCTTTATTACCGCTGCCGGCGACGGGGATATTGCGACGCTGCAGGAGCGTATTGCGGCCGGCACAGACATCAACCTGCAAAATCTTGATGGCTATACCGCCCTTATTGCCGCCGTCACATCGAACCAGCCGGAAACGGTCAAGGTGCTGGTGGCCGCCGGCGCGCGGCTGGATGAAACGGACAACAACGGGTTCACCGCCCTGCTCTGGGCCGCCTTTTACGGGCATGAAGATATCATCACCACGCTGGCGGCGGCAGGCGCAAAACTGAACGAGCAGGACACGCAAGGCGGCACCGCCCTTATATGGGCGGCGCGGAATGGTTTTACAGAAATTGTCGACAAGCTGCTGGCCGCGGGCGCATTGCTTGAAAAGTCAGATCAGGACGGGGACAGCGCCCTTGCCTCTGCCGCCCGCAACGGCCATGCGGATAGCGCAGCCCTGATCGAGCAGGGTCTCGAAAGGCTGCGCCGCGCCCGTGAATGGTCCGCCGGCAAAGCCGGGCGCGACCATGATGACTTGAAAAACCACGCCAGCCGGAACCGCCTGAAGCTGCCGGGTTCGCCGAAACCTTAACCGTTCCGCTGTTTCATCTGGCTGCGCAGCGCCATGGCGGGGCGCGGCTTGGCGACGGGGGCGGGTTTTGCGCCCTCAATCGTCTGCACCAAATCAGCCACTGTTTTGCCGTTGCCAAGGTCGCGGGCAAAGAGCGCTTCGCGCGGCTCATCGAAACGGGCGAGGAAGGCGGCTTTAAGCGCAGCGGGATCAATGCCGCTGAAGTCTTGCAACAGCTGGCGGCGGCTTTGCGCATCATAGGCGCGGTCATGGTAAATTTTTGCCGTCTTCATCAAGTCTTCGACCGTATCGGGGCTGTCGGGGGCGCGGGTTTCGACAACGCCGTGGCGGCGCAGGTTGGGCATGGTCAATTGCAGCGTCAGCGCGTTATCAAGAATTTCCGTCGTCAGGGCGCCGCGTGCCAGCAGCTCGCCCACAGACGGCGTGGCACCGAAAACGCTGGCGGTGCTTTTGAAGCCTTCGGCGGCGGCGGCATCCGGCATGAAGGGAATTTTAAGCTTCAGCAAACGGTCCACTGCATGGGCAATCAGCGTTTCGTTGCTATTTGCTTCCAGCGCCTCGAATACCGGCACCATCTGGTCGGGCACCAGCTTGGCGTAGGTTTCATGCAGCCGTCCCTGCCGTTCGGTGCGCTGCGACAGGCTGTGCGCCACATCCACCAGCATCAGGGCGCGATAAATTTCATGGAAGTCGTTGCCCATGGGGTCGACGTTCACCTGAAGGCCGCAGCAGGATTTCATGGTGTCGATAAGGTGGTCGGCCTTTTCGCCGTGCTGGCCGCGCAGGTAGCCGCAATAGGCGGCAAAGCGGGAACGGGGCATGTCATCCGCGTCAAGGAAGCTCGGCATATGGCCTTGGCCCTTCACGCGCAGGTCAAGGAAGGCCGCGGTATTTTCAAGCGCGGCGCGCATGGCGCGGTTGGTCTGCTCCAGCTCGGCCATATTCGCGCAGGGCTTGGTTGAAAGCTCCACCTGCCCGCCCGGCTCAAGGCTGACATCGCCGACGCCCGGAATGTTAAGGGCCACGATGCGGCCTTTTTCAAACGCGGCTTTCGCCTGCGGAAACTGGCCGGCGAAATGTTCCAGCACCATTTCGACCTGGTCAAACGTGATGGGCCGGCCTTCCGGCGAGGTCACGAACAGTTCAAGCTCGGTGCCGATTTTGCCGCCGGCATTGCCGCCGACTTTTGCCAGCAGATGTTCTTCAATTTCGGAACGGTCTTTGAAAATATGGTTCGGGTTGGCTGAACGGTATACGCGCGACATGATGCGGGGCTCCGGTATTAATGCTTGGTATTTTTTTAGGGGGATTGTTTTATTTAAGGACGGTCAAAAACCGTCACGCGCAAATGAATGGCTTAGCGCCACCAGAGCTGAGCCGCCCAAGCGATAGAGAAAAAGGCCATGAAGGCCGCATATACGGTCATCGAAATCATGGGCGCATTGGTAACACGGTGATTCCGCCGCGTCAAGCTATTATCGAAAACAGCCGCCTTGTTCATGCCTGTACCCTTCATGGTTTCCGCCCCATGGCCTTGATATTGCCGAAGTCTGACCGCGTGACCTGCACATCGGTAAAGCCGGTTTTTGTCAGCAGCTCTGCCATATCCCCTTCCGAATACGTCACAATCTTGTGGCGGATATCATGCTTCTCCTGCATATCGGGCGCGAGGAAGGCGTAACGCTCCGCAACGGGCTTGTCGCGGTCGGGGTAGGTCTTGCCGTATTCGGTATCAAAACCGGCGGCGGAAATGAAAGCTTTGCCGCCCGGCGCCATTTTGTTGAAAATCAGCGACAGGGCTTGCGCCGCATCTGCATAGGGAACGTAGTGAATGGCGCGCTGCGAATAAAACACATCAATGCCATCCGGCACATCTGCCGCGGCCAGCTTGCCGAAATCACTTTGCTGCAGGGTCAGTTTATCTTTGGCCACACGCCCGCTTTCAACGGCCGCATTGAAGGCAGCCGCCGCCATATCGCCACGGTCGATCATGGTGACGGTTGCGCCCGCTTCCGCAAAGCGCACAGACTGCGTGCCGTAACCGCCGCCCAGATCCAGCACGGTCACGGGCCTGCCTGCGGCAACGCCATCCACGACAGCTTTGATGGATTGTGCATCCAGTTCATCCTGCCGCTTGCTGGTAATATCGTGCCCGCGTCCGCCGGTTTTGGCGGGGGCAGGTTGCAGCGCAGGTTGATGTTCAGCGGTGAATTGTGACATACCGGCATGCTAGGGCAAGGCCGTTTTTATGTCAATAAATATCCGGTGAATTAAGCTAAATCAATAAGTTATGAACCTATCAATTCATACCCAGCGGGGTGTGACCCACAGCCGCCTCACGCTGCTGCACAGGCGTTGCCTTGTTGCCACTGCCAATTGGCACGGGAATGCCGTCTGCACGGTGGAAGGCTTCTTCAACCGCTTCCCAATCCACCGTCGCATCGCCGGCAATTTTGGATTGAATGTCGCGGTAAAGCGCAGCATCCAGACGCTGCGGGGTTTTCTTCAGCTTTGCTACTGTCGTCAGCTTCGGCGCAACTTCGATGTAAATGGTGTGGTTCACATCCCAGCCAAGCTGATAGGGCATGTCGGCAATCGTCACCTGCGTCCCCTTCGGGACGGCATTGAACAGCGATTCAATATCTTCAGGGTAAAGGCGGATGCAGCCGTGGCTTGCGCGGCGGCCAATGGAAGCCGGGCTGTTGGTGCCATGGATCATGATGCTGGCAACACCCAGCGCCATGGCGTATTGGCCCAGCGGGTTGTCTTTGCCTGCGGGAATAACATCCGGCAAATCAGGGTTTTCAGCACGAATATTGTCTGTCGGCGTCCAGGTGGGGTTTTTGCGCTTCGACATGATTTTGGTGACAGCCGTCGGTGTTTCCCAGCCTTCGCGTCCGGCGGCGATGGGGAAGGTCATCACCTTCTCGCCGTTATAATAGTAAAGGCGCATGGCAGCGAGGTTGACGATAAGCCCGTCCTTCACGCCCGGCGGCACAAGGTGCATGGTGCCGACTTTTAAAACGGTCCCCGCCTTGGGGTTCCATGGGTCAACGCCGGGGTTGGCGGCGCGCAGCTCGATAATGCCGATGTCAAACTTGCGGGCGACATCGAAAAGGGATTCTTTCTTTTTGGTGGTGTAATCAATGACAGCGCCAATGACGTTGCTGCTGTCATTCGCATTTACCTGCGGTCCTGCCTGCTGGATCAGCGGTGCGCCATCTTGCGAAATAAGCGGAGCCCCTGCCTGCGCGGGAATTGAGCTTGCGGGAATGGCGACTGCGCAAAGGCAGGCCGTGAAAACCGTTTTAAAAAGAAGCTGACGAATGGACATTTTCTAAAAACCCCCCGCGTTCGCACTTTTTGAAGCCGGCGGCACCTATAAATATGTGCTGATTGCCCTTGAGCCGACTTTCACCCAATCTTAACGCCAGTGCCGTTAAAGACCGGTTAATACGTCAACACCTGTGAAAGCCTTTTTGATTCAATAATTTATTGAAAAAATACCACGCCGGCGGGGAACTTCCCGGGCGACTGTTCGCTTTAAAAATCCCTTTAAATTCAATAGCGGCATACGCCCGTTTGACATATAGACACGCATTCGCTATCAATAGCCCCAAACGCAAAATATAAGGATGACGACCTTGGGTAAACTCTGGGACCGCACGCAAGATGCCGATGGCAAATCGAAACTGAACGAGGTTGATCTTGCAACCCTGCGCATCAACGCTCCCACCCTTGTCTATCTTTCCGGCTTCCTTACCAACAATAACCGGCCGGACTATGTCGCGGGCGGTATCAAGCGCATGGAAGAACTGCTGAAAGACCGCACGGGCAGCGAACCCGCGCCGAAAATTTACGCATGGTCGCACACCAGCCTTAAAAACCTTTTCAACCTTGCGCTGTATAACATGCGCCCCAAAACGCGCTCGTCCGACGCAGGCTATGACCTTGGCGCCGGCGTGTTGATGCCGCTGGTGGCAGCTTCCTTCAAGCGCAACGCGGATGGCAGCCTTGAAGGCACGCCCGTGCCGCTGGAAGACGCGAAGAAGAACCTTTCCAACGTCACCTTCTTTGGCTACAGCGCAGGCAGCATTGTGGCGCAGGAAACCTTCAATGCCACCATGCAGATGATGCAGAAAATCGGCTTTGCCGAAAAAGATGCGCGCCGCGCGCTGAATGAAGTGGTGCTGGTTTCCGCTGGCAGCATTTCGCGCCCGTCGAAGGAAACCAACCGTTTCAAAACCATCTACCTTGTCGCCAGCAACGACCGCATCATGCGCATGAAAAACTGGATCTGGGGCACCATGGGCACGGCGCTGCGCACCGCCTTCGGCAAATACGGCTGGCGTAAAAACAGCAAGGACCTTACCGTGCGCCCGCTGTCGGATACGTCGGTGTTTATATCCACCTCCGTCAAGCCAGAACTGCATGAAATAAAGTACGATGCCGACGGCAAGCCGGCGGATAAAAAACCCATCCAGCCCCTCTACCCTGCCTGGACGCTGCGCCGCAGCTACCATGAACTGCCGCATTACATCACGATTGATGATAACAACAACGCCTTCGCCCGCATCGCGCTGTATGCCCTTACCAACGCCATTACCCGCCGCGGCGATGTTGCGGCGATTGACCTTATCAGCCCGCCGCAGCAGGACAGCCATAGCGCCGAAGCGCAGGCAGCCTACCGCAGCCGCATCGAGCAGGCTTTGCGCCCCGCACCTGCTGCCTTTGTGCAAAACCGCTAATGCACAACCCGCGCACCTACCTGCTGCGAGTCACGCCTGACAAAGCGCATGTATCGCCGCCGCAGCCGCCGTCAAGCTGGCCGCTGCGGGAGCGCCTTGCGCTTGTCAACGCATGGCGCGGCACGCAGTTAAAACATGCGCAGGACCAGACCATCCGCGTCGCCAAGGACCTTGGCCGCAGCATGGACCTGTCGCCCTTCAAGGGCGATTGCCGCATCAAGACCGTGTTTGAAAATATCCGCGTGATTGAAGTCGAGCTGAACGACGACAAAGCCCCCGCCATCCTCGCCCTGCTGCTGAAGCACCCGGAAGTAAAGCCCTACGACGCAAGCTTCCCCGCGCCGCCTGCGCCGCCCGCAGGCCCTTAAGCGCTACTTCTTTTTATGCTGCGCCAGCCTGGCCGAAACGTCGTCATAAGCGGCGTCGACAGATTTTTGCAGCAGGCTTTCAAGGCCCGTGACAATGGCGGTTTGCGTATTGGCGGTTGCCTTTTCTGCCAGCGGCACGGTGGTATCGAGAATGATTTTATCATTCGAAACCGACACCAGGCGGAAGTTGATGCTGACTTTTAACATCGGTACATCCTTCGCCTCGCCGCTATAGACCGGTTCAAAATCAAGAACCTTCACCAGCAACCGGTGGGAGACCATGGTGCCGGCATCCGTCGGCACGGCGGCGAAAGCGGTATGGTCGGCAGCGGATTGCAGCAGCACATCCTGCATCACCTTCGACAATACATCCGCCCAGACAGCATTGGCGTAATAATCCATGCGGCGGCCGCCATCAAGGTAGAGGGCGATGCGGTTGCTGTCAAAACCCGCAGGCATGGCGGGTTCGGCAATCGACAGCACTTTGGCTTTGTGCGGCTGCGCTTTTGCTTCCCCGTCCTGCGCGCTGGCATGCAGCGTATAGACGGTCGGCGCAGGCAGATCGGACTTCAGCGCATTGGCGCAGCCCGCCAGCGGCAGGAAAGCGGCAAGCGCCACAGCGGTCATCAGGTTACGATAGTTTTTCATTTCGGGATCTCCACACCATGCGCCGAGGGTTTGTACACCAGCTGGGACGGGTTTTCGTTAAGCTTATCCGCAAGGCGGCGCACGCTGGCCGCCGTGCCGGTCACTTCATGCGTCGCGGTCGAGAATTGCGACAGGCCTTCACCCGCAAAGCGGTCAATGTTCGCCTTGTTGCGGTTGATGACCGTGTTCAGGCTGTTGGCGGCGGCGTCCATCTGGTCGGCGGTGCTGTTCAGCTTCGCCACCATATTGGGCACCTGCGCGCTTGAAATGGACAGGTTATCCAGCATTTGCGAGGCGCTGGTGATGTTTTCGGGGCTGAGCAGGCCATTAAGGTCATGCGACATGCGCTCCACATTCGCCACCGTTGCCTGCAGGGAGCCGATGGTTTTATCATCCAGCGCGCTGTTCAGCTTCCTGGCAATATCCGCCACCTGCGCCGTAATGTTCGGAATATCTTCCAGCGCCTTGTACAGGCGGGAGCCCTGGCCCTGCAAGACCGGGTACTTCATGCCTTCCGGCTGCGGCGGAATTTCGGTGTCGTTATCCGCTGTCGACATTTCAAGACGCACAAGCCCCGTGATGCCCTGCGCCTGCAGCGCGACCGATGTATGCGCCATGATGGGCACTTTTTTATCAACGCCTACATTGACGCGGATCAGGCGGTTGCTGCCCGGCACCAGCTGGAGGCTCATAACCTTGCCGACTTTAATGCCCATGTACTGCACGGTGGATCCCGCTTCCAGCCCCGCGACGGAATCATGGAATTCGACGGTATAAAACTTCAGGTCACGCTGGTCGCGCGGGCTGGACAGCCAGATGGTAAAACCCACCAGCGCAAAAACCACAATCGTCATGAACAGGCCGACGACGAAATACGGCGCGTTTTTTTCCATTATTTTTTCTCCTGCGGCGATTGTTTATCGCCCTGCCCGGCGTCTTTATCGGCGTTGTGCGGTTCTTTTTGCACGGCGCGCATGCGCGGGCCGCGGAAGTATTCTTTTACCTGCGGCACGTCGCAGGCCATCATTTCATCCAGCGTGCCGACAATGACTTTTTTATCCACCAGCATGGCAATGCGGTCGCAAATCGTCACCAGCGTATCAAGGTCGTGGGTGATGATCAGGACGCTCAAGGTCAGCACGCGGCGCAGCTCAAGGATAAGCTGGTCGAAGGCAGCCGCCGCAATGGGGTCAAGCCCGCTGGTCGGTTCATCCAGGAACAGAATACCGGGGTCAAGCGCCAGCGCACGCGCAAGGCCCGCGCGGCGCACCATGCCGCCCGACAGTTCGGACGGGAACTTGGTGGCGGCTTCCGGCTTCAACCCCACAATGCCAAGCTTGAACAGCGCAAGGCTTTCAATGTCTTTTCCGTTCAGCTTAGTATGTTCACGAAGCGGAAGGCTAATGTTGTCCAGCACGTTCAGGCCGGAAAACAGCGCCCCTTCCTGAAAGGCGACGCCCCATTTTTGCGCCATCTGCTTGCGTTCGTCTTCGTTGAGGCTGGTCACATCCCGGCCATCCACCAGTACCTGCCCCTCGTTGGGTTTATGCAGGCCCAGCATGGTCCGCAGCAAGACGGATTTACCGGAGCCGGAGCCGCCGACGATGCCGAGAATTTCACCTTTCTTCAGCGTCAAATCAACGCCGTTGTGAATAAGCTGTTTGCCGAAGCGGTTGACAACGCCCTTTGCCTCGATCGCGCTATCCTGCTTCGATGCGGTGACGGCGGGCTGTTTTTGCGCTTGCCCTGTCATAGGCCAAGCTGCGCGAAAAGGATGGAGAATATGGCATCCGCCATGATGACAAGAAAGATAGACTGCACCACCGCCAGCGTCGTGAGCTTGCCGACATCTTCGGCGGAGCCCTTGGCGCTCATGCCCTGATAGGTGCAGACGGCGGTGATCAGCAGCGCAAAAACCGGCGCCTTGATCATGCCGATAAAGAACATCAGCGGCGTTGCAATGGCCTGCACGCGGTCAATGTATTGCGACAACGACACTTTCAGCTGGATCAGCGACATAAACGCGCCGGCAGCAAGACCCACAATATCCGCAATAAAAGCCAGTGCGGGCAGCGTAACCAGCAGCGCCAGCAGGCGCGGAATGACCAGCACTTCGATGGGGTCCATGCCCATGGTGCGCAGCGCGTCAATTTCGCCCCGCATTTTCATGACGCCGATTTCAGCGGCGAAGGCGCTGCCGGACCGGCCCGCAACCATGATTGCGGTCATCAGCACCGCCATTTCGCGCAGGACGGAAACGACGGTTAAATCAATCGTGTAAATATCCGCGCCGAATTTTTGCAGCTGGTTTGCGCCCTGATACGCCACCACCATGCTGATGCCGAAGGCCAGCAGGCTGATGATAGGCAGCGCCAGCACACCAGTTTCATAAATATGCCGGGTGATGGAAGTGGGCCGGAAATGCGACGGGTGCCGCAGGTTGCGGAAGATGCGGATGAACACTTCACCCAGAAAGCAGAAAATACCCCACACGAATTCCGCCGCCCAGACAGTCGCGCCGCCAATATGGACGAAGAACGCGGCGGTGCCGCTGCGGCATTCCGGCTGCGGCACGCTGGTGTGCGATTCCGGCACAAAGTCCATAAGCGCCTTCTGGCGGTCGGTCATGTTGGCGTATTTGGCCTTGGGGAAATATTTCTGGATCAGCCAGGCGCCCACCGTATCCAGCTGGCCAATGCCGCTGAAGTCCACCGTCGCATTCGTTTTTTCGCTGGAGGAACGACCGCCCTTTTTCAGGCTGTGCGCGTCGTCTTCAATGACGCTGCTGTTCTCGACAATCCAGTCACCTTTCAAAGCAACGGCTTGCGCGTCATTTCCCTGCCGGTTTTCGATAAATTGCATCGCGCTTGTGACCTGACGATATTACTGCCTGAAGCATATCAGGGTGCGAATGCGAAGCAAAGAAAAATGGTTCCCGTAATTGTAGGCAAGTTGCCGCAAAACAGGCGGTAATTACCGCAAAATGGAAAGCAAGCCGGCGGCAACGTCTTCTGCTGCAAGCGTTTCAATCGGCGCGCCCTGCATGGTTTTCACGACCGCGCCCTTCGGGGCGGATTGCGCGGGGCTGGTAATGCCTGAAAAAAGCGACAAGCTGGGGCAGCCTGCCGCGGCAATCAAGTGCATGGGGCCGGTATCATTGCCGACCGCGCCTGCGGCTTTGCGCGCCAGCGCGCCGACATCTGCCAAAGTCGTTTTGCCGCCAAGGTCAACAGCGGCTGGCACCTGCTGCTTGATGGACGCGATAATATCCGCCTCCGCTGCGGTGCCGATAATGACGGGCGTGTAGCCCGCGAAGGCCAGCGTTTGCGCGACCGCCGCGTAGCTCGCCGCGGGCCAGCGCTTCAAAGGGTGCTGCGGGGCCGAACCCGGCACCAGCAGTACGAAGGGGGACGGAATACTGAATTTTGAAATATCCACATCCAGCCATTCCAGCGCAGGAACGGCTAATGATTTTATATCTGCCACCAATGCGCCTTCGGCATAGGGCGCACCGCTGCCGCCCTTGCCGCCGAACCACGCACGGCGCAGGCTTGCAGGCGCAAGACGTCGCAGCATGGTGGTGCGGTCATTGCGCTGCAGGTCATAGACGCAATCATAATTGCCGGCGCGAAGCGCCTTGGCGAAGTTCAGCCAGTTGCGCGGCTGCCACCACGGCCAGCGGCGGATAAGCCAGACATCATCCACATAGCCACTTTGGCGCATCATGTCTTCAAACAGCGGTATGGTTAATAGCGTGATATGCGCGTTCGGGTAATGCGCCCGCAAAGCCTGCATCACGCCAAAGCACAGCACCACGTCGCCAAAGGCGCCGAGCTTGATGACAAGGATGCGTTGATATAAAGGCATAACCATTCCGGACCGGTTGCGGGGGTGTGACTTTTGTTATCACAAACCCCATGCAGAGAGTCAAAATGATTATTTATGGGGCGTTTTTAGTCCGGCGGCATACGCAGGTGGCGGGGGATGAAGGCGGAAACATAGCCTTTTTGCAGGCAGTGCTCACATTCCAGCTGGTGCAGCGGCATGGTGCTGGGAATAATGTCGACCCAGACATCATCGCAGGACTGGCACATCAACATGCGCTCCTCGCAGTCCTGATAATGGGCAAGGGCTATGATTTCGCCGTTGTAATCCCCAGTTAGGAGCGGCGGAAAGGCACGGGGTTGATCAAAATTGCCGGAAATAACCTGCATGCAAAATGCTCCTGTTACCTTATCCAAACCACAAGACATGGCTTTGGTTCCAGCAACGGCGGGCAATCTCTAAAAAATAATAGGGCAATAACAGGCGGTTACAGGGCTGTTACAGGCTAAAACCGGGTTTCGGCGGCTGGGGTGCGGCGGCCGGCGGCAGTACGTTGCCATTGTCGCTTTTCACCGTATGGCCGGGCATGGCATCCGCCACCGCCTGCGCCGCTCTGCGGGAAGACATGAACACAATGCCAAGGTCGGGGGCGGTGCGGTCGTTCGTCACCATGCCGATGCCGGTCATGTTTACTTCATCGGTTTCATAGAATGGGCCCAGCACTTTTTCCACGTCGTTGCGAATAGCCTTGATGCTGGCATCCGTCCAGTTGACTTTCTTTTGCGTCAGGTCATCGATCACAACGCCGTAGCGGCCGATGGCGGGGGTAACGTCAACCGGCTCTTTGTCCTGCACGGTCAGCGCATGCAGCACGGTGGTGGTGATATGGCGTTCATGCAGGGACAGCGACAGGTAAACGTCTTTCAAGGCCTGCTCGGATGCATTGCCCTGTGCGCCGTTGATAAGCTTTGCCATGGCGCCAATCGCGGTCGTGACGGATTTAGAATCTTTCGACACTTCATTGGCGTATTCCGTGAGCTTGACGGCGTTTTCTTCGGTCATTTCGACCAGCTCGGCGCGGGCAAGCGCGAGCCAGATGTCGCATTCTTCGTCAACGGCGTTGTATTCCATGGTCATGGCCGCGCCAGTCGCGTTCCAGCCGGCGAGCGACTGGTACACAGCGGTGCCGGTGCCGCCGGTGTTATGCTCGGCATGGAATTGCAGCACATCGTTCATGCGGCTGAAAACCCAGTTAATGCCGGAGCCGCGCACGGCCTTCGCCAGCGCAACATCATCGGTCGCGGCGGTAATGGCGCCAAGGCGGGAAACGCCGGTTGCGGCATCGGGCGTGCGCAGGTCATCGATATGCGACTGGCACACGGGGCCGGGAGAATACGATTCAAGCAAGGCCAGGCCGTCGTTGATGGAGGCGATAAGCTGCTTTTGGTCAAGGCCGAGGTACGAAGGCATATGAATTCCTTTTAAACGCTGCATTAAATCCATTAAACGGCGCAGGCGGCCGGCATTTTTGCCGGCGGGCTTTGGTGGCAAAATGCCCCCGGGTTTTGGCCGCGGTTTGCCGATGCGGGGATGATCCCTTTACCGACGTATCATCGTGGGGAATATCCGCAGCGGGCCGTATGCCCATATATGCCTGTGCTTTACAAAACAGGGTTTTAACGGCATTCGCACCCCCTGTCAATGCAGCCCGTGTAAAGTCACGCATGACTTTGAAAGCGTTCCATTTTTCCGCCGTCAATTGCCAGACTTCCTGCTGCGCAGAACCGCCCAGATAATGCGTTGCAGGCCGCGTTTCCAGCATTTCCGCGCCGGTCTTTATTTTCAGCTGGCGGGAGGCTTCATTATCCGCCGCGTTTTTGATCACCAGTTTGTCAAAACCGAGCGCGCCGAAGGCGTAATCATTCACCGCTTCCAGCGCTTCCTTCATGTAACCGCTGCCCTGATGCTCCTGTGCAATCCAGAGGCCGCGGTTGCCCGATGCTGTATCGCGCCGCAGGTGAATAACGCCAATCACTTCATCCGGCTTATCGCGGCGTGTGATGCCCCAGTACCAGTCATCCCCGCGCGCCATGGCGGGCAGCGCAATGTTGCGCAGGAATTTTTCTGCGCCATCATCCGGGTACGGCCACTTGATGGCGTTTTTGGAAAGGTACTTCACCACATCCCAGTGCGGGAAATGCTTCTGGATGTCTTTGTGGTCTTCAAGAACCAGGGGCCGCAGCACAAGGCGGGATGTTTCTAAAATCATGGGGCAAGGTGTCTTTGCAAAAGGCGGATGAAAGGCAGACGGCGGCAGCGCAACAGGAAGAGCCCGTTATCGGTCGTTGCTGCGGCGTTGCATGCCCATGCCCTTTCAAAAAGACAGATTGCTGAAGCCAGAACCTTAACGGATTCCGCCATATTCTGTCAAATGTAATATTGGCCTGCGCGCCCCGCTGTCAGACCTTGCCGGATGGTTTTGGCGATGGCGGCATAAAGGGGTTTTGCTCCGTTGTCAGCTTGCGCCTTGTGGTTTTAAGCGGCTTGGCTTCTGCCGGTTTTTCCGCCTCGGGCGCAGCTGCGGGTGCAGCGGGCGCGGCATTCGGTTCCGGCAGGCCCATGGTACGGCGGCGCCAGGCCTGCATTTGCTGCCAGCCTTCCTTGGTAAAGCCCCAGGCACCGTCCGGCGTGTCACGGTCGCGCTGCACGGGGTCAAGGCTCATGTAGGCACGGCGCAGGGCGTCGCCCTCCTTCGGTGCGGTCGCGAAGGCGAAGGCTTCCTTGAACATCATGGAATTGAAGCCCAGCTGGTGGAAGGCGTGTTCGTTAATCGCCATCATGGCTTCGGCCATCAGCCCTTCATCGCGCGCCTCCGGTATCAGCCAGACGTTCTGGTTCCCCTCACCCGGGCTGCTGCGGTGCAGGTGGCCCACGCCGATGATGTCGTCGGGCGCTTTCTTCTGCGTAATCTTCCACAGCCATTCGTCTTTCGGCTCAGGCTGTAAAATGACTTTCTTGAAAACTTCCGTCGCAAGGCTGGCGGCAACCTTTTTCGGCACCGGCATTTTGCCAAGGTACTTTACAATTTCCCATTCCGGCATGTACTTGCGCACAAGGTCAATGTCGTGCAGGTGCAGCGGCTTCAACCACAGGCGCTCGGTTTCAAGCTCGTTCGGCTTGACGATTTCAAGACGGAACCAGCCGCGCTTGCCAACCTTCAAAATATCGCCGGTCTGCACCAGCAGCGTTTCATCTGCTTTTTGCAGCTTGTCGCCGTTGATTTCAACGCCGCCCTGGCTGATCAGCCGGCGGGTGTCGCTTTTGCTCTTGCCGGGTCGCGCCAATGACACAAGGCTTAAAGCCTCGATGCGGGGCGTGAGGATTGGCAGCGTCGGAATATCATCCGGCGCGTTGCCCTTTGAAATGGTGTTTTCAAACCATTCCTTTTCCCATGCCGCCACCTGTTTGCCGTGGTAGCGCGCCACAATCGCTTCCGCCAGCTTCATTTTGGCATCGCGCGGCTTGTGGGCGATTTCGTTTTTCAGCGCCGCAATATCCATCATCGGCAGATCGGTGTAGATGACGAAGTATTGCTCGATCAGCGTATCGGGAATATTCATCACGCGGCCAAACTTGTCTCGCGGGCTGTGCGCAAGGCCAATGTAGTTGCCGACGCTTTTCGACTGCTTGCCCTTGCCGTCGGTGCCGGGGGTGATTTTGGTGGTGATGATGGTCTGCTGCTTCTGCCCCATGCGCTCCTGGAAGAAACGGCCCATCATTTCATTGAACAGCTGGTCGGAGCCGATGATGGTCATATCCGCCTCGATCGCGACTGAATCGTAGCCCTGCAGCACGGGGTAGATAATTTCGTGCATATGAATGTCTTTATGCAGTTCAATGCGTTTCTGGAACATATCGCGCGACAAAAGGCGCGTATGCGTCACCATGGCCAGCAGGTTCATAAAGTCCTGCATCTTCATCTGGTCGAGCCATTCCGAATTGCGGCGGATTTCAAGCAGCTCCGGGTCGTCAAACCGCAGCACCATTTTCGCCTGCTCGATGAATTCGCGGGCGTTGCGTTCAATATCTTCGCGCGGAATTTGCGGGCGCGTTTCGGACCTGCCGTCGGGGTCGCCGATGCGGGTGGTGAAATCGCCGATCAGGAACACGACCTGGTGGCCGAGGTCCTGCAGGTAGCGCATAAGCCACATATTGACGGCATGGCCAATGTGCAGCGTCGGCGCGGTGACATCCACCCCGTACTTGATGCGTAGTTTTTTGCCGGATTTCAGCTTGGCCTTGAATTCGTCCTTCGAAAAGAATTGGTCGGAGGTGCGGTCAAAGAACGCGAGAATTTCGTTGATACGTGCGGGTGCGGGGCTCATGGCGATTCATTCATATGTAGGTAGGCAGTTTAAAAGGGGAAAGCGGTGAAAAGCCTCTTGATGCGCGAGGCAGGCGACAATAATTACCCCTGGGTGGGGTAATAGGATTTGGCGGAATATGTGTGAACCGTCTGTTTCATGCCCCGTACAATAGCACAAATATTGCGCAATACAAATAATTTTCATAACTTTACGATTGACACTTATGTACCCCACAGGTTAAGCTACTTCCACTGACGACCGAGCGGGCTTCTTTTACGGGAGAACTGACGACGGCATGGGCAAACTCTGGCAGCGATCGCTTGACGACGATAACCAGCCCCGTTTGCAGCAGGTGGATTTATCCGGCCTGCGCATCAGCCGCCCTTCGGTCTTTTTCCTGACCGGCTTTTTCACCTACGACAATACACCGCAAAATATTCACAGCGCCCTTTCCACCATGGAAAAAATGATGGCGCGCCGCCCCGGCAAACAGCCGCCGGTAGATGTTTACGCGTGGTCGCACAGCGGCCTTAAAGAAGTTTTCAACCTTGCCGCCTATAACGCCGTGCCGAACCACCGCAGTTCCCACAACGGTTACGATGTTGCCCGCGGCATCATCATGCCCCTGGTGGCGGATAACTTTAAAATGGGCGCGGATGGTGAACCCGCCGGCACGCCCCTGCCCCTTGAAGATGCGCGCCGGAACCTGCGCAACGTCACCTTTTTCGGCTATAGCGCCGGCACCATTACGGCGCAGGAAACCTATAACGCTGCCCTTAAAATGATGAAAAAGATCGGCTATAGCGAGAAGGATGCAAAAACCGCGCTGGGCGAAGTGGTGCTGGTGGGCGCGGCCGTCATGTCCCGCCCGGGGCGGGAGCGCGACCGGTTTACGACGCTGTACATGGAAGCGAACAACGACCGCCTTGTGAAAATCAAGAACCGCCTGTGGGCGCCGCTGCGCGCCATGTTCGCGTGGTGCGCGCACCGACTGAAGGTGGAACCGCTTTCCGACCGCAGCGTGTTGATTTCAGCCGCCGTGCAAAAAAGAGGCTTTAAAACGGAAGATACCGGCGACAAAACGCTGCAGGAAAAATTCAACGCGCTGGTGCGCAAGCGCTTCCCCATCAAAAGTTATCACGAACTGCCGCGCTATGTGACGGAGGATGAACACCTCAGCTCCTTCGCGCGCATTGTGCAATATGGGCTCACCAACGCCGTCAACCGCAACGGCCCCGTCACGCCGCTGGACCTGCTGGAGCCGCCGAAGGGCGTACCCGCGCCGGAAGCCCATAGTTTCCGTGAAAAAATCGCCAAGGCGCGCCTGCACCCTAAACGGGTTTATTAATCCGGTTATAATTGTAATCCCCCGCACCGTCCGGTAAATTACCGGGAAAGGGGATTAACATGGACTTTGCCATTAAAGACTTCAGCATACTGCTGCTGATTGCCGCTATCGTCGCCATTATCGCGCGGCGCTGCAAGCTGCCTTACAGCATTGGTCTTGTTGTGGCGGGCATTGCGCTGGCCTTTATAAAGCCCATGAACATTCCCTTCACCAAGGATGTTATTTTCAACGGTTTCCTGCCGCCGCTGATTTTCGAGGCCGCGCTGTTCATCATCTGGCGGCAGCTGAAGCGCGACCTGCCGATTATTCTGGTCTTCGTCACGGCAGGCCTGCTGCTTTCCGCCGCCGTTACCGCCGCGGGCATGCATTACCTTGCGGGCTGGGCATGGGCCAGCGCCAGCGTATTTGGCATTTTGATTGCAGCGACGGACCCGGTTTCCGTCATTGCCACCTTCAAGGAAGCGGGCGTGCATGGCCGCCTGCGCCTGCTGGTGGAAGCCGAAAGCCTGATGAACGACGGCACGGCCGCCGTCGGCTTTATTATTGCCGTGGCGCTTGCGACCGGCGCCCAAACGTTAAGCGCGGGGCATATTGCCACCACGCTGTTCATGACGGTGACGGGCGGCGTGCTGTGCGGGGCGCTTATTTCCGGCGGCATTCTGCTGCTGGTCGGCAAGGCGCAGGACCACCTTGTTGAAATTACGCTCACCACCATCATCGCCTACAGCTCGTTTATTGTGGCGGAGCATTATCACTTCTCCGGCGTGCTGTCGTGCATGACGGCGGGGCTGATTACCGGCAATTACGGTTTTACCCATTCCCTCACCGCGCGCGGCAAGGAAGCCGTGACGAACTTTTGGGAATATGCGGCTTTTGTCGCCAATTCGCTTATCTTCATCCTCATCGGCATCAGCGAGGCAAAGCAAACCTTTACGCCCATGCTGGCGGCGGGCGGCATTGCCATTGCGCTGGTCACGCTGGGGCGTGCGGTGGCGATTTACCCGTTCTCCGCCCTCTTCGCCCGCAGCCGCCTGAAGGTGGATATGGCCCACCAGCACATTCTATTCTGGGGCGGCCTGCGCGGTGCGTTGGCCCTTGGCCTTGCGCTGGGCCTGCCGGATGACATGCCCGACCGCGATGCAATCACCACCGTCACGTTCCTTGTCGTCGCGTTCTCGATATTCGTGCAGGGCATGACCATGACCCCGCTTTTGAAAAAGCTGGGGCAATTGCCGGAGGAAGACAGCATCCGTTCAGTCTTCAAAGACAGCCACAGTTAATTAAGCGTGCCGAAACTATTAATTCAGCGTGCCGCCTGCCCAATAATCGCCGTACTTCAGCGGCAGCAGGTCGACGGAGCGCACTTTGTACAGCTCGGTCGTGCCGGGGTCGCGCAGAATGACAAAGCCGGCGGAAGCGAAATCGGTAATCACCTCGCGGCAGCGGCCGCAGGGGGAAATGACTTTCGGCTCTTTCGAAAATTCATGGTAGACCGCAACGATGGTGGTAATTTTGCGCTCGGGGTCGCGGTTGGCTTCTGCAATCGCAAACGGTTCGGCGCACATTGAAATGCTGCCCACATCGACCGTCAGGTTATTCGACGTAATAACGCGGCCATTGTCCAGCCGCAGCGCGGCCCCCACCAGCGCGGGGGCTTTTTCCCCGAAAATCTGCAGCACGGGTTTGACGATGGCTTCGGATGCGGCCTTGACGAGTGCGTAATCTTCCGGCGTCAGCGGTAGCTTGTTCATGGCTGTTAAAATCTCCCCTGCGTCTAATCGTACAGGATTTCAACGGCCTGACAAGTGGCGGCGGTGTTTACGGGGCTGAATCAGCCCTCCAGCTGCTCTTTCGACAGCCAGAAGACCTCGCCTTCGCTGTTTTCGGTGTCCAGCCACAGGAAGTCGATGTCGGGGCGGGCATCTTCCAGCGCGGGGCGGCCATAGCCGATTTCGCAGATGATATTACCGCCCTCGTTCAGGTGGTCCGGCGCTTCGGCCAGAATGCGGTGAACAATATCCAGCCCGTCGTCGCCCGCTTCCAGCGCCATTTGCGGTTCATGGTAATATTCGGGCGGCATGCCAACCATGTCCTCGGCATCCACATAGGGCGGGTTGGTGATGATGAAGTCATACTTCTTGCCCTTCAGCGGCGCGAACAGGTCGCCCTGATAGACCGTGATACGGTCGTTGTGCAGGCAATTGGCGACGTTGATGTTGGCAACCGCAACAGCATCCGGCGACAGGTCAACGGCATCGACCGTCGCATTGGGGAACAGGTAGGACGCGATAATGGCAAGGCAGCCCGAACCGGTGCAAAGATCAAGCACCGACGTCACGGATTCCGGATCCTCGATCAGCGCGAAGCCTGCTTCCTGCCCATTCTCGCCGCCTGTCACATCTTCAAACAGCAGGTCGGCGATGTAGGAACGGGGCACAATAACGCGTTCATCGACATAGAACGGATAGCCCTTGAGGTAGGTTTTGTTGACCAGATACGCCGTGGGCTTGCGCGTTTTGATACGCGCCTCGATCAGCGCGGCGATGCGCTTTTTTTCATCCGCCAGCAGCCGGGCATCGTAATAAGGCTCCAGCTGCTCCACCGGCAGGCGCAAGCCTTCCAGGACCAGAAACACCGCTTCGTCAAAAACGTTGAAGGTGCCGTGGCCGAAGAACAGGTCAGCGCGGTTAAAGCGGCTGACGGCATAACGAATGAAATCCCGCACCGTTGACAGTTCGCGCACGGCAACGTTGGGCGCAAGGTTTAGCACCGGCTGCTTTTTCATGAGCGGTTTTTTCAGGACAGGTACTTTTCTGCTTTTTGCGGCGGCAGTGTTCTTCTTGGCTTTCGCGGGGGATTTTTTCATCAGACCTGTTCTTTTCATACTGGATTCTTTAAATCGCCGCCATTCTAGCGAAAGCGGCGCGCCTTTTCAAAACATTCGCCGTGGCATTTGCGACACGCAAGGCACTGGATTACACGGGCAAAGCCTTTTTGATGCAGAATCACTTGCTTTATCACCGCCCCTCCCATATTCATATCGTCCGGTACAAAAACAAAAAAACAGAGTGTGTATATAAAATGTCCCCCGCGCAACGCCGCAATCTTTTCATCATTCTTATCCTGGGCGCGCTTAGCACCATCAGCCCTTTTGCGATTGATATGTACCTGCCCGCTTTCGGCCAGATTGCGGCGGACATGAACACCGTGCCCTCTACCGTCGCACTGTCGCTTTCCAGCTATTTCATCGGGCTTGCGGCGGGGCAGTTGGCCTACGGCCCTTTGCTGGACCGTTACGGGCGCAAGCGGCCGCTGTATGCCGGCCTCACCCTGTTCGTCTTCGCTTCCATCGGCTGCATGACATCGCATACGGTTGAATCGCTTATCATCTGGCGGTTTTTTCAGGCCCTTGGCGGCTGCGTTGCGCAGGTGGCGGCGACCGCCATGGTGCACGACTTTTTCCCCGTCAAGGAAAGCGCCAAAATTTTCTCCCTGCTTATCCTTATCCTCGGCGTATCGCCGCTGCTTGCGCCAACGGTTGGCGGCTTTGTCACCACGTCGCTCGGCTGGCACTGGGTGTTTATTTTGCTGGCGGGCATTGTGCTGGTCATCATGGGTATCGTGCATATGTTCCTGCCGGAAGGCCACCAGCCGGATACGACGATTTCGCTTAAGCCACGCCCCATCGTCCACAGCTTCCTGCTGATTTTGAAGGAACCGCAGTTCTATACCCATGCGCTGGCAGGCGCGCTTTCCTTCGCGGGGCTGTTTGCCTATGTCGCGGGCTCGCCGATTATTTTCATGAATATCTTCAGCGTCAGCCCGCAAATGTACGGCGGCATTTTCGCCATGCTTTCGGTCGGGTTCATTGGCGGCAGCCAGCTGAATATCTGGCTGACCCGTAAGTTCGGCAGCGCGCGCATTTTTCTTGTCGCGCTTATTTGCCAGACCGTCATTGGCGGTATCTTCATGATTGGCGCGTACAACGGCTGGTACGGGCTATACGCAACGCTGGCATGCCTGTTTATGTTCCTGCCCTGCATTGGCATTGGCTACCCTAACGCCGCCGCCCTTGCGCTTGCGCCCTTCAGCAAAAACGCGGGCAGCGCCTCCGCCCTGCTCGGTTTTATCCAGATCGGCATGGGCGCGGTTGCGTCCTGCGGGGTTGGCATGTTCCATGCGCCCACGCTGTTTACCATTGTTCTGCTGATGTGCGGGTGGGCGGGCCTTGCGCTTCTCGCCCTGCTGGTTGCGCGCCGCAACATAGACCCCCGCCACGCGGTTGAGGTTGAAGCGGCGGCAGCGCCCGTAATGCACTAGATTCCAATTGACCAAAAGCCCCCCGGCGGGGCACGATATGAGCCATGAAACAAGACCGTAAAGCAAATATCCTCACCACCGCGCAGCACCTCTTCCTCAGCGAAGGGCTTAGCGTCACCACCGTGCGCATCGCCAAGGATGCCGACGTGCCGCATGGCATGCTGCTGGATTATTTTGCCACCAAGGCGGATTTGCAGGACGGGCTTTATATTGCCCTGCGCAACCAGGCGGCAGAAGCCATGTATGATGCCGGCGCGATGGACAAGGACAACCTGCACGCCATTCTTTCCGCCGTCTGGGCAAGCTATGTCCATTGGGCCATGGCCAATACACCAAAACACAAAATGCTTATGCTGCTGGCCACCAGCAATGCCGTCACCGCACCCGCCCGCGCCAAGGTTGAAGAAACGCTGAAACCCCTTAACCGCGTCGTGCAGTCGGAAATGAAAAAGGGCGACCTGACGGAAATGGGGCTGGATTACCTGTACCTCATCATGGATGCGCTGGCGCATATCTGCATCGTCGAAGCCATCGACAAGCGCCTGAAGGGCAAAACGCTGGACGGGCATATCGCGCTCGGCTTCAGTATTTTCTGGAAGGGGCTTGCGGCTTAACCATAACCGCAGCCATTTACCCACGCGCCGTTTCAAACAGCTGGCACAATTATTGCAACGCTTCCGGTTGAAGAATTTTCGACCGGAGAAAAAACATGACGATTTCAAGCCTTAACGGGTCCCCGTGGTACAGCACCAGCACCGCGAAGACGCAAAACAAGCAAAGTTTGCCGGGTAGTACCGGCAGCCTTATCAACAGCCTTGCGGGAACAGGCGGGGATGATGCCGCAACGACAGGCATTTCCGCCTCCAAAAAGACGGATAGCACGGCATCCACCAAGTTTCTTGATTACATGAAGCAAACGCCCGCGCAGCGGTTGCAGGAAGCGTGGCTGGCCCAGCACAACATCACCCAGCAGCAGTTTGACGCCATGGGCGCAGATGAAAAGCAAAAGCTGATCGACCAGATGAAGCAGGAAATGCAGGCAAAAATGCAGGACCGCGCCAATTCGCCCGACCACAAACCGGTGGATATTCTGGTCTAGCGCTAAAATAACCGTTTCGTTCTGCGGCGCTTCATGGCAAAACCCTTGGCATGAGCTTGAAGAATGCAACCATGCCCGATACGAGCTGGATGAATATCATCGGTGATGAATTCAGCCAAAGTTATATGCACAAGCTGGAAGATTTTCTGGCGCGTGAAACCGCGGCTGGCCGCATCATCTACCCCGCTGCGCCCGATATTTTTAATGCGCTGAACGCAACGCCGTTCAACAAGGTGAGCGTCGTTATTCTGGGGCAAGACCCGTATCATGGGCCGGACCAGGCGCACGGCCTTTCCTTCTCCGTCCGCAGCGGTGTTGCACTGCCGCCAAGCCTGCGCAATATTTACAAAGAAATTGAAGCCGAATACGCCGTCAAAATGCCCCGCACCGGCGACCTGACCGCATGGGCCAAGCAGGGCGTGCTGCTGCTGAACGCGACCTTAACGGTTGAAGCCGCCAAGGCCGGCGCGCACCAGGGAAAAGGCTGGGAAATGTTTACGGATGCCATCATCCGCGCGCTTGATGCGCGGGCGGCACCTATCGTCTTTATGCTTTGGGGTGCCTATGCGCAAAAAAAGGGCGCGTTTATCGACCGCAAAAAACATTTGGTGCTGGAAGCGCCCCACCCCTCGCCGCTATCGGCGCATCGCGGTTTTCTCGGTTGCGGGCATTTCAAGAAAGCCAACGGCTATCTGGCGCAGCATAATCTTCCGGTCATCGACTGGACGAAGGTTTCCTAAAGCTTACAGCAACCCCAGCGTCTTCAGTTCCAGCCGCAGCGCGGGCGGCAGGTCGTCGCCATGGTCGCCGGCATCGCGGTCGGCCGGGGCGTCTTTCGGGTCAAGGTAGCGCCAGCCCTGAAAAGCACGACGTTGCTGCCAATGCACCGGAATCATTTTTTTGTCATGCACAAGGCCGCAATGCGCAACGCCGCCGCGCTTCATGGGGCGCAGCTCCACCAGTTTCTGCCGCGCCACAATCCAGCCTTTAATCACCCAGTAAATCGACCCGCCATCCAGCACCTCGTCCGCGCGCTTCGGCGTGTGGCGGGTAATGTGGATGAGCTCCGGCGTTTTGCCCTTGGCCTTCAGTTCCTTCAATCGCAGCTTCTGCCACGCGACAAGGTCTTCAAGGCTGTCAGGCCCGACGGAAAGCTTGATGATATGGACGGTCATGATGTGAACCCAGAATAACGTGATGAATGGCTGTAATATAGGCGCAAACCAGCCGCCGTTCCAGCCCCGCCTGGCGGCTTAAACGGGCAGACCCAAATTCAGCTGCGCGCCGGCGCCCGCTGCTTCATCAAAGTTGGAAACGGTAACGCCGACAAGGCGCACGCCGATGTGCAGGGGGTAAACGCCGCGCATCAATTCAACGCTTAACCGCCGCAGCAGGTCGGGGGTGGCGATGGGGAATGGCAGGCTGCGGCTGCGGGTAATCTGCTTGAAGTCCGCGAATTTGACTTTAAGGGTGACGGTGCGGCCATACATGCCGGCATCCGCACACCATTGCGACACGTAATTTGCCATTTCGGTAACGCCCGCTTCAATCAAGTCCGGTTGCAGCAGGTCATCATGGAACGTGGTTTCGGAGCCGGAGGATTTGCGCACGCGCTCCGCCTCCACGGGCCTGTCATCCTCCCCCCGTGAAATCTCGTAATACCAGTCGCCGCCCTTGCCGAAGTGCTGCCGCAGGTATGACAGCGATTTTTCGCGAAGATCCGCGCCGGTATGAATGCCAAGGCTTTTCATTTTTTCGGCAGTCACGGGTCCAATACCGTGGAATTTTGCCACCGGCAGCGTCTCAATAAATCCCGCGCCATCTTCCGGCAAAATTACGAACTGCCCGTTGGGCTTATTGTGGTCGGACGCAAGCTTGGCGAGGAACTTGTTGTAGGATACCCCCGCCGAAGCCGTCAGCCCTGTCTTGGCAAAAATGCGCGCGCGAATTTCCTTGGCGGTTGCCGAGGCGGTCGGTATGCCGCGCAGGTTTTCGGTAACGTCCAAATAAGCTTCATCCAGCGACAACGGCTCCACCAGCGGCGTGTAATCAAGAAAGATTTCGCGAATGTCATCCGACACGGCCTTATACACATCAAACCGCGGCGGCACAAAAATCACCTGCGGGCATTTGCGCAGCGCGGTAGTGGAGGGCATGGCCGAGCGCACACCGAATTTGCGCGCTTCATAGCTTGCCGCCGCAACTACGCCGCGCTTGGCGCCGTAGCCGACGGCCACGGGCTTGCCCTTCAGCGCCGGGTTATCCCGCTGCTCGACGGAAGCGTAGAAAGCATCCATGTCCACGTGAATGATTTTTCTCAAAAGCTGTATTCTTTACGTATGTTCGCTTTTTGTATACCATATGTTCGTATATTGGCAAAAACAAAGCCGTCTGCCAAGCGGAAAGCATAAAAATCAGCTGCCGATAATGCCGCCGTCGTTTTTGGTAATCGCCACAACCGAAGGCCTCGGCGGCGTATCTGCCTTGAAATCGGGCCAGCGGGTGCTGGGGTTGTTGTAGGTGGAATTTTCACCCGGGTGCTGCACGGCGACGAACAGCGTTTTATTGTCAGGCGTAAAGCATGGCCCGCACATTTCCGCGCCCACCGGCACGCGGTAGAAAAACCGCGCGTTGGCGCGGCCCGGGCCGGTAACATCGGCCGCATATAAACCATCGCCGGTCTTGAACTGCCCCTGCCATTTGCCTTGGTCGGTCGCAATCCAGATGCGGCCTTGCGCATCAAACGCGCAATTGTCGGGGCAGGCAAACCAGCCGTTCTGGCTGATGTTCGCGTTATATAGCGTGCCGCGGTCGGCTGGGTCGCCCGCGATGATAAAAAATTCCCACGTATATTCGGCCGCCGCGTGGTCGGCATCGCGACCTGCGCCGCCGGGCGGTATCATCTCGATAATCTGGCCGCCTTTGTTTTCGGCGCGGGGGTTGGCGGCATCGGTTTCATCCGGCTTGCGGCTATTGTTGTTTGTCAGCATGGCATAGACGCGGCCGTTAATGGGGTTTGTCTCCACGTCTTCCGGCCTGTCCATGGGCGTTGCGCCCAGCAGGGTTGCGGCGCGGCGCGCTTCAATCACGACATCCGCCTGGCTGGCAAAGCCGTTTTCCGCCGTCAGCCCGCCCTGCCCGAAAACCAGCGGGTGCCAGCGCAGCGCACCATTCTCCAGAAACTGCGCGACGTATAACGTGCCATGGTCAAGCATATCCATGTTCGCGGCGCGGTCGGCGGGGTTATAAGCCTTGTCGGTCACGAATTTATAAATGAACTCGAATTCGCCATCATCCCCCATATACACAACAACACGGCCGTCTTTGTTGATGACGGATGTTGCGGCTTCATGCCGGAAGCGGCCAAGGGCGGTGCGCTTTTTGGGCGCGGCCGCGGAATTGTAGGGGTCAAGCTCCACCACCCAGCCAAAGCGGTTCGGTTCATTCGGGTTTTGCGACATGTCAAACCGCGATTCAAATTTTTCCCAGCCATGCTCGCTGTTTTTTTCAAAACCAAAGCGTTTTGCCGTCGGCAGTTCACGCGCGGTTGTTTCCCCGCCAAAGAAATGCTGGATGTTTTCTTCACCCGACAGCACCGTGCCCCACGGCGTGGTGCCGCCCGAACAATTGGCGATGGTGCCGAAGACATGTTTGCCCGTCGCATCCGCCGCCGTTTTCAGGCGGTCATGGCCAGCCGCAGGGCCCGTCAGTTCAAGCGCGGTCGTCGCCGTAATGCGGCGGTTATATTTTCCCTGCACGGGCGCCCACTTATCATCCGTCTTTTTAATTTCAACAACGCTGTGCCCATGCGCCTCCATGATTGCGGCAATATCCCCGGCTGTCAGGTCACCCGGCACCATTAGTCCCGGGTTGGCGTATTCATGGTTGACGCAGAGCAGTCCGTGATCCGAATTATCCGACCCCGGCGGCAGCGGCATATAGGCGACAAAATCGCAGTTGTAGCCGAACTGCTGTTGCTGCGCTGCTGCATCCAGCCTGCCCGCGGCAAATGCCGGTGCATCAGCCGCCAGCGCATCGCCCCAGCGGATAAGAATATCGGCGTTATGCCCGGCGGCCACATGGTGGTTATCATCAATGCCGTGCGAAATTTCGCTGAAGGTGAGGCTGGAGCTTGGCTTTTCCGCCGCCGTCCATGACAGCGCGGGGGTTGACAGCAACGCCGCCGCCGTTCCCGTTGCCATGCCCGCCAGCAGGCTGCGGCGGCTGATGATGACATCGAGGGACGGGTTCATGTTTTTGCCTTTACTGCGCAACGCGGCGGCACCACGTTTTCAAGGAGTTTTAAACCGTTTTCCCCGGCTCTGTCACAACAAATTTCACCCTGCATTGGCTTATGGACAATTTTGCAATCCACCGTATAGTGAGGGGTATTAAAACGCATAATATACATGTGGAAAATGAAATATATTGTCGCGCTGTTCCTGCTGCTCACCCCCCTCGCCGCCCTTGCCGCGCCTGTGCCGGGCAAAACTGTTTTGACCATTAGCGCAGGCACAGCAACACAAACGCTGGATGCTGCTGCGCTGCTGGCCAACCCGCAAACACGCGATATAACCATCGACGATGATGTTTCCTATAAAAAAACCATGCACTACCGCGCCATTCCGCTGGCAACGCTGCTGCATGGCATGAAGCTGCCGGCAGATTCCGTGCTTGAAGCCGTGGCGAATGACGGCTTCGTTGCCGCCCTGCCGCTGGACCTTGTGACGCATACGCAAAAAGGCGCCGCCGAAGCCTTTCTTGCCATTGAACCGCCAAATGCGCCATGGCCCGCCCTGCCCGGCAAAAAGCAAAGCGCGGGGCCGTTCTATGTTGTCTGGCTGAACCCTTCAGCCTCCGGCATTCGCACCGAGCAATGGCCCTACATGACAGCGCAATTGCGCACGGCAGATTCCCCGGCCAAACGCTGGAAGGAACTGGCGGTGGCTGAAAATGTATCGCTGGAGTCGCCATTGCGCACCGGCCAGACGCTTTTCGCAACCCAGTGCATGTCCTGCCACAAGCTGAACGGCGCAGGCAGCGCCGATGTAGGGCCGGACCTCAACCTGCCCATGAACCCCACCGAATACTTCAAAGCGGATGCCTTGAAAAAATATATACGCGACCCTTCATCGCTCCGCCACTGGCAGGGCATGCAAATGCCGGGCTTTGGCAAGGATGCCTTAAGCGACCATGAAATAGACTTGATTGTGTCGTATCTTGAACATATGGCAGGCCGCAAGAAGCAATAACATGCTGCAAACCCTGAAGCTGCTATTGCCCGCGCTTATTCCCTCCTGGCGGTTTTTCGATGTCATTGCGGCATCTCCCCGCATCGAATTTACCCTGCTGGATAGCGCCGAAGACACCGCCGCCACATGGCAGGAATTTCGCCCCCGTCCCGCGCACCTGCCTTTGCGCGATATGCTGAAGCGCATGGCATGGAACCCTTCATGGAATGAGTCCCTCTACCTTGTCAGCTGCGCCGAACGGCTGGTGACAAACGCCAGCGAACACAGCCAGCAGGAAATTTTAAACCGCATCCGCCGGGATATTGCCCCAGCCGCCACAAAACCGTTCCTGCAATTCAGGCTGCAGCTGCTGCACCGGAACGGCGCGGTAATGGAGCAAGACGTCGCCTATACCTCCCCTGTCTATTCGGTTCAGGGCGCCGCGCAATGACACTGGACTTTGCCATACGCCTGACCGAAATATTGCTGGGCCTCGCTTTGCTGCAACAAAGCCTTGAGCATTGCCGCGCGCCGCTTCGTGAACAATTGCTTTTCATGCCGCGCGCATTGCTCTGCATCCTGCTTATTCTCGGCGTGCAGGCATGGTGGGTCAGCCTTGCGCTGGTCGCCCTCGGGCTGCTTATTTTAAGATGCTTCAACGGCCCCTATAACGGCGGCAGCGACCGGATGAGCCTGCTTATCCTTTGCTGCCTGTGCCTTATCCTTTTCATGCCCGCGCTGAAAGGACAGGAGGTCATATTCGGCTACCTTGCGCTGCAGCTGGTGCTGTCCTACTTCATTTCCGGCTTGGTAAAAATTATGAATCCGGAATGGCGCAATGGCCGCGCGCTGCAGGATGTATTCAGCTTTTCCGCCTATCCCGCCAGCGAAGCGTTACGCGCATGGGCGCAGCGGCCAAGGCTGCTCTGCGTCATGTCGTGGGGCGTGATGCTGTTCGAGCTGCTGTTTCCGCTCACGTTACTTACGCAGGCAACTTTGATTGCCGGGCTTGTCATTGCCGCCATCTTCCACTTTGCCAATGCCTGTCTTTTCGGCCTTAACCGGTTTTTCTGGATCTGGCTTGCCGCCTATCCGTCCATCCTCTGGCTTCAGCACCGCATTTTTGCGGGCTAGTTTATTACCACCATTCCTTACGGTGCGGCAGGGCGCCGTTGGCAAGGTAATCACGCAGGAGTTTTTTGTAGCGCGCCTTGGATGATTTGAGCGGGTTATGCTTCAGCTTGATAAGGTATTTTTCCGCCTGCCAGACATTGCGCTTGCTGGTGCGCCAGTCGGCGCCGCAATCATCAAGGTTGGCGATTTGAAAAGCCGTAATCTTTCCGGTCTTGTCCACGTAAGGGTCGTAATAACTCCACGCCAGGTCGCGCAGGGAACGGTAGCGCGGCGGGCGGCCATGCAGCCCCTGGTCACGCGACAGCGCAATGGAGCCCCAGCGGTTCTTTTGCTTGAAAACGTAAATCACGTGGTCGAGCAAATCTTTGCTTTCAAGGCTCATGATCAGCGGCGGATAGCCGTGATGCTCCAGAATGGCTGCCGCAGCCATCGCCGCTTCAAAGCAATGCAGCCGCCCGCGGCGCAGCGCAGTATTGGCGGATGACAGCGTCTCGCCTTTTTTCTCGCGGTTATACGGCAGGCTGCGCAGGTACAGCTGAACCTGCCGCGGCGTTTTTAATGTGGTGGCGAGCTTTTGCGCGATTTTCATGTCTTGTTAAATCCATCTCAGGCCGTCTACCCCTGACTGTAACAAAGCACGCAGCGCATGGCTTGCTCGATATTAAACGCGCCAATATGGCAAATAAATTTCTTGTTTAGTACCATCGCTTGCCTTGGGCATCGTGTAAAACTGGATATGGACGTAAAGCAGACCGCGCGGGAAGGCCTTGCCCTGTATTGCAACGGCACACTGGCGGCGGTAAATGCCATTGCCCGCAGGCAATACGGGCCGTTTGTGTTATTGAGCGTGAGGCAAGTTACTTCACACGCCATTTTTCAAGCTTGCGCGCCAGCGTGCGCCGGTGCATGCCAAGGCGGCGCGCAGCTTCGGAGACGTTGAAATCAACGTCGATAAGGGTTTGGTGGATGCGTTCCCACTCCAGCGTTTTGAGGGAGGTTTGCCGTTCGGTCACAGCGACGCTTTCGTCACCGGTGCCTTTTGCGAATGCGGCTTCAATATCATCCGTGCTGGCGGGTTTGGTGAGGTAGTGACAGGCGCCGAGCTTCACGGCTTCAACCGCCGTTGAAATGCTGGCAAAACCCGTCAGCACGACGATGGAAATAGCGGGATCGAAAGCATGCAGCGCCTTGACGCAGGACAGGCCCGATTCACCGTTCAATTTCAAGTCAACCACGGCATAGCGCGGGCGGTGCAGTTCCAGCACGTCGAGCAGCGAGCCGAGGCCGGAGGCCAGCAGCACGGTATATTCCCGCCGTTCAAAAGACCGCGCGAGGGTGCGTGCGAAAACGGCATCGTCCTCCACTATCAACATCAGGCGCGCGGGGTTGGTCATTTCCTGCCGCCTTCCGGCGAGAGCATGGACAGCGGCAGCGTGAGGATAACGCAAGCACCGCCTTCCGGCCTGTTCACGGCTTCCGCCGTGCCGCCAAGCTTGCGCATGACATTGACGACAAGGAACAGGCCAAGCCCGCCGCCCGGCCGCCCCTTGCTGGAGAAATAAGGCTTGCCGAAATTTTCAAGCATCTCGGGCGAAAAGCCCGGTCCGGCATCCGTCACCTGCAGCACCAGCGCATCCTCGCGCTGGTGCGCGGTAAAGCCGACCCAGGCGGGCGATACGTCAAAAGCGTTATCCAGCACGTTGAAAATTACTTTTTCCAGCACGGGATCAGAAATAATAGAGGCATCCGCGCCGATGCCATTGTTGTACGCAAGCTCGGTCTGCGGGTGCAGCTCGCGCCAATACGCTGCCAGCCGGTCAACCAGCGCGTTCAGGCTGGTGACTGCGGGGTTTTCACCGCGCGCCTCCCCCGCCGCCAGCAAAATGCCGGTAACGATGGATTTGCAGCGCTGTACTTCGGCCTGCATTTCGGTGATTTCCTGCGCGCGGTCAGGGTCGGCAGCAAGCGCAGGAACACGCTTCCAGTCGCCAAGAATGACCGATAGGGATGACAGCGGCGTGCCCAATTCGTGCGCCGCGCCGGAAGCCAGCAGGCCCATGCGGACGATAAGGTCTTCCTCCGCCGCGCGCTGGCGCAGGGCGGCAACGCTGGCATCAAGGTCGCGCAGGTTATAGACGACACGGCTGACAAACCACGCCAGCAGGCCAGCCAGCAGCACGAAGCACACAAGACTGCCGAGGAGATAGAGGGAAAACCAGCGCTCCGACAACGCAGGCGGCAAGGCCAGCGGCTGGAAAAAAACGGCAAGGCCCGCAAAGCAAAGGCTGGTGACAATCACCAGCGCCCAGGCCGCACGCACGCCCAGCAGCACGCAGCCGAGTGCGATTTGCAGTAAGTACAGCCACACGAACGGGTTACTGGCACCGCCGCTGAAATAGAACTGCCATGTTAACGCCGCAATGTCGAACAGCAGAAACAGAAAAATTTCTGCCGCCGGCACGCTGGGCAACCGCCGCAGGCCGTGGCCCAGCAGGTTCAGCAGAATGAGGAAGGCGATGGCCGCCAGCATGGGCGTAAGCGGCAGGTTGACATGAAGCCCCGCATAGACCACCGCAATGGCCAGCAGCTGCCCCGCCACCGCAATCCACCGCAGGCGGATAAGCTGGAGCAGGTTTTTGCGCCCCGTGGATTTTACCGAGAAAAAGGAAGTCATCATTGCCATTATGCCGCCCTCCCCGCCTATGTGGTTATTTTATGTACTGCGCAGCGCTTTTCCCGCGCCAAACGCCAGCAGCAGCGCAAGGCCGAACCACGTGCAGGCGTAGATAAAATGGTTATTCGGAAAATCAATAATAGTCAAGCCTCCGATGGGCATTGCGGGCTCCTTGCCTTCTGCTTTGGCATCCGCCGTGGCATCTGCATCAATGAAATAGGGCGCCGCCTGTTGAAGACCGCGTTTTTGCGCCATGGCGGCAACATCGCGGCTATACCAGTTATCCTGCGCGGGGTCATTGGCGCGCAGCCAGTTGCCCGGCTCGCTGACGCGCAAAAGCCCTGTGGCAATGCCGCCAGCTGCGGGCTTGGCCTTCAACCGGAATTCAGCCGGAACGAAGCCGCGGTTGACGATAACGGTAAAGCCTTTGTCGGTTCGCAGCGGGGTCATGACCCAATAGCCCATGCCATAGGTCGTGGTGGCATGGACGTATATGGTTTCATCATCAAGGTAAGTGCCTTGCGCCTGAATATGGCGGTAGGCATCGGCAGCGGCGTTGATGGCCGGCCAGTCGGCGGGCGGCGGCGCGGTAGCGGCGGGTTCGTGAATGCGTTCATTTACATGGGCGATAAGATCAAGCTTCCACGTGCGGCGTTCCACCTGCCAGACCCCGAGGCTGAGAAGTACGGCAAGGGCAAACAGCACCAGCGCGCCAACCGCTATTCTTGAAACGGGGCTGCGCCGGCTGCCAGCCATCACGGCATCTGGCTTGCGTCCTGCGCGGACATCGGCATCATGTTGGCATTCAGGTGATACATGACCCACAGCGAACCCGTGAGCGTGATGAAGACGAGGATGGCCGTAAAAATAAGCGCCATCATCGTCCAGCCGCCTTCGGATTTGGTATCCATGTGCAGGAAGTAAATCATGTGCACGATCATTTGCACGGCGGCGAAAGCCATGACGAGCAGCATGGTGGTTTGCGCGCTGCCCAGCACATTCCCCATCACCAGCCAGAACGGAATGGCGGTAAGAATAACGGAAAGGCCGAAGCCCGTTAAATACCCGCGCAGGGTGGACGTGCCATGCTGGTGCGGGTCATGCGGCGCGTCATGATGATGTGCGGTTGCGTGGTCGTTGCTCATCGCAGAACTCCCATCAGGTAAACGAAGGTGAAAACGCCGATCCAGACAACATCAAGGAAGTGCCAGAACATGCCAAGGCACACAAGGCGGCGGCGGTTGGCGGTGGAAAGGCCGTGGATGGATACCTGCGTCATCAGCGTTGCAAGCCAGATAAGGCCGCAAGTCACGTGCAGCCCGTGCGTGCCGACCAGCGTAAAAAAGGCGGAAAGGAAGGCGCTGCGCTGCGGCATGGCCCCTTCGCCAATCATATGCGCGAATTCGGTCAGCTCGATGCTGACGAAGCCGAGGCCGAACAGGCCGGTCAGCGCCAGCCAGCCCAGCACCTGCCGCTTGCGCCCCAGCTGCATGGCCAGCATGGAAAAACCGTAGGTGATGGATGACAGCAGCAGCATGCTGGTGTTCATGGCAACGAGTTTTAAGTCAAACAGGTCTTTCGGCGACGGGCCTGCTGCATAGTTGTGGCCCAGCACGCCGTAAGTTGCGAACAGCGCAGCGAAAATAAGGCAGTCGCTCATCAGGTACAGCCAAAAGCCAAGATAGGTGCTGCCGCCTTCGGCGTGGGCATGCTCTTCCGTCACGTAGAATACGGGTGCGTCTTTGCTGGTGGCGGTGGCGGTTACGCTGCTCATGCCGTTGCTCCTTTTTCCGTCAGCTTTTGCGTGCGGGCATCTTCAACCGCAGTTACTTCGCTGGCGGGAATATAGAAGTCACGCGCGTAGTTGAAGGTATGCGCAATCGTCAGCACCAGAATGGCGGCAAAGCTTAAAGCCGCAAGCCACCAGATGTACCAGACCAGCGCAAAGCCCATGGAAAGGCTGAGGCCCGCAAGCATGATACCCGTGCCGGTATTGCGCGGCATGTGGATGGGCTGGAAGTTTGCCGTGGGGCGCTGGTAGCCGCGCTGCTTCATATCCCACCAGGCATCATTGTCATGAATAACGGGGGTGAAGGCGAAGTTATAGGCAGGCGGCGGCGATGATGTCGACCATTCCAGTGTGCGCGCATCCCAGATGTCGCCGGTTGTGTCGCGCAGCTGGTCGCGCTTGCGAATGCTGACGACGATCTGGACAAGAAAGGCAACAATGCCGATGAGGATAAGGACGGCGCCAAAGGCCGCGATAACGAACCAGATTTGCAGCGACGGGTCATCAAACACGCGCAGGCGGCGCGTTACGCCCATCAGCCCCAGAACGTAGAGCGGCATAAAGGCGATGTAGAAGCCGACAACCCAGCACCAGAAGGAGATTTTCCCCCAGAACGGGTCAAGCCGGAAGCCGAAAGCCTTGGGGAACCAGAAGTTGATGCCCGCAAACAGCCCGAACAGCACGCCGCCGATGATGACGTTGTGGAAGTGGGCAATAAGGAACAGGCTGTTGTGCAAAATAAAGTCAGCCGGCGGCACCGCCAGAAGCACGCCCGTCATGCCGCCCAGCACGAAGGTGATCATGAAGGCAATCGTCCACATCATCGGCAGTTCAAACCGGATGCGGCCGCGGTACATGGTGAACAGCCAGTTGAAAATCTTGGCCCCTGTCGGGATCGAGATAATCATGGTTGTAATGCCGAAGAACGAGTTAACGCTGGCCCCCGACCCCATGGTGAAGAAGTGGTGCAGCCAGACCAGGTACGACAGAATGGTGATGACGATGGTGGCATAAACCATGGAAGTATAGCCGAACAGCTTTTTGCCGCAGAAGGTGGAGGTCACTTCGGAGAAAATGCCGAACGCGGGCAGGATAAGGATATAAACCTCGGGGTGGCCCCAGATCCAGATGAGGTTGACATACATCATCGGGTTGCCGCCAAAGTCGTTGGTGAAAAAATCCGTGCCGAGGTAACGGTCAAGCGACAGCAGCGCCAGCACCACCGTCAAAACCGGAAAGGCCGCAACGATAAGGATGTTGGTGCAAAGCGCGGTCCAGGTGAAGACCGGCATTTTCATCATGCCCATGCCGGGGGCGCGCATTTTGATAATCGTCGCAATCAGGTTCACGCCCGACAGCAGCGTGCCGATACCGGCGATTTGCAATGACCATATATAATAGTCAACGCCTACATCCGGGCTGTAATCAATGCCGGAGAGGGGCGGATAGGCAAGCCAGCCCGTGCGCGCGAATTCGCCGACAAAAAGCGACAGCATGACCAGCACGGCACCCGCCGCCGTCATCCAGAAGCTGAAGTTGTTGAGGAAGGGAAAGGCAACGTCGCGCGCGCCAATTTGCAGCGGCACGACATAGTTCATAAGGCCAGTCACCAAAGGCATGGCGACAAAGAAGATCATGATAACGCCGTGCGCGGTGAAGACCTGGTCATAGTGTTCCGCCGGCAAATAGCCCTCGGAGCCATTAAAGGCAAGGGCCTGCTGCAGGCGCATCATGAGGGCATCGGCAAAGCCGCGCAGCAGCATGATAAGGCCCAGAATGGTATACATGATGCCGATACGTTTATGGTCGATGCTGGTAAACCATTCCCGCCACAAATAGCCCCATAACTTGTAATAGGCAATGCCCGCCGCGACCGCAATGCCGCCAAGGGCGGTCACCGCGAAGGTGCCGACCAGAATGGGTTCATGCAGCGGCAGCGCATCAAGGCTGAGGCGGCCGAAGACCAGCTTGATCATCTCTGGCGATATGTTCATGGGGAGCGTCATCTTCAAGGTCCAAAACTGTTCAGGGGTTGTGTCAGGCCCGCGCCGACCAGCGGGGACAAGCGCTGCGTTGCGTCCACCATTTGCGGCGGTGTAAAGGCTTCTTCCGCATTTTCCATCCGCATGGTGGCCATGTCGGGCGCGCAAATTTCACCGACATAAGTTTTAAGGGGGCCGAAAGCCGTGCGCAGAATATGACCGTCATAGGCCAGCGGCGCGACCGTGTTAATGCCCGCAAGGCCAAGGCCGCCGCGCGCATCAATCATCGACATTTCGTTCATGCACATTTTACCGGGTTCAACGCAAAGGTTCAGGATGCGCCAGAACAGCGTATCATCCACCTTTGCATAGGTGCGCGGCACATCGCCCTCGCTGGGGGCTTTCAGCTTCAGGTAAGCGGCGCGGGTAAGGTTATCGCCGTGGCTTTTCGCCTGACCAACCCATTGTTTAAAGCCGTCATCATCCAGCGCATGCAGGGTAAAGCGCATTCTTGAAAAACCGCTGCCGCTATAGTTGGCGGAAAAACCGTCATAATCCCCCGCCCTGTTCACCACGGCGGCAAGCCGCGTTTCCATGGCAGGCATGGCATATATCTGCCCTGCCATAGCCGGCACGTAGAAGGAGTTCATGACGCCCGACGCGGTGATGTGGAAAGCGAGCGCACGATTGACCGGCACAGCGACTGTATTGACCGTGGCAATGCCTTGGTCGGGGTAAATGAAAAGCCACTTCCAGTCGAGCGCGACAACATCAATCCGCAGCGGCTTAATATCCTTTGCCGTCAGTGCTTTTGTTTCGGCAATGCGGCCAAGGCTGCGGTACGGATCCAGCAGGTGGGTGCTGAGCCATGTAATAGCGCCAAGGCAAATGATGATGACCAGCGGCGCGGACCAGATGAGCAGTTCAAGCTTGGTCGAATGGTCCCAATCCGGCTCGTAGCGCGCCTTGGTATTCGCCGCGCGGTAATGCCAGGCGAAGAATACCGTGGCCGCAAGGACCGGCACGATAATCAGCAGCATCAGGCCTGTTGAAAAAATCAGGATGTCTTTTTGCTGGAGCGCGACATCCCCCGCGGGGTCAAGCACCGCGCGACTGCAGGCGCCAAGCGCAAGCGTTGAGGCTAAAAGAATGGTGTTACGTATGATTTTCAAGGGCATAGCACAGCTACGTTGTTGTTTTCCGCCTCATTTATACCGATTCTTGACAAAGTCAGGCATTGGACAATTTGTCCAATGCCTGAAATGACGCGGATAAGCGACAAATAAGGCCAGCAAATAAGCGCCACGGAGAGAAAACATGACCGCAGGAGATACCGTTTTGCCAGCACAGGTTTCACAAAACCCCGGCTTGCAGACAGAAGATATTAAGCGGGACATGGTGCGCATCAACATGCGCGGCGGCCACGTGAACCCGGGCGACCTTGCCATCGGCGTTATTCTGGGCCGCACATCCGAGTTTTTCGACTTTTTCGTTTACGCCATCGCCTCCGTCCTCGTCTTCCCGAAGCTGGTCTTTCCCGATGCCTCGCCGCTGACTGGCACGCTGTATATTTTCGGCATCTTCGCGCTGGGCTTCGTTGCACGCCCCGTCGGCACCGCCATTTTCATGAACGTGGACCGTACTTACGGCCGCAGCATTAAAATGATTATCGCGCTTTTCCTGCTCGGCACCGCAACAGTGTCCATCGCCTTCCTGCCGGGTTACACGCAAATCGGCAGCGCTTCGGCGGTGCTGCTGGCAGGCGGCCGCATTTTGCAGGGCATTGCCTGGGGCGGCAGCTGGGATGGCCTTGCCTCCCTCCTCGCGCTCAACGTGCCGGAAAACCGCCGCGGCTGGTACGCCATGATCCCGCAAATCGGCGCGATGCTCGGCCTTGTTGTCGCAAGCGCCCTGTTCACCTATTTCGTCACGCATCTTTCCGCCGCCGATTTCCTCGACTGGGGCTGGCGTTACCCGTTCTTCGTCGCCTTTGCCATTAACGTAGTGGCCCTGTTCGCGCGCCTGCGCATCGTTTCGGCACCGGAATACAAGGAGTTGTTCCAATACCGCGCGCTTAAAGCGACGCCCGTCATCGAAACGGCACGCGCGCAAAGCGGCAACATCGTCATCGGCGCCTTTGCGCCGCTGGCAAGTTTTGCACTGTTCCACATGGTGACGGTATTTCCGCTGTCGTGGGTGTACCTGTTCACACAGCAAAGCCCGGCCCGCTTTCTTGTTATTGAAACGGTGGGCGCGGCCTTGTGCATCCTCTGCATCGTCGCTTCCGGCAGGCTTGCGGATATGTATGGCCGCCGCTGGTTGCTGGGCGTAACAGCGGGCGCAATTGCCGCCTTCAGCGGCTTTGCCCCGCAGCTTCTGGATGGCGGCGCAGCGGGTGAGATCGTCTATATGACTTTCGGTTTTATCCTGCTCGGCTTTTCCTTCGGCCAGTCATCCGGCACGGTTGCGGGTAACTTCCCCTCCCCCTATCGCTATACCGGCTCCGCCATTACGTCCGACATGGCGTGGCTGTTCGGCGCTGGCTTCGCCCCCTTCATCGCCCTCTGGCTTTCAAGCCATTTCGGGTTGATCATGGCAGGCGCATACCTGCTGTCGGGCGCTGCCTGCACCAGCCTTGCGCTGACCGTCAACAAACGGATCGCGTCGCGTTAACTTTTCAGCGCCAAACAAATTAATACATGTACCCCGCAGTGGAAAACCGCTGCGGGGTACATGCGTATGCACGCACTAAATAAATGCGTTTCCGCTTACTCATCCAAGTAAGCTCTTTTATAAATTTTTAATCATTCGCCGCGCATCATACACGGGCAAATTACAGACATTTTCATTTCGACATATATTTATGAGGTTTTACATGACAACCACAGCGCAGCTCGTTTCCGCAGCATCTTCCGCCGACTGGTCTTCCTTCAAATCGCTCATCACCGCGGTCTCTCCCGCAGACATTGCCGCCATCGGCAACGACTGGAACACCGTCATGGGTGCCATTGGCACAGGTGTCGGCGACAGCGCACCAGCGCCCAAAGGGCTCTTTACTTCCGCCATGGCAGAATTCTTCACCGATGCTGCGCCGTATTTGAACGCCGACAACGTCGTCAGCGCCCTTACCAGCATTGCTCAGGCATCAGCATTTTCCGGGGTGGATCATTTGTCCGTTGAAATATCCGCCATCCTAAACGCGCTGCCGGCAACCCTAACCGCGCCCCCGCTGCAAGAAAACCTGACAGACCTGCTCTATGCTATCACCTATAATCAGTCTAACCCTGAAGTAACGGCAGCGGAGCTGAACAACACGATGAAAGGTTTTGTTTCCCATTACGGCGCGTTTGCGGATGTCAATGACATCCTCAGTGCCGCCACCAGCCTTGCCATCAACGACACGGTCTTAAATACCGACCACGTGTCATCAATCCGCACTTTGCTGCAAGCAACACCGGATAACCAGTCTTCGGCAACCTTGCCTAGCTTGCAATATGCACTAACAAACATAGCGCAACTCTCGAATGATACACAAGTGACGCCGGCTGAGCTGAATAGCATGGTGAAAACTTTTATTACTCACTATGGCACCAACCTCGATGTCAGCACCATCCTTACCGCAGCATCCTATGTTGCGGAAGGTGACCAGAATTACGTCGGCGACCATCTTTCCACCGTGCGCATGCTGTTAAATTTAACACCCGCCGATGCCGCCTCGGCCTCGGCGTCCGACATGCAACGCTTGTTGCGGGCAATCGGGCAGGAGCAGTTGAACCCTGAGGCCACAACGGCAGACATAAATAATACGCTGAAAACCCTTATCTCCCACTATGGCGCCAATATTGACGCGGTCGATATTTTAAGCGTTGCAGCAAGTATTGCCGTCAACGATAGTTATAATTACACCGATAGCTTGTCTTCTGTGCGCATTCTACTGGCAGCCATGCCCGCCAACCAGAGTTCCGTTGGGGCTTTTGACGTCGGCAATGTGCTGAATGGCATCGCGCAAAACGCCTTCAACCCCAATGTAACACCGGAAGAGCTTAACAATACGCTGAAAGCACTTGCGTCTCAATATGGCGCGGCCGCAGATGTCTTCGACATTTTCGGCGCTGCATCAGACATCGCCCGCAATGACGCCCAAACCTATAGCGATCATTTGTCATCAGTACGCACCTTGCTGGCATCCACGCCCGCCAACCAGGGCACAGCGGAGCCCTTTGACTTGCAGAGCGTGATCGAGAGCATTGCGCAGAACGCGTATAATCCGGCCGTTACCCCGGAAGAGCTGAATAAGACGCTGAAGGTGTTTGTATCTCACTATGGCACGGCTGTGGATGTACTGGACATTTTTAGCGTGATATCCGACATCGCCCGTAACGATGCCCAGTCATACACCGATCATTTATCTTCAGTGCGCACCCTGCTGGCCGCAACGCCCGCAAACCAGTCTTCAGTTGGGCCTTTCGATCTACAACAAGCCCTCGAAAGCATTACTCAAAATGCGCCCAACCCAGCAGTAACGGCAGAAGAACTTAATAATACGCTGAAAGTGTTTGTGTCGCACTATGGAGCCCTCACGGATGTGTCCGACATTCTTCGTGCTGTTTCGGACATTACCAATGGTGGTGTATCATCCGGTACGGACCACCTTTCTTCCGTGCGCACCCTGATTTTGGCCTCGCCAGACAACATGTCATCGGCTGATCCTGATGCTCTGCAAAGCGCATTGGGCGGCATTACCTTTAATCGCTTCAATCCTGGAATCACCGCGGAGGAACTGAATGATACATTGAAAGCTTACTTGACGCATTACGGCGCTATAATGAATGTGAACAATATCTTAAATGAAATAAGCTCTATCGCGAATGACGACAGATTTGCCAGTGCCGACCATTCTATGCTCATGCAGACGCTGTTGTCCGCCAACCCCGACAATATCGCAGATGCGGATACTTTCGGGCTATCGTCCGCACTTCAGTATATCACCGGCAATAATACAAACACCGGCATGAGTGAGTATGATCTGGCGCAAACGCTGGATAAGTTCATGGCCAATTATGGCGCATTGACAGATGCGGATGATCTTTCAAACTCTATCCTCAGCAACACGCAGGCGGGAAAGTTTGAGGCAGCGGGCGCGATTGTCAATCACCTCGACGCGACACAGTTCACAAGTATTGCGCCAGATTTGAACACGTATAGCACGGCTGAGCTACTGACCACGGGCAACGACCATTTTAACGGCGCAATATCGGGCAAGCTGGCGGTTTATGGCGGGGCGGGGAAGGATGTGATTGATTTTTCCAGCAATACGTCGGCCGCCGGCCATTATCTTGATGGCGGTTCGGGCGCGGATACGCTGATTGGCGGGCTGGCGGATGATACCATGGTGGGCGGCGCGGGGGCGAATACGATGACCGGCGGGGCCGGCGCGGATATCTTCCGTTTCGACCATATAAACGGCACGCTGGACCATGTCACCGACTTCAGCGCGGCACAGGGCGACCGCATTGATCTGCATGATGTGCTGCATAGCGACGCTGCCTTGAATATTGCCGATTACGTAACCCTGCAAACGGTTGGCGGCAACACCATTGTCTCCGTCGACGTAGATGGCACGGGAACAGGCCACAGCTTTGTGCAGGTTGCGCAGCTGGACAATACCACGGGCCTTGACCTGAATGATCTTTACGCCCAAGGGCAGATTATCGTCTAAGGCCGCACTTTCTTAAACCCACACATTTGGCGCAGGGGGGGGGCAGAATTCCGCAACTTTAAATATTGGCGGTTTCTGCCCCCCTTCGGCGTTTTAAAAAACCCGATTCTGGGTACAATTTCCTGATATGGAACCCAAAATCCCCTCTTTGCGTTGACACAATTGTATCCAAATACAGGAAGGTTGTTCGTTACACATTAAGGGGAATTAAGATGCAAAATCCGGCAAATACCATAGAAATCAAGCGCGTACAGACAGGCAACAAGCAGCTGAACCAGATTTTAGGCGGCGGCCTTGCCAAAAACCGGGTCTACCTGCTGCAGGGTTCCCCCGGCGCGGGCAAAACCACCCTTGCGCTCCAGTTTTTGATGGAAGGGGCAGTCCACGGCGAAACTGTGCTGTACCTGACCTTATCTGAAAGCGAGCAGGAACTTTCATCGGTTGCTGAATCTCACGGCTGGGACCTCAAGGGTATAAATATCCTCGAACTGCTGACAACCGAGGATGCCCTGCAAACCGAAAACCAGTACACCATGTACCAGCCGTCTGAAGTCGAACTTGGCAATACCACCGAGGCGATTATTGCCGAAGTTGAAAAGCTGAAGCCGACGCGCGTGGTGCTTGATTCCCTGTCCGAGCTGAAATTGCTGGCGCAAAGCCCCCTGCGCTTCAGACGCCAAATTCTCGCTTTGAAAAAATTCTTTACCACGCGCTCCTGCACCGTTTTGTTCCTTGATGACAAAACGACGACGGGTGTTGAAAATTTCCAGCTGGAAAGTATCGCCCACGGGGTGATCGACATGGAGCAGCTGTCGCCGGAATATGGCGCGGAAAAGCGCCGCCTGCGCATCAAGAAATTTCGTGGCCAGAAATACCATGGCGGCTACCACGACTTTGTCATTGAAAAAGGCGGCATCTCCCTCTTCCCGCGCATTATCCCGACGGCAGATGCACGGTCGAACCAGAAAATTTCCATGAAGAGCGGCGTTGACCAGATTGATACGCTGATGGGCGGAGGACCGGATGAAGGCACCAGCGTGCTGCTGCTGGGCCCCGCAGGCGTCGGTAAATCAACGCTGGCGCTGCAATACGCCGTTAAGGCGGCATCGCAAGGCCAGCACGCGGTCATCTTTACCTTCGATGAAAGCCTTGCCACCATGCTGCACCGGGCAAAAGGCATTGGCATGCCGCTTGAAAAATACATCAACGAAGGCTTGATCCACCTGCAGCCGGTGGACCCGACGGAAATGTCGCCCGGTGAATTTGCGCACCGCGTGCGCGAAACCGTGGGCGGCGGCGCGGATGGCAAGCCCACCGCAAAAGTGGTCGTTATCGACAGCCTGAACGGCTACCTGAACGCCATGCCCGAAGAACGCTTCCTGATGTCGCAGATGCACGAACTGCTGACGTACCTGGGCCACCATGGTGTTATCACCTTCCTTGTCGTGGCACAGCACGGGCTGCTGGGTCATTCCATGCAGACCCCGCTGGACACAAGCTATCTTGCCGATTCCGTCATTCTGTTCCGCTATTTTGAATGCGCGGGTGAAGTGCGGCAGGCTATTTCCGTCCTCAAAAAACGCAGCGGAACCCACGAACGCACCATCCGCGAATTCTCGATTGATAAAAACGGCATTACCGTTGGCGAACCGCTGGCGCAATTTCAAGGCGTATTGACCGGCACCCCCACAACAAGGAAGCCGTAAAAAATGCCGGATTTTTCATGAAGGGCAGCCTGAATAAAAGCGAAATGCGCGTGCTTATCCTCGCGCCAACAGTGAGGGACGCCCAGATCACGGGAAGCATTCTGCACGGGGCAAAAATAGACCACTATATTTGCCGCAGCATTGACGAAGTATGCGTGGAAATTAAACGCGGCGCGGGCGTTGCCGTGGTAACGGAAGAATCATTGTTTTCCGACGTGGAAAACTTGCTCAGCAACCTGCTGCAGCACCAGCCGGCGTGGTCTGACTTTCCGCTGCTGGTGCTGACACCCGCGCGCGAACCGTCACAGGAAATGCGGCGTAAAATGGATACGCTGCAGCACATGACGCTGATACGCCGGCCCGTGCAGGTGGTCGAATTGCTCAGCGCTATACGCGCAGCCTTGCGCGACCGCCAGCGCCAATACGAAGTGCGCCGCCACCTTGAATTCCGCGACCGGCAGGCGGAAGAACTGGTGCGGGAACGCGACAAGGCAGATGCCGCCAACCTTGCAAAGTCGGAATTTCTGGCCAATATGAGCCACGAAATTCGCACGCCCATGAACGCAATTATCGGGCTGTCGCAAATTTTAAACCTCAGCCGCCCGCTGACAGTCAAGCAAAGCCAGTATATTGATACGCTGTGCACCAGCGCAGGCTCCCTCCTCGCCCTTATCAACGACCTGCTGGATATTTCGAAGATCGAGGCAAGCTCGGTCGAGCTTGAAAATATTCCGTTCAGCCTGTCGCAGATTATAAAGGACATGACCACAATCATGTCCATTCAGGCGCGCCTGAAAAATATCGATTTGTGGGTGGAGGGCACATTGCAGGAAGATTCAGTTTATTTTGGCGACCCTACGCGCATTCGCCAAATTCTGACCAACCTTGTCAGCAACGCCATCAAGTTCACCGAAAAAGGCTTTATCAAAATAAACATCAACGAAAAAGACCAGGAATTGCGCCCGGGCTACAGAACGGTGACGATTGCGGTGGAAGATACCGGCATTGGCGTTGCGCCGGAAAAAATCAGCTCCGTCTTTCAAAAATTTGTGCAGGCGGATAATTCGATTACGCGTAAATACGGCGGCAGCGGGCTGGGCCTTGCCATTTCACGGCAGCTGACGGAGCTGATGGGCGGTAAAATTTCCGTCTCCAGCGCTCTTGATAAAGGTTCTGTCTTTACCTTAAGCCTTTCGCTGCAACGGGGACTGCCGGAAGATATCGGCATCCAGCCCTTCAGCACCACCCCGCTCAGCAAGGGCAGCGCCACGAAAGGCAGAATTTTGCTGGTGGAGGATAACTACCCCAACGTGCTGGTAGCGGGTACCTTTTTGGAAGAATTCGGCTATAGCTTTGATGTCGCCTCCAACGGAGGAATGGCGCTTCAGCGCTTGGGCGAGGAAAACTACGATGCCGTTTTAATGGACGTGCAGATGCCCGAAATGAACGGCTGGGATGCCACCAAGGCAATCCGCAGCCTTGAGGCAATGGATAAGCGCCGCCGCATACCCATCATCGGCATGACAGCCCACGCGCTGAACGGCGACCGTGAGCGCTGCATTGAAGCCGGCATGGATGAGTATATCTGCAAGCCCTTCAACGGCGATGAACTGCGCAGCAAGTTAAAGAACTGCGTCAAACCGCTTAACGCAGAAACGACATAACCTTGTTCATTTGCTCGGCGAAGGTTGACAGCTCCTCTTCCGTAAGCTGGCCGTTATGGTCTTTATCGGCGTAATCAAACAACTTGTTGGTCAGTGTCGCAAGCTCTTCCTTGCTGACCGTTCCGTTGTGGTTGGTATCGATCGCGGAAAGGCTTGCCTTCATCAGGACTGTTGTTTTGATCTGATCCAGTGTTGACGGCGTTTTGCTGGTGGATGACCCGCTACCACCCAAGCTTTGCAAGCCCTGCAGGAGAGCAGAGGTTTTGTCTGACTGTGCAAAAGCCGGCACGGACAGAACGACCAGCATGGCGATAAGCGCGAAAAATTTCTTCATGGTTTTTTCCTGATGTTTATAGGCTTGGTTCAAGCATTGTAACATAAGAACAAATACGAAAAAACCGCCAATAAAGCGAACATTCTTTTTTACCACCCACGTCATGAAGCGGAAAATGACGGTGCTCGGCACAATGCGGCAGGCAAAATAAAAAATCATGACTGACGGACGCGCTTTCATGCTGATTTCCGTCAGCGCATGTATCCGCTGTTTATACTGCCGCGGGCCGTAAAATGGAGACAGACTGGACAAGGCTGTCTGGCGTCGCCAGCGCGCAGATGTGCCCGCCCGCGGCAAGCCCGAATTGATGCACCGCAGCCTTGAAATCGGCGTGCGAGACATTTTGCGTCGTTTCGGGCAGCGACAGCCGAAGCTGGTGATATGTTTTTGCCCAGTATTCGTTTTGCGGGAGCGCCAGTTCAATCACGTCTTTTCCGCTTAAAGATTGTGTATACGCATGCCGCGCCAGGTTTACCGCTACGCCGCCCCAGCCCTCAATGTTGAAGGTCATGTCTTTCAGGGCGTCAAACCCGAAGCGCGCGCGGTACTCGCGGTCTTTCCAGAGCTCATCGAAAATGGCAACATGTTCCTTTGGCCACAACGCGACCTCGATGATTTTTTTAAGGGGCATTTCATCGGCAAAGCGCGGGTCGCGCAGCATGCGGGAAATTTCCTTGGCTTGCTGGGCATCGGGGCGCAGGTGCAGCGCCTGAAGACCCACAAGAAAGCGGATATCATCCATGCTAATTTTGCCGCTGAAGATAGAAAGACCGCGATCTTCCCGCCCGCGCAGGCAAAATGCATCAAGCGCGCTGACGATGGCTGCGGGAAAGCCGGCCTGCGTCAGCAGGTTCTCGGCATTGGCGTCACCGGCCGACGACTTGAATTTTGCAGACAGGCCAGTCTTCTGCCCCTGAGCGGGAATTTGCGCCGTTTCGCTTTGCATATGCTGTACGGCGCCAATAATTTCGCTGGCCTGCTTTTCCGGGAAAAGGACAGACAGCAGGAAAGCGCAGTTTTTTGCGCCTTGGTCATGGGCGAAAATGTCGCGGAAGCCTGCGGCTTCAGAAACAGAAACGGAGCCGCTACGGCAGGCTTCAAATTCGGCGGCATGCGTGAGGCTTCGGTTCTCGAGTTTTTTACGTGCATCGCTGTAGGTTGATGTCATCCACAGGGCAGTCTCGCGATGCATCACAGGAAAGCCGACCATGAAAGCATCATCAATCTGCTGTCCCTGCACAGACGTTTTTTTTGCTTCAACCTTGAAAGTGAAGGGCGTGACGAGGCCGCTTTTCGCAAACTCTTCCTCCTGCCGGCGGTTTTCAGCATCCCTGTAAATCAGCCCCATGCGTGAAGCAACAAATGCGACCAACGGCACGGCGATTGCCCAGACGCCGACGACGGGAATAAGCAACAGGCGAAGCGACTTCGAAAAAGCGGCCGCCGCCGCAATTTTCAGCGGGAAGCTTAAGGATGAAAAGCCTTCATAGGGCCGGAGCAATGCGGAATAAAAACCGTTCCGGCGCTTGTAGCGGCGCAGTTTTTCATGCAGGTCGACGGTCATCTCTTTTTTCGCGGAGCGGTTGAAGGCTTCCGAAAATTGCGAGCGCACCTGACGGTTCAGCCGTGTCTGCTGCGCGCGGTCCTGCCTGAGCGCCGTCCAAACGTTCATATGTTCACGAAGGCGCGATGGATGACGTGCATATTCCAAAGCCTTGCTTCCCAGCTGCATCAGAAGGCTGCCGCAATTCTGCAGCAATTCGCCGGTCGCCCGTATCGGTGTGCGAAGATTAATCATGGCGTCCTCAAGGCTGGTGCTTTTTTCGGCGCGGGCTGGCCGCCAAAGGCTTTATCGAGAACGTTCTTGATGTTCGTGTCGGGCGCCAGCTGTGGTTGCGGTGTGGGTTTTGAGTTTCCGCCTTGCACGGGCGGTGTCGGCCGGGGGGTGGGTTTGGCGTTTCCTGCGCCCTGCTTTTGACCACTGCCTTGCTCACCGCCGCCCTGCGGATCACCCGGCTGGCCGTCAACCGGCCCCAAGGGTGCTGGCTTGCCCGCAGGCTGTCGCGGCGCCGGTTTTTTACCATCGAAGGCAGAGATCATATCCTCGACAATGCGGATTTTTTCCTGAATGAAGGCGCGGCTGTCGACGGGAAGCGACGGGTCGCCGACCAGCTGAAGCTGGAAGTTGCGCAGCAATTTTTCCGCGTCAGCCTTGTTGCCGAGATGCTTGAGGGCGCTTTTTTCGGCACGTTTCTGTTCAATAAGGTCGTTGAACAAGGTGGGCAGGTTGCTGCGCAGTTGCTCCACGATGCGGGGCGGCGTGAAGCGCACGATTGTTTCTGCCAGCTTGCTCATCGATGCGGGCGTAATATTGCCGTTGGCGCCAAAATCGCCCTGGCCAAGCGTCAGCACGGTATTTCCCATGACGGTCATGTCGCAGCTGGGCGATCTTTTATCAAGTTTCGCCTCGAAACCCGGCCATGCGGTGAAGCCCTGCTTGTAAGCGATGCCCCGCATGCGCGTGAAGGTAAAATCAAGTTTGTCGCAGAAGTACACGGGCTGCCCGGTCTTGCGCGGTTTCGGCTGGTCGGGATCGGTGCCATCCGGCTGGTCTGGACTGGGGTCGCCTTTTGCATCCGGCTTGTCATTTTTCTTCGGCAAGGGACAGGCCGGCTCGCTGGCGGGGCGGGTTTTTGCGCCGGGCGCGATGGGGGAGCGGTGCAGGCGCTCGCGCTCGCGGCGCGCATTGGGGAAGCGGGTTTCGATGATGTCGCGCAACATGGCGTCATGCTCCGGCGTGTCGTACCCGCACATGCTGACATACCAGTTGGAGGCAACGGAACCCTGCGGCCGCAAAAAGCGCCGCGCGTAATCTTCAACCATCGCGGCCTGCGACTCGCTGCAGTAATCCTCAAACCTGCTGCCGGCCTTAAGTTTGTATTGGTAACCACCCGGGCAATGGCCGTTGGTATAGGTCCAGCCGTTCTGAAACTGCCAGATATGCGTCATCTCGTGAATTTCAGAGCCGTAATTGACGGCGCTCGGGTCCTTGCTGTAATCCATCGACAGGTAGGGATGGCCAAAAAAGGCAATCATCGTCTGGTCGTAGGTTTCAGCGATAACGCTGCCCTTAGAGGGCCCTGCATGCAGCCTGATGTGCGAGGAGTCAACTTCGCTGCCGAAGATGACGTTCATCTGCAGCTCGCCGGCCGTCAGCGCGCGGCCGACCGAAGATGCGGGTGGTTCCGCCTGCGCGTTGTAAGCGCCCGCCACAAAAAGCGTCGCGGATGCGGCCGCGATTTTGAATGCTTTAGACAGGGATTTCTTCATCGGTTTCATCAATAGCCCTTCCGGCATATTCTAGCGACTTGGCGCCGTGGCGGCTCTTGCCGTCTGCGGCGGCTGGATCGGCTTGCCGTCGGGCTTGAAGTATTTGTCCCATCCCCATTTGGACGGGTCGGGGTTATCAGGCGCGCCGTCGCCGTCTGGCTTGGCACCAGCGGCACCTTTGTCTATCGGCTTCGCCGGTTCGTCGGGCTGCTGAGGTTTCTTGCCGTCATCGCTCCCTTTCGGGGCGGCGGCCACGCCGTTATCGCTGAAAAATCCCTTGAGCGGCATCGTGGCAAGGCGCGCGCCAAAAACCACGGCTGCCAGCAAAAGCAGCGTGCTGGCCACGGGTTTCGCCACTTTGAAGACTCGCTCGGCAGAGGCTGCAAAAGCGCGCATGAGCGCGCCGCGCTTCCACTGCTTGTCGTTTTCCTGTTCCTTTGCCACGATAATGCCGGCCTGCAGGTTTTTCGCCTCGTCTTCCTTGTCTTTCAACGCAAATTCGCCGCGGCGTTCCTTGTCCTGGCGCTGTTCGGCTTCGATGACCAGTGCTTGCGCCCGGTCGCGCAGGCGCGTTTCTTCCGCAATCTCGCGGCGGATTTTTTCTGCGGCTTCGCGTGCGGGGCGGGTGGACTCATCTTCCAGCAGCTGCTTGTCTTGCGCGATTTTTCTCTGGCGTTCTTCTTCCTTCGCGGCAACATCTTTAGCGGCCTGGGCGGCTTTGTCCTGCGCTTCCCTCTCCGAAACAGTCAGGCCAGTCTCCATGTCGACGGATTCCGAAACCACATTCCAAACGTCGGTGGGTTTTGAAACTGCGTCCCAGTCGGCCGCTTTTTCTTTTTTCTTGGGTAAAATATTGAACGCTGACATTATTTTTTCACCCGCAGAACGCCGTCGGGGGTCTTGAACTGGGCTCCGACGGAAAGCTTCTTGAAGCTGGCGTCATTGGGGCTGGAAATAACCGGTGTTTTGTCTTCTGACTTGACGGCAGCATCGCGTGCCTGCGCGATGGCTTTCGTGTCCATGGACGTCACTTTGCTGATTTCTACCAGAATGGTATCGTCCTTCAGGATATCCATCGCTTTTTGGTAGGAGCCGTTCACGTTGTTGAGGCGCGTGAGGTATTCGTCTTCCGTTATGCCGTCCTTGCGGCCATTGAGGTAGGTGACCATGCCGGTATACTGGCGGGTAATTTCAGCCTGCAGTTCGGCGCGCATCGACTCAGGGTTGTTCAGCGTTTTCGACAGGGCATCGAGCTGCTTTTCGTTACGAAGGTGCGTCAGGTTGTCTGCAGCGCAGTCATAGCCCATGAATACCTTGCTGTTGCCGTTTGCGGCAGCTGCCGGCTTGTTTGCGGCCCAGGGGTCATCCTTGGCGATGCCGGAAAGAGCGGCCTGCGCAATTTCCTGCTTGTGGCCTTCGGTCGCCGCCCACCAGTTGGAAACGCTGATCGCGGCGACGTTGGCGAGCGCCTCGATTAGAATTGTGGGGTTGTGGGCAAGTGCGGAGAAACTGTCCCCGCCCGAGCTCGACGCGCCGCCGAGCTTCGAAAGCCAGAGGTGGCGGCTGAGTTTCAGCGCTTCCAGCTGAGGCTGGTATCTTTCGTCAAGCGCCTTGATCTCATTTGCGATCTCGTCGCGGCGCTGCATGGCGGTGTCGAGCAGTTTTTTCTCGTCAGCCGTCAGGCTGGCGGGCTGCTGCAGCATCTGTTCTTTCTGGTGGGTCAGGCTGGCGATGAAGTTGTTGTCGCGATCCATGTTCACCTTGGCGGTTCTGTCCCAGTCCGTCAGGCGGTTATCATCGTAGCGCGGGTCGTTGAGAAGGCTGTTGAGGTCGTCGGTGTATTTCTTGATATCCGCTTCGATCTGCGTTAACGCCGCGCCGTTGCTGCCGGTCTTCAGGTGCGCGATTTGCTTGTCCATCTCCGTTATTTCGGCGGTCAGGCGCGTCGTGTCGTTCGCCTTGTGCGCCACAACCGCGCGCTCGTCGGCGGCGATTTTTTCCAGCTCATGGCTGGCGGAGCCTTGTTCCTGCGTCACATATTTATTGGCAAAGCCGACGGCGACGAAAAGCGCGTTGACCATGGCAAGACCGATGCCGATGCTGGTGAAGACCATGCCGCGCGTCTTGTCGCCAGTCTGGAAGGCTTCCTCCCCGCGCTTCATCAGGCCATACTGCACGCCCGCGCGCGTGACGGAGATGCCGCCGCTGATCGCGCTGTTAACTGCAACAGCCTGGGTGGTGCCGGTCAGGCCGGAGTAGTGTTCGATGGCGCCATAGCCATAGTAGGCCATCAGCAGCGATTCTGCCGCCAGCGCCATGAATTTCGTCGACTGGTGGCGTTTGATCGCTTTTGTATATTCCTTGCGGAGTGCAGTGCCCGATGCCTGCGCCGCTTCAAGGTTGCGCGCCCCGCTATTCAGGTATGCCATGCCTGCTGCCATCAGGATGGTTTCAGAAACCATGTTCGCGTCAATCGCGCCGGCAAGCCAGGTCGTCTTCTTGGTAATGTCGGCGGCGCTGGCACTGCCGAAAATATCTTTGGGGCCGGATATGGTGACGATATCCGCCAGCGGTGTTTGGTTTGCTTGGTCTGCCTCTGACGTCATGAGATCCCTCTATATGCAAAGTTTTATGAAAAAATCTTCGCAATGTTAGGGAAACCGAATAGTTATGTCAATCTGTATTTGTTGTACTGCAATATCATGCCTTATCAATAAGATAGGCATTAATCCGAGTCTTCATTACCGGCAGAAAGTTTCTCCACCGGGTTTTCGATTTTGAAATAGCCCCCGCAGCGCTGCCCTTCATGGGCAGGCCATGCGCAGGCGGGAAAAGCGCTTTACCGCATATCGCGGAAAAAGCCCCAGGCAGCACGCTCCGAAGCGATAGCGGCGGTATCGAACGTATGGAGAAGAATGCCTTCTTCGGTCCGCTCAAGGCTTTCAACTAAAGCGCCTGACTGATCCGTAATAAAGGACGAGCCGTAATAAGCCTGACCGTTTTCGGTACCGACGCGGTTTGAAGCCGCGACAGGCACAACGTTCGAGGCTGCATGGCCCTGCTGCGCGCGCCGCCAGCGATCGCGCGTATCCAGCGCGGCGTTGTGCGGCTCACTGCCGATCGCCGTCGGATACAGCAGGATATCCGCGCCGAGCAGCATCATGCCGCGCGCCGTCTCCGGATACCACTGGTCCCAGCATATGCCGACGCCGATTTTGCCCCAGGGCGTCTGCCAGACTTTGTAACCTGTGTCACCGGGCCTGAAATAGAACTTTTCCTGATAACCGGGGCCGTCAGGAATGTGCGTCTTGCGGTAAATACCCATGATCGCGCCATCGGGGCCCAGTGCCACAACGCTATTATAATAACGGTGGTTATCCCGCTCGAAAATCGAAACCGGCAGGAAAATGCCGTGCTTCGCCGCCAGCTTTTGAAAAGCCGTGACGCAAGGATGCTCCGCGGCGGGAAAAGCGCAGGCAAACTTTTTCTCTTCCTGCGACGTGCAGAAGTAATGCCCCTGAAACAGCTCGGGCGTCAGCACCACATTCGCGCCCTTGGCTGCCGCCTGTTCTACAAGACTGCCGACTTTGGCGATATTGGCATTAATATCATCGCTCAGCGCGCACTGAACAACACCGAGGGTTAGCTTGGGCATGTCAAAACTCCTGCTGTGTAATGCAGTGGAACGAACCGCCGCCGCTCAGCACATGTCTTGCCGGCGCGGGAACGATGCGATGTGACGGGAAGATTTTTGCCAAGGCCGCTGCAGCGGCTTTGCTGTAGACCTCTTCATAGGTGGGCAGCACAATGACATCGTTGTAGATAATATAGTTCATATGGCTGGCGGCAACGGGCTCGCCATCTTCATTAGTGATCAAGCCCGGGCTGGGGATTTGCGTGACTTTCAAGCCCATATCCGCCAGTTGCTTGGCGACAGATTCAAAAATACCGGCATTAGGGTCGTCACTGCCCGAAGGAGATTGGCACAGCGCATGACCCGGCGCTGCAAACCGCGCAAGATTGTCGATATGGCCATCGGTATGGTCGTTCACCAGGCCTTCTTCAAGCCACAGAATGCGCTGCGCACCAAAGGCTTCTTTCAGGTTTTCTTCAACCTGCTCAAGCCCGCCGGACTTGCGGTTGGCGTGCAACAGGCACTGGCGCGTGGTCAGGATCGTGCCGGCGCCATCATGTTCAAGAGAGCCGCCCTCAAGAATAAAATCATGCTCCACAACGGGCAGGCCGCTTTGATGGGCGACGAAGGCGGATACTTCATCATCATGATCCAGCACATATTTTCCGCCCCAGCCGTTAAAGAGGAAGGTGGCGGCCGTTGTCTGGCCATTCTTGCGTACAAAAATCGGCCCAGTGTCGCGCAGCCAGATATCGCCGAAGTTTGCCGGGATCAGCTTGATATTCGGCGCGGTGAGCGCAGCCTGCGCCGAAGCAAGCGCGGTTTTATCGGAGCCGAGAACCAGCACATTGACAGGACCGGCCGAAGCCAGCGCCAAAATCATCGTTGCCACTTCCTGCTGCGCAGGGCGCAGATTTTCTTGCCAAAGATCAGCATGCGAGGGCCAGGCCGTCCAGATTTTTTTCTGCGGCGCCCATTCGGCCGGAGTTTCGATATGCGATAAGCCCTGTTGCATTACGGTTTTCGTTTTCATTTTGAGTTTGGCCCTTCAGAAGTTCGGACATGCGCCTTATTGTTAACGAAAGATAATGACGCTTAACAAGCATTTTCTTTAATATCGCGCGATTTCCGTCTTTTCACGAACCGCTTCAAAAATGCTTTTGAAAATCGATGCGAAAAAAGCCCGCGAATGGCGGCTTTTGTAGTGGTTTGTCAGGGATAACGAAAAACGGGAAACAAATGGTGGAGGGGGAAGGATTTGAACCTTCGAACTCGTAAGAGGGCAGATTTACAGTCTGCTGCCATTGACCACTCGGCCACCCCTCCACACTCTTGATAAACGTAGGTTTTTCAAGAAAAGCTTTTGTTCGTAGCATAATTAAGGTAACTTGGCCGCCATTGTCAACGAAAGAATGAAAAAAATGTCAGAACGCGACGGTAAATTCCAGAAAAGCTCCAAAACCTTCGGTGGTGGCGGCAAAGGCCGCGGTCGCCCGCCCGGCGGGGGCTTTGGTAAACGATTTGAGGGGGATAAACCTGCGCGTAGCGGTGGCGGTGGCAGAAGCTTTGGCCGCAGCGAAGACCGTGGTGGCAGCTATGAGCGCCGCGACAGCAAACCCCGCTTCAGCGATGATTCTGGCGCCCGCCCCTACAAGAAACGCGAATTCGGCGACCGTCCTTATAAGAAGCGTGAATTCGGCGACCGCGATGGCCGTAGCGCTGGCGGCGACCGTCCTTACAAAAAACGCGAGTTCGGTGATCGTCCGGAGCGCAGCGGCAGCGACCGCCCATACCAGAAGCGCGAATTCGGCGATCGTCCGGAGCGCAGCGGCGGCGACCGTCCTTACAAGAAGCGTGAATTCGGCGACCGCGATGGCCGCAGCGCTGGCGGCGACCGTCCTTACAAAAAACGTGAGTTCGGTGATCGTCCGGAGCGCAGCGGTGGTGACCGCCCGTTTAAGTCTTCGGGCGACCGCCCGTTTAAGTCTTCCGGCGACCGCCCGTTTAAATCCGGCGGCGACCGCGGCGGCTTCAAGCGCGATGGCGACCGCCCCGAGCGCGGCACCACCCGCTTTGACCAGCAAAAAACCTATCGCCGCGATTCCTTTAATCCGCGCGAAAAGAAATCCGGACCCAAGCCCCGCGGCGCAGCCTATGACGATGCCCGCATGGATGTGGCGGCTTTCCAGACCAGCGAAGCGTCTTCGGACACCCGCAACCGCCTGAAGTCGGACCGTGCAAGCTTCGGCGCGCCCTCCTCCGCCTTCCTGTACGGCGCGCATGCCGTGCGCGAAGCGCTGCAGAACCCGAAACGCCTCGTCCAGCGCCTGCTGGTGACGGAAAACGGTTTTGAAGCCATCCGCGAAGCTTACGAAGCAGCGCAGGCCAGCGGCCTGAAAATGCCGCAGCCGCAATACGTTGATGGTTTCGACCTTGAACGTTTGCTGCCGCGCGACGCTGTCCACCAGGGTATTTTGCTGGATGTGCAGCCGCTCGAAGAAGTCTTCCTGCCCGATGTGCTGAACGCCGCCAGCGAAGACGCGAAAATTCTTGTCCTCGACCAGGTGACCGATCCGCATAACGTCGGCGCAATTCTGCGCACCGCCGTTGCCTTTGGCGCAACTGCCGTGATTGTGCAGAAGCTGCATGCGCCGGAAGTAACCGGCACGCTGGCAAAATCAGCCTCCGGCGCGGTCGAGCATTGCCCGATCGTGCGTGAGACCAACCTCAGCCGCGCGCTTGAGCAGCTGAAGGAAGCCGGCTTCTTCTGCATCGGCCTTGACGAGCGCGGCAAAGGCACCGTCGCTGAAGCTGCGCCCAAGGGCCGCGTTGCCCTTGTGCTGGGTGCGGAAGGCGAAGGCCTGCGCCGCCTTGTGTCTGAAAACTGCGATACGCTTGCGAAGCTGCCGACCTCCGGCCCGATCGCCAGCCTCAACGTTTCCAACGCAGCTGCGGTGGCGCTTTACGAGCTGATCCGGAAGTAATTTTCCGGCAAGCCCGTAAAAGGCCGCTAAAAATTCACTAAAATGTCATTGAAATGCCTTGTTAAATTAGGCGTTCATTTAGCATGTTTTGGTAAACTGAAATCGTATTGAAATTATTTTCAAACGATTCAAGTGGCCATGAAGCTCGACTCGCACACAGCGAATGATATCAATCACGGCGCCGCCGTTATAGATCACGGCACCGCCGTGCGGCTCAGCGTTTTCCTTGTCAGCAGTGGCATTGCCGCGCCGGCTATTATCGGCTCCATTGTATTGATGCAGTGGGAATTCAACCTTGCCGACCCCGGCATGTGGATGATGGGGATATTGGGCTTCACCGCGCTTAATTTGTTAGTGACGCTGCTGCTGGAGCCCTATACCAGCCGCATTGGCCCTTTCACCATGCCCGCCATTCTGGCCACCATTGCGCTGGTGCTGCTGTATTTAATTACCGAGGCACTGAACCGCTTTGCCGAAAAAATCGGCTATGAATGGCTGTTGCCGTTTGTGCTGGCGGGGTTGTGCATTTGCTACACGGGCATTTTCCGCGAAAGATCGGTCGTGCTGCGCCTTTATATGGCGCTGAACGGGCTGATGCTGACGCTGCTCTGGTGCATGGGCGTGGCGGATAAAGTGTCGCTGCCGTTTTAGGATTTAAATACCCGGGTCGAAAACATTGGCGCGGGCGCGGTGGAAGCGGGCATTTTTTTCAAGCCCGTCAAGCCGCAGCATGTCCATGTACGGCACCAATACGGCATCCGGCGGGGTCATGTGTGGCTGGCCGGTGGCGGGGTCGTTGGGCACGCGAATGTACCAGTCGTCACCCATCTGCATCGCTTCCAGCGGGTCGCTGCCGCGGCCGGGGCTGTTGGAATAGGTGATGTAACGTGTTGTCGTCAGCAACCCGTCGGGCACGGATGACGGCGCGGCGGTATTCTTCCATGTCGTCTGCTGTACGAAAGCGGCGCTGTAGGTGCCGGCAGGTAAATCCTTCAGCGGCATTTCACCGCACCTGAAAAGCCCTTCAAGCCGCGAGCGGCGGGAGGCCCGTTCCATCAGCCCCGTCATGGCCAGCACGTTGAAATAATCGGCAGTGCCGGGCGCGGGCACGGCGAAGGTTGCCTCTACCTTGTCACCGGCCATCTGGCGGTTTTGCAGCTTCCAGCCGGGCGGCTCCATTTTCGGTGGCGCGAAGTGGAAGGCGCGCAGGAAGAAACGCCCGAGGCCATCATCCCACCCGCCCATCAGGCTGTCGGCGCCGTATTGCCTGCACAGTTTTTCCTTCAGCGCCTTCAGTTCAACTTCAGCATCTGTCCTGCTGTCGAGCATGGCGCGCGACAGGCCTTCGGCACGGAAGTATGAATATTCTTCTGGCGGCATCGGGCGGCGGTGCTTCCTGTTCGGATATTGGCGGGCATTGAATTTCAATAAAGCATGCCGCCGGATTCGGTCAATAAAGACCTTCCGCAAGTCTCTATTTATGGAATGTTAAAGTGGCTCGAGGATATGCGCGTCAATCCGGTGCAGCACGCCAAAGCTTTCCGGCACGTTTTCATCCTTCAGCATTTGGGCATGGGCCGCATCAAAGGCCTCCACCTGCCCTTCGTCCATTACCGCGCCAACACCGCGGCAGGCGCGAATGCGCCCGCGCCAGCTGTCATGCGTGAAGGGAATTTCTTCATCGTAATAGAACATGCCCCGCAGGCGGAATTCACCCTCCGCCCAATACGGCATGGGGGGAATAAAACCATCCCAGCCGGCGGCCGTCCAGTTCGGGTTATGGGCCAGCACCAGCGCCTCGGTCTTTTGCGCGACCGAACCTGCAACGGGCAGCCATGAACAATGGCTGGTCACCAGCAGGCCGCCGTCCTTAAGCGCCCACTTCACCTGCCGTATGGCGGCATTGGCATCAAAGTAAAGCCAGCACTGGTTGGCCGTGACAACATCAAACGAATGGCTGTCAAACGGCAGGCTTTCGGCAACGCCGACGCGGAAGTCAATGTTGAGGCGCTCGGCCTGCGCCAGTTTCTTTGCGGCTTCAATCTGTCCTTCAGACGGGTCAATGCCGGAAACGGCGGCACCGCGCTGCGCGTAGCGGCGTGCCAGCGCGCCCGTGCCGGTGCCCAGATCCAGCATGACCTGGTCACGCAGGCCGATATTCATGGCGCGCATGCGTTCGAAAAAACTATCCGGCTGGCCGTTGCGGTAAACGGCATAATCGGCGGAGGTTTTGCCCCAATCAATTATATTGCCGGGGTCGTTCGGGTTAATGCCGTGCATGGTCTTTTCCACCCTCGCTAACGCAGCCAAAGCAGCTACGGCCTTGAAAAACTTACACCTTAAATTTAACGGACGCGCATGTTATCCACAAGCGCCAAGTAGCCGGCTTTGCAGGTGGTGAAGGCGCTGGACTTTGAATACCATATTCGGGCATTCTCGGCCATGATCAGCACATCAGTTTTCAAGCGGGCGGCCCCCATGAACGAACAAGACCGTAACAACGAGCTTTTTCTTGTCGATGGCTCCGGCTTTATCTTCCGCGCCTATCACGCCCTGCCGCCGTTGAGCAGGCCCGATGGCACGCCCGTCAACGCCGTATTGGGCTTCACCAATATGCTGGTCAAGCTGATCACCGACATGCACGTGCCGGGCATTGCCGTTATTTTTGATGCCAAGCGCAAAAACTTCCGCAACGACATTTACCCTGAATATAAAGCCCACCGCGAAGAACCGCCGGAAGACCTGCGCCCGCAGTTCGCCATTATCCGCGAGGCCACCAACGCCTTTTCCATCCCCGCCATTGAAATGGAAGGGTTTGAAGCCGACGACCTTATCGCCACCTATGCGCGCCTTGCGGTGGAGCGCGGGCAGCACGTGACCATCGTCTCGTCCGACAAGGACCTGATGCAACTGGTGCGCCCCGGCGTGCGCATGTATGACCCGATGAAGTACAAATACATCGGCGAAGACGACGTGCTGGAAAAATTTGGCGTGCGCCCCGACCGCGTGGTGGATGTGCAGGCCCTTGCGGGTGATGCGACCGACAACGTGCCGGGCGTACCCGGCATTGGCATTAAAACCGCAGCTCAGCTGATAAACGAATATGGCGACCTTGAAACCCTGCTGGCCCGCGCCGGTGAAATCAAGCAGCAGAAACGCCGCGAAACGCTGGTGAACAACGCCGATGCCGCGCGCATTTCAAAACGCCTTGTGGCGCTTGATGCGCATGTCGATGTACCGTCATCCATCGAGAGCCTTAAAATTGCAAACCCCGACCGCGACAAGCTGCTGGACTTCCTGCGCACCCAAGGCTTTAAAAGCGTGCTGGCCCGCATGGAAAAACAATTTTCAGACAAGGCGCCCGTCAGTGGCGGCGGCCACGTGCTGTCATCTGCCCCCGCGAATGCCGATGCGGCAAATTCCGACGCGCTCACAATAGTTCCGGCGCCCGCCCCCAAAGCCACCTACGAACTGGTGCAGGATGAAACCGCGCTGCAGCGCTGGGTTGATCGCGCGATGGAGGCCGGCACCGTCTGCTTCGATACCGAAACGACGCATTTAACGCCCGCCAGCGCCAAGCTGGTCGGCATTTCCCTTTCCACCGCGCCCGGCAACGGCTGCTACATTCCGCTGCAGCACCGCGACCCGTCCGGCTATGCCGAAAGCTTTGATTTTTCAATGCAGGAAAAAAAGGCCGCGCCTGCGCTGAAACAAATCCCCGTCGACCGCGCCATTGCCATTTTGAAGCCGCTGCTGGAAGACCCGTCGGTTTTAAAAGTCGCGCACAACGCCAAGTATGACCTGCAGATGTTCCTGCACTATGGCGTGCGCGTTGCGCCCATCGACGATACGCTGGTGCTGTCCTATACCCTTGACGGTTCGCTGCATGGCCATGGCATGGATGAACTGGCCGGGCTGTTTTTGAACCACAAGACTATTACGTTTGAAGAAGTCTGCGGTAGCGGCAAGGCGCAAATCACGTTTGACCTTGTGCCGCTCGACAAAGCGCTCGACTACGCGGCGGAAGATGCCGACATTACCCTGCGCCTGCACCGCCTGTTCAAGCCGCGCCTGCCGGTCGAGCAGATGACGACGGTATATGAAACCATGGAACGCCCGTTGGTGCCGGTTATTGCCGACATGGAGTTTGCCGGCATCAAGGTTGACCTGAACATTCTGCGCAAGCTGTCGAATGAATTTTCAACGCAGATCATGGCGCTTGAAACCGATATTCACAAAACCAGCGGCCACAGCTTCAACATCGGCTCGCCCAAGCAACTGGGCGACGTGCTGTTCGGCTCCCTCGGCCTGCCCGGCGGCGCAAAGACGAAGAACGGCAGCTGGTCCACCAGCGCGTCCGCGCTTGAAGAACTGGCGGAGCAAGGCAACGAAGTTGTGACCAAGGTGCTGGAATGGCGCGGCCTGTCAAAGCTGAAGAGCACCTATGCGGATGCGCTGCCCGAAGCGATTGATGCCAGAACCGGCCGCGTGCATACTTCATTCTCCCTTGCGGGCACCAATACCGGCCGCCTGTCATCGTCGGACCCGAACCTGCAGAACATTCCGATCCGCAGCGAGAACGGCAAAAAAATCCGCAGCGCCTTTGTGCCGGCGGATGGTTACGAGCTGCTGTCCGTCGACTATTCGCAGGTTGAATTGCGCCTTGCTGCCGAACTTGCAGATATCAAAGCGCTGAAGCAGGCCTTCCACGACGGCGTGGACATTCACGCCGTGACCGCCAGCCAGGTCTTTGGCGTGCCGATGGAAAGCATGACGGCGGATATTCGCCGCAACGCGAAAGCGATTAACTTCGGCATCATCTATGGCATCTCGGGCTTTGGCCTGTCGCGCCAGCTGGGCATTCCGGCAGCGGAGGCATCCGCCTACATCAAGCAATACCTTGCCCGCTTCCCCGAACTTAAAATATTCATGGATGCGGCGAAGGAATATGCGCACAAGCACGGCTACGTGAAAACGCTGTACGGCCGCAAATGCTTCATTCGCGGCATCAACGACAAAAACATGGCGCTACGGTCGGGCGCAGAGCGCGCGGCGATTAACGCGCCGCTGCAAGGCACCGCCGCCGACATCATGAAACGCGCCATGGTCGCGCTGAAACCCGCGCTGGATAAAGCAGGCCTTGGCGCGCGCATGCTGTTGCAAGTGCATGACGAATTGCTGTTTGAAGTGCCGGTCGCGGAAAAAGAAGAAACCGAAAAGCTGGTCACGACTATCATGCAAAACGCCGGGCCCGGCATTTCCGTACCGCTGCTGGTGGAAGCCGGCTGGGGCATGAACTGGGCAGACGCGCACTAACTTTTAAGCAATATCAATAGGATAGATGTTGGCTGCTTGAAAAATTCTGCATTGCCGTGTATTCTGCCGCACATCATGACGACGTTTGGCCCCTATGACCCGACCAACGAAGAAGTCCTCGACCTGCTGGAAAAAGCGGGCGCGGGCGATATGGCGGGGGTAAAGCATATCATCGATGCGCATCCGGAAGCGGTCAACTGGTCGTACTTCAACAACAAAAACACCCCGCTGATTATCGCGGCGGAACGCGGGCCGGTGGAGATGGTGCATTACCTTCTCGACAAGGGGGCGAATATTGACCAGCCACAATGGAACAACGGCACGCCGCTGTCGTTTGCATCGTTTGAGGGCAAAAGCGAAAACGTGGCCGCATTGCTGAAGCGCGGCGCAAAAATTCCCGCCAGCGGCCCGCCCGAAAATATCAAGCGCAACGAACGTGAAATTCACAGCCTGTTTACAAAAGCCGCACAGGCACGCCGCGACAATGAACTGAACGCCGTTGCCGCAGGCGTCGCCAGCGGCACAACCCGCGGCGTACGTCCGCTAAAGCCGCCATCGTTCAAAAAGAAACCCGCCGGTTTTTCCGCATAAAAAAGTTTGTTTTTTGCGTCGATGGGCTTATTTTAATCAGGTCAGTTTTAATCACGCCAGCTATCACGAGGTTCCCGCCATGATCCATGTCGAATTCAACGGTACTAAAGTCCCCTCCCTCGGGTTTGGCACCTGGCAGCTGCGCGACAAGGATTGCGAAATAGGCGTCGCCAAGGCGCTTGAGGTCGGTTACCGCCACATCGACACCGCGCAGATTTACGAGAACGAAGAACAGGTCGGCGCCGGCATCAAGGCAAGCGGCGTGAAGCGTGAAGATATTTTCCTCACCACCAAAATCTGGATGTCAAACGTGCGCGACGGCGCGCTCCAGCGCTCCCTCGACGTATCGCTCAAAAAGCTCGGCACCGACTATGTTGACCTGCTGCTGATCCATTGGCCAGTCAAAGAAGTGCCGTTCGCAGACCAAATGTCCGGCCTTAAAAAAGTGCAGGCGGAGAAGCTGACGAAGCTGATTGGCGTTTCCAACTTCACGGTCGCGCAAATGAAGGAAGTGGCGGAACAGCTGGAAGCGCCCATTGCGACGAACCAGGTGGAATACCACCCCTTCCTGTCGCAGCGCCCCGTGCTGGATTACTTGCAGTCTAAAAACATGTTCCTCACCGCCTATTCACCGCTTGCGCGCGGCAAGATCAACCACGAGCAGGCGCTTGAAACCATCTCGCATAAATACGGCCGCAGCGTCGGGCAAATCTGCCTGCGCTGGCTGGTGCAACAGCAGGGCGTGGTGGCCATTCCGAAGGCCGGCAGCGAAAAGCACATCCGCGAGAACTTCGACATTTTCAATTTTGAACTGGCGACGGAAGATATGCGCAAAATTCACGCCCTCGCCCACCCCGGCGGCCGCCTGATCAACCCCGACTGGGCACCGCATTGGGATTTACACGAAGCCGCTTAATCTTCTTCCCCGCGTATCCATGTCACGATGCTGCGGATGGATGCGATGATGGAAAGCCCGGCGCCCTTGCCATCCACATTGCGCACGGCTTTGGCGGCACCGCCAAGCCGGTCGCCAGCCGTATATTTGTAACCCAGCTTGCGGCGCGTCAGGCGGATGAGCTTTTTGGCCGCCCTGCCGCCTTCCGCATAGCCGCAATAGCCGTTCTTCAGTGCCTTGGTGAATGCACCGCGCGCGACTAAATATTCGGGCTGCATGGAAACCGTCAATATCGCCTTGAACAGCTCGAGATCGTCGATTTTCTCGTCAAAGACCTTCGCCACTTTTTCGCGCTCGGCGTCGGTAATTTCCTTGCCCATGAATGTAAGGGATTCAATCATGCCTACAGCATACCGTAAAAGGCTGAAGAGCCGGTAAATACCGGTTTTTTTAAGGTATCGCCAGCAGCAGAATGGCCACCATGGCCAGAAATACAGCAAAATACTGGATGCGGTTCAACCTCTCCTTCAGCACCACGCCCGCCAGCACCAGCGCGATTACGGGGTACATGGCCGTCAGCGTGACGACGACGGAAACAGTGCCGTGCCGCAGCGCATAGAAATATGACAGGATCGCAAAAACCGTCAGCACACTTGTGATGCCAACAATAAAAATGCCGCGCTTGTTCACCTGCAGGCGGAAGCGCTGATGCACCAGAATAGGCAGCGCCACCAGCATGTTGCCCAGCGATTCATACATGATGACGCTATGCGGCTGCATGGATTGCAGCGCCATTTTCGGCAGGAAGGCCCAAAAGCCCCAGACCAGAAGCGCGCCAACAGTTGGCACCAGCCAGTGCTTTTCAACCTGCGCCTGCAGCGGCGTTGGCGTTGTTTGGTTTTCAGGCGGGTTTATCATGCGCCACCACAAGCAAGATAATGGATGCAATGCCCAGCGCCACGCCGCAGCACTGCCGCGGGCTCATCGGTTCATGCAGAATAAAGAACGCCAGTACAGTTGCCACCAGCGGATAGAGCGATGAAATCATCGATACATACGTCAGCGGGCCGCGCTTCAGCGCAATCAGGTACAGCAACTGGCCGATGGTGCCGCAGGCACCCGTGCAAAGCGCAAAGCGCACGCCGGCCCACAAAAATTCCGGCCCGCCGAAAAACACCTGCACCAGCGAAGCGGTAACAAAAAAGAAGAACGCGTTATAGACGATGGTATGCAGCGGCGTAAGGCTGCGCAGCGCCAGCTTCGGCAAAAAAGCCGTTATGCCCCAGATGCAGAGGGCCATGATGGACGGGAGAAGCCATGATTCAATAGCCATAATGATGCCTTAATCAGCCCTTTATTGGTCCGGATTGTGTTGCTCTTACGCCTCCGGTTGAACATTTATAACAAAGTCCGCCAAAAGGCCTATAGCGAAATTTCTTAAAGCGCGTTGAAGTCTTTTCTTGCCCTGCCCCAGTCCTGTATATATAGCCTTGTAAAAAAACAGGAGTTCCCCCGTGGCTGATTCACCCGCGCCTAAGCGTTTTCTCGTTTCCTGGGACCAGTTCCACCGCGACTGCAAGGCGCTGGCATGGCGGCTGGTTGAAAAAAGCGACAGCTGGAAAGGCATCATCGGCATCACCCGCGGCGGTCTTATTCCCGCCGGTATCGTGGCCCGCGAGCTGGATATCAAAGTCGTCGAAACCATCGGCATTTCCAGCTACGATGACAAGGCGCAGCGCGAGCTGAAAATCCTTAAAAACATTTCCGAAGACCTCGTGGGCGACGGCACCGGCTGGCTGGTCATTGATGACCTTGTGGACAGCGGCAATACTGCCAAGCTCATCCGTAAAATGCTGCCCAAGGCGCACCTTGCCACCGTTTACGCAAAACCCGCCGGCGAGCCGCTGGTGGATACTTATGTCACCTGGGTCAGCCAGGATACCTGGATCTACTTCCCCTGGGATGTGGATATCCAGCCTGTCGAACCCATCGTTAACGAACGCAAACTGGTAGATTCCGCCCGTAAAAACGGCTAGATTGTAACCAATAAAAAGAACAATAAGGGACTTGCCTGCCATGAGCATGGAATTCAATAAAATCTTCGCCGCCGTCCTGTCCGCCGGTATCGTCGCATGGCTGGCGTGGTTCGTCGCCCATGAAGCGTATCATTCCGAACCGCTGGAAAAAAACGCGTTTGAAATCGCCGTTGCCGAAGACACAGGCGCTGCCGCCGGCCCCGCCGCCGCAACCGGCCCCGAGCCGATCGACGTTGATAAAGCCGACCTCGCGCTGGGCGAAAAAATTTCCAAGGTCTGCTCCTCCTGCCATAGCTTCGAGCAGGGCGGCCCCAACAAGGTCGGCCCCAACCTGTTCGGCATCTTCGGCAACATCCACGCCCACAAAGATGACTATTCTTATTCCGACGGCATGAAGTCCCACAAAGGCGAAAAGTGGGATGTTGATGCCCTCAACCACTTCCTGTGGAGCCCCAAGAAAACCATCGAAGGCACCAAGATGACCTTCGTCGGCCTGAAAAAGCCGGAAGAGCGCGCGGCCATCATCAAATGGCTTGAAACGCAAAAATAATTCCCGCGACGGGATGACCAAATAAAAAAGCCCGCCAGTCAACCGGCGGGCTTTTTGCTGCGCGTTTTATCCTTAACCGCAAATCACTTTCCTGTTCACGCGCGTGAATTTGAAAACGATGCGCGACGAATGTTCGCCCTCTTGAATATCCAGCATGCCCGTACCGCCCGCAGAATCAAAGCTGCCGATGGAGAGCATGCCAGTCTGCGCCCTGCATTCAATCTCCCCGCGATCCCTGCACATGCCGCTATACAGGGTGCCCTTGCCATGCTCCGGCTTGCCATCCAGCGGGTAGACGGCAACGGCAGTCGCCGGTTTTTCCTCCAGCTTCGTCAGGCTGTCATAGACCGTGGCGATTGTACCGCCCGCAAGTTTCAGCGAAAACGCCGCGCCATCCCACGGGGCGCAGGTGGGCTCCAGCGTGGCATCCACACGCTCCCCGCCCTTCAGCGCATCTGCGCCATAGGTCTTTGCCGCATAGGCCATGTTATCAACCATGTCGCGCCCGTATTCATCCCGCAGCATGCGGGAGCCGGACATTTGCATCTGCCCCTGATACAGCCAGCGCTGCCCCACCTCAAAACGAATATCGCAGCTTGATTTTCCCATCTCGACGGTGAATTCATCACCGTCCTTCACCCCCTTGATGCCCTTTTCAACGTGAAAGAAAATCAGCCCCACTTCATCCGTCCGGATGGTGCCGATAAACGCGACCTTCGCCGCCGCCGCCAGCACCGCCGGGTCTTGCGGAATAAACCGGCACGCCTGCGCTGGTGCCGCAAGCAGCAACAACGCCGCCAAAAGGGTAAAGGCATAAAAACGGCAGGGCATGGAGTTTCCTTTCAGGCAGGCAGCATCTCAAAACCACGATACAGTTTAGACGCTCGCCCCCGCAAAAGCCTTTGAAATTCGGCAAGCCCTTATAATTACTAGAAATAATGCCCATGCCGGACACCGCAAACAAAAACTTTGGGGGAATCGCCGCTTTTTGTTATAGTGCCTTCCGTCGAAATGGACAGGTGGCCGAGCGGTTGAAGGCGCTAGTCTTGAAAGCTACTAACTTCAAATCACACCATAAAATTACCAATACATATCAAACGGTTAAGTTCTTTAACTTTTCCGTAGTATACTTACACATGTGTTACACACTTTTCGATGCAGGAGTGTCACCATGACCGCCGAAATGAATGTCGAAACCCACAGCATTATGGATGGCAAAGTCCAACTCTATAAGCGCGAGGAGAGCAGATTCTGGCAATGCTCTACCTACATGGACGGTCAAAATCACCGTACCTCCACCAAGGAAGAAACCCTGACTATGGCAAAGGAATTTGCCAGAGAATGGTACATGATTGCCTATGCAGATTCAGTACGGAGAAACCGTAACGCGAGAACTTCCCGACTTCTGGAAAGGTTCGAGCCTAAAGTAAATCTTCCGGCGGTTATTCCTCAACCTAATGTAATCACCCCTGCTACCGCCTCGCAGCCCGTTCCACAGGATGCCCCTGCCATCCAGCCATCTGAAATTTTCCCACCAAGGAACTCCCCGCAGCCGTTCAATCAGGCTCCGACAATCATCATTGAGAACGTCGCTAAACCCTCTACCCCGACTTTCAAGGAAGCGGCGGAGAAGTTCTTAGCCGAATACGAAATCATGACGGAGGGGCAGAGAAGCAAGGAGTGGACTTGGCAACACCGAATGAGGATTGAGGTTCACCTTCTGCCGTTCTTCGGTGACAAGCCCGTAAGTGAAATTAACGCGGGTCTGGTCAACGAATACCGCATTAGACGCAGAACGATTGGTCACAGGGGGCGGAAGCCTGGGCGCAGCACTCTTCATCATGAGACTGTAACTTTGCGCATGGTTCTCAAGACAGCGCATAACTATGGCTGGCTTCAATTCGTACCAAATATTTCCGCCCCCTACAAAACATCAGGGAAAGTAAAGCATCGTGCTTGGTTCTCCAAAGAAGAATACGAAACGCTTTACGAAGAAACACGCAAACGCTCTGAAAATCCCCCCAAGGATAAATACAATGAACGCTATAAATATGTTTGGGAGGACTTGCACGATTACGTCCTGTTCATGGGTAACACAGGTTTGCGGGCTGACGAGGCCGCAATCCTTGAATACAGGGACGTAAAGATCGTGAAAGACCAAGCTACTGGTGAGCGCATACTTGAAATTGAAGTGCGCGGAAAGCGCGGCGTAGGCTTTTGCAAAAGCACGAAGGGCGCGGTCTATCCCTTCCAGCGTATGCGTAAAAGGCATAACGGTCAGCCTACCGATAAAATCTTCGGTAGGACTCCCCGCGTTGTACTTAACAAAGTCCTAGTTCATTTGAAGCTGAAGTTCGACAGGGATGGCAATGTCAGAACTGCTGGCAGCTTGCGCCATACTTACATCTGCCTACGGCTCATGGATGGGGCAGACATTTATCAAATTGCTAAAAACTGCCGCACAAGCGTTAAAATGATCCATGATTTCTACGCTATCCATCTTAAAAATTACCTAGATGCGGCAAAAATCAACGTCAGAAAAATCACTAAAAAGAGCAATAAAAACAAAGAGGAAACTAATTCTTGAAGAATCGCGCTTAACCGCTTATAAAAGCCCCTGCTGCGCTCTTATGAGGCCGCAGGGATACGTCCTATTTTTCTATCATCAACCATAGAAATGCAAGCTGGACAGGTGGCCGAGTGGTTGAAGGCGTCGGTCTCGAAAACCGATTTAGGTGCAAGCCTAACGTGGGTTCGAATCCCACCCTGTCCGCCATTTCCTATTGTTCCTTTAAATCTTATTCTTCGCAGCCGATGAACAACGGCGCGTTTTCCGTGGAGCATAAAGGTCGAACGACCGACTGCCTCACGGACGCAATGACAGATGAACGTCTGTCATGGTGGCGTGAAACGCCCTGAACAGGGCGTAGCCAGCGCACTAACTTATTAATCCCTGACGCATCGTCGTAGCTTATGAGGGTTTGATCAGCCAGCGCAGCAGCATAGTCGCCGCCAACGCGCCAGCGACTTGCGCGAGAATGAAGGGCAAAACATCTTCCGGTCTGATACCCGCAAAGGTATTGCTGAAACCCCGCGCAATGGTGACGGCAGGATTAGCGAAGGACGTAGAAGCCGTAAACCAGTAAGCCGCCGTAATATAAGCCGCGACCGCCAGCGGCACGGCGGGAAGGTTCTGTTTCACGCAGCCCCAAATCACCATGAGCAGCCCGAAGGTAGCGATAAACTCGCTCCACCATTGCCCGCCGCCTGTGCGGATTTTCTCAGAAGCGAACAGCAGGGGTTCACCGAACATCAAATGAGCCGAAGCCACGCCGATAATGGCGGAGGCAATCTGGACGGCGATATACGCCAGCGCGTCACGCTTGGCGATTTTCTTCTGTAACGCCATGCAGAGCGTCACGGCGGGGTTGAAATGCGCCCCTGAAACGGGCGCGAATATCAGGATAAGCACCGCCAAGGCGCAGCCTGTGGCGATGCTGTTGGCAAGAAGGGCGATGGCGGTATTACCCGCCGCCAGCTTCTCGCCCATGATGCCCGAGCCGATCACCGCCATGAGCAGAAAGGCGGTTCCCATGCCTTCCGCAGCAAGCCGCTTTGACAGAGGCGCGGGCTTGCTCATGTGACGGTTTCCCCGATCACGCGGAGGTGCTTGGACAGCTCATCCTTCGCCAGTCCAGGCGGAAGCCGGAGGAAGGCTTTGATACGCGCCTCAAGGGTTTTATACGCGCCTTCAAAAGCCGCGAAGATTTCCGCTTCCGTGCCTGTGGCATGGGCGGGGTCGGAAACGCCCCAATGCGCCTTGACAGGCGCACCGAAGAAAACAGGACAGGCTTCGCCCGCTGCGCTATCGCAGACGGTAATCACAACGTCTAAAGGCTTATCGGCAAATTCATCCCAAGACTTGCTGCGGAAACCCGCCGTTGAAATCCCCTTGGATTGTAACAGGGCGAGGCTTTTGGGATGGACTTGGCCTGTGGGCTTGCTTCCCGCGCTGACGGCCGTAACGCGCCCCTGCCCGAGATGGTTAAACAGGGCTTCGCCCAAGATCGAGCGGCAGGAATTGCCTGTGCAAAGGATAAGGACTTTCAGCGGTGCGGCAGACATTAGCAGCAGCTTCCGGTTTTAGCCTGTGGAGCGCAGGAAGCGGAGTCAGCTTCGGGAGCGCAACAGCCGCCACTTGCCTCTGTCTTCTCAGCCTTGAAGATTTCGGCATCTTCCATCGTGCGGTAAGCTTCCCAAGGAATACCGGAGGGGTCGTGTACCCACGATTTTTCCGAGCGGGCGTAGCAACAGACGGTTTCGCCCTCGTTTACTACCGACATATCGGCTTTTTTCAGGCGGTCGCGCAATTCGGTCAATTCGCTTTCTTCATCCACCTGAATCCCGAGGTGGTTTACGCCAGTATCTCCGGTTCTGGTGGAAATGGCAAAGTTTACATGGGGATTGTCGAGCATCCACTTGGCATAGTCGGGCTTCGTTTTGACAGGTTCAGCGCCGAACAGGGCGCTATAAAAACGGATAGACTGGTCAAGGTTTTCGACACCCACATGGATATGAAGCCGTTTCATGATTTTTTCTCCTTTTTTGTTGGAGCGCAGCAGTTTGAAAGCTCGATCACGCTGCACCCTTTCTTCTTGTCGTCGCGGATACTGGCAAATTCGACGCTGCAACAGTCTTCGACCATGTAGCGGATGAGGCCAGAAAAGAACTCGAAATTGGCGGTATATATGATAGAGCGGCCCTCGCGCTTTGAAAGCACCAGCCCCGAATTGCTCATGTGGGAGAGGTGGAAAGACAAGGTATTGGCGGGAACGCCCAGCTTGTCGCTGAGTGTGCCAGCGGCAGCCCCTTCCGTGCCATGTTCGACCAGCAGCCGGAACACTTTAAGGCGGGTTTCCTGAGATAATGCGTCAAACGCGATGATTGCTTCTTGAATGTCCATACTTCCAGAATAATGGAAATATACAGATTCTGTCAAGGGCTTTGAACCCCGCAAGGTGCGCGATGTGCAGCGCACCTTGCGTTGAGCCTGCGTCAGAAGCGCGGGCGAGGCGCGCGCGCCCGTTTGCGCTGAATTGCGCGCCGGATGTTTTCGAGTGTCACCGTCGTCAGCGGGCAATCCGCCGCCGCCAGATTGCGGCGGGCGAGATCGCTCAGTATCGCGTGAAACTTCTGGTGCAGTTCCGCCTCGCTCAAGTGTTCGAGTTCCTGCGTCGTGATGATGTACGTCATGTTTCGCTCCTGTCTTACTGACCGCGACCATCGCGGCCTTCATGACGCGGACTGAGCAGCTCGTATCGACTGCCAGCACTCGGCGGAACACTTATGGAGAAGCCCTTTAGGGATTGCGGGCATTAAGGCGAACAGATGCCAGGATGCAGAATAAGAAGGCCGACAGCGGCCAGAAATACAGGAGCAAAGAAACTGCGTAGGGCAGCACCCTTTGACGCAACTTAGGAACGCTGGACAGTTGCAGCGTAAGGGGAACAAACAGTTTCATGGGCAGATGCCGGACGATGAGCCAGAACCAGCGGATTAACTTGACCGCAGGCGACTGACACGACTTAGAAAACAGACAAGCGTAAGTCATGGCAAATGCGCTGCCAGCAGCGCACCGCGCTTTATTCGCAGGCTCACGAAGCCTCCTGCGGAGTCTTCGCCCATTCGGGTTTCAATCGCTTTCGCAAGAAAATGTGGATGCAAATTTTAGGAGGGGGCAGCCCCCGACAACCGCCAAGTACAAAATGAGGCAAGAAAATTGCGTTTAGAGCCGAGGCAATGCGAGCGCATTGCCTCCAAAACGACAGATTTTATTGCTCATTTTCTGCTTGTCTGTTGCCTCCCCCGTTGCGCTCGCCGCTTGGCGTTCAGGTCGCATACGCGACCTGCAAACAACCAAGAAGGAGAGCAGAAAATGAAAACCGAAAACGAAACGATGGCATGGAATGGCCTCACGCTGGAAATCAGCTTGGAGCCGAATCCCGTTCTTTCCCGCATCACAGGGGAAGCATACGCAAGCCTGAAAGTGACCAACACCGAGAACAGCCGCAGCCTTATCAACGATGCTTTGCCCCTTGCCGTTATCCGTTCCGCAGGGGGAGCAGCGAACTTTGTTGATGTGATGCTGTCGGCAGACTTTCAGCAAGCAGCGTGAAGGGGGCAGCCATGCAACAGGAAACTTTACAAAACACGAACTTCTGGAAGCGAGAGCCAATCCGCGACGACTTCAACCGCGCCTCGGATTTAGACACTTGGCTTTTCAAGCTGCTGGACAGCGAATAAGGGAGAAAAAAATGACACAGTTATACGCGCAGCCCTATGATATTTCCGCGACTGGATTTTACTTCAATACGCTCGAAGAATACGAGCAGAAAGCCGCGAAGAACCGCAACGACTTTGGCGGGATTGTCGAGGAATACGAATTGCAGTTTATTGACGGGGAGGACATTGATTGCAAGCTGTTCACCGCTTTAAGCGTTAATCAGGCGACCTTTGGTAAATATCTGGAAGCCTGTGACGAATGGAGCGAGGACGAGAAGCGAAAAGTCATTATCGCCGTGGGCGAGAGTGGCTATAGCTTCGACTTCGACAAGAACAGCCCCGACGACTTTGAAGTGGACATTTACGAAGTGGACAGCCTCAAGGAACTCGCGGAGCAATTTGTTGACGAGGGGCTTTATGGGGAAATCCCCAAGGCTATCGCCAACTATCTGGACTATGACGCGATAGCGCGTGACCTCGGCTATGACTACTCGGAAATCACCATCGCAGGGACGAGGCTAGTTTACAGATGTTCCTAAAGCCCAAATAAATGCGCCCCGCAGCCAAATGGCTGCGGGGCGCTAGCTTTAGTAGTATCTGCAAGAATAAAACAATATGGCAAATTAGTGCGAAATAGATGCCTGCCACGCAAGGAAATAGATTTACCCCCCCCCGAATTTTGTAAAATGAAGGCCATTTTTAAAAAATGAGATTCGCAATGATCCCCGATTTACTTGAACCCAAGCTGCAATTTCGCGGCCTCACCGAAACTCAAATTCGTGCCGCGAGAGAAGATAAGAGTCAAGGAAACCTTGTCGCTTTGGAGTTGGGGCGTTTGCTTTTTGAATATTCCAAATACGTACAAGACCATATTCGGCAACAAGGTTATACCGCTGAGGTTTCCGCATTCCTTTACGAGCCACCGCGCTGGCCTATCGAGAAGGTGGCGAAGGAGATGGCACAGGCGCTTATCAGCGCGAAGGTTCTGATAAAGCCGAACAACCGCGAAGACAAGCAAGAGGACACCGATGAATCCCTTTGCGCTGACCGTCTCGCAAAGATTTAATTTACAGGATGTTACCGGAAACGGGCGAAGGCCGCTGCCGGCAAAACCCGGCAGCGGCCTTCGCATTTTATGAAATGGGTTTTCAGGGGGAGCGGTGCTGCGACAAGAGCGCAGCGCGTACATCTTCCTCGCTCCAATGAAGTCGCTCGGGATTGCCCCGGAGAAGTGTTTGACGCTTCTTAGTAATCGTCGTGCCGACTTTATGCGGCCTGAGTTCAGAGCCGATGATATTTTCTATGACTGCCGCCTTCAGCACCGTCAGTTTCACAAAATCGCCCTCAATGCTGTTGATTTGAGCGATAACCTTCTGTTTTCCCCACGGCCTGCTTTTGCGTTTCTTGAACTTATTGGGCGACCATATCGCCTCTACCCATTCCACGACATCGGACTCGAGCAAGTCGCCTTTTGATTGTTCCCATGTCATGCTGATATTTCCCCTCTATCGCTTCTGGTTAAACTTGGTTGTTGTTTTTAAGGACGTTGCCGCAGTCATGCGGATGGTGGCGGGCGCCACGCGGCTGTTGCCGCCGCCGCCCGAAGGCGGGCGCAAGCCCGCCCGCGCCATCATTTCCTTGACCTCAAGCACGTTCTGCCGCAAGGCAGGAACGGCGGTCTTGGGGTCTATGGGCGGACGGCGGGAAACAAGGCTTTCGTTTTCCGCAGAGTAAAGGACGCGCTGAATAAGCTGCGCGGTGTCGCGCTGAAGGACGACCTTCTGGACATAGGCGGTTTCGTCCAACTGCCTTTCCGGTGGCGGCATCATGACGCGGACTTGCCAGTTGGGGAGTCCGTTCAGGGCGTAGCTCATGTTGTTGATGAGGCTGTAGAACTGGCGGTTTGCTTCCTGCTGTCGCCTTTCCGCTTCGACTTTTATCTGCAATTCGGCATATCGCTGCACATACTGGTTAAATTCAGCCTGCTTGATTTGGTATTCCTTGGTTTTTTCCTGCGCCTTTTGTTCTTCGGTCTTTGTTTCGATAACTTTAATCTGCAACGCTTCCAGCGTTTTCTCGATCATGCGCCGGATACGACCGCGCATTTCATCCGACAGGAGGTTACTTTCCAGCGAGGCTTGCAGGAGGGTCATATCGCCCGACAGCAGCGCAATCTTGGTTTCAATCTGCGCCAATTGAGCCGCCAGCGGCGCTTTTTCGACCGTGGCAACGCTATCCGCTTTTGCCACGGCAGGCGGCAGGGCTTCTGTGGCGGCAGGCGTGTATCTGGCGAGTTCCTGCCGCAGAAAATCAGCCGGAAGCAGGCTGATTTTGCCCTCTAGCTGGGCGATTTGAGCCGCCAGCGGCAGTTTTCCCGCCGCCGCTTGCGCGGCGGGCTGCGGCGGTTCTGTGGCCGTACTGACATATCTTGCGATTTCCTGCCGCAGCCGGAACACCTCTACGCGGTGTTCATCGCGATAAAACAGGACTGTTTTTTGTAAGTGTTGCCGCTCCAGAAGATGAGAGCGGATAAGGTTATGTAGCTCCTTCTGGTCGCGGGCAAGTCCTGCCTTGGTTTCGACCTCGTTGATTGCCCTGATCTTCTGGTACTCGCCTGTAACGCGCTGCCATACTCCCGCCACGCCTGTATTTAAACGTGCCGTCCTTTGGCGGGTTTCCTGCACCCATCGCGTTTGCTGGGCTTCGATCAGGTTTTGCCGTTCCTTCCGCTGGCTTGTGACAAGGATTCGAAGTTCCTGCACCAGCGGAGTCCGCTTTTCCGCGCCTTGCGTCTTGGCTTCCGCGATGTAGCGGGTGAGGTTTTCGGTCATGCGGGAAGCCAGGTACGTCTTTGCCTGCCCGATATCGGGCAGGTTTTCAGGCATCCCGAGGCGTGCTTTCAAATCCCGCGTGCCAATATCAATCCAGCGGCTGAGAGAATAGACGCCGCCTTTAATGTCCACGGCCACAAAGCCGCGACTATCGCCACGCGCCAGCAGGAAGCCGTTTTCCTGTAGCGCACGGGCGAAGGTTTCCTTGGAATCCGACTGTTCCCATGCCCCCTTAAACATCATCTTGAGGGCTTGGGGGTCTTCCAAAAGCCGCTTGGCTTGGCGGTATTCCTGCCGCGTCATATTCAGGGGGCTTTTATCGGCCTTGCGCTTAAACCCCTTTGGCAGTTTCCAGCCATGCTTGAGGAACAGCATGGTTGAGATTTCTGTGAGCTTGCGCTTGAAATAGGCGAGGTTGACCGCCACCAGCTTTTCCGTGTCAATCCGCGACCAGACGGCGTGGCAATGCCGCCTCCCGTTTTTCTCGTGGAAAACGATGATACGGGGCTGGTCGATCAGCCCCATTTTCTTCTCTATTTCCTCGATAGCCGCCTCGAAGTCCTCCACCGAAACATCTGCCGTTTCAGGAGGACTGAGGCTCACGGAAAACAAGAACTGCTTGCAGCGCGTACCCCGGCTCATGGCATAGGCCTCGCGCAGGGCTTCGGCCAAGTCTTCGGAGACAAAACCCCTAATTTCATGGACGGTAATATGCTCGTTTTCTTCCCCGTTCAGGAGGTGGGCGGCGAGTTCCGCAGACCGCCCGCGCTGGCTGGCCTTGAGGATCATTTCTTCTCCTCCGGCAGGCCGAGGGCTTTAACCAGTTCCGCGCTCATGGCGTTGATTTGGGCGCAGGCGTTAATAATTGCCTGTTCGGTTTCAGGGGTAACGGGCAAAGAGCCGCTATGGACGGCCCTTGCCAGCTGGTTAAGGTTCGAGGACAGGCGGGAGCGGCCCAGCGCCCCCAAGACCTGAACCAAGGCTTTTTCGTCCTGAACAGGTCGCCGGGAGGTTCTTTTTAAGGGGGTGGGATTATCGAACAGGCGCGACCGGACGTATTCCCCGACAGGCAGCGGGGCGGCATCCTCGCCCAGTTTCCGGCGTTGCGCCCGCGTCAGGCGCATGGAAAAAGGTGTCGTGTAATCGTCCGTTTCTTCCGTCATGCGTCCCCCCGACGCAGTTGCGGTACGGCAGAAGAAGGCAAAAGCGGGGGCGTTGCACAAAACACCGTGCAATAAAATTACCCTGAAAACAGTCCCTAAAAAGGCTTAAAAATTCCCGAGTCTTTTTGCTTTCTTCTGATACCTTGAATCGTACCAGCCGTTCATTAACTGGATATTAAAATTTCGTGAAGGGTGCAGCGCAGCAAGCACCGAAAATCATCACCGAACAGTTGACGCAGGAACATCAGTCAGCTATAGCGTTTAGTTAATTAAGCGCGTGAATCCGCTGAGTGATTCACCGCGTCGATATTGCAGTTTTGCGCCTGATACCTTCGGCAAAAATGCCTGTAATAAAATTCCAAAAAATATTTAAAATCATTAGTCAGCGGCAGGCAAGATGTGGACTGTGCTACGGTAAACTGCCGTTTTCCGTCGCCCAATCCCTATCTTGGCAAAGGAGGGGTAATGCCGCAGCTTGCAGCCGCCTGTTTACCCCTCCCGTTGCGACCCTTCCCGAATTGCGCCGACGCTGCCGCGATCGGCGCAGGCATGACGGCCAGGAGGAGAGCCTTCCGGCTTCCTCCTGGCATCATGCCCTTGGCACTCCCGCACCCGACACCGCGACCAACGCGCACGGCGCGTTATCGCTGGGGTTGCTTCCGTGCCAGAGCCAGCGCGACCGATAAGTCGCTCCGCCTCTTGTGGCGTTCCGCCATGCACCGTGGGCCGATGCAATGCGCCAGCGGGGGAGCGCTTCAATCTCCCCCACAGGCAATGGACTTCATTGCCTTCCCCCATCGACCGGGACTTGGAGACTGGCCTCTCCACCCAGCCCAAACCATGCCTTTTAATATCAGCCGTTTGCATGATTTTTTAATAAAAATACTTGCAAAATAGGCCAAGCCCAGCTATATTGAAAATAGGAGGATTAGGCCCATGTCGGCGCTAAACGAAGTCAAAAGCCACCTGCGCCCCGGTCAGGTTTATCGGCGCTCTGACCTTGAGAAATGGTCGAGAGCCGTTGATCGCCATGTGCATCAATTGCTGGACGAGGGCAAGCTGACCAAGCTTGCCGGAGGCCTGTACTATGTCCCGAAGCAAACAGCCTTCGGGGAAGCGCCTGCGGATGACGCGGCGCTGGTGCAGGCCTTCCTGAAAGACCATCGTTTCCTGCTGAACTCGCCCAATGCCTATAACGCGCTCGGGGTTGGCACGACGCAGCTTTATAATGAAACGGTGGTCTATAACCACAAACGGCATGGCCGTTTTAAGCTGGGCGGGCGGGCCTTTGACTTCCGCATGAAACCCCATTTCCCCTTAAAGCACAGCCGGGAATTCCTGCTGGTTGACCTCGTTAATAATTTGACCCGTTTGGCCGAGGACAGGGAAAGAGTGCTGTCCCTAGCCAAGGAAAAAGCCCTGTCGATGGACAGGAGGGCGCTCCTTAGTGCCGTTGAAAACTATGGCGGCGCGCGCGCCAAGAAGTTCTTTGCCGCCATATTGGGCGGCGGTACAGTAGGCCATGCCTGATTATCTTCATAATCATCCGGACTTCGCCGCCCTGCTCCGTATTGTGGCGCAGGAAAAGTCCATTGATCCCGCCTTGGTGGAAAAAGACTACTGGATAATGCAGGGGCTTTACGGCTTGCAGCAAATGGGCCTGACCTTTGAATTGAAGGGCGGAACGTCCCTTTCCAAAGGATACGGAATTATCGGGCGCTTTTCTGAGGACATTGATATCCGCATCGAGCCGCCAGCGGGCATGGATGTCAAGACAGGCTCCAATCAGGATAAACCCGCCCATTGCGAGAGCCGGAAGCAATTTTATGACTGGCTGGCCGGAACAATAACCATTGATGGAATTGGGCAGGTTGACCGGGATACGGCTTTTGATGATGAGAAGTATCGCAGCGGAGGAATCCGCTTACATTATAATAGCGGAACCGCACCCGTGCCTGACCTCAAGGAAGGCATTTTGCTGGAAGTCGGGTTTGACGATGTGACGCCAAACCAGCCGAGGCTTATCAGTTCCTGGGCCTATGATGCCGCCGTCAGCAAAAAGGTCGAAGTGATCGACAATCGCGCCCAAGGCGTCCTTTGCTACCACCCCGGCTATACTCTGGTTGAAAAGCTGCAAACCATTTCAACGAAATTCCGCCAGCAGCAGGCAAGCGGGAAGTTTCCGATTAACTTCATGCGCCACTACTACGATGTTTATTGCCTGCTCGAAATGCCCGAGGCGCAGGCTTTTATCGGGACGCCGGAATTTATCGCCCATAAACAAAGACGTTTCCGTACAGGCGACAATCTTGTCATTGCCGAGAATGAGGCGTTTTTATTAAGGGACATGAAAACGCGAGAGCAATACGCGCAAGCGTATCAGCAGACGCCCCGGCTCTATTACACCGGGCAGCCGCCCTTCGATGAAATTCTCGGGCGTATTCAGGAGTGGGGGGCGCGGCTCTGAACCTAGACCATGCCAGTCATAGCATCATAGTTCCAGTGCGGGCGTCGGCTGGCGATGAATATACATCGCATACAACACTGGCACCAGCAGGAGGGTCAGAATGGTTGTCGAAACCATCCCGCCCACCATCGGCAATGCGATACGCCGGATAACGTCCGCGCCGGGGCCGTCGGTTAGGAAGATGGGGACAAGCCCAAGGATAATGACGGAAACAGTCATCAGCTTGGGCCGGACGCGCAGGACAGCGCCATGCCGGATATTGTCCAAAAACGCCTCATGGGACGCGGGCGGGTGTTCCCGCATCTGGTGATCGAGATAAATCAGCATGACGATAGCGGTTTCAACCGCTATCCCCGCCAGCGCGATAAATCCGACGGCGACCGCGACGGACATTTGATAACCCGCCAGCCAAATCCCCCAAAAACCACCAATGACGCCGAAAGGCACCGAGAGCATGATAAGCAATGTCCTGTCCCACCGCCCGAAGTGCAAGTAAAGCAGGGTAAGAATTATTAACAGGGTGGCGGGAACGGCAATAGTCAAACGCTGGCGGGCTTCCTGCATCTGCTCAAACTGGCCCGACAGCTTTAACGAATAGCCCGCTGGCAGGGAAATGGATTTAAGCTTGTCCTGCAAGCTGGCCACATAAGAACCAATATCCCCGATATCAATATCTATAAAGACCCAGCCATTCAGCCGCGCATCTTCCGAGGTAATCATTGCTGGCCCGTCTGCAATGTGGATATCGGCAAGGCTGGAAAGAGGCACGACACCGCCATCCGGCGCGGGAACAAGAATATCATTCAGGTCGTCAAGATGTTCGCGGAAAGGGCGATCATAACGTACCATGATTGGATACCGCTCGCGGCCTTGGACGCTTTCCCCAAGTGGAACGCCACCAAGAGCCGTCTGGATAACTTCCTGCACATCGCCAAGGGCTATACCATAGCGGGCGATTTCATGGCGGTTCGGCACGATTTCAATATATTTTCCGCCCTGCACCCGGTCGGCTAGGGCGCTGCGCGTGCCGGGTACGCTTTTCGCCATCGCCTCAATCTGCTGCGCGATTTTGCCGATGCCCTCCAAGTCAGGGCCGGAAACCTTGACGCCAATCGGCGTCCGGATGCCCGTGGTGAGCATGTCGATTCGGATTTTAATGGGATAACCCCAGATATTCCGCAATCCCGGCAGGCGCACCTGTTCATCCATTTCCGCTATCAGTTTTTGAGGCGTGAAGCCCGCCCGCCATTGTTCGCGCGGTTTCAGCTGCACCCATGTTTCAATCATATTCAGCGGCGCGGGGTCGGTCGCGCTTTCCGAGCGCCCCGCCTTGCCGAAAACCTGTTCGACTTCGGGAATGGCTTTTAGCATACGGTTGGTGACTTGCAGGATTTCCCGCGCCTTGGTGACGGATACGCCCGGCACCGTCATGGGCATATAGAGCAAATCGCCCTCATACAGCGGGGGCATGAATTCAGAGCCGAGCCGCATGACTGGCAGCGCCGTACTGACAAGCGCGATCAGCGCCAGAGCCACCGTTATTTTCGGAAAGCGCAAAGCGCCATTCAGAATGGGCTGATAAATAGCGATAAAGAAACGATTGATAAAATTATCCTTCTCCTGCCGGATTTTTCCGCGCACGAACCAGAGCATGAGGACAGGCACCAGCGTAATCGACAGCACGCTTGCCGCCGCCATTGCATAGGTCTTGGTAAACGCCAGCGGCGTGAACAGCTTTTCCGATTGCCCGGTCAAGGCAAAGACAGGCAGGAATGAAACGGTAATAATCAGGAGCGAGAAAAACAGTCCTGGGCCGACTTCCTTTGCAGCCTGTATCAACGGCGCTTGCTTGTCTGCGCCCGGCTCCAGCGTGGAAAGCTTTCGGTGTGCGTTCTCCACCATGACAATGGATGCATCCACCATTGCACCGATAGCAATGGCAATGCCCCCCAAGGACATGATATTCGCGGTAATGCCCTGTGCCGCCATGATGATGAAGGCGGCGAGAATGCCCAAGGGCAGAGTAACGATGGCAACAAGGGCGCTGCGGAAGTGCAGCAGGAAAATCAATGTGACAAGCGCAACGGCAAGGCTTTCCTCCATAAGCTTTTGTTCAAGATAATTCACGGAGCCTTCAATAAGCTTGCTGCGGTCATAAACCACCCGCAGCTCGACTCCTTCAGGCAGTCCTTTTTTGATAAATGCGATACGCTCTTTTATGTCGTGAATTACCTGTAGCGCGTTGATGCCGGGGCGCATGACGATTATGCCGCCCACGGCTTCGCCTTCGCCGTTCAATTCAGTAATGCCGCGCCTGATGGCGGGGCCTTCCACCACCCGCGCCACGTCGCCAACAGTTACAGGCGTTCCCTTGTGCGCTTTCAAAACGACTTGCTTGAGGTCATCAACGCTTTTCGCATAACCGAAAGAGCGAATCATATATTCGGTTTCCGCCATTTCCAGCGTGCGCCCGCTGGTTTCCTGATTGGCTTTTCTCACAGCCTCGATAACATCGGTGAGCGGAATGCCGTAGGCATGAAGCTGATGCGGGTCAACCAGCACCTGATATTCTTTGACGAAGCCGCCCACAGACGCGACTTCGGCAACGCCTTTTACGGTTGCCAAGTCGAAACGCACGAACCAGTCCTGCAAGGAGCGCAGTTCCTGCAAGTCATGTTTTCCGCTGCGGTCGATCAGCGCATACTGAAATACCCAGCCGACTCCTGTTGCGTCTGGGCCAAGCTGCGGTCGCGCCCCGGCGGGCAGTTGCGAAGATACTTGTGATAAGGCTTCAAGAACCCGGCTGCGCGCCCAATACATATCCACGCCGTCTTCAAAAATGACGTAAATAAAACTGTCTCCGAACATGGAGAAGCCACGCACTACTTTTGCTTTCGGCAGGCTCAGCATGCGGGTTGAAAGAGGATATGTCACCTGATCTTCGATAATCTGCGGCGCTTGTCCCGGCCATTCGGTGCGGATAATGACTTGCGTATCTGTCAGGTCAGGAATGGCATCGAGCGGGGTTTTCTGGACTGCGATAATCCCCGAGACAAGCAGCACGACTGCGCCGAGCAGAACAAAAAAACGATTGGCAACCGACCAGTCAATAATTTTGGCGATGAAAGAGCGTGACGGGTCGTGGAGATCATTTTCCATGATTCGTCCCCATATCCATGTCGCCGTCCTTATTTTCAGACGTGGGCATGGCTTTCATATCCATCCCCGGCATATCCGCCATACCCCCGCCGCTGAGATTGCTTTCGGCATCGAGCATGAACTGGCCCGAGGTCACGACATACTGGTTTTCTGAAAGACCGGAAGTGATTTCTGTCATTCCGTCAGCGGTTATGCCAGTTTTCACCATGACAGGACGGAAAGAGCCGCCGCCCGCATCTTCGATGATATAAGCGCCCATGCCGCTGTATAAAATAGCCTGTTCCGGCACGGCGAAACGCGATTGGCTATTGGCAGTAAACGTCACATCTACAGGCTCATCCGTTTTTAGCTTGCCCGCTGAGTTGTCCAGCACCAGCCGCACCATTCCTTCCTTGTTATCGGAATCGGCCATCGGGTAGATGTAATCCACCGTTGCCTTATATTGTTCGCCCGTCTGATTTATCGTAATGGTCGCGGGTGTACCAAGGGCCAAGAGCTGCAAATCCTTCAGCAGAACATGCGCTTCTACCCATACTTGCGAGAAGTCCTGAATTGTCAGTATGACATTGCCTTCCGCAACGTAAGCTCCCCTACGGACATTCAGCATCGTAATGATGCCATCGGCAGGAGCATGGAAGGGAACATTCTCGATGATTTCGCCCTGCTTCTTGAATTGCGCAATGGCCTGATCGTCCATGCCGAACAGTCGCAGCCGCTGTTCTGTCACGGCGGGCTTGAAGCCCGCTCTCAGGCCAGAAAGATATTCTGTTTCGACAGCGATTAGGTCAGGACTGTAAAAGGTAAGCAAAACGTCGCCTTTTTTAAACGCATCACCAATTGCGCTGGCATTGAGTTCTTTTATCCAGCCGCCCTTGCGCAGAGAGAGTTGATATTCATTACGCGTATTCGGAGTAATGCGGCCATAGCTGTGGAGGGTTTTTCCAAACTCGTGATGGGAGGCTTTGGCGGTTTTGACGCCGAGCGCCTGCATATAGGCAGGAGATATGTTGATGGTATCTTTGCCGGATTTATCCGGCTTTTTTTCTTCCGATGCCGGCACCAGCTCCATTCCGCAAATCGGGCAATGGTCGCCCTGCTTGCCGTGGACGAAAGGATGCATTGGACAGATATAATCCTCTGCTGCCATAGCAGGCATTACAAACGACAGAAACATAAATACAAAAGCTAAAACGCGCACGGTAAATCTCCCTTTCTTGAGAATTCAAAGAAAAAGAACCGTGCTCAAATGCGGAGGCGCTGTGTGGAGAGGTAAATGGGGGGAGTGTTTGAGAGGTGATAACTTAAAGGCGGCGCTCTAATCCCATGCTGGCTTACAGTCACCGCAAAAACCAATTGTGGAACTTCCGTCAGTACAAACAAATCATGCGAATGCATAACTGGCTTCTTCAGGACGATATGATCAGCAACGCCTTGCAGGTCGATACCGGAACAGTCTTTGAAAAACTTGACCCCCGTTTCGTGAGGGCATTTAGGGCAGCATGGCATGTCCATCGAAACAGTTTTCGACGCTGGATGACACAAAATGCCCGCACACGCCAAACTTGGCGTGAGCATTACGAGAACCAGCAATGTGAGCAATAGCCGTTTCATGGTTTCAAACCTAGTTCATTATAACATCGGATAGGAGAAATATTTGTTAAAGCAATACCGCGTTGATTTAATAGACTTTATTGGGCAAATTACAATTTCTTAACTTAATGGGTGTGACCTGCCCCGCCGTCTCTTCGGCATGTGTGAAGGATGGACAACCGGGCAGGCCACAACTTCAGTTTACTAATGAAATATTAAGGAAGCCTTCACCTAATCGCAAGCTGCCGTTGCCAGAGCTAGTGCAAGATTATTGATTGAAAGAGGATGCCCCAGTTCTATTCCAGAGCTTTCAATTTACTCTTCATCTGGTCGATCTCGGATTGCTGATTTGAAATGATGTTCTGGCACAGCTTCTTGATTTCTGCGTCTTCTATGGGAGCTTCCTTGCACATCAGAACCGCTGCCGCATGATGGGGAATCATTGATTTCAGGAACTGGATGTCTGAAATTGCAGTCTGTTGCCTGATAAACATGAAAGACGCCGCCAGTACAATTACACTGATAGCAATAATAACGGCATTCAATCTCTTGTTTGCGTACATTGCGCGCATTACAAAAATTTCAATCCCGATCATTGGAGCCGTCATTAGGGCTGCCATATAAAACTGATTAAAATTCGGATAGACGTTGGAAATCGAATCCGCCATGGAGTACATGAGGACATACATCGAAACAAAGGACAGACCCGCCATGATGAGGAGATGGCTATAATGTCCATTATGCATTTTGGACATGCTTTCCGATTTTCCCTCATGCATTGGGGAATTTGGAGTGTGTTTCATTTGTCTGACTTTATTGGTGTTCCTTCAACCACTCTTTCATGGTGGTAATTTCCCGCTTTTGGGCGTCTATGACCTTCTGCGCCATATCTTTAGCGGCAGCATCCTTGCCATTTTTAAGCTCAGTTTCGGCCATTTCCAGAGCCATCTGGTGGTGCGGGATCATGCTCCGTATGAAATCCACATCAGCATTGCCAGTATTGGACATCGACATGCATTTTTTCATGTCCATCGTTTTGTCATGAGCATAAGCGTTTGGGACTGCTGTAACGCCCAGCAACGCCAAAGCACATATGAACATCGGAATTTTAATTGTTTTCATGACTGTATTCCCCTTGCTTTTCCATAAATTTAATAATTGAACTACTGCCTACCCAAACGGTAAACTTCTGGCAAAGTTCCCTAAGATTGCTTAAACCCCGCAACAGCAATTTTATTAACACTTGGTAATTGTTAATAAATTATCTATATAATCGTCTTATGCGAGTTTCGCTTTTTAAAATCGTGGCGTTATTTTTATTGGTCGGGCTGATGCTGTGGCATCCGAAAGCCGCGCAAGCGCACGAATTCGAAAGTGAAGGATATACCGTCGCGCATCAGAGTCGTGATGCTGCACCCGCAGCCGCCCAAACATCAGAAGTTCGAGTTTTCGCGGCAATGCCACAGAGCCACAATAAATGCCATGGCACTTGCTGCACCTCGGGAGGCATGTGCTGTTCTTCTGCCGCTTTAGAGCACTTCACAAGCGACTTTTTATTTCCGGCTATGAACATTTTTACTGCTTTTTCTGAGCAGTCTCTTCCCCAAGGGCCGCCCTTCTCCCTTTTACGCCCTCCAAAATTCTCCGCATAATTTTCTGAACTGGCTTTCTGTAAGTGGCAGACCGCAAGGATAATCCCTGCGGGACGCAGCGGTCAGCAGCCAAATCAGTTCTATCGTTGCGGAGATTCTTATGTTTCAAAAATTTGCTTGTTTATTAGTCGTATTAGTGTCGTTCGCCCTGCCTGCGGCGGCTCTTGCAGAGCCGGGAATCTCGCTGGACGCCTACATAGAAAAAACTATGACGCATAGTCCGCAAGCGGCGGTTACTATGGCGGAAATCCAAGGCATCGAAGCCAACGCCACAGAAGCAGAGCAGCGCAACAATCCCACTTTACAGGCGGATATAACATCATTCAGAAGCGGAACAGGCAGGGAATTAGAAGTCGAATTAGAACAGCCGCTGCGCGGTTCTGATTTTGGCTCCCGAACCAAATATGCCCGCGCCATAAGAGCGACAAAGAACGCTGAACAAAAAGCCAAGCTGCTTGCTCTTTCACATGATGCTACCCGTGCCTACACGGATTTGTGGTTGGCGCAGGAAAAGCTTGCTCTGGTCGGCCGTCTTACGACTGATGCACGGCGGCAGATCAAAATCGTCAATAGCTCTGTTGCAAATGGAACTGGCGATAGCGCCGAAGCCAAAATTCTTTCAACGGAAATAGCAGAATTGGAGCTACAGAAATCTTCCTTATCCGCTGAACGCCGGACTCTGCTGAATGCTTTTATACGTCTGGCGGGACTGGCAGCAAGTGAGTACCAACTCGCCACGCCGCCCGCTCGGGAACTGCCGAATGCCGATCTACTGATTAAATTGGCTTCCAACGAAGCCTCCGCCCGCGCACTTCTGGCGGGACGCCGGGGAATTGCGGAGCGGCGTCTTGCGACCGCGCAGGCTGACGCGGCATTGCCTGAAATTACGCCACGAGCCGTTCTGAGAAAGGACTTTTCTAATGATAGTGATTCTGTGCTGGTCGGCGTTCGCGTTGCGTTGCCTATATGGTCGCGTAATGAGGCGGAAGTCATACGGGCAAAAGCAGACTATGAATCGACCAGCAGCGCGTTACGCGCTTTGGAAGAAAACAATTTTCCCATTGTCCTTAAAAACGCATGGCAAGCAGCCAAGGATAACGAAAAGATTGCCCGCCAGTATCGCACCGCCATTGTTCCTGGCTGGCGTGAGGTTGAAAAACTTACCGAAAGCAGGCTTGGCGTAGGACAAGCCAGTATTTTTGACCTCTGGCAGGCTCGAACTAAAGTCTTCGACAGCGAAACAAAGGGACTTGAAGCACGTCGTAGTTCAGTTGAGTCCGTTCTAACCCTCGAAAACCTTACTGGCATTGCGTTCAACGGCACAGCCATGAAGGGAGATTGACTATGAAAGAACTCTATCGAAACATGAAATTGTTTCCCGTACTTTTGGTCATGCTGGCCCTGTCAACGAATGCATTCGCGCACGGCGGGGAAATTGAAGTAGGCAGCGGCGCTCGTGGCCCTGTTCATCTGAGTAAAGAACAACAAGCAGCAATAGACGTAAAAACGGCGGTCGCGGAATCGCGCTCGATGGCAAGCCTCCTGAATATTAATGGAGAGGCGCAATTGCTTCCCGACCATCAGGCAGATATCGACGTAAAATTCAGCGGCCAGATTAAGCAAGTCTATGCGAATCTCGGAGATACGGTGCAAGTCGGCCAGCGGCTGGCATTAGTTGAGGGTCGCCTGATTGGCAGCAACGACGTAACAATTGTCGCGCCTGTCAGCGGCGTGATTGATGCCCGCCATATAACTCTCGGGCAGGGCGTCGAACCGGGTACTAAACTTTTTCATATCAGCGACCGCGCGCAAATGCTGATTGTCGGAAAGGTGTATGAGGAATCACTGTCTAAAATCGCAGTAGGCCAAGACGCCCGCGTACACTTTCTCGCTTATCCAGAGAAGGCGCTCCAAGGAAAAGTGACTTTACTGGAACCCAATCTCGATGCGTCAAGCCGCACAGTAAAAATATGGATTCAATTGGAGAACCCGGACGGGTTGCTTGTTCCTAATATGTTTGCGCATGTCGGTATTGTCCTGCGGAAAAACGACGCTGCACTGACGATTCCCAATGATGCAATCATCGAAGCCGGTGGGGAAAAGTTTGTATTTGTTCGTAGCGGCGATACCTTCAACCGCGTCGAAGTCACGGTAGGGGCATCCGACGACGAATATACCGAAGTTACAGACGGACTCGTGCCGGGTGATGAAGTTGCAACGCAAGGCAGTCGCCAGATTTATACCATGTGGCTTACTGGCGGACAGATGAAGTCGGAGGATGATTAATCATGATCAGCCGCCTGATTGCTTGGTCATTATATAACCGCCTCCTTATTATTGCGGCTACTTTGACTTTGTTCATTGCATGCGGCTATGCGTTGCAGCGCATGTCTATCGACGTTTTTCCCGAATTTGCGCCCCCGCAGGTAGTGATACAGACCGAAGCGCCGGGAATGGCTCCTGTAGAAGTTGAATCATTGATAACTTACCCGCTCGAAAGCGCCATCAACGGCACACCCGGAGTCGTCAATGTGCGGTCGAAAACTTCCGTGGGCTTATCGACAATAACCATTGTATTCGATGCTGGCAGCGACGTTTATCTTGATCGCCAGCTTATCAATGAACGAATCCAGAATGTGGCGGGAGTCCTGCCGTCAACCGCCAAGCTTCCCGTCATGCTGCCTGTGACCTCTGCCGTTGGCTGGCTCATTAAATATGCTCTGGTGAGCGATACTCTTTCGCCCGAAGAATTGCGAACTTTGTCCGATTGGGAAATCCGGCCTCGCATTCTTGCATTAGGAGGTATTGCGTCCGTCGTTTCAATCGGCGGGGAGGTTAAGCAATATCAGGTTCGACTAGACCCGAACCGCCTTCTGGCCTATCAGATCAGCGCGGAAGAAGTCCGGGGTGCATTGGCAAAGTCCAATATCAACGTCCCCGGCGCATTTCTCCAGCGTCCGGGCCAAGAACTGATAATCGGCGCTATCGGGCGCGTTTCCTCGTTGGATGATGTCGGAAACACAGTCATTGTTATTCGTAACGGAACTCCGATCACCATTGCGAATGTCGCAGAAGTCGGTTTCGGCGGCGAAATCAAGCGGGGCGACGGCGCATTTGCAATGAAGAACGCCGTCATAGGTACTGTATCGAAGGCTTATGGCGCTGACACCCTTACGACCACATACAAGGTGGAACAGGCTCTTGCCGACATTAAGGGACGCCTTCCGGCTGGCGTCCAAATGGATACGGAAGTTTTCCGTCAGGCCAATTTCATCGAAACCGCAATCCACAACCTTAATGTGTCCCTCATTGAAGGGGCGCTTATCGTTATCGCTGTCCTGTTTCTCTTCCTGATGAACTGGCGGGCTTCCTTCATTACTTTCCTGTCCATGCCAGCCTCCTTTGCGGGAGGTATCTTGGCAATGCACATGTTTGGCGTTGGCATTAACTCAATGACGCTGGGTGGGTTGGCGATTGCAATTGGCGAGGTCGTTGATAACGGAATTATTACAGTCGAGAACGTGGTTCGCAGATTACGCCTGAACCGCAATTCAGCTAATCCCGCGCCAGCGATGGAAATAGTATTCGACTCTGTGCAGGAAATTCTCAATTCTGTAGTTTATGCGACGTTGATTGTAATACTGATTTTTCTGCCAATATTCTTTCTTCAAAACCTCGCAGGAAGAATTTTTAGTCCTTTGGGGGTCAGCTACATCGCCTCAGTCACGGCCTCGCTGGTTGTAGCCGTGACAATGGTTCCCGCTCTTTGCTACTTCTTTCTGGTGCGCGGCGATGAAAAACGACTTGATGATAATATCGTGCTGCTGCCGAATGAAGGCCGGGGGGCATTGAAGCATCAAGCGCACATATCAGGCGGCAGTCACCACGAGCAGGAAACACGCTTTGCGCTATGGCTTAAACGCAATTTTCTGCGCTTGCTTAATCTGTCATTGCGCGGATTTTGGGCAGTTGTTTTCTTGTCCGTCATAATGCTGGCATCGGCTCTTGCTTTGGTGCCGTCGTTTGGCTTCTCTTTTCTCCCTGAATTTCGTGAGGGAAATTATATTATCGCCATGACCACCTTGCCGGGAACTTCACTTGAAGAATCCATGCGACTTGGCGCACTGGTGCGCAAAGACTTGCTTAAATATCCCCAAGTTGTGTCGATAGATCAACGTGCAGGCCGCAGCGAACTGGACGAGGACGCGCAGCCGCCCAATTTCAGCGAATTTGATGTTCGCCTTGATTTTGCCAAAGATAAAAATATGGCCGCCGATGTGCTTATCAGGAAGATACGCGAAGACCTCGCGCAAATTCCCGGCGTTGTATTCAACGTAGGACAGTTCATTGCGCACCGCATGGACGAGGTGCAGTCTGGCGTCCGCTCCCAAGTAGCGGTAAAACTCTATGGTGATGATTTATCCAAACTCTATCAAATAGGGCAGCAAGTTCAGGATTTATTACATGGCGTAAATGGAGCCGTGGATATAAATCTGGAGCAGCAAATCAATGTTCCTCAAGTGACTATCAAGATTAACCGCGTCAAAGCAGCGCGTTACGGAGTTGCCGTGGGTGATGTTGCACAAGATGTTCAGATGGCGCTGAATGGAGAAACCGTTTCGAGCATATTGGAGCAACGCCGTACTTTTGACTTATATGTACGTCTGGCGAATTCCGCCCGGAATAGCGTAGAGACAATAGGCGAACTGCCGATTGATGCACCGGGCATAAACTCTGAGGGACGTGCCACGATTCCCTTGCGAGAGGTTGCGGACGTAAATATTTCTGACGAGCCTTATTCTGTTAACCGGGAGAATGTGCAGCGCCTCATCGTAATCGGCTTTAATGTTCAAGAGCGCGATCTGGCGAGTGTTATCAAGGAAACGCAATCCAAAATCGCCGCGAAAGTTAAATTGCCGCCGGGATACTACATTGAGTATGGGGGCCAGTTCCAGAGCCAGCAGGAGGCAAACCGGACGCTGTTAAGCTTCGGGGCGCTTGCCCTGCTTGGTGCCGTGCTGCTTCTCTATAAGGTATTCGGCACCTTCCGCGAGGCGTTTTTGGTCTTGTTTAACCTTCCGCTTGCGATGATTGGCGGGATTGTTGCGTTGTATTTGGCTGGCGGCAATATGAGCGTCGCGGCTGTAATCGGATTCATAACGCTCTTCGGAATCGCCACACGTAATGGCATCATTCTGGTGACGCATTACAATCAGTTGCGCAAGGAAGGAATACCCTTACAGGAAGTCGTAGTGCAAGGCACTTTAGACCGCCTGATTCCCGTGCTCATGACGGCAGCAACGGCAGCACTCGGGCTAATTCCCCTGTTATGGGGGTCGCCAGTCGGCAAGGAACTTGAACAACCGCTTGCGCAAGTTGTATTGGGCGGACTTTTTACATCGACTTTTTTGAACATGGTTGTAGTTCCGACAGTCTACAACCGCATCGAGCAATGGCACGAGAAACGCCACGGCCATCCTATCCCTAAACCCGTACAAATGGAGACTTAAATGAAGCCGAAATCGAATAAAGTTTTAAGTGTTCGTAACCTCGCCCTTAGCGCGGCCATAGCTGGCAGCATCATGTTCCATGTAGCTGCATGGGCAGAAGAAAAGGAAGCACCGACCGCTATTCCCGATACGCCAGCCGCGATTTGGAAGTCAGTTGACGCGGAGACCGACGAAATGACTAAACTGATTAAAGCGGGAACGCTAGAGGAACTTCATCACCATGCCTTCGCCGTCCGCGATCTGGTGGCCGCATTGCCAGACCACTCCGCAACGTTACCGGCAGACAAACTGGCAAAAGTAAAGTCCGACAGCAAGTTTGTCGCAACTTTGGCGTCGAGACTAGATGAATCTGGCGATGCAAAAGACAAGACAGCTTCGGAAGCGAATTTAAAGAAGCTGGAAGGCGTTCTCGACATGATTCGAGCGAACTATCCTGATATTCCCCATAGCGATGCAGAAGGCAAAGCGCCTCCGGCATCCTCAGCGACGCCAGATGAAAAAAAATAGGCCAAGTCTCGTTTGAGTATTAACCTCGATCTTCCATGAACTGGAGATTTACATGACCCCTCCTTCCATTATGCTATCGCGCCGAATATTGCCTTACGTTGTTTTATTATGCCTTTCTTTTTCGCTATCTGCTTGCACCACAGCCAAAGAGGCGGAGATGGAAAAGAGTGCGAAAATTAGTTGGTCAAAAGCAAAGGCACTCGCATTGGAAGCGCGGCCTGGGCGAATTAGATATACAGAGTTAGAAAGGGAAAAGGGCGGCAGCGGCTTACGCTGGTCATTTTATATCCGAGGCGAAGGTGGATGGTACGAAGTAGATATTGATGCTCAAACTGGCAAGGTTCTTGAGAACGAAATTTCCAAAGATTGAAGTTAGAGACGGGCCGGAAGAATTGAATTGGCTCTGAAAAAGGAGAATAAAATGAAGAAAGCCTATATTTTTCTAATAGTAACTTTGGTGGTTGCCTCGTGTACATCTCAACCCCGCCCTTCACCAGAAGCGCTCGTAAAGGGTATTCAATCACGGCAGGAACGTATTTCTATTCTGGCTAAAGAGTGCGAAGACGAAGTATATGGTAGGCATTTGCAAATTAGCACTCCTCACCAACAGAATTTTAGGGACCGAACTCATATTATAGCCACCCGAAGCGACTGCAAGGCGCTCGCGGAAACGATCCGCGATAGCAAGAGCGCCACGGAGATCGAATCGTCTTACAAACAATGTTTAACTGAGGCTGAGAAAGGTCGTGGTCGAGCAGGCCGTCCCAAACAAGGACATATAACACGACAAAAAAGCCTTTGCGTGGCCTTGTACAATGAAAGAAGGGAGTAGAAGATGCAGGCAATCATGACGTTCCGCAAGTTCATTCTTTTGCTGGCATTGCTTGCGTTTTTGCTGCCAGTACCATCGTTCGGCCTTGAGTCCATGGATATGGCCATGCCTCACCACGCCAAGGAATCCGGCCAAAAGGCTGTTGCTAACACGATTAAGTTGGAGCTTATTCCTGCCGGAAACTTGGGCGCTGGTAAAAGTACGAAGGTTATGGCGAAGCTGTCGCGCATTGCCGATGGTTCGCCTGTCCGTCTACGCGATCTAAAGGTTGCTCACACAAAAAAGCTGCATCTGTTAATTGTTGACCCTTCATTAACGGACTACCATCATATACATCCAATGGCAGGAAAAAGGCCCGGGGAATTTGTTTTCGACTTTGTGCCACTGAAGAATGACAGCTATCGCATTTGGGCGGATATTGTTCCCGTAGCAACTGGCAAACAGGAATTTGTTACCGCAGACATGGGAAACGCGGCGAAGCGGAAAGCTGAGGTTGATAAACAGGTCAGTACCCGCGCCCTTGTCCAAGGCTACGACTTTAAGCTAACACTGGAGAATGAGCCGAAAGCTGGCGAAGCGGTTATGGGGGCAATCCTTGTATCAGATAAGGCAGGTTCGCCTTTCACGCAGTTGGAGCCAGTCATGGGGGCGTTTGCGCATGTTGTCGGTTTTGAAGATGATTACGCGACGATTATGCACATCCATCCGATGGGAAAGGAACCTCAGAATGATAAGGAAAGAGGCGGGCCGGAACTGAAATTCCATTTAGAGCCTAAGTCCGCAGGCTTCATCAAGCTGTTTGCTCAAGTCCGCATCAACGGAAAAGATATTTTTGTTCCGTTCGGCATTGTTGTGAAATGACCTAAGACCGACGGAGAAGATAATGCAGATAATAAATATTGAGGGAATGACTTGCCAATCCTGCGTTCAGAAAATTTCTTCTGCCCTGCGCGACGCAGGGATGGAGGGAAAGGTAAGTTTGAGTCCGCCGACGATAACTTTTGAGAATACAGTTCCCGACCGCAAAGTACTTGCCGATACACTTTCAAAAGCAGGAAACTATCGCATAAAGGATGAAGTCCCAAGCGCACCACAAGAGAAATCTAAATCATGGATTGAGACATATTATCCCATTATTTTGATTGTGGGCTTCATTTCGGTTGTTTCCTTGAAGGGAGTTGATTCTTGGTACGACTGGATGCTCCATTTTATGGCAGGGTTTTTTATCGTATTTTCGTTCTTCAAACTTTTGGATTTAAGAGGCTTCAAGGATGCCTATATGACCTATGATCTGCTTGCAAAAGAATGGCAAGCATACGGATATGTTTATCCTTTTCTTGAGTTGTTATTAGGGCTGGCGTTTCTTTTTCAGATTGGACTCAAAGCAGCTTTATCTTTTTCTGTCCTGCTAATGGCCTTTAGCAGCTTGGGCGTTATCAAGGCACTTTCTGAGAAGCGAAAAATTAAGTGCGCCTGCTTGGGAACAGTTCTTAACTTGCCTATGTCCACTATTACTCTTGTTGAAGATTTGGGAATGGTCGTTATGTCCGTCCTAATGTTGGCGTCATAAAAATCGGATTGTCTGCGCTTGGTTTATTGGGGAATACTCGCCTCCGAATACAATAATCCTGAAGCAAAGCGAATGGACTAGCCGAAAATACTAAAAGCGGTAAATTTGGTCATGAACTTTTTGCTAAAAATCCCTTGCAAACTTACACACTTTCTTACACACTTTGACTCGGACAGAAAAAGATCGTTATAACTCAATAGGATATATGCCAATGCTAGTCTCGAAAACTAGAATAGGTGCAAATCTATCGCGAGTTCGAATCTCGCCCTGTCCGCCATTTGCTTTTTCAAACCACTTCTGAACGCTAGATTATATGCACAATGTCTACAAAGTATGGATCGCCCCTGAAGATTTAAAAGTTTTTCAGGCCTGGGCAGAGGCTTATCCACCACAGCAATAGGAACTGGATCGTCGGAAACGTATAGAAAAAGCCCTGCCGTAAAGCTACTTACAATTAGTCTGGCGGCTGTATAAACTTGGTCTTTTTAAGAGTTTGCTGACCATCCACGCGCCTTTGATCTAAGAATTTTTTAATATAAGAGGTAGTTTTTCTATCTTCTAAAACATGAATGATGGACTCGAAGAAATAGTCCTTCACCTTGTCCTTGTATTTTTCCCTTATGTTTTTCTTCCTCTGCGCCATTTCCTCCGGAGATATATTTAGCTCAATAATGCCAAACTTTGTTCCATCCTCTACAATTTGCATAGATTTTTTCATGGCATATGTTTCATCAATTCCGTCTCTATTGTAGGACTCCACTACAAATTTTTTTGCTTGTTCCCCTAGATCAATTATATAAGCGTCTTTTATCTCTTCCGGTAAAAACTCTGCTAGAATTTTATCCCAAACAGGAAGGGCTTTCCCCCAAATAACCGCCAAAGAATAGGGTTGCTGACTTTTTGCCAGCTTGTCCCAATCTTTTTTGAGGTTTCTTTTCACATAGCCCCATTGAATTTTGGGACGGATGGATTGCTTTTATAAGCAACATCATTACTGGGCTTTTCTACCGACAATGAACGCCTGAAAAGGAAAGACATGAAGTAGTCACCCGCCAGGATTTCGTCTTTCGATAGTGAGCGTAAAAAACTTACCTGATCTCTGGATTTTATCGTATCGTTTGACATCATATAACAAAGAGAATTTTGATTTAGATTCTCTTTGTGATTTTCATCTGTCGTTTTTGCCGCAAACTTCTCTGGCTCACTCCAATGTATGGGGCATATTAATTCAGTAGGCAGATAAGTTACAGTTTCCGAATGCGCTTCTACAGCAGGCACTAGAGGCACCGTTGCCAAATCCAGCCAAGCCAATTTTTTTCCAGAGCGTAGGGTTTCGCAAATCCCTTTATAAAGATCACTGACGACAGGGCCGTGCGCTGGTGAAGCAATAAAATTTGTTTGGATTTCTCCATCGTCCTGGTGGACAACGACAAAGCCTGTTTTTTCCGCAGCCTGAAATACTGGTTCCAAAGACTGCATAACGATACAATCAACATCAAAATATAGACCGCCATGCTCTTTTAGAAGATATGCTCGAATAAAATCGGAACGTTGAACAGGCGTCAGTCGATCCAGATCGATGTCTTTATCGTGCTTGAAAAGTTTATTAAAGCCATCTCTGTCGAGAACACGCACTTCCGCATCACCAGCATGGGCTTTTACTGTTGCCATGCACAGAGCTAAATATTCCGGAAGCGGCCCTTCCCAATATTGCCAAATTACACGGTTGATTTCTGTCATTTGTTCATCCCCCTATGTATTTTTATTTTGGGACCATCCTTTAAGGTCGCCGGCATGTAGGCCGAAATCATTTCTTTAAAACTCGCAATAAGTGACTTATTAAATGGAGCGCGCATGTCTTCACCCGCAACTTCATTGTGCAAAATATAATCTGCCAACGTCGTCATGATAGATAGTTTTACAGCATCCTTATTCAGCTCTATGCCTGTTTCCGTCTTGTATCCATCAAGCACACATGAAAGCCTGGCATCAGGCGCCAGAGGCAAATTAATGAAATTCGTTCCATAGTGGAAAAAATCATCTTCGCGCCGGCCAACGGCAGTATTTGACCAATCGACCAGACCCGTGATTTCATTTTGCTCATTCACAAGAATGTTATTTGGCGCTGCATCCGTGTGTAAAAGAACAATAGGCGCTGTGGCGGTTTTGAACTTAAGATGAAGCTCTTTCAAAACATCTATTTCATTCTTTGGAATGGAACGTATCTCGTGTTTTTCCAAGGCTGCAAAAAACGATGTGGTAATATTTTCAAATTCATACAGCTTGGATGGGGGTATAGCCTCAGCATTTGCATGAAGCTTTCCTATCATTCTTCCGCATTGACGATAAAAGTCTTCATCTAAAGACTGGAAATCCGGCTGAGAGCCAGACAGTTTTGTCATGCGAATGGCAGCAACAAATGAATCCGCTCCACATTGAACAGGGGATGAAAACTTTATAAATTCGATCTTTTTAGGAATTTCACAGGGGGCGAAGCCGTACTGTTCGAGCAAATCTAGAGTTCGGTTTTCCGCTTCCGCATTCTGCAAGCTACGTTCACATCGATTAGCGCGGTTGAGAAACATTTTAACGATAGAGTCGCCGTCTTCAACGATGACGGCCTCAAATCCACGGGCAATGACGCGGGCATTGTTTCCCAACGCCAATGACGTTGTTTTCAAAGCTGTTTGGTCGAATTCCCCCACTATGCCCCCGACTAAAATTAATCATTATTATGTATATTAATGATTAATTTTAAGTTAATAAATCAAGCACCATCACATATTTACATATATGGGGAGTTCGAATATAATGCTTTTCATGGATCAGGTTCTAAAAAAAATAACTGATGTTTTTACAGGAATCTACCAAGGTGCTGGCGACGCTGTATTTAACGAGGCCAATGAAGCTGATCGCCCCTCACTTAAAGCTGCTTTCAATTACGCCGCCAAAAAGCATGAGGGACAGACGCGCCGTGGGCAACAACCAAGGCCTTATACCGACCATTTGCTGATGGTATGGTTTCTCACCCATATATCCGGCCAGAGCCTTGAGGCACAGCAGGCCGCTTTGCTGCACGATGTCGCAGAAGATTGTTTAAAAAACGCTGAAACACAGGAAGATATTCTCAAAGAGATTAAAAATCTTTTTGGCGAGAATGTATCCAGCATTTGCCGCGACTTAACATTGCCACTAGGTATGGAAGACACAGACGAAGCTGAACTGGATTTTATCAGTAAAATTCCAAAGGGATCACAACCAATAAAATCCTGCGATAACCTGGCTAACCTATGGGACGCAATTCATGACACGCCTAAAAAGTGGACAGGTGATCGCATTAAAGAAGATGTGGTCTTTCGCAGCCAAATCAAAGATCTGGTTACACAACCCGCATCTTTGCTGGATAAGCTTTTTGCTGCCGTATCCACTCTTGCGGGCGAACCTAAGTCCCCTGTATTGAAACAAAGCCGGATCGTTGTGCGGCCTCCTCAGCCGCCCAAGCCCTAATTAAGACGCGAGGCTTTGCGGCTTTGGCGCACGAAGCATCTTTTTCGGCACGGAAATAGCCAAGCATTCCAGAGATTTTTTCAAAGTTTCCTGTGTTTTCTGCGTCAGATACAAGCGGAAATTTCTCAATTCTGCATTGTCTTCCGTAGCTATCGGACAATCATGGTAAAAAACGCTAAACTTGTTTGCCAAGTCATACGCATATTCACACAGATCGCTGGGCATTCTTTTATCAAAAGACCGCTGGAGGGCAGCAGGTAGTCCCATCAAGCTCAAGGTAAGAGCGCGTTCCGCTTTATTGGCGAAGCTTTTTACTACTGGCGCAGACAAAGTCTCATCAACACCGGCTTTCTCCAAGACAGAGCCAGCGCGAACGGCCGCATATTGGATATAAGGCCCAGTTTTACCGTCAAAACGGATAAATTCGTTCAAGTCGAATACATAGTCTGTTGTGCGAAGGTTGGACAAGTCACCAAACTTGATTGCCGCAACGGCAATTTTGGCAACCATGTCCTTTATTTCCTTGTCGGCTGGCTCTGCCGAAAAACCAGCCTCGTGTAATGCGTGATCGATAGCACTTTGAATAAGGTCACCCAAACGCATGACGCCGCCCGCACGGGTTTTAAAAGGCTTACCGTCTTTTCCATTCATAGTTCCAAAGCCGATATGCTCAAGGGCATCTTCTTTTATATAGCCAGCCTGACCAGCGGCACGGAACACTTGGGTAAAATGTAGAGACTGGCGCTGATCGACAACGTACAAAATTCGATCCGGCTTATAGTCACGAACGCGCTGAAAAATAGTCGCAAGATCAGTCGTCGCATACGTCGCCGCACCATCTTTTTTGCGCAAGATCAGGGGAGGCATTTCTGTTTTATCTTGCTCGCGCGCAACATCAATAACAATTGCGCCCTGGCTTTCTTCAGAAATTCCAGCTTTGGATAGGCCGTCAATAACCTCATGAGAGGAAGCATCGGCATCCGATTCCCCTAACCAAAGGTCAAAATCAACATCAAGCGCGCTGAAATCTATTTTGATACTCTCAATGGAGAGATCAACGAAATGCCTCCATAGTTTTCGATATCCAGGATGCCCGCCTTGCAGTTGCGCCGTAGCTTCGCGGGCTTTTTCAGCAAAAGCCTCGTTCTCTTTAAATTGTGCAGCCGCTTGGGGATAGAGCGTGTTTAACTCCGCTGCAGACAAAGGCGGCTTTCCTATTTCGTCTGATGGGCTAAACTTATCATTAAAGTAGGGCCATTCAGGATGGTCATCTTTTAGCTTTGCAATCAGCATCCCCATCGGGGTTCCCCAATCACCCATATGAATATCTGCGATAACATCATGCCCTAACTCTCTGGCGATACGTTTAATGGCTTCACCAATGATTGCAGAGCGTAAATGGCCTACATGAAGCGGCTTCGCAACATTAGGTCCACCGTAATCAATAATGATTTTCTGTGGTGCGGGATTTTCGCGCTTCTCTGTCTTTCCGCTTAAGAATGTATCGATAATGAATTCATCGGACAGCGTAAGATTAACAAAGCCTGGGCCATCAACCGTTACTTGAGAGAAAATTCCGGTATTCTCTAAGGCACCCTTCATTTCATGGGCGATATCCAGCGGGCGACGCTTCAATACTTTTGCGGCTTGGAGCGCCCCATTACATTGCAAATCCGAAAGATCGGCACGATTGCTGATCGAGACAGCACCAAGCGATTTATCAAGGCCAAAGGCCTCGAAAACTTTGCCTACTTTTTCATTCACCAGAGATAACACCATATTGACCCTCTATTTTTTTCGCTGAAACATATAAGCAAATATATGAAAAGTCAAGTTTTTTGACTTGAAGAAAGCTTTTTAAATATCACGCTTTTAAGAACATCATAGTCGCTCATGCCAAGCATTTGATTGTTAAAGTGCTGCCGCCACTCTCTTAACAAAGATTCGCTTTTTGTCTTCATTTCTGAAAGAAAGCGTCCATCGCCAAAAATGGCCGTTTTCTCGCCCGCCAAGACTTCAAGCACGAAAAGACGATCCAGCATTTGTTCGCCATAGAGGCGCCAATCCAAATCTAGGTTAATTGGCTCATCCACATATCGTTCGATTTGGCTTCTAGTATAAAACTCTCCAGGATATTGCGTGTCTGGTGACGCCCGGAATTTCTCATGTAAGCTGAAATAACGATTTTTGGCCACCGTCTGGGCATTGTCATTCGCTTCCTTGAAAATCAAAAAAACATCGATGTCATGGTGCGGCTTATAATAGCCTTTGGCTACAGAGCCGAAAAGAAAACCGCATTCTACGGCGTCCTGCATGCCATCTAAGTAGCCGTTTAAAAATTCCCGTTCTATTTCTTTTCTAGGCATTGGCCGCAACCTCCAAAATCACATCAACATTGTCTTGATAAACAGAAAAGAATGCTCTTTTTATTTCACGCGAAATGAGAATAGGACGCGCTTCTGTTTTGCCATTAAATTGGACAAAAGATGCACCTATCGAATAGCCTCCATATTCTTTATTCCCGCGCTCAACATCCATAATAATTAGATCTTTTAAAACAATCGTATGTTGCTGTTGTGCGAGATAATCACTCGTGCCAAATAAAGACACATACATGGCATATTCCCTGTAGGGAGGCTGATCAAAATATTTTCTTAAATCTTCTTCCGTTTCATATTTGCAAAGATGCCAAATAGGGGAGAATAGCTCTTTAAGGTTTGCATCTTCCGCGGCAGCGCATTCTACGATAGTCGGCTTTACTATCGCATTATGTATGTCGATCTGGCCGCCATATCCGATTGAATGCCGCCATTTAAAAAGGTGTTCTGCTGCTATAAGGGTGTGAGAAGGATCGGCCAGTGGGCCGATGGTTGCCCCTTCTTTGTAAGCCCCGACATGCAATTGATCTAAATCAGCTATAAGCTTTTCTTTGAACGCTTCATAAACATCGGCATGTACAAAGATCGAATCTGCTGCTGCGCAATCTTGGCCGGAATTGAAACGCTTGACCTCACAAGTTTTATCAACCGCGAGAGCAATATTGGCGTCGGCTGAAATTACAACCGGATTAATGCCTTGCCCATTGAAAATAAAGACTTGGTCTTTCCGAATTTTTTTACGAATGATATTCGCGTTTTTCAGTGTCCCAGTAAAAAGGACAAACTTGCTCTTATCAACATAGTCCTCCATAAATTCTGTACGATCACAGTTGCAAAGTTCCAGTCCTTGCGTCAGGCGCATTTTAGGAAGGACAGAAAAAATCCGTTTCATATAGCCCCGCATCAATTCTGGCGGGCGAATAAACATCTTTTCAGCAAAAATGCCAGGAATGATGCCAAAAATTACTAACGAATAAAAAGGAAGGTTAATAGGAAAGAAAGTCGCGCCGTTGCCAACGGGCATAAAATCAGAAATACCTTCTTTTGCGATATTATTTAAAGCATCAATACTTTTAAAGATTTCATCATTGACGGTTTCTTGGCTCTCAATGGGCAGCAAGATATCGATCAAAAGCCCTTGATTCTGCTGTATCCATTTCGCCAGTTCCGCGCATTCCTGTACGGCCAATTCCAAGTTATTTTCTATTTTTTTCATGCCACACTCCATCTCCATAAGCATCCAATTTATCTACTAAAATAAATTCTGCTCGCGTTTCCAAATGACAATCAGAGACCGCCCAGCCGTTATCTAGCTGTACTTGGACAGCCCCGTACCGACTGAGAAAAATACTGTGCTTGGTATGAATGAGATGTGTGACGCCCAAAAAGCCCTCTACGTTCTCGAAGCTTTCTGTGTGTGTCGGGTAAACCCTATCTGTCACTACGCCGCCATGAAAGGTGCGAGGGGCTTTCCAATAGTCTGCACCCCAAACCAAATCTTCCTGTTCGTTGACTATCTCCATTAACGTCGCGTAAGCCATCATGCCATTAGCAAACGGCGGCGCTTTCGCAAAAAGCGCCAGTATCTTAGATATACGAACAAATTTTGGCGGAATATCTTTCCGAGGTTGAGGCGATTTCATGCGATCCCCCCACTGGAACATGCGGCTTTCTGCTGCGTCATCGAAGACTGCATCGTGACGGCATGTTGAATAATTTTCGCTGCGGCCTCGGTCGCTGGCAATTGCGTAACGTCCAGAACAAACTTATTGGGATGTTCAAATTCTAGTATTTGCTTTCTGGTCGCGTATTTTTCCGGACTGTTAGGATTAACCTCTTTAAAGCGATCTCTACGCTCTTCGGTCGTAATGCGCTTCCGATGTTCCTCCACATCCGAGATTGTCAGCTTGACAGGAACAAAGCATGCGTTCCTTTGCTCGGCGGTCGATTTAATGTTGTTGTAAAGCCTAAGATCGCCTGGATCATCATTTAAAAGTACGTTCGTCAAAACAAAGCTGTAGTCAGCTGGGGAAATATGCACCATTGTATCCAGCACGGCCTCCCAAATCTTATCGACATTATCCCATACCCGTTCAGGCAGCCGGGGTACGCCCCGCGTTTGAATAATGCTAAACAGCGGATTGTTGATTAAATGATTGTCCACCAGCTTAACATCGGCCTGCTGGATGATTTCTTTGGCAATCGTGTATTTGCCGGTGCCAGGAAAACCGATCAGGTATATCAGCGTATTTTTCAATTCTTGTTTCATTACATAAACCATCCTTATTATTCGACTGAAGCCATCCCCCTTTGTGGAGGTTATTTCAGACCTCTAAATTTATCGTTTACATTCCCCTGTGTGAACATGCTTGGCGCTGTGGGGATGGCTGGGCGCTAAAATGATTTTTGATAAAATCAACGGCCATACAGTCAACGCCAGAGAACCCCGACATAAGATTCGAGGCTCTTTTATTGGCAATGATAGAAAATACGTCTTTAAACCATGCGCCTGGATATACATCGACGGCTGGCGTTTCTTTGAACATGATGGAGAACGCGGCCAGTTCTTCAAGAAGATAGGTGACAGAGGTTTGTAAGCTTCTGTGCTGCGCTAAAGAGTCAACGGAACCCTCCCTCTGACAGAAACTAGCCGCTTTTTCCTCTATAGCCTTTCTGACATCGGCATCCGTATGGAGCAAGTTGGTAATTTCATTATGTGCGGCCTGAAAATCAGGATGTGTAATCCAATGATCCCAAGTCGTCAGAACCTTTTGCGATGCCGATAAATTTTGGAGCGCACCTTTGTTTTCTTTTAACCATCTATGCCCAAAGAATAAGGATGCATCATAGGCTTCTTCCAATGTAAGTCCATGCTGTAAAGAAATGTTATGGCGTTGCAGCGTATCTGATACGATCAAAATAACTTTATCAAATCTGGCAGCCGCCCATTCTGTAAGGGCATAGAACTTCTCACCAGTATGGCGCGGGCTTCCCACGCTGATTTGTAAACGTGCGGTGTTATGCTTCTGCCAAATCCCTTTATCCTTAACAAAAACCTTGTAAGGTCCCGTTTGCGGGGGATACTGAACATTCACTTTAGAAGCGTTCGGGCGCATTGCTTTTCTCCGGCTCTTTGCAGGTATCCCACAAAGCGTCAAAAACATTCGTCAACATGGTAGATAACATCGGGTCTTTAAAGACGATGGCTTTGGAGTTGTGATCTGTACACATAGCCACTTTCTCGCCATAGACCAAACTGACATAGTTCGTGTATCTTTCTTTGGGCATATAGCGGTATTCGTTCAGCGGCCCCATAAGATAGGTATTCCCATCTTCAACGAGCTGACGCATGCGAATACCCGCATTCCTTATTTTTCTGATTCTATTATTAACCTCTGGTGGCGAGGCTCTGTCATCGGCGCAAAAGAAAAGAATCTCGCATTTGCTATCTATAAGAGTGTTGTAAACATCATCCAAAAGGCGGAGATACCAGCCTTCACCCTCAATTGTTGTGACCGTTTCTTTTTTTAAAACGACACCACTATCGATGAAGACAACGCCCGCCAAGCTAAGTGCATTGATAATTTTATCGACGGTGGTTTTGGTAGGTATGTTGTTTTCATTCTCAAGGTTTCGGATCGAAACGTGAGAAATGCCCGCATGATCCGCCAAATCCTTTTGGCTCCAATCCAACATCGCGCGCGCCGCACGGATTTGACTGACTTGAACGGACATATCTGACGAACCTTTTAAAAATTGCCTATTTCTACCTTTATACCTAATCCCCGCTCTGTTTTGAACAAAAATGGGTACAGAATTACCCAAAATAGATAAAATATCTTGCTATTTATCATAACAATCGCTATAAAAGACAATGATTTAGCGAAAAAAGATACCGCTCTAAAAACAACTGGGGGAATAAAATGCAGAATTTTGAACAAGTTAGCGTCAAGAATCAGGTTCAACGTAATCAAGTTACCGCTTACCAGCCGAAATCTTTGGTTACTGGTGATGCCGCCACGGCGCTGATAAATAAACTGGTGTATGGCACGAAACTGGCCAACGACCACATCCTGCACGAACTGGAAGCCCGCTACGGTGCAGTCATGGCACAATGCCTCATGGAACGTATGCCGAAAAATTAAACTGTATTAAAAGAGCATTCTTTTATAAATTCTTACAGATCAATTTTCGGAAGCCTTATGAGCGTTACAGTTTCAGTCGTATAGGTTGAAATTTTTGTCACAAAATTAGGACTTTAAAAATGAACCATCCCTACGATATGCAAGACTTTTTAATATTTACTAAAGATAAGAAACGTCCGGTCGCGATAATGACGATAAGGTATTTCAAAGAAAATCCGAAAGATTCGCGGTGTTACTGGTGGATTGCGACCAGTAGCGACGAATGGCCCATTATGCAGCCTGCTAAAAGTGCCAAAACGTCATTTCGAAATGGACTGAAAGCACTCAGCAAGCATCACGAAATCACTGTTATAAATACTTGGTGCGGGGAGAGCCTATTGCCGCGCAAGGCGCAGAAGAAAATTCTCAAGGAGCTGGGCTTAAGTAAGGTAAAAGCAAAGCTGAATGATGAAAAATTTGGCCCGCCATTCAAATGATGGATTCAAATTGCTCTTGCAAACTTACACACTTTCTTACACACTCGGACACGGACAGAAAAAGATCGTTATAAATCAATAGGATAATTTGCCATGCTAGTCTCGAAAACTAGAATAGGTGCAAACCTATCGCGAGTTCGAATCTCGCCCTGTCCGCCATTTCTTATTGTATTTTCAGCGTTATTTTTCAGGCGTTTCAGGCGTCGCTAGTTCCAAAAACTCGTGCATGCAACTCATCCTTATAATTCAAGATGATAGCACTTACACACGTCTTACACACTTTTTTGATGGTGACCGCTAAGTGAGAGGGGCCGAAATTTGGCTTTATGCACGCTTGATATATAATACTAAGGACTTTTAGGGGGCACGCATTTGAAGAAATTATTTAACTGGAATGAACCAGCAGATCGGACAACTTTCGGTTTTACCGCGATTATTGCTTTGCTGTGCATTTACCTTTTTCCCCTTTCCCTCAATAATTTTTTGTTCTCAGCGATAGGGGGTGCCGAACTCTCGGGACCCCGCATGGTGTTGCGCGCACTTATTATGCCGCTTGCGATCGTTTTCATTTGTATTCCACTTCTCACTATAACCCGGCGCAGACTCCTCGATCTTGATTTATCGGGTGTATTGCTATTTGCCTTTCCAGTTTGGCCGCTCGTCCCTTTGGCTGCTGGCCCGCTTCTAGCTGTCGTTATGTTTCCGTTGGGGGGACAACAGGCTCTCCTTCTGAATTCGGATTTCTATCTTGGAATAATTTGCCTTCTATTGCTGGCGCTCGCTCCGGGACGCACTTCCGGCGGGCCTCCCAAACACCCTCTTTTTTTAACGCTACAACGTCTGACGGAGTCCACTTGTCGTATTGATGCGGCACAGTTTCGAAAGATAGCGTTCTTGCTGGTCGGAAGCTCTATCGGGCTTTCCGTGCTTCCTCTTTTAGTCGGAAAAATGGAGGGCCTTGCAATACTCGCCCCGCTCGGAATCATAGCCAAAATCGCGACCACATCCATTGTTCTGATCCTGACCGCGAATGCCATTCGGCGGTTAAATGACTTGGGGCGTGGATACCTGTGGTCTGCGTTTTTTCCACTTTTTCTTCCAAGCCTATTAGGGAATCTCGGATTTTTACTTCTCTTTTCCCTCGGTAGCCCATCAGGATTTTCGAGCTTTACGCACTTACTTTTCGCCAGACCGGGATTGCTGGGCTATATCCCGATTGCAGGCATAATAGGTTTCTTCGCTGTCTTTGTTTGGCTTGTGTCAGGAAAGACCTCCGAACATCCCATCGTCGATAGTAAGTCCAGTATTCCGTCCGACACAGTGCATTCACAAGGCCGTTTTTTTTCAAAAGGAAAAGTTGCGCTTACTTGCCTTGCCGCAATTCTTGTCATTCTTACCATTCACAAAACAGAGCATCCTTATGATTATTACAGGTATCGGATGACAGTAACTATTGAGACGCCAGAGGGATTGAAAACCGGCTCGGCTGTACGGCAGGGAAATTATGAAGGGGGGTCGGAAAGGCGCGCTTCATGGACCGTCGGCGAAGCAGTCGTGGTCGATTTAGGTAAACGTGGACTGGCATTTGCACTAATCGACGGCTCCAACATAGGTGATGGAATCTCGTATGTGGCAACATGCGATCTTCGTGAGTTCGGGCTAAAGAAGACACCGATTGGAACAAAATGGGTATTGTCGCCCGGTGAATATCCCAAGCTTGTCGCCTTTAAAGATCTAAATAATCCAAAAACAATGCAATCGCTGTTGGAGATAAAGGGCAATGGTTTCTGCGGTTCGAGAGGTCAGTGGGAGACTCAATCTGACCATTTCGAGGAAATGTTTGGTACTGGCGTCAAGCTGAAAGAAATCACCTTAGAAATTACAGATGATCCTATAACAATAGGGATTGAAAGACGGCTTCCTTGGCTGTACTGCACCGCAAAGAGACCACCCGGAAAAAGATTTTCCGAGCCGATCGTGGCGTTAGATGTAGGTACTTTAAAAAGAGAGCCTCGGGAATATTATTTAAAGAAAATGAAGGATGACTCCAAAGAAACGGACAAGCCAGAATGTGCAGCATTTCGAGAACATTGGGCCTCGTATGATCGCAAAAAATTTCAAGATGATCTTCAGCATTGGCAGCAACTTGCCGATCAGGAAAGTGCTGAGGCGCAGTTTGAGATCGGAAACCTCGTAGCAAAAGGTGATGGGCATGAAATTTCAGCGAACCGCGACGAAGCCTTAAAGTGGTATAAGTTAGCCGCCAATCAAGGATACCAAGACGCACAGGAAAAGCTGGCTCGCATTTATGAGTATAGAGAGGGCGTAGCACAGGATTGGCAGGAAGCCTATTTTTGGGCCAGCCTAGCTACCTTAGGAACTGGCGGCCATAAGTTGCCCAATAATCAAAACTTCGCGTTGGCTGAGGCACCAAAACATATAACACCAGAACAAAAGCTCGCTGTCGAAACGCGGGTGAGAGAGTGGAGGCCTGTAATTTCTCCGGGTATAACAGCGCCAATTACCGATACAGCCGCCTTATCGGAAAGGCTGTTGGACGCCGCTTACGCAGGTCAAACAGAAATGGCAAAGCTATTAGTGGAACGAGGAGCGGACATTAATTCCAGAAATAACGGCGGCAACACGCCATTGATGCTGGCGGCAATGCACGGGGATGTGGAGCTTATAAGATACTTGAGCGACAAAGGAGCTGACATAAATGCGATAGGCAGCGGCGGTTGGACAGCACTGTTTATGGCTGCACAAGGAGGGCATACGGAAGTCGCCAAGGTTCTGCTGGAAAAGGGTATTGATTTTTCCGTCAAGGATAAAGCGTGGGGAAGAACTGCCCAGCAAGTAGCGGAAGTCAGTCACCATATGGATACGGCAGCCGTAATCGCGGAATTTGCAAAAAAACAAAAGCCTTGATCTCTTACACACTTTCTTACACACTCCGCGAAGGACAAAAAAAGATCGTTATAACACAATAAGATAATTTGCCATGCTAGTCTCGAAAACTAGAATAGGTGCAAACCTATCGCGAGTTCGAATCTCGCCCTGTCCGCCATTTACCGCATTGCTCTTTCAACCGCCACAATATCAGCACCTGCGCCACCTGCTGCCGTTTCTGGCGTGTCATCGATATTTATGGAGGTGACGTCTGTTGATCTTTCGACGCTTTAAAAATTTTATGTATGTCGCGGCAATTGGCGTTTTCCTGATCGTATCCGCAGGTATTGCATTGTCCTGCCTACGCTACATTCCGCCCGAGCCCATGGATATTTCACGCCGCTTTATTGACCTGGTTCAAGCCGGTGATCTTCCGGCTGCCTATCTTTTAACAGAGCAAAAAGGCGCTGTAGGTGCAACGCTTAAAGACTTCGAAGCTAATATCAGGCGGCAACTGGGCGTCACCACATTCCCGATGCATCGCCCTATCGAGATGCTCGGCATTCGCAGCGGGCCGCAAACCTACAGCAACCGCCTTCGCCGATGGCTGATGGGCAGAAGGCTTGATTCCGACCTGATCAGCATCGACTACTACGTCAGCCTTCCCTTTGAAGTCCGCGTCGCCTTTCATGACGATAAATGGCGCATCGTATACTTCCAAAGCCACGCGATCTAGCCGCCGCGACCGCCGGCTGCTAAAGCGACATTATCTTTATTGAACGGCGTCATCCGTCCAGAACATGCCTGCCATGGAGGCGTGGATTTTGCGGGCACCTTCAAAAGATTCACGGGAATGGCCGTAGCGGATATTGTCCACCAGCAGAATATCGCCGGCGTTATAGTAACGCCCTTCGCGCGTGGCAAGGAAGGCCTGAAGCAAGATTGCAGTTTCTGTTTTCGTCAGCTCCGCATCGCCGATCAGGAAGCGGCGGTAACCGTTGTGCGCCTTGGGGCCATCAAGGGCGATGCGCGGAAAGAGCATGTAATCTCGCCCGTCGCGCGGGTCTTTCTTGAAAGCCGGAATATTAATGCGCGTCATCAGCGTCGGGGCGTCAATGCCGTCCTCCGCCATCCAGTTGCAATCGTCAAACTGGTGCGTTGACTGCTTGCAGACGGCAATCGCTTCATCGCGGTCGGCCGTGCCAAAACGGTCCTGCCAGGAACGGAAATAGTTTTTTGATTTTTCCGGGTGTGCGTCATCAAGGAAGCCGGTTTCAATCGTAAAGCCGCCCTTTCGCATTTTTTCCAGCAACGCACTGCCTGCAGCCCCGCAGCCCGCAATGTATGCTTCCGTTTTCAGGGCGCAGTGCGCGAACGTGCGCCCGCCCGAGCCTTTTTTCGTTGGCTGGCTGCAGATGAACAGCAACCGTTCCGGCATAAAGCGCTGGTAGAGAATTTCATTGTGCGGCAGCAAAAATTTTTCCTCAGGATACGCATCCGTCTCGCGCATGCAGCGGGAGATGTATTTAAGGTTGGTGCGCCCGCTCGTCAGGCCGCCCCATTTGAACTGCTCTTTCTCGCCAAAGCCGAGACATTCCAGCACGTGCATCGGCACATCGTTCTGTTCCTGCGCTTCAAGGCCGGTGTTGATAATGTTCAGCGCGCCTAAATCCTGAAAGCGGGCATAGGCGGCGGCCATTTTATCTGCGGTCAACTGCCCTTCGGCATCGAAGACATTATTCGGCACATCCTGCGCCCATTGTGCGCGGTTATCCGGCAGCACGTAGCGTTCATCATCGCTGGCGCTTTCAACCATGCCGAGGTCTATTGCGTGTTCAGGTCTATATTCGGCGGCGTTCTGGTTGGCGTTTGCCTGCTGTAAAATTTCAGCCGTTGCGGTTTTCATCTGTGACACCCTTCTTTTTTTATAATAAGTTTTAAATTCTTGCTTTACCGGCCATGCCAAGCCAGACATCGCGCGGGCCCGTAAAAGGCTCCCGTGAATGAGCGCAACGGATATTATCCATGAGAATGATATCCCCCCGCTGCCAGTCATAGCCGCTTTGGGTCTGTAAATACGCAGAGCGCAGCAACATTTTCTCCGTATCCGAAAGCTCGACACCGTTACCCAGCGGGAAACGGCGGTAACCGTTGTGAAACTCCGCAGCATCCATGGCGATGCGCGGGAAACGCATATATTCCTCGCCATCCGGCGCTGCAACAAAGGCTGGCAGAACAAGGCGCGTCATGAGCGTGCTATAACCGCTATTTTCCTGCCACCAGCAGCTGTCATATTCATCGCTTTGCGCCTGCGCGGCCGCGAGGGCTTCAACTTTATTGTCCGAACGAAACCGTTCCTGCCATGACTGGTGATAGTTTTTGGATTTGCCGGGATGGTTCGCATCCAAAAATCCGGTTTCAATCATCAATCCGTGCTGCGCCAGCTTTTCAAGCAGCTGCCTGCCGGTGGCTGTCCTTGCCAGCTGGCGCTGCAGTGCCTTCGCGCTATGAATATAGGTGCGGCCACCCGCATTGGCGGGGCGCTGGCAGTAAAACAAAATGCGCTGCGGGAAAACCCGCTGGTAGTGAATTTCCCCGTTCGGCAGCAGGTAGAGATGCGGCGGATAAAAATCAAGCCGGCGCAAGCCGGGGGCGGCCCACTTCTGCTGCCACGCCGCTGCCGTGCGGCCACCGCCGGTAAACTGTTCATCCGCCCCGAAGCCGAGCGCGGCCAGCAGCGGCAGCAATTGTTCCGCCGACGTAACTTCTGTATTGCCGATATGGACGGCGCCGTCTGTTTTGAAAGCGGCCTGCGCAATGCCGATAGTTTCTGCCGTCAGCGAACCGCGCGCGTCTACATATGCAAAGCTTTCGGCCGTCTGGCGGTAGGAAGGAACGGGGTTGTTTTGCATGCGGCAGAGCCTTTTTAGCGAGTTTCGCGGGTTCAGGAATATTATACAGTTTAACATATTATGTCAATTAATAATGCTCATTATGAACATTATAATACTCTTTGTAAGCATATATAATGCTCAAATCAAGCATAATATTATGAACAGGTAAATTTTCTTTATAAGCCCAGGCCCAATTACCCAGCCTACCTCGAATGTTGATATGTCCTATATTATTCAATCCCTTATCAATATTTATTTGCCATATTTAAATCGCCCTTATAGATTGAAGCCAGCCGAATATTAAAACCAGGCTTCAGTACAGCCGCCAACGGCTGGCATTTATTTGAGTGTGTGAGGATTTCATGGCTGACATTAACGATGCTTATTACAAGCAAATCGCACACAGGCTGCAGACCTGTGCCGTTGCGGAATTCACCGATGTAATTGCTGAACACAAAGCGAATATATTGGCGGGAAAATTCCGGGAACCGCCGGAAAAGATTTTTGCCGAAAATCTTCCGTGGGTCGCGCAGCAGGTAATTACACAGGCAAACAACAGCCCCTACTATAAAACACCCGCCGATATTACCGATGCCGACATTCAAAAGCTGGAGCTGCTGCGCACCGGCTTTGACTTCGATTACATGAAGGACCTACGCATTACCTTTACCGCGATGCCGGATGGTAAACGCCTTGAATATACGCAGCCGTTTCTTGTCTACCTTGCATCAAAGCCGGATGATTTCACCGACTTACAGACAGACATCATCCGCCAGCTTGTAGAGCGCCTTGACGCGAAGGGTGAAAGCTGGGGGCTTGAAATTGGCTACAGCACCCGTTCAGGCCGCGGCAACAACCACAACAATGAAAAGAACATATTCCATGTTCTGCTGGAAAACGAGCTGACGCCGAACAAAAAAACCATTGCCGATATTGTTGCCCCCAAACTGGCGGAAAAGCCATACCGCATTTACGCCATGACATCCTCTTGGGAAGGCTCGCGCGGGCAGAACATTTCGCAGGATTACGATACTTATCGCAACGCGCTGCATAGCGCCGTCGCCAGCGGCCGCCTTGAAAACGTAGAATACGCCATGTCAAAAGGCGCCAAACAATCAAAGCTTTATAATAGCGTTGGCAGCACCGCCTTTGCGGATGCCGCTGCCCGTGTTAATGAGCCTGCCTATCGCGCCATCGCGCAAAAACTTTTTGAAAATGCGCTAACGCTTGAAAAGGGCGTTGAAATTTTGCGTGAACCCAGCCGCTGGGGCAAAAAAAGCACCCGCCCCATTGAAACGCTCGGGCGCATGGGCGACCTGCCCTTCGTGCTTGCCATGGCGCAGGCAAATGCCGGCGCGCCGGAAATGGCCGCACAGGCCTTCACCTATACCAGCCCTGTTACCCTTGGCGGCTATCACAGCATGGCCGCGGGCAATGATGCCGTGTACCATGCCCCCATACAAATAAACCGCACCAAGATAGAATGGCAGGTAACAGAAACCGGCCGAATGGAAGACCCCTTTCCCTTTATCCGCCAAGCTGTTTTCAACCTCGACCCGAAAACCGGCTCCTACAGCGCCTATCAGGATATTTTCGGCATGGCCCTTACCTACCTCGTAGAACAAGGCGCGCTAAAAGCCGCCGACATTCCGAAGGACTCACTCTCCGATCCGCGCTCGCTCAACTTCATTTTCGCGCTCCGCGCTGCGGCGGAGACGGAAAAGGCACGTAACCCCGATTTCCTGTCTAAAACCGCCGTCTTCACGGAAAGCTTCGCTGCAGAAGTCGACAAGGCGCGCGGCTGCACCAATAACTTCCGCGTCCTTTACGATGCCGCCAACCCCGAAAAAAACCGCGCAGCCGCCTATGATGTAAAGACCACCCAGCCCATCGCCATCAAAGCCCCGCGCGCTTTTAAAAAGCCGGATAAAGGCGCTGCGCCACAAGGCTAAAATATCGCCTAATACCTTGATTAAAGGCCTTATATTGCAAACAAACGCATTCGTCACTTGCGCTCGAAATAGCTGGGTGGTAAAAGTTATCTCTCCATAATGCAGGATAGAAAACATGACCGCACAAGCACAAAAAAACCAAACCAGCGCAACGCCCCCTGAGGTCGATATTTTACGGTCGCTGCCCATCACCAGCTGGTCGCCGGTGGCGGACCCTGCGCAGGATGTGGGGGCGATGCTGGAAACGGGTCTGGTGCCGTATTTTCCGTCGCTGAGCTTCGATTTCAAACCGGAAGAAAAATACCTGCTGTCGGACAGCTGGTCGGATGGTAAAGCAAAGAACATTACGCTTCGCCCCAACGGCGCGCTCACAGGCGCGACGGGCGATGAGAAGACGATGGCAGATATTCATGGGCTGCTAACCCGTTATTCCGCCGGCGCGAAAGCGCTTATCGCCGCGCTTATTCCGGGCTATGTGCCAAACCTGATTAACGGCAATGCCACCTTCCGCAACGTTGAAATTCACGGCCGCAAATCCAGCTGGCGCAAAGATGACACGCGCCTGCACGTGGATGCCTTCCCGTCCAACCCCACGCAAGGCATGCGTCTGCTGCGCGTTTTCACCAACGTGAACCCGAACGGCAAGCCGCGCGAATGGCGCGTGGGCGAGCCCTTTGCCGATTTTGCGCAAAAATTCATGCCGCAGACCAAGGCCCCCTTCCCCGGTTACCTGGCGGCGCTGAAGGCCGTTGGCATTACCAAAAAACGCCGCAGCCTTTACGACCACATGATGCTGCAATTGCATGACTCCGTGAAGGCAGACATGGAATACCAACGCACCGCGCCGCAAAAAGCCGTAAACTTTATGCCCGGCACCACCTGGCTTGTGTACAGCGACCAGGTTTTGCACGCCGCCATGGCAGGCCAGTTCATGATGGAGCAGACCTTCTACCTGCCGGCGAACGCCATGCAGCACCCCGAATCTTCCGTCCTCAGCGTGCTGGAAAAGCTTTCCAGCAAAAAGCTGCTGACCGCCGGCGACCGTTAAATTCCCGCTAAAAAAACAGCGTGACAGCGGCGGGATTGACGTTATCAACCAGCTCCATCATCGCATGGAACCGCCCCGGCGTCGCCTTCCGCCCTTACGGCAGGTGGGTTTAATAAATACATGGACTGGTTATTGGCGTAACGGCCGTCAAACAGTCATCAGCATACTGCGCAGGCGGTGCATGTCATTCAAGGCCTGCCCCGCGCCCATGGCCACGCAATCCAGCGGTGAATCTGCCACCGTCACGGCAAGGCCGGTGGCATTGCCAATCACGTAATCGAGCCGTGACAGCAGGGAACTGCCGCCCGTCATGACAATACCGCGGTCGACAATGTCGGCGGCAAGCTCGGGGTCGGTATATTCCAGCACGCTTTTGACAGCTTCGATAATCGCGCCGACAGGCTCGGATAGTGCCTGCGCAATCTGCCGTTCGGTGATGATGATGGCTTTAGGCACGCCGTTCAGCAGGTCGCGGCCTTTAATTTCCATCTGCAGTCCCTCGCCTTCTTCGGGCATGCAGGCGGCGCCGATGGCTTTTTTGATGCGCTCTGCCGTGGCATCGCCGATGAGCAGGTTATAGTTGCGGCGAATATAGGTGACAATCGCTTCATCCAGCTTGTCGCCGCCGACGCGGACGGAGCGTTTGGAAACGATGCCGCCAAGGGAAACGACGGCAACTTCGGTTGTGCCGCCGCCAATATCAACCACCATCGACCCCGTCGGTTCCGTCACCGGCAGGCCTGCACCAAGGGCCGCGGCCATGGGTTCCTCGATCAACGCGACGCGCCGTGCGCCTGCGCTTTCGGCGGCTTCCTGAATGGCGCGGCGTTCAACGGGCGTGGAGCCGGACGGCACCGAAATAATCATTTGCGGAGAAACGAAGTTGCGGCGGTTATGCACCTTGCGAATAAAATGGCGGATCATTTCCTGCGCCACTTCAAAATCGGCAATCACGCCTTCGCGCAAGGGGCGAATGGCCATGATGTTGCCGGGGGTGCGGCCAATCATTTTGCTCGCTTCCTCCCCCACTTCCAGCACGCGGCGGCGGCCCTGCACCACCGTAATGGCAACGACCGAAGGCTCGTTCAGCACAATGCCCTGCCCGCGCACATACACCAGCGTATTGGCGGTGCCAAGGTCTATGGCCATGTCGGCGGAAACCATGCCGATGAGTTTTGAAAACATTTGAAATCCTGACTTTCTATGCCACCCGTCAATCACAAAGGGGGCGTTTAACTGTGCAGCAGCGAAAACGGCGATTGCCGCCGGTATTCACGGAATAAAGCGAAATGCTTTAGAAATGCGTCAGGGAAGCACCACCGCTGGCGCTTCCCTGACGTTCGTATTTATTAGCGGCACTTAGCCGGCGGCAGCCACCAGACGCAGCTCCACACTGTGGGGCTGCTGGTCGTCAATGAGTTGAATGTGCGCATCCGCCTGCACCTTGCCGTCCACCGTCAATTGCGCATCGCCGCCGGTTTTGACGGTAATGCTGTAGGTGGTGGTGCGATAGCGGTAATCAATGCGGAAGCCATCCCAGCCGGGCGGCAGGCACGGCGCGAAGCTTAGTTTATCGACATCGAGCTTCAGGCCGAGGAAGGATTCAACGATCAACCGGTACATCCAGCCCGATGAACCCGTATACCAGCTCCAGCCGCCGCGGCCCGCATGCGGGGCCTGCCCGTAGACGTCGGCGGTCACCACATAAGGCTCGACCTTATACAGCTCCACTTCCTCCGCCGTGCGGGCGTGGTTGAGGGGGTTGATCATCTGCAGCAGTTCCCATGTGCGTTCATGGTTGCCCATTTTGGCAAAGGCCATGGCTGTCCATACTGCGGCGTGTGTATATTGGCCGCCGTTTTCGCGCACGCCCGGCACATAACCGCGGATGTAACCGGGGTTTTGTTCCGACTTGTCGAACGGCGGGTCCAGAAGCTGGACGATGCCGACATCGCGGCGCACCAGCCGCGCGTCCACCGCTGCCATGCCCTTGGCCGCGCGTTCGGGGTTGCCCGCGCCAGACAGTACCGACCAGCTTTGGGAAAGCGAGTCGATTTGGCATTCTTCGTTGCTGGCGGAACCAAGCGGCGTGCCGTCATCGAAGTAGGCGCGACGGTACCAGTCGCCGTCCCAGGCGTTGGCTTCAATATTGGCCTGCAGTTTTTTCGCTTCTTCAAGGCAGCGTTTGGCAAAGGCCGTATCGCCCTTGATGTCCGCGACTTTGGAGAAGTCCTGCAAAATGTCATAAAGGAAGAAGCCAAGCCAGACGCTTTCGCCCTTGCCATGCGCGCCGACTTTATCCATGCCGTCGTTCCAGTCACAAGACCCCATTAGCGGCAGGCCATGATCGCCAAAGCGCAGGCCGTGTTCAATGGCGCGCACGCAATGGTCATACAGGCTTGCCTGCTGCGACGACGTCGGGAAATGGTCATAGACCGAATCTTCATCGGCGTTCAGCTGGCGGCCTTCAAGGAAGTGCGCCATTTCATCCAGCACGCCGGTATCGCGGGTGCTGAGGACATAGCGGCAGGTCGCAAGCGGCAGCCACAGGAAGTCGTCGGAGCATTTGGTGCGCACGCCGCGGCCCAGCGGCGGGTGCCACCAGTGCTGCACGTCACCTTCCAGAAACTGGCGGGTCGCGTGCAGTAGCAGCTGGTCACGCAGCACCACCGGCTTGCTATGCAGCAGCGCCATGGCATCCTGCAGCTGGTCGCGGAAGCCGAAGGCGCCGCCCGACTGGTAATAGCCGCTGCGCGCCCACAGGCGGCAGGCCAGTGTTTGATAGACGAGCCAGCCGTTGGCAAGGGTATTGAGCGCTGTATCCGGCGTTTCGATGCGCACGGCACCTAAAGTTTCCGTCCAGTAGCGATGCACGGCATCAAGCGCGTTATGCGCCGCAACCGAACCGCGATAACGGCGAATAACGCTGCCCGCTTCGGCAAAGCGCCGTGCAAGGCTGGGGTTATCTGTGTTCTGTTTGCCGGCAACGCCAAGGCGGAAGATGATTTCACGTTCCTCCCCGTCCGCCAGCGTAAAGGCCGACTGGATGGCGCCGCAGGGGTCAAGCCCCGCGCCGACCTTGCCGGACAGGCGGAAGTGGCCCATGGCGGCAGGGCTTTGCAGCGTTTTGTTGCGGCCGATGAATTCGCGGCGGTCGCCGGTTACCGTCCGTGCCTCGTCATCCACATCGAAGAAGGCGATGCGTTCGGCGAATTCTGTATTATAGGCGTTGCGCGCGAACAATGCGCCGGTGACGGGGTCGATTTCCGTCACCACATGCATGGCGGTTTTGGGGCGCAGGTCGCCCATCACCCATTCGACATAGCCGGTGACGGAAAGCTGGCGGGAACGGCCGGAATCGTTGCGCAGTTTCAGCACCGAGAATTTCACCGGCGCATCCATGGCGACATAGACCGTCATTTCAGAATGGATGCCGTTGTCCACATGCTCGAACACGCTATAGCCGAAGCCGTGGCGCGTAATATACGGGCTGTCGCTGCGCACCGGGTGCGGCACGGGCGACCAGAATTCGCCCGTCGCTTCATCACGGATATAGAAAGCTTCGCCGCCGCTATCGCTGACCGGGTCGTTGGCCCAGGGCGTAAGGCGGAATTCATGCGCGTTATCGCTCCACGTATAGCTGGAGCCGTTTTCGGAAATGACGGTGCCGAAGACGGGGTTTGCCAATACGTTCACCCACGGCGCGGGCGTACGCTGCCCTGCGCCGGTGGTGATGATGTATTCGCGGCCGTCTTCGCTGAAGCCGCCTGTGCCGTTGCCCAGCAACAGTTTGGGCGGTTGCAACCGCTGCGTAATTGCAGAAGCAGGGCGCGGTTGCTGCGTCGGCACCAGGTGCGGACGGCTGACATCCTTGACGGACGAACGGCTGACCTGTTCGGCAAGGCTGCCGTTGCTGTCGGTCAATATGACGCGGGCAACGGTTTCAAGCAAAATGCGGTCCTCCGGCGAGATTTGGTCCCCGGGGCGCACAAAGATGCCGCCGGGACGATCCACGACCTGCGATTCAACACCGGCGGAAATAAGCCCCATGATCTGTTCTTGCAGCAGCTGGCGGTAACCCGCCTGGTCTTCGTTCCAGATAACAAGGTCAACCGCAAGCCCCTTCAGGCGCCAATAGGCATGCGCCTGCACCAGCTGGCGCACGAGGTCGATGTTGGAAGAATCCTTGATTTGCAGCAGCACGATGGGGAAGTCGCCCGAAATCGCGTAGCTCCAAAGGCCGGACTGGCCGCGCCGGTTTTTAATCAGCGTGCTGGCTTCCGCCCGCAAGGCGCTGCCGGAATAGACGATAGAATTGGCAAGGCGTGCGTACAGCTGTGCATCCGCCTCGCTCGCGTTGATCTGGCGAAGCAGCACATGGCTGTGCGTCCATGCCAGTTCAAACACGCGGTCCGCAAGGCGCTGGTCGCGGTATTTATCAATCAAGGCAAGGCAGCCGCCGCGGGTATCCGACGCGCCCATGACGATGTCGAACGTCACCGTCTCATCCGCATCAAGCGTAATCTGGTGGCGGATGGCGACGACGGGATCCAGCACCGATCCTTGCGCGCCAGATAGCGGCGAGGAGCTTTGAATGGCTTCGGGCGCAAGCGTGGTATTGCCGCGGCCAAGGAACTTCATGCGGTCCGTTTCATAGGAAATCTGGCCAAGGTCGCCGCCGTGGGCGATGACCTGGTGGAACATGAAGTTCGGCTTTTCGGTATTGGACCGTGCGCGGCGCGTGCAGATGATACTGCGGCGCTTCTTCAGAATTTCTGTCTGCACGAAAAGTTTGCTGAAGGCGGGGTGCGCGTTATCGGCCGCGGCGGGCGCCAGCACCACTTCAGCGTAGGTCGTCACCTCAATCGTGCGGCGCTTCTTCGAGCGGTTTTTGATGCGCACGCGGCGCAGCTCGATATCATCCTCGGGCGATACGACGATTTCGGTGTGCATGTCGAAATCACCGTCCTTGCGCCGGAATTCCGCACGGCCTTCGGAGAAGATAACTTCATAGTCTTTCGATTTGACCAGCGTCGGCTGGTAGCTGTTCGACCATATCTGGCCGTTTTCAAGGTCGCGGATGTAGCAGAAGGTGCCCCAATTGTCGCGGGTGCTGTCTTCCTGCCAGCGGGTCAGCGCAAGGTCGTTCCAGCGGCTATAGCTGCCGCCGGCGCTGGTAACCATCACATGGTAGCGGCCATTGGACAGTAGCTGCACTTCCGGCACCGGCGTTTTGGTGCTGCGCAGGACGCGCATGGGCATTTCCGCCGCTGTGTCGTCGCTGCGGTTAATAGAATGCTCCGCCGACTTGGAATAGAAGATCGTCGTTTTTGGCACTTTTTCGTGCAGCAGCAGCATGGTTGCCTGGAACAACGGGTTCGCGGCAAAGCGCCTTTGCATTGGACGGTCGAGCAGGAAGTAGCTCAACGACAGGAAGCTCATGCCCTGGTGGTGCGCCATGAAGGAACGGATAACCGCGCTTTTTGTGCCGCGTTGCAGGTGGGCGGAAGTAAAGTCGACGGCTTCATAAAGACCAAAGCGGCCTTCATAACCTTCAGCCGACAGTCGCTGCATGTTCTGGCAGGCTTCTTCCGGCAATACCATGAGCGCCATGATGGATGCGTAAGGCGCAATGACCAGGTCATTCGCAAGGCCGCGCTTGATGCCAAGGTCCGGCACGCCGAAGGCCTTGTACTGGTAGTTCAGGTGCGCGTCGAAGGTGTTATAGCCGGATTCCGACATGCCCCACAACACGCCGCGCTGCGCGCCGTATTCAATCTGGCGGCGGACGGCGGATTGATAGGTCTGGTCGAGCAGCGTTTTTTCAAACGTCGGCATGACCAGCAGCGGCATCAGGTACTCGAACATCGAGCCGCTCCACGACACAAGGCTGGGCTTGCCGCTGGTGCGGATAAGCTGGCGGCCAAGGGCAAACCAGCTTTGCTGCGATACCTGCCCCTGCGCGATGGCTACAAAGCTCGTCAAACGTGCTTCGGAGGCGAGCAGGTCATATGACCCGGTATCTGCCCTGTGGTCCTGCACGTTATAGCCGATGGTGAAAAGATGGCTGTCGGCATCGTAGAGGAAGCCGTATTCCATGCGGGCCATTTCTTCGGACAGCATGTGCAGCTCGTTCAGCAGCGAAATACGCTCGAGCGCGCGCAAGCTGGCGCGGGCGACTTCCTGACGCAGGTTATGCAGGGCGGTCTTCGCCTCCCCTTCCGCATGTTCCTCCGCCTGCGCAATGTGGCTTTGCATGAGCGCGTCATAAGACGCAAGTTCACGCAAGGTGGGGATATGGTCAAGGTTGGGGCCGGCAGGTGCATGGGCGGGCGCGGTAAAGAACACCCACGGTGCAAGCTGGTGCAGGTCCGCCGTAATATCTTCGCACTGGCGCACAAGGCAGTCGAGCCAGCCGGTCAGGTCCTGATCGATAATGCCGACGGTTTCACGGCGGAAAGCGACAATGCCGGCTTCCAGCGTTTCAAGGAAGGCACGGGCATCCGCCAGCGTGGCGGGACCTTCATGCCCGTCAACGGGCATTGCTGCCGCAAGGGACGCAAAGGCATGGGGCGCCGCTGTTTTCGCGGCATCGCCCAGCAGGGCCAGCGTATCGCGCATGCCCGCAAACAGGCGGGCCGAGAAGATGGGCTGGTCAACAAGGCCGTGCAGCCCGGCGCCGAGCGTCAGCAGGTGGCCTGCAAGGTTGCCGCTATCCACGGTCGAGACATAGAGCGGGTACAGGGGTTTCAGCGTTTGCGTATCGTACCAGTTATAGAAGTGGCCCTGGTACCGTTCCATCCGTTGCATGGTGCGCAGGGTATTTTCCGTGCGCTGCAGGAAGGTATTGCCGGAAATATAACCGAAGTCATAGGCCGTCAGGTTCGACAGCAGCGACAGGCCGATGTTGGTGGGCGATGTGCGGTGCGCCACCACGTAAACGGGCTTTTCCTGCATGTTGTCGGGCGGCAGCCAGTTGTCTTCCGCCGTGACATAGGTTTCAAAGAAGGACCATATTTTACGGGTGATTTTGCCAAGGTACTGGCGTTGATCATCCGTCAAATGAGGTTTACGCATATGCACGGGCTGGCTCAAGCGCCAGACGGCCGCAGGGAAAACGCACCAGAGGGCGAGGAACGGCACAGCGACGGCAAGGCCATGCATGTTCGCCGCCAGCAGCACAACGGCCAGCGCCAGCGCGAAAGCGGGGCAGACCCAGAGCGCGCGGTACGCCTGCGGTATGGTTGATTCCGCCTTACTGCGGTTGGTATTGCTGGAGGGATTCCATTCCAAAAGCAGCTTGCGCGTCACCAGCATGCGCCACAAAACGCGGCAAATGGCATCCGTGTAGTAATAAGCCTCGTACGGCAGGCACAGCAGCATCAAGCCCGCATTCCCAAGGTTGCGGCCGGTTGAATACGCGGCATCGGTGAAGTGCTGGCGCCAGTTGGCGTCCGGCGACTTGCGGCAGAAACCGAGGATGGAGGAGCTGAGCGACGGGATAAGCAAAATACCGCCAACCGCAAGGCTCCAGTACGACGGCGAGGTTGTAAACGCCCAGCCCAGCACCAGAATGCACAGCAGCGCCAGCGGCACAAGGCTGCGGCGCAGGTTGTCAAAAATTTTCCAGCGTGACAGGGCGGACAGCGGGTTCCTGACATAGGAACCATCACCCACCGGCACGTTCGGCAGCATCCAGCGGGCAATCTGCCAGTCGCCGCGCGTCCAGCGGTGGCGGCGGCTGACATCGGCACTGTAGCGCGACGGGTATTCTTCATATAGCTGCACATCGCTGAGAAGGCCGCTGCGCACATAGCAGCCCTCGATCAGGTCATGGCTGAGGATGCGGTTTTCGGGGAAGCGGTTTTTCAGGCCGCGCTCGAAAGCCTCGACCTCGTAAATGCCCTTGCCCACGAAGGAGCCTTCGTGGAATGCATCCTGGTACAGGTCGGAAACGGCGCGGGTATAGGGGTCAATGCCAGGCTCCCCGCCGCACAGCTGCGCATATATAGACGCATCGACATCCGGCAGGGTTGCGGCAACGCGCGGCTGCATCAGGCCATAGCCTTCGGTGACGCGGCCGAGGTTTTCATCGTAATGGGCGCGGTTAAGCGGGTGCGCCATCACGCCGATGAACTGGTGCGCGGCATCGCGCGGCAGCTGCGTATCGGTATCGAGCGTAATGACGTAGCGGGAACCGACCATGGCGGCATGGCGGCCGACGATGCGCATGAAGGCTTTATCATCGCCGGTGCGCAGCAGTTCGTTGAGCGCGCCAAGCTTGCCGCGCTTACGCTCATACGCCATCCATTTGGCTTCCTGCGCGTTCCACAGGCGCGGGCGGTGCAGCAGGAAGAAAACATCCTGATCCTTGCCGGCATATTTGTTGTTCAGCGCTTCAATATTACGCTCGGCATGGTCAAGCAGCGAAACATCCTGCGGCAGTGTTTCGGTATCGGCATCGCCAAAGTCGGTCAGCAGGCAGAAGGTGAGGTTTTTGCCGCGGTTGGCAAGGAAGCGCACTTCCAGCCCTTCGGTCAGGTCATCAATGCCGGCGTGGCTGGTGATCATGGTCGGTACGGCAACAACCGTGCGTGCCTCGTCCGAAATGCCCTTCGAGAAGTCAAGACGCGGGCGATGGTCCGGCCGCGCCAGCATGGTCGCCAGCCAGTTGACGATGCCGAGGGAGAAGTGGCTTGCGCCCAAAAGGCAGGCAAGCGCGAACAGCCCCAGAATGACAGGGTGCATGCCATGATGGTACGCGCGCTCGGTAAACGAGCAGGCGATATAGACGGTCATAAACGTGACGGCGCCAAGGTAAACATGCAGCGGATTGTCACTGGCAGCGCGGCGGATTTTTTCCAGCACGGAAATTTTGATCTGCGCGATGCTTTCAAGCGCGGGCAGGCCCTTGTCGACAAGGTAATAGCCGACATGGCGCTGGCGCTGGCGGGGGTCGTTTGCATCCGTCACATCAACGGCGGCGGCAAGCTGCACGGCATGGCGGGCGATGTCTTCTTCCGACAGGGTCGAGTATTTTGCGATTTTTTCAATGCTGTGACGGTACAGGTCGCGGCTGGCGAAATCCATCAGGCTATAGGTATTGGCAGGGTCGGTTGCCAGCACCTGATCAACAAGGCTGAGGTCCTCAACAAACTGGCGCCAGTTCATTTTGCTCAAGAAACGCAAGCTGCCGATGCTGTTGCTGATAGAGACCTGGTCAGAAGCCTGCTGGCGGGTTTCGTTGAAGATAACCTGCTCGGTCGTGGTGCCGATTTGCGAGAGCCGTTGCTCCATCCACGTCAGCGGCAGGGCAAGCGCTGCCCCCTGCCCCTGCAGCCGCCGCGTCAGCTCGGCCACAAAGACGCTTTCAAGGTCCTGGCTGGAACGCGCCATGTCGGCGATGACCAGAATAAGGCCGGTCGGGTCGCTTTCAACACTCGCGGCCATTTGCGTTGCCCAATGGTCGGCAAGGTCGCGGCTGACGCAGGCGCGCGACAGGCGCACGGAAACGCGGCGCAGGTTTTCAATCAATGCAAGGCGCAGCATAATCGGCACGGCCCAAAGCTCGCCCAGCTTCAGCGGCGCGAATTTCTGGTAGGAGGAAATAAACAGCTGGATGACTTCGGCGTTCAGGCGCGCATCGCTGTGCGAAATGATTTGCAGCGCAATATCGTACACGCGCGGCAGCGAATCCGACGGGCCTTTCGACAGGCGCGGCAGGCCGCGGCTATAGCCGCGCGGCAGGTGGCGGCGCGCAATCTGGATATGGTCTTCGATCAGGTAAAAGTTATCCAGCATCCATTCACCGGCGGGGGTGATCTGCTGGTTTTTTTCGACCGCCTGCACCAGTGCCTGATAGGCGCTGTTGATGATGACTTCGTTTTCATCAAGGCGCGCCAGCAGGCTGTCCGGCCCCTGGCGTTCGGCGAGTTTATGCTTTTCGGCAAGGGTTCTGCCGTACTGGCCCATCTGCTCCGCGCTCAGCAGTTCGGACTTCAGCATGTCGTCGCTGGTTTCTGCCCAGGGCGACGGCGGGCCAAACAGCACCTGCGCGCGGCGGATGTTTTTCTGGAGCGTGTTCAGCACAGTGGCGAAATCCGGCATCTTTGGAAGTTCCTTGATGGAGTGGAGGAATTTGGCAGGGTGCGTAAAAGGCCGCCGGCGCATCAGGGCATAAGCCCCTTACCGCGCCGGCGGCCTTTCACATAGATTTGGTCTAGGCTGCCTCGACCGCGACGTTGCGGATATATTCGGCATAAGCGGGGTTGCCGATTTTGGAGGCGTTTTCCATCAGCTGCTCGCGGCTGATAAGGCCGTTGGTATAGGCGACCTCATCAAGGCAGCCGATTTTTTTGCCAGTGCGCTTTTCATGGTCGCGAATGAACTGGCTGGCATCGTGGATGTTGCCGTGGGTGCCAAGGTCGAACCAGTGGTACGACGCATCCAGCGTAACGGCGGAAAGCTTGCCCTGTTCAAGATAGCGGATGTTGAGGTCGGTAATTTCAAGCTCTCCGCGGGCGGAGGGTTTGAGCGACTTTGCAATCTCGCAGGCCTGGTTGTCGTAGAAATAAAGGCCGGTCGCGCACCAGTTGGAAATAAGCTCTTTCGGCTTTTCAACAAGGCGGGTGACTTTGCCCGCGGCATCCAGCACGGCAACGCCGTAGGCTGAAGGTTCATCGACGTGGCAGCAGAAGATGCGCGCGCCGTCAATGGCGCCGCCCGCTTTTTTCAGGATGCCGTCGAGCCCCGGGCCGTGGAAGAAGTTATCGCCCAGAATAAGGCAGCAATTGTCACCGCCGATGAATTTTTCACCGATCAGGAAAGCGCCTGCAATGCCGTCCTGCTTGTGCTGTTCGGCGTAGGAAATGCTGATGCCCCACTGGCTGCCGTTACCCAGCAGAGTTTCAAACAGCGGCTTATCGCGCGGCGTCACAATGATAAGAACGTCGCGGATGCCCGCGGCCATCAATGTTGCCAGCGGATAATAAATCATCGGCTTGTCGTAGATCGCCATCAGCTGTTTGCCGAATGCGAGGCTGGTGGGGTGAAGCCGTGTCGCTTTGCCTGCCGCCAGAATAATGCCCTTTTTAATCGCCATACCATGCTCCCTTTTTTATGTTCGTTGCTGTCGCGGCACAAAGCAGACTGCCCGGGGATGGTGCGCGACTGAATTAGCAGCAGAACCGCCAACCACAGCCGCACAAAAAGCCGCCGTGACTTAACGAATCTAGCAGGTACAGGATTATAGTCTTACGCCCCGCATTAGTCAAAAAATGAGCCGCCTGAAAAAGCCGTCTTATTTTCCTGAAAAATGCCTTTAAATTAAGGAGTTAGCCTGTTTCTTGCCGCCAGTCACTGAACCCGGGCACGCCATTGCGCGCACCGCTGCTTCTAACGACATAATCAGCCGAAAAGTTCCCTGCAAAAATTGGCTCATCCCGGGAGGGGTCAAATGTCGAGGAAATTGACCTGGCCCGTGGAAAGATCCAGCACCGCGCCGAGAATTTTGATTTTGCCTTCCTGCAACAGCCCTTCAATCAGGCGGCTGGAATGGGACAGCTGGCTGACGGAGGCCAGCACATTCGCCTCAACCGCCCGCGCCATCATTTCGTCACGGCTGACGCCCTGCATGCGGGAAATGGAAAAGATATGCGGTTTGATACGGCTGATAATGTCGTGAATATTTTCGGACGAAATTTCGTGCGAATGCTCGATATGTTCCAGCGTGGAGCTGATTGCGCCGCATTGCGTATGGCCCATGACCAGCACAAAGCGCGTGCCGAAAGCGCTGGCGGCAAATTCAACGCTGCCGACCAGCGACGGCGCGATAATGTTGCCTGCAACGCGAATGACAAACAAATCACCAATATCCTGGTCGAATACGGTTTCAACCGGCGCGCGCGAATCCGAGCAGCACAGCACGATCGCTTTCGGGAACTGCCCCGTCTCCGCAAATTCCTTCAGCTTGCGCAGCGAGGAGTTGGGGGTCTGGATGGACTCGCCGTTCAAAAAGCGGCGGTTGCCGGCCTTCAGGTCTTCCAGCACGCGCGCAGGATCGGGCAGCGTTTGCTTCTTGTCGCTTAGGGGCACGTTCATGGCCGGTTAACTCCGATTCTTATAATGTTGAGGGGATATTACCAAATAATCCGCCTTTGACAGCTTTTGATTTTTCAACCGTACTGCGCTACTCTTATGCAGTTAATCTTGTTTGCAATCAATTGTTTCAGGAATATTCTTCATGTTCATCGATGTTATTCTGGTTCTTGCGCTGCTTATCGTCGCCGTCATCATTTTCGTCGCGACGCGGCCGGATGATTTCCGCATCAGCCGCAGCGCCACTATTGCAGCGCCGCCTGCCGCCGTATTTGCGGAGGTCAACGACTTCCACAAATGGAACGCCTGGTCGCCCTGGGCAAAAATGGACCCCGCTTGCAAAAACACATTCGATGGCGCGGATGCCGGCGCTGGCGCGATCTTCGCATGGGCGGGCAATAGCAAGGTCGGCGAAGGTCGCATGACCATTCTTGAAAGCCGCGCGGCAGAGCTTATCCGCATCCGTCTTGAATTCTTCAAGCCGTTCAAGGCAACGAACGCGGCGGAATTTACCTTTATTCCCGCCGCCGATGGCACCACCGTCAGCTGGACCATGACTGGCACCAACGGCTTCATGGGCAAGCTGATCGGCACGTTGATGAACTGCGATAAAATGGTCGGCAAGCAGTTTGCTGAAGGGCTTGCAGCCATCAAGACGATTGTTGAAACGCCGGCTGTCGGTGCGCACCGTGGTTAACAGCCTGCCCGTTTTTGAAACCGAGCGGCTGATGATGCGCGGCGTAACGCTGGCGGATGCCCCCGCCTATGCGCGCCACTTCGTTGATTACGCCGTGGTGAGCGAACTTGCCGCCACCGTGCCGTGGCCCTACCCTGAAGGCGGCGTTGCCGATTATATCACCACGCAAATTCTGCCGCACCAAGGCAAGGACAAATGGGTCTGGGGCCTGTTTTTGAAAGACAAGCCGGATGATTTGCCGGAGGAATTAATTGGCACGGTTGATTTATGGCGCGCATGCACGCCGGAAAACCGCGGCTTCTGGCTGGGCCGCAAATTCTGGGGCAAGGGATTAATGACGGAAGCGGTGACACCCGTGATGGATTACGCCTTTGACCACCTCGGCTTTGAAAAACTGTTTTTCTCGAACGCGCTTGGCAATGAACGCTCCCGCCGCGTAAAGGAAAAAACCGGCGCGCGGCTGCTGTATAACGCGCCCAAAGCCTTCGTCAACCCCGCCTATACCCAGCACGAAATATGGGAGCTGACGAAGGAAGAATGGCGCACGCACCGTGCGCAGAAGGCCTAAAGCGGCATGGATATTTACAGCATCGTCAAAACCCTCCACATCATCAGCGCCACGGTGCTGTTCGGCACGGGCATGGGCATTGCGTTTTTCATGTTCAGCTCGATGTTCGGTAAAAACCTGCATGAACGTTACTTTGCCGCCCGCTACACCGTGCTGGCGGATTATATTTTTACCGCGCCCGCCGTTATCATCCAGCCCCTGACAGGCGCATGGCTGGTGATGCAGGGCGGCTATGACCCTTCTGCCTTCTGGCTGAAAATGACTTACGGTCTTTATATTCTGGCGGGTATTTGCTGGCTGCCAGTGGTGTGGATACAGCTGCACCTGCGCAATATCATCGCCACCGCTATTGCCAAAGCGGGTGGGCAGGAAAAAAGCCTGCCACGGGAATATGGCAGGCTTTTTAAAATCTGGCTCTGTCTTGGCTGGCCAGCCTTTGGCGGTCTGGTCGCCATTTTCTGGCTGATGGTCACCAAACCGGCCTAGCTGGCCAATAAACCTTAGACAATATTCAGGCGCACATCCACGTTGCCGCGGGTGGCGTTGGAATACGGGCAGACCTGGTGCGCTTTATCGACCAGGTCTTTGGCTTCTTCCGCCGACAGGCCGGGCAGCGAAATATCCAGCTGGATATCAAGGCCGAAACCGCCTTCGCTGCGGGGGCCAATGCCCACGGTCGCGGTAATTTTTGCATCGTTCGGCACTTTCGGGCCGCCCTTGGCGGAAACGGCTTTCATCGCGCCGATAAAGCACGCGGAATAGCCCATGGCGAAAAGCTGCTCGGGGTTATTGCCGGGGCTGCCCGCGCCGCCGAGCTCCTTCGGGGTCGAAAGCTTCACGGAAAGCGTGCCATCCGCAGTTGCTGCGGCGCCATCGCGGCCGCCGGTTGCGCTGGCGCTGGTTTTATAAAGAACATTGACGGACATGATGAATTCCTTTCAAGGGGAGGTTATGCCGGGGTTTGTTTTGTGGGGTAAGTGCCGGAATAGCAGCTTAAAGCGATACGCCCGCCGCCGCCATACGGTTTTTTTACGAATGTTGCCGGAACTTTTCTTAAGCTGCCTCGGCCTGCACCTGCGATTGCAGGAAACCTTCGGCATAATGCAGGTCCAGCACGCGTTGCATCTTGCGGCGGCTCGCGGCTGAGAGATCATTGAACCGCGCCACCGTGCCGCGCGTCCCCATGCGCAGGATTTGCGCTTCCAGCGGCACTTCAATCGTTTCGTTCAGGATATGGAAGCGCAGCGCCAGTTTAATGGTCTCGCCGACTTTCAGCTTCGGCACGGGGTTGAAATCATAGTAGACCCCGCCAAGGTTCCAGTCGGTTCGGGGCGTTTCGAACAACACGCCATCAAGGCTCCAGTCGCGCAGGTCATAGGGGCGGCCCTTCAGCATCACTTCCGCGCCTTGAGTTTGGTGGCGCATGAAGCGGCGGCGTGTATCAATCACCTCGTCGCGGTAAGCAGTTTCAAAAGCGTTCAGTTTTGCGAGGAATTGGTCGAACATGATATTTTCTCCGGTCTGTCTGGCTTTCTGTTTTAAAGCCTGGGGGCACATTTTTTGTACCGATAAGTAAGTATATGATCGGGAATCACCCGAAGTCAATTTATATTTGTACTGACTGATATATATTTTACCGTTAATCTATTTTTATTCATATAAAACAATTAATTAATGATACAAATATTCTATACCAACGACCATCATTTAACCGTATAATACATAAATACGCTGGACATTATTAGCTTTGATAACTATTATAACTATAGGTACAGAATAAAAAGAGGAGGCTGACATGGCTATGGGACGTCCCCGCGAATTCAACGCCGAGCAGGCGCTTGACCGTGCGCTCGCCGTGTTTTGGCAAAAAGGTTACGAAGGTGCATCGCTGCCGGACCTTACCGCCGCCATGGGTATCAACCGCCCCAGCATGTACGCCGCCTTCGGCAACAAGGAAGAATTGTTCCGCAAGGCGCTTGAGCGTTATACGCAAAAATCACGCGACAGCATGAAGGAAGCGCTGTCTGCGCCCACCGCGCGCGGCGCGATTGAAAAACTGCTGTTCGGGATTGCTGAATCCGTCGGCTGCCCCACCTCCCCCAAAGGCTGCCTGCTGGTGCAGGGCGCGCTTGCCTGCGGTGAAGAAGCAGAACCTATTCGCCGTGAACTTGCCGCGCGCCGCGCGGCATCCGAAGCCATGCTGCGCGAAAGGTTTGAACGCGGCATTGCCGATGGCGACGTTCCCGCCGCCGCCCGCGCCAGCGACCTTGCCAGCTATTTTTCGACCGTTATTCAGGGCATGGCCGTGCAAAGCAACAGCGGCGCCAGCCGCAACGATCTGCACAGCATTGCCGAAATGGCTCTCAAGGCCCTGCCGAGCAACTAACACGCCCTTTTGCACGAAATTTGCACAATAAATCCTCTGCCATGCCATCAACGCTGCACGGCGGCCTGTCATTCTGACGGGCATGGAACACATCGCCCTTTTCATTTCCGGCATTCTGCTGCTGGCCTGTCTTTTGAGCGTCGCCGCCCGCCTGTGGCGGCTACGGCGGGATTTTCATGCCCTGCTCTATGTCATTACCTTCATCATTAAAAGCCGCCTGCGCGCACATTTATAAAGGTTATTCTCCATGCTTGTCCTTCCCTATACATTTCGCACGCTGGCGTTAAAAATATTCATCTGCCTTGGCCTTGTTGCCACGGCAGATATTTTTTTCTACGGACATGCGGCGGGTTGGACGGCGGGCATTTTCGCGCTGCTGCTGCTCGCCGCCGTTACGCTGCTATCGCAGGAAAATAAAGGCTGGCCGCAAATTGCGCTGCAATGCCTTTGCGCCCTGCTGGCGGGCTCCGCCCTTTCAATGCAGGCCGGCATATTGTCCACCATCGTTTTTGCCGCAAGCCTGTTGGCGTTACTCGTCGCGGGCAAGCGCCAGCGCCTTACCAGCGCATGGATTGTGATGCAGGATATGGCGTGTTTTTTCGGCGCCGCCGGCCAGCAATGGAGCCACGACCTCAGCATCGTCAAAAAGCTTCGCCGTCTGCGCAAATCTCCGCCCATTAACGCCCTTACCACATTGATGGTCGTGGCCCTGCCCGCTGTGCTGGCGGCGCTGTTCCTTATCCTGTTCTCCTACGCCAACCCGCTGATTGCGCAGGCGCTGGCAAAACTGGACATAACGACGCTGCGCCCCTACCTGTCGCCGGTGCGCTGGTTTATCTGGACCTGCATCGGCATGTTCGTCTGGGCCTTGCTGCGCCCCCGCTACAGACTGCCCGCAAAACCGTTGCTGGGCACATTGCCCACCCTGGGCGGCTGGGTCAGCCGCTCTTCCATCATCTGGTCGCTGGCGCTTTTCAATACATTGTTTGCCCTGCAGAACGGGCTTGATGTTGCGTTTCTCTGGCAGCATGAGAACCTGCCCGCAGGCATCAGCTACGCCGAATACGCGCATGACGGCGCTTACCCGCTTATCGTCACCGCACTGCTGGCGGCAGCCTATGTGCTATTGACCTATAGCGACAAACGCTACCAAAGCGCCGCCGCGCGCGGCCTTGTGCTGCTATGGGTTTTGCAAAATATCTTCCTTGTCGTGTCCGCCATTGACCGCACGCTGAACTACATCGACATTTACGCCCTTACCTACCTGCGCCTTTCCGCGCTCGTCTGGATGGGCCTTGTCGGCATTGGCCTTGCGCTTATTGTGGTGCGCGTGCTGGGCAACCGCAGTAACCTCTGGCTGCTGGATTGCAACCTGCTGGCGCTGGCGGCAACGCTGTATATCTGCTGCTTCATCAACTTTGACAGCTACATTGCCCGCTACAACGTCGTCCATTCGGATGTCAGCGGCAACGGCCAAAGACTGGATATCGGCTACCTCGAAAAGCTTGGCCCCGATGCCATTGCTCCCTTGCACTGGTACGCCGAAAATACCAAGGATGAATTGCAGATAGCCCACGCCTATGAAGCTGTAAATCGGCTGGAAATAAGCCTGGAACGCGAAGTCGACCACGACTGGCGGGCATGGACATGGCATAAAGCGCGCCTGCAGCAAGACCTGCAACCCTGGAAACCCGAATAACCGCCATGCGATTGACCGAAGCCCGCATTTTTAATAATATGCCTAAAAGGGCGTATCCAACCATGGCCAAAAAGATCCTCGTCGTCGATGATGACCTGCATATCCGCGAAGTTGTCGTCTTCGCGCTTGAAAAGGCCGGCATGCGCGCCGTACAGGCCGCCAACGGCATGGAAGCGCTGCAGGCCTTTGCGGATGCTGCGCCCGACCTTATCATCCTCGATATTTCAATGCCGGAAATTGACGGGCTTGAAGTCTGCCGCCAGATCCGCCGCAAAAGCGACACGCCCATTCTGTTCCTGTCATCGCGGGATGAGGAGATTGATAAAATCCTGGGCCTCGAGCTTGGCGGCGATGATTACGTCACCAAGCCCTTCAGCCCGCGCGAACTTGTCGCCCGCATCAACGCCATCCTGAAGCGCAAGACAGGCACCGCCCCGCCCGCGACGCAAAAACTGTCGCATGGCAGCATCACCATTGATACCGTGAGCTATACGGCGCAGTGCAACGGCGCAACCGTGCCGCTGACCGCAACTGAATTTTCGCTGCTGCTCGCCCTCTTCCGCACGCCGGAAAAAGTCTTCACGCGCGATGCGCTGATGGACCAGGCCTATGATGCCAACATCACCGTCAGCGACCGTACGATTGACAGCCACATCCGCCGCATCCGCAGCAAGTTTTCCGCACTTGGCATTGGCGAGGTTATCGTCACCAACCACGGCATCGGCTATAAGCTCGGGCCGTGCCGCTGATGCGCTTTGTGCCCGCCACCTTCCGGCTGCATAGCGTCTTTGCGGGGATTTTGCTTTTTGTGCTGCTGCTGCCTTTAAGCGGCGGTTACTTCTTCCGCATCTACGAAAACGAACTGGTGCGCCAGACGGAATCGGAATTGATCGCGCAAGGCATTTTCATTTCCGCCATATATAAAGACGCGATTTTAGGCGAAGAACATATTCCGCAAGACTACGGCAACCCCATCCTGCTGCCGCAGCCGCAGCTGGATGATGTATATAAACCTGTGCCGCCGCAGCTGGATTTGCGCACCGCCACTATTTTGCCCCCGCGGCCCGATGCTATCGCGCCGGCCGTCGCCGTCAGGCCTTTCGAAGCCACCGTCGGCCGCCGCCTGCTGCCAATATTGCAGGATGCACGCATCAGCACCCTTTCCAGCATGCGTATTTTAAATCCCGCAGGCATCGTCATTTCCGGCACCAGCGAAACCGGCCTTGATATGCGGAATGTGGAGGAAGTGCAAAGCGCGCTGAAGGGCGCTTATACCAGCGTGCTGCGCCAGCGCATTTCCGACGAACCGCGCCCGCCCATCACCTCCATCAGCCGGGGCACGGATACGCGGGTTTTTATTGCCATGCCCATTTACCTGCGTGACCGCGTGATTGGCGTTGCCTATCTTTCGCGGTCGCCCCGCAATATTTTGAAGGCGCTGTACGAGGAAAAAGAAAGCGTCTTTCTGGCCGCCCTGTTCATTCTTGCCATGACGGGCGCGATTGCCCTGATGCTCAGCACCGCCATCGGCCGCCCCTTGCGCGCCCTCAGCCGCCATGCGCTGCAACTGGCGCAGGGTGACAAGGACCCTGAAAAGCTGCCCAACGCGCCGATTGCCGAAATTGCCTCCCTTATGCACAGCTTCGAAAAAATGTCGCTGACCATCGAGGCGCGGTCGGAATATATCCGCAGCTTTGCCATGCACCTGGCGCATGAATTTAAAACGCCGCTGACAGCCATTCAGGGCGCCATAGAGCTGCTGCGCGAACACCCGCATGATATGTCGCCGGACCAGCGCGCCCGCTTCATGGGCAATATTTCAAAAGACACCGACCGTTTGAAAAAGCTGGTCACCCGCCTGCTGGAACTCGCCCGCGCGGATGTCATGCAGCCGCGCCATGAAACGACGGATCTTCAAGCCTGCCTGCAATCACTGGATCAGCGCTATGCGGGAGCAATAAAGCTGCAACTGCCTGTGACTGAAAAATCCGTCCTTATCGGCAGTGATATTCTTGAAACCGTCCTCGTCAACCTTATCGACAATGCCGTACAAATCGGCGCGCAGCATGTCGACATTTCAATGACGCAGGAAGATAGCGACATTATGCTGGACGTGACGGATGACGGCCCCGGCATTTCCGGCAATAACGCCGCCCGCCTGTTTACCCCCTTCTTCACCACACGGCGGGAAAATGGCGGCACCGGCCTTGGCCTTGTCATTACCAAGTCGTTATTGAAGGCGCATGGCGGGGATATTTCGTTTAACCCTGAAAAATCAGGGGCGAGCTTCCGCATACGGCTGGTTTCCGCAGCCTAAAACCCGCCGGCAAAGCGTAATTTCCTTGCCCATACGCTGTGGCGGCGGCATTATCGGCGGCATGAAAATTCAGCCCCGCCTCCAGTTCATCCTGCTCACCGCCTGCCTTGATTCCTTCGGGCTCGGCTTCATTATTCCCAACCTGCCGGATGTGATCCGCCGGTTCGAGACGGATGCCGATAAAATCAACATCTACTACGGGCTTTTTATTGCCTCTTACGCCTTCTTCCAGTTTTTCGCCTCGCCGCTGCTGGGGGCTTTATCGGACAAGTTCGGGCGGCGGCCGGTGCTGCTGGTGTCGGTTGCCTTCGCGGCGGTGGATTACCTGTTTATGGCCTATGCCCCAAACCTTGCGCTGCTGTTCATCGGCCGCGCCATTTCAGGCATGACAGGCGCAAGCATTGCGGTTGCCAATTCCTATATCAGCGATATTTCCGCACCGGAAGAACGGGCGGATTATTTTGGCAAGCTTGGCGCGTCGTGGGGGCTGGGCTTTATTATTGCGCCGGCTGTTGGCGGCGTCTTGGGCGGGCACTTTGGCCATACCGCGCCGTTTCTGGCCGCGGCGGGCTTTAGCGTGCTGAACTTCCTGTTCGGCTTTTTCATTCTGCCGGAATCACTGCCGCCGGAAAAACGCCGCGCTATCGACATCAGCGACTTCCATCCGCTCAAATCCATGCGTAAATCCTTCCGCCTTGCGCCGCTGCTAATCACCGTATACGCGCTGTACTTTATTGCGGGGCAGGTTTACCCCAGCATCTGGACGCTGTTCACCCAGTATAAATTCGGCTGGAGCTCCGTGCAGGTCGGTATTTCCCTCGCACTGTTCGGCGTCTTGATGATTGCCATGCAGGGCTTCATGACCGGGCGCATTACGGCGAAGCTGGGGGAGCGCGGCAGCGTTATTTTTGGCCTTGCCATTGCGACCATGGGCTTTGGCCTGTTCAGCATCGCAGGGCAAGCCTGGATGATGTATGCCATCAGCGCCTTCAATACCCTGTCGTTCATCACCGGTTCCGCCCTGCAGGCGATTATTTCAAAGGAAGCACCCACCGAAGAACAAGGTGAATTGCAGGGCGGTCTCGCCTCGGTCGGAGCCTTGACCGAGGTGGTGGGGCCGATTTTCTATACCAGCCTGTTTTCACTGTTCACGGGGGCTTCCGCACCCTTTGTTTTTGTTGGCGTGCCGTTCTTTGTGGCAGGGCTTATCTGCGCTGGCGGTCTTGCCCTTATGCTGCTGTGCCGCCGCCATGCGGAACCCGCAGCCCAAACGTCTTAAGCTCCATCTATCCGGCAAGAAAAAAGGCCGGCTCTTGCGAGACCGGCCTTTTTCTTGGCGCCGCCGAAGCGGACCGAAGCAGTTAGAAGTGGTAGGTACCGGCGATGGAAAGAATGTCCACGCTGTTCTTGGTCGTACCGTGCAGGTTGGTCACAATGCCGCTCGGCGCGGTATCGGTCACGTTCACGTCGCTGTCAGGCATGAAGATGTGCGTTGCTGCACCATCCAGGCTGAAGTGCTTGTTGATGTTGTAGGTGGTGCCCAGCGACAGCCAGAAGCGGTTGCTATCCGGCGCGCGCGAGGAACGGAAGTCGGTTTCGGTCGGCGTTTTGTCGAACTGCACGCCGCCACGGAAGGTCCAGGCATCCGAATACTTGTAGGAAGTACCGGCTGCGAAGGAGTAGCTGTCTTTGTAGTTGAATTCCGTGGTGCTGGTGCCGAGCGGCGAGACAACGGCGAGGCCTTTGAACTTGCTCCAGTTGTACCAGTTCGCACTGCCAAGCAGGGTCCACTGGCTGTTCAGCTTGTGCGATACACCGAATTCGACGATATCGGGCAGCTTGAGGTCTGCGCTGGCGGCGACAGACGGCGGCACCGGCAGGCCGGAAATGTTCAGGCGACCGTTAAGGCCTTGGTTGATAGCCGAACGATAGTGCAGACCGGCTTGCGTTTGGTCGTTGAATTTATAGAGCAGGCCGGCGTTGAAGCCAACAGCCCAGCTGTCACCCTTCAGGCGCGAACTGCCATCGGTTGCGGGCGAACCCGGGATGGCAAGCGGAATGGCGGTTTCAAGCGTGCCGGATGCGCGCTGGAAGTCAGGACCCGCGGCAACGGACAGCTTCGGGGTGACTTTCATCGCGAACTGCGGCGAAATGTCGAGGGTGGAAAGGCGGGTCTTGGTCGAGTCATAACGGCCAACCCAGCTCGAGCCGTAGTCGTTGGACAGACCAAAAGGCGCGGTCACCGAAACGCCGAGCCAGTAGCGGTCATTCGCGAGCGGCGTCACGGCATAAATGTTCGGAACGGGCGTTGCGCTGAAGGGGTTGGAGTCATCGCCGCCGGTCAGGGGCACGGCCACGGGAACAGTCGTCGTCGAACCGTTGTTTTGGAACTTCGAGCTCGGGATCAGCACAGAAGTGCCGATGGTGATTTGCGCGCCGGAAAGTTCGGTCATGGCGGCGGGGTTGTTGAAGAGGATGGAAGCATCACGTGCATCCGCCTGCGCACCGGCGAAAGCCTGGCCCTGGCCGGAAACGCTCTGCTCCTGAATGTAGAAGCCGCCAGCGAAGGCGGAAGTCGATGCGCCGAGCATCGCGGTGAAGACCATAAGGCCTAATTTCTTGGTAAGCTTCATCGGTTGTAATCTCCTGACATTATCGTGCGGTAGTGCGCGGTTTGCGCACGGGGAATCTATTGGCCCATTTTAAACATTTCGTTCCCCCTGTTAAGCCCGTTTAAAATGATTTACTAAATATGCGACAAAAAAACACCGCTATTTATGCTGCATAGCAGCATAAATAGCGGTGTTTATGCGTTCAAATATGACGTCGCGCGCTTAACGGCGGATGTACTGAATGAACTCGCCTTTTTTGGTAAATGACTGCTTCAGCAGAGAGCCGTCTTTTGCATACCACAGCTGACGGTTAAGGCCGCCGGTGACGACATAAGTATCCGCCTTCACCGATTTACCGCCAATGTCGATTTCTTCCGGCTCGCCGGGCTCGATGGTGACATCGTCAATCGTGCCCTTAATCACATCCAGCAGTTCCTTCTTTTTCATGGTGGCTTTGTTCCACCAGCTGGAAGGCAGGCTATCATCGGCAATTTCATCGGTCGCGCCGTCGGTCGTCAGCATCAGCTTGCCGTCTTTGCGCTCGGCGCTGACAACGTGCTTGTCGCCATTGTCGTTGCTCTTGGTCGAGAGGCTGATAAGCTTGCCGTCCTGCCAGACTTCTGTGCCGTCAAAGGCATAGGAATATGCTGTTACGAACAGCACTTTCACGGCGATGCGCGTTTGAATATCCACCGTCGTCTTGTCGCCTTTTGTATTGATGGTGATAACGTGCGAGCCAATTTCCCCGCCCTTGCGGATAACGGCGAATTCAAGCTTCTTTTCAGCGGCAAAAGAATGCACGGGCATAAGCAGCACGGCAGCAGCCCCAAAAAGCAGCGCCCCCATGCGTATCAGCTGTTTTTTCATCGTGTAGTCCTTTCAAAATGTGCGGCAGGGCGCAAAATTACGCCTTGCAGACACGGTTGCGGCCGGTTTTTTTCGCTTCGTAAAGTGCTTTATCCGCACGCTCAAGCAGCATGGCGGGGTCTTCGCCGGGCACCAGTTCGGCAACGCCGATGGAAATAGAGATGCTGCCAAGCGTCTGGTTGCTAACCTTGTTGGTGACTTCCTTGCTTTCAACCGCCTTGCGCAGCACTTCCGCCACGCGAAGACCCGCAGCCATGGGGGTTGACGGCAGGATGATTGCAAACTCCTCGCCGCCATAACGCGCCGCCATATCCTGGCCTTTGACGTTGCTGACAAGCGTGCGCGCAACAAGGCGCAAAATCTGGTCGCCTGCGGGGTGGCCGTAGGTATCGTTGAATTTTTTGAAAAAGTCGATGTCAACCATCATCAGCGTCATGGGCGCCTGCGCGTCGCCGGATTCCTCAATGCATTCCTGCAGGCGGCGGTCGAAGGCCTTGCGGTTGGAAATGCCGGTCAGGCTGTCGGTGCTGGCTTCTTTCTTCACCGTCTCAAGGTACTGCTTCAGTTCCGTCACCTTGGTGGCGGAGCTGGCAAGATGTTCTTCCAGCTCATGGTTTTTTGTCAGCATTTTGCGTGTCTCCTGCACGATGCCGGAAATAACGCCGCCGAGGTCTTCAAGGCTGGAAGCCTTGCCGATGCTATCGCTGACACCGCTGAGGGAGGAGTTATATTCCGCCGTTGCTGCGCCTGCATTTTTCAGCATGCCCACCAGCTCGGCAATCGAGGTCGTGACCTGGTCGCTGACCTTGCGCACGGCGCCGTCATTGGCGGTGCCGCTGAGGAAGCGGGTATAAAAACTCTGGCAGGCCGCTTCATCCAGCTCGCCCTGATGGGTGTTAATGGCGCGGGTAATTTCAGGGTCGGCATCAAAATAGCGGTACCACAGCTCGTAAAAATGCGGGCTGGATGGCAGGTTCAGCTGGTCGATTTTTTCAAGCGCCTTCACAGTAATCGCATAGGATTTTTCTTTTTTGCTCGCCGGTTGCGCTGGCGGTTTTGGTGTATCGATCATGGCCGTTCCCTGTACAGTCGTATGCATTCTTTTATATAGTTAACACTATCCGAAAAATTAACGGCGCGAAACCATCATGAAATCAATCATATCTCAAGATTGTTTCCATAGCTTTTCAGTCGATGCAACTTTGCTTGCCAATGTCAAACATCCCGGCACTAGGGAAAGCTCCCGCCCCCTAAAAAAGAAAAAACCGGCGGTGCCTTAAACCCCGCCGGTTTTTAAAAATAGACCACATTAAGGCTTACTTCAGCATCGCTTCCGGAATGTTAAGCAGGTTGCCGCCATTGCCGCCGACAATTCTGGGCAGCTCGCCGTTCCACTTTTGCACGGCCTCATACAAAATCAGCGACTGGTTTTTCGTCAACGCGTCGGTTTTAATCTGCATGGCTTCGGCATCTGCCTTGGCGGCAATCACGCGCTGCTTGGCCTGTTCTTCAATCTGCACGGTCTGGTTCTTGGCCATTTCGGCGTTCTGCACGGCGACCACTTTCGCTTCCACCGCCTGCTCGAACTGCGGCTGGAAGTCGATGTTGGTAAGGGAGAAACCGCTGACGGAAATACCGTGCTGGCTCAGGTTATCGCGGATCATGTTCTCGATATCCTGCTGCGCTTTCAGGCGGTTTGAAATGACGTCGAGCGCGGCCCACTGGCCAATCACGTTCTTAAGCGATGCCTGCACCACCTGCGGAATCAGCTTATCCGCCCAGCCGCTGCCGACTTCGGTGTACATGCGCACGGTGGCATTCGCATCCAGCTCGTAGTTGAGCGCATAGGCAATGTCAGCCTGCTGCACATCCTTGGTGTAAACTTCCGTATGGCTTTCGTATTTCTGGATGCGGTTGTCAATCTGCGTCACGCTGGAAACCATGGGAATGACGATATACATGCCGGGCGGGTACGCTTCCTCCGTCACTTTGCCGAGGGTTTTCTTGACGCCGGTATGCCCGGCATCCACCACCACCACCGTCGATGACAGGAAGAAAATGCCAATCACCAGCAGTACAAGCAACAGGACAATTTTTTTACCAAAGCCGGAATCCATCGGGAGTTTTCCTTTTACATTGTTAATGACTTTATTCACAGGTGACATGGGCAGCGAAACCATTCCAAAATGAAGTTTCAAAGAGGCGTTTTATATTAAGGCCGCTTGCAAAACCCTGCAAGTGGGCTTTAAGCGCGTGTCAAAAAGTGCGTTCCCGCAGAAGGTCGCACACCGACAAACGCCACTTTGAGGTTTGTCGAAACAGGGGTTTCGGTCCGGTCTCCGCTTTTTGGCGTCCCCCTAAACACGCCGAGGTATTTATTGGCTGTTTTGGCGCATTCATCTTCGACGCGGCGGCTGTAACTGCCGGCATTACTGTCGTTACGGAGGATATTATTCGTCTCTAAATCAATATATGTATAGCCGCTTTTGAAATACGCCCCAATCAAGCCGCGGAATTTTGCTAAAATCTCCTGCCCCTTCACATCCGCCGTATCAATTCGCGTGTTGAGGTGTAACTGGGCTGGTATTATAACCTGACAGTCAAAACCGAGCTTGGACTTGACTTAGTCGACTATGTGTTTCTGCCCGTAGCTCTCTGGCGTTACATGCATATTGAAGCCATATTTCGACTGAAGATCGGCTTGCTCGATGGCGGTCGTCGTTCCATCAAATGAAAGATATTTTAAAATCTCTTCCCGCACAGGCTCGACAAAAACACGTAGGCTGGCACTATCCGTAGTCCAAGCATTGATTTCACGATAACCTGCCACCCGGTTTTCATTTAGAATATATTGCAACAATACAGCACTGGGAAATACGCGCTTAAACGCGTCAATGAAATCTTCCCGATCCCCTTTTGCAATCATGTGTTCGCTTTCCCACCACGTCGCATCTCCGGAAAAATCAAACACGTTTCCCCAACTTTGCTGTTCGGCAAGTTTATCGCGGGAAAGAGCAACTTTCTCTCCGCGTACAGTCAGTCCAAGTATATCGCAAAGTTGCTCGGGCAATATCTCCATGAACCCAATCGGCGCGATACGTTTTTTAAGGATAGACTCATCCCGAACGGCTGTTGCGCCATAGCCGGCCGACAAAAACCCGAAGCGATATATGAACCAGACGGACTTGTCATCTACCATTCGCGCATGAAATGTATAGCCGCCGTTAAATTCAGGCAGCGCCTGCAAGTCCCAGTTGAGGGGAGTAATATCGGGGCGTCCATACAACATAAAAAATCCCTATCAATTCCAAACTCTGTCTAACAGTATATAGAAAGTCAAATACCTGTTAATCGGTAATCCGCAGTACAGGGTATCGCACGCACAAAAAAACACCGCCTTTTCAGGGGCGGTGTTTTTTGCGATTAAATCTCAGGTTACTTCGCCTGGTGCACCAGCTGGCCGATGCGCTGGGCGATGAGGACCAGCATTTCAAGGTCAACCTTCGGCTGGGTTTTCAGGTCCGCGACCATCTGCGTGACTTTTGCGGTGCGGTCGCGGTTTTCATCGAACCAGTTGTCGGCAAGCGCCTTGTCGATCTTGCCGCCTTTTTTGACGGAACCGATAAGGCCGGCGGTGAGCGATGCCTGATGGATATAGAAATCATCCATCAAGCCGCCGACCACGCGCGCCTGCCACGAGTTGGCGGGAATAAGCGCGGCCGTCTGGCGGCGCAGCCAGTCAAGGCCCAGCTTGTCGCCGACCGTGAAGTAGGTGGCGGCAATGGGCTTGATTTCGCCATTCGTGCGGCGCGTCAGGTTGATGATGTCGCTGGCAACCGCCAGCAGCTTGACGGTGGAAATTTCCTGCGCCAGTGCCGCCGGCATGCCGGCGATGGTCAGGGTGCTTTCGGCATCCATCACGCCGTTCTTCACATCATCCGGTGCAAGCCCGGCGATGGATTTTTTGAGGACATCGACGCCCGGCTTAAAGGCGTCAACTTCTTTCGCCACATCCAGGTTATTGCCGCCAAAGCGCAGGAACCATGTAATGGTGCGCTTTGCCACCTGGAACACTTCGTTGAGGGCGGAGATTTGCACCTGCGCCGGCACCTTGTTGTCAAGCGTCTCGATCGCCTTCCAAAGGTCGGGCAGGCCATAGGCATGCACGACAATCATGAAAGCCTTGATGACTTCCGCTGCACCCGCGCCGGTTTTCGACATGCGCGACTGCACGAAGACAGGGCCCATGCGGTTGACCAGCATGTTGACGATCTGCGTTGCGATTATTTCGCGGCGCAGCTTGTGGTTCTTAATTTCCGCGCCGTATTTGTGCAGGGCTTTCGGGAAGTATTCCACCAGCAGCGCTTCCATCATCGGCTCGTCCGGAATAGTCGACTTCAGGATTTCGTTGAAGATGTCGATTTTCGCGTAAGATGTGAGGATGGAAAGTTCCGGACGCGTCAGGCCAAGGTTTTCCTTGGAAAGGCGGTTCAGCTGCTCGTCATCCGGCAGGCCTTCAAGGCTGCGCTTGATCAGGCCCTGCTTTTCAAGGCCGCGGATAAGGTCGCCGTGCAGCCCCACCTGCCCGCGCGCCAAATATTCCTGCAGCGAGAGCGACTGGGTTTGCTGGTAGTTATCTTTCAACACCAGTTCCGAGACTTCTTCCGTCATATCGCTCATCAGCTTGTTGCGCTGGTCAAGAGTCAACTTCCCCTTGCCCGTCACATCGCTGAGGAGGATTTTGATGTTCACTTCATGGTCCGAGCAGTCAACGCCGCCGGAGTTGTCGATGAAGTCGGTGTTGATGCGGCCGCCGTTGCGGGCATATTCCACCCGCGCCAGCTGCGTGGAGCCGAGGTTTGCGCCCTCGCCCACCACTTTGGCGCGCACTTCGCGGCCGTCGATGCGGAGGGCATCGTTGGCCTTGTCATCCGCATCCGCGTTGCTCTGGCGCGAGGATTTCAGGAAGGTGCCGATGCCGCCGAACCAGAGAAGCTCGACATTCGCCTTCAGGATAGCGCGCATCAGTTCATCCGGCGTCACCACATCGGCATCAAGGTCGTAAGCCTTTTTCATTTGCGCCGACATTTTAATCGTTTTCGCCGAGCGCTCGAAGACGCCGCCGCCGGTCGAAATCTTGGTTTTGTCGTAGCCATCCCAGCCAAGGCGCTGCTTGAACATGCGCGCGCGCTCGGCATAGCTGCCGGGAATGTCGGGGTTCGGGTCACAGAAGATATGCATGTGGTTGAACGCGCCGACAAGCTTCATCTGCTTAGACAGCAGCATGGCGTTGCCGAAAACGTCACCCGCCATGTCGCCGACGCCAACGAGCGTAAAGGGCTCCTTCTGGATGTCCTTGCCCATTTCGCGGAAGTGCCGCTTGACGGATTCCCACCCGCCGCGGGCGGTAATGGCAATTTCCTTGTGGTCGTAGCCGGTGGAACCGCCGGAGGCAAAAGCATCGCCCAGCCAGAAGCCCGCCGCCAGCGACAATGCGTTGGCGATGTTGGAGAAGGTCGCCGTGCCTTTATCTGCCGCAACGACAAGGTAGGGGTCGACGCCGTCATGGCAGACAACATCTTTCGGGCGCACAACCTTGCCCTTCACGTTGTTGTCGGTCAGGTCCAGCAGCGCCTGCACGAAAATTTTGTAGCATTCGATGCCTTCGGCCTGATACGCCTCGCGCCCGCCGGTTTTCGGCGGCTGCTTGACGACGAAGCCGCCCTTCGCGCCGACCGGCACGATGACGGTGTTTTTTACCTGCTGCGATTTCATCAGGCTCAAAACTTCGGTGCGGTAATCTTCAAGGCGGTCCGACCAGCGAATACCGCCGCGGGCGATGTCACCGCCGCGCAGGTGCACGGCTTCAACGCGCGTCGAATAAACGTAGATCTCCACGTTCGGGCGCGGCAGCGGCAGTTCGGCAATGTTCTTGCTGTCCAGCTTCACGGCCAGCAGGTTCTTGTACTGACCGAGGTTATCGGTCTGGAAGTAGCTGGTGCGCAGCGTACGCTCGATCAGGGTTTTGAAGGTGCGCAGAATGCGGTCATGGTCGAGCTTCTGCACGGTTTGCAGCATGTCGATGATTTTTTCACCGGCCAGGCGGCCCTTGTCGCCGGACTTGGCGCCGAGTTTCGGGTCGTGCAGCAGCTTGAACATTTCAACCAGCTCCCGCGCGATGTGCGGGTAAAGGCTGAGGACCTGCTCGATATACGAAAGGCTGTACGGCAGGCGCGCCTGGCGCATGAAGCCGCCGTAGGTGCGCAGCATCATCACTTCGCGCCAGTTAAGGTTGGCGCGCAGCACCAGCTTGTTGAGGCCGTCGTTTTCCGCGCGGTTGCGCCAGACCTGCATGAAGGTTTCCTCAAGGTTTGTCTTGACCTTGTCGATATCCACTTCTTCCGCGCCCTTCAGCTCAAATGTCGTGGATCCAGATGGCGGTATCGTAACCGGCGGGACGGACTTCATAGGGCATTTCCGACATGGAGCGGAAACCCATGTTGTCCAGCACCGGCAGAATGTCGGCCAGCGGCACCGGCACGGATTCGTGATACACCTTCAGGCGGAAGTCGCCGGGGGCCGCATTGTTAAGGCGGTAGAATTCAACGCGAATGTCGTTCTTCGCCTCGTTATGCACCATGGTTTCAAGCTGGCGGATGTCATGCACCGCGTTGCCGATAAGAATGGATTCATGGTATGCGCTGGTGAAGGCGCGTCCGTAAATATAGGCCAGTTCCGCGCCCTTGATTTTGCCGTAAACGTCGATCAATACCCGGCGCAGGCGTTCATCCCACTCCCGCGACAGTTCGATCAGCTGGGTTTCAACAGCGGCGGCATCAAACGCGCCGACACCCTGCTCAAGACGCACGGTGAAAAGAACGCGGGCCAGCAGGCTGTCATCCAGCGTGGTGAAGTAGTTGGTGACGCGGCCGTTCAGCGCGACCTCCAGCAGGCGGGCTGCCTGCAGGCGGAAGATTGTGTTGTAACGCTCGCGCGGCACATAGACGAGGCAGGACATATACTGCCCCATCGGGTCAAGGTGCGCGAACAGCGCGACGCGCTGCTTGATTTGCAGGCGCAAAATGCCCAGGGCAAGGCCGTGCAGGTCTTCGGTCGATACCTGGAACAGCTCGTCGCGCGGCATTTTTTCAAGAATGTGTTCCAGCGCTTTGTAATCGTGCGTGCCGCGAATGAAGCCGGCCTTTTCGACCGTTTCAAGCACCTTCTGGCGCACCATGGGAATTTCGCTGGTGCGGCACGAATAGGTGCTGGAGGTAAACAGGCCGACGAACAAGTGCATGCCGACCAGCCGTCCCGCGTTATCGACAATTTTGACGCTCAAGGCATCCAGCGGCACGCGGCGGTGGACGGTGGCGTAGGTTTCAACCAGTTTGCTAACCATGACGGGCCAGCGACCGCGCGTCAGCGCCACGACTTCAGGCGAGCCGACGCCCAGGCCGAAGTTAAGGCTGTGGTCGTTGCGCAGCACGCCAAGGTCCGAACCCTCGACCGGTTCGGATTTCATTTTCGCGCCGGTGCCGGTGAAGCGGTATTCGCGGTAACCAAGGAAGGTGTAGTTGTTGTTTTTAAGATAGGCGAGGAAGTCCTGCCCTTCGCGCAGGTCCGCCTTGTCGTGCGATTTGGCATAGCCGTCGCCGAAGACCATGACACTGTCAATCTTGCTGATCATCTTGCGCCAGTCGGTGGTGGCGGCGCGAACATCTGCCAGCGTGGTTTCAAGGGAGGCGGCAAGCTTGCGGCACGCATCCGTCGAGAGCATCTGTTCCAGCTGGATGTAAACATAGCTTTCCACCAGCGATGCGTTGGCAACGCGGCCCGGCTGCACTTTTGCAAGCGCGCTGCCGCTGCGCTCAACGCTGAGGATGGGGTGGAAGAGAACGTCGATGTTCAAGCCCTGCGTCGTCATTTCGGACGAGATGGTGTCGATGATGAAGGGCATGTCGTCGTTGACGATTTGCACGACGGTATGGGGAATGGCAAAGCCGTCGCGTTTTTGCTCGGGATTATAAACCTTGACCTTCAATTGCGCGGTTTTGCGATCGCGGCCCCAGTCGCACATGGCGCCGGCGACGCGGGAAAGGTCTTCCGCCTTCCAGCCGGAGAGATCATCGGCGGGCACCTGCTGGTAAAACGCGCCAAGGAATTCATGCAGCAACTGATTTTCGCGGCTCACCGTTTTTTTACCTTCGCGCGCGGCGATAAGGGCGTTCTGGATGAGGCGGTCTTTTTGCGGCTGCTTGGCCATGATGAAACCTTCTGAGGTTTAAAGGGTTGCTTTTATCGTCAACTATCATACGCCGTTAGGCGTGAGTGAATAGTTAAATTACAGCCCCTTTAAACCAAGTTCCGCCCAAGGCCGCCAGTGGAAAAGCGGCGACCAAAAAAACTATCCGCGGCATCTTCCCATAAAGGTCATGGCGATATGTTATTTGCGGCAATGCAACAACGCGCTGCAGCCGGAACACAAGAGGTTGTTGCATTGGATATGAAATGGAAACGGGGCAGAAAAGCCGCGGCAATAAAAAACGGCCCGGAACGAATTCCGGGCCGTTTTTATATCCTGCGGACAGGAGAAGTAATTAGGCGGCTTTTTTGTCGAGGGTATCGTCGCCCTTGGTCCAGTTGCACTGGCACAGTTCATCGGTTTGCAGCGCATCGAGGATACGCATGATTTCGTTCACGTTGCGGCCGACTTTCAGGTCGTTGACGGACACGTGGCGGATGATGCCGGTCGGGTCGACGATGAAGGTCGCGCGGTTGCAAACGCCAGCTTCTTCGTTAAGGATGCCGAGCGAGGTTGCGAGTTCGCGTTTAATGTCGGACAGCATCGGGAAGGGCAGCGCGTTCAGGTCTTTGTGGTTCTGGCGCCATGCGAGGTGCACGTAATCGCTGTCGGTCGACAGGCCGAGGATTTGCGCGTCGCGGTCTGCGAATTCCTTGTTCATCGCGCCGAAGGCAGCGATTTCGGTGGGGCAGACAAAGGTAAAGTCTTTCGGCCATGCGAACAGAACCAGCCATTTGCCTTTGTAGGAGGTGTTGGTCAGTTCTTTGAAGGCGGTTTTGGCATCGGAAGTGACAACGCCGGTCAGTTTGAATTCCGGAAATTTCTGGCCGATAGTGAGCATGGAGAACCCTTTCTTTAGGTAGACTTTATATGTACAGCCGCTGTTTTGCGCGTGAGAGGAAAATGGTGCCTGGCCTGCCTTTTGTCAAGGCTGCGGCCACCTCTTTTTCTTGCCATAACAAATAGCCACTTAAGGCTTTTATTGCAAGGGTTTTTTGCGGCATACTCAGCCCCATCATGGCGCGTTTTCAAAAAGTTTATGACGATATTTTAACCGGCAGCCTGCCCGGGCTCGGGTCACGGCTGGAAGCACTGGCGGCGGGCCATCTTGGCACCTTCCGCCGCCTGCCCGCGCGGGAACTGTCGGAAACCGACTTTCTCGACACCCTGCAGCCGGGAGCCTTTGAAAATTATAGCGATTTTCTGGAGCATAGCGGCACCACCGCCCTGCCGTGGAAGGATGTGCCGCAAGCGCTTATTCCCGCCAGAACCATCGAAAACGCCGAAGAAACGCTGCAACGCCACTTTCCCCTGCTGGATAGTGACTTTACCTTCCCCGGCCCTATCGACTGGCATTGCGGCTTTGGCGACGGGCGTAAACACTGGTCAGACAGCCCCAATACCGCCGCCGGCGATCTGCGTCCCTGCCGGGAACTGAACCGCCACCGTTCCTTCGTCACCCTCGCCCTTGCCGCGCTGAAAACGGGCGATACCAAATACGCCCGTGCCTTTTCAGCCCTGCTGAACAGCTGGTGCGACCAGAACGCGCCGGAAAAAGGCGTGAATTATATTTACAGCATCGACCTTGGTATTCGCGGCGTTGCGTGGGTTTTCGCCAGCCGCCTGCTGCGCGGGCAGGATGGTTTTGACCGCGCAACACAAAGCCGCCTGCAGCGCAACCTTTATGCGCAGGCCCGCCATATTGCCGAATACCTTGCCTATGCCGAAGAGACCGGCCGCAACCACCGCCTGATTGGCGAAGCCGCATCCCTCGCCTACCTCGCCCTTACCTGCCCGCAATGGAAGGAAAGCGAGAAGTGGCTGAAGCAGGCACTGGGCGCGCTGTGGGCAACGTTTGACGACCAAGTCTATACCGACGGCATGCACTTTGAAGCATCTTTCGGCTATCACCTGCTGGTGACGGAATTCATGCTGCTGCTGTTCAGCGAAATGCGCCGCCAGAAACGCCCTATTCCCGCCAAGGCTTATACGCTGCTGGAAAAAATGGCCACCGCCCTGCGCCTTGCCCGCCAGCCCGACGGCGAGCTGCCCAATATCAACGACAACGACGGCAGCGTGCTGATACCGCTTGAGCTCACGACGGAGGAGCGCCTGCAGGGCATCATGGCCGCCATGGCCGCGCTCTATGAACGCCCCGATTTTAAATCCGCCACCGCCAGCGACTGGCCGCTGTATGCGCACCTGCTGCTCGGCGAAAAAGGCGCGGAAGACTTCCGCCTGCTGGCGCATTACGCCGAAGATTTTCCGGCGCTGGCCGAATTCCATGAAGCGCGCATCCACATTGTGCGCCAGCAAAAAGATTATGTGCTGTTCAAGAACAACCCGGACCCGTCACCGGAATCCGGCCATAACCATGCCGACCTTTTAAGCCTGCTGCTGTTCTTTGACGGCACGCAAGTGCTGACGGATGCCGGCACTTACCGCTATGCGGATGATAACGGCTTCCGCAACGCCCTGCGCTCCACCGCCGCGCACAACACCGTTACGGTCGATACGCACGGCCAGTCGGAACCGCAAGGCCGCTTTATGTGGGCAACGCAATTGAAGCCGGGGCTGACCGAAGTGGTGGAGGAAGCCGATACCATTGTGATTGACGGCCAGCATGACAGTTTCGAGCGCATGGGTGTCACCCACCGCCGCATTGCCGTCTGGCTGAAAAAGCAGGAAACGCTTGTCGTCATCGACCAGATGCAGGGGCAGGATACGCATTACTTCGAACAGTTCTGGCACTTCCCGCCCGGCAGCATGATCGAGGACGCCGGCATAAAACTGTACCGCCTGACGCAAGGCGGCAAGCCTTCGGCCTTCATCCGTTTCCTTCGCGAAAAAGACAATGACGCGCATGAACTGACGGCGGGAACCGAGCGCAACAAGACCTGCAATATATCCCCCCGCTATGGCTACGTGCTGCCCTCAACGGCCGTCAAGCACAGCTGGACAAGCACGCTTGCGAAAGGCAATTCCGCCCACCGCATCACCATCTTCAGCAAGACGGATATTGACCCCGCCTTCGCCGAGGTCTGGCATGCGGAATTCCGCCTTTTCGGCTGGAGCATTGATTGCAACCAGACACCCGCAAAAGTGACGGTCGCGAAAGACTAATTTTTTTAAGAAAGCGCCTGAATAGCATCCAGTTCCGTCAGCTGGCGCATAATGGCTTTACGGGCGGGCGGCAGCGTGCCGCCAAGACGCAGCAATAACTGGCGCGCCATTTTGGCAACCGGCGTGGTGCGGGTATAAAGCCCGACCAGCGCGTTGGTGCCAAGGTACATGGTGCGCGTGGCGGCCCGGTGGCGGCGTTCGTACTGGCGCAGCACTTCACCCGCGCCAATATCAAGGCCCAGCTTCATGGCCTTTTCAATTTCCGCCGTCAGCACTTTTGCGCCGCGCAGGCCAAAGTTAAAGCCATGCGCGGTAACGGGGTGCATGCCCACCGCGGCATCCCCCAGCAGCGCGAAGCGGCGGCTGTAAAAGCTTTGCGCGTATACGCCGATAAGCGGATAGGCATGCAGCTTTGCCGTCAGCTCCATTTTGCCAAGGCGGCGGCCAATGCGCTTTTCAATATCGCGGGCGAATTCTTCCGGCGATTGCGCCAGAATGCTTTTGCCGTCTTCCGTTTCGGCGGTGACGACGACGGAAACGTGGCGGCGGTTGAGCGGCAGCACGGCAAGCGTACGGTCGTAAAAGAAGCATTCATAGGCGGTTTCATCATGTGCCCGTTCGTGCTTCATGCGGGTCACAATGCAAAGGCGCTTGAAGTCATGCATCGCGGCATCAATGCCCATATCGCCGCGCGATTTTGAAAAGCGGCTGTCGGCGGCGACCAGCAGCGGCGCTTCCAGCACCGCACCGTTGGACAGCACGGCGCGGGCGCGCCGCGCGTCGGTATCCACCGCCGTCACTTCAACGCCGGTGATAAATTTGACGTTATCACACGCCTTCGCGGCGCTGTAGGCGGCGGTGCGTATAAGGTGGTTGGACACCATAAAGCCAAGGTTATCGCGGCCCGTTTCGGCATGGTTGAAATGCAGGGGCCTTGCCCTGTCAAAGGCGGTCGCGCTATCGCCGTTCAAAACCTTCGCGTCGCGGATAAGCGAAATATCGCGCGGCGGCAGACCATCCCACAAACCGGTATCTTCCATGATTTTTTGCGACAGGTGCGTCAGCGCAATTTCACGCCCGTCATAGGCAGGGTTTGCCAAAGCGGCTTCCGGCTGCTTTTCAATGATCGCGACGGCAAGGCCGGTTTCCGACACCATTTTCGCAAAGCTCAAACCCGCAGGCCCCGCGCCGATGATGATGACGTCAAACGTCTGCACGGGTTTCCTGGATGCAGCCTTTTTAGGCGCAGCTTTTCTTGCAGCGGTTTTCTTCTTGGCGGTTTTTTTAACAGGCATGGTCGGGCACCTTATTTGCCATTCTGGCAGGGCTTGAAATAAGCCCGCCGTTCACAGCGTCAAGGCGCGGCGACGTGAACGCCGAAATCACGGGCGATTTTGTAAAGGCCGCCGCTGGAGCCCTGACCGATGGCCTTGAACTTCCAGCCCAGCGCTTCGCGCACCAGCTCGCCGAAAATCATGGAATCGTCGGTGGAGGCGTCTTCCGTCAGGTCATAGCGGGCAATTTCGTTCTGGGTGTCGGAATTGACGACGCGGATATAGGCGTTCTTGATAACGCCGAAGCTCTGCTGGCGTTCGCCCGCGTTGTGGATGGTGACGGAAAAGGCGATGCGGTCAACATCGAAGCCGACGTTTTCAAGGTCGATGTCGATCATCTCGGCATCCTGCTGTTCGCCTTCCTTGGCGCCGGTGGTGTTATCGCCGCGGTGACGGATAAGGCCGTTGTCGGTTTCAAGGTTGTTGTAAAAAATAAAATCCGTATCGCGGCGCACGCGGCCATCGCGGTTGAGCAGGAAGGCGGAAGCGTCGATGTCAACCGGCTGGCCGTCCTTCTCCGTCGGGGCATCCCAGCCGAGGCCGATGAAAAGCTTGTGCAGACCGGGGTCAACCTGCAGCAGGTCAACTTCCTGGCCTTTGTTCATGTGCGCGCGGTCGGTGGCAGCATCCTGTGACATCGGGGGCATCCTTGAAAGTTAAGTCTAAAAATACGTTACGACTTGCGCAGCAGCTTGAGGAGGCTTTTCATATCCTCCGGCAGGTCCGCCGTCAGCGATATCTTATTTTCGCTGATTGGGTGGATAAATTCAAGCTGCGCCGCATGCAGCGCCTGCCGCGGGAAGGCCATAAGCGCCGCGCCTGTTTTCTCGGGCGTTTTATGGAGCTTCAGGAAACGCGGTATGGCGCTTTTGCCATAGACAGGGTCACCCACCAGCCAATGGCGGATGCTGGCCATGTGAACGCGAATCTGGTGCGTGCGGCCGGTTTGCAGGCGGCATTCAACCAGGCTGGCATATAGCCCGAATGATTCGAGAACCTTGTAATCCGTCACCGCTTCCTTGCCGCCTTCGGTGGTGACGGTGATTTTTTTGCGGTCGTCCTTGCTGCGGATAAGGTTGCCCTCAATCCGCCCCTGCGGCGGCGTGACGTTGCCCCAGACGATGGCCTGGTACACGCGCTTCAGCTTGCGCGACGATAACTGCTCCGAAAGGCCCTTGTGCGCGGCATCGTTTTTGGCAACGGCGATAAGGCCGGATGTTTCTTTGTCCAGCCGATGCACAATGCCGGGGCGCTTGACGCCGCCAATGCCGGAAAGTTCATCCCCGCAATAGGCCAGCAGCGCGTTGACCAGCGTGCCGTCATGGTTGCCCGCCGCCGGATGCACCACCATGCCGGCGGGCTTGTTGATGACAAGCATGTCTTTATCTTCGTAGACAATTTCAAGGGCGATATGCTGCGGCTTGGGCGTGGCGTCTTCCGCGGGCGGCACGGTCAATTCAAAAACATCATCCGGCTTTACCTTGTACGAGCTGGCATCGCAGGTCGTGCCGTTGATGCGCAGGTGCCCGTCTTCAACCAGCGCCTGCAGGCGAGAGCGCGAATATTGCGGCAGCAAAAAGGCCAATACCTTGTCGAGCCGCTGCCCCTTGTCGCTGTCCGATGCTTTGACGGTGAATGTTTCCATGATATAGCTTTATGGCACAAAAAGAAGGATGATGCCATGCGTGGATTAAAGGTTCTTGTCGCTGTCATGACGCTGCTGCTGGCCCTTGGCATGGGTTTACTGGTCTATGGGCTGGTCACAAAGACCGGCCATGCCCCCGTTGCCAGCCAAACGCCCATGCCCCCTGTTATTGGCGCTACCGCTGCGCGCGCGCCGGAAACGGCCGAAACGGTCACGACCCCCGCCGCAAACCCCCTGCCTGCCGCCACAGATACGCATGAGCTTGAGCTGCCGGCGCTTAGCAGTGTCGAGCATGTTTCCGCATGGAAAGACGGTGTTGCGCTCTACGTCGGCACGCCGACGGGTGACTATATTTACTTCGTTGACCCCGCCAGCGGCGTTTCCCCCTTGCGCGTTAAAATCAAGCGCGGGCATAACGAAAATGCAAAAGGCGAAGCGGTAAACCCCGGTGCCATTCCGTTCGCACAGTAAGGGCGTGACCGTCGCCGTGCGGCTGACGCCATCTGCACGGCAGGCGGGTTTTCATGGCTGCATCGACATGGCAGATGGTCAAACAGCCCTTAAATTTTCCGTCACCGCCCCGCCGGAAGACGGCAAGGCGAACAAGGAGCTTATCACCCTCCTCTCCCGCGAATGGCGCTTGCCCAAGGCCGCCTTCAGTTTATTGTCAGGCGATACCAACCGGCAGAAAGTTATTTTAATTCAAGGCGATAGCTATAAAATCCTGGCACAGCTGCAAGATTGGCGGAACGAAGCAGGCTAAAGGCGCGTTGGGGATGACAACAGTCAATTCCAGCGCTTAACGCCTGAACAAAAGGTCCCGCCATGAAAAAGCAAGTCCCGCCCCTGCATGACCGCAGCCTGAAAGAGCGCCTGACCGGCAAAGTCGATGCCATCGAAATTCTGACGCAAGACCACCGCAAAGTGCAAAAATTGTTCCGCGAATTCCAGAAGCTGGTCGAGCAAGATGACGGAAATACCGTCCGCAAGGAAGAAATTGTGCGCGAAGCCTGTGCGCTGCTTACCATTCACGCCATGGTGGAGGAAGAAATTTTCTATCCTGCCGTTGCACGCGCCGTGGGCGACAACGAAATCATGAACATTGCGAAAGTGGAGCATGACGGCTGCAATGACCTCATCGAGCAGCTCGGAAAAATGCGCGCCGGCGATGAATTTTTCGATGCGCGCTTCATTGTGCTTGGCGAAGCCATGAACCTGCACATCCGCGAGGAAGAACATGACATGTTCCCCCGCGTACACAAATCCGGCCTTGACCTTGACCTGATCGGCCGCCATATCGAAAAGCGCCAGCAGGAATTGCTGGTAGAACGCGGCATGGATGTCGATTATATCCGCGACATCAACCTTACCAGCCCGCACGCCAAGGCGGTGCTGACGAAGGAAGGCCTGCTGCCTTAATCATAAAATTTTGCCGGTCCGCGAACCCTTCCAAGGTCTTTGCGGATTGCAAAAAGTACAGGCGCGTTTCACTTTTGTGGAGCGCGCCTGTACTTATTTTGGCCTGTTACAATAGCGCGCCTGTTTTGGGAGCAGGCTGCCGGGTTACTTAACCGCTGCCGTCACCTGCGCCAGCGCGTCACCCTTGTCCCACTCGGCGGGGCCGTTGAAGGTGTGCAGCAGCTGGCCATCCGGCCCTAATAAATAGCTGGTGGGTACGCCCGCGTAGGTCCATTTAGACGGCACTTCGCGGTCTTTATCGACATAGGCGCTCAAGTGTTCAACGCCGTGCGCCTTCAGGAATGCCTTCACCTTCGGCAGGTCGGGCTCGATGGAGAGGGCAACGACCTGAAAGCCTTTATCCCCCAGTTTCGCCTGCAAACGGTCCAGCGACGGCAGCTCGCCGACGCAAGGCGTGCACCAGGTCGCCCAAAGGTTGACCAGAACGACCTTGCCGTTGAAATCCGTCAGCTTCGTCGCCCGGCCTTCCGCATCGTAAAAAGTGATGGCGGGAAGTGATTGAACCGGCTCGGCATTTTCCCTAACGTCGCCATTCAGCGCGAAATGGGCGATACCATAGGCCAGCAAAGCCGCGACCACGGCGATAAGGATGTAAAATTGAGTCTTTACCCGCACGTTTCATTAACTCCACAATAAGAAAACGGACTATATAATAACCTATATAGAGGGTGCAAAATGAGAATAACAGTCCTGTCTTTGCTGCTGGCCACCGGCTTGGTGTGCTGCCTTGGCCTTTCCGGCTGCGGCGTGAAGCCCCATGAAGTTGACCCGCCTGCCTCGGTCGACCCGAACAAGGATTATTTTCCGCACACCTACCCTGACCCCGCCACAGACCCAGACCCGGAGCGTTACATTCGCCGATGAATACAAAAAGCAACACCACCCAATATAAAAACGGCCGCCTTTTCATGGAAAACGTGGACCTTGCCGCCGTGGCGGAAAAAGTCGGCACCCCTGCCTATGTCTATAGCGCGGGCCAGCTGGAAGCAAACTTCAACGCCTATCGCCACGCGCTGTCCAGCGTGATGTCTGAAAAAGACTTTACGCTGTGCTATGCCTGTAAGGCCAATAGCAACCTTGCGGTGCTAAGCCTGCTCAAAAACCTTGGCGCGGGCGCCGATATTGTTTCCGGCGGGGAGCTGGCGCGCGCCATTGCCGCCGGCGTGAAGCCCGGCAAAATCGTTTATTCCGGCGTCGGCAAATCGGAAGAGGAATTAACCGAAGCCATTCGCCGCAATATCTTCCAGATCAACGTTGAATCCGAGCCGGAGCTGGAGCTGATTTCAAAAATCGCGGTGAAGCTGAAAAAGCAGGTCACCGTTTCCATCCGCGTGAACCCGAACGTGGATGCGAAGACCCATGCCAAAATCACCACCGGCAAAAAAGAAAATAAATTCGGCATCGACATTAAAAAAGCGCCCGCGCTGTACGCCCGCGCCAAAAAGCTGAAGAACATTCACGCGGCGGGCGTTGCCGTACATATCGGCTCCCAGCTGACCTCGCTGGCGCCGTTCCGTCGCGCGTATGTGCGAGTGGCCGAGCTTGTGAAAACGCTGCGCCGCCAGGGCCATGATATTTCCCGCGTCGATCTGGGCGGCGGGCTTGGCATTACCTACAAAGATGAAACGCCGCCGGACCTGTACCTGTACGCGCTCATGATCCGCGATGTGATTACGCCGCTGGGCGTGCATATTGTGCTGGAACCGGGCCGCTCGATTGTGGGGGATGCGGGCGTGCTGCTCTCCCGCGTCGTCAACATCAAGCATGGCGATGCCAAAAAATTCCTGATCCTTGATGCCGCGATGAACGATTTAATGCGCCCGTCGCTTTATGATGCCTACCATGCCGTGCTGCCGCACCGCGAAAAAGGCAAAAAGGCCGTCTACGATGTTGTCGGCCCCGTCTGCGAAACGGGCGATACGTTCTTGACCAACGAAACGCTGACCGAGTTGAAAGCCGGCGACCTTGTCGCCATCATGACCGCGGGCGCTTATGGCGCCGTCATGTCATCCAACTACAATACCCGCCCCCTTGCCGCCGAAGTGATGGTGAAGGGAAAAAGTTTTGAACTGGTGCGCAAACCGCAGACAGTGCAGGACCTTGTGAAGAACGACCGCATTCCGGCGTGGTTAAAGTAATGGGGTGGCCTGAATGACCTCTGGCGGCGCAGTTTTTAACCTTGTCTTTGTCAGCAGCTTCGTCACGCTTTTCCTCGAGCGTTTCTGGCGCAGCTTCTGGCCCGCCCTGTCTGTGCTGTTCGTTTTCATTGGTCTTGCCTGCTTCAAATTCTTTTTCCTGCTGGGCGCAGGCACGCACTTCGCGCTGCTGCTGTTGTTTGCGGCGGCGTTCTATGCGGCGGCAGCGCGCCTTGGCGCGCCCTTCCGACTGCCCCGCGCGTCCGATGTCCGCCGCGCCATTGAAAGACAAAGCGGCCTGACCCACCGCCCGCTGGAAGCCATGACCGACCGCCCCGTGCAGGGCACAGGGCCGGAAGCCGCGCAGTTGTGGCTGCGCTATCAGGAACGCCTGCGCAAAGTCGGCGGACGCCTGCGCATTCACCGCCCGCACCCGAACGTGGCAGGGCAGGATAAATTCAACCTGCGTTTCGCAACACTTATCATCATGCTGCTGGGCATTGCGGTGGCGCGGCAGGAAACGCTGTTCCGACTGCGTGAAGCCGCAGCGCCGGATGTGCGCCCGCTGCTGCAGCTTGCTCCCGTTGCGCTTGACGCCTGGATTGCGCCGCCGGATTACACGCACCTAAACCCCGTGTTTCTCGCCACCACGCAGCTGGGCGCCGCCGCGCAAAAAGGCCATGTCGAAGTGCCGGAAAACAGCATTTTGAAAGTGCGCCTTGCAGGCTACAGCAACGCGCCCCGGCTAAGCTATGGCGACGTGGAATACGCCTTCACGCAAAGCCAGCCGAAAAACTTCACGCTGGAACTACCGCTAACCAAAAGCGGCGAATTGAAGATCACCCAGTGGTTCTTCCGCAGCCTTGGCCGCTGGCCCGTGACGGTTGTCGAAGACCATGCCCCGGGCATCGTGATTTTGAAGACAGACAAGACCAAGCGCAGCGCGCTTAAAATTACCTATACCGCCAAAGACGATTACCACATTAAAAGCGTCATCGGCACCATCAAGCCGACGGCAGAGCTGCTGAAAACCTTCGGCACCAAAACCGTTGACTTCGACCTGCCGGCGCCGGAAAGCGGCGACAAGGAAATGGACTATGTGACGGATTTAACCTCCCACCCGTGGGCGGGTTCCCCCGTTATCCTCACCCTGTCCGCGGCGGATGATGCGGGCCACGTGACCGAAAGCGCGCCCGAAACCGTGACGCTGCCAGAGCGTATTTTTACCAACCCCGTCGCCCAGCGTATTATTGCGGAACGTAAAAAGCTGATCTGGTACGGCGATAGCGTGACGCAAAAACTGGTCATTACCGCGCTGACGGACGTTGCCAGCCACCCGGAAAATTACAAGTGGGATAATACGACCTTCCTCGGCCTTGCCGTTGCTGTAAAGCGCCTCGCCTATGACGGCACCGCGGAGGCCGTGCAAACCGTCATTCCCTTCCTGTGGGACCTCGCCGTGCGCGTGGAAGACGGCGGCCTGCAGCTGGCCGCGCGGGAGCTGAGCGATACCCTGCAGAAACTTTCCGACGGGCTGAAGGATAAATCCCTGACCAAGGAACAGGTGCAGGAACTGATGGATAACGTGCAGCAAAAAATGCGCGAATACGTCAAGAACCTTGCCAGCGAAATGCAGCAGCGCCAGCAGGACGGCAAGAACATGCCGCAAATGTCGCCCGAGCTTGCCAACAAGATCATGAAAAACGTCGACATGCAAAAGTTGATGGACCAGATGCAGCAGCTGAGCCAGGGCAGCGAGCGCGAGCAGATGGAAAAGATGGCGCAGTACATGAAAAACGCCGTCGACAACATGGACTGGCGCAAGCTGGACCAGATGCAGAAGGGCCAGCGCCAGTCCATGGAAGGCCTTGATGAATTGCAAAAGCTCATCGAGCGCCAGCAACAGCTGATGGACAAAACCAACAAGCTGCAGCCAAAAGACCAGCAGGATAAATCCATACAGGAACAGCCGCCGGAAGAAAAAGAACCGCCGAAAGACAGTTCTTCCAAACAGGACGATAAAAAAGACCAAAACCCGCAGGACCAGAAGCAGCAGGCTGATAAAGACCAGTCGCAGCAGCAGCAAGGCGGCGATAAGGGCGAACAGAAAAGCCAGGAACAGCAGCAAGGCCAAAGTGGCAGCAAGCAGCCGGATCAATCCGCCCAGCAGCAATCGGGCTCCGGCCAACAACAACAACAACAACAGGGCGGCAATCAACCGGGGCAGCAAGGCCAACAACAGCAAAGCAGCGGCCAGCAACCTTCGGGCCAACAAGGAACAGGGCAGCAGGCGCAAGGCCAGCAGCAAGACGGTACGCAAGCTGGCCGGCAAAGCGGGCAGCAGCAGGGCAGCGGCAATAACGACACGCAGCCCATGCCGGTTCCTGTACCGGGCGGCGATGGCCAGAAGCAGGCACAGCAACAGCAGGGCATGAACGGCCAGACAGGCACGTCGCAAGGCAACCCGCCGCAGCCCGCCCCGGCGCAAGGCGATGCGATGCACCCGCCCCCCACGCCCGCGCAATCCGCGCAGCAGCAGGGTCAGCAAACACAGGGGCAGGGGCAACAGCAGCCGCAAGGACAGCCGTCACAAGCCGTTCAACAACAATCGGGGCAGGAACAGCCGCAGGACAGCCAGCAGGCGCAAGGGCAGCAGCTGAAAATTATCGGTCAGGAACCGAATGATGCGGCGGTGCCGAAGGCGGACAGCAAGGCCATGCAGCAGGCGCAGCAACAGGCCGCGCCGCAAAGCCCGCCCATTCACAACACGAAAGACGGCGCGGCGGAGCAAGGCACCATCCGCGACAAACTGGGCGACATCATGCGCAAAATTGGCGAAGGATTGCCGCAACTGCCCGACAATTTTGCCAAGGGCGACCAGGCCATGCGCCAGTCCAACCAGGAGCTGAAGGAGAATGACGCCAAAGGCTCCATACCGTACCAGAAGGAAGCGCTCGACCAGCTGAACGGCGCGATGGATAAATCGGTCAAGCAAATGGCCGACCAGTTGCAGTCAACGCTGCTCAACTTCGGCTTTATGCCGGGCGGTGCGGAAAAAGGCTTTGGCAATGGCTTTGATCCGCTGGGCCGCAACATGAACGACGGCAAGCCCAACGCCGACAGCGACATCAAAATTCCCGACGAGAAAGAGCGCCGCCGCGTGCAGGAAATCATCGAAGAACTGCGCGCGCGCTCCAACGACTACAGCCGCCCGCGCGAAGAACGCGAATACATCGACCGGCTGCTCGACCAGTTCAACTAATCAGAAACCTGAAGGGCTGTTATTACGCCGCGAGCGCAACGGAAATGCGCTTGGTGATTTCATCAAGCGTGAAGGGCTTGCTGATGACTTCGTGCGCCAGAAAATCAAGGTTGTGGGCGCGCTGGCGCTGGTTGGAATAACCGGACATCATGAGGATGCGGGTATTGGGGTAATCTTTCGCGACTTTGAGCGCAAGGGCGATGCCGTCAAGATCGGGCATGACGATGTCCGTCAGCAACAAGTCGTATTTGCGTTTGCCAAGGGCTTCGAGCGCGGCGTTACCATCCGGCACCACAGTCACGGCGTAACCCGCGTAATTCAGGGCGCGTTCCACAAACTGGCGGACGGAAGGTTCGTCATCGGCCACCAGCACCCATTTTGTATCGTCGCTATCTTTGCTCATGCTCAAAATTCCTTTTTAAAAAATCAAGGGGCGACAACACGCACATCCAGCGTTTTACCGTCTTTGGGCGCATCGTCAAAATCAAGCGTCACGGGTATGCTGTCACCGGCGGCCAGCATTTTGCTGCCGTCGCCGGGGAATTCCCATGTTTTCAGTACCGCGCCGTAGGCACTTTTAATATGTGCTTCCAGCGGCGGATAAGCGATGGGGTCTTCGGAAATATTGGTAAGTTTGGCGCGGGCAGCAAGCTTGCGTTTATCACCCGCAATGCTGTCTTCGGCGGAAAGCCCGGCCAGCTGCAACCCTTCACCCGGCGCCGACAGGCTGAAGCCGAGCGACTGGTAAAAATACGCCATAGAGGGCATGTGCCGCATGACCGGCCCGCGGGCCAGGAACAGCACCGACAGCGTGGCAAAAGCCAGCAGCAAAAACGTGAACAGGCCAAACTGCCGCGCATCCATACCCATCGGGCGGTGCGTCATGACGGGCACTTCGAACCCCTTGGCAGACGGCGGCACCATGAGCGGTTTAACGGCGTTCGGAATATGGCCGGACGCGGCATGATCGTGCGTGACGTGGCCGGGCGGCACATGGCCGTCATCTTCGGTGAAGTACTGGCCCTTGACCAGCGGCTCGAAGGCGATGGGGTCTTCGGGCACGACCTCTTCGGGTTCTTCCACATCCCATTCCGCGCGCACTTCGGGCGCGGTGACGGGCGGCGTGTCTTCGACGAGGAACATCCGGTCATCGCCCGGCGGCGGGCCTTGCGCCATGTCATCGTCGGCAATTTCTTCGGCGGTCGCTGCGGGCTGGTTCCAGACATGATTGCACTGCATGCAGCGCACAACCCTGCCGCCGGCGCCAAGGCGCCGCGGATCAAGCCGGTAGGTGGTGTGGCATTCAGCGCAAGTAAGCTGCATGGGGCTCCGGGAAAGTCCCTTTTTTCAAGAAGATGAGTTCAAATAAAAGTGGCATAAGCGCCAAAATAATAATAGCATATAAATTGTTAATTTTTGAGTACATACTGAGGACGATCACCGGCACGTTATGACATGTAACACCCTGTCATTTAACACTGCCCTTTTCACCTCAAAAGTATGCGGGGGCCATGCATGGCATTGGTTAAGTTTTCCAACGTCGGTCTGCGCTACAGCACCGGACCGGAAGTTCTGAACGACCTGTCCTTCGAGCTGGAAGCGGGGTCTTTCCATTTCCTGACCGGGTCTTCGGGCGCGGGCAAGACTTCATTGCTCAAGCTCCTCTACCTTGGCCAGCGGCCCACCCGTGGCATCATCAACATGTTCGGCAAAGATCTGTCTGTCATGCCGCGCCGCAACCTGCCGGAAGTGCGCCGCCAGATCGGTATTGTGTTCCAGGATTTCCGCCTGCTGTCGCACCTGTCGGCCTTTGACAACGTGGCGCTGCCGCTGCGCTGCGCCGGCGCGTCGGAAAAAGACATCAAGACCAACGTGGCCGAACTGCTTGGCTGGGTCGGCCTTGGCGACAAAATGGAAAAACGCCCGCCCACCCTTTCCGGCGGCGAACAGCAGCGCATTGCCATTGCGCGCGCCGTCATCAACCGCCCGAAACTGCTGGTGGCGGATGAACCGACCGGCAACATCGACCATGAAATCGGCACCCGCATCATTCACCTGTTCGAAGAACTGAACCGCCACGGCACCACCATTCTGATTGCAACGCACGACAGCGACATCATCAACCATTTCGACCATCCGCAAATCAAGCTGGACAAGGGCATGCTTACCGTCCTTCCCAAAAAAACAGCGAAGGCGGCTTAAACGCGCATGACCACCGAACCGAAAAAAATGCTGCCCGGCAAATACCAGTATGACATCGGCCTTGATGAAGGCGCGGGCGCGCACCTTGTCGCCTGGGTCACGGGCCTGCTGGTTTTCTTCGTGACGCTGTCGCTGGCCGTGAACCTTGGCCTGAACACCGTGACGCAAAACTGGGTTACCGGCCTTTCCGGCAGCCTGACGGTTGAAGTCACCCCGCCCTTCGCCGCCGATAAGCCGACGGCCGACCAGCAAAAAACCTTCGACGATAAAGTGAAGAAGGTGCTATGGCTGGCAAAGCAGCACCCCGCCGTTAAGGAAGGCACGCAGCTGAGCCGCGATGAAATTACCGCTCTTATCCGGCCGTGGCTGGGCGACCACATGCCGGAAGGCCTGCCCCTGCCCGCCATCATCGACATCAAGCTTGCGCCCAATGCGGATATTGCAAAACTTGAAACCGATATTAAGGCGCTTGTGCCCGAAGCCGTTATTGACAGCCATACGGACACGCTGGACGACGTAAAAACGCTGATTGCCACCGCGCGACTTTTCGTGCTGCTGCTGACAGGCGTGATCGTGCTGCTCACCGCCGCCTCCATTTCCGGCATTGTGCGGTCAAAGCTGGCCATTCATGCGCAGGAAGTTGAAACGCTGCACCTTGTCGGCGCGTCGGACGAATATATCGCCCGCCAGTTCCGCCACCATACGCTGAAGGGCACGCTGAAGGGCGCAATCCTCGGCGTTGTCTGCATGGTCGTGACTATTCTTGGCATCAGTTACATGACGCATACGATTGATACCGCCATCTTCCCGCATGTGCGCCTTATTCCGGTGCAGTGGGGTTTGCTGGTGGCGGCGCCCGTGCTGCTCGGCTCCCTCATCGCGCACTTCACCGCGCAGCGCACGGTGATGGCCGAACTCTCGAAGCTGCCGTAACGGCCTGATATGACGGGCATGCCATGGCGACCTTAACCAGACCCACGTTGAGCAAGGCGACATGCCTCTGGCTTGCGGTCGTCTTCCTGACCGCGTTGTGGCTGGGGGGGCTGCACTGGTTTACGCGCAGCATCATCGACATTCGCCCACCGGACGCAAAACCCGCCGACGCGGTTGTGGTGTTGACAGGCGGCAGCAACCGGCTGAACACCGGCTTCAAGCTGCTGGATGATAAAATGGGTAAAAAACTGTTTATTTCCGGCGTTGCCCGCGGCGTTGAAGTGCGCGAACTTTTCGAGCAGTGGAAGGAAGAGGACGACACCAGCCTTGACTGCTGCGTCGTGCTGGGGTTTGAAGCCGAAGACACCATCGGCAATGCGCGTGAAACCATCGCGTGGCTGCGGAAGGAAGGCTATAATTCCATCTTCCTCGTTACCGCCAATTACCACATGCGCCGCGCCATGCTTGATTTTTCAACCCTGTCGCCCGACCTTGCCATTACCCCCTGGCCGGTGCAACCGGCGGGGCTTGACATGCAGGACTGGTGGCGCGATCCTGCCTACCGCAGCCTGATTTTGCGTGAATACTTCAAATACCTTGCGACCGTCGTCTGGTCGCTGCTGGCCTAAAAGGAACATATGCGGCTATGAACATTTTGCGCTCCATCATCTTCAATATCTTCCTTGTTGTCGGCTCGCTGTTCCTCAGCATTGTGCTGCTCTGGTCGCTGGCCCTGCCCGCCGATAAATGCGCGGTGGTTGTCAGCACCTATTACGGCGGCTACATTCGCTGGATCACGCGGCACATCATGGGCTTGAGGCTGGAGCTGCGGGGGCTTGAAAACCTGCCGGTAGATACGCCGTGCATTCTTGCAGCCAAGCACCAGTCCGCTTATGAAACGTTGACCATTCCGTTTACGCAATCCTTCCGCCTGCCCGTCATCATCCTCAAAAAAGAACTCACCAAAATTCCGCTGTGGGGGCTGTACCCGGGCGGCATGGGGCAGGTTGCCATCAACCGCGGCGAGGGTTTGGAAGCCATGCGATCCATGAGCGCGGGCTGCAAGGCGGCAATTGCGGCCGGCCGTTCCATCATCATCTTCCCGCAGGGCACGCGCGTGAAACCGGGCGAGATAAAGCCGTATAAACCCGGCATTGCCAAAATTTACCGCGACCTTGGCGTGCCGATTGTACCGGTGGCGCTGAACACCGGCGTTTTCTGGGGCCGTAATGCGTTCTTTAAAAAGTCCGGCACGATTGTGTATGAATTCCTGCCCGCCATTCCTGCCGGCCAGCCGCCGCTGAAGATGATGGAACAGCTGGAACAGCTCATCGAAAGCGCCAGCGACAAGCTGGTGATTGAAGCCGGCGGCCCCGCCCTGCCCGTGCGCACAGGCGGCTAAACTTCAGCCTGGCGTTTAGAAGATCAATACGTCTTCCATGCCTTGTCGCCCGCAATAAACGTGCGGTGACGCAAGGGGTAGAAGTAATACACGCGCTTGTCGGGCGTGACAAGGCATGCAGGCTTCAGCAGCAGCGGCATCACGCGGCCGTCATCCATCGCAATCACGCTGTTATCGACTTCAAGCTTGAAGGGTGCGGTGACAGATAATGTCTGCTGCGTGGCAATGCAAAGCTCCGGCACGGGGTTCGGTACAATGGCGAAAAGCGTATCGGTCGTGCGCTTCTTGGCATCCGCCATGCGGCGCAGGCTGAAGATAAGCGGCATGTTTTTTTGCGTCGTCAGCTTATCCAGCAGCTTCTGGTTGATCCACTGGTTGAGCATCGGGTGAAATTTGATGTTTCCCTTGGGGTTAAACACCGCATACATCGGGTCGATGTTATTGGAAACACCCCCGAAGTGCAGTTTTTCAAGGTCGTTCAGGGTAATCTTGCCCTCGTTCAGCGCGCTCGTCAGCGTGCTTTTAAGCAGATTCAGGTTGCCGGTCAGCATTTGAATAGTGGCGGTTGATACAGTCTGTGCGGACGCGGCTGCAGGGGCGGCGCCCTTGTAAGTGCCAATCACGTTCACAGGGCGACCCGGTGCCTGCGACGGCAGTGCGGGCATGGATGATGTCGACAGCACAGGCTTACCGTTCGCCGTCACGCCAATCACGGTATCCGGCACGCCCGCGAAGCTCGACGGCGGCTGGAATTCTTTCGGCAGGTCCGGGCGCGCGAGCGGCACAACAATCTTTGACATGACCGGCAGGTTATCCGGCACGGAAATGGCGGCGCTGCCCCCGTGGCTGCCGCGCTCCTTCAACACAACCCCGACAACAACGCCGATGACGATAAGGGCCGTCACGACGATTACGATGGTTTTTTGAAGGGAGGTCATTTGCGATACGCTTCCTTTTCGAAATTACTTGCGGGCGATTTTCAGCGCGTCAATAAGCCGCTGGTTATCGTCCATCGTTCCCACGGTAATGCGCAGGTGATGGGGTAGATTATACGCTCCCATCTGACGTATGAAAATACCCTTGTCTTTAAGGGCGTTGCGCACGGCTTCCGATTTGTCGCCGAATTCGGCCAGGATAAAGTTGCCGACCGAGGGCCAGGTGCGGATGTTCAGGCCCGCCAGCTGTTCAAACAGGAACTTGCGGCCCATGCGCGTCATTTCAATGGTTTTTTGAAGGAATTCATGGTCATCCAGCGCGGCAATACCGGCAGCCTGGGCGGGCGCGTTGACGTTAAACGCCCCCCGCACGCGGTTGACGACGCCCGCAACATCCGGCGAGCAATAGGCCCAGCCGAGGCGCACGGCGGCAAGCCCGTAAATTTTTGAAAAAGTGCGCAGCATAACAACATTGGGGTGCGCATCCACCAGCGATTTGCCGTCGTCATAATCTTTTTCCTCGACGAATTCGGCATAGGCGCTATCCAGCAGCAGCAGCACGCGGGGCGGCAGATTTTCGCACAGGTATTTCATTTCATCGCGGGTCAAATAGCTGCCGGTCGGGTTATTGGGGTTTGCCAGCAGCAGCATTTTGGTTTTGGGCGTGACCGCCTTCAGCAGCGCTTCAATATCGGTGCGGAAGTCTTTTTCCGGCGCGGCGACGGGCGTTGCGCCGACGGCCTTGGCACACAGCGGGTACATAAGGAAGCCGTACTGGCTGTACAGCACTTCATCCCCCTCGCCCGCATAGGCGCGCACCAGCAGAGAGATCAGTTCCTCGGAGCCTGAACCGCAAATGATTTTATCCGGCGACAGGCCGTAGGTGCGGCCAAGGGCGGCGCGGAGGTCTGCGGCTGAACCATCAGGGTAGCGTTGCAGGTCGGCGCCTGCGGCAAGGTAGGCTGCCCGCGCCTTCGGGCTGCAGCCCAGCGCATTTTCGTTGGAGGCAAGGCGCACTAAATGCGTCACGCCCTCCACGCGCCCTTCGCCGCCGATATACGGTTTAATATCGAGAATGCCGGGTTTGGGCTGCGGCTGGTTCATGGGCGGGCGCTCCTGCAATTGTGATGGCTCATTTTTATTGAAGCCGCCCCTGTTGCGCAAGCCCCGCGCAAATTACAGCTGGCTGCGGTTAGCCATAACTTATTTCGGCAGATGCAGGCGGCCGGAGGCCGTGGGCATCATGCGGCGGCGGGCGACGGCGGCCTGGCTGGTGGCGGCCCCCACCATGGTGCCGGCATATAGCTGCTTGGTCGCCTCCACAATGTTCACGCCGCCGATGGCGTTGAAGAACCGGTAGCCGATATTTTCCCAGACCGGCGCGGTCGTCAGCATCAGGCGGGAGGTGGAGGGCGGCACGAACAGCGCCCGTTCATCCCGCTCCGGCACGAAAAGGTATTCCTTCAAAACCTGGCGGATTTGCCCTAATGAATACGGCGTGCCATGGCCGAAGGGCGTTGAATCCACCCGCGCCCAGATGCCGGTGCGGTTCGGCACCACCAGCATGATGCGCCCCTGGCCGGACAACACACGCCAGCTTTCCTTTAATATGACATCAAGACTTTCGTAGCCCTGCAAACCATGCACCACCAGTAACCGGTCTATGGAATTTGTTTCAATGGGTAGTTCGGCTTCATCGCACATGGCTACCAGCCCGCGCTCATCCCCCTTTTCAGGCGGCGGCCAATAGACCGCGCCTTGGTGCGATGGCATCAGGGCCGTCACGCGCTCCGCTTCGCCCATGAACATTTTAAGGTACGGCACGGCATAGCCCAACCCCAGCACACGCATGCCGCCAACACCGGGCCAGAAGGCGCGAATATGCGAACGCAGCAGGCGCTGCACGACGCGGCCCTGCGTTGAATCATAAAACTCCCGTAAATCAATAGCCTTGGTGTACATTCCTAAAGCAATTCACGAAGAATGGGGATGAGCGGAATATCGGCGGGCGGCATCGGGTATTTATCGAAGTCTTTGGGGTAAACCCATGCAAAGGCTTGCCCTTCCTTCGATTGCACCACACCTTTCCACACCCGGCAAACAAAAACCGGCATGAACAGGTGAAAATCATCATAATGGTGCGAAACGAATGTTAAAGGCGCAAGGCAGGAAGCCTTGGTATCTATGCCCAGTTCCTCATGAAGCTCGCGGCACAGCGCAGCTTCCGGCATTTCGCCCTGCTCTATTTTGCCGCCGGGAAATTCCCACAAACCCGCCAGTTTTTTGCCTGCCGGACGCTGCGCCAGAAGCACGCGCCCGTCACGGTCAACCAGCACAGCGGCAACCACATAGACGGTTTTTACCGGCGCTGCGCTAGCGGCGGTAACGGCATCAAAACAGTTCGACATATCAGACCTTTGGGGATTTATTTGAAGGCTTTGCGGGAGCAGAGGCCGCAACATCGCCGGTGAAGGTAGCATAGTCTTTCACCAGCTTGGGGAAGGCTTCGGCCAGCAAACGGGCATCCAGCAGCGCGCCGTGACCGTTGTCGTCACGTTCCTTGCGGCTGATGCTGTAGCGGTCGAGGACTTTATCCAGCGTTGCCTGCTTTTCGCCGAACATGGCTTCGGACCAGCGGCGCACGTTCGTCCACTGGGTTTCCGGAACGATCGGCTGGCCGGCTTTGAGCATTTCGAAATTCAGCATGGCGATATCGAGGGTATAGTCGCCGGTGGTACGGCAAGTAATAATGACCTGGTCATCGCCGATGAACTCGCGCAGCTCTTTCGCGAGTTCCGGAAATTTCGGTTTGTCGGCCACCTTCTCGTTGCTGATGCCGTGGATCTTAACGACCTCTGCCGGAATGTCGCGGTCGGGGTTGATCAGCACATGGTACTCGCGGCCGGTCGGCTTGCGGTTGATCATTTCGACCAGCGCGACTTCGACGACACGGTGACCATCCGCCACGAACAGGCCGGTGGTTTCCGTATCCAGCACGAGTTCGCGGGGGCCTTCGGCCTTGTTGAATGACTTCAATATGCTCATGCCAACCTTGATAGCGGCAAAAAAACCCGCCGTCAACAAGCCTGTAACATTATGAAATAGCGGGATATTGCCCGTAATTAAACAATAAAAAAGGGCAGCTTTATTACAAAGCTGCCCTTTTAAGGTCCGGTATCAGCAAAAAGGCTTATTCGGCCTTTTTGTCGCTGTCATCTGCATCATCTTTATCGTCAGACGCTTTGTCATCCGCAGCTTTATCAGCTTTGGGGGCTTTCTTGTCAGCCTTGGCGGGCTTCTTGTCGGAAGCTTCTTTTTGTTCCAGCTGCTGTGCGGCGTTGCCGGTTTCGACAACGGGCTTGCCGTCCATATCAAAGGTCTTGATGTCGGCTTTCGCTTTCAGGCTTTTCACAAGGTCAGCAACGGCGACCTGCGACAGTTTCTGGCGGATGGCGTCATCGACGCTCTTGTCGAAGTCAGGCACTTTGCGCTCGCGCTTGTCATCAACCTTGAACACGTGCCAGCCGAACTGGCTCTTGATCGGCTCTTTGCTGTAGGTGCCGGCTTTAAGGGCCACAACCTTCGCGCCCATGTCGGGGTCGATGAATTCTTCCTTCACCATGTACGAACCGAGGTCGCCGCCGTTTTGCGCAGCCGGGCCGGAAGAGCGCTGTTTTGCAAGGTCTTCAAACTTCGCGCCGCCGTCGAGGTCTTTAATGACCTTTTCAGCTTCTTCTTTCGTCGGCACCAGAATGTGACGGGCATGGACTTCCATCTTGCCTTTGTTCTGGTCCTTGAAGCGGTTGTATTCCGCCTTCACCATGGCATCCGTCACTTTGGAGCTGAGGACTTTTTCGAAGTAGATCTGCTTCACCAGCTGCGCCTTCACGGCATCCAGCTGTTTTTTGTATTCGGGCGTATCTTCAATTTTCGCGGCCTGGCTGGCTTCGTCGATCAGCTTTTCGCTTACGACCTGGTCAAGCACCAGCGGGAAGGCTTTCGGCGCATCTTCCGGCTTCACCGGCAGCTGCTTCAGCGCATTCATGACATCTTTTTTGTAAATTTTGTCGCCGTTGACGATGGCAACGACCGTATCATCGGCCGAGAAAGCCGGTTGCAGCGGGTGCGACAGCATCGCGGTGGCGATGACCGCGGCGGCCGTCAGGCGGATGACGTGAGCGCGAAGTGACATTCCATATTCTCCTTGGGGTAAACCCCGTTTTATTTTACAAAATAACGAGCAGGCCGCGGTGATGTGGCCCTGCGCCCTCTGCTGCACGAAGCCCCGCGGCAGGCATGCCCGATGCCAAGCATATAAGGCGGTTTCCCCAAGGTTGGCAAGGGTTTTAAGCCCGAAAACCCTGCAAAAACGGTTGATTGACTTAATACCAATCTGCTTTATATGTCATGAGGTTTAAATAACGATACAAGCCCAAGGAAAACCAGAGATATGTTCACGGCCCTCGCGCACAAGATTTTCGGTAACTACAACGACAAGGTTCTCAAAATCTATCGCCGCAGAGTCGTTGAAGTCAACGCACTGGAACCCGCCTTGCAGGCCATGAGCGACAATGAACTCTCGTCGCAGACCGCCAAGTTCCGCCAGCAGCTGAAAGACGGCAAGACGCTGAACGACATTCTGCCCGAAGCTTTCGCTACCGTGCGCGAAGTGTCGCGCCGCGTCCTTGGCCAGCGCCACTTTGATGTGCAGCTGATGGGCGGCATGGCGCTGCATGAAGGGTTCATTCCCGAAATGCGCACCGGCGAGGGCAAAACCCTGACCGCGACGCTCGCCATTTACCTCAACGCCATCGAAGGCAAGGGCGTGCATGCCGTGACGGTCAACGACTACCTGGCGCAGCGCGATGCCAACTGGATGAGCCCGATTTATAAAATGCTCGGCATGAGCGTCGGCTTCATCTTGACCAACCTGACCGATGATATGCGCCGCGCGTCCTACGCCTGCGACATTACCTATGGCACCAACAACGAATACGGCTTTGACTACCTGCGAGACAACATGAAGTTCCGCCTGGAAGACATGGTGCAGCGCCCCTTCAACTACGCCATCGTCGACGAAGTCGACTCCATCCTTATCGACGAAGCCCGTACCCCCCTTATTATCTCGGGCCAGCTGCAGGATTCCGCCGACGCGTACCGCGTTATCGACAAGGTGATCCCGAAGCTGGTCGCCGCCGATTACGACATCGACCTCAAAAACAAGACCATCGTGCTGACGGATGCCGGCAACGAGCATGCCGAAGAAATCATGCGCGAGATGGGCGTGCTGAAAGACGGCGGCCTTTACGATGCGCAGAACATCTCGCTCATCCACCACGTAAACCAGGCGCTGCGCGCCCACAAGTTGTTCAGCCGCGACGTTGACTACATCGTGAAGGACGACGCCGTCATCATCATCGACGAATTCACCGGCCGCATGATGGAAGGCCGCCGCTTCTCCGAAGGCCTGCACCAGGCGCTGGAAGCGAAGGAAAACGTCAAGATCCAGAACGAGAACCAGACGCTCGCCTCCATCACCTTCCAGAACTACTTCCGCATGTACCCGAAACTGGCCGGCATGACCGGCACGGCCCTGACGGAGAAGGACGAGTTCGAGGCGATTTACAACCTGCGCGTCGTCGAACTGCCCACCAACAACCCGATGGTGCGCAAAGACACGCACGACGAGATTTACCGCACGACGGAAGAGAAATACGCCGCGATCATCAAGCTGATCGAGGAATGCCAGGACCGCGACCAGCCCGTGCTGGTCGGCACCACCTCCATCGAAAAATCCGAGCAGCTGTCGAAGCGCCTGAAGAAGCTGAACATCAAGCACAACGTGCTAAACGCCAACTACCACGAGCAGGAAGCGCACATCATCGCGCAGGCCGGCCGCCCCGGCACCATCACCATCGCCACCAACATGGCGGGCCGCGGGACCGACATTAAACTTGGCGGCAACGTTGAAATGCGCATCTCCGAAATTCCGGCGGATGTGGATGACGAGCAGCGCAAGCGCATGACCCACCAGATCGAAACCGAAATCGCCGAGGCCGCCGAAGTGGTGCGCCAGGCGGGCGGCCTTTACGTGCTGGGGTCGGAGCGTCACGAATCCCGCCGCATCGACAACCAGCTGCGCGGCCGGTCGGGCCGTCAGGGTGACCCCGGCGCGTCCAAGTTCTACATCTCCCTCGAAGACGACCTGATGCGCATCTTCGGCTCGGAAAAGATGGACATGTTCCTGCAAAAAATGGGCCTGAAGCCCGGCCAGCCCATCATCCACCCCTGGATCAACACCGCGATCGAACGCGCGCAGAAAAAGGTCGAGGCGCAGCACTTTGAAGTGCGCAAGAACCTTTTGAAGTTCGACAACGTCATGAACGACCAGCGCAAAGTCATTTACGAACAGCGCCGCGAGCTAATGGGCGCGGGCGATGTGTCCGAAGTGGTGGCAGAAATGCGCCAGGAAGTCGTCGCCGCCATTGCCGGCACAGCCATTCCCAAAGGCACCTATTCGGAACAGTGGGATGCACACCTGCTGAAGACCGAAGCCACCCGCCTGCTCGGCCTGCATGTTCCGGCTGAAGACTGGCTGAAGGAAGAAGGCATCGACGAAACCCACATCATCGAGCGCATCACCAAGCTGGTGGACGAAAAAATGGCCGCCAAGGAAGCCGTCGTTTCCGGCCCCGTCATGCGCCAGATTGAAAAAAGCATTCTGCTGCAGCTGCTGGACCAGACGTGGAAAGAGCACCTGCTCAACCTCGATTACCTGCGCCAGGGCATCGTGCTGCGCGCCTTTGGCCAGCGCGACCCCTTGAACGAATACAAAACGGAAGCCTTCGCCATGTTCCAGCAGATGCTGGACACCTTGCGCGAAAAAGTCACCGCCGCGCTCTGTCTCATCGAGATGCATGCGGATACAACGCCGCCCCCGCTGCCGAAAGCACGCGCACCGCAGCAAATGACCACGCGCGGCCCCGACACCGCAAGCCGCCCGTTGCAGGACACGACCCCGCAGCTTGCCGTCGCAACCGAATTCAAGCAGGACGACCCCGCCACGTGGTCGAAAACCCCGCGCAATTCGGCCTGCCCCTGCGGCAGCGGCAAGAAATACAAATACTGCCACGGCCAGACGGAATAATTGAAGACCGGAGAATACAGGCGCAATAAGCGCAGCGAACACAACGCTCAAACGCCCGTATCATTCCCGCCATTAATCATTCAGTAAGGAATTCGTGGCTGAATAGTATGGACGGAGGATTTCAATGACAGCTGATAGCGAAACAATCCGCAGCCTGCACCAAGCGCTGAACGCCCTTGCCGATGAAGTCGGCGCCCGCGAAGCCAATATTCGCGGCCACCAGCAGAATGCCTCGCAGATCGCCCGCACCATCGCCCAGATCATGCGCGTGGATGACGATACCATTGAAGGCATCCGCATTGCCGCAACGCTGCACGATTGCGGCTTTTTGCGCATCCCCGCCGGCATACTGTCAAAACCCGTTCTGCTGACAGATGATGAATTCGCCATTGTGCGCCAGCACGCGCAGCACGGGCATGACATTTTAAAAGACATCGATTTTCCGTGGCCGGTCGCAAAAATGGTTTTGCAGCACCATGAACGGCTTGATGGTTCCGGCTATCCGAACGGCCTTTCCGGCAACGAGATCATGATGGAATCGCAGATCATTGCGGTAGCGGATGTGATGGAAGCCATGACATCCGCCCGCCCGTGGCGCGCCGCCAAAAGCGTTGACGTGGCGATTGATGAATTGATGCGCGACAGCGGGGTTAAATTCGACCCTTCCATCGTAGAAGCCTGCGTCGACCTTTACACAAAACAGCGCTACCGCCTTGATCCTGAATATTACGGGCGCGATTAACCGTCTGTTTACCACTTGCTGCTATCTTCGTCTTAAGCCAGACAGTTGGGCGCAAAGCCCGCGGACAAACGGCAAAAGATTTTAAAGAGTGTGTGTACGTGAAAATAAAAAGCCCCGCTTCACCAGCGGGGCTTTTTTATGGGCGCAACGCGGTTCCTTGAATTAAACCGACATATAACGCTGCGGCACAGGCGGCGCCCCCTGCAGCTTAAGCTTCACCGCCATGCGGGACAGCAGGCCGGGCGGGCGTGTTTGCTCTTTCATCTTCGCGTGCCGCTGGATGATGCGCTCGGCGCATTCGCCCGTCATGTCGACGGGCGTGATGTTGTGCGTACGCAGCGCGATGCCGAGCGGATAGCCCGACAGCGGGCGCAGGTAGCCCTTTTCAACCGATGCCTTGTAGACATGTTCTTCCGTCGTATGCACGGTGCGGCCCGCCACCAGCGGTTCCGAAATCATTGACATCGACGTGCCGGCCACAATCAAATGATCCGCCTGGTCAATGAGGCCGACATAAGGATTCCAGAAGTTATGCTGGCCCTGCTGCGCCATTTGCGCCTTGTAATCGAATTCTACGACGGGGAATTTGTCTTCGCTTCCCTGCAGCCCCTCGCGCAGCATTTTCATGAAATGCCTTTGCGCGCGTTCATCCGTGCGGTGGCAGGAGCATATAAAGAATGTCGCTTCAGGATAGGCGTTTTTCAAGGCGGCCAGCCGCTCCGCAAGGCTGGCGGTACCGCCTTCATTCATGCTGACCAGATTGACGCCGATAAAAGGCCGCGGCAGTTCCTGATATTCTTCCGCAAAGCGCTGGCCCTGGTATTGCAGTTCTTCCGGCGACAGGTGGTGCGGCACAATTTCCTGCGGGTACTTGCGGTGCGGCATGCCCAGCGAATCCGCCAGCTGCTCGTTGATGTTGCTGATGACAACGCCGGTGCCTTTTTCCTCCAGCGCCTGATGCACCCGGAAGCCCAGCCAGCGGCTGAAAAGGAAATCGGGACAGCCTTTGTCTTCGAACAGCTGCAGCAGCCGCTCCTCGCGGTCGCGCAACTGCGGGTACATGTCTTCCAGCACATGGTTGTCGACGTACATGAATTCAGCGTTGGTTTCCTGCGCCACGCGGCGCGCAATGCCGATGTAACCATGCGTATCACCGCGGCCCGGCTCGTCATGCGCAATGTCCACCAGCACCAGCGGCTTGGCACCGTTGTTGTAAGGCGGGGCGGCGTTGACGTTAAAATCCTGCTGAACAGCCATGAAAGATCCTTCAAAGCCATTATAAAAGCTTACGCGCAATATGGCAATAAAAATGCTTTTTACCGTTATTTTTCAAACATTAGGCAGCGTTCAAAAACGGCTTAGACAAGCACCTGCTTCACGGCATGCCGCCAGCCGCTATAAAGCGCCTCGCGTTCCTTGGTTTGCATGCGGGGGCTGAAGCGCTGCTGGCATTCCCATGACTTCGCCACATCTTCAAGCGTGGAGAAAACACCCACATGCAGCCCCGCAAGGTAAGCCGCGCCCAATGCCGTCGTTTCAATCACATGCGGGCGGAGGACGGGGGTGGAGGTTATATCGGCAATAAACTGGCACACCCAGCTGTTACGCACCATGCCGCCATCCACGCGGATTTCGGTCATGGGGTAGCCGGCATCCTGCGACATTGCACGCATCAGGTCTTCGGTCTGGTAGGCCTGCGCTTCAAGCCCCGCTCGCACCAGGTGGGCGGAGGTTGTGCTGCGCGTCAGGCCGGTAATGGCGGCGCGCGCATGCGGGTTCCAGTACGGGGCGCCAAGGCCTGCGAAGGCCGGCACAAGGTACACGCCGCCGGTATCATCCACCAACTGCGCCATTTCCTCCGTTTCCGCTGCCGACTTGATGATGCCAAGACCGTCGCGCAGCCATTGCACTGCGGCACCCGCCACAAAGATGGAGCCTTCAATCGCATAGGCGATTTTACCGTTGATGCGGTAGGCAACCGTCGTCAGCATTTTGTTCTGTGACACGCGGAATTCATTACCAATGTTCATGAGAGCAAAACAGCCCGTGCCATAGGTGCTTTTGACCATGCCGGGGCGGAAGCAGGCCTGCCCGAACAGCGCCGCCTGCTGGTCGCCGGCCATGCCCGTCACGCGCACGGGGGCGCCAAGAAAGTCCGGCGTGGTGGAGCCAAAATCCGCCGCCGTATCCATCACTTCCGGCAGCATGGCGGCGGGAATGCCCAGCAGCGCCAGCAGTTCATCATCCCATTTCTGCTCGACAATATTGTACATCAGCGTGCGGGATGCGTTGGTAACGTCGGTTGCATGCACAGCGCCGCCGGTCAGCCGCCAGAGCAGGAAGCAGTCAACGGTGCCGAAGGCAAGCTCCCCCTGCTCCGCCCGCGCCCGCGCGCCTTCGACGTTATCGAGAATCCAGCGCACTTTGGTGCCGGAAAAATAGGGGTCGAGCAGCAGGCCGGTGCGCTGCGTGAACAGGTCTTCCTTGCCGTCGTTTTTTAGTTGTGTGCAGAATGGCGCGGTGCGGCGGTCCTGCCAGACGATGGCGTTGCAAACAGGCTCGCCGGTTTTTTTGTCCCAGACAATCGTGGTTTCGCGCTGGTTGGCAATGCCGATGGCGGCAATATCACCGGGCTTGATGCTGTGCTGCGCCAGCACGCCGCGGCAGACATATGCCGTATCCGCCCAGATGTCTTCGGGGTTTTGCTCGACCCAGCCGTTTTCGGGGTAGTATAGCTGCAGCTCTTTCTGGCTGGAGCCGACAATATGCCCCTTTTCATCAAACAAAATTGCCCGCGTGCTGGTGGTGCCCTGGTCAATGGCAAGTATGAATGTGGCCATTATGCCGCCTCCTGCTGCGCCTGAATTTTTTCAAGCATGTCGCCCATGCGCGCCTGTGTTTCCGCCGTGGTGTGCAGCCCCAGTTTTGACCGGCGCCACAGCACGTCCTCCAGCGTCATCGCCCATTCGTTGTGGACAAGGTAGCGAAGCTCCGCCTCATACACATTCTCGCCTGCATGTTCGCCAAGGTCGGTCAGGCGTTTTGCATGGCGCACAAGATCGCGCACGCGCACGCCGTAGGCACGCGCATAGCGCAGCGCCAGCGCTTCCGGCAGCCAGGCATATTCGCGGCGCAGCTGCTTGACGAAGTTGTCAAACGCCAACGTGCCCGCGTCAGCCCCTGGCAGGAAGGCGGTTTCGGTCCAGTCTTTCGTCTCAAGCCCCATCTTTGCCGTGACCAGCTGCGCTGCGTGTTCCGACAGTTTGCGGGATGTCGTCAGCTTGCCGCCATAGACCGACAAAATCGGCAGGCCGTCATGTTCTTCCATGTCCAGAATATAATCGCGCGTCACCGATGACGCATCGCTCTGCCCGTCATCGGCCAGCGGGCGCACGCCGCTATAGGTCCACTGCACATCCTCCGGCTTCACGGGCTGGCGGAAGAAATGGTTGACGGCGGTGCAAAGATATTCGACTTCTTCCAGCGAAATGCGCACTTCTTCGATATCGCCGGTATAGTCAACGTCCGTCGTGCCGATCAGCGTGTATTTGCGCTCGTACGGAATGGCGAAAACGATACGCTTATCATCATTCTGCAGGATATAGGCGTGGTCACCCTGATAAAGCCGCGGCACGATAATGTGGCTGCCCTTCACCCAGCGGACTTTATATTTTTCCGCATGGCTGCCGCCCAGCTTCAGGGTTTTGCCAACCCACGGGCCGGAAGCGTTGACGACCATTTTGGCATGCACGGTAAAGTCTTCATCCGTATGCCAGTCGTGCAATGAAATTTTCCAGAGATTTTCGCTATCATGCTTTGCAAGCCCCGTGCATTCCGTACGCGTCCAAATCTCCGCGCCCTTGTCGGCAGCGTCGCGCGCGTTCAGGACCACAAGGCGCGTATCTTCCACCCAGCAGTCGGAATAGCTGAAACCGCGGCGGAAATCCGCCTTCAGCGGCGCGCCCGCAAGCGTGCCGGTCAAAAAACGCCCGCGTGATTTTGCCAGCAGCTTGCGGCCGCCAAGATTGTCATACAGGAATAGCCCCAGACGGATCATCCACCACGGACGCAGCTTGCGGTGGTGCGGCAGAATGAAGGTGAGCGGCCAGATGATATGCGGCGCTGCCTTCAGCAGCACTTCGCGCTCCGCCAGCGCTTCCCGCACAAGGCGGAATTCGTAATGTTCAAGATAGCGCAGGCCGCCGTGAATAAGCTTTGTGCTGGCGGATGACGTGGCGGAGGCAAGATCGTCTTTTTCGACCAACATGACCGACAGGCCGCGGCCCGCAAGGTCACGGGCAATGCCGCAACCGTTCACGCCGCCGCCGATGACCAATACGTCCACTTCCTTGATTTTGGCCACGCCCCGCCCCTGCTAATCTTGCATGCATCTGTAACTCCCTGATATAAAAGCGGGATAACGGCTTCAAGGCAACTGTTTTCTAATTTTTTATGGGCTGTTTTATCATAACGCGCTTAATCCGCGCCGTCGTCCGGCGGCGGGGTATTTTCAGACCGCAAACGCGCATCCCGCCGTTCCAGCGCGCGGCGCAGGATGTCGAGGATTTTGCTTTCGCGCAGCGGCTTCGGAATAAAATCCGCATCCGGCGGCAGCGGCGTTTGCAGGCGCAGGTCCATGAACGGGTAACCGCTCATGTAAATGATGTTCGATGCCGGACGTTCGGCGGCAAAAAGCTGCCCCAGCGTCGGGCCATCCATGCCGGGCATAATCACATCCGTCAGCAGGAAGTCGATGGTGCCCTTGAAGTGCCGCTGCATCTCCAGCGCATCATTACCGTTGCTTGCGGTCAGCACCTTCATGTCGAAATCTGAAAAGATAATACCGAGGATGGAGAGGAGCTCCGGCTCGTCCTCCGCAATCAGCACGGTGCGGCCTTCAAGCCCTGTGGGGTGGGGCGCAACGCCGCCTGTGGTTGTTACCAAGGGCGCGGTTGCCAGCGGCAAATCAATATCGAACCTTGCGCCCGCGCCGTTATTGCCATCCACCGCAATGCGCCCGCCCAGCTGCGTGACAATGCCATGCACGACTGACAGGCCAAGGCCGGTGCCCGCGCCCTGCGGCTTGGTGGTAAAGAACGGGTCAAAAATACGGGGCAATACGGTGGCCGCAATGCCGCTGCCGCTATCCGCCACCGTCAGCCGCGCCTGCCCGCGAAATGTTTTGCAGGTAATGGCAAGCGTGCCGCCGTCCGGCATTGCATCCCGCGCGTTCAGGGCAAGGTTAAGCAGAATTTGCGTGATGAAGTCGGTGGAGGCGGTTACATACAGCGGCGCAGGTGCAGGCGTCATGTGCAAACGAATATTCGCGCCGAGCAAAGGGCGCAGCAGCACTTCTTGTTCCTGCACTGCCGCAGAAAGGTCGATGACCTGCTCCATGCCGATTTTCTGGCGCGAAAACGCCAGCAGCTGGCGCGTGAGCCCCGCGCCGCGCTGCGTGGCGGAAAGAATTTTTTGCAGCGTTACGACATCCGCCCCGCCCTGATGCAGGGCCACATGCGCATAACCTTCGATGATGGACAGGATATTGTTGAAGTCATGCGCAATGCCGCCCGCAAAACCGCCAAGGGCTTCCAGCTTTTGTGCCTGCACCTGCTGCTTTGCGCGCGGCGGCGGGGCTGCTTCTGTCTCGGGTATATCGTCGTCGGCCATGGCGTTTACAATTTGTGATTGCTTGATTATATCATACAACCCTTAATTGTACATCGCCGCAAACAAAACGCCCCGACCGTTGGCGGAAGGGGCGTTTGTTATGAAGGTGTTAGCAAACCTGTCAGGCGGCTTTGCTGGTGGCCGTCTGCTTGAAGCGCTGTTCAGCAATGCGGTCGGCGGCGGTGGCGGTGGAAACGCCATCCTGGTCCGCGCGCTTGAAGATCGAGTCGGAGGTCGCGTCGATCTTCTCGACATGCTTCAGCACCTGCTCGCGGTCATAGGCTTTGCCTTCCTTGCGGGCAAGGTGTTCGTAATAGACGGAGATAAGGCCGCCGGCGTTAATCACGTAATCCGGCGCGTACAGAATGTTCATCTGGCGCAGCGCATCGCCGTGGCGTGCCTCGGCCAGTTGGTTGTTGGCAGCACCCGCCACCACTTTCGCCTTCAGGCGCGGCAGCGTTTCGTCGTTAATGCCGCCGCCAAGGGCGCAGGGCGCGAAAACATCAACATCCATGTCATAGATGCTGTTGAGCGCAATTGCGGTCGCGCCGAATTCACGGCCCGCGAGGTCCATTTTATCCGCTGCGATGTCGGTGACGAACAGCTGCGCGCCCGCTTCATGCAGGTGGCGGCACAGGTTGTAGCCGACGTTGCCAAGGCCCTGCACGGCAACGCGCACGCCCTGTAGGTCATTCTTGCCAAGGCGGTGGCGCACAGCCGCCTTCAGGCCCATGAACACGCCAAGCGCGGTGGTGGGCGACGGGTCGCCGCTGCCCTGGCCGCCGTGGGAAATGCCCACGACGTGCGGCGTCTGGCTGTTGATGAAGTTCATGTCATCGACCGAGGTGCCGACGTCTTCCGCAACAATGTACTTGCCGCCGAAGGTATTCACCGCGCGGCCCATGGCGCGCATCAGTTCCGGCGTTTTGGTTTTCTTGTCGCCGATGATGACGGATTTGCCGCCGCCAAGGGGCAGGCCGGTGATGGCCGCCTTGTAGGTCATGCCGCGGGAGAGGCGCAGAACGTCTTTCAGTGCCTGTTCGTCGTTTTCATACGCCCACATGCGGCAGCCGCCAAGCGCAGGGCCGAGGTTGGTGTTGTGGACGGCGATGATGGCGCGCAGGCCCGTTGCCGGGTCCTGGAAGAAGGTGACTTGTTCGTGCTGGTCGAATTCCTTGTGGCTGAAAACGGACATGTGGATTGTAGCTCCCTGACTTGCCTGTTGCGAAACGCGCGCGACTGCCGCGTGTGGCGTGTTCATTTGTTCAGTGCATAAACACGCTTTCGCATATCTAATTATTACCTGTAAAGCAAAAGGCGAGAATAAAATTACAATTGATGGAATGTTGCGTGCGGCCGATTTTTTTTAGATAAAAATATTAAGAAGCAAGCTTGTGCATTGCATCAATCAATGTTGCAAAAATGCCTGTATACCAAGCGTTTCGTGACGCGCTGCACCAACTGCCGCGCCGCACAAATTTGGTGCGATGCGGCATTAAGGCTGCCGTTTCAAGGTTGCTGTTTTTTGGGCACGAACTGGCGCTTGCGGTGGACGACGATTTGTTCTTCGCGCAGCTGGTCGGGAGAAAAGTCATCCGTCGGGCCGCCTTCATGCACGGGGCGGTCGGCGAATTTTCCCATGCTGATAAGACGGTCGTACATCACAATCGCGCCGGCAACGCCGACGTTGACGCAGAACTTCATGGGGATTTTGATGGTGTAATCACAGCGCTCCAACATGGCGGGGGAGACGTTGTTTTTTTCGGGTCCCAGCACATACATTGCCTGCTTCGGGTGGCGGAAGCTGGGAAGCTCGATTGAATCTTCCAAAAACTCCACCGCCACCAGCGAAGTATTGCGCGGCACGATAAGATCCGCCGGTTTCTTGAAGTCATAGAACGGAATATGGTCGAACGCGCCCGACGTATCGGAAACAGCCATTTCCCGCACATCCACCGATGTATTGATGGTGAAGAAAAAGCTGGCGCCGAACGAATGCGCGGAGCGCAGCAAGTTGCCCACGTTCAACGGCTTCGAAATCGCCTCGACACCAATACCAAAATAGCCGCGCATCTTAATCCTTCAACTTAATCTTTGAGTTCGGGCAGGTCTTTGTAATAGGCCAGCGCCTCGGGGTTTGCCAAAGCTTCGACATTTTTAATCTCGCGTCCATGAATGACATCGCGCACGGCAAGTTCGGTAATCTTGCCGCTTTTGGTGCGGGGAATATCCGCAACTGCAATGACTTTCGACGGCACGTGACGGGGCGATGCCTGCTCGCGGATGGCTTTTTTCATCCGCGCCACCAGCGCCTCGTTCAAGCTGTGGCCCGCTTGCAGCACGACAAAGAGGACGACGCGCACGTCGCCATCCCAATCCTGCCCGACCGCGATGCTTTCCTTGATTTCCGGCTGCTGTTCGACAATGCGGTAAATTTCCGCCGTGCCGATGCGCACGCCGCCGGGGTTCAGCGTTGCGTCGGAGCGTCCATGGATGATAAGGCCCTGGTGGCTGGTCCATTCGCACCAGTCGCCGTGGCACCAGATATTCGCGAAACGCTCGAAATAGGCTTTGTTATAGCGCTCGCCGTCCGCATCGTTCCAGAAGCCGACAGGCATGCAGGGGAACGGCGTTTTGCACACCAGCTCGCCCTTGCCCGTGGGCATATGCTTGCCGTTGTCGTCAAACACATCCACATCAAGGCCAAGGCCCGCGCCCTGAATTTCGCCGCGGTAAACGGGGGAAATAGGGTTGCCGAGGACGAAGCAGGAAACAATGTCCGTCCCGCCGGAAATGGAGGCCAGCTGCGCATTGGGGAAGATGGCATCGTAAACGTAATCAAACCCTTCGTGCGACAAGGGCGAGCCGGTGGAGGTGATGAGGCGGACGGAGGAAAGCTCCAGCCTGTCGACCACGTTAATCTCGCTGGTGCGCAGCGCATCGATATATTTGGCGGAGGTGCCGAACAGCGTGCATTCGTAGCGGCCGACATAATCGAACAGCGCATAACCATCCGGGTAGAACGGCGAGCCGTCGTACAGCAGCAGCGTCGCTTCGGACGCAAGGGCCGATACCAGCCAGTTCCACATCATCCAGCCGCAGGTGGTGAAGTAGAACACGTGGTCGCCGGGACGCACGTCGGACTGCAGTTTATGCTCTTTCAAGTGCTGGATGAGCGTGCCGCCCGCGCCATGCACGATGCACTTGGGAATGCCCGTGGTGCCGGAGGAAAACATGATGTAAAGCGGGTGGTTAAAATCAAACCGTTCGAACGCGATTTCGGCGGGTTTATAGGGCTCGCGCAGCTTGTCGAAGGAAACAGCGTTCAGCTGCGCAATATCGCGCTTCAGGTATTCGACCACCACGGTTGCCTTCAGCGTCGGCAGTTTCGCGGTGACCTCGCGGATTTTATCGCGGCAGTCAATTTCCTTGCCGCTGTAATAGTAACCATCCACGGCGAACATGACTTTCGGCTCGATCTGGCCGAAGCGGTCAAGCACGCCCTGCACGCCAAAGTCCGGGGAAGCGGAAGACCATGTGGCGCCAAGGCTGGTGACGGCCAGCATGGCAATCACGGTTTCCGGCATATTGGGCAGGAAGCCGGCGACGCGGTCGCCCTTGGTCACGCCCAGTGCCTGCAGCGCCTGGCGCACCTGGCTGACCTGCTCGTAAATTTGCTTGAAGGTCAGGCTGCGCTCGACCTTGTTTTCACCCTTGAAGACGATGCCGTCTTCATTATCGCGGCGGCGCAGCAGGTTTTCGGCAAAGTTGATTTTGCTGTCGGGGAAGAAGCGGCTTTGCTGGAAGGATTTACCGGGGGAGAAAACCGTTGCACCCTTGTCGCCGATAATACCCGCGCTGTCCCATACCTTCGACCAGAAGGCTTCCTTGCTGTCAATCGACCAGCGCCAGAAATCTTCATAGCCTTTGAACGTAAGGCCGGTCGTGGTCTCCACTTCGCGCATGAAAGCGGCAAGAAGGGTATTCTCCGGCGCCTCGGGCTGCCACAGCATCGGGTTTTCAGGCATCATGGGGGCTGTTGCTTGGGTCTGCATAACAAAAATCCTTTTTGAGAAAATTTGGTTTACATCATAGCTTTGCAAATGCATAGTATCCATACCCAATAAAGCTTTGTTTTACAATGGTATCCGACATTAAACCGCCCGCCGACACAACAGACGCCTGGTCGATGCTGATGCAGCAGGCGCAGGACGGGGATGCCGCCGCCTACCGCCGGCTGCTGGGTGAAATGACGCCTGTCCTGAAAAGCTTCCTGCGCACGCGTTTTTTTAACGCGGGGCACATTGATGATATTGTTCAGGAAATTCTGCTGGCGGTGCATACCGCGCGCCATACCTACCGGCCGGAACAACCCTTCCGCCACTGGATGTACGGTATCGCCCGCCATAAAATGATTGATTACATGAGGAAACAGGGCCGCCAGACCGCCAATGAAATAAGTGACGACGCGTTTGTAACCTTTATGGCCGACGGCGCGAACAACCCTGAAGAGGCTTTGTCAGCCAAAGACCTGCAGCAGGCGCTGAAAGCGCTGCCGGACAAGCAGCGGCAGGTATTGCTGATGACAAAGGTGCAGGGGCATTCCATGGCGGAAACGGGCAAACAACTGGGCATGTCGGAAACCGCCGTCAAGGTAACGGCCCACCGCGCGTACAAGAAACTGAAGGAATGGCTGGTCGCGTATGGCTACTGACGATCTCATCAACCAACTGGCCAGTAATTTAAAGCCGGTGCGCCGCCTGCCCGCGCCGCTGGTGCGTGTGCTGTACGTGCTGGGCCTTACCGCGCTTGTGCTTGCTGCCGCCATTAGCCTGCTGACGCACGGCCTGCGACCTGATATAGCAACCATGCTGGGCCGCACCGGGTACTTAAGCCAAAACCTGTCCTTCCTTGCCGCCGGTATTTGCGCGGCTCTTGCCGCCTTCCGCCTGTCCGTGCCGGATGTAAAAATTCGCCCTGCGACCTACGCGTTTATTTTTGCGGCCACGGCCATCTGGCTGGTGCATATCATCGCGCTCAGCTTTGAAGGCGGGCTTGATGGCGTGGATGTGGGGCAGCGCAACTGCCTGACAGACCTGTCGCTGTTCATGGTTGTGCCGCTTGCGGCCACCACCTTTATGCTGACGCGCGGCGCGCCCGTGTGGCGCGGCTGGGCGGGCTATTCCATGGTGCTGGCAATCGGGTCTTTCTGCGCCATTGGCATGCGCTTTCTGTGCCCTAACGACCAGCCGGCGCACCTGCTGGTCTGGCACTTTATGCCGGTGATGGTTTTTGCACTGGCCGGCATCGCGCTTGGCAAGATTCTGTTAAAGCCGCGCACCCCCAAGCTGCCCTAACCGCGCCCATACACCCGTTTAATTCTTCATTAAGTACTTCGGCCTTAAGATGCCGCAGGGCATATTGCGCCCGCTGTAATGCCGGACTTTTTAAAGCTCAACCTTAAAAGGATATTCAAGCAATGAAAAAACAAGTTCTCGCCACCACCGCCATGGCCGCCGTTCTCGCTTTCGCCGTTACCACCGCCGCCAAGGCTGACGACGCCGCAAAGACCGAAAAATGCTACGGCGTGGTCAAGGCCGGCAAAAACGATTGCAAGACCGCCGCGCACAGCTGCGCCGGCTCCGCCACCGCTGACGGCGGCGCTGACTGGCTGAACGTGCCCGCCGGCCTTTGCGACAAACTGGCGAACGGCACCACCACCGCGCCCGCTGCCGCTGAAGCCCCGAAAGCGGACACCGCAGCGCCCGACAGCAAATAAGCAATTCACACCGTAACTTTCGGGCGTTTTGCACGAATAACAAACCGCCGGGCGATCATTTGCCCGGCGGTTTTGTTTACGGTTTCGTTTTTGTATCAGGAGATTTTTTATGGCCCCATTGTTCAACACCGTTTTAAAAATTGCCCGTATCAAGCTTTGGGTGCTGGAAACCTTTGTCCAGCCGGTGGCATTGCTGGCGGTGCGGCTGTATGTGGGCCGGTTCATATGGCAGTCGGGTCAAACGAAGCTGTCGGACATCAACAACGCCAAGGGGCTGTTTGAATCCGAATTCATCCCCAACTGGCAGGCAAACCATATCAAGCATTTTGCGGGGCTGGATATCCCCTTCCCCGTGCCGCCGGCCGGCTTGGCTACGTATGCGTCCATGACATCGGAACTGGTTTTTTCGGTGCTGCTTATGCTGGGGCTGGGCGGGCGGCTGGGGGCTTTTGGCATTTTCATGCTGGCGCTTTCCATCCAGTCCTTCGTCTATCCGGACGCGCCCGAAACACCCTATGAAATGCTGCTGATGGCCGTCATTCTGGGCACCGGCCCCGGCAAATTATCGCTGGACTACCTTATTCGCCGGAAATTGCTAAAAACCGGCCTATGTGATAAAAATAACGACGTTCCAGCAAAAGAAAAAACCGCATGATTTCGCCACTGCCCTATACGCCCTTCAAGGGCCCCCTGCCCGCCCTCGCCGATGCGCCGACCGGCATTGGCCTGCGCGCGCCGCATACGGAAGATGTGATTGCCGAAAAGCCGCCGGTCGGTTTTTTAGAAGCGCATAGCGAAAACTATTTCCGCCTTGGCAGCATTCCGTTTGAACAGCTCATGACCTGCCGGGAAAGCTACCCCGTCAGCCTGCATGGCGTCGGCCTGTCGCTCGGCACCGCGGGCGGCGTTGGCGATGAACATTTGCGCAAACTGGCGGAGCTGGTGGATGCCGTGGCCCCCGCGCTGGTGTCCGAGCATATTTCATGGAGCGGCACGCCGCACAAAGCCGTGCCGGACCTGCTGCCCCTGCCGATGACGGCGGAAGCGCTTGATACCATCTGCGCAAATATCTCCCGCGTGCAGGACAGGCTGAAGCGGTATATCCTGGTCGAGAACCCGTCCTCCTACCTTGCGTTCAGGGGGGAGGAAATGGCGGAGCCGCAATTTATCGCCGAAATTATCCACCGTACCGGCTGCGGGCTTTTGCTCGACATCAACAATATCCACGTGTCCGCCCACAACATCGGCTTTGATGCGGAGGCCTACCTTGACGCCATTCCGCAAGGCATCGTCGGGGAAGTTCACCTGGCGGGCTATCACGTCAACACACTTGAAGCCGGCGACATATACATCGACGCACATAACCACCCCGTTTACGACGGTGTGTGGGAGCTGTACAAAAAAGCCCTCCAGCGCTTTGGCAACGTGCCGACTTTGGTGGAATGGGACAGCGACCTGCCGCCCCTGCAACAGCTGGTGGATGAAGCGCAAAAGGCCGATAAACTGCGTGCTGCCCTGAAAAATACGCCGAAAGACGCTTCCGATGCCAAAGTCGCCTGACATGCCCGCATTAGAGAACCTGCAGCAGGATATGCTGCAGCGTATTTTAACGGGCGCCGGCGCGAATGACCTGCCGATAAAAACGGACGGCCCCTTCACGCCCGAACAGCGCCTGCAGATTTACAAAAACAACACGCAATTCACCCTGCGCGATTTGCTGAAAGACAGCTTCCCCGTCACCACCATCCTGCTGGGCGACAAGTTCATGAACTTTGCCGCCTTTGAATTCATCAAGGCCTTTCCGCCCGCTGGCGGCGACATGAACAGCTACGGCATCGAATTCCCGCAGTTCCTTGCCAATATGCAGAACCTGAAAAGCTTCCCCTATGTGCCGGATGTGGCGATGCTGGAATGGCTGTCGCATGAAGCCTATATGTCGCCGCGCCGCCCGCCGTTGAAAGCCGAAACGCTGGCGGAGGTAAAAGACCCGCTGAACATGAAGCTGTATATTCAGCCACACGTATACCTGCTGCGCTCCGGCTGGCCGATTGATGACCTGTGGGCTGCAATTTCCGAGCAGGGCGCTGACCTGTCGGGCCAGAGCATCGACCCGCGCGAAACCTTCATCGCCGTCTTCCGCGAAGAAAGCAAGATTGCCGTCTGGTCAATCTCCGAAGGCGGTTACAAGTTTCTTGAGAACCTGCAATCAGACACCAGCTTTGCCTTCGCAGCGCAAGCGGGCCTGCGGGCGGAACCGGGCCTGGTGCTGGATAAGCTCCTTGTCGCCCTGTTGCAGCAACAGCTGCTGGCCGCTGCGGCGGATTGATTCAGCCCTGCCGCCCCTTGAAATCGAGTCGCTTCTGCAAAGCTGATTCACAGGCAAAATCGCCTTCGTTTTATTATGTCCAATGAGGATATTTTCCACAACATTGTTGCGCCGCACCAACATACAAAAACGCCTTAAAAACAGGCTTTTTCGTGCATTGACAGTGCGAAAAATGACACCATTTTAGCCCGCTTTTTCGAAAATGAGAATTAGTCGCAATTTGATGAATTTGAAACTTAAATACATAAAATAATATAAAATTTAAATTTTATTTCAAAAGCCTTCATTTTTTTTTAAGTTTTGTGCATTTTTTGGTTGCGGACAGATTCGGATTCTCCTATAAAAGACTTACACACCCTCTATTACCGCCGTTTGTCCGGAGAAGCCCTTAAAAGTTTCTCCGGACTTTTTTCTTTACGGCGATCCAGGCGGTTAGGCCGCCTTTTGTTGCTGGCGCAAACGGTAGACTTGAAACGCCACGCCAACCACCAAAGTCATAAGCAGAACGGCATAAGCCCCCAGCAGAATTGGCGACTTCATATCCGTCACAATCGGGTGGCCGTCCGGCACGCGGCGCAGGGTTTCGGTCACGGTCGGTATCATCAGCAAAAATGCACTCAGGCTCAGGGCAAGCGTTTCAATGTATATGCGCCAGCGCCCCAGCGCTGCAACCTTTGCAGCCCCATAGCCAATCAAAACCAGGGCCAGCGTAGCAGCGCCAATAACATAGCTGACCGGCTGGTGGGCAATGACAAACACCGTGCCCGCGCCAATCAGCATTGAGCCGAAGTAAACCGCCCCCGCTTTTGACCGCGGCACAATACGCCCGTAATGCGCAAACATATAAAACCCGACCGGAATAGCCGGCAGACTGCCCAATGTATGTACCCAGCCGAGCGGAGAAATGCCGAACATGTGATTGTATCCTTCTTGTGTTGGAGCGCGCAAAGCCTGCGCCGTTTAAGTTTTAGCTTTTCCGCCAGCTGTCAGGCGCGCCAGAAGCGGGCTGACAATGGCGCCAAACATGGCAACATCCCCGTAAGCGCGGGCGGAAAGCATGGCGCCGTGAACGGTGGCCAAAAATGTTTCTGCCTCCGCCCTGGGCGTGCCGGAAAGCTTGAGGCTGCCGTCTTTTACGCCGCGCTCCAGAACGGTGGTAAGCCAGCCGGACAATGTGCGGAAATGCGCCCGCACCTCCAGCGCCACATCTTCCGGCAGGGCCGTCATTTGCGTTGCCAGCAGCGCGCAGACGCAAAACGGCGCCGTTGCGTCTGTAATGCAAGCTTCCCAATAGCCCGTATAGGCGCGCAGTTGCTGCAACGGCTTGGGAATTTTTTTATCCATCGCCGCAATGCCCGCCGTTGCCTGCTCCCGGTAGCGGATGACAAGCTTGCGTACTAAATCGGACTTTGCGGGGAAATAGTGGTGAATGCTCGCATTGCGAATGCCCACGACTTTCGAAATATCGGCATAGCTGAAGCCATTATAACCGCCCGCAACAATCAACGATTGCGCGCAATTCAGAATATCTTCGGCTGTGGTTGATGCGGTTTTCATTCTTTCAGTTTACCTACTAGTAGGTAGACTGTCAAGCCCGCCATAACCCCTTACAAGTATGGGGGAATTTTTGTAACAGCAGATTTAGATTTTAGAATCAGTTCAGGCTAAAGCCTCACATCAGTTCAGGCTAAAGCCTCACATCAGTTCAGGCTAAAGCCTGCGGCCCGCACAATAAGAATGACGTAAACGAGATGCGTCAGGTTATGCAGTTCCTGGTCAACGCCGAAGGCCCACCAGAACTGGAAATCCTTATACGTCCAGCCGAACTTGTTGTTCACCATGCCTTTGATCTTATCAATCGTGCCGTGAACGACGAAGTCAACCGCGCCCAGCCACCACAGCGACGGCGCGAACAGGAACATAAGGGCAAAAGTGAAGGCCGCGTGAATACCCGCATGCACGCCCAGCGCGCGCGCGCCGCCCATATTGAAGGGAGCGCCCTTGAAATTCGCCATCCACGCCGTTTGCAGGAAGAAGTCGCAAATGACCTGCTTGGCGCGAAACGCGAGATAAAGTATGACGATGTCAAAAAGGCTCATGCGCCCTCCCCCCTGCCGCCATTCTAGGAAACTTCAGCATCCTTCGGCTAGGACATAATTCTTCCCGTAATGCCAGCCTCGCGCGCCGCCGCCGATTAGGACTTCCTTAATGGCCTAAGGCGTAATTATAATAGCGGAGAACTTTAGGACAGGGCGCCATGATACCGAAAAAGCAGTTCAAGAAAGGCGACATCATCATTCGCGAAGGCGAAAGCGGTGATTCAGCCTATGTGATTGAAAGCGGCAACGTCGAAATTCTGGTGCTGCGCCACGGCCAGCACATGCAGGTCGGCGTGCGCGGACCCGGCTCCCTCGTGGGGGAGCTTGCCCTGATCGACGACAAGCCCCGCACCGCCACCGTCCGCACGCTGGAAGATTGCGAAGTGCTGGAAATCACGCGGGATGATTTTTCACGCCGCGTCGAAGGCGCGGATGCCGTGGTGAAAATGGTCATGCGGGTGATTACTAGCCGCTACCGCGACCTGATGGGCCGCAGCAGCTTCGTCAGCATCACCCCGCAAGAAGACAGCGAAAAGGCGGAGAACGCCAACGAAAGCCACGACATTGCGGTCTCTACCCTTAAAATCCACAACGAACTTAAAATTGCCCTCGATGAAAAACAGCTGACGCTTTTCTACCAGCCGATCATCGACGTGCAGAACATGAAAATTGCGGGCTTCGAGGCGCTGATGCGCTGGAAGCACCCTGAAAAGGGCATGATTTCCCCCGGCGTGTTCATTCCCGTCGCGGAAGAAAGCGGCTTGATTGTGGAGCTGTCCCGCTTCGCGCTTGAAGTCGCCTGCAGTGCGGTGCCGCGCCTGCAGAAAGCCGCCAACCCCGGGCTGGTCGGCGACAAGCCAGTTTTCGTCGGCGTCAATTTCTCGGTCAAGGACTTTGCCGATGAAGGTCTGTTCAGCTTCATTGAAAAAACCATGACCGCCGGCAAGGTCAACCCAGCGCAGATACACCTTGAAATCACCGAAAGCCTGCTGATGGAAGCGCCGGAAGCCGCCAAGGCGGCGCTGGAAAAATGCCGCGCCTTCGGCATCGATGTATCCATCGACGACTTCGGCACGGGCTATTCATCCTTAAGCTACCTGCACTATTTCCCCATCGACACCTTAAAGGTCGACCAAAGCTTTATCCGCGCCATGACCAAGCACAATGCCAGCCTCGTCCTCGTCAAATCCATTATCGCCCTTGCCCGCAACCTTGGCATGAAGGTGATTGCGGAAGGCGTGGAGACGGAAGAAGAAGCCCGCATTGTGCGCGACCTTGGCTGCGAATGGATTCAGGGCTTCTGGTTCGCCCGCCCCATGCCGCTGGAAGATGCCGAGAAGTTTATGCAGAACTGGCAAGCGCCCGCGCTGTAAAACCGCCACATAAATTACATAAAATCAACGATTTGCCGTTATCTACCATTTTAGCTTTTCTTCACCATGGCTTAAAGCTTTGGGGCTATAATAGGAAGATAGGCCGCGCAACCGTTAACCGCGCCAATGACCTTGTATTTTCTGCATAAGTAATTCCAAAAGGTCTTCTACTTCTTTCCAGGGGTTCAGCCATGCCAAAAGACGTTTCCGCAGAAACCAAGGTTGCCGCCCTTGCCGGTCACCCGGTGGAGATTGGCAACAGCAACTTCGTCGCCAACGCCCAGTTTGCGCGCGACGGCATGGATTTAACGCTGACCGCGCCGGATGGCCATAGCGTGCGCGTTGAAGGTTATTTTGCGCAAACAACGCCGCCCGACATTACAACGCCGGACGGCGCGCATTTTTCCCCGCAAATGATCAGCGCTTTTTTGCCGCCGCAACACCCGAATGAATTTGCCGCGGCCGGCAACGCGCTCGCGAACGATGCAACGCCCGCCGGTAAAATTACCGAAGTCGTTGGCCATGCCACCATCATCCATTCCGGCGGCGGCCAGGAAGCCGTCAAGCTCGGCGCGCTCGTCCATCAGGGCGACATCATCCAGACGGATGCGAAGGGTGCGGTGAACATTTTATTCGCCGACAACACGACTTTCGCCATCTCCGAAAATGCGCGGCTTTCCGTTGACCAGTTTGCCTATAACGCGGGCGAGCACAAAGGTAGCTCCTTCTTCTCCATGCTGCAGGGCGTGTTTGTGTACACCTCCGGCCTGATTGGCAAGGAAGACCCCGGCAGCGTCGGCATCAATACGCCCGTCGGCTCCATCGGCATCCGCGGCACGGTCGTGGCCGGTGAAATTCATGGCGCAGGGCATGACAGCCATATCACTATTCTTGACGGCGCTATCGTCGTCACAAACGGCGGCGGCACGCTTGAAATGCACAGCAGCTTCGATACCGCGACCCTTTCCGGCTATAATACCGCGCCCAGCGACAATGGCGCGATGGATGCAACATCCTTCGCCACCAACTACAGCGCCTTGAAAGGCGTCGCGCCGGCCACCTTCAACAGCATTATCGACGGCACCTTCCACGCCGCGCCCGCCGACCATGCGCCCGCGCACAACGCGCCCGTACAAATGCCGGATGCCGGCACGCTGGACCATGCAACCGGCCTTGCCAATGCAGCGCCCGCCGTCAATTTCGGCAGCACCGCCGAAGGATTTGAAGGTTCAACGCAAGTTGCCAGCACCACGGTCGCCCTGCCTGCCTCAACCACCGCAACCGGCGGTGATCATACGCTGCTGGCATCTGCGCCCAATACCGGCACCACCACAACCGGCGCGCCGCCTGCCAGCGGCACCGGCACGGGCGGTGGCGGTGGCGGCGGCAACGTATCCACGCCGCATATCGATTTTGCCTTTTCCAGCGACTATACCCACAGCACCGTCACCACGGCGGATGACGGCGTGAACGTGACATGGTCGCAGGGTGAAACCATTGGCACCATCAACCTCACAAATTTCACAGCCACGCCCAACATCAGCATCAGCGGATTTGCCGGCAACGGTGACTTTCACGGCACCTCGCTGGTATACGACACCGTTTCAACCCCGATGTTCGACACCGTTGCCGCCGGCAGCCAGAGCCTGCTGCACTATGACAGCGCCACTGGCGTGATTTCCCTCGTCAACCCCTTCGGCGCATCAAGCCTGAACAGCGATTTCGTTTTCACCATTACCGCCACCGACCCGATAACCGGCAGCGTACTGGCGACTGAAAACGTGACCATCCACATCAACGACATCTACCCCAGCGGTACGCCGGATGTGAGCATTGGCGATTACAACGGCCAGACCGATATTTATTCGACCCAAACAAGCAATGACACCCTGAACAGCACCAATACACTTGGCAACAACGAAGCGTTATTCGGCCGCGATGGCAACGACACGCTGATTGCGGAACCGGGCCGCCAGGATGTTCTTTTCGGCGGCAATGGCGATGATATTCTGGTCGTGCCGGACATGAGCTTTTATTACGTCGATGGCGGCGCAAATGCCACCGCGACCGGCGATACGCTGCAGGTCGGCTCCACGCTGACGGCCACGCAAACCTTTAACTTTGAAACCGACGACAACGTCAAGAATATCGAGCAAATCAGCATCGTCCATTCCAGCACCACCAACGTGGGCCAGACCATAACGCTGACGCTGCAGGATGTGTTTGAGATGACGGATTCCAACCATACGCTGCAAATCTCCAACAGCACCACCGGCTATGGCTCGACCGTGGTTATCGACAATGCATTTTCATCGCAAGACTTTGGCACAGGCGTGGTTGATACATCCGTACCGGGCGACCAGACGACGACCTATACCGGCACCTATAATGGCACCGCCGTTACGCTTGTCGTCCACCAGGGCAACGCCGCCGCGAATGACGGCATCACCACCCACGTCACCGCTTAATAAGCTTTACTTGTCGGTCGCAACCCACAGCCCCTGCCAGTCTGCGGCGGGCGGTTTTTCACGGTATATGGCCATACGCTGCGCATACAGGCGGTAAAGCCCCGCCAGATCCGGCCGCAGCTGCTGGCATTGCGCGCCAAGCGCCAAGGCTTCATCCCACAGGCGGGCGCGATACGCCTTCAGCATCTCGGTATGCAGCGTGGCAAAGTCTGTAAAGGCCGCTTTCCTTGCGTCCTCCGGCGTTGCCAGCAGGGCATAAACGCGCTCCGGCTCCGACCGGCCCTTCACGGCCAGCAGGTCAAGCTCGATCACGCCGTATTCCGGCGCGGCGCGGTGCGTTACCGATGAAATCATCACCGACACCCCATAGCCCTTCGTCTGCCCTTCCATGCGGGAGGCAAGGTTGACCGTATCGCCCAGCGCCGAATAGGCAAAGCGCTGCTTGGAGCCCATGTTGCCGACGGACGTATTGCCGCTGTTAATGCCAATACCTGCTTTCAGTTCATGGAACACGCGGCCCGCCTTCTCCGCTTCCGCCTTCAGCCCGGCGTTAACGGGCGCAAGCGACGCCACCATGTCCAGCGCAGCCTTGCAGGCGTTGCGGGCGTGGTTTTCATCTTCGAGCGGCGCGTTCCAGAAGGCCATCATGGCATCGCCCATGTATTTATCCACCGTGCCGCGGTTATCCAGCACGCAGGACGTCATGGGCGTTAAAAAGTCATTCATCATTTTAATAAGGTCGGCAGGGTCCATGCTTTCCGATATGGTCGTGAAGTTGCGAATATCCGTGAACATCACCGAAAGTTCGCGCACCTCGCCGCCCAGTTTCAGCTTCTCGGGGTTGCCCGCCAGTTCTTCCATTAAAACGGGTGAAATGTAATGGCTGAAGGCCTGGCGGATCATCCGCTTCTCCATGTCCGTCCGCAGGTTGGTCAGAATGGCGGAGAGGATAAAGATAATGGCGATGACAACGGACGGATAGAACGGGTCCCAGACGTTGCCGGAGGTCTGGTAAATATAAAACCCGCCGGTAATGCCCCCGCCCACCATCAACGCCGCAAGGAAAGCCAGCGTGCCCGTGCCGACAAACGGCGCCAGAAAAATAATGCCCAGGCAGACAAAAGCCGTAATGACAACTTCCGACTGCACCATGGCGGTGGTGCGCTGCAGGAACTGGTGGTGCAATATCTGCTCGATAATCTCGGCGTGCATTTCAACGCCCGGCACCACGGCATTCAGCGCGGATGACCGTAAATCCTGCAGGCCCAGCGCCGAAGTGCCGACCAGCACAATCTTGCCGCGCACGGCATCCGCCGGCACCTGCTGCGCCAGCACCTGCCATGCCGGAATATAAAGCCCGCTGCGGTGGCCCGCGTAATAAACGCGAATTTTACCCGCCGCGTCGGTGGGTACATAGTACTGGCCGATTTTAACGCCGTTGATGCCGCCCGCATCGCTATCAATCGCGTAGCAGCCGCCTTCTTCACCCAGCGACAGGCGCAAGGCTTCCAGCGACAGCGCAGGGTAAATGGCGCCGGCCGCGCCATCAACACCCTTCGCGCCCATCAGCAGCGGCACGGTACGCACAATGCCGTCGGCTTCGGGTTCCACGGCAATGCTGCCGTCGCCCGCCGCCGCCGCCGTCAGCACGGGCAGCGAGGCGGCGTAGAAACGGCTGGTCGTGACAAAGCGCAGCGGGTCGGCAGCATCGCCTTCCTTCTTCTTCCTCATGCAGGGCGCTTTCAGCACGGGCTGGCCTTCCGTCGGCTGGCTTGCGCCCGCGAAGGCGGTAATGGTATTGCCGGCGGCGGCAATTTTCTGGGCCATAACGGCGTCATTGTCCGGCAGCGCATCCAGCGCCGTTACGACCGCCGCCATTTCCGGCGTTTGCGGCAGTGATCTGGCGATAACGGACGGGGATGTCCTGTCATGCTCCGCAAAGACGACGTCATACGCAACGGCCTTTGCGCCAAGTTGGCGCAGAATAACCGGCAGGTCCGCAACCACGCTGCGCGGCCACGGCCACTGGCCGATACGGCGGAGGGATTCCTCATCAAGGTCCACAATCACCACATCATCGGCCGGCTGGCGGGGAATGGCGCGGTTGTAATAGTCAAAGGCAATGTCGCGCAGGCGGCGCACGGGCGCGGGGTTGCTGACCTGCAAATCAAGCGCCGCCGCCAGAAGAACCAGCAGCAACACCGCCTGTACCCAGCGTTTTGTCAGCAGCCGCAGCATGTTTTATTCCTCGTCTATAAATTATTTCTCGGTCAGGGCGCGGTCGCGGGTGCGCAGCACGGGCTTCATCAGGTAGGTCATGATGGTGCGCTTGCCGACTATCACTTCTGTTTCCGTGACCATGCCGGGGGCGATGGGCAGTGGGTGGTCGCTTTCGCCGATATAGTTTTTGTCGGTGCGCACATCGATTTCAAAATAAACGTCGCCCTTCGCATCTTCGACCGTATCTGCGCCAATGCGCTCCAGCTTGCCATTCAGCGTGCCGTAAATCTGCGGGTCATAGGCGGTGATGCTGACGCGCACATCCTGCCCCGGCTTTAAAAATGCAACGTCGGTCGGGCTGATGCGGGAGCGGATGGTCAAGTCGTCCGCCACCGGCACAATCTCCACCAGCTTTTCCGCCGGCTGAATAACGCCGCCGACGGTTTTGACGTGCAGCTGGTGCACAATGCCATCGACCGGTGATTTCAATTCGGTGCGCGCCACCTTGTCGTTCACGGAAGCAAGGCTTTCCTGTATCGATGCAAGCTTTGCTTCAACATCGTTTAATTCGCCCAGCGATTGGGAGCGGAATGCGCCGGTCTTTTCTTCCTCCCCGCGCTTTGCGGCGGAAAGACGGGCCTCCAGCGATTCACGCGACTGCACGGCGGCGGAAAGGTTGCCCTGTGCTTCGTTCAATTCACGCTCCAGCTTCAGCTGCTCGATTTCCGGCTGTGCCTTCTTTTCAACAAGGCGGCGGGTAATCGCGAGCTCTTTTTGCAGCAACTCGCTGCTTTTGCCGTATTTCGCAATGCTGGCTTTCACTTCCGACAGGTTAGCGGCCGCTTCGCGCACGGAATCCTCGATAATATCAATCGCGTTCTTCAGTTCCTGCTGGCGGGAAACGTAAAGTTTTTGTTCGTTCGCAATAATATCCGGGTATTTCTGCCCCAGCGCGGGGTCGGGCGCGAAATCCTTGCCGGTCGTCTCCGCGCGCAGGCGTGCCTGTTTTGCCTTCAAGCCCGTCAGCTGCGCTTCAATGCCGCGCCCTTCGGAAGCGAATTGCAGGTCGTCGATGCGTAGCAGTACCTGCCCTTTTTTCACGTGATCGCCTTCGGCCACCAGAATACCTGTCAAAATGCCGCCTTCAAGGCTCTGCATCACCTGAATGTCGCTGGACGGCATAACCTGCCCCACGCCGCGCACGCGCTCGTCAATTTCGCAGAAGGATGCCCACAAAATGGCCGCCGTGAAAAAGGCGGTGACCGCCAGTAAAAACAACCGGGAGGCGCCGTTCGGCTTTAAATGCGTTGCCGCCTCAAGGTCGGACATAAAGGAAAGGTCATCGTTTTTCATGGTCTCCCCTCCTTAACCCTGCTGCACGTTGATGCGCCCGGCGGCAAGCGCCGCCAGCACCTGTTCACGCGGACCATCCATCGCGATGCGGCCGCCATCCATGACAATGATGCGACTGACAAGGCGCAGTAGTGCGGGCTTGTGTGTCACGACGAGCAGCGTTTTATCGGCGGTGTATTTTTCAAGCCCCTGCAGCACGCGTTCTTCGGTGGCGGAATCCATTGAATTGGTCGGTTCATCCATGACCAGCACAGGCGTATCCATAAGCAGCGTGCGCGCAAGCGCGACCGCCTGCCGCTGCCCGCCGGAAAGGCCTTCACCGCGCTCGCCCACCGGTGCATCGTAGCCCAAGGGGTGGCGGCGGATAAAGTCATTCACGCCCGCAAGTTCCGCCACGCGCAGAACGTCTTCATCCGTCGCGGAAGGGCGGCCCATGGTGATATTGGCGCGGATGGTGCCGCTCATCAGCGCGGTATCCTGCCCCATGTAGGCGACATTGCGGCGCAAATCTGCAGGGTCAATCTGGCGGATGTCAGTATCATCCAGCAGCAGCGAACCTGCCGTCGGCGCGAAAAAGCCGATAACAAGCTTCACCAGCGTGCTTTTACCGGAACCGATGCGGCCGACGACGGCGATTTTATCACCCGGCTGCACCGTTAAGTTCAGCCCCTGCAAAACCTGCAGGCTGGTGCGCGGGTAGGAAAAATCAACCGCGCGGAACTGGATGCCGCCGTTCAGCCGCGGGCGGTGCAAAAACTTTTTATCCCGCGGGCGCTCGACCGGCAGCTGCATAATGTCGTTCAGCGTGCGGTAGGCCGACTTTGCCTGATGGTAGCGGTTCACAAGCCCTGCCACCTGCCCGATGGGCGCAAGCGCGCGGGAGCTGAGCAACACGCAGGCAATGAGCGCGCCTACCGACATATCATGCGCCGCCACAAGGTACATGCCGACCAGTACGATAAACACACCCGAGAGCTGCTGCACGAGGATGGAAAAATGCACGCTGAGACCGGAATAAAAGCGCGAGTCCTGCCCCGCTTCCGCCGAAAGGCCGACGTAGTGGCTGTAGCTTTCACGCAAAGCCCCCTCACCACCGACGCCGCGTATGGTTTCTATGTTGGCGATGGTTTCAACCAGCAGGCCATGCTTTTGCTCGCCTGTTTTCATGGCCTGCTGCACGCGGCGGCGCACAGGCAGCTGCAAAACCCAGCCCGCCAGCATGACGGCGGCATAAAGCGCCACCAGAACCAGCGCCACCTGCGTGCCGCCAATAAACCAGATGGCGAGCAGGAACAGAAGGGAGAACGGAAAATCAACAAGGCCGGTCATGGTCGCGGAATTGAAGAATTCACGCAACGCATCGAATTCGCGCATGCTGTTGGCGAAAGCGCCTGTACTGCTGCCGGGGCGCTGGCCCAGCTGCATGTCCAGCACCTGATTGTACAACCGCTGCGCGACAATGACATCCGACCGTCGGCCCGCGACATCAATAAAGTAAGCGCGCAGGGTGCGGATGATAAAGTCGAAGGCAAATACAATCATCGCGCCCAGTGCCAGCACCCAACCGGTTTCAACGGCATTGTTAGGCAGCACTCGGTTATAAAAGTTCATGATGAAAACTGGGCTGGTAAGCGCAAAGCTGTTAATGAGCAGCGACGCCAGCAGCACTTGTATGTAAGTACCCGAATTTTCCCGCAACGTGCCCCAGAGCCAGTGCTGGTCAAGCCCGCCCGCGTGGTCCGCCGCATAATCCGGCCGTACAAAAATAACGTAGCCGCTGGATTGTTTTTCAAGGTCTTTTGCTGCCAGCACTTTTTCGGCGCGGGTGGCGGGGTTAAGGGTTTTCAGCGCGCCTTTGTCGTTGCGCTGCAGAATAATCACGGCTTCGCGCGACTTCAGCACGCAGACGGCGGGCATGACCTCCTGCGGAATATCGGCAAGGCTGCGGCGGAGGATACGGGCGCGAAAGCCTGCGCGTTCGGCCGCGGCTGCGAAAAACTTTGGCGTCATGCTGCCTTTTTCAACCGGCAAACCCGCCACCAGCGCATCTGCCGAGCGGGCATGGCCGTAAAACCCGGTCAGGAAGACAAGGGCTTCGAGAAGCGATGGCGGCGCTGTATCTGGTATTGAATCCGCCATTACATCAACCTTTTTTTACTTGCTGGCTGTAGCGGTGGGAGCGGCAACGCCGAAGGCGGTTTGCAGGCGGCCCATGGCATTCAGCAGTTCAAACCGCGACAGCAGCTGGCGGTACTGCGCGTCCACGCGCGCAGCCTTCGCTTCAAACAGGCGCGAATTGGCGCTGATCAGCTGCAGGTTGCTTTGCTTGCCGCCTTCAAACTGGTTCATGAAGTTGGCGACGATTTTATCTGCCGCGTCTTCGCGCTGCTGCATCAGGCCGAACTGTTCATCAACGATCTGCATGGAGGTGAATTTCTGGCGCACATCATGCTCCACCATGCGGCGGGCGGCATCGCGCCGCGCCTGCGCTTCCTTGCGCTCGGACAGGGATTTATCCACCTTCGCCAGCTGCGCGCCGCCGGTGGAGAAATTCCACGACATCTTCAGCATCGCCTGCGCGCTTTTCAATTCGCCGCCAAGGTCTTCATGCTGGTCTTTTTGCAGGTAGCTCATTTCCGCATCGACGCGGGGATAAATATCGCTGCGCGCAACATCCGCATCGCGGCCAAGGGCGGAAACCATGCTGTCGGCGGCACGCACATTGGGATTGTCATCGCGCGCCAGCGAAATAGCGGCATCGACTGTGGGAGGAATAAGTTTATCCCACGTCTGCTGGCCGAAATCGAGCTTGTCGGCGGGCGCCGCGCCCACGACTTCGATAAAGTCGGCTTCCGCCTGGCGGTACGCTTCTTCATAGCCGAGGCGCGTGGTTTTAACAGCCATCAACGCTTCATTCGCCTGCAGCAGGTCGGATTCTTCGGACGCGCCCTCATTGACCATGAGGCTGATGCTGTCCTGGCGTTGCTGGATGCTGGCAAGATATTCAGTCGCAAGGCTCAGCAAATCGCGGGTGCGCATCAGGTTAAGGTGCGCGCGGGCGGCCTTCAGAGCCACTTCTTCGGCCGAGCCGCGGCTGTCAAAACCGGCGGAGGTAAGGCGGTCTTTTGCGGCGGCGACGCGGTTGACGGTGCCAAAGCCCGTGAACAATGGTTCCGTCAGCGTAACCGAACCTTCGCCGAGCCATGATGTTGCGGCATCACCCCCGGTATTGGCGCGGGTGGTGTCATCATCCTGGTTGATGCGGCCGCCGCGGCCTTCAATGCCGAGAACGGGGAAGTAACCGGCTTTTTGCTCGCGCAGGTTATCGGCGGCGGATTGTTCGCTGGCTTTCTTCGCCTGTAAAATCGGATGGGTTTGCAGCGCCTGTGACACGCTGTCGGAAAGGCTGGCGGCGTAAACGCTGCACGGCATCACCAGCGCGGTTGTAACGGTTAACGCGCACAAAAAATTTCTGATCATAAAAAACCCACCGCCGGTTTTATCAACCGACCCCCTTAAATGACGCCGGAAACGGCGCTTACCCTGTTGTTAAAGATGCCCGACTTGCGTTGATTGCGCAATATATTAGGCAGCCGCTGCTGCGCTGCGAAGCCGGGCGAATTGGCCAGGTGCAAGGCGCGCAGGCGTACAATAAATTATGGCATATTGAAAACCATGGCTACGGCAGCTTATGGCAAGAAGCTCAGCTCCAAAGCAGCAATTTCACCAGTTTGATGATTTTGACACATACCACAATGACGGGGTGGCCGCCGTCATGGCCATTATCGTGCCCGTTATCGTGCCCGTTATCGTGTCCGGCGTCATGACCGTGGCCATTGTCATTGCCCGCATGGCCATCATGACCGCCGTGATTGTCATGACCATTATGGCCACCGTCGTGGTCATGGTCATGGTCGTGACCATTGCCGCCGTGATGACCGTGGTTATCCCCGCCATCATGACCACCGCCGGTATCCCCGCCGCCCGTATCCCCACCGCCAGTGTCACCACCCCCTGTGTCACCACCGCCAGTATCTCCACCCCCTGTGTCACCACCTCCGGTGTCGCCGCCGCCGCTATCTGTCGGTACGGGCAGGGTTTGGTTATTGCTGGCGGTGACGTTATTGCTGCCGGCAAGGTTAAAGGCGGTATTGGCAGAACCGGCGGAGCCTGCCGCGCCGTCACTGAACGACGTGTTATCTGTCACCGTTGCATTATCGCTGGCTGCCAAAACAAAACCGTCCCGTGCGGCACCCGTGCCGCCAAACGTGCCGGAAACAAGGTTATTGGTGACAGTTGCGCCTGTACTGCTGTTGATCGAAAAAGCATCCAGGCCCGCGCCCGTGCCGCCATTGCTGCCGGAAACGGTGTTGTTGGCGACGGCAAGGTTTGTAACGTTGTTCGCATACAGACCATAGCCGCGCGCGCCGAAACCGCCATCGCCTGAAACCGTATTGCTGTCAATCGTAACGCCGCTGGCATTGGCAACATCAATCGCATCTGCGCCAATATCGCTGAACAGGTTGTGACTGATGGAAATATTGCTGCCACCGCTAATGGCGATGCCGCTGGTATCAAACCCCGTAAAACTGCTGTTACTGATGCTAAGGTTAGCGGCAGTGGATACGAGGCCCACGTCACTATCATCACCGCCCACGACCCCGGCGCCAAAGCTAAAACCGTTCAGCGAAACGCCAGCTGCCGTTACCGTCACGACCGCGCCGTTCGCGGTGGCCCCCGTCACGTTCGTTGCTCCCGCCGCGCCGTTCAGCGTCAGCGATTTATTGACAACAACATTGCCTGCATAATTACCGGCCGCCACGTTGACAGCCGCGCCGCTGGTCGCGATATTCACCGCCTGCTGCAGGCTTGCGCCGCTGCCCGCAACATTGACGGTTGACGCCGTGCTGGTCACGCGGCTGCCGCCAAGCGTTACGCCCGCGGCATCCGTAACCCTGCCGCCAAGGTTGACGGTGGCTGTATTGGCAATGATATTGCCGTTGCCGAGCATAATATCGTGCAGCAAGTTCAGCGTCGGCGCATTGAGGGTTAAATTAAAGTTTGTCACGCCAAGCGCGCTTTGCGACAGGTTGATATTTTCGGCGATGTCAATTGTGCTGTCCGCCGTTACGTTGACGTTGGTGAAGGCAAGCGTATTGGCAATATTTTGCGCGTTCAGGTAACCGCCGCCAAACGTATCCGGTCCGTTGCCGAGGGTGACGGCGGCAGGGTCGATCAACAGTGTGCCGGTCTTGCCCTTTTTCGCCGTCGTATCAACGATGCCATCAAATACAACCCCACTGCCGGTCGACACTTCGACAAAGCCGCCGTTGCCGCTGCGTGTGCCGCCCCTGGCGCTGGCGGTGCCATGAAATTCGGTTGTGTCGTTGCCCCAGACGATGATGGTGCCGCCGTTGCCGCTATTGGTGGCATCCGCCTTGATCGTGCTGTTGGCTGAAACCGTCGTCGTATCCGACTCGCGGGCGCCAGCCAGTTTGCCGTTCTGCCCGCCGCCAAGCAGCGCGGTGCCGCCACCTGCCGCGCTGGAAACGTCTACAGTTGCGCGGTTCAGCGCGACTGCCGCACCTGTCACCTGCACGCTGCCGCCGGTTTCCCGCGCATCATCGCCCGTTGCCGATAATGTGCCGGAAACGATAACGCCGCCGTTGTCACCGCCGCCCAGCACAATGCGCCCTTCGCTTTCGCCGACGCTATCGGCGCTGATGGTGCCGGACATGTTGACGACGGTATTGACAACGCCGCGCGCCGCCTGCGCAGTAAGCAGCACGCTGCCGCCCGCGGCATCAATACTGCCGCTGTTTTCAACCAGCGCGTTCTGCACGCCGTCATCCACCGCAATCGATACAAGCTTGTCGCCGTAAAGGTCCAGCGTCGCCCGCGTGCCGGACGCAAGCGCGACGGAGCCGACATTGGCGCGGATAACACCGCTGTTGACGACATGCGGCGCAACAAACGCCGCAAGGCCGCCCGCCTTGATGCTGATGGTACCGCGGTTTTCAACCGTGCCGGTGGTCATGCCGGCAATATCAAGCGTATTCGCGCCAGCCATAAAGGCTGTGGTGTCGATTTTACCGGTGGTGGCAACAATGCCGCCAACATCCACCTTCGCTGTTTTGCCGAAGATAACACCGTTGCCATCAAGAATAAAAATTTTACCGTTGGAGGACAGCGAGCCCAGAATTTGCGTCGGGTCATTGCCGCCGCCCGTTACGCGGTTGACGGCGATGGAGGCAGATGTCGGCTGCTTGAATTCCGCCTTGCCTTGCGTGCCGATGTTGAATGAATTCCAGTCAATCACCGTGCGCGCAGATTTCTGGTTGATGATGACGCTGCCGGCAGAAGACGTAATGCTTGCCTGCCCTGCCACCACCTTGCCACCCTGCGGCGTTGCCGTCGCATCCAGCGCATAAGCCTGCACGGAAAAACAGCTGACGAAAAGCCCGGCGGCTGCGAACCGCAGTGGCACCAGCACCGCCGCCGAGCGCAGCAGCGCCCGCCTGACAGTCACTGGAAAATCTGCATTTTTGATGCTGCGCGAAATAGGATAAGACGGGTCATCATGAGCCGGCATGCTGTTCCCCCCAGAACTTGGTTGCTCCGCTGCTTGATGGTCTGTGTCGATGTATGATTATCTGTAAATCATAGCAGATTTATTTTAACATATAGTAAAAGTCGTTTAAAATTAGGCTAAAAGCGCACGGTAATATTATTATACTCGGCATCGCGGTTGGGCAGGCTGCGTTATTCACGACTGGAACTATAAGGATAAAGACTTAAATGCAAAAAGACCGCAAACGCCTCGCCCTGCTGCTCGCCGCTTTCCTGTCACTGCTGGCCGTGGGCTTTATCGTCGCGCAATATCCGGCGGAGCTTGAAAAAGCACCGCTGACGCTGGAGCAGGAACTTGACCTGCAATCCGCCAACAACGGCCTTTATGTGCCAGGGCAGAAAAACCTTGCGCCCTACCGCCTTGCGCTGGCGGGGCGACTGCACCCGAAAATTGCCGCCATCGGCTCCGCCCGTCTGCTGCAGTTCCGTCAGGAAGATTTCAACGTACCCTTCGCCAACCTTTCCGGCATGACGACGCTGGATGAAGTATCGCGTGAATCGCATGCGCTGTTCAGCGCCCATGCGCCGGATATTGTTTTGCTGGGCGCTGATTTTTGGTGGTTTGGCGGCTTTTCCGCGCCAAACAGCCGCCCGTCAGTGTGCGATGGCATCCCCTGTGCCGGCACCAGTGAAGACGGTTATGATGCCGCCGGCGCCTATGCCGCCAACAGCCTGTGGCGCGGCAAGAGCGATACCGCCGACAAAAGCTTTGACGCCATGCTGGCCGATATTCGCGAACAGCGCGGCCATTTTGCTGCCGCAGCGGCCCCTGCGGAGCAGGATATGAAAGCCTTCCTCGACCTGCTTGATTATTACCATGCTCTCAACATAAAGGTTCTGCTATTCCTGCCGCCGCTGGCGCCCAGCGTGCAGGCCGCCATGGATGACAGCGGGCAGTATGATTACGTCGATACGCTGGCGGATGCCCTGGAAGCCGCCGCCGCCGACCGCGGCTTCGGCTTTTATGATTACCGCCACAGCCTTGCAGGCAGCACCGACTGTGAATTCAGCAGCGGCGCGGAAGGCGGGGCGATCATTGCCAAGCGCATGCTGCTGGCCATGGCAACGCATGACCGCGACCTGCGCACCCGTTTGAAGCTGCCGGAACTGGGCTGGGATATTCAGCATTATACCGGTCATGCCTCCAAACGCGCGGACGAGGTGGATTTTCTGGGCCTACACTGCCCCAAAAACCCAGCATCGCCAGCGCCTTAATAGACCGGCATGCCCATTTTGCAATATGGCAAGCCATTCCCCTTTTGCCAATTACCCCAAAGCGGCCTTACAATAGAAAAAGCCGTCTGATTCAATTAACCGTTCCCGAGGCGATGATGTCGAAATTCCTGCTGCTGATGACCCTGTGCCTTGCCTTCGCCGCGCCCGCATTTGCGGATGGCGATGCGAAAAACGGTGCCCCGGGGCAGCTGCCCACCTGCTCCCCCTATGCCGACCAGCAAATGCAGATGCGCCAGAAAATGGTGGACTATGCAGACGAGCTGGAGCAAAAGCAGCTGGAGCAACGCGCCGCCATTGTCAGCTACCAGGAAGAACTGGAACAGCAGCAGCTGGAAATGCGCCAGAAAATGGTGGATTACGAAGGCCAGCTGAAAGACCAGCAAATGGCGCAGCGGCAGGCCATCGTCGATTATAACCGCCAGCTGGAAGACGACCAGCTCGTCATGCGCCAGAAAATGGTCGATTACGCGGATGAGCTGAAACCGCAGCAGGACGCCATGCACTGCCTGCCCCCCGAACGCTTTGGCATTACCGATGTCAGCGTCAGCACGCATTAACATCAGCACACACTAACTTTTAAACCGGAACCTTCAAAACATCATGCCACCCCGCAAACCGGCAGCCCGCGCGGATGCCTTGACCGTCAGCATCACCCGCGGCCCCGCCATTGAAAGCACGCATATCGTTCACGCGCTGGTCATGGACGGGCAGGAAAATGTTATCGCCGCGCACGGGGATGCAGCACGGCTTACCTTCCCGCGCTCCGCCATCAAGCCGCTGCAGGCCATTGCCCTGCTGGAAACCGGCGCGGCGGCAGCCTTTAACCTGTCAAACGCGGAAATTGCGCTGGCCTGCGCCTCCCATTCCGGCGAGCCGCAGCATGTAGATGTTGTCTCTGCATGGCTTGCACGGCTGGGGCTTGATGAAACCGCGCTTGAATGCGGGGCGCATGCGCCCTATGCAACGCCCTGCAACCCTGCGGGCATCTTGTGCAACAATTGCTCCGGCAAGCACGCGGGCATGCTGACGCTGGCATTGCACATGAAGGCGCCATTGCAAGGCTATACCCGCCCGGACCACCCCGTGCAGCAAAAAATTCTCGCCGTGATGTCGGATATGTTCGGGGCGGAACTGACGCCCGCCATTTGCGGGATCGACGGCTGCTCGGCGCCCAACCCCGCCATGCCGCTGCAAAGCATGGCAACAGGTTTTGCACGGTTGATGAACCCGCAGAACCTCGGCATGTTCCGCGGCACGGCCTGCCGCCATATTTTGCAGGCAATGGGCGAATACCCCACGCTTGTCGGCGGCACCAAGCGGCTGGATACCGCGTTGATTGCCGCCAGCAGCGGCGGCATCATTTCAAAAGTCGGGGCGGAAGGCGTTTACGCCTGCGTCATTCCCGCCCGCAATGCCGTTATTGTGCTGAAGGCGGAAGACGGCGCAGGCCGTGCCGCGCAGGCCGCGCTGTACACCCTGCTGGAGCGTCACGCGCTGGCCGATGCTGCCGTGCTGGAAGCTATTCGCCCCCTTGCCCTGCCGGCGCAAAAAAACTGGCGCGGGCTTGAAGTCGGCGGCATCCGCGTCGAAGGCTAGCCGCAAATATCTCAATTCTTTCGTTTTTTAAGGCATCTTGACTTTTATTTGCGTTGCACCATTATTAATAACGACCGTTATTAATAAAAGGAATCACACCATGCAACGCTTCACCGGAAAAACAGTGCTGGTTACAGGTGGTAACAGCGGTATCGGCCTTGCCACCGCGCAGCGCATTATTGACGAAGGCGGCAAGGTGATTATTACCGGCCGCGATGAAGCCACGCTGCAGCAAGCCGAAAAATCGCTTGGCGAAAATGCCGAAGCCGTAAAGGCGGATGTTGGCAAACTTGCCGATATTGACCGCCTTATGGCGCACATTGGCCAGAAGTACCGAACGATTGACGGGCTTTTCGCCAATGCCGGCATTGCCGAATTCAAGCCGATTGACCAGGTGACTGAAAACGATTTTGACAGCATGTTCGATATTAACGTGAAGGGGGTCTTCTTTACGCTGCAAAAAGCCATTCCGCTTTTGGCGGAAGGGAGCGCGGTTGTGATTAACGCATCTGTCGCGGGCAGCATGGGCGGCGGGCTTTCCAGCGTTTATGGCGCGACAAAAGCGGCAGTACGGTCCATGGCGCGCACCTTTTCGGGCGCTTACGTTTCGCGGGGGCTGCGCTTTAATGCCGTCAGCCCCGGCCCGATTGATACACCCATCTGGGGGCGCATGGGCAACACAACGCCCGAACAGGTGAAGAAGACCAAAGACGGCAGAGCCGAAATGAACCCGATGAAGCGCATGGGCACGGTTGATGAAGTGACCGCGGCCATAGCCTTCCTGCTGTCGCCGGAATCAAGTTACATTCTGGGCGCGGAGCTTTTTGTGGATGGCGGCGTGACACAGCTGTAAGGAGCGATACATGCGCCTGACGAAGGAAGACAAAACCGCCTTAAAGACCCGCATGCTGCGCGAAGCCCTGCCTGCGCTTAAAACCATGGGCAGCCACGGCGCGCCGGTGGATAAAATTATGCGCCGCGCCGGGGTTACATCCGGCGCGCTGTACAGCCACTTCAAGTCGAAGGATGATTTTTTCGCCAAGAGCATTTTACATGAACTGGATGCGATGGCAGAAAAGTATACCGGTCGCGTTGCAAAGCACGGCGCAAAAACGCTGGAGATGCTGGTCGAGAATTATCTTGATGAACGGCACATTGACGGCGTTGAGCAAGGGTGCCTTTTTGTTTCTTTAGGGGCGGATATGCACCGCTTCAAGCCCGCCGTGCGGGCGCAGTTCGAGGAAAAAATAACCGCCCTCTTCCGCGTACTGGCGGATGCCCTGCCGAAAGGCACGCCTGCCGCCCGCTACGACAAGGTGAGTTTTATTTTTGCCAGCCTCGCCGGCACCTTGCTGTTTGCACGCAACATGAAAAACCGCGACACTGCCCGTGACCTGTTCACAACCACCCGCCACCAGCTGCTGCATTTTTTGAAGAAAGAGTAACCCGCCATGAAATCCGACAATAACCCCGTCTATATCCTTGGCAGCACGCGCACCCCGTTTGCGAAAAGCCAGACCACCTATTCAAATACCAGCCGCAAGGATTTAATGGTCGCGGCCTTGAACGGCCTCGTAAAGCGCAATCACCTTGAAGGCCTGCTGCTGGGCGATGTTGCGCTGGGCGCGGTCATGAACAGCGCGGCAGACTTCAACCTTGCGCGCGAAGCCGTGCTGTCGACCGACCTGCACCCCGAAACGCCCGGTTACAACGTGCAGCGCGCTTGCGGCACGGGCCTTGAAAACGTCTGGCAGATTGCGCTGAAGGCCCATACCGGCGCAATCGACCTTGGCATTGCCGGCGGGGTGGATACCAATAGCGACCTGCCGATTGAAGTGACGCACACATTGCAACATGCGCTGCTGGCCCTTAACAAAGCCAGAAGTTTTGGCGAAAAGCTGAAGGCGCTCTCAACGCTGTCACCCGCGGCCTTCCACCCGCGCATTCCCAACGTGAACGAGCCCCGCACCCTTAAGTCCATGGGCCAGCATTGCGAGCTGATGGTGCGTGAATGGGGCATTTCACGCGCGGAACAGGATGAGCTGGCGCTTGCCAGCCATCGCAACGGCGCGGCAGCCTATGACGCCGGTTTTTACAGCGACCTTGTCGACCCCTTTATGGGTCTCAGCCGTGACGGCACCTTGCGCGGCGATACATCGCTGGAGAAACTTGCAAAGCTGAAACCAGCGTTCGACCCCAACGGCGGCACGCTGACCGCAGGGAACAGCTCGCCCTTGACGGATGGCGCGGCTTGCGTGCTGGTGGGCAACAAGGCGGGCGCGGACAAAGCGGGCGCGCAGCCCCTCGCCCGCATTGTTGATGTGCAGGTAGCCGCCGTCAACTTCGTGAAGGGCGCAGGGTTGCTGATGGCCCCGACCAAGGCGATTGCGCAGCTTTTCACCCGCAACCGCCTGACCCCGGCGGATTTTGATTATTTTGAATTGCACGAAGCTTTTGCAGGGCAAGTCCTGTGCAACATGAAGGCGCTTGAGTCGGAAAAATATTGCCGCGAGGTGCTGGGCCTTGCCGCCCCCATCGGCGCGTTCGACCGCAGCAAGCTGAATACCAAGGGCAGCAGCGTCGCCCTTGGCCACCCGTTTGCCGCGACTGGCGCGCGTATCACCGGCACGCTTGCCAAGATGCTGTCAACCGGCGGGCAGAAACGCGGGCTTATCTCCATCTGCACCGCGGGCGGCATGGGTATTGCTGCGATTATTGAATCGCCGTAAGAAGCGGGATGGGGGGGAATGGCGTGCCCGGAGGGATTCGAACCCCCGACCTGATGCTTAGAAGGCACCTGCTCTATCCAGCTGAGCTACGGGCACTTGGCGTTAATACGTCACTCTATAGCCGATTATAACCATTCTGGCAAACACCGTAAACGAAAAGCGGCCCTGTGACGGGGCCGCTTTTTGCGTTAAAGCCTTATGGCTTAAGCTTATTTTTCTTCTTCAAAAGGGCGGTATTTGAAGTTGTCGAGGTAGCTGCGGGGCTTCACGATGCGGGTATGGTCCTCGCCGATGGTGAAGTCAAAACCGCGGCTTTCCGCGAAGGCGACGGCGGCTTCCTTGCTTTCAAACTTCAGGCGCACCTGGTTGAGGGTATCGCGCGAGCTGGTCCAGCCCATCAGCGGTTCGGGGCGGCGGGCGGTTTCAAGTTCATATTCCAGCAGCCATTGCGTGGCGTGGCCGCGGCCCGATTGCATGGCGTTTTTCGCGGGCTTGAAAATTTTTGCTTTCATAGCGGAAATTCCTCATGTTTAGCGAGTGGTCGGAGTGGAGGGATTTGAACCCCCGACATCCTGCTCCCAAAACAGGCGCGCTACCGGACTGCGCTACACTCCGACGATAGCAGCTTCGTTATACGGGGTCTTGCGGCAAAAAGCAATGCCCACCCGCAGGCAAAAACAGCTTAAAACATAAAATTAACGCTTATTTTTCAGCAGCTTGAGAAAAATACGGGTGCAGCACGCGGTCGCCGACGCGCAGGCCAATTTCATCCGCACGGCCGCCGTTCAGCTCGATCACGCCCGTCACCGGCGCGCCGGAGGGGATGGAGGTGAGGTCTTTCGGCACGGCGTTGTGGTGAATATTCACGATGCCGCCATCCGCGCCGATATAGATGATGTCGAGCGGGATGAGGGTATTTTTCATCCAGAAGGATGTCGGCTTTGCGGGCGTGCCCATTTCAAACAGCATGCCGTGGCCTTTGGGCATGGAGCTGCGGAACATCAGGCCAATTTCAAGATCGACGGGTTTGGAGGCCACTTCAACATCAAAGGTTTCCTTGTGGCCGCTCTGCATATCAAAAATCACGGTTTCGATCGGCAGCTTCGATGAGACCGCCGCACCCGCCTGCTCGCCATCGCCCGACACCATGTACCCCCCGATGATAACGGCCGCGCAAACAGCGGCGATGATGACAGGCTTGTAAAACTGCAGCAGGAAATTCTTCATGATCGTCGGCCTTTTTTTGAAATGCGCTATTTAAAAAGTTCTTGAAGGTGATTATACCGCTTGCGGAATGGACTGCGAGAGCTTGCCGCCGGAGCGGAAGGCATCCACCTTGGTGCAAAGGCCCGTCTTGCCATCCACCTCGATCATCACGCCCGAAAGCGTGACGGGGCCGGACACGGGGAACAGCTTTTCGCCCGGCACCTTGCGCACAAAGCGGTTGACCGCCAGCTGCGGATCCATGCCGATGACGCTGTCGTAGCAGCCGCACATGCCGGCATCCGTCATGTAGCCGGTGCCTTTGGGCAGAATGCGCGCATCCGCGCTGGGCACGTGGGTATGGGTGCCGACGACGAAAGACGCGCGGCCGTCAAGGTAAAAGCCCATGGCCATTTTTTCCGATGACGCCTCGCCGTGGAAATCGAGGAAGATGGCGTTTACGTCTTTGCCAAGGCGGTGCGCATTGCACAGCTTGTTGGCGGCGGCGAAGGGATCATCCATCGCATCCATGAACAGGCGCGCCATTAGGTTCGCAACGAGGATTTTTTCGCCGCGCGGCGTCTGGATGATGTAGTGGCCGCGGCCGGGCGTGCCTTCGGGGTAGTTCATGGGACGCAGCAAACGCGCGTCTTTTTCGATATAGGCGATGATTTCGCGCTGGTCCCAGATGTGGTTGCCGGTGGTCAGGCAGTCAACGCCGGCTTTGTAAAAGTCATCGCAAATCTGCGCTGTCACGCCAAAACCGTGCGCCGCGTTTTCGCAGTTGACGATAATCGCATCCAGCTTGTACTTGGTGCGCAAGTCCTTGACTTGGGCATTCACGGCGTCGCGCGCATCGCGGCCGACGACATCCCCCAGGAACAGAATTCTCATGCGCGGCTCTCCTCGCGGTTATAAAAGTGTGTGTCGGTGACGATGCAGTGCATCGGGTAATCGTACATATCGGTCGGCACGCGGTCGCGGCGCTGCGCTTCAAAGGCAACGCCGACGGCGAAAAACTTTTGCCGCACGTCGTTCAGGTGCGCGAAGGTGCGGTCAAACTGGCCGGAACCATAGCCCATGCGGTTGCCTGCGGCATCAAACGCGATAAGGGGGACAATCATCAATTCCGGCAACAGCACGTCGGAATAATGCTGTTCGGATTCCTCGATGCCGTGCAGGTTGCGGTAGACCGGCGTTTCGGGCGTCCAGGTGCGGAATTCAAGGCTGGCGGCATTGTTGACGACATGCGGAATGACAATGCGGTAGCCAAGGCCGATGAGATGTATCATCAGCGGCTTTACATCCAGCTCGGCATTGAAGGGCATGTAGGCGGAAATGACCGCGCCTTTTTCCGCCGGCAGCGGAATATGTTTCAGGAAATTTTCCTTGAAGGACAGCGCGGCGGCGGCACGGTAATCTTCCGGCAGGGCCTTGCGTTTTTCAAAGGCATCCAGCCGCACGGCGTCTTTGCTGAATTCGGAAGGCGCCAAAGGAAAACAATCTCCGTACCGGTCGAAAGAAGAAAGAAAGTGGAAGGAGCCACATGCGCCGTTGACGGGATTATCCGCTAGGCCCTGTAGAACAGGTGGGTGCCGTATATCCAGACCACGGTCCGGGCAGGGACAGCTCCCATAGCGATATTATCGGCCTCTGGGACAGTGCTGTCTTACGAGCAGCCGCAGCAACCTTCCGGAAAGTAATCTAGGCCGATTGGACGCGTTGTGCAATGCCGTCGATGCGTTTTGCCATTTGATCCAGCAATTTAACCAGCGCCAGTTCTTCTTCCGGATTGCGCTCGGGGGCTGCGGGTGCAGCCACGGGGGCCGCGGCGCGGGGCGCCTTGGCAGCGCCGCCTTCCTGCACTTCAAACAGTTCATCCGCCAGCACCAGCGCCGTCAGCACCATCAGGTGTGCGTCGTTGTAAGCCGCGCCGGAGCGAGAGATTTGCTGCAGCCGCTGGTCAATAAACGCAGCGAGATCAACGACGCGGCCCTCTTGGCCCTGGTCGCAGGCGATTTCGTAGATACGGCCGTTCAGGGTGATGTTTACTTCAGCCATGTGCATTAATTCCTTGTCTTATTCATCGGTCAGCAGCATTTCGAGCCGGTTGATGGTCTGGTCGAGCTTGGCGGCAATTTTCTTGTTCACTTCGCGCTCGTTGCGTGCGGAAAGGTCCAGCTGGGGCTCTTCTTTGGCCTTTTTAACGGCAATAAAGCGCTTGTCGATGGCGGTTTCAAGACGCGCCAGCGCTTTATCGAGGTTTTCCAGAGCGGGCTTGAGAGCAGATTTCATTGTAAATCCTTGACGTTACCCTTAATGCTTCGACGCCAATATATAACATTGGTCTTTACGGTGTTAGTATTGTGATAACTCCACAATATGTCTCCTCACCGTAGCCGTCAATACCACCCCCTAAAGAATTGAATCTTTTTGGCCTTTTGCGTATTATTGGAAATTGACGGAACGTTAAGCATATGGAAATATAATACGCATCATGACCGCTCCCGACCCGAAAAAGCTGCTGGCTGACGTTGAAAGCATCGCGCGCGCTGCCGGGGCAGAGATTCTGACTTTTTACCATGGCACCGCCGAAACCTACACCAAGGCCGACGGCAGCACCGTGACGGATGCGGATTTTGCCGCCGAAGCCATTATTCTGCCCCGCCTTGCCGCCCTCACCCCAAATATTCCGATCGTCTCGGAAGAAGCCTACGAAAAAGGCATCGTGCCGGATGTCAGCAAGGGCACCTTCTGGACGGTTGACCCGCTGGACGGCACCAAGGAATTCACCGACCGCACCGGCGCCTTCGTCGTGGCTATTTCGCTGATCGTGGATGGCAAGCCGGTGCTCGGCGTTATTTACCACCCCGCTTTTGACTTGATGTACGTGGGCGCTGGCCCCGGCACGGGCGAGAAGGTCAACCCAGACGGCACACGCGAACCCTTAAAACCGTCAACCAACCTTGTCGCCGCCACCGCGCCGCGCGTGCTGGTCAATGCCCCCAGCACCGACATGCCATTAATCAAAGGCTATCTCACCGAACAATTCGGCAGGGCCGTGAATATTGATGGCACCCCCGGCGTGCTGCGCGCCTGCCAGGTCGCGGAAAATACGGCCGATGCCTCGCTTATCCACCCCGTGAAACGCGAAGGCCGCACCAAGTGGTGGGACGTTGCGCCTGGCCACGCCATTGTCGAAGCCGCAGGCGGCCAAGTCACGACCGTTGACGGCAAGCCCGTGACCTATGACGCGCCCGACTTCCAGGTGCCGCCGGTTATTTCCGTCAGCGCGCAATACCTTGCATGGCGCAGCGCCCCCGCGGCCAACGACCCGGTCTATGACCAGAAGAAATTCAAGTAATTTTTAAAGCAGCGTGCCGTGCAGGATAACGCTGGCAACCGTGAAGTAAATCACGAGACCTGTGACATCCACCAGTGTCGCGACGAACGGCGCGGAAGCAGCCGCCGGGTCAAAGCCAAGGCGGCGCAGCAACAGCGGCAGGGTCGACCCGATGATTGTCCCCCATAGCACAATGCCCACAAGGCTGCCGCCTACCGCCGCTGCAATCAGTGGGTAATGCGGGCCGTACAGGGTGCTGCGCGCGGGCCACAGCATAATGCGCACAACGCCGACCACGCCAAGGATAACCCCAAGCGACAGGCCCGCCACCAGTTCACGCCCCAGCACGCGCCACCAGTCGCGCAGGCGCACTTCCCCCAGCGCCATGGCGCGGATAACCAGCGTGGTCGCCTGCGAGCCTGAATTGCCGCCGGATGAAATAATCAACGGCACGAACAGCGCCAGCACCACGGCTTTGGCAATTTCATCCTCGTAAAAACCCATGGCTGTCGCCGTAAACATTTCGCCAATGAACAGCGCCAGCAGCCAGCCCGCGCGCTTCTTGATCATGTTGAACATGCTGATCTTGAAATACGGCTCATCCAGCGCTTCCATGCCACCCATTTTCTGGATGTCCTCGGTCGCTTCCTCGTTCACGACATGCACGATGTCGTCGATGGTGATGATGCCCTTCATGCAGCCGTTTTCATCCAGCACGGGCAGCGCCCGGTGTTCTCGGTTCGCAAAAATGCGCGTGACTTCCTCCTGGTCCTGGCTTTCGCGGACAAAAGCCACATCATCGCCGGAGGCCATGATCTCGCTGACCTTCCTGTAGCCGGGCGCGCTGAACAATTCGCGCAACGACACAGCGCCCAGCAGCTTTTGGCCGCGGTCCAGCACATAGGCGTAATAAATGGTTTCCACCTGCGCCCGCGTCTGTTCACGCAAATAGCGCAAGGCTTCATCGACCGTCATGTCGGGCCGCAGCCGCGCGAAGCGGGAATTCATCAGGCCGCCGGCGACATCTTCCTTATATGCCATCAGTCCCTGCACTTCCATGCGGGTCGGGCCGTCCAGCAGGTTAAGGGCATAGGGGCGTTCTTCTTCCGCCAACTCCTGAATCATGTCGGCGGCATCATCGGGCGGCAGCAGGCGCACCCATGCCTTGCGGTCGCCCACCGGCAGCAGGCAGTAAAGATCGGCCTGGTCATGGCCATGCACTTTTAAAAACAGGTCTTCGGCGGTAGCACGGTCAAGGCCGCGGAAAATTTCCGCCCGCTGCTCGACATCCTTGCTGCTCCAGTCATTCAGCAGGGCTTCAAGGTCTTGTTCTGGCACGGCGTGCTGTTGCGCTTCGGTCATGGTAGCCCCCCGATTGACGTATTTTATGCAGCTGCCCCTGCCGGCAAGAAAACTCCCCTGTCCGCAAAGGTATCCCTTCGGCGGAATCGCTGTAAAGTAAATATCGTCTTTGACGGACAAAAAAGGGGTCGCTCGTCGCCGAGCAGGCCCCTTTTCAGATCAAGTCAGGCGATCCCCTGAAGATCGTGGATTGTTTGGTTTAGAAGCCCGGCTTCAGCTTGAAGCGGTCTTTCGACTGCAGCTTCAGCGTCGCCTGTTTCGCAGCAACTTCTGCCTGCGGGAAATCCACCTGGCCGCGGTCGTTGATGCGCACATGCGTCCAAAGCGTTTTCATGTCCGCGACGCGGCCGGCCCAAAGCTCGGGCGCGAAAACCTGGTTCAGCTGGTTGCGTTCTGCCAGAATGTTCAGCAGCGTATTGCCGTGGCGGTCCTTGGACAGGAAGTCGTCAAGCGTAATCGGCTCGCCGGATTTGCGGGCAATATCGGTCACTTTATCGAAGTGCCCGAACTTTACCGCGCCCATCAGGCAGGTATTGCCCATGAGGCCGGACGGCGCGCGCAGGTCGGAGACCTTGATGCCTTCCTTGGTATCCGCAAGGCGTTTTTGCACATCGCCGTAGTTATCCCACAGGGCGCGCAGGCCCAGCGGCAGAATGGTCTGGCCGGCAACACCCGTTTCAATGGGGGCCAGCAGCGCGGACTTGCCGCTGAAACCCGCAAAATCCACCGCTTTCGCGTAGGTTTTGCTTTCGGCATCGGAATAGGCGGTATCAAAATCGCGGGTACTCATGGCGGAATTTTTCCAGCCTTCTTTTACCTGTCCCCACAGTTCCAGCATTTCCGGCAGGCGGTCAACCCAATGGTCGGCGGTGAAGACCTTTGACAGGGCTTTACGCTCCGCCGCGCGGGCGAGGATGTTGGAAACGAAACCGACGGGGCGGACAAAATCAGCCACTTCAAATTTCTCGCCATGGGCTTTCATGCCCTTGACCAGTTCGTCGTATTTGTCCCACGCGTTCTGGTGGTAGAAAACGGTATCGCCCGCGTTGTCGGGCAGCAGCAGGTAATCTTTGCGGAAGTAATCGCCAGCCTGCGCCAGCTTGCGGTTCACTTCTTCAAAATTACCGCGCTCGATAAAGGCGGCGCGCAGGTCACCCGTGGTAACGCCCGCTTTGGCAAGGCCGTCTTCCGGCATCTCGCGGCCTTCGGCGGCCAGCAGCGTGCGCTTCAGGTTCGGGTCCAGCAGGCCGTCGTTCTTGAAGGTTTCGCGGCGGAACGGCACCGGCACTTTGTACCACAGGCGCTCCATCTGGTCGAAGCGGCCTTCCCAGACGGGCTGGCTGAAAATTTTCGACAGGCCCTGGTTTTCCTTGGCGCTTTCCAGCAGCGTGCGGGTTTCGGCGCGGTCAAGGTAGCGGGTGAAGTCTTCCATCACGAATTTTTCGCCGGATTTCGCCAGCACGTCGAGAACCTTGTCGAAGTTCTTCCAGAAACCGGGCGTGTCGATGATGAAGCGGCCTTCGTCATCGGGCGTAAAGAAATCTGCCTTCGTCAGGCGCGTGCCCTGCTCCGACGCCTCGATCGACTTTGCGAGGTTGTCGTTGGAGAAAGCGCGCGTCTTGTAGCGGTCCTGGTCGGGATGATCGACAAGGGCTGCGATAATGGCTTGCTTGATGTAACGGGCACCGCTCATGGCGACTTGACCTCTTTGAATAGTGTTTTAGTGACGCCGTTGCGCTGGCAGACTTTTTCGATGTCGGCATCCGAGAATATCGCGTCTAAGGGTATGAACACAACCTTGACGTCTTCATCGCGAATGGCCGCTTCAAGGGACAGGAGCGTATCGCAGGTAACCACGCCCTTGTCGCGCTGTATCATGTTGCCTTCCCAACCGGTCTCGACGCGGAACAGGCGGCAGCCGTGGGGCAGAAACGTGGGGCCACGCTCCATCGCCTTTTGCTGCGCGACTGTCGCCGCCAGTTTGTCGAGGGTATCTGTCGATACCGGTTTGGTGTCAGCCTCGGTCATCAATTACATGCCCGCGACTTTTTTATCCGACTTGACGACGAATTTCGCGTACATCATGTCGATTTTCGGGTCGACCAGCAGTTCGGACAGGCCGGGGTTCTTGCCCTGCAGGTGTTCGGCATCCACGTCGTTGCGGTACTTGAACGCATCGACCAGGCGGTCCTTCACCGACGCCGGCATGCCGCGCGTCAGTTCATTGACAGCCGCGTCGACCTTCAGCGCCGCATTCGCGTCGTTGCGGTCAACGTGAGTGATGCCGGCTTCCTTGAACGCCGCGAGGAGCTTGGAAGGCGCCTTTTCCGAGACGACGAGCGTCTTGTTGCGGGCTTCGTTGCGGATGATGTGGATGGACACAGGGCGCGCGCCGTCTTCGTCTTCGAAAAGGACCTGGACGGATGTCGTCGCGATCTTTTTGTCCGAACGGTTTTCAGCGATAAACAGCGCCTCGTCATGGTCGAGGATGCTGCCACCGGCGCCGGGCGCGGCGGAGGCCGGCGCGGTGTCATTGGCGGCATCACCCTTGGTGAGCGGGCGGATGTTCTGCTCCCAGATGGCCGAAAGGTTTTTCGCGCCGACGGTCGGCATGGCAAGCGATGCCATGAAGTCGTTGTGGCTGACGAGGTCTTTCAGGGCGAAATCCAGTTCCTTGTCCTGCGCTGCGTAAACAGCCGTGTCTTTAATGACAGCTGCAGCCAGCGGCTTGCCGGCAAACGCGGTTTCGAGGTCGGAGTTGGCAACGAACAGCTCATTGTCCTTGGCAGTATCCTGCTGCGAGATGTAGGTCAGCGCATTCAGGAACTTGTTGGGGGTGATGATCTCTTCGTCGGTCGCCTTGATCTCGGGGTTAGTCTGGCGCAGGTAGTTGCAGAAGACCGTGCGGGCCATGTGAGCCTGCTTGTTGAGGTCGCGGTCGTTGAAGGCCGAGATGTTCAGGTCTTCTTCAACCGAGCGTTGGCGGGAACGGCTGGCTTCCTGCAGGGAAATGTCGCGGAGCGCGAATTCCTGCATGGATTTTTGCAGCTTGTTATAAAGCTTGTTCTTGCCGACGGCGCCGGATTTTTCGTAGACCATGCGCTCCAGGAACTCGACGAGGCGCGTGCCGAAATTGAGGGACGGGTTTTCCTCGATGGGGTCGGACAGCTTCGGTGCCTTGTCCCACGCGCGGGTATCAAACGCGCGGGGCGCGTCTTCCTTCTGCATGCGGGGGCGGATGTTCAGCGCCTCTTCAAGGTGCTGCTTGATTTTGCGGAAGTCGATGCCTTCCTTCTTGGTGTATTCATCATCCACTTCCTCGACGAGGTCGCCGTGGCCATTGGAGGTGATTTTTTCAGCATCGGTCATTTCAGCCCAGCGGTCATAGAAGCGCGCCAGTTTCTCGGACGAGTTGACGACGTTCTTCCAGTTCTTCAGCAGGGTTTCCTGCAGTTCGGGAATTTGCGTGCCTTCAACTTCGGCTTTGGATTTGCGCAGCCACAGCAGCCATTCACCGAAGGCTTCCGGGTTTTCATCGGCGCGGTCCTTGAACGCGGTATACAGCGTCGAGACAGGCAGGCCGACCATCATCTGGCAGATGCGGTGCTGCCAGTCGATTACGTCGGGGTCCGGCAGGGTCTGCGGCGACAGGCGCGAATAAACCGACTTGTTCAGGGAACGCGTGGTAACGCCGTCCTCTTTCTTGTTACCGGTCAGGGTAACGAAGAAGCCGGCTTTGGTGTCTTCGCGGCGGAAGGTGAATTCCGACGGGCCGGCGGTCTGGTCTTTGTTCTTCAGCGGGTTTTCAACCGTGCATTCGCGGATCTCGCCGATCATGAACTGCCAGACAGTCTGCAGGTTGTCGTCGGTGCCTTCGCGCGACTTGTTGTACTCGTCGAGGACGATTTCTTCGCCCTTGATGAACTTCTGGATCAGCGGGCCGTATTGGGAGTTCATGCCCAGCGCGTTGCCGCCGGCATTGTCGAGGCCTTCGATTTTCGAAACTTTTTTCAAGGTTTCGAAAGCGGCCTCCACTTCGCCCTGGCCGGCCGATTTCAGGCCGTTCCAGTCGATGGATTTCACTTGCGCGCCCTCATCCAGCGTCACGACGGACGACGGCAGGGATTTCAGCAGGGCGAGGCTGAGCGGCTCGAGCGTGCCGGCCTGCAGGCGCTTGTCGATCGCTTTGGGCAGGGCATCGGCTGTGCCGAAGTCCAGCACCATCTCGAACAGCAGTTCGCGCATGTTCTTGCCGCCGCAGTCGAGAACTTCGACGGGACCCTTGGAACGCAGGCGGCCCTGCAGGGCGCCCAGGAAGGATTTACCGTGACCGGGGTCGCCGATCATCATTTGCGTGCGGTTGGTCGCATCCGGCTTGCGGCGCTCGAGGCCGTCAAAGAACAGCGGCAGCATGGAGGGCACCGGCATGTCGCAATACGCAAGCGCGATGACTTCTTTGTAAGGGCGCTCGGAATAGACCTTCATCGGGTAGGTATCATCGGCGATGACGGACAAAACCTGCTCGAGGTCGGCGCGGCCGTTATGCTCGACACGTTGCGAGCCCCACATGGGGTACGGGCGGTCAGACGTGCCAAGGGGACGTTCCAGCGAGCGGATGTCCTCGGGCGTCAATTCCTTGACCGTTTTGCGCAGGGGCGACGTTTTGTCATTTTTCATGGCTTTGGATCCATCTTGTTATGAGCTTTTTTCATGGCTCGCCGTTTTTGACTATTCGGGACAGCGACGAAACTGCCCGTTTTCTTCACCTTTTCGAGTAACAGACCGACGATCGACATCGGAATTTCTTCAGGGTTCCTGCCGACCGTAACGCCGACATCCTGGAAGCTCTTGCGGCCTTTAATGCCGTTGGCCATTTTTTCCATGTTGGTGTTCTTGTTACCGATGATCGCGGTATCGAAAGTCACCTTGTCCGAGTACTCGAACATGGTCATGATGTTTGCCTTGGCTTTTTCCGCGTCGAACATGTCGCCGTCGGAAATAATCAGCACGTGCGTAAAGCCCGACAGCGTGCCGCTTTTGCCGCGCTGTTCGCCGATGGTCTTGGCGATTTTTACGATGCCCGGCGCAAGGTCGGTGCCGGAATTAAGGCCCTTCTGCGCGCGCGCCATCTGCTTGCCGATTTCAATGCGGTCCGCACCCGGCTTGATCAGGATGGGCGGGTCGCTGTCGCCCCACATGCCGACATACACGTTCATCTTCATGTCCTTGCCGGAAGCGGCTTCGAACATAATGGCGGATGCCTGCAGGGCGGAAAGAAGCGGCGTGCCGTTCATGGAGCCGGAACCGTCAATCATGATGACGATGTCAATTTCCGTCGGCACCATTTTGGTGGCATCGGTGTTGAAGCGCTTGAGGTCTCCCTCTTCCAGCTGGCCGGTCGCTTTTTTGATCGTCATGTTGCGGTGCGCGTCGGCGTTGAAGCGGTCTTTGACTTCGCCGTTTTCCGGCAGGATATCAAGGCCGGTCGACATGGTGCGCTTACGCTGCAGCTGGCGTTCCTGCACATCCTTGAACAGCTTGCGCACGCGGGTAATAGGCCCGCCCAGTTCGGAAATGCGCTGCTGGTAATCCGTCCAGTCGAGCTTGGAGAGTTCTTCGAGCGATTTACCGTCGCCGTGACCCGCCTGTTTGGAGCCTTTGCCGGGCTTGCCCTTGCCGGGCTTTTTGCCCTTGCCCTGGCCGTCGGCATCTTCGCCCTCACCGTCCGCGTCCTGGCCTTCGCCATCAGCTTCGTCGGCTTCCTGCTGGCGTTTTTCCAGCTCTTTTTCGAGTTCTTCGGCGGTCATGCCTTCGTCGCCGTCGGCGTCTTCACCGTCGGCATCGTCGCCCTCGCCGTCCGCGTCCTGGCCTTCGCCATCCGCGTCTTTACCTTCACCGTCGGCATCCTGGCCGTTGCCGTTGGGGTCAAGCTCCTCCGACGGCAAATCATTGCCGGCTTCGGGGGCAGGCATATCGCCGGCGCCTTCGACGGGAACGGTTTCTTCCTCGTCCGCGCCAAGCTTGCCTTCTTTGCCCTTGCCTTCTTTTTTGTCGCCTTTTTGGCCGTCAGCATCCTCGCCGTCCGCGTCCTGGCCTTCGCCATCTTCGCCTTCGCCGTCCTGCTTCTCGCCTTTTTCGCCCTTGTCGCCTTTTTGGCCTTTATCTTTTTTCTGCTTGTCGCCCTTCTGGCCCTTCTGGCCTTTTTGACCATCTTGGCCATCGGCGTCATCGCCGTCTTCGTCAGCATCAGCGTCGTCCTGCTCGCCTTGCGGCTTGCCGCGCTTGTCTTTTTTCTTCTGCTGCTCTTTGTTCTTTTCCTGCTTGGACTTTTTGCCCTTGCCTTTACCCTGGCCCTGGCCTTGTCCCTGACCTTCGCCGTCCTGCTCCTGGCCGTCCTGATCGTCGCCTTCCTGGTCCTGACCGTCCTGGTCATCGCCATCCTGGTCCTGCTGGTCTTTTTGCTGCTGCTGCTTTTCCTGCGCTTCTTTCAGCTGCTGGTCGATCTGGTCGTTCGCCTGCTGCAGCACTTTCTGGATCAGCTCTTCGCCGTACTGGCGCCAGATGTCTTCAATGATGGCCTTGCGATCCGCATCCGCACGCTCTACGCGCGAGGTGAGGTTTGCCCAGCCGAACAGGCGCTCGTGCTGCTTCGGCTGCAGGTTTTCAAGCCCCTTGGGGCCGCCGCACAGCTCGCGCAGGTATTGGAAATCGGGGTGGTTGATGCCGTCGGCATCGTCCTTCTGGTCGTCGGGACGGCTTGCCAGCGTGTTGGTTTTGCGCACAAGACCCGGGTTGACACCAACCTTGAACCAGCCGTTGTCGGTATTGTCGAACAGGCCGTTGTTCTGGAAGAAGCTCAGCTGCACGGCGTTGCAAAGGTTCATGTAGCGCTTCAGCTCTTCCGACGCGCCATCCTGCGGGATGCGCGTCAGGCCCACGCCGCGGTTGGTGACGGCGGTGTTGTTGAGCGATACGGAATAATCCTGCAGCAGCTGCTGGCCCATGTTCGAGACGAACTTGTTGGCGACGTTTTCTTCCGCGGCCGAGAACATCATGTGGCGCAGCTGCCATTCAGCGGAAAGCATGCGCAGCTTTTTGTATTCGTCCGGCTTCAGCTGCGGGCCTTTTTTCTGCTGTGCGAGGCGCGACTTTTTCAGCAGCGGCTGCATTTCGCGGTTTACGTCGCGCATGCGCTTCGGATAGCTGACGGACAGCAGCGAGTGGCCAATTTCACGGTACACATCCGCACGGGCGTGTTCGAAGCCGACAATCAGGCTCTGCATGAAATCGACGTTGATCAGGTTTTTCTGGCGATCAAACGTAAAGCCCGTGCCGGGGTCGCCCCAGCCGTACTTGGTGTCCTTGTCGCGCAGCGCTTCGCGCACGTGGTGCGCGTAGCGACAGCAATTCCTGGTACGCGTAGTTTGTGCCGGTGACCTGCTTCCACAATTCGGTGCCGGTCAGCACAGTGCCTTCGGCGGGCGGCTTCACCCAGGTTTTCAACTGTTCAGGATTGCTGGAAAGATAGGCGATAGCGGCGCCCCAGATCAGCTGTTTTTCGGGCGTGTCGAATTGCGGTTCCTGCGGGGCCTTGCCGGTTTGCACGGCTTCCAGAACGTTCAGCGTTTCCTTGGCATATTCCGCATCCGGCGTGCGGATGGAGGCGGCGAAATTTTTGAGGTCTTCAAGCGTGAAGGGTTGCGGCTGTTCGGGGTTGCTGGCGGCGCGCAGTTTTTGGGCCAGAGTCAACCGGTGGCGCGTCAGCGGTTCGCGCAGGATACTTTCGATCTTTTTCCGGTCGTTTGGCGTGGCCATTGCGTTGAACGTCCAAAGGTTAATAATTGGTTAAAGCGCCATAACGATTTCAAGCAACCCTGCGCCATTGAAAGCGTGACGTGGGGAACTGTGAAATTGCATGCGTTTTCGATCAGCAATGACGGTATCATTTTTTGTAAAACGCACAAGACTTAAAATGGCAATAGAACGAAAATTATACGCTGCGCCGCAGTATATTTATTTCAAGAAAACCAATGTTTTTGTACTTAAAAATAGAATTTTTCGTATTATGAAAATTTATGGCGTACCACAACCGCGGCGGATACCAGCACGATAATGCAAAGGAATGTAGTAAACATAAGCATAGCACCGCGGCGTAATTCCGGTGCGCCAATTCTGGCGGTTGTATCCGCCGCGCCGAGCCACTGGCTTTCCGTAACTATGTTATTTTTATCGCGCACCGGCCCGCCAAGGGTGATGCCGAGGCTGCCCGCCACCGCTGCGACCGGCCAGCCCTGGTTTGTGCGCCAGAAACGACTCGATTGCGTGAGCGCAAGCTTCAGCCCCGCGAGCGGATTCGACCGGCTGACAAACAGCGCACCCAAGGACAGCGCAATCGCGGTCAGGCGCGCCGGAATAAAATCCAGCACCGCCTCAAGCATGCGCGGCATGCGGCCGAAGTATGCGGCACGGCCAAATGCATCAAACACCGCTAAAAAAGCGACATACAGGCAAAGTCCGACAGGCCCCGCCAGCAGGAAATAGAAAAGTGGCGCGACACATTCGCGGTTAATGCTGCCTGCCGCACGCTCCAGCACGCGGCGCGCAAGGGTATGGCTATCCGCTTTCGCGAAATCTTCATTGCCGTCGGCCTGCAGCAACGCGGCCAGCGGGGCGGTGGTGTTTTTTTCAAGCCAGCCGGCGGCATCCCGCAGGCGGCGCACATGACGCATGGCGGAAACAGCGCCGCCCAGCAGCAGCAGCGACAGCAGCCAGCCAAAGCCATGCAGGCCCGCCCGCCAGACAACAAGGCCGATCAGCAGCGCCGCCAGCCCCAGCAGCGCCGTCACAATGCCGCCGCGCACAGCCAGCGTGCGGTTGCCGCGGTCGCTGCGGTTGAGGCGGAATTCATAGGCTCTTGCGCCCTTATCCATCATCATCCACAGCAGCGGCCTGTAGCCGGGGCGGCTGGGCAGCAACGCGCCCACCAGCAAATGCAGCACGAAGAACAGCAGCACAATCGCATATGGCGGCAGGTGGGCAAAAAGTGCGGGCATGACAGGCTTTCAAAAACGGCGCGAAAAAAAACGCGGCTCAATAAAAAGCCCCAAGGCTGAAAAATCCTTGGGGCTTTTTTATTGGCGGTTAAAGCGCCAAGATTATTCGCGCATGTCGCGCTGCGTGCGTTCCTTGCGCTCGTGGCGTTCCTGCGCTTCAAGGCTCAGGGTCGCAATTGGGCGGGCTTCGAGACGGGCGATGGAGATGGGTTCGCCGGTTTCTTCGCAGAAGCCGTAAGCCCCTTCGCCGATTTTTTCGAGGGCGGCGTTGATTTTAGAAATCAGCTTGCGCTCGCGGTCGCGGGTGCGCAGTTCCAGCGCGTGGTCGGTTTCAGCCGAGGCGCGGTCGGCGATATCGGGCTTTTGCAGGTTGTCTTCCTGCATTTCCTTGATGGTCTGGTCGGATTCGAGCAGCAGCTCGGAGCGCCAGCGCAGCAGCTTCTGGCGGAAATATTCCAGCATGACCGGGTTCATGAATTTTTCTTTTTCCGTCGGCTTGTAATCCGGCGGCAGAATGGTCGGCGAGGTTTCGGGCAGAGAGCTCATCTGGATTTACCTTAAAATCTTTGTGTGATGTTTCGATTATAATACGTGACGCAACCAATAGACAACGGCGGTTTAAAGTTTCCCGCATATTTCGCCTGATTACAGAAAAAGACGGCGCGATACCAGTTAAATATGTCAAAAATGCGCTTTGGCCGCGTTATCAGCGCCCGAGCTTCGCCAGCTCCACCTGCACACGCAGGTCGATATCATCCAGCAGCTCCGCCAGATGCGGGTCGGAAATGGCACCGCGGTGCTGCGAAATAAGGCGGGCAAGGTTATCGAGCGCCGAGGCGGGAATGCCGCCCGTCAGAAGGCCGATGCGGATACGGTCCAGCTGGTCGAGCAGGCCATTGGCGGTACGCACGGCTTTTTTGGAAGATTCATCAAGGGCATTACCCAGTTCCTGCAGCGACAACAGCGCGTCAAGCGGGCTTGTTGCCATAACGCCGCTGGCACCTTTCGGGCTTTCGGCTTCCTCGGTGTCCTCCACGAGGCCGCTGAAGCTGCTGCTGCCCGTGCCTTTGCTGGCCCCCGTTTTGGAGACTCCCTTGGCACCGGACGATTTATTAGGCCCTTCAATTTTCATGGTTACAATTATAGACAGCTTATGGGGGGAAAAACCAGTCGGCAATATTTGCCCCCTGACAGGTATTTGGCGGGCATTTACAGGGCCTGCCCCGTGGCACCCCCGTTCTGCCCCCTTCCAATGAATTGAAAATGCTGAATAAACCGCAGTTTTGCGGCTGGCACGCTTTTCGCTTCTATGACTAGCGGGAAACTAAAGGGAACGGGAAGTTACAAGATGAACAAGTTTATACAGACATTCGCGGTACTGGTGATGGCAGCAGGCTTCAGCGCCGCCTCCCTCGCCGCCACGGGCGGCACAGCCCCCGTCACCACGCCGATTGGCGCCACCACCGGCACCGTCTCGCCGGAACTGACCCCCACAGGCACAACCCGCATTAAAGACATCGTTGACGTTGAAGGCGTGCGCGACAACATGCTGGTCGGCTACGGCCTCGTCGTCGGCCTGAACGGCACGGGCGACAGCCTGAACAACTCGCCCTTCACCGAGCAATCCATCATCGGTATGCTTGAACGCCTTGGCGTGAACGTGCGCGATGAAAAGCTGAACACCAAGAACATCGCGGCCGTCATGGTCACGGCAACGCTGCCGCCCTTCACCAACCAGGGCTCGCGCATTGACATCAGCGTCTCCGCCATGGGCGATGCGAAAAGCCTGCAGGGCGGCACCCTTCTGGTGACCCCGCTTCTGGGCGCTGACAGCCAGGTTTATGCGGTGGCGCAAGGCCCCGTTGCCGTCGCCGGTTTCTCCGCCAAGGGTGATGCGTCTACCGTCACGCAAAACATCCCGACTGCGGGCCGCATTTCCGCCGGCGCGATCGTTGAACGCGAAATCCCCTTCAACCTTGCTGAAATGAAGCAGACGCGCCTTGCCCTGCGCAACCCCGATTTCACCACTGCGCGCCGCATTGCCAGCGCCATCAACAACTACCTGAAGTTCCCGGCAGCAACCGCCGAGAACCCCTCCTCCGTTGCGCTGTCGGTGCCGCCGGGCTACAAGGCCGGTATCGTCAACCTCGTGACCGATGTGGAACAGCTGCGCGTTTCGCCTGACCAGGTCGCCCGCGTCGTTATCGACGAGCGCTCCGGTGTCATCGTGATGGGCAAAGACGTCCGTATCTCCACCGTCGCCCTTGCACAAGGCAACCTGACCATCCGCATCACCGAAACCCCGCAGGTTTCGCAACCCAACGCCCTTTCCACCGGCGGCGACACGGTTGTGGTGCCCCGCACCGACCTGCAGGTCGACAGCGGCGAAGACAATAAAATTGCCGTGCTGCAGGAAGGTGTTTCGCTCCAGACACTCGTCGGCAGCCTGAACGCCCTGGGCGTCGGCCCCCGCGACATCATCACCATCCTGCAGTCCATCAAGGCTGCCGGCGCGCTGCAAGCCGAAATCGAGGTGATGTAATGAATACGCAAACCGCACAAACCGTGCTCAGCGCCGCCCCCTTCGCCACGATAAACCACAAGACGCTGCCGTCGGCAACGCAGGACACCAGCAAGGTTGACGCAAAAACCAAGGCCAGCGCGCAGGATTTCGAGGCGGTGTTTATTTCCGAGATGCTGTCGCACATGTTCGAAGGCATCAAGCCCGACCCCATGTTCGGCGGCGGCAGCGGCGAAAAGATGTTCCAGGGCATGATGGTCCAGGAATACGGCAAAATGATGGCGAAGGGCCAGGGTATCGGCATTTCGCAGCAGCTTCAAACTGTAATGATGCAAATGCAAGAACAACAACATACAACAAAAGGGTGATCAACATGACCAGTCCGTCCGTGAACCAGACCGCCGCCGCACTTAACGCCCCCATCGGTACCGATGTCCTGCGCGTCCTGCAAATCCTCGAGGATTTCGGCGGCCTGCTGGTAAAAGAAACCCACGCACTGAAGAAATCCGACTTCAAAACGGTTGACCTGCTGCAAGCCAACAAGCGCAGCCTGGCCCGCGAATACCAGGAGCTGGTAAGCGGCCTTTCCACCCGCAAGGAAGAAATGGGCCGCATTGATACGGGCCTTCGCAACCAGCTGGTGCAAAAACGCACCGGTTTTACGCAAATCCTCAACGACAACCTGCGCGCGCTTGAAGCGGCGAAAGCCAGCACCGCGCGCCTTGTCGGCAAAATTCTCGACGTCGCCCGCAAGGCCGTCGCAGACGACCACCAGACCCACTACTCATCGAAAGGAAAAAGCCAGTCTTACAAAACGTCCACCCGCTCCCTCGCCGTGGACACAAACCTTTAATGACCTTTAAGACATAGACCCACTAGGCTTAAAGACCCTACGTTTAACCATCCCTTACTTGATATGAACTGCCCTCCCTCCCAAAGGGCCGCCTGTTTTCCCGCAGGCGGCCCACAGGGCTTTTGTGCGCATTGTTTTGCGCCAGCGTAATGCGCGCTTATGGCCGCTTTTCCAGTGTTTTAGGCCATAAAATAATTTCACCCATATCTCGAAACTGGCACGCCTCCTGCAAGGATAGATACAGATGAAACCAGGAGGTCCCTTTCGTGGATGCTATCAACAACATCGTTTCCAACCAGACTTCGACCGGCGCGGGTAACGCTGCCGGCGGTGGCAAAACGCTGTCCACGCAAGACATTATCGCGTTCGCCGATAACCTTGATACAAAGCGCGCCGTTGCGCAGGACAAGCCCGCGCAAAGCAGCAAGGCAGCTCAAAAAAGTTCCGACAATAAAGATGTCAGCACCAAGGAAGCAGACGCCAAGAGCGCCGCGAAGACGGACGATGCAAAAAATGCCGACGCTAAAAAAGCGGCTGATGACAAGAATGATGCGAAAGTTGCCGACCGCAAGGACGTCAAGGCAGGCGACGCGGCAAAAAGTGCCGATGCCGCAACCGATGCAGATAAAGCCGCCGCACAAACCGCTGCGGATGACTCTGGTAAAACTGCCGCACCGAAAACTGCCACCGTTGCCACCGGCACCCCGGCAGCGCCGCTGGTGACCCTGCTGCAAGATGATAGCGCAACCACCGACCTGCAACAGAACCTGCAGCAGCTTTTCAATAAACTGCCGGGCACCGACCCGCAGAGCCTCGCCCAGTTCCGCACCGATGCCATCAAGATGATGAAATCGCAAGGCATGAGCGACAGCGACATCCAGCAAAACCTTGTCCAGTTCGCCATCAACCAGGGCGATACGCTGACGACCGCGCAGGCCACACAGATTATGATGCCGCTGCAGGCCGATACCACGCCTGCAAAAGCCGCCAGCAAGGACGATGCTGACATGGCCGCCATCATCAGCCGCCGCAAGCCACAAGCTGCCGCAGCCAAGACGGATGCTGCTGCCAGCACCAACGTCGCCGTTGCGGTTGCAACCCAGGTCACCAAGCAAGTGCAGAACACCGGCGCAAAAGCTTCCGCCGAAGCGACCGCAGCTGCTGTTGCGCCGCTGCAGGCTGACCAGGCCGCCGCGCCTGCCGCCACCCCCGCTGCCGCAAAAGCCCCCGCCGCGCCGCAAGCCGCGCCCCAGCAGGACGCACAACAAAATACCGCAGCGCCGCTGCAACTGGCGCATGACGCTGCCAGCCTGCCCGCGCAAAAAGCACCGGCGACGGATACCGCGCACATCGCCCTCGTCAACGGTTTTGCCTCGGGTGATGCCGGTTCGGATAATGGCGCTTCCAACGGCCAATCGTTCAACCAGTTCTCCGGCCAGAATGACCCGGCGGCTGCGGGCGGCACCTTGAGCGGCCTGAAGCTGGCAAGCGACGCGAGCGCCGGCAGCTTCGTCAATACATTGAATAACTCTGCCGAAACCGCGCCCGCCGCGACCATGCAGACCATCGCCATGCAGATCCAGCAAAACGCCGCCGGCAAGGTCAATACCTTCACCATGCAGCTGAACCCGTCGGAACTGGGCGGCCTTGAAGTGCGCCTGAAGTTCACCAAAGACGGCGCGCTGAAAGCGCAGCTGACCGCCGACAAGCCCGAAACGCTGTCCATGCTGCAAAAAGACGCTCCGCAGCTGCACCGCATTCTGCAAGGCCTCGGCATGAACGCGGATGACGCGTCATTGTCCTTCAACCTGCGCCAGCAAAACCAGCAGCAGGGCAACGCGCAGGATGCGCAAAACGGCAACGGCCACGGCAACCGCGGCTATGACGGCAGCGACAACACCATCGACGCGACCGCACTGCAGGCAAATATTTCCATCGAAGCGCAAGGCTCCATCAGCCAGCGCGGCGTCAACATCGTCATTTAAGAATTAGATTTTAAGGAGACCACAACATGAGCACAGTCGGCGCAACAACGGGCACCAGCGGCACCGCTTCCACCGCGACCACGGACCAGAAGACGCTGAACGGCAACTTCGACGAGTTCCTGACGCTGCTGACGACGCAGCTGAAAAACCAGGATCCGCTGTCCCCCATGGACTCGACGCAGTTCACCAACCAGCTGGTCCAGTTCTCCGGCGTTGAACAGCAGATCAAGGGCAACGATACGCTCAACAAGCTGCTGACCATGCAAACCCTGAACATGACCGCCCTCGGCGTCAGCTTCATCGGCAAAGACGTTGAAGTGGCCGGCAATAATTTCATGTCGGACGGTGTAAAATCTTCCTCCATGTCCTACACCATGCCGGACGGCGCGGCGGCAGGCACCATCAGCATCACCAACGCGGATGGCGAAGTTGTTTATTCGAAAGATGCAGACGTTACCGCCGGCAGCCACAACTTTGTGTGGGACGGCAAGGACAGCGTCGGCAACCCGATGCCCGCAGGCACCTATACATTCAAGGTCAGCGCACAGACCGCGACGAAAGACGCGCTGAACGTTGTGACGTATGTGCCGGGCCACGTGACCAGCCTTGAATCTGCAGATGACGGCACACTGTTGCTGAACGTGAGCGGCCAGTCCGTTCCGCTCACCGACGTGCGCAAAATTTCCGAAGCGGGTTCGACCGATACTTCATCGACTGAAAATTCGTCGACCTCTTCATAACTGGCACACAGATTGCAAGACTTTTTTCTGGATTAGTTTCACCGCCGGCAGAAAATACCGGCACACAAAAGGGAGATAGGATATGAGCATTTTCGGTTCGCTCTTCACTGCAGTTTCCGGCCTCGCCGCACAGAGCCAGTCGCTGAGCATGATTTCCAACAACATCGCCAACACCAGCACGGTCGGCTACAAACGTTCCGACGCCGCGTTCTCCAGCCTGGTTACCAGCGAGAGCCGCTCGACGCTGTACAGCCCGGGTTCGGTCAAGGCAACACAGAACCAGCGCATCGACCAGCAGGGCATTTTGCAGCAGTCCGCTTCCGCAACCGACATCGCGCTGTCCGGCAACGGCTTCTTCGTCGTGAAGAACGGCACGGGCTCGGGCGCTGAAACGCTCTTCACCCGCGCAGGCTCCTTCTCCGAAGATGAAAACGGCGCACTGAAAAACACCGCAGGCTTCACGCTCTACGGCTGGCCGCTCGACCAGAACGGCGCGCTGCCCGCAGGCTCGGCAAGCCCCGGCTCGCTCGTTCCCGTTGACCTGTCCACCGTGACCGGGCAGCCGAAAGCGACCACCACGGGCGCGCTCAAAATGAACCTGTCCTCCGACACGGCGCTGCAGCCCTACCCGCTGGACCCAACGACGCCCGCAAGCTTCACCCGCGCGCTGAAGGTTTATGACTCCCTCGGCACCGCGCAGGACATGAACCTCGAATTCACGCACATTGAATCGCCCACCGCGATTGCACGTGGGGGTACCGACCTTTCTTCCGTCAGCGGCATGCTTGCCGGCCAGAACGGCTTTAGCAATACCGACACCTTCGACATTTCCGTCGACGGCGCGGTGCCCGCCACCACCACCATCACGCTGGATGGCGGCGTCAGCAAAATGCTGGCGGATATTAACGCCATCGTTGACGCCAGCGGCAAACCGCTCGTCAACGCCAGCCTGGACCCCAGCGGCAACCTGACCATCAAGGCCCGCGACCTGACGGCGAACATTACACTCGCCGACGGTTCCGGCGCACCGCTCGCAGGCGGCCTCGGCATGGCAGGCGGCGGCACCTATACGCCCCCCGCAACCGCGACCAACCTGCTGGCAACGCCCAACAGCACCAACAACCCCGAAGGCTGGTGGCAGGTGACTGTCAAATCGCCGGGCGGCGCCGTGCTGTCCTCGGGCCAGGTCAACTTTGACGGCACCGGCACGCTGAATGCCGCGGTTCCCGCCAACGGCCAGATCCCGCTTGCGATCAACAACATCAACTGGGGCGACGGTTCCAACACCCAGAACATCTCGCTCGATATCGCCAACCTGACGCAGCACTCCGGCGACTTCGACGTGATCTCCGCAACGCAGAACGGCGCGGCGCCCGGCGTGCGCACCGGTGTCTCGATCGACGCGGACGGTTATGTGTCGGCGCAGTTCAGCAACGGCCAGAGCCAGCGCGTGTTCAAGCTGGCGGTCGCAACCTTCGCCAACGCCAACGGCCTTGACAGCCTGACCGGCAACGTCTTCCGCGAATCCGATACCTCCGGCACACTGAACCTGCGCGAAGCGGGCACCGGTTCCGCCGGCAACATTCAAGGCGGCGCGCTCGAGGAATCGAACGTCGACCTTGCCGATGAGTTTTCTAAAATGATCGTCACGCAGCGCGCTTACTCTGCAAACACGAAGGTCATCACCACCGCCGACCAGATGACGCAGGAATTGCTGCAGCTGAGATAATTTTTAACTCCATCACAACATCAACAACGTAAACAACATTCATACTGAATAGAAAAAAGGAACAAACGACATGGCTGACGTTACCCTTACCGCCGCACTCCGCTCAAACCTCCTGAGCTTGCAAGGCACCCAGAAACTGCTCGACCAGACCCAGCTGCGCCTCGCAACGGGCCTGAAAGTGAACAGCGCGCTTGATAACCCCAACTCCTACTTCGCAGCGCAGGCTGTCAACAACCGCGCAACCGACCTGTCCTCGCTGCTTGACGGCATTGGTCAGTCCATTCAGGTGCTGAAAGCCGCCGACCAGGGCTTGCAGACCATCACGTCGTACCTCAGCCAGGCGCAAGCTTTGGCGCAGAACGCGCTCGACAACGCAAACTCCAACGGCGGTACCAACACCAACGCCGTAGCGGATGCCGCGAGCTACCAGGCCATTCAGGACCAGATCAACGCGCTGATCGGCGACGCCGGCTACCGCGGCACCAACCTTCTGAAGGGCGGCACGCTGCAAGTGACCTTCAACGAGTCGGGCACCTCTTCCCTGACCGTTACCGGCGTTGACGATACGACGACGAACACGGCGACCCTTAACCTGACGCCCTCGCCGCTGGACAGCGCCACAAACATCCAGACCGAGATCACCGCGATCAAGAAAGCGCTTGATGCCGCGCGTTCGCAGGCTGCGACCTTCGGTAACAACCTCAACATCATCCAGACCCGCCAGGACTTCACGCAGAACCTCATCAACGTTCTGCAAGAAGGCCGCGACAAGCTGACCGTCGCCGACAAGAACGAGGAAGGCGCGAAACTGCTCTCCCTGCAAACCACGCAGCAGCTGGGCATTACGTCTCTGTCCCTCGCTTCGCAGGCGAACCAGTCCGTTCTCAAGCTCTTCGGCTAACAATAACGGACTTACCACTCTCTTTGCTTACCCCTCTCCCTGACTCAAGAGTGGGACTAAACGAAACCCCGCAGGCAGAAGCCCGCGGGGTTTCGCCTTTGTGGGCTATTGTGCGCTGTAGCGCGGCACATTTAACCCGCCCCTTAATAACAAGTCCGGCAAAAACAGCCGCTTTGCATCCATATTGCTACCCCTGCATGGCATAACCCCGTGAAAACAGGCCTGAAAAAACGGCATGGTCCTTGCATTTGATTCTTTTGAGGATCGTGCGGCGCTATTGAGTCGCAAAAAAAGCAGGAGGAAAACTGAACATTCGAACAAGAATTAGACGTAAAACAGGTATTACGACATTACCACCCTGAATTTATTCCCTTGTATATCAATGATATATGAATAATTTTGGCTTTTGCGTCGAAATAAATGATTTGTTAACCAGTACCATGGCATGATGAACGTATGGTGAAGGGAGTAACCCGACACCGATACACAATGCATCAACCTAGAAAAGGAAAATGCCATGGCTGACGTTACCCTTACTGCCGCCCTCCGTTCAAACCTCTTGAGCCTGCAGGGCACTCAAAAACTCCTCGATCAAACCCAGCTTCGTCTCGCAACCGGCCTGAAAGTGAACAGCGCGTTGGACAACCCCAACTCGTACTTCGCAGCGCAGTCCGTCAACAACCGCGCGACCGACCTGACCTCCCTCCTCGACGGCATTGGCCAGTCCATTGAAGTGCTGAAAGCCGCTGACCAGGGTATTCAAACCATCACCTCTTACCTGAACCAGGCGCAAGCTCTGGCGCAGAACGCACTTGATAACGCAAACGCCAACGGCGGCACCAACACCAACGCTGTGGCGGATGCTGCGAGCTACGCTGCCATCCAGGACCAGATCAACTCGGTCATCGGTGACGCAGGCTATCGCGGTACCAACCTGCTGAAAGGCGGCACGTTGCAAGTGACCTTCAACGAGACGGGTACCTCTTCTCTGAGCGTCACCGGCGTTGACGATACAGCGACCAGCACGACGACCCTGAAACTGACCGCAGCGCCGCTGGACACCGCCACTGGCATTCAGACTGAAATCACCGCAATCAAAGCCGCACTGGACACCGTGCGTTCGCAGGCTGCGACCTTCGGTAACAACCTCAACATCATCCAGACCCGCCAGGACTTCACGCAGAACCTCATCAACGTTCTGCAAGAAGGCCGCGACCAGCTGACGGTCGCCGACAAGAACGAGGAAGGCGCGAAACTGCTCTCCCTGCAAACCACTCAGCAGCTGGGCATTACGTCTCTGTCCCTCGCTTCGCAAGCGAACCAGTCCATCCTCAAGCTGTTCTAATCCTAGAACGCTTCGGAAGACGAAGAATAAAAAAGGCCGGCGGTTTAAAACCCGCCGGTTCTTTTTTTGCCTTTCAAAGAAAGGCGCGGTTTAAAACCCGCCGGTTCTTTTTTTGTTCTTTTTGGGAATAATCCGGCTTTATTATAGATTTGTTAATAAACTCTATGCCAAAATAGGTATACATTCGGCGAAAGAACTTCGCCTGCACAGCAAAAGCCCCGGAGAGAATCTCATGGCACTCATCATCGACCTTAAGCCCCAGGAACGCATCATCATCGGCAACGCCCTCATCACCAATGATGCGGCGCGGGCAAGACTGCATATCGAGGGCGAGGCCCCCATTCTGCGTGAAAAAGACATTATGCGCGAGTCAGAGGCGAATTCGCCGTGCAAGCGCATTTACCTGACCATCCAGCTTATGTACCTCGCGGCTGACCCGAAGACGCTGCACGACATTTACTTCGACCAGATCCGCGACATTCAAAGCGCTGCGCCGTCGACGGCGCCGATTTTCATGAAGATCAACGATCATATCATGAACACGCATTACTACAAGGCGCTGAAAGAAGCGCGCAACCTTATCCAGTATGAATCGGAGTTGCTCGCCAATGCCTGACAAAAAAAATCCTTATGCCGCAGCCGCGGATGCTTATGGTTCGATGGCGGGCAGTGTTGACCAGCGCGCCATGGAAGGAAAAATTCTACTGCGGGCAGCAAGCCGCCTTGAAGATACCTCCCGCCGCCTTGCGGCGGGCGAGAAAATCAAAAGCGCGGATATTGCCGACGTGCTGGAATATAACCAGAAGCTGTGGCAATTGTTTGTCGAAGACGCGCGCAACCCCGACCACCCGCTGCCGAGCGATATTAAAAACAACATCGCCACGCTGGCATTGTTTATTTTCAAGCGCACGCTGGAGCTGCGCATTGATCCGAAGCCGGAAAAATTCCAGGCCGTCATCGAAATCAACCGCAACATCGCGGCGGGCTTGATGAAACAGGTGAAACCCCTGCCCGGCCAGCAGCAACACCCCACCGACAGCAAACCCAAAGCGGACAGCATCGCGTAAGCGGAAGGCTTTCTCGCACAGGGCCAAGCGTAACTCTGTTTGGAATTGCGGTTGATTTAATTTGTCGGAAATTCATTCCCTGTCAGCACAAGGTCGCCCTGCAGCAGGTCGGGGAAAGCGTCTTTCAACTCCTGCTGCTCCTGCGGCGACATGCTGCGCCATTTTGCAAGCGCCTGCATTTCCTGCTGATGCTGTTCTTCCGCCGGAAGTTTCTGGAAGCCCGATACAGCCATGTCGTGCAGCTTGGTTTTGTCGGCAGTGGACATGGTATTCCAGTTTTTGTAGGCCTGGCGAACAAGTTCCTGCCGCTGAGCCGGCGTCATCGCATTCACCTGCTTCTGGTATTGCTGCGCTTCCGCAGGCGTTACGGCCATTGCTGCTTGCGCCAGGGAAGGTTTTTCTGCCGGGACCGGCGTTGGCGCTGCGATTGTGCCCGAAACACCGGACATCGCCCCTTGCGTGGTTACCGTCGCCTGCTGCGCAAAAGCCTGCGCGGATGCCAGCATCAAACCTGCGGCAACGACCACGGCAAAATGAAGGCGCATGTCACATCTCCCCTCAAAAAACAATGGAACAGCCTATTATCGCGCATAAAGTTTAACGACGGCTAAAGCAGCCCGCGCAAAACGGGCACTAAAAACGGTCACTGCATGTATTGAAAATCAGGTCTGAACGTCAACCGAGGCGGTGGATGCTTCCGTGCTGTCGCCGGAAGATTGCTGCAGTTGCGGCGCGGGGGTAGAAGCAGCCGCGCGGGAAGTAGTCCCCGTGCCGGAGCCCGTATAAGCCGCCTGCGAAGTAAAGGTCGGCAACGTAATGGTCGATGCCGTTTGGCCACGCCCCGAACCGGTGCTGAAATCACCTGTGGACTGACCCGCAGATTTATTGACCTGCTGGCTTGCCTCCTGGCGTGAGGTATCGGTCTTGACGGTTTGCTTGGTTTCGATAGCGCGCGCATCCTGCGATTGCTGCACTTCGGCGCGCTGCAATTCGGCGGCACGCTGGAAGGCGCGGATTTGCGCGGCAGAAGGATACTGCGCTACAACTTCGCCCGTATCGTTCGAACGCACTTCGAGAATGGCTTTGTTTAAATCGTTGTCAACGCGCACGCGCAGACTGACAAGCGACGGATAACTTTGCTGGCTCACGGCCGCAGACGCGGGTGCGCTCTGAGAAGTTACTCTCAGGGCGGAGGTTTGGGCCGGTAATGTGCTGACAGACTCAATCATTTTCTATGATTCCCTATCGCACGAGCATCTGTATACACTCATACAATTATTATCTTACGCCTGTTTTAATCGAATAACAAGTAAAAAATGAATAATTACAATTATTTGACTAATAATTAATGTTCAAATTACTTATTAATGATTTGTTAATACTTAATTAATACTTTATTTACTTTTAGCCGCCTGCCCTATGTTTGCAAACATCTATAAAAACCAAGGCTTTGTTATCTGAATATCAATAAAGGCACGCTAGTATATAAAGTAGGTTCGTGCATGGTTTTTGCATAGAAAGCCTCTATCACCCGCATAAAAACAATCTATATCAGTTAGATATAGGGGTTTAATGGGTGCTAACTTTAGAAAAATGCAAAAAACGACGGGCAAAATTTGCCTAGTTCGCAAAAATTCGTTAATCTCAAGTTAGGGGTTCTGGGTTTTATTTGATTTTCTATACGCCCGGACTCCCTTCTTTGAGTGGGATCAAAGCAAGGGGAGATATGCTGTGGATTCATTTCTGGAGTCGATGAAGAATCTTGGTGCGGGGCGTTTGGCCCTGATGCTGGCGACGTTCTTCGGCCTCATCATTTTCTTTGTCTTTATCGCGGTGCGCTCCAGCACACCGTCGCTGAACCTGCTGTACGGCGACCTTTCCACCCCCGATGCCACCGAAATTTCAGCCAAGCTCGACAACGCGCACATCGCCTACGCGCTGTCCGAAGATGGCACCAAAATTTCTGTACCCTTCAAAGATGTCAGCAAGGCCCGCATGCTGCTGGCCGCCGACGGCCTGCCCCACAAAGGCTCGATGGGCTATGAAATTTTCGACCAGAAACAAAGCTTCGGCCAGACCAGCTTCCAGCAGAACGTGAATGCCCTGCGCGCGCTTGAAGGCGAACTTGCCCGCACCATCAGCACCATTGAAAACGTGCGCTCCGCCCGCGTCCACCTTGTGCTGCCGCAGCGCGAACTGTTCAGCCGCGATACGCAGCCCGCCACCGCGTCCGTCTTCATCAACGTGCGCAACGCAAGCGAGCTTGGCAACGACCAGGTGCAGGCCATCCAGCACCTCGTGTCTTCTGCCGTGCCGCAGCTGAAAGCCAGCCACGTCGCCATCATCGACCAGAACGGCACCCTGCTGGCAAAAGGCGATGACGACACCACCGACAGCGCCGCCAGCAATAGCGAAGATGCGCGCAAGGCCTATGAAACCCGCGTTAAGACCTCCGTCGAGGACCTTGTCACCAAGATCGTGGGCTACGGCAAGGTCCGCGCGAACGTGACCGCCAACATGAACTTCGACGTCGTCAACCGCAATTCGGAATCTTACAACCCGGATGGCCAGGTCGTCCGCTCCACCCAGAACGTGACGGAAGAAAGCTCAGAAGCGAACAGCAGCAGCACCAACAATGCCAGCGGCGCCGTCAGTGTTCAGAACAACCTGCCCGGCCTGCCCGGCGGCACCGGTGCTGCCAGCGCCAACGGCGGCAACAAAAACAACCGCACCGAGGAAACCACCAACTACGAAATCACCAAGACCACCGAAAACCTTGTGCGTGAAACCGGCCATGTGGAAAAACTTTCCATCGCCGTGCTGGTGGATGGCAGCTACCTGCCCGATACCTCCGTACAAAAACCGAAAGATGCCGCCGCCGACTGGCAGCCGCCCAAAAAGTACACCCCCCGTTCGGATGACGAGCTAAAAAAAATCGCCACGCTGGTCAAATCAGCCGTCGGCTTCGATGAAAGCCGCGGCGACACCGTTGATGTTGTGAACATGCAGTTCGCGGATGCCGACCAGTTTGATATCGCGCCCCTGAAAGACGACACCATCATGGGCTTCGCCCGCGGCGACATCCTCAGCATGGCGGAAACGCTGGCGCTCAGCCTTGTGGCCGTGCTGGTCATCCTGCTGGTGCTGCGCCCCCTCGCCACGCACTTCACCACCGCCGCACGCACCGCGCCGGGCCGCGCCGCCGACGACACAGCCTACCTGCCCGGCCAGACGCCGCAGGCACAGCTGGCGGGCCCCGGTGGCGCCGGCATGATCGGCAATGCGGGCGCAGGCCCGCAGTCCGAGCTTGAGGGGATGATCGACATGTCATCCGTCGAGGGCAAGGTGAAGGCCTCCAGCGTCCAGAAAATAAGCGACCTCGTCACCAACCACCCGAACGAGACCGTTTCCGTCATCCGCCAGTGGATGTCGCAGGAAAGCTAAGATCAAGTTTCAAGATACCGGGAGAATAAAAGCGCATGCGCGTACGTGAAGATTACCGCACCCTGACCGGCACGGAGAAGGCCTCGATCCTTCTGCTGTCGCTGGGCGAGGAATATACCGCCAAAATCTTCGAGCAGCTCGACCAGGAGGAGATCATGAACATCTCCCACACCATGTCGAACCTCGGCAAGGTCAGCTCGGGCGTAATCGAGCGCCTGTTCCTCGAATTCGCGGAAAACATCACCTCCACCAGCTCCCTCGTCGGCACACTGGATTCCACCGAGCGCCTGCTGCAAAAGGTGCTCGGCAAGGACAAAGTCGACAGCATCATGGAAGAAATCCGCGGACCCGCCGGCCGCACCATGTGGGAAAAGCTTTCCAATGTGAACGAGGATATTCTTGCGTCCTTCCTGCAAAAAGAATACCCGCAGACCGTCGCCGTAGTGCTGTCAAAGATTACCGCCGAACACGCAGCCCGCGTGCTGGCGCAGCTGCCCGAAGGCTTTGCGATGGAAGTCGTCATGCGCATGCTGCGCATGGAAGCCGTGCAGAAAGAAGTCCTCGACGATGTCGAAAAGACCCTGCGCACCGAATTCATGATGAACCTTGCCAAAACCAGCCGCCGCGACAGCCACGAAATTATGGCCGAGATTTTCAACAACCTCGAGCGCGCGACCGAAAGCAAGTTCATGACCAGCCTTGAAGAACGCAGCCCGGATGCGGCCGAAAAAATCCGCAGTCTGATGTTCACCTTCGAGGACCTCGGCCGCCTCGACCCCTCCGCGATCCAGACCATCATCCGCAGCGCCAACAAGGAACACCTGCCGCTGGCGCTGAAGGGCGCTTCGGATGCAATGAAGGACCTGTTCTTCTCCAACATGTCGGAACGCGCGGCGAAAATTATGAAGGAAGACATGGCGGCCATGGGCCCCGTGCGCCTGAAGGACGTCGAGGAAGCGCAAGCCAGCCTCGTTTCCACCACCAAGGACCTTGCCGATCGTGGCGAGATTGCAGTAGTTACATCGAAAGATGAAGATGAGCTCATCTACTAAGGATGATGGCGAAGTGAAAAAGTTTTTATTCGACAACAACGACTTTGACCGCGTTGCGCCCGAACTGCCGCCCCCCGCTGAAACCTTCAGCGCGGACCAGCTGGCACTGGCCAAAAGCCAGGGCTACGCGCAGGGCCGTGCGGATGGCCTGCGGGAAGCCGGCGCCTCGATTGAAGACGCGCAAGTGCGCGTGCTGCAGCAAATTGCCGCCGCCTGCGACAGGCTGATTGCCGCTGAAGACCGCCGCGACATTGAAAGCATGGTCAATGCAACCCGCCTTGCCATGAAGGTGACGCACAAGCTGCTGCCGCAATTCGCGCAGCGCTTTTCACTGCAGGAAATCGAGCGCGTCATCCTTGAAGCCGTCGAAACGCGGCGGGAAGAGCCGCGCATCGCCGTTATCGTATCCGGCACGCACCTTGATGCGCTGAAGCAGCATGTTGAAACGCTGGCCTCCGAAAAAGGCTATGCGGGCAAAATGATTTTGATTGCCGATGACAACCTCGCCCCCACCGACGTGCGCGTCGAATGGGCGGATGGCGGGGCTGAGCGGCTGTATGAGCGGCTTTATTCGCAGGTCGAAACCGAGTTCGCGAAAGCGATCGCGGGCATGCAATCCACCCTCAAAGAAAAAGATTAACCAGTCAACAAACCGGAGAAAACAATGGCCAACGACAGCAAAGACAAGCCCCAGGTCGAGTTCGAGGAAATGCAGGAGCATGTCACGACCGAAGTCCGCAAAAAAGACATCGATGCGATTTACGACATTCCCGTACAAATTTCCGCCGTGCTTGGCAAGTCTACCATGCAGGTCAGCCAGCTGCTGAAGCTGGGCCGCGGCGCGGTGGTTGAGCTTGACCGCAAGGTCGGCGAGGCGATTGACATTTACGTCAACAACCGCCTGGTTGCGCGCGGCGAAGTTATCGTCGTCGAAGACCGCCTTGGCGTGACCATGACGGAAATCGTCAAATCCGACCGCTCGCCGACGTAATTTCTTTCGGCCATATTCTTTAGCGACGCTTTCAAGGGGATAGAACCACCATGCGACTGATGATTGTGGGCAGTCTCAACGGACAGATCAGCACGGCCGGCAAGATTGCCATTGGCCGCGGCGCGCGCGTGACCCATGCCGAGGATATCGAGCAGGCCATGGGCGCCCTGCGCTCCGGGAAGGGCGCAGACCTGCTGATGGTCGACGTAAAACAAAACATCGGCCTGCTTATCGAGCAGCTGAAGGCCGAGCGTTTTGCCGTGCCGGTCGTCGCCTGCGGTATTGGCACAGATGCCGCCACCGCCGTCCGCGCCATTAAAGCGGGCGCGAAGGAATATATCCCCCTGCCGCCCAATGCCGACCTTATCGCTGCCGTGCTGCAGGCCGTTGCCGAAGAAGGCAATACCATGATTGCGGGCGACCCCAGCATGAAGGCCGTGCTGCAGGTAGCAGACCGCATTGCCCCGTCCGACGCATCGGTTTTGATTACCGGCGAAAGCGGCACCGGCAAGGAAGTGATGTCGAAATACATCCACCAGAAAAGCCGCCGCAGCGGCGGCCCGTTCATTTCGCTCAACTGCGCCGCCATCCCCGAAAACCTGCTGGAATCCGAGCTGTTCGGGCATGAGAAAGGCGCGTTCACCGGCGCCATCGCCCGCCGCATCGGCAAGTTCGAGGAAGCCAACGGCGGCACGCTGCTGCTGGATGAGATCAGCGAAATGCACCCCGCACTGCAGGCAAAACTGCTGCGCGCCATTCAGGAACGCATCATCGACCGCATCGGCGGCACCGCGCCCGTTAAAATCGACATCCGCCTTATTGCGACCTCCAACCGCGACATGGAACAGGCTGTGCGCGAAGGCAAGTTCCGCGAAGACCTTTACTTCCGCCTCAACGTCGTCAACCTCGAGCTGCCGTCGCTGCGGGAGCGCCCGTCGGACATCATTGCGCTCGCAACCCTGTTCATCAACAAGTACAGCGAGCAAAACGGCATTCCGCCCAAAACCTTCTCCGCCGCCGCCTCCGAAAAACTGAAAAGCCACCACTGGCAGGGCAATGTGCGCGAACTTGAAAACACCATGCACCGCGCCGTGCTGGTCTCGCAGGAAGAGCAGATTGAACCGTCGGCCATTATGCTGGCCGGCCAGAAAGCCGCCGATATTGCGCAGGCCGCCGCCGTTGCCGCAAAAGCCGCCGAAAAAGCGGCCGAGCGCCCGGTTGAATCAACCGCCGGCAAAGTCGCCGCAAATGAACAGCCCGCCGCCCTCGTCGGCCGCACGGTGGCCGACGTCGAGAAGGAGCTTATTCTCAACACCCTTGACCATTGCCTTGGCAACCGCACGCATGCCGCCAACATTCTTGGCATTTCCATTCGCACGCTGCGCAACAAGCTGAAGGAATATGGCGATGCCGGCATCTCCGTTCCCGGCATAGGGGGCTGATAGATGGCTGAAGCCGCAGCAGCCGCGCCCAAGGGCCCCGGGTTTAAAGTTCGCGGGGATATTATCTTCGCCATCGGCATCGTCTCGATCCTGATCGTGCTGGTGCTGCCCATGCCGCCGGTGCTGCTTGATGTGTGCCTGGCGCTGTCCTTAAGCTTCTCCGTCCTTATCCTGATGACGGCGCTGTTCATTGAAAAACCGCTGGACCTCTCGGCCTTCCCGACCATCCTGCTTGTCTCCACCATGATCCGCCTTGCGCTGAACCTTGCCTCGACCCGCCTTATTCTGGCGCACGGGCATGAAGGCAAAGCGGCGGCGGGCCACGTGATTGAAGCCTTCGGCAGCTTCGTGATGCAGGATAACTTCGTTATCGGTATCATCGTTTTCGCCATTTTAACCATCGTCAACTTCGTCGTCATCACCAAGGGCGCAGGCCGTATCGCGGAAGTCGCGGCGCGCTTCAGCCTGGATGCCATGCCCGGCAAGCAGATGGCGATTGACGCCGACCTTTCCGCCGGCATCATCGACGAGAAGGAAGCGAAATTCAAACGCTCGCAGCTGGAGCAGGAAAGCACCTTCTTCGGCTCCATGGACGGTGCGGCGAAGTTTGTGCGCGGCGACGCCATTGCGGGCCTGCTTATCGTCTTCATCAACGTCGTTGCCGGTATCGTCATCGGCATGGTGCAAAAAGACCTGTCTTTTGATGACGCGTCGCACTTCTACACCCACCTCACCATCGGTGACGGCCTTGTCACGCAAATTCCGGCGCTCATCGTCTCCATCGCCTCCGGTATGCTCGTGTCCAAGGGCGGTATCCAGGGCTCGACCGACAAGGCGCTGTTCAACCAGCTGTCAAAATACCCGCAGGCGCTGATCATGAGCTCCGTCCTCATGATCATGCTGGCGTTGATCCCCGGCATTCCGGGCTTCCCCTTCATGTTCATGGGCGGCATCATCGGCTTCTTCGGCTACCAGACGATGAAGAACCGCAAAAACCTCGAACTTGTCAAAATTGAAACCGACAAGCAGGCCGCCGCCAAAGTGCCGGTCGCGGAAGAGCCTATTTCCAAGGCGCTCGCCATCGACAACATCCGGGTCGAGCTGGGCTATGGCCTCCTGCCCCTCGTCAACAATCCCGACAAGGGCCGCCTGACCGAGCAAATCAAGGGCCTGCGCCGCCAGCTGGCGGAAGACATGGGCTTTATTTTGCCGTCCGTGCGCATTCAAGACAATTTACAGCTGCCGGCCAATACTTACGTCGTCCGCATCAAGGAAATTGACGCAGGCAAGGGTGACATTCGCCCTGATATGCTGCTGTGCATGAACCCGTCCGGCGACCGCATCGAGCTGCCGGGGGAAAACACGCGGGAGCCGACGTTTGGCCTGCCCGCCATGTGGATCAACCCCGAATACCGCGAGGAAGCGCACTTCAAGGGCTATACGGTTGTTGACCCCGCAACCGTCGTGACAACGCATATTACCGAGATTATCAAGGACAACATGCCCGACCTGCTGTCCTACGCCGAAACGCAAAAGCTGCTGGATGAACTGCCGAAGTCGCACCAGAAGCTGGTGGCGGATGTTATTCCGTCCAAAATCACCGTCACCGGCCTGCAGCGCGTGCTGCAGAATTTGGTGTCGGAGCGCGTGTCCATTCGCGACCTGCCGACCATTCTGGAAGGCGTGGCTGAATCAACCGGTTTTACCTCCAACATCACCATGATTACCGAGCATGTGCGCGCCCGCCTTGCCCGCCAGATTTGCGACCAGCACAGCAACAACGCGGGCATATTGCCGCTCGTCACCCTCTCCGGTGAATGGGAACAGTCGTTTGCCGAAGCCCTGGTTGGCCCCGGCGAGGAAAAACAGCTGGCCATGCCGCCCACGCGTTTGCAGCAATTCATCCAGTCCGTCCGCGCAATTTACGAGGATATGGCGATGAAGGGCGAAAGCCCCGTGCTGCTGACCAGCCCCGGCATTCGCCCCTACGTGCGCTCCATCATCGAACGGTTCCGCCCGCAGACGATTGTGATGTCGCAAAACGAAATTCATCCGCGCGCCAAAATCCGCACCTTTGCCCAAATCACGTGATAGCAGAACCCCATGCGTCTTAAAACCTTCCAGGCCAAAACGATGACCGAAGCCATGCGCCAGATCAAGGAAGCGCTGGGGGATGACGCCATCATCGTCAGCTCCAAACAGGCGCCCGGCGGCTGGATGCGCGTGACCGCTGCAATTGATGAAGAATTTGATGCCGCGCCCGTTTTTGAAAAGCCGGATTTCGGCCGCCTGCTCGCCGCCGAAAAAGCGCGCCCGCCCGCCCCCGCCAAGCCCGCTGCATCCACGGCAAAACCAACCGCAACGCAAGGCGAGAAATACAGTGCAGCGCAAGGCGCCGGGGCCTATGCCGCCATGCAAAAAACCAAGGCCGCGCCCGCAAAACCCGCCGCACCTGAAGGTTTTGACGAGGAAGAAGTCCTTGAGATGATCACCGACGTCATGCTGAAGCACCGCGTGCCCGGCAGCGTGAGCGAGAAAATCATCGGCACCGCCTCCGTCCTCACTGGGCGCGACCCGCGGGCGACGCTGGCGCGCGCGCTTGAAAAAACCTTTACCTTCCTGCCGCCGCCGAAACGGCAGGCGGAGCCCGTGCTGCTGGTTGGCCCGCCCGGCGCCGGCAAAACGCTGATGACCGCCAAGCTTGCCGCGCGCGCCGTGATGGCAGGGCAGACGCCCGCCGTTATTACGACCGATATTGCGCGGGCGGGCGGTGTGGAGCAGCTTTCCGCCTTCCTCGACATCATGGAATTGAACCTGCTGCAGGCGGAAGACGCAAAGTCGCTGAAAGCTGCAATTGCCAAGGCGAAGGATGCACCGCTTGTCATCATCGACACAGGCGGCCTTAACCCCTTCGACCCGCAGGAAATGAAGTTTTTGGCCCAATTGATGGCAACGGAGCCGATGGACAGCGCCCTTGTCTTCCCCGCCGGGCTTGATGCCGAGGAAAGCGCCGAAATGGCGATGACGTTTGAAATTCTGGGCGTGCGCCGCATCATCCCGACGCGGCTTGATTTTGCCCGCCGCATCGGCGGCATTCTCAGCGCCGCCGACAAGGGCAACCTTGCCTTCGGGCAGGCCAGCCACACGGCGCAGGTCGCCGATGGCATTCTCGATATTACGCCGCACAGCCTTGCAGAATTCCTGCTGCCGACCGTGCCGCCCAAAGACATTCCGAAGAAAGGCAGATAAGCCATGACGACGAAAACGGATAACCCCTCGAACCACGTAAAGGGGCAAGGCCCCCAGCCCGCGCAAAAACTTTTCGCGGTTGCGTCCGGCAAGGGCGGCGTTGGCAAAACATGGTTTTCCATTACCCTCAGCCATGCGCTGGCGCTGCAGGGGAAAAAAGTTCTGCTGTTTGACGGCGACCTTGGCCTTGCCAACGTTGACGTCCAGCTGGGGTTGATGGCGAAGCGCGACTTGAATGATGTCATCGAGGGTAATATCTCAATGGAGCATGTGATCGAGCATTATGAGGCGGGCGGTTTTGACGTTGTCGCCGGCCGCTCCGGCGCAGGCTCCCTTGCCGCCCTGCCCGCCCCGCGCCTGACCGAGATCATCGAACAAATTCGCGGGCAGCTGGGCAAATATGACGCCGTCATCATCGACCTTGGCGCAGGCATTGACCGCACCGTGCGCTTCATGGCGGCTTCCGCCGATACCACGTTTGTGGTGACCACGGATGAACCGACCGCGCTCACCGATGCTTACGCCTTCATCAAGCTCAGCCATGCGGCGGGCCACAGCGACAACTTGCAGGTCGTCGTCAACATGACCGGCAGCACCAAGGAAGGCGAAGGCACCTACGCGACACTTTTGAAGGCCTGCAAAAACTTCCTCAAAATTTCACCGCCGCTGATGGGCACCATTCGCGCCGACAAGCGCGTGCGCGATGCTATTCGTGCGCAGGGGCCGTTCCTGACGCGCTTCCCCAATACCGACACCGCGGCGGACATTGAAAAAATCGCGGCGCGTGTCACGGCAGATATTTTGAAATAGAAAAACAAGGCGCGCGGCTATGAGCGATTCAAAAATCACGCCCGTCGCCTCCACCCCCGTTTCCGGCGCGGTTGCAACGCCTGCGTCCCGCGGCGGTACGTCGTCCGGCCTTAGTGATGCTTTGCTTTCCGCCGCCAGCGTCACGGCGGCACCAGATGGGCTTTCGAACCCCGCGCAGGCGCTGCAGCTGGAAGGGCGCGTTGTCGCCAGCAACCCCGCCACCGGCGAAACCCGCATTGCCACGCCCGCGGGGGACATTACCGTTAAAACACCAAACCCGCTGCCGCCGGACACGCAGGTTTCGGTCGAGCTATACATGAAGAACCGGCAGATGCTGGCGAATATTACGCTGCTGCGGGCCGAAAATACACGGCCCGCACCGCCCCCGCAGGCAGCGCCGCCCGACACCAGCAACCCCGTACCGCCCACAACCGCAACAGCGCCGCCGCCGCAACCGCCGCTGAAAGGGGGGGATACGGTCACCGCCATCCGCATTCCGCCCGATACGCCGGCGCCGGAACCGCAGCAGCGGGACAATACCGCCCTGCTGGCCCGCGCGGCTGCAATTATCGAGCATCTGGATATCGGCGACCTGCCGCGCCTGCCGCAACCCTTGCCGCTGCCCGCCGCAACGCTGGTAAAAATTGCGACGGCGCAAAACGTTTTTCAGGCCCTGCAGCAATTACCGCCCGACCAGCAGCAGCAGGTGCTGGATTATATTGCCAGCCGCGATGTTGCCGCAAAAATTCAGGATATTATTCCGCCGCAACTGCTGGCGCGCGCGACCAGCGCCAACCTTGCGCAAATCATTCCGCCAGCAACAGCGCCGGCAGCGCAGGGACAACCTCCTGTCGCGCCCACACCTGCATCGCAAGCGACGGCGGCCTCCGTCGCACCGCCGCCACCCGGCAGCGCGCCCGCAACGGGCACGCAAACAACTGCTGCACCGCCGCCCGCGCCCGCCGCCGAAAATATCGACAATAACCTGCTGGATATCGTCAAAGCGCAAATCAGCGCGAAGTTGACGCAGGAAACACTGCAACAGCCCGCCGCCGACGCGCCGACGCGTCCCGCCGTGCAACCCGCCCTTTCCGCCCTGCGCGGTTTGCTGCCGCTGTTCGAAACGCTGCAGGCGCAAACGCGCGGCACGCCCATAGCAGCAGACCCGAACGCCGCACAGAGCATGGCATCAACGACGCTTTCGGGCCTGCCTGCCGCAAATACGCAAGGCAACCCCTTTGCCAGCCAGATGCCGCAGAATGTGTACCAGCTGAAAATCGTTTCCATTCTGCCGCCCGGCGCAAATGCGCCTGCCCTGCCTGTACCTGCGGCGGCGGAGGGCGAAACGCCGGTGATGCAGGCGACGGTGGAATCCATCACCAAAAGCGGCTTCCCCGTGCTGCGGGCGGGCGATGAAGTTTTTGTCTTAAAGAATACCGGCCCCATTGCCGTTGGCAGCACCGTGACGTTTGATGCGCTGGCCCTGTCAGGCCGCGATATGATGGATGCGCTGCACCCCGCCACCGGCGCCGGCACGCCCGGCAAGGCCGATAATTTTTTGCCGCTGCTGTCGGATGACTGGCCCGCCCTGCAGGAAAGCCTGCAAACGCTGAATGCCGCAGGGGCGGATGCCGCGATGCGCAATACGCTGCCAACGCCCGGCGCGCGCATGGTGCCAACGACGCTGTTCTTCCTTGCCGCCCTGCGCATGGGGGATATTCAAGCCTGGCTTGGCGAAAGCGCGCTGCAGGGACTGAAACAATCCGGCAAGCAGGCCTTGGTGGACAGATTAACGGGTGATTTTGGCCGCATTGCCGCGCAATCGAAAGAAACGGTCAGCGGCGACTGGCGCGGCATTTCACTGCCGCTGCTGCATGACGACCAGATCAGCCAGATGCAGCTATTCCTGCGCCGCCATATGCCGGATGACAAAGACGCCGATAAGGGCACGGAAGACCGCGGCGTGACCACGCGTTTCCTGCTGAACCTGCATATGTCGCGCATGGGCGATATGCAGCTGGACGGGTTGATGCACAAGAAACGCTTTGATTTGATTTTGCGCACCGCCGATGCCCTGCCCTTTAATATGCGCCAGGATTTAATGCAGGGCTTCGCCAAGGGCCTTGCCGAAAGCGGCACCGAAGGCGGCATGAGCTTCCAGACAAAATCGCAAGGCTGGGTAACGATAGATTTGCCGCACCAGGGCACGCTGGCGTAAAGCCCGGCTATTCGTCCTGCTTGCGGCGGCGAAATCCTTCAAGCGCAATCGCGTCAAAGGCTTCATTTTCCTTGATTAGCTGTTCTTCACGTTCCAGCCGGTCACGCTCATCCTGTGTCATTTCATATTTTTTAAGTTCGCTGAAGCTTTCCATCAGGTCGTCTTTGGCTTTTTCAACCTTGATGTCGAGGATGCCGGCGGCCTGCTGCAGCTCCTCGCGTTTTTTCTGCACCTTTTCGGCGTAGCGCGGGAAGGTATAGTGAATATCATCCACGGCGGATGCCGCTTCTTTTTCGCGGTTGAATTCGGCTTCCAGCTGCTGGCGTTTTTGTTCCAGCAAGGCAAGCTCGTTATACAGCTCATTCAGCGCACGGCGTTTTTCATCCAGCTCGTGTTTGTGCAGGCGGATAAGGACGGAAAGATCGGCCATGCGTCACCTTTATTATTTGGTGCCGCGCACGGCTTGTGACGGCGTGCGCGGGGCCCCGCCGGCGGGGGCCGGCATGCCAAGCACCTGCGCCAGCATTTGATAACCTTCATCGAGCGAGGTTTTTTCCTTCGGCCGCTGCGCCAGAAACGCTTCAATGCGCGGGTAAATCAAAATCGCTTCATCCACCTTCGGGTCCGCACCCTTGCGGTAGGCGCCAAGGCGGATAAGCTCCGCCATGTCTTCATACGTCGACATAATTTCCTTGCCGCGGCGCACAAGGTCCGCCTGTTCGGGCGTCAGGCAGCGCGGCATCGAGCGCGAAACGCTGCGCAGAATATTGATTGCGGGGTAGCGCCCGCGGTCGGCAATGGCGCGCTCCAGCACCACGTGACCGTCGATGATGCCGCGCACGGCATCTGAAATCGGCTCGTTATGATCGTCCCCTTCGACGAGGACGGAGAAATAGGCGGTAATGTCGCCCTTGCCCTTTACGCCCGGCCCCGCGCGCTCCAGCAGCTTCGCGAGTTCGGAAAACGTCGTGGGCGGGTAGCCTTTGCTGGTCGGCGGTTCTCCCGCCGAAAGGCCAATTTCACGCTGCGCCATGGCAAAGCGCGTCACGCTGTCCATCATGCACAGCACTTGCTTGTTCTGGTCGCGGAAATATTCCGCCACCGCCAGCGTCAAATACGCGGCCTGCCGTCGCATCAGCGGTGATTCATCCGACGTTGACACGATGACGACGCTGCGCGCCAGACCTTCCGCGCCAAGGTCGTCTTCAAGAAATTCCTGCACCTCGCGTCCACGTTCACCAATCAGCCCGATCACGGAAACTTCGGCTTCGGTATAACGCGCCAGCATCGACATCATCACAGATTTACCAACACCGGAGCCCGCGAAGATGCCCATGCGCTGCCCGCGCGTGGTGGAAAGGAAGCAGTTGATGGCGCGCACGCCAAGGTCAAGCTTATCGCCAAGGCGCTTGCGGTCGTGCGCGGCTGGCGGGCGGTTGCGCAGCAGCATATGTTCTTCACCCTGCAGCAGGGGGCCCTTGCCGTCGATCGGTTCGCCGAAGGCGTTGATGACGCGGCCAAGCCAGCTCATGCTCGGATAGACGGCGGGCTGCGCAGGCGCCACTTCAGCGCGGCAGCCAAGGCCCACGCGATCAAGCGGTTTGAAGGGCATGACCAGCGCATGGCCTTCACGGAAGCCGACAACTTCGCACGGAATAGGGTCTGCGCCGCGCGGGCGCAAATTGCAGCGGTCGCCAATGGCAAGCTCCATTTCCACGCCGCCGATTTCGACCAGCATGCCGAGGATTTTGGTGACCCTGCCGAAAAGCTGGTAATTGGCAAGTTCGCCAATGCTATCGGTTAAGTTTTCGATAAAATTATGGCCCGAATTCATGTGCCTTCCCCTGCTTCCCACTACATTATCGCATATTTCGGGTAGAAGAATGAATCTGATTTATCTTTGAAAATATTGGTCTTTTTTTGCCATAGGACTGAAATAGTCCAACTATTTTTAACCTTTATTAACAATCATGTTATACTGTAAGGGAGAGTTAAAGACTGATTCAGCTACACTAAGCATTGATTAACTGGGTAACCACTCAAAGGGCTTAAAAAAGGGGAATTGGCGCTATGCGGGTTTTGCTTATTGAAGACGATCAATCCACAGCAAAAAGCATCGAACTGATGCTGAAGTCTGACGGCTATGTCGTCGATACGACCGATATGGGCGAAGACGGCCTTGAAATCGGCAAGCTGTATGAATACGACATCATCATTCTCGACCTGATGCTGCCGGACCTTGACGGTTACGAGGTGCTAAAGCGCCTGCGCGCCGCGAAGGTTGAAACGCCGATTCTCATCCTCTCCGGCCTGTCGGAGCTGGATAGCAAGCTGAAAGGCCTCGGCTTCGGCGCGGACGATTATTTGACGAAACCTTTCGACAAGCGCGAGCTGATGGCGCGTATTCAGGCCATCGTCCGCCGTTCCAAGGGGCATTCGCAAAGCATCATCAAAACCGGCCCCATCCAGGTCAACCTGGATGCACGCACGGTTGAAGTGGATTCCAAACAGCTCCACCTCACTTCCAAGGAATACGGCATTATCGAACTTCTTTCCCTGCGCAAAGGCTCGACGCTGACGAAGGAAATGTTCCTCAACCACCTTTACGGCGGTATGGACGAACCTGAAGTCAAAATCATCGACGTCTTTATCTGCAAACTGCGCAAAAAGATCGAGAAAATCACGCCCGACGGCGGCGGTTGCATCGAAACCGTCTGGGGCCGCGGCTATGTGCTGCGCGACCCGACCGGCGCCGTGAAGGAAAGCGCCAACGCTTAATCTTCTAAAGAATAAAAAAACGGCGGGCATTAAACCCCGCCGTTTTTTTATGCCTCCGCTAAAATGTAAGCGCCCGCCCCGCCCGGCATGGGGCGGAAATGGTCGCTGAGGCCCATGACTGTTTCCGCGCCGCCTAAAAACAGCGCGCCATCCCGCCGCAGCGCCCCCTGCAGGGACTGAAGCACGCGGCGTTTATCCGCTGCATCGAAATAAATCATGACGTTGCGGCAAAAAATAAAGTCAAACACGCCAAGGCCGTAGGTGCCCGCCAGCAGGTTGCGGCGCAGGAAGCGTACGTGCGCTTTTATATCGGGCTTTACCACATACCTTTCGCCGTCCTTGGTGAAGTGCCGCACCAGCAAGGCGGCGGGCAGGCCGCGCTGTATCTCGAACTGCGAATAGCTGCCGGCACGTGCGACATTCAGAATATCTTCCGATATGTCAGATGCCTCGATTTCAAACCGCCAGCCCTGCAGCAGCGGGTGGTTTTTAAGCAGCATGGCGATCGAATACGGTTCCTGCCCGCTGGCACAGGCGGCGGACCAGATCCGTAAATATTTTTCCCGCCCGCGCGCCGCGGCAAGGGCGGGAATAACCTTGTCGCGCAACGTGTCAAACGGCGTCATGTCGCGAAAGAACGAGGTTTCGCAAGTTGCCATCGCCTCCACCACATCGCGCAGCAATAACGCCGTGCCACCCCCGCGCAGACGGTGGGCCAGCCCTGCAATACCGTCAAGCGCATGACGGTTGACGACAGGCTGCAGCCGGGATTCCAGCAGGTAAGTTTTATCCGCCGTCAGCGACAGGCCGGATTCACGTTTTAGCAAATCGGCAAAAAAACGGAAATCCTGCGGGTGAAGGTTCATGGCGCACCGCCCGTGTAGCGGCGCAGCAGTGCGGGCATTTCCGCCAGCGGCAATACGTCCGTGCAAAGCCCCGCTCCGGCAACAGCGCCCGGCATGCCCCAGACGATGCTGGATTGTTTATCCTGTGCCACAACCGGCGCGCCCAGGGCATGCAGGGCGCGGCACCCCGCCAACCCGTCTGCGCCCATTCCCGTCAGCACCAGCGTCAAAACACGCGGGCCGTAGGCAGCAGCAAGGCTGCGCAGCATGGTATCCGCCGCCGGCCGGCAGAAATTTTCCGGCGGCTGGCGGCCAAGCGTTATTGTTTTACTGCCTGCCACCACCCGCACCAGCAAATGGTAATCACCGGGGGCAATGTAAATGCGGCCGCTACGCACGCCCTCCCCCTCCACTGCCTCATGGCAGGCAAGGCCGGAAACAGCCGCAATATTTTCGGCCAGTACAGTGGTAAAGGTGGCAGGCATATGCTGTGTAATAAACACCGGCACGGGCAACGGGCCGGAAAGCCCCGCAAAAAGCGTTAGCAAAGCCTGCGGCCCGCCGGTGGAACTGCAAATGGCCACAGCTTCGACACGCCCCGTATATGCGGGCGCCGAAGCCGTTTTTTCATCAATAGCTTGGTCAAGATGTGCCGTCGCCGCGCCGATATTGCCAAGGCTTTTTACCTTCGCCAGCAGCGCGGCGCGAAACCCTTCGCCGGGCAAGGCGATATCCTGCGCTGCCATTTCCTGCGCTGTGGGTTTTGCCATTACCTCCGCCGCGCCCATTCGAAGGCAGGTCAGCGCCAGCGCCGCATTTTCGCGCGTGCGGGTGGAAGCGATGATAACGGGCAAGCCCGGCTGCCGCTCGAGCATCAAGGGCAGCGCCGTCAGGCCATCCATCACGGGCATGTCGATGTCGAGAATGGCGACATCCGGCGGCGTCAGCATCATTTCCTTTAAAGCCTGCCTGCCATCCGGCGCGGCGATGATGACGCGAATGGCGGGATCTTCCTCCAGGAACCGCGTTAAAAAACCACGCACGACGCTGGAATCATCCACCACCATCACGCGTAAAACCGCCGGTATTTCGGGCGCCGCAACCATGCTACAGCACGCCAATCTGCCGCAGCTTGCCCTTCAGGGTTTCACGGTCAAATGGCTTCATCAGGTATTCATCAGCCCCCGCAGCCAACGCTTCAGCCACCTGATCTATTTCGTTTTGCGTGGTGCAAAAAATGACTTTCACAGCGGGGCCACCAGCCCGCGCCCGCAGGGCACGCACGCACGCAAGCCCATCCATCACGGGCATGTTCCAGTCCAGCAACATAACGTCCGGCATCGTTATATCGCAGGCGGCCAGCGCTTCCGCGCCATCAAAGGCAACGCGGCAGTCAAGACCAATGTCTTTTGCCATTTGCGTTGCGACCTTACGCACAATTGCACTGTCGTCGACGATAAGACAGGTGGTCATGAAGCAGCCTCCAGCCCTTGTTCTTCCAGCAAGCCAGTTAAATCCAGCAATGCAAACGTATCATTGCCTTGGGTAACGACGCCGCTGACGATCGTTTTCCAGGCCATCGTTAAGTGCCGTGGCGGCGGTGTGAGGGCGGCGGCGTTCAGGTGAATAACAGCATCCACAGCGTCAACGCCAAGGCAATATAAATCGCCTTTGTATTCCGCCACGATGTGGGCGGGTGCACCCTGCTGTTCTTCCGGCAACCCAAGGTGCCGCCGCAGGCTGATGATTGCCGCGATGCGCCCGCGCAAATGCGTAATGCCCACAACAGCCGCAGGCGCAAGCGCCGCGCGTGACACATCCGGCAACCGCTGCACAACACCCTGCACCATGCTCACGGGCAGGCAGCAGCTTTGGTCATCCATGCGGAAACTTAAATAGGCATCAGCCCCCTGCATAGCCGCCGCCTTTCTGCGCAAGGGCGATGAAATACGCGGCATCCAGCACATCCAGCGCACGGCCCGCAATTACAGCGCTGCCCGCAAGGCCAGCCTGCGGCTGCGGCGGGGGCGTCAGGTTTGGCAGGGCGGCAACAATATCCAGCAAGTCATCCACCACCATGGCCGCCTGCTGGCCGTTATGATGCAGGTAGATAATTTTTTTATTCCCGGCCGCATTTTTAACGGCATGTAAAACAGGTGTCATGCCCTGCCCCTGCTGGATAACGGCACGGAAAGCCGTGCGTTCAATCATGCCGGGCTGCAGCCGCGCCAGCTGGCTGACATCATCCAGCGGCAATGCGCAATCCGCACCGTTCAGACGCAGCAGTAAATAATGCTGTTGCGCCATGGGCGCGACGGGAGGCGACTTTTTATCCGCCGCTGGTTCCACGCCCGCAGCGATGGGCACGGCGGCAGGGTCAAGGATAAAGGCAACGCCGCCATCACCCAGCACGGCATTGCCCGCGTAAAGCCGCACATGGCGCAATAGACGCGCCACAGGTTTTACGACGATTTCTTCAGTGCCGGAAATATCATCCGCCAGCAGGCCATAACTGCCGCCTGTGCCGCTGATGACCAGCACATATGTGCCGGATGAAGAAACATTGCCGGAAACACCCCGCAAATCCACAATTGGCAGCATTTGGCTGCGCAACCGCAAAAACCCTGCCCCTGCGATTGTTTCAATTTTGTGCTTGCTGCTTTGTGCCAACTGCAAAACTTCCTGCACATGGGCCTGCGCCATGGCGTAGCGCGCGCCGCCGATGGAGAAAATGAGCGCGGGAACGATGGCGATGGTAAGGGGGATGCGCAGGGTGAATTTAGTTCCCTCCCCCGCGATGGTATGTATATCGATCGTGCCGCCCATTTTATCGAGGTTGGCACGCACAACATCCATGCCAACGCCGCGACCGGAAACGGCGCTGATGCTTTCGGCTGTCGAAAAACCGGCGGTGAAAACAAGTTCCTGCACCTGCCTGTCGGTCATAGCGCGCAGTTTGTCGGGCGTGACCAGCCCTTTTTCTAGCGCCTTGCGGCTGATGGCGGGGATAGAAAAGCCGCGCCCGTCATCCGACACATCAATAATTACCTGTCCGCCCGCATGACGGGCATGGATGCGGATGATGCCTTCAGGCGCTTTGCCCACGGCGGCGCGGGCGGCAGGCGTTTCAATGCCATGGTCGGCGGCATTGCGCACAAGATGCGTCAGCGGGTCACGCACTAGCTCCAGCACCTGCCGGTCCAGCTCGGTATCTTCGCCCTTGATATCGAGACGGATTTTTTTGTTAAGGTCGGCGGCAAGGTCGCGCACCAGGCGCGGCAGGCGGGCGAGCGCGTTTTGCAACGGCTGCAACCGCGCGCGCATGACGCTGTCCTGCAATTGCGTGACGGCACGGCTAAGGCGGTCGAGCGGCGCGTGAAATGCGGGTACGCCGCCCGCCAGCCGCGCCTGTTCCAGCTGGTTGCGCGTCAGGACCAGTTCGCTGACCACCGTCATAATGTCTTCCAGCGTATCGACATGGATGCGCAGGGTGCGTGCGGCAATGTCTTCCGCGCTTAACGTCGCGGGTGGCGGCACTGCCGGTTCCGGCGCGGTGCCGATAAGGTCAAGCAGATGGATAAGCGCAGTATCATCCCCCGCCGGTTCATTGCCGGTTGCGGCAAGGCCGCCGACGATAGATTTGATGCGGTCAAGCGATTGCAGAATGACGGAGACGGAATCCGGCGTGACGGTCAGCGCGCCGCTGCGGTAGCGGCCCAGCACGCCTTCGGCATGGTGGGCCACATTTTCAAGTCGCGGCAGGTTAAGAAAGCCGCAGTTGCCCTTGACGGTATGGACAAGACGGAAGATGCGGGCGATAAGTTCAGCATTACGCGGATTTTGTTCAAGCTGCACAAGGTCGAGGTCCAGCGCGCCGAGGTTTTCGGTCGTGTCCGTCAAAAATTCCTGCAGCAAATCATCCATGATCGGCATCTCCTTGTTCAAGGATGCCGCGAAAGGATTAAGGTTTTGTTGCGGGCAACGCTGCGTTGCATACGCCCGTAATCAAAACGCAAAATAAAATTTTAAATGCCGCCCGCAAGGCGGGCGGAGACGCGCCTTAGAACGCGAGCTGGAATTCGACCCGGCCCAAATCAGACTGCGCGCCCCATGTCAGCTTTAGGTCGAAAAGCGCCGCGAACCTGCCCGTGATATAGGCATGGACGGAGCGCGGGTCGAGCTCTTCAGGGTTCGTTTCGCCGCGCAGGGCAGCTTCAGCACCGTCGCGGAAACCGGGGTTGCGCCCGGTGACCAGCACCTTCATGCCCTTATTGCCATCCATGGCGGAAACGGTGATTTTACCTTCGCCGTGGTTGCATTCTTCCGCCATGACCAGCAGGTTGAGCAGAACTTTAAAAAAGCCGCGCGGCGGCATGGAAAATTTAACGCCAAGGTCAGGCTCGAATTCCACCTGAATGCGCCCGGCCTTCAGAAGGTCGGTGAAAGCTTCGCGAATGTCCTTGAAGCCGACGTTTTTATCGGTGCCCGCGGCGCCATAGGAAAGGCGGAAGGCTTTCAGGCGGATGGAGGCCTGCTGCGCGGAATCCGCAATCAGCTGCGCTGCTTCTTCGCCTGCATCATCGCCCAGCTCCTGCATCAGCTCGACGCCGTTATTGACAGCGCCGACGGGGCTGACAAGGTCATGGCAGATGCGGGAAGCGATAAGCTCGGTTACGCGGGGGTGCAGCAGAACGTCCATTGTATCGGTAGCTCCTTGTAAAAATTGGCCGTAATTTTGTTTAGAAAGGCGAGCCGATGCCGCTTTGCGACAGTTGGTCCACCAGCTGGCTTTTCAGCTTTTCAAGCCCCGCTTCGGTGAAGCCCTCGGCGCGGATGGTCAGCAAATCTTCGGTATTTGAAGGGCGCATCAGCCACCAGCCGTCAGGCGTTGTCACGCGCACACCATCAATATCGTTAATCTCGGTATCCTGCAAATTCGCGGCCTTGAGGCGGGTTTTGATTTCGGGCGCGATGTGGAATTTGCGGTCTGCCGGCACGTGGAAGCGGTATTCCGGCGTGTTGTGCATTTTGGGCAGGTGCGCCACCATTTCCGACAGTTTTTTGCCGGCGGTGGAAAGGATGTTCAGCAGACGCACGGCGCAATAGGGCGCATCATCAAAGCCGTAATATTTATCGGCGAAGCAGATGTGGCCGGCAAGCTCGCCGCCGAGGGGGGATTTCGTTTCCAGCATTTTCGCCTTGATGAGCGAGTGGCCGGTATTCCACATCAGCGGCTTTCCGCCAAGGCGCGCCACTTCGTCGAACAGCACGCGGCTGCATTTCACGTCGGCAATAATTGTCGCGCCGGGGTGGGTTTTTAAAACTTCGGCGGCATAAACCGCCATGAGGATATCCGCCCAGATGATGGTGGCATTTTCATCAATCGCGCCGATACGGTCGGCATCACCATCAAAGCCGATGCCAATGTCGCAGCCGTTGTCTTTCACCGCTTTTTGCAGGTCGACAAGGTTCTTGGCGACAGTCGGGTCGGGGTGGTGGTTGGGGAAGTTGGCATCAATATCATCAAACAGCAGCACGTGCTTGCCGGGCAGTTTTTTGGTAAGGCGGCGAATGATTTCACCGGCGGCGCCGTTGCCCATGTCCCAGGCGACTTTCAAATCTTTCGTGCCGTGGTAGTCCTGCAGCATGCGGTCAACGTAGGCATCCTGCACATCGACCGTGGCAACGCTGCCCGTGCCGGATTCAAAATCACCGGCGGCGGCAAGCTTGCCGATTTCCTGCACCATTGCGCCGTAGAAGGGGCCGTTATAATAGGCCATTTTGACGCCGTTGTAGCTTAAGGGGCTGTGCGAGCCGGTGATGACCACGGCGGCATCCAGCTTGCGCGATTTCATGGCGAAGTAAACCATGGGCGTGGGGCCGACGCCGACGTCTTCAACCGTCAGGCCGCAGTCCATCAACCCGCGAATAACATTGTCGGCGAAGGGGCGCGAACTGGCGCGGCCGTCAAAACCGACCGCAACGCTTTTACCGTTCTGCGTGCGGCGGAGCATGGTGCCGAAGGCGCGGCCGATGAAATAGCAATCCGCCTCCTTCAATGTCTCGCCAACGGTGCCGCGAATGTCGTATTCGCGCAAAATGCTGGTGTTGAAGGTATGGGTGGCAGGGGTTTCAACGACTGCGGCATGTCCATTTTTCATAAGCTTAATTCCTTCGCTAATTGCCCTGCATTTATACAAGTTATTGGGGCCTTGAGCGAGGGGGAACAAAATTTTCATATCAGCCACAAAGCATGTTTTCATATTCCACCTTGCGCAGCTTCGCTGCCCTGCTATGATGTGCGCGAAAATCACCTTATTAAAGACCAAAGGTTCAAAGCCGGATGCGACACCTGAATGCCTCGGAAATAAGCGCGGAGTTCAACAATCAGCGCGAAAAATTTGGCGCGTTTGCCGGCAAAACAGGGCTTGATACCGCCGTGAAAGACCTCAGCCGCCTTATTGGCGACCTGCAAGGCGCGGGGCTGGATGTTGAGCTGACCCTTTTCGGCGATGCGTCGGAGCAGGCCTTCAGCCTGTTTGAAACCGGCGGGCTTACCGTGCCGGTCAGCGGCATTTTGCGCATGGGCCCCATTCACCGCCTTGTCGGCATTGCCACCAAGGAAGGCAACCAGAACGTGGTGAAGCTGGCAATTTCCGAATTCGACATCCGCTTCAACGGCGTTGAAGGCAAGCTGAAGGATGACAGCATCGACAGCGTCATCCGCCACAAATCCTACGACCTTAAAGATGATAATGACGCGCTGGTAAAGCTGGCCGAAGAAATCATCCGGCACTGCGCCCGCAATGACGTTATTAACAGCAACGACGCGCTGGGCGTATTTGACAATGGCCGGCGCCTGCAAAAAACCGCGCCGCGCCTTGCGCCCAAGCAGCCTTAACGATAAGCTTCCTGCATGACAACCTATGGCGCCGCCTACTTTGCCCCCGAAGGCTTTATCGATGACCTCATCGCCGAAATTGGCGGGGAGCACGAAACCTTTGGCCGCCTTGTTATTACCAAGGCCCCGCCGCGCCAGCTTGTCTGGGCGGAGAACACGTGGCTTGCGCCGCAGCTGATCGAAATATCATCCATCGGCGACGGTGCGAAAAAGCTGAAGGATATTCAGCGCAACTGGTCGCATTACGAACATGAATTCCACCGCCGCAGCAAGCTGATTGCCGAAAAGCTGCCGCACGTATCGGCAAAACCGCTGAAGTTCCCCGCCCTGCCGCCGCAAGCGCCGCTGGGCAGCTGGACGCTGGTGGAAGAAAACCTGATTTTCGCTTCCGCCGCCTGCACCGCGCCCGTTGCCAATGGCGCGTATATTTTTGAAGAAGACAAAGACAACCCGCCCAACCGCGCTTATTTGAAGCTGTGGGAAGCGCTGACCCGCGCCGGAAAAATGCCGCAGGCGGGCGAAACCTGCGTTGATTTCGGCTCCTCCCCCGGCGGGTGGACATGGGTGTTGCAGGGGCTTGGCGCACAGGTGATCAGCGTGGATAAAGCGCCGCTGGCGCCCAACATTGCGGCGCTGCCGCGCGTGAAGCACCTTGAACAATCCGCCTTTGGCCTGCGCCCGCAGGACGTTGGGCCGGTGGACTGGCTGTTCTCCGACATTATCTGCTACCCCGAACGTTTGCTGCGCCTGATCAACGAATGGCGCGATGCCGGGCTTGCCAGAAACTTCGTCACGACCATTAAATTCCAGGGCGAGACGGATTTTAAAATGACACAAAATTTCCTTGAAATTGCTGGCAGTTCGGCCTGCCATCTTTATAATAACAAGCACGAAATCACATGGTTCTGTCTGGAGAAATAAGTCATGGCTTATAAAGGCGACGAACACCTGAAATCCCTGCTGTCGGCTGCGGGCGAAAAACGCGATGTAGCCGAAATCAAGGAAGCGCTGCGCGGTATCAACGCCGCGCCCGAAGATTTGGGCGAACCCACCCGCTGGACACGCCTTTTCAAAATTGGCGCGCACGCCGAAACCGTGCAGCAGCTGACCGCGCTGAAAGAGCAGCTTGCCGCCAACCAGAATAACGTGAAGCAGGACAAGCTGGCGGACCTGCGCGCCGAACTGAAAAAGCGCGGCGTTGACGGCTTTTTTATTCCCCGCGCAGATGAATTCCAGGGTGAATACGTGCCCGCGCGCGCCGACCGGCTTGCATGGCTGACCGAATTCACAGGCTCCGCCGGTTTCGCCGTCGCGCTGGCCGACAAAGCCGCCTTCTTCACCGATGGCCGCTACACATTGCAGGCCCGCGACCAGGTGGATGCCGCAAAGTTTGATATTTGCAGCGTCTCCGAAGGCCAGGGCGCCACGCCCACCATGTCGCCGACCGAATGGATTGAAAAGAATTTGCCCAAGGGCGCCAAATTCGGCATCGACCCGTGGGTGCATACGCCCAACGAAGTAAAGCGCATGCGCGATGCGGTTGAAAAAGCAGGTGGTACGCTGGTGTTGTTGAACGACAACCCGCTGGATGCCGCATGGAAGGACCAGCCGCCCGCCCCGCTCGCGCCCGTGGTGCCGCAGCCGCTTGAATTTTCCGGCATCGATTCAATCGTGAAGCGCGCGGAACTTGCCGCCGCCCTTACTGCCAAGGATGCGGATGCCATTGCCATTACCCTGCCGGAAGAAACCTGCTGGCTGCTCAACATTCGCGGCGGCGACGTGCCCTGCACGCCCTTCGCGCTGTCCTACGCGCTGGCGCACAAAGACGGCAGCGTTGACTGGTTCATCGACAGCCGCAAGCTGACTGATGAAACCCGCAACTGGATCGGCAGCGATGTGCGTGTGCATGACCTTGCCGATTTCGCGGGCGCCATTGAAACGCTCGCCATGGGCGGCAAAAAAATCTGGGTTGATCCCGGCTCCGCTCCCGTGAAGGTTGTTGAGATCATCAAGGAAGCCGGCGCAACGCCCTATGCAGACAAAAGCCCGCTCCAATTGATGAAGGCGAAAAAAAACGCCGTTGAAATTGAAGGCACCATCAACGCGCATATCCGCGATGGCGTTGCCATTACGCGCTTCCTGTCCTCCATCCTCGGCCAGGGCGATGCGGCAAAGCATGATGAACTGTCGGCAACCGAGCTGCTGCAAAACATTCGCGCGGAAGGCCAGCATTTCCGCGGCCTCAGCTTCGATACCATTTCAGGCTCCGGCGGCAATGGCGCAATTGTGCATTACCGTTCCACCCCGCGCACCAACCAGCCGCTGCTGTCCGGCCCCGTCTACCTGTGCGATTCAGGCGCGCAATACCTTGATGGCACGACCGACATCACCCGCACCGTCGCGGTCGATAACGTCTCCGCCGAAATGAAGGAAAACTTCACCCGCGTCTTGAAAGGCCATATTCAGGTCGCCATGGCCGTCTTCCCCGAAGGCACCGTCGGCGCAACGCTGGATGAAAAAGCCCGCAAGGCCCTAAAGGAAGTCGGGCTTGATTACGCGCACGGCACCGGCCACGGCGTCGGCAGCTACCTTTCCGTGCATGAGGGCCCCTGCGGCATTTCGCCACGTGCGACCACCGTGCCGCTGGAAGCCGGCATGATTATTTCGAACGAACCCGGCTATTACAAGGAAGGCGAATACGGCATCCGCATTGAAAACCTTGTCACGGTCGTCGATACCGGCAAGAAGGATGCTGACGGCAAGAAGCTGCTCGCTTTTGACACGCTGACCCTCGCCCCCATCGACCGCAACCTGATTGAACCGTCACTGCTGGATGATGCAGAGCTGCGCTGGCTCAACGATTATCATGACCGCGTCAAAAACACGCTGTTGCCGCTCGTTGAAAAGGTGGATGCGAAGGCCGCCGACTTCCTCAAGAAATCGACCGAGCCGATTCAAAAATCCGCCCCGCCCAAACCCGGCAACGGGCCGAAGATGGGCCGGTAACGACCTTAATAAACTTATACTTTAAAACGGGTTAGCTTGGGTTACAGGCTAACCCGTTTTCTTATGGAAGGTTTTGACAGGCGCGGGGTTATTTTCTATAGTGCGCCTATTCTCGAAAAGCATATTTGAAAGCGAAGCAAGACCATGCCGCTGATGTACACGGATGCCGGTTTTTTCAAGGCGATTGCCAAGGGCCATACCGCGCTGGTAGAACGCTATCTTGCGCGGGACGCCGCCTATTACACGGCTATCAAGGACAAGAAGGGCAATACGCCGCTTATCCTCGCCGCCGCCGGCAATAGAAACATAGCCTCGGCAAAACTGCTGATTGCGGCGGGCGCTGCCGTGAATGCACAGAACGCTTCAGGTGAAACGCCGCTTCTCACCGCCATCAGCAACAATAACACGGCAATCGCGGAAGCGCTGCTGGCGGCAACGGCGGACCCGAACCTTGCGGCCTACGGCGGCGGCACGCCCGCCATTCGCGCAGTCAACCGCAGCAACGCCAAGGTGATGCAGCTATTAATCGCGCACGGCGCGGATATATCGGAAGGCGACCTCGTCAATGCCGCCGTCAAGCGCGGCAACAGCCAGCTGCTATCGCTGCTGCTGGACAACGGCGGCGACGTGAACAAGCCCGATGGCAACGGCAACCTGCCGATGTATTACGCCGGCATGGCAAGCAGCGCCGACATCGCGCGCCTGCTGCTGGAAAAGGGCGCGGACATCAACGCGCGCGATCCCTCCAGCGGCGCGGCAGCGCTGCACCTTGCCGTCAGCTACGGGCGCAATACGGTTGTCGAATACCTTGCCGAAAATGGCGCGCGGCTTGATATTCGCAACAACGACGGGCAAACGCCACTCATGGTCGCGCGCGACCGGCAGGCCATTACGCTCATCGACATTCTCGCCGCCGCCGAGAAAACCACGGTGGATGCCGCAACGCCGCAGGCCCCCACCCTTTCCGCCGCCACGACCACCGGCGGCACCGAAGACTGGATGCGCCTGGGCGATGCCCGCGTCGCCTACATCGGCAACTGGCCCGCCCTGGGCCGCCGCCTCACGGAAATTTTCAATTTCGAAAGCCGGGAGCGCCTGACCATTACCGAAAACCTGAAGACCGGCGCCGAAACCGCCACCCCGCCCGACAGCTTCGACAACATCGCCGAACCCGCCCTGCAAAAAGCCCTGCAAGCCTTCACCACCCTCGGCGGCACAGCAGATGCCACCACTGTCCTCGGCGGCACCGGGAAGAAAGCGTTGAAGCCGCAAGGCTAGCTTGCAGAACTCCCGAAACCGCTGCAGAATACCTGAAAATCATTTTCTCCTAACAAGGGACGACAAATCATGAAAACGACCATCGAGATTAAAGACAAAGGCCAGCTTGAGATGATCGAGAAGCTGCGCGGGGAAAAATCTGCGAAGGAATTTGTGACGGCGTGTTTTGAAGCGGGATTGAAGATGGCGGTGGCGCAGCGGCAGCAGCGCGCGAAAATGCCGATGATGAAGTTTGAAAGCGCGAAGGTGGAGTTCCGCACGCTGGATGCCGCCGCTATTACCGCCGCGCTGAAAGACAAAGATGCGAAGAACCCGGTGAAGCTGGAAGTGAGCCGCTTAGTGTCATCCTACACCGCCGAGCTTGGCGCCTTTGCCAAGAAAAACGGCAACCGCCTGCCTGCTTCCCTTCGCGTGGATGCGCGCAACGCGATTGAGAAGATTGCCTTCCAGATTACCGCCGAGGCGATTAAGCATGCCGTAAAGAATGGCAAGGCTGCGGAAAAGAAATCTGCTTAACCCATATCTCGCTAAAAATAAAAAGCCGCCCCTTTAACCGGGCGGCTTTTTTATTGCGGAAGCTTATGCCGGAAAAGCGAAAGGGTCCGGCGTAACGCGCGGACCCTTTGTTTTAGTTCAAGCGGTGATCGATAATGTCAAATCACTCGCCGTCGCGCTCTTTGCGTTTGCGCTCGAGCTTACGATGGCGTCTGACTGCTTCCGACTTCTCGCGGGCCTTCTTCACAGAAGGCTTTTCATAGTGGCGGCGAAGTTTCATTTCGCGGAAGAGACCTTCACGCTGCATTTTTTTCTTCAATGCGCGCAAAGCCTGATCGACGTTGTTATCGCGTACGATGACCTGTACGATGGTAATCACCCCTTCCCAATATCGCTATCTTGTTAATCCGTAAAGTGGAGCAAGTTGTAACACAAGGCGGGAAGACAGGGGAAGCATTATCTTCGGCCCTTTTGGCCCGCACTGCCACGCGCTGGCATGGTGCATCGCAGCACAATAAACATGCTCAAAGGCTTGAAATTTCGCAGTTTTTTAATGCTTTTTTATGGCAACTTTGAACGAAATTAAGTTGCGCACAGGGGGTGCGGACACTACCTTAACTTTTATCGGAAGAATCACGAATAACAGCGGCACGCCCAAACCGATTCAGGAGGGCTGCCGGATAAGGGGTACGGGCGATGCGGGACGCGGTCACTCTGGACGACAAATACACCGAGACATCGGGACGTATTTATTTGAACGGCATGCACGCGCTGGTGCGCATCCCCCTGATGCAGTTCGAGCTGGATCGCGCCGCCGGCCTTAAAACCGCAACCTTCATTTCCGGCTATCGCGGTTCGCCGCTGGGCGGGCTTGACCAGGCCCTCGCCGCTGCAAAAAAATTTACCGGTCCGCATGAAATCAAGTTCGTGCCCGCCGTCAACGAAGACCTTGGCGCCACCGCCGTCTGGGGCAGCCAGCAGCTGAACCTTGGCCCCGGCTCCCGCTACGATGGCATCGTCGGCATGTGGTACGGCAAGGGCCCGGGCGTTGACCGCTCCATCGACGTATTGAAGCACGCGAACGCCGCAGGATCATCGAAGCACGGCGGCGTGCTGGCGCTGGCGGGGGATGACCACGCCTGCAAATCTTCCACCTTCCCGCACCAGTCGGAACAGGCGTTTATGCACGCCATGATCCCCGTGCTGCACCCCGCCGGCATTGACGATGCGCTGAACCTTGGCCTGCACGGCATTGCCATGAGCCGCTATTCCGGCGCGTGGACGGCGTTTAAAGTGATTTCCGATTTCGCGGACAGTTCGGCCTCCGTCAATACCGACCCGTTTGCGCTCACCTTCAACCGCCCGACCGATTTCGAGATGCCGAAAGACGGCCTCAACATCCGCTGGTATGACCCGCCCGTGGCGCAGGAAGAGCGCCTTGTGAACTGGAAGCTGCCGGCAGCACAGGCCTATGCCCGCGCCAACGGCCTTGACCGCCTGACGCTGAACCCCGCCAAAAAGCGCATCGCCATTGTCGCGACCGGCAAGGCGTGGATGGACACGATGCAGGCGCTTGACGACCTCGGCATCCCCAAAAAACGCGCCGAGGAAATGGGCATTGCGGTTTATAAAGTCGCCCTCGTCTGGCCGCTGGAGCCGCAGGGCATCCTGCGCCTTGCATCCGAAGTTGAAGAGCTTTTCGTTGTCGAAGAAAAACGCGGCGTGATTGAAGAGCAGATCAAGAAATACCTGTTCAACCTGCCCGCTGATAAGCGCCCGCGCGTGACCGGTAAAACAGATGAGCGCGGCGCGCCCCTGCTGCCCGAAACCTATGAACTGTCGCCGGGCCAGATTGCCGATGCGCTGCTGAAGCGCCTTGCCCCCTTGACCGATACGTCGTCGTTCACCGACCGCATGGCGATCATCCACAAAAACTTCGACCTGAAGGGCCAGCCCTCCCCCGTTGTGCGCATGCCGTGGTATTGCTCGGGCTGCCCGCACAACACCTCGACTGTCGTGCCGGAAGGCTCGCGCGCCCTTGCGGGCATTGGCTGCCATTACATGGCGATGTGGATGGACCGCTCCACCTACATGTTCACCCAAATGGGCGGCGAGGGCGTGCCGTGGGTGGGCCAGCAACCGTTTACGGATGAAAAACACGTTTTCTCAAACCTTGGGGACGGCACGTATTTCCACTCCGGCCTGCTTGCCATTCGCCAGTCCATCGCGGCGAAAAGCAACATCACCTATAAAATTCTTTATAACGACGCCGTCGCCATGACGGGCGGGCAGCCGGTTGACGGGCAACTGACCGTGCCGATGGTGGCGCATCAGGTCTATGCCGAAGGCGCAAAGACCATCTACATCGTCTCGGACGAGCCGTGGAAATACACCAACCGCAGCGAATTCCCGCCGGGCATCATCATCGACCACCGCGACAACCTTGACCAGATTCAACGCACGCTGCGCGAAACGCCCGGCGTCACCATCATGATTTACGACCAGACCTGCGCCGCCGAAAAACGCCGCCGCCGCAAGCGCGGCCTGATGGAAGACCCCGCAAAACGCGTCATCGTCAACGAACGCGCCTGTGAAGGCTGCGGCGACTGCGGCAAAAAATCCAACTGCCTGTCGATCGCGCCGGTTGAAACCGAATTCGGCCGCAAGCGCCAGATTGACCAATCGACCTGCAATAAGGACTTTTCCTGCGTGAAAGGCTTCTGCCCCAGCTTCGTCACCGTGCTGGGCGGCGGCCTGAAAAAGCCGGAAGTCGCCAAAGTCGGCGACGATGTTGCCGATTTCTTCAAGGCAATGCCAAGCCCCGTTATTCAGGAGATGACCTCACCCGTCGCCATTCTCGTTACCGGCGTTGGCGGCACGGGCATCGTCACCATCGGCGCGATCATCGCCATGGCGGCGCACATTGAAAACAAGGGCGCGACCACCATGGACCAGACCGGCCTTGCGCAAAAAGGCGGCGCGGTCACCAGCCACATCCGCATTGCGAAAACACCGGAAGATATCAACACCGTGCGCATCGGCATTGCCGGCGCAGACGTTATCATCGGCGCGGACATGCTGGTGACGGCGGACGGCGACTGCCTCTCCAAAATCCGCCCCGCCGGCACGATGGAGAAGGAAACCAAGGTTATCCTCAATACCCAGAAAACCCAGACGGGCGAATTCACCCGCAAGGCGGACTGGAACATTCCCGGCAAGCAGGTCGTTTCCTCCATCGCCAACATGTGCGGCGATAAAAACCTGGTGACGCTGGAAGCGACGCAAATCGCCACCGCACTGTCGGGCGATTCCATTGCGACCAACATGTTCATGCTCGGCTTTGCATGGCAGAAGGGTTATATTCCCCTGTCCGAAGCTGCGCTGATGAAGGCGATCGAGCTGAACGGCGTGGGCGTGAAAATGAACCAGCAGGCCTTTGCGTGGGGCCGCCGCGCCGCCTGGAACCTTGAAAAGGTGCAGGAACTCTCCATGCCGAAAAAAACGGCCGATGGCTCAGACCGCCACCGCCAGATCTCAACGACGCTCGAAGAAGTTATCGACCGCCGCATGATGTCGCTGACCGGCTACCAGAACAGCAGCTACGCTGACAAATACAAAAAGCTGGTGGACGCTGTGCGTGAAGCGGAAATCCGCGTGCGCGGCAACCCCGGCAAGCTCACCGAAACGGTGGCGCGCTATTACTACAAACTAATGGCATATAAAGACGAATATGAAGTCGCGCGGCTTTACACCGACGGGCAGTTTCTCTCGCAGCTCAAAAATACGTTTGAAGGAGATGTGAAGCTGAAGTTCAACCTGGCGCCGCCGCTGCTGGCAAAACGCGACCCCGTAACCGGCCAGCTGCAGAAAATGGAATTCGGCCAGTGGATTCTGCCGCTGTTCCGCGTCATGGCAAAAATGAAACCCTTGCGCGGCACGCCGCTGGATATTTTCGGCTATACCGCCGAACGCAAGATGGAACGCCAGCTGATCACCGACTATAAAAACACCATCAAGGACCTGCTGCAAAAGCTGGATAACCGCAACTACAGCTTCGCCTGCGACATCGCCGCCATTCCGGAGCATATCCGCGGATACGGTCATGTGAAGGAAGACCACCTGAAAAAGGCCAAGCTGGCCGAAGCCGATTTGCTGGTGAAATTCAACAACCCGCCTGCGCCGGAGCAGAAAAAGGCCGCCTGATACTGTTCACGCGGAACTCTTTTTCGCCTGCTGTCATTGGATTAACGCCGGGTATTTCCTGCAAGGGAAATACCCGGCAGTTTCCGCGTGCCTTTTCAGGGGCTAACGGCAAGGAGCAGGCCATGAAGAACAGCAAAACCTACATTATTGCCGCAGGCGTTGCGCTGCTACTGGTGACCACCGCAGGGGCCAGCGTTTACCTGACAAAGCAAAGCCTGCTGCCGCAAACCGCCAGCAGCCATTCCAGCCGCAAGCAGACTTCCGACATTGTCTGGAACGACCGCGTCGTGGCCGAAAAACGCGCGCAAGCCGTGCCAGCCTGCGATGATGGCAACATTGCCGGCAAAGCCGTTGGCGGCGTGGGCGGCGGCGTGCTGGGCAGCCTTGCTGGCAAGGGCCATGGCAAAACCGCCACGACCATTGCGGGTACGCTGGGCGGCGCTTACCTTGGCGGTGAAGCCATTCCCTTGAAAAACGTCACGTGCGCTAAATAATTGCGATCACAACGTGCGCAGGTGTACCTGCCAGCCTTCGGTTGATTCCAGCGGCACAGCGCCCTGCCCGCTGGCATAAGGCGATGCGTAGTTTGCGTCGGCATGGGCTGCCTGCTCCAGGCTTTCACTGGTAAAGCCGGTGGCCGCGCAAAAGAGCAGCGGCACCGCAACGCCCAGCGACACTACCGAATGCAGCGCGTAGTCTTTGTAGTCTTTCAGGTGAAAGTCCTTGAGATGTGTCATGTTAGAACGCCTTTTTTTCTTTGTGTTTTTGCGTTCCCCCGGCAGTCCTAGCGCGAATAAAAAACCGGCGCGCCAGCGTTCATACTTTCAGTATAACGCGGGCGTGTTTAACGTCCGTTTAAAAATGCTTAAAACTTGAGCTAAAAAGGTTAAGGACCGTGGCAGCCCGCCCCTTAAGCCGCGACGCTTCCGGCAACTTCTATGTTCAGCGCCGCCGCAATCAACGCGCGGGTATAATCGTGCTGCGGCTGTTCAAACACCTGTTGGGTGGGGCCTTTTTCAACTACCTGCCCGTTACGCATCACAATTACATCATGCGCCATGGCACGCACCACGCGCAGGTCATGGCTGATGAACATATAAGCAAGGTTATGATCGCGCTGCAATTTCCGCAGCAGCTCCACAATCTGCGCCTGCACCGACATGTCAAGCGCTGATGTCGGCTCATCCAGAATGACGAATTTAGGGCTCAGCACCATGGCACGTGCAATGGCAATGCGCTGGCGCTGCCCGCCCGAAAATTCATGCGGGTAACGGTGGCGCGTTTCGGGGTCAAGCCCCACTTCGCGCAAGGCCGCAATCACCTTCGCTTCACGTTCTGCCGCCGTCAGCTTGGGGAAGTGGACCAGCAGCCCTTCCTCCACAATCTGCGATACAGCAAGGCGCGGCGAGAGCGAACCGTAAGGGTCCTGAAACACCACCTGCATATCCGCCCGCATGGCGCGAATATCTGCGGCGGAAAGTTTTGACAGGTCCTGGCCTTCAAATTCCACCAGTCCCTGGCTTTGCAGGAGACGCAGAATGGCAAGCCCCAGCGTCGTCTTGCCGGAACCTGACTCGCCAACCACGCCGACCGTCTGGCCGGGCCGCAGCGTAAGGCTGATGCCGTCAACCGCCCGCACATAATCCGTCGTGCGGCGGAAAATGCCGGTTTTAACGGGGAAGTGAACTTTTAAATCCTCCGCCTTCAAAATCGGCGCTGTTGCGGGGTCAAACGGCTGCGGGGTGCCCTTCGGCTGCGCAGCCAGCAGCATTTTGGTGTAGTCGTGCTGCGGGTTTGCGAACAGCTGCGCCGTTACCGCCGTTTCAACGATTTCGCCGTGGTACATGACCGCAACGCGCGTTGCCATTTTCCGCACAATGCTAAGGTCATGCGTAATCAGCATCACCGCCATGCCAAGCTTTTGCTGCAGTTCAGCCAGCAGTTTCAGCAATTGCGCCTGCACGGTTACGTCAACAGCGGTGGTCGGTTCATCGGCAATCAGAATATCGGGTTCATTCGCAAGCGCCATGGCAATCATCACGCGCTGGCGCTGGCCGCCTGAAAGTTCGTGCGGGAAGGCATTCAGGCGGCCGGTCAGGCGCGACAGGCCGACAAGCTCCAGCAATTCAATCACGCGCGCGCGCGCCTTGTCCGGCGGCATTTTTTTGTGCAGGAACAGCACTTCGCTAATCTGCCGCTCGATGCTGTGCAGCGGGTTGAGCGAGGTCATGGGTTCCTGGAAAATCATTGCGATTTTATTGCCGCGGATGGCCCGCAGCTTGGCATCGGACGCGCCCATCAGTTCTTCACCCTTGAAAGTGATGGAACCGCTGGGGTGCCGCGCCGTGGGGTACGGCAGCAATTGCAGCACCGACAATGCCGTCACCGACTTGCCGGAGCCGGATTCCCCCACCACCGCCAGTGTTTCGCCCTTTTCGATGGAGAAGGAAATATTCTTTACTGCGTTCATGACGGACTTGCCGTTGACGAAATCGACCGAAAGATTTTTGATGTCGAGCAAAGCCATGTTTATCCCCTGAAAATCTTGCGCGGGTCGAAGGCGTCGCGCACCGCTTCACCGACAAAGGTGACAAGGCTCAGCATAATCGCGAGCGAGAAGAAGGCCGTAATGCCCAGCCACGGCGCCTGCAGGTTGTTTTTTCCCTGCGACAGCAGCTCGCCCAGCGACGGCGACCCCGGCGGCATGCCAAAGCCGAGGAAGTCGAGGCCCGTGAGCGTCGAAATAGACCCCGTCAATACAAACGGCATCATGGAAAGGGACGCAACCATGGCGTTCGGCAGCGCGTGCTTGAACATGATGACCGGCGTCGTCACGCCCAGCGCCTTGGCGGCGCGGATATAATCAAGGTTGCGGGCCTTCAAAAATTCTGCCCGCACAACATCCACCAGCGTCATCCACGAAAACAGCAGCATGAGGCCCAGCAGCGTAAAGAAACCCGGCGTAATTACGCTCGACATGATGATGAGCAGGAACAGCACCGGCATGCCGGACCAGATTTCAATGAAGCGCTGCGATAAAAGGTCGAATAACCCGCCGAGGTAGCCTTCCATTGCGCCGACCACCATGCCCACCGCGCTGCCAAGCAGCGTGAGCGTGAGGCCGAACAGGATGGAGATACGAAAGCCGTAAATCAACCGCGCCAGCACATCCCTGCCCTGGTCGTCCGTGCCGAGCAGGTTTTCGGACGATGGCGGCGCGGGTGCGGGGACGGAAAGGTTATAGTTGATGGTCTGGTACGAATAGCGGATGGGCGGCCAGATCATCCAGCCCTTGTCGGTAATCAATTTTTGCACGACCGCATCGCGGTAATCCGCCTCCGTCTCGAATTCACCGCCAAAAGCGGTTTCGGGGTAGGACTTCAGGATGGGAAAGTACAGTGCGTGATCGTAGCTGACGACGATGGGCTTATCATTCGCAATTACTTCCGCGCCGCAGCTGAACAGGAACAGCCAGACGAAAATCCAGAACGAATAATAACCGCGGCGGTTGCGCTTGAACTGCTGCAGGCGGCGCTGCGCGATGGGTGACAATGTCATGACCGCCCCCCTTGTGCGTTGAAGTCGATACGCGGGTCAACCCATGTCATGGTAAGGTCGCTGACAAGCTTGATGAGGAAGCCGAGCAGCGTGAAAATATACAGCGTGCCGAACATGATGGGGTAATCGCGGTTTAACGCGGATTCAAAACCCAGCAGGCCCAGGCCATCAAGCGAGAATATGGTTTCGATCAGCAGCGAACCGGTGAGGAAAATACCCATCAAGGCCGCAGGGAAGCCCGCAATCACAATCAACATCGCGTTGCGGAAGACATGGCGGTATAGAATGCGGCCTTCCGGCAGGCCCTTTGCCCGCGCGGTCAGCACGTATTGCTTGTTGATTTCCTCGAGGAAGGAGTTTTTGGTGAGGATGGTCAGGCCCGCAAAGCCGCTGATGGTCAGCGACAATACCGGCAGCGTCATATGCCAGAAATAATCAAGGATACGTCGTGGCCAGCTAAGGTCGCTCCAGTTATCCGACGTCAGGCCGCGCAGGGGGAAGATATTGAAATACTTGCCGCCCGCAAAAACCACGATGAGGAAGATGGCAAAAAGGAAGCCCGGAATGGCATAACCCGCGATAATCATGCCGGAAGTCCAGATATCAAACGCCGTGCCATCCTTCACCGCCTTGCGAATGCCGAGGGGGATGGAGATGAGATACATCAGTAGCGTCGTCCACAGCCCGAGGGAGATGGAAACGGGCATTTTTTCCAGTACCAGCGCAATCACGCTGCGGTCCTGGAAATAGCTTTGGCCGAAATCGAAGCAGAGATAGTTTTTCAGCATCAGGAAGAATCGCTCATGCAGCGGTTTATCAAAACCGAACTGCTTTTCGAGGCTTTTGACGAACTCGGGGTCTAGCCCCTGCGCGCCGCGGTACTTGCTGGCGCCGCTCGACATATTCATCTGCTGCACTTGCTGCGACTGCGCGCCGGTATCACCGCCGCCGCCGGAGAAACGCTGGGTTGCTGATGTGTCCATGCCCTGCAGCTTCGCAATCATCTGCTCCACAGGTCCGCCCGGGGCGACCTGCACGATGAGGAAGTTAAGCAGGATGATGCCGAACAGCGTCGGTATCATCAGCAATATGCGGCGGAGGATATAGGCGGCCACGGCTGGTGTTATTCTTTCTTTGTCTCGGCTTTTCCGGCAACGGCGCCGGCTTTGGCAACATCAAACCACCACGTGTCAGGCACGCCGAGGCCGTATTTGGGGCTAACGGCGGGGCGGCTGAATTTGTCCCAATAGGCGACGCGATACGCATCGTAATACCATTGCGGAATGACGTAGTAGTTAAACAACAGCACGCGGTCGAGGGCGTGGCAGTAATCCAGCAGCTCCTGCCGTTCTTTGGCGGTGACGATTTTTTCGATCAGCGCGTCCACCACCGGGTTCTTGATGCCGATGATGTTGCTGCTGCCCTTCACATCCGCCTTTTCGCTGCCCCAGGAATCGCGCTGCTCGTTACCGGGCGACAGCGACTGGCGGAAAGTATTGACGGTCATGTCAAAATCAAAGCTGTCCATGCGGTTCTGGTACTGCGCGGTATCTACATTGCGCAAGGTTGCGGTGATGCCGAGCTTTTTGAGGTTGGCAATGAAGGGCGATGTCCAGCGCTCGAAAGCTTCGCTGTTGGTGAGGATTTCAAACTTGAAGGGCTGGCCATCCTTAGACAGCTGACCGTCCTTGCCCATCACCCAGCCGGCTTCCGCCAGCAATTGCTTGGCGGTTGTCAGGTTGGCGCGGATGTCGCTGCCCGAGCCGTTGGTGGCGGGGTTTTTATATTCGGCCGTGAAAACCTCATCCGGTATCTTGCCGCGGAATTGCTCGAGGATGGCAAGCTCATTGCCCTGCGGCAGGCCGCTGGCCGCAAGTTCGGAGTTTTCAAAGTAGCTATGAACGCGCTTGTAGGAGCCATAGGCGAATTGCTTGTTCGACCATTCAAAGTCGAAAGCGTAGTTGAGGGCATGTCGCACTTTGGGGTCCGCGAAAACGGTGCGGCGGGTGTTATAGGCGAAAGACTGCATGCCTGCGGGCAGGCTATTCTTGATTTCTTCTTTCTTGATCAGCCCCTGTTGCACCGGCTTCTGGTTATATTCCGTCGCCCAGGACTTGGCGATATTTTCGGCGCGGAAGTCATAGCCGCCGGCGAAGAAGGCCTGCAGCAGCACGGTTTCATCGCGGTAAGTGTCGTACACAATCGTATCGAAATTATTCTGGCCCTTGTTGATGCCAAGGTTTTCCGCCCACCAGTTTTTTACGCGGGCATAGGTAATACGATGGCCTTTATCAACGGAGGCGATGGTATAGGAGCCGCTGCCGATGGGGAAATCCTGCAGGGTCGCGGCAAAGTCGCGCTTCTCCCAGAAGTGTTTCGGCAGCACGGGCATTTCACCCAAAATCAACGGCAGTTCGCGGTTACCCGCCATAGCGAAGGTAAACTTCACGCGCGTCGGGCTTTCAGCCACGGCATCCTTCACGGCGCTGTAATAGGCCCGGTAAAACGGGTGGCCTTTTTCCATGAGCGTCTTGAAGGTGAAGACAACGTCATCCGCCGTCAGCGCAACGCCGTCGCTGAATTTTGCCTCGGGGCGCAGGTTGAAAACGACCCAGCTGCGGTCTTCCGGCATTTCAATGCTTTTGGCAATCTGGCCGTATTCGGTGAAGGCTTCATCATCCGACTTTGCCAGCAGCGTCTGGTAAATCATGCCAATGCCGGGCGCGGCAACGCCCTTGATGATAAAGGAATTCAGGTTGTCGAAAGTGCCGGCAGCGGCAAGGTGAATGTCGCCGCCCTTCGGCGCATCGGGATTGGTGTAATCGAGGTGGTCGAAACCTTCGGCGTATTTAGGCGCGCCGTGCATGGCAAGCGCATGGACAGCCTTGGGTGCGTCTTCCGAATGCGCATTCACGGGCGCGAAGGCCAGCAGCGCTGCAACCGCAACGGCGGCGATGGGGAGGAAGCCCTTATAGGCAGGTTTGTCCGTGCGCGCGTTAGTCATAAGAATCTCCTGATATTCCAAAGGGTTAACCTTGCCCTGCCGACAGTCACTATAGCGGGTTTAACCGCCATATCGCAAGCCCTGCAGGCATGATCTTTGCGCAATGTTTATGCAGCGTTTACACGGCAAAAAAGCGCCCAAAAAGAAACCGCCGGGCTTCTAACCCGGCGGTTTCTTTTTTTTTTGAAGATATTCTGTTCTTACGTGAACCTGTTTTTCAGGATTTCGGCAAGGCCGCCCGTACCATCGGCATTTGCCTCACCCGGCATGCGCACGAAGCGCTTGTTTTCCTGCTCAAGGAACTTCTGGGCCGCAAACTTGTCCTGGTCATCGCCGGTAAGTTTACTGTAAGTGGCCTTGTCGTCTTTGGTCATACGCTGGAAGGCCGTGGCTTTATCCTGCTGCGCCCTTTCCTGCTCCGCCGGCGTCAGCTTTTTAGACTTGTCGGACATGTTGGCGGCGCGCGCGGCAGGGCTGTTCGGATCGTTCGGATCGTTGCTCTGTTCCTTCGCCTTGAACTTGGGCTGCAGTTTACGCACCACTTGAGAGCCCGCAGCCAGCATGCCGTCATGGTGTTTATCCATGGTCGTATCCGGCGTACCGCCCATCCAGCGCATAAGGCCGTTCGGCAGAACGTCCAGCAGCTTGAAGGAAGTATTGGCAGCCGTATACAGCGTGGCGAGATAAATGACCGAATAAACAACCTTGCCGATGATCGCGACAAAGTAGTTACTGGTGCTTAAAACGCCCGAAGCCGACTGCATGAACGAAGTATGGAAGTAGACGGCGAAAGAGTTATACAGCAGCATACCGCCCACAAAGCCCATCACCACCAGCACAGGGCGCAACAGCACGTTGAGCCACAAAATCCAGACAGTGCGGGCCTGCCCCGCAAGGCCTTCTCCCGTGGAGGTCAGGTGCGACAGCGCCGCGATCGGCACCATGATGACAGCCTCGAAAACCGAACACATCCAGGTCAATACAGACATGGCGACACGGATGAACGGCAGCACCGGCAGGTAGAAGGCAATCATGATGCCCGACATGATCATGGCGGAGCCGATAGTGCCAATCAGGTTGACGAAGGCCGAAACCGCAAAGCCGGAGCCAAGCGAGAAGCCGGCGCCGCTGATGGTCGAGACGGACTGGAAGATAGACACGGCAAGCCACAGAAAAGCCCCGATGCCAAGCACACTGTGCCCCGTATCCGCCAACTGTGCCAGCGGGTAAGTATTCGTGGCACTGACGTCGATGGAGTCAAAGATGAACACGTTGGAGCTGCGCGGGAACAGAATGCGCGTCATGAAAAAGATGATGTTGTTGTCGCCCAAAGTGGCCGTCAACAGAGACTTCATGAAGGACAGGATGCTGCCGTTGGAATTTTCCGTCATCTCCTGGTTCTGTTTGTTTGCATCTTGCGAGGTGCGGCCCGCCGCGTTCGGCACGGAGGTTGTTGCCCACCAACGGTCATAATCGGTCATGATGTTTCCGACTTTTTCCTCAAGCCCGGAAATGCGGCAGGCACGGCCCATCAGCTTGCTGCCCATGCAGCGGAAGAAGCCGCCATCGGTCGGATCGGACCAGACGGTACCGGCTTCAAAAGATGCAGGCACTTCCTTGGCGGCGGCAAGTGCGCCGTTCATGCTGGAAATGTCCTGGTACCACATGCCCATGCCCGCCCAGCCGCGTTTTTTCATTTCCGCGACCATGCCTGTGGGGCTGGAGATATATGCCATCATCGCCGCACGGCCGGGGCCGTCATAGGCTGTCTGCATATCTGTCACCAGTTTGTCGACCATGGCCTGCTGGTCGCTGCCGGTCGGTTCTGCCGTTGGTGTTGTTGCAACAGAACCCGCGCACTGCGGCACGGCGTTGACAAGGTTGGTGGTGCCGCCATCCGCATAGCGGCGGGCGGTATACTGGCAGGCAAATTTCCGCGCCATTTCGATCACGGTGCCGCCCGACGAGAGCGCGCCGTTCGCGCTATCCTGCATATCGCTTTCTAGTGCAGCACGCATGATGTTGCGGAAGTTGTTCATAGCTGTGGCAAGGGTTGTATTGGTGTAATTATAGTCCGTTGCACTGACGATGGGCGTGGAAGCCGTCATTGGCGTCGTGCTGCCGGTTGCAGCGATATACTTGCTGCTATCGTCCGTTGTGGTTGTTGCAGTCCCGTACTTGATGGTGCCGCAGACGTTGGACGAAGTGCGGTTGGTATAACGGTTGGTGATGTAGGCGTTGCCGGGTGTTGCGTCCTGCACGCGCATGATTACCTGGTCGGCGTCCTGACCGCCGGTGCTGGCCTGCACGTAGGTGTTATACGCCACCTGGCAAACCATGATTTTGCTAAGGCCGTTCACAAGCGATGTTGCGTTAGCGGCGGAGAACGGCATTAACAGCGTCTGGTCGCCAATGACCGCGGCAACATACGTTGCCCAGCTGCGGGAGCCGAAGTTGGAACCCCATTCCGCAAACTTCATCACCATGTACTGACCCGAGCTGAAGCCCGTGCCGAGCGGGAACATAAGACCCAGCGCAAAAATAACGCGGATTGGCGCCCAGACCATGTTGTGGCGGCCGCCGCCGAACACGCCGGTCTTGGCGGTGTCTAGAATAATGGAAATCACCATCCAAAAAATAATCACGCCCGCGACAATGGAAACACCGGCGTTATAGCTTTTCATCATGCCAGCCAGTGCGTTTTGCACAGCGCCACCACTCGGCGTATCTGCCGCGGCCTGGCGTAAAATTTTATCCAGCACCATAAGCGCGTAATCGGTCGAGATATGGTTGCCGGTAACGCGGCTGTCAAAAATACCGGTCACGGGGGTGATGGTGCTGACGGCACCAAGCGATGTCTGGCCCGCACCCGCGCCGTAGGGATCATCCGGATGGGTAAAGAACAGCTGCGCCTGCGCCACTTCGCCAACACCAAGGAAGATGCGCGCGAAGAAAGTGCCGACCGTAGAAATCATCGCGGCAATCGCCATCATGACAACGCCGAACAGGCCGTATTGGGAAATCGTCGACCGGCGTGTGCGCAGCTTGAACCACGCCTCGCCCATCAGCTTGTTGAAGCCGACCTTCGGCACATCTGCCGCGCCATAGGCGAGCGACGGGTGGGTATCGGGAATAAGGTTCGCCTGCAGCAGCATGAGCGCCAGCATACGAATGAACACCGGATAGATATGCGAGAAGCCTTTGTACGAAAGGTGGAATTGCGGCAGGAACATGATGGCGAGAACGGAACGCGCCTTCACCTTCGGCAGCAGCTTCGCGGCCTGTTCACGGCGCAGGGCATAGGGGTTGGCGGTGGCATTAACGTCATCCACGCTACGGCGCACGACGGGCGCCTTCTGGGCAGGATCTGAGAATCGGGCTGCCCGAGCGGCCGCTTTTTTCTCCGCCAGGGCTTTCAGGCCTTCGGCAAGGAACTGGCGGTGCTTGGATTCGCTCATGTCTTTCATGGCTTTATCCTGACAAAATAGAGGCTACACCTTATTCAGGCTTATTCGTTAATTGTACGCCTTTTTCTTAAAACCGTCAAATTTAATGGTATTTATGGAAAATTTTATGGGAACTGCTTTTGCGGTATCTCATTACCAACCGCCCCCACTCTAAAAACAAAGGCCGGGTCGCAATGCCCGGCCTTTGCTTTTGTCCCAAACAGGCGTTTAAACGCCGAACCGTTCGCTCAAAGCCTTATTGATAACCTCTACACTATCACTGCCGATGTCCGACAGGTTTTTCTTGAGGTAGGAAAGCTCGCGGAAGGTCGCCTTGTCTTCCGACGAAAGGGTGTCGTACTTGTCGCGAGCATCCTTGTTCATGCCGTTCAGCGCTTCGTTGGTATAGCGGTTTTCCCACGAGGTGAACTTGCTGGCGGCATCCGCCTTTTCATCTTTTGTCATGAACTGCCAGTTGGTCGCAGCTTTCGCGGCATCGGCAGGGGAATCCGCAACAAGACCGGATACACGCTCCAGCTCGCCGTAGTCCATGAATTCAGACATGCGGCTCAAAGCGGCGCGGCGTTCTTCGCGCGTCATCCCGCCGACGACGGCATTCACCTGTTCCTCGCCCACGCCAGGCGCGAACATTTCAGGGTCGGTTGCGTACATATCTTCGATGAGTTCGGCCTGCTCTTCATCCGACATGCCGACATAGGCGACTGCATCCGCAGAAGACATTTGCGATTCAATTTTACGGCGCACCATTTCACGCTGTTCGGACGACATCATATCCATGTTGCTGGTATGGGTGCGGTTGGCTTTATGCGCCAGCAGGTTGTCGAGCAGCTTGTCACCCACCGCAACGCCGGCCATGTTACCAACGGCAAGGTTGGGGTCGTCAAGGTGACGGAACTTCTCACGCGCGGCGTTGAAACCACGGTCACCGCGGCCAATCTGTCGGCCCAGAATGGCGCCGGCAGTCATCGCCGCGCCCTTCTCCCTGCCGGTCAGGCTGTAGCCATGGCTGCGCGAGCCGCCGAAGCGCTTGAACTTCTTGTTCTCGTTCTCCAGGAATTTATGCGCGACGAAGCGGCGCTGGTCACGGTCGGTCATTTTTTCGAACATGGCTTTGTCTGCCTTGTTCATGCTCTTCATCGTGGCCTCGCGGTCGATGTTCATTTGTGCCCGCTGGGAATCTGCAAAGCCACTCGTGTCCTTGGAACTGAGCAGCGCGGCACGCGCCGCCGGGCTGTTCGGGTTGGCGGCATCAAACTCGCTTTCATCCACGATACGCGGCGTAAAGCGTGGCTGCAGCTGCGACATGACGCGGGTCGCAGCGAACAGCTGGCCTGCATGGTTGGTATTGTCGTGCGGGCGGGCACCACCGGAGCCCAGCCAGCGCATGACGGCGTTCGGCATGATGTCCAGCAGCTTGAACGACGTATTGGCCGCGGCATAAAGCGTACCGAGATAAATAACCGTATAAGCAAGACGCGCCAGCAATGCCGTGAAGCCGAAGGTCTGGCTTTGCATGACCGCAACCGCACCTTGCGTGAATTCGGTATGGAAGAAGACGGCGAAGCTGTTGTAAATCACCATGCCGCCGACGAAGCCGATGACGACAAGGATAGGCCGCAGCAACACCTCGAACCACAGGATCCAGACGGAACGTGCATTGCCGACGAAGCCCGCACCCGTTGTGTTCAGGTGCATCAGCGCTGCGACTGGCAGCATGACAACGGCTTCGAACACGGCTGTCATCCAGGTCATCACCGCCATGGCGACGCGCAGGAACGGCAGCACCGGCAGGTAAAAGGCAATAGCCATGCCCCCCATGATCATGGATGTTGCGATCGTGGCCAGCAGGTTGACGAAGGCGGAACTTGCGAAACCGGCGTTGAGCGAGAAGCCCCACGACGACGCCGACGTTACAGTCTGCAGAATGGCGACACCGACCCAGATGCTGGCGCCGAGGCCCAGCACGTAATGCCCGGTATCCGTCAGCGTGGCGAGCGGGTAGGTATTGGTGGCGGCCACGTCAACCGAGCTGAAGACCAGCGAGTTGCGCGGGAAGACAAGGTTGACGACCATGCTGATGAAAGACGAATTGTCGCCGACAGACATGTTTTTCAGCCAGTCCTTGAAGCCTTTGACATCGGAATTGCTGGTGGGGTTCACCTGCTGGCTGGTGCTGGTCACAGCTTCAGATGTGACGCCAGGCGCGCCGGGACGGCTGGAAGCCGCCCACCAGCGGTCATAGTCGCTGAGGATGGCGGTGGTTTTAACTTCAAGGTCAGAGCGTTTGCAGGTTTCACCAATGGGAGATTCACCCGAACAACGTTCCATGCCGCCGTCGTTGCTGCCACTCCACATGGTGCCGGGGGTGTAAGTGGCAGTAGGTTCTTTTGCGCCGTGGGTTGCCGCGTTCAGGCTGGCAATGTCCTGGTACCACATACCCATGCCGGCCCAGCCACGTTTGGACATTTCAGTCACCATGGGGCTTGCGCCACCGGTGCCGATATAGTTCGTGAGCGCGGTCTTGCCGGTGCCTTCATACGCGGTTTGCAGCGACTTCACCAGCTCGGCCAGCATTGCGCTTTGCGGTGCGCTCGGGTCGGCGGTGGGGGTTGCGGCAACAGCGCCTTTACATTGCGGAATAAGGTTAACGGGGTTTGCGCCGGTATCGCCGCCATCGGCATAACGGCGGGCAACAAACTGGCAGGCGAAGCCGCGTGCCAGTTCAATCACTGTGCCGCCGCTGCCGTAGTTGCCGGCCTGCGTATCGGTCAGGTCGGCAGCAAGCGCGTTACGCATGATGTCGCGGAATTTATCAACTGCGGTTGCAAGGTCGACGTTTTTATAAACGTTGTCGGTCGAGGTCGGCGTGGTGGATGCCGTCATCGGCGTGGTGCCGGGGTCATACTTCACGAAAGCTTTGCCATCGTCAGACGTGGTGTTGACGGTGTAGTAAACGCTGCCGCAAATGTTAGAGCCGGTGTTGTTGGTATAGCGGTTCATCACGCCCGACTTGTTCGGGTCCGCTTCCTGTTTGCGTTCGATGACGTAATTTGTGTCAATGACGTAAGACGGATCCGTGCCGCCGCCGACCTGTTGCAGGTATGTGTTGTATGCGACTTGGCACACCATAAGCTTGGTGATGCCAGACACAAGCGACGTTGCGTTGTTGGCAGCGAAAGGCGCGAGCAGGGTTTCGTTGCCGATAACGCCAGTCACATAAGCGGCCCAGCCGCGCGTGCCGAAGTTGGAGCCGTATTCCGCCAATTTCATGATCATGTACTGGCCGGAGCTAAAACCGGCGGAGCCGAGCGGGAACATAAGGCCCAACGCGAAGATGATGCGGATAGGCGTCCAAACCATGTTGTGGCGACCGCCGCCGACAACGCCCGTCTTGGCGGTATCGATGATGACGGACATGACCATCCAGCCGATCATGATGGCAGCAACCACCAGCATACCGGTGTTGTAAACCTGCATAAGGCCTGCAAGCGCGTTTTGCACGCCGCCGCCGTTCGGCGTATTCGCCGCTGCCTGGCGCAAAATTTTATCGAGCATCATAAGCGCGTAGTCGCTGGAAATGCCGCCACCCTGTACGCGCATGTCAAACATGGCCCCCGTCGGCAGGCCGGTGATCGGCTGCACGGCGGTGTTAATATCGGTCACGCCCGCGCCCTTGCCGTAGGGATCGTTCGGAGTGCTGAAAAGGAAAATCTGCGCCTGTGCCACTTCGCCGACACCGAGCAGGACACGCGCCACGAAGCTACCGAAGGCCGCGACCATCGTCGTCACCATCATGACAGCGGCGCTGAAAAGGCTCCACTGGTAGGGGGTGGAACGGTTGGTGCGCAGGTGGAACCAAGCATGCCCCATCAGCTTGCTGAAGCCCACTTTGGCAACATCCTTCTCGCCGTAATGCAGCGAGGGGTGCGTTGCAGGAATCAGCGCAGCCTGCACCAGAATTTGCGCAAGCAGGCGAATAAAGAACGGGTAGAGATTCATAAGCCCTTGAAAAGAAAGACGGAACTGGGGCATGAACAGGAATGCGGCTGTAGACGACGCCTTGATTTTGGGGCGGAAACGCATGTAAGCCCGGGGGCGTGCAAAGAAGCTCCCCACCGGTCCTTCAGTCGCAAGGCCTTGATTCAACTTGGATTTGCTGACGTCAGCCATGGCGTTGCCCCGACAAATAAAATGAAACACCTAAATCAGGTTTATTCTTTAAGTGTACGCCTTTTTCTTAAAACCGTCAAATTTATGAGCATTTATGGAAAATTTTAAGGATGTGCTTTTTAATTAGAAATACAAAGCCTTACCTCAAAAACCGGCGTATTTGCTGCCCCCGCCTTAAAAGAGATCCCCCGCAAAAAGGGGCTGCCTTTTTGCGGGGGATTTGTCTGGTTCAGCTTATATCTGCTGGATACCGGCGTTAGGCGCCTGCACCAACCTTGCCAGGGGCTTTGCCTTTGCCCTTGAGGTTGAATTGCGGGCTGGCGTTGCCAAGCAGGTTGGTCGCAGCCATCATCATGCCATCGCTATGGTCATCCATGCTATGGTCAGGCGAGCCGCCCATCCAGCGCATCAGCGCGCTCGGGAACACATCAAGCAGTTTGAACGATGTGTTCGCCGCGGTGTAGAGCGTGCCAAGATAGATGATCGAGTACGCGACCTGCGCCATGATTGCCATGAACGGGTTCAGGTTGGAGGCCACGACCGAGGCAGCCCCCTGCGAGAAGGTGGTGTGGAAGTAGATGGCGAAGGTGTTGAAAATCAGCATCCCGCCAACGAAGCCAAAGACGACAAGTATCGGTCGCATCAGCACGTTGAGCCACAGGATCCACGCTGTTCTTGCACCGCCGGCAAGTCCTTCACCTTCGGAAGACAAGTGTGCCAGTGCCGCGATCGGCACCATCACCACAGCTTCGAAGACAGAGGTTGCCCAGGTAAGGACAGCCATGGCGACGCGCAGGAACGGCACAATCGGCAAGTAGAAGGCGATCATGATGCCCGCCACGATCATCATCATGGCGATGGAAGCGATGCCGTTCGGCAGTGCCGAAGCCGCGAAGCCACCACCAGCCGAGAAGCCGAGGCCGGAAATCGAGCTGACAGTCTGGATAACAGTCAGCGCGCCGATGATAATTGTTCCGGTCGCGATGATGCTGTGGCCAGCCTCCGCCAGCTGCGCCAGCGGATAGGTATTGGTGGCAGCAAGGTCAACGGCCTTGAACAGGAAGATATTGTCCGCGCGCGGCCAGATCATGTTGCAAAGCGCCGTCAAAATCGCACCGTCACCGGGCGAAGCTGCCGCGACCGCCTTGACGAAGGTCTTGATGCTACCGCCGATAGCAGGGTTCAGGTCGTAGTTGCTGGTTGCAACGGGGTTGGTCGTGTTGGTGGCGCTCGGGCGCGAAGCCTCGTTCCACCAGCGGTCGTATTCAGACATAAGGCCGACCACAAATTCGTCCAGGTTCGACATTTTGCAGGCGCGGCCTTGCAGCTTGGCGCCGTGGCAGGAAAGGTCATCGGCACTGCCATCACCCGTCCAGATGGTACCTGGGCTGACAGTCGCCACCGGCGCGGCGGAGCCTTGAATAACCCCGTTCATGCTGGAAACGTCCTGATACCACATGCCCATACCGGCCCAGCCACGCTTTTTCATCTCGTTCAGCATGCTGTTGTCAATATAGTTCTGGAAGTCTTGCTTGGCGCTGGTTTCGTACTGGTTGGCAACAGCATCCATGATTTGCTTTTGCATGGTGCGTTGCGCGGTCGAGTCCGGATAGGCCGCGGAAGTTGCGCCCGTGCAGTTACCGGATGAGTTGACGGGGTTCGGCGTTACCGACGCATCCGCAAAGTACGATGCTGCGAAGTTGCAGGCAAACTGGCGGCCGGTCTGGATAACGCTGCCGCCATCCGTCATGGCACCAGCAGAGGTGTCGTTCAGCACGTTTTTCAGTGCGCCCAGCATGTTATTGCGGAAGTTCTGCATCGCCGTCGCAAGGTCAGTGTTGGTATTGGTGTATTTTGTGCGGTTGGCGGCGTTGCCTGCAGCGGCGGCGGATGTTGCGTCCATCGGCGTCGTCACCGTCGTGCCGGCGAGGATGAGGTTGTTATCTTCCGTCGTCTTGTTTGCATCGGTACCGTACGTGATGGTACCGCAGATGTTTGAATCCGTCGCATTGGTGTAACGGTTGGTGACTTGCGCGACTTTGTCGTTGGTGTCGGTCACGGCGTTAATCACCTGCTGGGCGTTTAAGCCGCCCGTGCTCTGGAACAGGAACGCGTTGTAACCAACCTGGCAGAGCAGCGTTTTGCTGACCCCCGTCACGATGGTGGAAGCGTTATCAGGCGCGAAGGGCGCGAGCAGCGATTTATCGGTCAGCACGCCGTTGACATACGTCACCCAGCCTTGCGTGCCGAAGTTGGAACCCCATTCGGCCAGCTTCATGACCATGTACTGGCCGGAGCTGAAACCTTGCGTGCCCAGCGGAATCATGATGCCAAGCGCGAAGACGATGCGGATCGGCGTCCAGACCATGTTATGGCGGCCGCCGCCGAAGATACCGGTTTTCGCGGTATCGACGATGATGGACATGATCATCCAGAAAATGATGGCGCCGGCGACAAGCAGCACGCCGGAGTTGTAAACGCCCATAAGGTCGGCCAGCGCGTTTTGCATGGCGCCGCCATTACCGGGCTTGCCGGTTGCAGCCTGACGCAAAACTTTATCGAGAACCATCAGCGCATAGTCGGTCGAGATGCCGCTGCCGGAAACGCGCGAGTCAAACAGCGCGCCGGGAGCCGTAATGCCTGCAACCGCGGCCATGCCCGTATCGCCGGACGTACCGCATGCGCCGCCGCCGTACGGATCGCAAGGGTGCGCGAAAATTTGTGCCTGCGCTGCATCGCCAAGGCCGAAGCAGATGCGCAGCATTGCCGTACCCAGCGCGGCGCCAAGCGTGACAACCATAAGAATAATCGCGCTGAACATGCCCCACTGGGCGCCAGTGGCGCGCGAAGTGCGAAGGGTAAACCACGCCTCGCCGAACAGGTCTGATACGCGCGTATTGGGAATGCCTTGCGCGCCATAGAACAGGGCGGGGTGATTATCGGGAATAAGTTTTGACTGCGCGAACATCAGCGCAATGCAGCGCATGAAAACCGGGTAAATATGCGAAAAACCGCGAAGGGACATGCCGAACTGCGGCAGGAACAGGAAAGCCCCCACGCTGGTTCTCTTGACGCGAGTCGAATCGTTGCTGTCGCTCATGGCTTTACCCCGACAAAAAATAGACAAAAGAACCTTTTCAGGCTTATTCTTTCATCATATTCCTTTTTCTTAAAATCGTCAAATTTAGCGACATTTATGGAAAATTTTAAGAATTCAGCATTTTATTTCAAAAAATCTCTAAATTTATGAAATAAATAGGAAATTAGTTAATTTACCAGCGTAAACCCGACATTAAGTATGTAGGACGGTAAGGGAACTCTTTCAAGAAAGCATCCCCGCGACTCCCGTTTTCGGCCTTGGTGGATCCGCCAAAAAACGCCTCGCGGTGGATTCCGGCCGTTATAAGGACAGAATCGAGCCCCGCGCCTGTCGCCCCTTCAATGTCCGTCATCATTCCGTCCCCCACGGCAATAACCTTGCGGGTGCCAAGGCCTTCAAGCGCCAGGCGGTAAACGGTCTTGTAGGGCTTGCCAAGCCATGTCACCTGCCCGTCCAGCTGTTCATACATGTCGGCAAAGGTGCCGGGACACAGCACAAGGTTTTCCCCGACATGCACAATGCGGTCAGGGTTGGCGCAAAGCAGCGGAATGTTTTTTTCCGCGCCAGCCTGCAGCACGGGGGCATATTTGTCGGCGGTATCATCCGCACGCTCCACACCGGTCGCCAGAATGAAATCCGCCTTGTCGATGCTGTCGACAATATTAATGTCGAGGCCGTCATACATATTGCCGTCTTCCTTGGCCGAGCCGAGGTGGTAGCAATTGCGGCCCCATTCCTCAAGGTAACGGTCATGCAGCGCCTGAAACGCGGCTTCGCCGGACGTCATGATGCCGTCGTACATATTTTCGGGGATGCCCATGTCTTCCATGAACTGCGCCGTCAGGTGCGCGCGGCGCGGCGCATTGGACAGCAGCCAGACACGGCGCTTGGCGCGCTTCATCTGCTTCAGCGCATCCAGCGTCTCGGGAAAAAGCGCAACGCCGTCATGCAGGCAACCCCAGAGGTCGAGGATGATCCCCTCGTAAAAGCCCGCCACTTCCCCAAGGCCGTCAATGTATTGCGGCGCTGCTGCCGGGTCTGTCAGGCTCATGTTACGTCTCCAAAGGCTTCGCTGCTATGCACTGGCTTTCCGAACAGATAGCCCTGCCCGTAGTCAATTTCAAGGTCCAGCAGCTCGACCTGCTGGCGATCGGATTCTATTTTTTCGACGATGATGTCGATGCCACGCGTATCCAGCTCCGCCTTCAACCGCTTCATGCGGGAAAGCCCGCCGGTTTCGCGCAATTCGCGCAGCAGCTGCAATACATCCACCTTGATAAAACGGATGTGCCGCACGTCAAGATGCGCGTAATCGAATGACAGCGATTTGACCTGATCCATCGAAAAACGGCAGCCAAGGCGCGAAAGCCCTTCCAGCACCGGCAGCGCATCGGGGTTCATGGCGGCAAGGTCGCGCTGCCCCAGTTCAAACACAAGGCGCGGCGCAAGCGCGCGGTTCTGCGCGATGAACTCCACAAGGTCGTTCATGAACTTCGGGTCGTTCAGCGTAATGCTGGTGATGTTGCAGAAAAACGCCGCGCCCATGCCGTCATCCGACGTATCGCGGATCAGCTGAAGGCCGCGCAGCAGCAACAGGTTATCGATGGAGGCGACGAGGTCCTGCCGCATGGCGACTTCGATGTAACGCTCCGCCGGCAAATAAATTTCCGGCTTGATGCGGATGCGGGAAAAAAGCTCGAAGAACCTGACCTTTCGCTGCGGCAGGTTCACGATGGGCTGCAGGAATAAGTCAATGCGGTCATGGTTGACCGCGCTTTTCACGATTTGCAGTACCTGCGCATCGGTCAGGTTGCGGCCCACCGCTTCGGGCGCAACGCCGGCTGGCGTGGCGATGGCCGAAAAATCCATCTCCGCCCCCGCACTATCCGCCCGCGCATCGAGTTTTGACAGCTGGTCGGCCAGCGCCTTGATCATGCGCTGTTCAACGGCGGAAGCCGTGCCCTTTTCCCCGCCCGGCAGCATGCCGTAGCTGCGGGCAAGCGTGCCGGCATCGGCAAGGCTCTTTTTCAGCACCATCATATCGTTGCGGTGGCGGGCGACTTCGCGCACCAGCCGTTCGTAATCACCGGAAACCTGCCGGAACTGGCTGTTCATCTGGCTTTCCCAGCGGCGGCGGGATGACATTTCAAACAACAGCGCAGCGGCAAGCCCGAACAGCGACGCAAATAAAAACGCCGTGCGGCCTGAAACAACGCTGCCGATAAAAATCAAAAAGGTCGCAAGACCCAAGGCCAGCACGATATTGCGAAACGTCAGGTGCTGGCGAAAACCGGGGGCAGACGCCGCCTGAAAGCCGCGCACACCAAGGCGGGTGACGAGATCAACGACGTTGTCGTCATTATTAACGACGTTGCCATCATTATTTTCGGGGTTTTCCTGCGGGCGTTGCGGCGGGTTGGTCATGCGGCATTATCCGGCGTCTCCGCGCCCGTGCGCCTGAACGCCGCCACCTGCGCATCCACGCCCACAGCGTGGGAAATGTGCGTATAGCCATCGCGTTTCAGCAGAGCTTCAAGCCCTGTCAGCACGTTCGGCACCAGCTTCGGCCCCTCAAATACAAGGCCGGAATAGACCTGCACCAGCGATGCACCGGCGCGAATTTTTTCGTAAGCGTCCTCCGCCGTTGCAATGCCGCCAACGCCGACGATAGGCAGGCGGCCCGCGAGCAGTTTATAGAACGCCGCAATCTTGGCGGTTGCCAGCGGCTTCAGCAGCTGGCCGGAAAGGCCGCCCTTCTCCCGCTTCAGCGACGGTTTCAGCTGGGCGGGGCGCGTGACGGTGGTATTGGAAACAATCAACCCGTCTATGCCGTGGTGCAAGGCCAGTTCGGCGATGGCGGCGCACTGCGCCTCGTCAAGGTCGGGCGCGACCTTCAGCAGCAGCGGTTTTTTGTGCCCGGTTTTTTCACGCGCGTCCATGACCGCGGCGAGAAGCTTGTCCAGCTCCTCCCGCGCCTGTAAGTCGCGCAGACCCGCGGTGTTGGGGGATGATACGTTGACGGTAATATAATCCGCATCCTGCGCCAGCGCGGCAATGCAGCGGCGGTAATCATCCAGCGGTTGGCGCGTATCCTTGTTGATGCCGATGTTGACGCCCAGCACGCCGCCCGCCCGGCCAGCGGTGGCGCGGTAGGTTTTGACGTTGCGCGTGAACGCCTCAAGCCCGCAACCGGGGAAGCCCATACGGTTAAGGACGGATTTATTGGCAGCATCGCGGAACACGCGCGGGCGCGGGTTGCCCGCCTGCGGCAAGGGCGTGACCGTGCCCGTTTCAACAAAGCCGAAGCCCATGTCGAACAGCGGGCCAATCACTTCCGCACCTTTGTCAAAACCCGCGGCCAAACCCAGCGGGTTGGCAAAGTCCCGCCCCCACAGGTTGACGGCCAGCAACGGCGTTTCCGCCTTGTGGCACGGCGCAAGCCCCATCTTTAATGCGCGCAGCGTCAGCCCATGCGCCGCTTCGGCATCCATAGACAGCAGCAGCGGGCGGGCCAGCGCGTAAATGCTCATTTGCGGATACCTGCACGCACGAAGGCCTGCACCTTCGCAAGGTCGTTGGGCAATACCTGATAGCGCTCCTGGCGCTGGTACAGATCAGCCAGATGATCCGGCAGCGGCGGTTCAATGCCGATTGCCTGCTTGACCGCCGCAGGAAACTTTGCCGGATGCGCCGTTGCCAGCGATACGATAACACTGTCAGGGTTCGCAGCCTGGTAATCTTCCGCCACGCCCACACCCACGGCGGTATGGGGGTCGAGGATGTAGTTATATTTTTCGTAGGTGGATTTAATGACGGCGAGCGTGCGCGCATCATCCACCTTGCCGCTGCCGAACAGGCGTCGCAGCGGGTTCATGACACCGTCTTCAAGGTGGAAGGGACCTGCCTTGCGGAAGTGCTGCATTGTCTGGTCCACCGCCTCGCCCTTGCGGCCGAACAGGTCGAACAGCAACCGTTCAAAGTTGCTTGATACCTGAATATCCATGCTGGGGCTAAGCGACCGTTCCACGCCGTCCGCCTTCATGCGGCCGGTGGAAAAGAAGCGGTGCAGAATGTCGTTGCGGTTGGTCGCGACAAGGAATTTTTCAACGCTCAAACCCATCGACTGCGCGACATAGCCGGCATAGACGTTGCCGAAATTCCCGGTCGGCACGCAGAAGGTTGCAGGGCGGCCGGTTTTGTCCAGCACGCGCACGCCCGCGTAAATGTAGTATACCACCTGCGCCAGAATACGCGCCCAGTTGATGGAATTGACGGCGGACAGGCGCAGGTCATCGCGGAATGTTGCATCGTTGAACATCGCCTTCACCAAATCCTGGCAGTCATCGAAGCTGCCGTCGATGGCGATATTGTGGACGTTTGCGTCCAGCACCGTGGTCATCTGGCGGCGCTGCACTTCAGACACGCGGTTATGCGGATGCAGGATAAAAATATCCGCCGTATCCTTGCCGCGGAAGGCTTCGATGGCGGCGGAACCGGTATCGCCCGATGTTGCGCCCACAATCGTCACGCGGGTCTTTTTCTTTTCGAGGATATAATCGAACAGGTTGCCAAGGAACTGCAGCGCAACGTCCTTGAACGCCAGCGTCGGGCCATGGAACAGTTCCTGCACATAGAAATTGGTTTTCAATTCATGCAGCGGCGCGACTTCTTTGGTATTGAAGGTTTTGTAGGACTTTTGCAGGATGCGGATAAGGTCTTCGGACGGAATATCATCCGCCACGAAGGGCAGCAGCACGCGCCAGGCAATTTCAAGGTAATTCTGGCTCGACATATTGCCAAGCTCGGCTTCCGACAGCTTGGGGCAAATATCCGGCACATAAAGGCCGCCGTCATTGGCAAGGCCCGCAAGGGTGGTATCGGCAAAGCCGAGACGCGGCGCGCGGCCGCGGGTGCTGACGTAACTAAGCATTAAAATTATCCTTTGTATTCTTTTTCAAGGTAGCGCTCGGTCAGGTGCTTCTTGAAGTGGCGGATGTTGAATTTTTCACCGCTGGCCTTTTCGATGAGGTCGTGCGGCTTGTACAGGCAGGCCTTGCTTTGCACATTGTCGCGCAGCCAGTCGCCGTATACCGTCAGCTCGCCGCCGCGAATGCGGCTGGCGTAATCCGGCGAATCCTTGCGGATTTTCTGGCCGAACTGCGCCGCAATAAACGCGCCCAGCGCATAAGCCGGGAAGTACCCGAAGGCGCCAAAGTACCAGTGAATATCCTGCAGGCAGCCGCGGCGGTCATCGGGCGGCACCGCGCCGATCAGTTTTTGCATTTCGGCATTCCAGGCCTCGGGCAAATCCTTCACTTCCAGCTTGCCCTCGACCATGCGTTTTTCAAGGCGGTAGCGCAGAATGACGTGCGCGGGATACGTCACTTCATCCGCCTCGACGCGGATGAAGCCGCGCTTCACGCGCGTGGCGTGGCGGTACACGTTTTCCGCCGTCCATTCAGGGCCGCTGCGGCCAAAAGCCTTCGCGATGACGGGGGTCAGATATTCCCAGTACTCGCGGGAGCGCGACAATTGCATGTCCAGCGACAGCGATTGCGATTCATGGATTGCCATGCCCATATTCTGGCTGGCGCCCACGGGTTGCTGCTGCCATTGCTCGGGCGTATGGCGGTCGTAAAAACCATGGCCCGCCTCATGCGCCACCGCCTGCAGCGAATTGATGAAGCCGTCTTCGCTGTAGCGCGTTGTAATGCGCACGTCGTTGCCAATGCCGGTGCTGAACGGGTGGGCCGAGGTATCAAGGCGGCCCCAGCTGAAATCAAACCCCAGCTTTTCGCACAAATGGCGGCCCAGCTGTTCCTGAACGGCGATGGCGAACGGGCCGTTTAGCGGCAGGGGTTCTTGCTGGTGCGCCAGAACATCGTTCAGGAAGCCCGGCAGGAAGGCCGCGACGTCGTCGAAAACGGCATCCACCTCCGATGACGCCATATGCGGCACGTAGTTGTCCATCAGCGCGTCATAGGCGGGCTTGCCAAGGGCCTTGCCTTTTACGTCGGCGGTTTCGCGCACAATATCCAGCAGCCGCGCCAGCGCGTCCTGCACCTGGCTGAAGTCGCTTTCGGCGCGCGCCTTGCGCCAGATGCCTTCGGTCTTGGTTTCCTGGTTCATTTTGCGGGCAACGAGGTCTGCCGGCACGGCGGTGGCGTGAATGTACTGGTTGCGCATCAATTCAAGGTTGGCGCGCTGCCAGTCGTTCAGGTCGTTGGTGGCTTCGGCTTTGTCGAGCCAGTTGCCGACAGCGGGGTCGGTCGACAGTTCGTGAATTTTGACGTTCAGCACTTCCAGCTGGCGCGCGCGCTGGCCAACGCCTTTTTCCGGCATGAACACCGCGCGGTCCCAATCCAGAAACGCGTCGATCTGGCGCAGCGCGATGATTTCGCTGAAGCGCTTTTCGAGGTTATTGTACTCTTGCATGTTTATTCTCCCCGGCGGCGTCTTCTATAACGCGCCATTGCGACAGGAACCAGATCAAGGCCAGCACGCCCGCCATGCTGAACCAGAAAATAGCGTATTGTTTGTGGTCGTTGCGGAATTCCAGCCGCAGCTTGCCCGCGACGGGAAAGGTATTGGCCGGCGATTCCGCAATGTTGACGACGGCGGGCGGCACATCCTTCAACCCAAGGCTTGCGCCCATGGCGGCGGTATCTATCCAGAACCAGCTGTTGGTGGCGGGCGCATTATCGGGCGTGAAGGCGGTTTTGTCGGGGTATTGCAGCACGCCTTCAATTTGCAGCAGGCCCTGCGGGCGCACGGCGGATTTGATGAGGTCATCTGAAATCCAGCCGCGGTTGACCAGCACGGTGCCGCCGGACGCGCGCCTGAACGGCACTACCATGTGGTAGCCGACCTTGCCATCCAGCGTGCGCGGCTGGATGAGGAATTCATGCGCGTAATCATAAGCACCCGCCAGCGTCACGCGGCGATACTGCCAGTCCACGCGGTCGCCAAGCAGTTCGGGCATGGGTACGGGGGGCGCCGCCATGTGCGCGTCAATTGCGGCCAGCAGCTTGGTCTTCCACGCCAGCCGTTCCACCTGCCAGTAGCCGAGGCCGACCAGAACGCCCAGCATCAACAGCATGATGGCGGTCGGCAGAAGGCGGGGCTGGAAGACGCGGGTGGCCATGGCGGGGTATCCCTTAAAAAATCGCCCTAAAAAATCGCTTGATTATATTAAAGTTGTTCTGCAAAAAGGAACAGCAATCTTATACATAATTTTACGGAATGAGGCGACGCGATGCCCCCTCAACCATCCCCCAATGCGCGGCCGCTGACGGCGGGCGAAATTGCCCTTGCCCGCGGCGTTTTCGGCAATGCGATTGATTATGCCACGGTCACGGTCACCCCCGACAAGTTCATGGGCTTCCACCCCGAAGGCACCGCCATGGCGCCGGACGGCAACCTGTACATGCACGGCTGCTACCAGCCCGATTATTCGGCCCTTCCGGTATACGAGCAATCGGTCTTCATTCATGAAATGACGCATGTCTGGCAATTCCAGAACAAAATTCTGCAGCCCGTGGCCGAGGCAGTGAAGCTGAATTTAAAACTGAAGTTCGATTACGCCGCCGCCTACCCCTACACGCTGGATGCGAAAAAGGACCTGCTGGAATACAACATGGAACAGCAGGCCAGCATTGTGGAAGATTACTTCACCATGAAGGCTTACGGCTTTTCGACCGGCTTCGAGCGCTGCCGGAATATCCTGGGCGATAATGACAAGATCGACCTCTACGAAAAAGTGCTGGCGAACTTCATCAAAGACCCCGGCTATGGCCGCAACAGCCACTTCCCGCTATTCCCCGGCAAAAAGCCAAAACCGCCCGCCGCTTAATTCTTCGTTTCGCCGCGGTGCCGCCAGTCCAGCAGCATGATGTAGGCCTTCACCGCCGGCAACAGCAGCAGCACAATGCCCATGCCGATAAAGCCAAACACCAGCGCATGCACCCACAGCGGCGGCGCTGCGATTTTATCCAGCAGCAGCGCCATGGGGATGAGAGATGCGCCAAGGAAGAAGATAAGGAATACGGCGGCCCCATCGCCAATGTCATGCGCGCCCAGCGCGGCCCCGCAGTCGCCGCATTTTTCAACGACGGTGATGGAATGCTTTTGGAACAGCCGGCCCTTGCGGCACACCGGGCAGCGGGGCCTGAAGCAGAAGGCAAGATCGCGCAGGAAAGCCATGACAGTCACCCCTTAAAAGACTTGCGCCCGCGTACTTAAAAATACGCGGGCGCAAGGAATTGAAAACGGCGGACGCTTACGCGTTGCCCCACCAGTAAATGGCGGTGAACAGGAACAGCCATACAACGTCAACGAAGTGCCAGTACCAGGCCGCCGCTTCAAAGCCGAAGTGGCTCTTGGAAGTAAAGTGGCCCTTTTCGTTGCGGAAATAGCTGACGATCAGGAAAATGGTGCCGACCAGCACGTGGAAGCCGTGGAAACCCGTCGCCATGTAGAAGGCGGAGGAATAGACGTTTTCCGTGAACTTGAAGCTGGCGTGGTAATATTCAAACGCCTGGAAGCAGGTGAAGGCCGCGCCAAGGAAGATGGTGAGCAGCAGCGCCTTCGACGCTTCTTCGCGCTTGTCTTCCAGAATGGCGTGGTGCGCCCAGGTGACGGTGCAGCCGGACAGCAGCAGCAGCATGGTCATGAGGAACGGCAGGTCAAACGCTTCGACCGCGTGAATGGTCTTGGGCGGCCAGACGAAGCCGATTGCTTCCTTCGGGTACAGGCTGCTGTCAAAGAAGGCCCAGAAGAAGGCGACGAAGAACATGACTTCGGACGAAATGAACAGCGCCATGCCATAACGGAAGCCGATTTTGGTGACGGGCGAATGCGCCTTTTCAACCACGGCCTCCTTAATCACATCACGCCACCAGCGCCACATGACGTACAGCACGGCGGCGAAGCCCAGCAGCACGCCCTTGAGGCCGAACTGGAAGTTGCCAATCGCGCTATCTTTGAGCGATTTCAGGATGTCGCTGACCTGCACGTGGTGCATGTACAGCACGGCCGTCACGGCGAGAAGCCCGGCGGAGAATGCGCCCGCCAGCGGCCAGACGCTGGGCGTCAGGATATGGTACGGGTGCGGCTTGCCGTTTTTAAGGTCATACTGGGGAACGTCGGACATTTTGTTTTCCTTCTTGGCGCTTTAGCGTGGTCTTTTGCCGTTAGTTGATGGCCTTCGGCTTGTCATCGGGAGTATTTTCAAATTTCGCGATGGCCTGTTCCAGCTCCGGCGTGTCTTCGCGGAAGAAGGTATAGGACAGCGTGATGGTTTTAACGTCGGCCATGTCGGGGTCGTCGACGATTTTCGGGTCAACGTAGAACACGACGGGCATGTGGACTTTTTCATGCGGCTTCAGCGTTTGCTGACCGAAGCAGAAGCACTGGGTCTTGAAAAAGTATTTGCCGGCCTGCAGCGGTGTCACGTTATAAATCGCGCTGCCGGTCACGGTTTCATTGGTCTTGTTTTCCGCATAGAACGATGCGTAACCATCTGCGCCGATTTTCAGCGTCATCGGCCCCTGCTCCGGCCCAAAGGCCCATTTCAGGGCGGGGTTGACGTCTGCGTTGAAGCGGATGGTAATCTCGCGGTTGATTTCTTTGTGCTGGGTGGTTTTTTCCGCCGTCTGCGTGGTGCCGCCCCAGCCCGTGACCTTGCATGTCAGGCGGTATAGCGGCGCAGACAGGAAGGACATCACGATCATGACGCCGACAACGCCAAGCGTGATCCGCATAACCTTCCTGTTTTTGCGCTGCATGTCGTCCATATCAGCCGCCGTTCTTCATGCGGATAATGCTGACGAAAAACACCGTCGCCACGAAGGCGAAGATGGCAAGCATGATGGCGTAGTTCTTGGATTTTTTGCGCTTGTGCAGCTCGCTATGCGGCATGGCTTAAACCCCGCACAGCATCAAAAGGGTGAACAGGCCGAACAGATAGAAAATGGAATAGCCGAACATCAGCTTCGCATAGCGGTAGCTGCCCTTTTCGCGGCAGACGCGGAAGCAGCTGAGGATGAAGAAGCCCTGCAGCGCGGCGGCGGCGATAAGGTAGTACATGTTCGCCATGTGCATGAAGTACGGGGCCAGCACGAAGGGGGTCATGAGCAGCGTGTAGAACATCATCTGCTTTTTGGTGGAAGCTTCGCCTGCGACAACCGGCATCATCGGCACGCCGGCTTTTTTGTAGTCATCGTTGCGGTACAGCGCCAGCGCCCAGAAGTGCGGCGGGGTCCACAGGAAAATCAGCGTGAACAGCAGGATGGATTCGATCGACACCTGGCCGGTCGATGCCGCCCAGCCGATCATCGGCGGGAAAGCGCCGGCGGCGCCGCCAATCACGATGTTCTGCGGCGTAATGCGCTTCAGCCAGATGGTATAGATGACGACGTAAAAAAAATTGGCAAAGGCCAGCAGGAAGGCTGCGGTCCAGTTCAGCGCAAGGCCCATCAGCCCGACTGACAGAATGCTGAGGACGACGCCGAAACCCAAGGCATCCGCCGGTTCGATGCGGCCTTGAGGCAGCGGGCGGTTTTTGGTGCGGGCCATGACAGCGTCAAGGTCGCTTTCGTACCACATGTTAATGGCGCCGGCAGCGCCCGCGCCAACAGCAATGCAGAACACGGCAACCAGCGCCAGGAACGGATGCAAGGCGCCCGCGCCAAAGCCGATATGCACAGGCGCGGCCACCATGCCGGCAACGCCGGTAAAGACGACCAGCGTCATGACGCGCGGCTTCAACAGCTCGATGAAGTCGCCAATACGCGCTTCAGCTCCCGTTTGCACGGGAGCTGATTCAAACCCTTGCGGGGGCACGTATGTCGCCATTTCGGCCATGCTTACTTGACCACCGGCTGGATCTCGAACTGGTGGAAGGGCGGCGGAGACGGCAATTGCCACTCCAGCGTATTCGCGCCTTCGCCCCAATAGTTGCCCTCAACCTTGCGGCCCCAGAAAATGGTGTAGATGGCCACGAAGACGAAGAACACCGTCGCGCCGCCGGAAATATAGGCGCCGATGGACGACACCATGTTCCAGCCCGCATATACGGGGTTGTAGTCGGGAATGCGGCGCGGCATGCCGGCAAGGCCAAGGAAGTGCTGCGGGAAGAAGGTCAGGTTCACGCCGATAAAGGTCGCGAAGAAGTGCAGCTTGCCCGCCCATTCCGGATACTGGCGGCCGGACATTTTGCCGATCCAGTAATAGAAGCCGGCAAAAATGGCGAAGACCGCGCCCAGCGACAGCACGTAGTGGAAGTGCGCCACGACGTAATAGGTGTCGTGCAGCACGATATCCATGCCCGCGTTGGCAAGGATGACGCCGGTCACGCCGCCGAGGGTGAAGAGGAAGATGAAGCCGATCGCCCACAGCATTGGTGTCTTGAAGCTGATGGAGCCGCCCCACATCGTCGCAATCCAGGAGAAGATCTTGATGCCGGTCGGCACCGCGATGATCAGGGTTGCGGCGGTGAAGTAGGCGCGCACATCGGCGCTCATGCCGACGGTATACATATGGTGCGCCCAGACGACGAAGCCGACGAAGCCGATGGCAACCATGGCATAAGCCATGCCGAGGTAGCCGAAGATGGGCTTTTTCGAGAAGGTCGAGACGATCTGGCTGATGATGCCGAAGCCCGGCAGAATCATGATGTACACTTCGGGGTGGCCGAAGAACCAGAACAGGTGCTGGAACAGCTCGGGGTCGCCGCCGCCGTCGGGCTTGAAGAACGAAGTGCCGAAGTTGCGGTCGGTCAGCAGCATAGTGATGGCGCCGCCAAGAACCGGCAGCGACAGGACCAGCAGGAAAGTCGTGACCAGCATGGACCAGACGAACAGCGGCATTTTATGCAGCGTCATGCCCGGGGCGCGCATGTTGAAGATGGTGGTGATCATGTTGGCCGCGCCAAGGATGGAGCTGGCACCCGCAAGGTGGAGCGCGAAAATCGCCATGTCCACCGAAGGGCCGTCGTGCGCCGGAATGGAGGATAGCGGCGGATAAATGGTCCAGCCGGTGCCCGCGCCGCCGCCGACGAAGGCCGAAGCCAGCAGCAGCAGGAAGGCCGGCACGATAAGCCAGAACGAAATGTTGTTAAGGCGCGGGAAGGCCATGTCGGGCGCGCCGATCATGAGCGGCAGGAACCAGTTGCCGAAGCCGCCGATGACGGCGGGCATGACGACGAAGAAGACCATGATAAGGCCGTGCGCCGTAATCAGCGTGTTCCACATCTGGCCGTCTTTCACGATCTGCAGGCCGGGGAACTCAAGTTCCGCGCGCATGATCATGGAGAAGCCGCCGCCGATAAGCCCGGCGAAGACCGAGAAAATCAGGTAAAGCGTGCCGATGTCCTTGTGGTTGGTGGAGCAGAACCAGCGCTGGAAAAAGCCCGGCATATGGTGGCCGTGGTCGTCCCCGTGCGAATGGTCATGGCCGTGTCCGGCGTGGTCATGGGTCATGCTGTTGCCTTGCGCCATGGTTTACTCTCCCTTTTTAGCGGGTTCTTTTTTGCCCGCTTCTTTTTTATCGGTTTTGGTGGCTTTGTCTTTTGCGGCAGCTGCTGCTTTGTCTTTATCGGCAGCGGCGGCTTTTTCTTTCGCGTCCGCAGCAGCCTTGTCAGCAGCCTCTTTCGCGTCCTTGGCGGCTTTGTCAGCGGCGATTTCCGCCGGCATCTTGCCGCCCTGCTTGTGTACCCAGTCAGCAAAAGCCGCTTTGGAAACGGCATGGATCTCGATCGGCATAAAGCCGTGGCCCTGGCCGCAAATTTCCGAACACTGGCCGTAGAACGTGCCTTCGCGGTCGATGCGGACCCAGGTTTCGTTGTGGCGGCCCGGCACGGCGTCAAGCTTCACGCCCATGGACGGCATCGCCCAGGAGTGAATAACGTCTGCGCCCGTCATGATGAGGCGGATGTTGGTGTCGACCGGCAGCACGACCGGGTTGTCGGTCGAAAGCAGTTCCTGCTGGCCCGGCTTCAGGTCTTTTTCCTGCACAAGGTTGCTCATGAAGTTCACGCCGCCGTTGTCGGGGTATTCATAGCCCCAGTACCACTGGTAACCGGTGATGTTCAGCGTCATCTCGGCATCCTGCGTGCGGTCAACGTAGTACAGCATGCGCATGGACGGCACGACGATAAGAAGAAGGAGAAGAACCGGCACAAGCGTCCACACGATTTCGAGCAGCGTGTTGTGCGTGGTCTTCGACGGTTTCGGGTTGGCTTTTTCGTTGTAGCGCACCATGACCCAGAACAGCAGGAGCATGACGAAGATGACGATACCGACAGCGATGGGCATCAGCTGGTGGTTGTGGAAGTCTTCCATCCGCTCTTTCATCGGCGAGGCCGGGGCCTGCAAGCCCATTTCCCACGGGCGCGCCATGCCGATCATCTTGCCATCGGCATCGGTGATGGGGCCCTGCGCGTTGTACGCGGCGGAAATACCTTCAGCAGCCGAAGCGGCTGTTTCTGTCGCGGCGCGCGCGGGGGCGGATGCCGCCACCATAGCTGCGATAAAGCTGGAGATATGGAGTGGATTGATTCTTTTTAGCGTCATTTTTCTTGAATCCGTCTTTTGAATCCGCGGCTTGGCGCTGCGCTTGGAAGGTGCCGGACATGAAATGTCCTGTCGAATATATACACCTGCGCACTTTATAAGTGAAGCGCAGATCGACAATTTTTGAATTACATAATGCCGCCGTCGCGGCTTATTTATGAAGGGCTTAAAACCGGAAAAAGCCTTAAGGTCCGCAAGCGCAAGCCTTAAGACGAACAGGCGCGTGCGGCATCCATATCGGCAAGGCGGCGGGCGACACTGGCCAGTTCATGGTCCATGCCGCGTACAGCGCGGTAATCCAGCGGGTTTTGCCGCATCAGCCGCGCGCGTTCATACTGCGCCTCGCGGCGGTATTCGGCGGTCAGTTTCCACAATAAAAATTGCAGATAAGCCTGCGCCATGCGGTTGATGAGATGTTCAAGCCCGAAAGCGGCCTGAAAATGGTGGGCGACCGAAGTACTGGTAACACGGCGGGGATTCATTCCATCTCCGTCTGCAGTTCAGCGATATATGGATAATACGTGCCGCCCCGTCCCCTGTCAAACCCGCCAGAGATTCGCCCCGCTTTTCAATTGATTACGCATCCGCCCATTTTTGGCGGAACAGCCCCTGCCCTTTTTTAACGGCTGTTCGCCGTTAAACCAGCGTCAGAATCGCGCGCAGGGTGGAGATGCCGCCGCCGTTGGCGGCACTCGTGACGTAGATTTTAGGGAAGGCGCACTTGTACTGATCCAGCTCGCCCTCGACCTTTTCGACGAGCGCAGCCAGATCCGCAGGGCGGGTTTTATCCGCCTTGGTCAAAATGCACACGTAGGGTACGGAAGCTTTATCGAGCGTTTCCATCGTTTCCTGGTCTGCCGCCATAATGCCGTGGCGTGCATCGATAAGGACGAAAACGCGGCGCAGCGCCTGACGGTTTTTCAGGTAGCCCTGCACAACCGCGTTCCAGTGCTCGACCTTGGTTTTGGAAGCAACGGCATAGCCGTAGCCCGGCAGGTCAACCAATTGCATGGAATCGCCAAGCTTGAAAAAGTTGAGCTGCTGCGTGCGGCCGGGCGTGGCCGAAGCGCGCGCCAGCGCCTTGCGGCCCGTGAGCGCGTTGATGAGGCTCGACTTGCCGACGTTGGAGCGGCCGGCAAAGGCCACTTCCGGCAGTTCCATGGGAGGAATGTCGACAAGGCGCTGCGCGCCCGCGATGAAAATACATTCCTGGCGGAACAGCTTTTCGCCCTTTTTAACCGCGGCGTCGGTGATGTCGAAACCCTGTTTCACGAAATTATTCCTTCGCTGCCTTCTTCTTGCGGCGTTCCGAGTGACCGTGGATGATCGACGTCTTCTGGTCGCCGTATTTATTGAGAATATAATATTGCTGGAAGAGCGACAATACGTTCGACCACGTCCAGTACACGATAAGACCGACGGCGAATTGCGCCATCATGACCGTCGCGATCAGCGGGAAGTAGGTTTGCAGGCGTTCCTGCGCGGCATCCGGCATGGGCGGGGTGATGCGTTTTTGCAAAACCATGGTGATGCAGAACAGCACGGGCCACGCACCAATCATCAGCGGCGCGGGCGGCGTCCACGGCACGGCGCCGAAGAGGTTGAAGACGGAGGTGGGGTCCGACGCCGACAAGTCGTGGATCCAGCCCCAGAACGGCGCGTGGCGCAGCTCAACCGAAATCAAGATCACTTTATACAGCGCAAAAATAATCGGAATCTGGATGATGAGCGGCCAGCAGCCGGAGAACGGGTTGGCGTTTTCTTTTTTATACAGCTCGAAAATTTCCATCTGCAGGCGGGCCTTGTCGCCGTCCTTGTACTTCTCCTGCAGTTCCTTCAGTCGCGGGGCGAGGACGCGCATTTTCGCCATGGAGCGGAAAGACTTGCTGGCCAGCGGGAAGACGCAGGCACGCACGACGACCGTCATGACGAGGATGGAGGCGCCGACGTAATACGCGCCGAAGCCGATGGCCTTGAAACCCGCCATAATAAGGTGCAGCAGGTAGAAGAAGGGCTTGGTGATCAGGTAGTAGATACCAAAGTCGATGCCCAGTTCCAGCCGCGCGAAGCCGTATTTTTGCTGATAGGCTTCCATGACCGGCATTTCCTTCACGCCGGCATAAAGATATGACGTTTCGGTATAGTCCTTGCCCGCGGCGACGACGGTATCGGCATCCACGATATCGGTCTGGTAGTTTTCCTTGCCGGTATCTTTTTTGAGGGAGCCGATGATGCGGGCGTTAAACTTCTGCTGCGGTTCCGGCAGCATGGCGACAAGCCAGTACTTGTCCGAAATGCCAACCCAGCCGGTCACGTCGCTGAGGTCGACTTTTTTGTCGTTCGCGAGGTCTTTGTAGGAGGGGTCATATTTTTCATTCGCGAGGAAGCCGATGGGGCCTTCATGCAGGGTGTACAGGCCCTTGAAGTCCACGGGTTTGCTGTTGCGCGCGGCGGTGTGGTAGGCGTTTAGCGTCACGCTGTCGGCGCTTTTGTTGATGACAGTCTGCGTCATGGTGAACAGGTAGTTTTCATCCAGCACAATCGAGCGCTCGAAGGTGAGGCCCTGGCCGTTGTCCCATGTCATCACCACGGGCGCGCCGCCGCTGGTGATGGCGGCGGGGCTGCCGGCTTTTACCTGCCAGACAGTTTTTTCATCCGGCAGCTTCACCGCGCCGTTGTTGCTGAGCCAGCCGTTGTCCACATAATACGCGAAGGGCGTGCCGGCGGGCGACAGCAACGCCACGTGGTCGGTATTGTCGACGGTGGTGTATTGCTCGTTCAGCGTAATGTCATCAAGGCGGCCGCCGGTAAGCGGCAGCGAACCGCTGATGCGCGCGCCTTTAATGGGCAGGCGGGCAGCGGCCTTCAGCGCTTCGGGGCGCGTGGTCACATCGGCATCGCCGGTTTTCAGCAGCGCCTTGGTATCCCCGCGCTGCACGGCGCCGGCCTGTTGTTCCTTCTGTTCAACCTGCGCCTGTTTTTCGTGCGGCTTGGCGACGAAGAATTCAAACGCCACCAGCAGCAGCAGCGAAATGACAATCGCCATCATCAGGCGGGCGTTGTCGAGGGGGGCGTGCGGGTCGTTCGGCTTCATGCCTTTAGTCCTTGTTGTTTCTGGCGTTGTTTTTGGCCAATTGTCACGGCGTGCCGGTGGCCGGCGATAGTCTTTCCGTGCGTATTAATGTTGAGGCTTTTTATCACAGCCGCACGGGTTTTCAGAGAAAAAGTTAAACTTTTCCGGCACGGGGTCATACCCGCCCGGATTCCACGGGTGGCAGCGGCAGATACGGCGGGCGCCAAGCCATGCCCCCCGCGCCGCGCCGAACTTCTTAACGGCATCCGCCGTGTAATAGGAACAGGTGGGGTGGTAACGGCACTGCTTTCCCATAACGGTTGAAAGCGTGAACTGGTAAACACGAATGAAGCCCAGCAGCAGCCGCGCGGCAATCCCCTGTTTCACGACAGCACCTTCAAATGCGTCAGGCCCTTGATGAAGTCCTGCGACATTTTATCAAAGTCGATGCTGGCGGCAGCAGTTTTGGAGATAAGGATGACATCAAAGCCCTTGGGCGCACGGGCCTGAATAAACAGGCGCACCATTTCGCGCAGGCGGCGCTTGGCGCGGTTGCGCACCACGGCATTGCCCACCTTGCGGCTGACAGTCAGGCCAAGGCGGAACGGTGCGGTGTCATCAAGGGGTAAAACAAGCATGATAAAAGCAGGGCAAACCCACTTTTTGCCCTGCCGCGATATGCGCTGGAATTCTGGCGACGCCTTCAGCGTGGGAACGGCGGCACACATCGCTGCGCGCTCCCCCTACAGAAGTTAAGCGGAAAGGCGCTTGCGGCCTTTCGAGCGGCGGGCGCCGATGATTTTCGCGCCGTTTTTGGTCGCCATGCGGGCACGGAAACCGTGGCGGCGTTTGCGGACCAGCTTGCTAGGTTGGTAAGTACGTTTCACGGGTATTCTCCATCAATCTACATAAAATCCTAAGGCCGAACTTATAGTGGCTTCGGGTCAGGACTGTCAACTTATAATTATTCATATGGCAAATCAAGGCTTTAATCGCCTTAAAACGCCCTTTTACGGGCTTTTTTGCGCTTTGCCAGCGGCGCTTATAGCTAAAATTGACTCTAAAATCAACAAAACTGCAAACATTATGAAATATAATAGAGATACGGGGGACTTTTCACATGTCACGAAAAGTGAAGATTCTCGACCGACGATTCATACCGGCCGGGGACATTGTTATCGAGCAAGGCAATATCGGCAACCGCGCCTTCATCATTGAAAGCGGCAGGGTCGAGGTTTTCATGCGCGACGACCGCGGCCGCAACGTCAAGATTGCCGAGGCAGGCCCCGGCGAGATCATCGGCGAAATGGCGGTCATTACCGGCAACGCCCGCAGCGCCAGCATCCGCACACTTGAAAATTCCGTCCTCATCACCATTTCTGCCAAGGATATACAGGAAACCATGGGCCAGCCCGGCGGCCTCTTCCAGCATGTCATGCGGCTGATGGCAGAGCGTTTGCGCGATACCAACGCCAAGCTGCTGGAACAGCACCGCGAACTGGCCGACATTGAAGAAGCCGCGCACATGACTGTGCATAACATCGGCCTGCATATTCCCAGCACCAAGCAGGCGGCTTTCAAGCGGGAACTGGTGCCCCTGCTCGACCGCCTCAAAAACACCCTGCAGAAGTACAGCGATGCCTGAAAAACCCCTCAATACCGGGCTTTAACCGCCAGCCTGGCGGGGATTTCCCCATGCCGCGGGACTAAATGACCTCCAGCGCGGGGTTAAATGAATTGACAGAAGCGCCCTTCTCCCCGATAAAATAGCCTTGGATATGCGCCCGTAGCTCAACTGGATAGAGCGTTGCCCTCCGAAGGCAAAGGTTGGGGGTTCGACTCCCTTCGGGCGCACCATTTCCCTTCATACATCATCAAGCCACCTACGCCATGCCGTCGTCCTACAAGCACCGCGAAGATGACAACGGAAGAATGGCGCATAAAAAAACCGCCGGTTTGCACCAGCGGTTTTTTAAAGCGTATTGTCCCGTCTTACCAGTGGCGGACGCGGCCGGTGTCAACGTGGACGAAGTCGGAGGCGGGATAGAAGCCGACGCCGCCGGCGTTCAGCGACATCGCCGTTTTGCGCACAGTGGACAGGCGCGTGCCCGGCAGGTTGAGGTCGATCGCCTGGCCCGACATGTGCAGGCTGCGGGCGGCCACGCCGTGGCTCACCTGGCGCAGGCGCGCGTTGGTGGCGGGTGAACGGTAGCCGGAGAAAACTTCGAAGGTCTGGAAGTTATCAAGGCGGTGCTGCATGACGAACAGAATGTCCATCAGGCGCGGATCAATCGGGAAGCGCTCGCCGGTGCGGTGGTCGCGCATGACGGATTTGATGTTGCCGAAAGCATCCGGCAGGTAGCGGCCGTTTTCCCAGTATTCGCCGCGAAATTTTTCACCGGTGTGAATGTTGGTCAGCTGCAGCGTGCGACCCATGGCCGCTTTACCGGCGGCGGCGGACGCATAAGAAATGTCCGGCATCCAGAAGCCGAGGGCCGCCGTCAGGGCGAGGCCGGATTTAAGGAAGCCGCGGCGGTCGGATTGGAAGGCTTCGGCCGCTTTGCTGTTTTGCTCCAGCAAATCGTCGGGATTGATAAAACGGTTCATGGATGAAGACCCCATTTTTAATTTTTGTAATTCTTCGCTTCAGTCTCTGCCCCCTAAAGAATAACAAACTTCATGGATATTCAAGCAAAAAACACTTGTTATTCCATAATGATAACTCATTATTCTATAAGATGCCGTTAAGAAGCAATAAAGTTTTATTCTTGTTTTACGGAAGTACTTTTGGCCGTGAAAGTAACGGTTTCTCAATAGTCTGTGTGGGCGATTGCAGTTCATTTACGCGGGCTGTTAATTGACGAACAGCTGCGCGCAATTCGTTCACTTCGGCGGAAAGGCTTTCCAGAGTAGCCGGCGCTTTCTCCCCCGGTTTTATGTCCTCCCGCAGTGCGGCAAGGAACACCCAGGAAGCTTCAACGCCCAGCGTGCGGTCGGTGCTGATGGCAAGGTCAATATCGCAGCCGTGCTTTTCCACAAGGTGGCGGCACATTTCTGTTTGCCCTGCCCGCGCGGCATCGCGCAGCAGTTCTTCGTTATTCTTGTGCAGGTCAGCGGGAATAGCTTTTGCCAAAAGGTCAAAAGCATCCAAGGCATCTGTCTTCACGGCTGTCGCCAGCCACTGCGCGGTATCGGAAACGTTGTTAATGCCGGCACCGAGCAGCTTTTGCGTCAGCGCCGCCTTTACGTCCGGCTTCAGTTCTTTCGAGGTCAGCACATAATTGACCGGGTGCCCGCTGGCCTTGCCGCTATTCAAGGCCAGGCCGGCATTCATGTAAGTGTCGAACAAGTCGGTGCGGCCCTGCAGCAGCGACTGCGAGAACAGCAGCGAGACGACGACATCGCGGCTATCCTCGCGAAAGCCCCAGCGCTCCCAGTTTTCGGCGGTAAACTTGTTCACAAAAATATCCGCCATCTCCGCCGAGATTTTGCCAAAATCCATGCGCGTGACCACAAGTGACAAAAAACCGTTCTTGGTCTTGCGCAGGCTTTCCAGCGCCTTGGTGTCGCTATTCTCGACCGCCTCGATCAACGCAGAGACATCGCTTTGAAAAAGTTTGCTGAGTTTCATAGATCGAACCTTGTTTTGCGTACTCGTTTTGCTTCGCGGCGACAAAGAAACTTGAAAAAACCGTATGCGGGACCGCTATGAGGGCCATGGGGAAGTAACCCGCTTTTTGTCGCCAAATGCCAAGCGCTTTTGCGGCGCAGCGGCTACTATAGCAGCAGCATTTTCATAATCAAGACAATACTGTTATATATCTGATTATATTAATTTTAATGGGGCTGATGCGCATCCAGCACGGAAGAATCTCCGGCAGCAGCCGCGTTCTAGAGCGGCTTTATTTTAGGGGTGGTTGCACGGCGGGGCGGCGGGGCCTTCGCGGCATCAGGGGCAGGCCTGGCGGCGGCTTTGGCAAAATCGGCCAGCAGGCTCATGGCCTTCGGCGTAATGTCATGCCCCTGCCCCGGGATGATATAGCTTTGCGCATCAAAGCCTTTGCTCCGCAGCAGCGCGGCGGTTTTATCCGCCTGCGGCGCGCCGGAATAATCCTGCTGTTCATTGCCGCCGGCGACTAAATAAGCGGGCGGCTGCGCGGTCGTCACTTCCAAATTTTCGAGCGCGCCACCGGAAAGCGTATAAACACCGGCAACATCCGCGCCGCGCAGCATAGCGGTATAATAAGCCATGGTGCCGCCTTGGGAGAAACCGGCGATGATAACCTGCTTTTCGCTGAAACCGTCTTCCGCCATCACACGCGTGACGTAGTCGTTCATTTCTTTTGCGGCAGCAGCGGCGCGCGGGGCAACGGTGGCCTTGTTGGCCTGTAGGTCGGGGTTGGTGACAACATCCTGTATGTCGAACCAGCTATGCTTGTCCCAGCCCAGCTGGATGGGGCCGTCGGGGAAGCGCAGCTTCGCGTTGGGCAGCAGCGGTGCCAGCATATCGCCGACCTGCTGCGCCATAAGCGCCGCGCTAGAGCCATAGCCGTGGAAAAAGATCACCAGCGTTTCGGGTTTTTCGCCGTTCAGGGGAGATCTGGAATAATCGTTGATCATGCCGCGCACCTTTTCAAAACGATAGACCGCATATGGACAGGCGATAGCTTCGCTATCGGCGATGCGGGCTGTTTTTGCAGGTTGTGCGCGGTTTGAATGGCAGGCGTGAAATGCCCAAGCGTGGAAAACCACCTGCCCCGTATATGCACATTGCATAAGGACATTTATACCCCAAATATAAGGGTTATGTCAAGGTTTCTGCAGATAAAGGTTTGAAAAGGCTTACATATCGTCGCGGTGGTGGCCGCTTTTGACCTTATCCTGCATTTCCTTCGCTTCCTGAATCGCGCGCCGGAATTCGATGGGTGCTTCGATGGAAGGCAGCATAACCTCCCCGACCCCCATCCCGCGGATACAGACGCGGCCAAAGCCGAACAATCGCCCCATCACGTCCTGCCGCACCGAGACACCCTCGATACGGTCAATGTTCAGTTCGCCCACGTGCCGGGCGATGAGGCCTTTTTTATAGACAAGGCGTTCGGTGGTAATCGCAATCTCCGTCGTCGCTTTCACAATCATCATGTGCGCGAAGAAGTAAAGGCCGAGCAGGAACAACCCCAGAATGGCAAAGCGGATCAGCGGGTGCAGGCTCCAGATGATTTTCAGGTAGCCGCCCTTGCGACGCACAATATCAATCCACGCCTGATCGTAAAGACCGCCGGTTACGCCGGGGTATATTGCGCGCATTTCCTGCGTCACAACCCACCACGTGGCGGCGTAGCCAACGCCGATGCCAAGCGCGAGGCCGAATAAAATCCAGCCGATAGCCTGCAGCGTATACATCCAATGGAAGCGCGCCCCCATGAGGATTTCTTCCTGCGGTCCCAATGATTGTTGGACGTAAAGCATGGCATCCCCTTAATGATGGCGGCAAAAGGCGGGCTTTGTGCCCGTCGCTCCACCCTCTCTTATCCTATATCTTACTTAAAGATGCGTTAAATTCATAGCGTTACGGGTCGGCGCGGTACTATGTAACCGGCTGTAAACAAGGCACTTTCACGGCACCCTCATTTGACATAGCCCAGAAACAGGCATAGCATCCGCTTCATTCGCTGCGGCTTTTGAGTCGCGCCTCACCCGCTTATATAGAAGATTGCCATGCAAAAACCCCTGCAAAACGACTTCAACAAAATTGTCAAACGCGCCGAGCTTTTTTGCGAACAGGCGATGGTGGTAACCTTAGGCTTCGCCGCCGAACGCCACGATGCCTTTTTAGACTTCCTGAAAACGCGCGATATTCCTCACCACGTGATCGTGCGGCAGGATAACCGCCTCACCTTCGCCGTCGGGCGCGAAAAAGATTTGATTGCCGAACGTATTCGCGGCCACGTGGCTGATTTTTTTGCCGATGACCGCAGCAAGCTGATGTCCGAAGCCTACTACCAGAAATTCCATTCCCCCGAAGAAATGAAACAGGCCATGCCAAAACGCCTGACCCCCGAGCAACGGGAAGTCAGGCGCCTTGTGAAGAATTTCTAAGTGAAGAATTTCTAAAAATTTGAAACTTAGTCGCCCATGCAGATGCCAAGGGCGCGGGCGGTATTCACCAGCGTGCCGTTCACATCAACAGTCTGGTAGCTGGCAATCGCTTCTTCAATCGACACATCAATAACCTGACGGTTGGACCAGGCGACCATGCGGTCGAACTTGCCATCCGCCACCAGCTCCACCGCCTTCACGCCGAAGGCCGCCGCCACAAGGCGGTCGGACGGAATGGGCTGCGCGCCGCGCTGCACGTGGCCAAGCACGGTCACGCGGGTTTCAAAACCGGTTTTCTGCGCAATCTGCTCGCCGATATGATAGCCGATGCCGCCAAAGCGTTTTTCGCCGCCGGCATATTCCATCTGCTTCGCGCTGCCTTCAACCGTTTTTACGGCTTCGGACACGACGACGAGGGCGAAGTTGCGCTGCTCGGTATCGCGCACCTTAATAATTTTCGCTGCGACTTTATCAATGTTGTAGGGAATTTCGGGCAGCAGAATAACGTCTGCGCCGCCGGCAATGCCGGTCGAAAGCGCAATGTTGCCGGCATCGCGGCCCATCACCTCCAGCACCATCACGCGGTCATGGGATGCGGCGGTGGGCTGCAGGCGGTCCAGCGCCTCGGTCGCGACATACAGCGCGGTTTCAAAACCGACGGACATTTCGGTGCGGCCAACATCGTTGTCGATGGTTTTGGGCACGCAGACGAGGCCGAACTTGCCGCGCTGCGCCAGCGTGCGCAGGATGGCCATGGAGCCATCGCCGCCGATGCCGATAACAGCTTCAAGGCCCAACTCGTGGATGCCTTCGATGATTTCGTTGGAGCGGTCCTTCAGCGTGCCGTCGGGCATGGGGAACTGGAAGGGGTTGCCCTTGTTCGTGGTGCCCAGAATGGTGCCGCCAAGGCGCATGATGGTGGTATCAAACATTTCCTTGGTTAAAACTTTGTACCGCAGCGGGCGGTCGAGCAGGCCGGCGGTACCGTCTTCAAGACCGATGACTTCCCAGTTTTTTTCGGTCGCGGCATGGACCACGGCGCGGATGACGGCATTAAGGCCGGCGCAATCACCGCCGGAAGTGAGAATACCGATGCGTTTTCTTGTCATATTGTTCTTCCCTTAACTATTCAGCCGCAGCCCGTACGGTGCGCTTCCTTATGGATTCCGCCCGCTTCAGCGCAAAGTGCGTCACTTGCGAAGGAATTGCAACAAATAAAGCTTAAAACTTCAAGGGTTTCCTGTTAAGGTAGCTTCGCAAAAAAAAGGAAGTTTTCCCAAAGCCATGATGCTCGAGGAAGAAGAAGAACTCCAGAGAATGCTGGAGGAATTGAAGACCGAACACCGGGACCTGGATATCATCATCCAGCAGCTCAGCGATGCAACGCCTATCGACTTCCTGCGCCTGCAGCGCCTGAAAAAGCGCAAACTGTTCCTGAAGGATTCAATCTCCAAGCTCGAATCCATGCTGTTGCCGGACATCATCGCCTGATTACAGGCTTAAATTTCCATAATTATAGACATTCGACCGAATATTCGTGTCCCCTCATCGAATATTAACCCCCCTGCTCTATATTCAGACATAAGAGCCACAACAGCCAGATGGGGGATTTTACATGCTTTACCTCGCCGCGTTTATCACCCTCGCCATTTCTTCGGCTGCGCTCGTCCATGGCAAAACAGCTGCGCTGCAACCGGCCTACCAAAAAGCCCGCGCCGGTAAAACGATTCAGCGCCGCCATCTCATCCGCTGATTTTTTATGGCACTGGCGCTACTTAACCAAGTAGCTGGCCTAACCTAAAATTAACCTGCCTGCTTTAAATTGGAAGTTCCGGATGATTTTCCGGCACTTGCGACATCAATTTTCAGCTGGGGGCAGCATCATGGCATTTTTTACCGCAGCGCGCATTCGCGCCGTGTCCATCACCACTTGTGCAGTTGCCGCTCTCGGCCTTTCGCATGTTGCGGTGGCACAGCGAAATGCAGGGGATGAATTTTCCGCCTTCCGCGAAACCTTGAAAAACAATTCACGGCCCGCAGCGGATATTCCGGTCGTCACGCCCATCACCCCGCCGCAGCCGAGACCCTCGGTCGCTACGCCGCAGACACCTGACGAATTGCAGGCCATGATGGACCAGGAAACTGTCTTCCAAAGGCAGAAGCTGCTCAAACAAAAAATTTGGGATATCCGTGCAGGTATTCAAAAAGACGATGCGGCAGTACCCAAGGGTGATGATGCCGATATTCAGGCCGACAGCAAAATTGACAGCGTTACCGTTTACGGCAGTGGCGCGCGCGTGACCCGCGTGGCGGAAGTGGATATTCCCGCTGGCAAATACAACGTGGTCATCGCAGGTCTGCCTGTCACGATTGATACGGATTCACTCCGCGCCGAAGGTTCGGCAAAAGGGCAGGTCACGCTTGGCGCCATCACAACGCGCAGGGATGTCAGCACGGACTTTACCAGCCAGCAGGAACGCGACGCCTACCAGAAACTGCAACCGCTTCTCGACCAGCGCCTTATGCTGAACGAGGAAGCTGCCGCGCTTGACACGCAATACAGCTTCCTGCAAACGCTGGCGGCGCAGGCGCTGGTGCAGGCGGATAAAAACATTGTGGCGCAAGATATTAAAGCCGACCAGTGGGGCAACGCCGGAAAATCGCTTCACGATGCGCTGCTGGATGTCAGCAAAAATAAGGAAGCCCTGCGCATCAAGCAACGCGACCTTGACGGATTGCTGGGCCAGGCTGCAAATGTTTTTCTGGACCGCAAACCGTCGCGCGTCAGCACCTCCGCACACCTGCCGCTGGAAGCCGAAAAGGCAACGCACCTGAAGCTGCTCGTTTCCTATCAGGTGCCCAATGCGACATGGCAGCCGGTTTATGATGCACGGCTGACAACGCAAGGCGCAGGCACCTTTGACCTGACGCAATTCGGCAGCGTCCGCCAGCAAACCGGCGAAGACTGGAAAGATGTTGCGCTGACACTGTCAACATCGCAGCCTGCCCGCGGGGCGAGCCTTGCGGAACTAACGACAAGCTGGGTGAATATTTTCAATCCTAAGGCGCTTGGCGCATCAAACAGCTTAGCCGTGCCGAGCAGCGCGCCTGCAAGCGGCGTAGACCCGCTGCAGGAATGGCGCAGCAAGGCCGAGGCCCGTCGTCTGACGCTTGAAGAAGCACCGCCGCCATCGGAAGAAAATGAAATGCCGGTCGATGCCATTATCGCCCGCGCGACCATTGAGAACGGCGGTTACGTCAGCGAATATAAAATTCCCGGACCTGCCACCGTATCGTCGGACGGTACGGTAACGAAGCTGATGATTGGCACCTTCCCGCTGTAAAGCCGGCTGCAGGTGCAAATTTGCCCGCAAATCACCACCGATGCCTACCTTGCAACCCATGCCGTGCTGAAAGGGGAATCCCCGCTGCTTCCCGGCACCGCCAGCCTGTTCCGCGATGGCGCTTACGTTGGCAAGCTGAACCTGCCGCTACTGCGCCCCGGCGCGGCGACGGATATTTACTTCGGCATCGACGACCGCGTGGCGGTGACGCATAAAACGCTGAAGGATGAACGCGGGCAGACCGGGCTGATCGACAAGGACAACAGCCTCGACCGCAGCTTCCTCACGCAAATTGAAAACCTGCACAAAGACCCAGTCGATGTTGTTATCTCTGAAACCGTGCCGGCATCGCAGAATGAAAAGCTGAAGATTGAGATTGTCGAGGCCGACACGACCGAAGGTTACAAGGCCGATAACGACAATACCAAAGGCCTGCTTAAGTGGTCGTTCAGCCTGAAGCCGCAGGAGAAGAAGGACGTAAAACTCGGCTGGCACCTTGGCTGGCCGAAAGAATTTAATCTGTCTGGCCTTTAAGCTGCTGAAAGAGATTAAGCCACAATTTAGCCATTGATTTTGCTTGGTTATGCCTGTGTCGCGTTAATCCAAATTTGACATTATGTTAAATACTTGTTAATATGTTCCTGCTTTCAAAAGGGGAACATGCACATGGCTTTGACCAATACATTTGCCGCCGTGGCACAAAAGATTAAAAACGTGTGGAACAAGCCCGCCCTCGCGCCGCTGACGGAGCCGTTGAAGATCATCGGCAAAACCGCGCTCTTCCCCATTTCACAATTCGTTGACGGCTTCAAGGACGCTGCCGAGAACTACTTTAAAAGTGACGAGCCTTTCGCGAAGCGCCTGCTGAACGAATGGATGAGCGTTGACCGCATCGTCACGGGATTAACCTGCACTTTTGGCGCCGGCATTGGCGGCGTTGCCGCTGGGATCATTACCGGCGTTACTCTTGGCGCCAGCGGCGCAGGCTTTGTTAGCACAGGCCTTTCCGCGATTGCAGCGCTGGGAATTGGCGTTGTCGCAACGCCGCTTGCCATTATCGGCACGCTGGCGCTGGCGGGTGCGACGGTTGGTGCGCTGGCACTGCCTTACGGCATCGGCAGCGGCTGCGTCAAAGCATATAAGGATTATAAATTACAAAAAACGACAGGCGCGGTTGTGGCCGCCGTACCGGCACTGCAAACCCAAAGCCTGGACGATAAGCAAACCGCCGCCGAAATCTTTACCAAGGTGCGCAGCCTTTCGGCCGATGTGCAGGCGCCGGTGATGAAGGCTTTGAATGAATCCTTTACCGCGGGCACAAGGGGCGTTGCCGATAAAATTTCGCTCGCCATCGACGCGCTGCCGGATGAGGAGCGCAGGAAACTGGTGCATCACCTGCAAAGCAAGCTGGCAGCGGAATTTGCGGCCGTTGCGGAAGATAACGCCGAAAATGCAACTGAACTGAAACGCCGCATCAAGCCGCTGGAAACCGTACGCTTCACCCCGAAGCCGAAAGTGAAGACAGCTTAAAATTTCCTAGCGCTGCGTCAAGGCAGCCGCAAAGCAGCCCAGCGCGGCGGCAACGGCAAGGCCGCCAGCCAGCAGGCAGTTGCGGCGCGGCGCTTTAAGCTGCAGGGCAATGCCCGACGCAATCAATAACGCAACCAGCACATAACCCGCGCCCATCAACATGGCCGCCCTGCCCTGCAATTCATAAGGGCCGGACAGACGCGCTGTGCCTTGAAAATTCTGCGTCACAATGGCGGCGGCACCGCGCAGCGCAATTTCTGCCGCCAGTACGCCCGCAATAAGCACGACAGCCCATTCGGCCTTGTATTTGGGTTTGCGCATGGTCAGGGCCACGTTACGGCAGGGCGGTTCACAACAAAGAGCCCTGCGATTGCAGAATTTCACGCACCAGCGGAATGGTGACGGGGCGTTTTTCGGCCAGGGCCTTGCGGTCAATTTCCGCCGCAAGGTCGCGAAGCGCGCTAAAGCTGCGCTCCACGCGCGGCAGAATAAACTGCACCACTTCCTGCGGCACAAAAATTTGCCGGTCAGAAAAAAGCTTGGTCAGCACCACCGCCATCAATTCTTCATCCGGCGCGGCAATGGCGACGGCGGGCGCGGCCAGCAGGCGGGATTTTAAGTCCGGCAGCGCAACATCCCATTCTTTCGGCGCGTTCAGCGCGGTCATAAGAATATGCCCGCCGCTTTCCTTCATGCGGTTGTAAAAATGGAACAGCGCGGTTTCGCCATGGCGGTCGCCAATAAAAATGGCGGCATCATCCACAATCGCGGCTTTGGGCAGGTCGTTGATGCCGCGGAGTTCCGCCAGTTTTTCCGGCAGAATGTCGAGCGCGGCGGCTTTTTTCTGCCAGACTTTTGCAAGGTGGGTTTTGCCGGATGCGGCGGGGCCGTGAATCACCAGCAGCGGCGAATTCCAGTCCGGCCAGCGGTCAAGCCAGCCGATAGCCGCAGCGTTGGAGACGGAAACCCAGAGGTCTTCACGTTCGAAAGCTTCGCGGTGGCCAAGATCAAGCCCGAGCTGCGTCGGCTTCATGGCCGTGCGGCGGAATTGAGCTGAACGTCATAAACCGCGCCGGGGCCGGCAGCGCCAAGCGTAATGCCGCGCGCGCCGAGCGACTGGCGCACGCTATCCAGCGGATTGTCGGAAGACAGCGTGAAGGCAACGCTGTTGCTGTTGACGGAGGTCACATTTACACGCACGGGCGGGTACACGGCAGAAAGGCGCTTTTGCAGGTCGATCCAGCTGCGCGGGTCTTCAAACTGCATTTGCGCGGCAACCTGCGTTGCGCCGCTGCCGGCACCGGAAGCAACGGCGGACGTTGCGGCGGCGGGCGTTGCGGCGGCGGCGTTGGTGGCCGGCGTTGCCGTCATGTCGGACATATTATAAATGGGCGCCATGCCCACGCGCGGCTGGGGCATTCTGGCGGCCGTTGCCGTATCCACCGCGGTGGGCGACATCACCAGCGGTGGGCGATGCACGGTGGTTTCGCTGGTGACGGATGTTGATGAACTATCAATGATCGTCGTGCCCATGCTGTCGTCATTCGCGGCGGTTATGGCGGCGGGCATGCGGGTTGTTACGTCGTGCGCGATGCTTTCAACGGGGCGCCCCGCCTTGGCGGCAACGCGGCCCGGCTGCTGTAGGTAGGCCAGCACATCATACATGCCTTTCTTGAAGGCCACGGTATCCGGCATGTCGCCAATAAAGGGGGTCAGCGTCGCTTTGCGGCGCAGGCGGCCATCGCGGTAGCTGTACAAATCAACCGTCATGGTGGTGCCGGATTTATTGGCAACGGCGAGGATGACCTGATCTGCCGCATAGTTGCTGCGCAGACGCTCGACCGGTTTATAATCGCCGGACCAGACGGCATTGCTTGCACCTGCCGCAACGTCGCTGATATCGCCAAGCGGCACCGTAATCTGGCGGTTCATGCTGGCGGATTTGGGCAATGCTCCCTGCCACATCAGCAGCCAGGGGTTGGTTTCTTCCCACAGCAGCGTATCGCCCGCCATATTTTCAAAGTACGGCAGCACCAGAATGTTATTGCCGACGGGCGCGGTATCCGCCTCGGACGTGACCACGGGCTTTGCATCCGCCACCGTCGGCGCAACTTGCGCGCTGGTATCAACGGGCGGGGCCAGCGTTGTCGTCGTGGTTGTTGTCGTGGTGACGGTGCCGGCAACGGCGTTATCGGGCAGCGGTGTTGCGGCAACCGCTGCATCCGCAGGTTTTGCATCTGCCGCGGTCGCGGGCGGGGTTAAGACGGGCGTTGTGCCGGCAACGGCGGGCGCCACCGGCGGGACGATCGCGTGAATCGGCATATAATTACGCACGACGTCGCGGAAGCGAACGGTGAAGTTACCGACATAGCGGGTGGCAGACATTTGCTCGTTTTTGATCTCGAAATCCTGCACCATCATGCCAATGTCATTGTCACTGGGCATTTTGAAGGTTTTGAGGGCATCTGGCGTCAGGTTACGCTCTGCCAGCTTCTGGAAAGCGGCTTTACGGGCATCGGCAATGGCCTGATCCCGGGCGACAACCGAATTTTCGGCGGTTTTATCCACCACGACATCACCGACCACAAGGGGATCATCCAGCTTGGCTTCGCGCTTGGTGGGCAGCACGGGGGTCCATGTATCACCGTTTTTCGGCCCGATTTCGGCAAATGCGGCACCGGAAACAAGCGAAAGTAACAGGATTACCGAAAATAAGGCGGGGCGGGACATTCTTGTCATGGGGCGGCCAATGGGTTTCACAGATTCTGTATTCTGAACATACCGCCCACCCCTGATAAAATCCAGCTATTCCAGTCATTAATTGTTAAAAATGTCATGCTATGGTTGAGTATTGGCGGGAAGGCCTTTATCCTTGCTCGAAGGTTTCAAAACCGTTGCCCTTCCGGCGGCGGTCCAGCCCAAAAAGAACAACCGTAACCACCCCCTCGGCGGCCCCCTTGCGGCCCCGCGCGGATCAAGAAAGATGTTTCGAGGAGAGATGACCATGACCAACAACGACGTACAAGCCGACAAGCAGACAAAAGACGCATGGCATGCATGGGTGGTCTTTACCCAGTTCGCCGCCGGCGGCGTTGTCATGGTCGCGGCCATCCTGCTGCTGATGCTGACTTTCCTTTATAAAAAGAACGTCGGCGGCTAATAGCCTTTTTTAACCTGCGTCTCGAAAAGAACCTTACGGGGGAGGACTTTTGAAGACTTATCTGCAACAGGCACTGGTGATTGGCGCATTGCTGTGGGCAATGTCCGCGCCTGCGTCTGCACAGCAAATGCAGGGCACGCTTGGCGGCCCGACCAACGGCACGCCGCCCGTCGCAACCACCCCCGCGCCCGTCACGCCGCCGCCCGTCACCGTGACCGCGCCGCAGCCCACCCCCGCGCAGCAAACCAAAATTCAGCAGCAGTCCGCAGCGCTGCAGCCCGTGAACATGCCGCCGCCGCAATCGGCCATCCGCCCCATTTACCTTTCCAGCAAGGCATCCAACTACGGCATTTCGCCCAACATGCATGCCTTCCCCGATACCGGCGGGCAGATGGATTTTCGCCAGGTTCTCTCGCAGTTCCGCGCCGGTCAGGGCCTGACGACGAATGACGACCAGGTCTTCCTCGGCTATTCATCTTCCGCTTACTGGCTGGTCTTTGGCGTTTACAACCGCAACCCCGCGAAAAGCCGCTGGATACTTGATTTCGGCGGCCGCATGAACGGCACCATCGGCGTTGCCAACCGCATGGCGGTGTATACCGACCTTGACCCCATGCACCCCATCATGACCGACGGCCGCCTTGTGAAGAACAAGAAGCAGCCCGAAGGCCAGATGCGTAACGCGCTGCCGCTCACCTTCGAACCCGGGCAAGCCCGCATCGTCGGCATATATATAGAACCTGCCGCCGGCGTGCCGCTGTCGCTCAGCCCCCAGCTGGAAGAACCTTCGGTTTTCACGACGCAGCATGACCAGGCCGTGCTGCAGGCGAACATCATTAAGGGCGCGGCTGTTGTTATTGGCTGCGCGTTCCTCTTCTTCTGGATTACGTACAAAAGCGCCCTGCCCGTGCTGCTCATGGCGTATCTTGCAGCGCAGTACATGATTTTCACGACGTCGGATGAGATCATCGCCTTCGGCAACAACACCAAGGCCGAGTATATCGACTGGCTCTATGCCGCAGCCGCGCTGACTGCGCTCGAGCTTGGCCGCATTCTTCTGGTCGGCAATGACCGCCGCAACCAGTACCGCTACCTGTTCAACGGCCTTGCCCTTGGCATCCTCGCCCTCATCGCGCTGTCGGCAACGGTTGAATCGGCGGCGGATTTTGTCAGCGTTGTGTTTATCCGCCTTGGTCCCATTGTTGTTCCCATCATCCTGTCCGTCGTCGGCGGCATGACCGTGATGCGCACGGAACGCCCGCAGGTGCTGCCCTTTACCGTGTCGTGGGTGCTGCTGCTTGGCGGTACGCTGCTGACGGAAGCCACGGCTTCCGGCATTGCCAGCTTTAGCGATGCGGGCATTAACTTCTACTGGCTGTGCTTTATTCTGCACCTTAGCATCCTGTCCTTCTCCGCCTTGCGCTTCCTTGGCATTTCAGACGCCATGCACCGCCACGACGTGATTGAATCAAAGCGCCGCCGCGAAGACGAAATGGAACTGCGCAAGACCAAGGAAATTGCCGACCAGACCCGCCTTCTTGGCGTTCTGCAGCGCGAGAAAGAGCTGATGTCCGACCTGCGCACCCGCGAGGCGGAGCGTATTCAGGCCATGCGCCGCGCCAAGGAGGCCGCCGACAGCGCCAACAAGGCAAAATCTGACTTCCTTGCCGTTATCTCGCACGAAATCCGCACGCCAATGACCGGCGTGATGGGCATGATCCGCCTGCTGCTTGATACGCCGCTGAACGACAAGCAAAAAGAATACGCCAAGACTATTCAGTATTCCGGCGATGCGCTCATCACCCTGCTCAACGACATCCTTGACCTGTCAAAAGTCGAGGAAGGCAAGATGACGATTGAAAACGTGGACTTCGACCTTGGCAAGCTGGTTGAATCCGTCGTGCTGCTCATGTCCGGCCGCGCCGAGGAAAAGAAGATCGGCCTGAAGGCGGAAATTGACCCCGAAACGCCGATGGCGCTGAAGGGCGACCCCACGCGCCTCCGCCAAATTCTGCTCAACCTCGTCGGTAACGCCATTAAATTCACCGACAAGGGCGGCGTCACCGTCATCGTGAAAGCGCATGACAAGACCGCCAAGAAGCCGCGCATTTACTTCGCCGTGAAAGACAGCGGCATCGGCATTTCGGAAGACGGCCAGAAAAAATTGTTCCAGCCCTATACGCAGGCCGAGAGCTCCACCACCCGCAAGTTCGGCGGCACGGGGCTTGGCCTTGCCATTTGCAAACGCCTTGTAGAAGCCATGGGCTCCTCCATCCAGATCGCCAGCAAAATTGGCGAAGGCACGGTCTTTTACTTCATCATCTCGCTGGAATACGGCGCGGGTGAAGGCGCGGCGGCGGCGGAAGCGGCAGCCATGGGCCTTGTGCCGCTGAAAATCCTGGTGGTCGATGACAACATCATCAACCAGCGCGTCGTTTCCGGCCTGCTGGAAAAAGACGGTCATAAAATCATCACCGTCGGCGGCGCGGAACCCGCGCTGAACGAACTGAAGACGGTGACCTTCGACGTCATCCTGATGGACATGGAAATGCCGCAGATTGACGGCGTGATGGCAACGCAGATGATCCGCCGCCTGCCCGACCCGCTGAAATCCAAAATCACCATCGTCGCCATGACCGGCAACGTCGGCAAGGAAGACATCCAGCGCTGCCGCGACGCGGGCATGGATGATTACATCAGCAAGCCCGTCAACCCGGATGCGCTGCGCAAAATTCTCATCGGCATCGGCAAAAAGAAATATCCGGGCGGCGCGGCGCCTGCGGCAGCGAAGCCTGCCGGTGCGAGCGCCGCACCTGCGGCACCCGCTATTGCAGCACCTGCGCAAAAAGCCCCCTCCATCGCGCCCGCCGCGCCGCAGCCTGCCGCGCAAGCACCGGCCGCCGCACCTGCGCAACAGCCCGCGCCTGCGGCGCCGGCACAGCCGCCCGCAGCGCCTGCCGCCGCACCCGCCGTCAACATGGCCGTGTTCGAGCAGCAAAAACTGTTCAGCACCGAAGTGCTGGGCGGCCTGAAGAGCAGCCTTGGCAAAGACCAGATGGACGAGATGATGGACGGCCTGTACCAGAAGACCGAAGAATTGATTGCCGGCGCCGAAAAAGCCGCGCAGGAAAAAGACATTAAAGCCCTGCAGGGCTTTGGCCACGATGTAAAGGGTATGACCTCCAACTTCGGCATGACCGCGCTTGCGGACCTTGGCGCGCGGCTGGAGCGTCAATCGAAAGAAAACTTCTCTATCGACATCCTGACGGACATCGTCACCAAGATGCGCCCGACATATTACGACACGCGCTCGATTGTCGAAAAATGGATGAAAGCCGTCGGCTGATAACAGCTTGAGCCTGCCCTTGATTAAGCGGCATTAAGCCCTACATATCCAAAAATTCAACGTGTCCGAAATATCCTGAAGGAGATTACCGATGAAGATCGCGCTTATCACCGGCGGCAGCCGTGGCCTTGGCAAAAGCATGGCAACCCATGTCGCGGCGCGCGGCACCGGCGTTGTCCTTACCTATAACAGCCACCCGGAGGAAGCCGAAGCCGTTGCGGCCGGCATTAAAAAGGCAGGCGGCAAGGCCGCTGCCCTGAAGCTGAACATTGCCGATACAACGACGTTTGATGACTTTGCCAAAGACCTGCAAGCGACGTTGCAAAAGGAGTGGGGCCGCCAGACGTTTGATTACCTTGTCAACAACGCGGGCACGGCGCAGCGCACGCCCATCAAGGATACGACCGAAGAACAATTCGACCAGTTATTGCAAGTACATTGCAAAGGCCCGTTCTTTTTGACGCAAAAGCTGATGAGCGTCATGGAAGACGGCGGGCATATCATCAACATCTCAAGCGGCCTCACCCGCTTTACCAACACGGCGGGGGTTGCGACTTATGCCGCCATGAAGGGCGCGATGGAGGTTTACACCATGTATTTTGCGCGCGAATACGCGCACCGTAAAATCCGCGTCAATACCGTCGCGCCCGGCGCGATCGACACGCAATTCGCGGGGCCGAACGGGCGCAGCGAAGAGCAGAAGAAGATGCTGGCCGACATGACCGCGCTCGGCCGCTGCGGGGAGGCGGATGATATCGGCCTTCTTGTCGCGGGGCTTTTGTCGGAAGACAGCCGCTGGGTGAATGCGCAGCGCATTGAAGCATCGGGCGGCATGCATATATAGCCCGCAAATATTAGCAGCGGCATGCATATTTAGAAAATTTCAGGCACAAAAAAGCCCGCCGTCTTGCGACTGGCGGGCTTTTTGTTTGCTTTCAAAGCTTAGCCGACGATTTCGGTTTCAGCGAAGAAGAAGCTGATTTCGCGTTTCGCGTTGTCGAGGCTGTCGGAACCGTGGACCGAGTTCGCTTCGATAGACTCAGCGAATTCTTTACGGATGGTGCCAGCTTCGGCGTTCGCGGGGTTGGTCGCGCCCATAATTTTGCGGTTCGCGGCAACAGCGTCTGCGCCTTCGAGAACCTGAACGACCACGGGGCCGGAGATCATGAAGGAGACGAGGTCTTTGAAGAAGGGGCGCTCGCGGTGAACGTCATAGAATTTGCCAGCTTCATCTTCGGTCAGGTGCAGGCGTTTTTGCGCGATGATGCGCAGGCCCTGGTCTTCGAATTTCGCGTTGATCTTGCCGGTCAGGTTGCGACGGGTCGCATCGGGCTTGATGATGGAGAGTGTGCGTTCTTTGGCGGCCATTGTTTTAAGTCCCTCTTCTATTTGGCATATTTGTTACGTAGGCGTGATTTTATACTGTCTTTCAAATCGAAAGGCAAGCATATATAAATCACTGATAAATCAGCGTTTTTTAGCTAGCAAGTGCCGCTTCGATGGCACCGACGGCGTCATTCGCCATCCGGCCTTCGGGGCCGCCGGCCTGCGCCATGTCGGGCCTGCCGCCGCCGCCCTTGCCGCCCAGCTTCTCCGCACCGATCTTCACGAGCTTCACGGCATCGACCTTTGATGTCAGGTCCTGCGTGACCGCGACGACGAGCGACGCCTTGCCCGTTTCATCGACCGAGACAAGCGCGACAACGCCGGAGCCCATCTTGGTCTTCAGTTCGTCCGCCAGCGGCTTCAGCTCGTTCGCGGGCACATTCTCCAGCACGCGGCTGGTGAAGTTGATGCCGTTGATGGCTTTCGCGTCATTCGCCGAAGAACCGCCGCCGCCCGCCGCCAGCTTGCGGCGCAGGTCGGAGATTTCTTTTTCAAGGCGCTTCTTGTCGTTCACCAATGCTTCCACGCGGTTTGCAGCGTCGGCGGGTGATGATTTCAGCGTATCGGCGATTTTGAAAAGGCGTTCTTCCTGCTCGCCAAGGTAGGCGAGCGCGCCTTCACCGGTGACGGCTTCGACGCGGCGAATGCCCGCAGCCAGCGCGCTTTCACCGACGATTTTAAACAGGCCGATGTCGCCCGTGCGGCGCACGTGCGTGCCGCCGCAAAGCTCGAGAGAGTAAATGCGCTTCGGGTCGTCAATGTCGGGGCCGCCCATGGCAAGCACGCGCACTTCGTCATCGTACTTCTCGCCGAACATCGCCATGGCGCCAAGGGCGCGGGCATCATCCACCGGCATCAGGCGGGTTGTGACATCGCTGTTCATGCGGATGCGGTCGTTCACTTCCTGCTCCACCGTCACAATCTGCTCCGGCGTGAGGGCCGAGGGTTGCGATACGTCAAAGCGCAGGCGGGTCGGGTCCACCAGCGAGCCTTTCTGGCCCACGTGCTTGCCCACATTGCGGCGCAGCGCTGCGTGCAGCAGGTGCGTTGCCGAGTGGTTGGCGCGAATGGCGTTGCGGCGGCGCACATCGATTTGCAGATCAACCGCATCGCCAACGGCAAGCGTGCCTTTGTTGACGGTGCCGACATGCACGAAGACGCCGCCGACTTTTTTCTGCGTGTCTTCAATGCCAATCTCGACGCCCTTGGCATTGGTGACTTTGCCGTGGTCGCCGACCTGGCCGCCGGATTCGCCGTAGAACGGCGTCTGGTTAACGACGAGCGCGATTTTTTGACCCGCGGTGACGGAGGTCACGACAGCGCCTTTATCATCCACCAGTGCAAGCACCTGCGCTTCCGCGCGTTCCTTGTCGTAGCCGAGGAATTCGGTGACGCCGGTTTTTTCTTTAATTTCGAACCAGACTTTTTCGGTCGCGGCTTCGCCGGAACCGGTCCAGGATTTGCGGGCGGTTTCGCGCTGCTTTTCCATGGCCGCTTCAAAACCGGCAACGTCCACTTCACGGCCGCCGTCGCGCTTCAGCACGTCCTGCGTCAGGTCAAGCGGGAAGCCGAAGGTATCGTACAGCTTGAAGGCAACGTCGCCCGCCAGTTTCTGGCCGGACTGCAGCTTCGATGTTTCCTGTTCCAGCAGCGACAGGCCGTTGTCCAGCGTTTTCTTGAAGCGCGTTTCCTCGATCTTCAGCGTCTCGGAAATCAGGGCTTCGGCTTCGCGCAGCTCAGGATAGGCTTCGCCCATTTTGGCGATCAGCGTCGGCAGCAGGCGGTACATCAGCGGGTCTTGCGCGCCCAGCAGGTGCGCATGGCGCATGCCGCGGCGCATGATGCGGCGCAGAACGTAACCGCGGCCCTCGTTGGACGGCATCACGCCATCCGCAATCAGGAATGCGGATGAACGCAGGTGGTCGGCAATGACGCGGTGGGAAACGTTTTTGTCGCCGTCCACATCGGTGCCAGTGGCTTCAGCCGCCGCTTCACGTATGGCGCGCAGGATGTCGATGTCGAAGACGTTGTTCTTGCCCTGCAAAACAGACGCCATGCGGTCAAGGCCCATGCCGGTGTCAATGGAGGGTTTGGGCAGGTTGATGCGCGAGCCATCCGGCTGCTGTTCAAACTGCATGAAGACGTTGTTCCAGATTTCAACGTAACGGTCGCCGTCCTGCTCCGGGGAGCCAGGCGGGCCGCCGGCGATTTTATCGCCGTAGTCGTAGAAAATTTCCGAGCAGGGGCCGCAGGGGCCGGTGTCGCCCATCATCCAGAAGTTATCCATGGTGGAAATGCGGATGATTTTATCGTCACCGAAGCCGGTGACTTTTTTCCAGATGTTCGCGGCGTCATCATCGTTGTGATAGACCGTGACAAGCAGGCGGTCTTTGGACAGGCCGAAGTCTTTCGTCAGCAGTTCCCACGCGAACGGAATGGCATCCGACTTGAAGTAATCGCCGAAGGAGAAGTTGCCGAGCATTTCAAAGAACGTCAGGTGGCGGGCGGTGAAGCCGACGTTATCAAGGTCGTTGTGCTTGCCGCCGGCGCGCACGCATTTCTGTGAGGTGGTGGCGCGGGTATAGGGGCGTTTTTCCTGGCCCGTGAAGACGTTCTTGAACTGCACCATGCCGGAGTTGGTGAACATCATGGTCGGGTCGTTGTGCGGCACCAGCGGGCTGGAGCGCACGACTTCGTGGCCGTGCTTCTGGAAGTAACCCAGGAATGTTTTGCGGATGTCGCTGGCGCTTGTCATGATATTTAAAAAACCTCTTTTACCTTTTGTGCCGGTTCGGGCATTTTGGATGCGACCCATACGCTACCGGATTCCCGTTAACACGGGAATAATTTCAGGCACACAGTATTCCATAAAATATAGGTTTCTTTCAATGACAAAACCGCCCGTTTCCGATGATCTTATCGCCCTTGCCCACCGCCTGGCGGATGCCGCTGGCGACGTGGTGCGGCAGTATTTCCGCACCGGTTTTCATATCGACGGCAAGGCAGACAGCAGCCCCGTCACCATTGCCGACCGGGAGGCTGAACAGGCCATCCGCGCGATTCTGGCCAAAGAGCGCCCCAACGACGGCATCCATGGCGAAGAATTCGGCAGCGGCAAGGGCAGCAGCGGCTATTTGTGGGTTCTCGACCCCATCGACGGCACCAAGGCATTTGCGACCGGCCGCCCGCTTTTCGGCATCCTTATCGGCCTTGTCCATGAAGGCGCGGCGATTTTAGGCGTGCTTGACCAGCCCATTAACCTCGAGCGGTGGATTGGCGCGCGCGGGCACGGCACGCGGCTGAACGGTAAAACAGTCACCGTGCGCCCCTGCCCCGATATTTCCAGCGCCAATGTTTCCACCACCGGCCCCGACATGTTCGACATGGAGGAATACCTGCGCTTCTACCACTTCCTGAAACAGGACACCGGCTTTACCCTGTACGGCGGGGATTGCTATTCCTACGGGCAGCTCGCGGGGGGCTGGCTGGATGGCGTCGTCGAAGGCCACATGAAACTGCATGATTATGCGGCGCTCATCCCCATCGTCGAAAACGCGGGCGGCATCATCACCGACTGGCAGGGCAAGCCCCTGCCGCTGGAGCCCAGCTTCGATGCCGTCGAAGTAATCGCAACCGGCGACAAGCCGCTGCATGAACGGCTGTGCAAGGTGCTCTCGGCTTGACCAAGCGCAAAAGTATTGCCGCTGCCTGCTTGACCGCCAGCCTGACATTGCAGACGACGGTGGCAAACGCGCTTGTCTGCATCACCCCGCTGACATATGACCTGCAGCGGTTTCTAGACGATTTAAAAATACATCTGACCGTTTGTGCCATTTGCATGGTTATCGCAGCCCTGATAACGGCAACTGTTTATGCCTTTCGCCGTAAAAAAAGAATATCGCGCCGGATGCTTTTGGCAACCGCGGTCCTGGCTTTCTTCGCGCTGCAAGCCGCGCTTTATTACCTTGCTGGCGCAGTGCAGATGAGTGGCAATTGCGGCTATGAAAAACCTTGGGTGACCGAACTGGCGCGCCCTGCAAGCTGGGTTATTTGCGGCCTTGCAGCTTTCGTCCTTTATTCGCTGGTAAAACTGGCGCGGCGGAAAAAATAAAAAAATCCGGCTGCATCGGACGTGGTCAATGCAGCCGGGTCAAGGCTTCCCAGTAAAACTTGAAATCTAGAACTTGTAGCCGGGGCCGGTGCCGAGCATTTTGACCTTGCCGCTTTGCAGGTCGAGGTGCGGGCCAACGCACGAGCCGACGCAGATTTTGCTTTCGGCGGATTTTGATGCGTGGCGCGGCGTTTCGCCGCTATCGGCAGGTGCATCGTTTGCATCCTCGCTATCTTCTGCGGCGCGTACGGCGGCCGGCCTTTTGCTGACGGGCTTGAGGTCGCTGACAATCAGTCCGTAGGCGCCGCTTTCAAGATTGAAGCTTTCCTTGAAATCCGCGCTGAACACGCCTTCGCGCGACCGCACCAGAAAGGTTGCCAGCGTATAGGCATTGTCGCAGTCGTTCAGGTAGGTTGCGGGCTCTTCAAACGTGTCGAAAACGTCGAAGCCCATTTTGCCGAATTTGTAGCGTGCATCGTGCTGGAAGGCTTTTTCGATTTTGCCGAGCAGCTTGTCTGCCACCGCGCTGTCCGGTTTGAATTCGCAGCTTTCATTCTTGGTTTTGCCCTCTACCGTCATGCTAACCCTGCGCAGCAGGCCATCGTCTTGCGTTGCCTGCACTTTGAAGGTGCATTGATCCGGCTCGGGGCCCGTAAGCGAATCGGGGGATTGCTGCCAGCAGCTTTCCTTCGCAACGACCGTTTCGCCAAGCGGCGCGAAGAAGGCGCGGGTCTTTTGCTCCACCTCCGCTTCTGTCGGGCGCGCGGCATTGGCTTTCGACGGCGTTTCGGCAGAATGACAGCCCGCCAGCAGGGCGGTTGCGAAGGCGAGGCTGAAGGCGGATTTTTTCAAAAAAGATGTCATGTCGCAGCGTTTCCTGATTTATGAATTGCAAAAGATGAGCAGCAGGCACACGAAAAAGCAGGCCATCGTCACGCGGTCGGACGCGGACAGGCCTGGGGGTGCCGGACGGTCATCCGGATTATTTTGCCGTGAAGTATTGAGTGAATTATTTTTGGGGAGCGCCATGTACCTTCACCTTTCAAAAAACAGCTGAAACAAAAAGCGGGCAAAGCCGCCAGACGTTTGAAACTGTTTTTGCAGGTTGTGCCGGTTTTGATGTGCCTTGCGTGAAACCAAAATCGCTTTTGGAAAACCACAGGGCCCCGAAGGTGCACATTGCGTAGTATTGTTATACGCGATTCGGCCTTAATATGTCAAATATTAAGGCCTGACGCCGGAAACTTGCGAAGCTCCCGGCCCCCGCGCCCCTTTTAACTGAGCGACTGGCGCACGGCGGCGGTTTTTTTGGCAAGAGTATCGCGGCGCTGCGCTTCCTGCAGCACGGTCACGCGGTCTTTGGCTTCCCGCTTGTGGCGCTGGAAGTCGGCATCCTGAAAACGGGCGGCGAATTTATTCACGCGGAAGGCAGCGGCGGCGAAAAGGGTTTTGCGGCTATAGGTTTTTTCCGGCAGCGCCTGTTCACCGGCGCGAAAGGCCATGGCGGCTTTTGTAAAACTTTGCTCCAGCGCGTCCAGCTTGGCGGCGGCGCGCGGCAGGTTGCCATTGCTGGCAAAATTTTTCGCGGCAACCACGTCGCCTGCGGCATCGTAATAGGTTTTCCATTCGGTGGTTTTGTCACGCGCCATCAGGCGGTCTGCAAAGGTGCGGCGGCCCGCGCTTTCGGCGGCGGCATCAAAGGCGGCTTTCAGGCTGTCAAGCTGCTGCATAAGCGTTTCGGGCGCGGCCATGCGGGGCGTTCCTTCTGAAGAATGACTTTGTGTTGATGGCCGATAGTAGCAACACGCATAAAAAGCGTCAAATGGCTTAGCGGGCGAAAATATCGGCGGCGGTGGCCAGCTGCGGGCCTTTGCCGGGGCGCACATCCTGCGCCAGATACAGCGGCCAGTCGCCTTCGGCAACCTTATCAAGCGATTCCGTATCCTGATGATACTTGATGCGGTAGATCCAGTAATTCGCCAGCACGCGCTCCACAAAAATGCGGGTTTCGGCAACCGGAATGCTCTCAATGAACAGCAGCGGGTCATCGGAATAGCGCACGGTTTGCTCCCAGCGGCCAAGCTTGCCGGGGCCGGCGTTGTAGGCGACGGCAAGCTTGAACAGGTTGTTATCCACGTATTCGTTCTTCAGCAACTCGGCGAGATATTTTTGGCCAAGGTCGATGTTGATGCGCGGATCCTGCAGTTTTTCATGCGCCAAACTCTCGCCGTAAATGTTGGCGACATGGCGCGCGGTGTCCGGCATCAGCTGCATCAGGCCGACGGCGCCGGAGGATTTATTGCTCGCGCCCGGCTCGAACTTCGATTCCTGGCGGATGAAGGCGTAAACAAGCGCGCGGTCAACGCTGAAGCCGCGCTCCGGCGTCCACGGCACATCGGGGTAGAGGGCTGAATCATACAGCTCGCCATTGCGGCCGGTGAAGGTGGAGCCCATGCGCATGGAAAGCCCGGGCATGCCGTTGCCGTTCGCAATGGCCAGCATGGCTTCCTGCATGGTATCGTTATCGCCGGGGTTGATCTGGCGCAGTTCCTGATCGGCAAGGTCGGGGCGCTCGGCATCCACCAGCGCGAGGGCGCGTTTACCGCCGGGCAGGGTAGACAGCGCCTTTACGTGCTTGTCCGTCAGCTCGGGCATGTTCCAGTTAAACCGCGCCTGCTCCATGCCCAGCGCCTTCATGGAAATAATGCCATAGAAGGTGCGCGGGAAATTGGCGGAGCGATGCAGCCAGTAGCTGACTTTTTCCGGCTGGTGCGCGCGCAGGTAAGACCGCGCCGCCCAATGCGCGCAGGCCGCAGACATCCAGGCCGACGTGCGGTTTGAATCTGCCGCCAGCGTGAAATATTTCGCGGCATCCGCATATTTGCCGAGCTGCCATGCGGAAAGCCCGCCGATCCAGCCGGCCAGCGGCACATCCTTGCCGGAACGGTCGGCGCTGGCGGCAGCGAGTTCAAACGATTTTGCAGTCTTGCCGTTGTAGAAGTACGAAGACGCGATGCTGGCGCGAAGCGAGTCATATTCGCCGGCATCAAACGTGTTCTTTGCCTGTTCGGCATCCAACCGGCGCAGCGCGGCGGTGGGGCTTTCGGACATGGCAAGGCTGACCGCCTTGATCACGTCGCGCTGGTGCGGGGTATGGCGGCGTTCGGCGATGTAGGGCTGCGCCAGCTGGCCGACATCAAAGTCATGGCGGCTGTAAACACCGCGGCCGATTTTGGGGGTTGCCAAAGCTTCCGCGCCCTTGGTCTTTTTCTTTTGCGCGAGGTCGGAAATTTTTGCGGCGGCAGGAAGGTCCGCGTAGCGGGTCATCCAGTCGGCAAGTTCCTTGTAGGTCGCCGTATATTGCGGGCTGAGATAGCGCTGGCCCAGCACATTGCCCATCAGGCGCATGTCGGCCAGCTTTTCAATTTCACCGTTGGCTTTGTCAAAGTCGCCCACATCCTGAAACGCGAAGATGTGCGCGTAGCGCGCCGCATCTTCATCCGACAGGCGGCGGGCGGAGCCAAGGTGGCTGAACATGCGCGTCAGCAGCGACGGTTCTTTATCCAGCACGGCAGGGTCAAGCCGCGCGCCCAGCGACGATGTCGCCGTGGTTCCCGACGGCGTAGCCGTGATGCCCGACGATGTCGCCGTGATGCCTGACGGCGCAGACGTGATATCCGCCGGATTTTCCGGGCGCATGGCAGAGCTGAGGATAAGAATGCCGGTATTGTTTTTTGAATTGTTTTTTGCGGCGGGCGCAATAGCCGCCACGTCATTCGCGGGCTTGCGCTGCGGGCGGGCATCCAGAATAAACGCAACCTTGGTGGCAGCTGCCGCAGGTTTTTTGTGCGCCACAGCCGCGGGATTCAGTTGCGTGACGGTCGCGCCAACGGCCACCGCTGCGCTCGCGCCCGAAAGCGAAAGTGCGATGCAAAGCGTAGCCAAGAGATGTCTTCGCGGCCGTAAGGTGTCCAAAATCCGTTGCCTTATGTCATTAACTCCAGAGTGCCGAAGATGCACAAACAGGTAGCCCAAAAAAAAGTTCTTTGCAAATTTTTACATAATTATAAAAATTCAAAGGTTAAAACAGTCCCTTATCCACAGGATCAAGAATTATATTATGGGAAATATATTGCGACTCAGGCCCTAACCACCCCGTTTCGGGCGGGAGATTCGCGGTGTCAGGGAAGTATTTTCAGCTCACGCAGGCGCGCTTTCAGCTTCAATAAATCCGCCCAGGCGAGGCTTTTTTGCTGGGGTGACCGCAGTAAATACGCGGGATGGAAAATGGGCAGTGCCGGAATAGGCGCGGCCATGCCTTCGGACTGGTAACTTGTCCAGCGACCGCGCAGGCGGGTAATGCCTTCCGTTGTCTGCAGCAGCGCTTTTGCGGAAACGCCACCCACAAACAGTACCACGGCCGGGTTCACCAGCTCGATATGCCGCTGGATGAAGGGCAGGCTCAAGGCAATTTCGGCATCGGACGGGTTGCGGTTGCCGGGGGGCCGCCAGTTGATGACGTTACTTATATATATAGTCTCGTCGCGGTTAAGGCCGATTGCGCCCATCATGCGGTCAAGCAGCTGGCCGCTGATGCCGACAAAGGGACGGCCAATGCGGTCCTCGTCTGCACCCGGGGCTTCGCCTACCAGCATCACGCGGGCGGCTGGGTTGCCATCGGCAAAGACCATTTGCGTGGCGGTGCGTTTGATGGAAAGACCCTTAAAGTCTTCAAGTGCCTGTTTTAATTCATCAATTGTATTGGCTGCGGCGGCCATGGCTTTTGCATCGCCAATTGCCTCGAAGGAACCGGGGTTTGCATCCACCGCAGGGGCGGCTGGAGCTTTCATGCCGGGCAGGTTTAAGGGGGGCAGCGGCGCGCGCGCGCCTTCGGCTACAGGCGCTTCACCTTGGGCGGCATAGGAAACGACGGCGGGTTTATCGGCCAGCTTGGTCCGGTCAATGGGGGCATCGCCGGTCGCCTCATCGACGCCGACATCCGCATACCATTGCAATAGTGCCGCTGCCGAATAATCGTCGAGCGCCATCAAGGCCCCTGTTCCTTCAAAGTTCTTCCCCGAAAACTTAGATGATGCCGCCAAGCAGAGTCAAGAAACCCCAAGGGGCCCATTGCTTTATTCACTATCGCTTTTCCAAAGCCGCTGGTTTAGCTTTTAGCTGAACAAAAGAGGGATTTACATTATGGATACTCAGCAGCGTGACGTCATGACCTATGATGTAGTGATTGTCGGCGCCGGCCCCTCCGGCCTGTCGACTGCCATTCGCCTCAAGCAGCTGAAGCCAGACCTCACCGTCTGCATCCTTGAAAAGGGTTCGGAAGTCGGCGCACATATTTTGTCAGGCGCTGTCATTGAACCCCGCGCACTGAACGAGCTGATCCCCGACTGGAAGGAAAAAGGCGCGCCGCTGAAAGTGGAGCCGAACGACGACCGTTTTTATTTCCTCACGAAAACAAAAGCCATTCGCCTGCCCCTGCCCCCGCCCATGCACAACAAGGGCAACTACATTGCCAGCCTTGGCGTGTTCTGCCGCTGGCTGGCGGAACACGCGACCAACCTCGGCGTTGAAATTTACGCAGGTTTCGCCGCCGCCGAAGTGCTGTATGACGACAAGGGCGCGGTAAAGGGCGTTGCCACCGGCGATATGGGCATTGGCAAGAACGGCGAAAAAACCGCCGCCTACCAGCCCGGCATGGAGCTGCACGCCAAGCAGACCATTTTTGCCGAAGGCTGCCACGGGTCGCTGACCAAAACACTGTTCAAAAAATTTCACCTCCGGAAAGATGCCGACCCGCAAACCTACGGGCTTGGCGTGAAGGAACTGTGGGAAGTGAAGCCCGAGAAGTTCCGCCAAGGCCTCGTCGTCCATACCGCCGGCTGGCCGATGGATTCCAAAACCTACGGCGGTTCGTGGATGTACCACTGGGAAAACAACATCGTCTCCATCGGCTTCGTGACGGGGCTTGATTACGAGAACCCGTACCTGTCACCCTTCAATGAAATGCAGCGTTTCAAGACGCACCCGTTTATTCGCGACTTCCTTGAAGGCGGCAAACGCGTCAGCTATGGCGCGCGCGCCATTTCGGAAGGCGGGCTGCAATCCATGCCCAAGCTTTCCTTCCCCGGCGGCGTGCTGGTGGGGGATACCGCGGGCTTCCTCAATACGCCCAAAATCAAGGGCACGCATGCCGCCATGAAATCCGGGATGCTGGCGGCGGAAGCGATCAACGTGATGTTCATGAACGGCGACCCCGCCGGCCTTGAATGCACGGATTATAAAATTCTGTTCGACCGCAGCTGGCTGAAAAAAGAACTGCACCATGTGCGCAACATCCGCCCCAGCTTCCGCTGGGGGTTTATTGCGGGCTTTATCTATTCCGCCATCGACACGGTTTTCCTGCGCGGCCGCGCACCGTGGACGCTGAAGAACCATGCGGACTGGAACACACTGAAAAAAGCCAAGGACAGCAAAAAAATCGACTATCCGAAGCCGGATGGCGTCTTGACGTTCGACCGCCTTTCTTCCGTCTTCATTTCCAACACCAACCATGAAGAAGACCAGCCCAGCCACCTGAAGCTGCGCGATGCTTCCGTGCCCATCGGCGTGAACCTGCCTGAATGGGATGAACCGGCGCAGCGCTACTGCCCCGCCGGCGTCTACGAAGTGGTGGCGGATGCCGACGGCAAGCCGAAATTCCAGATCAACGCGCAAAACTGCGTGCATTGCAAAACCTGCGACATTAAAGACCCCAGCCAGAACATTGACTGGACCGTGCCGCAGGGCGGCGGCGGGCCGAACTATTCAAATATGTAACTTGAGGCTATTTTAACGGCGATTTTTTAAGGGCATCCATATGAACCGGCGTTCTTTTATGCAACTGCTTTCCGCATTGGTCGCGGCGGGCGTTATTCCGCATGCATTTGCGGCAGATGAACAAGTCGCAACGACATTTGTCACAGGCCATTCGGCGGAATCAAACTTCAAAAGCGTGTATAATAACCCGGGCCTGCGCAACAGCTTCTTCGGCTTCCTGAAGAACGTCTACAGCATTTACCCGCCCGAAAAATTCCACGCCATGATCGCGGAGATTACCGCCAGCAACGATACCGACGCCGCAATTTACAAGGAACTCCAGCGTCGCCTGCCGGAAGTAAAATCATTCCTGCAGCCCGTCACCCGCGCCCTGCCCACATTGGCACACCAGAAAGATGTCCTGACATCGCAGGTGGGGGAGCTGACACAAGACCACCCGCACGCAGATGGCTACATGGAAATCGGCACCACCGGCCGTTATGTGCATGGCGTCACCAAGGTTGCGGGCGTGAAGGGCAAGATTTATCTGCTGCATACGGCGCGACCGCAGTTTTTCTCCCTCGATGACATTGTCGACCGCGGGCAATTGACGCGCATCGGCAAGTTTGTCGACATGGGGGATTATAAACAAATCTCCAGCGACGCCGTGCCGGATGAAAGCCTGGACCTGATTACCAACTTCATCGGCTTCCACCACGCAAAACCGGAAGACCGCGACGCCTTTATCTCCTCCGTCGTGAAGAAACTCCGCCCCGGCGGCAGGCTTATTCTGCGCGACCATGATGTGGATAGCGAAAATATGCGCTATATCGTGGCGCTGGCGCACGATGTATTCAACGCAGGGCTTGATGTGCCGCTGACAATCGACGAAGAAGAAGTGCGCAACTTTACGACCGTGCCGCAAATTGAAGAAGCGCTGCACAAACAGGGAATGACCCGCACCGGCAACAAGCTGCTGCAGGAAGGCGACCCGACGCAGAATACTCTCATGCTGTTTGTAAAGGCGGCGTAACACCATGACACTCAAAAGCATGTTCATGAAGCCGGTGGATATTTACGACGACCACCCCAAAGCCCAGCGCATTATTAAAAAAACGCTCAAGATCTGCCTTTATACTGCGGGCTTTATCGGCTTTTGCGCGCTCCTGCTGGTGTCGCCGTGGGAAAAATCGGGCGTGAGCGTTATCAACGACGTGACGCAGCTGAACCCGATTGTGGTGGACGGCATTGCCACGCCAACGACGATTGAAGATATTCAAAAGATTGTACGGGAGCATAACGGCCCCGTTTCCATCGGCGGCGGGCGCTATTCCATGGGCGGGCAGACAGCAACGCAGGCTGCGCTGCAAATTGATATGCGCCAGTTTAATAAAGTCTTGAGCCTTGATGAAAAGGCCAAAACCGTCACCGTTCAGCCCGGCGTGACATGGCGCGCATTGCAGGAATACCTTGACCCGAAAAACCTGTCTGTCGAAATTATGCAGACCTATGCGAATTTCACGGTCGGCGGGTCGCTGAGCGTCAACGTGCATGGCCGTTATATTGGCCTTGGGCCGCTTATCATGTCCGTCCGTTCCATCAAGGCCGTGCTGGCGGACGGCAGCCTTGTGGAGGCAACTCCCAAAAAGAACAGCGATATTTTCTATGGCGTCATCGGCGGCTACGGTGGCCTTGGCGTGATTGTGGAGGCAACGCTGGACGTTGCCGACAACGTGAAGGTCAAGCGCAGCGTCCACCGCATGCCGGTCGAGGATTACACCGAATACTTCAGCAAGATGGTGCGGGATGATAAAAAAGTCATCTTCCACAACGGGGATATTTACCCGCCGGACTACGACACCGTCAACGGCGTCAGCTGGAAGGAAACCAGCGAAGACGTCACGATAACCGACCGCCTGAAACCTGTGCAGTCGCACTACTGGGCCGAGAACCTGATGTATTACATCATGACCGAAACCGGTTTCGGCCTTAAGTTCCGCGAAAACTATTTCGAGCCCGCATGGTACGACAACAAAACCATCACCTGGCGCAACCACGAAGCCAGCTATGACGTGCACGAGCTGGAACCGCCCAGCCGCCGCTGGTCCACCTATGTGCTGGATGAATATTTTGTGCCGGTCGAAAAGTTTGACACCTTCCTGCCGCTGATGGCCAATATTTTCAAGAAACACAACGTCAACGTCATCAACGTGTCCATTCGCCACGCGAAGGCGGACCCGGGGTCACTACTCGCCTGGGCGCGGAAGGAAACCTTTGCGTTTGTCGTGTACTACAAGCAAGGCACCTCGGACGCGGCGAAAAAGGAAGTCGGCGTCTGGACGCGCGAAATGGCGGATGCCGCTATTTCGGTCGGCGGCGCATGGTACCTGCCCTACCAGCCGCACCCGACGCTGGAACAGTTTTTAAAAGCCTACCCCCGCGCGCCGGAATATTTCGCGCTGAAAAAACGCCTAGACCCGCAATATAAGTTCCGCAACAAATTGTGGGATCATTACTACTTCCGCGACGATGCCGAAAAAGCCGTCAAGGTCGCGATTGACAACACGCCCGATTATAAACGGCCGGAGGAGCAGACATATTTGACCCTGCCCGAATGGTATATCGTCTTCAGCCCGGATGAATATGCGCAGTCGTTGAAAAAAGCGCCGCCTTCCGCCTTTCCCTACTTTGGCAGCATCGCGCAGTTCTGGCAGGTTTATCACCACGTCATTTTGCAGACGCGCGATGGCTACCCCGTCAACTGGGGCTACCACGCCATGATCGCCGTGATTGGCACCAGCTATACGCTGGAGCTTGCCGTGAAGGGCATCTACGAAAACACGGTTGGCCGCATTACCGAATGGGTCGGCAACCGCGGCGCGCTGACGCCCGACATGAAAGTCGAAACCTTCCAGCAGCAGGTGGCGCAGGACTACGTTGATTTCATCCGCCTGAAGCCGTGGTACGAATACCCGTTCTATACCAAGTTCAAGGGTCTGTGGGCGGTGGATGAATCTCCCCAAACCAGCAGCTTCCGCAGCTGGGAACGCCGCTTGGTCTTCTCCGCCGAATTGCTGTTCAAGGCATTCTATGGCTGGGCCATCGGCCTTGGCACGCATGCAACCTACGGCGTTGCGCCGGAAACAATCTGGGTTGTGGTGTCAAACCACGGGCAGCAAAAGCTGGTTTCCCTGCCGCGCTATGAAGCCTTTACGGCCGCCGTGCCGAAAATGGTGAAAGACGGCACGCAGTTCATCGAGGTCGCGGGCAACAAAACCATCCTCATGACCGTCATCGCCCCGCGCAGCTGGCAGTACAAGGATGCAGGCAGCGTGATGTATGCATGGCCCATTTTGACGGAAGACAAGCTTCAGCGCGTCGCTATCAGCCTGCCTGTCGAAAAGCTGCATGAAATTCTGCCCGCCTTTGACAAGGCAGGCGTGAAGGTTGACCATATCTTCGATTATTAAACCAATTAAGGCTTCGGCGGCTTCCGGCCCTTGAACAGCATTTGCGATTTGGGGCTTTGCTGCCAGTTGGGGTTGGCGGGAATGTCGTTGTCATTCGCGCCGCCGGGGAAATGGATGCCGGGGTACTTCGTTTTATCGAAGGGTTTCCAGTCGCCTTCCTTTTGCGCCAGGCGGTCCAGCACAATCGTGACGCTCAACGTATTCGCGACCATGCCCATGTGGCTGCCGGTCACTTCAATATTTTCGGTCTGCGCCGTTTTGGGGTTTAGCGCCGCGTGCCAGTCCACCACGCCGTCATCCTGCGAATACAGCGATGTTGTGGGCACCGGCGGCGGGGTCAGCCCGCGCGCGCCAATATCATCCAGCTTTGCATCAATGCTGTTGGGCTGGAAGAATTTATAAACCTGCTCCAACCGTTCAGAGGTCGCGGCGGCAGGGTCGTGCAGCATGCCGAAGGGCGTGCCGAGGGTAATTACATCGCGCACCATTTCGGGGAATTCGCGGGCCAGCTCGCGCGCGTAAACGCCGCCAAGGCTGTGGCCGATCAGCGTGACCTTCTGCCCGCCGTTTTCCTCGAACACCGCTTGCAGGCGGTTTTTCAGATGCTCGGCGGTTTTTTCATCGAAGCCGAGGTTAAAGCCGTTATCCCAGCCGTATACCTTATAGCCTTTGTCGGCCATGCAGCTGCGCAGAGGGAAGGTAAACGCGTCGCTGGTCAAAAAGCCCGGCAACAGCAGCACGGGGTGCCCATCGCCATTCGGCAATTTATCCTTGAGAGACGGCCAGCTGAGCTGCAGGCCGCCGTATTCCATGGCGGCGCGCTGCAGCTCGGTCGTGGAATTGAAGATCTGTTTCAGTTTCTTGAACATGCGACCTCAGTTTTCCGGTTATCGGCTTTGTGAATTGTGGAAAAATGTTGCGCCATAATACGCCCTGCGGCAATACCTAAAGCGCCAAAACCTGCTAAAAATGATAAGAATATGCCAATAATTGGAAAATAATTTCATTTATGAGAAATTATAAACCCATATTTTGTATTTAAATTTCATACAGCAGTTCGTTTGCAGCAAAAACCGCTGCTCACCAGTTATTAACTTGTCTATGCGAAAGTGTATTTAGGGAATAGCCCCTGATACTGGGAAACAGCCCGGTCACTGACCATATAATTATGTACGAACTTATATGTGAAGGGATAAAGCAAATTGCAAGGCAGTGCAATTTGCGCTTTGTCGCAAAGTGTGAAAACCTTGCCCTAATGACACAGCAGGGCAACAAACTGGGTTCCATCCTCGGCGGATCGATCGGCAATCTGGTCGAATGGTACGACTGGTACGTCTATTCGGCCTTCACCCTCTATTTTTCCAAAGCCTTCTTCCCCAATTCGAGCCCGACGGCGCAATTGCTCAATACGGCGGCGATCTTTGCGGTCGGGTTTTTCATGCGGCCGATCGGCGGCTGGCTGCTGGGCTGGTACGCCGACCGTTTCGGCCGCAAATCCGGTCTGACCGCCTCGATCCTGCTGATGTGCGGCGGTTCGCTGATCATCGCCTGCACGCCGGGATACGCCACGATCGGCATAGCCGCACCGGCACTGCTATTACTGGCGCGGTTGTTACAAGGCTTAAGTGTCGGTGGTGAATATGGCGCCAGCGCCACCTATCTGTCGGAAATGGCAGGTAAAACCCATCGCGGCTTCTGGTCGAGCTTCCAGTCTGTCACTCTGATCATGGGGCAACTTATCGCATTGGGCGTGCTGATCGCCTTGCAAAAGTGGCTGCTGACACCTGCCGAACTTGATGCCTGGGGCTGGCGGATACCGTTTGTGATTGGTGCCATTCTGGCGCTTGCGGCGGGGTTTATCCGCGCCGCCTGCTCAGGCAGCCTCGTTTGAAGAGGGGCGCAAGTTCGCCCGCAACCGCACGCTGACTCTTCTGCGTGAACATCCGTGGCAGGCTTTGCAGGTGGTAGGGCTAACGCTCGGCGGCACGGTCGCCTTCTATACCTATACCACCTATATGCAGAAATTTCTCGTCAATACCGCCGGCTGGAGCAAGACCGACGCCACCAATCTGTCGGCCCTGACCCTGTTCCTCTACATGCTGGCGCAACCGCTTTCCGGGCCTTTGTCGGGCAGATCCGTAAGCGGCCTCTGCTGCTCGGCTTTGGTGTGCTGGGCGTGATCTTCACCGTGCCGATCATGACCGCACTGGCTCATGTGCAGAGTTTCTGGCCAGCCTTCGGACTGGTTATGGCGGCACTGGTGATCGTCAGTGGCTATACGTCGATCAATGCGGTGGTGAAGGCGGAGTTGTTTCCATCGCATGTCAGGGCACTCGGCGTGGCTCTGCCCTATGCCGTGGCGGTCTCGCTGTTCGGCGGCTCGGCGGAATATGTGGCGTTGTGGCTGAAACAGGCCGGGAACTGACTTCTTCTGGTACGTGACCGGCTGTATCGCCGTATCCCTGCTGGTCTATGTCTTTACGGCCGATACCAAGGTGAAGACTGCCTTCCATCCGGATGAGGGCTAATTTTTCAGCTCGGCCGGCACCTTGCCGCCGTTTTCGGCGAGCTTGGTCATGACCTGCTTGTGCAGCCAGACATTCATGGCGCCGGAATGGCGCAGATCGCCGGTAAAGCCTAACTCTTCCGCCAGGGCCTGACGGACACCGAGATCCGACTCCAACCCCACCAGTTTCAGCAGGTCGACGATGGACATGCGCCAGTTCAGCTTCACGTCGCGTTTGGCATTTTCCTGATCGAGGATAGCGGCGACATCGACCTGTTCCATGACCGGTGCTGGCATGGGATCTGCCATGGTGGTGGCGGGTTCGATGGCTTCGGAGGTATGAAGGGACTCTTTTTCGGCGGGGATGGGTTGCCGGGGGCGGGGTACAATCTGATCGCCGTGCTTGTGGAAGATGAAGTCCTTGATCTGGCTGAAAATACTCATAGAGTTTACTCCGTCTTGTCAAACCCCCGTTCGCCACGACCCATCATTCCTGCTTAGGCCATAAGATTATAAAAATGCGATAAGGGAGTTCAGGACTTTCTCATGTGAAGCCGATGATGGAAGGCCGGCGCCTGGTCGCTGGCAGCGCGGGCGGCCATGTCGCGTACCCGCTGTTCGGCGCCGAAAATCAGTTCGGGGATCAGGGCGACCTCCGGCAGGTTCTTCCAGTATTTCTTCGGCATTTCCGCCTGCATCGCCTTCACCTTCAGCCGGGCTGGATTGAAGATATGGGCGTAGTAGATGCGCCACAGGTCGTCGGCCTCGTCGCTGATGTCTGGTCGCTCCGCCGGTTCATCGCTGAAGCGCACGGTCTCGCCATCCCAGGCGATGGAGCCTTTCGGTGTGGCGATCAGCCAGTCCATATCGGTGAAGCGGCGCTGGAAGAAACCGGCATTGCGGGCGACGATATATTGATCGGGTTCGAACCAGGCCACGAAGGCGCGGCGATCCGTTTCGCAAGGGATTTCCTTGAAGCGCACAAAGGCGTGCATCTTGTGGCTGTCACGATGGACCGAGCGATCGAGGGCATGAGCGCGGGCAATATCCGGATCAGTACGGACATGCAGCAGATCCTTCTCGGTTTGCAGGCGCCACAGCAGGCGATAGGCCAGATCGAACCGGCCGGGGTCGCTATGGCAGATTAAACTTTCGGCCAGGGGCAGGAAGTCCTTCGGTACGGAGACGGCGCGGGCAATGGCCTTCGGTGCGGTCAGCGCGGGAAAGAGTTCCTGACTGACAGCCTCCTCGCTCAGCCAGTCGATATCGCGCGGGGATACGCCTTTTGTCAGCAGATCACGCGCGGCGTCGCGCCACTCGCCAAAGTCACCGCGGGCGCGCAAGACCACCTGCATACTGTTATTTCAGCCCCAGCTTTTCTTTCAGATCGGCGGAAAGATCATGGCCCTCTTCCCAAACGGCGTGCGGCCGGCCGCAAAGCTCGGCCGCACCGGCGCCTAGTGATTGCTCATAGCCGCTGGTCTTGATCGTGGAAAACGGTGTCCATTCAGCATTCTCCGCCGTTCGGAATTCGCCGCAAATCAGATAATTCCGGTTATCGCCATTCGGAATATAACCCAGGCGCAGGTTGCGGATATCGGTGGGTTTTGGCGGCTGGTGCGTCTGAAAATCGCTTGCTGAATCGTTCAGCAATTCTTCGGTTACAGCCGGCTGGCCGAGCAGGTGGACGCCGGCCATCAACGCCAAAATCAAGGTCTTCATTTTCTCTCTCCATCCGGCTTGCTGTGTGACATGGGCACGCCATTCGTTATCTGCAATCCGGACTCACAACAGTTGCAGTTGCTGCGGTTGCGGTTTGAACATCTCACGCAGGTCGCCGCGGTCGATCAGTTTCAGCGGCGTCCAGCCGGCGGCTTCGATAAAGGCCTGCACCTTCTTTACGGAAACTTTCAACCGAGCCAGATCATCGAGCGCCAGCCGCTTGTAGCGCCGGGTATTGAGGATCGCGGTGACCGTTTTTACGCCGAAGCCCGGCACGCGCAGCAGCATCTCTTTTTGCGCCCTGTTGATATCGACCGGGAAGTGCGCGCGGTTTTCCAGTGCCCAGGCCAGCTTGGGGTCAAGGTCGAGATCGAGCATGCCATCGGGCCGGGCGGCGGTAATCTCGTCGATACCGAAGCCATAGAACCGCATTAGCCAGTCGGCCTGATACAAACGATGCTCGCGCACGAGCGGCGGCCTGACCAACGGCAAGCGCGCGCTGCTGTCGGGGATCGGACTGAACGCCGAATAATAGACGCGCTTGAGCTGGTAGGAGCCATAGAGCGCCGCGCTACGGGCCAGAATGTCGCCGTCCCGGGCCGCGTCGGCGCCCACGATCAGTTGGGTCGACTGACCCGTGGCGAAGCGACGGCGGCCAGCCTTGCGCGCTGGCTCGGCTCGGTCTTCGATATGCAGCCGCATGCGGCCCATGGCCTTCTTGATCCCGGTCGCGTCCTTCTCGGGCGCCAACACCGCCAGGCTCTCGTCGCGGGGCAGTTCGACATTGATCGACACCCGGTCCGCATAGAGCCCCGCCTCCGCGGCCAGTTCGGGAGACGCCTCGGGGATCAGCTTCAGGTGGATATAGCCGCGAAAGTCGTGATCCAGCCGCAGCGACCTGGCCACCCGGACCATCTCCTCCATCGTGTAATCCCCCGTCTGGATCACGCCTGACGAAAGGAACAGCCCCTCGATATAGTTGCGCTTGTAGAAGTTGAGGGTGAGATCGACGACCTCTTTCACCGTGAAGCGGGCCCGCGCGACATTGGACGACACCCGGTTCACGCAATAGGCGCAATCATAGATGCAGAAGTTGGTGAGCAGGATCTTCAACAGGCTGATGCAGCGTCCATCAGGCGCATAGGCATGGCAGATGCCCATGCCTTCGGTCGAGCCAACACCCTTGCCGCCGATGGAGTTGCGCTTCTGGGCCCCGGACGAGGCGCAGGACGCGTCGTACTTGGCCGCGTCCGACAGGATGGCGAGTCTCTCTTTAAGAGTCTTTTTCATAAATGTTCATGATATGTTCTATTTTCTGTGACGTCAATCCATGTATGGTTGCGCCATGACCGATATCGTGACCGTTTCCATCGCTTGTGCAGACGAGACCGAGGCGCAAAGCCTGACCGGCTTGTTGGTCACCGCCCATCTGGCCGCCTGCGTGCAGACCCATGCCGTCCATGCGACCTATCGCTGGCTGGGCGAGATCGACACGGCTGACGAGATCATGCTGGACGGCCAAGACCCTGATGGAAAAACTGCCGATGCTGGAAAAGCTGGTCAAGCAGCACCACAGTTACGAGGTGCCGGAAATCCTCGCCACGCCAGTAGTCTGGGCCGGTGCGGACTATGAAAAATGGCTGCGCGAGTCGCTGGAAGTTTAGCCCGCCCTTTGCTTTTTTGCGCGCCATATTTGGATGGTGCCGGACGCAATCCTTAATATAAATGCAATTACAAAGGCTAAGGTGGCGTAAATCCAAATGGCTCCGAATTGAGAGACATAGCTTCCAATAGTTATTTGAAGGAAGGGGATAAGGAGTAAGGAGCCGCCACACAAGATTGGGATAAGGGCTATATAAAGTACGAAAAGTTTTAAGACCCACAGTGGCCAGGGCACAGGCGGGACATTGTCATTCGAAAACTGTGTCCAGATCAAAATTCCGTTGTTTCAGAATTCTCTTGATAAGCAGGAAGATGAAAAAGGCTGCGGCTGATCCTGCAACCCATAGCGCGACAATTTGCCATTTGATGAAAAGATTATCTGGAAGCGTAACTATATTGCCGCCCAAAATCGAATCCCAAATGTCTAGGCCACCATCACTTGGTACGGCGAAATAAAACATAGCAATAATCAGAAAACCCGCAAGCCGTGCAGCCCGCCAGATATTTCAAAATCCAGATGAATGTAGCCTTCTTGTTTCATGTCCCCCTCTTAAATTTACTTATTAGCCGGGCTTGTGAAACCTCAGCGTCATGCGGTCTGATTCCCCGATGGCGTCGTACTTTGCGCGCTCAGTATCGGTCAGGGTGCGGGTGTCGTTCTGGCTCTGGCGGGTTGGCGGCAGGGTCCAGACACCGAACGGATAGTCTTTGGTATCCTTCGGGTTGGCATTGATCTCCGAGCGGCCATCGAACACGAAGCCGTACTTTTCTGGCTGCCGCGATGACGTAGATTCCGGCACATAGCCGGTGCCGACTTTCGGGTCTGAACCTTCCGGGGCGCGGTGCTGCTCTACGGCCAGTATGCCGGGCTTCAGCGTGGTGAAGAAGGTTTCCAGATAGAGGTCCGTGGTATCACCTTGCCGGGCCCAGTTATGGAAGGCGCGGGCTACCAGCAGGAAATCTGCCGAATTGGCTTCAGGTCGTTCGATTGCGGCGTCAGGGTGTTGGCGGAAACCATGCCGTAAATGGAGGTATCGGCGACTTCTTTCCAGAAGTTTTCATCCTTCGCATTGCCGAGTGCCGCGATGTAATGACCGCCGGTGGCCTTGGCATAGGGCGCCAGAATCTCCGTCCACCAGCCCTTAGCGCCGGGATCGACCTCGACAATCGTCATGCCGGGCTTGAGGCCCCAGAAGGTAAGCGACTCGACCGGATGGGCGGTATTGATCACGCGCCTTATTGCCGACATCGCGCCACGTGCCGTCCACGGCGGATTGCAGCGCCGGATCGGCGGCGAAGGCAAGCAGGGGACTGAACAGGCCGGTCATGGCAGCAGCGATAATCAGGGTACGGCGGGCGATAAATGGCACGGGCATGGCATATCCTCCTGTTTTGAGAATTCATAACAAGTCATAGCGCGTTTGTCTTGTCACATCACGGGTGTAGCGATACACACGAAGGACTCAAGAAAAGGTGCCTCCGCATGACCGAGATTTCCGGCGTTTGTCCGCCCAAATTCGCCGCCGTTAAGGATGTTTTCGCCGCCAATTTCGCCAATGGGCTTGAGCGCGGCGCGGTTTTCGGCGGTGACGACGGCGAGACCGTGCTGGATATCTGGGGTGGCAGCGCGGATCGCGTCGGTGAGGTGCCGTTCAGCGACACGACACTGACGCCGATCTTTTCCTCCGGCAAAGCGGTGATGGCGGTGATGATCGCGCGGCTGGTCGATGCCGGCGAGAACCTGACAAGAGACGGCGGTCGCGCATTACTGGCCGGAATTTGGGCAGACTGGCAAGGCGGGCATCACGGTCGGGCAACGGATCTCGCACCAGGGGGGGCTGCCGGGCTTTTCACCGCCGCAGGATCCGTCGATCTGGTTCGACGTACCGGCGACCCTGAAGGCTTTGTGCGAACAGGCACCTTTATGGACGCCGGGCGAGGGCTCCGGTTATCATCCCATCGCCGGCTATCTGCTGGGTGAGGTGTTCCGTCGCGTCGATGGCCGCAGTATGGGAACAGCCCTGCGCGAGGATATCGCCTCGAAGTTTGGCCTCGACCTGATGATCGGCACGCCGGACGACTATGCGCCGCGCATTGCGGTGATGCAGAAGCCGACCTCCGCGCCTGATCTGGGGCCGATCGATGCCATCAAGCAGGCGGCCTTCCTCGATCGCGGTTCGGCCCCGGCGGGCAAGGGCTCGGCCGACTGGCGCCGCATGGAGATCCCTTCAGCCAATACCCATGCGACCGCGCTCTCTCTGGCGCAATTCATGGGGATTGTCGCCAATGGGGGCGCCTTGCAGGGGCAGCGTCTGCTGTCGCTCAGCACGCTGGGGCAATTGACCCGTGAGCGCGTCTATGGCCAGGATCGTGTGCTGCCTTTCCGGTTGTCGTGGGCGGCCGGTTTGTTGCGCAATACGGGTATCAAAATCTGCTGGTCCGAATGAACGCGCCCTTGGCCATAGTGGCTGGGGCGGTTCCTGCGTGATGGCCGATCCGGAAAAGCGGCTCAGTGTGGGTTATGTGATGAACAAGCAGTCGGCCTACCTGATCGGCGATCCGCGTCCGGTCGGGCTGATCAATGCGCTGTACACTTGCCTTTAAGTCATGGGATCAAAGGGGGCTTGCCCCCTTTGCCCTAAACCCCTTCCAATGGTTTGATCGTCTTAAGCCGCCGCCATGCCCCGAAGGCAAACACCAGCGCCCCGGCCCAGATAAAGGCGAAGCTGGACCCCGTGCGCAGGGTAAAACGGTTCGCCTTGAAACAGACCGATAACCAGCGTGCTGGTCGGGTCGATAAACTGTATAAAGCCCATGGTCGAGAGCGGCAGCCGCCGTGCCACATAGGAAAAAAGCACCAGCGGCAGGACCGTCACCGGACCGGTCATCATGAACCAGAACGCGTTTGTGGGGGCGAAGAAATGTCCTTGCCCTGTTGCTTCGAACCACACCAGATAGATGATGGCCGGCACGAACAGATAGGCGCATTCGACGAATAGCCCGGCCAGCGCATTGACGGCCAGTTGCTTGCGCAGGATGCCATAGCTGCCAAACGTCCCGGCCAAGATCAGCGCGATCCACGGCACATGTCCGATGGCCAGGGCCTGAATGACGACACCGATGGCCGCCAGGGCGATGGCGCCCTTGCCCCAGTTATCCAGCCGCTCCTTAAACAGCACCGCGCCCGCTGCCATATTGAGCAGCGGATTGAGATAGTAGCCCAGCGAGGATTCGATGGTGTGGCCGTTGGTCACCGCCCAGACATAGACGCCCCAGTTGGTCGCCACCAGAACCGAGGTCAGCAGCAGCATGTAGCGCAGGTGCTTTGAGGCAAACGCCGCGAAGACGTCCGGCCATTGCTTTGTCAGCCACACCAGTCCGCCAGCCCAGACGACGGCCCACAGTGAGCGGTGGGCGATGATTTCCAGGGCGCCACCGCCAAAGGCATGGATGGGAATGTAAAAGAGCGGCACGAAGCCCCAGATCAGGTAGCACAGGATAGCCAGACTGATGGGAGAGGTGAAAGGCGAGGTCGTCGTCTGAGAGGGAGACATGATCTGATCCAGATAAAGAAAAAGCCGGCGGGACCTGAGTCCCGCCGGCTTCAAAACATCACGATTTGTGAAATTTAAGCGTCGGCCCGGGCCTCGATAACACCGCGTTCGTCAAGCAACTGCGCGATCTGCACGGCATTGAGCGCCGCACCCTTGCGCAGATTGTCCGAAGCGCACCACAGCGAGATACCATAAGGTACTGTGGTGTCATTGCGGATACGCGATACGTAGGTGTCGAATTCGCCCACTACTTCGATCGGGGTGATGTAGCCGCCGGCTTCACGCTTGTCGACCACGGCGACACCCGGCGCTTCACGCAGGATTTCGCGGGCCAGTTGCTCGTCCATCGGGCTTTCAAACTCGATATTGATCGATTCCGAGTGACCGACAAACACCGGCACACGTACGGCCGTCGGGACCACATCGATGGTCGGGTCGAGGATCTTGGGGAAGTTTCACAATCATCTTCCACTCTTCCTTGGTGTAGCTGTCTTCCATGAAGACGTCGATGTGCGGAATGACGTTGAAGGCGATCTGCTTGGTGAACTTCTTCGGGGTCTTGTCGCCCATGCCATAGATGGCCTTGGTCTGATCCAACAACTCGACCATGCCCGCCTTGCCGGCGCCGGCCACCGACTGATAGGTCGAAACGACGACGCGCTTGATCTGGGCGGCGTCATGCAGGGGCTTCAGCACAACCAGCATCTGGATGGTCGAGCAGTTCGGATTGGCGATTATGCTCCTTCTTGCAGTCCCACACCGCGTCCGGATTGACTTCCGGGATCAGCAGCGGCACGTCCGGGTCCATGCGCCAAGCCGAGGAATTGTCGATGACGATGGGGCCGGCCTTGCCGATTTTTTCCGACCACGCCTTGGACACATCGCCGCCGGCGCTCATCAGAACGATATCGACCTTGGTGAAATCGAAAGTTTCGAGATCAACGCATTTCAGGGTTTTTGTGCCGAAGGAGACCTCAACGCCGACCGATTTACGCGAAGCGACCGCGTAAATATCCGAGACGGGGAAGTTCACTTCTTCGAGGATCGTCATCATTTCACGACCCACGGCGCCGGTGGCGCCAACGACGGCGACCCGATAACCCATAATACACTCCTTTAGTTGCGCTACCGCTGCGCTGCTTGAGCGCGAGAGGCGCCAGGAGCGCTTCGCGCGGTCGGTGACAAATATACGAGGTGCGCAAATGGGCCTTTTTCACCCGTATGACAAGACTTAATTGTCCACACGCTGTGTTTGGAGCAGATTTTGAACGGAGCTGTTTCCGGGGAAACTAGATCGCCTGACGCAGATCGTACAAGTCGCGACGCTTGACAGCCCGTATCACGCTATCCAGTGCATTGATCAGGCCGCATGGGAAGTGAAGGGTTTGCAAAGATGGCCATCGCCGCCTGCCTGATAGGCCTGATCGATCTGTACAGCACTTTCATTGCCGGTAAGAAACAGGATTGGCGTGCATGTGAGGTGAAAGCCTTCCTCCATCTGGCGGATTTCGTGCGCAGCCTGAAGACCCGACATCACCGGCATTTCCATATCCATAGTTATCGGCGTCGTATTCGCTGGTCTGGTAGGCTTCCACAGCCTCCTGGCCATCCGCGGCGAAATCGACATCTATCCCTGTTGCCGCCAGCATCAAATCGACCATTTTCCGCTGGGTGGCATTGTCTTCTACGCATAATACTTTCAAGGTCTTTCCCTCTTCCCTGATGCAGACGTGCGTTCGAATCACGACCTGTTACAATTATACACATTACGTGTTAACTGGATATGAGTTACGCAAGATGGATGCCATCATTATAGGCGGCGGCCCGGCCGGGATCAGTTGCGCCATCTGGCTGAAGAAGCTGGGCGTCCGTTGCGTATTGCTGGAGGCTTCCGGGCACCTGGGTGGCCTGCAAACGCGCAGCCCCTATGAGAATTTATGGATACCGGGTGTGCAGGGCCAGACCGGCCAACAGGTGGCGGCCTCTCTGGCGCATCATACGTTGGTCACGGGCGTTGATTTCCGCCTGAATTGCCCCGCGCTTTCTGTTGACGGTCATCTGATAACAACCCGTGCGGGCACATTTATCGCACCGTATCTGGTGATTGCCACTGGCTCCCGGCCGCGCACCGGTGGTTTTACGGCATCAGACCGCATTGTCATCGGACCGGGTGTGGCGATGGAAGCTCTGGCCGTCAAGGGCAAGCGGATAGCGATCTTGGCGGTGGGGATAATGCTTTCGATCAGGCGCGGTTTGTGCGTGATCGCGGCGGCGAGGTGACGATCTTCTCGCGTTCGGTTCCGCGGGCGCAAAAACTATTGCGAGAGACGATCCAGGATGTGCCGGTGGTGGTGGGCGACTATGCGGCGGATCAGTCAGTGATGACCGTCAATGGGGACGTCTTCGATGCCTTCGGGGTCATGTTCGGCTTTGAGGCGGTAGTGCCGGAGGGATTGGTGCTGGACCTCGGGTCGGCTATGTACGGGTTGATCGTTTTGGTGAAACCAGTGTGTCAGGCGTCTATGCCTGTGGCGAGGTGACCGATTATCGGCACCCATGCGTGACCACCTCGGCCGCGCATGGTATTCAGGTGGCGAAACAGATTTCGATACGGGTTGCCGGAAATTGAAAAGCTGACGCAGATGGAGGGGGCGAAAAATGCAAAGGCCAAGCCATATTGGTTCCGCTCACATGGATAGGTACTGCCACACCTATCCATAGTCTGGGCGGCATTGTTCGGTGGCGCTGGGGTCGGGCTGGCCCTGGGCTTCAGCGGGAACTGGCTGATAGGTCATGGCTTCTCGACCTTGGGCAAGGTTTGTTGGGGTGTTTTTGCAGCCTGGTTGCTGGTCCTGTTGGTCGTGATACAAACTCGTACCGAGCCTCGCCGCTAGATTCGCTTCCCTAACGCACATGCAGCATTTTTTTAACGCCATCTTGAGGCGGATCGTCTATAACCAGTCCATATAAACTGGTGGGTGGCCGCAAAGGCCGTCGTGAATTTAAGTCGAATGGCCAATATCCGAAGTGATTAAGCAAACGCCTGCTGAAATCAGGCGAGATTATTCCCGATGCCGCCCAGAAGGCAGCCATCGAAAGCCTCGTCGTACTCGAACGCTGCATTCGCCAGAGCCGCGCCCTGTGGCGTCGTCTCCTTGGTATTCAGCCGCGAGTCTGCGGGCTGTATCTCTGGGGACCACCGGGCCGTGCGTAGTCCATGATGATGGACCTGTTCTACAACAATATTCACAAGAGCTGAAGCGCCGTGTCCACTTCCACGCCTTCATGGCCGAGGTGCACCACAATATCCGCTTGTGGCGCGAGAGCGATGCGAAAACCCGCAAGATCAATTTCGGCACCCACA
>JAPWJZ010000010.1 GCA_028283745.1 Micavibrio sp.
GCGAAGTAAGCGCCTTTTTCCGCTCCACAATTGAAAAAGCCCGTCCCGGCACAATGCTGGGGCGGGCTTTTTGATTCTGCGGTGATCTTACGGCAAAACCAGTTATAATTTGCGCTTCACTTAGACAGGGGGGATTCTTTGAAACAGCCCATTCATTTTAAGAAAACCAGCGTGACCGCGATTATTTTTGCGTTGCTTTCGTTGCCTTTTACAAGCTTTGCTGGCTCTTATCCCCTGACGCCGATTGAAGCCGCTATTGTTAAGAGCAAAGCGCCCGGCAGCCAAAGCTGCGATATTCTCCCATGGTCGATTACAGAAGTGGAAGAGCTTGTGGCGGCTGGCGCGCCTGTAAATGAGAAAGACGCGGCGGGTAATACCGCCCTAACGCAAGCAATCTCCGAAAATGATATCGCGGCTACTCTGTTTTTACTGGAGCACGGTGCGGAGTCGACGCTTTTGAACAATCAGGGTGTTCCCGTCAGCATGCAGGGGATGCATGGAGATAACAATAAGGGGGTATACAGCACAACCGAAGCCTTAAATCTTGTCTGGGCCGCACAGGGTCTGCCGCCTGGCGCGAAAAAGTTTTTTGGGGAGAGTGTGCAAAACCAATTCGGGCTGGCCCTAGCTTATAGCATTCCCATACCTGTAGGATATACCGAAGAGCAGCTTTGGAAAGACTTTGGTTTCTCCAATCCGCCGGCTTTCGTAAGCCGGCAACTTTTTCAGGCATTCAGGGCGTACAAAGCCGGGGCGCATTTTCTTGCCCCCAAATTACCCGCAATGCCCATTGTTCAGCCGGAAGAGGATAGTGATTTGATCGTGGCTATTAAGGCCGGAAACATTGGGGAGGTTGAAAAGCTTTTACAGCAGGGCCAATCGCCGGATCAGCTTAGTACTTACTTCCGGCGAGAGTCGAACAATAAATTTCCAACTGATGGCACTTCAGCGCTGTATGGGAATACTGCTGTTAATATAGCCCTCAACCTGAAGCGGTACGATATTGTCCATGTTTTGCTGGAACATGGTGCGAACCCGAATATAAGAAGCTTCTTCTCTCTGAATATCCCCTCAGAAAAGACAAACAATTCCGCAGGCTACTATGTTGCCCCGCTATATGCAGCTGTTCGTTACGGCGCGGTCGATGTCGTAAGGGACCTTGTAGAGCATGGCGCGAATGTCAATCTTGCCTCCTGCACAGGTGGTGACGTGCCGTTGATGGCGGCTGCGAATGTTGAAATGGCGAAGCTGCTGGTTTCGCTTGGAGCAGATGTAAACTTTAAATACGCCAATGGTTCTGTTCTTGAATCATTCATTCGTAAAGACGCTGAAGCGAAAAATATTTTCGCTTATTTGCTGGATGCAGGTGCAGACCCGAACATGGTAGTAGACAGCATGCCGGTCCTTATGAAGACGATGGATAAAACGCTTGGCGATTTTTCAAACATGCTGATTGCACATGGAGCAGAAACCGATTTAAGAAGCGATAGTGGTGCGAGCTTTGCGCGATCTTTTGGTGTTTATTCAGGTAATCCTAGCTTTACAAAGACGGGACGCAAGAATAGCCCACGCGAGCAATTGCTGCAGAGCATTGCATGGGGTGAATATTCTTTTGTCGAGGGCATACTTGACGCACAGCTTGATAAGGTCAAAGATCTGCTGAATACGGCGCTGTGGCAGGCAGCAAAAAGGATTACGGTTAAGAATTGGGACATACCGGATGCCCATCTTTATTCGAACACGCTCCGGCTGCTTATTGATAAAGGCGCTGACCCGAAAGTACCTGATGAGCAGGGCAATACGCTGCTTCATTTTGCGAACGACCCTGATATCATTTCATTCCTTATCGCGAACGGCATCAACGCCAATGCCGTAAATAAAGCCGGGGAAAGTGCCCTGGAGTTTGCCGCCAAAAATGGCTTGATTGACAAGGCGGCGGCATTGGTGATCAACGGTGCAAATACGTCTGAAGCCATCACGAAACATCCTGATTTTATGAAAGCTGTTGATGTAAGGATCAACGAAAGAAAAGTGTTTGCTGCAAAAATAGAGGCAAGCCACAAGAAACTTGCGCGCGAGAGCTCCGATATTTATCTGGCGAGCCCGCAGGCAAGGAAATATCAGCGGCAGCTGATGGCCTATCATGATATTGTTGCCTCATCTGAGGCCGTGAAAGCGGAAAATGAAAAACCTTTTAACGAAGAAACGTGGCAAAAACTTGTCGACATAAACGGCAAGTCACCTTGCGTTAAAGACCGTTCGGTCAAATGCTTGCTTGGGCAGCTATTTGCCATGAAAATGCGCGATGCGCGACGCATTATCCCGAGCCGCAGCTATATTTCAAAAAATGCGCAGGCAGATAGTGAATTTATTGATGCTGTTATTAATCACGGTGATGAAGCGACCGCTTCAAAAGTATTGTCGATTCTTGCCCCAAGCGCAGACAACGAGCGTATGCTGTTGCAGTTTCTGACCGGGGATTATGAGGCCGCCTGGAGGGTGCTGCGTCAATTGCAGGAAGATGAAACCTCAGGGACCGATTATGGTGCCGTCTGGGCGCTAGAACAAAGGGGCGACATTGATGAAGCGTTAAACGTAACTCGTGTCGCGATTGAATGGAAATATACAGACCCTACCGCAGGGCCAGCTGGGTTGCATTCATACACGCACTCGGGTTTTTGTATCGGAAATATTTCATCAGCCTATCCACGTTCAATCGGGTTACTGGCAAACAAGTTTGCCGACGCAAAAAACTACGAGAAGTCCTATGAGATTGTGAATATGCTGAAGCTTTATTCTGCAAATGGCCTTAACGGACGTGGTTACTTCAATTGTAACTGGAAGGCGGCAAAATGGGCCTATGAGGATGCGGCCTTCGGCCTTGCGGAAGCTTTGGTTAAAGACGGAAAGACCGAGCGGGCCAAAGCGCTTTTTTCTGAAATACAGTCTGCGGCAAAAAATATGGGCATAGACTTGCTCGAGATTACCGATGAAATGAAGAATGACGGCCTTGAAAAAGAGGCCTTGGCCATTGCTTTGCCACCAGATCAAAAAAAATTGCGCGAGCCCGATATCAAATACTCGGAAGATATGCGGGATTTGACAGACGATGTAGCTTTTGCCTTGGCCTTGAGCGGTGACTATGCACAGGCCATAACAAAGCTTGATGGGCTGTCCGCTTATCCAAACGTTCGATTGAATACATTTTTTAAACTCGCGCAAACGGCGGTTGCCGATGGAAAGACAAAAGAAGTCACGGAAATATTCGCACACTTGTCACAAATTCTTGGCGGTAGAACAAGTGACCTTGATAATGCACTCGATTATATTGATTTCGCAGGGCTTCTTTTTGACGCGGGAGAAAAAGAGCAGAGCAAGTCTGCACTACAAATGGCCCTCAAGGTATTTAATGATGCGCACAATAATGACTACAAAAGGCTGGAGTTTGGCGGCAAGGCAATGCTGCTCTTCGTCAAGCTCGGTAATTATGATGGCATGGAAGGCTTTATGGCGCACAATGCCATCGATTATAATAGTTTAGCCGGTTCAACTTTCACCAACATTCTTGTTTATTTTGCCAGTCATGATCGCTGGGGTGATTTTGATAGCTTCGTTGCGCGCTACATGGGCGCTTTCAAGGAAAAGGGCGGCGGGGAATTTCATGATGTTTTTTACGTCCGCGAAAATCTGGGTAGTATCCTCATCGACAAAAGGCAGTTTGACCGTTACCTAAAGCTCACCGAATTGGCGGATCCCCCTGAGGCTCAATACTATAAGTTTCAAAACCTTGTCGTCGCGGGCCTTCAAAAAGACAGTGCGGTTCCAGAGGCCTTGTTCGCCGATATGTGGACACGTACGTTGCGAGGATGCAAAAGCCGCCCGGAGCTCACAGCCGAGAAGAAAATGGCGGGCTGCTACCTGGGGCTGATTGGCATGGTGCAGGATCGCACAATATTTTCAAAAACGCGCGGTGGCGTTTATGTGCGTTCAGGCTACTAATGTCGTAGACCAAAAAAATCAATTGAATGCCAAGGACTTATTTTCTTATCTGGCGGCACCGCGGGCATGGGGTTGACATAAGCTTTGGCGGGTGTAGTATCCCGCGCCATCACACGATTTAAAGGCAGTACATTCATGCTTCGCAAATTTTTTAACACGCTCAGCGAACGGTTCGGCGACAAGCGCCCGCAGGATAACAAGCAGCTTTTCACCACGCCCATTCCCGAAGGCCGCGTCAACCACACGCATACCGAATATTACTTCGACGAGGTTGAAAGCGTTGATCGCTGGACGACGAGCGGTCACATGATCTGGATGAACATGGAGCAGAACGGCTACGGCAGCTATGACGTGCAGCAGCGTTTCAAGGGTTACAAGGCGAATACGCTAAAAAGCTACGCCTCGCTGGAAGAGGCGACGGACATGCTGATCCAGCGGGAGCTATACGTGCTGAAGAATTACGGCGGCGTGCGCGAGCTGACCTACGGCAACGTGAAGCAGTACATCGAAAACAAGGATTTCACGCGCGGGCACATCTTACGCTACGTGAAGGAAAACCCGCAAATCCTCGACGGCTGGTTCAACCGCCACGCAACGCGCCCCGTGCCACAGGCAAAGAACGCCCCGAAGCCTTGAATATCAAAAGCTTGCAGGCTGCTTGACAGTCTTGCGACTCTGTATATTATGGCAACATTCAAGCCGGAGGGTATTATAATTCCGGCGGCGCGGTTTTAAAGTAATGGCGAAATCGTTTCCCGCGCTGCCTTGTTGCCCCTACCGCAAAACAGCCAGTTAAATTTTCCGCGCCTTTGCCAGCGTGCCTGTTGTTTTGACAGGCGCGGGCACTGTCGGCGGTTCTAAAAGGAAGACATCATGGAAGCTGCGCGTGTGCAGAGGGCCGATATTGTATTTGTGGGCGCGGGGCCGGTCGGCCTCTGGACGGCGATTCAGGCAAAGAAGCGCAACCCGCAGGCGCAAATTCAGGTGTATGAGCGCTATACCGAATACCAGCGTTCCCACGTGTTGCGGCTCGAGCATTTTTCCATGCTTCTCTACGGCAAAAAAAGCAAGAACCCTTTGGAAAAAAGGTTTTACGAGGAAGTGACGGGCAAAAAGCTCGGCACCCTGTCGGCGGCTTTTTCGCAGGCGGTCGGCTCCGTCTTCATCCGCACGCACGACCTTGAAAAAGCGCTGAAAAGCTATGCTGGCGCGCTTGGCATCAACATCGCCTACGAAAAAATTGAATCGCCGCAGGATGCAATGGACCTGCACCCCGAATGCCGCCATTTCGTCGCCGCCGACGGCGCGCACAGCAACATGCGCAAAATGCTGCTCGGCGAAAACGACAAGCAGGAATTCCCGCTGCAATACGTGGTGGAGGTGAAGTATCAGGCCAACGGCAAAGCGGGGCAGCTCGACTTCAGCTCCGAAAATTACAAGACCAACAAGCTGATGCAGAACATGGCGTTTGAATATGTGGGGAGAGAGAAGGAGGGCACGACGCCCGTGACCCTGCGCTTCTTCACCGACAAGCAGACGTATGACAACCTGCCGCAAGCGAGCTTCAAGCAGCCGCTGACGCTGAACGACGGCCGCTTGCCGCAGCGCCTGTCGCAGGACATCCAGACCTACATGAGCGTTCGCGCCCTGAAAGCGGGGGAGGAATACCGCGAGGGTTCCGCCAAGGTATCGAAGCTCACGCTGTCGCTTTACGCCGCACGCAAGTTTGCCGTGAACCTGCTGGGCAAAAACAAAGGCCAGGACCGCAGCTGGTTCTTCGTCGGCGATGCCGCGATGGGCGTGCCGTATTTCCGCGCGCTTAATTCCGGCATCATCATCGGCTCCCAGCTTGGCACCATCCTGACGCGCAAGTGGCTGTCGCCAAAGGCCAAGGCGATGGTCTTCAACGCCATCCGCCCGCTTAATATCGCGTGGGAATTTACGGCGGCACGGGGCAAAAACCTTGGCATCAAGGCCTACGATAAATTCCGCCGCGCCAGCGCCGAAGTGCCGTGGGAAATGGTGAAGTGGGATGACAAGGAGGTGCAGGATTTCCGCGCCCTCAACCACCGCGCCTTCCGCCCCGGGGATGAGCCGCAGCCCTAAATTTTTTTGAACAAAAGTTCACAGGTGCGGATTATGCCCAATAAATCGGCGTAACTCGGATTGTTTTTGTGGATAACGAATAATTAACCAACTAAAACAATGGGTTGAACACAGCCCCCAACATTGCCGATGGCTTGACAGCAGGGCAGAATGTCCTATATGGTGCAGTGCAACAATGATGCGGTGCACCATTTTGATTCTGGAGGCAGGCAGCGTTGCGATTCATTTGTACCGATTTTGAACTCACCGGACCTTTATACGCTTTCTACTAAATACCGGCTCTAGGACCATTCAACCCACTACATAAACTGTAACCTTTTAAGGAGACACAACATGAACAACGAAATCTTCGAAAACGTCGCTAAACTGACCCAGCAGACCCTCGAAAACTGGAAGAAACTCGGCGAAACCAACCTGAAAATCGGCGAAAAACTGCTCGCTGAACAAGTTGAGCTGACCTCTTCCCTGTTCGAGATCACCTCGCGCAATGCTGAAGAAGCAACCAAGACGAAAGACGTCAAGGAAATCGCTTCCCTGCAAGCTGAAATGGCACAAGAAACCGGCAAACTGCTGGTTGACAGCGCCCGTTCCTGCGCAGACATCATTGCCGAAGCTGGCAAAGTCTACAACCAACTCTTCGAAACCACGCTGAAAACGGCTGGCAACGAATACGCCGCGGCTGCAAAAACCGCTGGCAAAGGTAAAAAAGCAGCTTAATATAAGCTGTTTTTAACCTCTTATTTTCGTCGGGTGCAGACAATATGACGCAAGAAGCAACTGCAAAAAAGGTAGCCCTCGTGACGGGCGGCGTTGGCGGGATCGGTTCGGCAATCTGCCGTGAACTGGCCCTCAAAGGCCACCAGGTCGTCGCGGGCTACCACCCGATGGAAGAACAGACGGCGCAAGCAAGACTGAAGGAATGGCAACAGGAAGGCCTGGCGATTGATATTTCGTCGGGTGATGTTGCCTCCTTCGCCTCCTGCGCTGACTCTGCCAAGACCATCACTGCGAAATACGGCAAGGTTGACCTGCTGGTCAATTGCGCCGGCATCACCCGCGACAAGACGCTGAAGAAAATGACGGAAGACGACTGGCATTCGGTGCTGAACGTCGACCTCAACAGCCTTTTCAACGTCACAAAGCAATTCATCGACGGCATGACGGACCGCGGCTTTGGCCGCATCGTCAACATCTCCTCGGTCAACGGCAAGAAGGGCCAGTTCGGCCAGACCAACTATTCGGCGGCAAAAGCCGGCGTGCATGGCTTTACCATGGCCTTGGCGCAGGAAGTGGCGCGCAAGGGCGTGACGGTCAATTCCGTTTCCCCCGGTTACACTGAAACCGCCATGACCAAGGCCATTCCCGCCGACGTCACTAAGCAGATCGTCGACCAGATTCCCATGGGCCGCATGGCCCAGCCCGATGAAATCGCCTATGTCGTGAGCTTCCTGTGCGATGAACGCGCTGGATATGTGACCGGCGCCAACATCTCCGTCAACGGCGGCATGTTCATTTCGTTCTGACGGCAACCCGTTTCCAACAAAAAAGCCCCGCCATTGCAGCGGGGCTTTTTTGTTGGTGTGCATTTTATGCGGGGGGCATGGGTGCCAGATTGGGGTTGAGAGAGACGCGATCGTGGTTGACTTCCGGCGTGAGGCGGTCGTCGAGCGTCAGGTCGTTGAACTTGCGGGTTTCTTTGTCGGCGCTCCACATGCTGTGAATGCCGTTCAGGGAGGCATAGAAATCATCCCCGCTGAATTTCTGCTGATAGGCGCGATCTTTCTCGCGGTCGACCTGGATGACCTGGGATTCCAGCGTAATCGGGCTTTTGCCGTTCAGGTGCAGCGAAAAGCCGGACGCGGTATTATTGTCTTTTTTCATGACAGCTTCCTTTATTTTCATGCCGGCTTCCATGGAAACAACCAGCGGCCCCCGTAAAGGTTCCGCCAGCGGCGATAGGCCAGAAAAAGCAAAGGAAAATCAGCGGGCTTGAGGCGCTGGAGGCGGGCTGTATGGCGCCATATCTTTAAAGATGTCCACGATAGCGACAGTCTTTAAACCCGTCGCGGTCAGCTTGACGTAGGTTGTTTTCCACGATTTGCCGAAGATGCACATGTCGCCATCCGGCAATACGGTGTTAATCGCAATAAGGCTGCTGTCCAGCGAATGGTCCTCACCGTTCAGCCAGCTTGCAGGCTGGTACGTTCCAGCAATTTTGCCAGTCTCTAAATCGACAATCCAGCGGACGGAACAACCTGTGCCACAGCCAATATTTACGATTGTGTAATGCCCGTCGTAATCCGGCGGCTGGTTTTTCAATCCGTCACGCAAACGGGTTCTGAAGGCACGGGAGTTTTTATAGCTTTTGAAATCGATGTCTCGGGCACGTTTGCCGTTGAAGGCGTGCGCTACGGGGTAATCGCTGAATTTCGGCACTTCCGTCATGCGCGGCAGGCCGCGATAGGTAAAGCAGGTTGCGCCGTCATGGCAGGCTAAAATCGGCGATGCATTGTCAGGGCAGGCTTCCTGCCTTTCCGTCGCCGCAAAGCAAAGCGCTGGAGACAGGCATAGAAATGCCGCCAGCAAGAAACCACCCAGCTTAAACATACTGCTCGATATCCTCCGCCTTCTCGATATGGAGGGGGAGGGACTTGAACGCGCCTTTGTGCAGGTGCAGTTTATATTCCGCGCCGTTTTGCTCGTCAATCTGCATGGTCTTTTGAATGACGAAGTGGGAATACGAGCGCGCATCCGTGCCCTGAATAAGGATTTGCAGGGAGCGTTTGACGCTTTCCGGTTTTTTGCCGGGGGCGATGGAATCCGTAATCAGCTTGCCGGGGTGGAACAAATAGCCGCGCACTTTTGAATTGCTGAGCAGGCTGTCCGCCGGTACTGCAATGCTCCAGGGCATGCGCTGTTCCATCACCAGCACGCGGTGGGGGGTGAAGTTTTCCACTTCAAAGTAAGTGCGGAACTGGTCGGGCTGGCCGTTGGTGAGGTGCGTTTCCTCCACCGTCAGCGATATATTAATGGTGACGTCCACAAGGTCGGCCACATAAAAATTAGACATGCGCACCAGCACATATAGGGGTTGGCGGCATTCCACGTGGTGCTGAGCACGCCGCGCTGCGAGGTGACAAGGTTGACGCGCGGGCGAATAAACCGCGCTGTCACAATTGCGCCGAAAAACACGTTCAGCACCACAAGCCCGATTGACAGCAGGGCGATGATGAAGACGACGGCGGCGGTGCGGGCCTCCGTATTCATGTTCAGCGGCATGTCGTTCGGCAGGTTCACGCCGAAGGCTGTTGTCAGCGTGGTCAGCAAATCAAGGTGCGCTTCCGGCAGCGCCATGCGCAGCATGGACCAGCAGACGTAAAAGGTGATGAGGATACCGATGGTGTAAAGGCCGGTGATCTTGAAAAAGTCTTTTTGGAACATGCCGATTTTCTCCCTGAAAAAGCATCTTAAACCATGGGCACGGGAAACCAAAAGGCGCTTGAATGGCGCAGTGCAACAGAATCTGCTGGAAAGTGAATATTGACATAATAATAAAACTTTGTTTTACAAAGTAATAATATTACATATAAAAATCAACCACTTAAATTTATTTGAAGATTTATTTTGAAATTAAATGTAATTTAATTATTATAGAAAATAATGTGTGTATCTCTCGTCAAGGTAATGCACAAAAATAAGGTGTGAAAAGAGGCGGTTAATAGCAGATGGCGTTAAAGCTGAAATCAGCTGTCAAAAAGGTATTCGGGAATAACGAGGAGATCGATCGTATCCTCGCGTTGCCGATGACGCAGCTGCGGCTTGAACTGAAGCAGGCTTTCCAGGACCGTTCCTTCACAGAAGAGAATTTCAACGATTTCGTCGAGCGCCTGTCGAAGGTGGACGATATCACCAAGCAAATCCCCATCGCGAAAAAAGCCGCCGTTGACCGCGAAGTCGCGTCCGAGCTGGATATCGAGCTGAACAGCCCCGCCAAGCAGTTGCTTTGGGGCGCCACGCTGACGCGCATGATGTCGGCGGGGAAGGAACCTGTCGCGCGTTCCCGCCTGTGGGACCAGCTGCAGGGCACTGTCGGCATGCATAACGAAGCCATATCGGTCTCAAAAATCATCGCAGGCTCGTTGCAGAACGATGACACCACGTTCGATTGGGGCCAGCCCGGTTCGTGGTTCTATTTCGACCCGCACAAAAATCATATCAACCTTGACCTTTATTTCATGATGCTAGTCGGGTTCGAGCATATCCGCGCTGTTCACCTGCATGAAATCGGCCACTCGGAACTTTCGGTCGGTTTTTCCGGCCGCATGAAGGAGCTGTACGAGCAGGTCAAGCATGTTATCGATCCGCGCACGGTCGATAGCGACAAGGACGCCGACGGCAAGTCGAAAAAGCCGAAGCGCCAAATGAAGCGCAGCGACCAGAAGGAAATTGCCCTTGCCGTTGCCGAATGGCAATTGCGCTTTAAGCTGTGGCACATGACGGAAGATAACGCCGTCCACCAGTTTGCCGCCAATATGTCGAAGATGATGCCGCAGGACTTTGCGGATTCACTCAACTATATCGGCGTTATTTTGCAGGGCTACGGCGAACTTGCGCGCGGGGATGACAAAACCCGCGACGTTAAAATCACCACCGACATGCCCGTGCCGAAAAATGCCATCGAAAAAGATTTTTTCGAGCGCATGAAGAAACAGCAGCAGGAAGACGCCAACCGCCAGCGTGACGAAGCCGTGCGCATCCGCTCCACGCCGCTGACGGACGACCAGATTAAGGACATCAAAGCCGGCAACATTTCGCCCGAAATTGCGGCGCGCATGTTTGACGAGATTAAATCTACCGTTTTTCTTGCCTTCTTTGAAAAGAACGGCCTGTTCGAAGCCCGTGACAAGTCGTGGGAGCGCTTCCGCGTAATCCCCGACGATATCCGCAAGGCGGTCGATGTATCGAATGTGCCGGGCGCGAACGGGCGCGATGCCTTCCGCTACCTTGTTGACCTGTCCATTGGCATGCGCGGTGCCAGCGCCGACATGATGGATTTGCCTGTCGACCCGAAACGCGCCGGCATTTATCTGGAGCAGCGCGCCACCTTGGGCGGCCTTTCCAACGTCTTCAGCGCCAGCGCCAAGCCGACAGCGAAGGACGAGGCGCTTAAAATTCTGTCCGGCAAGGATGTACTGGGCGCAGCAGCAAGCGGCGTTGACGAACCTGTGCAAACGCTTATCGAGCAGGCGGCGCATGCCCGCGGCATTCGTAACCTGCAGCCGAAGCCTTCCGACCGCATGCTGGTGCATGACCCCTACGCGACGCTGAAAGACAGCTACCGCGCCACCGTTGACTCTACCTCTGCCGAGCGTGGGCGCCTGATGGAGCATATCTGGGATGTGTTCCTTAAGCCTTATGCCGATGTCCTGTTGAAGAAAAAAGAAGAAGACTTCGACAAGAAGATGGACCAGAAGCAAAAGCAGCAACAACAGCAGAAAAATCAGCAGCAACAAAACCAGCAGAACCAGCAGGGCCAAAAAGGCGAGCAGGGCGAGCAGCAAAAGGGCGAGCAGGGCGACCAGCAGCAGTCCGGCGGTGGCGAGGGCGAGAGCGGCGAAGGCGGCGGCGAGTCCGAGGGCGACGATAACGACGGCGACGGCCAGGAGCAGGACGGCCAGCAGGGCGGCAAAAAAGGCCAGAAGTCGAAGCAGAAATCCGGCGGCGGGGACGAACAGGACGACGACCAGCAGGGCGGCGGTGGCGGCGACCCTGAAATGGACCTCGACGACGATCTCGAAAACGACATTGGCGACATGGCCGAAAACCCGGGCGAAAAACGCGACAAGGAAAACGGCACCGGCGAAGGCCAGGGGCAGGGTAAAGACAAGGACGGCGACAAGAACGAAAAGTCGAAGTCCGGCGGCAAGGGCCAGGACGGCGAGGACAAGCCCGAAAACGGCGAAGATGGCGACGGCGAAGGTGAGGGCGGCGAGAAGGGCGACAAAAACGACCAGGACGGCCCCGAAAGCGAAGGCAAGGGCGGCCCCGGCTGGGACCAGGACCCGAACCAGAAGCCGAAAGACCCGAAAAAAGTCGGCGACATGAAGAACAAGAATGTCGTGGACGAAGACCTGACCGAAGACCAGAAAGAGCAGATGAAGCAGAACGCCAAGAACATGGCGGATGCAAAACAGGGCGATCTGGAATCCAATAACGCCGGCAACCAGTCCGGCCTCGACCTTGGCAAGCTGGCCAAGGGCGACTGGCGCGACTTTAACCTCCGCGTGCAGGAACTGTCGCCGGTCATCAACCGTGTCGCGGAATCCTTCAAGAAAATCCGTCAGGAACAGCGCCGCACCATTCTGCAGCAGGCGAAGACCCACGAATTCATGGCTGAAGACGGCGACGTGCAAAGCCGCCTTGATAAAGACAAGCTGCTGGAAACGAAATTCAAGCAGGCGTCGAAGCAGAAAATGAACATCGACGACTTCAAGAAGATGCAGGAGGATAAAACCGCCACTGCCGAAAGCACCATCGAAATGTTCATCATGATCGACGGTTCCGGCTCCATGCCCTCCTTCCAGCTCGGCAACGGCACCACCGCCATGGAAGTGGCGCTGCAGACCGCGGTCATCAACTACATGGCCTGCCGCAAAGCGGGCATCGATGCATATATCCTGATGTGGGGGGATGCAGAGCCCCGCATTATCGCGACGCCCGATACACCGCTGAAGGTGGTGGGCGAGCGTCTGGAATCTTTCCGCAAGGGCATCAATTCCGGGACCGACCTTGCGCCCGCCGTCGTCAGCTCGGTCGAGACGATGTCAAAGCACGTCAACAAAAACGGCACTGTTTCGGGTTCGTCCCACATGCTGGTGCTGTCGGACGGCGACATTGGTGATTACGCAAAGTCGGTCGAAAAACTTTCCATCTTCGGCAAGTTCGCGAAAAACATGTCGCTGGATGTTGCCGTACTGCGCCCCAGCGGCAACAACAGCGAAACGCAAATGGAACGCGCCATCAAGACCGTCATGAACAACAGCGGCAACCGCATCGTCGGCCTGCTGCGGGGCAATGACGCGCAGAAAGTGCCGCTTGACCTTGCGCACATGATGCTGCGCCGCGTGCGCGCCATCCGCGTCAAGAGCGAGCCGGACAAGGAAAAGCGCCGCCGTCTGAAAATTTTGCACAAAAAGTTAAAAGATTAATAGAGGAGACTAAAAATCATGGCACAACAGCAGTCCCTGACGGACAAGAAAATGTCTGAAATGACATCGGACGATGTCCGCAGCATGATGAAGCCGCTGGGTTTCCCCGCCTTGCCGTACCCCATGGTAAAGCTGAAGAAGGACGATGCCGGGCATCTGGTCCATACCCTTGGCGTCGTGCAGGACGCGGGCAACCCCATGATTGTGTATTCCGAGCAATCGGCGGAGCGCGTCAACGGCATGCTCTTCCGCCAGATGCCTATTCCGTCCATGATGTTCATGCTGCGCGACCTGCTGACAAAATCCGCGCCGGAGAGCAAAAACAAGATCATGACCGTGTTCGGCGACGCGGCTTTCGGTAAGTCGCACCTGTTCAAGCTGCTGGGGTCGCTGACCCACCCGCAGGGCGCCATCTCCGTCGACTGCGGCGGCATGAACATGCGCGAACTGTTCTTCCGCACCGTCATCGATTACGGCGCCGGCGTGAAGGAACAGTTTGAAAAACGCGTGCTGGATGGAAAAGTTTCCAAAGGCTCGCTCGAGATTCTGGAAGCGGAATTCCCTGGCTCCGTCTTGCGGAAGTTTTCAGACAAGAACAAGCTGATCACTGAAGGCAACTTCAAAGACCAAGCTGCTTTGGTCGAACTGGTGAGCGAAGACGCCAAAGCCAGAGCGGATGCAAACAAGAGCGAGCGCGTCTACATCAACTGGGATGCCATTGGCGCCCGTCGCCAGGAAACCGTGGACGGCAAAACCAATGCCGCCGAAGACCGCGGCGATGCCGCTATCCGCGCGCAGAAAGTTTTGAGCGCGATTTACGACAAGGAAGGTCTGGACGTGCAGTCCAACGCCTTCGGTATCAAGACCGTGCCGGGCGAAGTGTTTGAATCCATCAGCACCGGCCGCCCGCTGTTCCTCGACGAATTCAACAAGTCGAAAAAAGGCACGCTCGACGCCTTCCAGACCTGGCTGCAGTTCGCCAACGGCGAGATTGACCGCGTCACCATCTACAACCCCATGGCGCAATCCGGCGACGGCGACAGCCCCAAGGCGCTCACCATCGACCGCAGCGACCTGAAAATGGGCTGGTTCGTGGGCGTTGCCGGTAACGACAGTTCCGACGGCGATACGACGCAGGACATTTCCGTTTCCATGAAGACCCGCCTGAACCCCATGTACGTGGGCGAACCGTCGGACAATGACTGGAAGCACCGTATTTCTCAGGTCTGGACGGGCCTGCCGGTCGTGACGCTCTATAATATCTTCGAGCCCCTCGCAAAATCGAAGCCGGACGAATTCTCCAAATTCCTCGTCGACCTGCGCAAGCTGGGGCTTGATGCGGAAGAGGTGAAGGCCATTCCTCCGCACGAAATCTATTTCCTGCAGAACTTCCAGGAAACCGTGACCGCCATCAACCAGGTGTCGCAATACTACAGCGACCGCCTGCAACTGGCGAACCCGGAATCCCCGCTGCTGCAGCAAAAAGCCTATGAGAACCTCGCGGACGAAATCAGCTCCGGCTATGACCGCATCCACGTGTCGTTCCGTAAGGTTATTGCCGACTTCAACAAGGCCGTGCAATCCGCGCCAGAGGTATCGGATGCGAAGGAGGCCGTGCTGTCGCTCGACCTTTCCGCAGCTTTCGCGCAGCTGGACATGTCGGCGATTGGCAAGACAATGCCGGGCTGGCACCGTTTTGGCGGCAACATGGTGCGCGCAATCGAGGAAGACGTCGCCAACGACACCATCGGCATGCCGCTGACCCGCGCTGCGCTGCTGAAGATTGCCGAGGAAAACGGCATTCTGCCGAGCGAGCTGAAGGAAGCCAAAGCCAGCGATTCCATCCGCTCCATCGCCGAACTGCTGAAGTATGACGACCTGAAAGACCTTGGCGGCACGGATGAGCTGATCAGCGTGCGCAACGTGCTGATGGCCTGCCTGAAAAGCCAGTGGCCGAACCTGCGCCAGCAGGATGAAAACGTCATTCCGCTTGCCGCGCTTGGCCGTGCGCTGCGCGAGATTGACGAACAGCGCGACCCGTCGCCGAAGTCGTTCATCATCCCGAACGATGATATCGACAGCGTCAACGGCAGCCCGCTGCTGGTTGGCCGCGCCGTGCCCGTGTACGATGAATACGACCCCACCGAAAGCGGCGAATACCAGTTCGTCGATTTCCGCTCCGTCCTTGCCTCTCTCGTTGTGCCGGAATATTCCGAAGGCAACCGCAAGCTGGTCTGGCCGGTAGAAATGCTTGACCGCATGGCGGACGACGGTGATGACCAGTCTGGCGGCAGTGTCGACCTGCTGGAGCAGGAAGCGTATAAAATCGCCATGGGTGAATCCAAGCTCGGCTTCAACCTGTCTATCCTGAAGGCGGTGGATGCGCAGAAGGAAAACGTTTTCCTCTTCGTCGTTGAAGACAAGGCGCACCTTGATAAAACCAACACCGACTGGCACAAATACCTGATCATCGGCCCCGAGGCGATTGCGCCGCAATTGCAGGCGGAACTGGCAAAACAGGGCGTTTCGTACCTTGTGAAGTCGGAAGAAAGCTCCGTCCAGCGTATCAACGAATTCCTGGCCGAAGGCGCGCGCGTGCGCGGCGAAGACGGCCAGCTGGCTTCGGGCAATACGCAGGAAGTCATCGAAGGGCTTATCAAGGCCTTCTCGGCGATCTGCGAACTGGAAGTCGAGGCCGGCAACGACCCCGACCAGGCATTGATCAAGGAAGGCTCGACGCTGGGCCAGGTCATCCACAACGCCAAGGCTGAACCCGCGGTCTTCACCAGCATTGTGAAGCCGAAGGTGCGTGCCTCGGTTCTGAAGTAAGGATGCGCTGAAACTTTTGAAGAAGGGGATAGCGATGGCTGCTGAAAACAAGGCGCAGATGAGCGCTGGCGATGTGCGCGAAATCCTGGAGACGCTGGCAATCCAGAACGCGGCAGACACCGCGCGGCAGGGCAGCCAGCACGGCAGCCGCGTTGCGCGTCTTGCCGTCAGCAGCTGGCAGGCGGAGATTATCCGCCATTCACCGGAGATCAAAACCGCGTTGACGCCGACGGAACTGCGCGCGCTCATGGGCGATCCTGCGCATCATGTTATATTTTTGCCACAGGCTGCGATGGTCACCGCTGAAATCATTGAAAGAATCTGCGCTGAATCTTCCCTTAATAAGATGCTTATTTGGGAAACGAACGGTTAATTCAGCCCGCATTTCGCATCTTCAAAAAATTTGTGCTTTTGCGGCGACATGATTCTGTGTCATAGTCGTCACAACTTAAACCCCAACGAAGGAGGAGATGAACCATGATAATTACCACAGCATCCGCTTCATTTCCCGGCCTCGGTTAACGACGTTATCGTCTAGCACGCGCGGCCTGGAAATAAACTAAACGGTCCAGGTCACAGCCAAGGTTTTTAAGCTTCCGCCTTATCACTGTTACCCCAAAACAATAAATCGTTTTGCTTTGCCCGTACGGCACGGTCTGGTTCCGCAACGAATAACAGGTCTTTTAAAGGGAATACGGGTGCGTTTAATAAACGCCCTGTAACAAGGTCATGAGTGACGAACAAGAAAAGAAAGAACGGCAGGTTTCGTACAAGGACGTGACGAAGTATGCCATGCACTACTGGGGTCCCAACAAGGGCTTCGGCGCTTCTGCGGCGTTGCTCATGCTGGCCTCCGTCTCGATGGATGCGATCGTGCCCGTCTATACCGGCAAGATCGTGGATGCGATGACCAAAACCTCGCTCGCGCCCGATGCGGCGCTGGCGGCGGCGTGGTCGGCCTTCGGCATATTCGCCTTGCTGGCGTTTTTGCACCAGGGTCTTCGCATCTGTTCCATGTACTGCTGGAACGCGTTTGCGGTGCGCAACCTCTACGCCATCGTCAACGACGGCCTTAACAAGGTGCAGCGCTTCAGTTCCGACTGGCACGCCAATACCTTCGCAGGCGGCACGGTGCGCAAGATTACGCGCGGCATGTGGGCTTTCGACAGCTTTGAGGATACCATCCTCATGGGCCTGTTGCCGGCCATCACCATCATGCTGGGCGTCATGATTATGCTGGGGCTGAAACTGCCGCTGGTCGGCCTTGCCGCCGGCGGGATGATCGTCCTGTACTGTGCCGTGTCCATCTGGATGTCGGTTGCCATTCTGGCGCCGCGCTTCCGCGAGTCTGCGGAAGCCGATACCAAGGTTGGCGCGACGCTGGCGGACATCATCACCGGCAACCCCACGGTCAAGGCTTTCGGCGCGGAAGGGCGTGAAGACGCAATTTTCCGGGCTGTTGCGGATACGTGGAAGAAGAAGGCCAGCTGGTCGTGGCAGACAGGCGTTTCGGCAGATGCCGCGCGCTCTGTCTTCCGCCTCGGCATGATGGCAAGCATGATTGCCACGACGATCTTCCTGTGGAAGGTCGGCAAGGCGTCGCCCGGCGACATCGTGCTGGTTATCACCACCTTCTTCATCCTCGGCGGTTACCTGCGCGATATCGGGATGCACATTACGCACCTGCAGCGCTCGGTGTCCGACATGGAAGACATCATCCTGTTCTGGCAACGGAACGATGATGTGGCGGATGCCACGGCTGCAAAGCCGCTGGTCGTCAGCCCTGCGCGCCGCAAGGACATGATTGCCTTCGACCGCGTCGGCTTCAAGTACCCGAATACCGGCAAGGATATCTACAAGAATATGAGCGTAGATATCCAGTCGGGCGAGAAACTGGCGCTGGTCGGGCCCTCGGGTTCCGGCAAGTCCACTTTCGTCAAGCTGATCCAGCGTCTGTACAACGTGACAGAAGGCCAGATCCGCATCGACGGCCAGGACATCTCGCAGGTGGCGATGGAAAGCCTCCGCAGCCAGATCGCGCTGGTGCCGCAGGACCCAATCCTGTTCCACCGCTCGCTGTCGGAGAATATTTCCTACGGCCAGCCCGACGCCACGCAAGAGGCAATTGAGGCTGCGGCGAAAAAGGCCTTCGCCCACGACTTCATCATGACGCTGCCCAAAGGCTACGATACGCTGGTGGGCGAGCGCGGGGTGAAGCTTTCAGGGGGCGAGCGCCAGCGGGTCGCGATTGCGCGAGCAATCCTGGCCGATGCGCCGGTGCTGATCCTGGACGAAGCGACGTCAAGCCTGGACTCCATCTCGGAGCATTATATCCAGCTGGCGCTGCAGGAACTGATGAAAGGCCGCACGACGATTACCATCGCGCACCGCCTTTCAACCATCCAGAAGGCCGACCGCATTCTGGTCTTCGATAAAGGCGAAATCATCGAGCAGGGCGACCATGCCAGCCTGATGAACCGTCCGAACTCCCGTTACAAGGCCCTGTACGACATGCAGGCCCTCGAGCTGGTGCCGGAAACCGCCGAAGAAGACCCCGAAGGCAAACGCGCCGCCGCCGAGTAAGCGGAACGCAACAAACAAGGAAAAGCCCGCCGTGCAAACGGCGGGCTTTTTTTATGCGGGTTTTGTTACTCGGCCGAAACGCCGTAATAGACCCATTCTTCGCCGAGGGCGGTTTTTTTGCCGGGGAGGATGATGACGCCGTCGACGGGGGCGGTGAGGGTTTCGCCGTCGTCGTACTGGGCGATGGGCATGCCCTTGGTGATGCTGTCGAGGTGCTGCCAGTCCTGCATCATCCGGCCTTCTTTTTTCTTCACTTCAAGGCTGACCATGCGCTTGATGTCGGGCTTCGCGGGCGGGGTTTTGTCGAAGGCTTCGGCGATGCCGAAGTGGGCAAGGGCGGCGCGGATGGCTTTGTAGCCGTGCAGCGCCGCGACGGGGTCGCTGTGCAATCCGCATTCGACGAGGATGCCGAGTTTGCCGGCGCCGTTCGCGTAGGTCATGGTGTCGCCGGTGGAAAGGTCTTTGGCGTCTTCATACAGGGCGTTCCAGCCTGTGACCCAGTGCGGAATGTTGAGCGCGGTCGCATAGGCGCGGTGCGCGGGCGTGTCGTAATCAAGGAACAGGAACGGCAGCGTGCCGGAGGAATAGGAGTGCAGGTCAAGGTAGACATCGGCGGTGTCAATCAGCGCGGTGACGTCATTGGCAAGGCCATGTTCATAAAGGCTCGGCGCTTTATGTTTCTGCACGACGCGGTTGAGGTTGACGTCCGAATAGCGCGCGTTGGCGGCATAGGCCTTGGGGTTGCAGATGGGCGCGAAGGTGACTTTGCCCTTGTCCAGCTTAAAAATACCCGTGCGCAGCTCCATGATAGTACGGCCGATGGCGATGGTGCCGCAAACCTCGTCGCCGTGAATGGCGCCGGTAATCAGCAGGTGGGGGCCGGGGGTGCCGCTGTCAAAAACCACGGTATCGAGCATGTTCGTTTATCCTTCTATGCCTTGGAGTGTTGGTAAACTATAATAAGCCGCATGAAACCCATCAAGCTTACAATTGCACGCCAGCCCGAAGGCGTTTACATGGTCACCAGCGACGCGCTGCCGGGCTTTGTCGCCGAACTTTCCGGCGGGGAAGGGATGCTGGCGGCGGCAGAACTTCTGGCCCGTGACTTTTTGCGCATGGATGATCCGGCGGCGCAAGCCAGCTTTGAATTCGATATTCAATAAAAACTTCGCCGCAGTCGGTAATTTCCCAAACTGCGGCGAAGGATCATGAATACATATGTCTGATTAAAGCGAAAGGCCGCCTTTGTTGGCTTTTTTGCCGCTGAAGAGCAGGCTTTCCTTCATCGTCGCCGTGAAGTCGCCCTTGTTATCGGCAAGGTTTTTCAGCGCGACGTCGGCGGGGGTGATGCCGAGCTTCACCTGGTCTTCCAGCACTTCCAGCATCTTCACCGCAGCGGGTTCGATTTTGGCGAGGCCCTGTTTGGAGATTTCGATGAGGTCGAGCGCGACTTGCTGCGCGGTCTTGCCGTGAATTTCGGTGGCAAGGCCGTCTTTCGCGACGGAAGACCGGAAGCTGGCCCGCTCGTCGTTCGTCCATTCGGAAACGTATTCCTGCACGGCCTTGAACGAGTCTTTGTCGTAGAAGATACCGGTCCAGAACGCGCCGAGCGCCATCCAGTGCTGCGGGGTGGGGCCAAGGTCCGCCGCCCGGAATTCGAGCAACTGGTTCGGCTTCAGCAGCATTTCCGGCTTGATGCCCGTCGTGTGGTCGACGAGGTCTTTGCCGGTCAGGTATTGTTCTTCAACCGGCAGGTGCGCCAGTTCCGGCAGCGGCTTGCCGATCATTTCAATGAAGGGCTTCGGCGCAACGGCGAGGTATTCATCGTTCCGCACGACAAAGCTCATCGGCACGTTCAGCACATGCTGCGCCCAGTCTTTTAGGGTGTAGCTGTCGTCGTAAATGTTTTTCGGCACGTTGTAGAGCGGCGAGTCAAGCGCCAGCAGGTTCTCCCTCCGCCAGGTCTTGAAGCCGCTGTCCTCGCCCTTCGAGAAGGGGGAGTTCGCGAACATCGCGGCGGCGAGCGGCTGCAATTGCAGGCCGAGCTTGAAGGCGGCGAAGCTGTCATCCATGCACTTGCCATCAAGGGTCAATTGCACGGAGGAGCTTTGGCCCCATGCGGCATAGCCGTTTTCAGCCTCGAACACGGGCTTCAGCGCGGCAAACCGCGTCCGTTCGGAAATGTAGGGGATTTCCTCGATCGCGACGTGCGGGTGGAAGCCGAAGGGCAGCACGTCGACGCCGAGTTTTTTCGAAACCACATCGAGGTTTTCGGTATAGCTTTTCACATCCGCCGCCAGTTGGCCGAGGGAGGTTCTGGGCGCGCTCGAGAATTCAATCTGGCCACCCGGTTCAAGGGTGATGCTGCCGCTTTCGCCTTTCAGCGAGGTGACATGGCCGTTTTCAATGGTGTCGGTTTCCCAGCCGCATTTTTTCGCCAGCACGTTGAAGATGGCGCTGATGCTTTTGGGGCCGCTGAAGGTGATGGGTTCGAGGTTTTTCTTGGTGACGAAGGGCATTTCAACTTCGATGCCCATTTTCTTTTCAGTGGGCTTTTCGCCATTGCCAGTGAAAATCTGGACCGTCTGTTCAAGAAGGCCGTCGAGGGTGAGAATCTGGTTAGAACCGGTTTGCTGGGTGGACATGTGTAAAACTCCAAAAAATAAAAAATTGAGATGCGACCGTAGTGGTCAAGCAGTTCAGATTTTGGAGTTGTGCCCGTTTAGAACGAGGAAGGCCCCATCCGCTGTCAGCGGATAAGTCGTCGAGCACGGGGGCCGTTCTTGGCCTCAGCTGCTGCGTAGATGTAGGTGCAGATATGTTGCTTTTGAATAATCATAATGTAAACACTGTAACTTGATTCGTGCTTCCGTCAAATATAAATTTTCAGAACACTGGTTTTGATGAAATATATCAGCGCGTTATTTTTATTTACGGGGTACTGGATTTTATTTCATGGTCCATGCGATATTGTGAAAATTGGCATTGCAGAGGCTTTTAGAGGAGGGCTTTGCAGGGCCTTCCGTCATCCGTACACCGCTTTTTAACTGGAGCTTCAAACAATGAAAAAATTAGCCGTCTTTACCGCACTGGCGCTTGTTATGGCCGCGCCTGCTTTTGCACAAACTGCCAGCGATACGCACATTGGCAAAACCATGACTGCGGTCGAAAAAGCCGCTGTCCAGCAGGGCATTGAACCCGCGCGCGACCTTTCCAACGGTGCCGATGGCGGCGCTGCCGAGCCGATGCCCGCAGCCGAAGCTGTTGCTCCCTTAAGCAAACAGGAAGCTGCCGCAGCTGCTTCTGCCGCTAAAACCACGGCGCCCGCCGCCAGCCGCCCCGCGCTGGTGACGGACAACGGCCTGCCCGCCGGCCTCGTCATGAACGGCCCCGGCACCGCTGAATACAAAAAGAAACATGCTGCCAAAAAGAAAAAAGCAGCTGTCCACCATGAAAAAGCTGCCAAGAAAGCCGCTAAAACGGAAGCTGCACCGGCTGCTGCCGCAACCCCCGCAGTTGTAGAAGAGGCACCTGCCGCTGCTGCGCCTGCTGAAGTTGCAGCACCTGCAACCGCAATGCCCGCAACCGGCGCGCCCGTTAGCGCACCGGCTGTTGAAGTTGCACCGGCTCCGGCACCGACCACGCCGGTTGCTCCCGCAATGCCCGATGCAACCGCAATGCCGCCGGCTGCAACGCCCGCAGCCCCTGCTGATGGCGGCGCTGATCCTTTCGCAGCACCCGCGACCCCGCCCGCTGGCCAGTAAGCCAACAGGCACTTAAAGACTTCAAAGCAGCGGCCGCCCCTTAAAAGGCGGCCGTTTCTTTTTGCGCGTATTGCCGGAGTTGTTTTTTTTGTTGCGTCATTTTCGCAATGTAAACAGCCGCTTGAAATAAAATACCGCGTTATATGTGGCTCTTTTGCACAGGACGTCGATTTTTGCGCGTCACGGGGGTGGCGTGAAGGTGTTGTTAATGAGTCGGGGGTGATGATGGTATATTCACTGGTTTTCAACCGCAGCTTTCGTGAAAAGCTTTCAGGGCATCGCATGATGCGCTGTGAAGCTGTGCGCTTTAAAACCATACCGGCTCTTTAACAACCAAGGGGATCGTCTATGAAGCGTTTTGTGATGATGACCGCGCTGGCGCTCGTGCTGGCCGTGCCTGCGCTTGCCCATGCTGCCGAGACTGCGGCGGGCGATGCGATGAAAGGGCCGCCGCCACATGAAGCAGGTGCCGCGCCCGCCGCGAGCGGCGAGGCGACCGGGTCACCGCCACCCCCGCCCGACGGCAAGGGGCCGCCCTGCGGCCCGCCACCACCCCCACCAAAAGATGGTGCCGCACCGCCGCCGCCTAAAGAAGGCGCAGAGGGCGACCATAAAGGTCCGCCGCCTTGCCCGCCACCCCCTGAGGGAGGCAAGCCGCCTGAAGGTGGGCCGCCCAAGGGCGAAGCACCCAAGGAAGGCGCAGCGCCGCCTGCCGCAAAATAACACCCTGCACTTACACACGGAAAAGCCCGCTGCAAAGCGGGCTTTTCTTATGCGTGCGCATTTCTTATGCGTGCGCATTGAAACGCAGAATCGCCACGCCCCTTATGCTCTATACTCAACTAATTGATATATTTGAAAAATATAGGTTATTCGGTTTTTCTTCGCCATGGCAAAAAACGCGCAAATGTGTGACAATAGAAGAAGTTCAAACACCAGCCCCAGAGGGTTTTCATGACCGACGAGAAAAAGCCGCAAGCCAAGATCATCGAGACCAAGCGCGTTTACGACGGATTTTTCAAAATGGATGAACTCACCATCGAAATGGATCGCCACGAAGGCGGCACGATGACGCTGAAGCGCCTCAACTTCGAGCGCGGCCACGCCGTCGCCATGCTGGGCTATGACCCGAAGCGCGATGAAGTGCTGCTGGTAAACGAAATGCGCCCCGGCATGCTGGTCGCAGGTGACTATCCGTTCGTGGATGCGCTGCCCGCCGGCATGATCGACAAAGACGAAGATGCCATCACCGCCGCCGTGCGCGAACTGCACGAAGAAACCGGCGTTGACCTGAAAAGTCCGCGCCTGATCCATGACGGCGCGTATGTCAGCTCCGGCGGCACATCGGAGAAGATTTCGCTGGTTGTTGGCCTTGTTGACATGACGCAGGCTGGCGGCATTCACGGCAAGCCCGGCGAGGGCGAGAATATTAAAACTGTCGTCATTTCGGGCGACGAATTCATCCAGCGTGCCGAAGATGGCCGTTTGCAGGATATGAAGAGCCTTGTTTGCGCCTTCTGGCTTGCCAAGCACCGCGACGAGCTGCGCCTTTCCGTCGAAGCGAAACCCGCCAACGACGGTCCGCGCAAAAAAGCCGGCGGCATGCAGCCGTAACAGCTTTACCGCTTCAAATTCAAATAAAAAGCCGGAAGATTATTCTTCCGGCTTTTTTGTTGAGGTGATGTGCCTGCGGCTTAACGCTTCATCTGCTTGCAATAGGACACCAGCGCAGAGGTCTGGCCATCCAGCTTGACGTGCGCGAGTGGCACGTCTCGCTTGTCTTTTTCTTCCAGCACTTGCTTGTAGACCTGTACCAGCGCTTCATTGCAGATGGTGCCGTCTTTGCGCATCGCTTCTTGCTCGTCCGTCGGCTGGATGATGACGGCGTTTTTAAAGTCTTTGTTCAGATTGGCTTCGCTCAGCATAATGCCGCCGCCAACGCCAAGGGCCGCAGCTGCGACAACCGCAGCAAAGCCGGCGGTAAGATTGCCTTTTTGTGTCTTCATATTTTATTCCTTCAAAATGTGCGCGCTGTTCTTTCCGCCGCCGTTGTGGGGCAGTGACAGCATTCATTGCGATCATCTTTTTTGTTGGGAGGCTTCGAGGGGGGGACGGTCACACGGAAATGATGATGTTCAAAACGCGCGACCGGAAAACATGCTCTCTCACAGGAGCCAAGTTATAGCAAATGAATATATTTATGTCAATTCTGATTTGCCGTTATTTTTCAATACTATAAATTCAAGGCACAAAAAAACGCCCCGGTTACAAGCGGGGCGTTTTTCTTGTCATGAGGAAACTTGAAATTACATCTTATGGCGAAAAGCCGTGAATTACTTCGGCGAACCGATGCTCGGCGCTTTCAGCTGCATGGGCGACATGTTGTTAGCGAATATGTTGCGCGCAGCCGCCAGCGTGGGGCTGTTCAGTGACAGGCCGGAAAGATCCGCCTTCGACAGCAGCGGGCCGCCAAGGCCGGGCGTGATGCTGCGGGCAAGCCCTAAGCACATATCCATCTTCATGACGCCGAAGAGGAGGTTGAGGGCAGAGGCGACCTGCGGGCCGACGGTGCCTTCAAGCGGTGCGGCCTGGCCGGGTTTCGGGGTATTGTCGCCAACTTCATAGGCCATCGTGGTCACTCCTGAATATGCGGGTCAATAAAGACTCGAATGAAACTTGATACCCCATGTTATCACGGAAGGGTCAGGAATTGGTAAAAACGACAGGATATACTTTAATTTCAACGAGATCGATGCTGCCGATGCGGGCTACGGCCACGTTCCTGCGTTCTTCCAGCAGGCGCACAAACGGGTGGTCGAGCGGGAATTCGAACTTGCGGCCTTCGCGCAGGTAATTCTGCGGCTTGTCGTAGACAAGCTTGATCTGGAAGTCGGCGCGGCAGAATTCGACATAGCTGATAGGAAAGGGCAGCAGTTCATCGTAAGCGATGCACGGCGTGCCATCCCGCAGCGTGACGATACCTGCGTTCATGGCTTATTCCACATCAAACTTCACGCCCTGCGCCAGCGGCAGCGCGGTGCCGTAGTTGACGGTATTGGTGGAGCGGCGCATGTAGGCCTTCCAGCTGTCGGAACCGCTTTCGCGCCCGCCGCCGGTTTCTTTTTCACCGCCGAAGGCGCCGCCAATTTCAGCGCCGCTGGTGCCAAGGTTGACGTTGGCAATGCCGCAGTCGGACCCGGCGGCGGAGGTGAACAATTCAGCCTCCCGCACATCATTGGTGAAGACGCAGGACGAAAGCCCCTGCGGCACGTCGTTGTGCAGCGCCAGCGCTTCGTCAAACTTGCCGTATTTCAAAACGTACATGATGGGCGCAAAGGTTTCATGCTTCACGATGTCGGATTGCTTGGGCATTTCGACCACGGCGGGCGTGACGTAATAGGCATGCGGGTATTCCTTCGCCAGCACGCGTTCGCCGCCAAAAACCTTGCCGCCTGCGGCTTTGGCTTTTTTCAATGTTTCCTGCATTTGCTCGTACGAGCGCTTGTCAATCAGCGGGCCCAGCAGCGTGTTTTTATCAAGCGGGCTGCCGATTTTGCCGTTGGAGAGCGAGGCATAAGCCTTTTTTACGCGGGCAACGAATTTATCCGCAATGTCTTTTTGCACAATCAGGCGGCGCTGCGAGGTGCAGCGCTGGCCTGCCGTGCCGACCGCGCCAAAGACCGTCGCCATCAGCGCCAGTTCAGGATCCGCCGAAGGTGTCAGCACCATGGCGTTGTTGCCGCCCAGCTCGAGGATGCAGCGGCCAAAGCGTGCTGCCACGCGCGGGGCCACTTCGCGGCCCATGCGGGTGGAACCGGTTGCCGAAATAACGGGGATGCGTTTATCATCCACCAGCTTTTCGCCAATGTTGCGCTCGCCCTGCACCAGTTCGGAGAGGCCTTCCGGCACGTAATCCAGCTGTGCGGCGGCTTTTTCAAACAGTGACTGGCAGGCAAGGGCGGTAAGGGGCGTTTTCTCGGACGGCTTCCAGACAACGCTGTCGCCGCAGACGACGGCCAGCGCGAAGTTCCAGCACCAGACCGCGACGGGGAAATTGAAGGCGGAAATAACGCCGACCACGCCGACGGGGTGCCAGTTTTCCTGCATTTTGTGCTGCGGGCGCTCGGACGCGATGGTGAGGCCGTAAATCTGGCGCGACAGGCCGACGGCGTAATCGCAAATGTCGATCATCTCCTGCACTTCGCCAAGGCCTTCGGTGATGATTTTACCGGCTTCAAGCGTGACAAGCTTGCCAAGGTCTTCCTTATGCTGGCGCAGAATGTCGCCGTACAGGCGGATCAGTTCGCCGCGGCGGGGGCCGGGCACGGTGCGCCATTTCAGGAAGGCATCGTGCGCGCTGGCAATTTTTGCCTCCAGCGTTTTCGGTGTATCAACCGTGACCTTGCCGAGCAGCGAGCCGTCGATGGGGCTGTTTACCTTCAGCGTGCCGCCGGTGAAGGCCTTGGGTGCAACGCCCATTTTTTTCAGCAGGTGGGCTGCGGTATCCGCCAGTGCCATTTCCTGCACGTTGCTGTTCACGGCGTTCTTCACGGCGGCTTTTTTCTTCGCGGTCATGGTGGTCACTCCTGCTTGCTCGAAACTGATGCTCTAATATGCTTGAAGTGGGGCGTTTGCTCAACGGCGCTTACGTTTTCATAATGGCTTTATGGCGCGAAATGTAAGGCATTTTTAATGAAAAGGGTGGCAAGATAGGGTGGTTGAAAGCCGTATTGCGGGTTGTCATGCGTTTTTACCTTCGTCTCGCCGCCATCCTTTTTTGCGTCCTGTTCGGCCTGTGCCTGCTGGCACCGGCGGCGCGCGCGTTTCATGTCTATTCGCCGTTCTTTAAAACCACCAGCCGCGTCATTGACAACGCTGGTGTGCTGACCGTTAAATGGCGCACCAAGCTTTCGGAGCTGGCGGAAGATACGGATTATTTTACGGGGCGCACGGTGATTATTTTGACCGTGCCGAGCCTTGACGGCGTCAAGCCGGAATATTACGCCGTTACCGCCGGCGAACAATTTGGTATTGGTGCGGCTTCAAAACCCGGCGTGCTGTTGCTGCTGGCGCGTAAAGAGCGGCGCATCCAGATTACGATTGGTGCGGGGCTTGAAAATATCCTCACCCCCTCCGTCATCAACTCCATCATGAAAGAACGCGTGAACCCGAGGCTGGAACAGAACGATGCCGGCGGCGCGCTTGAGGCGGCGGCCACAGCCGTGTTTGAAGCTCTGCAGGGCCGCTATGCAAGCCATGCGCAGATGTTGAGGGAATATATGCCCGCCATCATCATCTTTCCGCTGGCGGTTATTTTCTTCGTGTTCTTTACGGGCAGCCGCGGGCAGGGCATTAATATTTTCGGCGGCGGCGCCGCGGGACGGTGGTAAACATGCCTTTTCAGGTAACGGATAAAATGCGCGAGGATGTGCGCAAGGCGGTTGAGGAGCTGGAACGGCAGACGACGGGGGAAATGGTTTGCGTGATTGCGCAGTCATCTGCCCGTTACGTCATGTTCCCGTTGTTCTGGGCGGCATTTCTGGCGCTGTTGTCGCCGGTGCTGAACCCGCTATTGGCCTTGCTGTTGCCGCAAGCTGGCATTGCCGTGACATTTGCGGAGCAGGGGCTGGTTTTCGCGCTGCTGTGCCTGTTGTTCACCGGCACGCCGCTGCGCCACAAATTAACGCCCGCCGCCGTGCGTCTTGGCAATTGCCACCGCTATGCCTTTGAACAGTTCTTTACGCAGCGCCTGAATGAAACCGGCAAACGCTCCGGCGTGATGCTGTTCGTGTCGGTGGATGAACGCTATGTGGAATTGATTGCCGACCGCGGCATCAACGACAAAGTGCAGCCCGGTATCTGGAGCGGGATCGTCAACGGCTTCATCGCCGATATTCATGCAGGCCGTGTGCATGAAGGGTATTTAAAGGCGATAACCTCCTGCAAAGAAATCCTCACCCGCCACTTCCCCGAAGTGAAGGACGACATTAACGAGCTTGGCGACAACCTCATCGAGCTGCCGAAGGCGCGGTTTTTAAGTTGATACTTTAGTTAAGATTGAAAATCATCAGGCAGGCTTTATCTGTTCTATTGTAGTAAACGCCTGTGGTTGCCGCTGTGCAGCGGTTCCCGCCATCATCCACGTGAATAGTCCCAGTTTTGCCGTTGCCATCGTCAAATTTTATGTCGATGCTTTGCGCCTGAACAGACGTAAGGACGGCAGGGTTATTGGGCCCCGGGTTCGGGTCGCCCGCCGCGGTTAGATGGAGCATGAAGTACATGCCGCTAGCGGCGTTGTCACCTGTTTCGTTCGTTAACAACGTATGGAAACCGCCGTTGAATTTTGCGGCAGGGTGCGTTTCCCCCCATGCCGGTTTCAAGGGGTCGGCACTGATATTGATTCCTGAAATAAGATTGGCATCGGCCAAATGCTTCCAGAACATTGTGGTTTCAAGCTGCGGCAGGGCTGTGGTGGCGCTTTGGTCATCATGGCTAAAGTTATCCGTCATCATGCCCACCATGCCATCGCCGTTGCCGTTGTAGCAGTTATTGGCGGCTGTGCAATTGGGTATGCGCGATGTCGCGTTAACCATGTCGCCGGGTATGCTGTTATAAATATCGTGAAAGGTTTCATAGGCGGCGCGATAGCCCTGCACTTGCTGCACAGTGGCCTTTATGCCCGCATTATTGATGAGCTCTTGGCCCTTCAGAATGCCGCCGATAAGAAGGCCGATAATAGTCATGACAATGGCAAGCTCGACAAGCGTAAAGCCACAATTGAGTGAATGATGACGCGTATATATTGGATTCGCAGACACGCTGCATTACCCCCCGGTATAGACAGCCTTTAAACGAGTATATGATATTTTAGTTAAATTTTTCCTATGCGCCTGTTCAAATGAAGCGGCGATTAAAAGCTTGCTTGATTTATCAGAGGGTTATTTTAAGTCCAATCAAGGATAACCTTGCCGGATTCACCGGACAAGACGGTATCAAACGCCTTCTGGAAGTCATCCGCCTTGTAGGTATGCGTGACCATGGCCGAAAGGTCGAGGCCGGATTGCACCATGGCCTTCATTTTGTACCAGGTCTCGTACATTTCGCGGCCGTAGATGCCCTTCAGGATAAGGCCCTTGAAAATCACCTTGTTCCAGTCAATCGCAAGGTCGGCGGGCAGCAGACCGAGCAGTGAAATTTTTCCGCCGTGGCGGGTAACGTCCAGCATGTCGCGGAAGGCTGATCCCACGCCTGACATTTCAAGGCCAACGTCAAAGCCTTCGGTCATGCCAAGCTCTTTCATCACGTCGCGCAGGTTTTGCTTGCCGACGTTGACGGCTTTCGTTGCGCCCATCTTTTTCGCGAGCTCGAGGCGGTAGGGGTTGATGTCTGTCACCACGACATGGCGGGCACCTGCGAAACGGCAGATGGCCGCGGCCATGCAGCCGATAGGGCCGCCGCCGGTAATCAGCACGTCTTCGCCGACAAGGTCAAACGACAGCGCCGTATGCACGGCATTGCCCAGCGGGTCGAAGAAGGCAGCGATATCATCAGAAATATCATCCGACAGCGGAAAAATGTTGGAAGCGGGCAGCGCGAAGTATTCGGCAAAGGCTCCCTGGCGGTTCACGCCGACGCCGATGGTACGCACACACAGGTGTTGCTTGCCGGCGCGGCAGTTGCGGCAGGTGCCGCAGGTGAGGTGGCCTTCGCCGGAAACGCGCTGGCCAATTTTAAGATCCTTCACCATGCTGCCGATCTGGGCAATTTCGCCCATCCATTCATGGCCCGTAATCATCGGCACGGGAACGGCTTTTTGCGACCAGGCATCCCATTTGTAAATATGGATGTCGGTGCCGCAAATGGACGTCTTGCGGATTTTAACGAGGACGTCGTTAGGGCCAATTTCAGGCACCGGCGCATCAATCATCCAGATACCGGGCTTGGCTTCTTTTTTGCAGAGGGCTTTCATGGCGGCGGGTATCCGGAAGGTTAATGTTTAAGCGGCTGGCAGGCTGTTAAAAAGGAATACAAGGCCTGCAATGACCGGGATAAGGCTGATCAGAGATAGCAACTTGCCAAGCCTGCTGGTGAAGACGATGGCGTAGAGAAGCACGGTCGGGATGAGCGATGCCCCCAAAATCCATTGAGGCATTTCGCCTGTACCATCCAGTGCTTTGTGCAGCGTGATCATCGCGTCACCATTGCCCGTCTGGTGGACGACGTAGGTAAGCCAAAGATTTGCGCTGACAAGTGCCACGGCCAGCGGCGCGGCATAGCCGACTAACAGAATGATGAATTTGATGACGATGCTGTCAAAAGCATGCTTTTTCCCCGCTTGGGGTGAAACGGGCGCAGTGGGGGCAGCAGGTGCGGCGGGCACTTCAGGCGTTGCCGGTGTTTCGGTCATTTTATGACTCCCAGTTGTTTGCCGATTTTTTCAAAAGCTTTAATGGCGTGGTCGAGGTGTTTGGTGTCGTGCGCCGCCGACATTTGCGTGCGGATGCGCGCCTTGCCCTGCGGCACCACGGGGAAGGAGAAGGCGATGACGTAAAGCCCTTCTTCCAGCAGCAGGTCGGCCATTTTTTTGGCCAGCACGGCGTCATGCAGCATGACGGGGATGATGGCGTGTTCGCCCGGCACCAGCTCGAAGCCGAGCGCGGCCATGTGCTTGCGGAAGTACAGTGCGTTGTCGCGCAGCTTTTGCAGGCGTGCCGGTTCTTCCTGAATAAGGTCAAGCGCGGCAATGCTGGCCCCTGCAATGGCAGGCGCAACCGTATTGGAGAACAGGTACGGGCGCGAGCGCTGGCGCAGCCATTCGATGATTTCCTTGCGGCCGGACGTATAACCGCCGGAGGCACCGCCAAGCGCCTTGCCGAAGGTGCCGGTGAGGATATCCACGCGGTCCTGCACGCCCCAGTATTCGGGTGTGCCCGCGCCGGTCTTGCCGGTGAAACCGACGGCGTGGCTGTCATCCACCATCACCATCGCGCCGTATTTATCGGCAAGGTCGCAAATGGCGGGCAGGTTGGCGATGATGCCATCCATGGAGAAAACACCGTCGGTCGCAATCAGCTTGAACCTTGCGCCTTCTGCCTTCTTCAATTGTTCTTCAAGGTCGGCCATGTCGTTGTTGGCATAGCGGAAGCGCTGCGCCTTGCACAGGCGAATGCCATCAATGATGCTGGCGTGGTTGAGCGCGTCGGAAATAACCGCGTCCTGCTCCCCCAGAATGGTTTCGAACAGCCCGCCGTTAGCGTCGAAGCAGGATGTATAAAGAATAGTGTCTTCCATGCGCAGGTAGCTGCTCATGCGGCTTTCAAGCTGCTTGTGCAGGTTTTGCGTGCCGCAGATGAAGCGGACGGACGCAAGGCCGAAGCCGTGGCGGTCAAGCGCCTCATGCGCGGCCTTGATCAGGCGCGGGTGGTTGGCAAGGCCGAGGTAGTTGTTGGCGCACAAATTGATAACGGTGCGATCGTCGTTTTGCGGACGATGCACGGTAATGTCCGCCTGCTGGGGGGAAACAATGATGCGCTCGGCTTTATACAGCCCCTGTTCGTGCAGGGCGGCGGTTTCAGCGGCGAGGTGTTTGAGAAGCGGGGCGGCCGTCATGACAAATTTCCTTTAAAAGCTAAACGAAACTTAGCACATAACGCCGCCCGCCCCAAGCTGATGCCAAGGGTCTTTTACGGGAGCTTTTTAGATATGGCAGCTGGCAAGTCCACGTTTTTCCAGATACTGCTGGTGATAGTCTTCCGCGATATAAAAGGTTTGCGCAGGCTCCACGCTGGTTGCGATGGGCTTTTTGTATTTGCCAGAATCAGCCAAGGCCTTTTTCGCCCGTTCCGCCTGTTCGGCCTGTTCATCCGAATAGGTGAAAATGGCGGTGCGGTACTGGGTGCCTTCATCCGGCCCCTGGCGGTTCACTTCGGTCGGGTTGTGGCAGGACCAGAAGGTCTTCAGGATGTCTTCATACGAAATTTGCGCGGGGTCAAACTCCACCAGCACAACTTCCGCATGGCCGGATTCATCGCTGCAGACTTCTTTGTAGGTGGGGTTATCCGTATGGCCGCCCATATAGCCGACAGCGGTGGATTGTACGCCCTTCAGCTTGCGAAAGGCCGCTTCCACGCCCCAAAAACACCCTGCGCCAAATGCCGCTTTTTCCATGATCTGTCTCCTGCTGCTTTTTTGTTGTAATAACAATAGGCTGGTTATGCCGCGGGGCAAGCCCCCCAAATTCCGGCTGGCCCTTCAAAAACTTATTCGCGGCAAAGGGGGCGGGGGTTACAGGGTATAAAATTTACTGTTCCGGCGTATCGTCATCATCATCGCCATACCGCGCGCCGATGTGTTTTTCGCCGCGTGCTTCGGCGAGCTTCATTTGGCGGTGGCGTTCGGCCGAGCGGGCCTTGCGGTCTGCGCTTAAACTGTCATGGCAATGCGGGCAGGAAACGCCTTCGATGTATTTATCGCTATTGCGGTCTTCAATACTGACGGGGTGGCGGCAGGAAGGGCAGAGGATGTAATGCCCTGCAGCCAGCCCTTGCCCCACAGCCACGCGCTGGTCAAAGACGAAGCATTCGCCTTCCCACAGGCTTTTTTCCGGCGGCACGGTTTCAAGGTATTTCAAGATGCCGCCTTTGAGATGATAGACCTCCTCAAATCCCAGCTTCTTCATGTAGGCGGAAGCTTTTTCGCAGCGGATACCGCCGGTGCAGAACATGGCGACTTTTTTGTTTCTTGCGGGGTCGAGGTTTTCCTGCACGTACTGCGGGAATTCGCGGAAGGTGGCAGTATGCGGGTTGACGGCGTTTTTGAAGGTGCCGATATCAACCTCGTAACCGTTGCGGGTATCAATCACGACCGTATCGGGGTCGGAAATCACCTTGTTCCATTCATCCGCCTCAAGGTAGGTGCCGACGATTTCAGTCGGGTCGACATCCGCAAGGCCGATAGTGACGATTTCCTTCTTCAGCCGCACCTTCATGCGGTAGAAGGGCTGCGCTTCGGCGGTGGATTCCTTGTGGTCGATATCTTCAAGGCCGGGCGTGGCGCGAAGGGCGGCCAGCACGGCATTAATACCGGCACGGCTGCCCGCAATGGTGCCGTTGATGCCTTCATGCGCAATCAACAGCGTGCCGCACACGTTGTTGCTGTCGCACACGGTTTGCAGGGCGCGTTGCAGTGCTGCGCCATCCGCAATGCGGGCGAACTTATATAGGGCGGCGACGATAAAAAGTGCAGGTTGCTGTGACATTGCAAAAGTTTATATGAAAGGGCCGAGTTTGGCAGTGATTTTTCCGTATTTATGATGTAAATATATGGTTACTGTCAAGGGAGACGCAATGCCTGAACGCCTTCTGCAATTCGACATCATCCGCCGTGCTTTCGAATTTTACCGCACGCACCTTTCAACCGTCGGCTTTTCAATGCTGCTGCTGGGCATCGTCGGCTATGCGTCGGACGAAACGGTAGGACTGTTCTACGTCTCCATGGCGGCGGTGCTGGTGCTGGTGTCGGTCTTCCACATTCTGTTTGGCAACCGCAGCGCATTCTTCAACGTCATCTTCGCCAATGCCATTACCATTTACCTCTGCTTCTTCACCTTCTTCGTCGACAGCGTGTTCAAGGGCGTGCCGCCGGCCTATATGGCATCGGGCTTCCTTATCCCGCTGGTCAGCTTCCTTGCAGGCACCATCTGGAAGCGGCGGGAGATACAGGAAATTATCCAGTCGGAAATCTACATCAAGGAGCGTGAATTCGTGCGCTCTTTCCTCTGGCTTATCCCCATGTCGCTGATTGGCATTTGCGCCTTCGTGCTGCACCAGGTTGACCTTGATAACCCCAATGCCGTGGTCGATACGCTGCAAAACCATCTGGCAGGCGCCTTCGTTGCGGAAATGTCGGCCATCGGCCTTGTCGCGTTTTTCGCGGCACGCGATTTTACGCTGATGATGGTGGATACAGGGGTTATTTTCAGCGACTTCTTCACCAGCAACGCACGGCTTATCAAGCCCGCTTTTGCGTTTTTCACCTTCTATTCGCTCATCATCGTCGTCTTTGCTGCTTTGTACCGGATTATCGACAGGCTGTCGGATATTCACCACTTCATCGTGCGCGGCGTGCAGCGGGACTTAAGCTTTGTTGAAAGCATGTACTTCTCCCTCGTCACCCTCACGACGCTGGGCTATGGGGATATTGTGCCGATTACAAACGGCATCCGCTTTATTGTGGGTTTGGAAACGTTTTTCGGCACGCTGCTGTTCTTCTTCGGTGTGCATGCCATTATTGGCCACCAGCAGGGCGAAAAGAAATAAAGCTATTTCAAGGTTGCGCTGGCGGATGTGCGAGGCATGATTTGCAGGTCGAAAAGGCAGCGGGCGCTTGAACCGCCGCTGTTGCCAGCCTCCGTCGCCATAATTTTATCACCCTGCTGCGGTTGCGCGCTGGAGCAAAGCTTATACGTCATCACTTCATTCTTGGGTGTTACGTTGCAGCTGCCGGCCAGCGCCGCGTTGTGCGGGCGGCGGTTATGCACTGTCACGGAAATATGCGTTTCGGTGATGATGATGGTGGAGGGGGCGCCATCGGTGAAAGGTGACCGCGAAACTTTTTTAAGGTCCGCCACCGTGCCGATGATGTCGCAGGAACTATCCGTCCGCGCGGCGACCGGCGTACTGGCACTGGCGCTGACGGGCAGCACCTCGCCGGCATTTGCGGCTGCAGCTGCGCCAAACCACAGTAGCGATACCGCTATGGCCATAAACAGCTGACGTTTTGAAAGACTATGCACCCCGGAAAACCTTTCACCTCACTTTTTCAGCATACCGAAAAATAGTTAGCAATAGATTATTGCGAATTGATAAGCAGAAACAGCAGGTTAAGTTGATACTTATTCTCGTTTAGGCCTTCAGGGCAGGGCGGGATTGCGGACGTATGCCTTCCGTACCGCTGTCATTGGGCAGGAATTTCATCAGGTGGGTTGCGTAAAAAATCATCTGTGTGTCGTTGGCGACGGCGGATTTGGCCTTCATGTCCTTGTCGATGAAGACGGGGTCGAGCCCTTTTTTGCGCATCTCCTGCCAGTGGTCGAGCAGTTTCAGCTCGCCCCGCATTACGGGGCTGGTATCGCCGGTGGCGCTTGCGCCCTGCGCCATGCGGAGGCGGCCGTAGAGGTCCTGCAGGTATTCATCGGGGAAGGCGCCCATGGGCGCGCGCAGGCCGGCTTCCGCCAGTTCACTCACCGCACCGCGCAAATTGCCGCTGCGGTTTTGCGGCACCAGTTGGGTGCTGATGGTATAATTCAGGCGGTCAAGCTCGGTCGAGCCGCTTTTCATGGCGTTCAGCTGCTGCGTGAAGCGGCTGCTAATGTAGGAATTGGCAGTTTCACCCGTCGTCAGCCGGCCTGCGCTGTTATCAATGCGGTCGGGCAGGCGAATGGCGGCGAAGGTTTCTTTTTCCGCCGCGGTCATGTAGCCCGCATAGGGGCTGGCAGTGCGCGTGGGAATGGTGGGTATTTTCTGCTGCGTCATTTCCAGCAGCTGCGCTTTTTCAGCGCCTTTGCCTTCGGGCAGCAGGTGGCGAAGGTTGGCCTTCAGTTTTTCAAACAGCGGCGCTGATTTTGCGGATGTTTCAAGCGCGCTGTCGGACCCGACATCAAACGTCCCGCCGGATAAATATTTCTGCGCGCCGCGAATGGTGACGATGTCGGCCAGTTTTTGCGGCGTCCAGCGGTCAATCGTGAATAGCTTGGCCGCCGTGTACTTGGCATAGTCGATGCGCTTCTGGCTGTCCTGCCGTTCTTCCCAGCTGCCGGTTTTGGCGCGCTGCTCGTGGCCGGTCATGTCGGGCGCCTGTTTTTCAATGTAGTCGGTGTAATTTTTATCGTAATAATCCAGCGTGGCGCGGTTGGTGTAATAGCCGGGCAGCACGTTGGCGGCCAGCTGCGCCCATTCGCCCTTCACTGCCAGGTGCAGGTTATCCCGCAGGTTTACGGCCATGTCGTGGTTTTTATGCCAGAAGCTGTTGAACAGCGCGGCGGTGCGGAACTGCTGCACGGGGCCGCGGGGGGAGCCCATCAGCGCTTCGGCGGCGGCGATGGATTCCGAGACGCGGGCATTGCCCTCCAGCACGCGGTTGGCCATTTGCGCGGATTTCGGCGTATCGGCGCTGTTGTAATCAAGGCCTTTTGAAATATCTTCCATGTGCTGTAATTCGTGCTTCAGCGTCAGTGCAACCTCGGTCGGGCTGCGGCCTTCCGCCAGCGGAATTTGCTTGCCCGCGTAATCGCACAGGCCCACTGCGCCTGCTTCGGCAGCGCGAGTCTGGTCGAACACGAAGGTGAATTTTTCCGTCTGCGCTTTTTGCAGCAGGCGGCGGCCGTCATCTGTCTGCGACAGCAGCAGCATGGCTTTATCAAGGTATTCCTTGTTGCGGGCGGCACGGCATTCATAATCCACCAGCGCCTGCACGTTTTGCGGCATGCTCAGCTTCGCATCGTTTTGAAACGGGGGCAGGGTGCCGCCAAAGGTGTAGGGCACGGCAGGGCGGGCAATGAAATCACCGGGGGCTGCGGGGCGGGTGGTGACGGGAGTGCAATCCGCATCCACCACCAGCGTCCATTCGCCGCTGGCAACGGGCGCAATACCCGTGGCGGGCGGCGGGAAATAGCTTTGCTGCTGTACCTGCGCCTCGGCGGCAAATTTGGTGATTTTTGACCAGAAGCCCATGAAAACCTTGTGATGTGGCGGATAATTCGACAAATGATTTTAACACGGCAATATCGCCAAAATCTTAACGGGCGGCTTTTATTGTCTAATATATTGAAAAATATAGATAATATCCGGGTTTCCTGCCGCTTGTTCAATCTAATTGACAGATTTATGGCACAGGCATAGATTATTCATAATTAAAAACAAAAAAATGTGCCATCCGTCATGTCTTTCTCCTACCGAACCATTGCAAACCTTTTCACAACAGCTGCTCTTGGCACGGTTGTCGGTATTGGCGTCCATACCGGTGCTATTACGGTCACCATTAAGTTTGGGTCGGACATCGAGCCGCGCCCCAAAGACCTTGAACCCGATGATGACCTTCCACCCGTAAAGCCGGTGAAAGTCTTGCCGCACTCGCCTGAACCGGAGCCCGCACCTGCGCCTCCCGTCGCGCCGCTCGCAGATGGCGGCATGCCCGCCGCCGTGGTGCTCAGCGGCATTCAAGGCGCTTTTGCGCGGGCAGATACGAACGAGATTGGCAGCATATGGGTTGCCCGCTGGCAATACGGCGAAGAACAGCGCGAAGAGAAGCTGATGCAAGACCCCGCCAATTACGCGCAGTTCACGCGCTTTCTGGCGCAGTTTAATGATGTGAGGCATGCGAGCCTTGACGACATCGCTGAAAAAGTAAACGATGCGGTCAACGACTATATTACCTATACGCCGGATGACGTTTTGTATCACAGCATCGATTACTGGGCATCGCCGACGGAAACCCTGACCTACAAGCGCGGCGATTGCGAGGATTACGCAATCCTGAAGTATTACACCCTCAAGGCGCTTGGCGTGCCGGATAACAGGCTTTTTATTACACTGGTCAATAGCGCAGGCTATGCTCTGGCGGGCATTGACCATGCCGTGTTGCTGGTCAATACCGCCGCGCCCGGCGAGCAGGCAAATTATGTGACGCTCGACAACATACGCACCAACATCGTTCCGGCGAATGAAAACGGCTATGCGACGTTCATGATGATGAATGACGAAGGTTATTGGAAGTATCGCTCCAATTATGCAGCGACAGGACAGGCGACCGGCGCACCGCAAGCCGCAGATAAAGGCGACGCGCTGGTGCTGGACGGCGGCAGGTTCTCCATGCGGCAGGACGGCGCGCTTCTGGTGGATAATAAAGTCGTCGCGCGGCATAAAACGGCATTAAATTTTTAAGGATTGGAATACGCGTCATGACCGATAAAACAACCTCCGACCAGCTTAAGCATTTCTTTGCACAGCACGGCGGCGGGGATGAAAAAGACTGGAAGCGCACGTCGAAAAAGAAGAACGATGAAGGGCAGGTGGTGCGCCAGTTTGAAAACCGCAAGACCGGCGTGCAGCTGGAAGTGGTGGAAACCGCGCCCGGCCAGTTCAAGGCCCGCCGCCTCAGCGCCGATGCCAATGCCAGCTTCGCGCCGCCCGCGGCTGAGGAACTGACGCGCAAGCCTGTGATTGAAACCAATGCAGATAAAAATGCCGCCGCCGACAAGGTCATCGAAAAACTGGCCGAGTATGATGAGGAGATTGCCACCAGCCTGCTGAAGAAAGCTGGCACAGCGCTTGCCAACCGCTTCGTCTTCGCCATTGGCGGCGATGTGAACGGCGGCCTGCTTGATAGTCTTTTCGCCGAAATTTCTCCCAAGGGGCTTGATTACGACCAGCATCTTGAGCACGTCATCAGCCACCTGCTGCCGAAGAACAATGGCGGTGAGGCAATGGAGCTGACGTTCGATTTCTCCGGCTACAAAGACCCCGTCCGCCTCGTTTCCGACCTCCAGAAAAACGGCTTCATCTGGGATGAAACCTATCAGGCGCAAATGGACGCGTCGACAGGCCAGAATTATCTGGCGCTGGTGAAGGCCGCGTTTGCCGCGCCCGCCGCGACTGCCACACCCGCGCCTAAGCCGCCGGCACTTTAAACAAACCGCCGCGATAAAGAAAAAGGCAATGCCACATTAAGCGGCATTGCCTTTAATTCTTTTGGCCGTGAGGCGCAGCTGTTACGCCGCTTCTTCCAGTTGCAGTTCGTGCTGCTTCAGGTCGACGGAGACGAGCTGGGAGACGCCTTTTTCGCTCATGGTGACGCCGTAAAGGCGGTCCATGCGGGCCATGGTCATGCGATGGTGGGTGATGACCATGAAGCGGGTCTTGCCGTCTTTGGCAAGGTCTTCCAGCAGTGTGCAATAACGGTCGACGTTGCTTTCATCAAGCGGCGCGTCAACCTCGTCCAGCACGCAGATGGGCGCGGGGTTGGTGAGGAACATGCCGAAGATGAGGGCGATGGATGTCAGCGTCTGCTCGCCGCCGGACAGCAGCGAGAGGACGGAAGTTTTTTTGCCCGGGGGCTGCGCGTAAATTTCAAGGCCGGATTCCAGCGGGTCTTCCGCCTCGATCAGCTTGAGGTACGCGGAACCGCCGTTGAACAGGCGCACGAACAGTTTCTGGAAGTGCGCATTGACGTTGTCAAACGCGGCCAGCAGGCGCGTGCGTGCTTCCTTGTTGAGCGTGCCGATGCCTTCGCGGAGCTTGGAAATCGCGGCGACGAGGTCATCGCGTTCCGTCGACATGCTGCCCATTTTGTCGGTAATCTCCTGCGCTTCCACTTCGGCGCGCAGGTTGACGGGGCCCATGTTGTCGCGCTCGCGCAGCAGGCGTTCCAGTTTGCCGTGCAGCGTTGCAATGTCGCCAAGTTCGGCCACCACCAGTTCCAGCTTCGCCACCAGTTCTTCGGGCGTGCAGGTGAACTTTTCGGTGATGGTGGCTTCAATGCCGTTCTGCGTGTGCTGCGTCGTATTGACATCCGCCTGCGCCATGGCGCGGGCTTCCTTCGCATCCGACATCGCGTTTTCGGACGCGCGCAGGTCACGGGACAGGTCATTGGAGGTGGTTTCGGCGCTGATTAAAATGTCGGCCGCTTCCTGACGCTTTGTTTCCGCTTCGGAAATATGCGTCATCAGGCTTTGCTTTTCGCTTTCGATCTGGCCGGGGCGTTCTGCCAGGCGCTCGAGGACTTCTTTCGCTTGCGCGATGCGGTCTTCAAGTTCCAGCAGGCGCAGGTCCATGCGCTCGAGACGCGCGGTCCAACCCTGCAGGTCGCTGTCGATCTGGCGGAGGCGGCGGTTACGGTTTTCACCTTCGCGGGTGATTTCCGCGTGCAGGGCCTGCTGGTTGGCCAGAGTCTGGCGGGTTTCCTGCAGCTGCACCTTGAAGGCGGCAATTTTCTCGCGTGCTTCGGCGGTGTCGGGCAGGGCGTCAAACGCGGCTTTGGCGGCGGCAAGTTCGCCGGTGGTCGCTTCAATTTCCTGACCGGCGGTTTCAATGCCGGATTCAAGGCTGGCAAGCTTCGCGGTCACTTCCGTCAGCTGGTTGCTGAGGGAGGTGTGACGGCGACGAAGGCCGTTGAGCGTATCTTCAGCCTGACGCAGCGCGCCGCGCGCCGCGCCGACAGCGTCGGTTGCGGTGTTGCGGGTCTGGCGGGCGGTTTCGGCATTGGTGCGGGCTTCAGCCAGCTGCGCATCGGCTTCGATGAGGGCGGCGTCGATTTCCGCAAGGCGGTTTTTTTGCTGCAGGCGAATGGCGGCCGCGTTTTCGGCATTGGCCGAAACGGTCAGCCCGTCCCAGCGCCATGCGCCGCCATCAAGCGTGACAAGGCACTGGCCGGGCAGCAGGTCGGCCATCAGGCCTTCTGCTTCCGCGGGGGTCTGCACGACGCCGATTTGCGTCAGAATGCGGTTCAGCGCGTGGGGGCCGCGCACATACTGCGTCAGCGGCTTGGCGCTGCCGGGCAGTTGCGGCACGGTGGCGTAAGCGGGCAGGTCGCGCCAGAAAATGGGCGCGGAGCCGTCAAGCGCCGCCTGCAGGTCGTCGCCAAGGGCAACGGCGAGGGCTTTTTCAAGGCCGGCGTCAACGTTCAGCAGGTCGATGACGGGCTGGAAGCCTTCCTGCTGGTTGCGCAGAATGCGGCGCAGCGCATCGCCTTCAGCGGTGAGCTGGTTGAAGGTTTTTTGCGTACCCTGCAGCGTTTCAGCGGTTTCCTGCACGCGGGCGTCGGCGCTGGTGCGCTCGCCTTCAGCAGTTTCAAGCGTGGCGCGTGCGGTGGTGTAGGTTTCATCCGCCGCGGTGATGCTGACGGAAAGTTCTTCCAGTTCCGCCTTGGCGGGGGTGGATGAAATGATTTGCGCGTGCTGCTGTTCGAAGCCCGACTTGCGGGTATTGAGGTTTTGCAGGCGGCGGTCGAGGTCGCCCAGCTGGCGCTGCGCTGCGTTGCGCTGCGCTTCCTGGCCCGCGACTTCTTCGGTCATCGTCGTCAGCTCGGATTCAAGCTTTTCAACGGCTGCCTGCGCTTCTTCCTTCAGGACGCGCGCGTCTTCCTCGCGCTCCGTCTGGTTCTGCGCTTCGGCATCCAGCGTTGCGCGTTCTTCGTTCAAGCGCTCGATGCTGGACTGGCTTTCGGTTTTTTGCAGGGTTTCATGGGCGACGTCGGCGCTGAACTGGGTCAGCAGCTGTTCGGACTTCGCGCGCTCTTCCTGCACCTGGCGTTCTTCGGATTCAAGGCTGCCATAGGCAAGCTTCAGGCGTTGCAGGCCCGCAGCCGCTTCCGCTTCGCGCTGGCGCATTTGCGGCAGGCCTGCGGCGGCTTCGGTTTGCTGGGTGGTGAGGTTGGTGACGATGACCATTTGCTCGCGCACGATATTTTCGGCGGCGTCAAAGGCGGAAATGGCGGCTTGCACAGCCGTCTGGCTTTCCTGGAATTTGAGGTAGAGCAGCGAGCCTTCGGCCGTCTGGATATGGCCGGAAAGGTTGCGGTAGCGCGATGCCTGGCGGGCCTGCTTTTTAAGGCCTTCAAGGTTGTTGTTCATGGCGCCAAGAACGTCTTCGACGCGCAGCAGGTTGGTTTCGGCGGCCTTCAGCTTCAGTTCCGCTTCGTGGCGGCGGGCGTGCAGGCCGGAAATGCCGGCGGCTTCTTCCAGCACCATGCGGCGCTGGGTGGGCTTCGCGTTGATCATGTCGGCAACGCGGCCTTGGCTGACGAGCGCAGGGGAGTGCGAGCCGATGGAGCTGTCGGCGAACAGTAATTGAACGTCGCGCATGCGGACGTTTTTGCCGTTCACTTTATAGGTGGAGCCGACATCGCGCTCGATCTTGCGCGAAACGTCCATTTCATCGGAATCGTTGATTTCCGCCGGCGCGGTGCGGTCGGAGTTATCAAGAGAGATGATGACTTCGGCCTGGTTGCGGGCGGGGCGATGCTCCGTGCCGCTGAAAATAACGTCATCCATGCCGGAAGAGCGCATGCGTTTGGGCGAGTTTTCACCCATTGCCCAGCGCAGGGCTTCGACAAGGTTGGACTTGCCGCAGCCGTTGGGCCCGACGATGCCCGTCAGGCCCTTGCCGATTTCAAGTTCCGTCGGCTCGACGAAAGATTTGAAACCTGACAGTCGGAGCTTTTTGAACTGAACCATGGATCACTTACCTTTTTTCGGGAGCTTGTCGATGACTTTCTGGAAGTCTTCCAGCGTCTGGTCGCCCGAGAGAAACTCGGCGCCGTTGTTAAAGACAAACGTCGGCGTCGCGTTCACTTTGTACTTGTTGGTCGCGTCCTGCATGCGGCGCAGCAATTCGGTCTGCAGTTCGGCGTTGCCCATGCAGGCGTTGATGTAGGCATCATCCATGCCAGCCAACGCGCCCAGCTGTTTCAGGCCCGCGACGGGGTCGCTGCTTTTAATCCAGCGTTCCTGGTTCTTGAAGATGACTTCGACGAGGTCGAAGTACTTCGAGCGGTCGGCGCAGCGTGCCATCATGCCGGCTTTGAGGGCGATGGTATCCAGCGGGTAGTCGCGATAGATGTAATAGACCTTGCCGGTATCAATGAAGGTCTTCTTGAAATCGGGGAAGATGTTGTTGGAGAAGCGCGCGCAATGCGGGCAGGTCATCGAGGCGTATTCGATGATGGTGACAGGGGCGTCTTTATCGCCAAGGTCGCGTTCCGCCAGCGCATTGGTCATATCAACGTCGAGGGAGGACGAGGGGGCCAGCAGGCTGGAACCGGTGGCGCCGCCGGTCGGGGCAGCCGCAACGGGGGAGCCTGAACCGGTTGCGGGTTCGGCATCCGCTTTCTTGTCGTCGGTCGCGGTGGCTGCATCAGCCGCGGGGGCATCGGCCTTGTTTTCGGTTGCGGCGGAATCCGTCTTGTCAGAAGTGTCTGCGGCTTTATCTTTAGCGTCATCGCCTTTGGTGGCGGTCGCATCATCAGCTTCACCGGCAGCGGGTTCGGTTGCGGCATCGGCCTTGGCAATCGCATCCGTGCTTGCGGGGGCGGTTGCAGCCGTTTCAGCCGCGGGGGGTGCGAGCAGCGTGCTGTTGTTCTTCAGCGCGAACAGGGCACCGCCGGCAACGAGCACGAACAGGACCAGAAAGATGGCAACATTTTTAGACATAGGAATTCCTTCGCTTGGACGGTCTTTTTATATGTAAGAATCTGTTGGGATTATATGCCTTGAGGAACCGGAAATGCAATATTACTTGAGGAGTTATGTTCAGTTTTTTACCCTTTATTCAAGCTTTTACATGAGTAAAGGGGTTTAAAATGTTGTATAAGAAGCGAAAACAGGTTATATAATTTCTATGAAAAATACATTCGTGAAAATGCATGGTTTGGGCAACGACTTCGTCATCTTTGATGGGCGGCAGTCGCGGCTTGATATTCCGGCAAAGAAGATCATGGAAATGGGCGACCGCCGCCGTGGGGTGGGGTTCGACCAGATGGTCATCATAGATGCCCCGAAATCAACGGGTACGGATGCTTTTCTCAGAATCTATAACGCCGATGGCTCGGAAGTTGGCGCCTGTGGCAATGCCACGCGCTGCATTGCCAAGCTGCTCATGCAGGACTTGAACAAGACAGACCTCGTGCTGGAAACCAAGGCCGCCAAACTTGCCGCCACCGCGCGCAAAGACAAAATCAGCGTCGATATGGGGCTTGTTTATGTTGAGTGGAAGGACATTCCGTTAAGCCACGAAGAAGACACGCTTTCTTTGTCTGTAACTGAAGGCGTGCTGAAGCACCCGGTCGCCGTTAACGTCGGCAACCCGCACGCGGTCTTTTTCCTGCAGCACAAGGAGCTGGAAGATGTACCGCTGGAAAAACTTGGCCCCAAAGTTGAAAATCACTTGCTGTTCCCCGAGAAGGTGAACGTCGAAATTGCCCATGTTGAGAACCGCGCCCGCATTCGCATGCGGGTATGGGAGCGGGGCGTTGGCATTACCGAAGCCTGCGGCACCGGTGCCTGCGCGGTTGCCGTAGCTGGCGTGCGCCGCGGCCTGACGCACCGCAAAGTGACCGTTGTGCTGGACGGCGGGGAGCTGGACATTGAGTGGCGCGACAGCGATAACCATGTGGTGATGACCGGGCCGGTCAGCGAAGTATACCGAGGCGAGATAGAGTTATGACACCACACGACCCGACCGACGGCTTGCCCGCATTGAACGTGCTGGGCGCCAAAAATGACCATAACGACCACGAGCATAAAGAGCAGGTCATCGAACTGCCGGATGCCGATACCCAGCTGGCGCAGCAGGGGAAGGACGGCCCGCGCGTCGTCACCTTTGGCTGCCGCCTCAATATATATGAATCCGAGGTCATGAAGGAACACGCCGCCAAGGCGGGCTTGACGGACGCGATTATCATTAATACCTGCGCCGTAACGTCGGAGGCCGAGCGTCAGGCGCGCCAAGCCATCCGCCGCGCCCGCCGCGAAAACCCGGATGCCAAGATTATCGTCACCGGTTGCGCCGCGCAGGTGAACCCGAAGGCGTTTTCCGATATGCCGGAAGTCAATCAGGTCATTGGCAACGACCTGAAGCTGCAGGCCGCCACATGGTCGCAGCCGCAGACGGAACGCGTCATCGTCAACGATATTATGTCCGTCAAGGAAACCGCGCGGCACCTGATTGCGGGCTTTGAATCCCACGCGCGTGCCTTTGTGCAGGTACAAAACGGCTGCGACCACCGCTGCACCTTCTGCATCATTCCGTATGGCCGCGGCAATTCCCGCTCCGTCCCGATGGGGGAGATTGTAGACCAGGTGCGCAAGCTGGTCTCGGGCGGTTATAACGAAGTCGTTTTGACGGGGGTTGATATTACCTCCTACGGCCCCGACCTGCCGGGCGCGCCGCGACTTGGGCAGATGGTGCGCCGCCTGCTGGCGCTGGTGCCGGAACTGAAGCGCCTGCGCCTGTCATCGCTCGATCCCGTCGAGATTGATGAAGATTTGTGGCAACTCATTGGCGATGAACCGCGCTTTATGCCGCACCTGCATATCTCCATGCAGGCAGGAGATGACATGGTGCTGAAGCGCATGAAGCGCCGCCACCTGCGCCACCATTTAAAAGAGATTTGCGACCGCGCGCGATCCTTGCGCCCCGACATTGTTTTCGGCGCGGATATTATTGCCGGCTTCCCGACCGAGACGGACGAGATGTTTGAAAACACGCTGCGCTCCGTGACCGAATGCGACCTCACGTATCTGCATGTCTTCCCCTATAGCCCGCGCCCCGGCACGCCCGCCGCGCGCATGCCGCAGGTGGAAGGCAGCATTCGCAAGCACCGCGCCAAACTGCTGCGTGAATTGGGCGCGAAACAGGTCGAAAAGCACATCGCCACGCTGGTCGGCAAAACGCTGCCCGTCCTCGTCGAAAAAGGCAACACGGGCCGCACCGAATGGTTCAGCGAAGTGCAGGTATTGTCCGACGTCACGCTCGGCAGCCTCGTCAACGTGACGATGGAAGGCTTTGCGGACGGCAAGCTGATCGGCAAAGTGGCGTAAACGCCGCATATTCTCGTTTTTCTGGACTGTTTGCAGGGCTGGCAATCCCCTGTTTTTGGTGTATATTCGGGCGCGAAAAGGAAAATTGACATGGTCTGGTTCTTCAAGAAAAAAGATGCCGATACCACGGTTGCAAAACCGATGGATGCCGACCGCGCCAAAAAGGGCTGGTACACGCGGCTGAAGGAAGGCCTGTTTCAAAGCTCCGCAAAAATCACCGGCGGCATCAGCGATATTTTCACCAAGCACAAACTGGACTCCTCCACCCTGCAGGAACTTGAAGACCTGCTGATTACCGCCGACCTTGGGCCTTCGACAGCGGCGAAGCTTGTCGGCGGCATTTCAAAGGAACGCTTCGGCGATGAAATTACGCCGGACCAGGTGAAGGCCGTGCTGGCGGAGGAAATTGCGAAAATTCTGCAGCCCGCCGAAAAGAACATGTTCAGCAAATACGCCAAGCCGTTCGTTATTCTGGTTGCGGGCGTGAACGGCGTCGGCAAGACGACGACGATCGGCAAGCTGGGCCACCAGTTTAAAAGCGAAGGCCGCAAGATGATGCTGGTCGCGGGGGATACCTTCCGCGCCGCCGCTGTCGAACAATTGAAAGTCTGGGCGGGCCGTATTGACTGCCCCATCATTTCGGGCGGCGAGGGGGCTGACCCGGCGGCGCTGGTTTTTGATGCGCTGGAACAGGCGCTGCGGGAAGACGTTGACGTCGTCATGATCGACACCGCCGGCCGCCTGCAGAACAAGGCGAACCTGATGGAGGAGCTCTCCAAAATCGTCCGCGTCATCCAGAAGAAAATCCCCGATGCGCCGCACGCGACGCTGCTGGTGCTGGATGCGACCGTGGGGCAGAACGCGCATAGCCAGGTGGATATTTTCAAGCAAATAGTTAACATAACCGGGCTTATTGTCACAAAACTGGACGGAACAGCCAAGGGCGGGGTGCTTGTCTCGCTTGTGGAAAGGTTTGGTTTACCAGTTCATGCTATAGGTATAGGGGAAGGCGTGGATGATTTGCGGCCATTCGTCGCCGAAGATTACGCCGCAGGATTAATGGGGTTAAACTCAATTGCTCATCGGATCTAAATTACCATCACCCATCAGAGACGGCCTTATGACGACGCGCGGCTTCCGCGATCCGGAGAAGGCGTGGAACTGGGTGAATGAAATCTACACCGCGAACACCAATTACCTGCGCGCCGCTTTCGAGCTGTTTGGCCGCGGCAAAATGGATGAAACGCGCATTCGCGCCAATTACCCGTACATCTCCATCACCACCACCAAGGGGCCGAGCGTTGATAACCGCCTGTCCTACGGCTTTATCTGGCGCCCCGGCACCTACAGCACCACGCTGACGCGCCCTGACCTGTACAAGCAATATTACCTTGAGCAATTCACGCTGCTGCTCACCAACCACCCGCAGTCGGAACTTGAAGTCGGCGTATCCGAACTGCCGATCCCGCTGCACTTCGCCCTCGGTGATAAATTCCACCTCGAGCGTGATTTGACGGCGGAGCATATTGCCGAACTGCCGCTTATTTTCGACCAGCCTGATTTGGCGACGATGGATGATACCATCCCCAACGGCACGCACATGGTGCGCCCCGGCGAACCCGCCCCGCTGGCGCTGTTTACCGCGCAGCGCGTTGACCTGTCGTTGCAGCGCCTGAAGCACTATACGGGCACCTCGGCCGAACACTTCCAGAAGTTCGTGCTGTTCACCAACTACCAGTTTTACGTGGATGAATTCATCCGCGATTCCCATGCCCTGCTGGCAAAGCAGGACGGCAAGACGGCGGCAGCGGATGATTATTGCGCCTTCGTCGAACCCGGCAACGTGATTACCTACAACCAGAACATGCCGGAAGTCACGGGCGAGGCACAAGGCCAGAAGCCGCCGCGCCTGCCGCAGATGCCGGCGTACCATTTAAAACGGAAAGACGGCACGGGCATTACGCTCATCAACATCGGCGTCGGCCCGTCCAACGCGAAAACGATTACCGACCACGTGGCCGTGCTGCGCTCCCACACCTGGCTGATGCTGGGCCACTGCGCGGGCCTGCGCAACTCGCAAAAACTTGGCGACTATGTTCTGTCGCACGGTTATGTGCGCGATGACGGCGTGCTGGATGATGCCGTGCCGATTTGGGTGCCCATCCCCGCGCTGTCAGAAGTGCAGGTCGCGCTGGAGCAGGCGGTGGCGGATGTCACCGGCTTCAAAGGCTATGACCTGAAAAAAATTATGCGCACCGGCACCGTTGCCACGGTCAGCGACCGCAACTGGGAACTGTGGGAACAATCCGTTCCCGTGCAGCGCCTCAGCCAGTGCCGCGCCGTCGCGCTCGACATGGAATCCGCGACTATCTGCACCAACGGTTTCCGCTTCCGCGTACCTTACGGCACGCTGCTTTGCGTATCCGACAAGCCCTTGCACGGTCAACTGAAGCTGCCCGGCATGGCGGATACCTTCTACCGCGAACGCGTCGACCAGCACTTGAAGATCGGCGTGCTGACGATGGAAAAAATCCGCGCCATGGGCCCCGGCCGCATGCACAGCCGCAAACTGCGCAGCTTTACCGAGGTCGCGTTTCTTTAATCAATCGCGTTTGAAAATTAAGGAAGATCCCTCACAGCATGAAGGATCTTCCTTTTTTAATTTTTCAGCTTGTTAATGCGCCGGTTCTTCCGGTTTTGGCGCGGGGGCGACATTGACGATAAAGAAGGCGAGCGTGGCGGCGCAGAAGGCGACCCAGCCGAGAGCGTAGAAGCAGTCGATGAAGGCCAGCATGTGCGACTGGTCCTGCACCATCTGGTATATCTGGCCTTTTGCCATGGCATCCGCCGTGCCTTGCGGCGCGCCGTTCATGGCGAAGGTTTGCGACATGGATGTAATGGCGCTTTGCGTTGCGGGGTCGGTGTTGTTGATGGTTTCCACCAATACGCTCTGGTGGTATTGCGCGCGCCGCGCCAGCATTGTTGTGACAAAGGCAATGCCAAAGCTGCCGCCCTGGTTGCGGAACAGGTTTGTCAGGCTGGAAGCCTTGTTATTCTTGTTCTTCGGCAGGCGCGAATAAGCCACCTGACTGACAGGCACGAACAGGAAGGCCAAACCGAAGCCCTGCAGGGCGCGCGCCCATGCTTCGTGCTTGTAATCCGTCAGGGTATCGAATGTGCTGAAATACCACATTGCGCAGCCAAGCACCGTCAGGCCAAAGCCGATCATGCGCTTCGCGCCAATCTTTGGCAGCAGCCGCACCACGAAAGGCGCCAGCACGACGATGACGAAAGCGCCGGGGCCGAGGACAAGACCTGCATCCGTCGCCGTATAACCCATCAGTGATTGCAGCATTTGCGGGATCATGACGGTAGAGCCGAATAATACGAAGCCAAAAACAAAGTAAAGGATGTTGGCGATGGCAAAGTTGCGCTCCTTTAGCAGCCGCACTTCCACCACAGGGTCGGGGTGGCGCAATTCCCACCACAGTGCTGTCAGCAATGAAATCATGGCAACGCCGAAGAAGACGCAAATGAAGGTGCTGTCAAACCACTCCTCGCGCTCCCCGCGGTCCAGCACAACTTCAAGAAAGGCGAAGCCGAGCGCGACAAGAAAAATGCCGAATCCGTCTATGCGCAACTTGCCCGCGCTGCGTGCCTCGCTGACTTCTTTCTTGAAGGCGTCGGAATCATGCACCAGACGGTTTGATAGAAACAGCGAGATAAGGCCGATGGGAATGTTGATAAGAAACACCCAGCGCCAGCTGAAACTATCGGTAATCCAGCCGCCCAGCGGCGGGCCGAGGGCAGGGGCCGTCACAATGGCCATGGAATACAGCGCGAAGGCGGCCGCGCGCTTATGCGGCGGAAACGTATCCACCAGTATCGCCTGCTCGACCGGCGCAAGGCCGCCGCCGCCAATGCCCTGCAATACGCGGAAGAAAATAAGCATGCCAAGGTTCGGCGCCATGCCGCACAGGGCGGAGCTGAGGGTAAACAGCGCCACGCAAATCATGTAATAGCGCTTGCGCCCGAACACGCGCGACAGCCATGCGGAAAGCGGCAGCACCACTGCGTTGGCGACAAGGTAGCTGGTTAATACCCATGTTGCTTCATCGTAGCTGCACGCAAGCCCGCCCGCGATGTGGGGCAGGGAAACGTTGGCGATTGCGGTATCCAGCAGTTCCATGAAAGTTGCCAGCGTCACTGTAATGGCAATCAGCCACGGGTTCACGGCATCGCGGTTTGCCGCGCCGCCGATGGGGGGTAATGTTGTTGAATTTTGCGCAAGGTTCGCCGCCCCGGGCGTAGCCATGCCTTCGGCGACCGCGGCATTTTGCCCCGTCATGCTGGTTCCTGAAAAGTTGTGTTGGCGTTAAAGGGTTATTTTGCGTCCATGATGAGGCAGGTTTCCGACCCGTGGGCGAGGATTTTTCCCGCAGCATCCGTCATGCGCGCTTCGGTCGTGACAATGCGGCTACCCGCATGCACAACATATCCTTCGCAGCGGATAAGCCCTGTATGCGGCATAACGGCGCGGGTAAAGTTCAGTTTCATTTCAATGGTGGTATAGGCCTGCCCAACCTTCAATTTGGTATGCGTGGCGCAGCCCATGGCGGAATCAATCAGCGTTGCAATCCAGCCGCCATGCACGGTGCCAAGCGGGTTAAGGAATCGGTCGGACGGCATGCCTTCAAACACCACGCGGCCATCCTGCACATCTGCCAGCGTAAAGTTGGCGGTTTCTGCAATGGGCGGTGGCGGCAGTTTGCCGTTCATCATCGCCTGCATGACTTCAAGGCCGGTCAGGTTTGCTATATCCTCGCGCTTCAGCGTTGCGGCGGGCAGGGCGGCGGGCTTTGTCAGCGCGGCGGTCATTGCTGTTTCCCCGTATTGCTTTCCGCGTTTCTTTCGGCGGTTTTTTTGGCGCGGAAGGCGAGACGTTCGTGCGTGTTTTCCGTCGCGCCCGGGCCGGCGACAATTTTAACCGAACGGGAATTGATGGGCTTCAGCGTTTTCGGGTTATAAAGTTCCGGCTCAAAAATCTCCCCGCTCTCGCGGTCGCTCAGCAGAATGGGCTGTTCATTTTTGTCGAACACATGGCGGTTGCCCCATGAGACAAGCGTGAGCAGCACGGAATAAAAATCCGTCCCCTTCGGTGTTAAAATATATTCATGCCGCAGCGGCTTGGCGCTGTAGGGGCGTTTTTCCATGAGGCCATTTTCAACCAGGGTCGCCAGCCGCTTCGTCAGCATATTGGGCGCAATGCCAAGGCTGGTTTCAAACTCATCAAACCGCGTCATGCCGTGGAAGGCATCGCGCAGTAATAGAATGCTCCACCATTCCCCGATTTCTTCAAGGCTGCGGGCAATAGGGCAGTTCATTTGGCTATAACTTTTGCGTTTCATGCAGGTAGACTCCAGCTTACTATTTATATGATAGCTTAGTTACTATCATATAGCAAGTAACTTTCGGAGCTGCAAAACGCGGGCGCTTTAAGCCGCGAGCTTCATTGCAATTTTAAGCGCGGGTTTTGGCGCGGTTCTTAATGCGGCCACATAAGGTGCAAACCGTTCTTCGTGAAGCTGGCGGATTTGCGGCGCGAGTGACAGCATTTCGGCCAGCTTGGTTTCATGCCGCGCTTCGGCATATTCCTGCGGTGTCAGCAGGCCGTGGCGGGTATTGGCTTTCACGCCGGTATCTGCGCCGTGTTCGATCAGCTGTTCCACGGTTTCAAAATCGCGGCGCTCGATTGCGAGGTGCAGGGCGGTGGCGGTATGGCCTTTGCCGTCTGTAACCGCCAGTGCATCCAGTGCGGGTTTGTGCCCCAACGTGTAATCAATAAAGGTGCGGTCGCCGTAATTGACCGCAAACAGGAAGGGCGACCAGCCGTTGCCGTAGTCTTCATTCTTTTCCGCGCCCATGCCGCAAAGCTGCACGAAGGACTGGAAGCTTAAACTATCCTGCGCGAAGCGGAGCGGGGAGAAACCGGTTTCAGCTTCCCGCCAGTTCTGCCAGTCGTTCTTGTAGCGCGCGGCGATGGTAATGACCTCGCCGATTTGTTCTTTCATGATGGCTTTGAAAAAATCGCGCTGCGCTTCTTCCGGCGAGGAATGATGTGCTTTATGCGCCGCATCGTTGAAGGGGGAACCAAGGTGAACAATCTGGTCAATCAGCCAATCGACAGTTTGCGCGGCGGCCATCAGCGACGTCTCCTGAAAAGAGGTGGCGTTATTGTACCGCTATGATACCGAGAAGTGTTGATTATGTCAAAAAATGGCAAATAGCCCAGCAGATTCAAGGCAAAAAAAGACCTTCCGTTTCACGGAAGGCCCTGACTCAGAGTGGGATTAACTTTATGCCGTAACGTCCAGCAGCGAACCCCTGCGGAGGTCGTTGTTGCTGTTGGCGGTTTGCGTATTATCCTGGCGGCGTTGCGCGGTGAGATCCTGACGGCGCTGTTCATCCTGCGATTGCAGGCTGCGCTGGTCGGCGCTTTGGGAATCTGCGGCGGGTGCGTTGCGGGGCTGCGTTTGCTCGTTACGCGCACGCACTTCCTGTTGGGCAGCTGAATTGTTATTCACCTGCTGGAACTGGATGTTAGGCGACGGTCCCTGTCCAACTGAATTGACCACGACGAAGACTCCTTAAAAGTACATTGACCCAATATCATCATATCAAGCATGCGTTAACATTATATTAACCAAGAAAGGGATGGGGCGCACTAAATGATGATTATTTTTTTACAAGGAATCGCCCCAAATGCGCGCTTGTTCATAAATTATACATGACACCGTCATATAATAAGCTATTGATATACCGTCATTTACGGAGCTTTAACGAGTAGTTAACATAAAGAAGTTACAATACAAGAACGTGAATGTGGTGAACTTTTGTACTTTAAGTGTCTTCGCAATTTGAGGCTTCGGGAGGCTTCAGGGGAATTGGGGGGATATGAACAGGGGGGACTGGATGACTTCCGCATCCGACGATAAAGGGGTGAATATCTTGGATCCGCAAGAACTGCTGCAATGCGCGCAAGATACTTCAGAAGGTGGCCGTCGCAAACTCGCGAAGGCTGTATCGCAATTCTTTGACCAGCGCACGCTGAACCCGTCTGAAAAAGACCTGGCCAGCGAGATCCTGCTTAACCTGATCCGTCAGGCAGAAGCGGATTTGCGCGAAGCGCTGTCGGAACGCCTGTCGGCGCAAGACAATGTGCCGGAAGGCCTTGTTGTTTATCTCGCCAACGATGAAATTTCAGTCGCGCGCCACGTGCTGTTGCACAGCCCTATTTTAAGCGACAAGGATTTGCTCGGCATCATTGCCGCGCGCGGGCAGGAACACTGGCACCACATCGCCCGCCGCGAAAACCTGCCGCCTATCGTTTCCGACCGCCTTGTTGATACCGGCGATGCCGACACGATGGTTGCGCTGACCGCGAACGCGAGCGCGCATCTTTCCAAATCGGCCATCCGCAAAATGGCGCGCTATTCGCTGAATTGCGAACAGCTGCAAGTGCCGCTGCTGCAACGTCGCGAGATTGACGGTGAAGTTGCCGTCGACCTTTACATGGTTGTGTCGCAGGCCTTGCGCAAAGATATTTCCGAACGCTTCGTGATGAGCGGCCATGTTGTCGATCAGGCTATCGAAGACCTCATCCACGAGCTGAGCAATGAAGCCAAGGGGCTGCGCCAGACCACGCCGGAAATGTCATCGCTCGCCAAACGCTTTAACGAGCGCAAGGACATTACCGCCGACCTCATGATTAAAACGCTGCGCCGCGGACAAATCGGTTTCTTCATCGCGTTGTTCGCAGAAAAATGCGGCCTTGCGCCTGAATACGTTGTGAAGCTGGTGCAGAAAGACGGTGGCAAGCCCTTCGTTGTCGCGTGCCGCTTCATCGGCATGATGAAGTCGGAATTCGCGTCACTTTTCCTGCTTAGCCGCCACATCCGCACGGGCGACAAAATTGTCGACCAGCGCGAGTTGGCAACGGCCCTGAAGAATTTTGATGCGATTAAAGACTTCGATGTTCAGCGCATCATGAAGACCTGGCTGAAGTCGCCGGACATGATTTAATCAAGCTTCTAACTGTTCTTTCAATGCTTTGACTTCACGGCACCACCCACACAAGAAACCCGACCGGCACGAACACGGCGGGTTTTTTTGCGACTTGACGGGAGGAGAGGTGTTGTTATTATGGTATCCTCATTTCATAAGCCCTTGAGGATGTCATGTTCGACCGTATCAGTAAAAGCTGGCGCTACCTGCGCCGCGAATATCCCAGCACGACCACAGCTTCCGGCTTTGGGCTGCTTATTGGTGCGGGTATCGCCACGGTCGTCACGGCGGGCACGGCAGCGCCGCTGTTCATCATCCCCATCGCGGCGGCAGGCGGCAGCGGTTTTGCCATGCTGATGAACGGCGGGGAATGGGACAGGGAGTCCGGTAATTCCCAGACGATAGGTTCCTACAAGCTGGTGGGGACGAAAAAAGATCTCAACTCGATCAAGATGACGCAAAAGCTGATCGACAAAAAAACCGCCAAGCTGAAGCACATGGCCGACCTGCCGGAAAAGCTGCAGCGCAAATTGCTGAAGCATGTGGATGATGTGCAGGGCGCGCTGGCCCGCGTGCGCGTTTATAAAAACTATTCCAGCGAACAGCTGGACGCGTTTACCTTCACCCGCGAATTTTACGATGCGGGTGGCCAAAGAACCGATCAATCATTTGCCATTTGCCGCTTTGTGCCGGCGGATGCGGGCAAGCCTTCCGGCCCTGCGGTCATGACTGTGCCAGTGCGCCCGGAAGTGCCAAAGCCGGTGAAGGAACAGCAACAGCCCAAAAAATCTCCGTTGCAGGATAATAAGCTGGCGGATGGTTTTACCGACCTGTCACGCAAGGTGGAAGATGTCGCCCGCCGCGTTGACCGCATCGAAAACCCGCCGGAAGTGAAGCTGGATAAGAAAAACCTCAGGCCGAAGTAAGCGTTACTTCTTGCTGCGTAATAGCTGCAGCAGGTCTGCCGCCGCATCATTGGCCGAGCCGGGGCAGAAATACGTTTTGGCGTAATGCCCTTCCGCCTGAATTTCCATGAGCGCGTATTGCATGCCGCTGTCAGCCGGGCATTTTTTATAGTCGGTCTTCAGGATGCTTTGCGCGGCGGCGGCGGCCTTGTCGCGCAGCGCTGCAAAGGCGGCATCATCATAAGTATAAAGCGACGTTGCCAGCAGCTTGTCGGACTTTTGCGCGAACAGGCTGATGATGACGGTGCCATCCGCAAAAACGTGGAAGTCGCCGGTATCGCCGGTGAGGGGCTGGTAATAGCTGTGCAGGTAAAAATCCGGCGCGGGCGGGGCGGCGTTAAACGTGCTTTCCGCTTTTTCAAACAGGGCAGTAAAGGCCGGCGTTTCCGTGCTGGCGAAGCTTGCGGGTTTGGTGCCGTCGAAGGCGTAAACCTTGTTGTCTTTTTTATCCCAGTCTTCCGGCGGGGTTTTATCTTTCAGGTAGGCAGACGTGGCTGTTAAAACCTCGGCTGCGGCATCTGCGCTGGCACGGCGTACGGTAATATCCGCCTTGCCGGTGTAATCGGGCGTCTTGAATTGCAGGCGCACCGCCGTGCCGTTATCAAGGAAAATGTATTCAACAAAGCAATCGCCATCCGGGCATGTAGCCTTTTTACGCACGACTTCGGCATAGGCTGTGGCGTCAAGCGCATGGCGCGGCACCATGACCATGGCTGACGTGTGAATAGCGAAGCCGAAAAGCAAAAGCGCGGCGGTCACAAAAACGGCAAGGCGTGCTTTGTAACTGCCGCGGGGCAAAGCCCTTAGCTCGCTTTTTTGAGGGCGATGGCGCGGTCCTGCAGAATTTGCACGCCGGGAAGGGTTTTACCTTCTAGCCATTCAAGAAATGCGCCGCCAGCGGTTGAAACATAGGTCATCTGGTCTTCAACGCCGGCATGGGCGAGGGCGGAAACGGTATCACCGCCGCCAGCCACGCTGATGAGTTTTTTTGCCTGCGTCAGCACCGCAACCTTGCGCGCGACTTCGGTGGTGCCGCGGTCAAAAGGCTGGGTTTCAAAAGCGCCCATGGGGCCGTTCCACAGCACTGTTTTGGCTTTTGCCAGCACACCGTCCATCATCTTGACGGTTTCGGTGCCGATATCGAGCATCATTTCGCCGTCGTGAATGTTATCTGTCGCCAGGTTCTGCGTTGGCGGGTTGGCGCGGAATTCGGTTGCCACGGTTGCATCCACCGGCAGCACGATGGTGCATTTGTGCGCCTTGGCGGTTTCCATGATTTTAACAGCCTGGTCTTTCATGTCGCGTTCGCATAGCGACTTGCCGACGGGGTTATCCAGCGCGGCGAGGAAGGTATTGGCCATGCCGCCGCCCAGCACCAGCGTATCGATTTTGGTGACAAGGTTGTTCAGCAGCTCGATCTTGGTGGAGATTTTTGCGCCGCCGACAATGGCGACGACGGGGCGTTCGGGGCTTTCAAGCGCTTTGCCGAGTGCGTCAAGTTCCGCTTCCATCAAGCGGCCGGCATAGGCGGGCAGCAGTTTTGCAATGCCGTGTGTCGTGGCATGGGCGCGGTGCGCGCACGAGAACGCATCGTTCACGTAAATGTCGCCCATCATGGCAATCGCCTGCGCAAAGCTGGGGTCGTCTTTTTCTTCTTCCGCATAAAAGCGCACGTTTTCGAGCAGCAGTACATCGCCGTCTTTCATGGCGCTCACGGCGTCCTGCGCTTCCTTGCCGATGCAGTCATGGGCAAAGGCAACGGGCTTGCCAAACGCGTCCGCCAGCGCTTTGCCCACGGGCTCCAGCGACATGGATGCGTCTTTGCCCTTCGGGCGGCCGAAGTGGGACAGGATGACCGTTTTTGCGCCCTTGGCGGAAAGCTCGACCAGTGTCGGCACAAGGCGGGTCAGGCGCGTCGCATCCGTTACCGCGCCGTCTTTCATCGGCACGTTCAGGTCGGCGCGCAGCAGCACGGTTTTGCCTTGGGGCTGCAGGTCATCAAGCGTCAGGAATTTTTTCATGGTCACACAATCCTCTGGATTTTTTGCCGCGTTTATCTCTCGGTTTTTACCGTGTCGAAAATTGGTTCAAATATGGACGTAGTTGTTTTTCCGCGCAAGCAATAACACGTGGCTACTCCGCAAATTATGAAATATAGCCGTTATAAAACGCGCGTTTTGCTTATTCTTTACCAATGGTGCGGAAATGGTTGGTCGCCGCAACCAGCGCGCTGGCAATGCCGGGCTCGAAGGCGGAATGCCCGGCATCCGGCACTAGTACAAAACCGGCTTCGGGCCATGCTTGTTTTAGCTCCCACGCGGTTTCGATGGGGCAGACGACATCATAGCGGCCCTGCACGATAATGGCGGGAATGTGGCGGATTTTGCCGATGTTCTTCAGCAAAAAATTATCCGGCGTGAAGCGGTTGTTGTGGAAGTAATGCGCCTCGATGCGGGAAATGGGCAGGGAATGCGCGGGCTCCGTGCTTTCCTCCACCATTTCGGGGCGAGGGATGAGCATGCAGCAATAGGTTTCAAACGCCGCCCAGTGCTTGGCCGCGGCAAGGCGGATGTCCGCGTTGTCATGCGTCAGGCGCTTGTAGTAGTTGCTGAGCAAATCTTTGCGTTCCTCTTCGGGCAGGTGGCCGGCAAAGGCGTTCCACGCATCGGGGTAAATGGCCTTCACCCCATAAAGGAACCAGTCGATCTCCCGCTGCATCATCAGAAATATGCCGCGCAGGGTCAGGCTGAGGACGCTTGCGGGGTGCGTAATGGCATAGGCCAGCGCCAGCGTGCTGCCCCATGAACCGCCAAACACATGCCATTTTTTAATGCCGAGCTTTTCACGCAAGGCTTCAATATCCGCCACTAAATCTGCCGTGGTATTTTCGCGCAGTTCCGCAAGCGGCGTCGAATGGCCCGCACCGCGCTGGTCGAAAATAACAATGCGGTAATGGCGCGGGTCAAAGAACTGCCGGTGCTTGGGGCTGGAGCCCGCACCGGGGCCGCCGTGCAGAAACACCACCGGCACGCCATCAGGGTTGCCGGACTGTTCGTAATAAAGTTCGTGCAGCGTGCCAACCTTCATGCGGCCTGAATCAAACGGCGCAACAGGCGGGTAGGGCGCGTGCAGTTGCACGCCTGCGGGGGCCAGCGTTATTTCGCTCATTTGCGGGCTTTCTTGTCGGGGTCGGTTTTCGGCATGGCGATGGGCAGGGGTTGGCTATCGTTGCCGGTAAACTCGATCTGCTCGGGATAGGTCAGCTCCATCATCGGGCCGCTCTGGTTGATGACCCATCCGCGCACGCGCAGACGACGGCCTTTCCACTTCAGCGGGTTGAAACGACCGATTTCAGGATCATAGAAATACTGCGCAAAATCCTTGCTGATGACAAGGGTGAAGTCCGTCGTCGCATCATCGCCGAAACCGAGGTAGAACAGCTGGTCACCGACCTGCTTGGTGCTTTTGATGGTGCCTTCGACGACCTGGAAGGTGTTGTAGGATTTTTCAAGAATGGATTTTTCATCCTTCACGGATAGCTCGGGCGCCGCCCAGAACCCCGCGCGTTTGTTGCGGGCAAGGGTTTCATACTGGTAAAGCTTTTGCACCATGTCGCGGTTGCGGGGGTTGCCATCAACCCAGGCAAGGCCGTTGAGGACGAGGTCGGATTGCACCCATATGTTATCCTGCGTCAGCATCTGTCCTGCAAGGTTGCCGCGGCTGTCACGCTCCAGCACACCGGGGAAGCGGCGTTGGTACAAGCCGACTTTTTTGCCGACCAGCATCTTAGTCAGATATTCCTGTTCCTTCGGCATGTACAGCAGCGGCACGCGAATGTTGAGCAGATTGTAAACTTTCTCATCTGTCATGCGGATAAGGTCTGACTTCAGCACTTCTTTGACCGTGCCGACGGCGACAAGCTCAAGCCCTTCCGGCGAAGTCTGGTCGGGAATGTAAGCCCGTTTTGAAAGCTCCTGCGATGACTGGTCTTGTCCATTCGGCTTGGCCGCGAAACCGGGGCTGCAGACAGCCACCGACAGCAGCGTGACAAGCGACGCGGCCATAAGGGTACGGAATAAAATGCGATGCTTTTTCATGCCTTGAATTTAACACAAAAAAGCGGGGGTTGACAATTACCCCCGCTCTTTCGTGTGTTTATGGTGAAGCCACTTAACGGGCGTCGAAAAGCGCCATTTGTTCAAGCCCGGCGTCCTTCACTTTTATGAGAATAGACGCTTTCAGCTTGTCCATCGCGCGCTGCTCCAGCTGGCGCACGCGCTCCTTCGAAATACCCAGCTGCTTGCCAAGGTCTTCAAGGGTGACGACATCGTCGTTCATGCGGCGTTCCTTGATAATGGTGCGCTCGCGGTCCGACAGTTCGCCCAGGGCGTTGTTCAGCCAGCTTGACCGCGTGGCGTTGTCCTTCATGCCGATGACGACTTCTTCCGGGTTCGGCGTCGTATCGGGCAGCAGGTCCTGCCACTGGTTGTCGCCTTCTTCCCCGATGGGGCTATTGAGCGATTGGTCGCCGCCATTCATGCGGGCTTCCATCTGCATCACCTCTTTCGGGGTGACGCCAAGCTCGGTCGCGATTTTCTGAACCGATTCAGCGTCAAGATAATCGCGCGCCGACTGGCCGGTGATTTTGGCGCGCAGGCGGCGCAGGTTAAAGAACAGCGACTTTTGCGATGCCGTGGTACCCGTCCGGACAATAGACCAGTTGCGCAGCACATAGTCCTGAATTTGCGCCTTGATCCACCAGGTGGCATAGGTGGAAAAGCGGTTTTCCAGGGCAGGTTCAAAACGCGCAGCTGCTTCCATCAGGCCAATATTGCCTTCCTGGATAAGGTCGCCCATGGGCAGGCCATAGTTTTTAAACTTTGCCGCACAGCGCCACGACAAGGCGGGTATAGGAGCGCACCAGTTCGTGCAGCGCCTTCTCGTCGCGCTTGTCTTTCCAGCGGCGGGCGAGATCTAACTCGTGCTCACGCTCCAGCAACGGCTCATCCATCGCATTGCGGATGTAGCGGAGGTTCGCACGCTGAGTGGTGGGATCATCGAGATGGGCCATAACAAGCCTTCTTTCTTGCCGGTTGGTGAAAAATCACAGTTTTCAGTCTCTGTATTCTTTATACGAAGCGATGAGCGGGCCGGATCATTCCGCAGGATTAATTTTATTTCATCCATACCTTTATTATACCAATGTGGTCCTGTTTTGTCTTGCGCTGCAGCAAAGCAGGTAACTATTTGAAATAAAGATGCAGTTTTGGATATTTGAACGAAAGAAAACTATCCTTAAAGGAAACTTTTCTTTGCAGTCACAGGCCCGTTGCAGGGGTGAAACAAACCGGAAACACAGAATCCGGAATTTTGTTCCGCCTGACAGTATTTATACGTCGGGTGCGTTCTTTGGATCAGTCTGTTTTAAAAGTTTGCAGAACTAGGCTGCGAGGATTTCAAGCACGTCGCCGCGGTTGGACAGCTGGGCGCAAACCAGCTTGCCGCCATGGCCGCAGCCGCCATCAAGGCTGATGCTGGCTTTGCCCACGTGAATGCCGCCATGCTCCGGGTCATGCCCGCGGATGACCGAACGGAAGGGGCGATAAGCTTCAAGCGTGTTGAAGTTTTTAGACGCCCACCAGAAACGGTCTTCCTGCGCCGCCAGCGGCAATGCGGGGTCAAGCCCGCAGTGGACGAACAGCAGGTTGCTTTCAAGGTTGTCATTGCGCACGCCGAAGCGGGCGGGCACATGCTCGGTAAAGGCCGCACGGCGAAGGTTGGTAAAGAACGGCTCATGCCCGTCCTTGGCGCGTATTTTGGCCTTTAAAAAGCATGACCAGCGGGTGAGATTGATGATGCCTTCGCGGGCTGTGCGCGCCGCTTCTTCCAGCGTGCTGCCGTAGCCGCGCAAAATGCTGTCCATGTCGGGGAATTTATCGGCCATCCATTCCACAACCGATGACGGGTTGGGCGCGAACTGGATTTGCAAAAGCTTGCTCCACAGTTCTTCCTGCACGCCGCGCAGGTATACAATGTCATCCGGCTGAATATCCATCTGCTCCAGAAGGGCGCGGCGGAAGTTGAGGATTTCATCCAGCGTTTCGACGGGGCGGGCATATTTGCTGCCAAGGTAATTGCCGGTATAAACCAGCCGGTCGCCGGGCTTGAAGCGCTCGAAAATCGCCTTGTGAATCGCCACCAGCTGCCCGTATTCGCCATGAATGGCGGAAACGGTCCATATCTGGTTGGGATGTCCCAGGTTGCTGAATTTGTTTTTAAAAGACATCGAGTCCCGGCACTGGCTTTGAATAGGCGATTGTTACGCATTTGCCTTAAACAAGCAACCTTGATTAAGCAGGGAAAAATGCCGTGGCTTTGCCGGAAATCACCTTTGACATAACCTTATCGGATTGCTAGTCTCGGCAGTATTCCAAATAACGCCTGACAGGGTTCAACGCCGTGCCGCCGAAGAAAAAGACATTCAACCACGCCGCAAGGGTGGCCGCCGACGATGACGATGTGCGCGCGTTCCACCGCATCGCCGCTGAAGGCTCGAAAGATGAAATGAAGCGGGCGCTGGTGAAGTACGCCGAAAAATACGGCGATGACATCATTGATGCTGTCGACAAGGAAGGCCGCACCGCCTTCATGAAGGCTGCTGAAACATCGCACACGCCCACTATGGCCGTGCTGCTGGAAGCCGGGGCGGAAATTGACGGGCGCGATTATAACGGCAATACAGCCTTGCTCATCGCCGCGCACCGCGGCTACAAATCCGCCGTGCTGTGGCTGCTGGATAAAGGCGCTGACCTGAAAGCCTCAAACTACAGCGGCGAAACCGCGTTGATGAAGGCGGGCCACCACAAGGTGAACCTTGATGGCAAATCCCCAATTTCCAACCGCAAAAAAGACACCGTCGAAGCGCTGCTGGAGCGCGGGGTAAGTGTTGATGCTGTTGACCGCAGCGGCAAAACCGCAGAACAGCTGGCGGAGGCCACCGGCCACCGCAGCGTCGCCGGCATTATCCGCCGCGAGCGCGATGCCCGCATGCTGCGCGAAAAAGCCCGCGCCGCCACCATCAACGATGTGGTGCATAGCCTGACCGTCGGCGGCGTCAACAGGGACGTGCGCATGAAACCGATGCGCTTCAAGCCACCCGGAAATTCTTCCAATACGCCATGATGGCGGGGGATGATATGGCCCCGAATGACGCCCAGATACGCGCCTTCATCAGCGCCGCGTGGGAGGGCGATACCGTGCATATCCGCCAGTTCCTGTCTATCTTCGGGCCCGATTACCTTGATGTCACGCGCGGGGAACCAATCAACTGGACAGCCCTGTTCTGGTCCGCCAAAAGCGGGCAGCGCGATACTGTGGCAGCGCTGCTGGATGCCGGCGCGGATGTTAACCGCCGCGATGCCAGCGGCTCTACCGCGCTTATCTGGGCGGCAGGTATGGGCAACGACGATGTCGTGGCCCTATTGCTGGAGCGCGGCGCGGATATGTCCGTCATCGACCGCGAAGGCCGCACCGCCCTCGGCTTCGCGCTGGAGGGAAAAAAGGCGGCCACCGCTAAACTCCTGACCGATGAAACTGCCCGCAAAGCCGCCGCCGAGAAAGCCGCCTGGGAAGACGCCATGCGCATCTTCACCAACGGCACCAAGCGCGACATCCGCACCCACAAGGTAAAGTTCAGGCCGAAATAAATGGCACGCGATTCAGGACTGGAAGAGCTTATGCGGGAACAGCTGGCGGATATTTCCGGCCTTGCGGAAAGACCTATGTTTGGCGGGCTTGCGTGGTTGCTGCATGGGCATTTGTTGTGCGCGGCGCGCAAGGATGGCGCGTTGTTCCGGCTGGGCAAGGGCAACGATGCGGAGGCTTTGAAAATTGAAGGCATCACGCCGATGGTTTTGAAAGACCGCGCCATGCACGGCTGGGTCTGGGTTTCACCCGAACTGATGGGTGACGATGCCATCGCCCAAAGCCTGCTGGCCAGTGCGCTCGCTTTTATCCGGTCGCTGCCGGAAAAGAAATAATCAAGAAGTTATAGCGCAGCCCTTAGCTGGAAGGTCTTACGCCGCGCGGCAGCTTGTCGCCGTAGTGGGCGGCGGGGGTATCGCTGCCATAGCCCTGGCTGGGGGCGATGACGAGGGTGATTTTGTGGGTGTTATCTTCCACCGCGGCCTGCGGCATTGCATCTTCGCGGCGTTTGCGGCGCGCGCCGAGGAAGGAGAGGGAGAGCAAGCCGCCAAGGGTGCCAATGCCGCCCTCAAGGCCTTTTTGCCATTCATTGGTGTCGGAAGCATCATCGGCCGCGCGGGCGGCGGTGACAACGCGCTCGGCGTCCGCCTCGGTCGCTTGGGCGGCGCTTTGCGGGGCGTGCAGCCTGGCGATGGTTTCATCGCGGTACGCCATCGCATCCTTGAAGGGGGAAAAGAAATTGCGGTAATCGCCGGTGGTGGATTGTTCCCACAAGGCTTCATACAGCGTGGTCGCTTCTTTTTCAGACAGCGCGGGGTTGAACAGCAATTCGCGGCGCAGGGTTTTCAGGCGTTCCATCTGTTCGGCGCGGCTGGCTTCGTAGGCGGTGAAGCCCGCGTTGACATCCGCCAGCTGTTCGGCAATTTTGCCGCCGTTCTTGCCGATGTTTTCTTTGGCGGCCTGCAGGGCCGTCCAGCTGAAGTCGATGCGCTCCTGCGATGTGGTGATGTCCTGCACCATCTTGTTCACCTTGTCGGCGGCGGCGTTGTGCATTTCAACGTTCGCCTGCGGGGCGACCGCGTTTTGCACGCCATCCAGATAGTTCGACACTTCATAGCCCGTGCCCGCGCTCATGATGACGCTGGCGGCAATAAATGCGCCATGGGTGACGGTGCGGTTAAATGCGCGGCTCAGCTTGCGGGCGAAGGACATGGCGGGGGCTTCCTATCAAATAAAGCGCCATTTTAGGGAAAACGACCCCGCTGTCAATCATAAACGGAACCATAATCAGGCCGCATTTGTTGACGTTGCTGAGGCATGCATACACTTTTCGGCCGCAATAGCGGCATAACCGGTAATTAACGAATTTCAGGAGACATATTCATGAAAAAGACACGCAACTTCATTTTTGCGCTGGTTCTGGCCGCGCTTTCTTTTGCGGTCGCGGGCTCTGCCCATGCCGCAACGTCGGACGACCTTGACCGCGATTCCAAGCAGGCGCTGACACAGCTGTACAAAACCAACACGCTGGCGGAAGAACTGTCGCACAAAGCGAAAGCTATTCTGGTCTTCCCGAACATCGTCAAGGCCGGCCTTATCTTCGGCGGCGCCTACGGCGAGGGCGAGCTGCGCCAGGATGAGAAAATCGATGGCTATTACAACTCCGTCAGCGGCTCCTGGGGCCTGCAGGCGGGCGCGCAGTCCTACGGCTACGTCGTGTTCCTGATGACCGATAGCGCAGTGCAATACATTCACGACACCCATGGCTGGGAAATTGGCGTTGGCCCGACCGTTGTGCTGGTGGATGAAGGCGTCGCCAAAAACCTGTCGACCTCGACCATGAAAGACGATGCTTATGCTTTCGTCTTCAGCCAGCAGGGTTTGATGGCGGGCCTCAGCATCGAAGGCACCAAAATCTCGCACATCAAGCGCTAAGCCTTAACGCGCTAATTTAAAAAGCTCCGGTTGCAAAACCGGAGCTTTTTTTATGCGGAATATATGTACTGTTACGTCTTGCCCTTGCGCAGTGCGCGGTCGGCTTCAGCCTTCGCTTCTTCGGCGGTGGGGGCGGGTATGCCAAAGCCCGCCATGCGCGACCAGATGATGACTTCGGAAGCGCTGGGGCCTTCATAGCCCGGAATTTTCAATTGCTGAATGTCATAGGCGGCATCAGCCGCGGAAAGGTCGCCGGCGGCGTATTGCTCGAGGATGGGGTAAAGCCGCTTGTCGGGCGGGGCAACGCCGTTATCGTTATTTGTGCTGTTGTTATTGCTGCTTGTCATGGCGTGGGCACCTGCACGGTTGGCGTGGAAGATTTGGTGCTGATGGGCGTGACCATACTATACTTCGTGCGCGTGGGGCTGGCCGTCGCCATGGCATCCCATGATTTTTCGGCGTTCTCGACAAACCCGATGCGTTCGCCAAACATCTATCTGGCCGCCTATGGCGAAGTTGATGAGCGGGCCGGGTATCTACAACGCAGTATTCGGTCTTTGACATGCAAGGGCCTGAACTGTTGGAGTTTGCTATTCATAGAGTATATATGCACCGCGTGATTTATGCAAATGTTTGCACGTAAGTCGCTGAAAAAAATGAAATGTCATTTCAGACGACGTCGGGGAATGGCAAGTATGAAAAAAGGGCGCCCCCTTGCGGAGACGCCCTTTTTTCAAGGAGAGATTTATTAAGCGACGTTGGAAAGAACAGCCTCGAGCTTCTCGGCAGCTTTCTTTTCGTCAATTTTCTCGATCGCGGCGACTTCGCGGGCAAGACGCTCCAGCGCGGCCTGATAGATTTGGCGTTCGCTGTAGGATTGCTCGGATTCATCCGTGTCTTTGCGCAGGTCGCGCAGGACTTCAGCGATGGCAACGGGGTCACCGGAGTTGATTTTTGCTTCGTATTCCTGCGCACGGCGCGACCACATAACGCGGCGGGTCTGGCTGCGGCCCTGCAGGGTCGCAAGGGCGTCCTTCAGGCGGTCTTTCGACGACAGTTTGCGAAGGCCCGACGATTTCACTTTCGAAATCGGCAGTTTCAGGCGCATGCGGTCTTTTTCAAAGCAGATGGTGTAAAGAGTGATTTCCATGCCGGCGATGCTGGTGGTTTCAACGCCTTCGACAAGGCCAACGCCATGCGCGGGGTAAACCACGAAGTCACCGGGGCCGAAATCCAGCTTTTCCTGTTTCTTCGGCGCGGCGGGGGCGGCAGCAACGGGCGCGGCTTCAGGCGCTTTTGCTTCGGGTTTTGACTTGACGGCAACAGGCGCTGCAACCGGGGCTTTCGCCTTCACGGCAGCGGGCGGTGCAACCTTGACGGCGGTTTTGCCTTTCATGGTGACCTTCACGGCAGTGGCCGGGGTCGCTTTGGCGGCAGGGGCCGTGTTAACTTTTGCAGCAGGCGCGGCGGCTTTCGCGGCGGGGGCCTGTTTTTTGGTGGCGGCGGTTTTGGTGGTGGTCGTTGCAGCAGGCTTCTTCGTCGGTTTTGCTTTCGCCTTCGTAATCTTTGCCATTGTGCCTCTCTAATGTGGATATTCTGCGCCGGAAAATAATTTTACAGAATAATCTAATAACTGACGGACTTCCGTCACTTAGAGAGACGTTACAGGAAATGTCATAAAATTTCAAGATAAATCTTAAGAAAGCATTAAAATTCAAATAAATAGGGGGCTTGCTGCGCCGCTTTAAAGAGCGCTGTCACCTTGCAAAACCACCTGAAACGACGCACCTAACCGGCTGAATTATATTCATAATATATAAAGATTATCCACAAGACATAACCCAAGACTGTGGCGTTTAGCGGTTGGGGAAGGGATGAAGAAATTATGAAGACCTCGCGAACAAACCCGGCAGAATCTACTTCTCAAACGGTAGTTTGAAAGCCCGGTGCGGCTGGAGGAACGGCTTGATAGCCTCCCACGGGATGGTGGCATGGTACACGCCGCCGGCATGTCCATTTACGTAGCGGAAGTTTAGGTCGATCCCGTCGGGTGTTAAAAGCCAGTTTTCCCCCTGTGCCAACATGCGTTCCGCTTCTTCTATTTGTGGCCCGCCATTCTTCTTCTCAAGCTCATTATCCGTTAAAGGTGCTAGCTTGGGTGACCAGTCGGAGGAAAGGTCGAAAATATCGGCAACCGACATCTCTCGTGGATGCGGGGCGAGGATGTAATTTTTGACTTCTTGAGAAGGCCAGCCGGATGATCCGCCGGGGCATTGCCAGTTTTTTGTATAAACGATTGAAATAAAATTATCTGACGTATAGCCAAACTCGAACGAGACATCCTGGTTGCTAAAGCGCCCTTCGCAGTCGCCAAGTTCTACATCGGCACGGGTTTGGCTTTTGACCAGTTCATTCCACTCTTCTTCGGCTTTGGTGAGAGGGTTGCCGTCTATTTGCGGCCATGAAAAGTATTTGTGGACGTTATCATCTGCGTATACGGTTTTATAGAGCACGGCACGCGGGTCATCCGCCACGGGTATTTCATATGAATATTCTTCGCGCACGAAGGTACGGCCCCCAGCTTGAATAATCATGTTCTTCAGACTGTATTCGCGTCTTTTGACTTCATCCAACTGGCAGGCTTTGCGTTCCGCTTCAAGCGCAGCATTACAAGCTTTCGTCAAATTTATCCGCCAGTGTTCTTGCTTCCCTTTAAAAGTATCAGCCCCTTTGGGCGACAGTTTTTTCAATTGCTCATCAAGCAGGGCATCAAGCTTGGCAATTTCCGGGGCAAGCTCTGGCGTAGCGGCGAGCTGTTTGTAAATATCCAGCGATTCCTGAGGTAGCACGTGCGCGGGTTTTTGCTGTGCATATGCGGGGGACGAAAGAGCGGCAATGAAAAATGCAGATGTAATGAAAGAGATAAAAACCCGCTTCATCATTTCCGGCTTCCCCACGCTCAATCCCCTTGGCCCGGCTCCGGGCTGAAGTGGCGGATTTTGTCGGGGATGTCTTTGAAGTCTTCGGCTTCGGGCAGGGCGGGAATTTTTTTGGTCAAATTGGGCCAGGGGCCGGTGGAGTACTCGCGGTTCAGCTCCAGGAACGGTTCCGCCCGGCTGTCGATATCCGAGACGATGGCATCAATGGGGCATTCAGGGATGCAGACGCCGCAATCGATGCATTCATCGGGGTTGATGACAAGCATGTTCTCGCCCTCGTAGAAGCAATCCACGGGGCAGACCTCGACGCAGTCGGTATATTTGCACTTGATGCAGACGTCAGTGACGACATAAGTCATGATGCGGTATTCCTTTTAACGCTGGCGGGATATATACGCTGCCGCCCTTTAGTTTTCAAGTTTGCCTTCATCAAAGGCCGATTTTATCGCGGATCTGGTACCACGTCATGCCCAGCACGAACAGCGGGCGCTTCAACAGGTCGCCGCCGGGGAAGGGCTGGTGCCTGATTTTGGCGAAAACGTCAAACCTGTCCAGTTGGCCCGCCACGGCTTCCGCCAGCACCTTGCCAAGCATGTTGGTGGCAACCACGCCTTGCCCGCCAAAGCCGTGCGCAAAGTACACCTGTGGGGAAAGGCGGCCAAGGTCCGGCATGCGGTTGATGGTGAACTCAAGCGGTCCGCGCCAGCAATGGTCGATGGCGACATGCGCCAGCTGGGGGAAAATATCCACCATGCGATGCCACAGGCGTTCATCTTCTCGGGGGTAATCCATGTCGCTGTAATTGCAGTTGCCGCCGAACAACAGGCGGTTATCCGCGGAAAGGCGGTAATAATCCATGATAAAGCGCGCATCGCACACGGCTATGTCGCGCGGCATGATGCTGCGGGCAAGGTCTTCCGTCAGCGGTTCGGTCGCAATCATGTGGGCGGCGGCGGTGATGGAGCGGGCGGCCATGCTTTCCGACCCCTTCAGCTTGATGGCGCCGGCCAGAATAACAAACTTCGCCTTTACGCTGCCACCGCCGTCGGTCACAACGGTCAGCGGCTCCCCCTCGCTAATGCTGAGGGCTGCGGTATGGTCATAGAACTGGCAGCCCGCCACCTGCGCCGCGCGGGCAATGCCCAGCGCATAGTTAAGCGGGTGGAAGTGGCCGCCTTTTGCATCGTAAAGGCCGCCGATGTAGGGCTTTGCCCGCACCATCTCCTGCGTTTCATCGCGGCCGAGCACCTGCAGGTCATCGTGGCCCAGTTGTTGCCAGCCCTTGCGGTCGTCTTCCAGCAGTTTTTGCTGGCTGTCGTCCAGCGCGGCGGTGAGCTGGCCGAATTTCAGGTTGCAGCGAATGTCATGCGCCTTCACGCGCCCGGTGATCAGGTCGATGCCTTCAAGCGTGATGTCGTGCATCAGCTTTGCGTCATCAAAACCGTAACGGCCGATCAGCTCCTGTGGTGATTTTGGGAAGCCACGCTGCAGCTGCCCGCCGTTGCGGCCCGAAGCGCTGCCGGCGAGGGTGTCTTTTTCCAGAACAATAACGGACAGGCCTTTCAGCGCCAACTCCAATGCTGCGGAAAGTCCAGTAAATCCGGCTCCAATCACGCAAATATCGCAGTTGACCTCTTTTTTGAGACTGCCTAGAGTCGCAACGAGCTTGTTAGAAGAGACCGCATAATACGGGAGATGATACGTCTCTGGGTGTGTGTAATTTTTTTCCAAGTCATTCACATAATAAAAACAGGGGCTATCAATGGACAAGTTAGAAGAATTCATCCGCGAACACAAGATTACGGAAGTTGAATGTCTTGTCCCCGACATGGCCGGCATCGCGCGCGGTAAAATCGTCCCTGCGGACAAGCTGCTGCGCATTCTGCGCGAACGCGGCATGCCGCTGCCGGAAACCGTCTTTGTGCAGACCGTCACGGGTGACTATCCGGATGACCTGGATGATTACGTAAACCCTACCTACGGCGACGTTTACCTGACGCCCGATGAAGCCACCGTGCGCATGGTGCCGTGGTACCAGGAAGCAACCGCCCAAATCATTTGCGATGCGTTTTATGCGGATGATACGCCCGTTCCCATGTCCTCCCGCTACATGCTCAAGAAAGTGGTGCAGGAATACGAGAACCGCGGCTGGTCGCCGATTGTCGCGCCGGAACTTGAATTTTACCTTGTCGCCGTCAATACCGACCCCGACATTCCGCTGCAATCGCCCGTCGGCCGTTCGGGCCGCCAGGAAATTGGCCGTCAGGCCTACGGCATCGACGCGGTCAACGAATTCGACCCCGTGTTTGAAGATGTCTACGATTATTGCGAAAAGCAGAACATTGACATTGATACCCTGTCGCATGAAGCGGGCGCGGCGCAGATTGAAGTGAACTTCAACCACGGCAACCCCGTTGAAGCTGCCGACCAGGCCTTCCTGTTCAAGCGCACGGCACGCGAAGTTGCCATGCGCCATGGCGTGTATGCCACCTTCATGGCACAGCCGATGCAGACGGAGCCGGGTTCCGCCATGCACATCCACCAGTCGGTTGTTGATACCAAGACGGGCAAAAACCTGTTCGCCACCGATGATGGTCAGGATACCGAAATGTTCCGCCATTACATCGGCGGCCTGCAGCGTTACCTGCCTTATGCCGTGCCGATGTTCGCGCCGAACGTGAACTCATACCGCCGCTTCGGCCACAAGCAGACGGACAGCCCCATTAACGTCGAGTGGGGCGTGGACAACCGCACCGCCGGCCTGCGCGTGCCGATCTCGAAACCCGACAGCCGCCGCGTTGAAAACCGCCTGCCGGGCGCCGATGGCAACCCGTACCTTACCATCGCCTCGACGCTTGCCTGCGGCCTGCTGGGCATCATGGAGAAAATCGAGCCGACCGAGCAGATCAAGGGCAGCGCCTATAAAAAAGGCCAGACGCTGCCGTACCACCTGGCGGATGCGCTTAAAAAGTTCAAGTCCTCCAAGCCGCTGGCGGCATTGCTGGGCGAGCGCTTTGTGAACAGCTACGTTTCCATCAAGGATGCGGAATTCAAGGCTTATAACACCGTGATTTCGTCGTGGGAACGCGCCAACCTGCTGCTGAACGTTTAATTAATCCGGCCTTATTCCCCCGCATCCGCTTTACGGCGGGGCGGGGGATAATGCTGCCGCAAGATCAGACACATGAGCAACGACGACGAAAAAATCCGCCCCGATAGCAGCGCTTCCTTCGAGGAAGATATTTGCATCCATATCTTCTCCGCCTCGGCAACGCTGCTGGGGGTGTGCCTGACCGTTATCGGCATCATCCGTGTCGTCATTACCAGCACGCACGTCAATACTTTTGCAGATGATATCGTGGCCTGCGGCGCGGTCATTTTTATGCTGTGCTGCTTTACATCCTATTGGGCCATTCGCGCCCGCAGCGTGGGGCGCATGCGCCGGCTTGAAAAAATAGCCGATACGCTTTTCCTTCTCGGGCTCTGCCTGCTGGCGGTGGCCTGCATGTTCATTACTTATGCGATTGTTTAAAGGAATAGTTTCATGAAAAATCTTCTCGCCACATTTATGCTGCTGTCACTTGTACTGGCGGCCGGCGTTTCCCATGCCGCCGATAGCCGCGATATTGGTGCGGTCAGCACCGCCTTCAAGCTGCTGGGGCCCAACCACAAAATTGTCATTACCGCGTTTGACGACCCCAAGGTTACCGGCGTGACCTGCTATGTGGCGCGCCCGCGCACCGGCGGCATTAAGGGCGGCCTTGGCCTGGCGGAAGACCCTTCCATCGCCTCCGTATCCTGCGTGCAGACCGGACCCATTTCCTATACCGATAAAATCGAAGGCGATGATGAAGGTGAAAAAGTTTTCGACGAGCATCGCTCCTTCATTTTCAAGACGCTGCAAATCGACCGGCTGTACGACCACCAGAACGGCAGCCTTGTCTACGTCGTGCGCACCACGCGTATTATCGAAGGCTCGCCCGACACCTCCATCTCCGTCGTCGCGCCCATGGCCTGGAACGGCACCCAGCCCGCAAAGCCGGTACTGAAGTGACGTGACCGCCGCCGTCGATATTCTTGCGCAGGCTGCTGCGGGCATCTTCGTGCATGTCGGCGATTTTTTAGCGCTGGACGGTGCGCAGGTGAATGCGGCGGATGCGCAGGGATGGACGCTGCTGCATTATGTCGCCGCCGCCGAAGCCAGGGGGCAGGATGTGGATGATAGCGTCCATATGCTGCTGCAGGCAGGGGCGGATATTCATGTCGTGAACGGGCAGGGCGATACGCCGTTTAACATTGCCGCGCCGGCATCCCCCACATGTGGCCGCTTGATGACCGAGCATTGGCTGGGGCAGGCGCTGATGGGGCGGGGTGCGAAAGGGGTGAACGACCGCAGCGGTTCCCACCAGTCGACCCTTGCGCAATACATGGCCAAATGGTCGCGGGATGAAGACATTGAAACGCAGCTGACGCAGGCCGTTGCCGCGGGTATGAAGCTTGATGTCAGGAACGGCGCGGGCTGGACGCCGGTTACCGCCGCAGCCGCCATGGGCAGGGCCGCGATTGTGGAGGCTTTTGTCTGGCACTACGATTACGCCGCCATTGCCGCCCGCACGGTGGAGGAATATGTGGCGCAGTACGGCGGCTGCCGCGTGGTGTATGCGGCAGGGCTGGATGCCGGCGGAGTCGCACAGGCCCGCCTGACGCAGGACAAAAACCTGACATCTGTTCAAAAGAGTGATTATGCAAAAACGATCGCTTTTATTTTGCTAAAGCTTTCAGGCGGCTAGCAGGTAACGCTCCAGTTATCCCCAGTCTTTGCTTGCCCGCTGCCGTCATCGGCGTAGCCTGAATAGGCTTACACAAAACCACTAAAAAACTAGGAGGCACTCATGACAAAGCCCAATCAACAGAAACCGGCTCAAAAAGCACCGCAACCGCCCAAACCGGCTGCGCCGAAGCCTTAAGTCGCTTCCCTAGCTAAAGAAACCCCGCTGTGGTCGCGAACCGGCGGGGTTTTTTATGCCTGCGAATAGCGGGTTCTATTATTGCGAAGATTTATGCTGCAGTGCGTTTTTACTTCTCCCGCACGTGATTGGTTGATTATAGTGCGGCTCATTTCAACAGCCTTTTAATGCAAAACAGGAAACGGGTCATCACCATGACGAACGCGCCTCAGAACAATTCATCCCGCTGGACGGAAAAAGCCGCCAATGACTGGTACAAGGCACAACCGCTGCTGATGGGTGCAAACTATGTGCCCGCCAGCGCCAGCAACCAGATTGAAATGTGGCAGAAGGATACGTTCAATATTGCCGAGATTGATAAAGAACTCGGCTGGGCGAAAAACCTTGGCATGAATACCATGCGCGTTTTCCTGCATGACCTCGTCTGGCAGGAAGATGCGGAAGGGTACAAGCAGCGCCTCGAGCAGTTTTTGCAGGTCGCTGAAAAACACGGCATCAAGCCGCTGTTCGTGCTGTTTGATTCCGTCTGGAACCCCGCGCCGCATACCGGCCCGCAGGAAGAACCTGCCTTTGGCGTGCATAACGCCGGCTGGGTGCAGGGCCCCGGCGCTGCAGTATTGCAGGATGCATCGCAACATGGCCGTTTGAAGGATTACGTCGAAGGCGTCGTTGGCGCTTTCGCGCAAGATAAACGCGTGCTGGGCTGGGATGTCTGGAACGAGCCAGACAATGAAAACGGCGCAAGCTATGGCAGCAAAGAAGCGGCCAATAAAATCGCGCTGGTTGCGCCGCTGCTGGATAAAGTCTTTGACTGGGCGCGCAGCGTATCACCCGCGCAGCCGTTGACATCCGGCGTATGGATTGGCGAGTGGGACAATATCAACGCTGTCAACGAAGTGCAGCAGGTGCAGCTGAAACAGTCTGACATCATTACATTCCACAATTACGCGCCCGCCGATGATTTCGAGCGCCGCGTGAAATATCTGGCGGAAAATAACCGCCCGCTGCTTTGCACCGAATACATGGCGCGCCCCGCCGGCAGCACCTTCGAGGCGATTTTGCCAGTCGCGGAAAAACACAACATCGGCCTTTATAACTGGGGTTTCGTGCAGGGCCGCACCCAAACGCACCTGCCGTGGGATTCATGGCAGAAGCCGTACGATCAGGCTCCGCCGCCCGTCTGGTTCCATGAAATCCTGAAGGCGGATGGTTCGCCTTACCGCGACGCTGAGGCTGACCTTATCAAGAATTACAACCAGCGCAACGCCAAGGCCACCCCCGCACCTGCGAGTACGCCGAAGTTCAAGCTGGGCTGATTCATTCAGCGCCATAAAGGCCAAAGAAAAACCCCGCCATCGCTGGCGGGGTTTTTTTATCGCTTGAAGGCGAGGGGAGGTTACGACGCGGCGGCCGTTTCCTCTTCATCCTTCTTGTCTTTTGCTTCCTTGGCTTTCTTGTCCTTGTCTTTCGCTTTCTTCTTGTCGGAGAAGACGAGGACAGGAGCGGTGCCGTTGGTGACGTTTTCGCCCTTCACGAGAACTTCCTCAACGCCTTCCATGCCCGGCAGGTCGAACATGGTGTCGAGGAGGATGATCTCGAGGATGGAGCGCAGGCCGCGGGCGCCGGTGTTGCGCTCGATAGCGCGTTTGGCGATTTCGCGGAGTGCGTCGTCCTGGAAGGTCAGCTTGACGCCTTCGATGTCAAAGAGGCGCGCGTACTGTTTGGTCAGCGCGTTCTTCGGCTCGGTCAGGATGGTGATGAGCGCGGTTTCATCCAGGTCGTCCAGCGTTGCCAGCACGGGCAGGCGGCCGACGAACTCGGGGATAAGGCCGAATTTCAGAAGGTCGTCCGTCTGCATTTCGCGCAGGACTTCGCCGGCGCGGCGTTCATCGGGGCCCTTCACGTCGGTGCCGAAACCGATGGAGTTGGTACGGCCGCGTTTCGAGATGATTTTGTCGATGCCCGCAAAGGCGCCGCCGCAGATGAAGAGGATGTTGGTCGTATCCACTTGCAGGAATTCCTGCTGCGGGTGCTTGCGGCCGCCCTGCGGCGGAACGGAGGCCATGGTGCCTTCCATCAGCTTCAGCAGGGCCTGCTGCACGCCTTCGCCCGACACGTCGCGGGTGATGGACGGGTTATCCGACTTACGGGAGATTTTATCAACTTCGTCGATGTAGACGATGCCGCGTTGTGCACGCTCGATGTTGTAATCGCACGCCTGCAGCAGCTTCAGGACGATGTTCTCCACGTCTTCGCCGACGTAACCGGCTTCGGTCAGCGTCGTCGCGTCGGTCATGGTGAAGGGAACGTCAAGAATGCGGGCAAGGGTTTGCGCCAGCAGCGTCTTGCCTGAACCGGTCGGGCCGATGAGCAGGATGTTGGATTTGGCGAGTTCGATTTCCGAACCTTTCGCCAGGCCTTCATCGATGCGCTTGTAGTGGTTATGCACGGCAACCGACAGCACGCGTTTCGCGCGGTCCTGGCCGATGACGTAATCATCAAGCACCTTCTTGATCTCTTTCGGGGTGGGGATGCCCTTGCCCGACTTGACCAGCTGCGTCTTGTCCTCTTCCTGGATGATGTCCATGCAGAGTTCGACGCATTCATTGCAAATGAATACATTGGGGCCCGCGATCAGCTTGCGCACTTCATGCTGGCTTTTGCCGCAGAAGGAGCAGTACAGCGTGTTTTTCGAATCCCCTGAACCGGTCTTGCTCATATTATTCTTTTTCCTTTTCTATTCCGCCCCCGGCCTTTCCCAAGACCAGGGTTATATCCTTAAGATAGAACAGTGCGCGCGCGTTGCCAACCGTTCTTGATCAGTGATTTAGTGACAAAATGCAGTCCCGAGGAAATAGCCCACTTCGCCCTTGGCTTTCAAGCCTGATTCACCCTATTTTAAGCCTGTATTGCATTAAGAAAGACTTAGCGTGAATATGTCTATTGACGAGCTTGTGGATAACTTTCAGGCCTTTGACGACTGGGAAAGCCGGTATGAGTACCTGATTGACCTCGGCAAACACCTGCCGCCGATGGATGACGCCCTTAAAACCCCCTCCACGCGGGTTTCCGGCTGCCTTTCTGAAGTTTGGATGGTTTTAAGCTGGGACAAGGACGGCCGCGTAGCTTTGCTGGCGGATAGTGATGCCGTGCTGGTGAAGGGGCTTATCGCCGTTGTATCCGCCCTGTTTGTCGGCAAAACAGCGGCAGAGGCCGCCAAGGTGGATGTCGCAGGCGAATTCGCGCGGCTTGGCCTTGACCAGCACATCAGCCCCAACCGCCGTAACGGCTTCTTTTCGATGGTGCAGCGGGTAAAGGTATTTACCGCAGCCCCGAATACTTGATGGATTTGGACATGGTGTCGTACCATGTCTGGTACATTTTATTTTCAACGCTATAGCTGACTTGCACAACCATGATGCTGCTGAGGCCCACAAGGTAATGCACGGCGTTGAAGTGCAGGGCGTTATTCTGGTCGGCAGAAAAACCCGTTACCGTTGCCCACTTGAGTGTGTCGCTGCCGCCGGAAAAATGCTCTTCCCGCTGGTCCAGCTGCACATCTTTTAGTGAATCGCCAATTGCCTTCATCATCTTTTCCTTGGTGAGGGAGATGAGGAAGTCGCGCTCCGCCTTCAGGAAGGTGATTTTAACGTCAAACGTATCGCCGGTATCAGGATCGACGCGGGTCAGCGTGGCAATTTCACCAACCGAGCCGAATTTAGGCGGCGTGTCGAGGAAGGGGATGACATATTTGCCATCGGCCCACAAAGTCTGGCCGGTCGGCGCATCCGGCAGCTGGATGCTATATTCCGCATCGTTCTGGATGTAGGTATAGCCGCCGTGCAGAACGTTGGCCTGCGAAGGCTGCGCTGCCGCAAGGGTCATCAGAAAAGCTGCCACCAAGCTGATAATCTTCTTTGTCATGCCTTCATCCATTTCCGGCGGAATGTTTTAAGTTGCGAGCGTCATTATAACACTTTTAAAAGTCCCGTGAATATCAAGCTTTCGCGGGTTGCCAAGTTGCGGCTTCCGCCGCTGCCTGCTCGCCGTTTAACATATTCTTGACTTCATGCGGCTGACCATCCTTGAAGGACGGGAACCAGACGTAGGGGATGCCTTTTTTCTCCGCATAGGCCAGCTGGCGCTTAATTTTGCTGTCGGAGTGGAAAAGCTCCACATTCAGTCCCTTGGCGCGCAGGGTTTGCGCCACCTGCGCGGCTTCGGCGCGGCGCGCTTCTTCCGGCAGCACCACCAGCACATCGGTCGGGGCCTTGCGTCCGGCGGGAATTTGCCCGCGGTCCATGAGCAGGCCGAAAAGGCGGGTGAGGCCAATCGACAGGCCAACGCCCGGCAATTTCTGGTGAATGAAGGAACCGGCAAGGTCGTCGTACCGTCCGCCGCCGCCAATCGCCATGGGCGGCATGGGCTTTGCCGCTGTTTTATCTTCGGCAAAGCGCGCTTCCAGCACGGTGCCGGTGTAGTAATCCAGCCCGCGGATAATGCCAAGGTCCGCCACCACCGCGCCCTTCGGCAGGTGGCCAAGGTTGTCGATGACGAATTTAAGTTCGGAGATACCTTGCGTCATAAGGTCGCTGGATACGCCCAGCGACTGCACCTGTTCAGCAAAGCCGGAATCGAATGTTTTGATATTGACGAAGGAGAGCGCTTTTTGCGCAATGTCTGCCGCGATGCCTTGCTCTGCCAGCATTTTCAAAACAGCTTCCGCGCCGATTTTATCGAGCTTGTCGAGCGTGCGGGTGACAATGCCGGGGTCGCTGATGCCAAGGCCCGCAATATAACCCATGAGGATTTTGCGGTTGCTGATGCGCAGCTCCACCGGCGGAATACCAAGGGCTTGGTATGCCTCGAACAGCACGGCGGGCAGTTCGGCATCGAAGTGCAGCGGCAGCTCGTCGATGTTCACGACGTCGATATCGCACTGGTAAAATTCGCGGTAACGACCTTTTTGCGGACGCTCGCCGCGCCACGACTTCTGCATCTGGTAACGCTTGAAGGGGAAGGTGAGGTCGCCAAAGTGCTGTGCCACGTAACGCGCCATCGGCACCGTCAGGTCAAAGTGCAGGGCAAGGCGCGCTTCCTTGTCGCCTTCCTCGGCATGCAGGCGAGTGAGGGTGTAGATTTCTTTTTCAGTCTCGCCGCCCTTGGCCAGCAATGCGTCAATTTCCTCGACCGCGGGAGTTTCAATGTTGCAGAAGCCGTAGCTTTCAAAAACCTTGCGGATTTTATCCATCCACTCCAGCTCGACGGCGCGGTATTCCGGCAGCCATTCGGGAAAACCGGAGACGGCTTTGGGTTTGTGGACTTTTTGGTCGGACATGGTTTTTCTTTCTAAAAACAGCGCTTTTGACCGAATGAATTTAAACGAAAACAAGGGGCTAACGCCAGAGGGAAGTACCGTATGGAACCATAAGCACCTCCGCTCGTTTGTCTATCCGATACAAACCTTCAGGGGCCAGCGTCCGGCTTCAATGCGTAACCCACTAAAGACAAAGGAAAAAACACATGAAAAAGATTCTCCTCACCGCAGCTATCCTGTCCTTCGCTTTCGCCGCCCCCGTTTTCGCGGCTGATACTGAATTTAAAAGCGAAACCAGCGTTTCCAAAAGCGACGACGGCGACGTAAAAGCCGAGACCACGTCCAGTGCGACCGACGCTGCCGGCACCGATACCAAAGCCGAGAAAAAAGTGACCGTCGATAAAGACGACAAAGGCAACTACAAGAAAACGACCGAGACGAAAGCGAAGAAAGACCCCAAAGGCCTCTTCAACTCGTCCAAGTCCTCCACCAAGGACACCGTTGAGAAAAAAGACGGCAAAATGACCACCGAGCATGAGAAAAAAGTCGACGGCGATACCGTTGAAGAATCCAAAACCGAAGGCAGCGCAGAATAACTTCTGACGCTTTCAATAGAAAAACCCGCCGGATTTATTTCCGGCGGGTTTTTTTGTTGTCCTTATTTTCGCTTCTTCCGGCCCTTGCCGATTTTTTCGGCGAAGAGTTCTGCGAGTTTTTCGGTGATGGCGCCGCCAAGCTCTTCAGCATCCACCAGCGTCACGGCGCGCTGGTAATAGCGGGTGACATCGTGGCCGATGCCGATGGCGAGCAGCTGGATGGGGCTTTTGTTTTCGATGAAGTGAATGACGCGGCGCAGGTGTTCTTCCAGGTAATTGCCCTGGTTGGCGGAAAGGGTGGAATCATCCACCGGCGCGCCGTCGGAAATGACCATCAAGATTTTGCGCTGCTCGGGCCGTGCCATCAGGCGGTTATAGGCCCAAAGCAGGCCTTCACCGTCGATGTTTTCCTTCAGCAGCCCTTCGCGCAGCATAAGGCCAAGGTTGCTGCGCGTGTGTCGCCACGGGTTATCCGCCGCTTTATAAACAATGTGCCGCAGGTCGTTCAGGCGGCCGGGGTTGGCGGGCTTGCCGTCCGACAGCCATTTTTCGCGGGATGAGCCGCCCTTCCACGCGCGCGTGGTAAAGCCCAAAATTTCAACCTTCACGCCGCAACGCTCCAGCGTGCGTGCCAGAATATCCGTGCTCATGGCGGCAATGGTAATGGGGCGGCCGCGCATGGAGCCTGAATTGTCGATCAGCAGCGTGACGACGGTATCGCGGAAATCCGTCTCGCTCTCCTGCTTGTAGCTGATGGGCATGTAGGGCTGCGTGACGATGCGGGAAAGGCGCGCGCTATCCAGCACGCCTTCTTCAAGGTCGAAGTGCCAGCTGCGGGTTTGCTGCGCCATTAATTTACGCTGCAGGCGGTTGGCAAGGCGCGTGATGACGCCCTGCAGGTGCGTCAGCTGCTTGTCGAGCATCTTGCGCAGTTTTTGCAGTTCTTCCGGCTCGCACAAATCTTTGGCGTTCACGTCTTCGTCAAACTGGTTGGTATAAATTTTGTAATCGCCGTAGAGCTGGTTGTTAAGGCTGTCGCGCGGGTCGTTACGGCGGGCTTCATCCTTCGCATCCGCGTCTTCCTCGCCTTCCATCTGCTCAAGGTCTTCGCCGGCCATGGAATCCGCGTCTTTTTCGCCAAGCTCGCCGCTGTCGGCGTCTTCGGTCATGCCGATGGGGGGCGTACTTTTCTGTTCGGAATCTTCGGATTCCTTATTTGCGCCGTCGCCTTCCTGCTGGTCCTCGCTTTCGCCGCTTTCGGGCGCGGGCGGCGGCTCGGCGGGGGTGGAGGTCATGTCCATCCGGTCGATCAGCTTGTGTGTCAGGCGGGCGAAAGCTTCCTGGTCGTTCAGCGTGGCGCGCAGCTGCTCGAACCCGTCGGTGCCGAGGTGTTCGTTAATCCACGACTTCCAGATTTTTGAGATCTTGGCGGCTTCCTTCGGCGGCTTGCGGCCGGTGAAGGCTTCGCGCGCCAGAAAGCGCATTGCATCGGCCAGCGGCGCATCTTCCATGGCGGTGACTGAATCGAGTTTCTGGCGGCGGGCTTCGTGGCGGAGCGCGGCTTCAATGTTGCTCGACGCGCCGGGGTAATCTTGCGTCCCGGCGGCTTCAATGCGCGCGTCTTCCAGTGCCTGATAGGTGGCGCGGGCCTTGGGGTCGGCGGGCAGGTGCTTTTGGTGCAGGGCGATATCATGGTAGCGCAATTTAAGCGCAAACGTATCTGCAAGGCCGCGGATAAGCGCCGTTTCGCCGCTTTCCATCGACTTCGGCAGGGCAGGCAGGCGAATTGAATTATCCGACATTTCGGCTAGGTGGCCGCCGAACGACACTTCCACATCCTCACGCCCTGACAAGGCGCGCGCCGTCGACTGCGTCGCAAGCTTGAAGTTTTCTATGGGGTCATGCTGGTCGGACATTGCCGTGGCCTCGAATATGAGTGCTTAATCTTCCTTCTTCAAAATCGCGCGGTCGAAGCAGCGTTGGTAGTATTCAGCGACGATGGATTTTTCAAGCTCGTCGCACTTGTTGAGGAAGGTGAGGGTGAAGGCGAAATCAAGGTCGCCCATAATCTGCGCGTTTTCCGCCCAGTGAATGACGGTGCGGGGCGACATAACGGTGGAAAGGTCGCCGGCCATGAAGCCCTTGCGGGTCAGGTTGGCCATGCGCACCATTGCGGTGACGGTTTTTTTGCCTTCATCCGTTTTGTAGGCGGGCGCGCGGGCGAGGATGATTTCAACTTCCTGTTCCTGTGGCAAATAGTTGAGGGTGGAGACGATGTTCCAGCGGTCCATCTGGCCCTGGTTGATTTGCTGGGTGCCGTGGTACAGGCCCGTGGTGTCGCCAAGGCCAACCGTGTTGGTGGTCGCAAAAATGCGGAAGGCGGTATGGGGGCGGATGACTTCGTTCTGGTCGAGCAGCGTCAGCTTGCCTTCGGATTCCAGCACGCGCTGAATGACGAACATGACATCCGGGCGGCCGGCGTCGTATTCATCAAACACGATGGCGACGGGGTTTTTAAGCGCCCAGGGCAGGATGCCTTCTTTAAACTCTGTCACCTGCTTGCCTTCTTTCAGCGTAATCGCATCCTTGCCGATAAGGTCGATGCGGGAAACGTGGCTGTCGAGGTTGATGCGGATGCAGGGCCAGTTGAGGCGCGCTGCCACCTGTTCAATGTGCGTTGACTTACCCGTGCCGTGATAGCCCTGCACCATGACGCGCTTGTTGTGTGCGAAGCCAGCCAGAATGGCGAGGGTCGTGTTTTTGTCAAAACGGTAAGCTTCATCTACTTCCGGCACGTTTTCGGTGCGCTGGGAAAAAGCGGGTACCTGCATGTCATCGGTATCAATGCCGAAGAGTTGCTTGACGGAAACCATGATGTCGGGGATGCGCTTGGCGGAGGCGGTCATAACGTCACTTCTCGAGGTTTGTATAATGTTGGTAGGATAACTTGAGGATGGAATAGGCAAGGTTGATTTTTTTCAGCAGTTCTTCTGCCGTTTTGTCTTCCTTGTTCGTATCAGGATGGTATTTTTTGGCAAGGGTCTTGTAGCGTATCTTCACCTGGTCCCAATCGATGGGCGGGTACAAATCAAGCACCGCCAGCGCTTCGATTGTGGGGTGGGGAATGGTGCGGATGTCGATATGCGCTTCGACTGGTTCTTCATCTTCCGGCCCGCGGCCGCTGAAGTCGCCAAAAACGCTTTCGCCCTTGGTGAAGGCTTCATATATGCGCTGGCGGGTTTTTTCCTCGTTGAAGCCGGCTTGCGTTGAACGCCATGTCGGGCGGTCCCACACGGCGGTCTTGTGCATGTGATGCTCGATTTCAATGCGGCTCATGCCCTTGAAGAAGTCCCAGTTGGCATTGTATTCGCGCACGTGGTCAAGGCAGAACCAGTAATAATCCCGCAGTTCATAGCGTGATTTGGGCGCGCGGAATTCGCCCAACCCGTCGCAGCCGCCAATATCGCAATTCTTGCGAATAGCGGGGATATTGTCGGACAGGTCTTCGCCGAGGAAGGATTTGAACTTGAAATGCCACATGCCGAGATACTATGAGCCTCCAGCCCTTTAAAAACAAGTTTAGCCGCACCCCAACGGGGAGAAAGCGCAAACCGAACAGCGCGGCTTCCCCTTGAAAATGCACATTTAAACTGCACATCCCTCCATTTTATCACAAGGGTTAGATTATGATAAAGCGAAGGTGAGCCAACCGTTTTTTCAAGATAGGCCGGTACTGCAGAAAAACACTTGGATGAAGGGACTTGCGGCGCTTTCCTGCAAAAATATTGCTGCATAAAAAAGCATGCAGCCGCATTTTGGGAAAAACCAATGGGTGCGGAACATTGCCGGGCGTGAGGGGCGGGTTTTTATCATACAGCCGCATGTTGTAACATTTGTTTAAATACAATTAACAGTTGTATATGGTCTTTTTTGGTCTTAAAATAAGTACATACGTATGATGACTGAACGATTGGGGGCACAATCATGGCTGACATTTCACCGGCTACTTCTCAAATACAACCTATGGATGTTTCACTGCAAATTGCGCAACCTTACGGCGGGTTGGTCAGCAAGAACATCCGTATTCACGACCGCCGCACCAGTGTGCGGCTGGAGCCTGAAATGTGGGATGCCTTGAAGGAAGTCGCGGGCATTGAAGGTTGTTCTGTCCATGACCTGTGCGGCGCGGTGGATGATATGAAGGCGGCGGGGGCATCATTTACAGGCGCGCTGCGCGTCTTCCTCATGGAATATTTCCGTGCGGCGGCAAAAACCAGCCCGCAGGTGGGCATGGTGCAGCGACGGCTGAATATGGCACCTGTCAAGAATGCGGCGGGCAGCCGTTAAACCCAAAAACCGCCCGCAAAAAACCCGCTGACGCCTGTTTACCGCCTTGTGGTATTATTGACCTATGCAGGGCAGCACAGGCAAAAAAAAGAACCGTCCGTTTTTCACCCCCTTCGGGCTGATGCTGTTTGTCTTCAGCCTTTTTTACATTGGCGCTGAGGCGGTGTTTAACATGCAGCTGCTGGAAGTGGCCGGCAGCGTTAAATCCAACCCGCAGGAAATCACCAACCTCCAGTATTTCGGCCGCACGGTTTCGGCCTATGGCTTTACGCTGCTGGTGCTGGGTGTGTTTGAAAATACCGGCTTCCGCCTGCGCAGCCGCCGCGACTGGGCGCTGTTTCTGGGGGTTGCGCTGGTCTGCATCCTGCCGTTCCTGTCTATCTTCCGTCATACCTTTCCCGTCTCGGTGGACGGTGGTGCTTATGCCGCGCCGCTGAAGCTGGAACCGCTGGATGTAATGCTGAGCATTATGCCCTGCCTTGGCCTGCTGGTGGCGGTGATGAGCGCGGGTCGCTACCGGCCGCAAGTCTTTATCGCGCTGTTGCTCATGGCGTGGCCCGCGATGTTTTTAGGGCAGAAACTGCTGATTGAAAGCTTTGTCATTGACCGCACCACATGGCAGGAACGGCAGAACGCCCGCTATATGCTGATGCTGCGGGCGGGCCTTGAGGATTGCGCCATTACCCTTGGCGACCTGCAGTTCTGCGATGACAAGCAGGGCACGGCCGACATGAAGGCCGCCCGCGTGATTGTTTCCGCCCTCTGGATGATGCATCCCGACGGCGTGCTGCAGGATTTGAAAGACAACAAGGAAGAAATTGTGGAGCGCGCGGCGCTGAAGGGCGTCTGGTTCTCCCCCGGTGACCAGTACAAAAAATATGTCGAAAAAGTCACCACCGCCCGCGACCAATACGCCAGGACGGCGGCGCAGCAGTTCTATAGCAAATATTATGCGCCGTACAAAAACGCCTCCGACCTGTATTTGAAGACGCTCGATCGCGCCGGCATTGAGGCTCAGGCGGAAAAAGCGGCGGTGGATGTAGACGGGCAGATTGATGCAGGCTGGGTAAAATACCAGACCGCCGTGCGCGATTTCCGGCAAACCCTTTCCGTCATGGTCGGGCAGGCGATGCGCAGCGGCCTTGCCTATGCGGGCGCGGTGAACGCTATTTGCGGCAAGCGCGGCGACTGCCCTGACATCGACACCGGTCCGGCACTGGAGCAGGGCCAGAAAAAGGCGATTGCGGAATTCACCAGCAAATCCGGCTATCCGCCCACCATCACCGAAAAGGATGATTTTTTAAAAGAGCCCAAGACACAAAAGCTGATCCGCGACCAGGTGCAGCAGTCCATCCGCTATAAATTCGGCATGAAAGATTTTACGCTACCTGACGACTGGGTTTATGACCGCGAGTCTTTTAAAACCACCGTCGCCGCCTTGATTGACAAGCAGGCGAAGGGCAAGTGGCACGAAAAATTCGGCGACCGTCTGCCGCCCGGCCTCAGCGAAAAGGAATTCATGGATGTGCTGGGCATCAACCCGCAATTGCCGCCGGTTGAAAGCATGCTGTTGAACGAAGAAGATTTCTTCAAAAAATACGTGCTGCCCGGCAACAAGAAGATGATTGATAGCATGCTGCAGGAACTGGCGGATGACCGCCGCAAGCATGATGACAATACAGTTGCAACGGAGGAGGGGAAAGATTACGTCGAGGCGCTGTATATCCCGACTATCTCTCTCGTCGTGTCGCTGTCGGTCGTGATGATGACGTTGTTCCGGGGGTTAATGGTGCTGCCGGAAACGTTGATACGCACCGGCAGGATTAAAATGAATGCGGACCCGCGCGCGCTGCGCCTGTTGCTGGCGGGCGCCTTTCTGGCCGCGCTTATGCTGATGCCGCTGGCAGCCCCCAACCCCTATGCTCACGGCGGTACATATAGCCGCTACCTTGCCGATGCCCGCAAGGACCATATCCTCATCGCCTCGCTGCTCAACTGGGCGGCGCAGGTGCAACCTGTCATTTATCGCGCAGGGGATGGCCTTCGGCGTGCGTTTAACTAACATACGCTGGCAATACAAACCGGCGTTGGCTGTTATTCGGACATGTTTTCAGGCAGATGGGGCATTTCATGCAAAAAGGCTTTACGCTGGTCGAACTTGCAATTGTGATGACGATTATCGGCCTTCTCATCGGCGGTATTCTAAAAGGGCAGGAACTTGTCAATAATGCCCGCATCACATCCACCATTGCACAGGTAAAGGGTGTTGAGGCGGCTGTGAGCACTTTTCGTGACACTTATAATGGCGTTCCCGGTGATATTTCCGGTGCTTCAACGCGCATTCCCGGCTGTAATGCAAACTGCAATCCGCCCTTGTTTACGGGGGGTGATGGGATTGTGGGCGCTATCAATTGGGAAAGTGCTGGCTATCTCCCTCAATTGCCGGCCGCAGGAATGCCGAACCCGGCAACGGCGATCGGGGACGAGACAGAACTTTTCTGGATACATTTGTTCAAAGCGAACCTCATTACAGGCCTGACCTCGGATTCGCTGACGTCTGTTGTTACACCGCAGTGGGGCGTGACACATCCGGCTGCAAAAATCGACGGTGGATTTGTTGTGGGCTATGGGGATGGTTCTGTGCCGTTAAACTCTCCGCAAACGAACGGCACGGGTGTTGCGGGAACCGTGCTTGTTTTGCAAAAAGCACCGAATACGCGGCCTACCGCGACGGTTGACGGCTCTATGCCGCTGACCCCCGGCTATGCGGCGCAGATTGACCGCAAACTGGACGATGGTAACCCGTCCACCGGCTATGTGCAGGCATACGGCAAGCAGACCAGCTGCTTTATGCCTTTCGGTGCCACGTATACTTACAATGAAAGCGTGACGCAAAAAGATTGCGGCCTGTTTCTGCGCATTCAGGGGTAAATAAATTTAATCCGCGGTTTTTTCGCAGGCTCCTTGCGCGAGGGAGGAAACCTTGCGGCGGATTTCGTCGCCGGATTTTATTTTCAGCGGTTGCGGTTCGATGCCGTCGTTGAAGGACAGCGTTTCAATTTCCCGCACTTTCAAATGCACGAGTTCGTCAATGTCCGTCACGGCGGCGGTGATGCGTTGCTGGCCGATGGCATCGGGCTTGCCGCGCTTTTTCGCGGGCGGCGCCCAGATGGGCTCAACCCAGCGGATGATGTCATCGACGAAAATATCTTCGCAGGGCTGGAAGTTCATTGCGGTCTGTGGCCTTTTTAAAAATTAACGGAAGGGATTGAGTTTTTTGAGCAGCGTTGAAAGCGGCGCGCGCGGGGTGGCAGCCTGCTTTTGCTTCACGTATTCCCAGATAGTGCCAACATACATTTCCTGTCCGGGCTGGCTGATGATGACGGTGCCGCTGTTGTTGGGGTGGCAGTTCAATTCATCCAGATAAACAGAGGCGCTGCCGGTGGATTGATCGGCCTTGTTATAAATACGCATGCCGAGGGAGATACTATCTTCCACGCGAATAAACCCGTCCAGCGCCAGAAAAGTTTCAGCCTTTATCAACTCGCGCGCCGAATAAAGCGGGCCTTTGGAATAGCGTTGATAGGCCGCATTGGCCTTGGGGGAGAGGGACATAAAAGCGCTCCGGTTGCAGGATATGCCGCAATAATTATGGCAAAATGGAGGGCTTGTCAAGCGTGCCGTGGGGCAAAGCCTTAATTGATCCGCGGCGTATCCGGCAGTTCGACTGTATCGCAGTAGTGGCGCAGCATATCCACAATCTGCGCCATGTCGCTGCCGGAGCTGTCCTTGATGATATAACCCGCGATGTTCAGGTTATACGCGTCAATCTGGTCCTGCTTGCTTTTGGAGGTGGTGAGGACAAAAACAATCGAGCGTTTCAGTGTTTCATCCTGCCGGAGCGCCGCAATGAATTCGAGGCCGTTCATGCGCGGCATATTAATATCGACCAGCATAATGCGCGGCTGGCGAATTTGGCGGCTGTCGCTGGAGCGCAGCAGTTCAAGCGCGGCTACGCCGTCTTCGGCGCGATGCAGGGGGTTGTCAATCTTTTCACGGGCAAAGGCGCGCTTCACGCCCATGGCGTCAATATCGTTATCCTCCACCAGCAGAATGCTGACGTTCTTGTGAAGGGGGTTAACGATTTCAAGCGTATTGTTCATGATAACTGTTTTTGCCATGTAAAATGGAACTTTACGCCAGCTTCGGGGGGGCTTTCAATCCATATTTTTTGGCCCGCCTGCAGCAGAATTTTACGTGTCAGCGCAAGGCCCATGCCGCTGCCTTCGGAAATGTCGCGTGGTTTCAAGGTCTGAAACAGACCAAAAACTTTTTCGTGGTATTCCGGCGCAATTCCGGGGCCGTCATCCGCCACGCTGAAGACATAGCTGGCATCGTGGTCTTCCATATCAATGTTAATTCTTTTTTCCGCCTTGTCGTTGTGGCGGATTGCATTGTCGATCAAGTGGACAAAAACCAGCGTCAGCGGCATGCTGCGCACCCGCGCGCCTGCCAGCAGCGGCGACAGCGTGATGTTGAGGCCCGGCGGCGGGCTGAGCCATTTCAAGACACCCTGCACTATTTCTGCGACGCTGATAATCTCGCTCGAATTGTCCATTGCCTGCATGTGCGCATCGGAATAGGCGGCAATATCATCCAGCAGCTTTTCCATGCGCTGGGTGCGGCTGGCGATAAGGTCGAATTTTTCGGCGCAGTCGGCGGGAATATCCATCGGCAAGTCTTCGCGTATCCAGCGCGAGAGCTGGTTGATGTCGCGCAGCGGGGCCCGCAGGTCATGGCAGGCAATACGCGTCATTTCCTGCAGGTCGCTGGCAAGGCGGCGCGATACTTCTTCCATCTTCTTCAGACTGCTGAGGTCGCGCAGAATTTTTGATGCGCCGATGATGGCGCCGTCTTTATCCCGCAAGGGGGAGACGGAGAGGGCGGTTTCCAGCAACGTGCCGTCCTTGTGCAGGCGCTGCGTAACGTAATGATCGATTTTTTCGCCGTTTAAAATTTTTGCGCGGATGCGGTTTTCATCATCATGCAGGTCGGCGGGAATGATAAGGCGGATGTGCTGGCCCACAGCTTCCGCCGCGCTATGGCCGAACAACCGCTCGGCCGCGCCGTTCCACGTTAAAATGGTGCCATCCAGCCGTTTGCTGATGATGGCGTCATCCGATGATTGCACGATGGCCGCAAGCAGGGCCGTTGAATTTTTGTCTGACATGACGAGCGTAAAAATATAGTGGCCGCCGCACAATGCCGCAGCCCGAAATAATTTGGCCGGTCCCGCGCCGGGACTCGCCGGTTATCAATAATCGCCACTAAAGGCGGCCGGTATAATGCCAGCGTAGTATCAATGTAATATCAATATTCAGTCGTCGTACGTAAGACGGGCTTGTTAAAGTGTATGCCCCATCTCGAGGTATTTTTGGCGGCGGCGCGTTTTCAGCGTCGGGCCGTCAAGCTTGGAAAGGTCGGTGAGGGAAGCCTCGATATAATCGCCGACGACGTCGATTGTGCGGTCGGGCTCGCGGTGCGCGCCGCCCATCGGTTCCTCGATAATGGTGTCGATGATGCCGAGCTGCTTCAGGTCTTGCGCCGTCAATTTAAGGGCGCGCGCGGCGTCCTTCGCGAATTCGGCGGAGCGCCACAGAATGGAAGCGCAGCCTTCCGGCGAAATGACGGAGTAAATGGAATGCTCCAGCATCATCACGCGGTCAGCGGTGGCAATGGCGATTGCGCCGCCGGACCCGCCTTCGCCAATGATGACGGAAATAACCGGCACGGTTGCGCGCAGGCAGCTTTCAATGGATTTGGCGATGGCTTCGGACTGGCCACGTTCTTCCGCCTCAATGCCGGGGAAGGCGCCGGCGGTATCCACCAGCGTCACGATGGGCAGCTGGAACTGACTGGCAAGCGCGATCAGGCGCTGCGCCTTGCGATAGCCTTCGGGCTTCGACATGCCGAAGTTGTGGTGAATGCGGGTTGCGGTATCCGAGCCTTTTTCCTGGCCCATGACCACGACGGACTGGCCGCGAAAGCGCCCAAGGCCGCCCAGCAGAGCGGAATCTTCGCCAAACAAACGGTCGCCAGCGAGGGGGGTAAAATCTTGAATAAGGCGTTTCGTGTAATCGACGAAATGCGGGCGCGCGGGGTGGCGGGCGACTTGCACTTTCTGGTCAGCGGTGAGCTTGGAATAGGTTTGCGCCAGAATACGGTCGGCCTTCTCCTGAATGCGCTCGATCTCTTCCTTCAGGTTGACGCCGCCGCCTTTATCCATGTTCTGCAGATCAAGGATTTTCGCTTCCAGCTCGACGACGGGTTTTTCAAATTCCAGATGGTACATGCACTCGCCTTCCATAGACCCGCCGTGAACAGCCGTCCGCATATGCGGGCTCCAGTCGGGCGGATTGAAGCATCCTTATAGTAAATATGGATGATTTTTGCAAAGGTCGGATGCGTTTATATTTGACAGAATCGTTCCATATCTGCATTATACTCATAATGAGTTTATTTATACTCAATAATATAATAATAAAGAAAAGGCGCAGAAAACATGACAAATCAAACCGAGCAAGCCATCATCACGCGCATCCAGGATGCCATTGAGACCTACAAAAAACCCGACTTCCGCGAAGGCGGGGAGTATTTTGAAGCCGCGGCCGTGCCGGTCTTCCAGCGCCTCGCCAAGGAAGCCGCGCAGCTGATCGAACAACAGGGCATCGGCCAGACATGCGAGCCTCTCGCCAACCTCGCCGCCGGGCTGAAGCAGTTTGGCGAACAGTGGGGCGATATGGGCTGGAACCACAACAGCCTTTGCTACGCGTTTGAAAAAGCGCTCGCCAGAACCGGCGACAACAAGCGCAGCCAGAACCCGTTTATGCGCATGAAGCTGGGGTAGGGCGCAGCGAAGAATCTTCCTTCATTGCAGCACAAAGAAAAGGCAGCACCCGCGAAGGCGCTGCCTTTTCTTTTATGCCGCTAAGGCAGTAAAGCTTAGTTCTGCCATTCCGCACGCACATCGGCGGCGGTTTTGGACAGGTGGACATGCGCATCCACATGATCAACCCACTCGAGGGGGATGAAGTGGTGCTTGCCGCCAGCGTCTTTGTCGCTCTTGGTCAGCTTGATCTGGTCATCGCCGTCCAGATGGTCGACAACGCCGACGTGCTTGCCGTCAGCAGATTTAACTTCCATATGCTCGGTGATGTCGTTGATGTCGATTTCTTGTGCGTTCATGGTCAATCTCCTTGGCTTTTGATTGAAGGCAATATCAATGGTTGCCGCACCAACCGTCGGGAAGGAAATTCATCCGGTGCTATGTAAATGCTTATTTTGTCGTTTGGGAAATGCGCATAGAAAAAGGGGGAGCTTATAAGGCTCCCCCTTCGTCTTTATCTATGTGCCGGAAAAATTAGCCCACTGCTTTCGCGAGGGGGTGTTTTTCCGTAGCGGCTTTCGCCTGATCGCCGACCACTTGCGTGTAGATCTGGGTCGTGGCGATGTCGGCGTGGCCGAGCATTTTCTGGACAGAGCGCAGGTCTGCGCCGTGCTTCAGCAGGTGGGTCGCGAAAGCGTGACGGAGAACGTGCGGGCTGACGCGTTCCGGATCGATGCCGGCGTTGCGGGACAGCTCTTTCAGGAGCTGCGCGAAGCGCTGGCGGGTCAGGTGACCGGATTCCGAGGTACGCGACGGGAAGAGCCATTTGCTCTGGCTGTCGGTGCGGTCGGGCATCAGGAACTTGGTGCGGATGTCCATGTAGCCTTTCATGGCTTTCTGGGCGGGTTCGGACAGGGGAGCCATGCGCTCGCGGCCGCCTTTGCCTTCGACAGTCAGGTAGCGGCTGTCGGGGCCGATAGCGGTGAGGGGCAGGCCAACCAGTTCGGAAACGCGCAGGCCGGTGGCATACAGGATTTCCAGAAGGGCGACGAGACGGATGCTTTCCGGACCGCCTTGTTTCTGTGCGGTGTTGATGAGTACGGTGACTTCATCTTCGCTCAGAATTTTCGGCAGGGTGCGGGTTTGCTTCGGGCTTTCGATGGTGGACGTCGGATCATCCGAGCGTTTGCCTTCGGAAACGAGGAAGCCGTAGAACTGGCGCAGCGCAGAGATGCGGCGGGCAATGGTACGGACAGCAGTTTTGCCGCCGCCTTTGCTTTTCGCGTTTTCGCGGGAACCGAGTTCATTCAGATAGGATTTGAGTTCGATGGTGTTTGCATTATCGATATCTTTGCCGGCTTTCTTAAGGAAAGAGCAGACATCCGCGAGGTCACGCTCGTAAGCGTGGCGGGTGTTGAGTGCTGCACCGCGTTCAGCGATCAGCATATCGAGGAATGCGTCAACGGTCCCGGGAAGGGGAGCCTTGGGCATTCTGGGACGACCTGGACGAGCCATTTGTAGTTTTCTCCTTTGTAAAGTTTCTTTGTATAAGCAAAATCAGCCGGTTCTAGCGGTCTAATCGAGCCTATACTCCTCCGTAACAAGTGAACTTTAAGACATAAAGCCGCATCCATAACGGAATTGCAAGGGGGAATATGTGAAAAATTATTTTTAGTATTGCATGGAGTTAATGCCGTAGTTGAGCATAACCACTAAACCCATGAATATCGTTGTCTTTTTCACAATAACCCGTGCATCACTCTGCAGTCTTCATCTCTCGCCCTACATACCTAAAAAGCCCCATATTTGAGTACCTTAAGGGTATTTGGCTGGCCCGTTTTCCAATCTCGAATCAAGGGTGCAAAGCACCGCTGATTCGACCCCGGAAGGTGAACCCTGCAAACAGCTGTTTAATTGTGCGCTTAAAGCTTAAATGCTCTTATCAAGGTAATGAGCAGAGTCGAGCGCTTTCTCAACAGGTGTCTGCGATACGGGAACATCCCAGGCCGCCAGAGCCACGAAACCACCTGCGACAGCGATAATACCCATAAACACAAGAGCCATAATCAGTCTGGATAGCATAAGTACTCTCTATATATTTATGGACATTTGTAATGCACTGTCCTGAAGCATGCCTTGCAACATACTTCGTGGTTCGCGTTCTGGCTACACTCTTCTGGTGAATTTTTGCGAAGATCGCTCGACTCACCAGAGGGGTATATACCATAAAGCTGATTACTTATTACATAACGACGAGGTGTCCGTCAATAGTATTTTTTCATAAGATAAAAAATGCCGGACGGGCTTGATTTCAGCCCCGAGGCCTGCGAATATAACACGTTGTATTTGCGGGAAAAAATGCATAATTCGGCTAAAATCATTGTTCTGGTCGGCCTGATGGGCTCTGGCAAAAGCCGGGTCGGGGCGGAGCTTTCGCGCCTGCTGAAGCTGCCTTTTGTTGACGCAGACAAGGAAATTGAAAAAGCGGCAGGCATGAAGATCCCGGAAATCTTTGAAACCCTGGGCGAAGCTGAATTTCGCAGCGGGGAGAAAAAGGTCATGCTGCGCCTGCTGGCGGCGGGGGATAAAGTGCTGGCCTCCGGCGGCGGCGGCTTCATCCAGCCGGAAATTCGCGCAGCGATAAAAGAACATTCAATTTCAGTATGGTTAAAAGCCAGCCTTGATACTTTGGTGGAGCGAACTTCGCGGACCGATCACCGCCCGTTGCTGCGCGGCGTTGACCGTGCGGAAAAGTTGCAGGAGCTGATTGATAAACGTTACCCCATTTATGCCGAAGCCGATATTACACTGGTGACCGACCACCAGTCGCCCAAGGAAATGGCCCGCCGTATCATGGCGGAAATTGATAAACGCGAAACTGCAGGAAAGAGCGCTTAATGGCTGATAATACTGTTCATGTTGCCGCCGCTTCAGCATCTTACAACATTACCATCGGCGCGGGCGTGTTGAAGACGGCGGGGGCGCGACTGAAGCCGCTGCTGGCCTCCCGCAAAATCTGCATTGTGACAGATGCGCAGGTCGCCAAAATCCACCTTATCGATACCATGAAAGCGCTGGAGGCCGCAGGCTTTACGCCCGCACCGCCCATTATTTTGCCGGCGGGAGAAGAAACCAAAAGTTTCGATCATCTGCAATACATTATCGAGAAATGCTTAAGTTATAAGTTAGACCGTAAATCAACCCTTATCGCTCTCGGTGGCGGTGTGGTGGGGGACATTACCGGTTTTGCTGCCGCCATGCTATTGCGCGGCGTGCCGTTTGTGCAAATCCCCACGACTCTATTGGCGCAGGTCGATAGTTCGGTCGGCGGCAAGACGGCCATCAATACCAAGCACGGCAAGAATCTTGTTGGCGCTTTTTACCAGCCGAAGGCCGTGTTGATTGATACGGAAACACTGACGACCCTGCCGGAGCGGGAGCGCAGGGCGGGCTATGCCGAAATTGTCAAATACGCCCTCATCAATGATGCCGCGTTTTTTGACTGGCTCGAGGCAAACGGCAAGGCTGTGTTGGCGGGCGACGTTGCCGCTTTGTCAGAAGCCGTGCGCGTCAGCTGCCAGTCGAAGGCGGATATTGTTGCGGCCGATGAAACCGAAACCAAAGACATCCGCGCGCTGCTCAACCTCGGCCATACCTTCGGCCACGCGCTCGAGGCGATTGGCAAATTCGACGGCCGGCTTCTGCATGGCGAAGCGGTTGGGATTGGTATAAAATTGGCCTTCGACTTTTCGGTGGCGCTGGGGCTGTGCCCGGCGGAAGATGCGGGCAAGGTTGCCCGTCATCTGAAAAATCTGGAGCTGATGACAAAAGCCCCGTTCACAGCCGGGGCAGACGAGGTGCTGGAAAAAATGCGCGGTGACAAAAAAGCGGAAGACGGCAAGCTCACCCTCATCCTCGCCCGCGGCATCGGCCGGTCCTTCGTTGCGCGGGATGTCGATGCCGCAGCGCTTGCGGCGTTCCTGCAGAAGAATTTTGTTTCCTGAAAGTTAGGTAGTTTCCATGTCTCCAAATTACTGGTTTGACCTTGCGGCCTTTGTGGCGCTGTTGATTGCATCGGGGTTCTTTGCGGGGGCGGAAACGGCGCTGACGGGCGCATCCCGCGCGCGCATGGTGGCGCTTGAAAATACAGGCCAGAAAAAGGCAACGCTGGTGCTGGCACTGCGGGAGAAAAAGGAAGAGCTTATTTCCGCCCTGCTGCTCGGCAACTCGTTCATGAACATTTTTGCCTCCGCCCTGGCAACCTCCGTCCTTATGCAGTTTTTCGGGGAGCGGGGGATTGCGATTGCGACGCTGGGCGTGACGGTTATCGTTTTCGTCTTTGCCGAAGTCATGCCCAAAACCTATGCGCTGATGCATGCGGACCGCATGGCGCTTATTCTGGCGGGGCCGGTGAAGTTTGTGGTGCTGGTCTTTTCGCCCGTCACCATTACTGTTGGCAAGGTCGTCGGGTTTACCTTCCGGCTGTTCGGCATTGATACCAAGGGCCATTCCGAAACCGCGCACGAGGAAGAATTGCGCGGCGCGATCGAGCTGTTCAAAAGCTCCGATGCGGAGGAAAAAGTCGAGCAGGCCAAGGGCGCCATGCTGCGCTCCATCATGGACCTTGCCGATGTGACGGTTGAAAAAATCATGGTTCACCGCAAGAACGTGAACATGATCAACCTTGATACCCCCGTGCCGCAGGTGGTGGATGAAGTGCTGCAAAGCGCCTTCACCCGTATTCCCGTCTGGAAGGACACGCCGGATAATATCGTCGGCGTTATTCATACCAAGCTGCTGCTGCAGGAATTGCGCAACTGCAACGGCAATATTGCCAAGGTTAACGTGAACAATGCGATGATGGAGCCGTGGTTTATTCCTGAATCCACCACGCTGCTGGACCAGCTGCAGGAATTCCGCCGTCGCCGCGAGCATTTTGCCATCATGGTGGATGAATACGGCATCGTCACCGGCATGGTGACGATGGAGGATATTCTTGAGGAAATCGTCGGCCAGATTGATGACGAGCATGACATTGCGGTGTCGGGCGTGCGCCCGCAGCCGGACGGCACCTATATTGCCGACGGCAAGGTCACCATCCGCGACCTGAACCGCGACTTTGAATGGCGCTTGCCGGATGAAGAATATTCAACCCTTGCGGGGCTGCTGCTGTTTGAAACCCAGCGCATTCCCGCCGTGGGGCAGATGTTCAACTTCTATGATTTCCGCTTCGAGGTGCTGAAGCGCCAGCGCAACCAGATTACGCTGATACGCGTGACGCCGCCGCAAAAGCAGCTGACGCCCGCGCAGGAGAAGGCGCAGGAAAAAGCCGCGCAGGAAAATATGAAGGAAGCACAGGCATGAGCGGTATTGCGGGCTATCTTGGCCACGCGCAGGAACTTTCCGTCCTGCAGACCATGGTGCGCAAGCTGAACCACCGCGGGCCGGATGCGGAGGGCTTTCATATTGAAGCACCCGTCTACATGGGCGTGCGCCGCCTTGCCACCATCGACCCGTCCGAAAACTGGCTGCCGTTTTACAGCGAAGACCGCAAACACGCGATTGTTTTTGCGGGGGAGCTGTATAACCACAACGAACAGCGCAAAAAGCTGGAGGCGCGGGGGCATGAGTTTCGCACCCAGACGGATACCGAAGTTGTTTTAAAGCTGTACCAGACGCTTGGCCCCAACTGCGTCAACCAGATGCGCGGCGTTTTTGTTTTCGCCATTCACGACATGCAAAAAGACCTCGTCTTCATGGCGCGTGACCAGTTGGGCGTGCAGCCGCTGTATTACACCACAACGCAATCAGGATCGTTCGTCTTTGCCTCCGAAATCAAGTCGCTGCTGGAACACCCCGCCGTGCGCATGATGCCTGACATGGTAGGGGTGGATGCGTTTTTGTCGCTGCATTACAGCCCCGGTACCGCCGGCATGTTCAAGGGCATCCACAGCCTGCCGCCCGGCCACCGCCTTATCTGGAACCATGGCCTGCACGTGATGATCGAGCCATACTGGCAATGGGAAACCTTTGCCGCGCCCGACCCCGTGCTGAAAACCGATGCGGATTTTCAGGAACGCTTCGACGAATTGCTGGAAGACAGCGTGCATTTGCGCCAGTTTGATGACGTGCCGTATGGCGCATTCGCCGGTGCGGATCTTGAAAGCGCGGCAATCCTGCACATCATGTCGAAAAAATCAACGCGCCCGCTGCGCGTTTTTTCGGCCCCCTTCGATGTCTCGCGGGATGGCGTGCCGCCGGTTTCGGAGATTGCAGGCCGCGTTGGCGCTATGCATGAAGAAGTTGAATTCCTGCCCGAATACATGGACCGCCTGCCCGAATTGATCTGGGCGCTTGATGAACCGGTGGCGGAGCCGGAAATTCTGCTGTCCAGCCTTATGGCGCGCGCGGCGGGGCAGAACCTGAAGGCCGTTGTCGCGGGCACGGGCGCGGATGCGCTGTTTGCCAATTACCCGCTGCACGATACGTTGCTGGCGGCAAATAAAATGCCCATTTCACTATATGGCGTGATGCGCGAATTTAAATCGCTGCTGCCAGTTTCCATGCTGGCGCGCAAAATTGGCACGCGCGGCAATATTGGCCAGCGCACCCGCCAGAAGCTGTTCGATTTTGCGGAAGCCGTGCGCGGCGGGTCTTTGTACCAGCAGCATATGTGCCTTGCCGCGGTTTTTGATTCACGCGACAAGCAGGAAATTTCCGTCGGCGCGCTGGCGCAGGTTGCAGGCACCTTTGCCGACCAGCAGAAAAACCCCGCCGGCTGGCCAACGCTGATGGCATCTATGGTAGCGCACCAGCGGGAGCATTTTTTACCGGATGGTGTTTTGACGCCGTTTAACAAAATGACCATGGCCAATGGCGTTGCCTGCCGCCTGCCGTTTGCCGACCCGAAAATGGCGGAATTCATGCTGGGCGTGCCGGATCATCTGCGCCGCGGCGGCAAGGGGCGCAAGACGTTGCTGCGCAACTACGTTGACCGCGTCATGCCGGGCCTTGCGGGCCAGCCGGCCAAGCCGCATGAATTGCCACAGCATAAAAACCTGCTGGAAACATGCCTTGGCACCAATCCCCTTCGTGAAATGGTTGAAACCTGCCTTTCCGAAGCCAGCATCAAGCGCCGCGGCATGTTTGATTACGCGGCTGTGCGCCGCATTATGGCGGGCGCGAAGGCCGGCGAAGCGCTGTTCATGCGTCAGGTTTTCTCCTTGCTCGTCCTCGAACTTTGGTTCAGGATATTTGTGGATCACGAGAAGGGCTGGATTTCCAAATAATCAAGCTTTCTTCGTGCCGCTCGGGCAAAAAAGGGCAGGCGCCATGATGTTGCGGATGACGGCGATAATAGCCGCACTGGTTTTAATACCTTCCATCGCCATGGCTGCAGAAGCCGGCGCGGAAAAAACAATCGTTCAAGAAGAAAAGCAGGAAGAGGCGCCGAAGGCCGAAACACCTTGGGGCAGCTTTTCCGCAACGCTGACCGGCGTGACCGATTACCGCGACCGCGGCATTTCACAATCCGATGAAAAGCCCGCCCTGCAGGGCAGTATCGACTGGGAGCATGACAGCGGCTTTTATCTTGGCATCTGGGCATCCAACGTCGATTTCAACGATGCCGCCAATGCGCGCATGGAGCTTGATTATTACGGTGGCTATAAAACCACGCTTGCCAATGCCTTCGATGTTGACCTGAGCGTCATGGAAACGACGTATCCCGGCGTTGCGGGCAGTTACGATTACAACTTCTATGAAGTGATTGGGGCGATTGGCCATGACTTTGGCCCTGCCAGCGGCAAGCTCAGCTTCACCTGGTCGCCTGATTATTTCGCCGATAGCGGCACGGAAACGTATACGCGCCTTTCCGGCGAAGCACCGTTGTGGGACAGCGGCTTTACGCTGAACGGCTGGCTTGGTTACCAGACGGTTGAAAATGAAAGCCGCGGCGGCCCGGATGCTGTCGACTGGGCGGCGGGTGTTGATTACAGCTGGAAGGGCCTTGACCTTGGCCTTAAGTATATCGATACCAACCTTGGCAACGGCACGTGTCCGGATGTCAGTGGCCGGTCTCGTAACTTTAGGCAAAGGGCGCAAGGTGCAGGCTGCCGCGCCGATCAGCCTGCAGCCGGCCTATCGCAACATGAATGCCGAGATGTCCGAGCACGACGCCAAGCGGTTGCTGGCGCAGGCTGGTGTTCCTTCGCTGCCCGAGCGCCTGGCGAATTCGGCGCAAGAGGCCGTCGAGGCAGCCGAGACGATAGGATATCCGGTCGTCATGAAAATCTGCTCTCCAGTGATCCCGCACAAGACTGAGATTGGCGGCGTTCTGCTTGCCGTTCCGGATGGCGCGGCCGTACGTGCGGGCTATGATCTTCTACTCTCCCGCGCCACGGCCGCCGGTTATGAAAGCGCTGCCATAGAGGGCGTTCTTGTCGCGCCAATGGCGCCGAAGGGGATAGAGACGATACTTGGCGTCAATGTCGACCCGACTTTCGGGCCGGCCGTCATTTTCGGTCTGGGCGGTATCCATGTCGAAGTGTTGAGGGACAGTACGCTTCGGCTTGCACCTTTCGACGAAGCCGAAGCGCAAAAGATGATCCGTGAAATCCGTAGCTGGCCTCTGTTGGAAGGGGTCCGCGGCGGCAAGCCCGCAGACACCGATGCCCTAGCAAAGGCGCTCGCCGCGCTATCGCGCTTCGCAGCAGCCAATGCCGACACGCTGGTTTCGATCGACGTCAATCCTTTCGTAGTTTGGGAACAGGGTAAGGGCGCGGCCGCCTTGGATGCCCTCATCACCTTTGCCGAACCGGATGAGATCTGAAACATGGAATTCGCTTTTTCCGCCGAAGAGAACCAGTTTCGCGACAAGGTCCGGACCTGGCTAGCCGAAAACAAGCCAAGCGAAGCCCGGCCGCATGATGGCGTTCCGATGCGCGAGTTCGATCTGGCATGGCAGCAGCGCAAATATGAAAGCGGCTGGGCAGGCATCAACTGGCCGAAAGAATATGGCGGCCAGGGCCTCTCGTTGGTTGAACAGATGATCTGGCACGAAGAGTGCGCCCGCGCAAGAGCACCGGGCGTCGGCTGCCTCAGCATCGCACTCAACCATGCCGGCCCGACTATCATTCTGACCGGCACCGAAGAACAGAAGGCCACCTATCTGCCTTCGATCCTTCGGGGTGAATTGGTCTGGTGCCAGGGATTTTCCGAACCGGGCGCCGGCTCCGATCTCGCCGGCCTCCGCTTGAAAGCAACGATCGACGGCAATCATCTCGTACTCAATGGACAAAAGATCTGGACCAGCCACGCCCATCTGGCGACTTATCAGGAAACTTTAGTGCGTACAGGTCCGACGACGCCCAAGCACAAGGGCATCACTTGGCTTATCGTCGACATGCGGACGCCCGGCATCCGCATTCGCCCGATCCGCACCATGGCGAACAACTATCACTTCTGCGAAGTCTTCTATGATAACGTTCGGGTACCGCTCAGCAATGTCGTTGGCGAAGTAGACAACGGCTGGCGCGTCGCAATGTCGACTTTGTCGTTCGAGCGCGGTTCCCTGACTGTGGGACGGGCCGCGGACCTTCGCTATGTCGTCGAAAAGCTGATCGACATGGCGCATGAGCGCAGCGGTCCCGATGGACGCAAGGCCGCAATCGATGATGACGACATCGGCGTCCGCCTCGCTATTCTACGCGCCGAAATCGCCGCCCTGCAGGCCATGAACTACGAAACGATGTCCAAGGATCGGCAAGGCCAGGCCCCAGGCGCGGAAGCGTCGATGGATTTTCTTTACTGCAGCGAATTGCTGCAGCGCGCGCGATTGCTGGCGCTGGACATATTGGGAGCCGACGCGCTGGAATTATCAGGCGAAACCGGAAATTGGACAATCTCCTATCTTGACGACCGCCACTATCTAATCGCCGGAGGTTCCGCAGAAATTAGGCGAAACATCATCGCCGAGCGTATACTTGGCCTGCCGCGGAGTTCGTGACATGATAGACTTGCTCCCAGATGCGGACCAGCGGCAGATCATCGACAGCATTGCGGGATATCTCGGTAACCAATTCCCGGTTTCGCGGCTGAGCACGGAATATTTAGACGGCGAGAACGAACATCGCGACAGCTGGAAGGGCCTCGCCGAGCAAGGCCTATTCGGCCTATCCGTGGCCGAGAATATGGGGGGCGCCGGCTTCACTTTGGTCGAAGACGTGCTCGCCGCCCGCGAGTTCGGGCGATTTCTTTTATCGCCTTCGGTACTAGCCTCCAGTCTGGCGGCGCACGTCGCAGCTACGGCAGGCGATGCCGAATTGGCAGCGGCGATCATCGATGGATCGACGCGCGTCTCCTTTGCGCGGCTCGCGGGGCCTGGCAGAATCGGCGTTCGGATTGTCGGTGAAATCCATTTGGTCGATGCCCACCCGGATGATCTGCTGCTGGGATGGGGCAACAACGGCATCGCTCTCTTCGCTCGCGCCGGATTGGCCGACTTACGGTCCGTGACGCCGATGGACGGATCGGTCAGACTTGAGCGGGCCTGGGCGAATGGCTTGGCCACCCGAATTTTCCTTCCCACCTCTACAGCACCACTGGCGCGTCGCGCCAACCTCATGATGGCGGCGGCGCAAGCCGGCAATGCCGATGCGACCTGCAAGATGGCGGTCGAATATGCCAAAGTGCGCGAGCAGTTCGGCAAGCCCATAGGCGCTTTCCAAGCCATAGCCCACCATTGCGCGGACATGGCGATCCGCGCCCGAGCGGCGAGTGCGCAAACGGCGTTTGCGTCTATCGCCGTGCGCGACGGTCGGGCCGACGCCGACCTTCAAATCGCCTCGGCATCGCTCGTCGCCTCAGACGCAGCCCTGCGCAATGCCACTATTGCCATTCGCGTACATGGGGGGATGGGCTTTACGGCGGAATGCGATGTCCATCTCTACCTGAAACGCGCCCATCTGCTCGATCATCTGAACGGCGGCGCACGCTTGCATCAAGAAAAGCTCCTTTCAGGCACGTTTACCGAATGATGGCGACGGATAGCTGCAGGCTAGGCACAGGACTATTTGAATGAACAGAGCTGCCATTGTCAGTCCGCTACGGACTCCCGTCGGCCGGTTCCTGGGCAGCCTAGCACCCATTCCGGCGGAGCGGCTCGCGGCACACATCATCACCGCTGTAGTCGAACGCAGCGGTGTGGATCCGGCTCGGATCGAGGATGTGATCTTCGCGCAGAGCTATGCCAACAGCGAAGCACCTTGCATCGGCCGCTGGGCTGCGCTGGCGGCGGGCCTGCCGGTCGAAGTGCCCGGCGCACAAGTGGATCGACGCTGCGGCGGCGGCCTTCAATCGATCGTCACTGCCGCGATGATGGTACAGACCGGCGCTGCCGATGTCGTGCTGGCGGGCGGCGTCGAGAGCATGAGTAACATCGAATATTATACCACGTCGATGCGTGGCGGCGCACGCGCAGGCAGTGTGCAGTTCTACGACCGGCTCGACCGCGGGCGCGAACGTTCGCAGCCCGTGGAACGCTTCGGCGTGATTTCCGGAATGATAGAAACCGCCGAGAATCTGGCGAAGGACTATGGCATCAGCCGCGAAGCCGCTGATGCATTCGGTGCGCAGAGCCAGCAACGGGCAGCGGCCGCATGGGATGCGGGCAAATTCGATGACGAAGTGGTGCCGGTCCCGGTGCCGCAACGCAAGGGCGATCCGATGCTGTTCACCCGCGACGAGGGCATCAGGGGCGACACTACTACCGAAACGCTTTCGAAACTGCGTGCAATCACGTCTGGCGGTACCGTCACTGCCGGCAATTCAAGTCAGCAAAATGACGCTGCGGCGGCTTGCCTGATCGTCAACGAGAACAAACTCGCGGAACTGGGGCTGCAGCCTATAGGCTATCTGAGCGGCTGGGCATCGGCAGGTTGCGACCCGTCGCGCATGGGCATCGGCCCCGTCCCCGCCGTGCGCCGCCTGTTTGAGAAGACCGGCATGTCCTGGGACCGACTGGATTTGGTCGAGATCAACGAAGCCTTCGCAACACAGGTATTGGCTGTGCTCAAAGGCTGGGATTTCGACGATCAATCGCGGATTAACGTCAATGGGTCAGGCATTTCCCTTGGCCATCCGATCGGCGCGACCGGCGTTCGTATCATGACCACCATGCTGCACGAATTGAAACGCCGCAAGGGCCGGTTCGGGCTCGAAACCATGTGCATCGGCGGTGGCCAGGGGATGGCTGCACTTTTCGAAGCCGCGTAAAAAAAGGAAGCAAAATGACGCAGCCGGTCGGGCTAACAGGCAAAGTCGTCGCAATAACCGGCGGTGGACGGGGCATCGGGCGCGAAATCGCGCTGTTATGCGCGCGCGAAGGCGCAGCCGTAGTGGTCAATGATTTCGGCGGCTCACTAAGCGGCAGCGGCACGGATTCCGGGCCGGCGGCGGAAGTCGCCGGACAAATCGAGGCGGCGGGTGGTCGCGCGATAGCGAACCTTGCCAATGTCGCCGATCCTGAAGGCGCCACGTCGATCGTCGAAGACGCGATCAAGGCTTTCGGACGGATCGACAGTATCGTCAACAATGCCGGTGTCTCGCGCGACGGCATGTTCCACAAGATGAGCGCCGCAGACTGGCAAGCCGTAATCGACGTCCATCTGGGTGGAAGCTTCCATCTGTCACGCGCGGCCGCCCCGGTATTTCGCGAGCAAGGAAGCGGTGCGTTCGTACATATGACCTCGACCTCTGGTCTCATCGGCAACGTCGGGCAATCCAACTATTCGGCTGCAAAAATGGCGATCGTCGGCCTCTCGAATTCGATCGCGCTCGACATGCAGCGTTTCGGTGTCCGTTCCAATTGCGTGGCACCATTCGCCTGGAGTCGGATGACCGCGAGCATTCCGGCCGAGACTGAGGCGCAGAAGGAGCGGGTCGAACGGCTCAAGACGATGACCGCCGACAAAGTGGCGCCCATAGTAGCCTTTCTCTGTTCGGACGCGGCCGCTGATGTCACCGGCCAAATCTTCTGCGTGCGCAAGAACGAGATATTCCTGTTCTCACCGCCTCGCCCGGTCCGGTCAATGCACCGCGATCATGGCTGGACGCCCGCGACGCTCGCATCGGAACTTCTACCAGCCTTCAAGCCGAGCCTATTTCCGCTGCAGGTATCTGCCGATGTGTTTGCGTGGGATCCCGTCTGAGGGCAAACTGATGGGGCAATCGGCCGGGGATGATCCAGTTGAAAGATGATAGGCCTATATTTGGTGTCAGCCAGAGCGTTCTGTTCAACGCGGATATGGCGAGCGACCTCGATACGGCGCTGGAATCGGGCTTTACCCATATTGCACTGCTGGATCAGATGGTGCATCGAACGGGGCTAGGCGAAACACTTCGCCTACTCCGCGAACGTCCGCTCGCTGTCAGTTCCTATCACACAGGGTTGATGATCGTCGAAATGGCCGAGGCGGAAGCGGACGCCAGGCTACGAGAGGAAATCGCGATCGCCGAAGCCTTGGGTGCTCCCGCGATGGTCGTCTGCCCGGGGTACGGCGGCAATCGGTCCGCTTATGCTGCCGAAGCCGTTTTGACGGAACGGCTGCAACGCGTTGGCCCCCTCGCCCGTCGGTCGGGCGTGGTCATCGGGATCGAGCCGCTTCATCCATTTCTTCACGCCAGCAGTTTTCTGCATACGGTGCGCGATACGGCTCGTATCGCAGCACAAGTAGAATCCTGCGGCGTGATCGCCGATCTTGTCCATCTTTATTGGGATCGGCAGTTCCTAGACGATATCTTTCGACATATCGACGCAGTCTGCATGGTCCATCTCGCCAATCTTGATAAAGCCGCCATGCAGGAGCGACGTTGGCGTCGCGCGGCGCTGGACGGAGATGTGGTGCCGGTGGCTAAACTGGTGCACGCATTTCAAGAAGCCGGATATCGCGGCAACTATGAAAATGAGATCATCTGCCGTCAGTCAGCAACGGAAAGCCGGGACGCGGCGGCAGCATCTCGTATCTGGTTCGAAGGATTGTGGCGCATCGAAAACGCTGCCGAATAACTGCAATGGCAATTGCGCGATGTTATTTTTTGTATACAAACTCTGCCGAGAGGAAGGCAGATATGACATCGACCAATGACAGCCCGGCCCCCGTTCGCGTGTCTTTGCGCGAGGGGCTGTTGCTCGGCGAGTTGTACAATATCAGCAGCGTACGCCTGGCAGGCTGCAAATGCGCCGATTGCGGGGAAACGTCGCTTGGCGAACGGCTGATCTGCCCCAATTGCGGGCAGAGCGACGTATCGACCGTCGCCCTAGGTAATGTCGGCACATTGTGGAGTTTCACCGTCATCCGCCATCGTCCGCCCGGCGACTACCGCGGACCGACGCCCTTCGCTCCGTTCGGCTTGGGCCTTGTCGAGCTGACGGAGGGGTTGCGGGTGCTTTCCCCCATCGACGTCGATGTCGATGCGCTCGAGATAGGCCTACCATTGCGGTTCCACCCATATGTCAGGCACGATCCAGAAAAGGATGTGGTCGCCTTTTCCTATGTACCCAATTTAGGGGCTACGCTCGATGTCTGACGTCGTCATCCTGGGCACGGGCATCCACCCTTTCGGTCGCTTCGAGACGCGGTATCAGGAAATGGGGGCGCAGGCCGCTTCGGACGCACTGCGCGACGCGGGCGTCGAATGGCGCGATATCCAGGCCGCCTATCTGGCACGCATGTATTTACCTGCGACATCTGGCGCGCGAATTCTCAGCCGGCTGGGCAGCACCGATATATCGATCTTGGATATCGAGGCAGCCTGTGCCAGCGGCGGTGTCGCACTGCGTCAGGCGATCCTCGCGATCCGGTCTGGAGAGGTCGATCTGGTGCTCGTACTGGGCTGCGAAAAGATGCCGCGCGGGTTCATGGACCCCAAGATGCTCTACGACGACTGGCAGATCGAGTTAGGCACCTCGGTCAACCCATCTTACTGGGCAATGCGCGCGATGCGGCACATGCACGATTATGGCACGACCGAGGAGCAGATCGCCAAGGTCGCTTACAAGAACCACCGCAACAGCGTCCACAACGTCAACGCAATGTACCGTAAGCCCTTCAGTATGGAAGCGATTTTGAACTCTCCGCTGGTGTGTGACCCGATTAGACTGCTCGAAATCTGCGCTCCGAACGATGGGGCTGCCGCCGTCGTGCTTGCCTCGCCGGAACGGGCGCGGCGGATCGGCATAAAGGGCAAGGCGATCCAGATTGCGGGTGTCAGCCACACGGTCGCGCGCTATTCCGCCGACTTCCGGTGCCCGGCCGATAGCATGAGCGCCACCGCTCACAATCCCGGGCCGACCAGCATCACGGCGGCCAAGGCCTATGAGCAGGCCGCCGTAGGTCCAGCGGACATCAACTGCTTCGAGGTGCAGGATACCGACGCCTTCTGCGAGATCGAGGCCTGCGAAGATCTGGGCCTCTGCCCCACGGGTGCAGGAGGCGCGCTCATCGACGCCGGTTTCACCGAGATTACCGGTACAAAGCCGGTCAATATGAGCGGCGGCCTGATCAGCAAGGGCGAACCGATGGGCGCGTCGCATCTCGGCCAAGTTGTGGAAATCGTGGCGCAGTTGCGCGGCGAGGCGGGCCCTCGGCAGGTCGCCGATGCCAAGGTCGGGCTGGCGCACGTGCTGGGCGCCGGCGGCAATTGTGCCGTGACCATCCTAAAAAGGTGAGAATCTCCGCGATGATCCGCCATGGGAGAAACAAATGACCAGCTTGGTCAAAACCACGCGCGAGGGCGAGATCGCGATCGTCACGCTCAATCTGCCGGAGAAGCGTAATGCTCTTTCGGTGGATTTGCGCCATGCGCTGATCGAAGCGCTGGAACCATTACAGATCGACCCAACCTGCCGTGCCATCGTCGTCACCGGTGCGGGGGGGACGTTCTGTGCCGGCGGCGATATATCCGCCATGCGCTCCGACGATATAGCAGGGTCGCGCTATCGCCTGATCCTGGCCCAGCGGAGTGTTCGGATGCTGGCTGCGGGAACGAAGCCCACGATAGCCGCCGTCGAAGGCTTCGCCCTAGGCGGCGGCATGGCCCTGGCTCTGGCATGCGATCGCGTCGTCGCCAGTCCGACGGCGAAATTCGGTGCATCTTATTCCAAGGTGGGCCTAATGGCCGACATGGGCCTGTTGTGGACACTTCCCCGGCGGGTCGGCAGCGGCAAGGCTGCGGAAATCCTGATGCTGGGCGATACATTCGACGCAAGCGAAGCCGCAGCCATCGGCGTCGTGGACAAGATCGCTGGAGAGCAGAGTGTATTGGATACGGCGGTGGAAGAAGCAAAACGCTTCGCCGCGGCTCCCCCGCTCGCCATCGCGCTAACTAAGAATGCATTGGGGCGCGGCGTGGGCGACCTGGAAGTGGCTTTGGCGATGGAACTGGACGGCCAAGCAATTCTGTACCGCAGCAGCGACCACGCCGAAGCGCGCGCTGCATTCGGGGAAAAGCGGGCACCTGTCTTTTCCGGCACATGACCTCGAACATATCAGCGTCCCAGCAGCCAGGATAGCGCGACCTGCCCCAGGCCATCTCAAACAGGTTGCACTCCCTCTACCTTTGTATGCTATAATGACATGATCTGCTGCTGGGAGGCCCCTGACGTCCATCCCCATGGAGCGATTTTTGAGCGCGAAGAATTGAGGACGGACGATGCGGAAAATGGAGCAGGGTACGAAAGCCCTGATCATGCTCAGGGACTCGATCTTGAACGGGGACCTGCCCGCTGGGGAGCGATTGCTCGAACTCGCGCTGGTCGAAAGATTGCAGATCTCCAGAACGCCTATTCGTTTCGCGCTGGATCGGCTGGCTGACGAAGGCCTCCTCGAAAAAATCAATGGCGGCTACGCTGTTCGTGCTTTCACACGACAGGAAATACGCGACGCAATCCGTGTCCGCGGCCTCCTGGAAGGTATGGCCGTGCGAATGGCCGCCGAACGCGGCCCCTTGCCGGAGCCACTCCAAGCCGCGCGACAATGCATCCAAGATCTGGAATTGGTCATAGCCAACCAAAGCTCCAAGAAGGTCGATGTAGAAAGCTACCTGTCAATAAATCGCCGATTCCATCAGGCGCTCATCGAAATGGCTGATAGTTTTGTAATTACTCGAATGTTGAACAGTATCTGTAGTCTTCCTTTTGCCTCGCCCAACTCATTCGTTATGGCGCAACGTCAGGTCGGTGATATTCGTCAGGTGATTTTCACGTCGCAGGTGCAACATCGCACCATGCTGGAAGCCATTGAAAATGGGGAGGGCGCGCGCGCGGAATCCATCGCACGCGAGCATGCTGAGCTTTCGCTGACCGCCATGCGAAAGACGCTGGAGAAACCGCAGCTGATCAATAAGATTTCTGGCATGGAACTGCTAAAGCTGACGGAAGACGAGATACCGGAACATAGTCGCTCTTAGTACGCTCTGATGATCTCGAAAATCGTCTCTGGACCAAGCACGCCTTACGCATCGCGGCTACCGTAGCTCGAGGCGAGGTCAGCCTGAAAGGCCGGGCTGGCTATCGCAATCAGGGCCTCGGCTCTTGCCTGAGCCGATTTTCCGCGCAAATCTGCTACGCCGAATTCAGTTACGACGAAGTCGACCGCATGCCGCGGAACGGCGATGGGCGTTCCTGCTGCGAAACGAGAAACGATACGCGATGCCTTGCCTTTCCTGTCGGTCGCCGGCAAGGCGATTATGCTCTTGCCGCCTTTTGCCTTGTGCGCGCCGATCGTGAACTCCGGCAATCCGCCTGCACTGCTGACATAGCGGCCGCCAACCATTTCCGTGTTGCACTGGCCAAGCAGATCGACCTCGATCGCTGAATTGATCGCGGTCAGCTTGGGGATGCCAACAAGTTTCGCCAGATCGTGGGTTTCGCTGACCTCGGCAAGTGTGACTTCGCGGCTCTGTTCAAGCCAGTCGTAAAATGCCTGGTCGCCTGCACCCGAGGCCGCGACGATTGTGCCGACTCCTTCTATAACCCCGCCTTCGACCAAATCCCGAGCGCCAGGAAGCACGATGCCGGAGTGTATGCGCAAGTTGCGCCGTTGCGACAGCGCCTTCAGCACTTGGCCCGGAACCTTGCCGATCCCGGTCTGGATCGTCGCACCGTCTTCGATCAAGGAAGCAACATGGCTTGCGATCTTGATCGAGACCTGGTCCGCGCTTGGCGTAGGGATATCGAGAATTGGACGGACCGTGCGTACCGCATAGTCGAAATCCGACAGTGCAATGGCCGCCCCCCCCAGACCAGGCCGGATATTCTCGTTGATCACGGCGATGCTGCACTTTGCGGCGGCCGCAGCCTCCACCCCGAATTCGACACAAGGGCCGAGCGAGCAGCGCCCGCTCGCATCGGGTGGCGAAACTTGCAGGACGGCGACGTCCAGGCCAGCGCACCGGATATATTCTAAAATTTCATGGTAGCTTATCGGGACCACCGTCATGCGTGCAGGGCCATCAAGCGCTGCGGTCGGCAAAGGAAAAAAGCTGGTCACCCGCACACTTGGTTCGATTGTCGCAAAATCAAACATATTGATCCCGGCGATGAAACTCGTGACTATTTCGCTGCCCGCGACCAATTCCGGACGTGCCTTGAGCGCATCCAGAAAATCTGTAGGCTCACCTGAGGAGCCGGGTATAAAGACGCGGCGCCCGGCGATCACCGATCCGTCCATCGTTTTCCAATCGATCCAGTTGGTCATTTTCCTCGGCCGCAGGTGAAATCGTTGGCTTTGCCGTTTGCGTAAAAATGCGGCACCGATGCCGTTTATAATGGAATACTCCAATTGTATACAATTAAAGCCTGCAAGCGCTACCGTGCGGTGAGCTTGACAGCAGGCTTATTGTATACAATATGGAGAGACGGACGCAGCCGGCGCTGTCGTATGCATTTCCGTCGGTCAGGGCTACGGGATTGAGTGTGGCATACGAAGCTATAGATACGTCTGATGTTGAACGCTGGATCGGAGAGACGATCGGCGGAGAACAACTGCGAGAACCGATTTCCGTGTCGGATATGCGACGCTGGGTTCAGGCGATGCACAACCCCAACCCCGTTCACTATGACGACGATTATCGCGATGCCGAGGGCGTTTTCGTGGCACCTCAGTCGTTGATCCTGGCCTGCGCCATTCGGCACGGCGTCACGCCTTCCATGCAGGGACAAATTCCCGGCGGCCGGCAGATGAACGGCGGCGATGAATGGTGGTTCTACGACCGTGTCAGTATTGGTGATCGAGTCACATCGGTGCGCCAGGCATTCGACTACCGCGTGACCGAGACTGCCTTTGCCGGTCCCACCATTTTTCAGCGTGGGGACACAGTCTACGTCAACCAGAATGGCAAAGTCCTTGCCAGGCAGCGATCGACCGCAATCCGCTTTCTTGCCGTCAATCTCAAGCAGAAGTCGAAAAAAGAGGACGGTTCCGCGCTTCCCGAAACGACGGACGAGATGATCGGGGCGTTCGAACAAGAGCGTCTGGCCTATGCTCGAGCCCTTCGCGAAACGCCACCGCCTGTGGCGGCGGACGTAAAGGTCGGCATGAGCCTGCCTCGCCGGCTGGTCGGGCCCCATTCGATCCAGAGCTTCACGACCGAACAACGCGCGTTTCTCTATACGATTTGGGGGAATCTGTCGGACGATGGCCTGCCACGCACAGAGCGTGTGTTCCGGTCAGCCGATGCGGCGCTCGATCCCGAGTTCGGCGACGGCCTCTATCATGGCGCATCCGCAGGCCACACAGATTCCAAGTCGGCCGCGCAACGGGGCATGCCGCGTGCCTACGGCGCCGGCGCATCCGTATGCGCCTTCATCATCGATTATGCGGCGAATTGGGCTGGCGGCTCGGGGTGGGTGGAGCATTGTTCAATCCAGTATCGCAGCCCTGTGCTTGTCGGCGATGCTACCTATATTTCTGCCGAAGTCATCGGCATCGAACAGGCTGACGGGCATCATGTCGTGAAGCTTTCGGTCGAGGCCGCCAACCAGGCAGGTATCATCAATACGCGCGGCAAAGTCACCGTCCGCCTGCCGGTCACATAGAATATTTGCGAGGCCGATCTGAATTCGTCGGCCTTGCGCGACCCCCACACTTCATCCCTGGCACCGTCGGGGCAAAAAAATCCTGGAGAAGGCGGCATGGACGACGCGATTAGTGGCTTAATTTCCGACCTGCGCCGGCAGGCATTCCCGCTCAAGGATACGCCTGAGTTCTGCATCCCCGAGCCGTTCGTGAAGCAACTGCTGCGCGCCGCCGGTGTACGTACACCAATTGGCGCCTTGGTCGGTCCGGCCGGCGTCGTCACCGCCGCCGAGACCATGCAGGCTCCCTTCGTTCTGAAGGCCTGGGGGCCGGGTATTGTCCACAAGAGCGAACTGGGAGCAGTCAAGGTCGGCGTGGGGCGCGAGGAACTCGATACCGCCGGCGCAGCCATGTTGAAGACGGTCGCCGGGTTCGGGATCGAAGGTGCGCAGCTCTACGTGGAGGAAATGGCGGAACCGGCCACCGAAATACTGTTCGGCATGATCTCCCGTCCGCCCTTCGGGACGCTGGCCATATTGGGAATGGGCGGCACCAAGGCGGAGCTATTCGGCGCGCCGGTGGTCCGGCTGTGCCCTCTGTCGGCAGAGACCATCGGCGAGATGGTCGACACGTTCAACGGCGCCGCGCTCCTAAAAGGCTATCGTGGGGCGCCGGCCGCGGATCGCGACGCGCTGATCGCCACCATCCTCGCCCTTGCGGGGAAGGATGGAATGGTGCAGCAGTTGGGCCCCGACTTCGCCGAATTCGAGTGCAACCCTTTGTTCGTTGGGCCATCCGGCGTGATTGCGGCCGACGCGCGACTCATCCTGAACCCGGAAAAGAAAGGCGAAGCGCCGCAGCGCGCTCCGTTCGACGCCACCGCATTCTATACCCCAAAATCCGTAGCAGTGGTCGGCGCATCGACAAACCGCAAGACCGCCTGGGGCAATCGCACACTGGCGCGCTACCGCGCACTGGGCTGGACCGAAAATCTCTATGCGGTGCATCCGACGGCGGAAGAAATTGACGGTGTGCCCACATACAAGACGCTGGGCGACATCCCGGGCGGGGTGGACTATGCCGAGCTCAGTGTGGCGGCCAATCTGGCGCCCGATGTTCTAAAGGCCGCGCGAGGTAACGTGAAGACTGCCACAGTTACCGCTGCGGGCTTTTCCGAAGTAGGCGACGCAGGCAATTCGCTGGAAGCCAGCCTGATCGCCTCGGCGGCGGAAGGCGGCGTGCGGTTCATTGGTCCCAACTGCATGGGCGTATATTCGCCCGGTGGCCGCCAAGCGTTCAGTGGCGCGACCTCGACCGAGACTGGCCATATCAGCGCCGTCCTGCAAAGCGGCGGCCTCGCCACTGACCTCATCCAAACTGCCGCCGCGCAAGGGGTCCGCTTCAACAGCGTGGTGTCGGCCGGCAATACTGCAGACGTTCGCCTCAGTGACCTCGTCCGCTATCTGGCACAGGACGATGCGACCCAGACGATCGGCATCCATATCGAGGGTGGCGCGGACATCGCGCTGATCGAAGCACTGCGGGATCTCGACGGACGCAAGCCGGTAGTCATCCTTCTTCCTGGCCTCAGTGCCACGGGCGGCCGCGTCGCCGCCTCCCATACCGGATCGATGACCAGCGAGCGGCGTGGTTGGGAGGCCTTGGTGGCGGCGACCGGCGTTACCGTTACCGAGACTTTCGAGGAGTTCCTGGCAGCCCTCGTCTACCTCGATAAATATCGCGATCAGCGCGGCGGTGCCGATGAGTCGGTGCTCATCATGGGTCTGGGCGGCGGATCATCGGTGCTCGCTGCCGATGCATGCGATGCACAGGGCCTGAGTGTGCCGATCCTCGCTGAAAATCTTCAGGCCAGGCTGGGCGACAAGAAGGGTGGAATTTCGATCAATCCCCTCGACGTCCGCCTCGGCCCGGCAGGCCCGCCAGCCGCCGCGCGCGAGATACTCGATCTGGTCCTACCGGTTCAGCCCTTCGCCGATACCATCATCCACGTGAATGCGATGAACTACGCCAACTCGGTCGTGCCAGGGCGTTTGGCCGGCATCGATCATTTCATCGGACTGCTCGAAAACCTGACGAAGGGCACCGCCCCCCACACACGCATTGCTATCGTCGTGCGCAATCTGGGTCATGCCCCCGGAGAATATCGCGACCTTATCCGGAATTTCATCGCAAGCGCCACGATCCCCGTGTTCGAGCGATTTTCCGATGCAGCGGCAGCCATAGCTGCAGCACAGCGGTTCGACCGCCATCGCGAAGCGCGAAAGGCATGAAGCGCCGAAGCGCCGAAGCGCTCGGCTTGCGTGAGATTTAACGTGCCGAACGCCAAGGCTGATTTGATACCCTCATAAACGACAAGGGCCGCAGCAGCGCTGCGGCCCTTGTCATATGGCGGCGACCCAACCCCGGGCGATGCCCGGACGTTGTTTATCCAGCCATTGCCGTTGCCCGACGCATCGGAGCCTGCGCAAGGCGGAACAATATGGCAGCCGCGATACTGAAGATGACGAGCGTGACACTGATCGAAAGGCCGACCTTCTTTTCGTCTTGGAAAACATAATCGGTGAAACATGCGACGATCGAAGGGCCAAACGTTGCACCGCAAAAGACCGTACAAATCCCGTAAACTGCAGTAATCCGACCACGCAGGTTGCTAGGGATCACAAGTTGCAAACCGGCGGTAGCCACGGCGGAGAAATTGGCCGCAAACTTCGCCGGCGCCAGCAAGATCAGATATAACAGAGGCGAGCCGGCAAAAATCGTCGCGACTCCGGATGCCCCGGTGATGACCGATATCGCCAGATAATAGCGTGCCTGCGCATCCAGATGGCCTTTGTTATAGAGACGATCGACGAAGACACCGCTGGTCAAGGTGCCGATTATTCCTATGATCGCCACATAGGGACCAAGTATCAGGCCCACATCGCCAGGGGTCCAGCCCCAGTTCCTCTGCAACTGAGCGGGTACCCAGGACATCGCGGCATAGCCCGTCACCGCAAGGCACGAAAAACCACCGATATAGCAGCTGAAGAAGCGCGGATGTGCGCCTATGAACGCCCACACTTCGCTCCAACGCGGCTTCTGCGCGACACTGTCCAGGGCCGTCGCCCGTCGAGCGGGTTCCGGTATCAGGAAGATCGTGAACGCCAGAAACAAGCCGGGAAAGCCGGTGACGATAAATGCGACCTTCCAAGGGGCCATAAAGCCGAGCAACGGTAGCGTCAGCCCGCCCCCCGCCCAGTGGAGCACTGCACCGCCGACCATGAAGGCACCAGCGGACCCGATAAGCGACCCTACCCCCACCACCGAAAAGGCGAAAGCCAGCCGCCGTTTGGGAAACAGGTCGGTTAACATCGAAGCAATGGCTGGGTTCAGCGCCGCTTCTCCCAGTCCGACACCCAGTCGTGCCGCAAGCAGGGTAGAGAATGAGCCGGAAAGTCCACATGCACACGCGGCCAGCGCCCAAAGGAACACACCGAAAAAAATCGTGCCGCGCCGGGAATAGCGATCGACGGCGTAGCCAAAGGGCAGCGCAGCGAGCGTATAGACGATGCTGAATGCAGCGCCCTGTAACAGACCAATCTGGGAATCATTGACCGCAAAGTCCGCCTTGATCATTCCCACCATCAAAGAAACGATCTGACGATCCAGAAAGGCGAGGAAGGACAGCGTCAGCAGGATCGCGACCGCCAACCAGGCGACGGCTGCATTGGGAAAGGGAGATTCGAGGCACGGGGCGGCAGTCGTCTCACTTCCGGCAATCCCAGTAGGCTTGGCGGTTCGATCAATTGACATATCGAGACTCATGACAGCGCGACTTTCATAGGAAATATTACGTGTACGTTAGTGGCCGAACGCTGAGGCAATGTAACCATCATGCATCTTCTGAACAGCGCGGTTATCATGACGGCCGCCAGACTGACTAGAAAGCAGACATAGCCGGGAATTCGATCGGTTCGATATGGTGCCCGATCGTCCTATCACGCCGTACCCGGTTCGCAACCGGCATTGACCGACTGGGGTGCGACGATTGCCGCCATGTCTAAACGGCCTCCAACGCTATGCGATAGAGACCGCTAAGATTGATATCGACTATTCTATCGGCAAAACCGAGGACGAATTTCAGCGGGTCCGCAACATTCAGGATACCACCACGTCGATTTTGCTGCTTCTCCGGGTGCCGATTGCCGAAATGTGGAAAAATGCCTTTCTACCATCAAGCTGCCATAACGCGGCTCTCATACTGATCGCCTCGACACAGATAAGGCAGCCGCTGATACCGCTGAAGCTGAATCGGCGATGATTAGAGAATCGCCAGATCGACCTCGCGTATGTCCTCGGCGGTAACGTTGGCGGTCGGCGTGAAGTCGTCGGGGATGTTGAATGCACGACGGCCGTTGGTGTCGGCAATCTTGCGCCGAACACGAATGTCAATGTCCTCGCGCTCCATCAGTGCGGTGTGCGCCAGCGGATCGGAGCCATTGTCATTGTGACACATGTCGGTGCCCATCATGATATTGTCTTCGCCCAGGATGGAGACGAGATACGGAATATCTTCATCAGTTTCAGCCGCGACGAACATATTGCGCTTCCGCATCTCTTCCTTGGGGTCCATCTCGACGATCTGCCGGGTCGGCCCTTTGGGCGTCAGCAAAAAGGACTCCGCGCGCTGCGCTGCACGCATCCGCTGAAAGTGATGGAAAGCGAAGGGCACCCAGGACGCACCCGATTCGACAAAGGCGAACCGCAGCTTGGGAAAGCGCTCGTAAAGGTCCGATTCCAAAACTGCGTAGAAGGCCTTCATCACCGTGGCGGCATAATGAAGGTTGTGTGCCATAGAGACCTTGTAGCTCGAGATGCCCAACCCCTCGATATGCTCGCGCGCTGCACCCTGATGGACGACAATGGTCAGATCCAGTTCCTCTGCCCGCTTGTAGAGCGGATAGAAATAGGGGTCGGACAGGAAGAAACCGTGATCGACGCCCTTGAGCATGATGCCAGTCGCGCCGTTGGCTGCCCCCGAACTCCAGCTCCTCGATCGCCTTTTCCATCGTACCGGTGGGGCAGACGAGTACCCAGCGCAGGCGATCGGTATACCCTTTGGTGGCTGCAGCCATCCAGCGGTTCCAGCTGCGCATCACCGCGACTTCGGCGTGCGGGTTTTCCAGTTCCGCGGCAATGAAATTAGTGGAGATCACGATCTGGACATCGATGCCCAGCGCATCCATCTTGCGAATGCGTACGGCGGGATCGGTCAGGTGGCTAACCTCGCTGCTATATTCCGCACCATAGCCGCCTGGGCGGCCATCTGTCGGAAAGCGGCGAGCGAAACTTTCACCGATCAGATACATCTGTTTTGGCGGAAGCCCCGGAACGGAGGCCGGCGATTCAACCACCACAGGACGATACTGGCGCTCCGAGGGATCCATGTAATCCCAGCTCGCTTCGCAATCGATGATGTGCGTGTCGGTATCGATATAGCCCATTTTCTTCTCCTTCGGACCATTCTATCGGCTGGCTGGAGCGGCCTCCGCCCTACCTCTGCCCCCTTGACGTCGGTGCGTGGCACCAATGTCGAGACCAGCCGACGAACGTAATTATAGTGCGACGTTGTATGCCTTGGCCGCATTGCCCCAGGTAATGTCGTAAGTGTCCTTTTCGGAAATGCCCGCGAAATCCTTCTCGACTACGTCCTGCGACACCGGCCACGTCGAATCGCCATGTGGATAGTCGCTGGCCCACATGAAATTGGTATATCCCGCTAGAACATTGCCGCGCACGCCGGAATCCTGCTGGAACGTCGCGAAGATGTTCTCCCGTATATATTCGCTTGGCGGACGCTTGAGCGGCGACTGGTGGCGCAACCAAGCAAAGTCGTGATTGGTCGCGAAACCGAGCATCCAGCCAACGCCGGATTCAACGGTTATCACTTTCAGATTTGGGAACCGGTCGAATACGCCGCCCTCGATCATTTGAGTGAGCGCTTCCTGCAGTTCGATTACATACTGCAGTCGGAAGTAAAGCGGCTGCGCTGTAAGAACGTCGCGCATTAGACGACGCGGCCCCGTACCGGTCAACACGTGCATCGACAGTGGGATGTTCATTTCGGACGCTGCAGCCCAGAAGGGATCGTAGATATCGCTGGTATACGGCCTATCTAACGGCGGCGAACTGGAGATCATCACGCCCCGGTGCCCCATCTTAACGCAGCGCTCCAGTTCCTTGACAGCAGCGGGGATGTCGTCGGTTTCGATCATGGCGGCCGAGAGCAGCCGGTCGGGCGAATGCGAGACATATTCGCCCATGCGGTCATTATGCGCCTTGAACAGAATGCTGCGCAGTTCGGGACTTTCGATCGTGTAGGCACGCAATCCGATGGTTGGGTACAGCACCTCTGCACTTACCCCGTCTTTGTCCATGTCCACCAGACGCTGGACGGGATCGAACGCACCGCCGGGCGTCTCCCAGTACTCGCCGGAATCGCGACCTGCCTGGCCGACCGCATTGGGAATATGACCCTTCGCCACCAAATTCTTGAACCCTGGGAAATTGAGGATCATCATCTTGCCGTCGGCATTCTTCTCAATACGCGGCACCTGATCACGATATTGGCGATCTACGCGCCCCGACCACCAATCCGGCGTTTCGATGATATGAGAGTCGGCTGATATCAATTTACGGGCTGCCATATCCATCCTCAAAATTTATGCTGTAAAAATTATTGTATACAAGTATGGCTCCGTTGAAAATGGCTAAATTCGGCGGTTTCGAAGCCATTTCAGTCCGACAGTTAGGGTGTTTTTGCCATTTCAGGTCCACTGATCGGGTTGACGGGCATATTTTGGTCCGACAATAACCTTCGCAGGATTGGATGGGTTACGATGACCACTGTTTCGAACGACCCCATGCTTGTGCACGTGCGCGCCGGTGCCCCGGTGATTCCTTTTCCCCCAACTGCATCATTGCGCCACGAAGCCGAGGCGTTCCCGCTGGATTGGGGACGGATTGCTGGTCACCTTGCGCTTCAGGGATTCTTTGTCGACAAATCGGTCCCGCCACGGCAGTTTTCCGGTGGCCTCGCCAACCTCAATTATCTGTTGCGCGTGAACGACGACTGGATGGTTTTGCGTCGTCCGCCTTCGGGACCGCTCCCGCCGGGGGCAAACGACATGCGACGCGAACATCGCATCTTGTCCCAACTGGGGAAGGTACTTCCGCTTGCTCCACGCAGCCACATGTTATGCGAAGATGTGTCCATAGCCGGCGCGCCCTTCCAACTGCTCGAATTCCGCGAGGGTCTGGCGATCAGAGGGGATGTCGTCGATCCGCTTCCGGACACGCCGGAAACGGGGCGTGCGCTTTCCGCCATGCTGATCGATACGCTGGCAACTGTGCATGATGTCGATGTCAATGCGATCGGGCTAGGTCAGCTCGGCCGCCCCGAGGGCTTTTTCGCACGCACGGCGAAAGGCTGGGCCGATCGGGGCTTGCTGATCTGCGATGGAGCGATGTCTCCCGCAGCGCAGGCAGTAGCAGACTGGCTAAGCGCCGTTCCAACGATGGCTGAAGGAAAGCCGGTCCTGCTCCACAACGACTTCAAGCTCGACAACATATTGGTGGAGGCCGACACTCTCACCCCGCTCGCGATCTTCGACTGGGACATGAGCACGCGCGGCGACCCGTTGTTCGATCTGGCTACGCTGCTCAGCTACTGGACGGAACCAGAAGATCCCGATTGCATGCGAAGGCTCGCTCAGATGCCTACCGCCCAGCCCGGCTTCTATTCACGCGAGCAGGTCGCGGTCGCCTATGCCGATGCGACGGGTCGCTCGATTGTCGATCTCAAACCCTTCCGCGTCCTGACCATGTTCAAGCTGGGCGTCGTCTTCCACCAGTTGCACCGCCGTGCCCTTACCGGCGACGCAGTCGATTCCCGTTACGCCACTTTCGGCACTTTGGCGGAGGAACTGTTCGAGTTCACGCTCGACATCGTGGCCGACAAGGTTTTTTGAAGGTTACAATCGCATGGATTTCTCCATCCCCGACGACCTTATTGCCCTGCGAGATCGCACTCGAGCCTTCGTCCGCGACGTGGTCATTCCGTTCGAGCACGATCCGCGCCGCGGCGCTCACGGGCCGCAGGAAGCTCTACGCACCGACCTCGTCAACAAGGCGCGTGAAGCCGGACTGCTGAGCCCGCATGTATCGAAGACATGGGGAGGCCTTGGTCTGTCGCACGTCGAAAAGGCAGTCGTGTTCGAAGTGGCGGGTTATTCGATGCTAGGCCCTGTTGCGCTCAACATCGCCGCGCCCGACGAGGGTAATATGCACCTGCTCGAAATGGTGGCTAGCGAAGCGCAGAAGCAGCGCTGGCTCGATCCCATGAGCGCAGGAACCGCCCGCTCCTGCTTCCTGATGACGGAGCCACATCCCGGCGCCGGGTCGGACCCGGCGCTGATGAAGACGGTGGCGGTTAAGGACGGCGACGACTTCGTCATCAACGGCCGCAAATGGCTCATCACCGGGGCGGATGGCGCTGCGTTCGCCATCATCATGGCGCGCACGATCGTCTCTGGGGAAGATGTCGGTGCGACGATGTTCCTGACCGATCTGCCGGTGAAAGGCTTCAGTGTCGTTCGCGATCTCGACACGATGGACTCATCGTTCACCGGAGGCCATTCCGAGATAGATTTGAAGGATGTCCGGATCCCCGCCAGCGATGTGCTCGGTGAGGTCGGGCAGGGTTTCCGCAATGCACAGGTACGCTTGGTCCCTGCCCGCCTGACCCATTGCATGCGTTGGCTCGGCGCAGCGCAACGCGCGCATGACATCGCCAGCGACTATGCGCGTCGCCGCGAAGCGTTCGGCAAGCCGCTGATCGCGCATGAAGGCATCGGCTTCCAGCTTGCAGACAACGAGATCGATCTTCACACGACCCGTCTCGGAATATGGCACACGGCCTGGCTGCTCGACCAAGGCGAGCGCGCAAGTGCGGAAAGCAGCATGATCAAGGTTCACGCATCAGAAGCGGTGTGGCGCGTGGTCGATCGCTGCGTTCAGATCCTTGGTGGCATGGGCGTAACCCGCGATACGGAAATTGAACGTATTTTCCGCGATATCCGCGCCTTCCGCATCTATGACGGCCCATCTGAGGTGCATCGTTGGAGCATTTCGCGCAAACTGGCGAAGGTGGGCTGATGTCGACACCCGACTATGGCCTTTCCGGCAAGATCGTGATCGTTACAGGCGGGGGCCGAGGCTTGGGCCTCGCCCTCTCTCGCGGCTTTGCTGCCGCAGGCGCCAAGGTCGCGATTGTGGGCCGCACGATGGAGACACTGGAGGCGGCGGCCGAAGGCATTCGCGCTGCGGGCGGCACCGCCCAGGCCTTCACCGCGGATGTTGCCAGCGAGGACAGCATCGCCGCCCTATGCAGCGACGTGCTGGCGCTTTGGGGAAAGATCGACGTGCTGGTCAACAATGCGGGCATCAATCCATGGTACAAGCGGCCCGAGGACACCGAATTGTCCGAATGGCAGCAGATCATCGACGTCAACCTGACCGGGGTTTTCCTCGCCTGCAAACATGCGGGTCGCGCGATGATCGCAGCGGGCGAAGGCGCCATCATCAACATCACCTCGGTCGGCGGTCGCGTAGCGCTGGCCCGCACCACGTCCTATTGCGCGGCCAAGGGCGGCGTCGAACTGCTGACCAAGCAACTGGCGTTCGACTGGGCGGCGAAGGGCATCCGCGTCAATGCTGTCGCGCCAGGCTACTTCGAAACCGACCTGACGGAAGGTCTGCGCAATCATCCAGGCCTCAGCAGCCAAGTCACCGGGCGCACGCCGATGGGGCGCTTCGGCCATCCGGATGAATTGATCGGCGCCTGTCTGTTCTTGGCGTCACCAGCCTCGAGCTATGTCACCGGACATTCGCTCGCCGTCGATGGCGGGTGGACCGCGGCATGAGCAAGACCGAAACTCCCATGGCGCTGGCGGGCCTCAAGGTGCTCGACCTCACTCGCCTTCTCCCCGGCGCCTTCTGTTCCCAGATGCTGGCCGATCTCGGCGCCGATGTCATCAAGATCGAGCAACCCGATGGCGGCGACTATAATCGCACCTTTCCGCCGATCTATAAGCAGGAGTCCGGCTCTTTCCTGCTGCTCAACCGTAACAAGCAGAGCATCACCATCGACCTGAAGACGCCAGGCGGGAAGGAAATATTCCGGCGCATGGCGCGCGATGCCGACGTGTTGCTGGAGGGATTCCGACCCGGCGTCATGGACCGCCTCGGCCTGTCCTACGACAGCCTGTCGCAAGAAAATCCCGGCCTCGTCTACTGCGCCATCTCGGGGTACGGGCAGACCGGCCCCGACCGGTTGAAGCCCGGCCACGACATGAATTACATGGCCGAGGCTGGGGCCCTGCAACTGTTCGGCAAGGCAGGCGGAGCGCCGATGGTCCCCGGCCTGTCGATAGCGGATGTTGGCGGCGGGTCGCTGATGGCCACCACGGGCATCATGGCCGCCCTGCTGTCGCGCAGCGTCACCAGACGCGGACAGTTCGTCGACGTATCGATGTTCGATGGCTGCATCTCCTGGCTGGCTCTCCACGGCGCCGAATATCTGTTCGCCGGGATCGAGCCGCGCGGCGGCGAACGGCCCTTCATCGGTCAGGCGCCCTGCTACAATGTCTACACCTGCTCCGACGGCAAGCACCTGGCGCTTGGCCTGATCGAACAGCATTTCTGGCATCGCTTCTGCGACGCGATGGACCTCGCGGATCTCAAGGCCGAACAATGGCCCGCCGATGACGCCGCCGACCAGCAATTTGCTAGGTTACGCGCCATTTTCGCGACCCAGTCGCGCGATACCTGGGTTGAAAAGCTGGCAAGCGCGGACATCCCGGTCGGCCCCGTGTTGAGTATGGAAGAAGCGTTCGCCGCCCCGCATGCCCAGCACCGTGAAATGTTGCTGAGTGTGGAACATCCCGTCGAAGGGACGATCCCGCAACTCGGCTTCCCAGTGAAATATTCGCATACCCCCTGCTCCATACGTTCAGCACCTCCCCTTCTTGGAGAGCATACCGACCAGATATTGTCAGCGCTGGGATACCGCACTGAAGACATCGCAGCGTTCCGCGAAACGGGCGCCATCTGACGGTCATGCCAGTCCCCGCCCGTCTGGAAGGAGCATGACAAACGACGAGACCATCTTGGCAAACGATATGCTCAGAGCCGCCGTCTTCGAGACCGAGCCTAGCCAGAGTTCGCTGACCGACCACCCCCTTTTCCCAAATACTCCGCCACGCAGTGTATCGGAAACAGCCGCGCCCTAGACGGGAAGATAGGCAGGACATGCAATGACCACATTGGCTACCCACGGCGAGAGCGACGGCAAGCGGCCGGAGGAACCCCGGCGCAATATGCTTGATTATGCGGCAACTCATCGGACGTTTCGGTTAGACGTACCCTGCACCTTCAATTTCGGCGCCGATGTGGTCGATCGTATCGCCCACGAAGCCGATGGCCCGGCACTGATCTGGGCCAATGCAGCCGGGGATGAGCAGCGGTTCCTCTATTCCGACATTGCTCGTCTTAGCGCCCGTTTCGCCTCGATGCTGGCGACGCGCGGCATCGGCAAGGGCGACCGCGTGCTGGTAATGACGCCTCGCATCCCGGAATGGCAGATCGCGATCGTCGGTTGCCTGAAGCTGGGCGCCGTTCCGATCCCCAGCATCGAAATGTTGACGGCCAAGGACCTCGCATTCCGCGTTCGCCACGCCGGCGTCAGCGCAGTATTTGCACGGGCGGAAAGCGCACCCAAATTCGAGCAGGTCATGGACGAAGTGTCCGTCAAGATCTCCATCGGCGCCGCAGCCGGGTTCGAGGATTATGCGACCGCGATGTCTACCGCCGACGAGGATTTCCTGCCGGTGACAGTCGCTGCCGACGATCCTGCAATCCTGTACTATACCAGCGGTTCCACCGGTGACCCGAAGGGCGTACTTCATCCGGCACGCAGTCTATTCGCCTGGAAGGTTTCCGGGCACTATTGGCTCGACCTCGCACCGGGCGACGTCATCTGGTGCACCGCAGACGTCGGCTGGAGCAAGGCAGGCACGTCTATCCTGTTCGGCCCCTGGGGATGCGGGGCGACCAGCTTCTTCTACGACGGCCCGTTCGATCCCGTCGAACGCCTGCGTCTGCTCGCCAAATATGGCATCACGGTCTATTGCGCGCCAGGCACCGAACTGTTCCGTATCGTCGATGCGGGCATTGGCGACCATGACATTTCGCGCCTGCGCCATACGGTTTCGGCCGGGGAGCGCTTAAACGATGTGGTTGCAGACCGCTGGCGTGAGGTAACCGGCCTGCCAGTGCTGGAAGCCTATGGGCAGACTGAAACGCTGATGACACTAGCGAATTACGCCTGCACGCCACCGCGGATCGGCTCGATCGGCCTGCCGATGCCGGGGTTGGAGTTGGCAATCGTCGATGACAAGGGCGCGCCCTTGCCCGTTCGCGAAGAAGGCAATATCGCCCTGAAAATGCCCAACCCGCAGATGATGCTCGGCTATTATAAAGATGATGCCCGCACGGCGGAAAGCTTTGTCGACGGTGCCCATGGCCGCTGGTTCATCACGGGCGACAAGGGCGTCATGGACGAAGACGGCTATTTCTACCATCGTGGCCGCTCGGACGACGTCATCAATTCAGCGGGATACCGCATCGGTCCAAGCGAAGTGGAAAACGCCTTACTCGACCATCCCGCCGTGCTGGAATGTGCCGTAATCGGTGCGCCTCACGGTGAACGCGGGGAAATCGTGAAAGCGTTCATCATCTTGCGCGACGGTGTGGTGGCAGACCTCGCCCTTACGCGCAATATTCAGGATCATGTCAAAGCCAGCACTGCGCCGTATAAGTATCCCCGCGCCGTCGAATATGTGAGCGAACTGCCAAAAACCCACACCGGCAAGATACAACGCAAGGCGTTGCGGGATATGGAAAAGCAGCGCTTTCTGCAGTCTTCAGGATCTGGCATTGTCGATTAAGAATACGCTAGGCGAACCCGCGTTCCGTCAGGTAGCAAGGGCTATCGAAGCAAGAATATTGGCGCGGGAGATTGCGCCAGATGAACAACTCCCGACAGAGGTCACACTGGCCGCGCGGCTCGGCGTGAATCGTTCGACGGTACGAGAAGCGATCCGCGTGCTGGAGCAAAGCGGCTTCGTACGGCGCGAACCCGGCCGAAAAAAGCTCTACGCCTCGATGCCTCGATCACGGGACATCGCCCAGCGACTGACGGTCGCCATGGTGATGAACCAAGTGACTTTTGAGGAGCTTTGGGAGGCGATGTATGCGCTGGAACCCGCCGCGGCGGCCGGCGCGGCCAAGCGCTGCACGGACGAAGACATCTTAGCGATCGAAGCCAATCTTGCGGCCACGCGCCAGGCACTTGCCGACAGCCTCAGCCTGACCGACCTCGACATCGAATTTCACGATCTTGTCGCGCGCGCGACCCGTAATCGCGCCATCCAGATGTCGCGTCAGCCGCTGGGAGACTTGTTCTATCCTCCTTTTCATGCCGTCATGTCGCGGCTGAACGCGGGCCAGCGACTCTTGTTCGCGCATGAGAATATTGCCACTGCAATCCGGGCGCACGACGAGAAGCAGGCGCGCGAGTGGATGGAAAAGCACATACTCGATTTCCAACGCGGCTATGAATTGGCAAATCTCGACATGGGCGGCCAAGTTGGCATGCCGACCCGCTAACAGCATGAGGCTTCCCTGGCGAAGCGAGCGCCACTCGCTGGCATTGCGCCGTCAGCGTCCTGCTATGCCTCTTCGCACTTGGCCTGCTCCGTAAATAGCGCCAGCACACCGGGGATGCTCACTTTCATCGATGGTGTCCGCGGCAGGGCATCGACTATAAGAAAACAGACGGGCACATGTGTCGCGGAGAGATGGCGCCGGGCATGTGTTTCTAGCTCGGTCGCTGAAGGCGCAGGCGATCCGGGGCTTAACTCGACGGCAGCCACCGGAACTTGACCAAGGCGCATGTCGGGCAATCCCACAACGGCCGCAGCCGCAATTGACGGATGCTTTTGCAAAGCTTCCACCACCATTTCCGGTATGATCTTGAAGCCGCCGCGCATGATCGCGCCGTCCGCACGTCCCCGATGAAAGATGAAACCATCCTCATCGATCATCGCAAGGTCGGTGGTGCGTATCCAATCCGGTCCGATCCGCGGCGTGATGACTTCCAGCAACCCCTCTTCACCTGCTGCCAGCGGCTCCCAGGTGACGGGATCCACGACACGGAGTTGCGCGCCCGCCCACGGGCGGCCCACGCTGTCAAATTTGTCATCACCGAACGCCTGCCGCAACTCGTAAGTCATGAGCGTGACGGGTCCACCGAACTCGGTGGCACCATAGGACAGTAGCAGGGGAATATCATACCGCTTTTCAAACGCCCGATGAACCAGCGGATCGATCCCGGCGGCCCCGGAACTCACATATTTCAGACTGGAAAGATCCGCGGGGTCGACGTTCTCGGCAAGGACCATCTGCACGCCCGCCGGCGGCAGACCCACTGTCATCGGGCGATATGTCGTGACGACGTCACGCCAAAGCGAGACGGAAAATTTTTCGGCCAATATCGATGGATGTCCGGCCGCCGCCTTCGGAAGATACGAATAGAGCCCGGAAATATTGCCGAAGGGCAGGAAAATATAGGCGGGCGCCACGGCTGCCCCGCTCGTGTCGACCTTGACAATGTTTTCGCCAACCATGGACCGCGAGATCAGGTCGAAACTCATCAGAAACCGCTTTGGCACCCCGGTCGTGCCGCTAGTCAGTGTTTCGATGCCCGGCACGGCAAAGGACTCACGATGAGTGCCTGCACCAACCCGGTCGAGGCCCGGAACCAGATTGATCGGTCGGTGGTCATTGGAATCAACTGCGATGGCGAGCGTTCCGGCAGCCCGAGCTGCGTCTTTGACGACCTCTGTCCAATCCTGCGTGTCGGCGACGATGGCTGCGAGATTAAGCTGTGCAATATCCGTCGCGATAGCCTCCGCAGATTGAAACGCATAGATCATCACTACCGAACGGGAGTCCCGAAGACAGCCCAACAACGACGCCGCGAATGCAGGGCGATTCCGAGCAATGATGCCAATCGGGGTGTCGGCAGAGATACTGGCCGCCTGCAGAATATCTCCAAGCCGATCGGCAACGAAACGCATCCATCCCCATTCGTAATGGCGATCGCCAAACCGGATAGCGGGTTCTGCGCTGGTGGTCTTGAGCGCTTCGTTCATGATCGACGCCAACGTCATTCCCGTGACTCCGTAAAAGGCTCGGCGCTCCAGACCTGGGAAGGCAGATGCCAACGTCGACGATCTAGAGCAATTCGACAGCCATCGCAGTCGCCTCACCTCCGCCTATGCACAATGCGGCCACGCCCTTGCGCAGCCCGCGATTTTGGAGCGCGGCAATCAGCGTCACCAAAATCCGCGTGCCTGACGCGCCAATCGGATGCCCGAGCGCGGTAGCTCCGCCGTTCACATTCAACACCGCATGCGGAATGCCCAGATCTCGCATCGCGATCATTGCAACTACGGCAAATGCTTCGTTGATCTCGAACAGATCGACATTGCTGATCGCCCACCCCGCTTTATCGAGCACCTTGGATATGGCCGGGACCGGAGCAGTCGTAAAAAGGCCGGGCTGTTGCGCATGGCCGGCGTGAGCAACGACCCTCGCGATCGGCGACAGACCTAGTTTTTCCGCCACACTTGCGCGCGTCATGACGATCGCGGCCGCACCGTCAGAGATGGACGAGGCATTCGCGGCCGTCACTGTACCGTCCTTCGCAAAGGCGGCCTTCAAATGCGGAATTTTCTCGGGCATCGCCTTGCCCGGCTGTTCATCAGTTTGGACGACATCGACACCCATGCGCGTCTCAATGTCGACGGCGATAAGTTCGCGGTCGAACGCCCCGCCATCGATCGCGGCGAGAGCGCGATTGAGCGACGTTAGGGCATAATCATCCTGCGCTTCGCGTGTAAACTGATAGGCGCGTGCTGCGTCCTCGGCAAAAGCCCCCATTAACTTGCCGGGATTGTAGGCATCCTCCAAGCCGTCGAGATACATCGAATCCTGTACAAAATCATGCCCGATACGCGCACCCGCCCGGTGCCGCAGTAACAGATACGGCGCATTGGACATCGACTCCATGCCCCCGGCGACAATCACATCCGCAGATCCCGCGACCAGCGCATCATGAGCCATCATGGCCGCCTGCATGCCCGAACCGCACATCTTGTTGACGGTATTGGCCTGCACCGAAAGCAACAATCCCGCGCCCAGCGCTACCTGCCGTGCCGGCGCCTGACCTAAGCCTCCGGACAAGACGCAGCCCATGAATATCTGCTCGATCGCGTCAGTCGCTAAGCCCGACCGAGCGACGGCCGCCTTGACGGCCGCTTTGCCGAGATCGGTAGCCTTCAGCGTCGAAAGCGCCCCCTGGAAGCCACCCATCGGTGTCCGGGCATAAGAGGCTATCACAACGGGATCGACCGCCATGGAATCAGGAAGCCCGGCTGAACAGCGCGTCGGGCTGTTCGATGAACGCGCGAAACGCCTGCAGCCAGCGAGCGCCTGTCGCGCCGTCGACCACGCGATGATCGCAGGTCAAGGTTACCGCCATCACGGATATGACCTTGAAATTTCCATCGCGGCTGACGACACGCTCCTGCCCTGCCCCAACCGACAGGATCGCGCCGTGTGGCGGATTGATGATCGATCCGAAGCGCGTGATGCCGAGCATGCCAAGGTTGGAGATCGAGAAGGTCCCGCCCATATATTCGTCGGGCTTGAGCTTGCGCAATTTGGCCCGGGCGATAAAATCCTGCATCGTCAGGGCGATTGCACCGATGTCACGTATTTCGGCCGTGCGAACGATTGGGGTGACCAATCCGGATTCGACTGCCACGGCAACCGCGATATCCGCATTGTGGTGGCGGACGACGCCGTCAAGTGTGAAACTCGCATTGACTTCGGGCACGGCCATTAAGGCCAGTGCCGCTGCCTTAATGATCAGATCGTTGATCGACACGCGCATCTCGTTTGCTGCATTATATTCGGCTCTGCGCGCCAGCAAAGTATCGAGCGAGACTTCGGCCTCCAGCGGAAAACTCGGTATCTCCCGCGACGCGTCGGTCAGTCGTTGGGCAATGAATTTATGCACTTTCGTGAGCGGCACTAAGTCGTAAGTCCCCCGCGGGATTCCCGTCAGTTCGAGCCGCTGTGCGAAATCGTCGCTTATTTCCATCATCGTGCGCGCCTGTAGATTGTCTTGATTTCCGGCTGATCGGGCGGCCGCCTATCTGCGTCACCCGAAGCAAGGTGGCCGATACGTCAGTCCTACGTCACATCCGGCTGCGTGGCAGACCCAGTCTACGTTCCGCCACCATGGACCGCAGCACTTCGCTGGTTCCGCCATAGACGTTGGTAGCTGTCGAGTGGCGATAATCCTCCTCTATCAGCCCTAGTCCCACCCGGCTACGCAGCAGCGACTCCGGAGCAGCAAGATCCAGTAGGTCGGCGGAGTCAGCGATATAGGCCTCTGTCGAGAAAATCTTGGCCGCCGGGCCGAAAGCAAGGTCTGGCTGCCCCTCGGCACGCGCCGAAATCACCCGCGCGACCAGCACTTCGGCAAGTCGCGCATCTATGACTGCACGCGCGAGACGCAACTTTACACGCGGATCGTCGATCGCCTTCCCAGCACCCTTGTCCGTATCACGAGCCCATTCGATCGCATGTTCGGCAAGTGTCCGCATATGATTGTAAAGGCTGCCGCCGCTCTGTTCCAATTCGAGTGCAGCGCCCATGACCTTGATGCCGCCGTTGACTTCGCCTAACCGATAACGGTCGGGAATACGTACATCTTGATAGAACGTCGCATTCGTCCGCTCGTCCATGAAAGTATAGACCGGATGAAATTCGAAACCGGGTGTATCGGTCGGCACCAAGAACAGGGTAAGGCCTTTGTGCTTGGGTACGTCAGGATCGGTCCGCGTTAGCAGCAGCACATAACTGGCCAATTCGGCACCCGACGTAAACATCTTCTGACCGTTTATCACCCAGTCGTCACCGTCCCGCACGGCACGAGTGCGGGCCGCAAAGACGTCCGAACCGCAGGACGGTTCGGTATAGCCGAGGCAAGCCGTAATCTCGCCCGCACCCATGCGTGGCAACACCTCCTGCTGTACTTCAGGCGTGCCGAACTTCATCACGACGTGGGCGATCATCCCGGTGACGCCCTTGGGCACGATCGTCCAGCCATAATCATCCCATACGTCGCTGCTGGCCCGAACCGAATCTGCATCAGCCTCCCGCCCGCCCCACTTCTTGGGCCAACCGGGATAGAGCAGGCCGGCCGCGCCGAAGGCACGACTAACGCCCCAGTCATGCCCCTCGAACGAATAATGCGCCTTGGCGCGTAGCTCGGGTGTCAGGATGGATTCGAAAAGGGCCCGCGTTTCATCGGCCAGAGCCTGAGCATGCGCGGGCCTCGTGAAGTCAATGTCGACCGCTCCGACGTCGGGCAGCACCGATTCAGTACCAGTCAGGAGCCGGTCCGCGCCCAGAAGCAATTCGTCCTCGGGATCACCCAGCGTCAACGCCCATGCCTTCGCCCGGCGGTGGTAGAGTTGGATGTCGTACTCATTTGTCAGTCCATAGCCGCCGAATGTGTGCAAGCTATGGGCTACCGCCCTGGTTGCCGTGCGCACTGCCCACCACCAGAGCATCGATATGGTCGCCCCCGCTTCGGGATGCCCATCTGCGACAGCACGGATGGTCCAGGATAGCAGCAGGCCCCCGGCGTCCGCATCGATGACATCGTTGGCTAGGGGATGCGAAATCCCCTGATGACTGCCGATTGGCACACCGAATTGTATCCGTTCGCTCGCATAAGTCGCGGCCATCGTCAGTGCTTCCTGCGACAGGCCGATCAGCGCCGCCGAAGTCAGCAACTTCCACTCTTCGATGCCCGCAGACCAGATGCGCGCGGCGTGTGCTCCCGTTGCAACGACATGGCGAGCGCCCAACGAAGGATCGAACCGTCCGATTGCAGCGCCACCCAAAGTGAGCGGCGAATCAACCGTATGATCGGGAACCACGATCGCCAGTTCCTCGCCGTCGAACACTATTATGGCGGTCGCGGCGGCAGCGCCGGGCACAAGCTGCGTCTTGCCCGGCTTCGCCCGATGAAGCGCCACTGTCAGAATTGCCGAACCGTCGCCCGCCCGTGCAACCCATTCGCGGGCGACCTCGTTGTCGCATTCACTCAAGATACGCGTCGCGACCACCGCTTCCGCGATCGGTGCCGCTGCCAGACGACGACCTGCATGATCCATCATCAGCGTAGCATCGAACAGGCTCATGCCGCCTCCGCCCGCATCAGCGGACACCCGCATCAGCGGAACGCCAAGCTCGACCAGAGATTCCCATAGTTTAGCGTCGAAGCCCATCGGCTCTGCGGCGCGAACGCGCGCAGGGGTGGATTCCGCCTCAAAGAACCGCGCAAACGTATTCTGAAGCATCAGGCTGTCGTCCGAGAGACCCAGCTTCACTTGGAAAAACTCCGGCCATTATCCCATGCCGAAAAGCAACGTCCATTCATTAAATTGTCCTTACAGATTGGCCGGTAGCTCCTCCGGTTGCGCGGTTCGTTCAATCCGCGAGCAGCCGTGCGTCGTTGCGCTTGACCTTCCAGTCCTCGCCGATACGCACGATGATCGCATTACACACGGCGAGAACCTTAAACGAACCGCCATCAGTCCAGTCAGTGACGAAATTATAGAACCGGGCAAGGATAGTATCCTCGGTCTCGCCGTAGCAGCAATGGAGATTGCCCATCATGTGGCGCATCTTACCGTTGCTTTGGTTGGACAGCGCCACGATGATCTTCAACTGATCGGGGCCTACCAGAGGCTCAGGCGTGGCACCGGCAAAAGTTCCGTCTTCGGTCCACAACTTGATCCATTCATCCGCATCGCCTTCATCCACCTTCCAGCAATAGTTGCCTAAAAGATCGCTAACAGCGACATAGTCGTCGGTCGAAACTGGCATTTCTCGTTCCTCGATAGGCCGTTTATAGAATTTCAGGAAATGGTGCCGATGACCGTGCCTACTTCGGTTTCCTCGCCGATCGAAACCAGGATTTTCAGCGTACCTGATGCAGGCGCCTCAATTTCCTGTGTGGCCTTTTCCGCTTCTAATGCGAAGAGCGGTTGGCCTTCGACTACGGCGTCCCCGTCAGTCGCAAGCCATTCGGTAATCGTGCCCTCGGTCATCGTGAATCCGAGTTTCGGAAGCAGAATTTCGGTAGCCATATGGTTTAGCGCCTTTCAAGCGAGAGTTTTGCGAATGGCAGCTTCGATTTCATCTTGGCTCCACATGAATGCTTGTTCGAGAACGGAGGAATAAGGCACTACGCCGTTCTTCGACGCGACGCGCTGCACGGGTGCCTTCAGCACGCCAAACAGTTCCTCGTGAATTCGCGATGAAATTTCAGCGCCGACGCCGAAGCGCTTGACTGATTCGTGAAGTGTGACTGCGCGCTTCGTCTTTGCGACGGAATTGAGCACGGTTTCCTCGTCCCACGGCATCACAGTGCGCAGGTCGACCACTTCGATCGAAATACCTTCGGCGGCAAGCTTCTCAGCAACGAAAAGCGCATCATAGATCGGCCGACCATAGGTGATGATCGTGCAATCTGTGCCTTCCCGCGTAATCGCAGCCTTGCCAAGCGGAACGATATGACCAGCCGGAGGGCGGGGGCCCTTCTTGCCTATGAGCATAGTCGTCTCGATGAAGATGCAGGGATCATCGTCCTGGATGCAGGCCGTCAGCAAACCCTGCTGATCCGCCGGATTGGATGGCACCACGACCTTGAGCCCCGGCACATGCGCAAACCAAGCCTCGAACATATCAGAATGCTGGCCCGCGCCGCCCCCGCCAACCCCCGTCAGGGTGCGAATCGTCAGTGGCACCGACGTCTTGCCCCCCGACATGTAGCGGGTTTTAGCCGCATGATTGACGATCTGATCCA
>JAPWJZ010000001.1 GCA_028283745.1 Micavibrio sp.
ACAACCGCGGCGTCGTCATGAACCCGATCGACCACCCGCATGGTGGTGGTGAAGGTAAATCCTCCGGCGGCCGTAACCCGGTCTCTCCCTGGGGCAAGTGCGCCAAAGGCGGCAAGACCCGCTCGAACAAGAAAACTGACAAATTCATCCTGCGCCGTCGCAAAAACAAGCGACTTGCTGCAGGCCAGTAAAGGAGTAGCATTATATGGCACGTTCAGTAAAAAAAGGTCCGTTTATCGACGGTTATCTGCTGACGAAAGCAGACAAGGCCCGCGCGTCCGGCCGCAACGAGGTTATCAAAACCTGGTCGCGCCGCTCCACGATCCTGCCGCAGTTCATCGGCCTGACTTTTGGCGTTTATAACGGCCAGAAGTTCATCCCGGTCCTCGTGACCGACAACATGATCGGCCACAAGCTTGGCGAATTCGCGCCCACCCGCCAATTCTCCCAGCACACGGCCGCCGGCGCAGACAAGACCGCGACGAAGTCGTAAGGAAGAAGACAATGACCAAGACATTAAAAAAACAAAAAGGCCGCGCGGATAACGAAGCCGTAGCAAAAGCCCGCTACATCAAAGGCTCCGAGCGCAAGCTCAACCTCGTGGCGCAGCTCATCCGCGGCAAAACCGCAGCGCAAGCGCTCATCGACCTCGAATTCGCACAGCGCCGCATGGCCCGCGAAGTCAAGAAAGTCCTTGAAGCCGCTATCGCCAACGCAGAAAACAACCACAGCCTCGACGTCGACCGTTTGGTCGTCTCCGAAGCGATCGTCGGCAAGACGATGGTCATGGGCCGTTTCCACGCCCGCGGCCGTGGCCGTTCCGCCGCCATCGAAAAACCCTTCAGCAACCTGACCATCAAAGTTGCTGAAAAGGCCGCTGGCGAAGAAATGAAAAAGTCCCGCAAAGCTCCCAAAGGCTCCAAAGCCGAAGGCGCCGCTGAAGGCAAAGAAAAAACCGCGAAGGCCAAAAAGGCCCCCGCGAAAACCGCAGACAAAGCTGAATAAGGTTTAGGAGAGCATAGATATGGGTCAGAAGGTTAACCCGATTGGACTGAGACTTGGCATCAACCGTACCTGGGACAGCCGCTGGTATGCAGGCAAGGACTATGGTACGAAACTGCTGCAGGACATCAAGCTGCGTGCTTACGTGCTTGAGAACCTGAAACAGGCAGGCGTTGCGCGCGTCATCATCGAACGCGCCGCCAGCAAGACCAACGTCACCATCCATTCGGCACGCCCCGGTGTTATCATCGGCAAAAAAGGCTCCGACATCGAAAAGCTCCGCAAGGATCTTTCCAAGTTCACCGGCGGCGAAGTCGCCCTGAACATCGTCGAGATCCGCAAGCCCGAGCTGGATGCCCAGCTCGTCGCTGACGGCATCGCCCAGCAGCTGGAACGCCGCGTATCGTTCCGCCGCGCGATGAAACGCTCGGTCCAGTCGGCTCTGCGCCTTGGCGCTGGCGGCATCAAAGTGGGTTGCTCCGGCCGTCTGGCTGGCGCCGAGATCGCCCGCCGCGAACGTTACCATGAAGGCCGCGTGCCCCTGCACACCCTGCGCGCCGACATCGACTACGCGACCAGCCGCGCGCTGACCACCTACGGCATCATCGGCGTCAAAGTCTGGATCTTCAAAGGCGAGATCCTCGGCAATGACCCCATGGCGCGCGACAAGCGCATGGCTGAAAACCAGCCTGCACGCGCGTAATAAAGAATAGTTGAAGTAAAAGGAAGACGACTATGCTGTCACCCAAGAAAATGAAATTCCGGAAGGCTCACAAAGGCCGCATCCGCGGTCTGGCGACCTCCGGCAATTACCTGTCGTACGGCAGCTTCGGCCTGAAGGCCGTGCAGCCCGACCGCATCACGGCGCGCCAGATCGAAGCGGCCCGCCGCGCGATCACCCGCCACATCAAGCGCCAGGGTCGTCTTTGGATCCGCGTCTTCCCGGATGTGCCCGTTTCTAAAAAGCCGCTTGAAGTCCGTATGGGTAGCGGTAAGGGTTCGCCCGAGTTTTACGTCGTGCGCGTGAAACCCGGCCGTATCATGTTTGAACTCGACGGCGTGCCGCGCCAGATCGCAGAAGAGGCTTTCGAGCTGGCTTGTGCGAAACTGCCGATCAAATGCCGCTTTGTCGCCCGCGATTAATAGAGGTATATAGATCATGAAAACCGCAGATTTGAGAGCAAAAACCGCCGATGAACTGGAACAGGAGCTGCTGAACCTCCGCAAGGAACAGTTTAACTTCCGCTTCCAGAAATCCACCGGCCAACTGGAAAACACGGGCCGCATCCGCTTTGTCCGCCGCGACATCGCCAAGATCAAGACCGTGCTTGCCGAAGTGAAACAGGGCAAATCGCCCGCCGCAAAACCGGCGAAAAAAGCCAAAGCCGCCAAGGCCGACGCTGCGCCCAAGAAAAAGAAAGCTAAGGAGTAAACCATATGCCTCGCCGCATCCTAGAAGGCAAAGTTGTCAGCAATAAATGCGCCAAGACCGTCACGGTCCTGGTCGAGCGCAAAGTGCGCGATCCGCTGTACGGCAAAATTATCCGCCGCTCCGCAAAATACGCAGCCCACGACGAAACCAACGCCTGGAACATCGGCGACCTGGTCTCGATCGAGGAATGCGCTCCCATTTCCCGCTCCAAACGCTGGAAAGTCATCAGTGGCAAGGCTCTTGGCGAAAGCCAGGCGCGCACGGTTGACGACGGTGTTGGCAAGCGCGCAACGGTGAAAAAAGTCGCAGCGGAAGCTGCAACGAAAGCACCCGTGAAAGCAGAAGCAAAAGCCGATAAGGCCGATGCCAAAGCCAAACCGGCGAAGAAGAAGTAAGAACGTACTATTAAGCTAGGGCTTGAAACCCTCAGGATAAAAGAAAGGTCAAGACCATGATTCAGATGGAAAGTAATCTGGAAGTTGCCGACAACAGCGGCGCGCGCAAAGTTATGTGCGTGAAAGTGCTGGGTGGCTCCAAACGCCGTACTGCGAGCATTGGCGATATTATCGTCGTGTCCGTGAAAGACGCAATTCCCCGCGGCCGCGTCAAAAAAGGCACCGTTCACAAAGCCGTGATCGTGCGCACCAAGAAGGCGTTGAAGCGCGAAGACGGTTCTATCATCCGTTTCGACCGCAACGCTGCCGTTCTCATCAACGCAGCTGGCGAGCCGATCGGCACCCGTATCTTTGGACCGGTCACCCGCGAACTGCGTTCGAAGAACTTCATGAAAATCATCTCGCTCGCGCCGGAGGTCCTCTAATCATGGCGAAATTCAAAATTAAAAAAGGCGACAAAGTTGTCGTTCTTACCGGTAAAGACAAAGGCAAAACGGGCGAAGTGAAGCAGATCCTCACTGAAGAACGTAAAGTCATCGTCGGCGGCGTCAACGAACAGACGAAACACCGCAAGCCCTCGCAGACCAGCGCCGGCGGCCTCGACAAAATTGAAGCGCCGATCCACGTTTCCAACGTTGCGATCGTCGATCCGAAAACGAACAAGGCCACCCGCGTCGGTTACAAGACGGTTGGCGATCGCAAGGTCCGCGTTGCACGCGGTTCCGGCGAAGCGATTGATTAAGAGGTCATAAAATGGTTGCACGTCTCAAAAAAGTATACATCGACCAGATCAAACCCGAGCTGAAGAAGCAATTCGGCTACGAGAACGATCTGCAGGTTCCCCGTCTGGATAAAATCGTTATCAACATGGGCGTTGGCGAAAACGCGCAGGATAGCAAAAAGATCCAGGGCGCCGTTTCGGACATGACTGCGATTTCCGGCCAGAAGCCGCAAATCACCAAGTCGCGCAAGTCTATCGCCGCATTCAAGCTGCGTGAAGACCTTCCGATCGGCTGCAAAGTCACCCTCCGCGGCGACCGTATGTACGAATTCCTGGATCGCCTGATCACCATCGCCATGCCCCGCATCCGCGACTTCCGCGGCGTGTCGGACAGAAGCTTTGATGGCAACGGCAACTACGCGCTGGGCATTAAAGAGCAGATCATCTTCCCCGAGATCAACTTCGACCGAGTCGATGCGATCCGCGGTATGGACATCATCATCTGCACCACCGCGGTGTCGGATGAAGAAGCAAAATCGCTGCTGAAGGGCTTCAAAATGCCCTTCCGCCTGCGCTAATCGATAAAAGAAGGTAACGACAATGGCAAAACTGAGCTCTGTCAACAAGAACAACCGCCGCAAAGCGATGGTCAAAAAGTACGCCGCGAAATGGGCGTCTTTGAAGGCGATCGCCGCCGACGAAAGCCGTCCGATGGACGAGCGCTTCGCAGCCCGCCTGAAAATGGCGAAACTGCCGCGCAACTCGCACCCGACGCGCGTCCGCAACCGTTGCGCCCTCACGGGCCGCGCACGCGGCAACTACCGTAAATTTGGCCTGTCGCGCCTGATGATGCGCGAATTGGCCTCGCAGGGGATGATCCCCGGCGTCACGAAATCCAGCTGGTAAGGGAAGGGAGTATAAATTATGTCTTTGAACGATCCCCTTGGCGATTTGCTCACCCGCATCCGTAACGGCCAGGCCGCTCGCCTCGCTGCTATTCACAGCCCGTCTTCCAAACTCCGCACCAACGTGCTGGAAGTTCTGAAACGCGAAGGCTACATCCGCGATTATAAAGTGTCCCAACAGGACAACGGCATCGCTGAACTCAACGTTGAGCTGAAGTATTCCGAAGGCCAGCCTGTGATCCGCGAAATCAAGCGCGTTTCCAAGCCCGGCCGCCGCGTTTACACCCAGATCAAGGATGTGCCGCGCGTTTATAACGGTCTCGGTATTTCGATCCTCTCCACGCCCCGCGGCGTACTTTCCGACAAGGAAGCACGCGAAGCGAACGTGGGTGGCGAAATTCTCTGCCGCGTCTTCTAAGGATAAGGTAAATATAAAATGTCACGTATTGCAAAACACCCGATTAAGCTGCCTGCCGGCGTTGAAGCCAAGCTGTCCGGCAAAAAGCTGACCGTTAAAGGGAAAAAAGGCGAACTGCACCTCGATGTGGACAGCGAAATCAACGCTGAAATCAAAGACGGCGCGGTCATCTTCAAGAAAGCATCGGAATCCCGCCATGCACGCAACATGTGGGGCACGACGAGCTCCCTGCTGCGCGGCATGATCAAAGGCGTCACCGACGGCTACTCCAAGCGCCTCATCATCGAGGGCGTCGGCTTCCGCGCCGCGCTCGCCGGTAAAGACCTCGTGCTGCAGCTCGGCTTCAGCCACGAAGTGAAGTTCAAGGTTCCGCAAGGCATTGAAGTGAAAGTGCCGAAGCAGACCGAAATCGAGATCTATGGCATCGACAAGCAAAAAGTCGGCCAGGTCGCGGCGGAACTGTACCTGATGAAGCGCCCGGAGCCCTATAAAGGCAAAGGTATCAACTACGAAGGACGTCGCATCCTCCGTAAAGAAGGCAAGAAGAAGTAATTGTAAGGATTAGACGAAATGTCCAAGGAAAAAGTTAAATCAGCCTCGAGAACGCGCCGTACTTTCCGCGTCCGCAAGGTCGTGAGGAAAGCGCTTGAGAAGAATAACCGTCCGCGCCTGACCGTGCACCGCACCGGCCAGCACATTTATGCGCAGATCATCGACGACGTGAAGGGCGTGACGCTCGCAGCCGCATCGACGATCGAGACGGATGTGAAAAAAAGCCTGAAGAACTCGGGTAACAAGGACGCGGCTACCGCCGTCGGCAAACTCGTCGCTGAACGCGCGAAAAAAGCCGGCGTTGAAAAAGTCGCCTTTGACCGCGGTGCTTTCTCGTATCATGGCCGCGTCAAGGCGCTGGCTGATGCCGCCCGCGAAGCCGGCTTATCTTTTTAATCATAGGAAGTAGACAATGGCACAAGCTGAAAGAGCTCCCAAAGAAGGCCGCGACGGCCGCGACGGCGAACGCAAGGGCAAGCCGAAGGGCAAGCGCGACCGCGACAACAATGCTGAAGGCGAACGAGATGGCGAAATTATCGAGCGTCTCGTTGCAATCAACCGCGTTGCCAAAACCGTTAAGGGCGGCCGCCGCATGGCGTTCGCAGCCCTGATCGTGGTTGGTGACGGCCGCGGCCGCATCGGCGTTGGCGCCGGCAAGGCACGCGAAGTGCCGGAAGCCATCCGTAAGGCGACCGAACAGGCGAAAAGCAAAATGATCCGCGTTCCTCTGCGCGAAGGCCGCACCCTGCACCATGACATCGAAGCCCGCTTCGGCGCCGGCCGCGTGCGTCTGCGCACCGCCGTTCCCGGTACGGGTATCATCGCCGGCGGTCCGCTGCGCGCTGTGTTCGAAGTTATCGGCATCCAGGATGTCGTTGCGAAGTCGCTCGGTTCTTCGAACCCCTACAACATGGTTAAGGCTGCCATCGAAGCGTTCAAGCTGATGGAAAGCCCCCGCATGGTTGCCGGCCGCCGTGGCCGCCGCGTCAACGAAGTGCTGGGCCGCAAAGGTGATGAAAAGGAGAAGTCTGATGACTGAGGCAAAGAAACCCGCAGCGAAAAAAGCAGCCGCGAAACCGGCCGCCGCTAAAGCTGCAGCGCCGAAAAAAGAGGCTGCTGCGAAATCGGGCAAGAAAATCAAGATTACGCAGACGGGTTCGACCATCGGTCGCATTCAGAAGCAGGAAGCAACGCTTATCGGCCTCGGCCTGAACAAGCGTCACCGCTCCAAAATCCTGGTGGACAGCCCTGAAGTCCGCGGCATGATCGAGGCCGTGAAACACCTCGTCAAGGTCGAAGACGCGGCTTAAGGAATAGGAAGACAAGTCATGAAACTCAATGAACTGAGAGACAATCCCGGCGCACGCCACACCCGTATCCTTGTTGGCCGTGGTATCGGTTCCGGCAAAGGCAAAACGGGCGGTCGTGGCGTGAAGGGCCAGAAAGCGCGTACCGGCGTTGCAATTAAAGGCTTCGAGGGCGGCCAGTCCCCCCTTGCTCGCCGCATGCCGAAACGTGGTTTCACCAACCGCAACAAGCTGCATTACGCTGAAATCAACCTGAGCGACCTGCAGGAAGCTTTCGACAGCAAAAAGCTGTCGGCTTCCAAGACGGTCGATCTCGCGACCTTGCTTGAAGCTGGCGTCCTGTCGAAGAAACTCGACGGCCTGAAAGTTCTCGGCAACGGCACCCTGAAAACCAAGGCAACCATCCTCGCGACCAAAGCTTCCAAAGCTGCGGTTGAGGCTGTTGAAAAAGCCGGCGGCAAGCTTGACCTGCTGCCCGCCAAGGTCAACAAGCTGCTGAAGCCCAAAAAAGACAAAAAGAAGAAGTAATTCTTCTACCGTTTATTCGGTAAAAAAGACGGCCGCTTTTACAGCGGCCGTTTTTTTGCGCCGCATAAAATGCGTTAAAACGGGCGGCTGAATATGGCGCTGAATGCTGCGGGCGGGGCAGGGGCGGCGGCACTCTTCCGGGCCGCGAAATGATTGCAAAAAGGCTGATTCCAAAGCCCTATTATCCGTTGCGCGGGGCAAGCCAGTCTTGTAAGGTCTAGGGCAAAGACCTATATCATCGAACGACAAAAACAATAAAAGGATACAGCACTCTCATGGCATCCGCGATCGAGCAATTTGCCTCTAACGTCAACATGGGCGTTTTTTCCAAGGCGACCGAACTGAAACAGCGCCTGTGGTTTACCCTTATCGCGCTTCTCGTTTACCGCGTTGGCACGCACATTCCCATGCCGGGCATTGACCCGCATGTCTGGGGCGACATTTTTGCGCAGAAGCAGGGCGGCGTGCTCGACATGTTCAACATGTTCTCCGGCGGCGCGCTGCAGCGCATGTCCATTTTCGCGCTGAATATCATGCCGTACATTTCGGCCTCCATCATCATGCAGCTCATGACCTCCATGAACTCGCAGCTTGAGGCGATGAAGAAAGAAGGCGAAGCCGGCCGCAAGCGGCTCAACCAGTACACCCGCTACGGCACCATCATTCTTGCGACGGTGCAGGCCTATGGCCTTGCTGTCGGTCTTGAGAGCATGCAAAGCTCCGTTGGTTCCGCTGTTATCAACGCCGGTCTTTATTTCCGCATCACCACGGTCATCACCATTGTCGGCGGCACCATGTTCCTGATGTGGCTCGGCGAGCAGATCACCACGCGCGGCGTCGGCAACGGCACCTCGCTCATCATCTTCGCCGGTATCGTCGCCGGTATCCCGAGTGCGATTGGCAAGACCCTTACCATGGGCCAGACCGGCGCGATCGCAACGCCGATCATTTTCCTGCTGCTGTTCATGGTCGTCGGCGTCGTCGCGTTCATCGTTTACATGGAGCGCGCGCAGCGCCGCATTGTTGTGCAATACCCGAAGCGCATGGTCGGCAACCGCATGATGGGCGGCGAAGCCAGCCACATGCCGCTGAAGCTGAACACCTCCGGCGTTATCCCGCCGATCTTTGCGTCGTCCCTGCTGCTGCTGCCGACCACGCTGATCGGCTTCTCCGGCGGCAACGGCAACAGCTGGGTCGATACCATGGCGAACTACCTGCGCCACGGCCAGCCGGTGTACATGGGGCTTTACGCGTTCCTGATCATCTTCTTCACGTTCTTCTACACGGCCATCGTCTTCAACCCCGATGAAACGGCAGACAACCTGCGCAAGTACGGCGGCTTCGTGCCGGGCATCCGCCCCGGCAAGGCCACCGGTGATTACCTCGACTATGTGCTGACGCGCATTACGGTCGTGGGCGCCGCGTACCTTGTGTTCATTTGCATGCTGCCTGAATTCCTGATCTCGAAGTTCAACATTCCGTTCTACTTCGGCGGCACCAGCCTGCTCATCACGGTTTCGGTCATGATGGACACTGTGGCGCAAATCCAGTCGCACCTTCTGGCCCACCAGTACGAAGGTCTTATCAAGAAAACCAAGCTGAAAGGGGCTCGAAAATAATGCGGATCATCCTTCTGGGACCTCCCGGCGCAGGCAAGGGTACACAAGCGAGCAGACTGACGGCGAAATACGGCGTGCCGTCTATTTCCACCGGCGACCTGTTCCGCGCCCGCGTGAAGGACCCGAATGACCCCCTCGGCCAGCAGATTAAGGCCATCCTTGATGCCGGCACGCTGGTGCCGGACGAGATCACCGTCAAGATGATCTCGGAAAGAATCGACCACGACGACTGCAAGAACGGCTTTATTCTTGATGGCTTCCCGCGCAGCGTCAGCCAGGCGGAAGCGCTCGAGAAGATGCTGAAGGAAAAGAACCTGAAGCTGGACGGCGTTGTCCAGATCGGCGTTGATGAAGAAAAGCTGGTCGAGCGAATCGCCGGCCGCTTCAGCTGCTCTGGCTGCGGCGAAGGCTACCATGATAAATTCAAGCAGCCCGCCCATGCCAATACCTGCGACAAGTGCCACAAAACCGGCACCTTCGTGCGCCGCGCGGATGACAACGAAAAGACCGTGCGCGAGCGCATGCACATCTACCACACCCAGACAGAACCGATTCTCCCGTACTATACCGAGCGGGGGATGCTGAAAACCGTCGATGGCATGGCCGATATGGATCATGTGACTGCCGCTATCGAATCGGCTCTGGAGCCTAAAAACGGGGGGGCGGCTGCTAATTCGCCAAAAAAGTTCGGTTAACACCCTCGGAAAAGGGACCTACCCCCTAAAAAAGGTTATTTAAGCCTCTAAATAGGGTAAATAACCAGTTGACGTTTTTGTGTCAGTTCTTATAATGCGCGAGCTTTGCCCTTCATGGGTTTATAAGGCATTTGTATTTATCGTTTAGTCTGTAACCCAGGAGATTGCCCGTGGCACGTATCGAAGGTGTCAACATTCCCACCGAAAAAGTAGTCGGCATCGCGTTGACGTATATCTATGGCATTGGTCGTACCAGCGCCAAGAAGATACTCGAAAGCGTGAACGTCTCCTGGAACAAGCGCGTCAACGCGCTTTCCGAAGACGAGCTGAACCGCATCCGCGACGCCATCAAGGCTTCCTTGAAGGTCGAGGGCGAGCTGCGCCGCGAAGTTTCCATGACCGTCAAACGCCTGATGGATCTTGGTTGCTACCGTGGCCTGCGCCATCGTAAAGGCCTGCCTGTGCATGGCCAGCGCACCCGCACCAATGCCCGCACCCGCAAGGGCCCGCGCAAAACCATCGCCGGCAAGAAAATCGCCGTCAAGAAATAATTAAGTAACCCGTAAGCAGAATTGAGCCATGGCAAAAAAAGAAGCATCTGAAAAGGCCGCACCGAAGGCACGCAAAAAAGAGCGTAAAAACATCACCGCCGGTGTCGCCCACGTGAACTCGACCTTCAACAACACCATCGTCACCATCACCGACGCACAAGGCAACGCGATTTCGTGGTCCTGCGCCGGTCACATGGGCTTCAAGGGCTCGCGCAAATCAACCCCCTACGCCGCACAGATGGCTGCTGAAGATGCCGGTAAGAAGGCAAAAGAGCATGGCGTGAAGACGCTTGAAGTCCTGGTGAAGGGGCCCGGTTCGGGTCGCGAATCTGCCCTCCGCGCGCTGCAGGCTGTCGGCTTCAGCATCAACTCGATCGTGGACATCACGCCCGTCCCCCATAACGGCTGCCGTCCGCGCAAAAAGCGCCGCGTCTAAAGCTTCTGGCCTTTCGGCGCCGCCGTTTTTACGGGGGCGCCATTGCGCCGTTCAGGGATAGGCACTACTTCAAACAGGCAAATATAAAGGGGAACGTCTTGATCCAGAAAAATTGGCAAGAGCTGATTAAACCGAACAAGGTTGATGTCAGCACCACCAAAGATGCTAACCGTTTCGGCACCGTCGTCGTCGAACCGCTCGAGCGCGGCTACGGCCTCACGCTCGGCAACGCGCTGCGCCGCGTGCTGCTGTCCTCCCTGCAAGGTGCTGCCGTCACCGGCATCAAGATCGACGGCGTTCTGCATGAATTCTCATCCGTCCCCGGCGTTCGTGAAGACGTTACCGACATCATCCTGAACATCAAGAACCTCGCAATCCGCATGCAGGCTGACGGCTCCAAGAAGCTGCGCCTGAACGCTGAAGGCCCGTGCGAAGTTAAAGCCGGCATGATCGAAACCACCGGCGACATCGAAATCATCAACCCCGAGCTGGTCATCTGCACCATCGGCGAAAAAGCGAAGCTGTCGATGGAACTCACCGTTTCCAACGGCAAGGGCTATCGCCCGGCTGCGCAGAACCGCCATGAAGACGCCCCCATCGGCATCATCCCCGTTGACAGCATCTTCTCCCCGGTCCGTAAAATCGCTTACAAGGTTGAAGACACCCGCGTCGGCCAGATCACCGACTACGACAAGCTGACGCTTGAAGTCGAAACCAACGGCACCATCAAGCCGGAAGACGCTGTGGCATTTGCCGCACGCATCCTGCAAGACCAGCTGCAAGTCTTCGTCAACTTCCAGGAACCCACCGCGGTTGCCAAGGAAGAAGCGAAAGACGAACTGCCGTTCAGCCGCCACCTTCTGCGCAAAGTCGAAGAACTGGAACTTTCGGTTCGTTCGGCAAACTGCCTGAAGAACGACAACATCGTTTACATCGGCGACCTCGTCCAGAAAACCGAAGCAGACATGCTCCGCACGCCGAACTTCGGCCGCAAGTCGTTGAACGAGATCAAAGAAGTTCTCACCAACATGGGCCTGCACCTCGGCATGAAAGTTGAAGGCTGGCCGCCCGAGAACATCGAAGAACTGGCGAAAAAACTCGAAGAGCCGTTCTGAGCTTAAGAATTTCCTGCCCAAACCAGGGCAGGGCACTACCGGGGATTGTCCCCAAGGCTTTATTGCTGGCAACAGGATAATGCTTGATTAATCCGCTTCCCGAGGGAGGCGTTTTACAAAGGAGAACGCACAATGCGTCACGGAAGAAAAGGCCGCAAGCTCGGCGTAAAAACACAACATCGCCACGCCATGTTCGCAAACATGTGCGCCGCTCTCATCAAGCATGAGCAGATCGAAACGACTCTGCCCAAGGCGAAAGAACTGAAACCGCTGGTTGATCGCCTGATCACCCTCGGCAAAAAAGGCGGCCTTGCGAACCGTCGCCTCGCCATGTCCCGCCTGCGCGACGAGAAAATGGTCAAGAAACTCTTTGATGTTCTCGGCAAACGCTATCAGGAACGTCAAGGCGGTTATAGCCGCGTCATGAAAGCGGGCTTCCGCTATGGTGACAACGCTGCTATGGCCTTCATCGAGCTGGTTGACCGCGACCGCGCTGCAAAAGGCCAGGATAGCGGCCCCGACCAGAACCTCGAAGCGCAAGAGCACGATACGCCGCCCAAAGCCGACAACCGGCCGAAAAAGCGCGCAACCGGCTACTAAGCCTTAAGCGCCAAAGAATACAAAAAGGGGCGGGGAAGCAATTTCCCGCTCCTTTTCTATTCACCTGCACTGCGCGCCAACGACAAAACCCGTTTAGAAGGGGCTGCCATGCACGAGAAAGGGCTTATCAGGCCGGCGACGGCGCAGGATGCTGCCAAAATTGCCGCCGTCCACGTGGCCTGCTGGCGCGAAAGCTATGGCGGTATCGTGACGCAGGACTATCTTGATAATATGTCAATGGAAGCCCGTTTTGAGCGCTGGGCGAAATACCTTGGCGCCGCCACCCCCGGCAGCGCGACGTTTGTTTTGGAGGTGGCGGGAAACATCCTCGGCTTCTGTGACGTTGGCCCCGCGCGGGAGGATGATTTTGGCGTGAAAGGGGAGCTTTACGCCCTCTACCTGCTGCAACAGGCGCAGGGCGCGGGATGGGGAAGAAAGCTGTTTAACGAAGGCCAAAAAAGCCTTAAATCAATGGGCATGCAGAATATGTATGCTTGGGTCCTCGCGGAGAATAAAACGCGGCATTTTTATAGTCATCTCGGCGGGCGGCAGATTGGCGCCAAGACAATCGAGATCGGCGGTGCGACGCTGGATGAAATCGCAATGGTATGGGAGGTTTGATGATGAAGTTGGCGACACTATTCAAAACGACCGGCCTTGCGGCGGCGCTGGCCCTTGCCTTGTTTATTTCCGCGCCCGCACGCGCAGATGGAGTCGTGCCGCAAAACGTCGGGCAGATGCAGCTAAGCTTCTCACCCATCGTCAAGCGCACCAGCCCCGCGGTAGTGAACATCTATACCAAGCGCGTTGTGCAGCAGCAGGTTAACCCGCTGTTCAATGACCCGTTCTTCAGCCAGTTCTTCGGCATGCAGGGCATGGGCCGCGGCATGTCGCGGGAGCGCACGGAAAATTCGCTCGGCTCGGGCGTGGTCATAGACCCTACCGGCAAAATTGCCACCAATACCCACGTGATTGCGAATGCGACCGAAATTATCGTCGTCACCAACGACGGTCATGAATACACCGCCAAAAAAGTGCTGGTCGATGAAAAGACAGACCTTGCCGTCCTCAGCATCGACCCCAAGGGCGCGCAACTGCCGTACCTTGAACTGGCGGATAGCGATGCGCTTGAAGTGGGTGATCTTGTGCTGGCTATCGGCAATCCCTTCGGCGTGGGGCAGACGGTGACCAGCGGCATCGTTTCCGCGCTGGCCCGCACGGGCATGGGCAATAACGACTACGGCTATTTCATCCAGACGGATGCCGCCATCAACCCCGGCAATTCCGGCGGCGCGCTGGTGGACATGCAGGGCAGGCTTGTCGGCATCAACAGCATGATCTTCTCGCGGGATGGCGGGTCGCTTGGCATCGGCTTTGCCATTCCGTCCAACATGCTGCGCACCGTGGCCGATGCCGCGCACAACGGCGGCAAAATCATCCGCCCGTGGACGGGCATCAGCGGGCAGGCCGTGCAGCCGGAAATGGTCGAAAGCTTGGGGCTTAGCGCAGCGCAGGGCATGCTGGTCAGCGCCGTTGCCGCCGGCGGCCCCGCCGCAAAGGCAGGCGTGCAGGCGGGGGATGTTATCCTCAGCCTCAACGGCCGCGTGGTTGCCAGCCCCGAAGCCTTGAAGTATATGCTGGCAACGCAGGCGCTTGGCACGCCCGCGAACCTCAAGATTTTTCGCAAGGGCAAAACGGCGGATGCCGTGATGACGACGGAAGCGCCGCCGGAAGTGCCGCCGCGCGATACGCGCACGCTGCAGGGCCGCAACCCCCTGGCGGGCGCAAGCGTTGCCAATATTTCCCCCGCCGTGACGGAAGAAGTCGGCAATATTACGCGCGATAGCGGCGTTATTGTGCTGGCGGCAGAAAGCGGCAATGCCGCACGCCTTGGCCTTGCGCGGGGCGATATTATCCTCAGCGTCAACGGCGTGGTGGCGGGCGACGTCAAAACGCTGCAGGCGACCCTTGCGGCAGGCAGCCGCGGCCGCTGGCAAATACAGGTTCTGCGCGGCACGCAGGTCATGAACCTGTTGATCAACCTTTAACCGGAGCAGGAGCGGCACGACACATGAGCAGCCTTTTCGATACGCCCCCCGGTGAAGAAGATGCCGCACGCGCAGCGCTAACCGAGGCGCAACGCCCGCTGGCCGACCGCCTGCGCCCGAAAACGCTGGACGATGTGATGGGGCAGGACCACCTGCTGAAGGATGACGGCCCGCTGGCCCGCATGGTGGCGCAGCATAAAATATCGTCCATCATATTCTGGGGCCCGCCCGGTTGCGGCAAGACGACGCTGGCCCGCTTGCTGGCGCAGCATACCGATTTGCATTTCGAGGCCATTTCCGCCATTTTCTCCGGCGTTGCCGACCTGCGCAAAGTGTTTGATTCCGCCGTTCACCGCCGCCGGATGGGCCGCGGCACGCTGCTGTTTGTGGACGAGATTCACCGCTTCAACAAATCGCAGCAGGATGCGTTTTTGCCGCATGTGGAAGACGGCACCATTACATTGGTCGGCGCAACCACCGAAAACCCTTCGTTTGAACTGAACGCGGCATTGCTGTCGCGCTCGCAAGTGCTGGTGCTGAACAGGCTGGATGACGCCGCGCTTGAAACGCTGCTGCAACGGGCGGAGCAGACCATGCAGCGCCCGCTGCCCCTTACGCCCGAAGCGCGCACGGCGCTCGTGAACATGGCGGATGGCGATGGCCGTTATATTCTGAACCTTGCAGAGCAGGTCTTCCAGCTGCAAAAACGCGGTACGCTGGATGTGCCGGCGCTTTCAAAACTGGTGCAAAAACGCGCGCCCATCTACGACAAGGCGCAGGAAAGCCATTACAACCTGATCAGCGCACTGCATAAATCCGTCCGCGGGTCGGATGCGGATGCCGCGCTGTACTGGTTTTGCCGCATGCTGGACGGCGGGGAAGACCCGCGTTATATCGCCCGCCGCATGGTGCGCATGGCAACCGAAGACATTGGCCTTGCCGAACCGCAGGCGCTGCCCATGACGATTAATGCGTGGGAAACCTATGAACGCCTTGGCTCGCCGGAGGGCGAACTGGCGCTGGCGCAGGCGCTGATTTTCCTCGCCACCGCGCCAAAGTCGAACGCCGCCTATGCCGCCTATAATGCCGCAAAACAGGCTGCAAAACAAACAGGGTCGCTGATGCCGCCCAAGCATATTCTGAACGCGCCGACGAAGCTGATGGAAAACATCGGTTACGGCGCGGGCTATGCCTATGATCACGACACGGAAGAAGGTTTTTCCGGCCAGACGTACTTCCCCGATGAAATGCCGCGCCAGCATTTTTACCAGCCGGTGGAGCGCGGGTTCGAACGTGACGTTAAAAAACGCCTCGAATACTGGCAAAAACTGCGTGAAGAAAAGGGTAATCGGTAATGAATATGCTCCTTGCCGTTTTTCTGGGCGGCGGAATTGGGTCTATCCTGCGGCATTATTCCATTCTCATGGGCAAGGCTTGGCTGGGGGAAGGTTTCCCCTATGGTACGCTGTTTGTGAACGTGCTGGGCTCCTTCATCATCGGCATCGTCATGGAAGCGGTGGCGGTGAAGTGGAGCGTACCGGCACATGTGCAGGCCTTTATGGTCACGGGTGTTCTGGGCGGGTTTACGACGTTTTCGTCGTTCTCGCTTGATGTATATAAGCTGGCGAATACCGGGCATCCGGCGCTGGCGGCGGGCTATGTGGCCGTTTCTATTTTTGTATCGCTGCTGGCAGTGTTCGGCGGCGCGTATCTGGTTCGTGGAGTTATGGGGTAAAAATGGCCGAAGGCGTAATCGTTTCCGAGAATGACAATGGGCAGCGGCTGGACCGCTGGCTGAAAAAGCATTACCCCGACGTGCCGTTCGGCGCGGTGCAGAAAATTCTGCGCACGGGCCAGCTGCGCGTGGATGGCAAGCGGGTGAAGGGCGATGCACGCCTTGCCGCCGGCCAGTCCATCCGCATTCCCCCGCAAATGCTGCAGCCGCAGCCGAAGCTGGACCGCGGCCTTTCCGACAAGGATATCGACTTCGTTAAGTCGCTGGTGATTTACAGGGATGAAGACGTGATTGCCGTCAACAAGCCCGCAGGCCTTGCATCGCAGGGCGGCACCAAGGTGGGCAAGAACCTTGACTACCTGCTGGATGGCCTGAAGTTCGGCAATGAACATCGTCCGCACCTTGTCCACCGGCTTGACATGGAAACATCCGGCGTGATGATTTTGGCGCGGCATACGCAATGCGCCCGCATTTTAAGCGAAATGTTCCGCGGCCGCGACATCCGCAAATATTACTGGGCAATCACCACCCCCGCGCCGGAGCTAGAGCAGGGGAAAATCCGCTCCGCCATCGGCAAGGTGGATGTGGGCGGCGGCGAACGTATCATGGCGACGGACGGTGAAGACGGCAAAATGTCGCTGACCTTCTATAACGTCATGGAACGACTTGGCAAGGCGATTGCCTGGGTGGCCTTCTGGCCGCGCACGGGCCGCCAGCACCAAATTCGCGTGCATGCGCTTGAAATGGGAACGCCGCTGCTGGGCGATTTTAAATATGCGCGGGAACAGGAATTTCTGCAGGAAAACCCGACCCTGCCGCAAAGCCTTCACCTGCACGCCCGCCGCCTCATTTTGCCGCACCCGATGACGGGAAGAAAGCTGGACATCACCGCGCCGCTGGAAGGCGACATGAAGAAAACCTTCAAATACTTCGGTTTTGATGCGGATGATAAAACCGACCCCTTTGCGGATCTGGATTAACATGGCCGCGCGTAAAAAATCATTCCTGCGCCGTTTTGTCATTTTCCTGCTGGTTGTGGGTGCGCTCGGCTATGCGGCATCACGGCTTGTGACGCTGAATATGCTGAAGCCGCGACTGGAAGCGGCGGCAACGGAAGCCACCGGACTGCCCGCAAAAATCAACGGCAACATTCACGCCGGCATGATGCACGGGCACCCCGCCGTATTCCTTGGCGAAATGCAGCTGGGGCAAAAAGGCAAGGGCAGCTTTTACGAAGTTGAAAAAGTATCCGTCGCGCTGCCGTATTACAAGCCGGGAGATGGCAAGCCCTGGCCGTTTTATTTGAAGGTGGATAACCTGCGCATCGACGGCATCGGCTATGGCGATTATAAAACGCCGGTTGATTTTTATTACCCCGACGGCGTGGAAATGCCCAAGCTGGAAGGCACGCTGAAGCAGGCAAGCCTGCACGGCAACGCCAGCGTGCGCAACAACCGCCTGAAGGCGGACATCAAAATAGAAGGGCTTGATTACGCGCAGTTCGCCAAAGGCATCAAGGGCGGCAATGCAACGCTTGACGTGACGGCCACCGCGGATGTACGCCGCCTGATGCAGACCATGGCGGGTCACACCCTGCTGGTCGGCGGCAAGGGCAGCATGGAAGGCGATACGCTTAATTTCTGGGCGGGTGATTTGCTATCCAGCATCTTGTCGGGCGCGCAGAAGGAAACCGAAGTGAATTGTTCCGTTGCCGAATTCGTGACGACGGATGGCATTGCCCGCAGCAAGACCATTTTGTTCGACACCCCGCGCGTAACTGTGCTGGGCAAGGGTAATGTTGATTTGGTGCGGGAGCGCGTGGACATGACGTTTACGCCAAAGCCCAAATCATCAACGCTGCTCAGCCTTGCAACGCCGGTCGATGTTTCCGGCCCGTTTAACAACATTTCAGCGCAGCCAAGCGCCATTGGCATTGTGACCAAGCTTGGCGGCCTTGTGATGGGGGCAATTGCCGCGCCCACCGCGTTGCTGTCGTTATCTGAAAAAGGCGCAAACGGCAACCCCTGCCTGCATTATCTTCAAAAGAAAGAAGGTAAATGAAGCGTTTTTATAAAAAAGCCGAAGCCGGCACCGCGCCCGGCGGCTATATGGTGCGGCTGGACGGCAAAGCGATCAAGACGCCGATGCAGCACAGCCTGATTTTTCCAAGCCGCGATTTTGCCGAAGCCGTTGCCGCCGAATGGGAAGCGCAGCAGGGGGATATTATTCCGTCCTCCATGCCGCTGATGCAGCTGGCCAGCACCATGCTTGATAAAGTCGGCAGTCCTGCCGACCGTCAGGCAATGAACGTGGAAGTTTTTAAATATGGCACTTCCGACATGGTGTGCTACTTCGCGCCGCACCCGGCGGATTTAGTCGCGCGCCAGCAGGCGCAATGGCTGCCGCTGCTGACCTGGCTGGAGGATGAAATGGGCGTGAAAGCTGGAGCATATCTCCGGCATTCAATACCACAATCAGCCGCAGGGCTCGCTTGAGAATCTTAATGCCGTCGTGAGGGGGCTTGATGCTGCCGATTTCACGCTTGTACAGGCGGCGACGGCAATTTCAGGCTCGCTCGTCGTCGCACTGGCGGTGGCGAAAGGGTATTTAGATGCAGAAGGCGCGTATAACGCCTGCTGCGTTGATGAGCTTTATCAGCTCGAAAAATGGGGCGAGGATTCATTGGCGCGCAAGCGCATTGACGGCATCCGCCATGAATTCGACGCGCTGGTGCGTTTCCGCGACTTGATCAGAACCAGCTCATAACATTGGGAATGGGCTTGCCTTCGCTCAAGCGTTTGTAGCCGTAACCGCAGCGCCACACCCACCAGATAGCGAAGGGCAGCAGGAAGGCGAACATGACGTGCTGCATGATGCTCGCGTTATCCTTATATGCGACGAAGTGCTGCACCAGCACTTGCGATGTCAGGTCGGGCGCGGGGTTGGCGACTTCCTGCTGGATGCCCGTAGAATCCGTTACGAACAGCACGACGATGCTGCCAAGAACCGTGACGATCGGCAGGTAAATTGACCCGCCGATCCAGAACGTGCGGATAAGCCAGTGCAGGTGGTTGGCATATACGGTGCCTGTGGCCTTGCGGCGTTCCAGGTAGGCCAGAATAACGCCTGCCGTCACGGCAACCGAGCCGAGCACGATGCAGTAAATGTTTAAAAACTGCAGAACGATGGATGCCAGGAAAATGCCGTACAGCAGCGTGCAAAGCTTGGGCAGCTCGGTATTGATGATGGCGGGATCGGTATCGTCAATATTCGGAGACATGGATTATTCCTTAAAAGCCTAGCGGCGTCCAAAAAGTTTTTCAATATCGTTGAGCTTAAGCTCGACATACGTCGGGCGGCCGTGGTTGCACTGGCCGGAATGCGGGGTGCGCTCCATTTCGCGCAGCAGCGTGTTCATTTCGGTTGCGTTCAGGCGGCGGCCCGCGCGCACGGAACCATGGCAGGCCATGGTGGAGCAAATTTCTTCGAGTTTTTCCTTCAGCCGCATGGTCTGGCCAAAGGCGGTAATATCATCCGCCAGGTCCAGAACCATCTGGCGCAGGTTGCCTGAGCCGAGCAGGACGGGCACTTCCTGCACCACGACTGCGCCGGGGCCGAAAGTGTCGATGACAAGGCCAAGCTCCGCCAGTTCGTCGCGGCGCGTCAGCAGCCGTTCGGCGGAATTCGCATCCATCTCCACCACTTCGGGCAGCAGCAGCGGCTGGCGGGAAATGCCGCCACGGGCGAGGTTGTTTTTCATTTCTTCATACACAAGGCGTTCGTGCGCCGCGTGTTGATCGACCAGCACCAGGCCATCGCGGGTTTGCGCAACGATGTAGGTTTCATGCACCTGCGCCAGCGCCGCGCCCAGCGGGTATTCATCCACCACCGCCTGCGTTGCCGGGTCGTTGGCGGGGAAGACGTTATTTTGCTGCATTTGCGTGCGGCCTTGAGGCGCGGCATCAATGCCGGACATTAAATCGGATGTAGCTTCCGGCATGCTGTGGGGGCGGGAATAATATTCGCCGGTATATTCGACGCCCTGCATGCCTTTAATGTGCTGGTAGCCGGGCTGGAACTGGCGGTACTGGCCGTCCCATCCGGGTGCGGGGCTTTGCGGCTGAAACGCCTTCAGGGTTTGCTCGGCAACGGTGCTGGAGGCACGGTGGCCCGCCGCCGCAATGGCGTGCTTGAGGCCGCCGACGATGAGCCCGCGCACCAGCGCGGAATCCGCAAAGCGTACTTCCGCCTTGGTGGGGTGGACGTTGACATCAACCACATCCGGCGGCAGGTCGACGAAAAGGCACAGCATGGGGTGGCGGTCACTGGCCAGGAAATCCATGTAAGCGCCGCGCACCGCGCCGATCAGGAGCTTATCGCGCACGGGGCGGCCGTTGACGAAGAAAAACTGGTGCTGGTTGCTGCCGCGGTTCAGCGTGGGCAGGCTGGCGTAACCGGTCAGGCGCACGCCGTCACGCTCGGCATCCAGCCGCAGGGCGTTTTCGGCGAATTCGCGGCCCATGATCTGGCGCAGGCGGTCCAGGCGGCGTTCATACAAATCGCCCTTGGCGCTGGGCAGGTCGAGCGTTTCCTTGTCATCCACCGTCAGGCGGAAATGAATATCGGGATAGGCCATGGCCAGGCGCTCGATGGTGTCGCGCACATTCTGGCTTTCGGTGCGCGGGGTTTTCATGAACTTCAGGCGCGCGGGGGTGGCATAAAACAGGTCACGCACTTCAACTTTGGTGCCCTGCTGAAGCGCCGCGGGTGCGGGGCGTGATTTTTTACCGGCATCGACGATGATGGCCGAGGCATCCGCCGTGCCGCCGCGCTTGCGGCTGGTGATGGTAAGGCGGCTGACCGCGCCAATCGAGGGCAAGGCCTCCCCCCTGAAACCGAGGGACTGGATGTTGACAAGGTCATCCTCCGGCAGTTTAGAGGTGGCGTGGCGTTCAACCGCAAGGAACAGTTCATCTTCCGTCATGCCAATGCCGTCATCGGTAATGGCGATAAGGGATGCGCCGCCATCGCGGATGACCGTTTCAATGCGGCTGGAGCCGGCATCAATGGCGTTTTCGACAAGCTCTTTCACCGCTGCCGCAGGGCGTTCAATGACTTCCCCGGCCGCAATCTGGTTGATGAGCGTTTCTGGCAATTGGCGAATGAACATAAACGTAGTTATAGACTGATTCAGGGCAGGGGCAAAGCATCGTCAATCTTCATATGACGCAGCGCAACATTATCATTGACAACGGCAGGCTAAGAGTCAGATAATTGCCCATAATTAACAATAATAAACTTTGAAAATAGAGGGTTAGACCATGGATCTCAGCAAAATTATCACCGGCCGCAACCCGCCTCACGACATCAATGTTGTCATCGAAATTCCGCAAGGCGGCCACCCGATCAAATATGAGCTGGATAAGGAATCGGGCGCGGTGTTTGTTGACCGTTTCCTGCATACCTCCATGGTCTATCCTTGCAACTACGGCTTCATTCCGCAGACGCTGTCGGGCGATGGCGACCCTTGCGATGTGATGGTTGTTTCAACCGTGCCGGTGGTGCCGGGCGCTGTCATTCGCAGCCGCCCCATTGGCGTGTTGTACATGACGGATGAAGCAGGCACGGATGAGAAAATCATCGCCGTGCCGGTCGATGCGCTGCACCCGTTTTATAAAGACGTAAAATCGTGGCAAGACCTGCCGAAACTCCTCACCGACCAGATCGCGCACTTCTTCACCCACTACAAAGACCTCGAAGTCGGCAAGTGGGCAAAGATTGACCGCTGGGGCTCCGCCGAAGAAGCTGGCAACGCTGTTGCCGAAGGCATGCAGCGCGCAGCCGGAAAATAATGAATACCTGGTGAAAGCCTTTTAAACGCGCGGCGTTTCCGGTTTGCGGAATTTGGCGGGTTTTAGGGGTTTGATGGTGGCGGGGAGGGAGACGTCCACCGTTTTCATCTGTTGCCAGGCGGCGCTGCTGGCATTGCGCGCGGCCTGTAGCTGGCGTTCGTTCTGCGTTTGGGCGCGGGCGAGCCGTTCGGCGGTGCGGACGTTGTTGAAATCGCGGATTTCATCGGACGTCAGCGTTGCGCCAGTCTCCACAAAACCTTTTTGATAGCGGCGGCCGAAGCCTGTGTCTTCCGCGATGAATTTTTCAAGCGCGACTTTGTCGCCCGTGAAGATAACGACGCAGGGCATATCCTCGAACCTGTCAACCAAGGCATTGCGCAGCCTGTTTGCCGTGCTTTGCGTCAGCCTTTCCGGTTCGTCGATGATAACGCCGCGGCCGCGCAGGTTGTTGAGGTGGCCTGCAATGTCGGGAAGGTTTTCAAGGTCTCCGGGGTTGAGGTAAACGGGTTCTGCCGTCAGCACGAATTTTGCGGCCGCCAGCTCCCGGCAATAATCCGCCGCCAGCGTGGTTTTGCCGGAACGGGCAGGCCCCGCGATGAACTGGTGAAGTTCTTTATATTCCAGTTTTTTGCCGCCGTTACGCATGATGTCGAACCCCGGCTGCTTTAACCGGGAAGCATCAATCGTATCCTGAAATTCCTGCCGCAGAATCACGTTTTTTTCCTCATGTGCTGGGCTTGACGCCGTCAAATACGGTGTCTTCAAGGAAGGCATGCTCGAAAATAGCTTCGGACAGGTTGGCGCCGCTGAAATCTGCGCCGCGCAAATCGGCATCCGTGAAATCCGCGCCAGTCAGGTCGCAGTTGGTGAAGCGCGCTTCCATGAGGCGCGTGCCGTTAAATACCGCGCCGCGCAGGCTTGCGCCTTCAAGCCGGCAGGGGATGTGATAGACGATGCCATCCGGCTTTTTCAGCACCAGCGGGTTCATGTTGGCGCGTGAGAAGTTGGAGCGCTGCAGCACTGCGCCGCGGAACCGCGCTCCGCGAAAATCCGCGCTTTGCAGCAGGCATTTGCGGAAATCAGATTCATCAAGGTTCGCGCCCTGCGCTTCAAGGCTGCGCAGGTCCATGCTGGCGAAGGTGCATTTGTTGACGCGTGCCGCCGTCAGGCGTTGCGCCGACAGGTGCGGGCCTTCGCGAAAATCAATGCCTTCCAGCACCATCTGGCGGCCCATTCTTCCGGCGGTGGCGACCCATTTGGTGTGCATGAGCAGCAGCTCATCCAGCGTCAGCGGCATTTCCTTGACCGGTTGGCCGATGCTTTCATCGGTCAGGACCAGGTTGGACTTCATGCCGTCGCGCTCGGTATCCGAAATATCCGCGCCCTGCATAAGGGCATAGCTAAAGTCGGCGTTGCGGAGGTCCGATTTTGACAGGTCCGCGTTGGTCAGGTCCGCGCCGCGCAGCACGGAATCCTTCAGGTTCGTGTTCTGCATCTTCGCGTTTTCGAGGATGGCATCGCTGAAGTCGGCGGCAATGGCGGTGGCACCGTTTAGGATCGCGCCGGTGAGGTCGCTGCCATTGAACTGCACAACGCCGGCTTCCGCCGCGACGTTGTAAATGTCATCTTCCGATTTCATCTTGCGTTTTAAAATGGTGCGGCCCTGCCGGAGGTCCGCGCCGGACATATCGGCCTTCGCAAGGTCGGCCGCGGTAATTTCCGCGCCGCGCATGTCGGCGCGCACGAGGCGGGTATTGTTGATGGTGGCACCGCGCAGGTCGCAGCCGAACAGCGTCGCGCTTTCAAAATTCGCCCCGGACATATCGGCATCGCGCATGATGCAGCCGGTGAAATCCGACTGCGATAAATTCTGGCCGATGAAGGAAAGGTCGGTGAGGTCGCGGTCGCGGATAACGGCCCGCGCGCCGCCGGGCTTTGCGGTCAGGAACATCTGATGCTTGCGGATGATTTCATTCAGCTCCGCCTGCATCATCCGCGTCAGTGAAACAAATTCGTTGTCAGCGGCGGACATGGCCGTTCCTGCAAAAAAGATCGAGCGCGGTTGATAAACGTATGATGCTTACATGCATTATACTTCAAGCCCATGATAATGCAGGAAACTGGATAAAGCGTTAACAACCGTCTTTTTTATGCCGGCGCTTTTTGCGCAACCGCAGAATGACCAGTCTTTTGAGGGACATAGCCCGACGGCACAATACGCGAGGCAGGTTCCGTATGATAGGTCTGGTCGTCAAAGAAAAGGTCGGCGCCAATTGCGGCCAGCACATCGACTTTCTGATACTTATGCCCTTCCTGCGAAGAACGGCCGATCATGTAGGCACCATCGACAATTTTGCCCCAGTCAATCAGCGTGTTCATGGGGCGAATTTGCGCCTGGCCGGAGCGCATGGTGACAAGCGATGTTTCAATCGGGCAGTCTTCCTTGGTGAAGGTCGCCTTCAACGCCTCGATCACGAACAGCACTTTGGCAAAAGGTCCTTCCGGCATCGGCACATCGGCCATTTCGGTTTCGTATTTCAGGAAGCCCTGCAAACCGTCGCGCTGGAAGATGGCTTCGGATTCACCGCCGAACAGCACCTGGTCGCCATCAAAGGCGAAATGCACCTTGCCGGGCTTGCAGGCCGCGTTTTCGGTGGGCGGGTCATGCAGCACGCAGGCGGCAATATCACCATCCACCGCGCGTTGCACATCTTCGGGGTGACGGGACAGGAAGAGGTCGATGCCGTAAGCTTTCAGCAAGTTCGCCTCGACTGCCTTGCCGCCGGTGAGGGCGATGCGCGGAATATCCAGCTTGTAATGGTCGAGCGAGTAGCGGGCGCGAATGCCGGTTTCAATGTCGTTGCGGGAAATAAGCGCCACTTCAACCCGTGGCTTTTCACCCGGCACGTTGATGGCCAGCAGTTTTTGAATAACGCAAAAGGCGGTGCCGGGCGGCATAATGTCGCGGCGGCGCTGGAACTGCATCCGGCGGTAATCGTCGATGCCTTGCTTGAGATAAACCTCATGTTCCTCGCGCAGGTCAAACAGCGCAGAGGTCGAGATGCCGATGGTCAGCGGTTTGTACTGGGTTTGCGTCATTAATTAACATAAACTCCATTAAATCTCGTTTGTTATATGTAACCTATTTTATAAAAAATAAAAGGCTTTATTGCGTATTCTTCAAGCAGGCAGGGGGCGGATATTGATATTTCGCGACCCTACGCTAACTTTATTATCAGATTATTAACGGATGATACCCTAACGTGGAGGGTAAAGGAAAAGTGCATACCCATGGCAATCGACCCCGCCACGCTGAAAGACCTGATTGTAAGGGGCATTCCCGGTGCCACCGTCGTGATTGACGATGTGCGGGGGGACGGCCAGCACTATGCCGCCACCGTGGTATCCGCGCAGTTTGCGGGCAAAACCCGGGTGGAACAGCATAAGATGGTATTTGGCGCCCTTGGCGCAATTGTGGGCAACGAAGTGCATGCGCTGCAGTTGACGACGAAAAGCGAATAACGGACCCGATAAAAAAGGATAAAAGAATGATCGGCGAAAATAACGAAACCTTTGACCGCATCCGGCAGGATATCAGCCAAAATGACATCGTGCTGTATATGAAAGGCACGGCGGGCTTCCCGCAATGCGGTTTTTCGGCGGCTGTTGTGCAGGTGCTGGACAACATGCAGGTGCAGTTCAAGGATATCGACGTTCTGTCGAACCCGGAGTTGCGTCAGGGCATCAAGGATTTCACCAACTGGCCGACCATTCCGCAGTTGTACGTGAAGGGTGAATTTGTCGGCGGCTGCGACATCATCCGAGATATGTATGCCAGCGGTGAATTGCAGCAACTGCTGCGCGAAAAAGGCGTGCTGGTCTGATCCCTGCTTTTTACTTGTAGCAATCGTATGTGGTGACCGTGCGGCGTTTTGTCGCGGCGGGTTTTTGTGTATCGGTATTTTTTACCACCGGCTCGCTGTGCAGCAGCGGCTGCCACGGCAATTCTTCGTTCGACAGCAGAACGATGGAATTTTTCGGTGCTTCATAGGCGGTGAAGGTGCCTTCTTCCGGCAGGCGGTGGGAGAGGTATGAAATATCACCGCGCGACGGGCGCATGGTCATGTCCTCATTGCGGAAGATAAGCGTGCCGCTGCCGGTAATGCACTCCAGAAAACGCAGGCGGGTTTTTTCGCCGCCGTCCACATGTTCCCGCAAATCATCGCGGTCGGTATCGCCTTCGCCGGCGCGCAATTGAAAGCGCATTTTATATTCGGGGAAGGCGGCAAAAAGCTGCTCGATGCGTTTGTGCATATGCGCTTCAAGGCCGTCCGGTTTTGCGGCGGCGGCATTAAACTGGCGGCGCAATTCGCCGGTGGCGGCGGGGACGGTTGTTGACGGGCGCTCGAAATGCGCAGCGCCATCCCCCGCGCTTAAAAAGCGGATGTCTTGTTTTTCACGCCAGTCGGCAATGGTGTCGCGCCAGCCGGGTGCTTCACTTGCGGCGGCAGCGGCCCATATGGCGCAGTTGAACGGCGGGGTTTGCAACGCTTCACGCATCAGGCGGAAGGCTTTGACCGGGTCGGGTTCTTCAATCCAGGCCACATGGCCCAGCTTTGCGGCGATTTCCTTGGTCAGCGGCTCGACGTGAATTTCCGGCATAAAATCAAAGACTTTCCAAAGGCGGGACGAAAAAACCCCGTTGACGATGTATATAATTATACATAATCAACGGGGTTTTTTCAAGATTGGTTTTGCACCCCAAAAGGCGGGCGGGTTATTCCACCGTCACCGACTTTGCAAGGTTGCGGGGCTGGTCAACGTCTGTGCCTTTCAGCACGGCGGCGTGATAGGCCAGCAGCTGCACCGGAATAGTGTAAAGGATGGGGGCAACGAAAGCATCCACTTCCGGAATTTCGATGCTCCAGGTGGTTTTGTCCTTCAGCTTCTCGATGCCTTTTTTGTCGGAAATAAGCAGCACCTTGCCGCCGCGGGCGACGACTTCGGCAGCGTTGCTGGCGGTTTTTTCAAACAGCGCGTCATAGGGGGCAACGACGATGACCGGCACGTTTTCGTCAATCAGGGCGATAGGGCCGTGCTTCATTTCGCCGGAGGCATAACCTTCCGCGTGGATGTATGAAATTTCCTTCAGTTTCAGCGCGCCTTCCATGGCGATGGGGTAGGCGGTGCCACGGCCAAGGTAAATCACGTCGCGCGCTTCGGCAATTTCCTTCGCCATCGCCTTGATCTTCTCGTCATGTTCCAGCAGCATGGCAATGCGTGACGGCAGTTCACGCAAGGCATCCGTCAACTGCTTTTCGCGTTCCGCGCTGATGGAGCCGTTTTTGCGGGCAAGCGCGATGGACAGGCAGGCCAGCGTGGTCAGCTGTGTCGTGAAGGCCTTGGTGGAAGCAACGCCAATTTCAGGGCCGGCCAGCGTGCGCAGCACATGGTGGCTTTCACGCTCGATCGTGCTTTCAATGGTATTGAGGATGGAAACGGTTTCCTGCCCCTGGCGCTTGCAATAGCGCAAGGCTTCCAGCGTATCCAGCGTTTCGCCGGACTGGGAAATGAACAGGGCCGCGCCGCCCTTCGGCAGCGGGGCTTCGCGGTAGCGGAATTCCGACGCGATATCGACTTCCGTCGGAATTCGCGCAATTTGCTCCAGCCAGTATTTCGCCACATAGCCCGCATAATACGCGGTGCCGCAGGCGGCAATGGTGATTTTGGGCGCGGTCGCCATGCCCATGACGTCTTCGGGCATGGTGATGTGGCCGTTGGCGGGGTTGATGTAGGTGTTCAGGGTATCGCCGATCACGGCGGGTTGCTCGTGAATTTCCTTCAGCATGAAGTGGCGGTATTCGCCTTTGCCCATCAACGCGCCGGATTGCGCGGTGGTGCGAATGTCGCGCTGGACTGTCTTGCCGGTAATGTCGCGGATGGTTGCGCCGGCACGGCTCATTTCCACGCGGTCGCCATCTTCCAGGAAGCAGATTTTATCGGTCAGCGGGGCGAGGGCGTAGGAATCCGATGCCATGAACATTTCGCCCTTGCCGTAGCCGAGCGCCAGCGGCGTGCCGAAGCGCGCGCCGATCATAAGGTCTTTTTCGCCGGAAAAAATCATCGCAATCGCGAAGGCGCCGCGCAGGCGCGTCAGCGACTGGTCAACGGCCGCCTGCGGGGTCAGCCCCTGGCGCAGGTAATAGGTGACGAGGTGGGCGATGACTTCGGTATCCGTATCCGATTCAAAGCGGAACTGGGATTTTTCCAGCTCTTCTTTCAGTTCCTGGTAATTCTCGATGATGCCGTTGTGGACGACGGCAACGTCGTTGGTGATGTGCGGGTGCGCGTTACGCTCGGTCGCGCCGCCGTGGGTTGCCCAGCGGGTATGGCCAATGCCAATGGTGCCGTTCAGCGGCTCTTTCGCCAGCTTGTCGGACAGGTTGACGAGTTTGCCTTCGGCACGGCGGCGTTCCAGCTTGCCGTTCACCAGCGTTGCAACGCCCGCGCTGTCATAGCCGCGATATTCAAGGCGCTTCAGGCCTTCGACCAGCAGGGGAGCCGCTTCTTTTTCTTTCGACAGAATGCCAACGATACCGCACATAGTTTCAAGTTCCTTTCGATGATGAAGATGTAAAATCTAGAAAGTTATTTCTTTTTCTTCGCCGCTTTTTCAGCTGCCTTTTGTTCGCGGAAACCTGCCGCCCAGCCGTTTTTCTGCACCTGCTCGGACCTTGTCAGGGCAAGCGCATGGGCGGGAACGTCTTTCGCAATCGCGCTGCCCGCGCCCACAATCGCGCCGTCGCCAATCGTGACGGGGGCGATAAGCGCGGAGTTGGAGCCGATGAAGGCATCCTTGCCGATAATGGTTTTGCTTTTAAAGAAGCCGTCGTAGTTGCAGGTAATGGTGCCAGCGCCAATATTGGCGTTTTCGCCGACTTCCGCATCACCAAGGTAGGTCAGGTGGCTGGCTTTCGCGCCCGCGCCAAGGCTGACATTTTTGGTTTCAACGAAGTTGCCGACTTTCGCGTCCGGCCCGATGTGGGTGCCGGGGCGCAGGCGCGCGAAGGGGCCAATGGTCGCGCCCGGCGCCACGGCAGCGCCTTCAATGTGGCAGAAGGGTAAAATATCGACATCGCGCGAAATAACAACGCCGGGGCCGAAGACCACGTTGGGGCCAACCGTCACGTCTTCGCCAATCAACGTATCCATGCAGAAGAAAGTGCTGGCGGGGTCGGTCAGGGTCACGCCGTTCAGCATGTGCTTTTCGCGTAAAGCCTGTTGCACGCGGGCTTCCAGCTGCGCCAGTTCCACGCGAGTATTCACGCCTTCCATTTCATGGCACGGCACTTCCACCACTTGCGTCGTGCGGTTATCGCGGCGCGCAATGGGGGGCAGGTCGGTCAGGTAATATTCTTTTTGTGCGTTGTCATTGCCGACTTGCGACAGCCATTCGAAAAGCTTGGTGCCGTCCGCGCAGACAATGCCGCCATTGCAGAGGGTGATTTTTTTCTCCGCATCGGTCGCGTCCTTGAACTCGACAATCTTCTTCAGCGTGCCGTCATCATCCATCACCATGCGGCCATAGCGACCGGGGTCGGCGGGGATCATGCCCGAATAGGTAAGGCCCACGGCGGGGAACTGGCGGCGAATATCCACCATGCGCTGCATCGTGGCGGCGGTGACCAGCGGTGTGTCGCCGTACACAATCAAAATATCGCCATCAAAGCCCGCCAACGCGTCTTTCGCAGCAAGCGCCGCCCCGCCCGTGCCATTGGCAACAGACTGGATGGCGGTGATGTGGGGTTTTACGGCTTCCGCCATTTCCGGCATATCAGGCCCGGTGACGACGATGATTTTATCGGGGTTCAGGGATTCCGCGGCGGCAAGCACGTGCCCCACCAGCGGCAGGCCTGCAAGGCGGTGCAGCGGTTTTGGCAGCGCGGATACCATGCGGCTGCCCTTGCCGGCGGCCAAAACGATGAAAGCGAGTTTTTTTGAATTCGATGCTGTCGTGGTCATTTTCTTTTACGAGTTCCCCCGTCCCTAAAAAAGCAGGCGCGCGCTTGTCATTCAAGTCACAGATTGTTGCAGGAGGTTACAGGACGAACGTCGCGTTTAAAACCCCAAAAAGCAGCCTGAAAAAACTGTCCCCGCCGCAGCGTTTGCCGGGCGGGGACAGGGTTAATCGGTTTATGCAGGTTAAAGCTTTTGCGCGCCCGTCAGGTGTGCAACCACAGCACCGTATTCGGATGCGATTTCGACGCGCACCGGCACAATCGGGCCTTTGTCTTCAAGGCGTGCCAGCCAGATGGTCGGCAGCTTGTGGCGGGCTTCGGTGTGGTTTTGCACAGCCATCCAGCCGCGTTTCTGGTCTTTGTCGTTAAAGCCGGCAACGGGGTCAACCTTCAGCGTGCAGCGCAGGGCTTCACCTTTGAAGGCGGAGTATTTGCTTTTTTCCAGCATTTCCTTGCCGTCGTCTTTCAGCGTGATGTTGTAGCGGCGCTTGCCGTCAAACACGGGGAAGGAGCCTTCGCATTTCTGCGTGTTCTTGGTGTTCTGCATCATCAGCAGCGTGCCGGTCAGCATATCAACGGCGTCCTGCGACAGTTCTTTCTTGAAGTCGCGCTGTACGGTGGTTTTGTTGTCTGCCTGTGTGGTGGATTTCACCAGCGCGCCCTTGGGGTCATAGGCCATTTCGGTGGTCTTGACGCTTTTTTTCCAGGTGGAACGCGAAGTGGACAGGCTGGGGATCAGCACGCCTTTTTCGCTGTGGCCGGAGGTGCTGTACGAAGCTTCCCACGGGAACAGGCTGCCGATGAAGCCTTCGGTCTTTGCATCAAGGCCAATGTCATAGGCTTTTTTCGTCAGGTCCATTTCAAGGTTGGCGCTTAGCGCCTGAAAGCCGCCGGCATACACATCGTACTTCAGGCCCATCTTCTTGGGTTCCTGAATGTCGTAGCGAAGCGAGGCGTTCTCGTAATACGGTTTGTAACCGGCTTCCGCGGCGGCTGATTTGTGCGCGCTTTCAGCTGCCGTGGCGGCGCTGGCGGAAAAGCCGATAAATGCGGCAATACCGATGGAAACAACAGTTTTAAGCGTTTTATTTTTAAGCGTTCTGGTTTTCATGGCTTTGTACCTGTAACGGGTGTGAAGTCCATCTATTCTTTATACGCTGTGCGGTCCTGTTATCATGCGCTGGCAAAAGCGCGGGGTGGTGGTTCGGGTATCGCGCGTTATGCTTTAATGAATAAATTCAGTGGATTAAAAGTGCTGCGCGGGCGCTTTTCGCCGCGTTTATGATAAAGAATATGCATGAAAGCGCCCGAAATTGCCAGTGTTGCGGGCATCACACTTTGTTGCACTGAGTTACAGTGAAAAAGCGTTAAATTACAGGGGTTTTTCTAAAGCGCACGGGGGCTTTAAGAACATGGATGGTCTTGTTTACCGCCATGGTCTTCAGCGCCGCTTCCATACGCGCTTTTTCACGGGTGGCGAGTGACGCTTCAACGAAAATACTGAAGTCCGGGAAGCCGCCGTCACGGGCCAGTTGCACAAGGCCGACGCCGTCGTTTTTGCCGGGTTTGCCGGCGGGGTCATGGCTTTGTTCTTCGCCGCCGGCGTTCAGCAGCAGTTCAAACGCTTCTTTAAGGCCGTTGCGCACGGCGAAACGGATGGGGCTGTCCATCCAGTCATAGGGCGCAAGGCTGGGGTCTGCTTGATGCGCCAGCAAAAGGCTGATGAGCGGAATGTCATTGCGCTTCACGGCTTTCAGCAGCGGCGTATCGCTGCCGCCCGCCCAGGGGGCATAACAATCAGGCGCCAGGCCATCTGCCAGCAATTTTTCAACGGCTGCGTTGTCCTTGTTTTCGATCGCCTCGGCCAGCGCAATTTTATCCGCAATGCCGGGGATAAGCGGGGCAAGATAACGCTTCCTGGAGAAAATATCCTGCGCCTTGTAAATGCTCATTTCCGCGCCGGCATCCAGCAGTAATTGCCCGCAGGCAAGGGCGCGGCGTGTTTCAGCGGCATCGGTGCTGGCAGGGAGGTCGAGCAGTTTCGTCAGCGCATTGGTATAAAAAGCGCTGGTGCCGAGCGGGTATTCCTTGCAATGCGCCGTTAGCGCCTGCATGGCGCGCTGGTTGAGCGTTGCCGCCGCCGCTTCAAGCGCCGTGCCATGCGCGCCGCCTGCGCCGTAAATTTGTGCGCCGTTTTCAAGCGCGAAGGCGACGGCATTGCCAAAACCCTTCTGGCAGAAAAAGCCAAGTGCGGTCATGCCATCGGCATTTTTTGTATCCATGCGCGCGCCGCGGCGCAGCAGCGCGGTCATTTTGGCAATCAGGTTTTCTTCGTCTGCGGGCGTTGCCGCCGCCACCGCTTTTGTCAGCGCTGCATCCAGCAGGCGCGTTGCTTGTGGCAAGACGGCGCGGGTAAAACGGGAGATGAGCGACGGTTTGATTTTCAAAGGAAGTGATAGCCTCTCGCGGATGGTTCCAGCAGGAGCGGGAAGCTATCATTTATTCCATAATAAAATCAACATTTATTGCAACAAGGATAAAATAACCGGCTGTTTTTACTTGATTATTTACCTTGACGCGGATGGTGTCTTCACGCTCCGGGCTGGTGGAAATAATCACGGCGGTCACGCCCGTCAGTTCCTCAAGGCGGTGGATGTATTTAAGGGCGGCGGCCGGCAATTCCGACAGTTTGCGCATGCCGCGCAGCGGTGTCTTCCAGCCGGGCATCGTCTCGTACACTGGTTGCAGCTTCGCCTGCAGGTCTTCGGACGCAGGAATGTAATCATAGGTTTTGCCATCGGCGGTATAGCCGGTGCAAATCTTGATTTCATCCAGCGTGTCCATGACATCCAGCTTCATCAGCGCAAGGCCCTTGATGCCGCAGATTTTGACGGACTGGCGCACCTGCACGGCATCGAACCAGCCGCAGCGGCGGCGGCGGCCGGTGGTGGTGCCGTATTCATGGCCGCGTTCCGTCAGCGTGTCGCCGACAGCGTCAAACAGCTCGGTCGGGAAGGGGCCGGAGCCGACGCGGGTCGAATACGCCTTGGTAATGCCAAGGACAAACCCCAGCTGGTCGGGCCCGACGCCGGAACCATTCGCGGCCTGCGCCGCGATGGTGTTCGATGACGTGACGAACGGGTACGTGCCGTGGTCAACGTCCAGCATCACGCCCTGCGCGCCTTCAAAAAGAATGGTTTTATTGGCGTTTTTCGCTTTGTCCAGCACGCGCCATACGGGTGCGACGTGCGGCAGAATGCGCGGGGCAACTTCCTGCAATTGCGCGACCAGTTCATCGACGTTGAACGATTCAGCGCCAAGGCCCTTGTAGAGCGCGTTGTAATAAAAGGCGAGCTTTTCAATTTTGCGGCGCAGCGTTTCAGGGTGGGCAAGGTCGCACATGCGCAACGCGCGGCGGCCGACCTGGTCTTCATATGCAGGGCCAATGCCGCGGCCGGTGGTGCCGATTTTGCTGGCGCCGCGTGCTTCCTCAAGCGCCTTGTCGAGCGCGGAGTTGACGGGGAGGATGAGCGGGGCGGATTCCGATACCATGAGGTTCTCAGGGGTAATGTCAACGCCCTGTTCCTTCAAACGGTCAACTTCCTTCAGCAGCGCCCAGGGGTCCACGACCACGCCGTTGCCGATGATGGACAGCTTGCCGCGCACAACGCCCGAGGGCAGAAGGTGCAGCTTGTAGGTCTTGCCATCAATAACGAGGGTATGGCCGGCGTTATGGCCGCCCTGAAAACGGACGACGACGTCGGCTTTTGCCGCCAGCCAGTCGACAATCTTGCCCTTGCCTTCGTCCCCCCACTGGGAGCCAATGACCGTAATATTTGCCATATTCATCATCCTTTTGCTGTGTATCTTTGGATACCATGCTGACAAAGCCGAAAGCACGGTAAAAATTAGCAAATTCAGCAAAAGTTTGAGTCGGATTCACAGGCCAGAATTGATAAGTTGGTCGGAATAAGAACCTTCCAGAAAGGGTCTGTCAGCTGGCTGCATTTTATCGCGGCCGTCAGAGGCAAAATTATGGGTTTACTCGTTTTGAAATTCGGCGGCACTTCGGTCGCCACCGTTCCGGCCATTGAAAACGTCGCGTCCAAGGTTGCGCAGGAAATTGCCGCAGGCCACAAGGTCGCCGTCGTCGTTTCCGCCATGGCGGGCGTCACCAACCAGCTGGTCAGCTATTGCTCCGCGATCAGCCAGATTTTTGACGCCAAGGAATACGACGCGATTGTCGCTTCCGGCGAACAAGTCACCTCGGGCCTGCTGGCCCTCGCACTGCAAAAGCGCGGCATTCCCGCCCGCTCGTGGCTCGGCTGGCAGGTGCCTATCGTGACCAGCGACGTGCATGGCAAGGCGCGCATCAAGGCCGTTGAAACCGATACGCTGCGCGCCAGCCTTGAGCGCGGCGAAGTTGCCGTTATCGCGGGCTTCCAGGGTCTTGCGCCCGGCGGCCGCATCACCACCCTTGGCCGCGGCGGCTCCGATACGTCGGCCGTTGCCGTCGCCGCTGCATTGAAGGCAGACCGCTGCGACATTTACACGGACGTTGACGGTGTTTACACCTCCGACCCGCGCATTGTCAGCCGCGCCAAGAAAATTCCCAAGATTTCCTATGAAGAGATGCTGGAAATGGCATCCGTCGGCGCGAAGGTGCTGCAAACCCGCTCGGTCGAGCTGGCGATGAAGGAAAAAGTGCCTGTGCAGGTGCTTTCAAGTTTTGAAAGCGCCTCCGGCAGCGAGATACCCGGAACAATGGTAATGGATGAGGACAGGATCGTGGAACAGGAAGTCGTAAGTGGTGTAACCCATAGCCGTGACGAGGCGAAAGTATCGCTGCGCAGCCTGCCGGATGTGCCGGGCGTGGCCGCGAAAATCTTTGGTCCGCTGGCCGAAGCCGCGATTAACGTCGACATGATCGTGCAGAACGTTTCACCCGACAAGGCGCGCACGGACCTGACCTTCACCGTTTCCCGCGCCGATCTTCCGAAAACGCTGGAAGTGCTGAAAGCCGTACAGCAGACCGACCTTGCGGGCACGACGATTGATTCCTCCGCCGACGTTTCCAAAATCTCCATCATCGGCATAGGCATGCGCTCCTACGTGGGCGTTGCCTCCAAGATGTTCCAGGTGCTGGCGGAAAAAGGCATCAACATTCAGGTCATCACCACGTCTGAAATTAAAGTCTCCGTGCTGATCGGGGAAGAATATACCGAGCTTGCCGTGCGGTCGCTGCATACCGCCTACGGTCTCGACCAGGCGCAGGCCTCCTAAGGGCCGCTGCCGGAAAGGGCGCATGAAACCGGAAGCCAAAAACTGGCCCGACATGAAGGCACCCAGTGCCGAAGCGCAGGACCGCAAGGCGTCCGAATTCATCGACGCCCAGATGAGCCTTGCCGCGCCCAAAAAACTCATGACCGCCCTTCGCGACCTTATGCACGCCGACCAGCCGTCGGCCACCAAGCTGGATGAACTGGTGCGCCTTGTCGCCCGCGAACTGCGTGCGGATGAATGCGCCTGCTACGTGCAACGCGCTGGCGAAGTGCTGGATTTGTTTTCCTCCAGCGTGCGCGTGCCGGAAGACTGCAGCCACATGCTGCGCGTGGGCGAGGGGGCCGTGGGGGATGTTGCCGCCACCGCCGCGCCGCTGATTATCGCCGACCTTGCCGTAGATGCCGAGAATGCCGAGTGCGGTTATAAATCATTCTGCGGCGTGCCTATTTTGCGCGGCGGCCATGTGCGCGGCGTGCTGCTTGTGCGCCACAAAACCGCCCGCACCTTCGGCGAAGAAGCGGTTGATATTCTGCAGACCGTCGCCATGGTGGTGGCGGAAATCATTATTTCCGGCGGCTTGCTCTCGCGCCTTGAAATCAACTCCGGCTTTTCGTCCGGCGGCAAGCCGACTCATGTTGAAGGCGTCAGCCTCGGGCGCGGCCTAGCCATCGGCACGGCGTATTTGTATGAACCCGGCATCGCCATGCGCGATATTGTGGCGGATGATACCAGGGCGCAAAAGCAGCGTCTGAAAGACGGCCTTGCCAGCATGCATGATGCGATTGACCGCATGCTGAACCGCAACGCCGCGCTGAACGGCGCGCAAGGCACCGAAAGCCGCGATATTCTGGAGGCATACCAGATGTTCGCGCGCGACCGCGGCTGGCTTTCCCGCATTGAAACAACGATTGACAAAGGCCTTTCCGCCGAAGCCGCCGTGCAGCGCGTGCAGAATGAAACCCGCGCCCGCATGATGCAGGTAAGCGACGCGTACATTCGCGACCGCCTGCAGGATCTTGAAGACCTCAGCAACCGCCTGCTGTCGCACCTGATGAAGCACAGCCGCACGACCGCGCCGGAAACGCTGCCGGATGATATTATTCTGGTGGCGCGGTCACTGGGCCCTGCGGCGCTGCTGGATTTTGACCACAAGAAGCTGAAGGGCGTGATCCTTGAAAAAGGCAGCCATTCAAACCACGTCGCCATTGTGGCGCGGGCCCTGGGCATTCCCATTGTCGGCCAGTGCGGGGATATTCACAACTTCATCATGAACGGCGACCGCGTGATTGCGGATGGCGACCATGGCATGGTCTACATCAACCCCGCCGAGCATGTGGTGGACCTTTACACCCGCAGCCTTGCCGCGCGCGCCGAGCGCAGCAGCCTGTACCGCCACCGCGCGCAGCAGCAATCCGTCACGCTCGACGGCATCAAGGTCAGCGTCATGATGAACGCGGGCCTGATGACGGAAGTGGATAGTGTTGCGGCCCTTGGCGCAGACGGCATTGGCCTTTACCGAACCGAACTGTCGTTCATGGGCTGGCAGAAATACCCGCTGGTGGTAACCCAAGCCGAGTTCTACGGACAAATTCTGGATAAAATGGGCGACAAGCCCGTTGTTTTCCGCACGCTGGATATTGGCGGGGATAAGCCCTTGCCGTACTTCAAGGCGCCCGAGGAAGATAACCCCGCCCTCGGCTGGCGCGCCGTGCGCATCGGCATGGACCGTCCGGCCGTGCTGCGCACGCAGTTCCGCGCCTTTATTCGCGGCGCGCGCGGCCGCAACATTAAAATTATGCTGCCGTTCGTGACGGAAGTGGCGGAATTTGACCGCGCCCGCCAGTTCCTGCAAATGGAAATTTTCAGGGCGCAGCAGAACGGCATTCAGGTGCCGGAAAAAATCGAGCTGGGGTTAATGCTGGAAGTGCCCGCGCTGCTCTGGCAGCTGGATACGATTTTGCCATCGGTTGATTTCATCTCCGTCGGCACCAATGACCTGATGCAGTATTTGTACGCCGCCGACCGCAATAATTTCGCCATTAAAAACCGCTACGATGCGCTGTCGCCCGCCATGCTGCGCGTGCTGAAGGATATTGCCGAAAAATGCAACGCCGCCAACGTGCCCGTCAGCGTCTGCGGTGAAATGGCAGGCAACCCGCTGGAAGCCATGGTGCTGATTGCGCTTGGCTACCGCACGCTTTCAGCCTCCGCCCAGTCGCTGGAGGCTGTAAAAACCATGGTGCCGACGCTTGATACACGGCAGCTCGTCCCCTATCTTGTCCACCTCATGTCTTCGCGTGAACATAGCGTCCGGCAACGCCTTGAATCCTTCGCGCAAGACCATCAGGTTAACCTGGCGCAAGCCGAATAAAGCCCGAATTAAAAGGCAGGCACATGACCGAAGAAAAAGAAAAGAAACGCAAGCGCGCGCACGGGGAGCCGGAACAGTCCGCCAGCGCACAAAACATGAAGGTCGGCGCGTGGCTGAAGCAGACGCGCCTTGCCCGCGCCATCGAGCTTGAAGAGGTTTCCGCCGCCATTCACGTGCGCGTGGCGCAGCTGAAGGCGATCGAGGAAAACCACATTGAATCGCTGCCCGGCATGACCTATGCGGTTGGCTTCGTCAAAAGCTACGCCAATTATTTGAAGCTGGATGCGAATGACGTACTGGCCCGCTTCCGTGCCGAAAACGGCGCGGCGGCCCGCCCGCAGCTGCACGCGCCCGAAGCCTTCGTTGAAAGCAAAATGCCCGACCCATTGATGCTGGGCATTGCGGGTTTCTGCGTTGTGCTGCTGATTGCCGCCTGGGCGGTATTTTCCGGCGGTGATGACAGTGACAAGAAAATCGCCAGCAATATTCCCGCCGCGCCCACCGTCGCTGAAACCACGACCTTGCTGACGCCAAGCGTCGCCCCCGTATCCGCTGCCATGGCGCCCGCGACAACAACGGCGCCCGTGGCAGGTACCGCAACCCTTGCAACGGGTACGGCACCTGCAGGCCATGCTGCCGCAACAGTGCCGCCCGCCGGTACGGTCGCTGCCGCGCCTGCTGCCGGCGCGCTGCCGGATGCCAATGCGCAGGTTGCGGACGGCATGGTTATTTCAGCCCTGCCGCGTCCCAGCCCCAAGCCGACCGACGCCGCCGACGCGCCGGCTGCTTCCACCGGCATCAACTGGGATACGCCCGCCGCAGATACCGCCGACAACAGCGTGATCAACGTCGGCCGTGGCCGCAGCCGCGTGATGCTGCGTGCCAACGAAGCCAGCTGGGTGCAGATAAGCGATGCCGCGCAGCACGTGCTGCTTAAAAAAGTGCTGCGCGCGGGCGATCAATTCTTTGTGCCCGGCACCGCAACAACGCTGGTGACATCTAACGCCGGCGGCTTTGATGTTTTTGTGGATGGCAGCAAGGTGCAGCAGCTGGGCGACCGCGGGGAAATTTTGCGGGGTGTCTCGCTTGACCCCGAAAGCCTTTCCCGCACGCGCAAAAATGCGCGCCATTACGAATAAGGTTATTTTGAGTAAGGTTACCGACCATGTCCTATAAACCCCGTCCGTACCGGATGATCCAGCGACGCAAATCCCGCACCGTTTATGTGGGCAACGTACCTGTGGGCGGCGATCACCCCATTACCGTGCAGTCGATGACCAATACCCTGACGACGGATATTCCCGGCACCATCGCGCAAATCCGCGCGCTGGAAGTGGCGGGGGCGGATATTGTGCGGGTTTCCTGCCCGGACGAAGCCTCCACCAAGGCTTTGCCGGAAATCATTAAGGAAGTGACTGTGCCGATTGTGGCGGATATTCACTTCCATTACCGCCGCGGCATTGAAGCGGCGCTGGGCGGCGCTGCCTGCCTGCGCATCAACCCCGGTAACATCGGCTCGCCCGAGCGCGTGCGCGAAGTCATCAAGGCGGCGAAGGATAATAACTGCTCCATCCGCATCGGCGTGAACGGCGGTTCGCTGGAGCGCGACCTGCTGGAGCAGTATGGTGAGCCGTGCCCGGAAGCCATGGTCGCTTCCGCGCAGCGCCATATCCAAATTCTGGAAGACAACGATTTTTTCAACTTCAAGATTTCCTGCAAGGCTTCTGACGTATTTTTAGCGGTTGCCGCTTACCAGCAACTGGCGGAAGTTTGCGATTACCCGCTGCATATTGGCATTACCGAGGCTGGCGGCCTTCGCACCGGCACCATCAAATCCTCCATCGGCATGGGGAACCTGCTGTGGGCCGGCATCGGTGATACCATCCGCGTATCGCTATCGGCCGATCCGGTCGAGGAAATCAAGGTCGGTTTTGATATTCTGAAGTCGCTGGGCCTGCGCCACCGCGGCGTGAACGTGATTGCCTGCCCGTCCTGCGCGCGCCAGCAGTTTGACGTGATTAATACCGTGAAGGTGCTGGAAGAACGCCTGGCGCATATCACCACGCCCATGACGCTGTCGGTCATCGGCTGCGTCGTCAACGGACCCGGCGAAGCTCTGATGACGGATATCGGATTCACCGGCGGGGGCAGGGGCACACACCAGGTTTACCTGAAGGGCCAGCCCGCGCATCGCCTGCAAAATGAAGACATCGTGCAGCATCTTGTCGACATGGTCGAAAAAAAGGCTGCCGAAATTGAAAAGGCGGATGCCGAAGAAGCCGCCAAAAAGGCCGCCGCAGAAGCAGATGCCGCCGCTGCCGCAGAAAGCGCAGCTTAAACCCCATGTCGCTCGACCGCAAACTAGGGCAGGTGCTGGCGCGCTTCCAGGAAATTGAATCGCTGATGTCAAGCGGCACCCTGCCGTCCGACCAGTTCACCAAATTGTCAAAGGAATATGCGGAGCTGACACCGCTGGCCGCCGTCATCCGCGAATATAAAGGCGCGCAAAAAGAATTCGCCGACCTTGAGGTTTTGATGAACGAGGCCGGCGGCGACAAAGAAATGCGCGCCATGGCGGAGGAAGACTATTACCGCCTGAAAGACCTGCTGCCGGACTTTGAAAAGAAAATCCACATCGCCCTGCTGCCGAAAGACGCAGCGGACACGAAAAACGCCATTCTTGAAATTCGCGCCGGCACGGGCGGGGATGAAGCGGCGCTATTCGCGGGTGATTTGTTTGACATGTACAAACGCTATGCAGATTTAAAACGCTGGCGGTTTGAGGTGATGGAGCTGTCGCAAAGTGACCTTGGCGGTTTGCGGCAGGCCATCATTGAAGTTTCGGGCAGCGATGTATTCGCGCGGCTGAAGTTTGAATCCGGCGTGCACCGCGTGCAGCGCGTGCCGGCGACGGAAGCCTCTGGCCGCGTCCACACCTCGGCTGCCACCGTGGCGGTGCTGCCGGAAGCGGAGGAGGTGGATATTGTCCTGAACGATATCGACCTTCGCATTGACGTGATGCGAGCGGGCGGCGCGGGCGGGCAGCACGTGAACAAGACGGAATCCGCCGTGCGTATTACCCACCTGCCGACCGGCCTTGTCGTGGTGCAGCAGGATGAAAAATCCCAGCACAAGAACAAGGCGCGGGCGATGAAAATTCTGCGTTCCCGTTTATACGACCTCGAGCGGCAAAAGCTGGATGACGCGCGCGCCACCAACCGCAAATCGCAAGTCGGCTCCGGCGACAGGTCGGAGCGCATCCGCACCTATAACTTCCCGCAGGGCCGCGTGACCGACCACCGCATTAACCTTACGCTGTATCAGCTCGACCGCGTTTTAAGCGGCGAGAACCTCGATGAAATCATCGACCCCCTCATTTCCAACGACCAGGCCGAAAAGCTGACGGAGATGAGCTGGTAAGCCCGGGCTGGAACAAGCGCGGCAGGCTATTTGTTGGCAGCGATATGCAGCAGGAGCCCCGTCATGAAAACCTACATCAAAAAAGACTTCCCCGTTGATAAGGTGCGCCGGTTTTTGGAACCGGGGCCGATTGTGCTTGTATCGTCCGCTTATAAGGACGAAACGAATATTATGGCCATGGGCTGGCATATGGTGATGGAGTTCGAGCCCTCGCGGCTTGGCTGTTTCATCACGGCGGCGAACCATAGCTACGAATTAATCCGGAAAAGCCGCGAGATGGTCATCAACATCCCGACTGTCGATATGATAAATACGGTCATTGATATCGGTAACTGCCACGGTGGCAAGGGGGAGGATAAGTTCGGGAAGTTTGGCCTTACGCCGGTTGACGCCGACAATGTTTCCGCGCCGCTTATCAAGGAATGTTACGCGAGCTTCGAGTGCAGGGTGGTCGATACCGGGCTTTTACGGAAGTACAGCATGTTCGTGCTGGAGGTCGTGAAAGCGCATGTGGCGACCAGCCCGAAATATCCGGCGACAATGCATTACCGCGGTGATGGCGTGTTCATGCTGTCGGGTAAAAATGTCAGCTATAAATCGCGCTTCAAGCAGCAGAACCTTTAGATGTTTCCGCGGATGCCCGCGCCCGCTATGATGCGGGGAGGATGCTTTTGATGGATGGAGTGGCCGCGCAATGCCGCAAGCTTTAAAAGACTATATAACACAAGCGCAAGACCGCCTTGCTTCATGCGGCATTGAAAGCCCGGAGCTGGATGTGAGCCTGTTGGTGCAGCACGTGCTTGGCTGGACGCAGACAAAATTATTCATGAATTCAGACTATATACTGGGCGATGATGAAGTAGCATCTTTAAACATCGCCATCAGCCGCCGCATGGGGCGGGAGCCTGTCTCGCGTATTATTGGCCATCGCGGTTTCTGGAAGTCTGAATTTAAAATTTCTCCGCAAACGCTTGATCCAAGGCCGGATTCCGAGACGCTTATAGAAGCTGCCGTTAAACTGGTGCAGCCCGCACCGAAGCGCGTGATTGACCTTGGTACAGGCTCCGGCTGCCTGCTGCTGTCGCTGCTGCAGGAATGGCCGGAAGCGGAAGGCGTGGGGCTGGACCTGAGCGCGGCTGCTGTTGCGACGGCGGCGGAGAATGCGGCAGCATTGAAACTGGATGAACGCGTAAAATTTATGGCGACCGACTGGGAAGCTTACGCGGCGCAAGACGGCTTCGACGTTGTCATCAGCAACCCACCTTATATAACGGCGGAGGAGCTGACCGGGCTTGAGCCCGAGGTCATCCAGTACGACCCGATGCTGGCGCTGGCGGGCGGCGATGACGGGCTTGATGCGTACCGCAGTATTGTGCCGCTATTGAAAAACCTGATGCCGCGGGGCGGCTGGATTGTTTTTGAAATAGGCCACACACAGGCGAATTCTGTTAAAACGATGCTTGCGGAGGCCGGCGGGACTATGATACAAGTCTTTACCGATTTAGGGGGCAGCGACCGCATCGTGGCGGCGAAAATGCCTTGAAAATGAACGGCTTTGGTAAAAACCGCTTTTCAACTGAATCGCTATTAAGCTAACATAGCGCTAATGCACCTGCATAAAATGCCCATGAAAAAGATCGAAAAGATCAGGGCAGGCTGCATCTAGGGGGTCTTTAAAGACCGGGGACTATCGGGGCAATTACATCGAAGTGAAAAAAAACGCATGAGACACAACCAGAACAACGGACGACGTTTTCGTGGCCGCAGCAACAGCGCGGGCGGCGGCAACAACGGCAACGGCGGCGGGCATCATAGCCACAGCAATAACGGCGGCAATGGCGGTGGCGGAAACCACCGCAGGGTCAACCCCCGCATGCAAAGCTTTGACAGCAACGGGCCGGATGTACGCATTCGCGGCACGGCATACCAGATCACCGAAAAATACATCACGCTGGCGCGCGACGCGACCTCCAGCGGTGACCGCGTTTTGGCTGAAAGCTACCTGCAGCACGCAGAGCATTACCAGCGCATGATCAACGAAATGACTGAAGAATATAACAAGTACAACCCGCCCTATCAGCCGCAGCAACAGCAGCAGGGCAACGGCGAAGAACAGCCGCCCGAACTTTCGGTAGAACAGCCGCATGTGCCGCTGAACGACCTTGACCAGGGCTTCCTTGTCGGCAACCGTTCTTCCGGCCAGCCGCAACAGCAGCAAAGCCAGCACAACAACCAGCACCAGCAAAAAGACCAGCCGTCTGAAGAAGGCGCGCAGGTGCAGCACCGCAACCGCGCACCCGCGCCGGAACCGGTGGGCTAAGGCTTTCGCGTTAAGACAATAAAAAAACGCCCGGATTTGCATCCGGGCGTTTTTTATTGTGTCGATATTATATCAGCGAATGCAGGCTGCGCCGGCCATGTAGGTATAGCTGCGGGCGGCGGCTTCAATGTTGCGCTGTTCCTGCGCGGCGGATTTGAAGGAGTCCTTCAGTGCCTTGGCGAAGCGCGGCGATTTTTCGGTATTCACCTGGTTGGAGGCGGCAAGCGTAACGAGCTGCTGCTTGATTTTCGCATCAAGCGCATCGCGGGCTTCATTCACGTCGCTTTCGCGCGACAGGTAATGGGCGGTGGTTGCGCCGCCGGCGACAATCAGCGCGGCGCCAGCCAGCAGCGGCAGAAGGGGGGCGGCAATAACGCCAGCAGCTCCCACCAGCACGCCAAGCATGCCAATGCCAATGGCGGCCATGCCGACCATGCCTTTGTCACTTTCGTTCTGGGCGATGGAGGTGAGTTTTGCATCTGCCTCGTCGCGCAGGGTGAGCAGCTTTTCTGCTTTGTCGGTGGCATCGGGCGTTTTGGCGGTCAGGTGCAGGGTGGTTTTGATCGCGTCAAGGGCGGGGCCGAGAATGGCTTTTTTGAAGTCAAACATCAGAATACTCCGTCGGTTGAGAATGAATTGCAGAACCCGAAAATTATGAAATATCATCGGCGATTGCAACTTTAATCTGCCTAAACGCCTGTTAAATAAAGGAAAAAGCAATAAAATTAGGCAGCAGGCTTACTATGGTGCGTTGCCGCAAAGAGGGCGCTCAAGCGGTATGCAGGGGCATGTTTTCCCATTCAAAATCAACAAATTGCCGCCGCCGTGTGCAGCGTTTCGGGCAACGAATTTTTCTGCTTTTTGTTTGGTCTGATTTAACGGCTGGTGCGTATAATAATTGTAGGGTGCCGCAATAGCCGGGCCCTGACAGGAAAGGGAGTGCCAATATGGACTTCGAGAAATACACAGAACGCGCTAAATCCGTCGTGCAGGCCGCGCAAACGCTGGCGCTGCGCAACAACCACCAGTTTTTACAGCCCGAACATATTCTGAAGACGCTGCTGGATGATGACAGCAACGTCGTGAAAAATCTTATCCGCGCTGCCGGCGGCAAGCCGGAAACGCTGCAGACGATCCTTGAGGAAGGCATCGCGGGCATGCCCTCCGTGCAGGGGAGCGGCGCTGGCGGCTTGCACCTGTCGCCCAACCTTGCCAAGGTTTTTGACCAGGCTGAACAGGCTGCCAAAAAATCCGGCGATAAATTCGTGACGCTGGAAAGGTTATTGCAGGGCATTACGCTGGTGCCGCAGTCGGATGCCGCCAAGCTGCTGCAACGCGCGGGCCTGCGCCCTGAATCGCTCAACAAAGCCATTAATGAAGTGCGCAAAGGCCGCACGGCCGATAGCGCGTCTTCCGAAGACGGCTTCGAGGCCTTGAAAAAATATACCCGCGACCTGACCGAAGCTGCCCGCAACGGCAAGCTGGACCCTGTTATTGGCCGGGACGAAGAAATTCGCCGCACCATTCAGGTGCTGTCGCGCCGCACCAAGAATAACCCGGTGCTGATTGGCGAGCCCGGCGTTGGCAAAACCGCCATTGCCGAGGGCCTTGCCAACCGCATTATTAAAGGCGACGTGCCGGAGAGTTTGAAGGACAAGCGCCTGCTGTCGCTTGATCTCGCCTCCATGATTGCGGGCGCAAAATATCGCGGCGAATTCGAAGAACGCCTGAAGGCCGTGCTGGAGGAAATCCGCGCCGCTGCTGGTGAAGTCATCGTCTTCCTTGATGAATTGCACACGCTGGTCGGCGCGGGCAAGGCCGAAGGCGCGATGGATGCGGGGCAGATGCTGAAGCCCGCCCTTGCGCGCGGCGAATTGCACATGATTGGCGCAACCACGCTGGAAGAATACAGCAAACATATCGAAAAAGATGCCGCGCTGGAACGCCGCTTCCAGCAGGTGTTTGTCAAGGAACCGACGGTGGAGGATACCATCTCCATCTTGCGCGGCCTGAAAGAAAAGTACGAAATGCACCACGGCGTGCGTATTACCGACAGCGCGATCGTTGCTGCCGCCACCATGTCGAACCGCTACATTCAGGACCGCTTCCTGCCCGACAAGGCGATTGACCTTATCGACGAAGCAGCATCGCGCCTGCGCATGGAAGTGGACAGCAAGCCCGAGGAGCTTGATGAAATCGACCGCCGCATTATCCAGCTGAAAATCGAGCGCGAGGCGCTGCTGAAGGAAAAGGCTGACAAAGCCACGACCGACCGCCTTGCCAACCTCGAGGACGACCTGAAGGAGCTGGAAAAGCAATCCGCCGAAATTTCGTCCAAATGGACATCGGAGAAGGAGAAGCTCAACTCCGGCCAGAAAATTCAGGAAGACCTTGAAAAAGCCCGCATCGAGCTGGATCAAATGCACCGCACCGGCAACTGGACCCGCGCGGGGGAGCTGACCTATTCCGTTATTCCGCAGCTGGAAGCGGAGCTGGCTGAATCCGCCAAGGGCGCCGAAAACGCGATGATCAATGAAGAGGTGCGCGATGAAGACATCGCCGCCGTCGTCAGCCGCTGGACCGGCATTCCCGTCGACAAGATGATGCAGGGCGAACGCGACCGCCTGATGAAGATGGAAGAACACCTGCAAAAACGCGTCGTCGGCCAAAAAGAAGCCGTTGCCGCCGTTGCCAACGCCGTGCGCCGTTCGCGTGCGGGCTTGCAGCGCAAGAACCAGCCCATCGGCACATTCCTGTTCCTCGGCCCCACGGGGGTCGGCAAGACGGAGCTGACGAAGGCGCTGGCGGAATTCCTGTTCGACGATGAAAGCGCGATGGTGCGCATCGATATGTCGGAATACATGGAAAAACATTCCGTCGCCCGCATGATCGGCGCCCCGCCGGGCTATGTCGGCTACGATGAAGGCGGCGCATTGACCGAAGCCGTTCGCCGCCGGCCCTACCAGGTCGTGCTGTTCGACGAAGTTGAAAAGGCGCACCCGGATGTATTCAACATCCTGCTGCAAGTCTTCGATGACGGCCGCCTGACGGACGGGCAGGGACGCGTGGTGGATTTTTCCAACACCGTGCTGATCATGACCTCCAACCTTGGCTCCGAATTCCTCGTTGAACTGAAGGACAACGAAGATGTGGAAGATGCGCGGCAGGCCGTGATGGGCGTGGTGCGCAAGGCGTTCCGCCCGGAATTCCTCAATCGCATCGACGAAATTCTCCTCTTCCGCCGCCTCAGCCGCGACATGATGGTGAATATCGTCGACATCCAGATGGCGGGTCTTGTGGAAATGCTGGAAGAGCGCCACATCACCCTGAACCTTGATGAAAAAGCCCGCAAGGTACTGGCGGATGCCGGGTATGACCCCATCTATGGCGCGCGCCCGCTGAAGCGCGTCATCCAGAAGGACCTGCAAAACCCGCTCGCCAACCTCATCATCGAGGGCAAGGTGCTGGACGACAGCATTGTGAACGTCACGGCAGACGCCAAGCAGTCGCTGGTGATTACAACGGCGCCGAAGCCGGAGAAAGCCACCAAGACCAAAGGCGCAGCAGCTTAAAACGCCTTAAAACAAAAGCCCCTTTCCGCCATAAACGGAAAGGGGCTTTTTTTATGCAGGGTTTTAACAGCCTGTTTTTTGCGGACTTTATCCGCCTGTTTTTTGCGGACTTTATCCGCCGGTCTTTTGCGGGAAGGCGATGGTGTTTTCGATGCTGCGGATATAATCGTCGTCGTAAGACGGATTTTTAAGGCCGGTCTTTTCGCGCCAGTCGGCGACCTTTTTCTCCGCCGCTTCTTTCTTTTCCCGCGACATGCCGGTATCGCGCGCGAGGTAAAGCGTTTGCGAGGTGAAGGCAAGGCTGGTGCCGCTGTCCTCCAGAATATCCGCGATGCGCAAGTTCAGGTCTTCCTGAATTTCAAGGAACTCGCCGTGGTCGGTCGAGAGAATGTAGGTAAAAATCTCGATCTTCAGCGAGTCCGCGCCGAAGCCGAGGAAGCGCACGCGGGCCGGATCGCGCGTGACGCGGGAGTGCGCGAAAAGCATGGAGCGCAGTTCCATCAGCAAATAGCGGATCTGGTCGGGCGATGTTTCATAGCGCACGCCGAGCGTCGTCTGGAACTTGAAGCGGTCGCGGTGGGCGTAGTTTTCAATGCGCTGCGCCGCGAAATCGCCGTTCGGAATCGTCACCAGCGTGCGGTCGAGCGTGCGGATGCGTGTCGACCGCATGCCGATCTGCTCGATCGTGCCGGTCGTGTCGCCGACCTTGCAAAAATCCCCGACGCGCACAGGCTGGTCGAAAATAACGGTCAGGCTGCCGACAAGGTTTTCAACGGTTTTCTGCGCGCCAAGGGCGAGGGCGATACCGCCGATGCCGAGGGCTGTCAGGCCTGCCGTCACGTTAAAGCCCAGCGTATCCAGCACCGTAATGGCGCCAAGCGCGATGAGGATGAACTTCACGCCGCGGCGGAAGAACATGACGGTGGAAAGCGCGCCCAGCTGCCCGTTGCGCATCATGCGCCGCTGCATGATGCTGGAAAAAACGTCGATCAACTGCCATAGCAAAATAAGCACTGCCACGCCCGCGACGATGATATTCGCCTTGCTGACGTACTGGCGCACAATAACCGAAATGCCGACGGCATGGGCGCTAAAAATAATCAACCAGACTGTGGCGTAAAGACGCACGGGCAGGGAGAAGGCCTTGAAGACGCCCTGCGGCGTATCCGCGCGGCGGCGGCGCCACAGGCTTTCCGCTGCATAGAAGAATGCGCTGGAGGCGCCCCAGCAGGCAAGGTATGCCGCGATGATCAGCAGGCCCATGGCAACCCAGTGACCGGCGGCAACGCCCGCCCACTTATGTTCCAGTAGTGCTTGCGGCAAAATTTTGTTCACGGAATAATCATTGGCATCCGTGTATTCCTTTGGAATCTGGCGCACGGTATCAGCCGAAATAAGCCAGACAAGAGTGCCGTCATCGAGCTTTTTATGTTCCAGCAAAATTGGCACCGATTTGTCATCGACAGTGAAGGAGCCGATGCGTTCCTGCTCTTCCGGCAGGTTATCATCCGACACGCCCTGCGGCAGGTCGCTCAAAAGGGCGGTGGGCCTGAGGGAGCCGTTATCATCCAGCATGCTCTGGAAGATAACGGGCAGCGTCAGCGCGCGCTTGGTGCGGTCAGACTTGCTTAAGGCCGACAGGTCAAAGAACTGGCCGGCCTTGGCGTAATCTTCCTGTGCCATCGCATCAATGTAGCCGCGCATCGTGCCGCGCGGGCTGATACGCCCAAGCTGGTCGGGCTCCGGCGCGGGGGCGGGCGGCCCCACGGTATCCTGCGCCGGCGCGGCTGCGGGTTCCGCCGCCTTGGCGACGGCGGCAAAAAGCTGCGCATGGGCGGGGGCCGGCGTTACAGCCAGTGCGGCAATGATGACGAGGAGCGAAAGAAGGGAGCGCATGTTGACTTAATCCTGTTCAGTGAAAGTATTTTTCCGCCGCGGCCTGCCCAAAACCCGCTGCGGTCGCGGTATATTACGAAAGTTTGCGAATGGCGGTCACGCCCTTGCTGCGTTCATCCACCATCCACAATGGTTCAATCACCGCTTTCATGTGAAAGCCGTTGGCGTGCAGAATATTATCCGCATCCACCATGATGCCGACATGGCCGGGGAAGAAGGCAAGGTCGGTCGCGCGCGGGCGGTCTGTTTCAACGCCCAGCGTAATTTGTTCTTCGGTATCGCGCGGCGCCTGAATGCCCGCAAGCGCAAGGCTGACCTGCACAAGGCCCGAGCAGTCAATGCCAAAGCCGCTGCGCCCGCCCCAGTAATAAGGCGTTTCAAGAAAGGTATGGGCGGTGGCCAGGTAATCCGGCAGCGTGTCTTCCGCCAGCATTAGGTGCCTTTTATAAATCCAGTCGCCTTCGGCGAGGCGGGCATATTGCTCGCCTTCTTCAATAACCGTGACGCGGCTGCCAAAGGCGAGCGTGCGTTGCAGGGGGGATTTAATGGTCGCTTCCGCGTAAACATGGCTGCGCGCGGCGGTGATAATGTGCGTGGGTTTTCCGGCAGGTTTCAGCTTCGCGGTTTCAACCCAGCCTTTGTAACCGTCATGGCCGCAAGCACCGCGGCTCCAGCCGTTTTCTTCGCCTTCGACAATAAAGGCTTCGCCCAAACACCAGCTGTGTTTCCAGCTTGCCGCGCAAACCGGTGGCGGCGGGTTTTTCATGAATATCGGCGGTGGGGGTGGCAATGTGGAATGTAGTGCTCAACGGTACGTCTCCCTAAATGCCCCTCTCTGCGCCAATGTTGCGCAGAGAGGGGCAATTTTCAAGGCCAAGGAGGCTATATATTACGGCGTTTTTTTGCCGGGTTTTGTAACTTTCGGAGCTTTCGGAGCCTTCGGGGGTTTTGCCGGGGCGGCTGCGATTGCGGCTGCGGCGGGGGCGGCGCCGAATTTTTCCTTGATCATGTCGAAGGTGGCGCGCATGCCAAGGGCTTCGCCGCCTTCAGGCTTGCCGGGCTTGCTGCCGGGGTTCCAGGCATAGGTGTCGATATGCACCCACGGCACTTCCTTGTCGACGAACTTTTCAAGGTACAGCGCCGCGGTGATTGCGCCGCCAAAGCTGCCGCCAATGTTATTCGTATCGGCAACCTTGCTGTTCAGCATGTCCTTGTAAGGCTGCCACAGCGGCAATTGCCACAGCGGGTCCTGCACGCGCTCGGACGCGTTCAGCAAATCCTGCGCGGTTTTTTTGTCGTTCGAGAACATGGCGGGCAGGTCGGGGCCGAGGGCCACGCGCGCCGCGCCCGTCAGGGTGGCAAAGTCGATAAGCAGGTCGGGTTTTTCGCTGCAGGCTTCGGCCAGCGCATCGCACAGCACAAGGCGGCCTTCGGCATCCGTATCGCCGACTTCGACGGTGATGCCCTTGCGGGTTTTAATGATGTCGCTGGGGCGGAAGCTGGAACCATCGACCGAGTTTTCAACCGCCGGAATAAGCACGCGCAGGCGCACCGGCAGGTTTTCAGACATGATCATGTGGGCAAGACCCAGCACGTGAGCCGCGCCGCCCATGTCTTTTTTCATGAGCGCCATGGAATTGCCGGGCTTCAGGTTCAGCCCGCCGGTATCAAAGGCAACGCCTTTGCCCACCAGCGTGACGAGCGGGTGTTTTTCCTTGCCCCAGCGGATGTCGATAAGGCGCGGCTCGCGCGGGCTGCCTTTGCCGACTTCGTAAATTGCGGGGTAATTTTTCTTCAGCAGTTCATCGCCGACGATGACCTTGATGCTGGCCTTGTTAAAGCTTTTCACCAGTTTTTCAGCGGCATCGGCAATTTCTTCGGGGCCAAGGTCATTGGCGGGGGTATTGACGAGGTCGCGGACGAGGAAGGTTGCCTCCGCCATCGACTTCACGCCTTTTTTGTCGGCATTGTCGGGCCAGACGAGGCTGGCGAAATCTTTTTTGCCAGCCGACTTATAGGTGCTGAACTGGTAGGAACCCAGCGCCCAGCCGAGCGCGGCCTGCGTTGCGCGTTCCGCCGTCATTTTTTTGTCGATGAAATAGCCGCCGTCGTTCTTCGGCAGTTTGGCGGGCAGGTCGGCATAGGTGTAAAGGCTGTCATCATTCCCGGCGCCGAACAGCACGCGGGTGACGTTGCCTTTATCATCCGGCAGCGACAGCATCGCGCCCGCGGCACCGGTAAAGCCGGAAGCTTTCACCCAATTCTGGGTTTTGACATCCTGCATTTTCAGCCACTCGGCAAGTGCATCGGCGTTGACGGGCGTGACGGGGATGGAAGCGGGGGTTTTCTTCTTGAGGAAATTCATGTGGAATCGCTCTTCTTCGCTTGAAATTTCGGGATGCCTGAAGGTAGAGCAGGGCGCGGCGCAGGGCAAGCCACCGATTGGCATATCTGAATTACATAACGCTTAATTTGTGCTGCCCACACAAGGTCGCTGGCGGTATAATCAGGGGCATGAGACATGCACGGCCACATCATCAAGGGAAGCTCCTCGCGCTCTGGGCGCTGGCGGCGGTATTCGTTGTTTTTATGCTGTCGCTGCCCTATTGGGCGACGGATGAGCGCGATACGAAAGCCACGCTGGAGGCTTTAAGCCTGACACCGGTTAAAATCGGCGGCTATGACAGTTTCGGCTGCGGGCTTGACCTGTATGTGACGCAGTTTATTGCCACCAATGCCGCCGGTAAAATGGTGCATGGCAATGTGTGCTATACGCCGGGCGTCAGCAAATCAAAAATCGAGTTTGATAACAGCCCGTTACGCTAGGCCTGTAACCTTTTGGCCGTTTCAGGCGAAACACAGGGAGCAGGGGAGTTTTGCGGCATGGCATCATCATGGCTATCGGCACTCGGGTTATCGTTTTTAATGTCGAGCGCGCAGGCGGCAGCGCCGTTGCAGCACCCGGTGGTGCTTGAATTGTTTACGTCGCAAGGCTGTTCTTCGTGCCCGCCGGCGGATGGGCTGCTGAACGAACTGGCGGTGCGGGACAATGTGTTGGCGCTGTCCTACCACATTACATACTGGAACAGCCTTGGCTGGCAGGATCCGCTGAGTTTCGATGCCGCAACCGCGCGGCAGAACGCCTATGGCATTGCCATGGGGCATGCGCAGGTTTACACGCCGCAGCTGGTGGTGCAGGGCAGCGCCGATGTTATCGGCTCCAGCCGCGGCAAGGTGGAGGACGCATTGGCGCAAGCCGGTGCAAAAGGCGGCTGGGTGCCTGTGACGCTGCAAAAATCCGGCGGCAAGCTCGTTATTCACGCGGCGGAACAAAAGGGCGTTTCAGCCGACGTTATTCTGCTCGGCTACATTCGCCAGTCGCACAACGAGGTGCCGCGCGGGGAGAATGCTGGCAGCACGCTGCACCACCGCAACAGCGTTATTTCGATTGAAGCTTTAAGCCCCTGGAACGGGGGCGCGCTGGATGCCGCCGTGCCGCTGCCAAAGGGGGACGGCGTGGCGGTTTTGCTGCAGCAACCCGGCAGCGGGGCTATTCTGGGCGCGGGCTGGCTGCAATAAAGCGCGGCAAAGGGCATTATTTTTTGTTGTAAAAACAGTTATTTAGGGTATATTCGGCCACCAAACGCACCGTTACGACAATATATGTTGAAAAAAAACCGCTCTTAACATATCTTGCTGCGTCTATAGGATTCTCTAGGGGCGCGAGGCGTCCGCTACATGTTTAAGGATAAAGACAATGACCAGACGCTGCGAAATCACCGGTAAAGGCCCCCTTGTTGGCAACACCGTTTCCCACGCTAACAACAAGAACAAGCGCCGTTTCCTGCCCAACCTGCAGGCCGCTTCCTTCTTCAGCCTTGGCCTGAAGCGCAACATCCGCGTCACGGCAACCACCAACGGCATCCGCACCGTTGAGCACAAAGGCGGCATCGACGCTTTCCTGCTCGGCACCGCGCCGACCAAACTCAACCCTGTTCTGCGCAAAGTGCGCAAGCAGCTGGTCGACAAAATCGGCGAATTGCCGAAGCCGACCCCGAAAAAACGCTACCCCGCTTCGACCGTGAAGGCCGAAAAGCGCGCAGCGAAAAAAGCCGCTGAAGGCAAAGCTGCCAAAGCCGCTTAATCGCGCTTTGATAAATTCAAAAAAGGGCGGGGTTATTCTCCGCCCTTTTTTCTTGCCCCGTCCCGTTTCGAGAAATTCCCCGCCATGACCTCCGACAAAAAATTCGCTTTCGAGATCACGCACAAAGACCCGAATTCCTATGCCCGTACCGGCCGGTACTCCACGCCGCACGGCACCATCGACACGCCGAACTTTATCTTTTGCGGCACCAAGGCATCGGTAAAGGGGTTGTCGCCGCAGCAATTGCGCGAGGCGGGGTCGGACATCATCCTGTCAAATACCTACCATTTGATGCTGTCGCCGGGCCCGGACCTGATTGCGGAGATGGGCGGCCTGCACAAGTTCATGGGCTGGGACGGCCCGATGTTCACGGACAGCGGCGGGTTTCAAATTTTCTCGCTCGGCCACGGCGGTGTTGCCGATGAAATCAAAGGCCGCCCGCAGGGCCATGCCCGCCCCAAAAGCATTCTGAAGATTACGGAGGAGGGCGCGGCCTTCCGTTCCTACCTCGACGGCAAGCATTTCTTCCTCTCGCCCGAAAGCGCGGTGGATATTCAGCGCAAGCTTGGCGCGGATTTGATTGTGCAGCTGGATGAATGCACGCCCTACCACGTGGACAAGGAATATACCGCACGCTCGATGGATATGAGCATGCGCTGGGGTGACCGGTCGCTGGCTGAATGGAAGCGGCAGGACAACGGCGCGCAAAAAATGTACGGCATTGTGCAGGGGGGCGTGTACGCCGACCTTCGCAAAGAATCGTGCGAGTACACGGCCAGCCGCGACTTCTTCGCAACCGCCATCGGCGGCTCCCTCGGCTCCCACAAGGAGCAGATGTACGAAGTTGTGGCCATGTGTTCCCTCTGGATTCACCCCGACCGTCCGGTGCATTTGCTTGGTATCGGCAGTTTCATAGACGTGTTTTCAAACGTGCGTTCCGGTATCGATACGTTCGATTGCGTGTCCCCCACCAGAATCGCCCGCCACGGCTGGGCGCTGGTGAAAGGCGCGCCGAAGGAGCGCATGAACATCCGCAACGCGCAATACGCGCGGGATGCAGACCCGGTTGACCCCACATGCCCTTGCACGACCTGCAAAAACCATAGCCGGTCGTATATTCACCATTTGTTCCGTGTGGGCGAAATGCTGGGTATGCAGCTGCTTTCCATTCATAACGTGGCCACAATGAACCGCCTGATGCGGGATGTGCGGCAGGCCATCAAGACCAATACCCTCGATGGGGTACAAAAAGAGTGGGTTGTATAATTAACTTTTAAGCTATATCCTGAAATGAGCGATTATTTTTAATAATAACGTTCTTTTCGTTGGGTTTTCCGCCGTGGCTGTTTCCTACGCCCAGACATTATCGACCGACATGATCGTATCGGAGATTGAAAGTCTTCTCGACTGGCGCGTGGACATCATGCGCCAATGCTTTTTCCCTGCTTCCGTTACCAAGCCTGCCGACCCGTACGCGCCTTCCGCGCTGCTGATGTGGTGCAAGCGGGAAGCGGAACGCAACGCGATTGACCGCAAAGTGGCCGAGCGCCTGACGCTGGTGCATGATGAACTTTGCCAGGTCGCCAAAGCGACCATCGACCTTTCCGCCAACGGCCAGCCCATTACGGTTGAAACCTATGATGCCTTTGAAAACCAGTTCGAAGGCTTCATCACGCAAATCCGCCGCCTGCAGCAGGACGTATCGGATGCCGTGGTTGCCGTTGACAGCCTGACCGGCCTTCGCACCGTTGCCGGCATGCGCAACGACATTAAACGCGAACAGGACCGTTTCGACCGCAAAGGGACGTCCTTCAGCATTGCCAACGTCGAAGTGGACGGGCTGGATGAACTGGGCCAGCGTTTCGACCGCCGCAGCATGGAAGCGATTTATACCAACGTCGCGCAGGTGGTTGCGCGCACCGTGCGTTCCTTCGACGATGCCTATTACCTTGGCAAAGGCGAATACCTGATTGTGCTGAAGCACGTTGAATTCATGGATGCCTGCTCCGTCATGGACCGGCTGCGCAACGAGCTTGAAAACACGCCCGTCTTCATGCCGAACAGCGAAAAGCTGCGCATCACCGCCTCCTTCGGCATTGCCGAGGCGTTGCAGCGCGAAAGCCCGGAACTGGCAATCGAGCATGCCAAATCCGCCCTCCGCCTTGCCAAAGCCGGCGGCGGCAACCGCGTGAAGGAATTCCTTGAACGCAGCGCCCTCGAACAATACGCGCGCGACCTTCACAAATCCTGACCGTTCCGCTATTCTCTGCATCGCACGGCGCACCGCCGCGAGTCCTTTTATTGCCCGGGAGAATTATTCATGCGGAAAAAAAGCGCAGCTGCCGTCCTCGGCCTGTTTCTGCTGGTCGCAGCACCCGGCTATGCGCAGACGGCACCGGCGGTGCCTGCCGTTGCGGTGCCAGCTAAACCTGCGGGTGCGCCGTCCGACGCTGCCGTGACTGCATGGACGAAGGATGCCGCGGCGACCGTGCTGAAAAAAGTTTCCGGCAGCGATACGGATTCATTCCAGAGCCTGAAGGCTTATTTCACGGCGGATGGCTGGAATGATATTTCGAACGCCGTCAAAAAAGCCGGCATCCCCGAAACGCATGTCACAAAAAAAGCCACCGTGCGCACACTTAAAATTACCGATGAAGGCAGCACCGGCGATACCTATAGCTGGACGCTGACGGGCGACAGCATTTACACCTATTCGACCTATGATGAAAAAGATTCCGAAACCGACAGGCTGATACTGCAAATAGCGGTTGAATTTGCGCCGACCGCCGCCGACCCGCACCATATCGCCATTGCCCAGTGGCAGGCAACGCTTCAACCTCTTCCCAATAAGAAGTAACCGACATGAAAACCCTTCCCGATTTTCCGAACCTTTACATCATCGACCATCCGGTTGTGCAGCATGACCTGACGTTCATGCGCGACAAAACCGCCTCCACCCGCCAGTTCCGCCGCCTGCTGCGCGAACTGTCGATGCTGATGGGCTATGAGCTGACGCGCGGCCTGCCCATGACGGTGCGTGAAATTGAAACGCCGCTTTGCAAAATGAATGCGCCGGTGCTGGATGGTAAAAAACTTGCCGTGGTGCCAATTCTGCGCGCAGGCCTTGGCATGGCGGAAGGGCTGCTGGAACTGGTGCCGTCCGCCCGTGTCGGCCACCTGGGCCTGTACCGCGATCATGAAACGAAAAAGCCTGTCGAATACCTTGTGAAGCTGCCGAAGGCGGAAGACCGTATTTTCATCATCGTCGACCCCATGCTGGCAACGGGCAATTCCGCCGTCCATGCCGTTGATGTGGTGGTGAAGCACGGCGTCAGCCCCGATAAAATCCGCTTCATGGCGCTGGTTGCCGCGCCCGAAGGCGTGCGCACCTTCCACAAATCCTTCCCGCAGGTGCCGGTATATGTGGCCGCGCTGGATGACCATTTGAACGAGCAGGCCTATATCGTCCCCGGTCTTGGCGATGCGGGCGACCGCCTGTTCGGCACCAAGTAATGCTGCACCGCCTTGCGCGCTGGAAGCAGGAACGCATCGGTGATTTTGCGCCGACGCGCAATACCGTGCTTGTCTGGTCGGTCATGGCGGCGCTGCTGGCGATTGATATTATATGGCTGCTGGTCACGGGCATGGCGGTGGACTGGGGCATCTGGGCTGTCTGCCTTGCACAGGTGGTTCCGCTGTGGTGCCTTGCGTTCGTCTATACCTACCTGCGGCGGGATGCCCGCATTGCCACGCTGGCGCACGGCATGACGGTTGCGCTGGCGTTTCCGTCCGTTGCGGGGGTCTTAAGCTATCTCATTGTCGCAGCGCAGCGCCCGCTGGTGGATGCGCAGCTGGCGCATTTTGATGACGCGATCGGGCTTGACTGGCTGACGCCGTTTCACTGGCTGGTGGCGCACGGCACATTATACAACATTGCCTTTTATGCCTATTCAAGCCTGCTGGTGCAATACGGGCTGCTTGTGCTTGTGCTCAACTTTATCGGCCGCATGGACCGCTGCTGGGAATTGCTGTGGCTGGTCATGACAACCTGCTGCGTCTGCCTTGTTTTTTCCGCCATTTGGCCCGCAGCCGGTGCCTTTGGCTATTACCACGCCAATCCGGATTCCAGCTACCTGAAAGCCTTCATGAAGCTGCATGAAGGGCGCATGACGCTTATTGGCGAAGATTCAATGAAGGGCATCATCCAGTTTCCGTCATTCCATGCGGTGATGGCGGTTGTGTTTATGTATGTCACGCGCGGCATCCGCTGGCTGTTTCCGGCGGCGCTGGTGCTGAACGTGATGATGCTGGCGGCAACCCCCGCAATAGGCGGGCATTACTATGCGGATGTCCTGGCCGGGCTTGTGGTGGTTGCAGCGGCAATTTGGTTCCTGCGTAAATTCAAGAACCTTCTTGGCCTTGGTGCCGTGGCCGTTACGGCGCCCGCGTAACCTCGATCTTCGCTTTGTGCAGAATATCGGTGAGGTCCTTGACCGCTTGCGTGAGGTTGAGGATTTCAAGCTCGCGCAGCTGGTCGATTTTCTGGTGCAGCAGCTCGATTTCAAGTTCCGCTTTCACGTTGATTTCGTAGTCGGTCTGCGCGGCCTTGCGGTCGATATCCTGCTGGCGGTTCTGGCTCATCATGATGAACGGCGCGGCATAGGCGGCCTGGAATGACAGCGCAAGGTTGAGCAGGATGAAGGGGTAGGGGTCCCAGTGGCTGACGTAGGCGGTAATGTTGAGGGCAACCCAGAAGAACAGCAGCACCGACTGGATGATGATAAACCGCCACGACCCCATGGTGGAGGCCACTGCATCGGCAATTTTTTGGCCGGGCGTCAGGTTGCAGTCGGCGGCCGCGGCGGGGCTTTCCGGCGTTTCGCGGTGGCGGCGGCGCAGGTTGCGCAGGTGCGCCAGCATTTTTTCTTCAGCGCTGTGAAGTTCGACTTTAAGATCGTGCAGGTGTTTCATGGCGGGTTTTTCCGGCGAAAGGGAAGGCGTTAAACTGCCTTTATACTACCATTCGGCCAGAAAAGCGTAAGATGGATTAGCGGGGGAAAACGGCCCGCGCGGCGCGTATATACCGCACGGTTGAATTTTTTCGCTTAAGCGATATCTTTTTCGACGTTGGTAAAAACCACAATGCGGTTTCGGCCCTGCTGGCGGGCGGTGGAAAGGGCTTTTTCCGCGCGCTGTACGGCATTGGCGGGGTGCGTATCCGCCACCGTCACGGCGGCAACACCGATGCTGACGGTCACGGGGATGGGCTTGCCTTCCTGCTCGAAGGCCATTTCAGAAATATCGAAGCGGATGTCTTCGGCCACGCGCGCGGCGGCTTCTTCATCAAAGCCGGGCATGAAGATGGCAAATTCATCACCCGTAATGCGGCCGAACAGGTCATCCCCGCGCAGGAACGGTTGCAGGGTGACGGAAAACTCCTTCAGCAATTCATCCCCGGCCGCCTGCCCGTAGCGTTCGTTGAGCGGCTTGAAGTGGTCAAGGCCGATGATGATGACGGAAATAGGCTTGTCTTTTTTCAGCGCGGTGGTGACGGATGTTTGCGCCATGTCAAAGAACGTATGGCGGTTGAAGCCGCCGGTAAGCGGGTCGCTGTGCGCATAAACCATCAGCTCCGCCCGCTGCTGTTCAATGCGCTTCACGGCGGGGCGGAAAATCAGCAGCGCTTCCGCCAGCAGCGTCACCAGCACGGCGAAGTAGCTGTACATTGACATGAGCGACAGGCGGGCGGATTCACGGTCGGCGTTTGCTTGATAAAGGTCAACGGCGGTATCCAGCTTGTCAATCAAGGGGCGGCGGGCATAGCTGCCGATTTTATCCGCCAGCTTCGCGCGTTGCGCTGCGCTATCTGACGCGAGGAAGGCTTCGACGGTGGCGGTAAAATCTTTCATGTCGGCATCAAGGTGCTGGGTTTTGCCAAAGTAATGATCGCGGATATCAGCGGCCAGCGGTTCATCCGGCGACAGGCTCAGCGTGCCGGTCGACAGGTCGCTGTAGCTTTGGCGCATGCTGGCAAGGTAGCGGGATATATCATCGTGCAGCTGCCCCTGTTTGGTGGCAGGCACGGTGTCATACACCGCCGTCAGCCAGCCGATGCGTTGCGAGCGCATGCGCTGCCGCCCCGCCATATTGATGGTCTGGGCGGATTTTTCCTGATGGGCGATGATTTTATGTTCGATAAGCGTACGCGTGGTTGCCAGCAGGGCAATCACGCCAAGGGCGGCCACGTAAGAAAATGTCAGGAAGCTGACGGAGTGAAACTTCTGCCGCAATCGCATCCCCTTTGGTTAAGACACCCATATAATAGCAGTAGAGTCTTAAAATAATTTGACTCTGTCATGAATCAAGGCGGCGCCCCAATTTAAGTATGGCCGGAATTATGCTGTAAAAACAAAGAAGCCGGCCTTTCCGCAACGGGAAGGGCCGGCTGCCGTTTCAATCACTTTTTTAAAACTTTACAGCTTCCGAATCTGGAAGGTGGCGGTTTTGCCGGTATTTGTGTTTGCAGCGACGGGGGTTCCAGCTTTTGGCTTGTCACCGGTCACATCCCCTTTGTTCTGCTGCAGTTCGGCGGCTTCGCGCGCGCGGCGGGCGGCGACTTCGCGCTGGTGTTCCTGTTCATACAGGCGGCAGCGGAGGTCGGCGAGTTGTTCGATGGAGTACTTCATGGCAAGTTACCCTTCTGTTTTTTTGTTGTTGTGCATTTATGCCCGCTATCTTCGCCTTGTGCGGTCGAAGTGATATTGCGGGCATATCCTCTTGGTAGGGCAAATGTGGCATACATATACCCCAGCGTCAAACGGATTATGCAAATATTGAGCTTTGCTGCACGAAATATTATTTGTTTTCAATTACGTAAATGTAAATTTTAATGTGAAATTGTCCGGCGCAACCCTTTGTTAACCAGTTCTTTGGTATTTACGTGCTACCAAAAAGGAAGGTGCGCTTTGACAGCAAATGCAGCCAGAAAACAACCGATGCCCGTAATTGAACAAACAGCCTTGAGCGACAGGGATTTCAGGAATTTCTTCCTGAAGGCGCCCATTGCGCGCCTTATTATTTCGGTCGGGGAAGATGGCATGTACCGCTACGCGGACGTCAACACCATGGCCGCCAATTACTTTGATATTCCGCGCGAAAAAATGGTCGGCAAAACCCCCGCCGAATTGTTTGAACGCGCGGTGGCCGAGCAGATCGAACAATCGTTTATCTCCTGCATCAAAACCCGCCGCCCTGTCACCTTCAACGCCATTCCGCGCGTGCCGGGCGGCATTCGCGTGCAGGCCTTTATCCTGAACCCCGTTTTCGACAACGACGGCAAGGTGCATTTCATCGACATCATGGCAAGGCCGGATGTGGTGGATTCCGTGCAGCTGCAGCGGGAACGCGACGACGCGATCATGCTGCTGACCTCGCTGTTCGATGCCTCGGGCCTCGGCATTATCGTGACCGACCACCACGGCCGCATTGTGCGCGTGAACGATACGTTCCTGGCTGATTACGAATGGATGCGCGAAGACCTGCTGGGCGAGGAATTCGCCATGCTTATCCCGCCGGAAGACCAGGCGATTTCGAAAAAACTGCACGCCGCTTTTATCGAGCGCGGCCGCCACGGCACGCGCGAGCTGCAGATCATCAAGCGCGACGGCAGCGTTGCCGATATCGTCGTGACCACCGCGCTGCTGGAACTGTCGCAGAAGCGCCGCTTCATGGTATCCACCATCCGCGACGTGACCGAGCGCAAGAACATGGTGCGCAACCTGCGGAGAGCGAAGGAAGATGCCGATAGCGCCAACAAGGCGAAATCAAGCTTCCTTGCCAACATGAGCCACGAGCTGCGCACGCCGCTCAACGCCATCATCGGCTTTTCGGAGCTGATGAAGAACCAGACGTTCGGCCCCATCAATAACCCGAAGTACGAAGAATATCTGTCGGACATCCACTTCTCCGCCCGCCACCTGCTGGACATCATCAACGACGTGCTGGATATGTCGAAGATCGAGGCGGGCAAGGTCAACCTTATCGAATCCGAAGTATCGGTTGGCGATGTGCTGGATTCCGTGACGCGCATCATGGCGGACCGCGCCCATGCGGCATCGGTCGATCTGGCGCTGCAGGTTGACTCCAACATGCCGCATATCCGCGCCGACCAGCGGCTGCTGCGGCAAATCCTGATCAACCTCGTTGCCAACGCGGTGAAGTTTTCGCCCGCAGGCCGCACCGTGCGCGTGGCGGCAACCTTGGAAAAACCCGGCAATCACCTGCGTATTGCGGTTGAAGATGAAGGCTGCGGCATTCCCGCCGACATGATTAAAGTGGTGCTGGAACCGTTCGGCCAGGTCAACGACCCGAAGTATTACAAAGGGCAGGGCACCGGTCTCGGCCTGCCGCTGGCGAAAGCGATGCTGGAACTGCACGACGGCAAACTCACGCTCGTTTCCGATGAAGGCAAGGGCACTAAAGTCTATCTGGATTTCCCGTCCGAACGGACGCTGCAGCCGCGCAAAGCGTAAGCAGGATTGTTTATTTGTTTTCCGTAAGAAACCACTAGCAAGAATCGCCAAGATCAGGTATAAGCTGTCCTAAAAAAGGCGAAGAAACATGTCCAAGTTATTGCAAAAATGCGCAGAAGCCGGCCTGAAGATGACCGATCAGCGCAAGGTTATCCTGAAAGTGCTGGAGGAGTCCGAAGACCATCCTTCGGTGGATACCGTTTGCGAGCGCGCGAAAAAAATCGACGCGTCCATCAGCATTGCCACGGTGTATCGCACCCTTGGGCTGCTGTCGGAACTGGGTCTTGTCGTGAAGCATGACTTCGGCGGCACCTTCGCGCGCTTTGAGGTAAAGCCCGACCACGACCATGAACACCACCACCACCTCATCGACACCGAAACCGGGCAGGTGATCGAGTTCCAGAACGACGAGCTGGAAACCCTGATGCACAAAATCGCGCAGGAACTCGGCTATGACATCATCGACCACACGTTCGAGATTTTCGGCCACAAGATCAAGAAGTAAAAACCGGTGAGCGAAGACCGCATCCCGACAGAACTTTGGGTGACGGCGCACCTGCGGCAATGCACCACCCGCGGCATCAACCACTATGTCGTCCATAAGGGTGCGCCCGCCGCCGGCACGGTGATGGTGAAAATCCTCATGGCAGATAAACTGTGCAAACTTCTCAACCAGTCGCGCGACATGGACGGCAACATGGGCTGGATGGACATGTTCGACGGCGAACCCGCCGATGAACGCAAAGCCGACGAATACATCACCCGCAGCATAAAACGCGACCCTGACATCTGGATCATTGAAATCGAAGACAAGGCGGGCAATAACCCGTTCGAGGGCAAGATTTTTTAAGCCGTCTTTGCCGTAGGAAAAGCGCATAAAAAGCGCTCTGGTAAAATACCGGTTGACTTATACTCTAATGGAGTATAAAAAATACTCTAACAGAGCATAGGTCAGCAGAATTACCCTTTTGAACGGGAAAGAATGTTGACTTCTGCCATGGTGCAGGTTTAATTTGCCATAAAATAAAAAAGGAATTCACATGTCCGACATCGTCAAACAGATCCGCGAAATTTTTGAGCAGGCGGCGCTGAGCCCCAAAGAACAAAAGCAAGTGCTGCGCGATGTAGTAAAAGAAAACTGGCCGGACCTGCCGGTCTGGACGACGCTGGATGGCGCGGTGGTGGAAGAAGTACAGAAGGCGACCGCCGGTTCGGGCGTCGTGCTGACGTTCGAGGAGGCGGGCGTGCGCAAGGTTGTGCTGGCGCAAACCGGCGACCATTACGCGAAACCGGGCGAGGCGGCTGTGCCGGCCTTCATGATCCCCGGCGGCTTTATCAACCTGTCGGAAACGCCCGGCAGTTCGCTGGTGGCAGCATCCTCCGCGCCGGAAGACGGTCGCACGGGCGCCGCGCGTGAAGTGGAAGAAGAGCTGAAAAACCCCGATGGTTCCGCGCTGCTGAAGGTAGACCCTTCGCGCCTGAAACCGATGGATACGCTCACCCTTGCCTTCCGCGGCGAAAAACGCATTGTCATTGGCATGATGCTGGAGCTGAACGCCGCTGAAGTGAAAACGGTGAAAGAACACATCGCCAATATCGCCGCCAGCCCCGCTTATGCCGCAGCGACCGCCGCACAAAGCATCAACCACGACAGCGGCAAGCCGGAAGTGAGCAACGTTGCCATCTTCACCCTTGAAGACGTCGCGGCGGGCAAGGTGAACCTGCTGCACAAAGACCAGCAATCGCTGTTCAAGGTGGTCGAGCAGCATTACAAGGACGTCGAGGCGCAGGTCCGCCGCGCCATTGTGCAGAACAACCAGCCGCGCCATTAACCGGCGCCGTTAACGATTATCCGCTTCAAATACCCCCTTTTCCTGCCGGGAAAGGGGGTATTTTTAGGCAATTTGGGCCTTAAGGCCCTTCGTTTTTTCGGGCGCGGTGTGCTACATAATGGAGCAGAGTTTTAAGCGCCCATTGAAAGAACAGCGATATGACCACCATTTCCGACGAAATTGAAAAGCGCCGCACGTTTGCGATTATTTCGCACCCTGACGCCGGTAAAACGACGCTGACGGAAAAACTGCTGCTGTTCGGCGGCGCCATCCAGATGGCGGGCGCGGTGAAGGCGCGCAAGGAAATGCGCCACGCGCGCTCCGACTGGATGAAGGTGGAGCAGGAGCGCGGCATTTCCGTCGTGTCCTCCGTCATGACGTTTGAATACGACAACATTAAATTCAACCTGCTCGATACCCCCGGCCACCAGGACTTCTCGGAAGATACATATCGCACGCTGACCGCCGTCGACAGCGCCATCATGGTCATCGACCACGCGAAGGGGATCGAGACGCAGACGCGCAAATTGTTTGAAGTCACGCGCATGCGCGACATGCCCATCATCACCTTCATCAACAAGCTCGACCGCGAAGGCCGCGACCCGTTCCAGCTGCTCGAGGAAATTGAAAAGACGCTGGCGCTGGATGTTACCCCCGCCAGCTGGCCCATCGGCATGGGCAAGGGCTTTCTTGGCTGCTACGACCTTATCAACGACCAGCTGATTTTGATGGAGCGCAGCAAGGGCGAGCGCATTGGCGATTCCGTGCAGTGCAGCGGCCTTGACGACCCGAAGCTGGATGAACTGCTGCCGGCAGACGCGGTTGCGAAACTGCGCGAAGACGTTGAAATGGTGCGCGCGCTTTGCAAGCCGATGGACCGCAAGGCTTATCTTGAAGGCCACCTGTCGCCGGTTTATTTCGGCTCCGCCATGAATACCTTCGGCGTGCGCGAGCTGCTGGGCGGCCTGAAGCGCTATGCGCCGACGCCGCAGGCACAGCCGACAGCGGAGCGCCTGATCGAGCCGGATGAAAACAAGGTCACCGGCTTCGTCTTTAAAATTCAGGCCAACATGGACCCGAAGCACCGCGACCGCATCGCCTTCACGCGCCTGTCGTCGGGGCACTTCAAGCGCGGCATGAAGCTGCAGCATATCCGCTCCGGCAAGGCCATCACCGTGCATAACCCGCTGCTGTTCTTCGCGCAGGAACGGGAAGTGGCGGCGGAAGCTTTCGCGGGTGACATCATCGGCATCCCCAACCACGGCAACCTACGCATCGGCGACACCTTGACCGAAGGCGAAGTGCTGCACGTGACCGGCATCCCCAGCTTCGCGCCCGAGCATTTGCAGCGCGTGCGCCTGGATGACCCCTTGAAAGCCAAGCACCTTGGCGAGGCCCTGCTGCAACTGGCGGAGGAGGGCGCCGCCCGCGTCTTCAAGCCGCGCATGGATTCAAGCTGGGTCGTCGGCGTCGTCGGCCCCCTGCAGTTCGACATTCTGGCAGACCGCATCCGCACCGAATACAACCTGCCCGTCCACTTTGAAGTTGCGGCGCTGCATACCGCCCGCTGGCTGCAAAGCGAGAAGCGCGAAAAGCTGGAAGCCTTCATCGAGCAGAACCTTCCCAACATTGCCGAAGACCACGACGGGCAGCCCGTTTTCCTCGCCCGCAACGGCTGGCACCTCGACAACGCCAACGAAAACTGGCCGGACATCAAGTTCCTGTCGACAAAGGAACAGACGGCTTAATAACACCGTTACTGTCATTCTGAGCTCCGCGAAGAATCTCTCTTGCTTCAGGCAAAAGGGGGATCCTTCGCTTCGCTCAGGATGACAATGCGTTAGAAGTTATTATCCGGCTTTTTCTGCTTCGGCGCGGGCGTTGCGGCTTTGGCGCCAAACAGTTTTGCGCCAAGAGTGAGGAAGGATGTGGTGAGCGGCCCGCCGCGGCTGGCGCGTTTGGGGGTTGCATCTTTTTGCGCCTCCGGCTTGCGGGGTCTTTCTTCAAACCGTCCGGCGACTTTGCCGAAGCCGCTGGCGGCGGAGACAGGCTCGGGCTCAACGGTGGCGACGGAGGCAAACTCCGCCGTCATGCTCGCGGCGTTGCGCGACAGTTCCAGCGACTGGTGAATGGTATGCGCATGGTCTTTAAGCGCATCCAGCAATTTGGATAGGCGTTCTTCCGCCCGCAGCGTTTCGTTGATAACCGTAAAGCCCACAAGCGCCGCCGTGTGCATGCGCTTTGCAAGGTTGGTTTCATCGCTGTGCAGCGCCTCGCCAATCAATCCCAGCGGCATGTTGAGGGGAGAGAGGACATCATCCAGCTTCGCTTGCGCATTCTTCAGGCTGGTGCGCGCGTGCATCCACTCCGGTGAATATTCGGCGGCAATCAATTCCCACAAGGCATGTTCGGAAAGTGTCGGTTTTTCGGTGACGACGGTGGAGAGGCGGAAAAGCATCGGCTTGTTATCTTCCGCCCAGCCCCGCAGGTCTTCGGGGAGCGGTATCATGCGCGGTTCGACCGTGTTGTAAACCGTTGCTTCCATTCACCCTTCCGGATTCGCTGCTGTAAAACCTGTTCTAATTATGTTCAATAAATATTAAGAAAGAATAAATTAATGCATTGAAGGCTTTAGCCATCGGGAAAACCATAAAAACGGCCATTTTTGTGGTATTTATGCACCAAATTGGTCTGCTTTCCCTTTGCGCGGGTCTTGTTTTTAGGGTAATTTGCGCCACATTCGATTTTGCTTGAAATTGCCCCCCTAAATACCATATTTAATCAGGACATTCGTGGTACTAATTATGGCCATTTTCCGGTCATGCGGCGACCTTTAGGGCATATTCCCGTGAACGGTCTGAAAAACGATTAAGGGCAGGGCTCTCTATGATTAAACTCGGCAAACTTACTGACTACGCTATCGTCGTGATGGTCCAGCTGGCCCGTGAAGGCAGCGATGCATCGCGCAGCGCGCACCAGCTTTCCAACCGCACGGGTCTGCCCGAACCCACCGTTGCCAAAGTTTTGAAAACGCTGCTGAAGGAAAAGCTGGTGCTTTCCGCACGCGGCGCGCAGGGCGGCTACAAGCTGGCGATCAAGCCGGAAGAACTTTCCATCCGCACCATCGTCGAGGCGATTGACGGCCCCATTTCCATCGTCGCTTGTGTTGATGCCGGCGACCATTCCTGCCAGGCGCAGGCGCGCTGCCCTACCAAAGGCCGCTGGGACCCCGTGAACAGTGCCATCCGCGATGCGCTTGAAAGCATCCGCCTTAGCGACATGGCGCAGGGCCAATGCGCCCGCAGCTATGATTTCATTCAACCAGTCTTGCCGGCAGCGCAGGTCGGGAACGGGTAACCGCACATGGCCGCCGTTCTTGAAACCATCAATACCGTCAAGGCGCTCGATAAATACGAAGCCGGTTTCGTTACCGACATCGAAAGCGAATTCGCGCCCAAGGGCTTGAACGAAGACATCATCCGCTTCATCTCGAAAAAGAAGAATGAACCGGAATGGATGCTGGAACAGCGCCTTGTGGCCTATCGCCACTGGCTGACGCTGCCGGAGCCGACATGGGCGAAGGTCAGCTTCCCGCCGATCGACTATCAGGATGCTTATTATTTTGCGGCGCCCAAAACCAAGGCCGCGCCGAAAAGCCTTGATGAAGTCGACCCGAAACTTCTGGAGACTTACAAAAAGCTCGGCATTCCGCTGCGCGAGCAGGAAATGCTGGCGGGCGTCGCGGTGGATGTTGTGTTTGACAGCGTTTCCGTCGTCACCACCTTCCGTGAAAAACTGAAAAGCGCCGGCGTTATTTTCTGCTCCATTTCCGAAGCCATCCAGGAATACCCGGAGATGGTGAAGAAATACATGGGCAGTGTCGTGCCGTATACCGACAACAAGCACGCCTGCCTGAACGCCGCCGTTTTCACCGACGGCACGTTCGTTTACATTCCGAAGGGCGTGCGCTGCCCGATGGAGCTGTCGACCTACTTCCGCATCAACGAAGCGAAGACCGGCCAGTTCGAGCGCACGCTGATCATCGCGGAAGAAAAAAGCTACGTCAGCTACCTTGAAGGCTGCACCGCGCCGAAGCGCGATGAAAACCAGATGCATGCCGCCGTCGTCGAGCTGATTGCGATGGATGACGCCGAAATCAAGTATTCCACCGTGCAAAACTGGTACCCCGGCGATGAAGAAGGCAAGGGCGGCATTTACAACTTCGTCACCAAGCGCGGCATCTGCAAGGGCGCGCGTTCCAAAATTTCGTGGACGCAGGTGGAGACCGGTTCCGCCATTACGTGGAAATACCCGTCCTGCGTGCTGCTGGGGGATGACAGCGTCGGCGAGTTCTATTCGGTCGCGCTTACCAACAATTACCAGCAGGCCGATACCGGCACCAAGATGATCCACATTGGCAAAAATACGCGCTCGCGCATTATCTCGAAGGGTATTTCGGCGGGCAAGTCCAACAATACCTACCGCGGACTTGTGCGCATTTCCGGCAAGGCGGAAGGCGCGCGCAACTATACGCAGTGCGACAGCCTGCTGATTGGCAATAACTGCGGCGCGCATACCGTGCCGTACATCGAAAACAAAAACCCGACCGCAACGCTGGAGCATGAGGCCACGACCTCGAAAATCAGCGACATGCAGCTGTTCTATTGCCGCCAGCGCGGCATTCCGCAGGAAGAGGCGCTGACGCTCATCGTCAACGGCTTCTGCAAGGAAGTGCTGCAGCATTTGCCGATGGAATTCGCCGTCGAAGCGCAAAAGCTGGTCGCCATCAGTCTTGAAGGAAGTGTGGGCTAATATGCTGAAAATTGAAAATCTCCATGCCACGGTTGGCGGGCGCGAAGTTCTGAAGGGCATCGACCTTGAAATCCAGCCGGGCAAAGTGCATGCCATCATGGGCCCCAACGGTTCGGGCAAGTCGACGCTGTCATACGTGCTGGCGGGGCGCGACGGGTATGAAGTGACCGAAGGTTCCATCACCTTCATGGGCGAAAACGTGCTGGAGATGGACCCGGAAGAGCGCGCGGCGCTGGGCCTGTTCCTTGCTTTCCAGTACCCGGTTGAAATTCCGGGCGTCTCGACCACGACATTTCTTAAAACCGCGCTCAACTCCATCCGCAAAAAGCGCGGGGAGAAGGAGCTGGAACCGGCGGCCTTCCTGAAGCTGCAAAAAGAACGCTCCGCCGCCATCGGCATGAATGCCGATATGCTGAAGCGCGGCGTCAACGTCGGCTTTTCCGGCGGCGAAAAGAAGCGCAACGAAGTGCTGCAAATGGCGATGCTGCAACCCAAGCTCGCCATCATGGATGAAACCGACAGCGGCCTTGATATCGATGCCTTGAAGATCGTGGCGGATGGCGTGAACGCGCTGCGCGCCGCCGACCGCTCGTTCCTTATCATCACGCACTACCAGCGCCTGCTGGATTATATCAAGCCGGATATCGTGCATGTGCTGGCGAAAGGCCGCATCCAGAAAACCGGCGGGCCTGAACTGGCGCTGCAGCTGGAAGAGCGCGGCTATGCCGAGTTTTATGAAGGGGAGGCGGCGTGATAATGACCGCAGCCGCAGGCAAGGAAACTTTCATGGCAGCCGCGCCGCAAAACGCGGCGGCACTGCCGTGGCTTGAAGGCGCAACCGCGCTTGAAAAAGACAATGCCCCCGCCTGGGTAAAAGCCCTTCGCGCCAGCGGCGCTGAAGCTTTTGCGGCAACCGGGCTGCCGATACCGCAAACGGAAGGCTGGCAATATACCAACCTGCGCCCGCTGCAATCCGCCGGCTTCAAATATTCCGCCGAGCCCGTGAAGTTCGATGCCGCGCGCCTGCCCGCACCGCTGCTGGCGGATAGCTATCGTGTTGTGCTGGTCAACGGCCAGTTTCAGCAAAAACTTTCCACCCTGCCGCCGCAAGCCACAGTTTTAAGCCTGCTTGACGCCGCCGAAACGCTGCCGAAGGCGGAAGAATACCTTGTGCGCTTGGGCGACCTTGCCGAGCATCCGCTTGTCGCGCTCAATACCGCCTATGTGCGAGATGGTGTTGTGCTGTCCGTGCCGAAGGGCGGGGAAGTCGATAAGCCGGTTGAAGTGCTGTTCTATACTCTTGGCGACAAGGCGGCGGTTTACCCGCGCGTTTTGTATTACCTTGGCGAAAACAGCGGCATGACCGTGCTGGAACGCCATGCGGGTGAAGGGGCCTATTTTGCCAATTCCTACCTTGCGGCAGTGCAGGAACAGGCATCCCGCCTCAAAATCTATCGTTTTAATGAAGAATCCACCGAAGGCTACCATTATAGCCAGCTGGCGCTGCAACAGCATAAATCCTCGTCATTTGAAGGGTTTAGCCACGCAACAGGCGGAAAGCTCGCGCGCGAGGAGTTCCGTATGCAGTTGATAGATCAGGGCATTTCGAGTAGTATTGGCGGCACATACTTAATGAACGGACAGCAAAGTCACGATTTCACGATACTTGCTGACCATTTTGAACCGGATGGCACGTCCATCCAGCATTTCAAGGGAGTCCTCGATGATCAGGCTCGTGCAGTTTTCCAAGGGAAAATACATGTACGTCGTAATGCACAAAAAACAGATGGATACCAGTCTCATCATGCGATACTGCTATCCGACCGTGCAGAAGCAAGCGCAAAGCCGGAACTAGAGATTTACGCAGACGACGTTAAATGCTCACACGGCGCGACCGCGGGCCAGATGGACGCGGACGCGCTGTTTTATTTGCGTAGCCGCGGCATTCCCGAAGCGCTCGCCAAATCCCTGATTATTGAATCCTTCCTCAACGAAGCCATCGACAAAGTGACGTTTGAACCCGTGCGCGACCTTTACCGCGCGCGCATTTCGGCATGGCTTGCGGGCAGGACTGCATGATGGCGGCCGAGAAAAATACGCTTCTGAAGGCAGACTTCCCGGCGCTGGCGCAAAAGGTCAACGGCCGCAGCGTCGCGTACCTTGACAGCGCGGCATCGGCGCAAAAACCGCAGGCCGTGATCGACGCCATGAACCGCGTGCTGACGCAGCACTACGCCAACGTCCACCGCGGGGTTTATTCCTTCAGCGCCGAAACCAGCACTCTGTTTGAAGCCGCCCGCGAAAAAGTCGCGGCGTTCCTGAACGCGGCATCCGACCGCGAAGTTATTTTTACGCGCAACACGACCGAAGCCATCAACCTTGTCGCCGCCACGTGGGGCCGCAAGTTCATTCAGGCTGGTGATGAAATTCTGCTGACGCAGCTGGAGCATCACGCCAACATCGTGCCGTGGCACATGCTGGCGCAGCAAACCGGCGCTGTCTTAAAAGTCGTGCCCATCCTGCCGAACGGTGCGCTGGATATGGCGGCGTTTGACAAGCTGCTGTCACCCAAAACAAAATTGCTCGCCTTCACGCAAATGTCGAACGCGCTTGGCACTATTACGCCCGCTGCCGAAATGATTGCGAAGGCGAAGGCCGTTGGTGCAACGACGCTGGTGGATGGCAGCCAGGGCATCGTCCACCTGACGGCGGATGTGCAAAAGCTTGGCTGTGACTTCTACGTATTTACGGGGCACAAGCTGTATGGCCCGTCGGGCATTGGCGTACTGTATGGCCGCGAAGACCTGTTGAACACTATGCCTCCCTATCAGGGCGGCGGCGAGATGATCGAGCAGGTCAGCTTCGAGACGATTACCTACAAGGAAGCGCCCTACCGCTTTGAAGCCGGTACGCCCGCGATTGTCGAGGCCATCGGCCTTGGCGCGGCGATTGATTATGTCTGCGGCCTTGATTACACGGGCCAGCTTGTTCACGAACGCCAGCTGCTGGCGGAGGCGGAAAAGCGCCTTGCCGCGATTGACGGCGTGAAGATTTACTCAAACGCGCCCGACCGCGCCGCCATACTGTCTTTCGGCATCGACAAGGTGCATCCGCATGACATTGCCACCATCTTTGACCAGCTGGGGCTTTGCGTGCGGGCGGGCCACCACTGCGCCCAGCCGCTCATGAAGGCTTTGGGCGTGCCGGCCACTGTGCGCGCGTCGTTTGCGATCTATAATACCATGGACGATGTGGAGCGCCTTGCCGAAGGCGTGCAGAAAGTGAAGAAGCTGTTCAAATGATGAAACAGGTCGCCAACGAAGAAATGATCCGCAATGCGGTCGGTGATGAAGAAACCGAAAAGATGATGGTGCCGCCTTATACCGAGGCGACGACAGATCATCCGCTCTGGCCCATTATCCAGGCTGCGCTGCGCGAAGTCTATGACCCCGAAATTCCCGTGAATATTTACGAGCTGGGTTTGATTTACAAAGTCGATATCGACAAGGCCAATAACGATGTCTACGTCGAAATGACGCTGACGTCGCCCGGCTGCCCGGTTGCGGGCGAAATGCCCGGCATGGTGGAAAACGCCATCCGCAGCGTCAACGATTCAGGCGATGTGAAGGTCGAACTGGTCTGGGACCCGACCTGGGACCCGTCCAAAATGGCCGAAACCGCCAAACTGCAATTGAACATGTTTTAATTCACCTGCTATATTTCTAACAAAGGAGAACACGCAAATGACCCAACTGATGACCCTTACTGACAGCGCCGCCGGCCACATCAAGAACCTGATGGACCAGGCCCCCGAAGGCGAAAAATTCTCCGGCCTGCGCGTTGGCGTCACCGCCACCGGCTGCTCCGGCCTCAGCTACAGCCTTGAATACGCCAAAGAACATGAAGCGATGGACGTTGTGATTGAAGACAAAGGCGTGAAGCTTTTCATCGACCCCAAGGCCCAGCTGTACATCGCCGGCATGGAAATGGATTACTACGAAGACAAATTCGAAAGCGGCTTCACCTTCAACAACCCGAATGCCACCGGCCACTGCGGCTGCGGCAAGTCGTTCAAGGTCTAAGCGGCTTTTCTATACCAATAAAAAAAACGGGCTCCTTTGCGGGGGCCCGTTTTTTTTGTGTCTAACTATAAAAGCGGTTATACCGACAGGCTGGAGGGCACGGCGGTACGGCGCATGGCGGCCGGAATTTCAATGAGCGTATTATTGTGAATGCTGTTGTTGTTCACCGGCTGCGGTTCTGCCTTTAGCGGCGCCAGCGTTTCGCGGATGCTGGCAACGCCTTCTTCCAGCAGCAGCAGGCTGTTTTCGGTTTTGGCGAGGACAAATTTATACGGCTCGGTCACAAAATCCATTTCGCTGCGCAGAATGGTGCAGTGGGCTGAAAGGTCGGCGGCATCGCGGCGAATTTCTACGGCGGTATCAAGGAACTGCCGGCGCATATCAATGCTGCTTGCGGGCAGGGCTGCGGCCATGAAGGCGGTTTTGAGTTTCATCTCCATGCGGCGGAAGGTGCTGGGTACTTCGGGCCCGCAATCCTTCAGCGATTGCCCGGCTTCGTTTTCGTAGCCGTAGGGGTAGGGCAGGCGCAGCAGTTTTTGAAAGCTGCTGTTGGCGGCGGCGAAGGGGGCGGCAATGGCGTTCAGCGCCGCGCCTTTCCAGCCTGTGCGGCCGCCGATAAAGGGGGAGTATTTGCCGACAATTTCACGCAGGCTTTTGCTGTCGCGATCCATGGCTTTTCCTTAGTTTGGGGTTGATAACGGCCATATATTAGGAAAAATCAGCCCCCTGTCAACGGCTGAATACGTGAACGGCCTAACGGGCTGGGGAATCTAGCAATATTGTCCGGCGCACCAGCCGGAAGCCCATGCCCACTGGAAGTTATGGCCGCCAAGGTGGCCTGTCACGTCCAGCACCTCGCCAATGAAGAAAAGGCCGGGGGCTTTTTTCGCCTCGAAGGTTTTGGATGAAATGTCATCGGTATCAACACCGCCCAGCGTGACTTCCGCCGTGCGGTAGCCTTCCGTGCCCGTGGGGCGGATGCGCCAGTTGTGCAAAAGGTCGTGCGCGGCGCGCAGCTTTTCATCCGACAGATCGGCGAGGGGCTGGTTAAAGCCGGTCGCGCCCGCAATCAGGTCGGCTAGCCGCTGCGGCACATAGCGGGCAAGCGCGGTGGAGAGCAGAATTTTACTACCCTCGCCGCGCAGGCGGCGCATATCCGCAAAAGAATCCGCGCCGGGGAACAGGTCGACAATAATATCGTCGCCGTCTTTCCAGTAAGACGAGATTTGCAAGATGCTGGGGCCGGAAAGGCCGCGGTGCGTAAACAGCAGCGCCTCGCGGAAGGCTGTTTTTTCATGCGACACCACGGCGGGGTCAACAGATAAACCGGATAGCGCTTTGGTCTGCGCCAGCAGCGCATCATCGAACAGCAGCGGCACAAGGCCCGCGCGCAACGGCACAATTTTCAGGCCGAACTGGCGGGCAACGTCATGGCCAAAACCCGTTGCCCCCATTTTGGGAATGGACAGGCTGCCGGTCGCCACCACAATGCTGGCCGCGCTGATGGCACCTTTGGATGTTTCAAGGAAAAAGCCGGTATCCGAGCCTTTAACCAGCGTCACCCTGGTTTCCAGCATCAACTTCACGCCCGCCGCCAGCATTTCCGCCAGCAGCATGTTGATGATTTGCTTCGATGACCCGTCGCAGAACAATTGGCCCAGCGTTTTTTCGTGATAGGCAATGCCGTGGCGGCTGACCATTTTAATGAAGTCATGCTGCGTAAAGCGCGACAAGGCGGATTTGGCAAAGTGCGGGTTTTGCGAAATGAAATTCGCATGCGTGCAATGCAGGTTGGTGAAGTTGCAGCGTCCGCCGCCGGAAATGCGGATTTTCTCCCCCGGTTTTTCGGCATGGTCGAGCAGCAGCACGCGGCGGCCGCGCTTGGCGGCTTCAACGGCGCACATCATGCCGGCGGCGCCGGCACCGATGATAAGAACATCGCAAGTTTGCATTTTTAAGGTTTCAGCCGGAAGCGCTGGGGGTTGAGTTTTTTCAAGGCATCAAGGTCGTTGCCCAGTTTATCGCGCTGCGCTGCGGCTGTCACCTCCGCGCCGGTTTTTTCCAGCAGCGCCTGGCGCAGGAAGCGGGCGGTCAGCAAAAATTCCTGCTGCGCGAAATCGAGGAATTCCTGCGCGCGGGCATCCGCCACATCCACGGGCGTTTTGCCGCGGCGGTCGCTGGCACCGGCATCCGCGCCATGGCGCAGCAGCAGCTCGGCCAGCGGCTGGCGGCCGAACCAGCCGGTCATGTGCAGGGCGGTCTGGCCGTCGTTATTGGACGCTTCCATATTGGCGGCATATTTGGGGTGCAGCAGCAGGTTCAGCGCGGCGGCGTTATCTTTGTACACGGCAAAATGAATGGCGGTGTAATACGACGGCCCGCCGTGGATATTCGGGTCGGCCCCTGCATCCAGCAGCAATTGGGCGGCTTCCAGCTGGTTATCGTTAATCGCGCGGTGCAACAGCGTCAGGCCGGTTTGCGGGTCCTTCAGGTCAGGATCCAGCCCGTCTGTCAGGTAAAAACGCAAGTTGGCCATATTGCCGGTTTCAACAGTCTTGAAGACATCGCGCAGGGCGTCGGGGTCGTTATATGTCACGAACAAGGTGTCTCCCTTGGCGGTGCGGTTAAACGGGTGGTGAATGGAAGCATTAGCCTAGCGGATTATGCGTTTATGTCAATCGCTAGCAAAGGCCCGGATAGCAAAGGCGAAAGCCGGATAGCAAAAGGCCCGGCTTGGAGGAGCCGGGCCTTTTAAGAACCGTTTTAAGCGGGAAGACTTAAGCGTTCGCGCCCGAAGACAGGGCAGGAGCGGTGGCGACATGCGCCGTGAAAGACGGAGCGAAGAGCGAAGCGCCCTCAACGCGTGCAGCGATCTGCTTCATGCAGCCAGCTGCGTCAGCGGTTGTGCCAAAATTCTGGATGGTGTTCATTTGAAATGTCATGGCGTCACCTTTTCGTCTTTTTGTTAGTGGAGAAATTTAATTTCCCCTTAAGACCAGAATGCGAAATAAAACACCTCCTGTCAAATGAAACGTTAACCAGACAGTCATAATTGAGCCTAATTATCGTTGAATCTTAACAGCTTAATTAATTAATTTAAGGTTAATTTGGCCAACAAAAAACGCCCGTCGAAACGGGCGTTTTTGTAAGAAAATCAACGAATCGGCAGAGAATCGGCTGCCTGTATGCGCTGTTTTTAGCCTTGCGAGGGGCCTTTATATGTCGCTTTAGCCGCAGGCGCTTCAACGGTCATGCCTGCCGCGAAGGTTTGGCGGGATGCACAGGCCTTTTCACAGCCGGCGACGAAGTCTTTGCCCTCGTTCGAATTCCAGATACCGCCCACTGTTTTCATTGTCGTCATGATAACCCACCCTTTTAATGGCTTTACGCCCATCGATTTATTTGTCAGTTAACCAATCATCGCCCATTTTTCCTAATTCGTCAAAATCATTCGTTTTATGCAAATGAATCCAGCGGGTTATGGGGCGAAACATCCGTTTCACCCACCCGGTTTCCCGATTCTTTTGAATAGCTTATGACAGCAGATATAATAAGACAGGCGCCAGCAGCACATTGCCAATGCCCGACAGCACCATGACCAGCCCGGCAATCGCGCCGTCTTCCACATTCAGCTGGTAGGCTTTGTTTGTGCCAACCGCATGCGCCCCCGCGCCAAACAGGGCCCCGCGCGATAAGGGGGAGCGCAAGGGTAGGCGGTACAGCAGTGCCTCGCCAATAATCGCGCCAATCACGCCGGTGATAATCACGAATACAGCCGATAAGGCCGGCACGCCGCCAATATGCGCCGATATGCTCATGGCGAAGGGCGTGCTGACGGAGCGGGGGATGAGGCTCAACATCAAAGCGCGGTCCAGCCCCAGTGCCTGTGCCAAGGCATAGGCGGATAGCATAGATACTGCGCTGCCCGTCACCATGCCCGCCAGCAATACGGGCCAGTGCCGGCGTATCAAGGCGCGCTGCGCGTAAATGGGCGCGGCGAAGGCGACGGTGGCGGGGCCGATCAACATCAGCAGCCAATGCGTGCCGTGAATATAATCGCCGTAACTCACATGCGCCGCCAATGCCAGGGCGATAAGCAGGACAGGCGCGATGATGACCGGCGCAGACCACCACTTACGCAGCCGTTTGTGCGCGGCCTTGCTGCCAGCATACAGCGCAATGGTCGCGGTCGACCAGAACAGGGCGGAGAGGATAAGGCTTGCATCCATCATGCAGCACCGTCTTGGCGCGCTTGCCTGCGCTGCAGCCAGCGGTGGCAGGCTTCGCAGGCGAAGGCGGTTGCCAGCATTACGACCAGTGTACCCAGCACCAGCACCGCGGCAATTTTCAGTCCCAGCCAGCCCAGAAATTCCGGATGGTCAATAACGGCGGGCATGGCGGGAATAAAGAACAGCAGCATTTCCGCCATAAACCAGTCCGCCCCGCGCCGCACATCCGGCAGGCGAAGCAGGCGCAGTTTCAGCGCCGCCAATAACAGGAACAACCCGATAATCCCGCCCGGCACCGGCAGGGATGTAATTGCAGCAATGCCGCTGCCAACTGCCCAGAATAGCGTAATCAACGCCAGCTGCAACGCTCTGCTACGGCGCAGCACGCGGCGGAAGGGGTGAACGGCGGGAATGATTTTCATGTCAGGCGGCGGGCTTTCGGCGGGTTTGTTTAAAATGCGCTCGGGTCAGGTTCCTGTATTTTCTTGTTACGCTTCTTGCGAAACAAACGGAAGGCCAAATATAAAGCGACCGGCAGCAAAAACCACAGCGTGCTTGGCTGTGCCTGTACCTGTACGAAACCTGTCTCACCTTTTGCCCAGTGCCGCGGGCTGTAACCGAATTCGTCAAGCGTGGTTATTTTTGTCATTTTATCCGGGTGTAGCTCCCATGCGGTGTCATTCGCGCCGCCGTAACCGTCAAGGGCAAGGCGGCATTTTTCAATGTCGGGGCAATCAAGCACGGGCGACTTGCCAAGACCGCTGATGGCGACAACACTGCCATCCTGTTGGCGGACGAAAACGCGCACAGGATCGGTAAAGAAAATGCCGTCGCCATACCAGCCCTCAACCCTGTATTGCCGGCCGTTATAGGTCATCCAGTCCGAAAGCGGCTTCACATACGGCTTGTGCGCCTGCGCCTGCGGAATATGCAGGAAGAAAACGGCGCACAGGACGAGCATGAATTTTTTATGTGTCACCTGCGGCCGCTTTGCAAACGCCCCATTGTCATCCGCATGACGATTTTGGCGGCGACGATACCGGAAGCAATGCCGGCAGGAAAAAGGTAGGCGGCATAAAGCATGAACACTTTCAGGTCTTCGCCCGCGGGTCTGGCCACGCGCGAGGGGATGCCGAATATAAATACCCACAAGCACATGAGGTAAATAAAAATGCCATAGATCGCGCCGCAGGCAAGCTGCGCGTTTTTATGCGCGGGCGCTTTGCCGTTCAGCGTAAAGTAGAAGACGATGAGGAGAGATATAAAATTTGGCACCAGCGAAAGCCCTGCGCAGATAACGCCGCTGATAACACCGAGGTTGGCGGCGGACGTTATCGTGCCGGCGTTAAACAGCTCCGCTATGACACCGCGCTGGTTTGGCACGGGCGCGATCACGCCAACGTGAAGGATAAAAACATCAAGCCCGCAAAACAAAGCCGCGCAGGCGCTGGAAAGAAGGGTGGCTTTCAGGGTGAGGGCGAACAGCTTCATGAAACGCTATTGCTTCTGCGCCTTACTGCGGCTTGCGTTCCTGCTTGAGGAAGAGGGCGAGGGATTCTTCGTGGCCCATCAGCTTCAGTTCTTCGAGGAACTTGTACTCGGCGAAGATGTCCTGGTCGTTCAGCTCGCAGGCGACCGTGCACATGTACCAGATTTTGTCTTCGTGCTTCGCCATGCTCATCTTCATGTGTTCCTGCATGGGGGCGTGCAGGTGCGGGTGCTTGATGCCGGCGCTTTCCTGCTGCGCTTCGCGCAGAATACTCGCCATCATCATCACGAAGCGCGACGGGCTGACGGGGTTGTTGCGGTTGAAGCCGATGTAGACAAGCTTGCTTTCCGGCAGGTAGGTCGTCGGGTGCGGGGTTGCCATGATGCGGATCTGGATTTGGTTGATGCGCGCAAAATCTGCCAGCTGCTGGCCGTGCGGGGAATGGTTGAGGATATCAAGACCCTTGGTGATCATGACATCATCCGGTGGCAGCGGCTGTCCGGGCTTTAGAAGGTCGTTGAGCTTGTTCATGATGTGCGGGCTTCCTGCTGCGCCTAGCCGTCCAGCCAGCTTTGGCTGTAGGGGCTGTAGGGGAAGTGGATGCCGGTGAGCAGCAGGTTCTGCTCGTGGAAGGCAAGCTTGCCTTCAGGGGTCACCAGGATGGTGGCGGAAATAAGCCCGCCGCCGTAATAAATGGTGCCGCTGACAAGATGCACGTGCTGCGTTGCGTCGTAGGAAACCTTGAGCGGCTTGAAGCTGTCGATGACGCTTTTCTGCTGGCCTTCGGACAGGGAGTCGATGAACGGCATTTTGCGCGGGTCTTTAATAAGGAAGACATCGCCTTCCGAACCCTGAACGTTGCTGAAGAAAAAATCGAGATAGGGGATGACGTTCATCTCGTTCAAGCGGATGCCGTCTTTTTCGTTGACTGCATAAATCGGGTTCGCGGTGCCGTCGACGCTGATGAATTCATCGCCGTTCGACAGGTACATCATGCTGAAGGTCGGCATGGTCGCGTAGTTGATCAGGCGGTAAAGGCGATAATTGTTAAAGAAAGGCAGGCTCCGCCACGATACTTCGGTAGCTTCCTTGGAAAACACAACCGCGTCCTTGTGGCCGCTGAGTTTGTTTAGAATTTGGTGCGCCTGTTCACGGTTCAGCCTTGTCCATGATGGCTGCATGCTAAACCTGCTATTGGCGGCAGTATCTTGATTGGTCATTGATCTTGACTACCCCTTAGACGCTACAAAGTATAACAGTCTTTACCTTTAGGGAATAGGGATTCATACATGGTTTTTGTCGTTAGCTTTCAGGAACTTGGGCAAGCGCCAGCCTTACCGTATTACTGTTCGCGGCGGGCTTGTAGGCTTCGCTGCTTAAAATCTGCCGCCACCGGCGCGCGCCGGGCAGGCCCTGATACAGCCCCAGAATATGGCGGGTGATGTCTTTCAGCGGCACGCCTTCGGCCAACGACCGGTCGATATAGGGCATCAGCTCTTCAATAATCTGGTGGCGGGTTTTGGCGGCGGTATTTCCAAAAACAGTCTCTTCCAGCTGGGCCATAAACCAGGGATTGGTATAGGCTTCGCGGCCGATCATAACGCCGTCGCATTGGGCCAGTGCGCCTTGAACGGTTTCAACCGTTTGCAGGCCGCCGTTAAGAATAATGTTGAGGTGGGGGAAGTCGCGTTTCAGTTGGTAGGCGCGCTCGTAATTCAATGGTGGAACAGTACGGTTCTCGGCCGGACTTAAACCATTAAGTAAAGCTTTGCGGGCGTGAATGATAAAGGTTTTGCAGCCCTTGTCCGCAATCTTGCCAACGAAGTCGAGCAAAAACTCGTAACTATCTTGATTATCAATGCCAATTCTTGTTTTGACGGTGACGGGCAGGGTGGTCGCCTGCTGCATGGCGTCGATGCAGTCGGCAACAAGGGCAGGCTCTGCCATCAGGCACGCGCCGAATTTGCCTTTCTGCACGCGGTCGCTGGGGCAGCCGCAGTTCAGGTTCACTTCGTCATAGTTATACTGCTCGGCAATGCGGGCGCATTCGGCCAGCTCCTTGGGGTCAGACCCGCCCAGTTGCAGGGCAACCGGATGCTCTTCCGGGTTATATTCCAGCACTGAAAATTTTTTGCCATAAATCAAGGCGCCCGTGGTGATCATGACTGTATAGAGCAGGGCATTCGGGCTGATAAGCCGGAGAAAATAACGGTCATGCCTGTCCGTCCAACCCATCATGGGGGCGACGGAGACGGTGCGATTCAGGGGCGGCTTTGGTGTTTTTGGCGCGTTCATGAGGGGTTTTATAGACTATTTTTCTGAAAAATACAAATTTTTGGAGAGCACTCAGGTAGAGCGTGCGTTTTTCATAAAAATAATGCTTGGCAACCCCAGTCCCGCGAAATAATATATCGCCGCAATCCATTTCTTAAAGGCCGCGCCCCATGAAAGATGTTTATAGCGTCACGACCGAATACAAACCGCCGAACCGGCAAGATGTTAAACAGGCTTTCAAGGCCCTGCTGCGCCTGCGTTTCAACGAAGTGAAGATTCACCTCGGCGGCACGAATATGGTCTATGCGCTGGATGAACACGGCAACAAGCTGTTTGGCATGGGCGGGGCAGGCCGGGTGACAATTGTCACGCGCCAGCCCAATCGTCCTGTTGCCGCGCCGCCCGTGCCACCGCGCAAACCCGCGTTGCCGCCGGAAGCCCTGCAGGAGGCCACCACCACGGCGCGTGATATTAAGGTGCGCAAAAATCCGCTGTCCTTCAAGAAAAGCGGCGTGTAAATACCGCGCCTAAATCCTGTTTTCGGCTTTGGTTTTGGGCTAGTCTGGCCTTCAGTGCCCATTCCGTCCGCAAGGTTGCCATGAAAAACTTTTTCCTGCCCGGCTTTATCGTCCTCTGCATCATCTTCTTCGCTTTCGTCGCCTTCGCGGCGGATGTCGTGCGGGAGGAAGATACGCAATACCTTGCCGCCGTAAAAGCTGCGCAGGAAACCCCCGCGGAAGATGCGGGCAAGATTGACTGGGCCAACCTGCGCCAGCTTTATTTCGACACCACTTTTTATGAAGAGCATCTTGGCGTGGTTGAAGTGCCGAACCTTTATGCCCTCGGCAAGGAAGCCTCGACCGGCATGGACCCGACCGATATCGCCATGTTCCGGCTTATGATGCAGCGTCACGCCGCCAATATCGGCGCGCACCAGATTGCCTATCGCATTTATAAAGAATCTCACCCCAGCTTCATCGACAGCGCGAAAGAAATTTTAGCGATGCGCGGGTTGATGAACGCGATTGTCAAAACCGGCGATGGCAAATCACCCGCCACCGCCTTCGTCGCCTTCACGCGCGGGGAGGAATATGCGGTCGTGCAGGGCTACCTGAACCTCAAAATCGTCGAGATCAAACCGCAGGACGGTGACCGTAAAACCTACGATGTTTTTGACGCCTTCAACGACAATGGCGATGCCTTCAAGGTGTACTTCGACGTCACCCGCCGCACCCGCCGCAAAAACGAAGTCGCAAAGGCGCTACAGGCCGAACAGGCAAAAGAAGAGCCCAAAGCAGCCACAGATAAACCCGCCGCCGCGCATCCGTAATTAAAAAATCAAATGGGCATCATCCCTGTCGGAAATGAACAGGGCGCAGGGGCTTAAGCGGGGTTTTGGTCGCAAGGCCGTCTTGCAGCGCGGCATTCATTTGCGCGCGGGCGACGTCGGCGGCGCGTTTGCGCTCGGCTGCCTGAAGTTCCGAAATGATCGGGCGCTGGCGGGCGTGAATGGCATCGTTGCTGGTGCCAAAGGCATAGGCGCGGTCAAGCGCGGTATCGCCGTTTTTATCTTTCAGGGCAAGGTCTGCGCCCGCATCAACCAACTGGCGCACCAGCGGCAGGTGGCCAAGGGCTGCTGCCATCATCAGCGGCGTATGTTGATGGTCGCTGAGCGCGTCGAGGTCGGCCTTTTTAAAAATCAGGGCAGCGGCGACATCTTCATACCCGTAAAACGCGGCGAGCAGCAGCGGCGTGCTGTTGTCGCGGCCCTTGGTTTCAACGGCCGCACCGTTGTCGATAAGCTGTACGCAAAGTTTGGTATCGCATTCGCCCGGCAGGCGCTGCAGTTCCGTCACCAGCCTGCGGCCCAGCTGGCGCGGCGTGCTGTCAGGGAATGCGGAGGAAAGCGGTTGCGGCATATGAAGGGGTTACGCTTTTTATGGCTGTTGCGGGGTATTGATGCTCATGTCGGTCAGATACCGGTCTTTGTCATAGTATACATAAACCATATAGCCGCTGGAAGCTAAACTTCCCGGCAGTTTAAAACGGGCGCCAAGGGGCATATAGGCATAAGCGCAGGTCACGGGCTGGTCCGGCTGGACCAAACGGCAGCTTTTGTGCGCGCCGCCGGAGACCACCAGAATATCATCCACGTCCTGCTCCGCCATGCCGTCTTTTAATATATGGCGCAGGGTGAAGAACAGGGCGTAGTGGTTAATGTCGCCGGTCATGGGGTAATCCTCGAACGAGAAGGCATGCGGATTAAACCGCGCATCGCTCGGGTTGATAATTTTGCCGGGGTGCAGCGGCCAGCCAAGGTAAATAAAGCCGACATAGGCCGTCAGCGCCAGCGTGTATGACAGCGCCACCAGTGCCTTGGCAATTTCGGAATAGCTGAGGAACAGCAGCGGAATAAGCCCCGGCGCGATCAGGAAGATAAGCGCCTGTGCATCGTAGGAATCAAACCCCGTGCCGATGAATTCTACGCGCGCCGCGTTGTTGAGCCGCAGGCCGATGCTGGTGTAATGCGCAGCGGTATAGGTGAACAGCGGCAGCACTAGGGCAATCGCCATCAAGCAGAGGTCTGTCAACCGGTGCCGCAGGGTTGTGGACGATGCGGTTATAGGTTTTGCGGCTGTCGTGGTCATATCAGCCGGCGGCAGGCGGCTTGGGCTTCACGGCGGGTTTTTGCGCCATTGCGGGCGTTTCCGGCGGAATAATGGGCGTGCGCAGAATGGCGCAGGTTTCAGCCGGTGTCTTGCGCGGGCTGGAAGCGTTTTCCGGCTTCCACGCGCAGCCTTCCGGAACGACGACCAGCTGGAACTGCGGCGTCGCGGGCAGGCCGATGAAGTCATTATCGGCATCAATATGGTGGCTGCTCTGGCGCAGGCGGAAATAGATTTTCGGGTTCTTCATGCCGGTGTTCTTTTCCAGCGTTTCGCGGAAGGAGCTTGCCATGGTGGCAAGGCCCGCCAGCGGCTGCGCGGTCATGAGCGCCAAATAAAGGTCGGCTTCGCGGCTGGTGACCATGAACATTTTCTGGCCCTTCACCGTCACGCCGGCGGGCTGCGCAATATCAAGATTGAACTGGTAATAGCCTTCGGCCTTTTTGTATTTGCCAAGCGCGGCAAGGCGGGAGGCCTGGTAGCGCGCGGTGCGTTCCTGCTTTTCAGCCAGCTTCAATTGTTCTGCGGCCTGCGCCAGCGCTTCCGCCGAAACAGGGGCGGGGGCTGCGGCCTGATCCAGCGAGGGCGCGGGGGCGGCAGCATCTTTCGCGGCGCTGCGCTTGAAAATATTCTTCAGCTTCTCGGGGATGAACTTCATGTTCGCCTTCGCACATATAAATAAATGGGATGGGCGGATTATAAGTGCGCTTTTTGTTATGTCAATGCACAAAAACAGCCTGTTTTATCTTAAAAAGGGTTGGAGTGACTGGGTTTTATGCTTATTCTCTCCGCATGTTCATGATATTGCGCCATATGCCGTTTTTGTCCGTCCTTGCCGCCCTGTGCCTGCTGGCAACGGCGCCCGCGCTTGCGGCAGATTCCACCACCACGACCAAGACAACAAAAACCGTGACGACGAAAACAACCAAAGCCGTACCCAAGGCCGCGGCGAAAGCTGTTGCCAAGCCTGCAGCCAAAGCCGCCGTGAAGCCCGTAGTTAAAACGGCCGCGGCAAAACCTGCCGCAGCCACCGCCGCAAAACCCGTGACGAAAGAAGCGGCCAAAAAAGAACCGACCGACCCCGCCGATAACGTGAATGCCGGCCCGCAACTGCCAGTGCCGCGCTTTGTGACGCTGGGCACGGATGAAGTGAACGTGCGCACCGGCCCCGGCCAGCGCTACCCCATCAAGTTCGTCATCCGCAAGGATGGCCTGCCGGTGGAAATTACGCGCGAGTTTGATGTCTGGCGCCAGATCCGCGATGTGGATGGTGATGGCGGCTGGGTGCATAAATCCATGCTGTCGGGCCGACGCGCCGTGGTCATCAAAGGCCGCCTGCAAACCCTGCTGAAGAAGCCCGATGAAGCCGACCGCCCCGTGGTGAAGCTGGAACCGGGCGTGATTGCCGACCTGCAGACCTGCCGCGAGGCATGGTGCAGCCTTAAAATCGCCAGCTACAACGGCTGGCTGAAAAAAGCCGATATCTGGGGTGTTTACCTGGACGAGACATTCAAGGAGTAGGCCCGCTTTGTCGACGCCGGAACATCAGGAAAAGCTGAAGGAGGAGGCGAAAGCCATCCGCACCCGCCTTGATGCGCTTATCAAGGACCAGGAGCTGGATGCGCGCGTCATTCGCCTGCTGTGCATTTATGCCGGCATGATCACCGAAACGCTGATTGAATTTGAAGAGCCGGATGTTGTGATGGAACAGGCCTTCCACCGCATCGCCGACCTGCTGCATGCCGACCCCGAAGATACCGACAGCCCCGATGCGCTGATGCCGCTGCCCTATAAGCTGGACCATGATACCGAACTGGGCCGCCAGCTGGGCCGCGCGACGGCGAAAAAATTGCCGAAGGGTCTCGATGATATTCATGAAATCGCAATCGCGCTGATCATTGATGATTTCACCGCATGGGAAAAACAGGGCTACCCGCGGGAGCGCACGTTGCGCCTGCTGATCGAGGCCGTCGTCACCTCGCTCACTTTTGAAATGGCAACGCAGGATTTCTGCGATTTGCTGATCGAGGAATTCATGGGCGAAGACGGCAATTCGCCGACGCAGGCCTTGCTGGGGCTTTCCGCCATCGCCGGTTTTTATTACCACAGCGCCAATCAGGTGCTGCGCCTGCCGCCGGAAGCGGACAAGGAAATCACCAACGTCATGGTGCGGGAATCCGTCCGCCATGACACGCCGGGCATGCGCGACTGGGATGTGCTGGCAGCCGCAAACGATGGCGAGGTTGGCGATATTACGGAATTCGTCAACCAGCTGAAGCCGGAGATAGACGAGTTTTTCGTCTTGATTGGATTGGATAATCCGCTGGCGCGGGCGGTTGCCGTGGCCAAAGCCGTGGGCCGTATGGTTGCCGTAATATCTGTTGAAGATGTTGGACAGATACACCCAAGTATTGCAAAATCACTGGCGAAAACAGGCATGATTCTGGGCGCTAAATATAAAGAAGAGGCAAAAGCCTCAACATTGTAAAACTTGCCGGCGTAGAAACCTTGGGTGTGAAGTTAAAGTACCTCGAACAAATTTTATAAGGGGCGGCATCCTGTGCAGAACTTGAAAGTGAAGATTTCCGAAGACATGACCCATCAAGCAAAATCCAGCTATACCTACGATGATCTTATTTCCTGCGCAAAGGGCACGCTGTTCGGCCCCGGCAACGCGAAGCTGCCGCTGCCGCCGATGCTGATGTTCGACCGCATCACCCACATCTCGCTGGAAGGCGGGGCGCATGGCAAGGGTGAGCTTGTCGCTGAATTCGACATCAACCCCGACCTGTGGTTCTTCGCCTGCCATTTTGAAGGCGACCCCGTCATGCCGGGCTGCCTTGGCCTTGATGCCGTCTGGCAATTGCTGGGCTTCTACCTTGGCTGGACCGGCGCGCAGGGCTCCGGCCGCGCGCTCGGCGTGGGAGAAGTGAAATTCTCGGGCCAGGTTTTGCCGGAGAACAAGAAGGTGACGTACCGCCTTAACATCAAGCGCGTCATCAACCGCAAGCTCGTCCTCGGCATCGCCGACGGCGTGGTGGAAGTGGACGGCAAGGTGATTTACGAAGCCGCTGACCTTAAAGTCGGCCTGTTCGAAAATCCGCGCTCGCTCTAAATCCAGACAAACAAATAACAACAAAAGGGTGTAGGCCATGAAACGGGTCGTCGTTACCGGTATCGGTATTATTTCATGTATCGGCAACGATCAGGATGCGGTGACGCAAAGCCTGAAAGAGGGCAAGTCGGGCATCGTCTTTTCCCCCAAATACGCCGAAATGGGCTTTCGCAGCCATGTGGAAGGCCGCCCGAACATCAACGTCGAGGAAGTGATTGACCGCAAGATCATGCGCTTCATGGGCGAAGGCGCGGCTTACAACTACCTTGCCATGCAGCAGGCCATTGCAGATTCCGGCCTTGAGGAAAAAGACGTCTCGAACGAGCGCACAGGCCTTATCATGGGCTCCGGCGGTCCTTCCACCAAAAACCTGCTCGAGGCGTTTGACGTTTCCCGCGAAAAAGGCCCGAAGCGCATTGGCCCATATATGGTCACGCGCTGCATGTCCTCCACCAACTCCGCCTGCCTTGCGACGCCGTTTAAAATCAAGGGCGTGAACTATTCCATTACTTCCGCCTGCTCGACCTCGGCGCATTGCATCGGCAACGGCGCGGAGCTTATCCAGTGGGGCAAGCAGGATATCGTCTTCGCCGGCGGCGGCGAAGAACTCGACTGGTCGCTGTCCGTGCTGTTTGATGCCATGGGCGCGCTGTCGTCGAAGTACAACGACAATCCGCAAAAAGCATCCCGCGCGTATGACGCGAACCGCGACGGCTTCGTGATTGCCGGCGGCGGCGGCACCGTGGTGCTGGAAGAATACGAACACGCAAAAGCGCGCGGCGCGAAAATTTACGCCGAAGTCACCGGCTACGGCGCAACGTCGGATGGTTACGACATGGTCGCGCCGTCGGGCGAGGGCGCGGCGCGCTGCATGAAACAGGCGATGGCGACCATGAAGGGCCCCATCGACTACATCAATACCCACGGCACCTCCACCCCCGTCGGCGATATGGCGGAAGTGAAGGCAATGCGCGAAGTCTTCGGCGATAAAATTCCGCATTACAGCTCCACCAAGTCGCTCACCGGCCACTCGCTCGGCGCGACCGGGGTGCAGGAAGCGATTTATTCGCTGCTGATGATGAAGCACAACTTCATCACCGCCTCCGCCAACGTCGAAACCATCGATCCCGAAGCCGCGGGCACCCCGCTGGTGACGCAGCGCATGGACAACGTCAAACTTAATCATGTCATCTCCAACAGCTTCGGCTTTGGCGGTACCAACGCCACGCTCGGCTTCTCGCGCGTGGAAGGATAAAATCAATGACCGGTAAACTCATGCAGGGCAAACGCGGCCTCATTATGGGCGTCGCTAACGACCACTCCATCGCCTGGGGCATCGCGCAGACGCTGCACGCCCACGGCGCGGAAATGGCCTTCACCTATCAGGACGAGCCCTTTGGCAAGCGCCTGCGCCCGCTGGCGGAAACGCTTGGCGCCAAGCAGGTCATGCAGTGCGATGCCGCGAAGGAAGAAGACCTCGACCGTGTCTTCGCGCAGCTGAAAAAGGAATGGGGCAAGATCGACTTCGTCGTCCATGCCATCGCTTTCTCCAACAAGGAAGAACTGAAGGGCATGTATGTCGATACCTCGCTCGACAACTTCCTCAATTCCATGCATATCTCCTGCTTCTCCTTCACCTCCGTTGCGCGCCGCGCGAAGGACTTGATGACGGACGGCGGCAGCATGATTACCTTAAGCTACCTCGGCTCCGAACGCGTGATGCCCAACTACAACGTCATGGGCGTTGCGAAAGCCGCGCTGGAAGCTTCCGTCCGCTACCTTGCTGCGGACCTCGGCCCCAAAAACATCCGCGTCAATTCCATTTCCGCAGGCCCCATGCGTACCCTTGCGGGCGCGGTGATTGGCAACGCGCGCCATACCTTCAAGTTCACAACCAAGTCGTCGCCGCTGCGCCGCCCGGTCACGCTGGAGGAACTGGGCAATTCCGCGCTCTATTTCCTCTCCGACCTGTCGTCGGCCGTCACGGGTGAAAACCATTACGTCGACTGCGGCTACAACGTGATCGGCATGCCCCACAAGGAAACCTTCGATGAAATCGGCGGCGCCGGCACCGCTGGCGAATAAGCCAGATGAGCGCAGGTAAAGATATAACCCCCGCGCGGCTTGAGGCGTTTTCGGATGGCGTGATTGCCGTCATTATCACCATCATGGTTCTGGAACTGAAGGTGCCGGAGCATGACTCGCTTGAGGCGCTGATGGGGCAGTGGCATACCTTTGTCGCCTATGCCTTAAGCTTTCTGCTGGTCGCGGAATACTGGATGAACCACCAGTTGCTGTTCCACATGATCCGCCGGGTGGATACGCGCACGCTGTGGACCAACCTTTTGCTGCTGTTCACCATTTCGCTGATCCCGTTGTTCACGGGCTTCATGAGCGAACACCAGATGAGCCCGTTTTCAACCGCGGCCTATTCCGCCTATATGGTCGTCTGCTCGTTCAGCTTTTTGCTGCTGTTTCTTGCCATCTCCCGCCATTTTGAGGGAGAGGGGGAGGAGGCGCGCTGCAAGCGCCGCGCGGGAATCATGAAAAGTGCTGCGGCAATTGCGCTATATGGTTTGGCCGTGCCGGTGGCGCTGTACCAGCCCTTCGCGGCGCTGGCGCTGAACTTTATGGTGGGCGGTCTTTATTTTGTGCCGACTGCCTGGCTTGAACGCAAAGAAAACCCGAAAGGATAACTCACATGCAATTCATCATCATGGGCCACGACCACGCCGATGCAAAGCCGCGGCGCGCGGAATCCCGCCAGGCGCACCTGGATGCGCTGGCACCGCTGAAGGATTCCGGCCGCGTGCTGTATGCCGCAGCCCTGCTGGATGATTCCGCTGAAATGGTCGGCTCCATGATTGTGGCGGATTTTGACAGCCGTGCCGAAGTGGATGCTTACCTTGCCGCCGAGCCTTACGTGCAAAACAACGTCTGGGGAAAAATTGACGTGACGGCCTGCAAGGTTGCGCCCAGCTTCGCCAAGAAATAAGACTTTAAGAAATAATACTTTCGAAACACATAAAAAAGCCGGCACTGCAACGGAGGGGCTGCAGTGCCGGCTTTTTTTATGCGTGTAAGGACTGGTCTGGGCAGTCGTTACAGGTGAAGCGGTAAAGTGTTACGGGCGACCGTCGCGGTCAACTTCGTATTCATCTTCGTGCCAGCGGTCGGCGGAGCGTTTATAGCGTTCTTCGGCAAAGCGGCTTTCATCGCCATCGCGGCCCCACAGCACGCCGCCGGGGCCGGTGCCTGTCAGGTTGCGTTCGGCAACTTTGCCCATCACATGCACGTCGCCTGTTTCTTCAAGGCGGGTAAGGTCAGGGCGGAGGTCTTGCAGGTTTTCACCGGCTGCATGCAGCCCTGCATCCATGTCGTCGCGGTCCATGTAGGTTTGCTCGAACTCGCGGTCAATTTCGCTGTCGCCCATTTCATAGACTTCACTGTTGACCAGCTCGGCATTGTCGCCAAGGTCGATGTCTTTCAGCGACGGCTCGCGGCGCATGCGTTTGCTGCCGTTGCGCTCTGTCGTCGGGTCTTTGAACTGTCCCATAGTCGTCTCCCTTATTAAATGTATCTTGTTGATAGGTTCTGCCGGAAACTTCATCGGTCTATAGGGTAAACGCCTGCTCAAAATGAAAGTTCCGCCGCAGGCGGGGCCTGCGGCGGAACTATATGAAGCAAAAGGGAATATTTATCCGCGGACGACGTCGCCGAAGGCCGCAAGAATGGTTTTGGAGGTATCGTTCAGGCGCCAGTCACCCTCGGGGTGCCACTGTGTGCCGACGATAAACTTGCGGCCGGGCAGTGAAATAGCCTCCACAACATCGTCCTCCGATACCGCTTCAACGAACAGGCCCTTGCCAAGTGTATTGATGCCCTGCTGGTGCAGCGAATTGACGGCGAATTCATGCGGCAGCTTCATGCGCTCGAACATGCCGCCTTTTTGCATGGTCACGTTATGCGCCGTGGTTTCGTAGATTTCCTTCAAGGGGCGGTCCTTGAAGCCCCGGTGGTCGCGCTTGCCGGGCATTTCATGCACGCGCTGGTTCAGCGTGCCGCCCAGCGCAACGTTCAGTTCCTGAAAGCCGCGGCAGATGGCCATGACGGGCATGTCCATGTCAATCGCTTCGCGGATGAGGGGCAGGGTGGTGGCATCACGCTGCAAATCGAGTTCTTTATTGTCGAACACCTGTTCCGCGCCGTAGCAGGCGGGCGCAACGTGCGACGGCGAGCCGGTGAGCAGGACCGCATCAATCGAATCCGCGATCTCCTTGAAGCTGAAGTCTGCGCCAATCGCCGGAAGCATCAGGGGGATGCCGCCGATAATCTCCACCACCGCGCGCACGTATGTATCGCGGATGATGTGGCCCGGCATACCGTTATAGTCGATGATATTGCCGGGGATGCAGATGATAGGACGTTTCTTGGACATTTGTTCCTCTATTGTTTGTCCGGTATTCGCTGCCGGTTTTTTTGGTGCTTGTTATTTTAAGACGCTTTTTCGTAAATGACAAAATACTTGCGGACGGGCGTGACCGCTTCCCACGTGCCCTTGAAGCCGGACGGCACGAGGAAGCTTTGCGGCGCATGGAAGTCCTGCGCGCTGCCGCTGTCATGCGTCAGGCGCACATGGCCTTCCAGCAGGGTGCAGAATTCATCTTCCGCATACGTCACCTGCCATTTGCCGGCCGAACATTCATAGATGCCGGCGTGAAATTCATCCGACTTGCTGGAGTAGAGAACCTTGTGCGCGCGCGTTGGCGTGCCTGCAACAACTCGGTCGGCATCGACTGCTTCCCAGCTGGCATTTTCCAGGGGCATTGTGGGGAAGGGAATGACTTTCATGGCGGCTCCTTTGCGCGTTCTTGCCAATTATCTCATAGAAGGGTGGTGTTGCAGCAAGGGGCACAGACAAATTTTGTGCGCCTGTGGCCGAAATATTTTTTCATAACAATAAAAATGATTATTTTAGCTGCGCGAAATAGCTATCTGCCTTCGCCGCATCGACGCTAACGCCAAGACCATCGCGGTACATGATGCCGAGCCGCTCGATGGCATGGCGGTCATGTTTTTCGGCGGCGTGTTCGTAATAGGTATGGGCCGCCGGGTAATTGCGCGGCACGCCTTGCCATCCGTCAAAGAATATATCCGCAGCCCTGGTGGTATAGAAGATGGGCGCGGCGGGGTTATTGGCCAGCTGCAAAATCCATTTAAGCGCCAGTTGCGGGTCGGCCTTGGTGCCTTTGCCGCCCGCATAAACATCCACCAGCGTCATTTGCGCCTGCAGCGTGCCAAGTTCCGCCGAACGGTTGATGAGGCCAAGGCCTTCGCTGGTGGCAACGTCGCCGCCTTGCCCTGACATCAGCATGCGACCTGCATCGAACATCGCGGTGCGGTTGCCGCCGTGCGCTGCCTTCAACAGCCAGACGCGCGCCTGTTTTTCATCCGCCGGCTGCTTGTAATTGAGGTAGAAGTTGCCAAGGCGGAAGGCGGCGTCGCCCGTATTCTGCGCGGCGGCTTTTTTGAACCACTTTTCGGCTTCGGCATAGTCTGCCGTCAGGCCCTTGAAGTGCTTTTCGGCATACAAAAAGCCGAGGCGCAGCTGCGCCGGACCATAACCGGCCTCGGCCGCCTTCAAATACCAGCGGCGGGCGGATACATAGTCGGGTTCTGCATCGGTTGTGGTGAAGTAAAGCTCCCCCAAGGCGTAGGCGGATATCATATCGCCGCCGTTTGCCGCCAGTTCATACCAGTGCTGTGCCTGTTTGCGGTCTATGGGGTGGTCGCAGGTGCCATCTTCAAACGCCTGGCCGAGCAAATATTGATCATGCACTGCACCATGGAAGGCGGCGGGGGCATTCGGGCAGGCTAAAGGCTCCTTCGCCAGTGCGGGCAGGGTGCCAAGGAGCATGGAAAGGGTGAATGAAAGGGCAATGACCCCCGTGCGCGGGTGATGCCGGGTGTGTTGACGGGCACAAGCCATCAAGTTGCAAACGGTTTTCATGTAGCGGGCCATGTACCAGCATATGTCCTTCGCATGTGAATGTCGAGATGCCGTGGTGCCATGACGGATGATGCGGGGGCGGTGATGAAACGTGACGGAAGACGATTTTTTTGTCCGCCGGACCTCATCAACGGTCAAAAGACTCAAAATCCGTCACTTCATCACGCCCCGAGTCTCGGAACATGCATGACTGATTCGGGCGGTGGTGATGACGATGAACGGGCGCGATGAAAGTTTTGGTGGCACGCCATGCCACCAAAAAAAGTTCAGGCGGATGAAGATGATGGCGGCAAAAAAAATGGCAAAAAACGACAGGTGAAATGCTCATGGTGCGCGCAATAAAAAATGCATGGGTAGACATGAACATGCGCGGCTGAAAAAGTTCCGGAGACGTTGGCGCAAAAAGACGCATTTATTTAAAAATATTTTTATGCAGAAAGTGCAGGAAGTGACGATTTCACGGGGGTTAAATGCATTTTTGAAGTATCTGTTTTTTACATGGCACAAAAGAGAAGGGCGCCCCTTGCGGGTCGCCCTTCACTTCAAGATAATAACTCGCGAGCGAGCTATTACTTTTTCTTTTTAGCAGCCGTCTTTTTCTTGGCAGCAGCTTTTTTCTTCGGAGCTGCTTTTTTAGCGGCGGGTTTCTTAGCGGCGGTTTTCTTTTTGGTAGCCATTGTTTTTATCTTCCCTATTTGAGGTTGAACATGACCGGGAAAAAAGAAGATTGCTCTCCGTCTTTCCTAATCATAATTATATTTTAGAACGTCATATAATTGATTGTCAAAACAATATTGAAACGGAACGGGTCCATGGTGTGAACCATGGACCCGTTTTGGTGTCTTGCATCATCACTTCATCATCACTTGCGGTCATGTGACCCGCGCTTGCGCGCACAGACCGCATGATGCGTGATGACGGCGCGTTGTCTTACTCGTCGCTGCCGGTTGTTTTGCCGGCGCCGGTGTCTTCTTCGCCTTCGGCGGCATGGGCTTTCAGTTCATCGTCGTTATGACCCATGTCGTGCATGCATTTGGTGTAGGCGGCGGCGATTTTTTCGGCCGAAGCGTCCTTGCCATCGTCGCCTTTAAGGGCGGTGGAGCTGGCGGCGCAGGTATCGTGGTCGGCTTCAAAGGTATCGCCGCCTTTTGCGGGCGCCGCATCGTTAGACGTTGCGGCATCGGCGTTATCTGCAGCGGCTTCACCGTCGGAAGGGTCGGCGGCAGCGGTTGCGGCGGCCACTTTCATGTGCTTGGGGGCAGATTCATCGGCCTGCGCGAGGAAGGAAACGCTGGCAAAGGCGATGATGCCGAGGATCGCTGCGATGGTCAGGTACTTTTTCATGTTTTGATGCTCCGGAAGGAAGGTTTTGAAGGGGGGATCGCATGGCGTCGTCATGTAAGCGGCGGCGTTGGTGAAAACGACCCCTGAATCATCGCGCCGCAGGCATGCACTTGGCAATACTCCGGCCCCAATTTCACCCCGCTGTGCCAAAAAGGATACGCACCCCGGCATTTTTCAATCTCAATTACATAAATAAAAGCAATAAACGCGCTGCGCATGTGCAGGAACTTGCCCTTGCACCATTCGTTGGCACGACAAGGGAAGCTTTTGTTCCCGTTTAAAGGAGACTCGACGCCATGCAACGCAATTCCCCGCACCGCACTGTCACGCCCCACATCCTTATCATCGCCGGTCTCATGACAGCCGCGCTTACGCTTTCCATGCCGCAAGCTGCCATGGCGAAAGGCGGCGGTGGTGCATCAGCTGCCGGTAATGGCGGAAGCCCCGTAAGCACTGCTGGGACTCTGCCGGGTAATGGTACTGTGCCGGGGCAACCGAGCGCCGCCGTGCAGGCGACGCAGAATGCCGTGCCGCCCTCCAATGCGAATGCCGCGCCGGATGCGCTGTCCGCCCCCGGCCCGGCGGGAAGTGCGACCTCCGGCATCAGCGGCACAATCACGAACACCACCACCACTGCGGATACTGCCGCGAACCCGCCGCCAGCGCCGGGCGTGATCACCAATAATACGACAACAGCAGATACCGCTGCGAACCCGCCGCAGGCTCCCGCCGGCACCATTACCAACGGCACCACGGCAGGGGATGCAGCGCAGCGGGCCAATAATGCCGCTGCGGCACCTTCTAACGCCGCAACCATTACCAATAATGCCACTACCACATCATCCCCGCAGCCGGTTGCGGCGGGCACGGTGATTGATGCCGGCGGCCGTGTTGTGCCGGGCGGAAAAATTTCCAACGGCGTGTTGTACGATGCCAACGGTCTGCCTTTGGTTCGCGCCAGCTATGTGGACAGCAATGGCCGCCTGCTGGATGCGCGCGGCAGTGTGCTGGCCCCGGATATTTATACCGATGGCAATAACCACCTGTTTAACGCCAAGGGCGAACCGGTGGATGCCACTGGCCGCGTCCAGACGACGACAGCCGAAGCCAATAACGGCGTTGCTCCCCGCATCGTGATGGACAGAGCATCCCTGCGCCCGCTGGTGGTCGGTACGGTCATTACGGATGACGGCAGGATCGTTTCCGGCGCGAAAATGGATAACGGCCACGTCGTGGATGCCAACGGGCAGATTATTTCCGCCAAGGGCACCTTTATCGACAAGCGCGGCCGCCTGGCGGATGCGAATGGCAACCTTTTAAACGAAGGCATCTTTGTGGATAGCAGCGGCAGGCTGGTGAACGCCAACGGCCAGTACATTAACGCTTACGGCAAGGCGATTGACATGAATGGCAACCCGCTACCCTAAAACAGACAACATGAACCGCTAACTGGCGGGTTGAAATTCCGGTCAAGGACCGCCCTTCCTTCCGGCAACGCCGCCAGAGCCTATGCCGGACATCCTCATTATTCAGGATGTCCGGCATAGGCTTTTTAACGCTTTGTTCATAAACGGAACGCAATGCGCCAAACGCCCGTTAGCAGCTCCGATATCTATTTCAAACATTCACAATCTGGAGGCGACAAAATGGGACGTGGAATTCTTCTTTGGCTGCTGGGCGTACCGCTGCCAATCATCATCCTGCTTTCATTCCTGCATAATTAACATTTTTACCGGAAGGATTCCGACATGACCCGACCTGTTACCGCCCTTTCCCCCGCCGGGGATCATAACGCCGAGCTTGATTTCTCGGTCGGTGCCGTTTCCTGGCCTGCGATTATCGCGGGCGGGGTTGCCACCATCGCCATCTCGCTGCTGCTGACGCTGTTCGGCGCGGGGCTGGGGCTTTCGTTCACCTCGCCATGGAGCAATGCGGGCATTTCCGGCGTGGCCTTCACCATCAACGCCGCTATCTGGCTGATTATTGTGCAGTGGGCGGCTTCCGCCTTCGGCGGTTACATCGCCGGCCGCCTGCGCACGCGCTGGACGCGTGTGCATACGGATGAAGTCTTCTTCCGCGATACCGCACACGGCTTCCTGTCATGGGCGCTGGCGGCGGTCTTTACGGTGGCCTTCCTGACCAGCGCGGTTGCCTCCGTCATTGGCGGCGGCGCGCGCATGGCGGGGCCCATGGCATCCGCTGGCGCTGCAACGTCGGCAATGTCTGCACCTGCAAAGCCGGGTCCTGGCATGATGGCTGGCCCCGATAACGGCCCCTTCGCGTACTACGTTGACGGCCTGTACCGTGGCGGCAAGACCAGCGCGGTTGACCCCGAAGCCCGCGGCGAAACCACGCGCATCCTGCTCAACAGCCTCAAGTCCGACAATATGCCGGATGCAGACCGCGACTACCTTGCCAAAGCTGTTGAAACCCGCGCCGGCGTTTCGCATGAAGAAGCCCTGCGCCGCGTGACGGATGCTGAAGCCGGACTCCGCGACATGGAAACGAAAACGAAAGAGGCCGCCGATGCCGCGCGTAAATCCGCAGCGTCCTTCGCTTTCTTTACGTTCTTCTCCATGCTGATCGGCGCGTTTATCTCCTCCGTCGCGGCAGCGATTGGCGGCAGCCAGCGCGACGCGTACTAAGCATACGTTAACGGCCATATAAAAACGGCCTTCCTGTAAAGGGGAGGCCGTTTTTTGTGCTTTATTGCGGGTAATAAAAAAGCCGGCAATGCATGCCGGCTATTTGTAAGGAGTTGAGATGGTGATCCCGCTGGGATTTGAACCCAGGACCCTCTGATTAAAAGTCAGATGCTCTACCGCTGAGCTACGGAATCACTAATCGTCTCAAGAAGTTGGAACATAAAGGATTGTTCCGAACGGGGCAAGTTATATTCCCATTTCCCTATTTTGTAAATTTAAATTTGAACATAAACGCAGAATTCTGAAACTTCGTTTAAATACATAATGTTATCGCCCGCTATGGGCGGGCCGAAACGGGCAAAAGGCCGCCCGCGGCAGGTTATTTTTTCAGCTTCTTTTTCAACGCCGCGACCACATTGGGGGTGGCGAAGTGGCTGACATCCCCGCCGTGGCGGGCGATTTCCTTTACGAAGCGGGAGGAAATGAACTGGTGCTTGTCCTGCGACATCAAAAACATCGTTTCAATGTCGCGGTTCAGGTAGGCGTTCATGCCCGCCATCTGGAATTCATATTCAAAGTCCGACACGGCGCGCAGGCCGCGCACAATCACGCGCGCTTTCATATCCAGCACAAATTCCATGAGCAGCTTGGAGAAGGAAACGACTTCGTACGATTTGCCGATCATCTTCTTGTTGTTCTTCATGTCGGTTTCCAGCAGCAGCTTGCGCTCTTCCACCGTAAACAACGGGCCCTTGCTCTGGCTGTCGGCAATGGCAATGACAAGGTGATCAACAACCTTCAACGCCCTCTCGATGATGTCCAGATGGCCCAGCGTCACCGGATCAAACGTGCCGGGATAAACGCCGATCAGCGGCTGGTGTTTGGATGCGGGGGAGGTCATAGGGATTTTCCTTTATGCCGTTTTCAGGCCTCAAGCGTACTCCCGGCGCAATAAAAAGGGAAATTCCTTTTTGAGCGAGATAAGAGGAGCCTTCACTGCGCTCAGAATGACAGCCTGCAAATAACAGTTGTCCTGAACGAAATGAAGGATCGCCCTTAATTCTTAAATCCCGGCGCTTAAACCGCCGGTTCATCCTCCGCCATATCCTTGATGATGGCGGCGGAGACGACTTCTTCGCCGTCGTCGACGCGGAAGAGGGTGACCCCCTGGCTTTGACGGCCGACGAAGCGCACGTCTTCGACCGGCATGCGGATGATCTGGCCGCTATTGGCCACCAGCATCACTTCATCGCTGTCATGCACGTTGAAGGAACCGACGATTTCGCCGTTCTTCTTGCTAAGCTTCATGTTCCAGATGCCCGAGCCGCCGCGGTTGGTGGTGCGGTATTCATACGTGGAGGTGCGCTTGCCAAAGCCCTTGGTGGTGACGGCCAGCAGGAATTCCTCGAGCTTCGCAAGCTCGCCGTAACGCTCATCTGTAAGCGAGACGTTGCCGGAAACTGCTTCTTCTTCGTCCGCCTCGACCTCGACCGTGGCATCTTCAATCTGGCGTTCGGCGGCGGCGCGCTTCAGGTAGGCGAAGCGTTCATCTGCCGTCGCATCAACGCTGTTGATGATGGAGATGGAGACGACTTCATCCCCCTCCATCAGTTTGATGGCGCGGATGCCTGTGGAGGCGCGGCTCTTGAAGACGCGCAGGTCGGCAACGCCGAAGCGGATGGCCTTGCCCTTGCGGGTGGACACAAGAATGTCGTTCTTGTCGGTGCAGGTGCGCACGTCGATGAGTTTTTCATCGCCTTCCAGCTTCATGGCGATCAGGCCGTTGGCGCGCACGTTCTGGAAGTCTTCCAGGCTGTTTCGGCGCACGGTGCCGTGGGAAGTGGCAAAGATAACATCGAGCGCCGCCCATGTCGTTTCGTCTTCCGGCAACGGCATGACGACCGAAATGGTTTCGCCCTGTTCCAGCGGCAGCAGGTTAACGAAGGCTTTGCCCCGCGCCTGCGGCGTGCCAAGGGGGAGGCGGTAGACCTTCATTTTGTGGCAGATGCCCTTGGTGGTGAAGAACAGCACAGGGGTATGCGTATTGGCGATGAACAGGTCGGTAACGAAATCTTCTTCCTTCGTGATCATGCCGGTGCGGCCTTTGCCGCCGCGCTTCTGCGCGCGGTAGGTGGAAAGGGGCACGCGCTTGACGTAGCCCGCGTGGCTGACGGTCACGACCATGTCTTCCTTCTGGATGAGGGATTCAAGGTCGGTTTCATGCTCCACGGCCAGCAGTTCGGTGCGGCGCGGCGTTGCAAAGCGGGCTTTAATGTCTTCCAGCTCGGCGCGCAGCACTTTCAACAGCTCGACGCGTGAGGAGAGGATTTTCAGGCATTCTTCAATATAGGCGCAAACGTCTTTCAGCTCGTCGCCAATCTTGTCACGTTCGAGCGCGGTCAGGCGGTGCAGGCGCAGGTCAAGAATGGCCTTGGCCTGAATTTCCGACATTTTGTAGGTGTTGTCGTTCGCGACCGGGTATTCGGGATCGTCGATCAGCTTGATCAGCGGGGCGACGGTGGCCGCGGGCCAGTGGCGCGCCGTCAGCTTCTGGCGGGCGTCGTTCGGGTCGCTCGCTGTGCGGATGATGGCGATGATTTCATCAATATTGGCAACGGCAACCGCCAGGCCCGCCAAGATATGCGCGCGTTCACGCGCCTTGCCGAGTTCAAAGATGGTGCGCTTGGTGATGACTTCTTCACGGAAGCGGAGGAAGGCATCCAGGAATTCCTTCAGGTTCATGACCTGCGGGCGGCCATAGTTGAGCGCCAGCATGTTGGCGCCGAACGAGGTTTGCAGCGGGGTGAACTTCAGAAGCTGGTTCAGCACGACATCGGGGATCGCATCGCGCTTGATTTCAACGACGACGCGCACGCCGTCGCGGTCAGATTCATCGCGGACTTCGGAGATGCCTTCGACGATTTTTTCACGCACGCATTCGGAAATGCGCTCCAGCAGGCGCGACTTGTTCACCTGATAGGGGATTTCATGCACGATAATCGCGGTTTTGTCCTTGCGCAGTTCCTCGAACGAGGTTTTGGCGCGCATGATGATGGAGCCGCGGCCCGTGTGGTGCATGCCAAGGCTGCCGTTGCGGCCCAGCACCTGCGCACCGGTCGGGAAGTCGGGGCCGGGAATGATTTCGACGAGTTCGTCGATTGTCACATCGGGGTTGTCAAGGCAGGCAAGGCAGCCGTCGATGACTTCGCCAAGGTTATGCGGCGGAATGTTGGTGGCCATGCCGACGGCAATGCCGCCCGCGCCGTTGACAAGCAGGTTGGGGAAGCGCGACGGCAGCACCGTCGGCTCCAGCATCGATTCATCGTAGTTGGGCTGGAAGTCGACCGTTTCCTTGTCGATGTCTTCCAGCATGGTTTCGGCAGCCTTGTTCAGGCGGGCTTCGGTATAACGCATGGCGGCGGGTGAATCGCCGTCCATGGAACCAAAGTTACCCTGCCCGTCGATCAGCATCAGGCGCATGGAGAAATCCTGCGCCATGCGCACCATTGCGTCGTAAATCGCGCTGTCGCCGTGCGGGTGGTATTTACCCATGACGTCACCGACGATACGGGCGGATTTTTTGTAGGGCTTCGAGCTGTCGTAGCCGCCTTCGCGCATGGCGTACAGAATGCGGCGGTGCACCGGCTTCAAACCGTCGCGCACATCGGGCAGGGCGCGGGAGACGATCACGCTCATCGCGTAATCGAGGTAGGATTTCTGCATTTCGGCTTCGATGGTGATGGTCGAAATGTCGGTTTTGGGCGCGGTATTGTCCGTGGTCACTGGGCAAGCCTTTCAGAGCTTTTGTTGCTTATTTTGAGACTCGTATTTTTAGCATTTTTGACCCGCCGGACAAAGACATAAATAGAGATATGTCCTTCACATAATGCGCAGTTAGCGGCTTGATTTGCTTGGGTATTTATGAGACGATTTTGCCATGAAAGCCTGCATTGCCGCTTTTGCGCTTATCGCGCTGCTTTTACTGCCCTCGCGGCCCGCGGCGGCGGATGATTCTGGTCCCTGCATGGCCGCGGCCGCCAGCCTCGATGCTTTCCTGCTGGCGCAACCGCGCACCTGCACGACCGATGATGATTGCGACGGGTTTTATTACCGTGCGGATTCCTGCGCCGCGCCCGTGGTGCTGCCCAAGGGTAATGACACACCCGATTTTTTAAAAGAGCTTGAAGCCCGCCAGAATACCGTACGGCAAGCCTGCGCCGCCGACTGGTCCAGCCGCGGCCCCTGTTCCCCCACACCCTTCAAAGCCGCCTGCAATGACGGCTTGTGCGTGGATACGCTGGGGAAATAGGCATCTTTAAATAAACGACAGCACCATGCCCACCGCCGCACAAACGGCGAGGGTCACGGCCATGCCTCTTTTCAGTATCAGCAACAGCACGGCGGCAAGGGCGGCGATGAGGATTGCGATGGGGTTGAGGGAGGACCATACGGGCATTTCGAAGGCGAAGGGGCCGCGGCTGAAGGGTTGCAGTCTTGCGAACAGCACGTGCAGCGCGAACCAGATGGCAAGGTTCAGGATGACGCCTGTTACCGCCGCCGTGACGGCGCTTAAGGTGGCCTGCAGCCCTTCGTGGCGGCGCAGGCGTTCCACATAGGGCGCGCCAAGGAATATCCACAAGAAGCATGGCACAAAGGTAACCCAGAGTGTCAACGCCGCGCCCAGGGCCCCCGCAATTGGCGCGGGCAGGTCGCCGGCGCTGCGGAAGGCCGCAAGGTAACCGACATGCTGCAATACCAAAATCAACGGCCCCGGCGTCGTTTCCGCAAGGCCGAGGCCGTTCATCATGTCGGTGGCATCCAGCCAGTGGTATTGCGTCACGGCCTGCTGCGCCACATAGGCCAGCACCGCATAAGCGCCGCCAAAGGTCACCACCGCCATTTTGCTGAAGAAGATCGCCATGCGGGCAAAAACATCATCCGACCCGCGCAGGCGAATGCAGGCCAGCACGGGCAGCAGCCACAGCGCAAGGCCGATCAGCAGCGTGCCGGTGGCGTGGCGGCTGCAGGGCTCCGCATGTGCCAGCTGGCCATTTTCAAGCATGCGGTCAATCACGCTGGGCGCGGGTGCGGCGGCGGCGGTTTTGGCGGGCGGGACTTTCAATATATGTGGAGCAAGGCGCGCCGCCGCAAACCCGAAGCCTGCTGCAGCAAGCACAATCAGCGGGAAGGGGGCTGCAAAAAAGAACAGCGCGATGAACGATGCCGCCGCCAGCGCCAGATGCGCCGCCGTGCGCAGCGCGCGCTTGCCGATGCGCAGCAGCGCTTCAATCACCACAACCATCACGGCGCATTTCAGGCCAAAGAAAATACCGGCCGCCAGCGGCAGCGCATGATAGCGAGCGTACAGGAAGCTGAGCAGCAGCATGAGCGTTGCACCGGGCAGAATAAACAGCAGGCCCGCCGCAAGGCCGCCGCGCGTGCGGTGCAGCAGCCAGCCGATGTAGGTTGCCAGCTGCATTGCCTCCGGCCCCGGCAGCAGCATGCAGTAATTCAATGCCTGCATGAAACGCGCATCGCTGATCCAGTTCTTTTCCTCGACCAGAATTTTATGCATCAGCGCAATCTGCCCCGCCGGGCCGCCAAAGCTGAGCAGGCCGATTTTAAAAAATGTGCGCAGCAGTTCACGAAACGGCACGGGATGAGGGGCGGATGATGCGATCATGCCCTTTTGTAACATGGCTCGAATGGTCGCTGCATATGATTGTGATGTGCGCAAAGAGCGGCGGCGTTTTCTGTTCCCGTTACGTGCTGAATTATGCGGCACTGCACAATAAAAACACCGTGTTTTGCGTTGTTTTGTATTCATAACTGCCTGCCGGCAACGCGCGCACATAATATATTTACAAATATGGCAACAAGCCCTTGCTATCACCTTTTGTTTTAGGCACATTTCCGCGCATCAATACAAAAGCGCCTTTTAGGGCAACGTCTTAACAAAGGAAATACAAATGCCGTTTGATATACAGACTATCGTTATCGCCTGCGGTGTGCTGGCACTCGTCTATGGTGTCCTCACGACCTTCCAGGTGGTATCCTCCAGCGCCGGTAACGCGCGCATGCAGGAAATCGCAGCCGCTATTCAAGAAGGCGCGCAAGCTTACCTGAACCGCCAGTACCTTACGATCGGCCTTGTCGGCGTTGCGGTTGCTGCCATCCTTACCTATGCCATCGGTGTTGAGCCCGGTATCGGTTTCGTCATCGGCGCCGTGCTGTCGGGTATCGCCGGTTATGTCGGCATGAACGTTTCCGTCCGCGCCAACGTCCGCACCGCTGACGCCGCACAGAAAGGCCTTCAGCCCGCGCTGACCGTCGCCTTCCGCGCCGGCGCCATCACCGGCCTGCTCGTCGTCGGCCTCGGCCTTCTCGGCGTTGCCGTGTATTACTTCTACCTGAAAGCCCAGCACACCGCTGACGGCGTGACGGACTGGACGCCCGTCCTCTCCGCGCTCGTCGCGCAGGGCTTCGGCGCTTCGCTTATCTCCATCTTCGCGCGTCTTGGCGGCGGCATCTTCACCAAGGGTGCGGATGTCGGTGCCGACCTGTGCGGCAAGGTTGAATCCAACCTGCCGGAAGACGACCCCCGCAACCCTGCCGTCATCGCCGACAACGTGGGCGACAACGTGGGCGACTGCGCCGGTATGGCCGCCGACCTGTTCGAGACCTATGCGGTCACGCTGGTCGCCACCATGCTTATCGCGTCCAGCCTTTTCGCGCCGGGCGACATCCAGAAAATGCTTGAACTGCCGCTGCTCATCTGCGGCCTTTGCATTATCTCCTCCATCATCGGCACGTACTTCGTCCGCCTGGGTTCTTCGCAGAACATCATGGGCGCGCTGTACAAAGGCCTCGTCGTGACCGGCGTTCTTTCTGTCGGTCTCGTCTGGTGGGCGATTGACAAGCAGGTCGGCATGAATGACACCGTCAGCCTCGCGGCCGGCGGCACCATCACCGGCATGAAGCTGTTCTATTGCGCCATGACCGGCCTCGTCGTGACGGCGGCCCTCGTCGTCATCACCGAGTACTATACCTCGACCGCGTTCCGCCCCGTCCGCTCGATCGCGAAAGCGTCCGAAACCGGCCACGGCACGAACGTAATCCAGGGCCTCGCCGTGTCGCTTGAATCGACAGCGCTGCCCGTCATCGTCATCGCTGTCGGCATCTACGTCGCTTTCTGGGCGGCGGGTCTCTATGGTATCGCGCTTGCGGCAACCACCATGCTGGCGCTTGCCGGCATGATCGTCGCGCTCGATGCTTACGGCCCCGTGACCGACAACGCCGGCGGTATTGCCGAAATGTCGAAACTGCCGAAAGACGTGCGCGTCGTCACCGACGCACTCGACGCTGTCGGCAACACGACCAAAGCCGTGACCAAGGGGTATGCCATCGGTTCCGCGGGCCTTGCAGCGCTCGTGCTGTTCGCCGCCTTCACGGAAGAACTGAAGCACTACTTCCCCGGCATTGCGTTCAGCTTCCCGCTGAACCAGCCGCTGGTTATCATTGGCCTGTTCATCGGCGGCATGCTGCCGTACCTGTTCGGCGCCATGTCCATGATGGCCGTCGGCCGTGCTGCGGGCTCGATCGTGATCGAAGTCCGCCGCCAGCTGCGCGAAATCCCCGGCATCCTTGCCGGCACCACCAAGCCTGAATACGGCCGTGCTGTCGACATGCTGACGAAAGCCGCCATTAAAGAAATGGTTGTTCCGTCGCTGCTGCCGGTGCTGTCCCCCATCGTCCTGTTCGTCGTCGTTTACTACGTCGCGGGCACCGTCGAAGCGGCCTTCCAGGCTGTCGGCGCCATGCTGGTCGGCACGATCGTAACGGGTATCTTCGTTGCCATCTCGATGACCTCGGGCGGCGGCGCATGGGATAACGCCAAGAAGTACATTGAAGAAGGCCACTTCGGCGGCAAGGGTTCCGAAGCCCACAAAGCCGCCGTGACCGGCGACACCGTCGGCGATCCCTACAAGGACACCGCCGGCCCCGCCGTCAATCCGCTCATCAAGATCACCAACATCGTGGCGATCCTGCTGGTGGCTGTGGTGGCAAAACTTCTGGCACACGGTTAATTCTTAACCGTCAAACCGAATGACAAAACCCCCGGTGGCAACACCGGGGGTTTTTCATGAGCTGTTGTTCGGCACTTTTTCAGGGGGTCCTTAAACCCTTGAAAGGGCAGGGAAGAAAACGAAAAACGCTTTAAAAACAATGCCCCAGTTGACCTATTGCGGTAATTCGCCTATGCTCCCGGCACGTTATGTTTAAGGAGCCCATCTTGTCTACCGTCACCAAAACCTTCATGAACTATGAAGAGCTCGACCTTTACGACAGCTTCCGTATCAACGTCGAAGTCGCCAGCCGCGACATCAGCCCCGCCGCTTTCAGCCAGATTAATTTTGGCCTGCCGCCGACGTATCTCGGCTTCCCGACCAATTTCTACTTCTTCGATGCCGATGTGACCACGCACGCCGACGGCACGCAGACCATGGGCGCACCGCGCAACCAGTCCAAAGAATACGTCGTCGCCGACCTCGTCATGAGCCTTGACGACTACAAGCGCCGCGAAGAGCCGAAGCTGAAAGAGCTGAAGCAGCAAAAACATTCCCGCTTCAGCCAGGCGATGAGCGAGTTCCTCGATGGCGGCCTCAGCCTGACCCGCGCCTTCAAGGCCGCGCTGTCGCCGAAGCGTCCCATCCTCAGCTGGTACATCCAGAACGTGGAATCAACGCTGGCAGATGCCGCCCGCGACGGCGTTAAAACGGTCTCCCTGTGGGACCGCGAAAGCGTCACCACCGCAAAGCCCGTGACGGATGACATGATCATCCTCGACAAAACCCTGCGCCAGATCCACCCGCCGCTGACGCTGGTGCCTGTGGCCGCCGCCAAGCCGTCGTTCTTCAAGTCGATCTAATCAGGCTTTTATCGCCTATATCAATATATAGACGGCAGCAGTTTCGCGTTGCTGCTTTTTCATCGCCTGCCTATAATTGGCGCATGAGCCCAAAATCAGAATTCAATGCCGCAACGACTGCTGCGGCCGAAGCGTCTTTCCTCGCCGCGGTGCGTGCGGGGGGTGAGGTGCGCGTGGCGCGCTTTCTGAAAGATGCGCCAGCCCTTGCGTCCGCCCGTGAAATGTCGACGGGCTGGACGGCGCTGATTATCGCCGCCAAAAACGGTCATGAAACGGTGGTAAAACAATTGCTGAAAGCCGGGGCGGATATTGAAGGCGCGGATAGCGCCGGCTTTACGCCCCTCATGCATGCCTGCCTTGCGGGGCAGGGCAGCACTGCGCGTTATTTGGCGGAAGCGGGCGCATATGCCGGCCGCCGCAACCGCATGGGCATGACAGCCGCCAGCTGCGCAAGGGGGGCAGATTTCCCCTCCCTTGGTGATGAAATGGAGCGCGCCGCGCAAAACCAGCCCGATGCGCTCAAAAAATACTGGCAGCGCGAAGCGGGCGAGATGGCCGGGAACGGCCTGCAAAAACCCGTTGCCGTGCGCAAGAAGCCGGTATCGTTTAAATAAAGCCTGGATCAGGTATTCGATTAATTCTTCGGCCCGGCGCTTTGGTTGAACTTGCCGAGGTTGCCGACGAACTGTTGCACGGCGGTAAATTCCTTGCCGGCGGTCGGGGTTTTGCGGCTGACAATATCAACATCCTTGCCCAGCTTGGGGTCGACGTTGGTGACGGCGGCCACGATATCTCCTTCGCCGAAGGTAACCTTGATGATCTGGCGTTTATCCACCTCGGGCGCGAAGATGCCTTTCTGGCTGTCTTTTTCGCCTACGTAGTACCAGGTATTCGGGTCAAACGGCGCGATGTCGGTGGGCGGGCCCCAGAGCGCTTCAACGTCGGCGCGGGTCGAGGCCTGCGGGGTAATTTTTTCCAGCTTTTGCGGTGATACCATGTTGCCATGCACGGCCACGGTCGGCGCGCAGGCGGCGGCCAGCAAAACGGCGGAAAGCGGAAGCAGCAGGCGGGCGAAACGCTGGATCATGGGGTCAAAAGCCTTTATGGGGGCGGGGGTCATACCCACCTGTTTTATCGTTATTTTTATACGGCGATGCCGCCCAAAAGACAAGTTTAATGCCATGCGGAAGGCAGGGGTACGCCTCCCGCAGGGCGGGGTTAATAAGGAAACCCTTGTTTTGGCGGTGTTTTGGTCGTATAAACCCGAGGACATTTTTGACAAGGCTGCCGTAACATGACTTTCGAACCCGAATTTTCCCGCCCGATCTCCGTTGAGGGCATTACGCCCGATAAAGAGCGCACCGAAACACTTGAGGCAAATGCCAAGGAATGCGCGGCACTGGCCGAGCGTTTTGACCTGCGCAGCCTATCGGATTTCAAAACCGTCATGAAGCTGCGCCGCGTTGGCGGCGGCACCCTGCGCGTTGAAGGTATTTTGTCGGCTGACGTCGTGCAGACATGCGTCGTATCGCTGCAGGAAGTGCATGCGCATATCGACGGCAAGTTTGAAACCTACTTCACGGAAGAATCGCTGGACCTGCCCGAAGAAATCGACCTGATGCTGGACGACGGCGAAAGCTCCCCCGAAATGATCACCAACGGTCATGTGGACCTTGGCGAGGTTGCGGCGCAATACCTGTCGCTGAACCTTGACCCGTATCCGCGCGCGCCGGGCGTGAGCCTTGCAGCCCAGCTGGCCGAAATTGGCGGTGAAGTGCGTAACAGCCCGTTTGAAATGCTGCAGGCCGCCGCCGAACAGCAGGCGTTGATGCCGTCTGTGGAAGAGGGCGGCCCGAACCGCATTAAAATCATCCCCCGCCGCGAAAAAGAGCCGCGGATGCCAAAGCCGCGCCTGACCGCCGTTCCCGCGCCTGAAGCTTCCGTCGCGCTTATGGCGAAAGTGCTGCAGCCGACCGAAAGCCGCATGGCGCGCCTGAAGTGGTACCCGCCCATTGCCCCCGTGCATGAAGCCGCTCTTGCCAGCGTTGCCGCCAATAACCCCGCCGCGCCCGCCGCCGAAGTAAAGGCCGCAAAGAAGTCCGCGCCGAAAAAAGCAGCAGAGAAGAAGCCCGCCGCCAAAAAAAGCGCGGCTAAAAAATCAGCGGCCAAAAAACCTGTCGCTAAAAAAGCGCCGGCAAAAACTGCCAAAAAAGCAGGGGTTAAAAAAGCCGCCAAGAAAACGGCCAAAAAAGCTGTGAAGAAAGCGGTTAAAAAGGTCGCTAAAAAAGCCGTGAAGAAGCCGCTGCCGAAAAAAGCCAAAGCCACGGCCAAAAAGGCCGCTGCCCGCAAGGCGCCCGCGAAGAAGCTGGCGAGGAAACCGGCCAAGAAGATGGCCAAAAAAACGGCGAAGAAAACCGCCGTAAAAACGGTCAAAAAAGCCGTTAAAAAAGCAGCAACTAAAAAGCTGAAAAAGAAGACAAAAGCTAGATAAATCAATGCTATCTGCCCCGCGGCCATGGGGCGGGCCGGTGTTTTCGCTTGAATAGTTGCGAAAAAACGGTACGTTCAGGCGAATTTTCCTTGCCTCATCGGGAAGTTTTGTTTATGTAATAAGCCCTTATGGTGAGGCAAAAGGGCCAACCAACAGAAAAAAGAGTTTTATAGCCATGGCTGTTCCGAAGAAGAAAACCTCCAAATCCCGCCGCGATATGCGCCGTGCGCACCACGCGCTGAAAAACCCGTCTGTCGTTGAAGACAAGCACACGGGCGAAATGGTCCGTCCGCACCACGTCTGCCGCAAGACCGGCATGTACAAAGGCCAGCAAGTTATCGACGTTGATTAATCCTGACGGATTGATCACAGCGCTGTGTTCATTCCTGCAATAGCGGGAGCGGGGACATTTTGACAAACCAACTGGTTATATCGCTTGACGGCATGGGTGGCGACAAGGCTCCCCATATCGTCGTCGAAGGCGCGCATCTGGCGCGTGAAAAATACCCGAACGTCAAATTCATCATTTACGGCAACGAGGCGGAAATCCGCCCGTTGATGGCGAAGTACCAGGGCCTTGATACGGTCATGGAGCTGCGCCACACGCCCGACCGCGTTACCAGCCACGACAAACCCGTGCAGGCGCTGCGGCAGGGGCGCAATTCCAGCATGCGCCTTGCGATTGACGCCGTTGCCAACGGCGACGCGCAGGCCGTCGTTTCCGCGGGCAATACCGGCGCGCTGATGGCGATGGCGAAATTTTCCCTCAAAGTCATGGCGGGCATTCACCGCCCCGCAATCGCCACCTACCTGCCGACGCGCGTGAAGGGCCACGGCGCCGTCATGCTCGACCTTGGCGCGAACGCCGAATGCAGCCCGCAAAACCTGCTGGAATTCGCGGTGCTTGGCGGCGTTTTCTCGCGCGAGGCGTTAAAGATTGCCGAGCCGCGCATCGCGCTGCTCAACATCGGCTCCGAAGCCATGAAGGGCGACGAACTGGTGCAGGCCGCCGCCGAAGTGTTCTCAAACGCGCCCATGCCCGGAAAATACGTCGGCTTCGCGGAAGGCGATGAAATCTTAAGCGGCGATTTCGACGTCGTTGTGACCGACGGCTTCACCGGCAACGTGACGCTGAAAACAATCGAAGGCACCGCCAAGCTCATCAAGCACATGATGAAGGAAGCGCTGAAGTCATCGTGGCTGGTCAAGCTGGGCATGGTTATTGCCGCGCCCGGCCTTGCCATTTGCTACAGCGCGCTCAAAGTATTCTCGCAGCGCATCGACCCCCGTTATTACAACGGCGCCAGCCTGCTGGGCCTGAAAGGCATCTGCATTAAAAGCCACGGCAGCACGGATAGTATTGGTTTTGGCAACGCCATCGGCGTCGGCATCGAGCTTGCCGCCAATAACTTCGCCGCCAAGGTTGAAGCAGAGCTTCATAAAATGGGCCTTGATGTGGCGCTTGAAGAAATTGCCGCGCAACCAGAACAGGGAGCCGCCTGATGCGTCGTTCCGTCATGCTCAGCTGCGGGTCGTACCTGCCGGAAAAAGTCCTCACGAATGAGGAGATGGCAAAGATTGTTGATACGTCGGCTGAATGGATCGAGCAGCGCACGGGCATTAAAAAGCGCCACGTCGCAGCGCCCGGCCAGAAAACGTCGGATCTTGCCACCGCCGCTGCCATGAAGGCGCTGAAGGCCGCGAATTTGCAGGGCTCGGACATTGACCTTATCGTGCTAGCCACGACCTCGCCGGACAATACCTTCCCCGCAACCGCCGTGACCGTGCAGGACAATATCGGCATGGGCGGCAAGGGCTTCGCTTTTGATATTCAAGCGGTATGTTCAGGTTTCATCTATGCGCTCGCCACCGCCGACAACTTCATCAAGGCAGGGCAGGCGAAACGTGCGCTGGTAATTGGCGCTGAACATTTTACCAACCTGCTCGACTGGACGGACCGCACCACCTGCGTGCTGTTCGGCGACGGGGCTGGGGCTGTTATTCTTGAAGCCAGCGACGATGGCAAGGGCACCAAGGAAGACCGCGGCATTCTGTCGACCCACCTGCATTCCGAAGGGGCATTGCGCAACCTGCTATACGTGGATGGCGGCCCGTCATCCACCCGCACCGTCGGCCATGTGAAGATGAACGGCAAGGAAGTTTTCCGCCATGCCGTCACCCGCATGAGCGAGGCGATTGTGGAGGCCATGCAGGCCAATAAAGTGACGGCGGAAGACGTGCGCTGGCTCGTCCCGCACCAGGCCAACAAGCGCATTATCGATGCCACCGCTGAAAAGCTGCATCTCACGCCCGAAAAGGTCGTGGTGACGGTGCAGGACCACGGAAATACCTCCGCCGCCAGCATTCCGCTGGCCCTTTCGACCGCAGTTGAAGACGGGCGAATCCAGCGCGGGGACTTGATTCTCATGGAAGCGATGGGTGGCGGGCTCACTTGGGGCGCTGCGCTGGCACGCTGGTAAAAAAAACTATCCACAGGCGCGACTCTGCCCAAACCCCTATTTCGCTCGATTCTCCTGTTTTTGCATTTACTGTAACTATCCGACTCAACTCTTTGTATTGACTAACGAATTGTGAATCGGTACCGTTAATATCAGAACGGACAAATGAGGTGTCAATCCAATGAGCAACAGCCAAACGATTACCCGCGCAGACTTAAGCCAAGCCGTCTACGAACAGGTCGGCCTTTCCCGCAACGAGTCTGCGGATCTTGTCGAGACAGTCCTTGAGGAAGTATGCAAGGCACTGGAACGCGGCGAGATGGTGAAAATCTCCTCCTTCGGCACCTTCCAGGTCCGCAGCAAACGCCAGCGCATCGGCCGCAACCCCAAGACCGGGGAAGAAGTGCCAATCCTGCCGCGCCGCGTCCTGACTTTCCGCGCCAGCAACGTTCTTAAAGAACGGATCAATAAAGACGAAACCGCCGAATAATCCTGTTATCGAAGCAACAGTATTTAGGACATCATCGTAAATGACCACGAACAACCAATCGCCGTTGAAGCCCGAAGTGCAACCTGGTGTCAGCCTGCCTGACAGCCAGACGCAGAACCTGCCCAACCGCCGCCCGATGAAATCGAAAGTGTCGCCGCAGAAATCTGCCGGCGCTTTCCGTACCATCTCTGAAGTAGCGGATGATTTGAAGGTCGAGCAGCACGTGCTGCGCTTCTGGGAAACCAAATTCAGCCAGATCAAGCCGCTCAAGCGTGGCGGCGGCCGCCGCTACTACCGCCCGGAAGATGTGGAGCTGCTGAAAAATATCCACCACCTTCTGTATCAGGAAGGCTACACCATTAAAGGCGTGCAAAAACTGCTCAGCGCCAACCGCGGCAACCTCAACGCCCGCGTTCAGGGTGACGAAGCGGCCCCGGCTGCTGAAGCCCCCATCACCAAAGCCGTCCGCAAGAACAAGGACGAGCTGCAGTCGATGCTGGACGAGCTGAAATCCATGCGCAAGCTTATTGGTTAAGCTTTAAGATATTCAAAAAAAGCCCCGGTTCACGCCGGGGCTTTTTTTATGCCTAAAGGGTGGCGTTGTGCGCGGGGCGGCGGGCAATGTCCATGCGCAGTACAATCACGTCGGCGGTCGTCTTAAAACCAACCAGTAGCAGCACGCCCCAGATGCGGTCATCCGCCAGCATGGCCAGCAGCAGGCCGAAAAACCCGGCAAGAAACAGAATGCCAAGGTGGCCATACGCCTCCAGCACCGGTTTTTGCACATCGCCTTCATATTGCCGCTGCGGCAGAAACCGCAGGAAGAAATCCGCCGCGCGGAAACTTCCCGCCACCGCGAGCAATAGCGGGAAGTTGATGTGCGCCAGTACCATTTCCATCGGCACCAGCGGGCTGGTCAGCTTGCGCGTCGCTTCCCCCGCCGGCAGGAATGACCCGACCAGAAAGCACGTCATCACCATGAAAAACCCGAAGTGCAGCGGCAGCAGAAAGACGGCGCAAAGGGCGGTAAACGCCGCGCGCCCGCCGCGCCGCAACAGTCGCCAGCCAATCACGCATGAAACCTTGAGCAGCGCGGCAAGGCCGAAGGCGATAACTTCCACCCAGTAAAACGCCATGACCGCAAACGGCATGCCGTGCCCGGCCAGCACAAAGCCCAGCGGCAACAGGTTAAAGACAAGAAGCAGGAGGAGGCGGATGAAGGGCGGCGCGTGAAAAGCGTTCAGCTGCATAGCTTGATTATAACAGAACTTGCGGCACTTCAGTGTAAACGTGCCGGCCACCTGCCATTAATGCCTGCAATTTCAAGCTTTTGTGCAATATGCGGGCTTTTTCGCGAATGCGCCGATTATCTTTGCATGTGGGGAATGGCTTTGCTATATTCCCGCAGTCTATCCGCCCAAGCCTAATCCCAAGGATAGCCACGTCGGACTGTAGCGCAGCCTGGTAGCGCACTTGCATGGGGTGCAAGGGGTCGAAGGTTCAAATCCTTTCAGTCCGACCATTTCTCTACGTCTCTTCGTCTTTTGTCCGCCATGGCGGCTTTTATTTCCTTGATGATGAAATCGCCGATGTTGTCCAGCCCTTGGAAATAGTTCATCACGCCCCTGTCGTCTTCGACGTGGTGATAGGCGCCGTCTTTGTAGACAAGCTTATACTCAAGGTCAAAAGTATACTTCCTCGGCATACACCCGAGCAGTAAACCCTTCGGTTCGTCGTCATCAATGCCGCGGTTGAGATAGAGCGAGTCATCCAGGAGAAAAAGATCATCCAGATTGCCTGTGCCGTGCAAACCGCACAGGCCGTATATTTCGAAATAAGGGCCTTTGCAGCCGCCAAACTTGCGCAGTAAATACATAAAATCGACGGGCAGGTGCGGCAGTTTCGCCGCGTCGAGAATGTTGTTGAGGCGTTCAATATCTTCATTTGAGACAGGCGGCGCAAACTCGGTTTTGCCCTCGGCGTTTTGGAGCGCTTTAAACGCCGCATCGACTTTTTCAAAAATGTTCAAGTTTCGCCCCCGGCCGTATGCGGATGGTCAATTTTCACCGCGGACCATGGTTTGAGTCAAGCCACGGCTTCAGCTGCGGTTTGTATTGAAGACTTTGCGGGAAAGTCTTATAAAAATCATATGTCCGACGAAAAAATTACCCGTCTTGAAGAAGCGCTGATGTACCAGGAGGAGCAGATCAACACGCTCCATGAAATGGTCACGCGCCAGTGGGACGAGATTGATATGCTGAAAAAGCATATCCGCGAGCTGCAGGGCACCGTCGCCGAAGTCACCGAAAACCAGACCCTTTCCACTGCCGAACAAAGCGCCCGCGACAAACCGCCGCATTATTAAGAGTCTGTACGCCGTTTTAATTTGACATAATTAATTCGATCCGCTAAAGTGGCGGTCATTTTATTTGTGCATTTAAGAGGGTGTTTTGATGACGTATACGACGGGCGAGGGTGCTTTAGCGGCCGATATGGGCCATACGAGCAATACGGCAAACAGTGCGGCGGCCGGTTTTTTCAAGCGGCATGGCACGCTGATTTTGCTGCTTGCGATTGGGGCCGGCATTCTTTGCACCTTCTGGTTCGGCTCGCGTTATCCGGCGCTGCTCAAAAAGGTCGATGACCTGCCGACGTATCACCCGCATTCTTTCGTCTATTCATCCGAGCTGATGACTCTATCGGCGGATGATGCCTTGTGGCGGCGCGTGCTGGCAACTTTCGTGAACTGGGTATGGTCCATGCGCATTGGCATGACTTTCGGCCTGTCCATGGGCGCGTTGCTGCACACACTGTTCCAGATTTTCCCGCTGAAGGCGACGAACAGCGTTTACCTCAATACGCTGAAGGGTATTTTTGTCGGCGTGCCTGCGGGCGTTTGCGTCAACTGCGCGGTGCCGGTGGCGTGCGGTATTACACGCGCGAAAAGCAAGGTTGAAACCGCGCTGGGCTTTATGCTCAGCTCGCCCACGCTGAATATCATCGTTGTTTCCATGATTATCACGGCATTCCCGTGGCAATTCGCCGTCGTGCATTTCGGCCTTGTCGCCGTGGTGCTGCTGGGCGTGCTGCCGCTGATGGTGAAGTATATGCACAATGACGCAACGCCAATTCCCGCGTCGATGCCCGCGCCGATTATGGGGGATATTCCGCTGCCGCGCCTGTCGCCGAAAGAGGCGCTCAAGGCCTATGGCATGAACCTGTGGAAGCTGGTGAAGACCGCCGTGCCGATGATGCTGTGCGGCGCTATTTTTAGCGCGGTTGCGGTGCAGGTTATTCCGTTCGATGCGCTGTTCGCCCATGTCGGCTTTATGCAGGTGGCGGCAACCAGCATGATTTCAACGCTGCTACCCGCGCCAATTGCGATGGAGGTGCTGGTGGCGCACCATTTGTACCTGACGCAGGTGCCGGCGGCTTATGTGGCGCTGTTCCTGTCGACGCTTGGCAGCTACAGCATTCTGCCGATGATTTACCTCTGGCGCGAAGTTTCCCGCAAGCTGGCGGTGGGGCTTTATGCGGCGTTTGTCACGCTGGGCATTGCGGCGGCGTATATTCTGCAGGCCTTGCTGGCGGCGGCGTAAAAGCGGCGAAACGGTCTGCGGAAGGCAATCAATAACAAATAGTTAACAATTTGTGATTGATGTTTACATAATTTATAGGTATAATTCTGACCAGTTCAAACAAACGGGGTGGAATAACCATGGCGCTTTACACAGTCAGAAACGTGCTGAGCGTGGCGACACATTACACCGCCACCGGTTTGCTTCTGGCGGGCAGTATCGCGCTGGGGTCGCCATGGGTTCTTGGCGCTTCTGCGGTGCTGGTGGGGGGCATTTCAGTGCTCAGCGTCGCAACACAGCGCAAGTTTCTGGAAGAGGGGTTGGTGCGCCAGCCCGAAAGCTCCGAATATTCGCCCAACCTTGGCAAGATCGCGCAGGAACTTTACAGCAAGACCGGCCTGAAGGCCGCTGATTATCCGATCTATGATTTCCGCGCCGATGAGGAAAAAGAAAAAGCGGCCACCGCTGCCGCTGAAGCTGCCGGCAAGCCCGAAAGCAAAATGAAGAAGGCCTTCCGCGAAATGTCGAAGAAAGCCTTCGACAAAATGGGACAGACGCACAACGCCGCCGCCATGAACTTCGGCAAACCCGTCATCATGGTGTCGACCCCGCTGCTGAAGCTGCTGAACGACGAAGAAGAAAAAGCCGTGCTGGCGCATGAATTTGTGCATGCTGCCGCACGCCACAACTACCTTGGCCTGCCGCACAACCTTATTGCGGGCGTCGCCACGCTCAGCAACGGTTTGACAAGCCTTGGCGCGGCCTTTGCCACAGGCTTTACGGGGGTTGCCGCATCTGTCGGCGCGCGCATTGCCACGTCGTACCTTTTCAACAAAGCGACCGACAGCAAAAAAGAACTGAGCGCGGATGACTTGTTCCTGACGCCCGCGCAAAAACACAAGAAGCTTGTGCTTGACCGTACGCTGAAAGTCATCAACGCGGTTGTCGGCACGGCGGTTTATACGTACTTCAGCCACGCTTACCTTGGCATCTATGCCGCAACAAAAGCGCTGTCGCTGGCGGGCAAGGTGCTGGTCGGCAGCTTCAGCCGCAGCATGGAATACCAGGCAGACCGCGGCGCGGTGAAGCTGGGTGCGAACCCGCTGGCGCTTGTCACGTCGCTGCGCAAAATGAAACTGGTGCAGGAGCGCAGCGTTGAAGCCGCGCTTGGCGAAAAATTGCCGGAGAAGGGCGCGCTGACCAAAGCATGGGCGAAGCTCACGGCATCGCACCCGACGGTGGAAGCGCGCGTAAAGAGGCTGTGCAAAATTGCCGCAAAAAGCGGCTTTACGCCGGATCAAATCAAGGCCGCCGCAAACGACACGCTGGTGGTTGCCGCCGAGCACAACATGTCACCGCGCGTGGTAATGGGCCTCATGCGCTAATACGCCTTACTTTTCAGTCCTTTGGCATACCATTGACGGCCCGCATTAATATGTATATTAATGCGGGCTATTCTTTTAATTATGGTATCAATAACTTTAGAGGACATCATGAAGCCTACCAACAAACGTGTAATATCCCCCACCACCGACTTCCTTACCGCCGCGCAAGACCGCTTGAACGTTAACGGCGGCACCTCTGCCGATAAAGCCGCGCTTGCCAGCCGCAAGGAAGCCCGCGCCGAACAATACCAGCGCAGCCAGGTCGAATTTTTTGAAGAACACATTGCCCCGCTGCTGAAGCAACTGACCGACCTGCCCGAAGACAAAGGCCGCCGCTTCGCCGTCGAAACCAGATTTTCCCTGATGAACCCTGATGCGCCGGCGCTGACCGTTGGCCTTTCCTACAGCGGCAAGCCGGGCGGTATGAAGTTCCTCTACGACAAAGCTTTCATGATCATGGATGATTTCGTGGATGATAACCGCTTCATGATGCGCATTGTGCGCTATGACCGCGAAAACCCGGACAACTATAAAGAGCATGACACCGTGCGCATCTACGCCGATGTCGCGCAGATGCAGTCGGAAATCGGCCGCTTCGTTGCCGATGTCGCGCCGGACCGCGTGGCGGAACTTGTCGCCAGGCAGCAGCTCGCCGCAAAGCAAAAACCCGCCGCGCCGAAAGCCTGATACCCAGGCCAAGCAAGCGCCGCTACAAAACAGGCCGCAGCCGTTAAAAGCTGCGGCCTGTTTTGCGTTTTATTCACCCCGTTTTAATCATTCTGCCCTAGCATGGCGAATGGGTATAAAACATTGGTTTATATGCCATAATCCGGCAAGGGTTTGATACAGGCAATTTCAGCACGCGGAAGGGTATATCCCCATGACAACAGCGCCGGTCGGCAATTCAGTTCCTCTTACGGGTGATGCAAGGGTTGACGGTATTCTGCAGGGCAGCTCGTGGGTGTTCAGCGGCGCGCATACGCTCACCTATTCGCTGCACACAACATCGGGCAGCAGCTGGAATTCATACAGTGCGGATTTAACGCAAGCCTTCGCCGCATGGTCGGCGGTGGCGGATATTAATTTCACTAAAATTTCAACCTCCGCCGATTATACGAAGTCGACGGCGGATTTGGCGATTACGCTGGCCGGATATTCCAGCGACGGCGCGCTTGCCACCGGCACCTTCCCGGACCCGGCCTTCGCCGATAGCATTCTGGCGGATGATGGCGACACGCGCACGACCTACCCGAAGCCGGAAGGGGATATTTTCTTTTACAATTTTTATCAGGAATTTGATGTTGCCAACAACAAGGCGGGCGGCGCCATTCTTGAAACCATGCTGCATGAAATAGGCCATACCCTCGGCCTCAAGCACCCGCATGATGATGGCGGCAATGACCGCCCGCTGGAATCCGACTATTACGACAGCGGCTACTGGACGGTGATGAGTTACAACGACCCGCAGATTATCGAGCTGCCCGATGTGAATGACCCGACGCCCGATACGCTCAACGGTGGTTATTACCAGACCTTCAGCAAAGGCTTTCAGGCAACGCCGATGCCGCTGGATATTCTGGCGATACAGGCAATTTACGGCGCGAACATGACATACCACACGGGCAACGATACCTATGCCCTGAAGTACGACGGCATCGTCAAAACCATCTGGGATGCAGGCGGGATTGATACGATCACCGCGGAGGCGCTGACCAATGCCGTCACCATCGTTCTGCAGGGCGGCAGCTTCATCAACCACGGCGGGGATGGTTATTCGACCACCGCCATTGCCTTTAACGTCACCATCGAAAACGCCATTGGCACCGCGTATAATGATACGCTGACAGGCAACGATGCCGATAACGTGCTGAACGGCGGCGCGGGTGCGGACAGGCTGACGGGCGGCATCGGCAACGATACCTATTACGTCGACAATGCCAGCGATGTGATTATCGAGAATGCAAATGAAGGCAACGACACCGTCTATACCGCCTTCACCACCAGCCTTGCCAGCTATACCAGCATTGAAAACGCGGTGCTGACGGGTTCTGCGGCGCTGAATTTAACAGGTACTGCGGGCGTAAACATTTTGACCGGCAATACCGGCGCAAACATCATCGACGGCGGCGCGGGCGCGGATACGATGATGGGCGGCAGCGGCAACGATACCTTTATGGTCGACAATACCGGTGACGTTGTTTCCGACACTTCCGGTGTCGATGTTGTCATGTCCACCGTCAGTTACACGCTGGGTACTGGCGTTGAAAAACTGTTCATCACGGCCGCCAGCGGCGTGACAGCGACGGGCAATACACTTGCCAACGTCATTACCGTCAGTGACGGCAACGGCAATTCAACTCTGGACGGCGGCGCGGGCGCGGACAGCATGACCGGCGGCGGCGGCAACGACGTTTACATCGTCGACAGCGCCAGCGATAAAATTTTTGAAAATGCCGGCGGGGGGATTGATACCATCCGCACCGGCATTGCTTACGCGCTGGCGGCGAACGTCGAGAATTTGGTTTTAACCGGCACCGCCAACCTCAGCATCAAGGGTAACGAACTTGTCAACGAGCTGACCGGCAACAGCGGCAACAACACGCTGGATGGCGGCGTGGGCGGCGATACCATGACGGGCGGCGCAGGCAACGACACCTACATTGCCGACGACTTCGACGATGTCATGGTGGAGCTGGATAACGGCGGCACCGATATTGTCAAGGCCGCCAATACCTTCAGCCTCGCGCCCTATGCCTTCATTGAAAACGCGACGCTGACGTCCAAATACGATGACGACCTGACCGGTAACGCGCTGGATAACACGCTGACCGGCAATGCGGGCAACAACCATATCGACGGCGGCGCGGGGGCGGACCATATGCTCGGCGGCGCGGGCAACGACGTTTATACAGTCGATAACATCGGCGACGTGATTGTCGATACCACGGGCCGCGATACGGTTTATGCCAGCGTCAGTTATATCCTCGGCACCGGTATTGAAGAGCTGTACCTGACAGGCACGGATAACCTCAAGGCCACCGGCAATACCCTTTCCAACCTGCTGACCGGCAATGATGGCAACAATACGCTGGATGGCGGCACGGGCAACGACACCATGCTGGGCGGCAACGGTGATGATACCTATATCGTCAACGCCACCGGCGACGTGGTGACGGAGCTTGCTGGCGCGGGGACGGATACGGTTATATCGTCAGCCTCATATACGCTCGGCCTGAATATCGAGAAGCTGATATTGACCGGCACCGCCATCATCGGCACCGGCAACGCGCTGGATAACACGATTACAGGCAATGCGAGCGCCAATACGCTGGATGGCGGCGCGGGCGCCGACCACATGATCGGCGGGCTCGGTAAAGATATTTATATCGTCGATAACGCGGGCGACGTTGTGGAAGAAACCTCCACGCTGGCGACCGAGCGCGACACGGTAAAAAGCTCGGTCAATTATATGCTGGGCGTGAACCTTGAAAACCTGACCTTGACAGGCATGGTCGGCCACATAGGCATCGGCAACGACCTTGTGAATACCATGCTGGGCAGCGGCGGCGATGATACGCTGGACGGCGGCATTGGCGCGGACCGCATGACGGGCGGGCTTGGCAACGACTATTACGTTGTCGATAACCTGCACGATGTCATCGTTGAAAGCGGCGTCGGCGTTGATACGGTACGGTCATCGGTTGACTGGACGCTCGGCTCCAGCGTTGAAAACCTGATCATGGATGGCGCGGCGCTGAAGGGTACGGGCAACAGCCTTGCCAACAGCATTATCGGCAACGCGCATGACAACACGCTCAACGGCAGCAGCGGCAATGATACGCTGGACGGCGGCTTGGGCCATGACATTGTCACGGGCGGTTCCGGCAAGGATACCTTCGTCATCAGCACCATGGACGGCACCAGCGATACCGTGACCGACTTCAGCGTGGCGCAGGGCGATGTGCTGGACATTCATGGCATTCTGCAGGGCTTCGATGCCATAGCCAGCCATATCACCGACTTCCTGCAAATTACCACCAGCGGCAAGGACAGCATTGTGATGGTGGATGCGGATGGAACCGGCACCGCCTATGCCATGACGCAGGTTGCGCTATTCACCAACGTCACGAATTTGACGGACGAGCAGAGCCTGTACACCACCGGCCATATTATCGCTTAAGCGGCAGCGGGCAACCGCAGGAAGATATGGCCAAGGCGCCAGAGGTAGCGGAAGGCCGTGCGTGTTGCCGCCAGCTGTTCGGCATCGCTGCCCAGCTGCGCTGCAACGCCGGAAGCCGCCATGCACTCCCGTACCGTTTTATTGCCGTCGATCTGCTTGTAAATAGCGCTGACGATGGGGCTGAGCGTGAAAACCGGATATTCCCCGCGGCGCAGGCAGATGGATCCTTCGGGCGTGCCGGGCTTCGCGGCAACCTCAACCGCGCGCGCGGCGGGGGTATAATCCAGCAGCGCGTCGCTGTCAAAATCCAGCGTGTAGCTGCTCTCCGCCCGTTCCTTGCGGCAGACGGTGAAGGCGTGCTGGCCAAGCGTGCCGTTATAAAGCTCCATGTAAGCCCAGATGTCTTTTTCCGGCAGGGTGCTGATTTTTTTGTACAGCGGGCTTGCCAGTTTCAGCTGGCCTTCGGGGTAGTACAGCACGTTGTCCCACCACGACATAAACTTCAGGCCCGCATCTTCCGCAAACTGCACGCATTGGGTGGTTGTATAGGCACGGTCCTGCCGGTGCAGGAAGTTATCGACAAGGCCTGCGTCATATTTCGTGTCGCGCGTGCGGCGGGCGTAATCCTGCACGGCGTGCGATGCGGGCAGGGATGCCAGCGTATGCTTGACCATCTCCACATCCTGCGGCGTTTGCCCAAGTTCCATCAGGCGGAACATTTCCTGTAGCATATAAACGCCGGTGCGGCCGTACTGGCCGTAGACCATAATGGCAATCGTGCCATCGGGCTTCAGCACCTCGCCAAGGGCGCGAAGGCCGCTGACGGGGTCGGGCAGGTGGTGCAATACGCCGGAGCAGTCGATGAAGTCAAACGTCTTGCCCAGCTTCGCCACATCCTCCAGCCGGCCCTGCTGCAGCGTCAGGTTGGCCAGGTTGTGCTTGTCCTTCAAATAGGCTTCATGCGCCAGCGATGCGGCGGAAAGGTCAAGCCCCGTCACCCGCGCCTGCGGGTGGTTATAGGCATAACGCGCAGCGGCGTTGCTGCCGCAGCCCGCGACCAGCACATCAAGGTCCTCGCGTTTTTCGCGGTCGGGCCAGTAGGTATAAAAGTTACGCTCAAAGTCGCCGCCATCGCGGCGGTTTTTGTGCTCGGGTGCGGCAAGGTCCATGATGGGCGCGGGGTAAACCCAGGCTTCATACTGCCGCGCCACATGGGCATTGGGCGCAAGCTCCGGCGCAATCGGTTGTGCTTGTTCGGCGGCGGTGGTCTTTGCCATTTATAAGGCTCCCTGCTTTAAAAATACCGCATGACGATAGCATGGGGGCTGTATGCCGCCAATGGTGCAGGCTTTGCGGCAGTTTTTGGCTGCATAAACAGCCTCATAAAAGAAAATTGACATAACGGGGCTTGGCTTTTATCATCAGAAAATCTTAAAAACATACGCTGCAGGATTGCCGATGACCCGTTATTCCAAGGAAGACGATTATACCCTTTGCGCTTCGACGACTGTGATTGGGTCGAAGGGGGTATTCTCCCGCTATTTCAATTTTGCGGCGGAGCAGGTGACGACGATTTTTTCCGAACGTGCGGAGCTAAGCACAAACAAAGCCGCGGGCAGTTCGCAGGGCGGCGTTGCGGTGGCGGTGTCGGTTGCGCTGACGTCGCAAATGTCCGTGCAGAAGTTCAGCGATTTTGACTCGCAGGTTGAAATTGACCTTATGCGCGCCGAGCTGAAAAAGCTTGGCGGCAACCCGCCCGAAATGAACGCGACCCCCGGCAAGTCCCGCGCCACGCCGCGCCTCGGCCAGTAAGCGGGTTTAGGGCAATGACGGTTATCGCCATCGGCGGCGCGGAGGATAAAACGGGCGATTGCACCGTGCTGCGCCGCGTGCTGGCGGAAGCGGGCGCGGTTGAAGGGCAAGCGCCGCGCGTGCTGGTCATCACCACCGCCACAGGCTATCCCGAAGAAGTCGGCGAAAAATATACCGCAACATTCCAGCGCATCGGCGTAACGTCGCGGGTGCGGCACGTCACAACCCGCGCCGGTGCCGCCGATGCCGCGCTGCTGGCCGATGTTGCCGCGGCCGATGTTATTTTCTTCACCGGCGGTGACCAGATGAAGCTGGCCACCGTTTTCAACGGCACACCGTTTATGGATGCGTTGCGCCAGCGCGAGACGGATGGCGCGGTTATTGCGGGCACCAGCGCCGGCGCTGCTGTCATGTCATCCCTCATGATTTACGGCGGCGACCCTGAAAAAGCGATGGAGAAGGGCGAGGTACTCCTGACCGCGGGCCTTGGGCTGGCGCCGAATGTTGTTTTCGATACGCACTTCCTCAACCGCAACCGCCTTGCCCGCCTGTTCAACGTGCTGGCGACCGCGCCCGATAAAACCGGCATTGGCCTTGATGAAGACACCGGTGTTATTTTGCGGGGCAAAACGCTTGAAGTCATTGGCAGCGGTAAGGTGACTGTGGTGGATGCCAAGGCCGCGCAAAGCAACATCACGACGATCGAACGCGGCGACGTTTTTACCCTCACCGGCGCAACCGTGCATACACTGAAGCACGGCGATAAATTCAGGCTTTAAAATATCTCATGAGAATTAGAGGATAAGCGGCTTTGCTTTCGGCGCGCTGGGCGTGGCCGTGGCGGCTGTATTGGCGTTGGTATTGAGCGCAACGCCAGCGCTTGCAGCTGCGGGTTTTTGCAAATTGGTTTTGGCATCCGGGAATTCGGCGGCGATGGTTTTCAAGGCCAGCTGGAAGTCGCGGGACAGGACAAGCCGCGGGTCGGTCACCTTTATTTCAATGTAGCGCAGCCATTCGTTGTCTTCCTTCATCGACATATCGGCGAAGGTTTCGCTGAAGGGGGTTTTGTAGGCACGCTGCGCGCGCATCGAATGCGGGCTTTCCAGCCAGATTTCCATGCCCGTTGCGCCCGCTTCATGGCGCAGGTCGTTATGGACAAAGGTAATGCCGCCCGCCGTGCGCTCCTGCAGGAAGGGCGCGGGGTCGCGGCTGCCGGCATTGATGAAACAGATTTCGACGGGCTTGCCGTTTATCTCGCCTATCCAGCTTTCCTGCCGGTTGCGTTCGCCATTGAATGCCGCTTGCGGGCCAAGGAGTTCTTCGCGCACAACATCCGGCACAATCGATTTGCCGGATTTAAACGTGCCGTCAATCGCCACCATGACAGGGGCGGTGGCATCATCCAGCAGCGCGGCATTAAGCCCTGCCGCCAGTTTGCGCGAAACATCCACCAGCTGCTCCCGCGTGGTGGTGAGGAATGACAAACGCAGCTCCGGCGGTGTCGCGGCCTTCATAAAGGCGGCCGACTGTCGGTTATCCGGCTGGTCGATATAATCCGTCATGCTTTGTCCGTCTGGCGTGAATATCTTCGCGTATTATATGGCATGGCGGTTAAGGGATGATTAATGCAGGGCAGATGCAGAATCTACGGTTTAATTTTTTGTAAAACATCGTGTAAAAACAATATATTGCAATTGCGGTTACATGATACCCCAAATTAACGCACTGTTTTTAAATGATTTTATAAGAGAATTCACATTTTTGTTGACGGTGGGGGCGGGGTGGTTCATAACACTCCCACTATTTTGAAAACTGCGCGTCATGGTGGCGCGCCCGTAACTTAGGAAACGACAATGAAAACCTATTCCGCCAAACCGTCGGAAGTCACCAAGAAGTGGCTCCTGGTTGATGCTGAAGGCCTGACGCTTGGCCGTCTGTCCAGCATCATCGCGCTGCGCCTGCGCGGCAAGCACAAAACCATGTTCACGCCCCACATCGATTGCGGCGACAACGTGATCGTCATCAACGCTGAAAAAGTCCGCCTGACCGGCAAAAAAGCGAAGTTTGACATCTTCTACTGGCACACCGGCTATCCCGGCGGTATCAAAGGCCTCTCCAAAGGCCAGATCCTCGAAGGCAAATTCCCCGGCCGCGTTATTACCAACGCCGTCCGCCGCATGATGCCGAAAGAAAGCCCGCTTGCCCGCGGCCAGCTGACCTGCCTGCGCGTTTACGCCGGCAAGGATCACCCGCATGAAGCGCAGAAGCCGGAATTCCTCGATGTCGGCTCCATGAACCCGAAAAACAAAAGGTAATTGCAACCATGGCAACGAAAAAGAATCTCTCGGACCTGAAAGAAGCCGTGGCTGAAAAAGCAACGGCATCTGCAACCGGCGCAACTGGCAGCGAAGTCCGCGTCCAGAAGCTCGATAAAAAAGGCCGTTCCTACGGCACCGGCCGCCGCAAAGACGCGGTCGCCCGCGTCTGGGTTCAGCGCGGTAACGGCAAAATCACCGTCAACGAACGCGACCTGCCCGTGTACTTCGCACGCGGCACACAGCGCCTCGTCATCAACCAGCCCTTCGAGCTTTCTTCGCGCATCGGCCAGTTTGACGTAACCTGCATCGTTTCCGGCGGCGGCCTGATGGGCCAAGCCGGCGCGGTTCGCCACGGCATTTCCCGCGCTCTCGTCGCTTTCGAGCCCGAGCTGCACACCGTCCTGAAAAAGGCCGGCCTGCTGACGCGCGACAGCCGTGTTGTCGAACGTAAAAAATACGGCCGCCATAAGGCACGCCGTGGCACGCAGTGGGTCAAGCGTTAAGCTTTACCTTTCTACCTGCCTATCCATACAAAAAGGGCGTCTCCGCAAGGGGGCGCCTTTTTTGCTTTTAACGGTTGGTGTAAGCTGGCGTTTATGAACAGTGTCATTTTACCCTTCAAGAATATCCTGCCGCGCATTGCCGCCGGCGTTTTTGTGGCCCCCACCGCCGCCGTGATTGGCGATGTGGAAATAGGAGAGGACAGCAGCATCTGGTTCGGCTGTACCGTGCGCGGCGACGTGAATAACGTCGTTATCGGGAAAAGAACCAATATTCAGGACGGCACGGTCATCCATGTGTCCAATTCCCTGCAGGGGACGTATATCGGGGATGATGTGACGGTCGGCCATATGGCGTTGCTCCATGCCTGCACTATTGAAGATGGCGCCTTCGTCGGCATGAAAGCCTGCGTCATGGATGGCGCGGTGGTGGAAGCGGGGGCCATGGTCGCCGCCGGTGCTCTGGTGACGCCCGGCAAGCGCGTGCCGAAAGGGCAGCTATGGGCGGGCTCCCCGGCGAGGTTGATGCGCGAAATGACCCAGGCTGAAAAGGATTACCTGCCGTGGTCGGCGCAGCATTATGTGCGCCTGGCCAGGGAATGCCTGAAGCGTTGAATGCCAGGCATTTTTTCATAAAAATATTATTGGTGATGCGCAAAATGCGCTTATTCCAAGCTTTTGAGGGGTGAAGCTAAGGTTCTGCCGCAGGTTAAATTTATACTGATGCGTTTATTTAAAATTCATCTTCATCGTATTAAAATATATGGGCTAATGGCTGATAAGACGCAGCTTGTGCCGCCACTGTCTTATGTTTGCCGCAGGGCAAAAATAATTGTGGAATAACAGCACCTTTCATGTTGCTGAATTGTTAGCTTTCATACAAACTGTCCACTACAGCTATCAAGCTGATTCAAAATGCAATTTTCAAAGGTTCCTTATGCGTATTCATCCCGCGCGTCTCTCCCTTGTCACCCTGTCCCTCGCAGCTACGCTGCTGGTGTCCGCCTGCAATACCGCGCGCGGTCTGAAGGACGATGCGGAAGACAATGCCAACTGGGTTAATAGCAAACCTTCCCACCTTGAAAGAAGCTGGGGCCCCGTGCCGGCCGGCTATGCCAACCAGCATAATGCTCGCGATCTGATCCTGCATCCGGCCCCCCATGGCATCGATGCCAAATGGAAGCGCGATGAAAAAGCCCGTGCGCTGGAAGCACAAGCAGCATCCGGCCCTGTCACCAACGCCGACAACACCGTCACGGTCTTCCCCGTGGATGGCGCCCCCGCTGGCGACAACATGACCCCCACATACAACGCCGCTGCGCCCGCAGATTACGGCCAGCTTTCCCAGCAACTGTTCTTCCAGCACGGTTCGGCCAAAATAACGGCGGGCGACAAGGCGCGCCTTAACACCTTCGGCCAGAGCATTAAAGACCAGCCCAGCGCCTCGCTGACCGTGGTCGGCCATGCCAGCACCCGCGTCAACACGACCGATGACGAAGCGCGCCGCAAGGAAATCAACTTTGAAATCGCCCAGAAACGTGCAGCCGCTGTGACTGGCGTGCTGAAAAATTCTGGCGTTGAGCCCGGCATGGTCACGGCTGTTTCCGAAGGCGACGAAGTCCCCAACCAGGACCCCGGCAGCCGCGATCAGGAATCTGCCGACCGCCGCGTTGAAGTTTACATGAACAACCGCTAAGCCGCGCCGCTTGCTTCAAGCGCGGTTTTTCTAGCGACGATGTTATAACGGCCGAAGCCCGCAACAAGACGGGCAAGGTATTTTAATGCGCTTGAAGACGCGCTTATAGAGTGGAGAGACAGATGACCCAGCAGCCTTTACGTATCGGCCTTGCAGGCCTTGGCAACGTGGGGGCCAGCGTCTTCCGCCTTCTCACCGAACACCGTGACATGCTGCGCGACCGCACGGGGCGCGATATCCGCGTCGTCGCCGTTTCCGCCCGCAACAAATCCAAAGACCGCGGCCTCGATTTTTCGACCGTGTCGTGGCACGACAATCCGGTGGATGTCGCGGCCGACCCGAGCGTTGACCTTGTGGTCGAGCTCATGGGCGGCTCGGAAGGCGCGGCGTTTGATACCGTTAAAAAAGCGCTGGAGCTGAACAAGCCCGTCGTCACCGCCAACAAGGCGCTGCTGGCCAACCGCGGCGCGGAAGTGCTGGCGCTGCTGAAAAAAAGCGAAGGCACCGTTTCGTTTGAAGCGGCTGTCGCGGGTGGCATCCCCGTCATCAAGGGGCTGCGCGAAGGGCTGGCGGGCAATAAAATCCGCGCTGTCTACGGCATCCTGAACGGCACCTGCAACTTCATCCTGTCTGAAATGTACAGCACCGGCCGCCCGTTTGCGGATGTGTTGAAAGAAGCGCAGGATAAAGGCTATGCCGAAGCCGACCCGACATTCGATATTGACGGGGTTGACGCCGCGCACAAACTGTCGCTGCTGTCCGGCCTTGCCTTCGGCTGCGTGCCGGATGTTGAACATATCGATACCAAGGGCATCCGCAAAGTCACCTCGCTCGATATCGACTTTGCCAATGAACTGAACTACCGCATCAAGCTGCTGGGCATTGCCCGCCAGACGGACAAGGGGATCGAGCAATCGGTCGAGCCCTGCCTCGTGCCGAAAGACTCGCCCATCGCCACCGTCGAAGGCGCGCTGAATGCCGTGTATGTGGATGGTGATTTTGTCGGCAAGGTGCTGCTCATGGGCTTCGGCGCCGGCGGCAACCCGACCGCGTCGGCAGTGGTCGCCGACATTGTGGACGTGGCAAGGAATCGCGCCCTGCCGCTGATGGGCATTGCGGCTGAAAAAGTCACCCCCCTGAAGCCGGCAAATATCCTTGAAAGAATAGGGTCTTATTACTTCCGGCTCATGGTGCTTGACCAGCCGGGCGTTATAGCGGATATTTCAGCCATTCTGCGTGATAATAAAGTTTCGCTGGAGTCCGTGCTGCAACGCGGCCGCGACCCCGACCAGCCCGTGCCCGTCATTTTGACGACGCACGAAACGTCGGAGGAAAGCATCCAGCGCGTGGCCGCCGAAATCGGCAAGCTGCCGTCGGTCGTCGAGCCGCCGTACCTCATGCGGATTGAGGAATTTAAGAGCTAGAAATTTTTCCCTTTCAAGGCGAGGTTCAGGCAATGGCGATTTCCCCCTTAAAAAGACCCGAAGGCGAGGCCCACATGAACCAGCCCACTGGCCAGTACGCAACCCAGCAGGGTTTGACGATGGACCGCAACCTTGCGCTCGAGCTGGTGCGGGTGACGGAAGCGGCAGCCTTGTCGGCGTCATTGCTTATGGGCCGCGGGGATGAAAAAGCCGCCGATCAGGCCGCGGTGGATGCCATGCGCAACGCGCTCAACAACCTGCATATCCGCGGCACCGTCGTCATTGGCGAGGGCGAGCGTGATGAAGCCCCCATGCTGTATATCGGCGAACAGGTCGGCTCCGGCGAAGGGCCGGAACTTGATATCGCGCTTGACCCGCTTGAAGGCACCACCATCACCGCTGTCGGCGGCCCCAACGCGCTGGCTGTTGTGGCGATGGCGGAGAAGGGCGGCTTTTTGAATGCGCCCGATGTCTACATGGAAAAAATCGCCGTCGGCAACGACCTGCCGGATCATGTGGTTGACCTTGACCAGTCGCCGCTGAAAAACCTGACCGAACTTGCCAAGGCGAAACGCGTTGCCGTTTCCGACCTCGTTGCCTGCATCCTCGACCGTCCGCGCCATAAGGAGCTGATTGCGAAAGTCCGCGAAGCGGGCGCGCGCATCATGCTGATTTCCGATGGCGACGTTTCCGGCGTCATGGCCACAGCGGAAGCCGATACGGGCGTTGATATTTACATGGGCTCCGGCGGCGCGCCGGAAGGCGTGCTGGCGGCCGCGGCCCTTCGCTCCATCGGCGGCTTCATGCAGGGCCGCCTGCTGTTCCGCAACGACGATGAAAAAGCCCGCGCCGCAAGCTGGGGCGTGACAGACCTTAACAAAAAATACGAACTTCTGGACCTTGCGCATGGCGATGTCATGTTCGCGGCAACCGGCGTGACGGATGGCGCAATGCTGCGCGGCGTACGCCGTTTTGCCGGCGGCGCGCATACGCATTCGGTCATCATGCGCTCCAAAACCGGCACCATCCGCCGCATTGAAGCGACGCATAACTTTACCCGCAAGGCAGGTTTCAAATAAGCATGAACCAGCCCCAGCCAAAAATGGATACCGCGATGGACGACCTGCACCCCGCAACCGCGCCGCAGGGCGCTTCGGTGCTGTCCGTCGAAAAATCCGTGCTGGGCAAACGCTGGGCTTTTTCCCCGACCGATGTGCGCCTGGCCGAAGGCATGGCGCAGGCATTTAACTTGCCCGAGCTGCTGGCCCGCGTGCTGGTCGCCCGCGGCGTGGGGTTTGACCAGGTTGAAGAATTCCTGAACCCCAGCATCAAGGCGCAATTGCCCGACCCCGCGACGTTAATCGACATGGAAAAAGCGGCAGACCGCATTGCCGGTGCCATCATGACCGGCGAGAAAATCGCCGTCTTCGGCGATTACGATGTGGACGGCGCAACATCATCCGCGCTGCTGAAGCGTTTCTTCCGCGCGCAGGGACGCGATGCCCGCATTTATATTCCCGACCGCATCAACGAAGGCTACGGCCCCAACGTGCCCGCCATGCTGAAGCTGCGCGATGAAGGCGTAAAGCTGCTGATTACCGTTGACTGCGGCGTGACCGCGTTTGAAGCGCTGGCCGCCGGTACGGCAGCAGGGCTTGATATTATCGTGCTGGACCACCACCGCGCGGAACCGCAACTGCCACCCGCCTATGCTGTCGTCAACCCCAACCGGCTTGACTGCACCAGCGGGCAGGGGCAAATGGCGGCGGTGGGCGTTACCTTCCTCACCATCGTTGCCGTCAACCGCAAGCTGCGCGCCGATGGCTGGTACAATACCGCACGGCCGGAGCCGCGCATTCTGCAATGGCTTGATCTTGTCGCACTGGGCACCATTTGCGATGTGGTGCCGCTGACGGGCATCAACCGCGCCTATGCGGCGCAAGGCCTGAAGGTAATGTCGATGCGCATGAACGCGGGCTTAAATGCCCTTGGCGACCTTGCCGCCGTTTCCGAAGCGCCCACGGCCTTCCACGCCGGTTTCGTTTTCGGCCCCCGCGTGAATGCCGGTGGCCGCGTTGGTGAAGCAGACCTTGGCTGGCGCCTGCTGTCGACCGACGACACGCTGGAAGCCCGCGTGCTGGCAAAAAAACTGCACGAATATAATGCCGAGCGCAAAGCGATCGAAGAAAGCATGATCGAGGACGCGATGGCGCGCGCTGAAGAAGCCGCCGCGGCGAACGACACGGTCATTCTGGTGGATGGCGACGGCTGGCACCCCGGCGTTATCGGCATTGTCGCCGCGCGCCTGAAGGAAAAATACAACCGCCCCGCCTGCGTCATTGCGTTTGATGATAAGGGCATGGGTAAGGCATCCGGTCGCTCGGTTGCGGGGGTTGACCTTGGCGCGGCTGTTATTTCCGCCAAGGACAACGGCCTGCTGGTGGCGGGCGGCGGCCACAAAATGGCGGCGGGCTTTACGGTGGCGCGCGCGCATTACCCGGCGCTGTGCCAGTACATCAACGCGCACGTGCAGGAACAATTAAAGGGCGCAGCCTATGCGCCCGAACTGCGCGTGGACAGCGTGCTTTCCGCCCCCGCGCTGACGCTGGAGCTGGTGGAAAAACTGGCGCAGCTGGGCCCTTATGGCGCAGGCCATGCGGAACCGCGCTTTGCGCTTACATCCGTCAAAATCATCAAGCCGACCGTGGTGGGCGAACGCCATGTCAGTTGCTACCTGCAGGATACCGCGGGCGGCACCAGCGTAAAGGCCATCGCCTTCCGCGCCATGGATTCCGAGCTGGGCGAAGTGCTGCTGAAGGCGGGTTCTGCCCCCTTGAACCTTGCGGGCCATGTCAGCATCAATACCTGGCAGGGCAAGCGCACCGTCAACTTCCAGATTGTGGATGCCGCGCCGGTTTATGGCGGCTAAAAAAGGCTCCGCCAATGCTTTTTATTGACATAATAACCAAAAATCCCTAAAATACGCGCATGATGAAGAATGATTTTAATGCCGTTTCTGCCGAAACCCTCGTTGTCAAAGCTGACGACGAGCGCGCGATTGCGCTGATGCGCCGCGCTTATAACGACATTTTCGTCGCCGCTTTCCCCATGCCTGAAGAACGCGAAAGCCTTGAGAAAATCGAGGAAAAATTGCGCCAGCCCACCCACGGCGTGAAGCGCGTCATTCTGCTCGCCGGCAAGCATCTGGATGATCCGGATCCCGCCAAGGCGCAGCTCTACGGCATTTCCATCGCCTATTACTATTCGGCGGATCAGGCGGGGCTGCTGGCCTATAACGCCATTGCGCCGGAATACCAGCAAATGGGCCTTGGCCGCCTCATGGTGAAGGGCCGCATTGAAGGGCTTGAAGCACTGGCTGCCGAAGAAGGCGCCACGCTTAAATGCGCCGTGCTTGAAGTAAACGACCCTGCCAAGGTAAAGCCCGAAGACGACAGCATGGACCCCGCCAAACGCGTGGCCACCTTTGAAAGATGGGGCGCAAAGCGTATTCCCGTGCCCTACGTCCAGCCTGCATTGGCAGAAGGGGAGGAAAAAGGCCGCAGCTCCATCCTCATGGCCTATCCCGTGCAGGGCGAATACCCGAAGGGGGAAGCGGTCGCAGGCTTCATCCGCGGCATCTGGTCTGCCAATAACAATGGCCCCGTCGATTACCGGCAGGACCCCGATTACCTGAATGCCATGGACGCCCTTAAAAACTGGCCCGGTTTCCCGCCGGCCGATGCTCCGCCTGCAACGCCCAACACCTTGGCAAACAAGCCAAAATCCGGCCCCGCCGCGCCGTAAAAAGAAACCCGCCTAAAACAGCTAAATAAGCCTTGCAATTAACCGCAGATATAGGTAAAAACCAAGTCGTTCGAACCAAACATGCGTCCCCTTCGTCTAGAGGCCTAGGACACGTCCCTTTCACGGATGTAACAGGGGTTCGAATCCCCTAGGGGACGCCAATCTTTCTTCCGGTACATTCCGGCATTATTCAAAAAATCATCAAAATCAACGGTCTTGGGTTATCCCAAGATCCGTCTTGATCCGTGAAAATCCGACTCAATCCAGCGGGATTGGGGGTATTCACGGGGTATATTTTTTCAACCCAATCCGAGAATACCCCCATGCCACTGAGTGACGCGGCGTGCAAGAACGCCAAGCCTAAAGAAAAGCCGTATAAAATGGGCGATAGCCATGGCCTATATCTGCTTATCAATCCAAAAGGCAGTAAACTATGGCGAATGAAGTATCGCTTTCATGGCAAAGAGCGGACGATTTCCTTTGGGCCCTATCCGGAAGTTAGTCTGGTAGAGGCGAGGGACGGGGTTTATTTAGCGCGGAAGCTTCTTCGGGAGAATAAAGATCCTTCACTCGCAAGGCAGGAGGAAAAGCGCCTTTCTGCTATTAGTGCCGCTAATACTTTTGAGGCTGTCGCTCTCGAATGGCACAAAAAGAACCAGCCCCGCTGGAGTCAGAATAACGCCGATACGGTAATGACCCGCTTAAAGCGGGATGTCTTCCCCGAGATTGGTTACATGCCTGTAAACGATATAACTTCTCCTCGGATTGTATTGTTTGTGGAGAGTATTGAGAAACGGGGAGCGTATGAACTCGCGCGACGTGCATTGGGTCTGGCGAGAAGCGTTCTTGCTTACGCCCAACGTCAAGGGAAAATCCCGTACAATCCAGCAGAACTTAAAGCATCGGATATCTTGGCTCCGCAATTGAGAGGGCATTTTGCGGCTATTGAGGCAAAAGATTTACCTGAGTTTCTTAGGAAGTTTTATCGTAACGAGGGACGTCTTTTCCGGCAGACCTTTCTTGCCATGGAGCTCTTGATGTTAACTTTCGTCCGCACGGGAGAGTTAATAAAATCGACTTGGGCGGAAATCGACTTCGAGAAGGCTCAATGGACATTATCTGTGAAAAGAATGAAATCTAAGCGTGAACATATAGTCCCGCTATCTAAGCAAGCATTAGCGTGCTTTAGTGAGTTGAAAAAGTTAAATGGCCATAGGCCTCATATATTTCCCGGGCAGCGGAACCCGCTTGGTCATATGTCGAATAACTCTATTTTGGTAGCCTTAGCGCGTATGGGTTACAGAGGTATTCATACGGGACACGGATTTAGAGCCTTGGCTACAAGTACAATTTTGGAAGAGTTGGAATATGAATACGACGTAATTGACGTCCAGTTAGCACATGGTAAAAAATCGGATGTTGAAGCCGCCTATAATCGTGCAAAATACCTAAAAGAACGTGCCCGAATGATGCAAGACTGGGCTGATTATCTTGATAAAGTTAGATTGCGTGAAGGTTGTGCGTCAAATGGCTAAGAAAAAGAGTGAAGAAGTTGGTGAAGAAATTACCAAGGAGGAGTTGCGATACCTTGGTTCCCGCGATCTGCCCAAGAAATGGCCGCAGCTGCGCCCTGAACAATGCAAGCCTTTTTTAGTCAAAGGGCTCAGTAAAGCAAAGATTAGTTTTCGAGAAGCGGCGTTTTTGGTTTTCGAACGTGATCCAGATGCCTCTGACTCCGTTTTAGCGCTCAATAATACAGAGGGGCCGAGTAGTCACTATTACTGGCTTAAAACCCGTTATGAGCAAGATCAATTTAGCAATCATTTACCCTCGGGATATGAGCGCCTACATACGCAAGATAAAAATGACAAAGACGAGCCTGTTTTCACGCCAGGGCAAATTATTCGCTATCTTTATAATCATTATAAGGAAATTTCTCTAATTTCTTGGGCGATATATCATGAGATTGATAGAGGTACATTTAGAGGTTTTCTTCCTTCATTAATAGTTCAGCAAAACTATCAAAAAGCTGGGGAAATAATCTGGCTCCATGTCCCGAAGGCGAATAAGGATTTTGTGATCGACATTCTAAAAATGTTGCCCAAGCGCATAATGGATCACGAGGGACTTCCATGTTTTGAGGGAATGGGCAGAGATAGTCTAAGCAAGCTCATCTCAAATCAGCGCGGAACAAATAAAGGCGGTCGTCCCACCAAGGCAGATATTTTGTACCTTACCAAAAGCAGTGAACGCCTTACTCAAGAAGTCATTGATTTAATTAAAAAATATTTTTCCGTAGCAGCTCTCTGATAACCGAGATAAAAACCGGGAAAATCATCCTAAACATTACCGCTGCACTTTTAGCAGGCCTCGGTAATCTTTGTCTTACGCCAATCGTGTCGATTAGCGGCCAAGTAAGACAAAGGAGACAGCTATGGACAACAGAATTGCTGAAAGAATTTTGAGGCTCGCAGAGGTTTGCGAAACTACGGGGCTTTCAAGAAGCACCATTTATGCCTGGATCGCAGAAGGCAGTTTTCCTCGTTATATCAGATTGGGAGGCAAGAGTGTCGGCTGGCGTCTCTCGGACATAAATTCATGGATTGATAAATGTGTTGCAGCAACTGCTGTAGATCTAATTGGTAAATCGTGAGGGCTGAAATGAAAAAGAGTAAAGATGGCTTTATGGCGTTCACGCCGATGAAGGGTAAAGTTTACAGCGAAAAAAATGCGCTTGTTATCGCAACATTTAACTGGAAGCACCTCTCAAAGTGGCTAGAGAAAAACCACCTCACAGAAAATTTTCAAAGCAGCTTTAAGGGGAAGCTAATCCCCTTTGAAAGTACTCGCAAAAAATGAAAAAACCTAAAAAACAATTCGCTGTTAAGCCTTCCCTCTATGCCGCCTGTGTTGAGCTTGCTAAAGGCAACACAGCGGCAGGAGGGTTACTTTGCCAAATTGCTTTAATGACAGAGCATGGGTCTTTAAAAGACGAAAAAGATGTTGAGGGATGGCTTGCGTTATCTAGTGCTCAATGGAAAGTTTTAACCGGGTTTTCACGGCATCAGCATGACAACGCACTTAAATCCCTGAAATCGAAAAACTTGGTTGAGTTTAGGCGGCGAAAACTATCTCGGAGAGATAAATCGGCTCTCTCATGGGTACGATTACCATGGGCAACTAAATCCGGCATTTCGGATATCATGCAGCGTGAGCCAATTTCCGCATTTGCGGAAACCGTAGTCATATATAAATCCGACATTGCGGAATTAGCTGAAGCGACTATCTCCGACGATGCGGATATTCTCGATAAAAATGTGATAATTGAAAATGAAGATATATTTGAAAATGTTATTATCGAAGAAACAAAAATAAAGAGCGCATCGCAGAATAGTAAGCAGAAGGAACTATCTAAAAGAAAGATGTTCAAAAAGCTTATGGCCGAAATATATCAAGAATGCCCCCATATTCCAGCGGATCCATATACGACCACTTCCGGGGAGGTTTTGACGTTGGCGGTAGAGTATATTCAGAGCAATCCTGCAAATTTTCTCTCTGATTGTCCTGAAGGGAAGGGCGGTTATCCTTACGTTCTTGGAAAAATATTTCAAGAATGGGATGCGTTTTGTGTTTTCGTGGAATACATGTGCAATGGTTATAATTTACCTAAAGTTGCCCAACTTTGGTCGCTTAAGCACCATTTGAAAGCGATACCTGATTTTTTGAATTTTCTGAATATGCGTAGAAAATTTGAACTTGAACTTGTGAATAGTGGGCTTCTAGACCCGAAGGATTACTCATTATGGTGCAGCAATATGGCAGAATTCATTCACTATCGAAAGCTATCGTCAGATGAGAAGTTTAAGTTTTTAAAAGCAAAGGTTGACGACGCATTTAAAAAGTGGACAGCTCAGCAAGAGCAGGAGAAAAAATGGGAAGCCGTTATGGCTAAAAAGAAGTAATGTACTCAGGTGCATTTTTGCAAAAAGGCAGAGGTTACATAGACAAAATGTAAAGAATTTACGAATTGCACTTTCATTCATCAAAGACACAAAAGCTCTATCTTTTCGTAGTCTTTTTAGGGCCAACGATGCTTTAAAGAAACTTGGACGCTTTTACCACAGCCGCTTGCTCCTGCCGTTTTTAAACTCCCCCTCCTTTCAGCAGTAACAACTGCGGCTTCAATTTGACCCGGAGCACAAACCAGTCACGATCACGCCATACACACCCCATCAATAAGGAGGTTACGGCGTGGCAGAACAGGATTTTCAACAACGGCTCGACAGGCTGGCAGATACGCTCCAGCGCAATGTGCTGACAGCCATTGAGCCTATGCACTTCGATAAGTGGATTACGATGTCGGGGATGCAGAAGGCCATTCGGCGGGGTGACGTCGATTTGGCAGGTCGGTTGGCCTTATCACTCTGGCAGCAGGATAAGCGGTCGCTCTGGCGCAGGCTGGCAGTCATTGCCGCCGAAGATGTCGCGATGGGTGATATTGAAACGGTTCTCGATGTGACCGTTGCCACCAAATACCCGGCATGGCGTAAAACCGTGGGAGATGCCGCCCTTGGCGTTCAGCTAGCCAAGCGCATGGCACGGGCGGCAAAGACGCGATACCTGACCGAGCTGTATCTTTACTGCGACCTTGCCGAAGGCGTGGCAAATGACCGGGAATGGGCGGCAAACGCTTCCTTTGAAGAACTGGCCATCACTCTTCACGATCCCGCTAAGGAAGCCCCAAAGCAGACCCTCGCCATGTGGGCGCTGTTCGGGTCACGCCGCTTTGAGGCAAAGAACCTGCAAAGAGCCGGGGTCGACGCTCAGGAAGCTATCAAAGTCGTTATGAAGATGCCCCTACCGAACGAAATCCTTTCAATCTGCACCGCGACGGTTGGTACACCGCACTTTCCCCTGACGATGCTTCTGCCTATCGGCTGGCTGGAAATGCAACGCCAGTCAAAGAACCTCACCGCCCGTAAAGAAACCCCGGTGTCTTCGCCCAAACACAACGACCTCCCCATGTACGCGGTGGATGGCATGTACACGCGCACCGGCATCGCCTGTATCAAAGAGCTGAAGAAGCTGGCGTCCGGTCTGGCAGGATATAAAAACATCCAGATTGGTGAAGGCTATTTCTTCCTCGAGGCCGAGACGCTGAACCCGCGCCTGACATGCGACGCTTGGGATGACTTCCGGCGGGAAAGCATCCTTGCCGTGATGCAAAGCCTCGGCGTTGAGCCAAACGACTACATGGCCTTGCACCGCGCCCTTATCAAGAATTACGACCTCTATAACGAGCTTCGGCTGGCGAAGGTGGCCGCGATGCCTTTGACCGCCCCCGATATGTTCGGGGGTTCAACATGAGTCAGAACCTCATTCCGCCATCGTCCAGCGCCTTATCTGCCAGCATTGAAGGCTACTTGCGCCTTTCGGTAGCCGAGAACACCAGCCGGGCTTACAAGGCAGACCTTGAGCATTTTTATGCTTGGGGTGGTTCGATCCCCGCTGTCCCGGAAACAATCGCGGCCTACCTTGCGGCCCATGCTGGCCTGTTATCCGTCGCCACGCTGACCCGACGCCTTGCCGCAATCAGCAAAAAGCACACGGTGCAGGGCTTGCCGACACCGACCAGCGCGGAACTGGTCAAGCTGACCATGCGGGGCATCAAGCGGCAGCACGGCAAGCCCCAGAAGCAGGCAGCGCCCCTCTGCCGCGACGACCTCATTCTGGTGCTGAACGCCATCCCCGATGATCTGGGCGGATGCCGAGATAAGGCCGTGCTGCTTATCGGCTTCTGCGCGGCCCTTCGGCGGTCGGAGCTGTGCGTGGTCAAGCACGAAGACATCCAGTTCACCGCCGAAGGGCTGATCCTGACCGTTCCCCGCTCGAAGACCGACCAAAAAGGCGAAGGCCGCAAGATTGGCATTCCGCACGGACGCGGCAAGGTCTGCCCCATCCAGACGCTACAAGGCTGGCTGACACGGTCGGGCATCACGGGGGGCTGCCTATTCCGCGCCATCGACAGAGGCAGGGTTGCCGATAGCCATCTGTCAGACCGGAGCATCTGCAACATTGTCAAAAGCCGGGTGGGATTGGTGGGGTTGTTACCCGAACTGTATTCAGGCCATTCGCTGCGTTCCGGCCTTGCCACCAGCGCCGCCCAGCAGGGTTACTCAAGCTGGGAAATTCGCCGTCAAACGGGGCATAAGTCGGACGGTATGCTGGCGCGGTATATCCGCGAGGGCAGCCTGTTCCGTAATAATGCCGCCGCATTGTTCTAATTATTGAAATCGCCCGCAATACCAGATACGTTTTAAGTAACAGTCGTGAAAAAGACGGCTGCCGGGGCTAGTTACCCCTCTTGCGCGGCCTCAGACAGCATCAGGCCGTCACCAATGGTGCTGCTTTCTCAATCTTAGGGTTGGGGAGCAGCGGAATAAAATAGCGCCTAGCGTGAATACGCTGGCCGTTCGCAAGACGGTAACTACTCCCCGGTCACCAGAGAAATCTGGTGGCCGTTTTATTTTAACAAACCGTTTGAGGGCGAAAATGAATAAATTATTCCTGACCACCATGGCGGTACTGACAGCTATAAGCCTGTCGGCCTGCGCCACAGTTACACCCGTTGAAAGAAACCACCTCTCCCACAGCACCGCCAGCGCCACCGACATCAGCAAGGCCAAGCAAAGCGTTGCCGCGCAGATGAAAGACCCCGGCTCCACCCAGTTCAAGAATGTGGCGGGCTATTCCTACGGCCAGCCCGGCTTCACCATGCTCTGCGGCGAAGTGAACGCCAAGAACAGCTTTGGCGGCTACATCGGCTACCGCCACTTCACCTACTTCAGCGGCGTTCTGGTCATGAACGAGCTTGAGGGCAAGGGCGATGGTTGGGAGAACAAGTTCAACCAGCACTGGAACGAAAGCTGCAAGTAATCAGACACGGTCACCGGAGCAATTCGGTGGCCGTTTTACTTTTTCAGAAAGAGCTGGATTGCCATGGACGGACTTCTCGTTTGGTGCTTGGTGCTATGCCCATTTTTACTTATTTATACGCTTTATTCAGCGGCGCGGATAACTGCCAAGGCCGATAAGGACCCTCATTACCGAGCCTCGTATCGGCACAGATGGGAGGTTAACCGGACTAAAATATCCGCAGCCCTTTTTGTCATTTCGCTTTGCGTTGTCGTGCCCAACTTGAAGTCTGCGCCGCAAACCAGCGCAACGCCAGAAACACCTCGCGCTAAATCCGTCGAGAACAACGTCGCGCTGGCGATGGCAGCGGTTCTCTGCAAGCAGCGGGTGAAAGATGTTTTGAAAGCGCCAAGCACCGCTGACTTCCCCTTTTTCGATCTGGCGGTCTTTGGTGGTTACAATACCGCGACGCTCAACTCCTACGTCGACGCGCAAAACAGCTTTGGGGCAAAGATACGAACACGTTTCACCTGCAAGGTCCAGCACATGGGCGATGACCCCGATAAAATTGAAAACTGGAAGATCGTTGAGTTTGCCATTTTGGAATAGGAAGCATGCATGAAGAAACTTGTTTATATCGTCGCCCTGTCTTTTGCGATAGCTGGATGCAGCCGGATGTCCGGCACAGATGCGACCTATGATGGCATCTCGAAAACAGCGCCCGGCTATCCACTGTCGAAAGGCACGCATTTCTCGCCGTGCCAAAAAATTGACGTGACTGGCAGATGTATTCAATACGTTGAGCCGAGCGAATTTTGCGTGAACCCGAAAGGTATGGACGCCAAGCCGCCTATCGTGGCTTGCCCGAAGGATAAGGTCGGCAATCCGGTCCCGTTCAAATAAGACGTCTCAAGCCTTACTAATTTTAGTAATACCGGGGTATGTCAATGGCATGACAGCTGCCGATAACACCCTATTATCGGAACAAAAAAAATGTTATTTTTATGGCCTTTATAGAAATTAACCGGCTGATTTATAATGAAAAATGAAGATATCGAAACCCTTATTAAGCAAAAAATTGAGAACCTTCGCCCGAAGCTGCTCGACCTTAGTCGTCGCAATCCATTGTTATCCACTAAGCTTTCCCCGCGTTCTAATGCTCATCTTCGAGCCGTAGACGAGCTGCCGGAGGTGCTTTTCTATAAGCTGAATAATGGACAGGAGATGCGCTTTGTCGCCCTGCCTGAAATTGATGAGGATCCAAAAGACGAAGATACCAAGGCTTTTAAAAATGCACTCGCTAATGCTCGAATTACAGATGAAGCCTATTTATCTGCGCTTGAGGCCATTGATAAAGATGCTGAAGATTTCCTAGATAAAGAAAGAGCGATAGAGCGCGCGCTTAAAGATCGCGTACGCACAGAACTGGCGCTCCCGCCGCGCCCCCAAAAAGCTGAAGTTAACTTAGCGCAACATGCAAAAAATAATGGAATTACGCCATCCTACGATCTGCCAGAGGTTTCCAGCGATCATGAGGTTGAGCGCCACAACGACAATGATATCCAGGTATTGCTGCTTCCTAAGGACCTCGAGCGAAAATTAAATAATATCTCTACAAAGTGTAAAACTTGGATGCAAGAAACAGGCATCAACGTTCTGCATGTCGCATACGGTTTTTTAGAATGGGGGGAGCCCAATCAGACGGGCACCTCTTTCGCACCACTCGTTCTGTGTGCTGCCCAGATCGAAAAGAGACGCACGCAACAAGGTGTGGAATTTTATATTTCCGGCGCTGGGGATGAGCCGGAAACAAATACCGTTCTTGCGGAAAAAATGCGTATTGATTTCGGAATTGAAATGCCCAAACTTGAGGGCAGCTCTATCGAAGCATATATCTCTTCCATTGCAGCAATAGTTCCCAAACAGATAACTTGGCGTGTCCGTCGGCAAGTCGCTATCGGGGTCTTCCCATCCGCTCGGATGGCGATGTATCACGATATTGATCCGTCGCATCCTGCATTCTCAAACAGTGAAATTGTACGCTCTTTATTAGGGGGCATGAACTCGGAGACGGCCCTACCTTTTGCTGAAGAATACAATGTGGACGAGCCCGAAGTTGAAAAAAAAGTTCCTTTTACTGTTTTGGATGCAGACTCGTCACAATTCAGCACTCTTGTTGACCTCGCCAATGGTAAGAATTTGGCCGTCGAAGGCCCGCCAGGTACTGGAAAATCTCAAACCATCGTTAATGCGATAGCATCAGCACTTGCCGATGGAAAAAAAGTCCTATTTGTTGCTGAAAAACTGGCAGCCCTAAATGTCGTAAAATCACGGCTGGAGGCTATAGGCTTGGGTGAGTTTTTACTACCTCTCCAAGCAGAACGATCTACGAGAGAACAGGTAATATCCTCGGTTCGTGCGCGTCTTGAAATGCGGAGCGCAGGACCAGTACGAGACTACGAGGCGCGTCTTGCCGAATTTAAGCGTGTTCGCGCTCAATTGGCGGAGTATATTGATGTACTCACCATTAACTTTGAGAATAGTGATTTAACGGTTCATGAGATTTTAGGAAAAAGCATTGCGACGGCAAATCAATTGGACGGTGTGCCTCAAGATATTTTAGAAAAAACAGAAGTTGCCGAAGCTTATTTGTCGCGCAATGGCGTTCTGGCATTGCAATCCCTTGCTACCTCAACGGAGCAAGCCTTTTCTTCGGTCCTTAGCGCGCTTCCTTACTGGCGAGGGGTTCAACTTAGCCGGACGGACAGATTTACCGCAGAGGAAATTTGCGATTTAGCCAGCCGTGCAGCAAAAGTGTATAAAAAAATTGCTGACCTGCGCTCGGAAATAGCATCTTACTCTCTGGATAAAAGAGAAGACACCGCATATTTTGAAAAAATACTAAATGCCCTTGAAGATGCCGTAACGCTGCTCTCTGACGGTCTGTCTGACGACATACTAACGGCCATGCTGGAGCCCAATCAGGCCGTAGAATTAAAATTATTTTTGGAAAGATGCACGGTTTGCCTAACCCTAGAGAAGAAAATGGCAGACATTTTCCTGGCACCATTAGGCCGTAAATTACTGTCATCTATTGAACGTATAAATGAGTTAGTCTCAAAATTTTCTATCAAGGAATTTGATGTTAATGCCCTTAAAGCGCAGGTGCAGGCTCGTACCGGAGGCTTAAGTCAGGCGGAAAAATTGGCCGACATCATGGCCCCCCTTGTGCGGATCCGTCCCGAGGCGACGAAATGGAATGTGGTTTCCGTCGGAAAAATGAAAGCACTTATTTCAAAAGCGGGGCGAGATGCAATTCTATGTCGTAACACAGCGACTAATGACCCGGCAGCGCTTTCCATTTTAACCCAGCTTTGCTCTGAGGTTACATCTCTACAAAAAATGAAATCGCGTTTGGACGGGCTTGTCTCTTTCTCTTTGCAGCTTGAAATTCCTGAACTTTCGCAAACCATCTCAACGCTACGTTCTGGAGGGGTTTTATCCTTCCTGTTTAGCGATTATAGAAAAGCAAAACGGCTCGCTACCGGCTTAGTTCTTATGGATCGCTTTGATAAAGCTGTGATTTTGGACAGATTGGAGTTGTTGGCCTCGTACCGTCAAAAAGAGCAGGAGCTTCTAAAAAACCCACAGGCAACATTGCTATTTGGAATACGTTTTCGAGGGGGCGAGACGGATCAAAAACCTTTCGAGGATCTAATTAATTTTTACGAAACGGCAAGACGAGAGCTGAACTCCCCTGAAGCTAAGCCGATGCGAGATTTTCTGCGCGATGCAGATGCGGACGAGCTTGAGCTCGTTCCAGCTATGCCAGTCTCAATCCCTGACGCAACCTTGGAAACTCTTCACGCTGACCTCGCCACGGCTAAAAAGGAAATTGATGAGCTTACGGGCGCGATCAATGAGCTTGAACTGCTGCTGGGCATTTTTCATGCCGCCGTGAATGTACCCCCATCGACTCTTGCTGAGCTCCTCAAGCATCTTCGTTTTGCGCTGGATGAACGGGAAGCCCTTACAAGCAACCCAAAAATTGAAAAATGCTTGGCAGGCTTATTTAAAGGCGCTGATACGCCTACGGCACTCCTCACAAGAGGCTGCGAATGGGCGTTAAGGACTTCGCCCGTTGCCGAAGATATTGTTAACGTTATCAAAGTTAAGAGAAATCAATCAGTGATTGATAGTCTTAGAAAAATGCTTGATGAACGAAACGAAGCATCCGTGCTGGTGGGAAAAATATGTGATAAGTCAGGCCTTAATAAAGAGCATTTCAATAAAAAAGGGACGGACCTCGAAATTGCAGAGTTTCTTGAGGGCGCAGCGTCCGACCAAAACGGATTGTTCCATCATGCCTCCTTAGCAGCAGGCTTACTCGATTTGAGGGAAACAGGAACCCTGCCGTTTGTTGAATACTTCATGGAAGTAAAAAGCACGGATGCGGGCCTATCTAAGCAATTGGAAGCATTGGCAGTACGTAAGTTAGCGAAGCGAGTATTTGCAAAACATGGGCAAAAATTGTCTCGGTTTTCAGGCAAGAAACTGGATGAGCTACGAGGTGCTTTAGCTAAACAAGATAGGGAGCTTATTAAACTTTCGAGACAACAGTTAAGCTCGAAAGTTCACGCAGGGGCCAACCCACCCCGTGGCAACGGCGTAGGTAGAAAATCTACTTGGACCGAAGGGGCGCTTATTGAAAATGAAGTAAGCAAACAACAAAGATTTATTTCTGTACGTGACCTGACGCAAAGGGCCGGTAAAGCTTTGTTGGAATTAAAGCCATGCTGGATGATGTCCCCTTTGGCCGTGGCGCAATATGTACCAAAGGGCGCATTAAATTTTGATCTGTGCATTATAGACGAAGCATCCCAAATGCCTCCGGAGGCCGCCATTGGTGCCCTGTTGCGTTGCAAACAGGTAATGGTTGTGGGCGACACAAACCAGTTGCCGCCCAGCAGCTTCTTCAAAAAAATGGTCGATGATGACGATGCCGAAGAGGACGATAACGTTTTGGACGAGTCCATTTTGGAAATGGCTAATGCTACTTTTCGGCCGTCAAGACGTTTGCGCTGGCATTATCGCTCTAGACATTCTGGGCTAATTAAGTTTTCCAACCGCCTTGTGTACGATGACAATTTAATTGTTTTTCCTTCTGCAACAGAAGCTGTCGCAAGAATGGGCGTAGAATTCAAATCTGTTGAGGGGCTCTATAAATCTGGGACCAATCCGATAGAAGCGCGCACCGTAGTGGACGCGGCATTGGAATTCATGCGTGTTGATCCTTATCGGTCTTTAGGAATTGTTACACTCAACCAAAAACAAAGAGACCTGATTATTGAAGAATTTGAGCAGGCTTTGAACCGATCCCCCGACGCCGCAGCATACGTGGATATGTGGAAAGAGCAAAATGACGGCTTGGAAGAGTTTTTCATTAAAAACCTTGAAAACGTGCAGGGTGACGAACGTGATGTGATATTTATTTCCACGGTGTATGGGCCGGAAGCATTGGGAGCAAAAGTCGCACAACGCTTCGGACCAATTAATGGCCTTGCTGGCAAGCGACGCCTCAATGTTTTGTTTTCTCGGGCAAAAGAGAAAATAGTAACGTTTTCCTCCATGACTGCGGGAGATATCTTAGCTGAAGAAACTGGGAACGCTGGCGTGTACATGCTTAAGCGTTGGCTGGAATATTGCGCCAGTGGCGTACTTGATGGGGGCGTAACTTCAACTCGCCAGCCCGACTCAGATTTTGAAATATTTGTCGCTGACCAAATTCGCGCAATGGGCTACGAAGCCGTTCCGCAAGTTGGAGTCGCTGGGTATTTTATTGATATTGGAATAAGGCATCCAAACTGGCCCTATGGCTTCGTGCTTGGCGTTGAATGCGATGGTGCGAGTTATCACTCGGCAAAATCCGCCCGAGATCGTGATCGCCTTAGGCAGGAAGTGTTGGAAGGTCTTGGCTGGCGGTTTCACCGTATATGGTCGACCGATTGGTTTAATAATCCACGCCAAGAAGCGGAAAGAATAAGAGAAATTCTTGCGGCACGTATGGAGGAGCTTAAGGCTAAGGAAAGCGAATTTACATTTGCGGCTGCAAACGATACACAGCCTCAAAAAGGAGGGCCGCCAACCACCGCAACCAGCGAAAAGAACCCAGATTTGTTCAGCGTCGCTTCGGAAAAATCGCTGAAAACTCCATATAATGAAGGCGTCGAAATTGGCGATACCGTGCGCGTCCGTTATCTGGATGAAGATGGCAAAGTTCTGGTGTTCACAATTAGTAGGACAATAAGTGACGTGCCAAACGGGGTTATTCACTTCGAGACACCGATAGCTAAGGCGTTGATAGGTGCCGAGGAGGGAGATGAGGTCGAAGTTCTTAAAGGTTCTTATGTTCGCCCGGCTATAATTGAAAAAATTGAAAAGCCTGGTGCGTAATTTTCTTGACAGTGTTTTTACCGTCTCTCAAGAGACCATATTCATTATGCGGCATTTAGGATACATCTATCATGGCAACCTAAAATACCAAGATCAGAGGGTGTCTTAGCTGAAAATACGTTGTTTTTTAGGATACACGTTTGCACTCAGGTGCACTTAATTTTGATGCGATCAAGAAAAATGGAAAAGTTGGATACTCAGAAACTCAATGCGATTTTAGAACAAGCACAAAAGGTGGCTGTAGAATATTACAACTTAACCGGAAAGCCTTTGGGTATCACGGGAGAAATAGGCGAATGCCTTGTCGCTAAATATCTGAACGTCGAGTTGGCTCCACCTCGTGCTCCTGGATACGATGCGATTGATCGTAACACGGGCGAACTAATCCAAATAAAGGCTCGAAAGCTTGCAGGTACAAACCGTAAGCAAGCAGGGCGCGTTGGCGCTATCAAAATGGATCACGAGTGGCATACAACAGTGCTAGTAATTTTGGATGATCGTTTTGAAGCTGTTGCAATATATAAGGCCACGAGAGCGAAGCTTGAGGAGGCTATTCGTAGACCGGGCAGTAAGTCGCGGGCGCGGGGTGCTTTGGCAATTACTCATTTCATCAGCTTGGCCGATAAAGTATGGCCACCTGTAGAGGTATAATCCCGCTATGCGTAAAAACTTTTGTTTATATTTGAAAAGAGATATAGAGTTTTCATAGCGCTTAAGGGCCGACAATTATTAGGGATTAAATTTCCTAATGGTGGGATTGGGGGTAGCTACTGGGGTATGAGATCTACATGAGATTAAATATGAACTTGTTATCAATGCTTTATTTGGGTAATGCTAATCCCCTAGGGGACGCCAATTTCTTTCGAATGATTGAGCCCGCTTTTCCAGCGGGCTTTTTTATTGCCTTGAACGGAAGGCTGCCTAGCCTAATGCGGCACGGCGCCAAGCTCCACGCCGGTTTTGTCGTGCAGGGCGAAGCGGTCGACAATATCCGCGCTGGCGGCGTTATAGCCGATGACTTCCACAGGCGATCCGTCGCGGCGAAGGCGCGCGATAATTTTATCAAGCGCGCCTACGGCGGATATGTCCCAGAAATGCGCGGCTGACACATCAATTGTGACAGGGCGGCCTTGTTCGGGCGCAAAGGCGCTGGTAAAGCGGTCGACAGAGGCAAAGAAAATCTCGCCGCTGATGCTGTAGCGCACGCCCGCGCTTTCTTTTGTGTTTTCCGCCGTATTTTCCGCCGCATTTTCCGTACGGGTAACGGCGAACATGCGGCGCACCTTGCCCGCGAAAAATACGCCGGATAGCAATACGCCCGCCAGCACGCCTTGCGCCAGGTCATGCGTAAACACCACCACGGCCACCGTCACCAGCATAACGACCGAGGATGTCGGCGGGTGGCGGCGTAGATTGGAGATTGAATTCCAGCTAAAGGTGCCGATTGATACCATGACCATGACGGCGACCAGCGCCGGCATGGGAATGCGGCCCACAACCGGCCCCAGCACGGCCAGCAGGAACATTAAGAAGGCGCCGGCGATAAAGGTTGAAAGACGCTTCCTGCCGCCGGAACTGACGTTAATCACCGACTGGCCGATCATGGCGCAGCCGCCCATGCCGCCGAATAGCGCGGCAGCAATATTCGCGCCGCCCTGGCCCATGCATTCCCGCCGCTTGTCGCTGTCGGTATCGGTCATGTCATCCACAATCTGCGCCGTCATCATTGATTCAAGCAGTCCCACCGCCGCCATGGTTAGCGAATAGGGCAGGATGATTTTCAGCGTTTCAAGCGTCAGCGGCACATCGGGCAAGGCGAAGTTTGGCAGGCCTTCGGGCAGCCGGCCCATGTCGCCCACGGTGCGCACGGGCAGCTCCAGCTTCATGCTGACAGCCGCCAGCACAATAATGGCGACAAGCGGGGAGGGCACGGCCTTCGTCATCCGCGGAAACAGGTAGATGATGGCAAGGCCGGCGGCGACCATGGCATAGGTATGCCAGCTGACGCCGATAAGCTGCGGCAGCTGCGCCATGAAAATAAGAATGGCGAGCGCGTTGACGAAGCCGGTAATGACCGACCGCGACACAAACTGCATCAGCAAATCAAGGCGCAGCAGGCCTGCGGCGATCTGCACAAAACCCATTAAAATTGTTGCGGCAAAAAGGTATTCAACGCCATGCTGCCTGACCAGCGGCGTTACCACCACGGCGACGGCGGCGGTTGCGGCCGAAATCATGGCGGGCCTGCCGCCCAGCAGCGAGATGACGATGGCGATAGCGATGGAAGCATAAAGCCCCACACGCGGGTCAACGCCGGAAATGATGGAGAAGCCGATGGCCTCAGGGATGAGCGCCAGGGCGACGACGATGCCGGACAGGATATCGCAACGGGCCTCGGCGGCGTTGGCGAACCATTCGGTCCGGAAACGGGAAAAATTACGGGTCATTTTCTTAAGAAGAATAGGGGCAAGGCATTAACGCCCGCGTACGGGAAGTGCGTCAATATCCATGCAAAAGTGGCCCGGCGGATTGGCGGCCGAGATAGCCACCCGGCAGTGCCGGGTCCTTGCGACAAACATAATGTAGCTGCGGCTGCAGGCGGATTGCAACACATTTTTGATCTGCCGTTCAGGCGCAAGGCCGCGCGCAGGTGACAGGGTGCTTTGAAAATTCAATTTGGCTTTACCGGGAAATGGCGTAGGCTGATAAAGCATTGTTACTGCATGTTTATCAGGAGAGCATCACATGGCCAAATCACAAGACGCAAAGAAGAACACCAAAAAAGCGCCGCAAAAGACGCCTGACGAAAAAAGAAAAGCAAAACAGGAAAAGAAAAACGCCAAGAAGTAATTCTTCGGCTTTGTTTCTTGCCTGCATACCCCGCTACTTTTTAAAAGGTGGCGGGGTATTTTATTGCCTGTTTTTAAAAGCAAATTTTTTTTGCGGGCAGCATGGTTTGCAGATGTTCAAATACGGTGCGGCCCGCGTTAAATGATTGGTGATGTTTTTGCGGTATAATTGTCCTCAGTCTAGTGTTGCGCGGCGAAGGGCGGTTCAAGATTTCGGGGGATGATAAAAAGAGCATTTTTACGTCGCTGCGCCGGATATTTTTTTCGGCGCCCGAAACGCCCGTGCGCAAAAGTGCGGCCACCGCAGGCGCGCCACGCAAGCCTTCAACGCAATTGCAGGTACAGGTCAAAATGCAGCAGCTGGGGCGCGAGCTGCTGAATAAGCGGGAGCTTGTGGCCTCCGGCAAGTTACAGCTCATCGGCCTTGGCAAAGTGCAAAAAAAGGCGGGCAAGGCATGGCCTGGCTTGCGGCAGGTGGTTTATGAAGTGGTGGAAGCCGTTTTAAGCGAACGCCTGCTGCCGGAAGATATCTCCTTCCGTTTTCAGGAAGAAACCTACATTGTCATTTTTGCCAAAGACAGCGCCGCAACCGCGTCACGCAAATCGGCGGACATTGCGGAGGAAATACGGCTGCGGCTTTATGCGGCCGAACCCGTGCAGTTCAAGGATATCACCGTTGGCCATAGCATGGCGGATATTCGCAGCGAAGAACTGATTAACGCCTTCACGCCGCCAGCGGCCACCGTATCTACGGCAGATTTGTCTGTCGCGCCGCCGCCCGCCATGCCCGCACCTAACGCGCCGCCAACAGCCCCGCCGCGCCCCGCGAAAACCGCAGCGCAAAAACCGGCAGCGCCTGTGACCCATGTGAACACGCAGCCCGCGGGCCATGATGCGATGGAGGATGACAGTCCGCTGGGGCTGTTCTTCGCGTACAGGCCCATATGGGAGGTGCCGCGGGATGCGATGACATCGTTCCTGTGCCTGCCGCGCGAGATTGAAAACGAGGTGCCGTCGCTTGAAACCTACCGCAAGCGGTCGGAAAGCCTGCCGTATTCCGCCACGCTGGATTTTGACCTGCGCGTGCTGGAGAGGGTGCGGCGCGACCTTGTCCGGCTGGGGCGTGACAACAAGCAGACGATGATTGTCTGCCCGCTGCATTACAACACGCTGTACCGCAGTGACGGTTTCCAGCAATTCATTCACCGCTGCGGCCTGCTGCCGTTAGAGTTGCGCAAATACCTTATTTTGTTCGTGCTGGACCCGCCGCTGCAGCTGCCGGTGAAGGACGCCTTCTGGTTCATCCCGAAGCTGCGGCGGAATATGTGCCGTGCCGTGTACATTAACGTGCCCGCACCCTATGACCTCAGCCACCCCGCCTGGGCGCAGAGCGAGATTGACGGCCTTAGCTTCATCGTACGCTATGACATGACCGAGCCGGAAATTATGCCGTTGCTGGATAGTTTCTGCCTTACCGCCGACCGCATGAAGGTGCGTACGGCAGTGTTGAACATCAAGACTTTAAGCCTCGCCAGCATTGCAATATCGTTCAATGCGCATTATCTTTGTGGAGACGTTATTTCCGGCACCGTCCCGTCGCCGGACAATATGTTCCGCTTCAAGTACGAAACGCTGTATTCCATATCGGAATAAGCCTTCGCCCTTTCTCCCCAAAGAGGCCTTCATGACCGTCGATACGCTGAAACCGCTGGCGCATAACATTCACCTGCTGGGTGCCGTGCTGGGCGATACCATTTGCCGGTTTGAGGGGGAAAAGCTGTTCCTGAGGATCGAAAAAATCCGTCGCCTGTCGCAAAAAGCGCGCCTTGGCAGCAAGCCCGCGCAGCATGAAATCGAGCATGTTCTGGAGGGGCTGACGCACGACGAGAAATACAAGGTCGCGAAAGCCTTTACCGAGTTCCTGCGGCTTGCGAATTTAAGCGAGCAGGTGCATCGCATCCGCCGCCGCCACGACTATAGCAAGGCAGGGTCGAAGCCGCAGCGCGGGTCGCCGAAGGATACGTTTGCGCGGCTGTTGAAATCCGGCATTTCAAAAAAAGACATCAAGAAGGCGCTGGCGGATATTCAGATCGAGCTGGTATTAACCGCGCACCCGACCGAGGCGATGATGCCGCAGGCCATTCGCGCCTACCGCAACCTTGCCGAATGCCTCCTGAAGCTTGATTCAGCCGAATATACCGATACCGACCGCGCGTTGTTCCGGCAGGAAATAGAGTCCGTCATCACGCACCTCTGGCTTTCCGGCGTGGTGCGGGAACGTAAACCGACGCCGCTGGATGAAGCACGTTACGGGCTTGAGCTGACAGAGCGTATTTTGTGGCGCGCCGTGCCGCACTTCCACTATCAAATGAACACCGCCTACAAAAGCACCATCGGCGACATGTCCGACCTGTTCCCGAGGCCCATCCGCTTTGCGTCATGGATGGGCGGCGACCGCGATGGCCACCCCGGCGTAACATCCGCCACCACCAAGGAAGCGCTGCTCGAAACATCCCATGCCGTCACCGCCCGCTACCTTGAGGCACTGGCGGATTTGCGCAATATTTACGTTTTTGACCACGACGCGCGCGGCAAAAAGATGCGCGATGGCTGTCAGGGCAAACTAAGCTTAATGGAGGAAAGCCTGCGCGCCTTCCGCCGCGACCTGCCGAAGGGCAGGGCGGCATATTCGCGGCTTCAATTTTTGACGCAGTTATACGACCTGCAAAAATTCCTTGCCCGCAACAAGGCGGAAGCGCTGGGGCGCGACGCGCTGCAGGAATTGATCTGGCGCGTGCGCGTTTTTGGCCTGTGCTTCCTGAAGCTGGATATGCGGCAAAGCTCCGACATGCATGATGCCGCCATTGCGGCGCTGCTCGGCAAGGAATACCTTGAAATGCCGGAAGCGCAGCGGTTAAAGGCCCTGACGAAGGCCTTGAAAACGCGCGGCGGGTTCAAAGCGCCGCAACGCCTGCCGAAAGCGGCGGCGGAGGTGATTAAAACCCTGCGCGTGTACAATGAATTGCCGCATGACTTTTTCGGCCCGTATATTATTTCAATGGCGGAGCAGCCGTCGCATGTTTTTGGCGTGCAGTTTTTAATGCAGGCGGCGGGTGTGAAGCCGCAGGTGAATATCTGCCCGCTGTTCGAAACGCCCGAAAGCCTTGCTGCCGCGAAAAATGTGATGACGCAGCTATACGCCATGCCGCTGTACCGCCGTCACGCAGGCAGTTGGCAGGAAATTATGGTCGGTTATTCCGATTCCGCCAAGCGCGGCGGCTATTTGAATTCGGCATGGGAAATTTACCAGCTGCAGACCAACCTTATTCGCCTTGGCAAAAAGAACGGCATCCGCACGACCTTCTTCCACGGACGCGGCGGCAGCGTCGCGCGTGGGGGCGGACCGGTGGAAACGGCCTTGCTGGCCTTGCCGCGCCCGCATGAATCCCACCGTATCCGCATTACGGAGCAGGGGGAGCAGATCAATGCCAAGTTCGGCCTGCCGGAAGTGGCGGAGCGGACTATGGAACTGTACCTTTCGGGCTTCCTCGAAGCTATTTTGTCAAAGGGCGTGAAAGCGCCTGCGGCCTGGGGGCAGGTGATGGACAGGCTGGGCGCCTCTTCCGCAGCCGCCTTCCGCAAGGCGGTTTATGAAACGCCGGATTTCATGGCGCATTACCAGCAGCTGACGCCGACGAATGAATTGTCGCTCATGAAAATCGGCAGCCGTCCCGGCAAGCGCAAGTCGGATGGCAACCTTGACAGCCTGCGGGCGATCCCGTGGGTTTTCGGCTGGACGCAGTCGCGTACGCTGCTGCCCGCATGGCTCGGCATTGCCGATGCGATTGACGCGGAAATAAAAGCCGGCAACCTGAAGACGCTGCAAGGCATGTACAAACGCTGGCCGTTCTTCCAGTCCGCGCTCGACCTCATTGAAATGGTATTGGCGAAGGCAGACCCGGAAGTGACGCGCTATTATTCCGCCACGCTGGTGGAGCCGCGCCTGCAATATTTGACCGATGAATACCTGAACCGCCTGCAGCAAACGAAGAACGCCGTGCTGAAAGTAACGGGCCGCAAGAAAATCCTTGAAGAGATGCCGGTGCTGCAGCGCTCCATCCGCCTGCGTTCGCCTTATGTGGATGTGCTGAACATCCTGCAGGTGCATTTGCTGAAGGAATACCGCGCCCTTAAAAATCCGCCCGCCGCCCTCGCCAAAACGCTGGCGCTGACCATTGGCGGCATTTCGGCCGGTATGCGCAATACGGGGTAGTTATTTTTCCGGCGCGACGCGCCAGATGATATTGCCCACGTCATCCGCCACCAGCAGGTTGCCGTTTTTGTCGGGCACTACGCCGACGGGGCGGCCCTGCGCCTTGCCATCCGCGTTCACAAATCCGGTCAGCACATCGCGCGGTTTGCCATTTGGTATGCCGCCGGTGAAGGGGATGAAGATAACCTTGTAACCGCTGCGTGGCTTGCGGTTCCATGAACCGTGCTGGCCGACGAAAGCGCCGTTACGAAAATTTTCCGGCAGCGCCGTGCCATCGTAATAGGCAAGGCCGAGGGATGCGGTATGGCCACCCAGTGCATAGTCCGGCACGATTGCTTTTGCCACAAGGTCGGGCCGCTGGTCTTTATCGCTGATGCGGCTGTCAATGTGCTGGCCAAAGTAGCTATAGGGCCAGCCGTAAAAACCGCCGTCCTTTACCGATGTCATGTAATCAGGCACCAAATCATTGCCCAGCTCGTCACGCTCGTTCACCGTCGTCCAGAGCGCATGGGTTTGCGGCTGCCAGAACATGCCGTTGGGGTTACGAATACCGGAGGCGAAGACGCGGGCCTTGCCGGTGGCGGGGTCAATTTTAAGAATACCCGCGCGGCCTTCTTCCTTATCAAGGCCGTTTTCCCCGACGTTGCTGTTGGAGCCGACGGTGACGTAGAGTTTTTTGCCATCATCCGAGGCAATGACGTTTTTTGTCCAGTGGTGGTTGATGGTGCCGGCGGGCAGGTCCGCGATCTTCACGGGCGGCGCCGTAATGTTCAGCGCGCCGTCTTCATAGGGGAACTTCAGCAGCGCGTCGGTATCTGCCACGTAAAAATCATGGCCGACCAGCGCCATGCCGAAGGGGGAATTAAGGCCCTTCAAAAACACATTGCGCACGTCCGCAACGCCATCGCCGTCGGTATCGCGCAGCAGGGTGATGCGGTTGGCGCTTTTGGTATTTGCGCCCGCCTTGCCCATGACAAGCCCTGCAATCCAGCCCTTGATGCCGCCGTTATCATCTGGCTTGGCGGGGGCGTTGCTTTCCGCCACCAGCACATCGCCGTTCGGCAGCACGTACAGCCAGCGCGGATGGTCAAGCGATGCTGCAAAGGCGTTGACGGCAAGCCCTGCGGCGGGCGTAGGCTTGCCGCCTTCCGGCCAGCCCACGGCGGGCGCAATGTTCATGGTGGGAAGAATGGAGTGGCTGGGTTGCGGCAAGTCCGGGTTCGGGCCAAAGCCAACATCCTGCGACCACGCGCTGCCAATGCAGATCATAAGCAGGGAAACGACGAAACCACAGACGGCAACGGGGAAGGGCAGACGCTGCATGGGCAGGCTCCAGCGGAAAGAGGGCGCGATTCAACTGTGCCCAACGCGCCAGCCGTCGGGGTGGTTCCATTGCGAAATTAAAAAATTACGTGCCGGTTTCGAGCGAGGCTTGCGCTTGCAGCCAGGTGGCTTCGGCGGTTTCCAGTTTCTTCAAGGTTTCTTCGTAGGTGCCCTGAATTTTGCGGGAACGCGGCACGTCGTCGTAGAAGCCGGGGGCCGCCATTTGCATTTCCAGCTTTTCCTTGTCGGCGGTGAGAACGCGGATGTCTTTTTCCGCCTTCTCGATGTCGCGGCGCAGGCTGGGTGAGGCTTTGGCGGGTTCCGCAGCTGTGGCAGCGGCGGGGGCTTCTTCCTTCTCGCGGTCGCGCTTTTCTTTCTCGTTCTTGCGTTCCTCGCGGCGGGCCTGAATGATGAATTTGCGGTAGTCATCAAGGTCGCCGTTGAAGTCCTGGCATTTACCGTCGTTGACGAGCCACAGGCGGTCTGCCACGCGTTCCACCATCGTCGGGTCGTGGCTGACGATGACGACGGCGCCTTCGTAATTGTTCAGCGCCTGCACCAGCGCTTCGCGCGCGTCGATATCAAGGTGGTTGGTCGGCTCATCAAGTAGCAGCAGGTGCGGCGCGTCAAAACCCATGAAGGCGAACAGCAGGCGGGCTTTTTCACCGCCTGACAGCGCGCCAATGCGGTTATCCGCCAGCGTTTTGGGGAAGCCGAACTGCCCCAGCTTGGCGCGCACGTGCGATTCTTTTGCTTCGCCCGTCTTCTTCGACATCAACCGCCACATTTCCATGTAGGGGGTCGATTCAACATCCAGCTCTTCCGTCTGGTGCTGCGAGAAGTAACCGATGCGCAGCTTGCCGGAGCGCACCATTTCGCCGCTCATGGTATCAAGCTTGCCGGCAATCAGCTTCATCATGGTTGATTTGCCGTTGCCATTCGCGCCCAGCAGGGCGATGCGGTCGGTGGTGTCGATGTTTTCGTGAATACGGCGCACAATGGGCTTGCCCGGCACATAGCCCACATCCGCATGGCGGATGGCGATTAGCGGCGGTGACAGCTTTTCAGGATCGGGGAAGGTGAACTTGATGGCACGGTCGGCGATGACCGCATCCACAACGTCCATCCGCTCGAGCGCCTTGACGCGGCTTTGCGCCTGCGCGGCTTTCGCGGCCGACGCCTTGAAACGGTCGATAAATTTTTGCAGGTGGGCGCGGTGCGCCTGCTGCTTTTCGAACATCTTTTGCTGCAGGCCCAGCTTGGCCGCGCGCTCGCGCTCGAAGGTATCGTAGTTGCCGGTGTAAAGGGTCATCTTCTGCTTGTCCACATGCACCACATGGTCTGCGCATTTGTTGAGCAGTTCGCGGTCGTGCGAGATGATAAGCAGCGTATGCGGATAGGCGGCAAGGTAGGTTTCAAGCCACATGATGGCTTCAAGGTCCAGGTGGTTGGTCGGCTCGTCGAGCAGCAGGACATCGGGCTGCACGAACAGCGCGGCTGCAAGCGCCACGCGCATGCGCCAGCCGCCGGACAGGGAATTGAACGGGTCGCGCAGCTGGTGTTCCTTGAAGCCAAGGCCGGTCAGCAGAATGGCGGCGCGGGAGGGGGCGGAATAGGCATCCAGCTCGATCAGGCGGTCATACATATCGCCGAGCTTGTTGGGGTCTTCTTCCGTCTCGACCGCTTTCATCAGGGCGGCGACTTCTTCATCCGCCTCCACGACGAGGTCGATAATGGGTGTGTCTACGTCGGGAATGTCCTGGCGCACCATGCCGAAGCGCTGGCGCTCGCTCATGCGGATTTCGCCGCCGTCGGCGTGCAGGTCACCCGAAATAAGCTTGAAAAGAGTGGATTTTCCGGCGCCGTTCGCGCCCACCACGCCGACTTTCCAGCCGTCCATGATATTGACGCTGCACTCATCAAGAATCGTGCGCCCGCCGATGCGGTATGTGAGGTTGGTAACGGTCAGCATTGCAATAAACACCCTTTTCGGCTGTGCTTATGACATATATAGGGCCGAATGTAAAGAAATTCAGCCCGTTAGGCGGGCTGTTTTGCAAGGTAATCGACCATGCCTTTGGCTGCCGCCACGGCGGTGGCGAAGGTGGCCTGCAGCAGGTAACCGCCTGTGGGGGCTTCCCAATCCAGCATTTCACCTGCCGCAAAGACGCCGGGTTTCCTGTTCAGCATAAACCGGTCATCTACTTCCGCCCGCACAATGCCGCCGGCGGAGGATATGGCGCGGTCAATGGGGAAGGGCGCCTGCAGCTTCAGGGGGAAGTGCTTGATAAGGGGGGCCAAAGCCTCCGGCAGCAGCTGGCCGGGGTTTTTATGCGCTTCCCGCAGCAGGCTGGTGGCAACGGGCGACAGCCCCGCTTCCTTGCGCATGAATTCGGCGAAGGATTTGCCGCGCATGGGGGCAGAAAGGCGGTCGATCAGGTCATCTTCCGGTATACCGGGGCGCAGGTCTAGCATCAGCGTGGCGCTGCCGTTGGCGGTAATCTCTTCGCGCAGAATACCGGACAGGGCGTAAATGCCGCCGCCTTCAATGCCGCGCTCGGTAATCATGGCTTCGCCCTGCAGGCTGCGGTCCTTGAACGTGAGGGTAATGGGCTTTAAGGGCTGGCCCGCGAATTTGTTGCGGAATATATCCGACCAGTTCACCACAAAGCCGCCGTTGGAGGGGCGAAGGGGGGAAAGGGTTATGTTGTGCTGCGCCAGCGTTTCGGCCCAGCTGCCGTCAGACCCAAGCTTCGGCCACGATGCACCGCCAAGGGCAAGCAGCACGGCATCCGCCGTCACGGCACCGGCATCCGCCGTCGCGGCATCGGCACTTTCAAAAGTAAGCTTTCCGGCGGCATCCCAGCCGGTCCAGCGCGTGCTGTAGCGGAAGCGTACATCAATGCTTTCCAGCCGCGCCATCCAGGCGCGCAAAAGCGGTGATGCTTTCATGGCGCGGGGGAAGACGCGGCCGCTGCTGCCGACAAAAGTTTCCTGCCCCAGCCCTTCGCACCAGGCGCGGAGGTCTGCGGGCGTGAAGGCGCGAATGGCAGGTTCCAGCCAGTCACGCGCGTTGCCGTAGCGGCTAAGGAAATCTTCCAGCGGTTCGCTGTGCGTCAGGTTCAGCCCGCCGCGCCCTGCCATTAAAAACTTGCGGCCGGGGGAAGGTTTATGGTCGAAGACGGTCACAGCGTGGCCGGCATTCGCCAGCACTTCCGCCGCCATCAGCCCCGCGGGGCCACCGCCGATAATCGCTGCTTTTTTCATTTGGGCAATGTTCCGCGTGCAATTTCATAGAGCATGATGCCGGTTGAAACCGCAAGGTTCAGCGATTCCGTGCCGCCTGCCATGGGAATTTTCACCAGCGTATCGCAGGCCGCCGTTAATGCGGGCGACAGGCCGTTGCTTTCGCTGCCCATCAGCAGCAGCAGCGGCAGCTTTGCGGGCGTATCGCGGTAATCAATCGAATTCGCATGCAGGTGCGTGCCGATGACTTTGCCGGCGTAGGTTTTGCGCCATGCGGTAAAAGCCTGCTCTGTCGCCGCAACGACGGGCATGCGGGCGAAGGAGCCCATTGTGGCGCGAATGGTTTCGGGCGCAAAAAAGTCGCAGGTGCTGCCGATCAACATGACGCCGTTTGCGCCCGCGGCATCGGCGGTGCGGATGATGGTGCCAAGGTTGCCGGGATCGCGAATGCCTTCAAGTGCAAGCCACAGGCCGTCCTTCACCATGGCAATATCGGGGCGGCGCTGCTTGAAGGTGGCCAGAATAGGCTGGTTGTTATCCCGCCCCGTGATGCTGGATAAAATATCATCCGTCACTTCCAGCACCATCACCCGCGCAGCGCGGGCGGTGGCAAGCGCCTTCTTGGCGGCATCATCATGCACGGCGCGGATGGAGTAGGCGATAACATCCGGCTGCCAGTCGTTATCAAGCGCGTCATTAACATGGCGCGCGCCTTCGACCATGAAAATACCGTCTTCATCGCGGTATTTTTTGGAGGAAAGCGCCCGCAGCTTTTTCACCACCGGGTTTTGCAGGCTTGAAATGGCTTTGTCATGCGTTGTCATGCGGAAACTTCACCTGTGGGCAAAAGCAAAATGGCGCGAAAATCGTTCACGTTGGTCAGCGTCGGCCCCGTCACGACCGACTGGCCGATGGCGCTGAAATAGCTGTGCGCATCGTTATTGTCGAGGAATTTCTGCGCATGGGGGGCTTTTTGCAGCGTTTCGGGGCCAATGTAGGCACCGGCAATTTCCGCCGTGCCATCCACGCCATCCGTATCGCCCGCGAGGGCGTATACATTTTCCTGCCCCTGCAAGGCAACGGCGAGGGACAGCAGGAATTCAACATTGCGCCCGCCGCTGCCGGTGCCGCGCACGGTCACGGTGGTTTCACCGCCGGAAAGAATGACGCAGGGGGCTTTTGCTGCGTATTGCGCAATATCCGCCGCCATCGACAGGCCGAGGGTGCGGGCATCCCCCTCCAGCCGGTCGCTGATGATATGGGCGGCAATGCCCTGGGTTTCCGCCAGCTGGGCTGCTTTCTCGAGCGCCATTTGCGGCGTGGCGATAAGTTTTACATCGCTGTTATCAAGGCTTTTGACGCTTTCGGCGCTGCCGTCCTGCAATGCCGCCTCAACGGCAGGCGGAATGGCGATGCTGTATTTGGCAAGAATGGCAAGGGCGTCTTTGCATGTGGTTTTATCGGGTACCGTGGGGCCGGAGGCAATATCGACCGGGTCATCCCCCGGTACATCGGAAATGAGCAGGGTTAAAACTTTTGCGGGGTAGCAGGCGGCGGCAAGGCGCCCGCCCTTGATGCGCGACAAGTGACGGCGCACGCAATTTATTTCGCCAATCGACGCGCCGCAGGCCAGCAGGTCCTTGCTGATGCGCTGCTTTTCCCCAAGGTCGAGGCCGTTGAGGGGCAGGGGCAGCAGGGCGGAACCGCCCCCGGAAATAAGGCACAGCACCGTATCATCCGCTGTTAAATTCGCCACCAGCTGCAGCATGCGCTTTGCGGCGGTCATGCCATCCGCATCCGGCACGGGGTGGCTGGCGGTGACAATTTCAATGCGCTTGCAGGCAACGTCGTAACCGTGGCGCGTCACGACCAAACCTTCAAGCGCGCCCTGCCAGTTATCTTCCACCGCTTTCGCCATGGCGGCAGAGGCTTTGCCCGCGCCAATCACAATAAAGCGGCCTTTCGGCGGTGTGCTTGGCAGGTGCGGCGGCACGCACAATGCCGGCTGTGCTGCGGCAATGGCGGCGTTGAACAGGCCTTCCAGAAAGGCGCGCGGGGAAAAGTTGCGGTAGTCCGTCATTTGCCGTTATCGGGCTTGGTGAGGGCGTTATGCAGCAGTTCTGCAATCGCATCATCTCCCGTCGCATCGGCAAGGTCCTGCATGGTGGAACCGTCGCGGCCCTCCAGCGTGGCATCCGTGCCGGCCTTCAGCAGCAGGTCAACAATGGCGGGCTGGCGGGCGCGAATGGCGGCTTCCAGCGGGCGTTCGCTGCGGTCGCCGGGTTTTGCGCCGGTGGCGGTGACAAGGTAGTGGCTGTTGATGTCGGCATCCTTACGCAGCATCAGCTTCACAAGGTCTTTATTGCCGTCATGCGCTGCGGCAATAAAGGGGGTAACGCCGGCATCGTTGGGGATGTTGACATCCGCACCGGCATCAATCAGGCGTTTGGCGACATCAATATGTTTTCCCTGCAGGGCGATCAGCAGCGGCACATCGTAATGGTCGTTAAAGCCGTTGATATCCGCGCCGCTTTCAATCAGGAAGTTGACCATGTCAAGGTTGCCGGCCGCAACGGCAACAGCCAGCGGCTGGCAGCGCTGCGCGGGCGTGCAGGCGGGGTTGATGTTTGCGCCCGCAGACAGGGCCAGTTCAATGCCCTTGACCTTTTTGGCGGCAACCGCCTTCAGCAGCGCATCCTGGTTTTCTTTTTTGTCGTCACCAGCCTGCAGGAAGTGCAGTAGCTGCGCGCGGGTATAAAACTTTTTGTCCGGTTCAGGGCGGGATGTTATTTCGAGTGAGCCGTAATCCGCGTACACAACGCGTGCATAGAAAGGCAGCGTTTCAAGGTAGGCGCCCACGTAATAATCCTGCCCGTTGCTGCCGTAGAAATAGGCGCGTGATTTATCATCTGCCGCGGGGTCCTGCGGCAGGCGCACGCCATCCCCCAGCTTTGCGCGCAGTTCTTTTTCAAGCGGTTCAAAGGGCAGCGCTTGCTTGCCGGTGGCGGATGCCATGCCCTTGCCCATATCCTGCCCCGTCTTGATGATATAGACGGTCATATCATCCTGCAGTTTTTCGATCATGGGGTAATGGCCGGTCTTGGCGTGATAGGATTCGATATCTTCCGCGATGGAGATAAGGTCTTCCACGCGCTTTTGGTCGTTCGGGTTGCCGGGCGTATAGGGACCAAGGCCATCGGCGACGGCGCGGTGGCCCGTCAGCGAAACGGCGGACAATATAATGAGGGCGATAAATCGTCTTTTCATGCCAACAGCCTAGCATATTGCGCCCACGGCGGCACAGTGGCGTGCAGATGAATGGGTCAGAAAATTTCTGTATTATGGCTATTTAATAAAACCATAAACCCTCTTTACGTATCATGCCCGCTGCTGTTATTTTTGCGGCATTCCATATTTTCGGTCCACCGCTCAAACCCTCATGAGGCGCGCAATGGCACAGGCACAAGACGTTGTTGAAAAAGTCATTAAACCCTGGCTTGAAAAAAACCACCCTGATGCCGACGTTGTGATTATGGCGGGTTCCTATGGCCGCGCCATGAAGCAGGCGAGCTGGCAGCCCATCGCCTCGTCCGACGTTGACCTTGTCATTATATATCGTGACCTTGAAAACGGCGGCTTCAAGGCCGCAACGCAGGTCTTCACGATGGAAGAAGTCGGCCTGAAGCTGGGCGAAGACAAAGAACGCATCATGATGATCGACACCAACATCCATGACCTGGCTTCCTTGCATTACCATGACAAAATCGTGCGCGAGAATAAAAGCGTCGCCTTCATCAACGTGATGCTGGATGAAGGCTATCTGCTGCGCGACCGCCTTGGCATCGGCCCCATTTTGCAGGAAAAGGCAGGCGAGTTCCTGTCCGAAGGCCCGACGCCGATGATTAAATTGAAATGGAACAGCGAAATCGGCCTGATGGCGACCTTCCTGAAAGACATCAAGGAAGCGAAATCGGTTGAGGAAAAGCAATTCCTTGGCGCGATGGCGCTTATTCACGTGTGCGACTTCGGCCTGCACCTGCAGGGCGCATGGCCGCGCTTCAACCAGGCATACCGCGTTTATGACGCAAAATACCCCGAAGAAGGCACCCGTATCACCGAGGCATTTTCCGACCTTATCCGCACCGGCGATTCCGTGAAGGCGGAAGCGCTGCTGGAAGATTTCATCGCCCGCGGCAAAGTGAAGATGGAAGCGGCGCCGGCAACCGCCGTCGACATGCTGTACCCCGTTGAAAAACACGTGCCGGCCGAAGAAGTGGCGAGCATCAACAAAATGTTCTCTAAATTCGCGCTGGAACATTACTGCGAAGCGCTGGAAACCAGCCAGCGCCGCGGCGAGCTGGCGCACCTATCCAACCTGTCGGCGACCATCCTTGGCATCAAGGGCGCGCAGGAAACCAATGACGGTTCCGCGCCGCACTTTGGTGCTGCAGGCCTGCGTTACCTGAACGACAAAGTACCGAACGCGCTGCCCGCCGTGCTGGATGGCTTGAGCGAAAAGCAATACGACGGCGTGCGCAAGGTTGCGGAAAGCGTGCTGACGGACATGGGCGGCCTGCACTACAGCCGCCTTGAAAACTATTACCTCGACGACATTGCCCGCGTAAAGGCGATGGACGCAAAGCTTGCCAATGAAAACCAAAAACCCGCACCGAAAAAGGTTTTCACGCCCAAATTTAACCCGTAAGATAGGCGCGCTTTTTAAACCTTTCAGGAGCCTGTCACCATGACCGCCGGAAGCCCGCGCTACGTTCTTTACAAAAACGATTTCCCCGATGATTTGACATTCGGGGATGTGCTGGCGATTGATTCCGAATTTATGGGCCTTAACGTGTGGCGCGACCGCCTGTGCCTGCTGCAGGTTTATGACGGCGTCGACGGCAAAACCCACATGGTGCAGTTCGACCGCGGCAACTTCGATGCGCCGAACGTGAAAAAGCTGCTCTCCGACCCGAAGAAGGAGAAAATCTTCTACTTCGCGCGCGGCGACATGCGCTGGATCGGCCATTACCTTGGCATCATCCTTGAAAACGTCTATTGCCTTAAAATCGCCTCCCGCATCGCGCGCACCTATACGCAGCAGCATGAACTGCAGGATGTCAGCCATCACGTGCTGGGCGTGAAAATTTCCAAGGAGCAGCAATGCACCGACTGGGGCGCGCCCGACCTTAGCCACGCACAGCTGGATTACGCCTGCAACGACGTTGTCTATCTGCACGCCATGAAGGAAAAGCTGAACGCGATGATGGTCAACGAAGGCCGTCTTGATATCGCCTACGGCCTGTTTAAGTGCCTGCCGCACGTTGTGCGTGCCGACCTTGCCGGCTGGGGCAACGAAGACCTCTTCGGCTACCACGTTCCGCGCCCGTAACCGCCGTGCTCGGTTTCCTGAAAAACCTGCTCGCCAGCCGCGACATTCGCTGCCCGGCGTGCAACAGCCTCTCTGTCATCATCGAAGACCCGAAGGGTGATACGTCCGTCTACCGCTGCACAGAATGCAAAACCCGCGCAAAGCGTGGGGAGGGCAAGCTGGTGAAGCTTTAGCGCTTTTCGTAGAGGTACAGGTTTTTCTGGAACGGGTAGAGCGTGAAGACCTTGAAGTGTTCTTTCACCTGCCAGCCATCGCCCAGTTTGAAGCGGTTGGAGGTAATGAGGGTGCCGGGCTTCAGCTTTTCATTCAGTAGCTTGCCCATCATCCCCATTTCGTAAATGGACAGGAAGACGACGACGGCGGAGACGTTTGAAAAATCGTAGGCGTTAAAGTCTGTGCAGATGTATTCAAGGTTATCCAGCTTCTGGCGCTTTTTCATCATGTTCGCCCAGGCAACCGACTGTTTTGAAATTTCAAGGCCGACAACCTTGGCGTCCGGCAGCGCCGCCGCAATCTTGCGCGTCAAAAGCCCATTGCCGGAGCCCATGTCGACAATCGTATAGGCGGGCAGGTTGCGGGCAGCCATATCCGCTTTCAGCAGCGCGATGATTTTTTTGCGGATGCCCGGCGCGGTGCGTATATTCGGTACGCCCTTGTTAAAGACCAGCATGTAAACGTTATAAAGGATAAGATACAGCGCCACGCAGAACAGCACATGGTTGAAAAAGCTGAGAGAGAGATAATCCACAGTTGCCGCACCCCTATATATAGCCAGTCGTCGCCGTCAGTTATTGAATAGCACATCTGACCCTCGTTTTGGCAGCTGCAGGCTGTACATGTGACAGGAAGGGCCGCTGAATATGCCAGAATCACTTCCCGATTCCGCTCATATGCTCCGTTTGAGGCACTTCTGCGCGGTAAGAGGACCAGTATTGTGCGCCATTGATTTCCATATTCAATAAGTTGGGAAAATAGACCTAAAATTACGTGTAGTTTTCTTGCGTTTCAGGCGCGGACAAAAAGAGGGGAGATGTGTCATAAAAAGCAAATGAAACGTGCATTTTGTGCGTTGATTTCGTCCGAAAACTTCAATAAGGTGGCTCCATTCTTTTTAGAAAACTTCACCCGCAGGTCTTGACATTATGTCATGGCTTTCGTAATTTCGCTGCGAATTAAGAAAAATATGAGCACTACCATTTTGACCTCGACGGTGACGGGCGCAACTCAAGGAGAGTCCAACAGATGCTGAACAAAAAACAATCCATCGAAGAAAATTTCAACCGCATGGCTGACCAGCCCGCTGAATCCGAAGCGGACCAGAACAGCCGCCGCAACCGCACCCGCGGCAAGGTCGTCGACTACGTGGATGCAGATCCCGAGACGAAGGCCGAAATGGAAAAAATCATGGATCCGATCGACCGGAACCCTGACAGCTTTGAAGCCATCATCGGCTACGGCCACCCGCCGCTGGACCGCCTTGGCAAAATCGCCAACGACATGATCAAGATGCAGGGTCGCTTCAACGACCAGGTCAACGTCATGGCAGGCGCCCTCGGCCAGCTCGAAACCGGCCTGAAAGGCCTGAACTTCGACAAGTTCGGCGAAGCCACGCAGAAACTGCTGAAAGGCATGGTCGGCGGCGGCGTCAAAGGCGTTAAGGGCGTTGGCAAATTCGGCAAAGATCTCTGGGATGGCCTGACCGGCAAAGCCGCGAAACGCACCGAAGACGAAAAGCTCGTCAAGGAAATGCAGGACGCGCTGCCCGAAATGCTGTTCGAGATGATCAAGCTCGTCGACAACATCCAGAAAACCGAAATCGGCATTAAAGAAGTCATGAAGGAAGCTGAAAAGCTGGGCGTCGCCCGCGTTGAAGCCACCCGCGAGATTTCGCTGTACCTCGGCGCTTCGAAAGAAGTGATGCGCCGCTACAACGAGGAATACATTCCGCAGGCGAAAGAAACCCTCGACGAAACCAACGATCCCGAAGACGAAATGTACATGAAGGACGTGATGAAGCGCAAAGAAGACTTCATCGACCGCGTGACGGTTCTTGAAGGTTCCCGCGCCCAGTCGGTCATCGCCGCCCAGCAGCTCCGTCAGATGATGGAAACGATGGAAGACCAGCGCAAGAAAATCCAGGACATCATGTACAACAGCCAGAACGAGTGGAAGGCCATGCTGGCCGCTGCCGGCATCGCCGGTTCCTCGCTGAAGGCTGCGCAGACCATCGCGAAAGCGGATGCGTTCGGCGACAAGATGCACGACCAGACGATGAAGATGATCGAGGAAGCGCACACTATGACGCAAAACTCGAAATCGCGCGGCACCATCGACCCGCAGAAACTCATCGAAGCGTCGGACCGCCTGCAGAAGCTTATCGAGCGCGAGAACGACGACCGCGAAAAACGCCTCAAGCAACTCGAAGCGACCGCAGTGCAACTGCGCGGCGCGACCGACAAGCTCATCGAGGCTGCCGACAGCTCGAACCAGGCGCGTATGCTTGAAGCCGTCAAGTCTGCTGAAGACGACGCGAAAAAAGCACGCACCGAAGTCGAAGGCCGCCGCCCGACCAACGACAACAAAGACAAGACCGTCGAGCCGCAGGCACAGCCCGCAGCCGCACTGGAAGACGACAAGTCGCCTGCCACCGAGCAGCCGGCAAGCCGCCGCCCCGCGCGCAAAGGCCCGACGCCGTAAGAACCAAGGAAAAGGCCGGCATCCCTTTGAAAGGGTGCCGGCTTTTTTTGAACTTCAAAATTGCTTTATGAATAGTTAGGTGTGCATATGTCCAGCTGGTTTGGTGGTAAAGAAAAGAAGCCCGAAATCGTCGAAGCTCCGAAAAAAGAGCAGGCGTCATGGGATGACCGGATGGATGCAGCGCTGCCGCAGAAGGCCAGCTACTTCGATTCAATGCGCACCTCCGCCTTCGTGAACCATAACCTTGTCGAAAACTACATGGAATTCTGGGCCGCCATCAAGGTTGACCCCGCGAACGACCAGTGGCGCGTCATGCACTACATGGTCTATGACCTCGACAAAAAAGACGGCAAGTTCGTTTCCGAAAAAGTCACCAAGCAGGATGTCAGCTTCCCCGAAGCTGTCGCGCAGATCTCCCGCGCCGAATACACCGCCGGCAAGCTGATGACCCATGCGGATTTCGACATGGAAACGCAGTACCCCGCCGCCCAATACCCCGAAATGAAGGTCCACTTCTACGACCTGCCGCACTTCAAGGAAGCCGCAAATACCGAAGGCATCGCCTTTGACGAATTCGGCCAGCCTTACCGCCGCATCGAAGGCAAAATTTTTGCCGATGCCACCTTCAAGCGCTCCGAAGTCGGCGCAACCGTGCTTGCGGTCGAGCAGGCGCGTGACAACCCGGCTGTGCGCGCGAAAATCGAAGGCGGCATTCTGTCCGACCTTTTCGCGACTGCATCCGACCGTTCGGCATCGCTCAACAACATCCTGAAAATTGCAGAATCCCTCAGCGTCATGGATGGCTTTGCCAACCAGGTCGGCAGCTTCTACCTTGCCATTCAAAAAGCCGTGAAGGCCGATGAAGGCTTCGAAAAAGTCGAAGGCCTGACGCCCGCCGAAAAAGACGAAGCGCTGCGCCGTGCGCAAAAAGACGTCTCGGGTCTTAATGCCGACAACGCCTTCCGCAAAATTCTGGGCGATACCATTCCTGACATGAATGCCACGCTGGAAAACGCAAAGCGCATCGGCGTGCATGTGGAACCCTTCCAGAAGTTCACCGCCGAATGCGAGCTGTACACCAACCTGCTGTTCGCTTCGCAAAACCTGGCGAAGCTGGAGCGCGGCTTTGTTTCCGCCAACAACAGCGATACCAGCCTGATCACCCAAATCCGCGAATCCGTCGATAAAGCGCAGCGCAAGTTCACCGAACTGGGCGGCACGCAGGACCAGATGGACAAGCTGAAAGCCTGGGTTGCCAACCCCAAAAAAGACCCCATTCCGGGTTGGGTATCGGGCTTCCTCAGCCGCTACTATACTTCGCGCGCGAAAGTCATGGGCAAGGTGGCTGAACGTAAAGCCGGCGTTTCCGCTGTCAATACGATGTCGACCGCCGTTAAACCGCCGGTGAAGGATGAATTCAACGCCACCGCATTGCAGCAGCCCGCGCAAAGCACGGCCACCGCAACGCCGGCTGCAACCCAGCAGTCAACGCCCGCCAATACGGACGACGCCCCCGCAGGTTTCGAGAAGTACGGCAACGTGCTGACGAGCTCGAAAAAAGCGCCGGGCAGCAACCCCTGATCATCTTCCGCAACCGCGAAGGCTAAGGAAAAATCATGGGTATGTTCGACTGGATCGGGCGCGGCAAACGCGAAGCGGCATGGATGGCGGAAGAACGCCGCCTGCCGGACGGCGCCGAGGCGATCCCCGAAGGCGACCCGCGCTGGATGGTTTCGCAGGAGTTCTGCCTAGAGAAAGCCAAGAACGTGCGCTTTTACTACGCCGCCCGCCCGAATGAAGACCGGCCGGACGCCTGGGTCATCAGCAAAATCCAGTACGACCTGAAACAGCCGGAAGACACGGTTGATTTCTGGGATGTTGACCATGTTTACACACCCTTGCAGGTCGTGAACGCGCTACGCAATTTCGAGCGCCGCAGCCATAACGATGAAACTTATCTTTTCGTTGACGGCCACCGTTCCACCTACCGCGCCTTTGCCAATAACAACGGCATCCATTTCGACGACAACGGCGCGATTATCGAAGTCAGCGCAGATACGCGCCTGTCAAAAGGCGTGTTCATGAACCGCGAGGCACTGGATGCCCTGTTCCACAATGCCGCCGTCAAAACCCCGCCGCTGGATAGCTGGGAGCAGGTCTATGCCCAGATCGTCGATAAGTGGCCTGCGCAGTGGGAAGTCATGCACTCGGTCCCCGTACTGCCCGAAGATCTTGTGCTGCCGCCGGCTGAAAAAGCCATCGCTCCTGAAGTCATGACGGTTGAGGAAAAACAGGAAGCCGACGTGACCGCTGTTCCCGCCGAGAAAGCCGCCACGCAAGATGCCGGGCCCGCTGTTGACAAACCGGCAGAGGACAAACCGGCAGAAGAAGCGCCGAAGCCCGAAGAAAAGAAGCGCGTGATCGAGGTATTCAAGCTCGTCAACCGCCCCATCGTCATGACCGACGTGACGGACAGCAAAGCCTACAGCCAATACGCCCACAGCGCGAATTACCTGATGCAGCAAATCAAGAAGCTGCCGGAAGCGGTGATGAACGGCAATGCCGCCTATGCCATTCGCAATGTGCAGCGCAGCCGCCTTGCAACCGAGTATGACAGCGCGCGCGGCAAGCTTGCCGACCGCCTTGTGGATGCGACCATTCTTGTCGGCCTGCTGCGTGCGGGTGCGCACCTTTATGCCGAAACGCTGGGCAAGGGCAATTACGCGCCCGAGCATATCCGCAGCCTTTCCGCCATCGGCGACAGCTGCGTTGAAATCGCAACCGAGCGCCTTGGCGTGAAGGAAGACGACGCGAAGAAGATTTCCGACGTTATTACCCGCGGGGGCGACCCGTTCGGGCCTGAACTGCCGCTCGAGAAAATCTTCGCGGCTTACCCCGCGCCGGCTTTCGACCCGCCGCCGCCAGCCAACCCCTATAAAAATACACCCGGTAAAAACACGGTCAGCAAAACCGTGCCGAAGCGCCGCTATTAACTCATCCGAAATTCGTGATTACTTGTCGCAAGTCAGGCGCACGACCTTGACGCTGCCGGTCTGGTGGACAAGGTCGTCCTGCACGTCGCCGAGGAAGTAATCGCCCGCCGGGCTCATCGCGATTGTGCAGGCGACGGCGAGGGCCTTGGCATCCTCCGGGTTGTCTTTGCCCGGTACGTTCATGGCGGTGAGGCGTTTTTCGCCGGCGCCGTTCACGTCCACCGCATACCAGTCGGTGCCAAGGAAGAGGGAGATGCCGCGGCGCTTGACGCCCTTGGTGCTCATGTAAACGATGCGGTCGCCCGACGGCGTCGGCACCACGACCGGATGCTCATTGTAATAATTGCCGACCGTGAGGCGCGTTGATTTTCCGCTCGCAAGGTCGAGCCGGTAAATCTGGCTCATCCAGAAGCTGTGCGTATCCTGGCTGCTGGTGTAAATCAGGCTTTTGCTGTCGCTGGTGAAGCTGCCGGGTTCGTAATATACGTCGCCGCCGGGCGCATAGGTTTTCAGGTTCTCAAGGTGCGGCTGCGGCGTTTCGACGAAGTCGGCGAGGGTGATTTTATAGGTGCCGCCCGCCTGCCGCGCCGACCAGGCAATGTGCTTTCCATCCGGCGAGAAAACCGGCAGCAGATTGCCATCCGGCTTTTTGTGGTTTTCTGAATCCGGTGTATGCGTCAGTTGCCAGCTTTGCTTTCCGTCCGCCGTGGCAAGCCATATTTCATTGTGCAGGCCGTAGCCCGGAATCGCCTCGTAATCCGGCAGGCCGAACAGCTTGCGCCCGTGCCAGCCTTCCTTCTGCGCCGTGAACAGCAGGTACTTGCCGGAAGGGTGCCAGAAAACGGAGCCCTGATGACCGCTGGAGACGGCGGGCATGGCGCGCCTGCCGGTGCCATCTGGCGCGATGGTAAAGATGCGGTAATAGCCGGTCGCTGCATCCGGCGCCATCATGGCGATGCGGTTGGTGGCGGCGTTCCAGCGGGCGTTATAGGCGCCCTTGGGCATCGGTGCCGCCTCGATCGTCGTGCCGGTCGATTTATCCAGCGTGCAGGCGTCCGCCCATGCCGCCGAAGGCCCGAGCAGGGCCAGCGCCAGCACAAGCTGCCAGACTGCGAAGATGCGCATTATTCGCCGTAGGGAACCCAGACGTTTTTCACTTCGGTCGCGTGGCGCAGGAATTCTTCGCCTTCGGCTTGCGCGCGGTCGAACCAGTTGCGCTGCTTGCCGTTGTTGACCCACGTGCGTTTCAGGTTGCCGGTGGAGGCTTTTTCCACCTGCGCCGAACCGCCAAGGTCGGAGCCGAAGTACCAGAGCGCATCCACCTCGTCATGCTCCGCCAGCGTCTTGGTCAGCTCCTTGCGGTTGCCGGTGACGATGTTGACGGAACCCGCGACGACGTCGGAGGTATCGAAGATCTGGTAGAAATCGGTCGCGAGCAGCGGGAAGCGCTCCGACGGGATGATGACGGCGCGGTTGCCCATCGCCATCGCAGGCGCGAACAGCGACACGAAGCCGAGCAGCGGGTTTTCATCCGGGCAGACGATGCCGACGACGCCGACGGATTCTTTCATCGCAACCGAGATAAGGCGCGCGGGCGGCGTATGCACCTGACCGTCATATTTATCGGCCCATGCGCCATAGGTGAAGAGGCGGCGGATGGATTCATCCACTTCCTTCTCCGCATTGGCGGGCGTTGCGCCCGTCAGCTGCACAAGGCGCTTCTTGAATTCATCTTTGCGGGCCGACAGGTTTTCGGCGATGTAATACAGGATTTGCGCGCGCAGGTGGTGGGCGGATTTGCTCCAGCCTTCCGCCTTTTTCGCGGCTTCAACGGCGTTGCGGATGTCCTTGCGGTTTCCTTCGCCGACCTGCCCTGCAAGGCGGCCTTTCGCATCGGTGATGGAGAAGCTATACGCGCCATCCGGGCGGGCCTGCTTGCCGCCGATGTAGAGTTTTGCCGTGCGGTCAATGTTGGCGAGGCCTTCAACGCCTGCCGGTGCTTCGTGGCGGACGGCGGAGAGCGCGTTTTTGGTTTCTTTGTAAGCCGGCAGTGATTTCAGGAATTTCGGCTTCAGGTAGGCGTACATGCCTTCCTTGCCGCCTTCGCGCCCGAAGCCGGATTCGCGGTAACCGCCGAAGCCGCAGGCGGCGTCGAACATGTTGGTCGAGTTGATCCAGACGACGCCGGCTTTCAGCTTCGGCGCAACGTCGAGCGCGAGGTTGATGTTTTCGCTCCAGATGCTGGCGGCAAGGCCGTAGCGGCTGTTGTTTGCCAGCAGCACGGCTTCTTCCGGCGTGCGGAAGGTCATGACGGAAACGACGGGCCCGAAAATTTCAACTTCCGCGACGGTGGATGCCGGCTGCACGTTCAGCAGCATGGTCGGCGGGTAGAAGCAGCCTTTGGTCGGGCAGGCGTCCTTGCCGGGTTGCACCAGCTTCGCGCCTTCCTTCACGCCCTGTTTCACAAGGCGGTCGATTTTCTGGTACTGTTCGTCGCTTGCGAGCGCGCCCATGTCGATGGCTTTATCGAGCGGGGAGCCGACGCGCAGGTTTTCCATGCGCTTCGTCAGCTTCTTGATCATCGCGTCGGCAATGCCTTCCTGCAGCAGCAGGCGGGAACCCGCGCAGCATACTTCGCCCTGGTTGAGCCAGATGCCGTCGACGACGCCTTCAACCGCGCTGTCAAGGTCCGCATTTTCAAAGACGATGGTGGGGGATTTTCCACCGAGTTCCAGCGTCAGCGTCTTGCCGCTGCCTGCCGTGACCTCGCGGATGATGCGGCCCACGTCGGTCGAGCCGGTGAAGGCGATTTTGGCAATGCCGGGGTGCTTGGTAATTTCAGCGCCCGTGGAGCCGTCGCCCTGCACAATGTTAATGACACCGGCGGGAATGCCCGCTTCAACGCACAGCTCCACGAACAGCGCGGCGGAAAGGGGCGTGAATTCGGCGGGCTTCAAGACAACCGTGTTGCCGGCGGCAAGCGCGGGGGCGATTTTCCACGCCATCATGAGGAAGGGGAAGTTCCAGGGGATGACCTGGCCGACAACGCCGCAGGCTTCATAGCCTGCGAATTCGGTATCGAGAATCTGCGCCCAGCCGGCGTGATGATAGAAATGGCGTGCGGCGAGCGACACGTCAATGTCGCGCGTTTCGCGGATGGGCTTGCCGTTATCAAGGCATTCGACGACCGCGAGAAGGCGGGAATTTTTCTGGATCAGGCGGGCAAGGGCATAGAGGTATTTGGCGCGTTCATGACCATCCAAAGACTGCCAGCTTTTCAGGGCTTTTTGCGCGGCCTTCACGGCGCTGTCAACATCCGCCTTGGAACCGATCGCGACCTTGGCGAGGATTTCATCCGTCGCGGGGTTTTTGGTGGTGAAGGATTTGCCCTTCGCCGGCTTCACCCATTTGCCGTTGATGAAATGACCGAAGCTGCCACCGTGGCTTTCCAGCCATTCGCGCGCGGCCTTGTCGCTTTCGGGGGCGGGGCCGTATTCCATCGTTTCAAAAATTTCTGCGACTTTTGCGGACATGTTGATGACCTATATATGTTGTGTCGGTTGAAAGGTTATTTGCTTTTGTGCTGTGTGCCGTTGTTCATGAAGCGGGAGCCTTCGGTTGTGCCGGCTTTTGGGTTCGGCGCAGGCTCCGTAATGTCGCGCAGCGTATCGGCAAAGGCGGGGCTGATGCGGCGGAAGGATTTTTCACCCGCGACCGCGCCTGTGTTGAATTGCGCCTTGCCGTCCCGCTGCGTCATGCTTAGCCCACCAATAAGTTAAGGCTAAGAATGTCAACCCTTAGTATGCGAGAATATGTGATAGTTTTTGACATTACGCGGCTTTCAAAGAATTTTTCCAGTCGTCGATTAGATTTTCAATATCTTCTAAATCTTCCTCGTCAGAAGTATGCCAGTTCTCTCCTAGTGCTTTAAACAAAAGTCGGCCTAAATGATCGTCGCTTTTTAAAGTCCCTGTTTCGACTTCGCAATTAAACCCTTCTGCGTATCCATCCCAGTGGATGTTGACAATTTTTCCAGACGAAAAAAGATAATTGTTTGTATTTATGTTGTTCACTTTGTTTCCTTGGTATTCGTTATGTCTCATGTCGTAAGACATTGACAAGCCAAGAAAGGGCAAAAAAGGCAAATTTATAAAATGCTCCAAAGTATAAGCATATTCACGATCCCATCCTTGACTCCATGCGGGGCCTTGGTTGCCTGAGAATTTTATCCTCTTGTAAACTCTTACCCTGTATTCAACCATATCTGGCATTAAATCAGCCCACCGGGTGGCGGTTGTTGGCGGAATAGCGGCCGGTCAGGAAATGCTCCAGCTGGCGCTCGATATCGGCGAGGAGGGAGGACGCGCCGACGCGGAACAGGTCCGGCTGCAGCCATGCGTTGCCCAGCTCTTCCTTCATGATGAACTGGTAGTTCATCACGTCCTTCGCGTGCGCGATGCCGCCGGCGGGCTTGTAGCCGACCTTGTAACCGGTCAGTTCCTCAAACGCGCGGATCATGCGGATCATGACCATCGTCACGTTGAGGTTGGCGTTGACGGCTTCCTTGCCCGTCGAGGTTTTGATGAAGTCGGAACCTGCCATCATCGCCACCATCGACGCTTTGGCGACGTTGCGCATGGTGGCAAGCTCGCCGGTTGCAAGGATGGATTTAAGGTGCGCATCGCCGCAGGCTTCGCGCATCTGCTTTACTTCGTCGTAAAGCGCCTGCCAGTTGCCGGTCAGCACATGGCCGCGGGTGATGACGATGTCGATTTCCTTCGCGCCCGCCGCGACGGATTCGCGGATTTCTTCAAGGCGCTGCTTTAGGGGCGACAGGCCGTGGGGGAAGCCCGCAGCCACGGCGGCAACGGGGATATTCGTGCCTTCCAGTTCACGCACGGCGGTCGGCACCATTTCGTGGTACACGCAGACGGCGCCGGTGGTCAGGTGCAGGCTTTCAATGCCGAGGCTTTCGACAAGATCATCGCGCAGGGGCTTCCTTGCCTTGGCGCAAAGGCGCTTCACGCGGCCCGGCGTATCATCCCCCGAAAGGGTGGTTAAATCCATGCAGGCGATGGCTTTTAGCAGCCACGCGGCCTGATATTCCTTCTTCACCGTGCGGCGGCCGAGAAGGGTGGTGGTGCGGCGCTCCACCGCCGACAGGTTGACGTTCAAACCGTCAATCCAGTCGAGGTTCAGGGCCGTGCCGGGGTTGCGGGCATGGGCATGCCCCTTGTTCGCCGGCACCGGAAGCCGGACAGGAAGATTGCTGACCGGGGTTGTACCCGTGGTCATCTGCGGATGGAGCTTCGCCATGGCTGGCACCTCGTCACTGAATATGAAATAATGCTTGTAAACTACACCGGAAGCGGGTTATGCACAATGTATTCAGGGCCTCAAACAGACGAAAAACTCGGCAAAAAGGCAGCAAAAAAGCAATATTATGGAATTTAAAGACCTGGGCCTCAGCGAAGGCGTGCTGCGCGCGGTAGAAGAAGCCGGCTATAAAAATCCCACTCCCATTCAGGAACAGGCTATTCCCGCTGTGCAGATGTGCCGCGATGTGCTGGGTCTTGCGCAAACGGGCACGGGCAAAACAGCAGCCTTCACCATTCCGATGATCGACACGCTGGCGGGCGGGCGGGCGAAGGCACGCATGCCGCGCTCGCTTATTTTGTCGCCGACGCGCGAACTGGCAGCGCAGATCTCCGACAACTTCGTGAAGTACGGCAAGTACCACGTTTTGAACATGGCGCTCATCGTCGGCGGCACGTCGATGGATGAACAGATCCGCAACCTCGACAAGGGCGTTGACGTTCTGATTGCAACGCCGGGCCGTTTGCTGGACCTTTTCGATCGCGGCAAAATTCTGCTGGCCGACATTAAAATCCTCGTCATCGACGAAGCCGACCGTATGCTGGACATGGGCTTCATCCCCGATCTCGAACGCATCGTTTCGATTTTGCCGAAAATTCGCCAGACGCTGTTCTTCTCCGCGACCATGCCGCCGGAAATCAAGCGCCTTGCCGACAAATACTTGAGCAACCCGAAAATCATCACCGTCGCGCCGCCGTCCTCCACCTCGACGAATATCGAGCATTTCATGGTGCCGGTGCCGCATTTCCGCCAGAAGAGCGCCGCTTTCTACAAGCTCTACCAGCAGGAAGAAATTAAAAACGCCTTCGTCTTCTGCAACCGCAAGCGCGACATTGAAGAAGTGAAGAAGTTCATGAAGAGCAAGGGCATTAAAGTTGCCGCCCTGCATGGCGACATGGAGCAGAGCGAACGTACCGAAGCGCTCGCATCCTTCAAGGCCGGCGAAACACAAATTCTGGTTTGCTCGGACGTTGCCGCGCGCGGCATTGACGTACAGGGCATGTCGCACGTCTTTAACTGGGACGTGCCGCACAACTCCGAAGATTACGTTCACCGCATCGGCCGCACGGGCCGCGCCAACATGAAGGGCCGCGCCTTTACCTTTGCGACGCCGATGGATGATAAATCGGTTCAAGCCATCCAGAAGCTGATCGGCAAGAAAATCGAAGTGCTGGACCTCGACCTTGGCAAGGCACCGCCGCCGCCGCCCGAAAAGCCGCGCGCCGAACCTGCCGTCCGCCAGCATGAGCGTCACCACAACCGCCACGAAAAGCAGAACCACCGCCACCGCAACGTCGACAGCATCGAAGTCGATAGCGACAAGGGTTCCGAAAAGAACAAGGGCGGCTTCGACCAGGATGATCTGCCGTCCTTCCTGAGGAAGTAATTATTTCGCCGCGTGTGCTGATAGCAGGAGCAGGCCCGACCGGCCTTGCGCTTGCACTGGCGCTGGCCAAACGCGGCATTCCCGTTCATATCATCGACAAGACGGATGCGCCCGGCACAACCTCGCGTGCCATGGCTGTGCATGCGCGCACGCTGGAGCTTTACGGTGGTTTCGGCACGCTTGCGGTAGATGTTATTGCGGCGGGCAAGCCGGTCGATACGCTGCATCTCTGGACACGCGGGCATGTGCGCGGCGATGTGCCGCTTGGGCGCTTTGGCAGGGGGCGTACGCCGTACCCGTTTATCCTCGCGCTACCGCAGGATGTACATGAAAAAATCCTTATCAAGCATCTGGAAGCGGCGGGGGTAACGGTTGAGCGCCGCACAGAACTGCTTGGCTTTGACATGAAGGCAGACGGCGTTTTAGCAAGGCTGCGCTTCGCTGACGGGCGCGAAGAAATGCGCGATTACGCTTATGTCTGCGGCTGCGACGGGGCGCACAGCATTGTGCGGCATCAGCTGGGCATGTCGTTTGACGGCGGCACGTATGACCAGGTTTTTTATGTGGCGGATGTAGAAGCGGCAGGCGAGACCGCAGCGCAGCAACCGTTCTTCTGCCTTAATGACCACGACTTCTGCCTTGTCTTTCCGCTGCATGCGGAAACGAAACGGCTGATTGGCGTTGTTCCAAGTACGCAAAAAAGCGCAACCGAAATTTCTTTTGCCGATGTCGCGCCGCGCGTGGCGGCGGATACAGGGCTGAATGTTACGCGCATTAACTGGTTTTCAACGTATCACGTGCATCACCGCATGGCAGATAGCTTTGGCAAAGGCCGCGTTTTTCTGCTGGGGGATGCCGCGCATATCCATAGCCCCGCTGGCGGGCAGGGGATGAATACAGGCATCGGTGATGCGATAAACCTTGCATGGAAACTGGCGGATGTTATGGCCGCGCGTGCGCCCGATAGTTTGCTGGATACCTATGCGGTGGAGCGCATGGCCTTCGCCCGTCGCCTTGTTGCCACAACCGACCGCGTCTTCCGCTTCGCGGTTGGCGGCGGCGCGATTTCTGCGCTGCTGCGGCTTTATGTTGTGCCGTTTGTGATGCCGCGCCTTGTGCGTTTGCCGGGGTTTGGCGCTTTCATGTTCGGCATCATTTCTCAAATCTGGATTGATTACCGCATGAGTGCCATCAGCCAGGGCGCTTCGGGCAGGGTGCAGGGCGGTGACCGCCTGCCGTGGGTGGCTGATGTAAATAACTTTGCGCCGCTCATGGCTGCTGATTGGCAGGCGCATGTTTATGGAACCTTGGGCGCAGACATAGGCAATCCCGGCGTGCCCGTCCATTGTTTTCCTTATTCAGCCGATGCCAGGGCCGCAAACCTGCAGGAAGGGGCGGTTTACCTGCTGCGGCCCGATGGTTATGTGGCTTTTGCCGCCAGCCCGGGGGATGCCGCTAAACTGCAGAATTATATCGCCGCACATAAATTCGTCTTTGGCCAAAACACGTTGAAACATGCTTGAGTTTTAAGGATAATACCCCCTACAAGCAACGCCGCCAGCCATACCAGACGTGATAATGCCTTTTTTAAACAGACGACCTAAACATAAACGCTGGCTGCCGCTCATGGCGGGTGTGGCTTTTTTTGCCTGCTCCCTTGGCACGCGCGCCTATGCCGCGGATATTAAGCCGAGTGCGGCGCCGGTCAACTTCCAGTCCAAGCAACTGACGCATGATGACGCAAAACAAACCGTCACCGCAATTGGCGATGTGGAGCTGGTGCAGGGCGACCGCATCATCCGCGCCGACAAAATGGTCTATCATCTCGACACGGATAAGGTCGAAGCCATCGGCAACGTTTCGCTGCTGGATGAAAAAGGCGATGTGACGTTCGCGGAATACGCCAGCCTCAGCACCGACATGAAGGACGGCTTTGTGCAGGGCCTGTTGTCGCTTCTGTCCGACGGTTCGCGTTTTACCGCCGTTGAAGCCAAGCGCGAAAACGGCAACAAGACAACATTGACCGACGCCGCCTATACGCCCTGCAAAGTCTGTGAAGATGATCCGCATCCGTTGTGGCAGATCAAGGCGGACAAGGTCGTGCATAACGAAGCCGACAAAACGATTGATTACAAAAACGCGCGGCTTGATTTTATGGGCGTGCCGGTGGCGATTGCGCCGTTCTTTTCGCATGCGGACCCAAGCGTGACGCGCAAAAGCGGCCTGACGCGCCCGCAATACGGCTATACCAGCAAGGTCGGCGGCTATGTGCAGGGTGGCTATTACTTCGGCGATATCGCGCCCAACATTGATGCCACCGTGCAAATCCGCCCGACAACGCTGGAAGGCACGCTGCTGCTGGGTGAATACCGCCAGCGGTTTGAAAGCGGCAGCATCGTTATTGACGGCAGCTACGCCAATTCCGACCGCAAGGAGGAAGACGGGCGCGTAGAGCAGGACCGCGACCGCGGCCACGTTTTCGCCAACGGCCTGTTTGACCTGTCCGACACATGGCGCGCAGGGTTTGACGTGCAGCGCGCCAGCGACAAGGAATACCTGCGCCTTTACGACATTGCCAAAGACAACAACGTGCTGCAAAGCGACGCCTATGCGGAGCGTTTCTCGGGCCGCGATTATACGCGCATCGATACGCTGACATTCCAGGACGTGCGTCTTGGCATTCGCCCCGACCAGCCCATCATGCTGCCCAGCCTTGAACACCGCATGTACGGCGAGCCGGATGCATTGTTTGGCGGCCGCTGGACGGCGGGCCTGCAAACGCTGGAACTGCACCGCGACGGCGTGGACCAGGACATGCAGCGCGGCTCCGTCGACCTCGGCTGGCAGCGGCGCGATGTCAGCTCGCTTGGCACCAGCACCACGTTCAACCTTTCCGGCCGCGGCGATTTTTATTCCGTGCAGGATAGCGACGCGTCGAAGACCGACCCGACGCTCGACCCCGATAACAACAGCTCGCGCGGCATGGCGGTGGCTTCCGTCACCACCAGCTATCCGCTGGTGAAGCGTCTTGCAAAATCGCAGGTGGTGATTGAACCGCAGGTAGGCGCAAGCTTAAGCCCGCGCATTCACCAGTCGCTGGAAGATGAGCCGAACGAAGACAGCATCGACGTTCAGCTCGACACCAACAACCTTTTCTCCGACAACCGCTTCCCCGGCATTGACCGCCAGGAAGACGGCGCGCGCGTCAATTACGGCATGAAGGCCGGCATTTACGGCGACAACGGCCGCTACGGCAAAGTCTTCATCGGCCAAAGCTACCGCTTCAACAACGACAACCCGTTCCCCGACGGTTCCGGCCTTGAAGACCAGGCGTCCGACGTTGTCGGGCAGATCAACGCGTCGGTGTCAAAATATCTGAGCGGCGATTACCGCTTCCAGCTCGACAACAGCCTTGTCGTCCACCGCCATGAACTGCAAATTCACGCGGGCAATGACATCGTCAACGTGAACACCAAGTACATATTCATCGACCCTGTCGCCGGCACCGGCTTCACTGAATCGCGCCAGCAGGCCCTGACGGACGGCACCTATCGCCTGAACGACAAATGGTGGCTGAATGCGGGCGTGCTGGCGGACTTCGGCGAAGAACCGGGCATTCGCCGCGGCGGCGCGGGCATCAACTACGGGGATGAATGCTTTACCTTCTCCCTGCAGGGGTCCCGCAACAACATCAACGAAGCGTCCGGTGAAAACGGCACGGTCCTGATGATGCGCATCGGCTTCAAGAACATCGGCGAATTCAGCGGTCCCAGCATTCAGCTGGCGAAATCGGATGAAACGACGAACTAATCATGGAACTTTTTTATAAGGCGGTAAAAGGGCACTTTCCTGTTGTTTAACCGCCTGTTCCCCCATATCCTATGGCCAGAAACGGAGGCCCGCTTATGAACTTCATGATGTACGAATCCGGCAGCAGATCCAAACGGCGCGAGAAAGAGCGCCGGCGCAAGATCATGTTCGTGATTGCGTTTATCATGCTGCTCTGCGGCCTGTCATACTGGTGGGGCGGGGAGCGCGTGCTTAGCTCGGAAGTCGCCTACAAGGAAAAGGCAACCCAGCTGGAAGGCGAGCGCAAAGGGCTGGAAGACAGCATTACCAGCCTGCGCTCCGAAGTGCAGTCCACCAACGTGCGCTATCAGCAGCTGGAAGCGAAATACCAGCAGGAAGTGCCGCAAGGCGAATTCAAGCAGCTGACCGACCTTGTGAAGAAGCAGCTTGATTCCGGCATCAAGGCCGAACGCCTTGCCTTTGTTATCGACGCCGCGCGCCCGCCGAAAAACTGCGGCGAGCCGGTGCTGAAACGCTTCGTCGTGAAAACGCCGGTATACAGCGGCCCGCAGGGCGCCGTGTCCTTTGGCAACGGTGTCGTGACGGTTGCGGGCGAAGGCTCGGCCTCCGTCAGCGCGGGCGGCCAGCCGGAAGCCTGGTATGACCCCGGCAAGCCCGTTAAAATCACCTTCACGGAAATCGGCGGCAAGCAGACGGTGAAGGAAAGCCTGCTGCCTATCCAGCAATCGCTGGTAGTTGGCAGCAAGGAATACCGCTTTACCGTGGCGGCAGGCGAACGCTCCTTCATGAGTGTGACGTCGGATTCCTGCGATTATCCCTAAAAATTGTTATAAATCAGCGGCATCTTTTTTCGGAACTCAAATTCCCGCCGCCTGTTAGCGTGACGGGAAGCGGGTGAAGCATTCCCTTTCGGAGTATTTTCCCCGCTTCCTATTATCTGCCAGCCCTGTGCCGCCTGATGACCAGGCGTTAGCGGCCTGGCGACAATAGCTCTTTAGGAGAAACGTCATGAACAACAACGACATCCAAAAAGGCCAGTCGGTCGACAAAATGAAGAAAATGCCGCCGCAAAACCTTGGTGGCAAAGATCGCACCCCGGGCCGCCCTGATGAGTCGCTGGAAGACGGCCAGGACCTTAAAACCCGCCATGCCTCCGAAGACATCATCGCGGATGATGAAGCGGATGAAGAGGCTGCCTGCGGTTCCTGCGACAGCAAGACCAAGCAGTAATTAAAGCTTCGAAGCGGCCTGTCTTCGCGCCCGTCGCGTTTTAGATAGCGTCCGTTTTAAAGGGAAGGCCGGTTTACCTTCGGGTAACCGGCCTTCTTTTTATTGGCGCTGTTAAACGGGTCAGTGCCGCGGGCGCAGCACTTCCAGAATGACATCGGGGTTATCGGAGAAGACACCGTCAACGCCCCAGCGCACCAGTTCGCGCGCCTTGTCCGGGTTGTTGATGGTATAGGCCAGCAGCGGCTTGCCGTAGTCGGCATACATTTCCGCTTCTTCCGGCTTCAGCGTATTGCCGTTGACGTTGATGGTCGACGCTTCGATATAATCGGCGAATTCTTTCCAGTTCTCGAGCTGTTCATCAATCAAAAATCCGCGCGGCCATTCCGGCATCATATCAAGAGCGGTTTCGAGGCTTACGTGCTGGAAGCTGGAAATCAGGGGCGGCGGGTGGTCATCCGGCCAGATGCGCGTTGCAACATCAAGGCAGACTTCGGCGGTTTCTTTTTCACGGCCCGGGCAGGGTTTGATTTCAAGGTTGATGCCCATGCCGCGCTCCAGCACGGCATCCAGCACTTCTTCGAGCGTCGGGATTTTTTCACCCAGAAAACTTTCGCCGAACCATGACCCCGCATCCAGCTCGCGGATGGATTTGAAATCAAAATCCTTCACAAGGCCTTGCGTGCCGGTGCAGCGCTCCAGTTCTTCATCATGAAAAATAATGGCTGTGCCGTCTTTCGTCAGCTTCACATCCACTTCAACCCATTCAACGCCAAGGTCGGCGGCGGCATGGATGGACGACAGCGTGTTTTCCGGCGCATAAGCCTTCGCGCCGCGGTGGCCGATAACACGGGGGATATGAAGCGTCATGGGTTAAGCCTTTCGTGACGTTGCAAGACGGCGTGATTATAAATCAAAGCGCCTTCCCATGCCAGACGGAATTGGGCCGCCATTACTGCGGTTTTTTCCCCAGCGGCGGCAGGGCCGCGCACACCTCGGCAACGGCCAGCCTGATGCCTTCGGAACGGCGGCGGCGCCACAGGTCGTCCGTCAGCATGTAGGAAAGCTCATCCGGCGTGCAGTAATCGTTGCGCGAGGCATCGGCAATAACGGCGGCGGCTTTATCCTTCTGGCCGTTCTTCCAGTAGGCGTAAAGCAGGTCAAGGTTGTCGGCTTCACCTTCATCCGTATCGTCCACATACGGGGCGGCGGTTTGCATCTGCGTTGCGCCCGCCGCGGTCTTGCCGCTTTCAAGCAGCGCCCAGCCATAGGCAATGCCCACGGCATCCGTCTTTTTGGTCATGGCGGCATAGGGTGCGGCTTCAAGGAAAGCGGCGGCTTTTGCGGCATCGCCTTTATCAAGGTAGAACCACGTTTGTGCCTCGATCACATCGCGCAGGGCGCAGTTGCAATTGTCGGCATGCTGCGTGCTGCCGAGAAGTGCGCTAAGGTCTGCTGCGGCGCCCGCCGTATCCCCCGCGCGGTCGCGCAGTTCGGCAATGCGCAGGCGCGTGGTGACCGTCTGGGCATAAGTATCCGGCGCGGCGGCGTCAATTTGCTTCAAGGCCGCTTCCAGCACCGGAATACGGTCCGGCACGTTCAGCCGTTCTTCGGCATAATAAGCATCATTCAGGTAGCGGGCGGTGATGACGCTGCGCGTATAGCTGCGGCCTTCTTTTTTCAGCTCCAAAATATCCAGTAGCGCCTTTGCCCGTTCATCGCCCTTTTTCTGGAAGGCGACGATGGCCAGTGCGTCGATCTGCCGGCGGTCGATGGGGTTGAGGTTTTGCGCAGCGGCGGTGACTTTGGCGGTGCCGTCCTTGTAATGCTTGTAATAGTCGGCGACGGCGGCGTCAAACGTCGCTTCCATAGCGCGGTCGTGGTTCCAGGCGGACCATGCAAGGCCGGAAACGCCCCAGCAGGCGAGGAACAGCAGCGGCACCGCAACCATTTCCCACGCGCGCGGCGGGCGCACGGCGGGCTGTTCGTGAATGCTGCGCACAATGTAAAACTGGCGGTAAAAATTTTTCACGCCGATGGTTTTTTCGGTAACGGCGAAAAGCTCCTTCAGGTTTTGCGCGGGTTGCTTTTTAAGGGCGCTGCGCACGCGCGCCATGCGCCACAGCAGCCGCGATGCCATCAGGAAAATGAAGGCGATGAACAGCATATTATAGCTTTTGAAATAAACGATGATGCCGATGATGGCCATGGAGCTGAGCAGCGCAAACGCGAACAGCGCATAGGGCCAGCTTGACAGCAGCGTAATTTCCACCAGCTTGCCGCCGTCAAGGAAGGACAGCGGCAGCAGGTTGAACAGGTTCAGAATGCCGGCGTTGATGCCAAGGGTCAGCAGGAAGCTGCTGGGCTCAAACGCGTGAATGTTCAGTGCAATGGCAATGCCGAACAGCAGGCCCGGCACGGGCCCGGCCAGCAGCACAATCGCCTGTTTCCAGACGGGGATGTTCTTGACGTTGCCGGTCACCACCGCGCCCATCATGGGAATGAAGAACATGTTCATGTCGCGGTAGCCAAAAATGCGCATCGCAAGCGCGTGGCCGCATTCATGCACCAGCAGCACAATAATGACGGCTGCCGCCGATTTCCAGTCCAGCCACCACGCAAACAGGCCGAGGGAGACAAGCAGCGACAGCGCCAGCAGAATGAGCGACACGGAAGCGCGGTTCTTCAGGCGTTTCTTCACGCCGGTCTGCACATCGTACAATTCGGCAAAGTAGGTGCTGCGGTAGGTATCGTTCAGCGCGACGGTGCTATAGGGCACGCGCAGCTGGCGGCGGCGGCGCATCAGCTCCAGCGTCATGCGAAGGGCGGTGCCGTATGACAGGAAAAACTTGTCGCCCTTCGGCACCAGCCGGCCCTTGGCAAGGCTGTCATCCACATAGCCGATGGTGGCGGCGGCGATGCGCGCATAGGCAGCATCCGGCGTAATCGTTTCAAGCGTGGCTGCTGCCATGCGGGCTTCATGCGCCTGCCAGTGTTTTTGCAGCGTCGGCGCATAGGCATCCACGCGCTGCACTTGCGGCATATCGTGCGACACGGGCTGGCGGTTGGCGGTGAGGAGGATGGCGCCATCCGCAGCGAAGCTCCAGAACCAGACCGGATAGCTCATGAACGACCCCGGCCGCAGGTAGATATTGGCCACGGCGGGCAGGTTGGCGTGCTTCAGCATTACGGCAGTGCAGTCGTCGTAGGAGTCGTTGATGGTGTAAACGGCAAAAGGCTCAAACCCGATGGCGCGCAGCTCGTTCACAGCGGCTTGGTGCAGCGGTGACAGCTGCACCGGCACCGCCAGCCGCGTCATGCGAATGCGCCCCATTTCCACCCGCAGCAGCTGGAAGAGGGTGCTGACAAACGGAAACACCTGCGTCAGCAAAACAATGGCGAAAAGCGCCCAGAGTAACGGATGAAAATTCTGCACCGGAAAATCGCTCCCTGAAATGGCAATACGGGCATCATAGCATAAGGGCGCGCGGAAAACGGGCAAAGAAAAAGGGCGCCGGCTGTAAAGCGCGGCGCCCTTTATATCTTTAGCGGCGAAAAGCCTTAGCCGGCTTCGCGCTGGCTTTCGGGCTGGACGTCTGCGCCGGTGGCCTGGTCGATGGCTTTCATGGAGAGCTTGATCTTGCCTTTTTCCATGCCGATGCATTTCACTTTAATTTTGTCGCCTTCTTTCAGCACTTCGCCGACCGTCTTGACGCGGCGGTTGGAGAGTTCCGAAATGTGAACGAGGCCGTCGGTTTTCGGCATGATGTTCACGAAAGCGCCGAATTCGACGATTTTCACGACGGTACCGTCGTAAACGCGGCCGACTTCAGCTTCAGCGGTGATGCCCTTGATCCAGTCGACAGCTTTCTGGATGGCTTCTGCGCCAACCGCTGCGACTTTAATGGTGCCATCGTCCTCGATGTCGATCTTGGTGCCGGTTTTTTCGGTGATCTCGCGGATGACCGAGCCGCCGGAGCCGATGACTTCGCGGATTTTCTCTTTCGGGATTTTGATGGTGACGATTTGGGGTGCGTTTTCGTTCAGGGCATCGCGCGCACCGGTGAGGGCTTTCGCCATTTCGCCGAGGATGTGCATGCGGCCTTCCTGCGCCTGGCCGAGGGCGATCTTCATGATCTCTTCGGTGATGGAGGTGATTTTAATGTCCATCTGCAGGGCGGTGATGCCTTTTGCGGTGCCGGCCACTTTGAAGTCCATGTCGCCGAGGTGGTCTTCGTCGCCAAGGATGTCGGAAAGAACCGCGAATTTGGAACCTTCCTTGATCAGGCCCATTGCGATACCGGCAACGGGGGACTTCAGCGGCACGCCTGCGTCCATAAGGGCGAGGGAGGTGCCGCAGACGGTCGCCATGGAGGACGAGCCGTTCGATTCAGTGATTTCCGATACAACGCGGATGGTGTAGGGGAATTTTTCTTTTTCCGGCAATTGCGGGTGCAGTGCGCGCCATGCAAGTTTGCCATGGCCGATTTCGCGGCGGCCGGCGCCGCCCATGCGGCCTGCTTCACCCACCGAGTAGGGGGGGAAGTTGTAGTGCAGCATGAAGGTTTCATGCGTTTCGCCAGCCAGGCTGTCGATGAGCTGTTCGTCATCGCCGGTGCCGAGGGTGGTGACAACCATCGCCTGCGTTTCGCCGCGGGTGAAGAGTGCGGAGCCGTGAACGCGGGGCAGCACGCCAACTTGCGACAGGATGGGGCGGATGGTCTTGGTGTCGCGCTCGTCGATGCGCTTGCCGGTATCAAGGATGGCGGTGCGGACGATATCCGCCTCGACTTCCTTGCAAAGGCCTTCAACCAGCGCCTTGGTGATGGCGGGGTGGTTGCCTTCGCGGGTGGTGATGGTCGAAACGGCTTTCTGTTTCGCTTCTTTCAGCTTGGTCACGCGGTCCTGCTTCACGCGGGTTGCGTAGGCTGCTTTGAAATCACCTTCGGTCAGGCTGTGGATTTCGTTGCGCAGAGCGTCCTTGTCAAAGGCCGGCTTCGGCAGAACCCATGCGTCTTTCGCGCATTTTTCAGCAAGGTCAATGATCATGTCGATGATCGGCTGGAAACCCTGCCAGCCGAACATGACGGCTTTCAGCATTTGTTCTTCGCTGAGTTCGGATGCTTCGGATTCAACCATCAGCACGCCTTCGCGGGTGCCGGCGACGACGAGGTCGAGGGTCGAGTTTTTCATTTCATCGATGGTCGGGTTCAGCACGAACTCGCCGTTGATGAAGCCGACGCGGGATGCGCCAACCGGGCCCATGAACGGGATGCCCGAAATAGTGAGGGCGGCGGAAGTACCGACGAGGGCGGCGATGTCCGACTCATTCTGCAGGTCGTAGGACAGGACGGTTGCGATGACCTGAACTTCGTTGAGGAATTCTTTCGGGAACAGCGGGCGGATCGGGCGGTCGATGAGGCGGGAGATAAGGGTGTCGCGCTCGGTCGGGCGGCCTTCGCGCTTGAAGAAGCCGCCGGGAATTTTACCGGCTGCGAAGTATTTTTCCTGGTAGTGGACGGAAAGGGGGAAGAAATCCTGGCCTTCTTTCGCGGATTTCGCGGCGACGGCGGTGCAGAGAATGGTGGTTTCGCCGTAAGTGACCATGACGGCGCCGTCTGCCTGGCGGGCAACGCGGCCGGTTTCAAGGGTCAGCTTTTTGCCGGCCCAGTTCAGTTCCTGTTTCGTAACGTTAAACATTAGTGTCTTTTCCTTTTTCAGACATTCACCCCGGATACGATTGGTGAACTGCCGGGGCTTTTACTTGCTTTTCACCTTATTTACGACCGAATAAATCGCATTTTTGTCCATAAAAGTCAAAGCAAGTTTGCCGCCTTATGGTAACTAATGGCTCCAAAGGCGGGGTTTAAGGTTGAAAAGGGGGTTAAACATCCCGTACCATAACGCTGCACCGCACAAACAACGGCAAAAACACAAAGGGTTTGACCATGAATTACCTCGTATTGCTGCGCCATGGCGAAAGCGAATGGAACAAGGAAAACAAGTTCACCGGCTTCAAGGATGTCGAGCTGAGCGAGAACGGGGTGGTCGAGGCAAAGGCCGCAGGCACATCGCTGAAGAACATTAAATTTGATGCCGTGTTCACCTCCACCCTCAAGCGCGCGTACAATACCGCGACGCTGGCGCTGACCGAAGCGGGGCAGGCGCATGACCTTGTGAAGCATGATGACCTGCGGGAGCGCGATTACGGCGACCTGACCGGCCTCAACAAAGATGAAATGCGCCAGAAGTTTGGCGAAGAACAGGTCCACATCTGGCGCCGCAGCTATGATGTGCGCCCGCCCGGCGGCGAAAGCCTGAAGGATGTCGTGGCCCGCGTCACCCCGTACTACAACGAACACATTGCCCCGCTGGTCGCTGCCGGCAAGAACGTGCTGGTGGCAGCGCACGGCAACACGCTGCGCGCCATGCTGATTATTCTGGGCGAAAACACGCCGGAGAATATCAACAACGCGGAAATCCCGACGGGCGTGCCGTTGGTGTTTGAATATGAACAAGGCAAGAAGCAAAAGAACTACTTCCTGAAAAAGGCGGCATGAAAATATGAAACTCGGGGCAGCTTTCTGCGGGGCCGCATTGCTAATGCTGGCGGCCTGCAGCTCTTTCCACCACGAAACGCCGGTTGATAAGGAGCAGGCACAGGCGCAGCAAGCCCTGCCGCCGACCGACCCTGCGCTGGCAGCGCCGCCTGTTGCTGCGCCTGCCCAGCCGATGAGTGCGGCCACGGCAACCCCGCCGGTCGTGCAGCCAGCAACGACACCGGGCGCATTGCCCGTCGTCACGCCTGCACCGGCGGCGCCTGTCGCCAATACCGCGAAGCCTGAACCGAAATGGAAAATGCGCATCGATGAACGCCCGCTGATTTGCAACAACAACGGCGCGGATTCCTGCGACGATGCCATACACCGCTAACTCTTCGGCACCGCCAGCACTCGGAAATAAACTGAACGGACTTTTCTTTTGAAGGGAAACAGAATGACCAAAGGCACTCTCGTCCTTATCCGCCATGGGCAGACAGATTATAACGCCCAGCACCGCATGACCGGCCAGCGCGATATTCCGCTGAACGACACCGGCGTGGCGCAGGCGGGGGAGGCAGGGCGAGTCATTTCAACCTTCGTCTTTGATAAGGTCTATAGCTCCAACCTCGGGCGCGCCTTCAATACGGCGGCGCTGGCGCTGGAAGCTTCCGGCAGCAACACGCACCTGCAAAACGCAGACGGCAGTTGGAACATCGAGCAACGCGCCGAAGTTGCCGAGCTGCACACTGGCGACTTCACCGGCCGCGTTCACAAGACCGACCCTGAAATCCTCGCCTTCAAGCGCGCCTTCGATGCGCCGCTGCCGGGCGGCGAGAGCGACCAGCAGGTCGTGGCCCGCGTGCGCAAATTCTTTGAAGAAGAATTGCAGCCTCGCCTTGCGCGCGGCGAAACCGTGCTGGTGGTTTCGCATTCCGGCACCATGCAGGCCTTCAACATTGCCCTTGGGATTACGGCTGCGCCCACAGCCGATATCATCGCGCCGCGCACGCGCATTGCCAACGCCACGCCCACGGTTGTCGAGTACACCGACGGCGTCATGACCGGCCATTACCAGATCGAGAACCCCAAGGAACTTGAAGCCGCCAACCAGAACAAACCGCCAAAAGCCCCGAAGTTTTCCAGCGGGAAATAGTTCCCTGTTTACGGGCAATAAACCGGCCTTTTAAAAGCCGCTGTATAGGGCTATGCTTGCTGCATATCGTCCTTCAGGAAAGGTTTTCGCATGTCCGATACCGCGCCGAAAAAAGGCACGCTGGTTTTATTCCGCCACGGGCAGACGCCGTATAACCTGCAGCACTTCATGACCGGCCTGCATGACGTGCCGCTGACGCCGCAGGGCGAACAGCAGGCCCGCGATGCCGGCGCGCTGATCCGCCCGTTTCATTTCGACAAGGCCTATAGCTCAACGCTGGTGCGCGCCTTCAACACGGCGGCGCTGGCGCTGGAAGCGTCGCACAGCAACGACCATTTGAAAAATGCCGACGGCACATGGAACATCGAACAGCGCCCCGAGATTGTGGAGGCGGATTCTGGCGATTTCACCGCTCGCAACAAATTGACCGACCCTGAAATCCTGGCCTATCCGCACAAGTATGACATCGCCCTGCCGAACGGGGAGAGCGACAAGCAGATGGTGGAGCGCACGCGCAAGTTCTATGAAGAAGAGCTGATGCCGCGCCTGCAACGCGGTGAAACGGTGCTGGTCGTCTCGCACTCCGGCATCATGGCGGCGTTTGAAATTGTCGCGGGGCTGAAGCCCGAGCCGGTGGAAGATATCTGGTCGAACCGCCACGGCATTCCCAATGCCGCGCCAGTCGTCTATGAATATGAAGACGGCAAGCTGGTTAAAAACTATACCGCCACCGCGCCCGTTTCGCCCAAACCGCCGCAACCCTGACCTTCCGAAAGCTGCCTTAACATGAAAATTCTGCACGCCGCCCTTATCGCCCTGTTCCTGCTGCTGCCCGTTGCCGCGCAGGCGGAAGATACGCCCGATGTCGCCAAGCATGTCTTTGTCGGCCAGACGGATATCGCCCTGCCGAACGTGCTCGGCTACAAGGAAATCTACGGCTCGAACGAGGAGTTCGATAACCTCGCCAAGCAATTCGTGCCGCCGGAAAACAGGCTGCTGGCGGTCTACCTTTCCTATACCGACATTAAAGCGATGAATGAAAACCCGGACGCAGGCTTCAAGCGCTACATTCTGGTGCAGACCGCGAAGAACGACGTGACGTTGAAAACACCGTCGGATTTTGACGTTATCAAGGCCGAAATCATCAAAGGCGCGGGCGGGGATTTCACCAACGACAAAAAAACCCGCGATTTGCTGGATAGCGCCTCCAACTACGTCAGCGATTATTACCACAAGACCGCGCAGCTGGATGTGGGCGAAGTGAAAAACATCGGCGCCTTCATCAATACGGACAAGGCCATTGCCATTGCCATGCTCGCCAACATCGGCATGAAAACGCCGGACGGCGTTGACCGCCAGTACGCGCTTGCCTCCGCCGTGACGGCGGTGGCGGTGCATGACAAAGTCATTTTCGCCAATATCTACAGCAACTATGAAGGTGCGGCGGATGCGCAGTTTGTGCGCGACAGCGCCAAAGACTTCGTTGACTTCACGCTGAAGGCCAACATGGGCGCAACCGCCACCGCCGCAACCGGCGGCAGCGGGGAGATGGATGCGTTCCTCAACCTTGCGATACGCGGAACATTCGTGCTATGCATCATCCTTCTCATTGGCTTCGCCATGCCGCATGTCATCAGGCATTTTTCCAAAGACAGGGATGAACGACGTTGAAAACACCAAGCGCCGCAACCGCTATTTGCATTTCCGTTTTTGTCCTGCTGCTGTCCGGCTGCGCGGATACGGCGCGCACGGCCGCGGATAATTCGGGCGGCGCGTATCAGGTCGTCAATGTGAACACGCCCGGCATGACCGGCGCGAACTGCGTGCTGCGCAGCGGGCGCGACACCTATAGCGTAAAGGCCCCCGGCAGCGTCACCGTGCGCCGCGCGCCTGACCGCATGGATGTTTCCTGCTTCAAGGGCGACCACATGCACGGCCGCGAAATTGTCACCCCCAGCTTCGCCCCGCGCGAAGCGCAGCAGGCTGAAATGGACCACACCGCCTGCACCACCTGCACCTACCCCAGCACCGTCACCGTCGCCATGTCGCTGAACGGCAATGCGATGGATGTAAAGGTCACGCAGTTCCACTAACGGAAGCGCGGGTTTTGCGGGGATGTGGGGGAGGGGGCTGGAATTCGTTATTTTTACCAGTCTATATATTTCTTCACATAAAAACAATCTTGTTTATATGGCGGAAAATGCAGCAGGATGAAGGCCTTGCAAGAAGGGAATCATCATGTCCGAAGACTTGGCGCGCGTTCTGAAGCTGCTCGAAAAAACCGGTTATGACTCAAAGCCGGCGGAATTCAAGGCAACGCTTGATAAGTTCAAGGCGCACCCCGAAGCACTGGATGCATTGCGCAAGGGCGTTGCCCGCCACGGCCGTAACGAAGACCGCGGCAGCTATTGCGAAAACGCCTCCGCCGGCTATGGCGACTGGTACAAAAAGCACAAGATGCTTGAAGAAATTGACCTGGAAGACGACCGCGTGTTTTTGCAAAATGCCGACCCCGCCGCCCTTGCCCGCAAATTCCAGCCCGCCGCAACGCCGGCGGTAAGCCAGCCTGCACCGGCGGCAAACCAGCCTGCGCCGGCGGCAAACCAGAACGACGTGGTCGAAGAACTCCGCGAACAAGTCCGCGAACTTACCCGCCGCGTCTCAAAGCTGGAAACACAGAAATACAAACTGAAGCCGGGCGCGCCTTAACCGGCACGCTTGATCGCCCAGCAGGCAGGCATGTGTGTCATGCCGATTTTGGGGTAATAGGTTTCGGCATCGGGGGCTGCGAGCAGCAGCAGCATGATGTTATCGCCGCCGGCGTGGCGCTTTGTTTCATCAATCAGCTTTTTGCCAATGCCCTGCCGCTGCACAGTTTCATCCACCGCAAGGTCGGACAGGTAGCAGCAGAACGCAAAATCCGTCATCGCGCGCGAGACGCCGACGATGCGGCCATTCTCCCGCGCGGTCACAATCAGGCTTGCGTTGCGCAGCATGTCGTGCAGTCGTGGCAGGTTATCAACGGGGCGGCGTGCGCCAAGGCTTGTCGCCATAAGGACCTGGCGGAAGTCCTCGGCAGTTAAGTCTGGCTCCAGCTGGTACGTGATGTTCATGGCTGGTGGTGGCGCGGCGCGGGCTTGCCCGCTTCCGGCGCGGGCTTTCTTGCTTCCGGCGCGGGCGCGCTGTCAATAGCGGTCAGGACTTCCTCGATACGGGCCACCGCATTCTGGCAATGCTTGACGAGGGAGGTCTCTACCGTCTCGGCGCGGGTGACTTCTGCCGTGAAGGCGCTTAAGGGGGCAAAGGCTTTGCGCAGAAACTGGGCATCGGCGGCCGCGCCACTTTTGCGGCGGGCTTCGATAATCTCGATCATCTCATCCGCGGCGGCGGCAAACATGCAGGCGCTTGCGGCCAATATGACGGCGCGGGTCGGCGCGTCCTGCTGGCGGTAAAGGTCTTCCACGGGTTCATGCCGCATGGCAAGAGAGCCGACGGCAAAGACCGACTGGACAATTTCAGACGCGCGGGCGGTCAGCTCCGTCCGCGCAAAGGTGAGGGGGCCGGATTCCAGAGTGAACGGCACATACAGGGCGGCGGCAATTGCATCCGGGTCCTTGTCGCGGCTTTGGGCGGCAATCAGGCGGGCAATGGCAATGCCGCGGCTGGTGAATTCATCCTGCGCGTCCAGCTTGACGAGGTCGGCAAATGCCTTCTCGATCGACGGATGGCGCGGCAAGCCCGTGTCTTCAAATTTCATGCTCAAATAAACCCTTCTGAATGGCTTCATCGTAAACCGCTTTACGCGGGAGTCAATTCCGCTTCTCGGGTGCATTTACACCAATGAAAGCGTGTTCAGCCATCACATGAAGCACGCATGATTTATTGAAGGGAAACAGGACGATGATTCTGCTTTTTAAAGCGGAAACAGGAACAATTAATTTGTTACGAAAAATGACGACTGTCGTTAACCTTTTGTTAATAAACGTATTCTCAAATCACTTTTACGGTATTCAAAAACCATAGCGCCAGGCTTGTTACACTATAAGTGGATGACCTAGTCCAAGTGAACAAATACCTTCGAGCCAGAAGGGAAAAAGCCGCTGTGTAACCAGCGGCTTTTTCAATTTTTGTCATCTTTTACATTAGTTTAAAAAACACCTATGAAAACCTAACCTCGCCCCTTTGTAATGTTTGGGTGCGTTGACACAATGCAAACGGAAGCCTAGCCTTCTATTGCGCCGCAGCAGAGGGGTGTTGGGCGCCCGGTCAAGTGCCGGGATAGGTTTTCGGCAGATCAAAAGGGGTCACGCAACATGTCATCCACACCCACCAATGCACCTTCACCCGAACAGGACTTGAAACAGGATACCGACGGCACACCGCCGAACAGCGGCGGCAAAAAAAGCGCGCCGACGCAAAAGGTCAAAACCGAATTTGAATCCGTGGCATTGCTGTTGCAGGGCGGCGGGGCGCTGGGTGCTTATCAGGCCGGCGTATATGAAGCGCTGGCGGAAGCAGGCATCGAGCCGGACTGGGTTGGCGGCATTTCCATAGGCTCCATCAACGGTGCCATCATTGCCGGCAACAAACCGGAAGACCGCGTGGCAAAATTGCGCGGCTTCTGGGAAAGCATTACCCGCAACCCGGTATGGGACCAGTTCAGCAGCTTCGGCCCCGCACTGCAATACGGCGGAGATAATTTCCGCAACTTCATTAACCAGATGAGCGCGAGCATGTCGATGTTCAGCGGCGTGCCGGGCTTCTTCACCCCGCGGCCCGTAACGCCGTTCATGATGCCCGCGGGCAGCGCCGGCGCAACCAGCTACTACGATACCGCCGCCTTCCGCGCAACGCTGGAAACCTATATCGACTTTGACATCATCAACAGCCGCGCCGTGCGCTTTACCACCAGCGCGGTCGATGTGCGCACCGGCAACTACACGATTTTTGAAAACCTGACGCATAAAATCGGCCCGCAGCACATCATGGCCAGCGGCGCGCTGCCGCCCGCCTTGCCCGCGGTTGAAATTGAAGGCGAAAGCTATTGGGATGGCGGCGTCATTTCCAACACCCCGCTTGAATGGGTGATGGACGATGCGAACAAGGATACGCTCGTTTTCCAGGTCGACCTTTGGAGCGCCGACGGCGAATACCCGAAGGACATGCTGGAGGTCATGACGCGCCAGAAGGAAATTCAATATTCCAGCCGCACCCGTGCCATGACCAACCGTTTCAAGCACGCACAAAAAATGCGCCACGCCTTCGCCACGCTGTATGACCAGCTGCCGGATGCGCTGAAGGCGACGGAGGAAGCAAAGCTGCTGCACGTTTCATCCGACTATAACGTCTATAACATCGTGCATCTTATTTACCGTACTAAGCATTATGAAGGCTATTCCAAGGATTACGAATTCTCCCATCTGTCGATGGAAGAACACTGGAAGTCGGGCTACAACGACACCGTGCGCAGCCTGCGCCACAAGGAAATTCTGAAGCGCCCTGAAAATGCCGAGGGCATCAACACATTCGACGTAGCGGAGAGCTAAACCATGAAAGCCGATGATATCGTCAAGAACGCCTTTTGCATGCCTCTCGCCAACCCCGCGTACCCGAAGGGGCCGTACCGCTTTTTCAACCGCGAATATTTCATCATCACTTACCGCACCGACCCTGCGCGCCTGCGCGCCGCCGTGCCGGAACCGCTGGAAATTACCGACAACGTGGTGAAGTACGAATTCATCCGCATGCCGGATTCTACCGGCTTTGGCGACTATACCGAAAGCGGGCAGGTCATCCCCGTGTCCTACAAGGGCAAGAAGGGCGGCTATACGCACCGCATGTTCCTGAACGACCATCCGCCCATCGCGGGCGGCCGCGAAATCTGGGGCTTCCCGAAAGTGCTGGCGCAGCCCACGCTTAAGGCGGAAATTGACTGCATCGTCGGCACGCTTGACTACGGCCCCGTGCGCATTGCCACCGGTACCATGGGCTACAAGCACAAGGCCGTTGATACCAAAACGGTTTACGACAGCCTGATGGCGCCGAACTACCTGCTGAAAATTATCCCGCATGTCGACGGCACTGTGCGCATTTGCGAACTGGTGGAATTCTTCCTGCAGGATGTACAGGTGAAGGAAGCCTGGACCGGCCCCGCCGCGCTGGAGCTGTCACCCCATGCGCTTGCGCCCATTGCAGACTTGCCGGTGCTTGAAGTTGTTTCCGCGCTGCACTTCAAGGCCGACCTGACGCTGGGCCTTGGCACCGTCGCACACGATTACCTTGCAAAATAACCGACCACTATAAAAACCCTTAAAGGAGATACCGATATGCGTTTGAAAGACAAAGTCGCCGTTGTGACGGGTGCCGCCAGCGGCATCGGCAATGAAATCGCCAAGACCTACCTGCGCGAAGGCGCGAAAATCGTCATCGCCGACCTGAAGCTGGATGCAGCGCAGGCCGCGGCGAAGGAAATGGACCCCAGCGGCAAAAACGTGATTGCCGTTGCCATGGACGTTTCCAACGAACAGCAGGTGAATGACGGCATCGACCAGGCCGCGAAATTTTTCGGCAAGATTGATATTCTGGTGTCCAACGCCGGCATCCAGACCGTCGCGCCCGTCGACCAGTTTGATTTTGCTAAATGGAAACAGCTGATGGCCATTCACGTGGACGGCGCGTTCCTTACCACCAAGGCCTGCCTGAAATATATGTACAAGCAAGGCACCGGCGGCAGCATCATTTACATGGGCTCCGTCCACTCCAAGGAAGCCTCCAAGCTGAAAGCGCCGTATGTTGCCGCCAAGCACGCGCTGGAAGGCCTTGCGAAAGTGGTTGCCAAAGAAGGCGCCGAACATAAAGTCCGCGCCAACGTCATTTGCCCGGGCTTCGTGCGCACGCCGCTGGTGGAAAAGCAAATTCCCGAGCAGGCAAAAGAGCTTGGCATTTCCGAAGATGACGTCGTGAAAAAAGTCATGTTGAAAGAAACAGTCGATGGCGAATTCACCACGGTCGAGGACGTCGCCAACGTCGCCCTGTTCTTCGCGGCCTTCGAAACCAACGCGCTGACCGGCCAGTCCCTCGTCGTCAGCCACGGCTGGTATATGCAGTAATCCTGGAAAAACGCTTTTGCCTTAAAAAGGCCCGCTACCCATTCGGGTGGCGGGCTTTTTGCAATCGGCAGTTGTCATGCCCGTTTTAAAAGGTAAAATGGCGGGCAGGGCAACAAAGGGCATTTTTCATGTTTTCAAAACTTATCGCGCGTCTTCACAAAGAACTCGAGGCACCGGCAGACCAGCGCCGTTTCGGTACCGGCTGGATCAGCGGCGTCATCGCCGTTAAAGCCGATGCCTTGTGCTTCTGAATCTCCTTTATTTAAGTACGTCTGCGCGTTTCCAATCCCGTAGCTAGCTAAACTCGAGCCGCCTAATTTTACACGGGCGTTTTATCCGCGATTGTAAGAGCCCATCGCAAGAATAGCGCTGAAAAGATTTTCGTTCATTTATTCTTTCTTTCTTATAAAATCCCCTTTATCCAAAGTGTTTGCGAGTCCGCCTAATCCGCCCAGAAATTTCCCATCTAGTCGTCCCTTAATTTCTTTCAGCCAAGGTAATTTATTTTCGATGCCAGTCCAGGTAATCTGGTCATCTGTAATTTCTATTTTTACTTTTTCAATTTTAATGGCTTTCCCAACCTCATTGGAAAAATCAGTTACTACATAGACCGAACGTGGATCATGCTCATCCCGAAAGTTGACAAACATTGGATATTGTTCGGGATCTAAGATTATTTCCTTTTCTCCTCGGGCGAGAAGCTGAAAAAAAACACGGAAACCATAGTCCTTGTCACCGCGACTGCGCATAAGTGCATACACTCTGTTTTGCTGAGTAAGCGGGAGTACTATCGCCTCGCCTATCACCTCAACATGGGCAGACATTTCAGGGAATAGTTTTATACCTTTATGGCGACGCACCTCGCGTACTGACGAGGATTCAATATTTCCTGTAGGCGTGCTAACAACGACAGTCATTCGATAACGAAAAACTTCCACAGCGAACATAAAATATCCCACGCCAATAAAAAAAAGTAATGCTCCTAAACATATATAAGAAAGTGCATTTTTCTTTATGTTCATACCAAGTAACCCTTATCAAATTTTGACGATTTTTAGTCCATTTGTTAAGCTTAAGAATGCCGCCGTGATTATCGTTCATTTCAGAAGTGAGAAGCACTGTTAAAATAAAAGTTCTTCGCTCCTATTGTCCACCACAGTTATGAACTTTTGCAGTGTGTATCGATATTCTTGGCGTGGCGGCATTGGCGGGCACCCTGTGCCGCGCGGTTACATGCAGCAATTCCTCTACCCGTTTCGGCGCGAAAAGAAAGCGTAATGGCACAGGCAAAAAAATCCCGCTGCGAAAATGCAGCGGGATTTTTTTATTGCTGCCGCTTTTACAACTTCGGGCGCAGGCTGAGAATGGGGAGGATGGAATCTTTCATGTCGATAATGCTGTTCAGCACGGCGCGTACGGCGGGGTCTTGTTCCTGTGCCGCGAGCGGGCGCACATAGGTTCTGGCGAGCGACTTAAAATCCGCGCCCGGCGCTTCATTTGTGCCGCCGGTTTCATATTTTTGTTCAAGGTCGCGCAGTTCTTCGGCGGCGGCAAGGCGTAGACTGGGGCTGTTTTTCATCCGCAATGCCCGCGCGCATAGTGCCGCCAGCGCATCCGCGTGCGGAATAGGCTGGAGACCATAGGCGACGGTAGGATGTGGTGGGTAGCTGTGCAGCGTATAGGTATGCCCCGCGTCCGGCACATTGACCCATGTGTGCTGCGCTTCGATGGATTTAAAGGCATGGGGGTTCGCATGCTTGGTATGCGCGATATTGGAATAGGCCTTTAAGGCGGCAGCGCGTGCGCCATCTTCCGGGTCGTTGAAAATGCGGTGCCGCAGCTTTTCAAGGTCGTAATGGGGATGGACGAAATCGGAGTTGCGCTGGCTTATGCTGCCAAGGCATTCATAAGCGCGCTGGCGCACTTCAGCATCCGGCGATTTTTCGGTGATGTCATGCAGCAGGCGCCGGAAATCCGTGCCGTCCGTCGCGCCGACATTTTCTTTGCCGTAGTGGTAATACTCGACGATGCCGGGTTGCTGCTCCACATAGCTGGCAGCGCGGTTGAAGGCGTAGCGGATGTCGGAAATGTTTTCGCCGCCAAAATTATTCAGCGCGACGGCGGTGAACAGGCGCAGCACATCCGTGCGCTCCTGCTTGAAAAGATCGTTGGTATTCGGCATGTCAAAAATCCTCCGCCCCGCGTTTTTGCAGCGGGATCAAAACAAATAAAACGCTTCGTGTTTTGACCGGGCCTGAAGAGGCGAAAGAAATGACGGGACGCAAAAACATGACAACTGAAAAACGCCCGCCGGATAAAAGCCCGACTGGTGATTACTATCCGCCGAAACAAAGATTATGTCAACAAAATGAAGAAAAATTGTTATTTTACAAGGTGTTTCATTTCATCCGTCAGGCGGGCAATAATGTCGGCGGCGGGCAGTTCCCGCACGTCCTTGAGTCGCGTGCTGGCCCATAGCGACAGGCAGTCGCTGTTGCCCATCTTGGCGGCGGCGGCGCGAATTTCACCGGTCAGAACATTCATGACGGGATAGGCGGGAAGCTGCTGTTCAACCTCCAGCATCTCATCCATATAGGCGTTGACGATGCCGCGGGCGTAGCGGCCCGAGAAGGCGCGGGTGAGGCGCGTCTCGCCGCCGGCTTTCAAGCGTTCGCGCCACGGCGCATTCGTCGCGGCTTCCGGCGTCAGCAAAAAGGCGGTGCCAAGCTGTGCTGCTGCCGCGCCCATATTCATCACGCCGCGAATATCCGCGCCGGTCATGATGCCGCCGGCGGCAATGACGGGCCTGCACGTCAGCGACAGCGCATCGCGCAGCAGTTCCTCCATGGGCAGGCCGCGCAATTGCGCTTCCGGCGTAAAGCTGCCGCGGTGCCCGCCGGCTTCGATGCCCTGAATGCAAACGGCATCAACATCCACAGCAAAGCACTGCGCGACTTCGGCGGGGGTGGTGGCGGTGCCAATCACGAAAATATCGGCGCGGTGCAGCCGCTCCACTTCATCATCCGTCAGGCAGCCGAAGGTGAAGCTGACGACGGCGGGGCGGCAGTCAATCGCGGCCTGCAGCTGCCCGTCAAAATCCGCGTACCATTCGGCAGGCAGGGTTTGATGGGGATTAAGGCCGACGCGGTCGCGCCAGGGCCGCAGCTTTTTCACGGCTTCAATCACCACATCGCGGTCCACCGCTTCGCGCCGCTGCACGAAAAGGTTGAGGTTGACGGCGCAGGCGGTGAGCGCCTGCACTTCCGACATCATGCGGTGCAGTGCATCCGGCGCCATTGCGCCCGCAGCAACCGCGCCAAGCCCGCCTGCGTTCGAGACGGCAGCGGCAAGCGCTGGCGTGGAGACGCCAACCATCGGCGCCTGCAAAACGGGGAGGTTAAGTTGCGAGAGCGTGAACATGCATATATGTTACGCCCTTTTGCGCCATGAAAAAAGCCGCCGGTATAACCCGGCGGCTTTTTTTACGTGCTGTTAACGTCGCTTCAATTAGCGGCGCAGGCCCAGGCCGTCGATGAGTTTTTCGTAGCGGCGGGGGTCGATTTTCTTGATGTAGTTCAGGTGGCGGCGGCGCTGGCTGACCATCAGCAGAAGGCCACGGCGGCTGCCCATGTCTTTTTTGTGCGTCTTCATGTGTTCGGTCAGCGTGTTGATGCGACCGGTAAGGATAGCGACCTGCACTTCGGGCGAGCCGGTATCTTTTTGGGTGGTAGCGTACTTTTTAATAAGTTCCGCTTTGGTTTCTTTCTTGAGCGACATCGTGTACTCCCTTGGAGTTAAAGATTAAAGACTTTGACCGGATGCAGCTCAATCCCGTTCTTCTCAAGAAGGGCGAGGGGCTTTGAATCCCCAACGGCGAGAACCAAGTTCGTTTCCTCATCAATGCCGGCGACCGATAAACGGTCAACGTCCTGGCGGGAAATGAATTTGAGGGTCTGGCCCTGCTTTATCCGGCTGACCTCCGATGCTGTCATGGCCAGTGCCGGGATGTCGTCCAGCACGGTCTCCACAGGCATCAGAACCTGATCAGGAGCGGCAGATTGCATCATTTTCTCGAATGCGTCCAGCGAAATCGCGTCGGTTTCTGTAAAATTACCGACCGCCAGCCGGCGCAATACCGTTACATGCCCAAAACAGCCCAGAATCTGCCCCAAATCGCGGGCAATGGAGCGCACATAGGTGCCTTTGCCGCATTCCAGCTCGAATTCGGCCTCGTTTTCGGCGGTTTTAAGCAGTTTCAGGGCATAAACAGTCACTTCCCGGGCCTTAATCTCCACTATTTCGCCGGCACGGGCGAGGTCATAGGCCCGCTCCCCGTCAATTTTAATGGCGGAAAACTGGGGCGGAATCTGGCTGATCGTGCCGATAAACCGGGGCAGCAGGGCGGTGATGGCCTCTGGCGTCGGGCGCTGGTCGGACGTCGAAATGACCGTGCCTTCGCAATCATCCGTATTGGTGGCTTCGCCCCATTTGACGGTGAAGCGGTAAACCTTGTCGCGGTCCTGCGCGAAGGGGATGGTTTTGGTGGCTTCGCCCAAGGCAATCGGCAAAATCCCGGTCGCAAGGGGGTCGAGCGTGCCGGCATGGCCCAGCTTCTGCGCGTTCAAAATGCGGCGCACGCGGCCCACGGCCTGCGTCGATGTCATGCCCAGCGGCTTGTCGAGGTTGAGCCAGCCGTGAACGGGCGTGCCTTTTTTATTGCGGGCCATGCTTTGCGCGATTTTCCTGAAAAAGTAACAAGGTCAAAGGTTTATAAAACCGCTACGCGCCGCCGTCCAGTGATTTCTTTTGGTGGCTATGCTAGAAATAAAAACGAGCCGGTGGCAGAGGAGTCGCCGAAAACATGATGAAGGGCAGAATATCGTGGATATAGACGCACGGCGGATGGTGATTGTCGGCATTATCACGACCGTTATCATGTTCATCGGCATTCCGCTGTTCCGCGCCTTCAGGCAAAGCCGTGATGAAAAACCAAGGCGCGCGGGCGGGGCAGAAATTTTCAGCTACGGCCTGCGCACGCGCTACTTCCTGACGGCATTGGGTGCTGTCTGCGCGCTGTGTGCCGTGGGGCCGCTTGCCATGATTGCATGGAAATATCTGGGGCCGGATGCCACGCTGCCGTCGTCCCGCTGCTGCTATCACCCGCGGGACGATGTTTGGGCGGGAATTTTCCTGCTGCTCGGCTTCGGCCTTGGCGCATATACCTGCCTTGTCGATCCCCGCAAATATTTCGCGCGGCTGGATGATGCGGGCATGACAGTGCGCGGCCTTTTTTCCGGCGTGAAATCACTGCGCTGGAATGAGGTGACGGGGCTGAAGGATTATCCGGCCCTGCAAATGATCACGGTTAACGGCCAGAAAAACGGCCGCACCGTGCGGCTGTGGGTGCCGTACACCATTGCGAGCTTTGCCGACCTTATCGAACGGCTCAACGAACATGCCTTCTTCGCCGAAGGGCAGCTGCAGCTGGCGGAAGCCGCGCGTGCCCATTTGGCCGAGCAAGGCTATGTGCAAGCCATGCCATATAAAATGTTCCCGCCATACCTCAGCTTCTGGCGGCTGGCGCCAGATTCGCAAGCGATTGTCGGCGTGCTGATGGGCGTAAAATCGACCGAGCCGTGGGAGAAACCCTATTACGAATCTTTCACCAAGCAGGGCGACTGGCTGGATGTGATGGACGGTATGCAAAAGAAGCTGGAGCAAAACGGCTTTACTTTTTACCCCGCCATGCAGCAGTTGTTTGCGGAGGATTTCGCACGCATCATCGCAACGCGGCGCGCGGCGTAATTTAGAATTCAGCTGAAGAAAAAAATGGGCTAAGGGGGCAGGGTGCGCTTACGCGTCCTGTTCATCCTCGTCGTCGTCCTGCGCGGCGAGGTCGCGTTGGACGCGGTCCTGGCGGAGGATCTGGTCGATGTGCGATGCCTGCTCGAAGCTGTGGTCGATGCGGAAGCTGATTTTGGGGGAGAAGCGCATGTCCAGTTCCGGCGCGACCTGCGCGCGGAAGTAGCCGCTTGCTTTGTTGAGGGCTTCAACGATATCCGGCGCGTTCTTGCCGCCGAGCGGCATGATATAGGCTGTGGCATGCTTGAGATCCGGCCCCAGCTCCACCGCGGTCACGGTAATGAGGGCGGCATCGGCCAGCAGCGGGTCATGCAGTTCCCCGCGGCGCAGGACACCCGCCAGAATATGGCGGATGCGCTCACCAACGCGTAACTGGCGCTGGCCCGGCGGTTTGCGGGTTTGTGTGGGGCGGCGTTTCGTCACGATCTATGCCTTACGCGCTGCCTTCCAGTGTACGGGCGGTCGATTCAATCTCGAACGCCTCGATCATGTCGCCGTCTTTAATATCGTCGTAGTTGTCAAAGGCCATACCGCATTCGTAACCCTTCTGCACTTCGCGGACTTCGTCCTTGAAGCGGCGCAGGGTCTTGAGGGTGCCTTCGTGGATGACGACGTTGTCGCGCAGCAGGCGGACTTTCGCGCCGCGCTTGACGAGACCTTCGGTAACGAAGCAACCGGCAATCTTGCCCGTTTTGGAAACGTTGAAGACCTTGCGGATTTCCGCGTAGCCGATGAACTTTTCCTTGAGGTCGGGGGAGAGCAGGCCGGAAAGCAGGGCTTTCACTTCATCAATGACTTCATAAATGATGGAGTAATAGCGGACTTCAACGCCGTCGCGCTTCGCCATATCGCGTGCCTGCGGGTTCGCACGCACGTTAAAGCCGATGATGATTGCGTTGGAGGCGTTGGCAAGGGTGATGTCGGATTCGGTAATCGCGCCGACGCCGGAGTGCAGGACCTGCACTTTCACTTCCTTGTTTTCAGCGGTCACCTTGGTGAGCGCGCCGACGATAGCCTCGACGGAACCATGCACGTCGCCCTTGATGATGACGGGCAGCATTTTGGCGGAACCGGCCTGAATGTCAGAAATCATCTGGTCGAGCGAACGGCCTTTCGATTTCGCGGCATGCAATGCGCGTTTTTTGCGCAGGCGGAATTCGGTAACTTCGCGGGCTTTGGCTTCATCCGCCACCACGACGAAGTCGTCGCCGGCTTCGGGCGTGCCGGTCAGGCCCTGTACTTCGGTCGGCTGACCGGGCGGTACGGACTTGATCAGCTGGCCGCGGTCGTTATGCAGCGTACGCACGCGGCCCCACTCGGTACCGGAAACGAAGATGTCGCCGGTCTTGAGCGTGCCTTTTTGCACGAGAACGGTTGCAACCGAGCCTTTGCCCTGTTCAAGGCGTGCCTCGATGACGGCGCCGACGGCGGTGTGGTCCGCGTTGGCGCGCAGGTGCAGGACTTCGGCCTGCAGCAGGATAGCTTCTTCAAGGGTTTCAAGGCCTTTGCGCGTCTTGGCAGAAACCTCGACGCTCTGGCTGTCGCCGCCCATGTCTTCCGTCACGACTTCATATTGCAGAAGTTCCTGGCGGACCTTGTTGGGGTTGGCGGTGGGCAAGTCGCACTTGTTGATGGCAATGATCATCGGCTTGCCAGCAGCTTTTGCGTGGCTGATAGCCTCAACCGTTTGCGGCATGACAGAGTCATCCGCCGCGACGACGAGGACAACGATGTCCGTGACGTCAGCGCCGCGGGCGCGCATTTCGGTGAAGGCCGCGTGGCCGGGGGTATCGATAAAGGTGATCTGGCGGTTCGACTTCGTCGTGATCTGGTAAGCGCCGATGTGCTGGGTAATGCCGCCGGCCTCGCCTTTCACGACGTTGGTGGAACGGATGGCGTCGAGCAGCGAGGTTTTGCCGTGGTCGACGTGACCCATAATGGTCACGACGGGCGGGCGGGGCTGCAGGTTTTCTTCTGTATCTTCCGCGCCCTTCAGGCCGGTTTCAACGTCGGATTCCGAAACGCGCTTGATGGTATGGCCGAATTCGCCCACGACCAGCTCGGCGGTGTCCGCGTCGATCGGCTGGTTGCCGGTCGCCATGATGCCAAGGCCCATGAGTTTCTTCACAACGTCGCCCATGCGCTCCGACATGCGGTTCGCAAGTTCCTGTACGGTAATCACTTCCGGCACGATGACTTCGCGGATTTGCTTGGCCTGCGGCGCAGCCTGCGCCATTTTCAGGCGCATGCGTTCGCGGGCGCGGCGCTGCGCTGCCATCGAGGGGCTCTTGGAATCCCGGTCTTCGAAGCCGTCGTTCAGCACCTGGCTGACGGTCAGCTTGCCGCCGCGTTTCAGTTTCGGGGTAAAGCGGTTTGCGCCGCGTTTTTTGCTGGCGTCATCAACGGGCGCAGCCGGTTCTGCATCGCGGCCATAGTTGCGGACGATGGGGCGGCGTTCATCCGCGCTGCCGGGGGCGGCGGGGGCGGCGTTGCCGCCAGCTGCGGCCGGGCGGTTGGACGTGGGCGCGGGGCGCGCGGCATCGCGGCGGCGGCGTTCAACATCTTCGGCTTCGTTGATTTTGCGCAGCTTGGCCAGTTCCTGTTCACGGGCACGCTCGGCCGGCGACATCGTCTCGATCTCGGCGGCAGTGGGGCCGGCTTCGACGGGGGCGGCTTCAGGTTCCGGCTGGTTTTTAATGACCAGCTTGGTCTGATACTGCGTGGCGGGCTGTTCCTTCGGCGCCGTCTGCGCGTGCTGCAGGGCGCGGATGCGGGCTTCGCGCTCGGCTTCCGTCAGGTGAAGGTCGTTCGCTTCGCTTTCGGCGGCGTGCTTGGCAGCTTCGGCCTGTGCGCCGCGCTTTTTCTTTACTTCGACCGCGACCGGTTTTGCGCTGCGGCTCATTGCCACGTTCTGGCGCGCGCCACCGCCTGCGCCCACTGGGGCTTTAAGGCTGAGTGTGCCTTTGCCCGACAGGCTCAGTTTTTTGGGTTCTTTATCAGAATTGTCTGCCATTTGCGTGTCTTTGTCCTGTTGTTTTAAGTATCAGCGTCGCGGAAGACCTTTACCCATCGGCTCAGGCGCTGGCCGCCTGTGTTTCCTCGGGGAACCAGCTTGCGCGGGCCGCCATGATGACGTTGTTCGCCTGGCTTTCCGTCAGCGTGCTTTCGCCCACGATTTCGCGCAGCTCGTCACCGGCGAGGTCGCCGAGATCATCCAGCGTCTTGACGCCCTTGTCTGCAAGCGCCAGCACCATTTCCTGGCTGAGGCCCTTGAGGTTGGAAAGTTCGGTCGCGATGCCAAGCTCGATGCATTTTTTGTCGAATTCGACTTTTTTCGCATCGAGGTAGGTGGACGCGCGGTTTTTCAGCTCGGCGGCAACGTCGCTGTCGAAGCCCTGAATGCGGGCCAGTTCGTCGACGGAGGTTTCGACAACGTCTTCGATGGAGGTAAAGCCTTCGACCACCAGCAGGTGGGCGATGACTTCGTCAACGTCGAGGCCGGCGATGAAGAGGGCGGAGCGCGTCTTGAATTCGTTCTGGCGGCGCTCGGTTTCTTCGGCTTCGGTCATGATGTCGATGTTCCAGCCGGAAAGCTGGGTCGCGAGGCGCACGTTCTGGCCGCGGCGGCCGATGGCGAGGCTGAGCTGCTCGTCCGGCACGACCACGTCAAGGCGGTGGGTATCGCCATCAAGGACGACCTTGGTGACCTCCGCGGGCGCAAGCGCGTTGACGACGAAGGTCGCAACATCGTTGGTCCAGGGGATGATGTCGATTTTTTCGCCCTGCAGTTCGCCGACAACGGCCTGAACGCGCGAGCCGCGCATGCCGACGCAGGCGCCGACGGGGTCGATGGAGCTGTCACGCGACAGCACCGCGATTTTCGCGCGGGAACCGGGGTCGCGGGCGACGGCTTTGATTTCGATGACGCCATCATAAATTTCCGGCACTTCCTGACGGAACAGGCAGGCGAGGAATTCGGGGTGGACGCGGGACAGGAAAATTTGCGGGCCGCGCTGCTCGCGGCGCACTTCGTGGATGTAGGCGCGGATACGGTCGCCGTTTTTGAAGTGTTCGCGGGGCAGGGCGTCCTGGCGGCGCAGGTAGCCTTCGCCGCGGCCAAGGTCAACGGTGACGTTGCCGTATTCGACGCGTTTGACGACGCCGGAAACGATTTCACCGGCGCGTTCTTTGTATTCTTCGAACTGGCGGTCGCGCTCTGCGTCACGCACTTTCTGGAAGATGACCTGTTTTGCGGTTTGCGCGGCAATGCGGCCGAAATCGAGCGGCGGCAGCTTGTCGACGATGAATTCGCCGATGGCGGTGTCGGTTTTAATCTTCTTCGCGGCTTTCAGCAAAATCTGGCGTGCTTCCAGTTCGGGCGCGTCGGGCGTGAATTCTTCAACGACTTCGCGGTAGCGGAACAGCTCGATCTCGCCGGTTTTGCGGTCGATTTGCGCGCGGATGTCGTGGTCGTAGCCGTACTTGGAACGGCCGGCCTTTTGAATGGCCTCTTCCATGGCGGCAATCACGATCTCGCGGTCGATGCTTTTTTCACGGGCGACGGCGTCGGCGACTTGAAGAAGTTCTTGCATGGCTTGTTTCCTGATTTTTCCTGTTATTATCTATTGTGCGTAAAGGTTGTTATTTGCGTTTGTTCTTGTCTTTGGATTTCGGCGCTTTGGACTTGCCGCCTTTGTAGACGGGCTTTTTCTTGGGGGTTGGCACCGCGTAGGGGCTGCCATCGCCAAGGTCTTCGTCAAATTCTTCGTCGTCGTTATCGTTGTCGCCGGCACCGGCGTTTTTGTTGTTCTTCTTTTTGCCGCTTTTCTTGGTGACGGCTTCAACAAGCGCGTCGGTCAGCAGCAGCTTGGCCTTTTCAACCGTATCGAAGGGCAGGGTATGCGCCTTGCCGTTTTCGTCTTCCAGCAAGATCATTTCGCCGTCGATGCCTTTCAGCATGCCCTTGAACTTGCGCTGGCCTTCAATGGGCGTGCTGACTTCAACGCGGGTTTCAAAACCCTTGTAGCGGTCAAAGTCCTTCAGGCGGGTCAGCGGGCGGTCAATGCCGGGGGAGCTGACTTCAAGGTAATACTTATCCGCCAGAATGTCTTCGACATCGAGGATGGCGGAAACAGCCTGGCTGAGGCGCGAGCAATCTTCCAGCTGCATCGTGCCGTCCGGTTTCTCCGCCATGATCTGCAGGGTGGGCGTGCCGGAACCCGCGCCGACGAGGATGACGCGCACAATTTCATAGCCCATGGTATTCGCCATGGGGGCTATTGCTGCTTGTACTCGTTTCATCAATGGGTTCGTATCCATTGTCATCCTTGAAAGTGCGTTGCTGGTTATCCCCAAGCGGAAGCGCGGGCTCCGTTGGAGCCCACCCTTTGTATCAATGCTTTGGGATTTATAGAGTTATATATAGTAGAGACGGCGGTTTATGCAAGCTGAATCGCACGGTTTGCCGCTGTTTTCCGCGAAAATGCCGTGGTTTCCCGTCATTCAGCGCGGGCAGGCGGCACGGGCGGCAGCGGGGCGATTTAAATATAAATTTCATCTTTATCATGAAAATTCAAATATTTATGGCAATAAAATTGACTTTTAAATATTACGGGAATGCATTCGGCGAAAATAAGCCGGCTACCAGTCCCGCAAAGGAAACAAAAATGAATTTCACGACAAAGGCGCATCGCAGCCGGAAGCCGCCGTGACCGCCATAGCGAAGCCCGCGAAGTTCCAGCCGTAAAATTTATAAAACCGGAAATTTATAAAACCGTGAAGCTCAGGAATACGGTTTCGCGGCCCTGCGTCTGGCCTTTGCGCTGGTAGCGGCTTTGCGGCATGTCGGCGGGCCTTGTGCGCCAATCGGCGGCGCAGGTGGCGTTCCAGCTGTAGCCGCCGTGATGGTAGGTCTTCTCCAGCTCCCACGCGGCAAGGTCGGCATGGTCGGTAGACATGCGGAACTCGGCGCCGGTTTTTAGCAGCCTGTGCAATTCATCCAATGTTTCCTGCTGCACGAAGCGGCGCTTGTGGTGGCGGGTCTTCGGCCATGGGTCGGAGTTCAGCAGCAGGCAGCGGTCAAGGCTGTGCGCTTCAAGGCGCGGCAACAGCAGCCGAGCATCATCCTGCCAGATGCGTACGTTGTTCAGGTTTTTGTCACGGATATCACGGCACAGGGCGGAAACGCCGTTGATGAAAGGCTCGCAGCCGATGATGCCGACGTTCGGGTTATTGGCGGCCATGTGCGACAGTACTTCGCCATCCCCGAAGCCAATTTCCATCCAGACGGTGTCATAGGCGCCATTGAAAAAGCTGCGCGGGTTCACGGGCGCGGTACCTTCGGGCAGGGTAACCTGCACCAGCGGCATGACGGCATCGTAAGCCGTCAGCTTGCCGGGGCGGATAGGCTTGCCCTTGCGCCGGCCATAGAACATGGGCTGGCGGGGCGTATCTGCGCCTTCTGGATTGTCGCCCGTCATAAGCGTCTTAACGCTTGAATTCGGCGACGTTGCCTTCGCGCTCCGCCGGACGGTATTTCTTGTTGGAAATTTCCGCTTTCAGCGCCTCGACGAGGTCGAGCTTTTCCCACGTGAAGCCGCCGTCCGCTTCGGGCTGGCGGCCAAAGTGGCCATAAGCTGCCGTACGGGCATAGATGGGCTTGTTGAGCGCAAGGCGCTCGCGGATGGCACGGGGGCGGAAATCTGCAACCGCGCTCAAGGCCTGGCTGAGCGCATCATCATCATAGCGGCCGGTGCCGTGCGTGTTGACGTAGAGCGAAATGGGGTGCGACACGCCGATAGCATACGACACCTGAATGGTGCATTTGTCGGCAAGGCCCGCGCCGACGATGTTTTTTGCAGCATGGCGCGCGGCATAGGCAGCCGAGCGGTCGACCTTCGTCGGGTCCTTGCCGGAGAATGCGCCGCCGCCATGGGGCGCAGCGCCGCCGTACGTATCGACGATGATTTTACGGCCGGTGAGGCCGCTGTCACCATCCGGCCCGCCAATGACGAAGCGGCCGGTGGGGTTGACGTAAAACTGGTCTTCCGCGCACATCCAGCCCTTGGGCAGGATGTTTTCAACGTGCGGGCGCACCATTTCGCGCACTTCTTCCTGGCTGACGGAAGCGTCATGCTGCGTCGAGACGACGACGGAGGTTGCGCGCACGGGCTTGCCGTTGACGTATTCAAGCGATACCTGGCTTTTCGCATCCGGTCCCAGCTTGAACAGCGCGCCGGAATGGCGGGCTTCCGACAGCGATTTCAAAATCGCGTGGGAGTAGTGGATGGCGGCGGGCATAAGCGTGTCGGTTTCGCGGCAGGCGTAACCGAACATGATGCCCTGATCGCCCGCGCCTTCATCCTTGTTGCCCGCGGCGTCAACGCCCGCGGCAATGTCGGCCGACTGCGCGTGCAGGCGAATGTCGATCTTGATTTTTTCCCAGTGGAATTCTTCCTGCTTGTAGCCGATGTCGCGCACCGCGTGGCGGGCGATCGTTTCAATCAAGTCCTTGGTGATGGAGGCGGGGCCGCGCGTTTCGCCGGCGATGCAAAGGAATCCGGTGGTCGCAAGGCATTCCGCTGCGACGCGGGCATAGGGGTCTGCGTTCAGGTACGCATCCACAATCGCGTCGGATACGCGGTCGCACAGCTTGTCGGGGTGGCCTTCGCCAACGGATTCACTGGTGAAGATATACTTGTGATCGGCCATGGAAATACCCTTTCGTGCCAGATTAGCCCTGAATTCATTGATTTATACGCGATATGGAATGGCTGCGACAACCAAAAAAGGTCGCGAAACTTATTCGTTTATTGCGTTTTGCGCCAGCGTTTTGAGAATTTCAAGCGCCTGCTTTTTCAGCTTGGGCGAGGTGATGGCCTGATAGGCACGCACCAGTTCGATAACATCACGGCTCATCATCGGGTCGGGCTGCAGGCTTTCCTGCTTGCTATCGGAGAAGCCTTTTATGGCTAACTTCTTGCCCGGCACAAGGCTGATGGCGCCATCAAGGAAATAGTCGATGGAGGTTTTAAGCGCGGTTGAAATTTCGGCAAGGCGGCTGACGCTGATGCGGTTGGTGCCGCGTTCGTACTTTTGCACCTGCTGGAAGGTCACGCCGACGGATTTCGCCAGTTCTTCCTGGCTTAGCCCCAGCATCAACCTGCGATTCTTCACTTTCGCGCCGACATGGATATCGACGGGGTGGGGGGCATCGTTGTCTTCACGGGTGCGGGGCATTAAGCGGGCGTCCTTGATACTAACTCAAGTAAGCTATATACATACGCAACCCATCCTTGTCAACATACAATAGTATTCAACCTGATGGTGTATGCTAAACGCCCGCCGCAGGCCCTTATGCCGCCACGGTTTTTTGTACGGGCGCAGAACGGCGCAGCACTTCTGCCCAGCCGATAAAGAACGCCAGCATCAGGCCAAATATAAGGTCGCCGTACTGGCTGTACAGCGTCGGCGGTATGGCTTCGGGCAGCGCGGCATCAATGTAACCTTCGGTCTGCAGCGGCTGGCGGGCGGTCACGCGGCCGACAGGGTCGATCATGCCGGAAATGCCGGTATTGGCGGAGCGGGCAAGCGGCAGCCCTTCTTCAATCGCGCGCATGCGGGCGCTGGCGAAGTGCTGGTAGGGGCCGGTTGAATTGCCGTACCAGCCGTCGTTGGTGACGTTGACGATCCAGCTGGGGCGGTCATTTTCATCGATGATGTCATGCGGGAAAATAACTTCGTAGCAGACCAGCGGCGCGAAGGGCGGCAGGTCTTTGGGGCGCACGGTTTCAGCGCCGCCGCCGCGCGTGAAGTCGCCAATATTGGCAACCGCCAGCGCAATCGGCGTTACGCCCAGCTTTTCGCGGAAGGGAATGTATTCGCCAAATGGCACAAGGTGGTGCTTGTTATATTCATGGTCAACCGTGCCGTCCGGCTTCAGCAGGGTAACGCTGTTGTAGAACTTTGGGTTTGAGGCCACGGAGTCGTCCACTCGCAGGCTGCCCACAATCGGCCATGTGCCCTTGGGTATGCGCAGCCACATCAGGTGCGCAATTTCGGGAAACTGGGTGAGGTCGGCGGAAACGGCGGTTTCCGGCCAGACCACGAAGCTGGGCGGGAAGGGTGTTTTGGCTTCGCTCAGCTTCAAATGGGTTTCAAAATGCTTCCAGTCGTCGTCTTTATTCCACTTGGTATCTTGCGGAATATTGCCTTGTACAATGCGCACCATCATGTCGCCGCCGGCGGGGTTATGCACCGGCGTTGTCGGGTAAAGCGACAGGCGAATGGCGCCGCCCGCCAGCGCCACGACAAGGGTGACAATGGCGACATGCGCGACGCACTTGTTGTGCTTCAGCAGCACCGGCAGCATGGCCCAGAACAACGTCAGCAGCGACAGGCCGTAAATGCCGGTAAACGCCGCGACCTGCATGACGGGCAAAACATAATCCCACGACGCGCCGGGCAGGTTCCACGGGAAGCCCGTCAGCATGTGCCCGCGCAGCCATTCAATGCCGGAGAAGGCAGCGACAAGGCCGATAGCATGGGCAACCGCATCCTGACGGTAACGGTGCGCCAGCAGGGTGATGAAGCCGTACAGCAACGCCAGCACCGACGGGCCGATGATGAGTGACAGCGGCAATACCCATTTCCACTGGTCGATGTCCACAAACAGCGCCGCGCTGATCCAGTACAGGCCAAAGACGAAATAGCCGATGCCGAAGCCCCAGCCAGTCATGAAGCTGCCGCCGCGCGTTGCGGCACTGCGCGCCAGCACAGCAAAGGCGGGCAGGGCGATGAACAGCGCGGGGAACAGGCCGAAGGGCGGCATGGCCAGCGTCATCAATGCGCCAAGGCAGGCGGATACGAAGAACTTCCTGAAACCCGACAGGGATTCCAGATGGGTTTTGAACGGCGCGTAGATCATGGATTGGCTCTTGTAATAATCAGCCCTTATCAGCCGACTTGGCTTCTTTCTTGGGCAGGTTGCGGATGCGCACGCGGGTAACGCGGCGCGGGTCGGCATCGATGACGTCGAACTCGACACCGGAACCGTGGCGCACGACTTCACCGCGCGTCGGCACGTGGCCGGCAATGTAGGTCACAAGGCCGCCCAGCGTATCGACTTCCTCATGCTCTTCATTTTCGGCAAACAGGTCGCCGTATTGCTTTTCGAATTCCTCGATCGGGTAGCGGGCATCCGCAATGGCGGAGCCGTCGGGCCGTTCGATGAACTGCGGGGTAATTTCAAATTCGAACTCGTCGTCAATTTCGCCGACAATGGCTTCGACAAGGTCGTTGATGGTGATAAGCCCGTCAATGCCGCCGAATTCGTCAACCACGAAGGCGATGTGCACTTTTGACTGGCGCATCTGCAGCATTAAATCCATCACGCGCATGGCGGGGGAGACGACGAGGACATCGCGCATGATGTCCTTTATTTCGAACTCCGTATCGTTCGCCATATTGGCGACCATGTCTTTCATGTTGATCGCGCCGACGATGTTGTCGAGGTCGCCTTTATAAACCGGGATGCGGCTGTGCGGCTTTTGCGACAGCAGTGCGTAAAGCTCGTCCTTCGTGGCGTCCAGCGAAATGGCGACGATATCGGCGCGCGGCACCATCATGTCAATCACGGGCAGGTCGCGCAGCTCAAGGATGTTGGTGATCAGGCGGCGTTCATGCGCGGCGACGGCGGACTGGGGGGAATCTTCCTTTTCCTCCATCAGCTCTTCAATCGCGTCGCGCAGGCTGTCGTTGTCGTGCAGCGTTTCCTTCGCGGGCAGCAGGTTGCGCACCCAGCGGAACAGCTTGCGGTCAGCCTCCGCCTTCGACGTTTCGGGAAGGATGATGGCGGTGTCGGTTTTCTTTAGGGGGGAGTCTTCCATCCGGTCAGCGCCTGCGACGTTTAGGTTCGGTTTCATGTTCATCTTCTTGATAGGGGTCAGGGTAGCCAAGGCTTTGCAGAATGTCACATTCCAGCTTTTCCATCTTCCTGGCTTCGGCGGGCTTCATGTGGTCGTAGCCCAGCAGGTGCAGCGTGCCATGGACGACAAGGTGGATAACGTGGTTTTCCAGCGTTTTGCCCTGTTCCTTGCATTCCTTTTTAATGGTGCTGTGCGCCAGCACCACGTCGCCCAGCGGCAGGCCGTCCGGGTCGGGGAAGCTGTCAAGGTCGCGTGCCTTCAGGCCCGCCATTTTGAATTGCGGGAAGGACAGCACGTTGGTGGGCATGTTCTTGCCGCGGTAGGTGTGGTTGAGGTCCTTCATCAGGCGGTCATCCGACAGCGTGATGCAGATTTCAAAGTTGCGGTCATCAAAGCTGCGCGGCTTTTTGGCATAGAGAAACGCGGCGGCGGCGGCCTGCTCGATCTTCTCCGGCATTCTCACGAAAGCGCGCTGCCACTTCTTCGAGGCGACTTCGAGGTAGATGGTAAGGGTAATCATTCGAGGTCCTGAACGCTCTTCTTGGGCATTTTCTTGTCGCGGCGGTCGTAAGCCTCGACGATATTCTTGACGAGGCGGGAACGCACAACGTCGGCTTCATCGAAGCTGACGAAGGCGACGTCTTTCGCGCCCTGCAGCACTTCAACCGCATCGCGCAGGCCGGATTTCATGCCGCTCGGCAGGTCGGTCTGCGACAAGTCACCCGTCACGATAATACGGCTGCCTTCGCCAATGCGTGTCAGCACCATTTTCATTTGCGTCGGCGTGGTGTTTTGCGCCTCGTCAAGGATGACGACGGCGTTCGAAAGCGTGCGGCCGCGCATGAAGGCGAGGGGGGCAATTTCAATCGTGCCGTCGGCAAGGCGTTTCGCGATATGGTCGGCCGGCACCATGTCGTGCAATGCGTCATAAATCGGGCGCAGGTAGGGGTCGATTTTTTCCTGCATTGTGCCGGGCAGGAAGCCAAGGCGTTCGCCCGCTTCAACCGCGGGACGGCAGAGGATAAGCCGATCAATCTGGCCTTCCTGCATCATCATCACGGCCTGTGCGACCGCAAGGAAGGTCTTGCCGGTACCGGCAGGCCCAAGGCCGAAGACAAGGGCGTTGTTGCGGATGGCGTCGAGGTATTCGGCCTGCTTCGGGGTGCGGGCGGTGATTTTTTTGTTCTTGGCCTTAATGTCTATGTGCGCGTCTTTCAGCGCCGTCATAGCCATATCGCGGGAGGAGCGGTCGAGTGGGGATTTTGCCACCTGCAGCGCCGCGTTCACTTCCTCGACGCCGACGGGCATGCCTTTCAGCAGGCGTTCCCACAGAACATCGAAAACGGCCTGCGCCGCATGGATTTTGGGCTTCGAGCCGATGATGACGATTTCATTCCCGCGGGAGGAAATTTCCACGTCCAGTTCTTCTTCGATCTGGGCGAGGTGGCAGTCATGCTCACCGAACAGGAGGGGGACAAGGGCGTTGTCGTCGAACTGCAGTCCGACACGGCGTACGGCTTCTTTGGCCAAAAAAGGAATCTCCCATTCAAAAAAAAGTAGGGTTAGTTGTAACTAACCCTACTTTAACAGTAAAAGACTAATATTTGCTATGCCGTTCAGCGCTTCCAGCGGGGGTTGGTACCGCCTTGTTTTTGCTGGGGTTTGTTGGTTTGTGCCGCGGGCGTTGCGTCGGCGGTGACTTCCGGCTTGGCTTCAGCTGCAACCGTGGGCTGGAAGGTGCTGGAATAAGCTTCCGGCAGCGGCTTCGGCGCCTGGTTTTCTTCGCCAAGGGCTTCAACGACGGTCATGACGATTTTCGGGCGCACGATGTCGGACGGGCCGAACTTGTGCACGCCCACGTCCTGCTTGCCGTAGAGACGGGTTGCAGCGTAGATGAGGCCGGACTTGTCGCGGTCTTTAAGGTCGATCTGGTCTTCGTCACCGGTCACAACCATTTTGGAACGCTCGCCGATACGGGTCAGCGCCATCTTGATTTGCTCGACCGAGGTGTTCTGGGCTTCGTCGAGAATGATGAAGCTGTCGGTGAAGGTGCGGCCGCGCATGAAGCCGACGGGAACGATCTCGATCGTGCCGTTGGTCAGCATGTTCTGGTAGTTGCGGCCGAAGGTTTTTTCCAGCTCGTCGTACAGGGGGCGCATGTAGGGGGCCAGCTTCTCGTTGGCGTCGCCCTTCAGGTAGCCGAGGTCTTCGCCGGCGGCCTGTGCGGGACGCGCGAGGAGGATTTTCTTGACCTTGCCGGCTTTCAGCGCTTCAACCGCCTTGGCAACGGCAACGTAGGTCTTGCCCGTACCGGCGGAGCCGATGGCGAAGGTCAGGATGCTGTTGTCGATGGTTTCGGAAAGAGCCGCCTGGGACGGGTTCTTCGGGGTGAAGCCGCCGTTGGCTTTCGCGGGCTGCGCGGAAGCATTCTGGTTTGCGGCTTTTGCGCTGAAGTTGTCAGCGAGGGGAGTGGAAGCAGGGGTCGGCTGGATTTCTTTCGAATTCATGTCGTTTGCAACTCCGCGAATAATTTCTTTGTTGATGTAACCACCTTGAGAGTACACGCCGGAAAGCGTGGCAAAAGCTTTCTGTGCGTTTGCTGCGTCTTCGGAATCTGCCGTGAAGAAGATTTTGTCGCCGTAAGCGGTGCGCTGCGGGAACTGGATGCTGAAAGCCGTTTCAAAAACGTGCTTCAGGCCGGGGCGCTTGTTGAACATGACTTCGGCGAGGCCGCGGTCGGACTTGGTTTTTACCTCAAGGAAGTGCTGGGTATAGTTCTTGTCGCTGGGCTCGCTCATGCTGCTTCTCTTTTCTCGCTGGGGGTTGAATCGGCGGAGATGGTGACAATACTGCCCGACATCCCGTTTTGGAAAGCTTTTTCGATATTCACGTCGGTAATTTCACCAAGCAAACGCTGGGGCGCGATGACGTAGACGGATTGCATCCACGGTGACTTGCCCATCAGCTGTCCGTCCCTGTCGCCCTTGCGGTCGAAAAGCACGGGCACGGTTTTGCCGGTGAAGGTCTGGTTGAACGAAAGTTGCTGCGCAAATAACAACGCCTGCAGTTCCTGCAGGCGCGCGTCTTTGGTGTGCTCGGGGATCATGCCGCCCATGGCTGCGCCGGGGGTGCCGGGGCGCGGGCTGTACTTGAAGGAATAGCAGGAAGAAAAACCAATCGTCCGCACCAGCTCCATCGTTGCTTTGTGGTCGTCGTCCGTCTCGCCGGGGAAGCCGACGATGAAGTCGGAGGACAGGGCGATGTCGGGGCGTTTTTGCTTCAGGCGGGCGATGATGTCAACGTAATGGGCGGCGGTATGCTTGCGGTTCATGCGCTCCAGAATTCGGTCGGAACCGCTTTGCACCGGCAGGTGCAGGAAGGGCATCAGCTTTTCAATGCTGCCGTGCGCATCCAGCAGCGCGTCGCTCATGTCATTCGGGTGCGATGTGGTGTAGCGGATGCGCGCAAGGCCGTTGATGCTGGCAAGTTCGGCAATCAGGCTTGCAAGGTCAACGGTCGCGCCATCAGCGCCAGCGCCGTGATAGGCGTTGACGTTTTGCCCGAGCAGCGTAATTTCGCGCGCGCCCTGGTCCACCATTTTGCGGGCCTCGTCCAGCACCTGCGCGGCAGGGCGTGAAAATTCGGCGCCGCGGGTATAGGGCACCACGCAGAAGGTGCAAAATTTGTCGCAGCCTTCCTGCACGGACAGGAACGCGGAGGCGCCTTGCGTGGCGGAGGCTTCCGGCAGGTTGTCGAATTTTGATTCAGGCGGGAAGTCGGTATTGACGACGCGCTTGCCGCCCGTTGCCTTCATAATCATTTCCGGCAGCAGGTGGTAGGTTTGGGGGCCAAAGACCATGTCGACGTAATTGGCGCGGTCCATGATGACGGAGCCTTCGGCCTGTGCGACGCAGCCGGCGACGGCGATAAGGGCTTTTTCACCTTTATCCGCTTTCGCTTCCTTGTGGTTGCGCAGGCGGCCAAGGTCGGAGAATACTTTTTCGGTGGCTTTTTCGCGGATGTGGCAGGTGTTCAGGATCATCAAATCAGCATCCGCCGGCTCTTCGGTGGAGGCATAGCCCAGGGGGGCCAATACGTCGGCCATCTTTTTGCTGTCATAAACGTTCATCTGACAGCCCCAGGTTTTGATATAGAGCTTCTTGCTCATTGCATCCCAATCCTGCAATCTTAATCATTAACGGGTCTATTTTTGTGTACCGCGACTATTAACCATATTTTAGTCAGGCTGTCCAGAAAAATATATCCATAATAATAGGAAATTACCCTTATGACACAAGAAGTTCTCGTCACCGGCCCCATTCCGGCGGCGCAACTGGAGGAATTGGAAGAAATCTACACGATTCACCGCCTTTGGCAGGCCGAAGACCCGGAGGCGAAACTGGCGGAGCTGCGCAACAATATTACGGCAATCGTTTCGACCGCTTTCTTTGGCGTCAGCGCCCGTATCATCAAGGCCTTCCCGAATTTGGAAATTATCAGCCACTTCGGCGTCGGCTACGACAATGTGGATGTTGCGGCAGCGAAAGAACGCGGCATTGTTGTCACCAATACGCCGGATGTGCTGACGGACGACACGGCGGATATTGGCATCGGCCTGACGCTTTGCGTTTTCCGCCGGCTGGTGGAAGGGGATATTTATGTGCGCAGCGGCCAGTGGGCCATTAAAGGAAAGCTGCCGCTGGGTCGTGCCCTGCGCGGGCGCAAAATGGGCATTGTCGGGCTTGGCCGCATCGGGCAGGCGGTGGCCAAACGCGCGGAAGCCTTCGGCATTGACGTTTCCTACTACGGCCAGCGCCGGAAGGAGGGGGTGAATTACCCCTACCATGCAGGGCTGGAGCAAATGGCGGAAGCCGTGGATATTTTGATGGTCACATGCCCGTATAATACCGCCACCCACCACCTGATTAATGCGAAAATTTTGAAAAGCCTTGGCAAGACCGGCGTGCTTATAAATATCGCGCGCGGCAAAATTGTGGATGAAGGCGCATTGATTGACGCGCTGGAAGGCGGCGTGATTGCGGGCGCAGGCCTCGACGTATTTGAAAATGAGCCGGATGTGCCAAGCGCGCTGTGCCGCCTTGATAACGTTGTTTTACAGCCGCACCAAGGCTCCGCCACGCATGAAACACGCGCGGCCATGGCGCAACTTGTTGTCAACAACCTGCGCTTATACTTTGAAAAGGCAGAGGTTTTGACACCGGTTTAAGCGATTACGCAAAGCATAGCTTGCCATAGCGCGGTTTTTTATGTATCCCTTGTCGGAATTTCACATTGAAATTCCAGTTTATTTTCAAGGGACCTATCATGAAGACACTCGCTATTGCCGTTCTTTTCGCACTCTGCCTTACGGCTACCGCAGCAACTGCCGCCACCAGCGGTTGCTATTCGCCGAAGGAAATCGAGGCGGAGCAGGGCCTGCGCATCCATAGCGAACTTATGGTTATCGGCCTTACCTGCATGCGCATGCCGCAGGGCCAGCAGAACTACATGAAGTACCAAAGCTTCACGCAGAAAAACTCGCACCTGATCTCGAAGTACGAAACCGACATGATTGACCATTATCGTGCCGAAGGCGCAAAGAACCCGGAAGCGAAGCTGCACACGCTGCGCACCACGCTGGCCAACCAGATTTCCCAGCACGCCATTCAAATGTCGACCTCCACCTTCTGCCAGCGTTTCTCTCCGCGCATCGACCAGGCGCTGGCGATGGACCAGAAAAAATTCCGCAGCTGGGCGCAGCACGTGTACCCCGGCACCAAAACTTTCGAGCCGACCTGCACCGTGGGCAAGCTTTAAGCTTTCTGCCCGTCAGGCATAAAAAAATCCCGGCAGTTGATGCCGGGATTTTTTATTGGGCATTTTTAAATCAGCCTTGCGATGAAATGGTGAACTGCTCGCCGGCTTTGCTGCGGGTCGTGCTCCATTCCAAAATCATGGTATAGGCAAGAGCCAGCAGCGTCGGGCCGATGAAGATGCCGATGAAGCCGAAGGCGAGGGCGCCGCCCATGATGCCGAGCAGGACAAGCAGCAACGGCAGGTCGCTGCCGCGGCTGATGAAGTAGGGCTTCATGAAATTGTCAATCGAGCCGACAACCAGCATGCCCCAGATGGCAAGGAAAATTGCCCAGCCGGTCTGGCCTTCGGAATACAGCCACAGCGCGGCAGGTCCCCAAATAAGCGGCGGACCCATGGGGATAAGGGAGAAGAAGAAGGTAAGAAGCCCAAGGAAGGTGCCGCCCGGCACGCCCGCAATCCAGAAACCCAGCGCGGCGACAACACCCTGCAGCAGCGCAGTGCCAAGAATACCGTAGACCACGCCTGTCAGCGTGTTCTTTGAAACTTTCAGCAAATGCTGGCCGTGGTGGCCGCCGAATTTGTCGATAAGGGCGCGGATGCGCACGGCCACGTGCGTACCATGGCGAAAGAAGAAGTACGAAATGATAACGCCCAGCGAAATATCCAGCAGGCCATGCAGAATGGTTGTCGCCAGCGTCAGTAAAAAGCCGGAGGTCGGCTGCGCGTACTGGCGCATCAGCTCGGTCAAATGCTGCTTGTCGCCGGACAGCATGCCCCAGCCCTTCACCAGCCAGTCGCCGACCCATGGCACGGCCTGCAGCTTGGCGGCGGTCTGGTCGCCGTCCGTCTGGATGAAGCCGATGATGCGGTCGTAAATGACGGCATAGTTTTCGGCAATGCTGGTGCCGATGATGAAAATAGGCGCAATGAAGCAGCCGGCCAGCAGCAGTGTCATCAGGCCCGACGCAATCGCGGTTTTGTGGTGCAGGCGCGCTTGAATAAATTCAAAAGCCTTCCACGTGGCGAGCGTAAAAATGGTCGCCAGCAGCATGGCGGGGAAGAAGGGCGTGAGGATGACAAGGCAGCCAATCAAAATCAGCGTCACCACGGTCAGGCCGACGACAAGCTGGTAGATTTGAATGCGGTCTTTAAGGTTTACGTTGATCATGTAAAAAAACTTTTCCTGCCCTGCAAAGCGTTATTCTGGTCACAGAATACACGAAGGGCGGAAGCCTTCACATTTAATTAAAGGTGAGGATGTCGGCTGTTTATATATTCTGAAAAATAATCTTGCCGCCCCAGAACTTCTCGATCAACGGCAGCGCTTCCGCCGAAAAACCGGTGGAGAGGAAAACATGGTGCGCGTTTTCAGACATCACGTATTCGGGGTGGGTGGCAATATAGTCCTTCAGCGCGGCGGCGGTGGCCTGCGGCTGGTGGATGATGGCAACATCCGGCGGCAGCGCTTCGGCAAAAATATCCGCCACCAGCGGGTAATGGGTGCAGCCCAAAATGACGCTGTCGGGTTTTTTGTTGTTCAGCTGGCCGTTCAGTTGCGCCACGTAATGGCCGATCATTTTGCGGATTTCGGTGCGCGGCGCGCCGGCTTCAATCGCGCTGGCAAGATCGGGGCAGGCCTGCTGCACGACTTTTATATCGGGGCGGCGCTTGCGGATTTCAAACGGGTAGGTGCCGGTTTCAACCGTGCGGGCAGTTGCGAAAACCGCGATGGTGGAATTATGCGTGTCGTTGGCGACGTCCTTGTTTTCCTCGTGCCAGCGCAGGCCCGTTGCGGCCTCGATGGTCGGCACGACGATGCCGAGGATATTGCGGCGGATGCCATCCTGCTTCAGGCGTGCGGGCAGCCACTGCTGCTGGATCCAGCGCAGCGCCACGACGGATGCGGTGTTGCAGGCAACCACGACAAGCGTGCAGCCTTGCGCAAACAGCGTTTCAAGCCCGGCGCAGGTCAGCGTCAAGACGTCAATCGGCGGGCGTGTGCCATAGGGGGCGTTTTTGTTGTCGCCAAGATAGACAAAATCTTTCCCCGGCAGCGCGTTGATAAGCGCGTGGTGAATGGTAAGGCCGCCAAAGCCGCTGTCAAATACGCCGATCATGGGTTGATGAACACCTGTTGCATTCCCCTAGGATGCCGCCAAGCCCCTGAAACGTCAATGTATATCGTTATTACCGGATTGATTTGCCAGTTTAGGGGGGCTAGACTGTGCCATCCAATTTGAAAAATCGCTTATCAGGAGCTACCCAGCCGCCATGCAATCCATGTTCAGCCGCGCCACATTATTTCGCACCAAACGTCCCGATGCGGACCTGACGCGCCCCTCCGGCCTGCTGCCCGTGCTGACGGCCTGGGATTTAACGCTGCTGGGCATCGGCTGCATCATCGGCACCGGTATCTTCGTTCTCACCGGCATTGCGGCGGCGGAGCAGGCGGGGCCTGCGGTTGTCCTGTCCTTTGTCGTTTCCGGCTTTGCCTGCGCCTTCGCGGCGCTCGCCTATGCCGAGCTGTCCTCCAGCGTCGGCGGTTGCGGCAGCGCTTACGGCTATTCCTATGCCGCCTTCGGCGAATTCATGGCCTGGATCATCGGCTGGGACCTGGTGCTGGAATACGGTGTGTCGGTTGCGGCCGTCGCCAACGGCTGGTCGGGTTATTTCAATACCGGCCTTGCGGGGCTGACGCAAAAACTGCATGACTGGTATGGCCTCAATATTGACCTGACGCTGCCGATGCAGTTAACGCGCGGGCCTTTCGCGCATGACCCGGTCACGCACCTTGCCACGCCCGGTATCGTCAACCTGCCGGCTGTTGCGATTATCCTTATTCTCATGGGAATTCTTATTGTCGGCATCAAGCAAAGCGCGCGGCTGAACACGGTCATGGTGATTGTGAAGCTCTCCACCATCGCGATTTTCCTTGCGGTATCGGTCGGGCATATCCAGCCCTCGCTCTGGACCCCGTTCATGCCCTTCGGCTGGTTTGATACGCTGCCGGACGGTAAAACGGTCGGCGTGCTGGCCGGTGCTTCGGTCGTGTTCTTTGCCTACGTCGGTTTCGATGCGGTTTCAACCGCGGTCGAGGAAGCGAAGAACCCCAGCCGCGATGTGCCGATTGGCATTTTAAGCTCGCTCGTGTTCTGCACCATTATTTACATCATCGTTTCGGGCGTGCTGACGGGCATCGTGCCGTATTCTTCGCTGAACGTGAAGGAAGGCTCCCCCGTTGCCTATGCCCTGCAGCAGATCGGCTTTAACGGCGCGTCCATTCTGGTATCCACGGGCGTCATCTTCGGCCTGACCACCGTTATGCTGGTGCTGTACTACGGCCTGACGCGCATTATTTTCGCTATGTCGCGGGATGGTCTTTTGCCCGCAACGCTTGGCGAGGTGAACGAAAAAACGCACACGCCCGTGCGCACCACTGTTATTTGCGGCGTGGTCATGGCTGTTATGGCGGGCTTTATTCCGCTGGGCACGCTGGCGGAACTGGTGAACATCGGCACGCTGGTGGCCTTCGTGCTGGTCTGCATTGGCGTTATCGTTCTGCGCCGCCGCTACCCGGACATGAAACGCCCGTTTGAAGCGCCCTTCGGCATTCTCATCCCGATTCTTGGCGTGCTTTCCTGCGGGGCGCTGGTGTTTTTCCTGCCGTTCCTGACGCAGCTGCGGTTTGTGCTGTGGCTGCTGGTCGGGCTTGTTATTTACTTTGCCTATTCCGTGCATCACAGCAAGCTGCGCGCCGACACAAAATAGACGCACAACAGGTGTAAAATAGATAATTGAATCAAGGTAAATGCTTTTTCCATTGGGGCTTTTACCTGTCATTAATCTATACGGTCCAGAATGAGTACATTGACGGCAAACGGGAATTCAAAAACCATGAACATCACCAAACTCACCAGCTTGTGCTGCATCCTTGGCGTTTTACTGACGCTGTCTGTTACGCCTGCAATGGCGGAGGAAGCAGAGGGCGGCGGTGAGGGGGGCAAGGCGCTTGCCATCAAGCCGGATTTTGAATACTTCGAAATGAAGCCCATCATTCTGCCCATCATCACCGACAAGGGACTGACGCAGCAGGTGTCTCTCGTTATATCTCTGGAGTTGCCTTACGGCACGCGCGATGACATCAAGCCGCTGGAACCCAAGCTGGCGGATGCTTATATCGGCAACCTCTACGGCGCGCTCGGCTCCGGCGGGGTGATGATGAAGGGCAATATCATCGACGTTGTCGCCGTCAAGGACCGCCTGACCAAGGAAACCACCCGCATTCTGGGCGAGGGCAAGGTGCATCAGGTGCTGCTGCAAGTTGTGCAGCAAAGCTCCCGCTAACCGGACCGCAAATACTTAATCGCCGTATCACGCGCGAACAGGTACAGCAGCGTGCGCAGCGCCATGCCGCGCTGGCTGAGCATCTGCGGGTCGCGCTGGATGACAAGGCGCGCGTCATCATAGGCTGTGGCGATAAGGTCTCCGTGGAATTCCGCCTTCGCCAGCCTGAATTCCGGCAGGCCGCTCTGGCGGGTGCCCAGCATCTCGCCCGCGCCGCGCAGCTTTAAATCCTGCTCCGAAATATAAAAGCCATCTTCTGAATCGCGGATGGTGGCAAGGCGCGTGCGGGCAACTTCGCTCGCTTTCGCGCTGTACAGCAATATGCAGGTTGATTTGCCGGTGCCGCGGCCAATGCGCCCGCGCAGCTGGTGCAGCTGGGCCAGCCCGAAACGCTCGGCGTGTTCTATCACCATCACGGTGGCCTGCGGCACATCCACGCCAACCTCGATGACTGTGGTCGATACCAGAATATCGAGCAGCCCTTGCGAAAACGCCTCCATCACCGCGTCCTTGTCGGCGGGTTTCATGCGTCCGTGCAGCAGGCCGACGCGCGCGCCATAGTGCTGCTGTAAATGCAAAAAGCGTTCTTCCGCCGCGGCAAGGTCCAGCTTTTCGGATTCCTCCACCAGCGGGCAGACCCAGTAAATGCGCTCCCCCGTTTCAAGCTTGCGCTGCAGGGCATCCGCCACTTCGCCCAGGCGCTCGTCGCTTACAAGGCGTGTGTCGATGGGCTGGCGGCCGGGCGGTTTTTCGTTCAGGCGGCTGACGTCCATGTCGCCATATACCGTCAGCGTCAAGGTGCGCGGAATGGGCGTTGCGGTCATCACCAGCATATCGGCGGCGGCGCCTTTTTCCGACAGCTGCAGGCGTTGGTGCACGCCGAAGCGGTGCTGTTCATCAATAATCGCCAGCGCAAGATCGTTGAAAATAACGTCTTCCTGAAACAGCGCATGGGTGCCGATAACAATATTCGCGTCGCCATTGGCGATTTGTTCAAGAATAGCCTTGCGCGATTTGCCCTTGTCGCGGCCCGTCAGGGTCACGGTTTTGAGGCCAATTTTGGCCGCAAGGGCGGAAATGTTGTGTTCATGCTGTCGCGCCAGTATTTCCGTCGGCGCCATAATGGCCGCCTGCGCGCCGGAGCCGATGGCGTGGACGAGCGCAAGGAAGGCGACCGCCGTCTTGCCGCTGCCAACATCCCCCTGCAGCAGGCGGTGCATGCGCGCGGGTTCCCGCATGTCGGCGCGAATTTCTTCAACCGCCTGTTTTTGCGCATGGGTCAGCTGGAAGGGGAAGGCGGCCAGCGCCTTTTCAAACAATTCATTATTGCCGGGCAGGGCGCGGCCCTTCAGCTGCTTCTGGTTCTGGCGCACCAGCGCCATCGTCAGCTGGTTTGCCAGCAGTTCATCGTACGCCAAACGGCGGCGTGCGGGAGTGAGGGGGGATAAATCCGCCTCATCCGCTGGGTTATGCGCGGCCAGCAGTGATTGCTGCCATGTCTGCCAGCCTTCCCGCGCCTGATGCGCAGGGTCCAGCCATTCTTCCAGCACAGGCGCCCGCGCAATCGCCCCGCGCATAATTTTAAGGCAGACTTTTTGCGTCAGTCCCGCTGTGAGGGGATAGACAGGTTCAATCGCCGGAATTTGGTCGCGCTGCGTTTCCGCCACAATATAATCGGGGTGCGGCATTTGCAGGTAGCCGCTGTAAAATTCCAGCCGCCCGCTGACAACGCGGGTATCGCCCACAGGCATGGTTTGTTCAAGGTAATCACCCTTGACGTTGAAGAAGGTAATATCAATCCAGCCCGTGCCGTCGGTCGCTTTTACGCGGTAGGGCAGGCCGTGGCGCTTGGGCGGGATATGTTCTTCGATGCGCAGCGTCAGGGTGGCCACGCGGTCCGGTTGCGCATCGCGCAGCGGCGGGCTGTAGCGGCGGTCAATGACACCGGCGGGCAGGTGCCACAGCAGGTCGGCCACCATGGGGCCGGCAATTTTCTCGAACAGCTTGGTCAGGCGCGGGCCCACGCCGCCCACGGTCTTGGTGGACTGGAACAGCGGGTCCAGGGCGAAGGGGCGCGTGGCCAAATGCTACCTCGTGCCGCGGATGTACTTGTTGTTGATGCGCATGGCCAGCGCGCCAATGCCAATCAGCAGCACGCCCGCAAGAATAAGGCCGATGGGGCCTGCAAGGTCGTTGCGGAAATGGTCGTACATGAAGTTGCCGATATAGCCGATCAACGCGCAGGTGCCGACCAGCAGCAGCGTGCCCGACCGCGCCACGACGGACAGGAAAATCGTGCCGCAGCTCAAGGCCAGCAGCAGTGGTTCGAATGCCGTATTGTCCAGCTTGTCCCACGCGGTTGCGATGAACATGATGGATCCGACAAAATAAATCAGCCCCGCCAGTGCACGGTGCCGCGACTGCCCCAAACTCCAGCCGATGCAGACAAGCGAGAAGCCGATGACAAGCCCGATCTGATAGGCGGGCACGTGCAGCAGGTCAAACGCCACCGCGAAAAAACCCAGCGTGAAGTAAATGGTGGTAAAGGCCAGCGCCGTGCGCTGGCGGTTGTAGAAGGCAAGGCCCTGCTGCAACGCCATGGCAAAGTGCAGGAACAGCAGCCCATAGGCAGGGTCGCCGCCGTGGGAAAATTCCTTCAGCATGACCAGTATACCGCCGGATTCAAGGCAGGCCGCCAGCAGGAAGATAGGTGTCGCCGCCCGCTCCAGCCGCGCATCGAAGCTGCAGACAAGGGCGAGGATGAAGGCGCTGAAGCCAACCCCCAGCGTCAGCATAATGCGCCCGAGCGCGTCAATATGGTCCCACTGCATGCCGATGTAAATGGCAAAGCCGGAAATGACCAGAATGCCGCCGATGTAGCCGAACAGGCGGGCGATGATGCTGCTGGATTCAGCGGCCTTGAACTCCGGACCGTTCTTCAGCGCGGCGGCGATGTCATCAAGCTTCAGGTTATGGCGGCGGATGGCCGAAACGATTTCCGCCAGCGCATCTTCTTTTGCAGACATTTTATTTCTTTCCGCTGTCGTTTCCGGTGGCCCAGCCAATGAACTCGATATTGTGGTAGTAGAAGGGCGCTGAATCGTTCGCGCGCAGTGGCACGCTGGAATTGCCTTTGCGCAGGCGCGGCTCGCTGTTGTAACGGCTGCCCATGAAGACATCGTTCACAAGGCCGCCGCTGCTGTAACCGTCATACGACAGGCTGTAACCGTCGGGAGACTCTTGCGTGGTGTCCAGCTTCATGCCTTTCGTCGCATCCACGGGCTCTTCCGTCGTGCCGGTCATCTTGTCCATATCGGCGGGGTAGGGGAAGGGCAGCTCGCGCACCTTGTGGCTGGCAGCCTCATAGACGTAGAGCTTTTTCCAAGCGTTATAGTTGTAACCGTTTTGCGCGGGCGGGGTTTTGGTATATTGCGCGCGCAGCTCGCCACCCTTCGCCACGGTCAGCTTCACGGCGATGGGGATTTGGTTATTGCCGTAGTTAGTATCGGCAATCGAAAAAACGAAATCGTACTTCGGCGGTTCGCCCGTCAGCGTCGGCATATTGGCCGCAACCATGAACCCGACCATAAGTAGCACCGGCAATGCGATGCCAAGGACGAGGGCAAAATTATCCTTGATGAATTTGCTGGAAGACATATGTTATCCCCTAAATTTAATGAACAGGCAGACTATGCACGAAATACCGGTCGAGGACAATATATCCATAAAGCGGAAGCAGCTGATCTTTCGCAGCTGGCACCGTGGCACGCGTGAAATTGACCTGCTGCTGGGCCGCTTTGCCGATGCGCGGCTGCCGGGCTTTACCGAAGAACAGCTGCTGGAATATGACCGTTTCTTGAACAATAGCGACCCGGACATATATAACTGGCTGACCCGGCAGGAACCGCTGCCCCCCGCTGAGGATAGCGAGGCGGTGCGGCTTTTATTGGCCTTTTATCCGTAATAATGCTATTGAACGGCGCATAAAGCGTTAATGACAACAGGGACAACCATGACCACGAGACGTCCCGCGGCACGCCCCGGCATTCCCGAACGGTACCCCCTTTTTGGCGTACCGGAGGGATACGATTCTGTTTTTCTGGCCGGTCTTGCCCGAAAATCACCGGAACCTGTGCTGCACATTACGACAGATGATTTGAAATTCGAGGAAATTTACGAGGCACTGCACTTCTTCGCGCCCGATGTTGAAGTCCTGCGCTTCCCCGCGTGGGATTGTTTGCCGTACGACCGTATCTCCCCGACGGCTGAAGTGGTGGGGGAGCGCTTGAAGGCGCTTTCACGTCTCATCAGCCGCAAGCCAGGCAAGCCGCTGGTGGTGCTGACCACCGTTGCCGCCGCAACGCAGCGGATGCCGCCGCAAGACCTTTTGCGCAATTCCGTCTTCACCGCGCGCAAGGGTGAAGATATAGACATGAAGCAGCTGCAGGCGTTTTTGGGGGCCAACGGCTACCACCGCACCGAAACAGTGCGGGAGGCGGGGGAATATGCCCTGCGCGGCGGCCTCATCGACATTTTCCCCTCCGGCTCTGCCGACCCGCTGCGCATCGACTGCTTCGGCGATGAAATTGAAAATATCCGCGCCTTTGATGCGCTGACGCAGCGCACGACCGAAGACCGCAGCGACCTTGCGCTCTATCCCGTGTCGGAAGTGCTGCTGACGGAAGACGCCATCAACCGCTTCCGCACGCGCTACCGCGAACTGTTCGGCGCGGTGAAGGATGACGACCCGCTTTATGCCTCCATCAGCGAAGGCCGCAAGCATGCGGGCATGGAACACTGGCTGCCGCTGTACTACGACCACCTTGAAACCATTTTCGATTATGTGCCGGATGCCCGCGTGACGCTGGATTACCAGGCGGAGCAGGCACGGGAAGGGCGCTTCCAGCAGATTGACGACCTGTTCAGCGCGCGACGCGTCATGATGCAGGCGGAAGCGAATACTCCGCGCAGCAAAAAGAACAAGTCTGAAGCCACGCATTCCATCTCCTACCGCGCCGTGCCGATGGAGCTGTTGTACCTGCCGGTTGAAGAATGGCGGGAAAGGTTGCAGCACCACGAAACGGTGGACCTGACCCCCTTCGCCCCGGCACCGGGCCAGAAGGACGCCGGCGCCCGCAAGGCCCGCGACTTCGGCGACATTCGCACCCAGCACGCAGCCGAGCTATACAGCCACATCCGCGATTACGTGGAGCGTCTGACGCGGTCCGGCAAAAAAGTTTTACTGGCGGCCTACAGCAACGGTTCCCGCGACCGGCTCAAGACTATTCTGGAGCAGCAGGGGCTGCATAAAATGGAAGTCGTGGAAAAGGGCAATACGCAAGCGCAGCTTGCCATTACCGTCCTTGGGCTTGCGCACGGGTTTGAAACCGCCGAAACTGCGGTGCTGACCGAGCAGGATATGCTGGGCGACCGCCTGACGCGCATTACCAAAAAGAAAAAGAAAAGCGACGCGTTTATTTTTGAAATCAGCCAGCTGCACGAGGGCGATTACGTCGTTCACGACGAACATGGCGTCGGCCAGTTCGAGAAGCTGGAAACGCTGGTGGTGGACGGAGTGCCGCACGACTGCCTGAAGCTGGTCTATGCCGGCGGCGATAAATTGTTCGTGCCGGTTGAAAACCTCGATGTGCTGTCGCGCTATGGCGCTGCCGAAAACGGCGCCGTGCTGGATAAGCTGGGCGGTTCCGCATGGCAGGCCCGCAAGGCCCGCGTCAAGCGCGACCTGCTGGCACTTGCCAATGAACTGCTGAAGGTTGCCGCCATGCGCGTGCTGCGCCAGACGGAACCGATTACGGTGACGGACGGCAGCTACGAAAAATTCGCCGCCGGCTTCCCGTACCCCGAAACGGAAGACCAGGCGAAAGCCATTGTTGATGTGCTGGAAGACCTTGATAACGACCAGGCCATGGACCGCCTTGTATGCGGCGACGTGGGCTTTGGCAAAACCGAAGTTGCCATGCGCGCCGCCGCCATTACGGCGCTTGCGGGGTTTCAGGTTGCCGTCATCGCCCCCACAACGCTGCTGGCGCGCCAGCACTACCAGAACTTCGCGCGCCGCTTCCACGGCTTCCCCGTGCGGGTTGCATGGCTGTCCCGCTTCGTGACGGGCAAGGAAGCGGACCAGGTTAAAAAGGGTATCGAGAACGGGGATGTAAATATCATCGTCGGCACCCATTCGCTGCTGGCGGAATCGATCAAGTTCAACAACCTTGCGCTGCTGGTGATTGACGAGGAACAAAAATTCGGCGTGAAGCAGAAGGAACGCATTAAGAACGTCAAGGACAACGTGCATGTTTTGACGCTGACCGCAACGCCCATTCCGCGCACGCTGCAAATGGCGCTGTCGGGCGTGCGGGAGCTGAGCCTGATTACCACGGCGCCGATGGACCGTCTTGCCGTCAAAACCTTCGTGCTGCCCTATGACCCTGTCGTCATTCGCGATGCGCTGATGCGGGAGCACTTCCGCGGCGGCCAGTCCTTCTACGTCTGCCCGCGCATTTCAGACCTTGAGGAACTGCAGGAAAATTTAAAGACGCTGGTGCCGGAACTGCGTGTTGTGGTGGCCCACGGCCAAATGACGCCGGACGAGCTGGAAGAAAAAATGTCCGCCTTCTATGAAGGTGCGTTTGACGTACTGCTGTCCACCAACATCGTCGAATCCGGCCTTGATATTCCGAACGCGAATACGCTGGTGCTGCACCGCGCCGAAATGTTCGGCCTGTCGCAGCTGTACCAGCTGCGCGGGCGCATCGGCCGCGCCAAGCAGCGGGCCTATGCCTATCTGACGTTCGCGGCGCAAAAGAAGCTGACCAAGTCGGCGGAGCAGCGTCTGCACGCCATCGAGCAGCTCGACAGCCTTGGCGCGGGCTTCCAGCTGGCCAGCCACGACCTTGATATTCGCGGCGCGGGCAACCTGCTGGGCGAAGAACAAACCGGGCATATCCGCGAAATCGGCGTGGAGCTGTACCAGCAGATGCTGGAAGAAGCTGTTGCCGCCGCCCGCGACGGCCTCAAGGAAATGCCGTCGCAGGAGCATTGGTCGCCGGTCATCAACCTTGGCATGGCCGTGGTTATTCCGGAGGCGTATATCCCTGACCTGAATTTGCGCCTGTCCATCTACCGCCGTATTGCCGGGCTTGAGGACAGGGCGGAGATTGAAAGCTTCGCCGCCGAACTGATCGACCGTTTCGGCCCGCTGCCGAAAGATGTTGAAAACCTGCTTGATCTTGTCGAAATCAAGCAGCTCTGCCGCACCGCAGGGGTCGAACGCGTGGATGCGGGGCCGAAGGGGGCTGTTATTTCCTTCCACGGCTCCAACCGCATCAACCTGCAAAAGCTGGTTAAATACATCCAGCAGCAGACCGGCACCGCCAAAATCCGTCCTGAGGACCAGAAGCTGGTCTTCATGCGCGGCTGGGATGACATGCCGGTGCGCGTCCGCGGCATTCACAAAATCCTCAAAGAGCTGGCCGCTTTGGTCTAAATGTCTGGTTTAAAGGCGATTTTGCCTTTTGCGGCGGTTTGTGCCATGCTGGCCTCAGCAAAAGGAGTACTGCCATGAGCCGTGAATATGCGATGTCGCGCGTGAGAGACGCCCTTGAAAAGGCGGATGGCAACCACATGAAGGCCCAGCGCCTGCTGCTGGCCATGATCGAGAAGGACCAGACCCTTCTTATCGGCCTTGTCGCGCCGCACCTGCAAAGCATCATCACCCATGCCATTACCCATGCCGACAAGCCGGACGGGGCCAAGAAATCCGCCATGCGGCCCAAAAAGCTCTCGGTCTCGGAACGCGATACCGGAGAATTCGGGCGTGAGCTGCTGCAGTCGCTGAAAGGCGGCCGCCCTGAGTTCGGGCAGGCGGAGGAGCGCGGAGCCGTCACACGGCCCGGCCAGGCCTCGCAAAAGCACATCGACACCATGCGCGCCCTTGCCGCCAAGTCGAAGACGCCGCCGAAGAAGAAGTAACAGCCCAAAACGGAACAAAAATAAAACGCCGCCCGCTTTTAAAGCCGGCGGCGTTTTGTATGGCGGCAGCCTTCAGGCGGCTTAACCTTTATTAACGACCTTGACGTGGCCGGCATCCCACGGGCCGGGCCAGGCCTCGGCCTTGCCGTGGCGCACGTTGCGGATGGCCAGCAGGGGGATGTCGCGGGAGTACAGCACCTTGCCGTCGCCCTCGGCTGTGCCGTGGACGGGCAGGTCGCTGAAAACGCCGGTATGGCCAAAAACTTCCTCGGAGGGGATGTAAACAGCGGCGCCGCTATGGCAGGCATCCCGCTTCTTGCCGTCCTTCAGGGGGCCGGCAATGTTGCCGACGACGGCAACGGCGGTCATCTGCTCCACCGCGCGGGCGCGGGCGCAGTTAAAGACTCGGTAATAGCCCGCCGGTTTTCCGGTCATGGAGGGCACCAGCAGCAGGTCGATGTCCTGCTGGGCGAGGTGGTGGGACAGGGCGGGCATCTCGACGTCAAGGCAGATGACCAGCGACAGGCGGAAGCCCCGCCACTCGAAGACCTTCACAGAGTCGCCCGTCTCGAAAACCCAGCCGCCGACCGGGTCTTTTTCCGACGGGGTCATGACCAGTTTGTCGTGGAAGACGGGGGCGCGGTCGGGGAAGAACATCCAGGCGCGGTTGCGGCACTGGCCGGTGGTTTCGTGGCGCCAGCTGGTGGAGCCTGCGACCAGCGCAACGCCGGTTTTTTGCGATATTTCCTGCAATTTCGGCCATATTAGCGCGGCGGTGTCCGCCATCCAGCCGGTCTCTTCGGAAAGTTGCAGGCCTTCGGGCGCGAAGAACATCCAGTGCTCGGCAAGGTGTTCGGGCATCAGCAGGATGTCGGCTTTTTCGGCGGCGGCGGCCTCCATATGGCGCTGCACCATGGCCACCCAGTCGTCGGCATTTTGCAGCGGACGGGCGAAGTTGAGCGCCCAGTGCGCGACGGTCAGGCTGTCTTTTTGGGTGGTCATTTCGCTCTCCTCAGGTCCCGCAGAATTGCCACGCGGGGAAAAAAATTTGGCTCGGGATACGAATTTACTTGATTCTGTCTGCAGATGTAATAATAAACGAATTAATCAGAAAATGTTGCGATGAGCAGATGATTGCTGGAGGGTGGGCCGTCAAGGGTACCGCCATGGATGTTTTGCCAATTCGACTCATGAGGAGATTGAAGGATGGTGTTACAGATCGCCAACATTACCAAGGAAACCCCCCAGCTCATGCACCTGCTGGAGGAAGCCTATAACGATATTTACCTGCCGGCCTTCCCGATCGACGACGAGCGCGAAAGCCTCGACAAGTTCAAGCGCGCCATCAACGGCGACTTTGACAAGGTGAAGGTTGTCATCAACATCCTCGGGGAAAACCTCGAGGACCCGAAGAACTACGTCATCAAGGGCATGAGCGTCGGCTATTACTACGAAGGCCAGAACGTGGGCCTGCTGGCCTATAACGCCATTTCGCCGAAACACCGCGAAAAGGGCCTTGGCAAGCTGATGGTGGACAGCCGCATTTCGTCCATGCAGCAAATGGCCCGCGACAATGGCCATGCGGAGCTGGGCGGCGTGTTTATCGAGGTTAACGACCCCTTCAAGGTGTCGCCGGACATGGACAGCATGGACCCGTCCAAGCGCGTGACCATTTTCAAGGAATGGGGCGCCAAGCAGGTGCCGATCGACTACACCCAGCCGCCCGTGTCGGCGGATGGCTATTATTGCGATTCGCTGCTGCTCATGAACTACCCCGTCGAAGGCAAATATGCCGACAAGGGCACCATTGAAAACTTCCTGCGCGCCATCTACCGCGACTACCGCACCGAAAAGGTTGCCAGCGCCGGCGGCGACGTGACAACACGTGTCATCCGCGCGGAAGACGACTATTACTTCCAGAAGATGAAAAAGCAGCTGGACGGCGCCGCCGTTGACAGCAAAGCGGAATGCAAAATTCCCGGCTACAAAATCGGCGTGCCGAAGTTCATGTTCTTTGGTTAAGACTGACGGAAATATAAAAAAAATCCCCCGGCATAACCGGGGGATTTTTTTTATGTGGCGGCGGGCGTGTGCTGCGCCACCGCCTGTTCGGGCGTGACGCCAAGCATGTCCTTGTGGTCGAGCATGACGACCTCGCCCGCGCCAATGTCACGGCAGATTTGCTTTAGCGCGTTCACTTCATCTTCGGCCGGCTGGGTTTCGCGGGCGATGTGGACATAGAAAACCGGCTGGACGAAGGTATGGCCGGAAACGCCGCGCACGGCGTAGTCGAGCAGGGCGCGCGCCGCTTCCTCGTTCTCGCGGATGCCGTCATCCAGCGGCCAGAGGGTTGTAGTATCCGCCTCAAGCGCGGCCTTGGCGACGGTATGGCCGATGGCGCGGATGTCCTTGCGGTCGCCCGCACCGGAAATAACCATGACGGCGGGTTCATTAAAGGTAAGGTCGGTGCGCATGTTGCGTACGTATAACTTTTGCGGCTCGATGCGCAGGTACAGGCTGTCGCGAACAAAGCCCAGCAGCGCCATTACTTTTGAAATCATCATTTCGGTCATGGTGGCTACATTCTCCGATAACATTAAAGTCTAGCGCAGCTTTTCCGCCAGCCAGCCGTTGCGGCGCTTGCGGGTCAGCTCGATCAGGCCAAGGCGGGTAAAGCCGTGAACCTGCGCCGTTGCGGCATCTGCCGCCAGGGCCTGTTCCAGCCGGGTGACAATCTGGAACCGGTCTGTTTTCAGGCTCATGCTGATAAAGTCAACGATCACGGCGCCCGAAATGTTCCGCAGCTTCAAATGGCGGGCAACCGCGTCCACCGCTTCTTCGTTGACGGTCAAGGGGTTGGCCCCGTCGCCCTGGTTAACGTCCACGACCGTAAAGGCTCTGGTGGTCTCGAAAATAATGGTGCCGCCGGAGGGAAGATAGACAACCTCGTTCCCGATGTCGGCAAGTTCGCTGAAAATATCGTGAATTTCAAACAGCTTCTGGCCGACTTTTTCGGGCTTGAACAGGCGCAGGCGTTTGGATGTCGCCAGGGTCGGCTCAAACCGGTCGCACCACGCAACCATCTGGTCGAGCAATTTTTTGGTGGCGACATGAATATGGTCGAAGTGGGGCGACCCGTAATCGCTCAAGGCCCTGTGAATGGCGTTGGGGCCGCCTTTTAAAATGCGCGGGCGGTTTTCCCCCGTCTCGCGCTCGGCCTTGATGATGTGCCACTCAGACAGCAGCTGTTCGGATTCTTTTATAATCGCGCCGGCATTCGCCATTGCCGCCCCGGGCTGCACAATCCAGCCGCCCTTGCCGGACAGGCGCGTGGTCAATGCCAGCGTATCTTCCGCATCCACCATGCGGGAAATGGTGACGCGGTTCAAAACGGGGCTATACAGCAGGTATTGCCCCATGACGTAGATTTTCATGGTCAGGCGCGGCAGCTTGTTATGCTCGAGGCTTTCGCCCTTGCGGCCTTCGGATTTTACCTGCACCAGAATCATTTGCCCCGGTGCCAGCAGCTCGGCAATGCCGGTGCGGGCGATGGACTGGTCCGCCCCCTGCACATGAACGTGCTTGGCGGGCAGCAGGCCCTGCAGGCCGTTGCCAAGGTCGATGATTGCGGCATCCAGCTTCTTGTCGATTTTGACGACCTTGCCAGCGTAGAGCGAGGCCCATGACGCGGTCATGTCCAGCGGGTCAACATAAAGGTCGCTTAAGACGCCCTTGCAGGTGACCGCGGCGTGAAGGCGGCCGTCAACCTCGTCGATGAAAAGTTCGTACCCGCTGCTCACGGGGCATCTTTCAGGCCGGCCTCTTTCAGCATGCTCATGGCTTCGAACAGCGGCAGGCCGACGATGTTGCTGTGCGAACCGCTGATGAAGGGGATAAGTGCCGCCGCCTTGCCCTGAATGGCATAGCCGCCCGCTTTGCCCTGCCATTCGTTGGAGGCGATGTAGGCATCGGCTTCCGGCTTTGACAGGCGCTTGAAGCGCACGGTGGACATGATGACGCGGGTGCGCTGCACGCCTTCGGCATTGACGACGGAGACAGCTGTATAAACGCGGTGGCGGCGGCCCGACAGCAGGGCCAGGCATTCGCGCGCTTCTTCAACCTTTTCGGTTTTCGGCAGAATGCGGCGGCCCACGCCCACAACGGTATCCGCCGCCAGAATGATGCAGCCGGTTTTGATGGCGGCAATCTTGGCGGCTTTTTCATGGGCGATGCGATGGGCGTAAACTTCCGGCACTTCGCCCTTGCGGGGTGTTTCATCAATATCGGCGGGAACGACGGCATCGGGCACGATGCCGGACTGGCGCAAAAGCTCCACCCGGCGCGGCGAGGCGGAAGCGAGGATGAGCGTCATCGTTTCTCTCCCTTTAAAAGTCCTGCCGGCGGAAATGCGTATCGTTTATTTGTGGCGGAAGGTAATGCGGCCCTTGGTCAGGTCGTACGGCGTCATTTCAACGGTGACGCGATCGCCTTCCAGGATACGGATTTTGTTTTTGCGCATCTTGCCCGAGCTATGGGCCAGGATGACGTGGTTATTGTCGAGCTTGACGCGGAACATGGCGTTCGGGAGCAACTCCGCGACGACGCCTTCAAAGCTCATCAGGTCTTCTTTTTCAGACATTATGCCTCTAGGTCAGGTTTGTTGTGCCACGCATGTGTAACACATACAAAAGGCTAAATAAACGCCTCGCAGTTAATTTATCCAGAATAACGCGGTTTTCAAGACTGTCCGCCAATGTTTCGGCCCCTTCGTCGTGAATCGACCGGCGGCCATGGTCAATGGCCTCAAGTCTATGAATTTCCCCAGCTTTTGCCGCTTTATAGAAGGTGTCGCACACAATAATGTAGTCGCGGATGATGCTTTTGAACGGGGAAAGCGGCAGCGGCACTTCAGCAGCCACCCCGGAAAGGGTGCAAACCACGTAAATCATCATCCGGTCGCCCTCAAGCGCCAGACGCAGGCGGTAGGGGCCTTTTGCGCCTTCCGGCTGCACCAGCTGGAAGCTGTTGCTTTCCAGCAGGTCGGAAATGGCGCGGTGCCGTTCAATCTCCAGCTCCGCCGAACGGGTGGCGATGCTGGCGCTGTCCAGCTTCAGTTCGATGATTTTATGGCCGAGCGCGGCGGCGGCGTTTTCCGTCACGCCGCTTCTTCTTTCATCCGCTCCAGCTTCGCGCCCACGCCCGCCAGCTTGCCGACGAGGTCTTCATACCCGCGGTCAAGGTGGTAGATGCGGTGGACGGTCGTTGCGCCGTCTGCCACCAGACCCGCAAGGATGAGGGAGACAGACGCGCGAAGGTCTGTCGCCATCACTGGCGCGCCCTTCAGCTTGGCAACGCCGCGCACAAGCGCGGAGGAGCCATGGACGGTAATATCCGCGCCCATGCGCGCCAGTTCCGGCACGTGCATGAAGCGGTTTTCAAAAATCGTCTCGGTAATCATGCCCGCGCCTTCGGCCACGGTCATCATCGACATCATCTGCGCCTGCAGGTCGGTCGGGAAGCCGGGGTAGGGCTCGGTCATGACATCTACGCCGTGCAGGCGGGCGCGAAGGCGTTTCACATTTACATGGTGTTCATCGCCCGACAGTTCCACGCCGGCTTTCAGCATCGGCTCGATCATGTATTGCAGGTGGCGAATGTCGGCGTTTTTGAGGATCACGTTACCGCCCGTCATGGCGGCGGCAATGGCAAAGGTGCCGGCTTCAATACGGTCGGCAACGACGGTATGTTCCGTTCCGCGCAGGAAGGGCTTGCCGTGGATGGTGATTTTATCGGTGCCAAGGCCTTCAATTTCCGCGCCCATTTTAATGAGCAGCTCGCCAAGGTCGACAATCTCCGGCTCGCGCGCGGCATTGGTGAGGACGGAGGTGCCCTTGGCAAGCGCCGCCGCCATCATCACGTTTTCGGTCGCGCCGACGGAAACTTTGGTGAAGTGGACGGATGCGCCGACAAGGCCGTTCGGCGCACGGGCGCGGATGTAACCTTCGGTCAGCTCAATTTCCGCGCCAAGGCGCTTCAGGCCTTCAATGTGCAGGTCAACGGGGCGCGTGCCAATGGCGCAGCCGCCGGGCAGCGAAACTTTTGCGTCACCCATGCGGGCGACGAGGGGGCCGAGGACAAGGATGCTCGCGCGCATTTTGCGCACCAGTTCATACGGCGCTTCGGTGCTGGTGATGGAGCCGCCATCAAGGATGAGCTTTTTCGTGGTGCTGTTGTACTGCGCCTTCACGCCCAGCTGCTCCAGCACTTCGTTGAGGGAAAGAACATCCTTCAAATCCGGCACGCGGTTGAAGGTGAGGGGCTGGTCCGACAAAATAGCCGCGCACATCAAGGGCAGGGCCGCGTTTTTCGCGCCGCTGATCTCAATGGTGCCGTTCAGTTCGTTACCGCCGTAAATCCGAATTTTATCCATGGTTTCCTGTTCTTTCCCGCGCTTCGTTATATCCGCTTTTTTCCCATACCCGCGGGCTTAAATACAATAGCTGTCATGTTGAATTAAATTGCCATAACTTTTGCAGTGGCGGCCTTATATTGGTGACGAGCTTGTTTTACGGCGCGGGGTTGCGGCAGGCGTTCGGCGTCAAGGGTTTCCATTTGCCTTCCGGTTGCGCGAGACGGTCAAGGATGATGCCGTAGCCTTCGGGTGAAAAGGGCAGGGCGAAGTGGCCGGGCTTGACCTCGATATTCTCGGCGGTCTTGCCAGCCATGGTTTGGCCGTCTGCTGCGCTGACAATCCAGTCGCGTTTGGAATAAAGCGCGGTGGCCGGTACGGGCAGCGCGTCGCGCACGCTGCCGTTGGGGCCGTTATAAATATCATGCACGGCAGAAATATTTTTGCTGTCCATGTTAATGGGCGCGGCAAGGGTAATTACCTCGCGCACCAGCTGCGGGTGTTTGCGCGCCAGTTCGCGCGCGTAAATGCCGCCGTGGCTATAGCCCACCAGCGAAACGCGGCGTTTGCCGTTATCATCAAAAGCTTTTTGCAATTGCGCTTCCAGCGTTGCGGCCTTCGCGGCGTCGGGGCCCCAGTCGGTGCCGGCGTTCCAGCCGTATACTTTATACCCTGCGGCTGTTAACCGCGCATGCAGCGGCTGCATGTAATCATCATCCGTCGTGAAGCCCGGCACGACCAGCACGGGGTGGCCGTCGCCTTGCGGCGCTGCGCAGGTGGCGACATTTGCGGCCGGCTGCATATCGCGCCAGATGCTATAACCGCCCAAGCCGCCAAACGTCAAACCTGCCAGCGCAACGGCGGCAAAGGTGCGGGTTAAATATTTGCGGGCTTTATTGGTCATTAAAGCGAAATCGCGGCTCTGCGGGCATTGTCCATCTGTTCTTCGGTGAATAGCGGCACGATCTGCGCGAAGCGGGAGAGGGAGTCGAAATGCACGGCGGCGCTGGTGCGGTGGCCGCCGCCCTTCACGCCCTGATTGATGCAGATGACCTGCGCGATTTTGCTGGCATCTGGGTCGCCATCCGACCGGATGCTCATGGTGACGGAGCCGTTGCCCTGCACGTACCAGGCAAAGGCCATGCCAAGGCCGGTTTTTTCGCCCTGTTCGCGCAGGTAGTCGGAAATTTGCCGGCCGAAGTTCTGCACGTCCGCGTTAATCACCGGCACCCACAGCAGGCCTTCATCACCCAAATGCGTTTCGCGGGTGACAAGGCGCGTGTACATGATGTTGTCGGTGAGTTTGTTGATGCGGTTTTTCTGGTCGGACAAAATATTGCGGCCCGCCGTCATCATGTCCTTCAGCGTCAATGATGACAGCATCCAGAAATTCTTGAAGGCCTCGCCGACGGTGGCGATGCTTTTGGAGTCAATCAGCGCGGCTGCTTCAAGGTCGGCTTCATCGTGCAGGTCGCGCGACAGGTCCATTTTCTCGATCATGGAGAGGAACACGGGCGGCTCCCCTTCCGGCATCAGTATGCCCCAGACAATCGCGGAAGCGGCGGGGGCGTTTTTATCGATGAAGATATCAAGCTCTGCGGCGTTCGATGCTTCGGGCGCCTTGAAATTCTGCAGCAGCTCGGCTGCGGATTTGTGATGGTCGATAACGCGGACGGAGCGCAGCGGCGGCACTTTTTTGCCGGGAGTCAGCAGCTCGGTCAAAAATTCGGGGCTGGGGGCAACGTCAACGAAGAAGACTTCGGCATCGGCCGTCAGCTCGGCCCGAATATCGTGCTCGGCATCGGGAATGTTGTGGTGGCCGTAGGGGATGTAGGAGATGTGCACATCTTCCTCCAGGCCCCATTTAAGGTCGAAGGCCCAGGCGGAGGCGAGCCCGTCGATGCAGTTTGCATGGTAAACGACGATTAAATGTCTTTTGTAGAATGATTCCAAAGGGTCACCATTATGTAATTGGCGGCAGAGTACGGGGAAGACTTTATAATGTCAATCGCGGCAATATCCGATATTGACAAAAAATATGACAAAACTAATATACGAAAACTCCAGATTTATTGTGGAAACTCGGAATGTTCGGACTGAGCCGTAAAGAAAAGGACAGAGTCCTTTTAAGCGCCCTGAGCGAAAGCTATGACCGCAGCGCCGACGCTGTGATCGAAGCCTTGCGCAAGGGGGCCGACCCGAACGTGGCAACGCAGCGCCACGGCTCCGCCCTTATCGCCAGCGTGGCTATTTATACCGAAAGCGCAGCCCTGCGCGCCACCCGCGCGCTGCTGACGGCGGGTGCTGAAGTAAACTTCGCAACCGATGCCGGCTGGACGGCCCTTCATACCGCCGCCAAGCGCACCCCCGAAGCGCCCGATATGATTGAATTGCTGCTGAAGGCAGGGGCGGAAACGCATGCCGAGGCCAATAACGGCGAAACGCCGCTGATGACCGCGCTGCGACACAAACTGTGGAATATCGCAAAAATGCTGGTGGAGGCCGAACTGCCGCCGCAGCTGAGCAACCGCAAAACCGGCGAAACCGCGCTGACGGTCGCGGTCGCCAATGAGGCGCCCGTCTCGCTTATCAAGACGCTGCTGTCATATGACCCCGGCATCAACGCCGCGCCGGGCAAAGACCGCAAGACCGCGCTGCACCTGGTGGCCGAGCGCCGCCAGCTGGATACGCTGACGCAGCTGCTGGCCGTGAATGACCTGCACATCAACGCCGTGAACAGCAATGGCAGCACGGCGCTGCACCTGGCGGTTGAAACCGGCAACAACGGCGGCGCGCGCATGTTGATTGAACATGGCGTAGACATCAATATTCAGGACCGCAGGGGCGTAACGCCGCTGAACGGCGCCGCAAAGCTTAACGTGCCGGACCTTGTGGAAACGCTGGTAACGGCAGGTGCCGCGCTTGATAAAGCCGACACCGCGGGTAATACGCCGCTGCAGCATGCGGCGCGTCACGGGTCCATCCGCGCGGTGAAAGCCATTCTGGCCGCGGCTGAACATGGCGGGCTTGATTTGGCGCAGCCTTTGCGCATTGCCGCCGAACATGGCCAGGGCCGCGTGCTGGAGCTGCTGCTGGAAGCGGGCGCGGATGTTAACGCGGTTGATAAATCCGGCTATTCCGCATTGATGAACGCCGCGCAGGGCGGCTTTGCCGAATGCCTTGAAATTCTGCTGAAAGCCGGCGCGGATACGCAGCTGGTCGATGCGCATAAAATGCAGGCCTATGACCATGCCGTCAGCGCGGGCAAACCCGCCGCCAAGGATATTCTGGCCCGTTACCGCACCGATGCGCAGCTGGCGCCGGAAGCAGCCAGCCGCGATTACGGCTTTACGCGTCTGAACGACCACAGTCTTGAAGTGCGCGAAGGCGGCGGCCTTTCCATGACGTTTAACTTCTGGACGCAGCAGGTCATCATCCGCGACCTCGAGCGTGCCGCGCCCGTCACCATCCAGAACTTCAACGACCTGCAACGGCAGGAAGCGGTGGATGAAGCCTTTGCCCGGCTGAAACAGCTGGGCGGCAACCCGCCCGACCCGCGCAGGGCGAGCCTGAATGGCAAGCCCGCGCCGCAACTGCGCACAGGGGGCTGACCGGTATGCTGGGCCTTTCCGCCAAAGAAAAAAACGCCGCCCTGCAGCAAGCGCTGGTCAAGGGCAATGAAGCCGAGGTTTCCGACGCGCTGCGCCGCGGTGCGGATGTGAATGCCCCGCTGGCGCCAGAGGGGGAATTTCCCCTTCTGTGGGCCATCGGCAAATATTCCGAAAGTGAAGCGCTGAAGTTCACGAAGCTGATACTGGAACACGGCGCGTCGGTGGATGTGATCAACGGCAACAAGGAAACGCCCTTGTCCCGCAGCATTTACCGCAAGCATTTCGAAGTTTTTAAGACCCTGCTGGCCGCGGGGGCGGATATTGAAAAACCCGTCCGCCAGAATGTATCTGTCTTTCATGAGGCTTTGACGCAAAGCAACTGGCAGGTCATCAACTTTATGATCGAAAAGGGCTATACCGACAAGCTGTACCCGCAGGGCGGCCTTCAGCTGCTGACGGATATGCTGGAGCGTGACATCCCGGAATATATCGTCAACCCCATCATCGACAAACAAGCCAGCGTGAGCGGCGAAGACGGTGGGCGGCGCACGCCCTTGTTCCTCGCGGCGGCGCGGGCGAAGGAGCCTATTGTCGACCGGTTGCTGGCGCGGGCGGATATTGATGTAAATATTGTCGTCAGCGGCGGGCGCAACGCGCTGCACGGCGCATTATCGAACAGCTCGTCCGAAAACGCCTCGAAGCTGGCGGATATTGCCGTGAAGCTGATTAACAAGGGCATCGATGTTGCGAAGGCGGATGACCGCGGTCTGACGCCGCTGTTTCTTGCCGCCAAAAACAATTCCATTCCCGCCGTGCGCGGCATTCTGCGCGTGGCAAAGGAGCGAGGGCTTGAACTGGCGCTGGAAGCGCCGCTGCGCATCGCGGCGGAAAATGGCCATCAGCGCGTCGTATCGCTGCTGATTGAAGCGGGCGCGAACATTAACGCCGGCGATGATCTGGGCCATACCGCCGCCATCAAGGCCGCCATCAACGGGCATGAAAACGTGCTGAAGACGCTGGTGCATCACAAGGCGGATACAGAACTGGCCGACAAAAACGGCATGATCCCCTATGACCATGCCATTCACAAAGCCCATGCGGCTGCGAAGGACTATTTGACGACGCAGCGCCCCGGCTATGTGCCGCCGCCACCCCCGCCGCCGCCCATCGACCCCTACCGTTTCGTGAAGGGCAGTGACACAACGATTGATGTGAAGGAGAAGAACGGCCTGACCATGACCTTCAACTTCTGGACGCAGCAGCTCATTTACCGTGAGTCCGAAAAGGGCATGGCGATCAGCGTGGTGAATTTTGCGGATGTGCCGCGGCAGGAAGCCATTCAGGAAGCATACGAAAAACTGAAGCAGCTGGGCGGCCGCCCGCCCGATCCCTTTGCCGTCAGCGATTTTAAAAAACCGCCCACGATGCCCAAGCCTTAAGGGCCGAAACCTCAAGCTTTTATTTTGTCGCGATAATGAACAGGCGCGGGAAGGGCAGCAGCACCGTGCCATCCGCCATGGCGGGGTGCGCCTTGGCAATACCCGCTTCGTAGCGTTTCAGGAATTCGGCTTTTTCCGCATCATCCAGCGGGTCGAGGAACGGGCGAAGGCCTGTGCCCCTGAACCATTCGACAATGGCGGATGCGCCTGCCAGCGGGTGGTAATAGGTTGTCTTCCAGATATCCAGGCCGGTGACGCTGCCGCGCAATTCACGGAAGTACCATTCGGCATCGTGGCGGTCGGTGCGCGCAGCATCGGCATGCTTCAGCTTTTGCGCCCAGGGGCCGTTGTTGGCGACCTCACGCATCAGGGTTTGCGCGGGTTCGGCAAGGTTCGCCGGAATTTGCACGGCAAGGCTGCCGCCGGGCGCAAGCTTGGCGATAAGGGATTGCAGGATGGCTTTGTGGTCCGGAACCCATTGCAATACGGCGTTGCTTAAAATCACATCGAAGGGGCCGGTGTTGTTCCATGCCGTCAGGTCGCTGACCTCGAACTGCAAATGGGGCAGCCGCTTTTTTGCGGCAGCGATCATGTCGGCCGAGCTATCCATGCCGCTGACTTTGGCAGCGGGGTAGCGGGCCAGCAATTGCTCGGTCGAATTGCCGGGGCCGCAGCCAACATCTACCGCGGTGCGTACATCGGTGTTTTGAATGCGGGCGACAAGGTCGCGCACGGGGCGCGTGCGTTCGTCTTCAAACTTTGTGTATTGCTTGGCAGACCATGTATCCGTCATCGAAGTCTCACATTCCCGGCAGCGCAGCTGCAAGTAGATTTTCGGCAGCGCAGCTGCCATTACATTTTCGGCAGCGTTACGCCTTTTTGGTTCTGGTATTTGCCGGCGCGGTCGGCGTAGGAGGTTTCGCACACGCTGTCGCCCTTGAAGAACAGGAACTGCGCGATGCCTTCATTGGCGTAAACTTTCGCGGGCAGGGGCGTGGTGTTTGAAATCTCCAGCGTTACCTGGCCTTCCCATTCCGGTTCCAGCGGCGTGACGTTGACGATAAGGCCGCAGCGCGCATAAGTGCTTTTGCCAAGGCAGACCACCAGCACGTCGCGCGGCACCTTGAACGTTTCAACGGTGCGGCACAGCACAAAGCTGTTCGGCGGAATAATGCAGACATCGGTTTTGCGGGTGACGAAGCTTTGCGGGTTAAAAGACTTGGGGTCCACAATTGCGTTGTCGACGTTGGTGAAGATCATGAATTCGTCCGACAGGCGGCAGTCATAGCCGTAGGACGACAGGCCGTAGGAAATAACGCCATCGCGCTTCAGGCGTTCCTCGAACGGCGTGATCATGCCGTTTTCAAGCGCCTGCTTGCGGATCCATGTATCGGGCATGATGGCCATTATTCTTCTCCTGGGGTGTCTGTGTTGTTTGTATCGGTGTTGTGTTGCATTTCGCGCGCCCGGTCCTGCTGCTTGCGTTTTGACAGGTTGCCGCGCAGGGCGTCGCCGCGCTGCTTCTTGCGGTGCGCGGCGGGCAGCGGCGCCGAGGTTGGCTTGTCTTTCGCGGGCTTGTCATCTGCGGTGGTCATGGTGCTGAAATTAAACATATCCCTTTTCATCCGCAAGCATTCCGGCAGAGGTAAATTATTGACGGGTATATATCATTTTCATAACTATTGATATGGCGGCGGTATTATGATACGGTAATGCTGGTTTCACGATTTCAAGGCTCGATAGTGATATGGCGGATTGGCTGAACAAAGGCATCAAGGCAGTAACCGGCGCGCTGAAAAGCATGCAAGGTGAAGATGCGAATAATGCTGGCCAGCCGGAAGAAACGGCGGCGGAAAAAGCCTCTGAAACGTCCTTGGTGAAACGCAAGCCTTTCAAGCTGAAATTCAGCGTGTCAAACGAATCCATCCGCAAAATGGCGGTGAAGACGCTGCAGGCCGGCGGGATGGATATTCAGGACCCGCCGCCGAAGAAACCAAGGCCGGCCGATCCTTTCACGCCCAGCCCCCGCGCCGAACCCGCCGGCAGCAACCTGCGCGATGCTTTCCGTCAGGCGGCAATGGACACGGCGCCGCCACAGGCACAGCGGCAGACTGCCGCGCAACCGCCCCGCAGGCGCGGCATCATGGTCGAATTTTAAGGCTTCGGGCCCGAAGGTTTCGGGCTTTGGGGGCGTGGCGCATAGCCCAGTTTTTTCAGTAGTGCGTTTTCAGCATCCGCATATTCCTGAGCCAGCTTTTGCGTGAGGGCCGCAACAGTCGGTATATCATGAATGCCGCCGCTGCCTTGCCCTGCAGACCATACAGTCTTCCATGCTTTTGACGCCTCGCCGGGCGGCGGCTGGATGCGGTCGGCGCCTGCGCCTTCCTTCTTCAGCTTCGCGGCATCAAAACCTGCTGCAAGGATGCTGTCTTTCAAAAAGTTCGCGGGGTAGCCGCTGATGGCCGAGGTATGGATGATGTCATCCGCCGTCGCTTTTTTAATCATCTCTTTGTATTCGGGCTCGGCGGCGGATTCTTGTGTGCAGATAAAACGCGTGCCCATCACGGCCATATCCGCGCCCATGGCCTTTGCGGCCAGAATGTCCTGCCCAGTGGTGACGCAACCGGCAAGCGCCACAACGCCGTCGAAGAACTGGCGGATTTCACCCAGCAGGGCGAGGGGGTTCATGCTGCTGCCTTGCCCGCCCGCACCGGCTGTCACGGCAATCACGCCGTCGACGCCGTTTTTCACGGCACGTTTCGCTTCATCTGCGCTGGCAACATCCTGCAGCACAATGCCGCCGTAAGCGTGGATTTTTTTGACCATCTCAGCCGGAATATCGCCGGAGGCGAGGATGACGGGCACTTTATGCTTTACGCACAAATCAACATCCGCTTCCAGCCGCGGCGTTATTTTGCGAAAGCCGAGGTTGATGGCATAGGGCGCGGGCTTTTGGCCGCTCTGGCGCAGCGCGTCCAGCCGCGCGGAAATATCGGTCAGCCAGCCGTCAAACCCTGCGCTTGTCCATTGGCTGGCGGCGGGCAGGCTGCCAATCATGCCTTCCTTGCAGGCCGCCACGACAAGGTCGGGCGTCGAGATCAGGAACATGGGGGCGACAATGACGGGCAGGTCGGTGCCGGCTGCCAGAATGTCGCGCGGTGTGACGGGGTTGTTTTGCATGGTGTTCAGGTTAAACCCTGCACTGCATCAATTCCAGCGGTTTTCGGACATGTCAGAATCGTTGACAAGCCAAGGCATAATGTCTTATTCATGGTGGCCTGAATCGAAGGGGTATCCCTAACGGTCACTAACCGATTGATTTTACTAGGTTAGCTGTTGTAGCTCAGCGGTAGAGCACGCCATTGGTAATGGCGAGGTCGTCAGTTCAATCCTGATCAACAGCACCATTCTTCCCCAAAAACAGCAAAACACTGCCAAAACGCCTTCACCTGGGCGCGGTTCTGCCTGTCCAGCGGGTTTTATTGCTTAAATAGGAAATGAAAGTCTGTGCCTTCGCGCACAATGCAGGCGATAAGGTCGCTGCCCATTTCCAGTTCCGCCCAGCTTTCCGTCTTCGGGTTGCGCATGTAAATATGCACAATCTGCGCGCTGTCGATTGCCGTTGCGAGGTAAGCCAGCTTGCGCTCGCTCATCAACATATACTGCATGGCGCCCACTTCGCCGCAGCGGCTGTTGGCGGTTACGGGGGTTTTGCTGTGACCCTTGGCAAAGTCCTTCTGCGTGGTGACGCTGGTGGAGGGGCTCGGCTGTGGCGGCGCGGCCTGAATAACAGGTGCCGGTTCAGCCGCCAGCACAGCGGTTGACAGGCTCATCAGCAGGACAAAAAAAGCCGCTGCACCGTGCCACTGCTTAAAAGCCATGTTTCCCCCTGACAATACCTATTGTATAACATACATAGTCTTAACCCTGCCATCTTCGAGGTGTAGCCCATGCTGCCGCGTTCTTTTTATTTTGTAAGACATGGTGAAACCGACTGGAACAAGGGTGGACGTATTCAGGGCCGGACGGATATTCCCTTGAACGATACAGGCCGCCAGCAGGCCGAACATGCCGTCGGCGTGCTGGCCCGCATGCCCATTCACCGCATTGTGGCAAGCGACCTTGCGCGTGCTTACGAGACCGCCAGCATCATCAACGCCGGTCTTCAAAAACCCCTTACCGTCGATGCCGGCCTGCGGGAGCGCAACTACGGCGCGTTCGAAGGCATGAGTATTGCCGAGATGGATGATTTGAAGCGCGAGATGATCGGCAAGGGCCTGCCGCCTGAAGACAACGGTTACCCGTGCCCGCCGGAAGCGGAGCCGTACGGCGACTTCCGCGAACGTACGCTGGCCGCCATTACCCGCAACCTTGAAGCCTTCGCGGGCGAGAACGTGCTGTTCGTGGCGCATGGCGGCGTTTACCGCGTTTTGCGCCGCTGCCTGTTCACGGAGCTGGATCACAGCGCCAACGTGCAGCCATTCCACTTCGACAAGCGCGAGCTGGAATGGAGCCTGACCCACCTGAAGTGACACAATAGTGTGGCTTTTCAGGGATTATTAAACTGGTTAGGACGGTATTTATGTAAGTGCTTATTACTAATAAATAATACTTATTTAAGTAAGACTATGTCACACCACTGCTTATACAAAGAACCATCATTTACAACTATGAAGTGTATGACAAAATCAAGTTAATTATTCACCGGTGTTAAAACTGCTGTATCATTAAAGGATATTCAGCTTTTTTAGAAGTGGCATGAACCGGCTTCCGCACAACCCTGCACAAGATACAGGCCTGGACCAGCGCATCGATGTGATACGCAAGTTCAACCGCATGTATATGCAAAAAATAGGCATACTGGCCGAGAATATTTTCGGCAGTAAATTCACGGCTGCCGAAGTGCGCGTTCTCAACGAAATGAGCCAGTGGACGGAAACGACCGCCACAACCCTTGCGCGTGACCTGAACATGGACGGCGGCTACCTTTCCCGCATCCTCAACGGTTTTGAAAAGCAGGGGCTGTTGACCAAGGAGCGCTCGAAGGAAGATGCGCGCCAGCGCCGCCTGCTGCTGACCAAAAAAGGCATCAAGGCCAGCAGCGACCTGACGGACGAGGCCCGCAAGATCATGCTTAACATCGTCTCGCCGCTGCCTGTGGAAGAGCAGATCCGCCTTGTTGCGGCCATGAGCACCGTTGACCGCATCGTCAACCGCGAGCAGGGGGGCTTTCGCCGTACCGACCGCGTGCAGGCGCCCTTCATCATGCGCACGCACCGCATTGGCGACATTGGCCGCATCATCCATGTGCATGCCGTGCAGTTTGCCGCCGACTTCGGCTGGAACCAGGAATTCGAGGCGCTGGTGGCGGAAAAAGCGGCCGAGTTCATCCGCAATTTCAACGCCGCCAAAGACCGCTGCCTGATTGCGGAGATTGACGGCCACCTAGTCGGATCCGTCATTTTGTGCGGCCTGCCGGAAAACGGCCTTGGCGAAATCAAGCTGCCCTATGTCGCGCCGGAAGCGCGCGGTATGGGCATCGGCACCGCGCTGTTCACCGAAATTCTGCGCTTCGCCAAGGAAGCCGGCTATAAAAAACTGACCCTGCGCACCGAAGACGCGGTCGATTACGCTTCTGCCATGCTGGAAGCGGCCGGCATGAAAATCGTCAAGCTCACCCCCCACCACTGCTTCGGCAAAGACATGGTGCGGCAGGACTGGGAACTTAATATTTAAGCCCGTCTTTCAAAAGTAATGCGTCTGTAAATAATACAGTCCTTAAACGCTCGGTTTCGGCAGTGCCGGGCGTTTTGCATCGGGCGTCAGCTTGTCCGGCACGGGCAGGTATTTTTCCGTGAGGTAGCGCAGGTCGATCTTTGACAGGTTCTGGTCGGGGTTAATGATTTTATTGCCTGAAACGCCATCAAAATAACGAATGGCGGAAACAAAAGCGACGGCGGCGCGCTTCATGCCCGGGTCTTCATCCAGCAGGCCCTGCTTGTTCAGCGCCAGCGTAATGTAGAAATAGCGGTTGCCGCCCGGCATGTCGGTGGGCAGGGCGCCATCGTTCAGGCGGTCGGCTTCGACCAGCAGGCTGTGCAGGCGCTCGAAGGCGGCGGCATCCTGGTGGGCATCGAAAATGCGCTGGCTGCCGCGCGCAAGCGCGAAGGTAGAGACATGCGATTCATCGCCGCCCAGCACCGCGTTGAGGGAGCGGGCGTGCAGCACAATCTGCCCGACTTCCTGCAGCAGTTCGGGCTTCATGCCGCGGGCGGCCATGACGCGGAATGCATAGAGGTCTGAATCCGCCTCGTTCGCGGTGATGAAGGCCAGCTTCTGCTGGTCGCCGTGGCGGGCTTCATGCAGCATGACAAATTCAAACAGCGCTTTGCGGATCTCTTCCGGCTTGTTCTTGAATTCAAGGCCCTTGCCATCAATGCCGGAAAAATCCGACAGGAAGCTGGCGAGGGAAAATTCCCCCGGCGGGCGGATGAAGTTGGTGCGCGTCGATACCGTGTCGTTGCTCGACATTGAATAAGCATCAAGCTTGCTGCCGCCGGGGATCATGTCTGTAAACCCCTTGAAAAGCGCGCCGGTGTAAATAAACGGCGTGCCGATGGCGAGCGGGATAAGCCCGGCGTGATGTTCCTTCATTGTTTCATGCCACAGCATGCCGGTTTCACGGCCTGCAAGGTGGAAGGGGTACAGCGGGTTGTTGCGGCTGTACACGCGAATTTCCTTGGCATGGAAGTTTTGCGAAAGATCCGCCGGGTAACCCTTGGACGCCATGAATTCATCATACGGCGTGCTGACAAGGTTGGGCGTGAACTGCAGTGCGGCCGACAGCGTGGCGGAGGCAAGGAAGGCGAGGCGCAAGCGGCGGAAAACTTTTTTGCGCTGGCTTTTTAGTACCGCCTTGCGCACGGCTTTGTTGTTGACGATTTCCTCCGGCACAGGCGGCTGCGCGGCGCGCTTGAATATATTGCGCAGCTTGAAGTTCTTCAGCTTCTCAATAATAGCCATCTGGCCCGTCCTTTTATGATGATGGACGGCAGAATACGCGAGACGGGGAGGGATGTCAAAGTTGCTTTATTTCAAAGTCTTATAACTTTATTTCAGCAATGATGGGCGTATGGTCGGAAGCTTTTTCAAGTCCGCGCGGTCCGGCATCAATAACGCAAGCCTCCAGCCTGTCCGCCGCCTGCGGCGACAGCATTAAATGGTCAATGCGAATGCCGTTGTTGCGCGGCCACGCACCGGCCTGATAATCCCAGAAAGTATACTGGTGGTCGGCATCGTTCAGCGCGCGGAAGGCATCCGTATAGCCAAGGTTTTGCAGCGTGCGAAACTTGCGGCGGCTTTCCAGCTTGAACAACGCGTCATCCGCCCAGACGGCAGGGTCATAACAATCCCGCGCTTCGGGGATGATGTTGTAGTCGCCGCCCAGCAGCACAACCTGTTCCGTCGCCAGCAATTCGCGGGCGCGGGTAATCAGCCGGTCAAACCAGCGCAGCTTGTAGGGATATTTTTCGGTATCAACGGGGTTGCCGTTCGGCAGGTAAATGGACGCGACACGCAGGCCGCCCACCGTCGCCTCGATATACCGCGATTGTTCATCGCTGTCGTCACCGGCCAGCCCGCGCACAATATCCGCCGCAGGAACCTTTGATAGAATGGCAACGCCATTCCACGACTTCTGCCCATGCACCGCGCACGAATAGCCAGCCGCCTCAAACGCCGCGACCGGAAAATTTTCCGTCACGCATTTCAATTCCTGCAACAGCAAAACATCCGGCTGCGCTGTTTCCAGCCACGCCAGCACATTCGGCAGGCGCATGTTGACGGAGTTGACGTTCCAGCTGGCAATTTTCATGGCGTCAGCCCTTGATCATCTCAAGCGCGGCGCCGCGGTCGCCGGGTTTTAGTTTGAGGAAGAGGGTGCGGGCTTTTTTAGCGTCGGCGGGGGTGCCGGTTTCGGCTGCGGCCTTCATGGCGACGGTGCAGGCGTTTTCCGGCCCGCAGATAAAGCTGAGGGCCTTGGCGAGACGGCCCATCGTCTCGCGGTCGATTTTGACATCATCTGCCATTTTTGAAGTTTCCCGAGTTTTGGTGAAGCTGTAAAACCTTACGCCATTTTGGGCGAGAAGGATTTGCCGCAGCCGCAGCCGGCGGCTTCATTCGGATTGCGGATTTTAAACTGCGACTTCAGCATGTCCGACACATAGTCGATTTCCGCGTTCTGCAGGAACTGGATGGACGTGGTATCCGTCACCATCACCGCGCCGTTTTTTTCAAACGTCAGGTCTTCGGCATCAAGCGTGTCGGTGAAGTCGAGCTCGTATTGAAAGCCGGAGCAGCCGCCGCCCAGCACTGTAACGCGCAGCATGAGCTTGGGGTTATTGTCCTTTTCGCGCAGGGTGAGGATGCGTTTTGCGGCGCTCTCGGTCATTGACATATTCGCGTTCATGGCTTTCTCCTGCCTTAAGGCTTTCGTTTAAAAAGGGAGCTTACATAATTTCCCTTTAATTCCACCGCATAATATGGTTTAAAAGCCTTGTAAATCAACATAATTCCCGCTTTTTTCGCGTGCGGGAAATTGACGATGCAATCAGGAGCAATTCATGGCCGGGCGCCCAAATGCTAAGAAGCTGAAATCCTTGCCGGAAAATCGCCCGGCGAAAGACCCGCTCGCGGCATACCTTGATGCCGATGGTCTGGCCGTTTTCGCCTCCCGCCCGCAATTCAGCCGCGGCCGTCTGCATGTGGAAAGCCCCAGCAAGACCCGCGGCGACTTCGAGCGCGACCGCGACCGCATCATCCACTGCTCCGCTTTTCGCCGCCTGAAGTTCAAGACGCAGGTTTTCGTCTACCACGAAGGCGACCATTACCGCACGCGCCTGTCGCACTCCATTGAAGTCGCGCAGGTGGCGCGGTCGCTGGCGCGCCTGCTGCGCTGCGATGAAGACCTGGCCGAAACCTGCGCGCTTGCGCATGACCTTGGCCACACGCCCTTCGCCCACGTGGGCGAGGACGCGCTGAAGGAGTGCATGGAACCCTACGGCGGCTTCGACCATAACGACCAGACCTTGCGCGTCGTCACCAAGCTTGAAAAGAAGTACCCGAACTTTGAAGGCCTGAACCTGTCGTGGGAATCCCTCGAAGGCCTGGTGAAACACAACGGGCCCGTGGTGAAGAAGGGGCAGAAGAAGCCGCATCTTGAAATCACGCTCGGCGAAATCAGCAAGCAGATGGATTTGATGCTTGGCACCTACGCGTCGCTCGAAGCGCAGATTGCGGGCATTGCCGATGACATCGCCTATAACAGCCACGACCTTGATGACGGTTTGCAGGCAAAGCTTTTCACCGTCGACGACCTGCAACAGGTGGACTGGGTTGCCGACATCATCGCGGCCAAGCGCAAGGCGTACCCCGGAATCACCGGCTATACGCTGGAGCAGGAAACCATCCGCGATGTCATGGGCACCTATATTCTGGATGTGCTGACCGAAACCAAGCGCCGCATTGTGGCGCTGAAGCCGCAGGGTCCGGATGATATTCGCCATGCAAGCGGCATGACCGTCGCCATGTCCGAAAAAATGAAGAAGAATGACCGGTCCTTGCGCGACTTTTTGTGGGCGAACTTCTACCGCCACCATTCAGTCAGCCGCGTGCGCCGCACGGTCTTTCAGGTGGTGCAGGATTTGTTCAAGGTCTTCATGGAACATAAACGCTGCCTGCCGCCCGAATACCTCAAGCAATACGACGACGTGCCGAAGGGCTGGGACAAGCGCACCTGGCACGCCCGCACTGTTGCCGATTATATTGCCAGCATGACCGACCGTCTGGCGCTGCTGGAACACAAAGAACTCTTTGACGCATATCAGGTGATGAGATGAACATTTTCCACGAATACCGCGCGCGTATTGCCGAGATGCTCCAGAACATGGAGTTCCTCGATCCGTCGCACCCCGAGCATAAGCCCGGCCTGCTGCAGCTGTTCAGCGGCACCGGCAGCTTCCGCCCGTTCAGGGACATGGACGCCGCAAAGGTAAAAGTAGAACCGCCGAAGGATTTATCGCACGGTGATATGTCCACCAACGTCGCCATGGTTATTGCCAAGGCCGCGGGCATGAACCCCAAGCAGCTGGGTGAAATTATTGCCGAGAAGCTGAAGGCGCTCCCGGAAGTGAAAGACGCGTCCGTTGCAGGCCCCGGCTTTGTCAACTTCCGCCTGGCGGATGGCGAATGGTCGCGCGTGCTGAAGGATATTTTGCAAAGCGGCATTCATTACGGCGACAGCAAAATGGGCAAGGGCGAGAAGGTGAACGTCGAATACGTTTCCGCCAACCCTACCGGCCCCATGCACGCGGGCCACGTGCGCGGCGCGGTGATCGGCGATACGCTCTCGAACCTGCTCTTGAAGGCGGGTTACAACGTGACGAAGGAATATTACTTCAACGACGCTGGCAAGCAGATTGATGTGCTGACGCAAACGGCTTACCTGCGCTATCGCGAAGCGCTGGGCGAAAACATCGGCGAGATACCCGAAGGTCTGTATCCCGGCGAATACATGAAAGATGTCGCGCAGGCACTGGTGAAGCGCGATGGCGACAAATGGAAGAATGCGCCGGAAGCTGAATGGCAAAAGCCGGTGCGTGAATTCGCGGTTGAATTCATCATGGGCATGATCCGCGAAGACCTCGACCTTATCGGCATCCATCACGATGTATTCTCCAACGAGCGCGTGATGATTGAAGACGGCACGCTTGAAAAATGCTTCAAGCAGCTGGAAGGCATGGGGCTGATTTATCAAGGCACGCTGCCGCCGCCCAAGGGCAAGGACATGGAGGACTGGGAACCGGCGGAGCTGACGCTGTTCCGCACCACCCAGTTTGGCGATGACATTGACCGTCCCCTTAAAAAGCGCGACGGCAGCTGGGCCTACATCATGCCCGATATTGCCTATCACTATAACAAGGTGCAGCGCGGCTATACGTGGATGATCAACGTCCTCGGCAAAGACCATGGCAACTACCTGCAAAAAATGCGATGCGCGATTGCAGCCTTGAGCGATAACAACGCAAAGCTGGACGTTGCCTATTGCGGCATGGTGAAGCTGTTCAAGAACGGCGAACCCGTGAAGCTGTCGAAGCGCTCCGGCAACATCATCACCCTTCGCGAACTGGTGGAAGAGGTGGGGGCGGGCGTTGTGCGCTTCTTCATGCTGTCGCGCACGCCGGATTCCGAGCTTGATTTTGACTTCACCAAGGTCGTGGAGCAATCAAAGGACAACCCTGTTTTCTATGTGCAGTACGCGCATGCGCGTTGCTGCTCCGTCATTCGCAACGCGAAGGAGATGTTCAAGGATATCGACGTTACGCCGTCGCACCTTGCCAAGGTTGACATGTCAAAGCTGTCGACCGCGGATGAATACCAGCTGGTGCGCTACCTTTCCGGCTGGCCGCGTTTTGTGGAGGCGGCGGCGGAAGCGCATGAACCGCACCGCATTACCACCTACCTGCACGAACTGGCCGCGGAATTCCACGGCTTCTGGAACAAGGGGCGCGATGATGCGCACCTGCGCTTCCTGCACGAAAATGACCGGGAACTCAGCATGGCGCGTCTGGCGTTGGTTGAAGCGGTCAAGACTGTCATTGCATCGGGCCTCGCCGTCATGGGCGTGGAACCGCTGGAGGAGTTACACGGATGAGCAACATGGAACCCAACAATAAAGACGAAAACATCGGCTCGTTCTACATGAACCGCCCGCGCCCGCCGGAACCGGAGCAGCGCCGCCTGCTGCCGCGCGGCCTTTTGACCGTATTAACGGTCGTGGCCTTCGCCGCCGTCATTTGGTACGCCTATCCGCAAAGCAAGGAGAAATTCTCCGATGTGGATATTCCCACCATCACGGCGGAAAAAAGCCCGTATAAATTCAAGCCGGAAGATCCGGGTGGCATGGATGTGCCGCACCAGGACAGCACGGTTTTCGACCCCATCGAAAAGAAATCCGCCGACAGCGTTGAACACCTGCGCCCCGGCACCGAAGAACCGGTGGACAAAGACGCGGCCATCAAGGCGGCGCCGGTGGATAAAGACAAACCCGCATCAACCACAGCCGATGCACGCATGAAGGATGTTTCCAGCGGCACAGAAAAAGTCGTTCCCTCGAACGAACAGCCGCCCAAGGTCATCAACCTGAAAAACAAGGCGGCGGATGATGTGGCGACAGATACCAAAGCCGCGGCCCCTGCGAAGGTGACGGAAGATGCCGATAAAGAAATCCCCGCAGAGCCGGAAGTTAAGCCCGCGCAGGCGATTTTGAAGGGCCCGGACGCCCCGCCGCCCGTACCCGCCGACCCCGCGCCGGAAACACCGCGTGAAGCTTCGGCGCAAGTGGCCAAGGGCAACGTCTTCCTGCAATTCGGCGCCTTCCGCGATACGGGCGCGGCGAATACCGAATGGGCGCGCCTGCAAGCCAAATTCCCCGAGCAGATGAAGGGGCTGACCCAGCGCCTGCAAAACGTGAACACGGCTAAGGGTGTGCTGGTGCGCCTGCAGGCGGAGCGCATTCCGGAAGCGAAGGCGCATGGCGTTTGCGATGCCATCACCAAAACCGGCGCTGCCTGCATTATCGTCCCCTGATCGTTCGCGACTTATATATAAGGAGCCTGCCATGACCACGCCGAACCTGACCGAGTTCAAAGCCATCGTCGTCGACGCCACCGGCACCGAGCTGACCCGGGAGGAGGAGGCGCTGTTCAAGGCGGAAAAACCGGCAGGGTTTATCCTGTTCAAGCGCAACTGCGTTTCCAAGCAGCAGGTGAAAGACCTTGTGGCATCCGTGCGGGAATGCGTGGGCTGGGCAGAGCTGCCCGTCCTCATCGATCAGGAAGGCGGCTCCGTCGCCCGCCTGCGTGCGCCGGAATGGCAGGAATATCCCGCCGCCAAAATCTTCGGCGAGCTGGCGCAGAAGTCGGAAGCGGAGGGGCTGGAGGCGACGCGCATCAATTCCTACCTCATGGCGCTTGATTTGGCTGACCTTGGCATCACCGTCAACTGCGCGCCCGTCATGGACGTGCCGGCACCGGACTGCCACCAGTTCCTCGCCGGCAGCCGTACATATAGTGACAGCCCCGACGTTGTCGGGCGCATGGGGGAGGCGGTATGCCGCGGCCTGCTGGATGGTGCGATTACGCCGGTCATCAAGCATATTCCAGGCCATGGCCGCGCGCGTGTGGATAGCCACTTTGCCCTGCCGATGACGGATGCTGATTTAACAGAACTCTCAAAAACGGACTTCAAGCCCTTCAAATATTTGTCACAAACTGATATGAAAACAGCAGTTTGGGCTATGGCGGCGCATGTGGTATTCTCCTCGCTGGATCCTGATTCTGCTGCCTCCGTCTCCGCCAAGGTCGTCAAAGACGTCATTCGGGAGGCGATCGGCTTCACCGGCGTGCTGCTGGCCGACGACGTCTCCATGAAGGCGCTTGGCGGTACGCTGCAAAGCCGCATCGAAGATACGATGGCAGCGGGGATGGATCTGACGATGCTTTGCAACGCCTCGTTCGATGACCGCAAGCTGGCTTTGTCCGTCACGCCGAAAGTGACGGGGGTTGCCGCAAAACGCATCGAAGCCGCGGAAGAGCAGCGCACCCAAAGCCTGAAAAACGGCAATGACAACAGACAAGAACTCCAGCAAAAACTGGAGCATATGATCGAAAAGCGAAGTGTTGGATGACCGAAGCGCAGACGCCCAAGTTTGAAGAAGATTTGCTGAAAGAGCGCTCGGAGAGCGAGCAGCTTTTGCTGTATCTCGGCAGCTTCGACGGCCCCATCGACATGCTGCTGTCGCTCGCGCGCGACCAGAAGGTCGACCTCACCAAAATCTCCATTCTTGCCCTTGCGCACCAGTACCTCGACTTCGTCGAGAAGGCGCGGGCGCTGCGGCTTGAGCTTGCCGCCGATTACCTTGTTATGGCCGCATGGCTCGCCTACCTGAAGTCCCGCATGCTTATTCCGCAGGAAGAACGCAAGCAGGCCGAACCGACCGCGCAGGAACTTGCCGACGCGCTGCAGTTCCAGCTGCGCCGCCTTGAGGCGATGCGCAAAACCGCGGATGACCTGTTCCGCCTGCCGCGCCTCGGCTTTAACGTGTTTAGCCGCGGGGAACCGGAAGGGCTGCAGGTTTCTTATGTCGCCAAGTACGACATGACATATTACGACCTGCTGAAAGCTTACGGCGACGTGAAGCTACGCCAGCAGAACTCGGTCTACAAGCTTAACCCCGTGCGCCTTTTCACGCTGGAAGAAGCCATGAGCCGCATGGAAAGCATGCTGGGCAAAATTCCGCAGGAATGGGTTTCCCTGTTCATGTTCCTGCCGGGCGGCCTGACCGAACGCATCCGCAAGCGCTCTGCCGTCGCCTCCACCTTCGGCGGCGCGCTCGAAATGGTAAAGCGCGGCCTGCTGGAATTGCAGCAGGAAAAGAACTACGCGCCCATCTACATCCGCCGCCCGCAGGAAAAGAAAGCCGCGAACGGTAATGTTGCGGCGGAGACGCAGGAAGTATCCGAACAATCCGTTCCCCCCGCCATTGAAGACACTGTGCCGGAACACCTGCCGGAGGAAGACAGCATCCGCGACGAACTGACGCAGGATATGTTTGATCCTGCGGCGGAAGTGACGGAAGAAGAAACCATTGCCGAAGAACTGCTGGTTGAAGAACGTGCGGCTGAGGAAACGCCTGCTGAAGAAGCGATTGAACAAATCGTCGCTGAAGAAGTGGCTGTGGAAGAAACCGAAACCGCTGAAGTGGCTGAAGCTGTTCATACTGAAGCCGAAACTGCGTTTGTCGAAGAAGCCGTTGCTGAAGATGTAACTGCGGAAACGACCGTTGACGCGCCTGCCGCGGAAGTTGCGACGGAAGCGACGCCCGGCATGCCGCAGAAGCCGTTCGAGGAAATGACCGAGGACGAGCAGATTATGTGGCTCTATGCCGAAGATGAAAGACTGGCAGCCGAAGCCGCCAAGAAGACCGAAGGGAATTAATTGAATGGCACGCGCAAAAAAGAAAAAAGAAGAAGTTCTTGATGAAGTCGCCCTCTCCAGCGAAGCTGCGCTGGATGAACAGGCTGCGGCTGCTGAAGACGATGCCGCCATTGAAGACGCCGTTATTGAAGATGATGGCGTGACCGAAGAAGTCACTCTCGCCGCATCCGAAGAAGAAACGGCTGCGGCGGATGCAGAAACCGCTGTTGACGGCGAAGCCGTTGCCGCCGATGACGCTGCCCCCGAAATTCCGGCGGAAGACCTTGCGCTGACGCAGGAAGATGTGCGGCTTGTGGAAGCAATCCTGTTCGCCTCCGCTACCGCCGTCACCGTCGGCATGATTGCGGAGCGCTTCCCGAAAGAGCGCGTGTCGCTCATCCCCGATGTGCTGGAATACCTGAAAGAACAATACGCCAGCCGCGGCGTAACGCTGGTGCAGCGCGAAAACCGCTGGGCGCTGCGCACGGCGTCCGATCTTGGCGACCAGCTGCGCCTTGAAAAAGAGCAGCCGAAAAAATTCACCCGCGCTGCCATGGAAACAATGGCGATTGTCGCCTACCACCAGCCGGTCACCCGTGCAGAGATTGAAAATATCCGCGGTGTCGCAACGTCTCCCGGCGCACTTGATGCGCTGATGGAAGCCGGCTGGATCAAGCCGGGCAAGCGCCGCGAAGTGCCGGGCCGTCCCGTCACCTGGCTGTCAACGCAGGCTTTCCTTGACCACTTCGGCCTTGAAAAGCTGGAAGACCTGCCGGGTATGGAAGAACTGAAAGCCGCGGGCCTGCTGGATAAACGCCCCGCCGTGGAAGCCATGCCGACCGCCGACATGTTCGGCGACGGTGAAGCCAAGGCCGAGCATGACCCGCAGGAAGTGACCGACGAAGACCTTATCGGCAAAGTGACGGAAGGCGATGAAACTGTTGCCTCGCTTGATGCTGTTGGTGCTGTTGCCGTTGGCGCGCTTGCCGCAGCCGGACTGGCGGAAGATGCAGAAGATGAAGTCGACGCAGATGATGCTGTTTCGGAAAATTCCGACACGGCGTCCGGCGGGGACGATGAAGACGAAGAATTCCTTGGCGATGAAGATGACTTCGACGAGGAAGACGACGACGAAGAATCCGATGATGAAGAATCCGATGATGAAGATGACGAAGATTCAGATGATGAGGACGAAGATGACGAAGAGTCCGACGACGAAGATGATGAATCTGACTCTGATGATGATGACGATGCCGACGAAGATGATGAAGACGGCGACGACGAGGATGACGACGAAGACGACGAAGACGAAGACGAAGACGAAGACGAAGACGACGAAGACGACGAAGACGAAGACGAAGATTCCGACGATGAAGATGATGAGGACGAGGAGTAATTAGATTATGGGATTAAGTTTTGGCCACATCATTATCGTTCTTGTCATCGTGCTGGTGCTGTTTGGCGCGGGCAAGCTGCCGGCGGTCATGGGTGACCTTGGCAAGGGCCTGCGTAGCTTCAAGGACGGCCTGAAGGGTGAAGAAGAAAAGAGCAAGACCGAGATTTTGCCCCCGTCTGACCACAAAGGCGAGTAACCTTGTTCGGCATTGACCTATCGGAAATGCTGCTCATCGTGGCGGTGGCGGTTGTCGTTATCGGCCCGAAAGACCTGCCGAAGGCTCTTTATGCTGCTGGTAAAATAACCCGCAAAATCAAAATGTTCACAAGCGATATTCAAAAATCGCTTGATAAAATTATCCATGAGGAAGAGCTGAGCGAAATTACCCGCAACGCCAACCTGCCGGGCGGCCCCAACCTGCAATTTGAAGTCGAGCGCCAGCTGGCCGAAGAAGAAGCCCGCAAAATAGCTATTGCTCCAAATGAAAAACACGATGCAACGGATTGATAAATCAGAAGATGCGACTATGCCGCTGATCCAGCATTTGCTGGAGCTGCGCAAACGGCTGATGATTTCCATTGCCGTTTTCGCCGTTGCCAGCCTTGGTTGCTATTTCGTTGCACCGCAGATTTACGAGTTTCTTGTCAGGCCCTTGGCGCATGTACTTGAAGGAGAAAATCGCCGGTTGATTTACACCGGCCTTGGTGAAGCCTTCGTCACCTACATGAAGCTTTCATGCTTTGCCGGTGGTTTTATTGCCTTTCCCATCATCGCAACGCAACTGTGGCTGTTCATTGCGCCAGGGCTTTATAAAAAAGAGAAAATGGTTTTTCTGCCATTCCTTATTGCAACGCCGGTGCTGTTCGTGGCGGGGGCGGCCTTCGTTTATTATCTTGTCATGCCGGCGGCGTGGAAGTTCTTCGTCGGGTTTGAAAACCTGAGCCCTTCCAGTGCCTTGCCAATTCAACTTGAAGCGCGCGTCAGCGAATACTTAAGCATCGTGATGACGATGATTTTCGCCTTTGGCCTGTGCTTTCAGCTGCCCGTGCTGCTGACGCTGCTGGGGCGCGTAGGCGTTGTGACGGCCAAGGGGCTGGTTGAAAAACGCCGCTACATGATTGTCCTTATATTTATCGTTGCAGCCGTGCTGACGCCGCCAGATGTTTTAAGCCAGTGCATGCTTGCCATTCCGCTGCTGGGGCTCTATGAAATTTCCATCGTGCTCGTCCGCCTTGGCGAGAAGAAGGATGCGATTGCGGCCAAGGCTGCGCATGGGCCGGATGCGGCTGTCGTTCCCCCCGCTGCTTCCAAAGAGTAGCTAGACCCGATTCCAAAAACCGCATATAATTGAAGTCATTGGGATTTGGGGAAATTTTCCAGACACATAGAGTATCAGCATGTTCGACTTGAAGCTAATTCGGGAAGCACCCGAGGATTTTGATTCCGGCTGGAAGCGTCGCGGGCTTGAACCGCAGACGCCGCACATTCTGGCGCTTGATGAAAAGCGCCGCGCCGTGATGACCGAAGCGCAGGCCCTGCTGGCCAAGCGCAACGAAGCCTCCCAGAAAATCGGCCAGATGAAGGCCAAGAAGGAAGACACGGCCGCCATCATGGCGGAGGTCGCGGGCTACAAAGGCCAGATTTCCGAGCTGGAAGCGCAGGAGCAAAAGCTGGGCGTTGAAATTAACGATTTCCTGTCCCGCCTGCCGAACATCCCCGATACGTCGGTGCCGGATGGCAAAAGCAGCGACGACAATAAAGAAGTCCGCCGCGTTGGCCAGCCCCGCGGTATGAATAACCCGAAAGACCACGTCGACATCGGCGCGAACCTTGGCGGGATGGATTTTGAAACAGCCGCTAAAATGTCCGGCTCCCGCTTCGTGCTGCTGCGGCAGGGCGTGGCGCGCCTTGAACGTGCGCTGGCGCAATTGATGCTTGATACGCATACGCAGGAACACGGCTATACCGAAATGTCCGTACCGCTGCTGGTGCGCGACGAAGCGCTGTATGGCACGGGGCAATTGCCGAAGTTTGCCGAAGACCTGTTCAAGACGAATACCGGCCACTGGCTGGTGCCGACGTCTGAAGTCTCGCTCACCAACACGGTGCTGGATACCATTCTGGATACCGACAGCCTGCCGCTGCGCATGACCGCGCTGACGCCGTGCTTCCGCTCCGAAGCGGGCGCGGCGGGCAAGGATACGCGCGGCATGATCCGCCAGCACCAGTTTTATAAGGTCGAGCTTGTCAGTATCGTCGAGGAAGAAAAATCCATGGACGAGCTGGAGCGCATGACCGGCTGTGCCGAGAATATTCTCAAGAAGCTCGACCTGCCGTTCCGCACCCTTGCGCTTTGCACCGGCGACATGGGTTTTTCAGCCCGCAAGACGTATGACATTGAAGTCTTCCTGCCGGGGCAGAGTGCTTACCGCGAAATTTCCAGCTGCTCCACCTGCGGGGATTTCCAGGGTCGCCGCATGATGGCGCGCTACAAGCGGGAAGGGGACAAGCACACCAAATACGTCCATACCCTCAACGGGTCCGGCCTTGCCGTGGGCCGCTGCCTTGTCGCCGTGCTGGAAAACTACCAGCAGTCGGATGGCAGCGTTGTTATTCCGGATGCGCTGAAGCCCTACATGGGCGGCATCACCAAGCTGGAGCCGGTTGAAAAAGCCAAGAAGGCCGCAAATGCTTGAGTTCCCGAAAAAGCTTTCCGACGCGCGCGTGCTGATTTCAAACGATGACAGCATCCATGCCGAAGGCATTAAGGTGCTCGAAGAAATCATCGGCGCAATTACGCCCAACGTCTGGGTTGTTGCGCCGGAAACGCAAATGTCGGCGGCGGGGCATTCGCTTACCATTCACCAGCCCCTGCGCATCAAGGAATACGACAAGCGTCATTATTCCGTCTACGGCACCCCGACTGACTCTGTGCTGGTCGGCGTGCAGAAGGTCATGCGCGATTTTCGCCCGGACCTCGTTATCTCCGGCATTAACCACGGGCAGAACACGGCGGATGACGTGACCTATTCCGGCACCATCGCCGCCGCGATCGAGGCGACGCTGATGGGCATTCCCGCCATCGCCTGCAGCCAGGACATTGACGAGACCGGCCATACCAAGATTGACTGGAGCGTCGCCCGCGAAACGCTGCCGAAAATTTTCACCGCCCTGCAGGGCGCGTCGTGGGAGCCGAACGTGCTTCTCAGCATCAACACCCCCATGCGCAAGCCCGGCACGCCGACGGAAATCCGCCTCGTGCCGCAAGGTCACTACAGCATGGAGAAGCAGGAGATGGTGCAAAGCATCGACCCCCGCGGCCGGCCGTATTACTGGATTGGCGCGGCCCCTGCGCGCGACGAGCATAACCTTGAAAAAGACATGGGCGTTTTGAAGGCGGGGCACGTCACCATCACGCCGCTGTCGCTGAACCTGACCCATTACCCGACGCTGAAAGCGCTGGAAGGGGTGTTCAAGTGAGCCTTCTCGCCCGCAAGATCCGCCTTATCATGAAGCTGCGCAAATCCGGCATCACCGATACGGCAGTGCTGGGCGCAATCGAGCGCGTGCCGCGGGAAGCGTTTATTCCGCCCATGTTCCACGACCAGGCTTATGAAGACACCGCGCTGCCAATTGGTTGCCACCAGACCATTTCACAGCCGCTGACAGTAGCCATGATGACGCAGGAACTGCGCGTCAACGACCGCCACAAGGTGCTGGAAATCGGCACGGGCTCCGGCTATCAGGCGTCCATCCTGTCGCGCCTCTGCCGCCGCGTGTATAGCATCGAGCGCCACCGCCCGCTGCTGGCAATGGCGGAGCAGCGCTTTAACGAACTGCGCGTGCGCAACATCACCTGCAAGGCCGCCGACGGCATGAAGGGCTGGATCGAGCAGGCGCCGTTCGACCGCATCATCGTCACCGCCGCCGCCAGCGCAGAGCCGCCCGAGATGCTGATGGCGCAAATGTCCATCGGCGGCATCATGATTTTGCCGATGGGGCGCGATAAATCGAGCCAGTTTATCTACCGCATTACGCGCACCGAAACCGGCTATGACACTGAAAAGCTGATGCCGACGCGCTTTGTGCCGCTGCTGCCCAACGTGGCCCGCAACGAACCCGAGCCGCCCGACACCACGATTGCCGACGCCATCAACGCCGGCGAAACGCAGGCCGTGGGCGCGGATGCGGATGACGGCGATGATAGTTTCTTCTTCAGCGCGGCCCCCGCGCTGCAACCGGTGTAACGGGCAGAACCTCGAATGACACGGCTGAAACGACAAGTCATGCTCATCTCCACCGCCCTGGCGGCATGGCTGAACCTTGGCACGCCACCGGTTGCGATTGCGGCGAGCCCCGCGCCGGTCGTGAATTATGGCGCGCAAATGCAGTCGCGCAACGGCGCGATTACCGTGCAGCCGGGCGATACGGTTGAATCCATCGCCAAGCTGTACCGCCTGCCGGTCGAAGATATTATTGCCTATAACCATCTTGAAGCGCCTTATGCCTTGAAGACGCGCCAGCGCCTGATATTGCCGCTGCCGAAAGACCACAAGGTGGGCCGCAACGATACGCTCTATAGCCTGTCACGCATGTACGGCGTGTCGCCGGAACATATCGCCGCCGTCAACCATATCGACCCGCCTTACACACTGCACATGGGGCAGATGCTGCGCATACCCGTGACCGGCGCAACGCCGCCCGTGAAGGCCGTTGCTGAAGCCGAGCCGGCAATCAAGGCCGCCGCCAAAGCTGACGCGAAACAAAAGCAGATTTCCGCCGACGTAAAAAAGCCGCCGCAGGTCGCAGCCAGCGAAGCGCAGATGCTGAAAACGCCCGGCCCGTCGCCGGAGCATAAAGCGTTTAACTCGCTGCTGACAAAAATTTCCGGCGATGAAAAATCCAAATCCGATGCGCCGCACGCCAGGACTGCCGAAACATCTTCGATGCTGACGCCGTTTGCAGAACAGCCGGACGAGAAGGTGACATATGTTGCGCTGTCAAAACGTTCCGACTTTATCTGGCCCGTGCGCGGGCAGGTGATTTCAAGCTACGGCCCCAAGGCGGGCGGGCTTTATAATGACGGCATCAATATTGCAGCGCCGCGCGGCACGCCCGTAAAGGCGGCGGCAGACGGCGTTGTGGCCTATGTCGGCGACAAGCTGCATAGCTACGGCAACCTTGTGCTGATCCGCCACCCCGGCGGAATGATTACGGCCTATGCGCACCTGAATGCAGTCACCGTGCGCGAAGGCATGCCGGTAAAGCGCGGGCAGGCGATTGGGTCTGTCGGGTCGACCGGAACGGTCGCCAATGCGCAGCTGCATTTTGAAGTGCGTAAAGGCGCGGATACGCTCGACCCCAAAAATTATCTCGGCTGAGCTTGACGCCGGCTTCAGGACAAAATAAAAGCCCCCGGGTTTAACGCCGGGGGCTTTTTCAATTTCTGGTGTTTGCGCAGCGCTTACGGGGCGGGCGGGCCTTTAACAGCCGGAGCCGTTGTTTGTGCGGGCGGCAGTGCGTTTTGCGTTGCCTGTTGCGGGCTGATTTCAGCCGGGTTCAGGAACTTGCTTTCCGCGCGGTTATACACGAAGTCGATACCGGGACCGTTGCCGAAGGCGCCGACGAAGTGCAGGTTCAGGCTGTCTTTGGTGCTGGTAATGGTGATGGGGTCTTGCGCATTTACTTCCAGCACGCTGCGGTAGGTATTGCCATCGCGCAGGTAGACGCTGAGCGGGCAGCCTTCATCGGCGCAGACGACGGGGGAGTTCATATGCAGGAAGACCATTTCGCGGCCATTGGCGGCGTCTTTGTAGGTCGCCAGATCAAACGTGGCGGGGTTGGTGCCGCCCTGCTGTTCATCCGCCGCCTTGGCTTGCGCCTGCAGGTCGCCGAGGAACGGGTATTGGCGCATCACGGCGGCAACGTCTTTCACTTGCGTGAATTGCAGTTCCGTCGCCGCGGGCTTTGCAGCCTCCGCAGGTTTGATGAATGAGGAATTGATGGCGGGCGATGTTGCTGCCTGCTGGGTAATGGCGGTTGTATCAACCGTCGCATTCGCGCTGGCTGCCCCCGACATTGAAATGATGGGAAGGGCGGCGCCCACAGTGAGCATCAACGCCAAACTTGCTTTGGAGATCGCTTTCATGAAGTCCTTCTTCAGATGTGACATGCTGCATGCCCAGCGGGTTAAAAACGATGTATTCATAATAACATATCTTCCCCAAGGCAACAAGCGGATGAATGAGACGGGCAAAAAAGTGCCTCATTTCAGTTTTATCCCATGGTCGGTATATAAAGGTCAAGTCTTTGAATACGAAGCTAACTTTGGCGTATGCCGATAAGTAAAAAGGCCGTTGCGGCACCCTTGACGGGAGAGAGCAACGGCCTTGTATTTTATACCGCCAGCGGCTGGTGATTAATGCAGCGGTTTATCCTGTTTACGGTCCGGCATGGCGCTTTCTTCCATGCGCATGGTGGCGCGTGCTGCCATCAGGGCGTTGATCTGTTCTTGCAGGGTATAGATGTCCTGCAGTTCGAGCGAGATGTATGCCTTGACCGACGCCTGCTCCTGCATAATGGCGTTCACATCGTTCGCCATGCGGGTGTAATAATCCGGGTCGAAGAAGCGTTCTTTGGTCATTGCCAGCATGATCTCGTTATAGCTGGGGTTGTCGGAGATTTGATCTGCTGGAATGCCTGCGCGTTCGCGGATTTCACGAATTGTCTGGCCGACCGGTTTCGGCGGCGGGGGCGGTGAACCTGTTGCAGTCGAAGCTGCAGGATAACCGTTACCGCACTGCGCACCTCCGAACGGCGTATCATAGCCGCCCATCTTGTTGACGTATTCGGTGATCAGCGTACCCGAGGCGTCGCAAGGGACACCGCCGCAAAGGCGGATGTTGCTGGCAGCGGGCGGGTGCGTACAGGCTTGCAGACCCAGCCAGCAGCGCACGCCACCGGCACCGACAAGGTGCGCACCGGCAAGCAGGCCGGACGGGGTCAGCTTGGTGCCTTTATAGTCCGTGCAGGCCAGGGCCTGAACGCTGGAACCAAGGTAGCTCCACTGTTTCGACTGGTAGTTGGTGATTGCCGTCTTCTGGCAGGATTCGCAAGCTAGGAAGCCCGCCATTGAAGATGTACCGCAACCAACCCACACATAACCCGACTGGGTGCTGTTGTGCTGCTGCGCGCCGGAGGAGGCGGAGATACAGCCGGCGTCGATAAGCGCGCTGCGACCCATCTGATACAGACCGCAGAAACCGATGCTGTTGCAAATACCGGCGCGACCGCTGGATTCACGTGCAGCCACCACTTTAAGCCAATCGTCAAACGACCCTTTGCTGCCTTCATCCGACGTCGGCGGCGGTGTCGGCTGGGGCGGCGGCGGCGTGGCGGGCGGTGCAGCGCCGCCAGCTGTCGTCGGCAGCGGCACGGAGGTACGGCGGGAAATCATGGAGGCAACTACGTTGGCAGCAACCGCACGCAGCGCTTCCATGTGTTCGCGCTTCAGGATGTATTCGTGGCCCGCAGGCGTATCAACAACTTCCTTGCCAAGCTTGGCAGGCGTGGTCGGCTCGATAAGGTTGGTGATGAGTGCTTTTGCGGCTTCGTATTCCTCGGTGTTTTTGAGGTCAACGGTATCCTTGAACAGGAAGCCTTCAACGTCGATGTCGCCGTTCGGCAGCTTGCCGGCAGTGGTCGGGGCCGGGCAGGGGTTTGCGCCTGCGTTGGCATCCGGATCGTTGAACTGGTCGCAATAGGTTTTCAGGCGTTCCTTCACGTCGACGACGTTGCTGTCAGCCGTGGGGGTGCCAGGCGCACCGCCGGAGCGTTTGGCGGCATCCTGCTGGAAGCCGGCCGCGAGCGGCGGGGAGGTTGCTGAGGTATTGGCCAGCGGCGCAATGGGGGTGGCGGAAACGCAGGTACGCTCGTTCGGCGTTGCGCGTTTCTTGGCCTCGATCTCGCGGGTCTGGACTTCGTTGATGTTCTTGGTGACGTTATGGCTGTCCATGGCGGAGCCGAACTGGCGCGACTGGTCGATAACCGAGGCGTGCCACTGTGCCGTCATGTTCTTCATGGCGGGCAGCATGTTGTCCGTCCACCAGGTTTTCAGGTGGTCGGCAAACTGTTTACCGGCAACGTCGTAGTAGTTGTCATCCACCAGTTTCAGCGTGTCTTCCGTCAGGGCGCAGGGGTCGGTGCCAAAGCTGCCGGTCAGGGGGGCCGAAGCGCCGCTGTCGCAATCATTGGTCGGGGCCGTTGCGCCGCCGCCAGCCGTACCGGTGCCGCCGGTGCCGTCGCCCGTGCCGCCTTGTGTGCCGGTGGCATCCGTCGGGGTGCCACCGGTGGGGGTGGGGTCAACCGCGTCAGGGGTGCCGTCGCCGTCAGTATCGGGGTTATCGACCATGCCGTCGCCGTTCTGGTCGGTATCGAAATTGTTGGGGATGCCATCACCGTCAATGTCGGTATCGATATTGTCGGGAATGCCGTCACCGTCGGTATCGAGAATGCCGCTCGCAGCCGGAGACAGGGCGGTCAGCCATGCCTTCGCTTCGGCATCAAGATAGCCGGAGCTGTTGTTGGACAGCAGGATGGTCGAGATAAACTGGTTCAGCTGGTTGGTAGCGGTTGCATCACCCGCTTTGGCGTTGTTCAGAATCGTCACCGCTGCCCCAGCACTGCCGCCAAGCGAATTGATGAGCAGGTTGCTGAAAATAGACCACGACATGTTGGGCGGTGCGTAAAGCACGGTGCCAAGCGTTGCCTGCGCTGCGGAATTGCCGCTTAACGCCTGTACCAGTGTGGTAATGGCAAGGTTTCCGGTGCCCGCAATGGTCCAGTTGATAAGGTCGTCATACGCGTTGGGGTAGCTGAGGTAATAGCCGTAATAGGCATCATAATAGGTCGTGTAATAAACGCTGCCGCCGAGCGCGCTTTGCAGCGTGTTCAGGTAAGTAGGGTTCATCGCAATCGCGCCGCTGATGATGGATGTGGCGCTGGCCGCACCGCCAAGGTTTGCGGTGGCGGTGGCAAGAAAATCATAAACCGAAGGGTAGCTGGGGTTGCCAAGCGCGCTATTGAGGGTGGAAATAGCGGTCGCGTTGCCGTTAATGGCGTCGCTTAAGGTTTGCAGCGTTACGCCGCCACCATACTGCGCATGCGCGGTCTTCGGCACAAACAGGAAGCCGACCACAAAAATGGCCATCAGGATTTTGATCAAATCCGCACCAAATCCAAACGATTTCTGACAAGGAGTAGACATGCCCCTCCAAACCCGCAGATAAAAATATACAACTAAGGCAGCTTCTACCCCAATTGTAACATAAGAATAGTTAATGTGGGAATTATTTAAAATTTTAGCGATTGATTCAGCCGAGGCGGAATAATCTGTTAAGTGTCTGCGGCGTATGGCTTATTATGTCTTCTGCGGCCATGCCGAGACCAAGGTTTCGGGCCGTTTCGCTATGCAGCCAAACCCCTGCGGCCGCTGCCATAAACGGCTTCATGCCCTGTGCCATGAGTCCAGTGATGAGTCCCGCCAGCACATCGCCGGAACCGGCGGTGGCAAGCGTGGAGGGGGCATTGGTGTTAATAACCGCCGTGCCATCGGGCGCGGCAATAATAGTATCCGACCCTTTCAGCACAATAATGGCGTTAGACAGCTTGGCGGCCTTGCAGGCGCGCTCCAGCTTGCTGCCGTCCAGCTTGCCGAACATGCGCTCGAATTCGCCTTCGTGCGGGGTCAGCACATGCAGTTCAGGGGAAAGACGGCTGAACAGTTCCTTGGCGTTGTCTTTAAAGGCCGTGAAAACATCGGCATCAAGAACGGCGGCCTTGTTGAAATCGAGCGTGGCACGCACGGCATCGCGTAGTTTATCGTCAGCGCCTGCGCCGGGACCGATAAGAACGGCGTTTTTACGCTCGTCCCGCAGCAGGGTGCGGAATTCTTCTGCCGTGGACCAGGCTTCCGCCATGATGCTGGCGCGGTAAAGCTCGTACACCTGTTTCGTTTCGGGGCGCGTGGTGATGGAGACAAGGCCCGCGCCGGCGCGCTGCGCGGCAGCTGCGCCCAAACGGGCTGCGCCGGTTTTGTCGGTGCCGCCGTAAACCACGGCGTGCCCGCGCTCGAACTTATGCGTGCCGGCGCCGGGAATGGGGAAGTCCTTCAGCCACAGCGCCGGGTCATTTTCAAACACGGTGCTGCCCATGGCGCTGATGGTGGCATCGGGGATTTGCACCTCGGCAACGCGGATTTTACCGCAGATTTCCTTGGACGGCAGGGTGACATGCGCGATTTTCTTGCGGCAAAACGCCACGGTAATATCTGCCTTCAGCGTGCCGGGGGATGATATGCCCGTAGTGGCGTTCAGGCCCGACGGCACATCTGCCGCGACAACCTGCAGCTTGCGCATGCGGATTTTATCGAACAGCGTGACAATCTCTGCCGGCAGCGCGCCGGAATATCCCGTGCCATAAATGCAATCGACGACGATGGCTGCATTTTTAAGGCCGAGGTTTGAATTAAGCGGTTCAATATCGCCTTGCCAGCGCTCGACGGAAACTTTGGCATCGTTTTTCAGTTCGCCGCGTTTCACGGTGCAGGCGCAGCGCACATCCCAGCCGGCCTTCTTCAAGTAGTCGGCGGCGATAAAACCGTCAGCACCGTTGTTGCCGGGGCCGTTGAGGAACAGGATGGGGGCGGGGGCGTAATTATCTTCGATGATTTTAGCAAGGCCGCGGGCGGCGGTATCAATCAGCTCGATGGCGGGAATGCCATCGGCGATGGCCTTTAAATCGGCCTTTTTCATCTGTTCCGCGGTTAAAATCTCGAGCATTGACTTGTTCCACCTGGGGCTGAAAATATAGCTGCTGGAAGAGAAGTGGGGCGACCGATGGGGATTGAACCCACGACATCTTGGACCACAACCAAGCGCTCTACCACTGAGCTACGGCCGCCATACTGCGCGAAAACAGAGCCATGGATATACTCTCTGGCATCCCGCGCGGTCAAGTTTTTATAACATAAGTTATATCCGCTTCCCATAAAAATATATGGCGATGCACAAAAAACAGGCAGTTGCTGCATTTTAGGGCAGCGTTCGAAGGCGTGAGGTAGAAAATACCTTTTAAAATCAATTATATAGTCCTGCTTTAGACTTGGCACGGCACGTGCAATCTATTGGCCGCTCTAAACCCAAGGGAAACCTGATGAAAAAGATCGAGGCCATTATCAAGCCGTTCAAGCTGGATGAAGTGAAGGAAGCCCTTCATGACGTCGGCGTGCAGGGCATGACGGTGACGGAAGTGCGCGGCTTCGGCCGCCAGAAGGGCCATACCGAGCTGTATCGCGGCGCGGAATACGTGGTCGATTTCCTGCCCAAGGTCAAAATCGAATGCGTTGTTGAAAACGGCCAGGTCGATGATGTCATCGAGGCAATCCAGCAGGCGGCCCGCACCGGCCGCATCGGGGATGGAAAGATTTTTGTGATGCCTGTTGAAAACGTCATCCGTGTCCGCACGGGCGAGCGCGGCAAAGAGGCAATCTGATAACGAACGACTGAAGATATTCAAGAGACGACGACAGCCAGAAACAGGAGAAAAAAATGGCCAAGACTACTGCAAAAGCTAAAGCGAAAACCTCCAAGGTACCTGCAAAAGCGAAAAGCGGCGCGGGCTTTGCCGAGTTCTTCAAAAAAATTAAAGAATTCGACATTGAATACGTTTCCTTCCGTTTCACCGACATGCGCGGCAAGCTGCAGCACACGGCGCAGCACATTGCGACTGTGGATGAAGAGCTGCTGACCGACGGCATCATGTTCGACGGTTCCTCCATCGCCGGCTGGAAGGCAATCAACGAATCCGACATGATCCTTATTCCCGATGTCGCAACCGCAACACTGGATCCGTTTTCCGCCATTCCGACGCTGAACGTTTTCTGCGACGTTTATGAACCCTCGACCGGCCAGCCCTATAGCCGCGACCCGCGCTCGATCGCAAAGGCAGCCGAGCAGTACCTGCGCTCCACCGGCATTGCCGATACCGGCTACTTCGGCCCCGAAGCCGAGTTCTTCATTTTCGACGACGTGCGCATCGAAGTCTCGATGAACCGCGTGAAGTACGAAATCGACAGCATTGAAGGCCCCTATAACTCCGGCACCGAATACGAAGCCGGCAACATGGGCCACCGCCCGGGCATTAAGGGCGGCTATTTCCCCGTCCAGCCGATCGACAGCTCCAACGACATGCGCGGCGAAATGACCTCCGTCCTCGCAGCGCTGGGCGTGCCGATGGAAAAACACCACCACGAAGTCGCCCCCTCGCAGGTTGAGCTTGGCCTCAAGTTCTCGACGCTGGTGGATTCTGCCGACAACATGCAGCTCTATAAATACGTCGTGCATAACGTGGCGCATTCCTACGGCAAAACGGCGACTTTCCTGCCGAAGCCTGTATACGGCGACAACGGCTCGGGCATGCACGTGCACCAGTCCCTGTGGAAAGCGGGCAAGCCGCTCTTCGCGGGTTCGGGCTACGCTGACCTGTCGGATACCTGCCTGTACTACATCGGCGGCATCATCAAGCACGCAAAAGCACTGAACGCCATTACCAACCCCACCACCAACAGCTACAAACGTCTGGTGCCGGGTTATGAAGCGCCGGTGCTGCTGGCATATTCCGCCCGCAACCGCTCGGCATCGTGCCGCATTCCCTTCGCGGCATCGCCCAAAGCGAAACGCGTTGAAGTGCGCTTCCCCGATCCCGCTGCCAACACCTACCTTGCCTTCGCCGCCATGATGATGGCGGGTCTCGATGGCATCCAGAAGAAAATCCACCCCGGCGACGCGATGGACAAAAACCTTTATGACCTGCCGCCCGACGAGCTGGCCGAAATCCCCACCGTCTGCGGTTCGCTGCGCGAAGCGCTTGACGCCCTGCGCGATGATCATGACTTCCTGCTGAAAGGTGGCGTCTTTGCTAAAGACTTCATCGAAAGCTACCTCGAGCTGCGCTATGCGGAAGTGAAGGCATACGAAACCATGCCGCACCCGATCGAGTTCGCGATGTACTATTCCGTCTAACGACGGCCTTACTCCGGCGACATTTTTGATGAAGCCATAAACTCCGAAACGCCCCCGTCAATTCTCCTGACGGGGGCGTATTTTTATGCCGGAATGACGTTTAAGAAATCAGCGGGGGAGGTTGTTTATTTTGCCGCGGCCCAGCAGGCAGACCGTCATAAGCCGCACGGTGGCAAAGGCGGGGTAAAGAATTTTTGCACGGCGGCGGGAGCCGAACGTCCAGGCCATCAACCCGTTGACGATGCCGGAAGGGGTGGACATGAGCGACAGCAGGGTCATGGCTTCATCGGCGTAATAAATTTTGCCGGCGTATTTAACGGCCATGCCGTTATCAAGGTCATAGCCGGCTTCTGTCAGCTCTTTGCGCAGGGTAGAATCTTCCCGTGCATTCACCAGCGTCACATCAAGGTTTTTCTTCAGCCGCACCCAGCGCACATAGCGTGTGCAGAAGGGGCATTCGCCGTCGTAAACAATCCACATTTTTTCCGGTGCGGCGGTCATTTTGCGCTTTCTGGCGGTGCGGTACACAGCGGCATGGAATAGGTGGTCAGCTTGGTCGTCCATGGCGCATCGAACATGCTAATAATAAGGCGCGTCGAGTCCGGTTTTTCAAGGTGCGGACAAAAACCTTTTAATCCAGTGGTATAGAGCTTTAAGCCCGGCTGCGCTGTTTCGGCAGCGACCCCCAGCAGTTCATAGGTGATGCTGATCGCATCAAGGCGGCCATGATGAACTTTGTCCGACAGGCTGGGCGGCAGGAATGACAGGTTTTCAGCCGGATCGAACTGCACGAAGACGTTGGGTGTGCAGGCGCAATAAAGCTTGAAGGCGGGGTCTGACCCCATAAATGTCGGGCCTGCAATGCCAAAGACCGGCCAAAACCAGAAGAGGAGGATGGCGATGATATTCGGTATCCGCATCAGTGTCTTTTTATCCAGCAGCGGTTCCTTGTGGTGCCAGAACAGGGTGGCTGCCAGAACGTCGATGTAGACGTTCCAGGGCCAGACAATGGGCGCATAGTTATGCCCCGTCGGCCCAAGCGATAGCAGCACGACCGCCAGCATGGTCGAGGCAAAGAGAATGCCAAGTGTCCGGCTGAGCGGTATCAGCAGGAAGATGCCGATAGCTGCTTCAAGAAACGGCGTTATGGTCGCAAGCGCCGAGGTGAACATGGAGGGCGGAAACCAGTTCCCGACGAACCACGGGAACATGCCTTGAATGAAGGGCAGGTTGATTTTGTAATAGCCAGCCCAGAAATAAATGCCGGCGGTCATGAAGCGGATCGGGTCGAACAGCCGCGTATCCTTGCCGGGGCCAGAGGACAGGCCGAGCACAAGCATGACGAAGCAATACATGTACACGAAGGGCTGGAACCGCAGCTCATCCTGCAATGCCCATAAAAAGCACGCCAGAGGCGGATACAGGGCAAAGCGGTGATAGCGCGGAAAAAGAATAAGGAAGGAGAGGACGATGACGGTGGAGATGAACAGGAAGTCGTTGACGCTTTCCGGCACATGCTCGGCTATTTTCAGGATGGGCGATATGCGGAACAGGTCGCGCGTGCCAATCCATAGCGGCGGGGAGATGAAGAACGTAACCAGCAGGCTAAGCGCGCTGACCCGCATATGCAGCTGGAAAAGGCCCGCAGCGGACATTTCTGCCGGCGCCAGCGTAAGGTAAATTTTTCTGAGGCGGTGGAAGGGGCGCCAGTTTGCCAGCGTCGCGGATGTCATGTTGTGGTCACTTGATTGACTTCAGAATTTCATGGAACGTCTGCACGTTGCGCGCCCAGGCGTAAAGGTTGTCGTTTTCCTTCGGGGTGAACATGAAGGCGAAAATGTACCAGTCTTTGTCGCCCAGCATGGCCATGTGGATTTCCTGGATTTTGCTGGTTCCCTTAATGTTCTGCACATCATAGACTTCATAGCGGTTGAAGATGAAGCGGTCATAGGCATCTGACTTGCCGGTCGAGAGCATTTTGAGAAACTTCAGTTTCATCGTATCGTCAAAGTATTTCTTCTGGTTCTCGATCTCCGTTTTCGCATCGGTCGAGCGCGTGCGGCGGACGGCAACGAAGCGCACGAAACCGTCAATAATTTTCGACAGCGATTTCGTTTGCAGGTGCGCGGTCAGCTTGTTCATGTCGCGGAAGTCGGTCGCCACCACTTCCCAAGAAGCGGGATAGGTGAACTTGATTGAATCAACCAGCGTAAACACCTTCTGGTCTTCGATCGGGTCATCCTTCGGGTAGAGGATGCGGAAACTGTCGATGGATTTCTTTTGAAGGAACTTCACGTAGGTTTGCAGGGAGAGGGGTGCCTTGAAGGTTGCCAGCAAAAGGTACGAGCCGCTGATATGGGCGGAAGCATATTCAATCGTGCTGGTGCCGCCGGCAATACCGGCCGCGACATAAAGGCCGGCAGCATTCTTGATGCCTTCGGACGTCACTTCGCCCTGCATGCTGTAGCCGCTGGAGAGCATGTAGTTCTTCAGCCAGCTGCGCGCGTCAATTTCGTTGTCAAGGTGAATGCCCTGCACGATGACTTCGACCTGCTGCGTGCCGATCATGGGGCTGGTATAGCGGGCAAGGTCGCCAATGATGGCTTGGGAGCTGCTGTCCTGCAGCGACGGCGGAATATCAATTTCCGTCCAGTCTTTCGGCAGGGTGATTTCAAATTCAAGCTCGGCCTTATTATAAGGCATCATGCCGTAGGCCTTGGTCAGCTTGGCAAAGCTGTCGTCATCGTGAATGGGGTGTTCTTTCGGCGCTTGCACGACCGGCGCTTTGTTTTCGCCAAAGCCGAACAGCACGGGCTTCAGCAGCGGGTTGCTGTGCAGGCCCGCGTTCGGCATGGTGGCCGCAACGGCGTTAAGGGCGATGCCTGCAACCGCGATGGCGGCAAGGCCGCCCAAAAGAAGCTTTTGGAAATTGAAGCGTTTCATGTGTCGTCTCAACTCTCTTTATATATGTATGCCGTTTAGCAGTTTGCCGGGACGGGCGGGAGGCTATAGAGTCTCGCGCACCACGGGAATGGGTTTGCGGTCTTCGTCGATGGCGACGTAGGTGAATTTGCCTTCGGTCACTTTGCGGGCCTCGGAATCGCCCATGCGGGAGCGCGCCCAGCTTTCGATGATGACGGAGATGGAGGTTTTGCCGACGCGCTCGATATGCGCATAGAAGCTGACTTCATCCCCCACATGCACGGGCGACTTGAAGGTCATGGCTTCAATGCCGACTGTTGCTATGCGGGAGCGTGACTTTTGCGTTGCCACAACAGCGCCAGCCAAGTCCATCTGCGACAGCAACCAGCCGCCAAAAATATCCCCGTTGGCGTTCGCATCCGCCGGCATGGCGATGGTGCGAAGGGCGGGGCAGGTGTCGTAATCCGGTTTATCGCGTGACATGGGCTTCTGGCCATTCCTTTAAAAAGACTGGTTTTTTGTGTCCTGCAATAATATATAACGCCTCACCCCGCCATGTCCAAGGGTTGCTTCTGGACGGCAAAATGCTTAGATTACAGGAATCATCAGGAATTCTGGGAAGACGGTACCGTGGCAAACAGCAGCTCAAAACAAGACTACTCGGCAGAAGATATTGAGGTACTGGAAGGCCTTGAGCCTGTCCGTAAACGCCCCGGCATGTATATTGGCGGCACGGATGAGCGCGCCATGCACCACTTGGTCAGCGAAATTCTGGATAACGCCATGGATGAAGCCGTGGCCGGTTACGCTTCCCGCATCGAAATTCATCTGGGTGCGGGCAACCGCGTCCGTATTAAGGATAATGGCCGCGGAATTCCCGTGGATAACCACCCCAAATTCCCCGGTAAGTCTGCGCTTGAGGTTATTTTTACGACCCTTCACTCCGGCGGCAAGTTCAGCGGCAAGGTCTATAACACCTCCGGTGGTCTGCATGGCGTCGGTTCCTCCGTCGTCAATGCGCTCTCGACCGAGCTGAACGTCGAAGTTTTCCGCGACAAGGAGCATTACCAGCAGACCTATAGCCGCGGCAAAGCCACCTCGAAGCTCAAAAAAATCGGCCCCGCCAAAGAACGCGGTACGCAGATTACCTTTGTGCCGGACGTTGAAATTTTCGGCAGCTCGGCTGAATTCAGTCCGATGGTTTGCTATAAGCTTGCGCGCTCCAAGGCCTACCTGTATCGCGGTGTTGAAATTCACTGGACATGCGATGAAACGCTGCTGAAGTCGCATCCCGGCGTGCCGCAGGAAGAAACTATCAAGTTTCCCAATGGCATTCTTGATTATCTTTATTCATTGGTTGAGGGTAAAACCTCCCTGACCCCGAAGCCGTTCTATGGTTCGGTCGAGTTTCCTGATGGTGAAGGCCGCTGCGAATTCGCCATTGCCTGGACGGAAGAGGAGGAAGAAGGCTTCCTGACCTCCTATTGCAATACCATTCCGACGCCGGAAGGCGGCACTCACGTGCAGGGCGTGCGCTCCGCATTGTCCAAGGGCCTGAAAAGCTATGCAGACCTTATCAATAACAAGAAAGCCGGCATTTTAACGCCGGATGATATTCTTGGTTCTTCAACCATTTTGCTGTCGATCTTCATCCGTGATCCGCAATTCCAGGGGCAGACGAAGGAAAAGCTCACCTCTGCCAATGCAACGCGCCTGATTGAAAACGCGGTGAAGGATAACTTCGAGCATTGGCTGACCGGCGACAATGCCGCCAGCAAATACCTGCTCGACTACCTTATTCAGGTGGCGGAAGAACGCCGCCGCGCCAAAGACCAGCAGGAAATGTCGCGCAAATCGGCAACCCGCAAGCTGCGTCTGCCGGGCAAGCTCTCGGATTGCTCGAGAAAAACATCTGAAGGCACTGAAATCTTTATCGTTGAGGGGGATTCCGCAGGCGGCTCGGCCAAACAGGCGCGTAACCGCGAAACCCAGGCTATTCTGCCGCTGCGCGGTAAAGTCCTGAACGTTGCCAGCGCGACCTCAGACAAAATTCGCGGCAACCAGGAAATTTCCGACCTTATTCAGGCACTCGGCTGCGGCACGGGCAAGGACTGCAAGGTCGACAAGCTACGCTACGAGCGCGTCATTATTATGACCGACGCAGACGTTGACGGCGCGCACATCGCTTCGCTGCTGATTACCCTGTTCTATCAGGAAATGCGCCCGTTGATTATCAGCGGCTCGCTCTATCTTGCGCTGCCGCCGCTTTATCGCCTGTCGGCGGGCGGGGATACGGTTTATGCCCGTGACGACAAGCATAAAGACGAGCTGATGAAGACGACCTTCAAGAACCGCAAGAAGATCGACATCAGCCGCTTCAAGGGTCTTGGCGAGATGCCGGCAGCCCAGCTGAAGGAAACGACGATGGATATGAGCAAGCGCACGCTGCTGCGCGTTGTCCTGCCGGAATCGGAAAACAGCATCGATGCCTTTAAAAAGGCCGAAGGCGGCACCGCGCAGCTGATCGAAAGGCTGATGGGCAAGAATCCGGAAGCACGTTTTGACTTCATTCAGGAAAACGCAAAATTCGTGCAGGATATTGATATTTAACAGGAAAATAGGCGACTCTTTTGTTGTTTATGCAAAACGAATTGACAGTTTTTTTGTTTCGCCTTAGTATTGTTTTTAAGTAAGCATATTACGCCCGAAACGGGCAGAGACGATGATAAGGGGCTTGGGTTTAAGCGGTAATTCGCTATAATTGCGTTAAATCAACGTTAAACGATAAAAAACGGGTGTGTTATGGAAGACAATAAAAAAGATCAAAAAGGCTGGCTCTCGACGACGTTCCGCAAAGCGGTTCTGACCGGCGTAACGGCTATCGCACTCGCGGGCGGTCTCGCTACCGAAGCATCGGCACAACAATATCAAGGTCAGGGCCAGCAGGTCACGGCGCAAGTCCAGAAACCCTGGGCAGGCGACCCCCAGTACCAGCGCCAGATCAACGACTATGAATATGCCAGCCAGCTGCGCATGCAGCGCTTGAACGCGAACGAGCAGGCGCAAATGGCCAACTTGAATAACTGGCACGCCCAGCAGCTTGCCCGAAGCATCCAGAACGGCCAGCGCGCATCGCGCGGCGGTTTCACCTTTGGCGAAATCCTGACCACCGGTAACCAGGCCGGCGCAGTTGAGGCCAACTATCGTGCCAAACAAGTCCAGATCCACACCAACGCAGAAACTGCGCGTTTACGTGAGACGGAGAACCTTGAGCGTCAGGAAGCGAATCTCGACAACGCTTATGCAAAAAAATACGGCGCAACCCTGCGCGTGACATCGCCCGCGCCGCGCGTGGCAACCAGCCAGCCCGCCAATGGCGCTCTTTCTGCCGACCAGCAGCATGACCGCCTTGTTCGCGCCTATCAGGATGCGCAGCTTAGCTCTGCCAAAAGCGGCAAGCCGATGCCGAAGCCGGAAACTTTCGGCCTCAGCCCGCGCGACCCGGCGATTGCACCGCAGTAAGCGCTTCAACTTTTTAAATAAAAAGCCCTCCGCCAGCCGGGGGGCTTTTTATTTTGGTGCGGCAGCATAATTTTAAACGTAACCTTTTGGGTAGCCGGCGCGAAGAACGGGTATAGGCCCTGATTTTCAAAAGGATAACCCCATGAATAGGCGACATTTTATGATAAGCGGCTTGATGGCCGGCGCGGCTGTCACGCTATTCCCCCTGAAGTTTGCCTTTGCAGATGAAAAGGCGGCGGAAAAAATTGAGGAGATACATATGACCGACGACGAATGGAAAAAAAAGCTCACCCCCCAGCAGTATGACGTGCTGCGCTGCGAAGGCACTGAACGCCCCGGCAGCAGCCCGCTGCTGGATGAACACCGCAAGGGCAAGTTTGTTTGCGCCGGTTGCGGCTTCCCGCTGTTTAGCTCTGACCAGAAATTTGACAGTGGCACGGGCTGGCCCAGCTTCTTTGATGTGATTCCGGCCCACGTTGGCACCAGCACGGATACCAAGCTGTTCATGCAGCGTACCGAATACCATTGCGCCCGTTGCGGCGGCCATCAGGGGCACGTTTTCAGCGACGGTCCCGCGCCGACGGGGTTGCGCTATTGCAACAACGGCGTCGCGCTGAAGTTTGAACCGGAAGAAAAATAAGGATTCATGCCATGAAAAAATTCCTCCCCGCCATCTTCGCTGCAGTGTTGATGGCCATGACAGGTCATGCCCATGCGGATGCCCCCAAGACGGCGATTTTTGCGGGCGGGTGCTTCTGGTGCATGGAAAGCGACTTTGACGACAAGAAGGGCGTGTTGAAGGTAACATCCGGCTATACCGGCGGCACCACTGTAAACCCGACATACGAAGAAGTCTCCAGCGGCGCCACGGGCCACCTTGAATCCGTCGAGGTGACGTATGACCCCGCCGTTGTGAGTTATGCAGGGTTGTTGACGATTTACTGGCAGAACGTCGACCCGTTTGATGCCGAAGGCCAGTTTTGCGACAAAGGCACGCAATACCACGCCGCCATTTTCTACGGCAATGATGACGAGAAGGCGCTGGCGGAAGAATCGCTGAAAAAAGTCGAGCAGAAATTCGGCAAGCCTGTCGAAGCCTTGCTGAAGCCCGCCAGCATTTTCTATCCGGCGGAGGAATACCACCAGGGCTATCACAAGAAAAATGCCTTCAGCTATGGCATGTACCGCCGGGGTTGCGGCCGGGATGCGCGCACGAAAGAGCTGTGGGGCGATAAGCAGTAATTAAAACCCAAGCAGTTTTTGCAGCAGGTTTTTCGGCTTCAATGTTTCAGGGTAGGGGTGATTGTAGGCGGCCTTGATGAGCGCCTGCAGCGCCGACTGCTCGGCATCATCCCCGCGCAGCACGAAATCTTGAAAGCTTTTGTCGGCAAAGGCCTCCGCGCCGCAAGGCCACCCGGTGCGGGCCAGCAGTGCGCCGTTTTTATCCAGCAGCTTTTGCAGTGAGGGCGCGTGAATAACCGCAAGGCTTTCCATGGCGGGCGTAACTGTATCTGCCCAAAGCTCATCACCGGCGCGGAAGTGGCGGGTGATGAAACCGGCCTTGGCGTTAAAGGCGTCTTTCAATGCAACGGGTTTGTGACCCAGCGCCGTAATCTCGGCAAAACTTAGCAGGCCCATCGCCTTGGTTTTGCCGACGTTGGTGAGATGGCCGATGTTCGGCTGCGTTACCATGCCATTCCGTGCATATGCAGTAACGCCATACCTGCCATTGCGGCCATGACAAGGTTTTCGGCCAGCGTGACGCGGCCGACGGGCAGGGCGAAGCTGCTGCCAACACAGGCGCATTGCACCTTCTTGCCATGGCGTATGACCTGCGCCACGCCAAGGCTGCCGACAAGCATCAACACCGCCATTACCGCATTCGTCGCCAGCGGCGCAATGCCGGAGAGGTAAAGAAAGCCCAAAGCCATTTCAATAAACGGATAGGCGAAGGCATAAGCCTTTACGCGGGCCGCCAGCAGGTCATAACCCGCAAAGGTATTGGCGAACCCCTGCAGGCTGAAAAATTTCAAGGTCGCCAGCAGGCACAGGAACATGCCCATGGCCGCCTGCATAAAGGCAAGGTGGCCGCCCGCCGCCAGCCCCGCCGCCGCGACCAGCGCGACGGCAAGGATGACGATAAGCGGTTTATATTGCCGCACCTTGTCTGCAAAAGTTTCTTGCGCCGGATTTGCGCCAGCAACCGCAACGCGCGGCTGGATGACGTTAAGGCGGTTGCTGTTTTGCGGTGTAGCCGTTTCGGGTTTGGCGGCGCAGCAGGGCTTTTGCATGGTGCGGGTCCTTGGGGTATGCGTTAGAGGTAGGATTTTACTTTGCTGACGATATCATCGGCGGTGGCTTCGCCGCGAATAACATCCAGCAATTTTCCATCCGGGGAGACGACATAGATGAAGGCGGAATGGTCAACCGTCACTTCGCCGTCGGCGCCCGTGCGTTTCACGGCATAGACCTTGAAGGTATCTTCGGCGGCTTTAACTTGCGCTTCCGAACCCGTCAGGCCCACAATGGATTTATTGACGTTGCTGACATAGGTTTTGACGACATCGGGGGTGTCACGCTCCGGGTCGGTCGTGACGAACAGGGTTTGCACCTTTTCTGCATCCGCGCCCAGCTTGCCCAGCGCGACCGACAGTTTATCGAGCGTGACGGGGCAAATATCGGGGCAATGGGTGAAGCCGAAGAAGACCAGCTGGTACTTGCCCGGCCACGATTTTTCAGTCACCGGCTTGCCGTCGCCATCGAGCAGGGAGAAGTTGAGGCCTTTGTCAGCGCTGGCAATGGCCGCGCGCTGCGCAACGCGGTTATCGCCTTCATCAAGCGAATGGGCTTGCGCGGTGGCAATGCCAATGGCGCAGGCGAAGAACAGGGCGGCCAGCAGCAGGCGGATATTGATGGATGTACGTTTCATGAAAAATCTCCGTTCAGGGAATAAATCCCGCCCGCGGCTTTTGCGGCCGTCGGGCGGGTGGTGCAGTCTGGTTATTTCAGGCCGTCAATCATGCCCTTCGGCACTTCGATGACGTATTCATCCGCGCCAACGCGGCCTTCAACAGCGGCAAGGGCAGCTGTGGAAAGTTTTTTGCCGATGATGACGTAGGTGTTGCTATCTGTTTCCAGTACGGCGGGGCACTGGGCGCAGGTGTTGCAGACGAATTCGGACGGGGTGACATCGATCATTTTCATTTTTAAAGTTTCCTTTTTGTTGTGGTGTTGAAAGGTGGTTACTGGTGCATGCCGTGGCCCGCAGGGGGCCGTGGCAAGGTTTTGACGGGATAGGTGATGGTATCGCTTTTCGGGGTCTCCGTCTTCCCCGTATCGGTCGTGATTGCGTCGGTATTTTTTGGCGCGCCGCAGATAATAGCCTCCGGCGGCATAGACATATTGTGGTGGTCATGGTGGCTGCCACCCAGATGAAAGGCGGTCGATACCAGCAGGCCGCTGAGGGCGGAGCCGATGACGATGCGCTTTTCCCATTTGCCGGCCGCAGGACCGCGCAGGCGGCGCCAGGCATAAAGCCCGCCTGCCGTTGCCGCCGCGCTGAAGGCAAGTGCCAGCAGCGGCATACCGGCGGTAAGCGTGGTTGCACCCGCCGCCGCAATCACCGCAGGCGTGATGATGCAACCGGCATGGCCCGCCAGTAAACCGCCCGCGCCGCTGCCGGCGCACATGGCGCATTTTTTGAAAATAGCTTTTAAACCTTTCGGTGACGGCGGTGGCGTTTCAGCGGCAGGCGGGCACGGGCAATTGTCATTGCACGGCGCGCTTGCTGGCACAGTTTTTTTTCTGAACGTGAACATGGCGTTTATTCCTTTCATGTGGTCAGAAGGAATAACGCATGCCCAGCGACACCGTATAGCGCGGCGCCAGCTGAAGACCGTTATAATCCTGGTACAGCGGCAGCTGCACAAAGGTATAGGCTTGCGTGTTTTTCGGCAGTTGCAGCGTCATGCCGGGGCTGGCGTAGACGACGCGGCTGCCGCTGTTGGGGCGGTCGGCTTCCGCGCCGGAATCGCGGCCTTCGACCTTACCGTTCAGCTGAAACTGCGGCACCCAGCGTCCAAGGCCAAGATAGCTTACGCCCAGGTTTGCGTTGACGGCGGTGCCGGGCTTGAAGTCTTCGCGCGCGGCAAACGGCGTTTTCAACGTCAGCTGGCTGAAGCGGGCGAAGTTTGCCCCGAGGTAGCCGACGTTATAAACGCCAACAATAAGGTCGGTCGTGCCGGTGCCTGCCTGCAGGCCGCGGTCAACCGCCTCACCCGCCTGCGGGCCGGAATCGAAGGTCTGGTGGAAGGAACCTGTCGGCAGTTTCAGGCCCAGCTCAACGCCGGTGTTTTTACTTTCGGAGAAACCCTGGTAACGGGCCGTCACGCGAATATCGCCAAGGTCCGAGGTGTCGGATTTGGATTCGGCGGTATCACCCGGCGCAACCGTGGTGTGGAAACGGTCGAGCAGGGGAACATCCAGCCGGAAGCCCCAGTCACGGTTGGGGCTGTAATCAAGCCCGAGGTTCAGGAATTGCGTGCGCGTCACGCGCTGCACTTCCTCCGCATTCGGCAGGGGCAGGCTGCCGCCTGAAACACTGCCGGTATCGCGACGCAGCTGGTTCTGGTCGACGAAGTCATAGCGCATATCCAGCTTGAAGCCGGGGCGGGTCGTGTAGTTCTGCGTGACCCAGTCGGGGCTGAGCGTGCAGCCGCAGCTTGAACAGGCGAAGGCGGGCTTTGCCGCCAGCAGCAGGGTAATGACCGCAAGACCCTGTAACAGGGCGCGGGTACGGCGGGCGCGTGGCTGCGCCGCCTTTAGCATGAACGTGAACATGGGTAGTCCTTTTGCAAGATGGAGGAGGCGTTACAGTTAGGCTTGCAAAAAGACGGGCGGGCCTTGCGCGAAATAGGCGGCAGATGCCTCGAATGTTGGCAGCTGCGTGACATCGGCGGAAATAGCTTTAGCCGCGGCCAGCGTAACCGGCAGCGGCAGGGCGGCGGCGGGCAGGGCACCGACCGCAAGATGGAAGCTGGCGGAAAAGACGCAGGGCGTATGGTCGTGCTGCGCGGTTTCATCGTGCGGTGCCTGCGCGGGCGCCGCGGGAATTTTATCAGCCGTCAGGTAAACGGTGGAAGTGCCACCCGCCGAACAGATGACCATGGGGAACAGCTGGCCGTCATTGGCTGCGGTTTTGCCCGGCATAAACCCAAGCGGAATAAAGCTTCGCACCACGAAGGCGAGAAGGATTGCCAGCTGTATCGCTATGTTTCTATGTCGAAAAACGGTCATCGGGCTGGTTTCTTATGGTTTATGCCCTTTCTGCATAGGCCTTTGGGCAGGGAATATCAAATAAAAATCTTGCCAATATTTTACATATTTGCTAGAACGGTTCTCAACAATAATAAGAAAGCAGCCTTAAAACGCACGCGGTCATATTTTATTCGAGGATGCAGATGCAGACAAAAGAAATGCGGATACGCACACTTCAGTTCAACCTTCTCATGGCGCTGGCCGTATGGTCCTGCTGGTACGGCTTCGGTGGTGATTTCGCCGTCGAAAGCATCATTAAAAACTGGCAGGTTGCGCTGACCATGGTCTTCGGCTCGCTCGTGGGCGGCGGCACCAGCGAAGGCGGCGGGGCGGTGGCCTTTCCGGTCTTCACAAAAATTCTGCACATTCCGCCGAACGAGGCGCGCGTTTTCGCCCTCGGCATCCAGAGCATCGGCATGACGGCGGCATCGCTCACTATTTTCTTCATGCGCGCGCGCATTGAATGGCGGGTGCTGCCCTATGCGGGCATTGCCGGCATCATCGGCATTATCTTCAGCACGTATTTCATTGTGCCGCTGGTATCCCCGCCGCTGGTGAAGATTGCCTTTACCATTATGGTGTCCAGCCTTGCGATTGCGCTGCTGCTGATGAACCGCGGCGGCAAAAGCGCGCGGCATGAACAGCTGCCCGTTTTCGGCACACGTGAAAAAAGCATGATTATTGCGGCAGGGCTTGTTGGCGGCATCATGAGCGGCCTTGTGGGCTGCGGTGAAAATATCGCGACGTTTATGGTCATGGTGCTGCTGTTCCGCCTCAGCGAGAAAGTGGCAACGCCGACCACGGTTATTCTTATGACCATGGTGACGCTGGCGGGCTTCTTCCTGCACATCTTTGGCATTGGCGACTTTACGCCGGTGGTGCAGGGCTATTGGCTGGCGGCGGTGCCGATTGTGGTTGTTGGCGCGCCGCTGGGGGCTTTCCTGTGCTCCATGATGAGCAAGCGGACGATTGCGAATGTGTTGATCTTCCTGATCAGCCTCGAATTCCTTAGCACCGTTTTCATTATCCCGATGTCGCCGGCGGTGGCGATGACGGCAGCTGCAACGCTGGCATCTTTCGGCCTGCTCAACTGGTATATGTGCCGGGTGGATTTCTATGCGCCGCGCAAGACGGAGCAGGAGATGCCGGGCGGCGCCATGCCGCAACCGGCCTGACGGCGCCCGCTGTTATTCTGGTAAACAAATGACAATCCGGCCGGTTTCCAAAAGAAACCGGCCGGATTTTGTTGTGGCGCACACATATTTTATTTGTCCGGCGCTATATATTACGAATATGCACTTGCGCCGCCGCCGCATTTTTCCTATTTATGATGGACTTTAACGGCTTTTAGCGGGCGTGGCGGAATTGGCAGACGCGCTGGATTTAGGTTCCAGTGCCGCAAGGCGTGTGGGTTCAAGTCCCTCCGCCCGCACCATCATCAAAGGCACGGAGCCTTTGGGATGGCAGCCGTTCTTTCTCCTTGAAGGGGGGGAAGGGCGGTAAACGGATTTACAATAGAGAAAATGGAAAGTTTTGACGATGCAGATCACCCAGACCAAACAAGAAGACCTGAAACGCGAATTCACCGTCACCATGACGGCTGAAGAGATCGATGCAAAGATCAACGAGCGCCTGCAGGAACTCGGCAAGACCGTCAAAATGCCCGGCTTCCGCCCCGGCAAAATTCCGCTGAACCTGCTGAAATCCAAATACGGCAAGTCCGTCATGGGCGAAGTGCTGGAAAGCGCCGTCAACGACAGCACCATGAAAGCGATCAACGAAAATTCCCTGCGCCCCGCCATGCGCCCGAAAATCGAAGTGAAAACCTTCGACGAAGCCAAGGGCCTCGAATACACCATGGCAATCGAGCTGCTGCCGGAAATCAAGGTGATGGACCTTGCCAGCATCAAGCTTGAAAAGCTTGAATCCAAGCCCGAGAAAAAAGAAGTCACCGAAGCGCTGGAGCGCATCGCCAAAGCAAACAAGGCTTCCGAGAAAGTTGAAGAAGTCCGCCCCGCCAAAACCGGCGACATTCTCGTCATCGATTTCGACGGCACCGTCAACGGCGCGCCGTTCCCCGGCATGAAGGGCAACGACCACCAGCTGGAACTCGGCTCCAAATCCTTCATCGATACTTTTGAAGAGCAGCTCGTCGGCGCGAAAGTGGGCGAGCACCGCACCGTTGCCGTCACGTTCCCCGCTGACTACGGCCATGCGCAACTGCAGGGCGTGAAGGCCGTGTTTGAAGTTGACGTGAAAGAACTCCGCGAAGCGGCTGTTCCGAAAATCGACGAAGAATTCGCCAAGAAGCTCGGCTTTGAAGACCTCTCCAAAATCGAGGAAGTTGTCGAGAAGCAGATCCAGAACGAATACGACCAGCTGTCGCGCATGAACCTGAAACGCGCGCTGCTCGACACCCTTGATGAAAACCACAGCTTCGATGTGCCGGGTGGCATGGTCGATGCTGAATTCCAGGGCATCTGGGCGCAGGTCAAGGGCCATACCCATGACCACGACCATGAAGACCCGAACCACGTTCACGGCCCGGACTGCAACCATGAAGCAGAGGGTACCGATGAAGAAAAGGCTGAATACAAGGGCATCGCGGAACGCCGCGTGAAACTGGGCCTGGTTCTGGCTGAAATTGGCAGAATCAACAAAGTCGAAGTGACCAACCAGGAGCTGCAGCAGGCGGTGATTAACGAAGCCCGCCGCTACCCCGGTAAAGAGCGCGAAGTGTTTGAATACTACCAACAAAACCCGCAAGCGCTGGAAGCTGTTAAGGCTCCTATTTACGAAGATAAAGTAGTTGACTTTATTCTGGAAAGATCTACAATTGCTAATCGTCAAGTACCAATTGAAGACCTAACCAAAGCCTCCGAGCAGGAACCGCCGAAAAAAGCGGCATCCGATGCTAAGGGCAAGAAAAAGTAAGGCCTCTTGCGGAATAAAATAACTTTCTGCAGGTAAACCGAATAATAAAGCTATAAAAAGATACGGGATTGTGTAACATACCCAAATCCCCCGCACTATGGTGAGTAACGAGGCCTAACAAAAAAGACTTATAGCAAGGAAAGGCAATACAGATGACCAGTCACAACTTTAACTCGACCGCTAAATCGCCCACAGATATCGTGGAACGTCCGGTCGACGGCACCCCTGACGCTGCCCGTCTGCAGTACATTAGCTCTGAAGGCATGCGTTACTTCAAGCTGATGCAGGAAGCAGAAAAGAACGGCCAGTCGCTTGACGCGCTCTTCGACGTTGAAGGCATCGAAGCGATGAAAAAAATCACCGCGTCCGCAACCGGCGCCACCGGCCCCGTTGCAAACCGCATCGTCCCGACCGTGACGGAAGTCGAAAACGGCCGCGAGCGTGGTTATGACCTCTACTCGCTGCTCATGAAAAAGCGCATCCTTCTTCTTGAAGGCCAGGTTGATGACGGCATGGCTTCTATCGCCTGCGCATCGCTCCTGTACCTGAACTCGAACGTCGGCGGCGAAGGCACCGGCAACGACCCCATCACCGTTTACGTGAACTCTCCCGGTGGTTCGGTCCTCGCAGGCCTCGCAATTTATGACACCATGCGTTCCATCGCAGCCCCCATCAAAACCATCGGTATGGGTATGCAGGCATCCATGGGCTCGATCCTGCTGGTTGCAGGCGACGAGCGCAAAATGACCCGCGATTCCTACTACATGATTCACCAGCCTCTCTCGGGCAACGAGCGTTCGACCCAGCAGACCGACATCCGTATCGGCGCTGACTTCACGACTCGCCTGCGCGAACAGCTGACGGACATTTATGTGCGCCACACCGGCCTGAAGCACGAATTCTGGGACATCGTCCTCGAGCGCGACACTTGGCTGACCGCACAGAACGCAAAAGATATGGGCATCATCTCCGACATCATCGTTGGCGACCGCAAAAAGACCATGCACGAGGAGTTCTCTTCCCGTGCCGAATCTTCCACGGCCCGCGCGAAAGTGCCGGAGACCATGAATGGCATCCTGAAAGTCATCAACACCGCGAACGGCGCAGACATCCGCCCGGATCTGGTTGTGGCTCTCTCGAAATACGAAGATTTCTGGACGCCGTCCCGCAAAGCTGAAATGGCTGCAAAAGGCATTACGCCGCTTGCATCCAACGACGACAAGGCCGTGCCGGCTGCAAAAGAGCCCAAAGCTCGCAAAACGCAGGCACCGAAAGCCTAAAAAAGGCCTTTAAGTCACCAAACTAACCTTGCTATGATGAGATGGCCGGTTCCAAAAGGACCCGGCCATCTCTTTTTTCTGGCCTTTTTTTCTGGGCGCAGGCGGCTTATATTCGTGAAGATAGCGCCGGCCCTAAACAGAACAGGAAAAAGCCGGAATGAATGCGCCAATTATCAACTCGCCACAACGGCATCGACAACAAAGAAGAAAACAGGGGACCCCTTATGAACAACATTCCTGAGCAAATGAACATGCTCGTGCCGATGGTTATCGAGCAGACCGCCCGCGGCGAGCGCTCGTTCGACATTTACTCGCGCCTCTTGAAAGAGCGCATCATCTTCCTTTCGGGTCCCGTGAACGACGCTGTTTCCAGCCTTATTTGCGCACAGCTGCTGTTCCTCGAATCCGAGAACCCGAAGAAAGACATTTACCTCTACATCAACTCGCCGGGCGGCGTCGTCACCTCGGGCCTTGCGATGTATGACACCATGCAATACATCAAGCCGCCCGTTGCCACTGTCTGCATGGGCCAGGCTTGCTCCATGGGTTCGCTGCTCCTCGCAGCCGGTGAAGCCGGCAAGCGTTACAGCCTGCCCAACGCGCGCATCATGGTTCACCAGCCCTCCGGCGGCGCACAAGGCCAGGCGACTGACATTGAAATCCACGCCAAGGAAATCCTCAGCCTGCGCAAGCGCCTGAACGAAATCTATGTCAAACACACGGGCAAGAAACTCAACCAGATCGAGGAAGCGCTGGAGCGCGACCGCTTTATGTCGCCTGAAGAAGCAAAAGCCTTCGGCCTCATCGACCAGATCGTTGAAAAGCAGCCCTTCGGCACCGATGCTGAAAAGAAAGCCGCTTGATAAAATAATGCCCTCTCGGGCATACTTGAGCTAATTAGACGGGGCGCACTCTTCTGGGTGCGCCCCGTTTTTATTTTATTTTCGGGGCAGGGGTTTTTAACATGCATATGCGCTTTTTAGCGGCGGCAGGCGTTGCTGCGGCACTTACTTTAATGCACTTCTCTGCCAGCGCGGCCATCTATCCCGTGCAATACGAAGCGCCCGGGGCGGATGACGGCACGGCTGCTGAAGCGCCGCAAGCCGGCGGCGCGGGCGCGGACCCCGATACAACCATCACCATCAATTCCGCCGCCCTTGGCGATGACCGCCCGTATCAGGCGGCGCTGAAAACGCTGAGCCCGCAACAGCAACAACTGCTTGGCAAGCTGGATGATGACGCCGTGAAAACGGTGGAGCCGGATATTCAGGTCCTCGACATGGCAGGCAAGCTGCACTATTGCTTCCAGTCCGGAAAAATCGCCGCCGACCAGCAAAAAGAATACGCCACCGCCTTCCTTGCTTTTCAAGGCATGGCGAAGGCCGCGCAACAACCGCTGCTGGAACAGCAATCCGGCATGCGTGACCAGGTCACCTTCATGGACCGACAGCTGCTGGAAGACCATGCCAAATACCAGTCGAACATGATGCTCGCGATGGCGGGGCAGTTGATGCAGGTCGCGGAGAAAAAAGGCGGCTTCCAGAAAACCGATTGCGCCGAGGTCCAGCAAAAGCTGGATGCCGCCGCGCAGAATACACAGCAGGGCCAATAAGAGGAAACGATGCAGCGCACCAAACTTTTACTCGCCGGCCTTTGCTTCAGCCTTTCACTAATGCCGCTGGTTGCCATGGCGCAAGTCTCGGAAGATGACAGCCTTCTTGGCGCGCCCGCGGCGGTGTCTAAACCTGCCGTCACAGAGCAAAGCCCCGTCCTTGCGCCCATTCCGCCGCAGGAAGCGCCCGCTGCAACCGCCGCGCCCGGCGGCACAACGGCCGAGAGCGACGCGCCGCTGCCCGATAACCCGACCGCGGAGGACGACGCGCAGGCGGATGCCGCCTACAGCATGATTTTCAAGAAGCTCAGCGAAAAGCACCAGGCGCAAATGAAGGCGCTTGATGACTCTTTCGTCACCACGCTGCACCCCGCCATGCAGGTTTTCCGCATGGGCGCGGAGCTTGAATACTGCCTGCAGCCGCCGCGTTTGCTGGTGGGGCAGGACCAGAAGTACATTGCCGCGTTCAAGAACTTCCGCGACCAGCGCGACGATGAACAGGATGCCTTGTGGGCCGCGCACCGCAAGGAAACCCTGAAAATCACCTTCCTCGACCATGACCTGCTGGATGCGCATTACCGCAATCAGGCAGCCTTGGCGATGTCGGCGGGCAGGGTGCTGATGCAGGATGAAAAGGCCAAGGAAAAACTGCTTGGCAATACAGACTGCGCCGCCATGCAAAAAGTTCTCGACAGCGCAGCCGCCAAGGCTGATGCTAAAGGGAAGAAACGACCCGCGTTACCAGCCCCCCAAGGAACTCAAACCCCCGCTCAGCAATAAGCCTATCAGCAAGACACAGATCTAGCCGGCAGCCAGCGTTGCGGGTAGGGCAACGAGTCCTTGAATTCTATGAAAATTAAATGATGTTAACTTTTGATTGTAACGGCCTTGTAACATGCGAAAACCCATCTACCTGATGTTTTAAGGGCGATTAAAAGTTAAAAAGCGCCAAAAACTGCCAATAAACCGACTTATCCGTCAAAATTTTAAGCATTTTGTCGCATAATCCGGTTAGTGAGAGTGTAAAAAGGACAAAAAATGGCAAATGAAACCAAGCACCCGGTTCTTCCCCTGCGCGACATCGTTGTCTTCCCGCACATGATCGTCCCGCTGTTCGTCGGGCGCGAAAAGTCTGTGAAGGCTCTCGAAAGCGCAATGGCCGATAACAAGCAGGTGCTGCTTGTCACCCAGAAATCCGCACAGCAGGATGACCCCACCGCGGGCGACCTTTATAATATCGGCACGCTCGGCACCGTTCTGCAGCTTTTGAAGCTTCCCGACGGCACCGTAAAGGTGCTGGTAGAAGGGCAGAAGCGCGCCAAAATCCTCGCCTATACCGACCGCCCGGAATATTTCGAGGCGACGGCTGAAATCATCGAGGAAAAAACCGTCACCGGCGAGGCCATTGAAGGCCTGTCGCGCGCGTGCGTGTCGCAGTTCGACCAATACGTGAAGCTGAACAAGAAGATTCCGCCGGAGATCATCACCTCCATCGGCCAGATCGATAACCCGAACAAGCTGGCGGACACGGTTGCGTCGCACTTGTCGCTGAAAATTCCAGATCGCCAGAAGCTGCTGGAAATCACGTCCGTTGCCGAACGTCTCGAGCAAATCTTTGCTTTCATGGAAGGCGAGATCAGCGTGCTGGAAGTTGAAAAACGCATCCGCGGCCGCGTCAAGCGCCAGATGGAAAAGACCCAGCGTGAGTATTACCTGAACGAGCAAATGAAGGCCATTCAGAAAGAACTCAATGAAAACGAAGAGGGCGTTGACGAGCTGACCGAGCTTGAAAACAAAATCAAGAAAGCCCGCATGACCAAGGAAGCCAAGCTGAAATGCGCGGCCGAATTGAAAAAGCTGCGCCAGATGAGCCCGATGTCGGCCGAAGCCACCGTCGTGCGCAACTACCTTGACTGGATGATTGGCGTGCCGTGGAACAAGCGCAGCAAGGTTTTGAAAGACCTGCGCTTTGCCGAAAACGTGCTTGATAAAGACCACTACGGTCTTGAGAAGGTCAAGGAACGCATCCTTGAATACCTTGCGGTCCAGCATCGTGCCAATAAAGTCAAAGGCCCCATCCTCTGCCTCGTCGGCCCGCCTGGCGTTGGTAAAACCTCGCTCGGCAAATCCATCGCCAAGGCGACGAACCGTAACTTCGTGCGCATGTCGCTGGGCGGCGTGCGGGATGAATCTGAAATCCGCGGTCACCGCCGTACTTATATCGGCTCCATGCCGGGCCGGATTATTCAGGGCATGAAGAAGGCGAAATCGTCGAACCCTCTGTTCCTGCTCGACGAGATCGACAAAATTGCCCATGACCATCGCGGTGACCCCGCGGCGGCGCTGCTCGAGGTGCTTGACCCCGAACAGAACCACACCTTCAACGACCACTACCTTGAGGTGGATTACGACCTTTCCGACGTGATGTTCGTCTGCACGGCCAACTCGCTTGACCTGCCGCGTCCGCTGCTCGACCGGATGGAAATCATCCGCGTTTCCGGCTACACGGAAGAAGAGAAGGTTGAAATCGCCAAGCGCCACCTGCTGGAAAAGCAGGCGGCTGCCAACGGCCTCAAGAAAGGTGAATTCTCCATTACCGATCCGGCGCTGCGCAACCTTATCCGCTACTACACGCGCGAAGCCGGTGTGCGTAACCTCGACCGCGAGCTGCAGAACCTTGGCCGCAAGGCAATCAAGGAAATCATGCTTGGCAAGAAGGATGCGATTACCGTTACGCCGAAAAACCTTGAGAAGTATGCCGGCGTGACCCGCTACCGCTACGGCATGGCAGAGGAAAATGACCGCGTTGGTTCCGTCACCGGCCTTGCCTGGACGGAAGTGGGCGGCGACCTTCTGCAGATCGAGGCGGTGACATTCCCCGGCGGCAAGGGCAAGGTCGGCATGACCGGCAAGCTCGGCGACGTCATGAAGGAATCCATCCAGGTCGCGGAAATGCTGATCAAATCGCGCGCGCAATCGCTCGGTATCAAGCAGGAAACGCTGGATCACCTTGGCGTTCACGTCCACGTGCCCGAAGGCGCAACACCGAAAGACGGTCCGTCTGCCGGTATCGCCATGGTCACTTGCATCGTCTCCACGCTCACCAACATCGCCGTTCGCAAGAACGTCGCCATGACGGGCGAGGTTGACCTGCTGGGGCAGGTACTGCCCATCGGCGGCCTCAAGGAAAAACTGCTGGCGGCGTTGCGCGGCGGCATCACCAAGGTTCTTATCCCGCACGACAACGTGAAGGATTTGGCCGAGATCCCCGACAACGTCAAAAAGGGTCTTGAAATCGTCCCGGTCAGCGGTATCAACGAAGTGCTTCTGCACGCACTCGTTACCATGCCCGTACCGGTCGAGGAAAAGCCCGGCACCCCTGCGGCCAAGACCCCTGACGGCGCGGAAAGCCTGCACCACTAAGCGATACGGCTGAAAAGCCACAATAAAAACCCCGCCTGTTGTGAAACATGCGGGGTTTTTGCTGGTTTTCTTTTGTGGTGCTTGACATTGGTTGCCTGTTCTGGAATATCTATAGTCCCTAATAAGGGCGCTTAGCTCAGTTGGTAGAGCACCTCGTTTACACCGAGGGTGTCGGGAGTTCGAGTCTCTCAGCGCCTACCATTTTCCCCTCTTGCGGCAATATACGGTCTTTAACGCTCGGCAGAGGGCAGGAGACTTAAGCCATGGCAGGCAGAAAACGTGTTGTCATTGTCGGTGCGGGTTTCGCGGGTCTTGCCGCGGCAAAATCTTTGCGCGCCGCGCCGGTGGATGTCTTCCTGATCGACCGCCGCAATTACCACCTTTTTCAGCCGCTGCTTTACCAGGTCGCAACCGCCGCATTGTCACCCGCGCAAATCGCGCAGCCTATCCGCTCCATTCTGCGCCGACAGAAAAACTGCACCGTCATTTTGGGCGAGGTTATTTCCATTGATGCCGGCGCGCGCATCGTAAAAGGCACGCGCGGCGAGGTACCGTATGATTACCTCATCATTGCAACGGGCGCGAAGCACGCCTATTTCGGGCATGAGGACTGGCGCGGTTTTGCGCCGGGGCTGAAGTCCATCGAAGATGCCACCGCCATCCGCCAGAAAATCCTTTCCGCCTTCGAACATGCGGAAAATACGCAGGACGATGCGGAGCGTCAGGCCTTCATGAACTTCGTCGTGGTCGGCGGTGGCCCTACCGGCGTTGAAATGGCGGGGGCAATTGCGGAGCTGGCAAAACAGTCCTTGCGCAATGACTTCCGCAAAATCATGCCTGATAAAACCCGCGTTATTCTGGCGGAAGCGGGCGCGAATATTTTAAACGCTTTTCCTGAAAAACTTTCTGCCCGCGCGCGCCGCGACCTTGAAAATTTGGGGGTGGAGGTCATGACCAACGGTGCCGTCTCCGATTGCACGGCGGATAGTGTGGTGATTGCAGGGCAGACCATTGCCGCCAAAACCGTCATCTGGGCGGCGGGTGTAAAGGCATCCCCCGCGGGCGACTGGCTTGGTGCGGAAAAAGACCGTGCGGGCAGGGTGCTGGTGACGGCAGATTTATCGCTGGCGGCGCACCCTGATATTTTTGTGATCGGCGATACGGCTGCCATTAAAACCGCTGATGGCAGGTTTGTGCCCGGCCTTGCGCCCGCAGCGCAGCAGGCGGGCAAGTATGCGGCAACCGTTATTCTGCACAAGCTGGAAGGCAAGCCCGCGCCGGCGCCCTTTGCCTATAAAAACCTTGGCACTATGGCCACGATTGGCCGCAATAAAGCGATTGCGGATTTCGGCAGTTTTACCTGCAGCGGCTTTATTGCGTGGCTGCTGTGGGGCTGCGTGCATTTGCTGCCGCTGGTGGGCTTTCGTAACCGCTTTGTCGTTGCCTGTGACTGGGTATGGGCCTATTTCACCCGCGAACGCGGGGTGCGGCTGATCACCACCAATGCCCGCAGCGAAGATACCGACCTTTAAAGGAAGCATCATATGCCTGACAATAAAACCCGCTGTGGCTGGCTGATGAAAGATAAACCGGATTATACCCATTACCATGATACCGAATGGGGCGTACCCGTGCATGATGACAGGCTGCTGTTTGAAATGCTGATACTGGAAGGCGCGCAGGCGGGGCTCAGCTGGTACACCATCCTCCAGCGCCGTGAAGGCTATAAAAAGGCTTTCAAGAATTTTGATGCGCGCAAGGTCGCGCGCATGACGGATGCGGAACTTGAGGCCTTGATGCAGAACCCCGGCATTATCCGCCACCGTCTTAAAATATTCTCCGCCCGTAAAAACGCAGAAGCGTTTCTGGCGATACAAAAAGAATTCGGGTCGTTCGACGCTTATGTCTGGCAGTTCGTCGGCGGCAAGCCCAAGGTGAACCGCCCGAAGAGCATGAAGGATGTTCCCGCCCGAACGCCGGAATCCGATGCGCTAGCGAAAGACCTGAAGAAGCGCGGCATGAGCTTTGTCGGCTCCACCATTATGTATGCCTATATGCAGGGTGTGGGTATGGTGAACGACCATACGGCAGATTGCTTCCGCCGCGCGCGTTAACCTGACGCCGCTTTTACGGCTTAAAAGCCGTCGCGCATTTCCACTCTCATATGGAACATGATTTTTAAATTTCCTTATACGCTGGGGCTAAACCAGCTTTTTACATATTTTTTTTAATTTCAAGTAAAGTAGCCGCTGATTTATTGTTATGTCAGTGGGTAATTGAGCTGCTCGCCTTTCCAACCTATCGTCACATACTTCTATATGCGGGATGTGGATATGGCGGGTGATTAAGTCGTCTTGAAGCGCACCACTGGCAACGCGCGAATGGCGCGGTCGGTATTGGCGGTGAAGTTGATGGGCGGCAGTGGCGGGCAGTTGCAGCTGCGGTTAAAAAGCTTCGATAGTTTTTTGTCTTCCAGCGCTTCGGAGAAGTGGCGTACATCTGCGCCGTTTTCATCTTTCGCCTTGCAATCCGCGCCCGCCGCCAGCAATTTTTCAGCGAGGGCAGGCAGGTTGCGTTTTGCGGCCATCAAAAGCGGCGTTGTGCCGCTGGTGGCGGCGATATTCGTGTTTGCGCCTGCCGCCAGCAGCATATCGGCCAGCGCCGTATAGCCTTTGTCGATCGCGCGGAGCAGGGCGGTTTCACCCTTCAAATTGCGCGCATCAAGGCTGGCGCCCTGCTTGATGAGGTCTGCGGTAAAATCTGCGCGGTTGCGGGCAACAGCCAGCATCAGGGCGGTATTGCCTTTGCGGTCCTTGCCTTCAAGGTCGGTCGGGCGGCCACTGCGCGGCTTGCGGATCAGCTGGCGAATGCGCCCGCTGGCAGCCGTGCTGAGCAGGCTGGCGGAAAGCAGGCGGCGCAGTTCCTCCCCCCGCTGGCGTGGCGTGGAGGCGGTTTTGCTAAAAGCCGTGCTATTCGCGGTCATGGTACTGGTACTCCGGTTGTGCCGTGCTGGGGTTATAGCCAGTAAAGTACATTATGTCAACGTTGGGCGGGTGATTTGAGTATTAATGTTTGATTTTGTTCATTATTTAAATTTGACATATTAAATTAGCCTATGATATAACTGCCGCCATAACAAAAATCATTCTTTCATCGGTGTAATAGACCAGAGGACATTTTCATGACGACGCTTTCCAAGGAATTCGACAAAGCGCAGCCGCCCGCACTCATGGACGCGCAAACCTATCGCGCCACGCTGGAGCAACTGCTGGCCAAAGGCACCGGCTACGGCAAAACCCAGAACGTCGGCGGCTTTCTGTTGCAGGACATCAACCTGCTGACCGAAACCAGCAGCGGCAAGGTTGAAACCGCCAAGACCATCAAGGTCGAAAAATTCTATGTCGTGATGGACATTGACCAATATCCCAGCGAATTCGTACGCGGCCTCGTTATTAAAGACATCGCCAAAAACTGGGGTGGCAAGACCGTGCATGAACGCGACCTGAACGAGCCGGATTTCAAAGGCCCCGGCCTTTGGACGCTGAAGCAGGGCAACTTTGAATTCGACTATATGCCTGCCGATGCCGGCAATGCCAAAAGCAGCACCTGGAAACCCAATCCGGAAGCCTTCCGCGTATGCCTGAAGACCGACGCTGCCGTTAACGTGCCCGTGCAATGGGGCACCTTTGTGGTGGAGAAGGGCGGCACCCTCGCCATTCGAGAAAAAGACGTGGCAGGTCTTGCGTCCGCGCTGCAATCCATCCGGAATGGCAAGGCAACGGCGGAAGAAGCCTTGTATGCCAAGGATGATAAAGGCAACACCGTTGCCCGCTTTGACATTTACGGCATGGAACCGGGCTTCCTTGAAAACAACTACAACCCCGTCACGCTGAAGCCTGAAACCAAGGCCGCCGGTGCCGCTTTTGCCACCCGCAAGAAGGCAGCGCCCAAAACACCGGGTCAGCCCGCGGCGTAAAGCTGCGCATTAGACATAATGTAATGTCTGTGCTATAATTGGCGCTGAAATTTAAAGGGGTTACGGCGTCCATATGGCTTTGTCCGGTGACAATACTACAAACAGCACGCTTGGCCGCGCTTTCGATGACAGCGCGGCCAAAGCTCCTGTGCTGGGGGCGAATGCCTATTACCAGTTGCTTGAAAAATTGTTGGTGCAGGGTAAAGGCTACGGCAAGACCGAAGCGATTGCCGCTTACCGCCTGCATAACCTGCAGCTTGTTACCGACATGGATCACGGCCCCAGCCGCCCGCAGGAGGTGGAGATAAAACCGCTCTATGTGGTGATGGACCTTGCGGAATACCCGAACAGCTATGTGCGTTCCCTCGTCATGCAGGAAATCGCCCTGAGCTATGCCCGCCGCATGGTGGGCGAGGGGGATTTGAACGCGCCCGATTTCAAAGGCCCCGGCGTCTGGACCGCCAAGGTTGCCAGCTTCGAATTCGACTATAACCGCCGCGACGGTGTTGATGACGACGGCAAGCCGCTGCATATTTATGATCCGAACCCCGAAGCCTATCGCCTTTGCCTGCCCATTCCCGCCGCAACCTCCATCCCGACCCAATGGGGCGAGGCATGGGAAATTGGCGCGGGCGGCACGCTGGCCGTGCGGGAACGTGACGTTGCAGCGCTTGCCGAAGCGCTCCATGCCGTACGCACCAAACGCATGACGGCAGAAGAAGCGCTTTTCACCAAAAAGCCGGATGGCACTATGGTTGCGGCCTTTGATGTTTACGGCATGGCCCCCGATTTTCTGCAGGACAACTACAAGCCCGTCTTCCTGAAGGAAGAAACCCGTGCCATCATCAACGCCGCGCCAGCGGTGAAACCGGCTAAACCCGCCATCATCCGCCCTTTCAAATAAGCATCTTAAACAGCAGATTCTTGAACGTGCCTGCACAGGTTTGCAGGCATTTTGACGTTGAAAAATATGATATATTCGAGAAATTAATGATCGAGTAACCAATGTTTTGCTATAATACGCATACCTAAGGATGCGTACGGTCAGGGCAGCACTAAAGACCGACGCTGAGAAAAGGAGGGGACTATGGTGATGATCGACCGTGACAAGCTCCGCACCGCTTCCGACATGGCGCGCCTTTCAAGCCACGTGTACGGCGGCGCAGATGCGCTGATCCCCCAAGGGTGGAAAAAACTTTCAGACTCTGCCGCCAGCATCAGCGAAAAAGAAACCGGTTTCTTCGCCGCGCTGTACGAGCGCACGGATGCCCAAGCGGGCGAGGCGCGCTACGCGATTGCCTTCCGCGGCACCAAAAACATTTCAGATTTACCGTCGGATATCGACATTGCGCTGGGCCAGTTGCCCGGGCAGTTCGGCATTGCGCTTAAATACGTTGAAAGCACCTGCAAAAGCCTTGGCATCCAGCCGGAGGACATGGCGCTGACCGGACACTCGCTGGGCGGCTACCTTGCCCGCACGGTTGGCACCGCGCTTGCCGTCAGCAAGGTCTGGCTGTTCAACAGCCCCGGCCCGACACAGGAAACACGCGACTACCTTGAAAAGCTTATTCCGTCGACGGCGCTGCCGAATGACAAGATGATTCACTTCCGCTCGAAGTACGACATCATCAGCCACTGGGGCTTTGACGAAGGCGAAATTATCGAAGTTAAAACGCGCGGTGATCACCACTCGCTGCAAAACCTCAGCCAGCAGATCGCGCGTCTTGAAAACCCGATCCTGCCGGATGTGCGCATTGGCGGCCGCTGCCTGTCTCTCAGCTCCGTCTTCAACGCAGCATCGAAATTCCTGACGCAGGCGAAAACGCTGGGTGCTTCAATCAAGAAGCTGTTCACCTACGGCAAGCCGAAAAAACCGGCCGCGCCGTCCTTCGCGCCGCCGTCGCTGGGCTTTCGCATTGCGGCTTTTGCCTAGCTTTTAAATTTCATCTTGGTAATGTGTCCGCGCATCACATGCGCTTCATCCGCCTTGCCGCCAAGGCGCTGGAACTGCTCCAGCGCGCGGGCAAGCGCATCTTCGGAAATGGTATCGAAGCTTTCGCCCGGCACGGTATGCTCGGTGCGGGCCGCCAAATTCTCGCTCACGGTCACTCGTTCGCGTGTTTCGAAATTGAAAATCTCCGTCAGGCGGCGCTGGAGCGTTGCGAAGGTTTGTACACGGGCAACGCTGTGTTGGCCGGCCTTGCTCCACGTATCGGCATCTTTCAAAGTATCGTTCGCGGGTACAGGCAGCGCAACCGGAGCCGCGGCGGGGGTGGCCATGCGCGGCGCTTCCGCTTTTTTCACGGGCTCGGTTTTTAACGGCGGCAGGGCCGGCGGCGGGTCTTGCAGCAGGTCGATGATGTCTTTCATCGCGAATTGCTGGGCATAGGAAAGCGCGGTGCGGCTTTCACGGTCTTCGCGTCCGCGGTTGGCGCCATGCTGCAGCAGGAACTTCACCATATCGGCCTTGCCCTTTTGCGCGGCGGCGTGCAGTGCCGTCTGGCCGCCATCGGCGCGGGCATTTATATCTGCACCGCGCGCGAGCAGGGCGCTGGCAACGTCTATATTCCCGTGCGCGGCGGCGGTATACAGCGGCGTTTCTGCAGGTTCATGCTTGGCGTTGACCGTCAGCAGGTCAAGCGTGATGTCCGTTAAATTCAGTTGTACCGCCAGCATTAGCGGGGATTGCCGCCGTGCGGGTTCAGATTCAAAACCCAAAAAGCTGTGATAGCGTGCGGGTGTCAGGAAAGCCGCGTTAATATCCGCGCCTGCTTCAATCAGCGTGCGCAGGCTGTCGCGCTTGCCGGTGCGTACGGCGTAATGCACGGCGGGCTGCTCCCCGCCCAGATCCGCCTTGCCGCTGGAGATGAACAGCTTCAGCACATCGGTATGGCCGTTGCGAATGGCGCTTTTCAACGGCGTATCGCCGTTATTGTCGGCCTTGGTGATGTGGGCTTTATATGCAGGCACGGTGGCGAGCATATCGCGTGCAATATCGGTAAAGCCTTTTTCGGCCGCGATATGCAGCGGTGTATGCCCGTCGTGGTTAATGGCGTTGCGGCTGAATTCCTTGAAGCGTTGCAGCAGGAAGTTGATGGATTCCTTATTGCCCGCCGCAACCGCCACATGCAGCGGCGAGTTGCCGTCACGGTCGGTAATTTGCAGCCAGGGTTTGTCGTCCTTCAAATAAAGCGCCATGAGGGCGGTATCGCCGGTCTCAACAGCGCGCAGGAACTTCTGTTTGGTATGAAACAGGGACATCGCTTGGCCTTTACGGCGGTTATTGGGTTGCAGATAACATAATCCGAATTCCGGTATCGCGCCAGCTGGTTTTTAACGACGCTATTCTCGCATGTATAAAATTGCGGGCATTGACTAAAGGGGCGGCGGCTCCTATGAAAAGTGACCTCACATTTAAAGGATAATTGATATGGCAAATGAAGAACAGAAGCCGTTGTCGGCTGAACTGAAAGCGCTACGTGCTGAATTCGCAGAAGTTGCCGACCGCAGCAAGAAAGCCGTCGCGCAGCTGGATACCGCTATTTTCAAAGCCGAAATGGCCGAGCTGGCCGAACGCAACGGCAAGGTGGTGGATGAATTCGCGTTGCCCGGCAACCGCGCATCGCTGGATGGCCATGACATCACCATCCTTATCAATAAATCCAAGGATATGGGCGCAGGCTTCGATAGCAATATCGGCGCGGCCATTAACGCTGCCGGCAAAATGATTGGTGCCGTGCAGGGCCGCGATACCGTCATCAGCGCCGCGCTGTTTGATACCGGTTCCGCCCGCAGTCTGCGTTTTGACGCCGACCGCCTCGACAAAGCCCGCGAAAAGACCGAAGCGAATAACAAGGACCTGCTGGTTGCCGTGAAAGACATCATGGTTGCCAATACGCCCGATAAAGTCACGGCGCGTCACAAGCATTACGTCATCATTACCGATGGCAGCCTTTCCGCCAACGAAGAAGCCACCGTGCAGATGATGGAAACTACGCTGCGCCACAATCCCAAAGTCACCTTCGACTTCATCAATATCGGGGAAGGCGGCAACATCGCAAACCTTGTCGGCATGATCCATACGGCAGCATCTGCCACCGTGCCCGCCGTGCATCAGATCGCAGACAAAGAATCCATCTGGCAGACATTGACGGGCGTTGTAAAAGGCCGCCTGCAACAAACGCAGGCACCGGCAGCGGAGGCTCCGAAAGTGGCAACCGCCGCAGCCGTCGATAAACCGGCTGCAAACCCCTAAATTTTCCAGACTGTTTTTAGAAACTTCCGGACAGGCCAAACGGCTTTTCTGGGAGTTTTCTTTTATTTCAGCCGCTTAACTGTTTTTGCTGAGGGCGGGAAGGGATGATTCACCCGTGATTCGGTTAAAAGGCACGCGGTACTATAGAGCCTAATCGGCTGAATTATCTTAACAATTCGTTAACCGTTTGACAGCGTGCTGCAACGCGATAGTCTTGGGTTACCACCCGTTGAAACAACAGAAGAGATGTTTGTGAGCTACAGTTTTACGAGGTTTGTTCCTCCTATCTTAACAATGTTAAGGGTTGTATATCCGTATGTGATGACAGCCCTTTTTTATGGCCGAAATCCAAACATTCCGGAAAACAACATTCTTACGTCGATTTCGGTTGCGTGGTGTAAATATTTTCCGTATAAATTGGCCATAATAAGTTAACGGAAAGTTAACAGTTACGATTCTGATTTCACTAAACGATTAACACTTAAACAAACAAAACGACGCACAACAGAGGAGCACTATTAGATGGCTGAAGCATCAACCGCACTTAAGAAAGCTCAAGAGATTGCCGAGCAGGCGCAGGTCGCCCTTAAGAAGAAAACCACTACCTCGACCTCTACGGCGAGCGCGACGACCACCCAGTCGCAGACCGAAGACAAGTTTGCCGACATCGATACCAACACCTTCTACAAAATCGTCTTTACCGACAAGCTCGACCCCGAAGAGAAGAAGAAGGCCGTTGCCGAAGCCCTGACTTTCACGCTGGAATCGACGAAAGAAGAAAACTCGACCCGCCTGAAAGAATTCACCGAATTCAAACGCTACCTGCAGAACGAACGCAAACGCCTCGCGCAGGAAATCATCAAGATGACCGACACCGGCGCGTTCTCCGAACTGCAGGGCGTCATCGAAGACCTCAACAGCGGCCTGCTGGAATTTGACAACCGCATGACCCCGCTGACCGAAATCATCGACGCCGTTTACAAACTGCGTCTTGAAGGCGGCGAAACCGTTCTTGGCGTCTTTAAAGAAATTAAAGAAGACCAGGCGGCTGAAGAACAGCGCAAAAAAGACCTGCAGGCTGCCGAAGGCAAGCTGAACGGCTTTGACAGCCAGATCAAAAACATTAACGGCGACCTCGCTGTGCTGGAAAACAGCCGCAGCAACCGTAAATGGCTTGGCCTTGGCGGTCTGAAAGACGATGCCATCCGCTCCATCGCCGAGAAAAAACAGGAACTGGCTGATGTGAACGGCAACGTCGAGCAGACGGCTCAGCAAATCGAAGAGCTGAAAGACCCGAGCAAGGCCCGCGACTCTAAATACGCACAGTTCGCCGAACAGAAATCCAAGCTGCGCGAGCTGCTGGACCTGACCTCGGAAGAGCATAAAGCCCGCCAGAAAGACCTGGTTGCCGCAGCGCAAGACTTCGTCAATACGTCTGACATGCGCGTCGGTACCGTTCTGTCGCACCTTGAAGGCATGACCGGCCAGATCGAAGGCCTGCATAACGTCAACAACGGCATGCAGTCCGTCTACGCCATCATGACCGAAGCATCGAAAGACGCATCGGACGCAAACCAGAAAGTCCGCGATACCCTGCAGCCCCCGAAAGAGGGCGGCGAAACCCCGATCTCTCAAATGCAGCGCGACAGCAAAAAACAGGCCGTCGAGGAATACATCACCAACCTCGACAGCTCCACCGTCGACACGATGAAGACGTACTCGGACCTTACGTCCCAGGCCGTCCGCATCAAGCAGATGGGCGATGCGAACCGCGAACAGGTTTCCAAAACCAGCGAACTGCACTCTTCGGGTATCGCCGGCGTAGCCGACCGTCTCTCGACCGTTCTGCAAGCTGTTTCGGCAGCGGCGCTGAACGAATCGTCTGAAGCTGCCCGCCAGTCGCTTGCCAGCATGACCGACAAGACCAACGCCGTCGCCATGCAGGAATCAATCCGCACCGCAATGGGCATCAAGGAAGCCGCGACCGGCCTTAACAAAGCCGTCGATGACCTCGCTGCCTACGGTGAAGTGCTGCGCACCAGCTCGCAAATCACCCGCGAAGGTATCGCTGAAATCAAAACCGGCATGTCCAGCCTTGAAGAAAGCATCAAGAAGAGCCAGAAAGACCTTAAGGAAGCCTATGCGGTTAACGCAGAAGCTGCCGGCCTGCAGGTCGCTGACCCGTCGCAAGACAACAAACCCGCTCCCGCGGTTGTTGAAAAGAAGAAGACCGGCGGCAGCCCCTTCGACACTTTCAACAAGTAACCTGATACGTCAAACCGGGTGCGGCCTTAAAAACCGCACCCGGCAGCGACGCAAGACAAGAACCAAAACGACAAACAGACGATTTAAATCGCAAGAATTTTTTCCAGCGCGCGATAACGCGCGAGGTGTAAGCAGAGGGACGAACAGATTATGGCAGACAATAACAAAGCAGCGGCACTGGGCCCCAACAGCGACTTCCTTATCCGCGGCTCGGACTACCTGGCGCAGCAGCCCGACTTCAAGCTGGTCGGCCGCGACAAAGAACTGAAGGAAGTTTCCAACGTCCTGATGCGCAAAGATGCCAACAACCTGTTGCTGACCGGCCAGGCAGGCGTCGGCATCTCCGCCCTTGTGCAGGGCTTGCAGGCATCGAAAGACGATACCGCAACCCCGTTCGACATCATCAGCAAGCGTTTTTACTGGCTGGATACGGACGCGCTGTTTTCCTCCGGCGACTCCGCCAAAATCAACGAAGGTTTCCAAAAAACGCTCGAGACCTTGAAGCGCGCGCCCGATACCGTGCTTGTCATCGAAGACTCCCGCGGTTTCTTTGATGGCTGCCGCAACAACGGCGCCACCAACCTGATCAACGCGCTGATGCGTGAAATCCGCAGCCCGGACCTGCAGGCTATCTTCCAGACCCGCGATAACGACCTTGCTGAAGTGCTGCGCTCCCATGCTGACCTGCGCGATGATTTCACGCTTATGGAAGTCAAGGAACCCGCCAAAGACGCGCTTGAATTGATCGTGAAGCAGGGCGCACAGAGCCTTGAGAAATACCACGGCATTAAAATCAGCGATGAAGCGCTGGGCTCCGCCGCCGACCTCACCAGAAAATACCTGATCAAGCAGTTGGAAAGCGGCCAACCGAACCGTACCTTCATGCTGCTGGAAGGCGCCTTGACCGCCCTGCGCGCCGAAGCGCACACCACGCCGATGGCTATGAAGGGCCTCAATGCCCGTATGAACGCCGTTGATGCCGCCATCTCTGGCAAAGGCGTAACGCCGGATACCGCCGGCAAGTCGCCGTCCGAACTGCAGGCGATGAAGCTGGATACCCAGACCGAAATCAACGATGTGATGGCCGTGTGGGACGAACGCCAGAAAAAACTGCGCGCCCTTTACATTGACCAGCGCAAAGGCGAAGAAGCCATCCGCGACCTCGATGCAGCCCTTGAAAAAGAACGTCAGGCGCAGGCGGATGCCGCCAAGAAATACGAAGCCGAGCAGGCTTCCGGTACGGCGGCGCCTGCCGCCGCTGAAACCAGCACCAAAGCCCTCCAGTTCAAACTGGGCAAGAGCGGCTTTGATACCGGCGCGGAGCGCGAGCTGCGCAGCCAGCGCGCCCAATGGCAGAAGCTGGTAGAAGATAACAAGGCGAAATTCTCCGCCCTGACCGCTGAAATCGACAACGGCCTCGAGCTGAAGGGCGAGCATGTGCTTGGCGAATTCAGCCGCTTGTCCGGCGTTCCCGTCAGCCGTCTTGGCCAGGACGAAACGACCAAGCTGCTGAAGCTGGAAGATACCTTGAAAAAACGCGTCTTCGGCCAGGACGACCCTGTCTCCGCCGTCGCAAAATCCGTCCGCCGCGGCCGTACCGGCATGAAAAAAGCCAACAAGCCCATCGGCTCGTTCCTGTTCCTCGGCCCTTCGGGCGTCGGCAAGACGGAACTGGCGAAGGCGCTGGCGGAAACGCTGTTCGGTGATGAATCCTCGCTCAACATCTACAACATGTCCGAGTATCAGGAAAAGCACGCGGTTTCGACCCTTATCGGCGCCCCGCCGGGTTACGAAGGTTATGCCGATGGCGGTTTGCTGACCAACAACATGCGCCGTCGCCCCTACGTCGTGAACGTCTTTGACGAGATCGAAAAAGGCCACAAGGACATTTACGACCTGTTCCTGCAAATTCTGGACGAGGGTAAACTGAACGACCGCCGCGGCCTGACCGCATCCTTCGCTGACTCGATCAACATCATGACGTCGAACATCGGCGCCGAGTTCTTCCTGCGCGAAGACCTGACGTTTGACCAGGCGAAAGAAGAGGCGATGAAAGTGCTGTGGAACCCGGACAAGGAAAACGGCGGCTCCGGCTACCGCCCCGAGTTCCTGAACCGCTTTACGGGCATCTTCTGCTTCAACCGCCTTGGCCAGCCCGAGATCATGATGATTGCCGACAAGACCTTCAAGGAGATCAATAGCTGGATCGTCGAAAAAGGCTTGAACGTCGCCATGGACCCCGAGCAGAAAAAAGACATGTGCCAGCTGGAATATGTGCCCCGCGGCGGCGCGCGTTCCATCATGAAGTTCATTGAAAACAACATCACCTCCGACGTGTCGGATGAAATTCTGCGCAACCCTGACGATCAGGGCACGCTGCAGGTTTCCTACGACAAGGGCAGCCGCACCACGAAAATCGATTTCGTCCGCAAGGGCGAGGCTGCACCGGCGGAAAAACCTGCGAACGAAAACGGCCAGCGCGCGACCGCCGCTTTCAAAGCAACGCAGTAATAGAAGAAGAGGGAGACGCATACCATGACTGAAGCCTCGAAAATTGACGAACTGCTGGAAAAAGCGCGTCGCATGAAAGCCCAAAGCGGCGCCACCCCCGCGAACGATGCCGGTTTCAAGGGCGGCATCAAGACGACGGTCATCGGCGATACGCTGAATGACATCAAAGCCGTCCGCCAGACGGCCGATGAAGTGAAGGGCGGCATGACGTTTTTCAAGCAGCTGGGTTTGACGGCCTTTGAAAAAACCCGCAACAGCTGGGTTGGCAAAGCCTATGCCTGGGCCTTCAAGAAGGTCTGCATGAAGAAAGACAAAGCCACCGGCGAAAAGCACCTTTCCAAAAAACGTGCCGGTGCTTTCATTTTGTCCACGGTCTTTCTGGCCTCCGCCGCCATTCCCGGCGCAATCGGCACGCCCGCCCGCGACACCATTGGTGCCGTGGTCGAACCGATGTACGACGGCGCGCGCATGACGACCATGATGCACAAAGACGTTTACTACCTGAACGACCAGCACATGGCGAGCCATGAAGACAATACCTGGGTCGTTAAAGGCACGCGCGAGAAGGGCGCTGGCGTTGATGAAGCCACCCTGTTTACCGTGAAGCCCAGTCTTGCCCATGACATCTGGAACTGGACCCACAAGGGTCACCCGTTCTTCATTCCCGACCAAGTGGTGGCACCCGTGGCCCCCAGCAATAACCAGGCTTATATCGTAACGTCCTACGGCGTGCGCTGGCGCATGGCGAAGTGGCTGCAGGCATATCCGGTAATGCTGGATGCCCAGCCCGTGACGGAAGCGCAGGCAGCGGCCTTTAACAAGGCTGTCGCCAATGGCGAAAAGCCGGTTATTCCGGCCCCTGTCTCGGAACATGCCCAGCCGGCGGCTCAACCGTCTGCGCCGGCACCGGCTCCGCAAGCACCCGCGCCGCGTTAACTAATACTCGACGACCTTGCTGACTTTAAAGGCCGCCCACTCACCGGGGTGGCCTTTTTCTTGCCTGGCCTGTAGCTGGCTTTTTCTCTGGTCAATGTAGGCTGATTTGCGGTAAAAATGTCCTGCAAGGTCATTTTCCGGGTGAAAAATGCATATTGGCTGCAAACACGACCATAAAGATGAAACCGCAACCCAAGGCGGTGGCGGCCACCCGCATGACCATGACCACAAAGGTAAATGCGACCATAAAGATGGTCATGATCATAAGCATGACCACGACCATGCGCATGATGACCACAGCCACGATCATCACCATGGCCACGGGCATGGACATGGACATGGACATGGCCATCACCATCATGTTCCCAAGAATTTCGACCGCAGTTTTGCCATTGGCGCGTTCCTGAACCTGGCGTTTGTGGGGGCGGAGCTGTATTTCGGCTACCGCGCCAAGTCGCTGGCTTTGACGGCAGACGCTGTCCATAACTTTTCCGACGTCATCGGCCTGCTGCTGGCTTGGGGCGCGGCATGGTTGGGCCGCATGGGGCCGACGGATACGCGCACCTATGGCTATCGCGGCGCTTCCATCCTGTCGGCGCTCGGCAATGCAGGGCTGCTGTTTATTGCCACAGGCGGCATTATTATTGAGGCTGTGCAGCGTTTCGCGCATCCGGAGCCTATTGCCAGCATGACCATGCTCTGGGTCGCCAGCCTTGGCATTGCCATTAACTTTGGCACCGCCATGCTGTTCTGGCGTGGGCAGAAGGAAGACATCAACCTGCGCGGCGCCTTTATGCACATGATCGGGGATGCCGCTATTTCCTTCGGAGTCGTCATTGCCGCACTCATTATCCGCGCCAAGGGCTGGCAATGGATGGACCCGGCCATTTCCCTCACGATTTCCACCATTGTTGTGCTTGCCAGCTGGGACCTTGCCAAGGAAGCCGTACATCTGTCATTGCAGGGCGTGCCGCGGCATATCGATATTAAAGCCGTGAATACCTACCTTGCGAGCCTGACGGGTGTAAGGGAAGTGCATGACCTTCATATATGGGCCATGAGCACCACTGAAACGGCGTTAACAGCGCACCTAATGCGCACAAGTGCAGCGGTGGATGATGAATTCCTGCATACAGTGTCGAAAGAGCTGCTGGCGAAGTTCAAGATTCACCACGCCACCATCCAGATAGAAGCGGGGAACAGCCCCGAAGTCTGCAAGCTGGCGCCCGCAGACGCGATCTGATTCCACATTTTGCATAAATTGTATATCGTCAGGTGATTCCGTATTTAAAAGCGGAGAGGGGGGTTGTGCATGCATTTAGATCCCCGCAGTCCTTGCGTTTTATTGCGTATTTACTGAATAAAACCATAAAAATTACATATATGTGTTTTCATCGTTGACACAGCGGCAAAAAGGCGGCATTAAGTACGCCGAGCTTAGCTTTTTAGAAGAATTGCGGGAGTAGCTCAGCTGGTTAGAGCGTCGCCCTGTCACGGCGAAGGCCGCGGGTTCAAGTCCCGTCTCTCGCGCCATTCTTCTGAAGCCTAAGACACTCCCCTTTTGGGGTGTTCAAAAATCATCAAAAATCCCTTCATTTTCAAAGATAAGCACTTTATCTGCCCTGCGGGCAGGAGTAATGTTGTTTCGCGGTGATTCCCTTGCCGCACTGCGTCAATTTCCATGGCGCATGTTGCAAACGAAAGTCTTAGGATCATGATGGATTCTGTATTGTTGCAAAACTACCTGCCGATCGTCGTCTTTCTCGGCATTGCCGTAGGCATGGCCTGCGTCATCGTCCTTGCCTCCTTCCTTGTCGCCAAGCAAAAGCCGGATGCGGAGAAAATCTCCGCCTATGAATGCGGCTTCGATGCGTTTGACGACGCGCGCAGCAAGTTTGACGTACGCTTTTACCTTGTCTCCATCCTCTTCATCATTTTCGACCTGGAAGTCGCCTTCCTGTTCCCGTGGGCGGTCACCCTCGGCAAGATCGGTCTTTACGGTTTCTGGTCGATGATTATCTTCCTCGGCGTTTTGACCATCGGTTTCATTTACGAGTGGCGCAAAGGCGCCCTCGATTGGGAGTAATTCCATGAATAATCTCAAACCCATTCCCCCGGGCGCCGCGCAGGATGCAATCCTGAAGGCGGCAACCGACCAGATCCAGGAAAAAGGCTTTCTGGTCGCGCCGGTTGACAAGCTGCTGGACTGGGCACGTACCGGCTCGCTCTGGCCCATGACCTTTGGTCTGGCCTGCTGCGCCGTTGAAATGATCCATGCGTACATGAGCCGCTATGACCTTGACCGTTTTGGCGTCATTCCGCGCCCCAGCCCGCGCCAGTCGGACGTCATGATCGTCGCCGGCACGCTAACCAACAAAATGGCCCCCGCGCTCCGCAAGGTCTATGACCAGATGGCGGAACCGCGCTGGGTTATCTCCATGGGTTCATGCGCCAACGGGGGCGGGTACTACCATTATTCCTATTCCGTGGTGCGCGGCTGCGACCGCATCGTGCCGGTCGATATTTATGTGCCGGGCTGCCCGCCAACGGCGGAAGCGCTGGTTTACGGCATTCTGCAGCTGCAGAAGAAAATCCAACGCGAAAACACAAGGCTGGTGCGCTAATGTCGGTCGAAAACGTCGAAGCCCTTGGCGAATACATCGAAATGTCGATGCAGCCCGCGATCATGAAAAAAGCGATCGCCCACGGCGAGCTTATGTTCACCGTGCGCCGCGAAGCGCTGCGCCGCTTCATGACCTTCCTGCTGAATGACGCCACCTGCGATTTCAAGCAGCTGATAGACATTTGCGGGGCTGATTACCCGGAAGAGGACGAGCGCTTCGAGGTTGTTTATAACCTCCTTAGCCTGCGCCATAATTTCCGCGTCCGCGTCAAAGTCCGCACCGACGAAGCGACGGCGGTTGACTCAATCACCAGCCTTTATAGCTGTGCCAACTGGTTCGAGCGCGAAGTCTGGGACATGTACGGCGTTTACTTCAACGACCACCCGGACCTGCGCCGCCTGCTGACCGACTATGGCTTTGAAGGCCACCCGCTGCGCAAAGACTTCCCGCTGACCGGCTTCGTCGAGCTGCGCTATGACGAAACCCAGAAACGCGTGGTGTATGAACCCGTGAAGCTGACGCAGGATTTCCGCAATTTTGACTTCACCAGCCCGTGGGAAGGCATGACATCCATGCAGCTTCCCGGCGACGAAAAAGCGCGCAAGCCGAAAATCGGCGCCGACCTGCCCCCGTTCGAGGAGAAAAAAGCATGACCGCAGAAGACCTCGAGCTTTCGTCCAAAACGAAGATCAAGCCGTATACCATCAACTTCGGCCCGCAGCACCCGGCGGCGCACGGCGTGCTTCGCCTTATCCTTGAACTGGATGGTGAGGTGGTTGAACGCGCGGACCCGCACATCGGCCTGCTGCATCGCGGCACCGAAAAGCTGATCGAACATAAAACCTACCTGCAGGCTATTCCGTACTTCGACCGCCTCGATTACGTCGCGCCGATGAACCAGGAACACGCCTTCGCCCTTGCTGTTGAAAAGCTGCTGAAAATCAAGGCTCCGCCGCGCGCCCAATACATCCGGGTGCTGTTCTGCGAAATGTCGCGCATCATCAACCATATCCTGAACCTCACGACCTACGCGCTGGACGTTGGCGCGCTCACGCCCTCGCTCTGGGGTTTCGAGGAGCGCGAGATTGGCATGGAGTTCTACGAACGCGTCTGCGGCGCGCGCCTGCACGCCAACTACTTCCGCCCCGGCGGCGTCCACCAGGACCTGCCGCCCGGCCTTGCGGATGATATGTATGCCTGGGCTGACAGCGTGCTGAAGTTCATCAACGACATGGAAAGCCTGCTGACGGAAAACCGTATTTTCAAGCAGCGTACCGTGGACATCGGCATCGTTTCCAAAAAAGACGCGCTGGACTGGGGTTTTACCGGTCCCGTGCTGCGCGCTTCCGGCGTGCCGTGGGACCTGCGCAAGTCGCAACCCTACGATTGCTACGCCGACATGGAGTTTGATATTCCGACCGGCACGACGGGCGATTGCTATGCCCGCTACCTCGTGCGCGTCGAAGAAATGCGCCAGTCCGCCAAAATCATGAAGCAGGCGATCGAGAAAATGCCGCGCGGCCCCGTGATGGTCGATGACCACAAGGTCACGCCGCCCAGCAGAGCCGACATGAAAAACTCGATGGAAGCTCTCATCCACCACTTCAAACTTTATACCGAAGGCTACCATGTGCCTGCGGGCGAAACCTATACGGCCGTTGAAGCGCCCAAGGGCGAATTCGGCGTGTATCTGGTGGCAGACGGCAGCAACAAGCCGTACCGCTGCCACATGCGCGCGCCGGGCTTCGCCCACCTGCAGGGCATGGATTTCCTGTCCAAAGGGCACATGCTGGCAGACGCGGTCTCCATCATTGGCTCGCTGGACATCGTCTTCGGCGAAATTGATCGATAAGAGGATAAAATGGCCGGTTCCGTTCACAAAGTACCCTTCGACCAACCCAAAGAATTCAAGTTCTCGCCTGAGAACATGAAGCTGGTCGAGCACCACATCGCAAAATACCCGAAGGGCCGCCAGGCCAGTGCGGTCATGCCGCTGCTGGACATTGCACAGCGCCAGCACGACAACTGGATTCCTGAAGTCGCGATGGAAGAAATTGCCCGCATCCTTGATATGCCGCGCATCAAGGTCTTTGAAGTCGCGACCTTCTACACGATGTACAACCTTGAACCCCGCGGCAAGCACCACCTGCAGTTCTGCACTACCACGCCTTGCTGGCTGCGCGGTTCCGCCGACGTCATCAAGGCGTGCGAGCGTCATCTCGGCATCAAGCTTGGCGAAACCTCTGCCGATGGCGAATTCACAATGACCGACGTTGAATGTCTTGGTGGCTGCGTCAACGCGCCGGTCGTGCAGCGCAACGGCGACGAATTCTACGAAGACCTCACCCCCGAAAACGTGATTGCGGTGCTGGACGGCCTGAAGAACGGCACCAAGCTTACCGTCGGTTCGCAAACCGGCCGCAAGACCTCCATGGGGCAGGCGGGCGCAACCTCGCTCATCGACCAGGCGAAATCCGCCGGCGTTAAAATCCTTGAAGAAGGAAAGAAATAATGCTGACCGACAAGGACAGGATTTTCACGAACCTCTACGGCTGGCACGGTGCGGATTTGAAATCCGCACAGTCGCGCGGCGACTGGAACGGCACGAAAGACTTCATCGCCAAGGGCCGCGACTGGGTCATCGAAGAAGTCAAGAAATCCGAACTGCGGGGCAGGGGCGGCGCAGGCTTCCCCACCGGCATGAAATGGTCTTTCATGCCCAAAGAGTCCAAAGACGGCCGCCCGAGCTATCTTGTCATCAACGCCGATGAATCGGAACCGGGCACCTGCAAGGACCGCGACATCATCCGCCATGACCCCCACAAAATCATCGAAGGCGCGCTGCTGGCTTCCTTCGCCATCAACGCCCATGCCTGCTACATTTATATTCGCGGCGAATTTTACCATGAGGCCATCGCGCTGCAAAAAGCGATTGATGAGGCTTATGACGCCGGGCTTATCGGTAAAAACGCTTCCGGCTCCGGCTGGGACTTTGATCTGTACCTGCACCGCGGCGCCGGCGCATATATTTGCGGCGAAGAAACCGCGCTGCTGAACAGCCTTGAAGGCAAAAAAGGCATGCCCCGCAACAAGCCGCCATTCCCGGCAGGTGCGGGCCTTTATGCCTGCCCGACGACGGTGAACAACATTGAAACCATCGCGGTCGTGCCGGAAATTCTGCGCCGTGGCGGTGCGTGGTTTGCGGGCATCGGCAAGGAAAAAAACCGCGGCACGAAAGTGTTCTGCATTTCCGGTCACGTCAACAACCCCTGCAACGTCGAAGAATCCATGAGCATCCCGCTCAAGGAACTCGTCGAAAAACATGCGGGCGGCGTGCGCGGCGGCTGGGATAACCTGCTGGCCATCATTCCCGGCGGTTCGTCCACACGCTTGCTGCCGAAAGACATTTGCGACACCGTGCTGATGGATTTTGACAGCCTGCGCGCCGTCAACTCCGGCCTTGGCACTGCGGCCGTTATCGTCATGGATAAATCGACCGACATCGTTTACGCCATCGCCCGCCTTGCGCGTTTCTACTGGCACGAAAGCTGCGGCCAGTGCACGCCCTGCCGCGAAGGCACCGGCTGGATGTACCGTATCATGCAGCGCATGGTGACGGGCGATGCCAACATCGAGGAAATCGACATGCTCCTCGACATCGGCTCGGAAATCGAAGGCCATACCATTTGCGCACACGGCGATGCTTCTGCCTGGCCCATCCAAGGCCTCATCAAGCATTTCCGTCCGGAAATGGAACGCCGCATTCTTGAATACCGGAAGCAGATCGCAGCATGAAAAAAGGCCGCAAAGACCCGAAGGCGCTGAAGGAAACGCATACCGTGAGCGTGGCGATTGCCTGCACGTATGATGCGGCCTATGCCTTTTTGTCTGCGCCCAAAAACTTCCCGCAATGGGCTGGCGGCCTTTGCTCCGAGATCGAGAAAAAAGACGACCAGTGGATTGCGATTACGCCGGAAGGCCGCTGCAAAATTGAATTCACCAAAAAGAATGCCTTCGGCATTCTCGACCACACCATCATGGTTGGCCGCACGCCGGTTTACGTGCCGATGCGCCTGATCGCCAATAACAACGGCTGCGAAGTGCTGCTGACGCTGTACCGCCAGGATGGCATGGAGCAGAGCCGCTTTGCCGAAGACATCGGCTGGGTCGAGCGCGACCTTGAAGTTTTGAAAGACCTGCTGGAACAAACCGCAGGCGAGGGAGACAAAGATGCCTAAACTGACAATCGACGGTATGGAAGTCACGGTTGAACCCGGCACCTCCATTATTCAGGCGGCCGAACAGCTCGGGATTGAAATTCCGCGCTTCTGCTACCATGACAAGCTGACCGTGCCGGCCAACTGCCGCATGTGCCTTGTGGAAGTTGAAAAATCACCAAAGCCCGTTGCTTCCTGCGCCATGCCCTGCGCGGAAGACATGAAAGTCTTCACCAATTCCGCCATGGCGCAAAAAGCGCGCAAGGGCGTGATTGAAATGCTGCTCATCAACCATCCGCTGGATTGCCCGATTTGCGACCAGGGCGGCGAATGCGACCTGCAGGACCAGACCGTTGCCTTCGGTTTTGACCGCACACGTTACCGCGAAGAAAAACGCGCGGTGAAAGACAAAGAACTCGGCCCTCTTGTTAAAACCGTCATGACCCGCTGCATTCAATGCACGCGCTGCGTGCGCTTTGGCGAGGAAATTGCCGGCGTTGAGGAAATGGGCGTGATTGGCCGCGGCGAACACCTTGAAATCGGCACCTATGTCGAACAAATGGTAACGTCGGAACTTTCCGGTAACATCATTGACATCTGCCCCGTCGGTGCGCTCACCTCCAAGCCCTATGCCTTCACGGCACGCCCGTGGGAACTGCGCAAGATTGAAAGCATCGACGTGCTTGATGCCGTCGGCAGCAACATCCGCATCGACACGCGCGGCGGCGAAGTGCTGCGCGTGCTGCCCCGCCTGAACGAGGCGGTGAACGAAGAATGGATTTCCGACAAAACCCGCTTTGCGATTGATGGTCTGCGCGCCCAGCGACTTGACCAGCCTTTCGTGCGCGTCAACGGCAAGCTGCAGCCCGCAACATGGCATCAGGCTTTTGAAGCCATTGCCGCGAAACTCGCGAATGCTGACGGCAAAAAAATTGGTGCGGTCGTGGGTGACCTTGTTGATTGCGAAGCGACGATTGCGCTTAAAGACTTCATGGGCAAGTTCAAGTCCACCAATCTTGAATGCCGCCAGGACGGCGCGAACTTCGATGTTTCGTCGCCCGCCGGCTACCTGTTCAACACCACCATCGCCGGTATTGAAAAGGCTGATGTTATCCTCCTCGTCGGGACCAACCCGCGCACGGAAGCTGCGCTTATCAACGCCCGCATTCGCAAGACGTATCTTGCGAAACGCGTGAAAGTGGGCGTGATCGGCCAGCAAATCGACCTTAACTACCCGTCCAAATATCTCGGCGCCGGCCCTGAAACGCTGGAAGAGCTGGTGAACGGGAAGGGCGCTTTTGCGGAAGCTCTGTCGAAAGCGCAAAACCCCATGATTATACTTGGCGCGGGCGCACTGCGCCGTTCCGATGGCATGGCCATTCATGCGCTCGCCCGCAAAGTTGCTGAAAAGTTCAACATGGTGAAAGACGGCTGGAACGGCTTTAACCTGCTGCACACCGCCGCCGCGCGCGTGGGCGCGCTGGCGCTCGGCTTTACCGGCGGTAGCCTCGATACCATTCTGGCGGGCGATGTTGCGTACCTGCTGGGCGCGGACGATGTGCCGGTCTCCAAAATCGGCAAAGACACCTTCGTCATCTATCAAGGCCACCACGGCGACAAGGCCGCCGCGCGCGCAGATGTTATTCTGCCGGGCGCCGCCTATACCGAAAAGAACGCCACCTACGTCAACAACGAGGGCAGGGTGCAACGCGCCAAGCAGGCTGTCTTCCCCCTCGGCGATGCGCGCGAAGACTGGAAAATCATCCGCGCCCTGTCCGAAGCTGTCGGCCAGACGCTGCCCTATGACGACCTTGCAGATGTGCGTGCGCGCCTGGTGAAGGAAAATGCCATTTTCGCGACCGCTGACAGCGTGCAGCCCGTGGAATGGAAAACTTTCGGCAAGGACGGCACGTGCGACAAAGCACCCTTCGTTCTACCCATCGACAACTTCTATATGACCGACCCTATCTCCCGCGCGTCCAAGGTTATGGCGGATTGCACGGAAGCGTTTGCGGAAGGCCAAAAAGGAAAGACCGGCACCCATGGATAATATTGTTTGGGCAGATCTGCTGAATAACTACATCATGCCGCTGCTGGTTATCGTCGGGCGCATTTTGCTCGTCGTGGCGCCGCTGATTATTTCCATGGCGTACCTGACCTATGCGGAGCGCAAGGTTCTTGCCTCCATGCAGATGCGTCAGGGTCCCATGATGGTCGGTCCCTTCGGCCTGCTGCAACCGATTGCCGACGGCCTGAAGTTGCTCGGCAAAGAAACAATCATCCCCAGTGGTGCAAACCGCGTTGTCTTCGTCATGGCGCCGATGCTGACCTTCATGCTCAGCCTTGTGGCCTGGGCGGTCATTCCGGTGGATGCGCATTTTGTCGTGTCCAACATCAACGTTGGCATCCTGTACCTGTTCGCTATTTCGTCGCTTGGGGTTTATGGCATTCTCATGGCGGGCTGGGCTTCCAACTCACGCTACGCCTTCCTTGGCGGCCTTCGCTCGGCAGCGCAGATGGTATCGTATGAAGTCTCCATCGGTCTCGTCCTCGTGACGGTGCTGCTGACGACGGGTTCGCTGAACCTTACCACCATCGTCGAAGTCGACAAGCCGTTCTGGGTAGACCTGCTGCTGTTCCCCATGTTCATCGTCTTCGTCATTTCCGCCCTTGCGGAAACCAACCGCGCCCCCTTCGACCTGCCGGAAGGCGAGTCCGAGCTGGTGGGCGGTTATAACGTCGAATATTCATCCATGACCTTCGCGTTGTTCTTCCTTGGAGAATACATGAACATGATTTTGATGAGCGCGATGACGACGGTGCTGTTCCTCGGCGGCTGGCATCCGCCCTTTGGCATCGGCTTCCTCAGCTTCCTGCCGGGGTTCATCTGGTTCATGCTGAAGGTCTGCTTTGTCCTGTTCATCTTCATCTGGACCCGCGCAACGCTGCCGCGTTACCGCTATGACCAGTTGATGCGCCTTGGCTGGAAAGTTTTCCTGCCGTTTACCCTCGTCTGGGTTGTATTGACCGCTGGTATCCTGCTGTATGCAGGTGCGCTGCCGGGCATGCCGGATGTGGTAACTCCCGTGACGGGAATGTGAGGATATATAATGTCGTTCCAGAAAACAGCCAGCAGCTTCCTGCTTGTCGAAATCGTCAAAGGCTTTGCCCTGACGTTCTCGTACATGTTCCGCCCGAAGGTGACCATCAACTACCCGTTTGAAAAAGGCCCGCTCAGCCCGCGTTTCCGCGGCGAGCATGCCTTGCGCCGCTACCCCAACGGGGAAGAGCGCTGCATTGCCTGCAAACTTTGCGAGGCCATCTGCCCTGCACAGGCAATTACGATTGAAGCCGAGCCGCGCGATGACGGCAGCCGCCGCACCACGCGTTACGACATCGACATGACCAAGTGCATTTACTGCGGTCTCTGCCAGGAAGCCTGCCCGGTGGATGCGATTGTAGAGGGCCCGAACTTTGAATTCGCAACTGAAACCCGCGAAGAACTTTATTACAACAAGGCCAAGCTGCTCGCCAACGGCGACCAGTGGGAAGCGCAGCTTGCCGCCAACCTCGAGGCGGATGCGCCTTACAGATAAGACCTATTGGCGCGGCAACGCGCCGCAAACAAGGAATGAACCATGATTGAGGCCGTTTTCTTCTACGTCTTTTCCGCCGTGCTGATTGCCAGCGGCGTGCTGGTCATCTCGGCCCGCAACCCGGTGCACTCGGTACTGTTCCTTATCCTCGCGTTCTTTAACGCTGCAGGATTGTTCGTCATGCTGGGGGCTGAATTTATTGCCATGATCATGGTGATTGTCTATGTCGGCGCGGTGGCGGTTCTGTTCCTCTTCGTCGTCATGATGCTGGACATCAACTTTGCCGAGCTGCGCAAGGGCATGCTGCGTCACGCACCCATTGGCGCAATCGTCGGCGGTGTGCTGCTGGCGGAATTTTGCTGGATGTACCTGAAGTGGAGCGGGGATGGTGCTGCTGCTGAACGTGCGGCGCACAAAATCCCGGCGGACATTAACAACACCGAAGCCCTCGGCATGGTGCTGTATACAGACTATGCCTACCTGTTCCAGATTTCGGGACTTATCCTGCTTGTCGCCATGATCGGCGCGATTACGCTGACGCACCGCAAGCGCGGCGATGTCCGCCGTCAGGAAATTGCGTCGCAAGTCTCGCGCAATCCGAAGGACGTTCTTAAAATCGAAAAAATTCAATCCGGCTCGGGGGTATCGTAATCATGCAGAACATCGGCATGGAAAATTTCCTGCTCGTTTCCGGCATCCTGTTCACGCTGGGTGTCTTCGGCATCTTTCTTAACCGCCGCAACGTCATCATTATTCTGATGTCGATCGAGCTTATCTTGCTGTCGGTCACCATCAACCTTGTTACCTTCTCGTCGTTCCTGCACGACTTGACGGGGCAGGTGTTCTCCATGTTCATTCTCACGGTCGCGGCGGCGGAAGCAGCCATCGGCCTTGCCATTCTCGTCGTCTTCTTCCGCAACAAAAGCTCGATTGCGGTCGAGGATATCAGCGCGCTTAAAGGATAATACGCATATGGAAGTCATAGCAGTCATGGCCCCCTTGCTGGGGTCGCTCGCGGCGGCGATTTTCTCGTGGAACCGGGAAGATAAATTCGCCCAGTTCGTCACCTGCGCGCTTATGGTCATTGCGGCCGGGATGTCGGTCACCTTGTTCTACGACATTAACATTGTTGGCGAGGCAGGCGGTTTCATGCCGCGCACCATCCAGCTGTTCACCTGGATTGCGTCCGGTGACCTTAAGCTGTCGTGGGCGCTGCGGTTTGACCAGCTCTCCGCGGTCATGGTGCTGGTCATCAACTCTGTCTCTTGCATGGTGCATATCTATTCTGTCGGCTACATGAGCCATGATGACTCCAAAGCCCGGTTTATGTCCTACCTCAGCCTTTTCACCTTCGCGATGCTCATGCTGGTAACGGCGGATAACTTCGTGCAGCTGTTCTTCGGCTGGGAAGGGGTGGGCCTTGCGTCTTACCTGCTCATCGGCTTCTGGAACTATAAAGACAGCGCCAACAGCGCCGCAATCAAAGCCTTCGTCATGAACCGGATTGGCGACTTCGGCCTTGCGCTTGGCATCTTCGCCGTCTTCCTCGTCTTCGGCACGCTTGATTTTGATAAAGTTTTTGCCGCCGCCGCAACCATGAACGACCTGAAGCTGAACTTCATCGGTCATCAGGTGCATGCATTGTCGTTGATTTGCGCCCTGCTGTTCATCGGCGCGATGGGTAAATCGGCCCAGCTGGGCCTGCATACGTGGCTGCCTGACGCAATGGAAGGTCCGACCCCCGTTTCCGCGCTCATCCACGCGGCGACCATGGTGACGGCAGGCGTGTTCCTTGTCGCGCGTATGTCGCCGCTGTTTGAATATGCGCCGGATGTGCGCGCCTTTATCACCGTTGTTGGCGCGCTTACGGCCTTTGTGGCCGCGACGATTGCACTGACGCAGTTTGACATCAAGCGCGTGATTGCCTATTCGACCATGAGCCAGCTGGGTTACATGTTCTTCGCACTTGGCGTTTCTGCCTATGGCGCCGCCATGTTCCACCTGTTCACGCACGCCTTCTTCAAGGCGCTGCTGTTTCTTGGGGCGGGGTCCGTTATTCACGCCATGTCGGACGAGCAGGATATGCGCCGCATGGGTGGCATTGCCAAGCACATCAAGCTCACCTACGCTCTGATGTGGATTGGCAACCTTGCGCTTGCCGGCGTGCCGTTCTTTGCGGGTTACTATTCCAAAGACGTCATTCTGGAATCCGACTTTGCGGCGCATTCGGCGGTGGGCACTTTCGCCTTCTGGTGTGGCATTGCCGCTGCCTTCATGACGGCGTTCTACTCATGGCGCTTGCTGCTGCTGACGTTCCATGGCGAGCCGCGCGCAGATGAAAAAGTCATGGCGCACGTGCATGAATCCCGGAAAATCATGACCGTACCGCTGATGATACTGGCGGCGGGTGCGATTGGCGCTGGCTTTATCTTCCATGATTACTTTGTCGGCGAAAAACGCGAAGCCTTCTGGGGTAAAAGCATTTTCGTGCTGGCGCAAAACGACACGGTCGAAAAAGCCGAACATGTCGAAAAATGGGTCAGCTTCCTGCCGACCGAAATGGCGATTGCAGGCATTCTGCTGGCGTATCTTTTCTACATCCGCAAGCGCTACCTGCCGGCAATGATGGCGGGGTACTTCAGCGCCATTTACAACTTCTTCTACCGTAAGTGGATGTTCGACGAGCTGTACCACGCCATTGGTGTGGTGCCGGCCTTCTTCCTCGGCCGCCAGCTGTGGAAAAAAGGTGACGGCGCCATCATCGACGGTCTCGGCCCCGATGGCATTGCGTCCACTGTTGTTGCATCCGCCGGCAAGGCGCACCGCATGCAGTCCGGTTACGTCTACCATTATGCTTTCGCCATGCTGATCGGCATTGTCGCCATCATCACCGGTTATATCGTCTACCTGCACAGGCAAGGACTCTAACGATGATCACTTTCCCCATCCTTTCCCTCATCACCTTCCTGCCGCTGGTGGGCGTGCTGTGCCTGCTGCTGATCCGCGGGGACGAAGCGACGGTCGCGGAAAATTCCCGCAAGACCGCGCTGCTTACCTCCATCTTCACCTTCGGCCTGTCGCTGTACATGTACATCCACTTCGACGGCACGTCCGGGGATTATCAGTTTGTTGAAAAACTGGCCTGGCTGCCGGGTTTCAACATCAACTACAAAATGGGGGTCGATGGCATTTCCATCTTCTTCCTGCTGCTCTCGACGTTCCTGACCCCCATCTGCATTCTCGCCAGCTGGGAATCCATCCAGACCCGCGTCAAGGAATACATGATCAGCTTCCTGCTGCTCGAAACCATGATGCTGGGCATGTTCTCCGCCATCGACCTGATGCTGTTCTACGTCTTCTTTGAAGGCGTGCTGATCCCGATGTTCGTCATCATCGGTGTCTGGGGCGGTCCACGCCGCGTTTACGCGTCGTTCAAGTTCTTCCTGTATACGCTGCTGGGTTCGGTCTTGATGCTGCTGGCTATTCTGGCGCTGTACAACACCTACCACACCACCGACATTGCCGAACTTTCGAAGATCACGACGATGGGCCTTGGTATGCAGAAATGGTTGTGGCTTGCCTTCTTCGCGTCTTTCGCGGTGAAGGTGCCGATGTGGCCGGTGCATACATGGCTTCCCGATGCGCACGTTGAAGCGCCCACGGCAGGTTCCGTCATTCTGGCGGGCGTGCTACTGAAAATGGGCGGCTACGGCTTCCTGCGCCTGTCGCTGCCGATGTTCCCGGAAGCGACCGTTTATTTCATGCCGCTGGTGTTTACGCTCAGCGTTATCGCGGTCATCTATACATCGCTCGTCGCGCTTGTGCAGGAAGACATGAAGAAGCTGATCGCTTATTCATCCGTTGCGCACATGGGTTTCGTCACGCTCGGCATTTTCACGCTGACGCGCCAGGGCATTGACGGCGCCATGTTCCAGATGTTGTCGCACGGTATCGTTTCCGCTGCGCTGTTCCTGTGCGTCGGCGTCGTGTACGACCGCCTGCATACGCGGGAAATTCGCCGTTATGGCGGCCTTGTGCAGAACATGCCGAAATACGCGCTGATCTTCATGATCTTCATGATGGCTTCCGTCGGCCTGCCGGGGACTTCCGGCTTCGTGGGTGAATTCCTTGTGCTGGTGGGCAGCTTTAAAGTCAGCACCGGCTTTACCGCTCTTGCCGCCACGGGCGTTATTCTGGGCGCGGCGTACATGCTGTACCTTTACAAGCGCGTTGTCTTTGGCGAGCTGGATAAACCCGATGTGAAGGCGATGCACGATATTTCGCTGCGCGAGGGCTTTATTTTTGCCCCCATGGTGGTGCTGGTGATGTGGATGGGTATTTATCCGTCCAGCTTCCTTGAACCTATGGGCCCGTCAATTGAAAAAGTCATGACCCGCTTCCAGTCGGTGGGCCTTGTCGCTGAAAACGCGAAAAAGGCTGATGCCGAAACTGTACCGGAAGTTGACCTTGGTAAAGCGACCGCCGAAGCCCCCGCCGCCGACAAAGCCGCGGAAGAAGGCGCAAAGCCGGCCGATGAAGCCAAAACCGAAAAAACACCTGCCGAAAAAGAGCCTGCCACCAACAAGGCCCACCACGGCAAAAAGCACAAACTGAAGGAAACACACAGCAATGACTGATTTTAGCGCCCCGCTGCTGAAGCCGGCCTTACCGGAAATTTTCCTGGCCATCGCCACCCTGGTGTTGATGCTCTTCGGCGTACTGCGTAAAAAAGAAGACTATAACAGCGTCGCCAACCTTGGCGTTTTCCTGCTGGTCGTGGTGGGCGCGTTGCTGTTCCATTACAGCGGCGGCACGAACGAAACCTTTAGCGGCATGTTCATCGCCGACGATTTCGGCTCGTTCATGAAACTGCTGGTTGTGGGCGGTTCGGCTGTCTCCATCCTGATGTCGGCAAAATACCTTGAGCGTCAGCGTATTCAGCGGTTTGAATATCCCATCCTCATCCTGTTCTCCACGCTCGGGATGTTGCTGATGATTTCGGCGAATAACCTCATTGCTCTTTACATGGGGTTAGAACTGCAAAGCTTGCCCATTTACGTGCTGGCGGCGATGCAGCGCGATACCATTAAATCGACGGAAGCTGGCCTGAAGTACTTTGTCCTCGGCGCACTGTCGTCCGGTATGCTGCTGTACGGCGCATCGCTGCTCTACGGTTACAGCGGCACTACCAACTTTAACGACATGGCGCTGGCGCTTGGCGCGCATCACCCGGCACCCTTGGGTGTTGTGGTGGGCATGGTGCTGCTTATTTCCGGCCTTGCTTTCAAAATTTCTGCTGTGCCGTTCCATATGTGGACGCCTGACGTATACGAAGGCGCACCGACTTCCGTTACCGCGTTCTTCGCCATTGCGCCGAAAATCGCGGCGCTGGCGCTGATTACTCGCGTATTTATGGGGCCTTTCGGGCATCTGGTGGAAGAATGGCGTCAGGTTGTGGAGGTCATTGCCATTGCCTCCATGGCGCTCGGCTCCGTCGCCGCTATCGGCCAGAAGAACATCAAACGCCTGCTAGCCTATAGCTCCATCGGTAACATGGGTTACGCCCTTGTGGGGCTTTGCGCGGCAAATGCCGAAGGCGTGAAATCCGTCATGATCTATGCCGCCATTTATATGGTCACCACCATTGGCGCTTTCGCCATTGTGTTGATGATGAAACAGCGGGAACGCATGGTCGAAGAAATTTCAGACCTCGCAGGACTTGGCCAGAAGAAGCCCATGCTGGCGCTTGCCATGACCATCATGATGTTCTCCATGGCGGGGATTCCGCCGCTGGCCGGTTTCTTCGGCAAGCTGTTCGTGTTTCAGGCGGCTGTGGGGCAGGGGCTTTACACCCTTGCGGTCATCGGCGTGCTGACGTCGGTTATTGGCGCTTACTATTACCTGCGCATCATCAAGGTCATGTACTTTGAAGAAGCGGGTGATGACAGCCTTGACCCTGCAAAAGACACGCGTTTGAACGTGGTGCTGGCAATTTCGACGCTGGCCGTGCTGCTGTTCATCGCAACGCCGGGTATGCTGCTGAATTCGGCCGATAGCGCAGCCAAGACCCTGACATCTAAAATGCAATGACCTACCAGCCGCAGCTACCGCAAGACATGAGCATTGTGGAGCTGCAGACTGTCGGCAGCACCAATAGTTATGCACGCGATCTCGCAAAAGACGGCGCGCAACCCTTCACCATCGTCTGGTCGCATGAACAAACGGCGGGCAAGGGGCGGCAGGGCAACGTATGGGTTTCCAACCGCGGCAATCTATTTATGACCGTCATTCTGCGCCCGAATATTGCTGCGCCGCTGACGGGGCAGCTTTCGTTCATCGCCGCCGTGGCGCTGGCGGAAACATTGAAGGAACTGCTGCCGCAAATGGTTAACATTGACCTGAAGTGGCCGAACGATCTTTTGCTGAACGGCAAAAAAGCCGCCGGTATTTTGCTGGAAAGCGAAATCAACGGTCATAAACCCGTTGAATGGGTGATTGTGGGCATGGGCGTGAACGTGTCGCACAACCCCGACGGCGCGACCTGCCTTCGCAGCCTTGGCCTCGATACGCTTGAAATTGGCCAGTTGCTTGAAAAGCTGGCCATGAAGCTGAAGTCAATTTACGACCTCTGGCAGAAGAACGGTTTTGCGCCGATCCGCCAGGAATGGCTGCGTTACAGCCACGCGATCGGCACCGTCATTAACGTGCGCCTGCCGAAAGAAACGCTGACCGGAAAATTCATGGGGATTGATGCGCAAGGCGCGCTTCAGCTCGACATGCCGGATGGTACGACAAAGAACATCGCGTCCGGAGAGGTATTTTACGGCGTATGACAAGCACAACGAAACTTGACTTCAAAATGGCGGATGACGCCATTTACATGATCCCCCTCGGTGGCTGCGGCTTTTTTGGCGCGAACATGACGCTGTACGGCCACCAGGATAAATGGATCATGATCGACTGCGGCATGGGCTTTGCCGATGAATCCATGCCCGGTGTTGATATTCTGCTGCCGGACCCGGCCTTTGCGACAGCACTTGGCGAAAAGCTGCTGGGCATCGTCTTCACCCACGGGCATGAAGACCATATCGGCGCCATCGAGCATTTGTGGCCGCGCATTAAAGCGCCGCTTTACGCAACGCCGTTTACCGCCGGCCGCATTCGTCAGGACCTTGATGAAACGCAGTGGGGAAATGAAGCCAAACTGCATGAAGTGCCGGTGCAGGGCACCATTAACCTTGGCCCGTTCAATATTCAGTTTGTAAGCATGGCGCATTCCATTCCGGAAGCAAGCGCGTTGTCCATTACCGTCAAAAATGTCGGCACCCTGCTGCATACAGGCGACTGGAAGATTGACAAAGACCCCGTGCTGGGCGATTTGACGGATGAAAAAACCCTGCGCGAAATTGGCGACCGCGGCGTGCTGGCCGTGATTGGCGATTCAACCAATGCCATGGTGCCGGGCCATTCCGGTTCCGAGCGCGAAGTGCTGAAAAACCTGACCGAACTGTTCAGCGAATTCCCCGAAGGGCAAATTGCCATTTCGTGCTTTTCCACCAACGTTGCCCGACTTGTCAGCATTTACGAAGCGGCACGTAAAAATAACCGCCATGTCTGCCTGATTGGCCGCTCGCTGCGCTCCGTCGATGACGTGGCGCGCAATGCGGGCTACCTGAAGGGCATGCCGCCCTTCCTGTCGGAAGATGATGCCGACATGGTGGAAAGCCGCAATATCGTTTACGTTTGCACAGGATCGCAGGGGGAGCCGCGCGCGGCACTTTCCCGCATTTCGAATGATGACCACCCTGCCGTGCGCGTGGGCGAGGGGGATGTTGTTATTTTCTCCTCCCGCGCCATTCCGGGTAACGAGCGTGCGATTGACCGCATTAAAAACCGGTTCCTGTCGATGGGCGTGAACGTGGTGACAGACCGCGAAGCGCCGATCCACGTTTCCGGCCACCCGTACCGCGAAGAACTGAAGCAGCTGTACAGCTGGCTGCGCCCGCGCATTGCCATTCCCGTGCATGGCGAGCAGATGCAGATGGAAAAACACGCCGTGCTGGCGAAAGACTGCGGTGCGGAACAGGCGATTATTCCCGCCAACGGCATGGTAATTGAACTGTTCAGCGATGGCGCAAGGCCGGTCGGCGAAGTAAAAGCCGGTGTGCTGGCGATTGAAGGCAAGCGCATTGTCGCCGTCGACCACGAGGCAATTTTGACCCGCCGCCGCATCATGCACAATGGCAGCGCCGTGGTGACGATTGTGATGGACGACAGCGGCGCGCTTATCGCCCCGCCCAAAGTCACTGCCATGGGCCTGCTGGATGAAAACAGCGAGCTGGATGCCGGATACATTAAAGACGTCGTAAAAGAAATTTCCGATAAAATCCGCAACATGCCGAAGGCCGAGCGCATGGACGACGCGATCTTGTCGGAACAGACGCGTATTACCGCGCGCCGCTTCTTCAACGACAGGTTCGACCGCAAGCCGCAAACGCGCGTGCATTTGATAAGGGTTTAACATCATGGGTATGCTTAACGCCGTTTTTATTTTCCTGCTGGTGTGGTGGACAATGCTGTTCACCGTGCTGCCGCTGGGCGTCGAACGGCATGAAGATGCGGGCCGCGGGTTTGATGCCGGCGCACCGAAAAAGCCCGACCTTAAAAAGAAGCTTATCATTAATACCATCGTGTCATTCCTTATCGTCGCCGCGCTATGGGTGATGGTGGATGCCGGTATCATCCGCTGGGGCGACTGGTTCAGGGATGCAATAAAGTGAAGTATCTTTTCCTGCTGGCCCTGTGCCTTGCCGCCCTCCAGCCTGCTTTTGCGGCGGATAAAAAGCCGCCGAGCCTTGACCCGCAGGTTTGCCGGCAAATGGTGGCTTACGTGCCAACGCCCGATGCAAAAGTTGAATACCAGCCGGGCGTGGATGTGCATGGCAAGCCGGTTGCGGGGGCTGACCTTAACCCGTCGCCGGTGCAGGTGCCGCGCGTGATTAAATTCGGCATTGATGTGGATGTGGCGCAATATGCGGGCATTCCCGTGCCGCCGGGGCAGGAGCTTGCCAACGTCGGCATTGTCGAGCTGGATACCCAGACGGGTGCCATGAATTTCAACGGTAAACCCATGGAAGGGGATGCCGAACGCGCCATTCGCGCCCTATGCTATACAGGCAGGCCCTATGTTCCGGCAGATCATCCGGCCCCGCAACCCGATAAACATAATCAATGATTGATTATTTCCGGCGGCTTCGCTAGTTTTGGGGCAGTCGATAACCGATTTTCAAAGGCAGATACCCATGGCTGAAGCGGCAAAAACCATTAAAAACGCAAAAACGGCAATCACCCCGACCCGGGATGAAAACTTCCCCGAATGGTATCAAAACGTCATCAAAGCCGCCGATATGGCCGAAAACGCGCCCGTGCGCGGCTGCATGATCATCAAGCCCTATGGCTATGCCGTGTGGGAAAATATCCAGAAGCATTTCGACAAAATGATCAAGGCGGAAGAAGTGCAGAACGCTTACTTCCCGCTGCTCATCCCCATGAGCTACATCGCCAAGGAAGCCGACCACATTGACGGCTTTGCGAAAGAATGCGCGGTTGTCACTCACCACCGCCTTGCCAAGAATGAAAAGGGCGAACTGGCGGCTGATCCGGCATCTGTCCTTGCGGAACCGCTTATCATCCGCCCGACGTCTGAAACCATCATCGGCGAGGCGATGCACAACTGGGTGCAATCTTACCGCGACCTGCCGCTGAAGCTGAACCAGTGGTGCAACGTCATGCGCTGGGAAATGCGCCCGCGCATCTTCCTGCGCACCTCCGAATTCCTGTGGCAGGAAGGGCATAACGCCTTCGCCACCGCCGATGAAGCGGATAAAGATGCGCGCCGCATGCTGGAAGCGTACCGTGAATTCCTTGAAGATTACCTTGCCATTCCCGTTATTCCGGGCGCGAAAACGCCGGATGAACGCTTCCCCGGCGCAATTGAAACCTATACCGTGGAAGCCTTCATGCAGGACGGCAAGGCCCTGCAGGCCGCAACATCGCACAACCTTGGCCAGACTTTTGCCAAATCGTCCGACATAAAATACCTTGATAAAGACGGCACGCAGAAACTGGCATGGACGACCAGCTGGGGCATGTCCACCCGCACCATCGGCGGCCTTATCATGACCCACGCAGATGACGACGGCATGATTATGCCGCCGCGCGTTGCGCCGCATCAGGTCATTATCCTGCCGTTCCTGAAGGACGATGCTGATACGCCCGCCATTCTTGAGTTCTGCGATAAAATTCAAAAAGAACTGCGTGCAAAAGACATTTCCGTGCAGGTTGATAAATCCGACGCCCGCAGCTCAGATAAAATGTGGGCGGCTATTAAAAAGGGCGTGCCGATCCGTCTTGAAGTCGGCGCGCGCGAAATTGCCGAAGGCCAGCTTACCTTCACCCGCCGCGACCTTGGCAAAGACGGCAAAACGAAAGTTTCCGTCGCCGAATGCGTCGATAAAATTTCCGAAGCTCTCGTGCAAATGCAGGCAGACCTTTACAACAAGGCCAAGGCCCGTATGATGGCCGGTATTAAAGATGTCAGCAGCCTGAAGGAAGCACGCGACTTCTTTGCGGGTGAAAACACCGGCGGCCTGCGGCTTGATTACAGTCTGATTCAAGGTTCCGAAGAATTCGCCAAGCTGAAGGCTGAATTTGCCGTTACCACCCGCTGCCTGCCATTTGCGGATGGCGGCACAAAGGTCATTATCTCGAAAGCATATTGATATGAGCTTTGCTTTTGAAAAAATGGTCGCTGGCCGCTACTTGCGGTCGAAGCGGAAGGAAGGGTTTATTTCCATCATCGCGACGTTTTCCTTCCTCGGCATCATGCTGGGGGTGGCGACGCTGATTATCGTGATGTCGGTCATGAACGGTTTCCGAGATGAACTGATCGGCCGTATTCTGGGCCTGAACGGGCATATCAACGTCTATAGCCGTGTCGGGTCTATTTTTCCGTATGATCCTGTCGTCGAGCGCCTGAAGAAAATTCAAGGTGTGACCAGCGCCATTCCGACTATCGAAGGGCAGGCGCTGCTGCGCAACGAAAGCGCGGCCAGCGGTGTTGTCGTGCGCGGCCTGTTGCCGAAAGATTTTTATAACAAGCCGATTTTGTCTGAAAAAGACAAAGGGATTAAATACAAAATCAGCGAGACCGATTACTTTGGCGACGAAAAAGTCGCTATCGGCATTTCCATGGCGGAGCGCATGCGACTGGATGTGGGGGATAAAATTCTCCTCGTCGCGCCGACCTGCAAGACGACGCCGTTCGGCTGCATGCCGAAATCAAAAACCTTCATCGTCGGCTCTATTTTTGATGTCGGCATGTACGAATACAACAATAGCTTCGTGTATGTTCCCATGGACATGGCGCAGGCCTTTTTTGATACCGGCGAAGGCGTAACCGCCATCGAGGTCATGACGCCGGATGCGGGCCAGTTCGCCAAAGCCGAAACCGCCATTAAAGCCGAATTGCAGGGCGAATATTCCGTCGCCGACTGGCAGAACAGCAATGCCAGCCTTGCTTCCGCGCTTGATGTGGAGCGTAACGTCATGTTCCTTATCCTGACGCTCATCATCATCGTTGCATCCTTCAACATCATTTCCAGCCTTATCATGCTGGTGAAGGACAAGGGCAGGGATATTGCCATTCTGCGCACCATGGGCGCGACGCGCGGCATGGTTGTGCGTATCTTCCTTTATACCGGTGCCAGCATCGGCATTTCCGGCACCATCGCAGGTACCGTGCTGGGCGTGGCTTTTGCCGCGAACATCGAAGCCATTCGGCAGTGGCTGCAAAGCCTGACGGGCAGCAAGCTGTTTCCGGCGGAAATCTATTTCCTGTCGAAACTGCCGGCCAAGCTTGACCCTTCTGAAGTTGTGCTGATTACCGGCATGGCGCTGGTGCTGGCCTTTGCCGCCACCATTTACCCCGCCTGGCGCGCCGCCAAGCTCGACCCCGTGGAGGCGCTGCGCCGTGAGTAACAACGTTCTTGAACTTAAAAACGTGCGCCGCAGCTTTGAGCAAGGCGGCCAGAACCTCGACATCCTGCGCGGCGTCAACATGTCTATTGCGCGCGGCGAAGTTGTGGCGCTGCTGGGTCCCAGCGGTTCCGGCAAAACCACGCTGCTGCAAATTGCGGGCCTGCTTGAAAACCCCACCAGCGGCGATGTTATTATTAACGGCACCCGCGTTGAAAGCACTGCGGATGCCTACCGCACAATGCTGCGCCGCACGCAGATTGGCTTTGTGTACCAGTTCCACAACCTGCTGCCGGATTTTACGGCATTGGAAAACCTGATGCTGCCGCAATACGTTTCCAACGTGCCGAAAGCCGCCGCAAAAAAACGCGCTGAAGAACTGCTGGCCAGCGTTGGCCTTGCCGCGCGGGCGGAGCATTTCCCCTCGCAAATGTCGGGCGGGGAACAGCAGCGCGTGGCAATTGCCCGTGGCCTTGTCACGCAGCCGGCATTGCTGCTGGCGGACGAGCCGACCGGAAACCTTGACCCCCGCACAGCGGAGGGTGTTTTTGCGATGATGATGGAAACGATCCGCCGGTTTAACATCGGCGCGCTGATTGTCACGCATAACCACGAACTCGCGTCCCGCATGGACCGCGTGCTTGAGCTGAAAGACGGACTCGTTTAAAAAAAACTTTAGCGTGGAAGTTTCAGGCCGGTGCTTTTGACGAGCGCGGCGGGCTTGTTGAAAGATTGGCCTGTATCACATTCTGCCACCGCAGCGTTGTCGGCGCAGATTTTCGCAATGTTGGTTTGCAGCGACTGCAGTGCATTGGCTTCCGTATCAAAGTCATACATGTTGGCGCCGATGGTGGTGCGCTGGCGGTTGCTGCCGTCAATATTTGCCTGACGGCCGCCTTCCGGCCCTGCATTCCATTCAGAAACGTAAATGCGATGCACAGGCTCCCCGCTATATTGCGTACATACGGCGACAAGGTGGCTGGATTCGCCAGCCCGCAAAAAGCCATAAGCTTCCACGCTGGTCGGGCCGTTTGTTGCGCTGCCGCTGGTGGTGTAAATCATGTCATAGGCATTGCTGTGCGACCCTGCGCGGATTTGAAGGCTGATGTCCGCGCCGGCGGACTGCAAGTCGCGCACGGTTTCGCTTAAATGCGTCAGCATCTCGCTTGCGCCGCTGTCCTGCAGCGTCTGGCGGGCCTCAACAAGCGCCTGCTCGAAAGCGGCGCGCAGGGTGGAGGGGGAATGGAAGCCTTCCTGCGGGATCACGACAGCTTTGGCGGCTTTGCGCCGGGTAATTTGCGCAAGGGGGCATTGTCGCGAGCAGGGGGAAGGTCAAAGCTGCGGAGTTCTTCCTGCGCTGCCAGTGTTGCGCCAATCTGCGCAACCGCGGCCATGAAGATGGCGGCATCTTCCGGTACATTCAGGTTGTATTGAAGGAACTTCGGTTCAGCGCGGTTGATTTTGCTGCCGCTTGCGGTTTTTTCAACCGCGTACCAGAAGCTTTCGGCATCCGGATACTGCACATCATTCGGCTTGTTCAGGTTTTCTGTATAGCAGTCAATTTTACCCTCGGGGTAAAGGCGCACAAGAAAGCGCGCATCATAAACGCTAAGGATGCAGTATGACGCAACATCCGCGCCCTTGGCCTGATAGAGCAGGTTGTGGTCGCGCATTTTGTCGAAGGTCGCAATCTCGATACCGATCTGGTCAGTGCCGATGCTCTGGAACTTGGAGATGATTTCGTTCAGGCGCATCAGCGTGGGGCGGAGCGGCTCGCGCTGTTTGCGGGCTTCTTCCGTTAGCTGCTTGAAGACGCGGGAAAGGCTCTCGACCGAGAGGTCGGCAAGGTTGGCGGACGCATCAGCGGCGGTGGTTTGCGGCGGGGTGTCGTCTTGTGTCTTTTTATCGGGCATCGGGGCCTTTGGGGGTGTCATCTCTAACCGCCTGATTCAATTGGTCTGTGCTTTGTTTTTGGAAGGCTTATATTATTGAATGGGCTTGGTTATGTCAAGCGCGGCACATTCAGGAAAAACCTGTTGAATCTACTGCCTTTTGTCGGGCATTTTAGGGGTATCAAAGCGAGCGCCATGACAGACAAAGCACCCCAATTCGTCCATCTCCGGGTTCACTCGGCCTATTCATTGGCCGAGGGCGCGATCAAGCTTAAAAATCTTGTGCCGCTGGTCAAGAAACTGGAAATGCCCGCCGTTGCCGTGACAGATACTGGCAACCTTTTCGGCGCGCTCGAATTTTCCGTTGGCGCCGCGAAGGAGGGCATACAGCCCATCATCGGCTGCCAGTTGTGGATCGAGCGTCCCGACCAGACCGACCAGAAAAACAAGAAATCCGAAATGCCCGACCAGATCGTTGTGCTGGTGCAGAACGAGCAGGGCTACAAAAACCTGATGAAGCTTTCCAGCAAGGCCTACCTGCACCCGCTGGAGCATACTGAAAAACCCGCCATTACCTGGGGCGACATTGAACAGTACAGCGCGGGGTTGATTGCGCTGACCGCGGGCACCAAGGGCACCGTGGGCCGCATGCTGCTGGATAACCGCCCGACCGATGCCGAAAAAACATTAAAGCAACTGCACGGAATTTTCGGCGACCGCTTGTATATTGAACTGGAACGGCACGGCACGGCGGATGAAGTTGCCATTGAAGACCCGTTGCTGGATTTTGCTTACAAATACAATATTGCGGTTGTTGCCACCAACAACTGCTATTTCAGCGACCCTGATATGTACGAGGCGCATGACGCCTTCCTTTGTATTGACGACCGCGCTTTTGTGCAGGATGCAAACCGCCGCAAGGTAACGCCGGAGCATTACTTCAAGTCGGCAGAACAAATGGCGGAGCTGTTCAAGGATCTTCCGGAAGCCATCGAAAACACGGTGGTGATCGCGAAACGCTGCGCCTTCATGCTGAAGGAAGTAAAACCCAGCCTGCCGCGCTTTAAAACCGAAACCGGCAATACCGAGCCGGATGAGCTGCGCGCCCGCACGGCGGAAGGTTTAACGTGGCGGCTTGAAAATTACGTCTTCAAGCCCGACTGGGACGATGCAAAAAAGGAAGAAGTGCGCACGCAATACTTCAAGCGCATGGAATACGAGCTGGATGTCATTATTAAAATGGGATTCCCCGGCTACTTCCTGATCGTTTCAGATTTCATCCAGTGGGCGAAAGACCATGATATTCCGGTGGGGCCTGGCCGTGGCTCGGGCGCGGGGTCCGTCGTTGCATGGTCAACCAAAATTACCGACTTGGACCCCATCGAATGCACGCTTCTGTTCGAGCGCTTCCTGAACCCCGAACGCGTCTCGATGCCTGACTTTGATATCGACTTCTGCCAGGACCGCCGCGACGAAGTCATTAGCTACGTGCGTGATAAATACGGGCACGATACAGTGGCGCAGATTATCACCTTCGGTAAACTGCAGGCACGCGCCGTGGTACGCGACGTTGGCCGCGTGCTGCAAATGACCTACGGGCAGGTGGATAAAATTGCGAAGCTTGTGCCGCAAAACCCCGCCAACCCCATCAGCCTTGAAGAGGCGCTAGAATCCGAGCCGCTGCTGCGCGAGGCGCGGGACAGCGACGAGCAGGTGCGCAAGCTTATCGACATCGCGCTGAAGCTTGAGGGCCTCTACCGCCATGCATCCACGCACGCGGCGGGCATCGTCATCGGCGACAGGCCGCTGGATGAAATTGTGCCGATGTACCGTGACCCGGGCTCCACCATTGCGGCAACGCAGTTCAACATGAAGGACGTTGAGAAAGCCGGCCTTGTGAAGTTCGACTTCCTTGGTCTCAAGACCATGACGGTCATTAACGATTCCGTTAAGCTTATCCACGAAACGACGGGGGAGGATCTTGACCCCCTCAAGTTCCCGATGGATGACAAGAAAACCTACGACCTGCTGGCCAAGGGCGATTGTTCCGCCGTCTTCCAGCTCGAGAGCGCGGGCATGCGCGATTTGTGCAAGCAAATGAACGTGCATAACTTCGAGGAGATTTCCGCTATCGTCGCCCTGTTCCGGCCGGGCCCGATGGAAAACATTCCGAAGTACATCGCCAACCTTTCCGGCAAGGAAGAAATTGAATACATGCACCCGCTGCTGAAGCCGGTGCTTAAAGATACCTACGGCGTCATGATCTATCAGGAACAGGTCATGGAAGCGGCGCAGATTCTGGCGGGCTATTCGCTGGGCGGCGCCGACCTGCTGCGCCGCGCCATGGGTAAAAAGATCAAGGCAGAGATGGACGCGCAGCGCGCCATTTTTGTCGAAGGCTGCGAAAAAGCCAATGCCATTGCACCCGAGCTGGCGAGCGCGATTTTCGACCAGATCGCAAAGTTCGCGGATTACGGCTTTAACAAGGCGCACTCCGCCGCTTACGGGCTTATCGCGTATCATACAGCTTACCTGAAGGCGAATTACCCGGTCGAGTTCATGGCCGCGACTATGACGAACGATATGACCAACACCGACAAGCTGGCCATGCTGCGGCAGGAGCTGATGCGCATGAAGGTGGTGCTGCTGCCACCCGACATTAACAAGTCGCTGCCGCGTTTCTCGGTCGAGCAGCTGCCGGACGGGAAAAAAGGCATTCGCTATGCGCTTGCGGCCCTGAAGGGCGTGGGTATGGAAGCGATGAACGTGATTATTGCGGAGCGTGAACGCGGCGGCCCCTTCAAGGACCTGTACGATGTTGCCCGCCGCCTTGACCCCAAGGCCATGAACAAGCGGCAGATGGAAGCGCTGGCTGCTGCGGGCGCCTTTGATGCCTTTGTGCCTAACCGCGCTTCCGTTGTGGCCTCCGTCGAAGTTTTGCTGCGCTATGCCGCCGCCAACGCAGATGAAAAAGCCAGCGGGCAGGAAAGCCTGTTCGGCGGCGGGGGCGGCAATGCGCTGCCGGAGCCGCCCATCGCCAAGGCCGATAAATGGGAACCACTCGAACAGCTGCGCCACGAATTTGAAGCCGTCGGTTTTTACCTTTCGGCCCACCCGTTGGATAACATGACAAGCCAGCTGGAACGCCTGCGTGTTATTCCGTCTACCAAGGTTGCGGAAGCTTTAATGACCAGCCCTTCCACGCGCCTTCGCATGGCGGGCATTGTGGTGCGCAAGCAGGAACGCACATCGCAGAAGGGTAACCGATTTGCCTTCGTGCAGGTTTCAGACCCTTACGGCGTATTCGAGATGATGGTGTTTTCAGACCTGCTGAACGCCAGCCGCGAATTGCTGGAAGCGGGCACGCCCATTTTGCTTTCCGTCGACGTTGATAAAAAAGGCGAGGATGAACTGCGCTTCCTTGGCCAAAGCATCGAGCCTTTGACGGCGGCGGTGCAAAGCGTGACGCGTTTGATGAACGTGCATGTAACGCAGCCCGCAGCTATTGTTAAAATCCGCGATGTGCTGGAAAAAACCGGGCAGGGGCGCGTGAAGGTGCAGTTGATTGTTGCGGCGGGCCCGGGGCGTGAGGCTACGGTTGAATTACCCGGCGGCTGGAATGTAAACGAAAGTACCCCAAAAGCCTTGCGCTCCATTGGCGGTGTTGACGATATCCGCGAAATTTGACGCGATTTTTGCAGCAATTTGATTGACGGCTCATGTGCACGGGCGTATTCTTTATGAAAACAAGAATACAGCTGACGCCGACAGGCACATTTGACAATTCCAAAAATCATGAAGTTCCAACGCACATTGATGAAGATCATGGCATTCCGCAATTCATTGGCGGGGGGCAAAAAACTGCAAGGGCAATTGCCGTTGCAGGGGCCGTTGGAAAACCCGAAAAAGCGCGCCGAAATTCCCGCCGATTTCCCGCAAACTATTTCTCCCTATTCGCCGCAGGAAGCGCTTGATGTTATTCGCGCGGAATTGGCAAAGCAGGGCACCACGCTTGAAGACGCGCGGCGCATCAACCTTGCCTATCCGCACAAGCACCCCGTGCTGTTCCCCGAGCAGGTCAACGCCGCCGAAGTGCGCGTCGAAAAATTCCGTGACTGCATGAAGGCGCTGGCGCCGCATGTGGAGTGGGTGGTGGCGAATGCCTTGTGCGAGCGCGTGCATCTTAATCGCTCCGGCAACCCCAGCAGCACCCATGCGTTGACAGGCCGCCAGGTCTACGATATTTACATGCCCGCGCAAAAAGACCCGTTCCCTTTCGGCGAAGGAAAGTCGGCGGGTGAATATTTCGTCGTCGTTGACTGGACGATCGAGCAAGGCACAACCATTGCCAACCTTATGAGCTATATTCGCCACAACGGCGGCACGGTGCTGATGGCTCTTGCAGACCAGCACGCGCCGCTGGTGCAGCGGCAGACGATATGCAACGACAATGCGGCGCGGGCCGAACTTTCCGCCGCTTTCAACGACAAATCGCGCAATGGAAAACGCCTGCCCGAAATGGCGCTGGCCTTTGCGCGTTCCGCACAATACCACGGCCACAACTGGTCGCCGGATGAATGCATTGCTAAGCTGGATGCCGCACTGCATCACTTTGGCAATAGCGTGTTTACGCTGACGGACGGTGAATGCGCAAAGCTGATCAATACGGTGAACGGCGGCGCTTACCCGGTGGTATCGTTCCCGAAACTGCTGGACCAGCTGGCAGAAAAAGCATCGCCGCCCGCGCCGCAGCGCAGCCTGCGCCCTGCCGGCCTACGCCGCCGGCTTTGACCCGCGATTCTTGAATTTCTGCAAAAGGCCCGTGAAGCGGTTGGCTTTTTCGTTCATGGCATCATTCGCGGCAGGTTTTGCATCCGCGCTATGCTCATGATTAAACGTCGCCTTCAGCTTCTGCGCCTTCGCGAGGGATGATTTGGCAAGTGCCGCCAGCGGTTTTGCGGCGGGCGGGGCAGGCGGGGCAGGCGGGGTACCCTTTGCGGCATCGCGCGTTTCCTTCACTTTCATCAGCTTCTTGTGGGTAAAGCTGAAGACACGATTGAAGACGAGAGATTTTGCGCACATCAGCACGCCGGTGGTTAAGGTTGAATAACCTATGATGGCGGGAATGCCTACGCCCGCAGCTTTAATGGCAAGCGCGGCAATGCCAATGGCGGTAAGCCCACCCCAAAGCCCGACACCGCCCGCGCATAGCAGCGCTATGCCCGCAGACGTGCGAATGCCGTAGTCCAGCAACTTGTCGGACTTTTTAAAAGCGTTGAACTTTTCTCTCAGGCTTTGAAGCATGGCTTGATTATAAAGGTTGCCTTGTAATGTGAAAGCCCGGTTTTTCGCAGCTTATGGCAATTTTGGGCCGTTTGCCGTGCGCTTCAATGCGGGCGCGGGTGCTGCCTTCAATACCGACGGGCTACGGGCATAATCCATCTCGTTAAAAAGATGCGAAATGTCGCCTTTCCACGGGCCGTTGAATTGCTGCACCAGGCGCTGCGACCAGTTAAGGCCGCTGCTGACGATTTCTTTCAACGGCTCCAGATACTGGCTTTCATCAAGTCCTTTTGCATCAAGGATATTCTGGCGCTTCAGGCCAGCTTCGGCAATGTTGAGCAATTCTTTGCAAACATCCTGCAGCGTGCCGCCGCGGAAAGGTGTTTGCAGGCCGGCTTGCGGCGCGGCCATGCGCAAATAATCGCGCTCACCGTTCGTCCAGTCCTTGGTCAGTGCCAGCGTATCGTCCAGCGATGTTTTATCGTAGAGCAATCCCTTCCAGAAAGCGGCAAGCGCGGTGACCATTTCGGGCGGGCCCACATCTGCGCTGCGCATTTCAAGGAACTTGCGCGGCCGCGTATCCGGCCAGACGGTATTCAGCAGGTCGGACCAGTCGCCCAAGGTTGCGGCGCGGCCTTCGGTAATTTCAAGTTTCGCTTCCATGAAATCCGCAAACTTCGACAGGTATGCGGGCTTGAAGGTATGGCCTTCGTAAAAGCCGATCATGGGCATTTTTTCGAGGACGAAATCTGTGTAGCGCTCGAAGCCGAAGCCTTCTTCAAAGGCAACGGGCAGCAGGAAGCCATAGCGGCCATCCCAGCCTTTTTCGAGGATATGGCTGCGGTAGCTGTCAAAACCCGTTGGCTTGCCATCCGCAAACGGGGAGGTTGCGAACATGGCGATAACGGCGGGCGCGGCGTTCAGGCTGGCGCGGATTTTATCCACCGCATCCTGCTCTGACGTAAAGCCGAGGTTGGCCTGCACAGTCGAGGTGCAGGCGATGATGTCGAGCCCGTTCGGAATATTGTGGCGGGCGATATGGTCGCGATAAACGGCGTAGCGCGATTTTTCCATCAGCTCCAGCGTATCGGCGCGGTGCGTGGGGTGAAAGCCGGTGGCAACCATGCGAAAGCCGAGCGTCTCGGCAATGTCGGCGGCATCTTTGATGGTACGGGCGGTTTCAAGCGCAATGTCATGCACGTTCTTGTGTGGTGCGCCGCCGGTTTCCAGCTGCAGGGCAGGCTCCAGCGTCCAGGCCGCATTGTCCTTTGAAATGTCGATCAGCTTGCCCTTTTCACGGGTGCCGGCCAGCCAGCCTTTGTCGCTGACCATTTTGTCCATAAAGTCTTCAACACCCGCGCGGCCGTTTTTGCCACTGAAGGGGGTGGGGGTGTTGTCGGCAATATAGAAGGGCGGTTTTTCATGCTCCATGCCAATCTTAAGATCCGCCACGGGGGTGCATCCCTTCAGGAACCATTCCACAAGCTGGCGTTTGTTTTCGATGGGTTCCTGGGCGGTTTGGCTGGGGCCGGACATGTTTTTCGCTTTCGCTGTTACCTGTCGCCGGAATAGGCAAAAGGGGTGTAATGTTTTACCATAGTCATAATACTTCCGTCAAACAGACTGTTTTGTTATGATAAATTAAGGGGTTGCAGGCTATACTGTTCAAGGTTGCCGTAATAATTGAAAAGCGGCGCAGGCGGCTTATGTTGCTCTGCACGGAAAAACCACAGAAAAACATCGGCCATGTCTCTAGTTTTGCTTGCAAATCGGGGGCGGGAGATGTAAAAACTGCCAACCAAGGTGCCTGAATGGTTCAGGCGCCTTGTTTACTAAAATCACATGCGGGTTTAGGTGGTGGCGTTAAAGCCCCCCCCTTCGGTGCTTCGAAAGAGGCAATTTGGCCCGCAGAGGTATAACCGGAAAAGGAACTATTCCACATGACGATGCCAACTTTCACCATGCGCCAGCTGCTCGAAGCCGGCGTCCACTTCGGCCACCACACCCGCCGCTGGAACCCGAAGATGAAACCGTACATCTATGGCGACCGTAACAACGTCCACATCATCAACCTCGAGCTGACCGTTCCGATGCTGCACAACGCCCTGAAAAGCGTGCGCGACATCGTTTCGAACCGCGGCCGCGTTCTCTTCGTCGGCACCAAGCGCCAGGCGTCGGACAAAATTGCCGAAACTGCAAAACGTTGCGGCCAGTACTACGTCAACTACCGCTGGCTCGGCGGCATGCTGACCAACTGGAACACCATTTCCAACTCCATCAAGCGCCTGCGCGCCGTTGACGAAATGCTCGCCAACCCGGAAGCGAAGCACGGCCTGACGAAAAAAGAACAGCTCAACCTTGCCCGCGAAAAAGAGAAGCTTGAAAAAGCACTCGGCGGCATCAAGGACATGGGCGGTCTGCCGGACGCGATGATCGTCATCGACGTCATGAAAGAAGCGAACGCGATCCTCGAAGCGCGCCGCCTTGGCATTCCCGTTTTCGGCGTGGTTGATACCAACTGCGATCCCGATGGCGTTGACTTCCTCATCCCCGGCAACGATGACGCAACCCGCGCCATCAACCTGTATTGCGACCTCTTTGCCGAAGCCGTTCTTGACGGCCTGCAGGCTGAAGTGACCAAGTCGGGCGCGGATGCAGGCGCATCTGAAAACCCTGGCGCTGAAGACCTCTCCGAAGTCAAAGCGGCAGCAGCCGGCTAATCTATCACGCTATCCCGAAAGCCGGGATCCGCAACGTGGCACGCCTTCAGACTATCGAAGCATGGCCCGAAACCGGATCCCGGCTTTTGTCGGGATAGGCCTTGGAAATTCGAACCAGACACAATCAAAAATAGATCAAGGGGATAATCTTATGACGGAAATTACCGCAGCTCTTGTAAAAGAACTCCGCGAAAAAAGCGGCGCAGGCATGATGGACTGCAAAAAAGCCCTCGCTGAAAACGGCGGCAACGTCGATGCATCCATGGACTGGCTGCGCAAAAAAGGCCTCGCGTCGGCCGCTAAAAAATCCAGCCGCGCCGCATCCGAAGGCCTTGTCAGCGTTGCTGCCACCGGCACATTCGGCGTCGCAATCGAGCTGAACGCTGAAACCGACTTCGTCGGCCGCAACGAACACTTCCAGAAACTGCTGACCGAAGCGACCCAGCTCGCCGTCGGCAGCAAACTCGACACCGTTGAAAAGCTGAAAGCCGCCAAACTGGCGAACGGCAAAACGGTTGAAGAGCAACTGACCGAACTCATCGCCAACATCGGCGAGAACATGAACCTGCGCCGCATGCAATCCGTGTCGGTTACGCAAGGTCTTGTTTCCAGCTACGTCCACAACCAGCTGATCCCCGGCTGCGGCAAAATCGGCGTGCTGGTCGCGCTTGAATCCGCTGGCGCTGCTGACAAGCTTGCAGCTCTTGGCCGTCAGCTTGCCATGCACATCGCAGCAGCACGCCCTGAAGCGCTGAACGTCGAAGGCCTTAGCGCCGACCTCGTCGCACGCGAGCGCGCTGTCCACGCGGACAAAGCCTCCAAAAGCGGCAAGCCCGCTGAAATCGTCGAGAAAATGGTCGATGGTTCCATGCGCAAATACTACGAACAAGTCGCGCTGCTGGAACAGACTTTCATCATCGATGGCCAGACCAAGATTTCTGCCGTGCTGCTGAACGCTGCGAAAGATGTGGGCGCGCCCGTCGCGCTCACCGGCTACGTTCGCTACGAACTGGGCGAAGGCGTCGAGAAGAAAGTCGACGATTTCGCTTCGGAAGTTGCGAAAATGGCCGCAGGCTAGGATATACAAAACCGGCTCCTGCCAAAAGGCAGGGGCCGGTTTTCTTCCTTGGGGGCAGGGAAGGCAATGACGATACGGCCGCCAGTGCAACGCTGGCGCACTAATCCACACCGGGCTGACAGGGGTTCATTCACATGCCGCATGCAAAGTTCAAGCGCGTCCTTCTGAAGATTTCGGGCGAAGCTCTCATGGGTAATGGCGAATACGGCATTGATACCGAAACCTGCGCCCGCATCGCCAAAGACGTCAAGGAAGTCATCAACCTCGGCATCGAAGTTTGCCTTGTCATCGGGGGCGGCAACATATTCCGTGGCATTTCCGGCGCGGCTGCCGGCATGGACCGCGCCTCCGCCGACTATATGGGCATGCTGGCAACCGTCATGAACTCGATTGCCATGCAGAACGCCCTTGAAAAAATCGGCATTGATACCCGCGTGCAATCCGCCATCACCATGGCTTCCGTCTGCGAGGCGTACATCCGCCGCAAGGCATTGCGCCACATGGAAAAAGGCCGCTGCGTTATTTTCGCCGCCGGCACCGGCAACCCGTTCTTCACGACCGACACCGCTGCGGCACTGCGCGCCTCCGAAATGGGCTGCGATGCGCTGCTGAAAGGCACCAAGGTTGACGGCGTTTATACGTCCGACCCCATCAAGAACCCCACCACCGCCAAGAAGCTGGACCGACTGACATATCTTGACGTCCTCGCAAACGACCTTGGTGTGATGGATGCGTCCGCGATTTCGCTGGCGCGTGAAAGCAATATTCCCGTTATCGTCTTTTCAATCAAAAAGCCGGGCGCCTTTGCAGAACTTATGCAGGGCCGCGGCGAGTTCACGATCGTCATGGAAAAAGAGGCACAAAATGGCTGATATTAATACCGCTGACTTCGACCGCCGCATGCAGGCGACACATGAAAACTTCTCGAAGGAGCTGATGGGCCTGCGCACTGGCCGCGCGTCACCCAGCCTGCTGGAACACGTGCAGGTTGAAGTATACGGCTCCAAAATGCCGCTCAGCCAGGCTGCCACCGTTTCCGCACCGGAAGCGCGCCTGCTGAACGTGCAGGTCTGGGATGCCAACAACACCAAGGCTGTTGAAAAAGCGATTGCCTCCGCAGGCCTCGGCCTCAACCCGCAGCCCGCCGGCAGCCTGATCCGCGTGCCGATCCCCGGCCTTACGGAAGAGCGCCGCGCCGAACTGATTAAAGTCGGCGCAAAATATGCCGAAGCCGCGCGCGTTGCCGTCCGCAACATTCGCCGCGAAGGCATGGATCTCGCCAAGAAAACGCAAAAAGACGGCAAGATGAGCGAAGACGAGCTGAAGAAGAGCGAAGAAAAAATCCAGAAGATGACCGACGGCTGGATCAAGAAAATCGACGACAGCTTGTCGCACAAAGAATCGGAAATCAAGCAGGTCTAAGGACCAAAAGCCCCATGGCCACGCCGACCGAAACGCCCCAGCTTCTGCCGCAGCACGTGGCCATCATCATGGATGGTAACGGGCGTTGGGCGGAGGCGAGGGGCCTCGGCCGGACCGAAGGCCACCGCAAGGGCGCGGAAGCCGCGCAACGCACCATTGAAGCCGCGCGCGATCTTGGCATTCCGTACCTGACGCTGTTCGGTTTTTCATCCGAAAACTGGAGCCGACCGGCGGGCGAGGTTGACGACCTCATGAACCTGCTGCGCTATTATCTTAAAAAAGAAACCGCCGAGATGCACAAGAACGGCGCGCGCCTGCTGGTCATCGGCGACCGCCAGCGCCTTGCGCCCGACATTGTGGCGCAGATCGAAAAGGCGGAAGAAACCACGCGCGACAACAAGCGTATTACTGTTATCATCGCGCTCAGCTATGGCGGGCGGCACGATATTTTATACGCCGCGCGTGAACTGGCGCGCCTTGCCAAGGCCGATAAAATCGACCTCGATAAAATTGACGAAAATGCTTTTTCCGCGCTGCTCATGACCAAGGGCGTGCCGGACCCCGACCTGATGATCCGTACCAGCGGTGAATACCGCATCAGCAACTTCATGATGTGGCAAATGGCCTATTCCGAGCTTTTCTTTACCAATACGCTCTGGCCCGACTTCGGCATGGCGGACATGCAGGAAGCCGTGCGGTTCTTCAACAGCCGTGACAGGCGATACGGCGGGCTTTCCCGCAAGGCAGCGATAGTGTGACACTCGACGATAAAACGGCCTCAACGCCCGAAAAGAAAATCGACCATTCGCTGCGCACGCGCACTAAATCCGCGCTTATCTTCGGGCCTGCGGTTATCGTCGTGCTGTGCATTGGCGGCTGGGCCTTTACGCTGATGATGGCTGTTGCCGCCTTTATCGGCGCGAAGGAATGGACGCGCATGGTGATGACCGGTAAAAAACTGCCGCGCAATCTTATTTACCTTGCCTCTATTTTAACCGGCATTGCCGTTGTGGGCGCGGGCATTACCACCAACCCCTTGCTGGGTTTTGTTTTTGTGCTGGCGCTGGCCTTCGTCGTCTTTGCCTATAACTTTGCCCAGCACGGGCCGGACCTTCGCGAATTCCTGTTCGGTGTTGTTTATATCGGCTTCTCCATCGACATCATGGTGTGGCTGCGCACCAGCGGCGTAAATGCGCAGGGGCTATACGATATGCTGACTCTGCTGTTCATCGTCTGGGCCAGCGACATTGCCGCCTATTTCAGCGGCAAGACCATTGGCGGGCCGAAGCTTGCCCCCAAAATCAGCCCCAAGAAAACCTGGGCAGGCTTTATTGGCTCCAGCGTTGGTGCGGGTCTTGTGGCGGGGGCGCTGGCAACGCCGGCGTTGCTGACGAAGTTCGGCCTGCATACGGTCGGGCATTGGGGCGTGATTGGCTATTTCATAATGGGCTTCGTGCTGGCCATGTTCGGGCAAGCGGGAGACCTGTTCATTTCTATCTTCAAGCGCCGCTATGGTATTAAAGATACCGGCAACTTCATTCCCGGCCACGGTGGCATCCTTGACCGTATCGATGCGCTGCTGCTGGTGGCGCTGGTCTTCGGGGTTCTTTCCATGATCGCGGGCAGCTAATAATATGGGCCTCGCGCCGCAAGCGACGGCACCCGCGGAATCATCCTCGGCGGAAATGCGCCGTGTTTCCATCCTCGGCTCCACAGGCTCGGTCGGTAAAAGCACGGTTGACCTGCTGCAGGGCCACCGCGATAAATACACCGTTGCCGCGCTAACGGCACACCGCAACGTTGACCTGCTGGCGCAGCAGGCACGCAGCCTGGGCGCGGAGCTGGCAGTGATTGGCGATGCCTCTTTGTATAATGCTCTTAAAGCCGCGCTTTCCGGCAGTGGCATTGAAGCGGCGGCGGGTGATGACGCGATTGTGGAAGCTGCGGCCTTTGACAGCGACTGGATTATGGCCGCCATTGTGGGTGCTGCGGGTATCCGCTCCACCCTGAAGGCGATAGAGGCGGGGCGCACGGTTGCGCTGGCCAACAAGGAATCACTCGTCTGCGCAGGACCGTTCATGATGCAGGCCGTTGAAAAATCCGGCGCGACGCTGTTGCCTGTTGATAGTGAACATAATGCCGTCTTTCAGGTTTTCGACAATGCTGAACGGCAAGGCATTCGCCGCATTATCCTTACCGCATCCGGCGGGCCGTTTCTGCGCCGCACGCGGGCGCAGCTGGCGGGAATTACGCCTGCCGAAGCTGTGCGCCACCCCACATGGGCCATGGGTGCCAAAATTTCCGTCGATAGTGCAACGATGATGAATAAATCATTGGAAATCATAGAGGCTGCGTATTTGTTTAATCTAAAAAATGAACAAATAGATGTCCTCATTCACCCGCAGTCCGTCGTTCATTCGATGGTTGAGTATGTAGATGGAAGTATTTTGGCGCAAATGGGCGCACCCGATATGCGCACACCTATTGCCTATACGCTGGGCTGGCCGCACCGCGTGAAAACCACGGGCGATAAGCTTGATCTTACAAAAAACATTAACTTATCATTTGAACAAATTGATATAGATAGATTTTATGCTGTTAATCTGGCGCGTCAGGCTTTTAATGCCGGCCTTGGTTATCCCTCCGCCCTGAATGCGGCGAACGAGGTGGCTGTGGCGGCTTTTCTGGCTGGGCAGCTGCCGTTTGACGCGATTGAAAAAGTCGCCGAGGTGGCCTTGCAAAGCATTGAAATACCGGCCATATCAAATCTAGACGATATATTTGCCGTAGATGCGGCGGCGCGTGCTATTGCTACGGCTGCGATATCGGCGTTAAAATAGATGAATAAAACGGTTCGTATACAGAAGCCAATCTTGGGGGTACTTCAAACATGGAATTCCAGAAGCTGATTACGGCGCCGTTCGAGTTTTTGCGCGATTACGGCGGGCCTTTCGTCCTCGTCCTCAGCATTCTCGTCTTCATCCACGAATGGGGCCATTATATTGTCGCGCGCCTGTGCGGCGTTAAAATCGAGACGTTCTCCATCGGCTTCGGCAAGGAGCTGTTTGGCCGCAACGACAAAAACGGCACCCGCTGGAAAGTTTGCCTGATCCCCCTCGGCGGTTATGTCCAGATGTTCGGTGACAGCGACCCCGCAAGTTCCCGCCATGCCGATGGCGTGCAGGACGGCAATGACGTTCGGCCCTTTACCGCCGAAGAAAAGAAAGTGGCCTTTTATACCCAGCCCATTTCGCGCCGTGCTGCGATTGTGGTGGCGGGTCCCGCCATTAACTACATCTTTGCCATTTTTATTATGACCATGCTGTTCACCTTCCAGGGGCAGCCTTTTACACCGCCGATCGCCGCAACCGTCATGGAAAAGTCGGCAGCGGAAGAGGCGGGCATTCGCCCGGATGACAAGATTCTCTCCATCAACGGCGATCCGGTTGAACGCTTTCAGGATATCCGCATGCATGTGGATATCAACTTTGACCAGCCGATGCAGATTGCGCTGGTGCATTCCAAGGGCGCTGGCGTGTGGGAAGATACACCCGTCACGCTGACGGTAAAACCCCGCCGCGTGATCGAGAACGACCGTTTCGGCTTCCGCCATGAAACCGGCCGTCTTGGCATTGGCAGCCCGACCTCCGCCTTTGAAATGCAGAAGCATACGCTGCCGACTGCGTTTGTTGCAGCCGTAATGGAAACCGCGCGCATTACCGGCGATACGCTGAAGGCGCTGGGCCAGATGATTATCGGCACACGCTCGACCGATGAGCTTGGCGGCATCCTGCGCATCGGCGCTTATGCCGGTGACTTTGCGCAGCAGGGCATCATTGCGCTCATCACATTCTCGGCGCTTTTGTCCATCAACCTCGGCCTTATTAACCTTCTTCCTGTGCCGATGCTGGATGGCGGGCATCTCATGCTTTATGCTATGGAAAAGCTGCGCGGCAGACCCGTCAGCGAACATGTTCAGGAATATGCATTAAGGGTTGGATTCGTATTTTTACTTGGTATTATGTTCTTCGCCACCTGGAATGATTTGGTTCAACTCAAGATCGTCGATCATGTGGTGAAACTGATTTTCTAAGAAAACAAGAACATAACTAAGTCGAAGCGCACAGATTGAACATGAATAGACCCCTTGTGATTGCACGCCCGCTGGCGTTTGCCTGCCTTGCGCTTTTTCTGTTTTGCAGCAGTATTTCCCCCGCCCATGCCGAGCAGATCCGCCAGATCCGCGTCGAAGGCACGCAGCGTATTGAAACATCGACCGTGCTTTCATATGTGGAGCTGCAGCCCGGCGACCAGTTTGACAGCGAGAAGATAGACCACGCCATTAAAACCCTGTTCGGCACCGGCCTTTTCGCCGACGTTTCGCTGTATCAGGAAGGGCAGGACCTCGTCGTCGTCGTCATCGAAAACCCCATCATCAACCAGATCGCTTTCGAGGGTAACAAGAAGGTCAAGGACGCGGACCTCTTGGCCGAAGTCCAGCTGAAGCCACGTAACGTGCTGACCCGCACCAAGGTGCAGGCGGATGTTGAGCGCCTGCAGGAAATTTACCGCATCGGCGGACGTTTCTCCGCTGACATCCAGCCCAAAATCATCAAGCTCGACCAGAACCGCGTCAACCTTGTCTTCGAAATTAACGAAGGTCCGCAGACGCTTATTTCGCGCATCAGCTTCATCGGCAACAAGCACTACGATGATGACACGCTGCAAAAAGTCGTCCGTTCCAAGGAAGACCGCTGGTGGCGTTTCTGGACCAGCGACGACAAGTATGACCCTGACCGCCTGGCCTACGACCGCGAGCTGTTGCGCAAATTCTACCTCGAGCATGGCTATGCCGACTTCCGCGTCGACAACGCGGTGGCGGAACTGTCGCCCGACCGCAAAAACTTCCTCGTCACCTATACGCTGGACGAGGGCGTACGCTACAAGGTTGGCAACATTCACCTGCAAAGCAGCATCCCCGGCGTGAACGCCGACAGCTACAAAAAATTCCTGACCATGTCGCCCGGCGACTGGTACAAGGCGAGCGAGATTGACGTCACCATCAACAAAATCACCGAAGCGCTTGCCGCTGACCAGCAGGCCTTTGTGGATGTGCGCCCGACGGCTGAGCGCAGCCACGAGAAACGCACGATTGATATCACGTTCAGCATCAGCGAAGGCCAGAAGGTCTTTGTCGAGAACATCAACATCAACGGCAACAACCGCACGCTGGATGAAGTTATCCGCCGTGAAATGACCATGTCTGAAGGCGACCCCTTCAACGCCGCGCGTTTGAAAAAATCGGAACAGCGCCTGAAGGATCTCAGCTTCTTTGAAACTGTGCAGGCAAAGCCCGTGCCGGGCAGTGCGCCCGACAAAACGAACATCGATGTTTCCGTGCAGGAAAAATCGACCGGCGAACTTTCTCTCGGCGCAGGCTTCTCCACCAGCGACGGTCCCTTGGGCGACTTCAGCATCAAGGAAAAGAACTTCCTTGGCAAAGGGCAGGAACTGGGCCTTGCGACCACCATCGCCGCGAAGCGCACGGAATACGATCTCAGCTTTACCGAGCCTTATTTCCTGAAGCGTGACCTTTCCGCGGGTGTCGACCTGTTCCACGTGACACGCGACAACCAGGATGAAAGCTCGTACGACAGCAAACGGACCGGCGGCGCGCTGCGCCTCGGCTACCCGCTGGCGGAACACTGGCGCCAGAACCTGACGTATTACTTTGCGGAGAACACCATCTCCAACGTGCCGTCCGACGCGTCTATTTATATTAAGGAACAGATCGGCACGCGATCCACCTCTGCTGTCAGCCAGCGCATCACCTATGATGCAACCGACAGCAAGCAGGACCCGACCGAAGGCCTCGTATCGCGCTTCGATACCGAAGTCGCGGGGCTTGGCGGGGATGCGCAATACGTCAAGCTGCGTCTTGGTGGCACCTATTACTACCCCATCTACGACAAGTGGGTCGCCAGCATCCTTGGTGAAGCCGGCGTCATTCAGGGCTGGGGCGGCGAAACCGTGCGCATCAACGAGCGCTTTTATATCGGTGGCAACACCCTGCGCGGTTTTGCCGACGGCGGTATCGGCCCGCGCGACGTGGCGACGCAAGACGCACTCGGCGGCAACAAATTCTGGCGCGGTTCGGCGGAAGTGGAATTCCCGTCGGGCCTGCCTGAAGACTTCGGCGTGCGGTTCCATACTTTCTCCGACTTCGGTTCGCTGTTTGACGTTGATACGTCAAGCGTCGGCGTTGCGGATCAAAGTTCAATCCGCATGTCGGCAGGGGCAGGTGTTTCGTGGAAATCGCCCATGGGTCCGGTTCGCGCCGACCTTGCGGTTCCCGTCATGAAAGAAAAATACGACGATACCCAAATCTTCCAGTTCAGTTTCGGTACCAGATTCTGATACCGGCATAACCCTCTACAAAACATCATAGCAAAAGGACTTGAGACACCATGAAAACCGTTAAGAACATCATTATCGCCGCCGGCATCGCGCTTATCGCTGGCGCTGCAACCCCCGTTTTTGCAGCAGGCACCCCGGCTGATACGTCCAGCCCCACCATCGCCTACGGCTTTGTCGATATCGAGCATATCCTCACCACCGCCAGCGCCTCCAAACAGGCGAGCGACGAGCTGAGCGCCAAGAAAAAAGCCATCGAGGCCGAATTCGATAAAAAAGGCCAGGCCCTGAAAGCCGAGCGCGACGCGCTGATCCAGCAACGTGCAAAAATGCAGCCCGCTGATTTCGAAAAGAAAATGAACGACCTGCAAAGCCGCTACAACACCACCGCGAAATCGTTCGACGACCGCCGCCGTACCTTTGACCTTGTCATGAAAAAGACTCTTGACCAGATCAAAAGCAAGATCGCCGAAATCGTCCAGAACATCGCGCAGGAAAAACAATACGCTGCCGTCTTCACCCGCGACGCCGTTTTCATCGGCGCAAACAACCTCGACATCACCGCGGACGTTCTTGCCCGCATGGACCGCGATGTGAAGAAAATCAACATCGACTGGTCTTCTGCCGACGGCAAGAAATAAGACAGTCGCAGGGAGATCACCAGCATGGCTGACAAGCGCTTTTTCACAGTCGCAGGCCCGTTCACGCTCGGACAGCTGGCGGAAATGACGGGGTCCACGCTATCGGACCCCGCCGCCGCCGACAAGTCCGTGGCGGATGTTGCTGCGCTGCAGGAAGCAAACGGCAGCCAGGTGACCTTCCTCGACAACCGTAAATACCTTGATTATTTCCGCCATACCCATGCGGCGGCCTGCTTCGTGAAGCCAGACTTCGCAAGCCAGGCCCCGCAAGGGACGGTGGCGCTGGTCAACAAGAACCCCTACAAGGCCTATGCCCTTGCGGCGCAGGCTTTCTATCCGGATGAAAAATTCCGCGATTACATCGCATCCTCTGCCGTCGTTGATCCGTCCGCAGATATTGGCGCGGATTGCCTGATCGAGCATGGCGTTATCATCGGACGCAACGTCAAAATCGGCAACCGCTGCCGCATCGAGGCGCATGCCGTCATCCGCGATGGCGTCGAGATTGGCGATGATTGCAGCATCGGCCCCAATACATTCATTACCCATGCCATCATCGGCAAGCGCGTGCGGCTTTACCCCGGCGTTTGCGTCGGGCGCGCCGGCTTCGGCTTTGCCATTGACCCCACCGGCTATATTTCCGTGCCGCAGCTTGGCCGCGTCCTGATCGAGGATGATGTCGAGATCGGCGCGAATTCCACCATCGACCGCGGCGCAGGGCCCGATACCGTCATCGGGCGCGGCAGCCGTATCGACAACCTTGTACAAATCGGCCACAACGTCAAAATCGGCCGCCAGTGCGTTATTGTGGCGCAGACTGGCATTTCCGGCTCGACGCAGCTGGGCGATTTTGTCATGACAGGCGGGCAAAGCGGTTTTGCCGGCCATCTTAAAATCGGCGCAGGCGCGCGTATCGCCGCCCAGTCCGGCATCATGCGTGATGTTCCGGCGGGCGAGGAGGTCATGGGATCTCCCGCGGTGCCGCTGCGCCAGTTCATGCGCCAGACAGCCCTTGTCGGCCGCATGGGCGTTAAAAAAGGGAATACAGGCGAATGACCAAGGCACTGCTCGACACCACGCGCATCATGGAAATGATTCCGCACCGCTATCCGTTCCTGCTCATCGACCGCGTGATCGAGGTTGACCCGAACGAGCGTGCCGTTTCGCTGAAGAACGTCACCATCAACGAAAACTTCTTTCAAGGCCACTTCCCCGGCGCGCCGGTTATGCCGGGTGTGCTGATCATCGAGGCGATGGCGCAAACCGCCGCCGCACTGGTGGTGCATTCCGCAGGGAAGGAACTTGAAGGCAAGCTTGTCTACTTCATGGCGATTGATGAAGCGAAATTTCGCAAGCCCGTCGTTCCCGGCGACCAACTGATCATCGAAGTCGTGAAGGTCCAGAACCGCCGCAACGTGTGGCGCTTCAAGGGCGAGGCGAAAGTCGACGGCGCGCTGTGTGCCGAAGCCATCGTCACCGCTATGATTATGGACAAGTGATTTATCCGTTTCCCTTGCAATACAATGTCGTAGAGAGTGATTGGCGCTGGGTGGCAGGTGCTTGCTATCAATAGGCTGCAATCGTCTCAATGATGGAGAAAAATAATGACCAGCATCATCCACCCGACCGCCGTAATTGAAGACGGCGCTAAAATCGGCAGCGACGTCAAAATCGGCGCTTACTGCGTTATCGGCCCCAACGTCACGCTTGGCGACAGGGTGGAATTGAAATCGCATGTCGTGGTTGACGGCTATACCACCATCGGCGATGAAACCATTGTCTGGCCCTTCGCCTCCCTCGGCCACCAGCCGCAGGATTTGAAGTTCGCGGGCGAAAAATCAGAGTTGATCATCGGTAAACGTAATAAAATCCGCGAGCATGTCACCATGAACCCCGGCACGCAGGGCGACCGCATGAAGACGATTGTCGGCGACAATTGCCTTTTCATGATGTCCTCGCACGTGGCGCATGACTGCGTCGTCGGCAGCAACGTGATCCTCGCCAATAATGCGACGCTGGCGGGCCACGTGGAAGTGGGTGATTACGCCATCATCGGCGGCCTTGCGGCTATTCACCAGTTCGTGCGCATCGGCCCCTTCGCCATGATCGGCGGCATGTCGGGCGTTGAATACGACGTTATCCCGTTCGGACTTGTGAAGGGGGAGCGCGCACACCTTGCCGGCCTTAACTACATCGGCCTTGAACGCCGCGGCTTCACCAAAGAAGAAGTGCAATCGCTGATGAAGGCCTTTAAGCAATTGTTCGATGACAACGGCACGCTGGCCGAACGCACCGAAAAAGTCGCGAATGATTACAAGGCGGAAAAAGCCGTGATGCGCGTGATTGATTTTATCCGTGCCAAGGAAGGCCGTTCCGTCCTTCAGCCCCGCACCGGCACGGGCGGATAAGCCATGTCACGCCTCGGTATCATCGCGGGGAGGGGGAAGCTCCCACGACAGCTTATAGAGGCGTGCCGCCGCGACCAGAAGCCGTTCTTCGTCCTGGGATTAAAAGGACAGACGGAACCGGAAACAGTCGCCAATACCAACCATGCCTGGTCGCGCCTTGGCGCTACCGCTGAATCCTTGAGCATCCTTAAATCAAATGGCGTTGATACGCTGGTCATGGCGGGTTCTATCCGCCGTCCCAGCCTTGCCGAAATGCGGCCGGATTTCAGGACGCTGCAGGTTTTCGCGCGCCTTGGCCTTGCCGCCTTTGGCGATGATAGCCTGCTGAAGGCCATTGCCGAGGAAGTCGAAAAAGACGGCTTCAAGGTTATCGGTGCGCATGAAGTTGCGCCCGAACTTCTCACGCCTGAAGGTGTGCTGGGCCGCATGCAGCCCGTGAATGAAAATAAGGCGGATGTCGAATTCGGCATCATCGTCACCAAAACCCTTGGCCGGCTGGATGTGGGGCAGGCGGCTGTTGTGCAGCAGGGGATTGTCCTTGGCATCGAGGCTGTCGAGGGGACGGATGCGTTGATTGACCGTTGCCGAAGCTTGCGCCGTAAGGGTAGGGGCGGTGTGCTGGTAAAATCGTGCAAGCCACAGCAGGACCGCCGGATTGACCTTCCCGCCGTTGGCGTGCGCACCGTGCGCAAGGCCTTTGAAGCCGGCCTTGAAGGCATTGCCATTGAAGCCGGTGCATCGTTGTTGCTTGACCGTGATGCCGTGATTGAGGCGGCGGATAAACTTGGCCTTTTCATTGTAGGGTTTCCATCATGACCGAAGCCTTGCGTATCTTCATGATTGCCGGCGAAGCTTCCGGCGATATTCTTGGCGGCAACTTTATGCGCGCCATGAAGCAGATCAACCCCGATGTTTCGTTCTACGGCGTGGGCGGCCGCAAAATGCAGGCCGAAGGGCTTGTCAGCCTGTTCCCTATGGAAGATCTTTCCGTCATGGGCATTGCGGAAGTTTTGCCGCGGCTATTCAAAATTCTTTCCCGCATCCGCATGACGGCGAATGAAATCATCAAGGTAAACCCGCACGCAGTCGTCACCATCGACTCGCCGGATTTCTGCTTCCGGGTCGTTAAAAAGCTGAAGGCGAAAAACAGCAAAATTCCATGCATCCACTACGTTGCACCCAGCGTCTGGGCATGGCGGCCGGGGCGTGCGGAAACAATTTCGCATTTCCTCGACCATATTTTAACGCTGCTGCCGTTTGAACCGCCGTACTTTGAAAAGCATGGTCTGAAGGCAACCTTTGTGGGGCACCCGATTGTGGAACGGCTTGAAAGCCGCGGCGACGGTGACCGCTTCCGCCGCAAGTATGGCCTGAAGCCCGACCAGCCGATTTTGTGCATGCTGCCCGGCAGCCGTATGAGCGAACTATCGCGCCTGCTGGATAAATTCTGCGAAACGGCTGACATTGTTTTGCGCAACCGCCATAACGCCGTCATCGTCATCCCCACTTTGCCGCACCTGCGCCCGGAAATTGAAAAATTCTTCATGGGCAAGGGTATTAACCCCATTCTCATTTTTAATGAGGAAGAAAAGTTTGACGCATTCGCCGCCAGCGTCATTGCTATTGCCGCTTCCGGCACGGTATCGCTGGAGCTGGCGATGACCGATACGCCGCACATCATCGCCTACAAGCTCAGCCCTGTTTCCGCGTGGATTGCAAAGCAGCTGGTGAAAACCCCCTACGTCAACCTTATCAACATTCTATTGAAACGCCCTGTAGTGCCGGAGTTATTGCTGGAGCAGTGCGAACCCGGCCCCATGTCGCGCGAATTGCTGCGGTTGATGGGCGACCGTGAAGCGCGCGGCGCGCAATTGATGGACTTCCGCGAAGCGTTGCTTAAAATCGGCCTTGGCGACCTTGAAACCCCGAGCCAGAAGGCGGCAAAAGCCGTGCTGGGCGTGATTGAAGGCAAGGGGGCTGTTGCGCCATGATGAAGCGGATTGTCGCATGGCTGTTTTTCCTGTCCATTTTCATCGTCCTTGCGGCGCTGGTCGCGCCGAGCCTGATTGACTGGAGCAAGCACAAGGAAGCCCTGCTGTCGCAAATCCGCCCCTACCTGCAGCGCGATATTACCGTTGCGGGGAATGTCAGCTTCCAGCTTATTCCGAACCCGCAGATCATGATGGGCGATGTTACCATCGCCAACGTTGACGGCGCGAAAAACCCTGTTTTCATGAAGCTGAAACAGCTGGAGGCACGGATCAAATTCGGCCCGCTGCTACAGGGCCAGTTTGAGGTTGAAACCATCAACCTTGCCAACCCCGAACTGAACCTTGAAATTTTGCCGGATGGTGATGCCAACTGGACAGAAATTTTGCAGGCGAAAGACGGCAAGGCCGCAGGCACCCTTTCCGATCATGCGGATTCAGTGCAGCTGAACCAGGTCACCATGACAGATGGCACGCTGCATTACCTCAACCAGGCGACCGGCAGCGAATGGCAGGTGCAGCATGTGAATGTGACTGTCGGGGCTGATACGCTGTTCGGCCCTTACCGCGTCAAGGGCGACATGGAATACAACAAGTCCTCCGTCGGGCTCGAGATGACGACGGGGCAGTACGGCAACGGCCAGCCCGTACCCGTAAACATCCAGCTCAGCCCCGTCGAGGGGTTGCCGATGGTGAAGTTTGACGGCACCGCCGATCTTTCATCGGGCCTTGATATGCAGGGCATTCTTGATGTGAACCAAGGGACGCTCGCCAGCCTTTTTGACAGTCAGTTCCTGAAGGGCATTGGCTTCATGAACGAGATCGCCACGCTGAACGGCACGGCGGAGCTGAAAGGCGGCACGGCAAAACTGAGCGATATTAAAGCGACCTTCGGGAAAAAGGGTGAGCTGAACGGCAACATTGCCGCGCAATTCACGCAAGGAAAAAAGCCGGATATCGTCGCGGATATTTCCGGCGGGAATCTTAAGATCGACAGTGGCTCCAGCTTTATTGATGTGCCGGAAGGTTTTACGGCGCATTTGAAGCTGAAGGGAAAAAACATTGGCTGGGGCGGCGTTAACCTGCCCGCCGTAACGCTGGCGGCGGATACCGATAAAGAAGAGTGGGTCGTGAAAGACGGCCGCATTGACCTGCCGGGTAAATCCAAAATCAAGCTTGCGGGCGTGGTTACGCCGAAAAACAATTACGCCGCCTTCAGCATGCAGGCCAGCACGGATGAATTGCCGAAGATGCTGGCATCACTGGGCCTTAACGATGGCAATATCGTGAAGTCAGCGGGCGAGTCGGGTATCATCCAGAAGCTGGAATGGTCTAGCAGCCTTGATATCAAGCTCGACCAGGTCAGCATGTTTGATGTGAGCGCGCGGGCTGATGACCGGACGGATATTTCAGGCGTGCTGAATATTCTGCGCGATTCCAAAACGCCCGGCTACTTCGCGCACCTGAATTTCAGCGGCCTTGATTTTGCGAATATTGATGCCGCAGCGCGTAAATCGTTCGCTGATCGTTTGGTGAAAGCCAACGGCATTCTTGAAGTTTCCGGCAAGGATATTCACAACGGCAGCCTTGCGATTAGCGACTTCACGCTTAAGGGTAAGACGGACGGCACGGCGCTGTTGATTGACAGCCTGACGGGCACGTTTGCGCCTGCAGGTTCATTCACGCTCGGTGGCCGCGTTACTGGTGTTAGTCCCATTGCGGGTGCGGACCTGACGTATAGCATTAAGGGCGGGCAATTCGCGGGCCTGTCCAACGGGCTTGGTCTTGATATGCCGCCGCCGTTGTGGGGCGACCAGCCGCTGGATGTAACAGGTACACTGAAGGGCGATAATGGCCAATATGCCTTTACTGCCACCGGTACAACGCAGGAAGGCAACGGCTTTACCGTGAACGGCACCGCCAGCCGCGGCGCGGATGGCAAGCTGGCTTATAAAAACGATGTCACGCTGAAGCAGGCAAGGTGGAATCTGTTTGGCCTGCCTGCCGACCATTTGTTTGCGGATGGTGTCTTTGACTTCAATGGCAAGATTGCAGGCACCAGCGCGGCTTATACCGTTACAGACATGAAAGCGGGCGCGGCGAACGGCACCTTCAGCCGTGCCGATGGCAAATATACAGGCGCGATTGCGGCGGATGCCGTGAACCTTGATGCATGGTTCAATGACTGGAAAGTTGTGGACAGTACCGACCTACACTTGACCGCGAAAAAAATGATCTGGCGCACGAATGAAGTGGCGAATGCGGAACTGCACGTGGTCGCGAGCCCCGGCCATACCGATATTGCCGTCACCAAAGGCAGCATCTGGGGCGGTAACCTTGTGGCGCAGGGCGGCGGCGACCGCCAGGCCAATGGTGGCTGGAATGGCAAGCTGGCAGGCAAGGCCAGCGGTATTGAATTACAGCAGCTGATGGATAACCTGGACTTCAAGGGTTTCAAATCCGGCCGCGGGGACTTCACGTTTGATGTAACATCCGACAGCGCGAAGGATGCGAAAGACTGGTTCCATGGCAGCACCGGCGAAATTTCCATGACCTCGGACGCGTTGACGATAGACGGTTTCAATACCGCGTCGCTGCCCAAAATGGTGGCGGACGTAACGGGCGCGCCGGAAACAGATTTCCTCAGCCGTTTTGGCGCGACGCTTAAATCCGGCCGTACGGTTTATAATGACGTAAACGGCAGCTTCAAAATGGCCGATGGTAAAATCAGCATTGAAAAGCTGCGCCTTGCAGATGGTGCCGCGACTGTGAACGTCGATGGTTCCTACGACCTTGGCCCCAAAAAATACAACCTGCTGGCTACAGTGCAAATGAAGGGCCCGCCGGGCGTGCCGTCTTTCACTGTCAGCCGCGCAGGGGATATTGGCAATGCGCCGGATTATACGGTCAATGCCAAGGCCATTGAAAATTACCTGACGCAAAAAGCGCCGAAAGACCCGCCCGTGGCCGTAACGCCGCAAACGCCGAAGCCGGATGGCAAGGACGCGATTGATGCGCCGCCAACCATAAAGCCGTTGTCGCCCATCGACAATCCGCATGACGAGCCGGGTTTGCCGCAGTCTTACACGCAAACGCCGGCAACGCCGGATAGCGGCAAGGGCGATGATGCGGGGGGTGAAACCGGAAATGCGCCTGTTGAGGCTGAACCTCTGGATGCGCCAGCACCCACGCCGCCGCCGCCCGAAAAACCGGCAGCGGATATTAAAGGCATTCTTGACCGGCTGGATGATGCGCCTGCGGCGACGCCGCCTGCGACTCCGCCCGCAGCGCCGGATAACGCAGGCGCGCCCGCAAAACCCTAATGCCCTTAAATGCATCAAGCCCCCGCCGGTTTTTAACGGGCGGGGGCTTGATGATTATCTGGCTGTTTTTAGGGCTTGTCCGTTTTCGCGGGGTGCAGTTCCGGATGTTTGTAAAAATCGAGTATAAAGACGCGAAGGGCGCTTGAAAGATTTTCGGGCTGCGCGACGTCAATTTCCGCGATAAGCGAGTTGACGGATTTATCCTGCGCGAGCGCGATTTCTTTCAGCGAGTCCCAAAAGGCAACTTCCAGCGTAATGCTGGTGCGGTGCCCTGCGACGGTAACGGAATGTTTTTGCGATAAACGGCGTGGCATGTGATTAGTCCTTGGGTCCAATCATTTTTTCGGGACGGACTGCTTTATCGAAGTCCTCAGCTGATAAAAGTTTAAGCTCAATCGCCGTTTCTTTCAACGTCTTGTTGTCGCGCAGCGCCTTTTTGGCGATTTTGGCGGCATTGTCGTAACCAATCACGGGGTTGAGGGCTGTCACCAGCATCAGGCTTTCGTTCAGCAGCTTCTTGATGCGGTCGGTATTGGCTTCAATGCCGACGACGCAGTTGTTGGTGAAGCTGTTGCACGCATCCGCCAGCAGGCGGATGGACTGCAGCAGGTTATAGATCATGACGGGCTTGAAGACGTTCAGCTCGAAATGGCCGTTGCTGCCGGCAACCGAAATAGTCGTGTTGTTACCCATGATCTGGGTGCAGACCATCGTCATGGCTTCGGACTGGGTGGGGTTGACCTTGCCCGGCATGATGGACGAACCGGGTTCGTTTTCCGGCAGGTGAATTTCGCCGATGCCGCAGCGCGGGCCGGAGCCCAGCAGACGGATATCGTTGGCGATTTTCATGAGCGAGCAGGCGACAGTATTGAGCGCGCCGGATGCTTCAACAATCGCGTCATGCGCCGCCATGGCTTCAAACTTGTTTTCCGCCGTGGTGAAGGGAATGCCGGTGATGGTCGACACCTGCTTTGCGAAGGCTTCGGCAAAACCTTTTTTGCAGTTAAGGCCGGTGCCGACTGCCGTGCCGCCCTGCGCCAGTTGCGACAGGCGCGGCAGGCAGGACTTCACGCGGTCAAGGCCGTACTTTACCTGCATGGTATAGCCGGAAAATTCCTGGCCGAGGGTGACGGGCGTTGCGTCCTGCAAATGGGTGCGGCCGATTTTGATGATATCGGCGAATTCCGCGGTTTTCTTGGCGAGGGCTTTTTGCAGACCTTCCATGGCAGGCACCAGTTCATGATGGATTTGCTCGACTGCTGCAATGTGCATAACGGTCGGGAACGTATCGTTCGAAGACTGGCCCATGTTGACATGGTCGTTGGGGTGAACCGGCGATTTGGAACCGACGGTGCCGCCCAGAATTTCAATGGCGCGGTTGGAAACGACTTCGTTGATGTTCATGTTGGTCTGCGTGCCGGAACCGGTCTGCCACACTACCAGCGGGAAATGGTCGTTCAGCGTGCCGTCCATGACTTCTTCTGCGGCAGCAATAATAGCGTCGCCGATTTTACGGTCGAGGATGCCGAGGTCGATGTTAGCCTGCGCCGCCGCTTTCTTTTGCACGCCAAGCGCGCGAACAAGGGGGAGGGGCATGCGCTCCGTCCCGATACGGAAATTTTCGAACGAACGCTGGGTTTGCGCGCCCCAGTATTTGTCCGCGGGCACTTCCACTTCGCCCATGGAATCCGTTTCAATGCGGACATCGGCTTTGGCGGCGGCTTGCTGTTTGGTCATGGCGGTCATCCTTTTTTCTTTCTTGGGGCGTTATTTCTTTTGCGGCGGTTTCTGGCACCAGAACTGGTACATGCAAACAAAGGTATCGGGATATTTCTGTTCAAAAGCGTGCCAGTTGTCAATATTGCTGCCCTGCGGGTCATCGGGGAACATTTTCTGGAAGGCGAGCAAAACGTCAATGCTCGTATTCATTTTAACGAAGGTAAGTCCTAGCCGGTGCAGCATGTCTTTAATGCCGGGCAGCGTCAACTGGTGTTCAAGCGCAGGAAACAACATGTCGCGGAACAGCGGCAACTTGAAATAATCTTCGGTTGCAAGCAGCGCTTTGTATACATTTGCCGGCAGCACGCTTGCGGCTTCGCGGCGGAAGCGCTTCATGCCCTCGACCGTATTCGGGTAGCCGCGGCTGAAGACGGCGTTTTGCGCCAGTGAAATATTCTGCCGCGCGGTTTTGCTGTAAAGCGATATGCGCATAAGGCCGTAGGGTTTCAAAACATCCGCAAGGGCGGTGAGGCCTTCAAACGGGTCTTCCATGTGGTGCAGCACGCCGCTGGCGACAATGCCGTCAAACTTCTGGCGCAGGCCGGAAACGTTTAAAATATCTTCCTGCCGGAAGGTGATGTTGCCAAGGCCAAATTCTTCGGCTTTTAGTGCGCCGTAAGCAAGCGATGTGGGGCTAAGGTCGATGGCGAGAATATCCGTATCGGTGAAGCCGACGGAAATTTGCGCGGCATCGTTGCCGGTGCCGGTGCCGGCAACCAGAAACTTTTTACCTTTTTCGAGTAGCGGAATGCCTGCGCCTTCATGCGACACTTCGCTGGGTTTCGCCGTCCAGCGGGGGGAAGGGAAACCGCTGTATTGTTCCTGCACCTTCAACGATGTTTCATCGTCTATCGCCGTTTCGGGCGTGAAGGTGGCGGCTTTGTGCAGGATTTTTTTGAAGACGGTGATCTGGTCGCGCGCGGTTTCATCAAGGTCGGCATCTTCCGCCATGGCGCGCTCGATACCGTTGGCGTTGGCGAGTTCGTAGAACGGCGCGTAGCAGGCATAAACAGCTAGGGATGCCTTTATTGCATTATAATCCGCCGTGACTTCAATGGTTGCCCGCAACTTTGCCAATCGTTGTTTTTCAGCATCCGTTTCGTCAAAAATATAGCCGGTTTCAAAACAGTAATGCGCAAGAGCGGTGCAAAGGGTGATGTAATCATCCACCGGCAGTTTCGGCGCATCCAGCTCCGCCAGCAGGCGGGCGCGCAGGGCTGTCAGGAAATCTTCGAAGGCGGTATCGATGACCGTAAGGCGCAGCAGGCCGAGCAGGAAGTAGGCGTGCAGCAGGGGTTTTAAATCCGCCTGTCTGGCAAAATTTTCAGCATCGAAAAAATGGAAGGCCGCCGGCGTTTCCGTGCCGCCGCCGGTATAGGCGCTTAGCAGCCGCTTCAGGCTGGAAGCGCGGGCGCGGGTAGACGCATCGTTGCTGGGGTATGTTTTGTAAAACCGCGCGAAAATAGGGCTCCGGCTGAACATATTATGCCAAAGCCCCTGCAGCGGCGATACGTCAATTTCCTCCACCCGCAGGCATTCGTAAATGGTGGATTCTATAAATCCGTTCGATTCCCGGAAGGTGAAGTGCGGGGAGAAATGGATGAAGCGTTCCTTGTAGCGCGTTTCTTCCGGCGCCTGCTGAATGGCCAGCATGGAATAGCCGATGGATTCAATGTCCCCCATCATGAATAGCGTTTCCGCAATCATGGCCTGCGCGGCATGGTCATTTTCATCCAGCTTTACGGCTTCGCGGAAGTACGGCAATGCCGCTTCCGGATTACGGCGCAGGAACAGCACGTTGCCCATCAGGCGGCAGTTGGCAGGCGTTTTGCCATGGCTGAGGGAGAGGAGGAGGGATTGCTCTGCCTCGTCAACCATGCCTTTGCCCAGCTGCTGGCGGGCCAGCTGGTTCAGCTCGTCTGCGGCCTTGTCGCTGTCATCTGGCGCGGTTGGGTTTTTCATCAAAGTACATATCCTTGCAAGGTCTCTATTTTGTGCAAAAACCCTTCACAAATCAATGGCTTTCCGGCTATATTATGTATCTAATTTTTAACCCAAGGCAGGCCAGAAATGCTCGATAAAACCTTTGAAAGCAAAGACGTCGAAAAGAAACATTACGAAAGCTGGGAAAAATCCGGCGTTTTCGCGGCGGACGTCAATAGCAACAAGGCGCCTTACACCATTCCGATGCCGCCGCCCAACGTGACAGGCAGTCTGCACATGGGCCACGCCCTTACCATGACGCTGCAGGATATTCTGACCCGCTTCAAGCGCATGGAAGGCAAGGACGTGCTGTGGCAGCCCGGCACCGACCACGCCGGCATCGCAACGCAGATGGTGGTGGAGCGCCTGCTGGAAAAAGAAGGCAAGAACCGCCACGATTTGGGCCGCGACGCTTTCCTGAAGCGCGTCTGGGAATGGAAGGAAGAGTCCGGCAATACCATCACCTCGCAGTTGCGCCGCCTTGGTGCCACGCCTGACTGGGAGCGCGAACGCTTCACGATGGATGAAGGCCTCAACAAGGCCGTGCGCAAAGTCTTCGTGCAGCTGCATAAAGAAAAGCTGATTTACCGCGACAAGCGCCTCGTCAACTGGGACCCGAAACTCCATACGGCGGTTTCCGACCTTGAAGTCGAGCAGATCGAGATTAAGGGCAATCTCTGGTATTTCCGCTACCCCATTCAGGGCGACAAGGAACGCTTCATCACCATCGCCACGACGCGCCCGGAAACCATGATGGGCGATACCGCCATCGCCGTGCATCCGGAGGATGAGCGCTACAAAGACCTCGTTGGCAAATTCGCCGTGCTGCCCATCGTCGGCCGCGTTATTCCGATTGTGGCAGATGATTATGCCGACCCCACCAAAGGCTCCGGCGCCGTGAAAATCACGCCCGCGCACGACTTCAACGACTTTGAAGTTGGCAAGCGTCACAACCTGCCGATCATTTCCGTCTTCGACAAAGATGCGAAGCTGAACGACGAGGCACCGGAAGAATACCGCGGCCTCGACCGTTTCGTCGCCCGCAAGAAAATTCTGGCGGAAATGGAAGCGCTCGAGCTGATCGAGAAGATCGAGCCGCATGTGCATGCCGTGCCGCACGATGAAAAATCAAAATCCGTCATTCTCGAGCCGTTCCTGACCGACCAGTGGTATTGCGATGCCGTGACGCTGGCGAAACCCGCGATCAAGGCCGTGGAAGAAGGGCGCACGCAATTCGTGCCCGCCAACTGGACGAAGACCTATTACGAATGGATGCATAACATCCAGCCGTGGTGCATCAGCCGCCAACTGTGGTGGGGCCACCAGATTCCGGCATGGTATGCGCCCGACGGCACGACCTTCGTTGCCGAAACCGAAGAGGAAGCTTACGCCGAAGCCCGCGCCAAATTCGGCAAGGACGTGACGCTGACGCGCGATCCGGATGTTCTGGATACGTGGTTCTCTTCGGCATTGTGGCCTTTCTCCACGCTCGGCTGGCCCGAGCAGACGGCGGAAGTGAAGCGTTATTATCCGTCCGAAACGCTGATTACCGGCTTTGACATCATTTTCTTCTGGGTTGCCCGCATGATGATGATGGGCATTCACTTCATGGGTGACGTGCCGTTCCGCAAGGTCTACATCCACGCCCTCGTGCGCGATGAAAAAGGCCAGAAAATGTCGAAGACCAAGGGCAACGTCGTTGACCCGCTCGACGTCATCGACCAGTTCGGCGCGGATGCGCTGCGCTTTACGATGGCAGCGCTGGCAGCGCAGGGCCGCGACGTGAAATGGTCGAATACCCGCGCCGAAGGCTATCGCAACTTCGCAACCAAGCTTTGGAACGCATCGCGCTTCTGCGAAATGAACGGCTGCACGCTGAAGCTGGATTTCAACCCCGGCAGCGTGAAGCAAACGGTGAACCAGTGGATTATCGGCGAACTGGCGGCGACCTCCAAAAAGGTGGCGGATAGCCTGAATGCCTTCCGCTACAACGATGCCGCCATGCACCTCTACCACTTCACCTGGGGCACGTTCTGCGACTGGTATATTGAATTCACCAAGCCGCTGATTACCGGCACGGATGAAGCCGTGAAGTTGGAAACGCAGGACACAACCGGCTGGGTGCTTGACCAGTTGCTGGTGCTGCTCAACCCCTTCATGCCTTATATTACCGAAGAACTGCATGCGCACTTGCTAGGGAAGGAAACGACCGACCAAGCCGACTGGCTGCAGAATAAATCGTGGCCTGAATTCTCAAGCGACGTGACGTCCAAATCCGTCAAGGCGCAGGAAGAAATGAACTGGGTCATTCGCCTGATCACCGAAATCCGCTCTGTACGCTCCGACATGGGCGTGCCGGACGGCGCGAAAATAAAACTGCTGCTGAAGGATGCAAACGCCGTAACCGTGCAGCGCCTTCAAACCCACAACAACATCATTCGCACCCGCGCCCGCCTTGAAACGGCGGAAACGTCGGAAGCCGCGCCGCCCAAAGGCTCCGTGCAAGCGGTGATTGACGAGGCCAGCATCATCCTGCCGCTCGGCGATGTGGTGGATTTCGCCAAGGAAGCCGCGCGCCTGTCGAAGCAAATCGATAAGGTCGACCAAGACATCAAAAAAATCGACCAGAAGCTCGGCAACGAGGCGTTTATTGCCAAGGCGCCGCAGGAAGTGGTGGACGAGCAGCGCGAAGCGCGGGCGGAGGCCGAGAATATCAAGGCCAAGCTCAGCCTTGCCCTGAAGCAAATTCAGGCGGCGTAAAATGAAAAGCAAAACCTTCGCCCGCCTGATGAACTTCTGGCCGCCGTTCCTCGGCGCGGGCGTGAAGGTGACGGAAATTTCCGACGATTTTGACGACGTCAAAATTAAAATGAAGCTGCACCGCTGGAACAGCAATGCCGTCGGCACGCATTTCGGCGGTTCCATCTTTTCCATGACCGACCCGTTCTATTCGCTTATTTTGCTCAAAAACCTTGGCAAAGAATACATCGTCTGGGATAAGGCGGCTTCCATCAAATTCAAGAAACCCGGCAAGGGCACGCTGACGGCGCATTTCAACGTGTCAAAAGAGCGCTTGCAGGAAATTCGCGAGGAAGCCAGCAAGAACGATAAATCCGAACCCGTCTTCACCGTCTACGTGAAAGACGAGGCGGGGGATGTGGTGGCCGAAGTCGAAAAGACCCTTTATGTGCGCCGCAAGGACAAAACCCCGCCGCCGCGCGCACCGAAACAATAACCAGAAGCTTTCAAGGAAGTGTCCGATGATTGAAGTCAAGGCGCCGGATGATTACAGCAGCGTCCGCGCCAAAAAATCCGTGTTCCTTGCCGGCAGCATTGAAATGGGCAAGGCCGAAGACTGGCAGCAGCGCATTGCCAGCGCGCTTCAGCACGTAGATGTTCTTGTCCTCAATCCCCGCCGCGCGCAGTGGGATGCCAGCTGGGAGCAAAGCATTGATAACCCGCCTTTCCGCCAGCAGGTGGAGTGGGAGCTGGATGCGCTTGATGCCGCGGGTCTTGTTATTATGTACTTCGCGCCCGAAACCAAATCGCCCATCACGTTGCTGGAACTGGGCGTGCACGCCGCCGCCAACCCTGAGAAGCTGGTGGTCTGCTGCCCTGAAGGCTTCTGGCGCAAGGGTAACGTGGATATTGTCTGCAACCGCTATGGCGTGCGGCAGGTGGAAACGATTGATGCGCTTATCAAGCATACCGTCCATTACGTGCAGGGAGTGGCGGCATGATTTTTCGTCTTATCGGTCTTGTCGTTTCTTTCGGCATTGTCGGCTACCTGCTGTATTCCGTCCTGTCATCCGACAGCAAGCTGGACCAGAAAATAAACGCCAACCCCGCCGTGATGGAGCAGAAAAAAGCGCTTGAAGGCGCAGGCGTGAATGCGGGCGATAAAAAAGAGCTTAAGAAATACCTGAACGACCAGGCAAAGCAGCTGGAAGAATACCAGAGCCAGGCCGATAATCTGCCCAAAGATCCTTAAAAGATTTAAAGCGTAAAGCCGCGCTTCGGCGCCGCCGTTTTTTCCGCCGGTGCATCGCTATTGGCGGGGGTGTTCACAGCTTTGTTGGCGGCAAGCTTGAACGACTTGGCATCATCGCTGGTGCGGCCAATGCGTTTGGAGCCGTCTGCCTTGATTTGTGCGGTGCTATGCGCCAGCGCGACGGTTGCGGAAGTATCTGTCGTGACGGTGGAATGTGCGCCGACTGCCGAAATGTTGACGGAACTGTCAGCCTTCAATGTCACGCGCTCGCCCAGTTTGCCGATATTCGCGGAACCATCGCAGGTGACGGAAGAATCATCCCCGATTTCGGTGACGTTGGCAGAACCATCGGCGCGGACGCGCGCGCCGGAACCCATCAGGCCAGCCTTCACGCTGCCGTCGCATTTGATATTGGCCTTATTGCCGATGTTGGCCAGCTGCACGCTGCCTTCGGCGACAATACGCACATCGTTCCCTGCATCGGCGCGCAGCTGCACGCTGCCGCCGGAGGAAAAGCGGACGTTGTTGCCTGTCCTTCCGTCCACCTCGATACCCTGAAGGAGGGAGGCGGCCGCGCTGTTAAACGTGCCGCCGCTATTGGAAACGACGCGGTTGTTCATGGTGATGACGTTGCCGGAAATGGACATCGACCGGCCGCTGGTGGAAATGTTGTTGATGGCGGTGCCGGCGCCAAGGTCAACGATAAGGTCAACATCATCGGCAACATTCCCCTTGATGCGCAGGCCGCCGCTTGAAACCTCGATACGCGCACCGGTGCCGATATTGCCGATAATCTCGGTTGCTTCATCGAGCTGCAGGGTTTCGCCGGGGGCGATGTCGCGGTTGATTTTCTTAAGTTCGGTCATGGGGCGCACCATTTTTGAACAGGTATTGATTTGTCAGAAATAATGCCATATTTATTACCATAATACAATATGAATAATTGGTTAATTGTTATACGGGCGAACTGGCGATCCGGATTATATTTAATTAAATCCGCAGCTTAGCATTGTCATATAAATCTATAACAGCTATGATGGACACATGAACGAGACTGATAAAACCCCCGAACAAGACCCCATCCGCCGCGGCGCAGGCATTCTTGTCCTCGCGCGCGATACCGGTCGGTTTCTGGCCCTGAAACGCTCGGACCATGTCCACAACGGCCGTACATGGGCGCTGGCGGGCGGGCTGCTGGACGAAGGGGAAACGCCCGAGGAGGGCGCCGTGCGCGAATTCTGCGAGGAAACGGGGTATAACGGGCAGGAGGTGGCCTTGGTGCCGTTGGTGCAATATACCTCGCCCAACTTCACCTATAACAACTACATCGCCATCATCGAGCAGGAATTCAAGCCGATCATTGACCATGAAAACGAGGCTTTTGCCTGGGTTGAAAGCCTTGAAGACTGGCCGGCGCCTGCGCACTTCGGCATTCCGTATTTGAAGCAGGATACCGCGAGCGTGGATATTATCCGCGCAACGCAGGCCGAATGCCTGCATGACGGTACGGCTGCGGCAAGGGCGCGGTCATTGTACCCGCCGACGCTTTACCATTTTGTGCCGGGCGCGGGCGCGCTAGAGGAACTGGCGCCGGATGCGAAGCGCGGTGAAATTCGTGCAACGCCGAACCTGCGTAAAACCTTGCCTCTACTTATTCGCCGCCGCTACCGGGTTGCGACCGCGCCATTGCCGGGGACGGAAGATTTCATCATCATTGCCTCCGACCGCGACGAGCTGCTGGAAAAGGGGCTGGATGGCAGCATCTTCCAGCTGTCGGGCGAAGATTTTTCCCCGCGCGTGAAAGACGGCAAGCCTTCCGCCACCTGGTTCACGACCGAAAAATTGCCGATCGAAAGCCGCAACTTTTTTGACCACGTGCAGCAGCTGGATGCCGCGATGTTCTACGGCCTGCACGTACTGTTCGTGAATGAAAAATTGACCGACGACCGCCGCGCCTTTTTCAAGGCAGGCATGGCGGCGGCAGATTTCCCCGCCAACCTTAAGGCCATGGTCCGTGACGGCACGCTGACGTATGAAAACGCGAAACGCGGCATTCATATATCCCCGCAACTGCAGCCGGAAGACGGGGAGCCGCCACCGCCGCCGCCCAACCCGCGTAAAATCATCAAGTTCAAGAAACGCTAAAATAAGGCCGAAAAGCAAAAGGGCGTTCCCGCTGTTTTGCAACAGACGGAAACGCCCGCGCCTTGACTGTCGCTGCGATTGTTGGTCGGGCGCGCAGCGCCATGTCATGGCAGTTCAACGGTCAGCGGTCAAAAGCTTAAGATGCTTTTTTATCGCCGCTGTTTTGATCGAGGGTTTTGCCAGCGCCGGCTTTAATGTCTATTTTCCGGGGTTTCATCGTCTCCGGAATTTCGCGGACAAGCTCGATCGAGAGCAGGCCATTATCCAACCCCGCACCGGTCACGCGGATATGATCCGCCAGCTGGAAGCGGCGCTCGAACGCACGCTCCGCAATGCCGCGATGAAGGAAGGTGACATCCTTGTTCTCATCGCGCTGGGTTGCATTGCCCGTGACGATCAGCTGGTTTTCCTTGGCGGTAATGTCGATATCGCCATCGGCGAAACCGGCAACGGCCATGGTGATGCGGTAATTGTCATCGTCCACCTTGACGATATTATAGGGCGGGTACGACAGACCCTGGTCGGCGGAAAGGTTGCTTTCCAGCATCTTCGACAATCGGTCGAAGCCAACGGTGGAACGGAAAAGCGGGGAAAAATCGAGTGCGTGCATGATACTCTCCTTTGAGCAATATCAGGTTGTTGATCAAGAGCCACCAGAATGGTCTGCCCTTCGGACGGCATATGGGCAACCCCGTCATGGGCATTGCCTGCTATCTGATCAGGGATATATTGCGGATTTTTCCGCCGTCAAGGGTTGCGCCAAAGTGCGGCGCAAGTGCCTGACAAGCGGGCATAAAAAAACAGCCCGGCATAAACCGGGCTGTTTTTAATCAATGCAGGGAAGAACCCTGGATTGTTATTTCTTGGCTTTGCCAGTTGCGGCTTTTGCTTCATCGGCAGCTTTGTCTTGGGCTGCTTTTTCAGCGTTGGCTTTTTCGCCGGCTTGCAGCGCTGCGTTCGCGTTGTCGGCAGCGGCAACGCCGAGGCCTGCGTATTTGTTGCCGAACTTGGCAAGGCGGCCTTTTTCCATGACTTTCGCCGCGCCGCCGGTCCAGGCGGGGTGGTTCAGGGGGTCGATGTCGAGACGCATAACGTCGCCGGCTTTGCCCCAGCAGGTGCGGATTTTGTGTTCCACGCCATCCGTGGTGATCATGGTGACTTCATGGTAATCCGGGTGAATGTTCGCCTTCATGGCCGATCTCCTAAAAATTCCGTTTGTGCCGTATTGCGGGCCTCATGACACCGCGCGCCGAGGCAATAGCCCCGTTGGAATACGGTACAGGTTGGTTTAATTACCGTCATTTCGCGTAATATGCAAGCGGTTTATTGACTTTACCGTGCAATGCGTCAAAGTCTCCTTAAAAATATGTTCGGGGCGGAATATATTTTACATAAAATTAGAGGTGCCCGTCATGGACGATGCCGCAAATAACCTGAAATTCGACCGTGGGGTGGAAAAACCCCTGCAATTCCTGTGGCCCATGCTGCGGCCCTACCGCTATCAGCTGGCAGGCGGGATACTGGGAATGTTTATTTCCTCCGGCATGACCCTTGCGCTGGGCTGGGGGCTGAAGGGCATAGTGGACCGCGCCTTTGCCGCCCATAACGACCATTTCCTCAACCAGGCGCTGTTAATGCTCATCGGCCTTGTGCTGCTCATGGCCATTGCCAGCTATACACGCATCCGCCTTGTGTACCTTGTGGCCGAAAAGGTCATCCGCGACCTGCGCGTTAAAATTTACCGCCACCTGCTGGGGCTGGACCCCGCGTTTTTTGAACAGCACAAAACCGGTGATCAAATCTCCCGCATCAATGCCGATACGACGGTGCTGCAACTGGTGGTTACCACCAACCTGCCCATGGCGTTCCGGCATGCGCTGATGCTGATTGGCGGCACGGTAATGCTGTGCGTCGTCAGCCCTTCCATGACGGGCATGGTGCTGCTGGCGGTGCCGGTGGTGCTGGGGCCTATTTTGTGGTTCGGCCGCCGCGTGCGCGCCAAGTCGCGCGATACGCAGACGCGGGTGGGGGATGTCAGCGCTTATAGCCTTGAAACGCTGCAGGGTATCCAGACAATCCAGTCCTTCGGCTATGAAGATGCGGCGGCAGCGCATTTCACCGGACTTGCGGATAGCACGTACCGCACTGCTATGCGCTACATAAATACCCGTGCGTTTCTGGTGTCTTACGTTATCTCGACGGTATTTGGTGCCATCGGCATCGTCCTCTGGGCCGGCGGGCACAAGGTTTTAAGCGGTGAAATGACGGCGGGCGATTTGTCGGCGTTCATCTTTTACGTGGCGATGGTGGCGGGGGCTGTTACGGCTATCAGCGAGTCTTTAAGCGACTTCAACCGCGCCAGCGGCGCGGCAGACCGTATTCAAAGCCTGTTTGAAACCAGCCCCGCGCTGGCCATGCACGAAACCCTGCATCAGTTGCCGGAGAAGATTGCGGGCAACATAAGCTTGACGGATGTGACCTTCCGTTACCCGACGCGGCCGGAGCACAAGGCGCTCAACAACATCAGCTTCAACGTCAAGGCGGGGCAGGTTGTGGCGCTGGTCGGCCCCAGCGGCGCTGGCAAAACAACGGTCTTTCAGCTGCTGCAACGGTTCTATGATCCGGAGCAGGGCGCGGTGAGCATTGACGGCGAAAACGTGGCCGGGCTTGACCCGCGCGCACTGCGCCGCCATCTCAGCGTTGTATCGCAGGACCCTGCTATATTCTCCCTCACCGTGGCGGATAACATCCGTATTGGCCGGCCCGAGGCGAGCGATGCGGAGGTGCAGCACGCCGCCGAGCTGGCGCAGGCGCATGACTTTATCGCCGCGCTGCCGCAGAAGTACCAGACGATTGTGGGGGAACGCGGCAGCCGCCTTTCCGGTGGGCAGAAGCAACGCATAGCCATTGCCCGCGCGATTTTGAAGGATGCTAAAATTCTGCTGCTGGATGAAGCAACCTCGGCGCTTGATTCAGCGAACGAGATTGCCGTGCATCACGCGCTTAAAAACCTCATGGCAGGCCGCACGACGCTGATTATTGCCCACCGCCTGTCAACCGTGCAGAACGCCGATAAAATTATCGTCATGGATAAAGGCGACGTTGTTTCCGAAGGCGCTCACGGCGACCTGTATGGCAAGGCAGAGCTATATACACATCTTGCCGGATTGCAGATGGACCTGAAGGCGGGTTAACACGGTTAAAGGCGACATAAAAAAAGCGGGGCTTGTGAAAGCCCCGCTTTTTTTATTCGATAATGCTTCGGCGTTAATCGCGTACAAAAATAAGGTCGACGCGGTCAAGCGGGGTGCGGTCGGTTTCCGTGCCCATGGCGCGTACATCGACCCGGGCGGGCTTAATACCCTTGTCCATCAGGTAGGAACGCACAGACAGCACGCGGGAGAGGGAAATACGGCGCGCGCTTGATTTGCCGCCGTCTTCACCCGTTGCAAAGCCGCGCACCTGTACGCGGCCCGTAACGCTCTCGTTCATCTGCTTTACGATATTGTCTAGCTTCTGGCGCGTTTCGGGCGACAGGTCGCTGGTATTGGCGCTGAAGTCCAGCGACAGGTCCGCCATGGTCGGCACAACCGGCATGGTATCCGCCGATTGTTCGACCGGCGTGGTATTCACGGGGGCGGCTTCATCAATCACCGCGCCTTTAACGGGCGGGTTCACAGGTTCAGCTGCGGGTGTGGTTACAGCGGGTGCCGCTACAACAGGCGCGGTGGGCGCAGCCACGGGGGCGGGTAGTGATTCAGGCGCGGCGACTTCCGCAGGCGGTGCGGCGGGCGGCGTTTCAACCGGGGCGTTGCTGCTGGGCGTGACAGGCGCAACCGGGCGCGGCTGAACAGGAGCCAGAACGGCGGGCGGCATGCTGGGCGGTTTGCTGACGATGGCGGGCTTTGCCGCGCTGGGCGCTGGCACGGCATCAACCGTCGGCTGGAACTGCGGGCGGTCAAAGTCATTTTCCGCCAGTTGAACGCGCTCGGTCTTTTTGGCGGATGCTTTAATCAGCACAGCTTTGGGCGCAGCTTTCGGGCGGGGTGCTTCGACGATGGGCTGCATGAATTTATGCTTCGGCACGGATGCCGTGATTTCATCACCGGACAGGCTGGCTTCAGCCGCCGGCTGCGCATCAATCATCACGGTCGGCGTTGCGCTGGCAACTACTGCGCGGCGTGCCGTGGGCGCAACCGTCAGGTAGGGTTGGTATGCGGCGGCTGCGGATGTTGCAGCGGCGCCATCATGCGCCGCGGCCAGCAACTGGCGTGCGGGCATGGCAGCCGGAGCGGCGGCAACGGCAGGTGCGGTAACGACCGGGGCCGGGGCGACAGGCGCGGGCGCTATGGGTGCGGGTGCTGCAACGGCTTCCACAACCGGCGTAATCAGGCGGCCACGCGGGCCTTGTGCGAAGGGCGAGGTGGTTTGCTGTACTGCCATAGGCTGTGCGGCGGCGGTGATGGGCGCGGGCAGGTTTTCGGCATCCACCTTGCGGCTTTGGAAGTCTGCCGCCGCATCGGCATCCGTATCGCCGATGGCGGTGAGGTCCATTTCAATCGCCGGTTTATCGGCGACTTTATAGTCGCGCAGGTATTGCGCGCCAGCGGGTGAGGAAAGGCACAGCAAGGCAACCATTGCCGTTGCAGTCAGGAAAGATTTTTTCATGCGAACGTCCTTATTTCAGGAAGCCGACTTCACTTTGTCATTTTTGCTGTCGGAAGTGGCCTGGAGTTTTTTCAGCAGTGCGCCCTGGATGGCGGGGTTGCCAACAACGATACTGCGGCCATAGATAAAGTCCTTGCCGCCGTCCATGTCGGTCACTTTGCCGCCAGCTTCCTTGACGATAAGGCTGCCGGCTGCAACATCCCACGCATTCAGCTCGCGCTCCCAGAAACCGTCGTAACGGCCGGCCGCGACGTAGCAGAGGTCGAGAGCGGCGGCGCCGAAGCGGCGGGTCGCCGACACGTGCGGGGTCACGGCTTCAAGTTCGCGCGTAAAGGTTTCAAAGTGCTTGTTGCCGAAGCGGGCGCCGCCAATCGCGACAAGCGACTGCGACAGGTCCGTGCGCGCCGAAACGCGCAGGCGTTTTGACGTGACGAAGGCACCGGTGCCTTTTTCGGCATAGAACATTTCATCCTTGATCGGGTCGTAAACGACGCCGGCAATGATTTCCTTGTCCTTTTCCAGCGCAATGGAAATGCACCAATGCGGAATGCCGTGCAGGAAGTTGGTGGTGCCGTCGAGCGGGTCGATGATCCAGCGGAAGGTTTTATCCTCGCCCGGCTTTTCCCCGCCTTCCTCGAGCAGGAAGCCGTAGTTGGGACGCGCTTTCAGCAGCATCTCGACAATGGTTTTTTCTGCGTTGAGGTCGGCGTTGGAAACGAAGTCGCCAGGGCCCTTGCGGGACACCTGCAGGTTTTCAACTTCTCCGAAGTCACGGATCAGCTTGCGGCCGGCTTTTTCAGCGGCCTCGACCATGACATTCAGGTTTGCGGAGCGGCGGGCGTTAACAACCATTTTGATCAGTCTTTCGCACGCTCGACATAGGAAGCGTCAGCCGTTTTCACGACGATGCGGGTGCCGGAACCAATGTGGGGCGGAACCATGACGCGCACGCCGTTTTCAAGAACGGCGGGCTTGTACGACGACGATGCCGTCTGGCCTTTCACAACCGGGTCCGCCTCGACGATTTCCATCGTGACGGTTTCAGGCAGGGTGACGTTAAGCGGGCGGCCTTCGTACATCTGCATCTGGCAGATCATGCCGTCCTTCAGGAACGGGGCGGGTTCGCCGATAAGGTCTTTCGCCACGATAAGCTGTTCGTAGTTTTCAACCTGCATGAAGGTGTATTCGTCGCCGTTGGCGTAGAGGAACTGGTATTCCTCCTCATCAACGCGGGCGCGCTCGATCATGTCATGGGTTGCGAAGCGCACATCGGTTTTGTTGCCGGACGCGATATCGCGCATGACGACCTGCGCCACAGCGGCGCCTTTACCGGGGGAGCGCAATTCGTTCTCCATTACGACCCAGAGTTTGCTGTTGTATTCGACGACCATGCCCTTGCGGAGAGTGTTTGCGGCAACTTTTGCCATAGGAGATGCACCTTGTTGTTGGGTGTTTTTACATATTGTTTATCGCGGCAGGAGCTACTCCTTGCGCGAGAGGATTGCTTTTCCTAAATTCTTTAGCGCTGTTTGTAAATCGTTTTCTTGAATTCCGGCCACCAGTGCATCGACCTTTTGTTGTTCTTGCAGGGTCAGGGGCTTGGTTTTAACTTTCGGAGGTGCTTTTTTATCCATAATGCTGTCATTCTGGATGATTTTGATGTCCTTGATGGCGGCATAGCCGAAGAACATGTTCAGGCGCTCGATAAGAAGGCCTTTCTGGTAGCTGAATTCAAGCGCATAGGCTGGCTTGACCGCCAGCACAAGCACGGCCTGCGCTGCTTCCTTGTCCTTTTCAGCCTTACGTTGAAACTTTAAATCCTGCGGCAAGGCATGTGCCGCCATTTCAGGACCTGCAATAGATGCCCATTGGGATACCATTTTGCCGAACAGCAGGTTTTTGCGGCCAAAAATATCTTTGGTCAGGCCCGGCATTAGGTCGGACATCGGCTTCGGGCGGTTGCCCGTATTGCGGTTATCAGTTGTCATGGGGCATAAGTATGTCTATTTAAAACCTTATGTCCAGCAAGAAGAAATCAGCAAAAACCGCCCATCTGCAGGAAGAACTGCTGGCGTGGTTTGACCGCCACCGGCGCGTCATGCCATGGCGCGCGCTAAAGGGCAGGCGGCCCAACCCCTATCATGTCTGGCTGTCTGAAATCATGCTGCAGCAGACGACGGTGATTACTGTAGGCCCGTACTTTATAAAGTTCATCGGCAGGTGGCCGACAGTGAACGCCCTTGCGGCGGCAAAGCTGGATGATGTGCTGGCGGCATGGGCCGGGCTTGGCTATTACGCCCGCGCGCGCAACCTGCATAAATGCGCAGTGACCGTGGCCGAACAATATAAAGGCCGTTTCCCTGAAACGGTTGAAGGGTTGCTGGAACTGCCGGGCGTGGGGCCTTATACAGCGGCGGCCATTACCTCCATCGCCTTCGACAAGCCTGCCGTTGCGGTAGATGGCAACGTCGAGCGTGTTGTCAGCCGTTTCTTTAAAATTGAAGAACCGCTGCCGCTCTCAAAGCCTGGCATTAAAACCCGCGCGGCTGAATTAGCTGAAGGCGTGCCGCGCCCCGGCGATTTTACGCAGGCTTTCATGGAATTGGGTGCGACCGTCTGTACGCCGCGTAAACCCAAATGCGCCGCATGCCCGTGGCGGCAGGATTGCGTGGGCCGCAAGGCCGGCATTGCCGAAGAACTGCCGCGCAAACTTGCCAAGGCCGTCAAGCCCATGCGCTTCGGCAAAGTCTTCTGGCTCAAGGATTCAAAAGGCAGCTTCCTTATTCACAAGCGCCAGGGGCAGGGGCTTTATGAGGGTATGTACCAGTTGCCAACGACCGACTGGCTGGCAGACGCCGCCAGCGCCAAAGACCTGCCGCCGCCCGTTGCCGCCAAAGGGCTTGGGGCCTTGGGCGTGGAAGTGCGGCACAGTTTCACACATTTCGACCTTATTTTGGAAATATGGTCCGGCAGGGCCCCAAAAACCGTGGCTTTACCCGGCGCCATATGGGTGACCCTTGATAATATGGACGACTATGCGCTGCCGACGCTGATGAAAAAGGCCATTCGCCTTTGCACCGTAAGGCCCCCTAAACGGCGGGCTTGAGAAAACCGTTATCCGCCACTATGATATTGAAATTCAATGGTCTTGAGGGAGACAAGCTGTGAGATTCGTTGCCATGCGTTTCATGATTGCGGTTATGTGCTATCTCGCGTTCAGCTTTGCCGTTAGCGACATGGCGAAGGCTGCAACGCCGCAGAATGATATGGGTGAGTCATATGCTGCCCCGACCTTCCGCGAGTTGTCGCAAACCTTTGTCATGATGGATGGCATGGATATCAGCGACCCCATCATCTCGCAGGAATATGCCAAGCTTATGTATTGCGACTTGTGGAAGGAAAACAGCAAGAACGACTTTGACTGGAACAAGATCCGCCAGATGATCTCGAACCGTGTTATGTCGAAAAAAGATTATTACCGCATCCAGTTCGAAGTCGGCGGTACTATTTTCCTTGGCACCTATAACTTTGAAACGCAGGATTTCCCTTTTACCAAGCAAAGCTCTCTGACGCGCGTCGGGTCTATGATGTTGCTGGCGCCTAATACGGGTCGGCGTGGCCCGCAGCCCGGTGACCCCATGCCTCTCTGCACGGATACAGATATGTCGCCGTACATGCCTATTTACTACATCCTGATCATGAACCAGCCGCTGACCTTTGACCGCCTGAAGATTCCCATGGATGAGGCGAAAATTCTGCTGGATAAAATGACGGCAGCGCGCAACCTTGACCGCCGCCTTTATGTGCGTTTCCGCTTCCGTGTACAGTCGGTGGACAAAGTTCAGGCGCTGAAAAAAAGAGGTGGCCAGCTTGACCTGCGGACAGCCCGTGCGCAAATGCATGGCGAGCTGACGCAGGCAGATGTGTTCCTTGATCCAGATATGACCAAGTGGCTGGCGTCTGTGCCGCTTAAACAGTAACTATTTCAAGTTACCAATAATCAAAAACCCCCTTGCTCACAGCAAGGGGGTTTTTAGTTTTGGAGGTTCGTTAAAACTTGTTATTCGGTCACGACCAGCTGGGAGCGGATTTCCTGGCGTAGCACGTCGATGGGCCAGACCTTGCCTTTGTTCTCGAAATGCCAGAACGTCCAGCCGTTGCAGGAGGGCAGGCCTTGCAGGGCCGCGCCGACCTTGTGGATGGAGCCTTTGTGGTCGCCGGTGTGGTTGCGGGCGACGAGGTTGCCGTCGGCACGCACGCGGGCGGAATAGCGACGGGAATGGTCGAACAGTACGGAGCCTGCGGGCAGCATGCCCTGTTCAACGACCTGGCCGAAGGGGACGCGCGGTTCGGCGCGTTTCTCGATCGGCTTCAGCAGGCTTTCATCGTCGCCGGCCTTGATGTTGCCAATGCGTTCCTTGGCGTGGGCAATATAGTCTTTCTCGCGCTCGATACCGATGAAGTCGCGGCCGAGCTTTTTGGCGACGGCGCCGGTAGTGCCGGTGCCAAAGAAGGGATCAAGGATAACGTCGCCGATGTCGGTCGAGGACAGGATGACGCGGTGCAGGAGCGCTTCGGGCTTCTGCGTCGGGTGCGCCTTCTGGCCGTCACCTTTTTTCAGGCGTTCGCCGCCGGTGCAAAGGGGGATGGTCCAGTCGGAGCGCATTTGCAGGTCTTCGTTCAGGGCCTTCATGGCGTCGTAGTTGAAGCGGTACTTGGAATTTTCAGATTTCGCCGCCCAGATAAGCGTTTCGTGCGCATTGGTGAAACGGCGGCCGCGGAAGTTGGGCATGGGATTGGTCTTGCGCCAGACGATATCGTTGAGGATCCAGAAGCCGAGGTCCTGCAACTGCGCGCCCATGCGGAATACGTTATGATAACTGCCGATGACCCACATCGCGCCATCATCTTTCAGGAGGCGGCGTGCTTCAAGGAACCAGGCCTTCGTGAATTTGTCGTATTCTGCAAAGCTGGAAAACTTGTCCCATGCATCATCCACACCGGCAACCTTGCTGTTGTCGGGACGGGTGAGGTCGCCGCCAAGCTGCAGGTTATAGGGCGGGTCCGCGAAGATCAGGTCGATCGACCGTGCGGGCAGGGATTTCATGATTTCGATGCAGTCCCCGGCAAGAATTTCGTTGCGGGGGAGGCTTGCTTTGAGCGTCTTAACGCCGGCTTTTTCCAAGGTCTTCATAGCTAGAATCATGATTCATTCATGACTCGCCGTCAACAAATATCTTCAATAAAGAGTCAAATTTTTCAGTAGTTTGCAGAATTTACTTTAACTGATTGTTTAGAAACTGGGGCAAAGCTGCGGCGGTGATAGGGGGTAATGCCATGCTTTTCAAGGGCTTCCAAGTGTTCTTGCGTGCCATAGCCCGCGTTTGTCTGCCAACCGTATTGCGGAAATTTCTCGGCAAGGGTTATCATTAAAACGTCACGGTGATGCTTTGCGATGATGGATGCAGCTGCAATAGACAGGCTTTTTGCGTCGCCTTTTACAATGGTTTGGATGGAAACTTCATGTAAAAGCTTAGGCCGTTGGTTGCCGTCTACCAGTGCCGCAATCGGCGGTGTTTTCCCCATAAGCTTGTGCAGGCTGCTATGCGCGCGCTGCATGGCAAGGAATGTTGCCTGCAGAATATTGATGCGGTCGATCTCTTCGGCGCATACTTCCGAAAGTGATACGTAAGCATATTCATTTATCGCTTTGAATAAACGTTCTCTTTTAATTGCAGAAAGCTTTTTGCTGTCGTTGATTTCAGCCAGCAGGTCTTTGGGGCATTGATCACGGCGCAGGGTGACCGCGGCAGCCACAACAGGGCCTGCCAGAGGCCCTCTGCCGACTTCGTCAATGCCGCAGACGATGCCGTTATAAGCATCCTCATAGGTAAAATCAGGGCGTGCGGAGCGTTTGGCGGGCACCGGTAAAATGTCCTTTATGCGGTCAGCGTGCGTTTATCGTCTGACGGCAATGAAGCGCATCATCGGGCGCCATGTAAAGAACATTTTCTGGATGGCGAAGCCGTGGCGCGCCAGCAAAGCTTCCATGCCTTTTTTGGAAAGGTAAAGGAAGTTCAAGGGCGGGTCGACGTACGACCAGTTGGCGAAGTTGCGGGGCAGGTTGAAGTTGTTGCCGTCCACTTCCTCGATATACATAGTGCCGCCCGGCTTGATGATGCGGGCAAGCCCGGCCACGAAAGCATCCGGATCAGGCTGTTCGCAGAAGGCTTCAATAGCAATGCCGCAGTCATATTTTTCAGGGCTGGCATCTGCATATTCCATAACCGAAATATTCTGGAATAGCTCCGGCGGATATTTTTCCTGCGCGAAGCGCGTGAAAAATTCGTGGGAGTCGATGCCATAGGGCTTCATGCCCAGCAGGTGCGCTGCCTTTATGGCGTAACCCTGCCGCGCTGCAACGTCGATAATCCGCTTGCCCTTTGCGGTGGCGTCTTTGCCAAGGCGCATGATGCGGTTTTTCATGTCGACAATTTCACGCGCCGGGTCCGGCACGTGGGTGATTTGCGGGTCGATGCTGGCGAAATACGCATCCAGCTCGTCTTTGGTGACGAGCGGTTCGGTCATCACCGTGCCGCAGGCTTTGCAGGACAGCAAAATCGTGCCGTTCTTTTCACCCATAGGATAGGGATGAAAAGTCTGGCGGCAGATAATGCACTTTTGTTCGTTGTCGTCGCTCATTCAACTACCCTTAAATGAAAGGCGTTACGTCAGGCTTTTCGACGCGATTTCGAACACGTCGTTTGAAATATCTTTCTCGGCCAGTATGCGCTTTAATTCTTGCTCCATCAAGGACTTGCGTGCGGCATCATAGCGTTTCCACTGGCGCAGGGGTGTCAGCAGGCGCGCCGCCGTTGATGGGTTGATGCCATTGACCTTGATAACCGTATCGGCCAGCAGCTTGTAACCCGCGCCATCCGCCCGGTGGAACCACTTGAGGTTGCCGGCGGCAAAGCTGCCAATCAGCGAGCGCAGGCGGTTCGGGTTCTTATATGTGAAATTGGGATGCGTCGTCAGTTGCGCCACCATTTCCACGATGTCCTTGCGGTCGGCAATGGCCTGCAGGCTGAACCATTTATCCAGCACCAGCGGGTCGGAATACCAGGTCTTGTAGAAGTCATCAAAGGCGGCCTGGCGCTCCTGCGTATCGGTATCCGTCAGGATGGCGAGAGCGGAAACTTTGTCCGACATATTGGTGCCGGAGCGGTACTGCGCTGAAGCATGGCTGACGGCATCATGCGGTTTCGCTTCCATCAGGTAACGCAGCGCAACGCCTTTCAGCCGGCGCTTGCCCACATCCAGCGGCGCCGGGCTGTAAGGGCCGGTTTCGGCGTTGTCCTTGTAAATCTTTTCGAAGGTGTCGGCATATTTTTTGCCAATCTCCGCCATCACGAATTTGCGAGCGCTGTAAAGCCCGTCAACGTCCACAACATCCATCAATTGCGCCAGATAGGTTTCGGACGGCAGGCCAAGCGCTTTTGCCAGCAGAGCTTTGTCAAGAGCCGTATCGGCAAGCAGTGCGCCGAAGGCATCAAGGCAGGCGGGCGGCAGTTTCATTTCCTTGCCCGCGGCCATGCCGAGGACGAGGCGTTGCATGTAGGTCTGTCCGGCATCCCAGCGGTTGAAGCCGTCGCTGTCATGTGCCATGAGGAACAGCAGGTCGTCTTCGGTAAGGTCGCTGTAAAGTTTTACGGGTGCGGAAAAACCGCGGAGAATGGACGGCACCGGTTTTTCGGCAATGGCATCAAACGTGAAGCTTTGCTGTTTATCCTTCAGGTGCAGCACGCGCGTGCCTTCCACCAGCATGTCCTTGCCCGATGTGCCAAGCAGGCCAACGGCAACGGGAATGTGCATTGGTTTCTTGCCGGTCTGGCCGGGGGTATCCGGCGTTTCCTGTTCCAGTGTCAGGGTGAATTTTTTGGCGGCGGCATCATAGGCGGAAGACGCCTTGATTTTCGGCGTACCGGCCTGGCTGTACCAGAGGCGGAATTGCGTGAGGTCAACGCCGGAGGCATCTTCCATGCACTTCACGAAGTCATCGCAGGTGACGGCCTGGCCATCGTGCCGCTGGAAGTAGAGGTCGGTGCCTTTGCGGTAACCTTCCGCGCCCAGTAGAGTGTGCATCATGCGAATAACTTCCGCGCCTTTTTCGTAGACGGTGGCGGTATAGAAGTTATTGATCTCGATGTAGTTGTCAGGGCGAATGGGGTGCGCCATGGGGCTGGCATCTTCGGGGAATTGTGCGTTACGCAATCCCTCTACGTCGTCAATGCGCTGCACGGCAGCGGAGTTCATGTCGCTGGAAAAACACTGGTCGCGGAAGACAGTAAGGCCTTCCTTCAGGCTCAGCTGGAACCAGTCGCGGCAGGTGATGCGGTTGCCGGTCCAGTTGTGGAAATATTCATGCGCCACCACGCCTTCGATGGCAAGATAGTCGGCATCCGTCGCGGTTTCAGGACGGGCGAGGATAAGCTTGGAGTTGAAAATGTTGAGGCTCTTGTTTTCCATCGCGCCGAAGTTGAAGTCGTTGACGGCGACGATGTTGAAAATATTCAGGTCGTATTCACGGCCGTATTTTTCTTCGTCCCACTTCATGGAATTCTTCAAGGATTCCATGGCATGCCAGCAGCGGTCTTCGTTGCCGGGGTTGACATAGATGAAAAGGTCAACCGTTTTGCCGGTCATGGTGGTAAATGTATCGTGGATATGGCCAAGGTTACCGGCGACGAGGGCGAACAGGTAGCAGGGCTTTTTGTGGGGGTCTTCCCACACGGCATAATGGCGCTCGTCGTCTTCCTCAAGGTCGCCCTTGTCGATGCAGTTTCCATTGCCGAGCAGAACGGGGCAGGTGGCTTTATCAGCCTCGATACGGGTCGTGAACGTGGTCATCACGTCGGAACGGTCAAGGTAATAGGTAATCTTGCGAAAGCCTTCCGGCTCGCACTGCGTGCAGTAATTGCCGCTGGAGCTGTAAAGTCCCTCAAGCGCGGTGTTTTTCTCCGGGTGAATTTCGGTGACGGTTTTGAGCGTAAAAGCATCCGAAACGCCGTTGATGGTCAGGTGGTCATCGTCGACCGTGAACTGGCTGTGCGACAGCGTCTCGCCGTTCATTTCAACATGCTTCAGCGTCAGATTCTGGCCATCCAGCACCAGCGTATCTGCAGCCTTGTTGGCGCGGATGAATTTGGTTGTTGTTGTGACGGTCGTGGTGCCTTCGCGAATGTCGAACAGCAGGTGAACATTGGCAATGTCAAAATCCGGCTTTTTGTAGTCTTTCAGGTATTTGGTCTGCGGTGCGTTTTCTGTGCGGGCCATGATGTTTATTCCTTCTGTTATCGGTATTGTTATTTGAATGGGCGGCGGGAGCTATTTTTTCTCCAGCACATAGGCGACGTTGACGGCAAGCAGGCTTTCCATGCTTTCCTGCAGCGTTGTGCCCTGATAGGGGCAGACAAGCTGCTGGCGGATGCGAAGGCCGCAGTCATCAAAAAGTTTTTCCAGCTGCGCTGTATCGCGGAACAGGAAGATATGGTCAACCGCCGGCGCGTTCAGGCAGCTGGTGATATAAATATAGGCATCCTTGCGGGCAATGCGCGCCGCTTGTTTCAGGAATAGTTGCGGCTGTTCAACATGTTCCAGCACTTCACCCATGACGACGGCATCAAAACTGTCTGCGGGCAGGGTGCAGGCCAGAAAATCCATGCACTGCAAGTCAAACCGTTCGGCATGGCGGCCGCCGCCGAAGTGCTGGATGAGCGCGCGCGTCTGCGCAATGCTGGTTTCGCTGATGTCGATGCCGGTGAAGCTGTCATAGCCCGCGTATTCCATGGCGGTCATCAGGTAATAGCCGTGGCCCGGCCCGACCTCGAGGTATTTGCCGCCGGAATTTTTCGGCAGATTGTCGCGGAAGAAGCGTAGCATGGCAAGGTGGTTCGGCCACAGGAAGGCCGTGAGCGCAAGGCCGTACATGTAGAACGACATATACTCGTCGTTGAAATAAACGCTCGCGCCGACTTCGGCAAATGTTGAATAGCGGTATTGCCGGTGCTTCTGGAAGTAGATTTGCTCCCGCAGCGTATCGCCGACAATCGTGAGATAGCAGTCGGAAAGGTAATCGATGGTCAAGCCGCGCTGCTGGCAATAGGCAATGTATTGCTCCAGCCTCTGCGTTTCATCGACGGTCATTTGCGCCAGTGCGCCCGCCATGAACTTTCGGTGCATGGGGTTCTTGTGCTGCACGGCATCCACAAGGCCGGGCAACCCGTCCGGATAACCGGCGGCGGCAGGGGTGGGTGATGACGTGTTCTGCATCAGCATCGTCTTAAAAATCCTTGAGGTTCGGCATCAAGGCTAACACGGCAGAGGTTAAGAAAATCCCCGTGCATTTGCCGGAATGCGTGCGTGATTTTGCCTTAAATCCGGACATTCTTTTCCTGCAGGGTTTTGCGGATGATGCCGATGGCCGTCACGTTCATGATTTCCTTGGTGGAGAGGTGAACTTTGAATTTTTCCTCGATCGCGGCAACAAGGTGCATGGCGGCAAGGCTGTCCCATTTTTCCATGGCGGCGAGGGGCATACGGTCATCCAGCTGGGTTGCATCCACCTGTAGCACTCCCGCGAAAACGTCGATCAGGGCGTCGCTCATGACTTGGCGTTATCCTTCAGCAAAAACTTTAAAAAAGCTCATGACAGGGCTGCCAGAAATTCTATCAAGCCAGCGGCTTAAAACATAGAAAACTTTTGGGCTTTTGGAAGGTTATGGATAGGGGTATTTGCCGTGGAAAGCGGAATTACTCGTCGTCAAAGACGGTATCCTGCAGCTCAATGGTATGCGCAGCGGCATCGGCTTCCTTGGCGCGGCCTTTCTGGATGTGCTTCCAGAGTTCGGCCAGAATATCATCCGTGCCCTGATGGCTGACGGCGGAAATCAGGTGGACTTTTTTGCGGATCGCCTTTGACAACGTCTGGCGCTGGTCTTCCGCAAGTTCGGGGCCCAGGGCATCGGCTTTGTTGATGACGATGACTTCGGGTTTTTTGGCAAGGCCGCCGCCATAGGCTTTCAATTCGGCGCGGATGGTTTTGTAGGCCGCAACAATATCATCCTGCGTGCCGTCGATCAGGTGCATCAGCACGCGCGTGCGCTCCACGTGGCCAAGGAAGCGGGTGCCGAGGCCGACGCCGTCGGATGCGCCTTCGATCAAGCCGGGAATGTCTGCCAGCACAAACTCGTTGTCGTGGCTGCGTACAACGCCAAGGTTCGGGGCGAGGGTGGTGAAGGGATAATCGGCGATTTTAGGCCGCGCGCGCGATACGACCGACAGGAAGGTGGATTTGCCGGCGTTCGGCATGCCGATGATTCCGGAATCCGCAATCAGCTTCAGGCGCAGCCAGACCGCGCGTTCTTCGCTGGGCCAGCCCGGCAGGGCTTTGCGCGGGGCGCGGTTGGTGGCGGATTTAAAGTGCGCGTTGCCAAAGCCGCCGTCGCCACCCTTCAGGAACAGCACGCGCTCACCCGGCGTGACGAAGTCGAACAGCACTGTTTCCTTGTCTTCATCAAGAATGACGGTGCCAACGGGAATTTTAATGACGATGTCTTTGCCGTCGCGGCCCGAGCAGTTGGAGCCGCGGCCATGGTCGCCTGTGCTGGCGCGGAAATGCTGGGTATAACGGAAATCAATAAGTGTGTTCAGGTTCTGGACGACTTCAAAGTAAACGTGGCCGCCGCGGCCGCCGTTGCCGCCATCAGGGCCGCCCATGTCGATGAACTTCTCGCGGCGGAAAGCAACGGCGCCGGCGCCGCCTTTGCCGCTTTCGAGGTAGATCTTCGCTTCATCGAGGAATTTCATGGTTTTTCGCTAAACAAAAACCGGGGAAATTTCTTCCCCCGGTTTTCGGAATTGGTTTGGCCTCTGAAGTCTTATTCCGCAGCTTCTTGAGCGCGGACGACAGAGATGTAGCGACGGCCTTTCGGGCCGCCGTGGAATTTCACCACGCCGTCCGCTTTAGCGAACAGGGTGTGGTCTTTGCCCATACCGACGAATTTGCCGGGGTGGTATTCCGTACCGCGTTGACGGACGATGATGCTGCCTTGGTTGATTTCCTGGCCGCCGTAGATTTTGACGCCAAGTCGCTGGCCTGCTGAGTCGCGGCCGTTCTTGGTACTACCGCCTGCTTTTTTTGTTGCCATGACGTATTACTCCTTAAATCTCTCTAAAATTAACCCGTGATGCCAGTGATTTTCAGAACCGTGTAGTTCTGACGATGGCCGTTTTTGCGGCGGTAGTTCTGGCGGCGTTTCTTTTTGAAGACGATGACTTTGTCGTCTTTAATGTGATCGACGACTTCAGCCGACACGCTTGCGCCCGCGATAGTGGGGGAGCCAATCGTTGCTTTACCTTCGCTGCCGACCATCAGCACTTCGAGGATTTTCAGGGTGTCGCCTTTTTTGGCGTCAAGCAGTTCAACGTGAAGGACATCGTCCTTCATGACGCGATATTGCTTACCACCGGTTTTAATGACTGCGTACATAGCTTATGACCGTTTCATTTCAAGTGTTTGTCAGGAATCTCTACTCTGGCGCACATGTCGCCCGAGATGAGGCAATATACGCTTAAAACCGACTATGTCAAGCAATATTGGCGGGTTTCTGCACGTGACTTTTATATATGTGCCTGTAGCCGTAAACGCCATGCCGAGCAGGGGTTACGATACGGGGTTTTGTTTGATATAGTCAAGATTAAGGGGCGGGCATATGTCGCAGGTTCTAAATAGTCTCATTATTTCCAAGGGGTTGGACACACAACACGCCCTTGAAGAAGTTATGGTTAACAACCTTGAAGGTTATGTTCTCAGTATCTCCACCTTCGCGCCCGACCAGTTGCCGGAGATTGACCGCGACCCGGACATCATTTTCCTCGACGGTGAAATTGCCCTGACGGCGGAAGATATCGCCCGCATCACCCGCAAATATCCGCGCAAAACTTACGTGGTGCTGTCGGAAAACCCCGGGCAGAAGCGCCGCATGTACCTGAATATGGGCATCGACGAAGTCCTCAGCATGACTGAGTTGCGGTCGGACGTGGCCAAACACCTGTTGGAAAAGCTGCTGGCCCTGAAAGATCTTGCCGCCGCCGAGTTGCGCATCGAGCAGGGGGAAGCCCGCTTTCGCGGCATCATCGAACACTCGCACGATATTATTGCGCTGCTGGATGCCGACGGCACCATTTTATACACCAGCCCCGCCTTTACCCGTCAGCTGGGTTTTGCCCTCTGGGAAGTGCTGGGGCAAGGGTTCTTCGATTACGTTGAGGCCGGTGACCGCGGCCGCGTAACCGTGGAATTCAAATCGCTGGTGGAATATAACCCCGGTGATGGCCAGCCGCTGGCATTCCGCTTTCGCCACCGCGATGGCGGCTGGCGTGATTTTGAAGTGATTGGTTCCAACCTGCTGCTGGATGTTACCGTGCGTTCCGTTGTGCTGCATTGCCGTGATGTGACCGCGCAAAAGGAAACCGAGCTGGAGCTGGACAAATACCGCCGCCACCTTGAAGATCTTATCGTCCGCCGCACGCGCGAGGCGGAAGAAGCCAACCGCCGCGCAGATACCGTTATTGCCGCCAGCCCCGATGCGCTGATTGCGATTGATGAAAAAGGCGTTATTACCTTTGTCAGCCAGCATTACTACGCGGCATATCCCGCCAGCGCAAAATTGCTGACGCCGGGCGTGCATATCATGGAGGCCTTCACGCTGGTCGCCCATGAAATAGGCCTTGCGGAGGATGACCCGCGGGCGGAGGAAATGCGCGCATGGTGGCGCAACCCCAAAGGCCGCATGGAATTTAAAATGGGGCACGGCACCTGGTTGCGGTTGCAGGCGCGGCGCATGACGGAAGGCAATGGCATTGTTATTTCCACCACCAACATTACCGCCTATAAACGCCAGCAGGCCTTGCTGGCCGCGCAGTCGGCGGAGCTTGAAACATCGCTAGCCAAGGAAAAGACGATCGTTGAGCAGCAGAAAACCTTCGTTTCCATGGTGTCGCATGAATTCAGGACACCGCTGACGATTATTGACGGCAACGCGCAGATCATTCAGCGCCGCGGCGATACCATCGGGCGTGAAGGGCTTGAGAAACGCGCCATTACCGTACGCTCCGCCGTCGAGCGTTTAGTGCGGTTGATCGACACGATTATTTCCGGCCACATGATTGAAAGCGGCATGCTGCAGCTGGAACCGAAGCGGGTTGACCTGGGCGCGGTCATTCATGAAGTCGGCGCGGATATTCAGGATATTTCACCTAACCATAAAATTCATGTCAACGTGCGCGGGTTGCCCGCCGCCATCAGCCTTGATGAGAAGCTGATGCGTAAGATGCGCTGGCGAACCTTATTTCCAACGCCGTCAAATATTCACCCGCGCAGGCGGACGTAAACATTATGGCCTTCACCGAAGGGACGGATGTGGTGGAGAGGTTGAAGACCGCGGTGTAGGCATTCCT
>JAPWJZ010000003.1 GCA_028283745.1 Micavibrio sp.
GATTGCCGTGACTTACGCGGGGCTTTACCTGCTGTCCCGCCCCATGCTGAAGGGGCTGCTGGATAACCATGTGAAGAAAAACCGCTACTGTGACCGGTGAAAACGTCGCCTGCGCATCGTGCTGCTGGTCGTGACGCTACTGGCGGCATCAGCCATGGGGCAGGATCTTGGCGCGCCTGCCGCGCCGCCGCCGTTATTGCGAGCGGGGCTGTCGCGCTTAAAACCGCCGCGCCGCGATTTCGGTTTTGAAGCATGTGTCGTGGAGCGTCTTGCCTCTTGTTGCCAGCCTGTTCGTGATTATCGAAGGCATCAATAGTGCCGGCGCGCTGGATGCCGCTGTTTCTGCGCTGCACGCGCTGGAAGGCTGGTCGCCGCTGGCGGGCGTCATGTCGGCGGGGTTTGGCGTTGCCGTTATTTCCAACCTCATGAACAACCTGCCAAGCGGGCTTATTGGCGGTGCGGCAGTGGGGGCCGCGCAGGTAACAGGCCCCTTGCGGGATGCCGTGCTGATCGGCGTTGACCTTGGTCCCAATATTTCCGTCACCGGTTCGCTCGCGACAATCCTCTGGCTCATTGCCCTCCGGCGCGAAGGGCAGCACGTGGGGTTCTGGGAGTTCCTGAAATGGGGCGCCATTGTAACTCCGCCCGCGTTGGCCCTGTCGCTGCTGGCGCTGTTGATTTAACCGGCATTTCCGGCAGCAGGGTGACAATGGCCCGCTTAAAATGCTATAATAAATCTATGACAGATTATGCCGCCTATGTGATTGAGCCGGAATCCCGCGAAAAGCTGCTGGCAGCTTTTCCGCCGAAGTATGCCGAGGTGATTGCGCACCACATTACCCACCGTTACCCCGCAACGCCGGCCGAACTGCCGCCGCTGCCCGAACATGTCGAGGTTGTGGGCTATCATGACAGCGGCAGCATTCAGGTGTTGGTGGTAGAGGTGGACGGTCGCCAGCGGCAGGCCACGCTGGATGCCGACGGAGCATCGAAGTTTTATCACATCACCCTCTCGCTCGACCGCACGGCGGGTGTAAGCGCGCGCCATTCGAATGACGTGCTGGCCGCAGTCATCGCGGAAAAAGGTGTGGATGCATTGTGCAACCTGCCGGAGCCTTTTGCGCTGTCTGCCCAGCCGCAACTGCTGCAGGATAGCGATACACCCAAAAAAGAACCGGCGGCACCTGTTGATGCCGCCGGGCTTAAAAAGTTTCATCCGTAAAGCTTATTTACGCTCGTTCAGCCATTTGCCGATAGACGGCGGCACCAGCGCCTGCGCGCTGCCCGACACGTAAATGCCGATGTGGCCGCCCTTGAACGACACTTCGGTATAATCCTTGGTGCCCACATGCGCCGCCAGTGCCTTGGAGGCGGAGGGGGGCACAAGGTGGTCGTCCTGCGCGTAAATGTTCATGACGGGGCAGGTGATGTTCTTCAGGTTCACGGTGGCACCGCCCAGCTGTACTTCGCCCTTGATGAGCTTGTTCTGCTGGTAGAATTCCTTCACGAACTGGCGGTAGCATTCACCGGCCTGGTCGGGGCTATCGAAAATCCATTTTTCCATCGTCATGAAGTTGCAGACGGATTTGGGATTGTCGAGGATGTCGACCATGTCGATGTATTTTTGCGCCAGCAGGCGGTAGGGCTTGAGGTTCAGGAACGTCCAGTTCATCAGGTCGCCCGAAATATTGCCCATACTGTCCACCAGCAAATCAACATCAATATGCTTGATCCACTGGCTCAGCATGTTTTCCGGCGTCTGGAAATCAACCGGCGTCACCATAAGGACGAGGTTCTTGATTTTCTCCGGGTGCAGCGACGTATAGCAGAGCGAGAACGCGCCGCCCTGGCAGATGCCGAGGAGGTTGACGGCATCCACATCATGTCGCTCGCGGATAACATCCACGCAGCGGTCGAGGTAGCCGTTGATATAATCATCCATCGTCAGGAAACGGTCGGAACGGTCGGGGTAGCCCCAGTCGATAAGGTAAACATCCTGCCCCTGTTCCATCAGGCCGCGCACGGTGGAGCGGTTTTCCTGCAGATCGGTCATGTAGGGGCGGTTGACCAGCGCGTAGGAAATCAGCAGCGGCGTTTTGTTTTTCGCGGCATCGGGGTTGGGGTTTTTGTAGTGATACAGGGTCAGCTTGTCTTCGGTATAGACGGCTTCTTTTTCCGTCACGCCCGCAGGCAGGTCGCCCACGTTGCGCAGGTTTTTAATGCCTTCGGCAAGCTTGACGTTGAAGTTGGTGATTTCGTTTAAAATCTGCTCGGGCTTCAGCTGGATGGCGATCATTTTTTGCCTCCTTTTTTAGCGGGTTTGGCTGGGGCAGTGGCATTGGCGGTTGCAGGGCGCTTGATGCCGCGCAGTTCATCCACGGCTTTGCGCAGGGCAATGTTGTCGCGGCGCAGGGCATGCACGCGCTGGTGCAGGCTGTCCACTTCCTTGCGCGTCGGCAGGTTCATCTGCCCGGCCATTTCATCGGTGATATGGTTCATCTGCGCCTTGAACTGCATCAAGGCATTCACGACCTCGCCGTAAAGCTTGGTGTATTCATCGGACATGGCGTATTTGGCGTAGACGTCCTCGCACACATCCACCCACTTTGCGTAGACTTCCTTCAGCGACTTCAGGCTTTCGGCGTCTTTCGGCGGGTTGGCAATGTATTCCTGGAATTTATGCAGGGCTTCAAGGCCGACCTGCGCCATGGCGGCGTTGTACTTGCGGGTCTGGCCGTCAAATTCCACCCAGCGCTGGTACAGGTGGTTCAGCTCATCCTGCTTTTCGCGGGTATAGCCGATGCCGGGGATGGAGGCATAGAAGCCGAAGGGATCAAAATTCTGGAAGGCCTGCGGGTTCCATTGCTGCTGGGGCTGGCCCCAGTTGAAGCCCTGACCGAAGCTTTGGCCAAAACCTGTTCCGAAGTTTGGCGGCGGCGCAAAACCGCCGAAAGCGCCAAAGCCTTGCTGAAAACCCTGCTGGCCAAAACCGGCAAAGCCAAAAGGCTGCGGCCCGAAACCGCCAAAAGCCGCCTGCGGGTTAAAGCCGCCGAACGGGTTGCCCGCCGACTGAAAAGCGGAAGCCCAGGCGCCATTGGTTTTCATGAACGCGTCGGCGGCAGCCTTCATGCTTTCCATGGGGTTCACGGGCTGGGTATTAGCCTGCAGCATGGTAAGGAAGTAATTCTGCATGGTCTTCAGCCAGTCGCCCGTCACATCGCCCACCGGTTTGTTCTGTCCGGTCTGCGCATAAAAATGCTGCAGCATGTCGATGAACTGCTGGCCCGCCTTCTGGAAGTGCTGCTGGTAGCTGGCCGCACCGGGCAGGGTGGGGGTCAGGTTGCCCTGCCATGCCTTGAAAAATTCGGCCCACTGGCCTTGCAGGCTGTCGTCTTTTTCGTCAGCCGGTTTGTTTTTGTGCTGTGCATCAAAAAAGGCGCGCTGCGATTGAAACCAGCTGTCCCAATATTGCTGCCAGTCGGTGGTGCCCCCAAAGGGGCCCGCAAAAGAGTTCGGGGCGGACATGCTTTCTATCCTTTTGCTGTTGTAAACGAATTTGGTTTTATAAGGTGCAGGATGGTGCAGCGCAGCATCTTTTGCAAGACTGATTCATCGTAAAACATACGCTTTTATTGGGCTTTATTGGAGTTAATTAACTTGCGGGCGCACGGCAAAAAAGTTATGTTATCTCCAGCCGGAAGACCCGTACGGGGGTTATTTTCGTCCCTGTAACGCTTCCAGGATAAACAGCCCAAACAAAGGTTGATATTGCTGCGTTAATTTTTTAGTTTCAGGGAGCTTTCTTTATGACCTCCGTATTACCCATTTCAAAAGAACAAATGTCCAAAAATTCATCATCCGATACGTCCACCCCGCCGTCGCCCGTGGCTGTGCCGCGGGTCTGCCTTGTAACGGGCGGGACGGGGGCTATTGGCACCGTCATCTGCCAGCGCCTTGCCAAGGCGGGCCACACGGTCGCCACTACCTACCGCAACGAAGAAAAAGCGAAGGCGTGGCAGGAAGAAATGGCCAAGCAGGGCTATGTCATCCACATCTTCAAATGCGACGTCGGCAATTTTGATGAAACGCAAAAATGCGTGAAGGCGATTGTGGCGCAGCTGGGCCCCATCACCATCCTCATCAACAACGCCGGCATCACGCGTGATACCAGCCTGCGCAAAATGAGCGTCGACCAGTGGCGCGACGTCATGTCATCCAACCTTGACAGCGTCTTCAACGTGACGCGCCCCGCGCTGGATTATATGCTGGAAAGCAGCTTTGGCCGCATCATCAACATTTCCTCCATCAACGGCCAGAAGGGCCAGTTCGGCCAGTCGAACTACGCCGCCGCCAAGGCCGGCATGCACGGCTTCACCAAGGCGCTGGCGCAGGAAGTCGCTAAAAAGAACATCACGGTTAATACCATCTCCCCCGGCTATATCGAGACGGAGATGATCATGGCCGTGCCCGAAAACATCCGCCAGGGCATTATGTCGCAAATTCCGGTCGGCCGCTTCGGCACGCCGGAGGACGTCGCGCATGTCGTCTGCTTCCTGATCAATCCGGACAGCAGCTTCATCACCGGCGCGAATATCGCCACCAATGGCGGCCACTTTATGGACTAAAGACAAAAAGAAGGAGACTGCGCTACATGAGGGTTATCAAGAAATATCCGAACCGTCGTCTGTACGACACGGAGAAAAGCTCGTACATCACGCTGGCGCAGGTGCATGAAATCGTCCGTTCGGGCGTGGAGTTCAAGGTGGTGGACGCTGAATCCGGCGAAGACATCACCCGCTCCATCCTCGTGCAGATCATCATCGACCAGGAAAACGGCGCATCGCCCATCTTCACGACCGACATGATGACCAAGTTCATCCGCTACTACGATGACGCGGCGCAGGGCGTGTTCGGCGAGTTCCTGGAAAAGAACATGCAGATGTTCTCCGAACAGCAAAAACGCTTCCAGCAGCAAATGGTCGAAGCCACGATTGATAACCCCGTCACCCGCATGGTGCAGGACATGACCGAGCGCAACCTGTCCATGTGGCAGGACATGCAGGCGAAGTTCTACGACCTCGCCACCGCCGGCATACGCCAGAATGGCCCGGACGCCGACAAAAAAGACGGCGACGACACACCGC
>JAPWJZ010000002.1 GCA_028283745.1 Micavibrio sp.
CATCACCACGGTCAACGATGTTCCGACCGTGAGCACTGGTGCCGTGACGTTTACCGAAGGCGATACAGCCAAATCGGTCGTCAGCAACCTGAACCTCGATGACCTCGACAACAGCACGCTGAGCAACGCAGTGGTAACGGTCGCTGTGCGCACTGGCGACGTACTGACTTTCACTGGCACCAAGCCAGATGGCGTGACTGTCACCGAAATCAAGACCGGCAACCTGGTGTCCGGCTACACCATCAGCGGCACTGCAACCGTCGAGCAGTACAAGGCGCTGATCGAGTCGATCAAGTTCAACAGCCCTGGCGACCTGCCTCTCGCTGGCGACCGCGCCGTGACCATCAAAGTCACAGACACCGGTATGGACGGCAGTGGCTCTGACCTGAAGGACTCTGTGGTTTCGACCAGCAAAATCACTGTAGTCGAAGTCAACGACGCCCCGACCGTCAATGCGGCCAGCGCCGCTGGCAATGAAGACAACCTCATTGCCGTGACCCTGTCCGGTGGCGATGTGGACGGCAGCGTAAGCCGGTTCAGCCTGGTCACCCTCGCTGACCACGGCACCTTCTACCGTGACGCAGCAGGCACCCAGGCGCTGAGCATCAACAGCCTGATCACAGCCGTTGGCAACAGCGCGACCATCTACTTCAAACCTGCTCAGGACTGGAGTGGTGACACCAGCTTCACCTACAAGGCAGTGGACAACCGTGGCCTGTCCTCAACCGTCAACGGTCAAGGCAGCATCACTGTGGCGCCGGTTACCGATACGCCAACGCTGACCATGGGTGTCGTGGCGAAGCTGGGCGTGGATGGCGCAACGACCAACAACATCGAAACCCTCACCGGCGGCGTATGGCACACCGGTAACTCGGGCAACACCATCGAGATCAATCCGCCAAGCGTCTACGGTGCAGGCCAGAACACCAGCAGCAGCGATAACGTGATTGAACTGGAGCGTAACGCGGGTGACGCGTCCAACGTGTTCACTAGCCTGAACACCAAGGCTGGCGCGACTTACACGATTTCGGTGGATTACTCCCCACGTGACTCAGCGCTCAACGACTCAGCGATCTATGTGAAGTGGAACAACACCATCATCGCGACGCTGAATACTCATCAACTGGGCATGACTACGCTGACCTTCAACGTGCCAGCTCAGTTGGTGGCTGACAGCACAAACACCAAGCTGGAGTTCGTAGCGGCCAACAGCAACGGCGTGGGCGGTGTGATCGACAACATCAAAGTGGTCGAAACCCTAAATAGCGGTCTTGAAGATCATGCCATCGCTCTGTCGACCATTCAGGCGGCAACCACCGATATCGACGGTTCGGAAACCCTGACCCTGACCATGAGCAAGCTGCCGAAGGACTCTGTCCTCACCGACGGCACGCCAGGTCACACGTTCAAGGCGGGCACCGACAATGCGTCGGTCGATATCACTGGCTGGAACCTCAGCACGCTGAAGCTCACTCCACCGCAGGACTTCAACGGCAGCATCCCGCTGACCGTAACCGCCACCGCCAAAGATGGCGCGGCAGCTGCTGTCAGCAAGACGCTGGACTTCAACGTGGTAGTGACGGCCGTGAATGACGCGCCGGAAATCGGCCACAGCGGCACCGGTCATGACTTCGGTAACACCTGGAACGAAACTCTGGTGGGCGGTGACGTCACCGCCCCAGGCAAGGGTCCGGGCCTGATCGCTGCCGATTTCACCTTGAAGGATGTGGACACCACCACGCTGCAAAGCGCGACGGTGACGCTGACCAACTACAAAGAGGGTGACTTGCTGGCCGTCGGCAACGCCAATGGTCTGACCGTAACCCTGACCGACGTGAAAGACGCCCAGAATATCGTGATTGGCAAAACCATCACATTCGGTCCAGGTACAGCTGCGCAATATCAGGCTGCAATCTCGTCGATCACCTTCGACAACTCGGTCCACAACCCGTCCAAGGACGACCGCATCATCAACATCACTGTTGATGACGGCAGCGTGCTCAACCACAGCGCCAGCACCACGTCGACGATTCACATCACCACGGTCAACGACATCCCGACTGTGCACAGTGACACCGTGACGTTCAACGAAGGCGATACCGCCACATCGATCGTCAGCAACCTGAACCTCAATGACGTCGACAACAGCACGCTGAGCAAGGCCGTGGTATCGGTCGCTGTACAAGCGGGCGACCAGCTGAGCTTCACCGGTCAAAACATCACCCCAGTGGGCGTCTCGGTTGTCGCAACCACCAACGGTTCGGGTGTCGTGACTGGCTACACCATCAGCGGCACTGCAACGGTCGCGCAGTACAAGGCACTGATCGAGTCGATCAAGTTCAACAGCCCTGGCGATCTGCCTGTCGATGGCGACCGCGCCGTGACCATCAAAGTCACCGACACTGGCATGGACGGCAGCGGCACTGACTTGAAGGATTCGGTACTGGCGACCAGCAAGATCACCGTTCACGAAATCAACGATGCGCCAACCGTGAACACGGTGAATGCTGGCAACGACGAAGACCATATGGTCACCGTCACGCTGACCGGCGGCGATGTCGACGGCTCTGTGAATCACTTCAGCATCGACGCTTCGGCGACCGCGCACGGCAGCTTCTTCACCGATGCGGCCGGCCTGCACCCGGTCACCGACCTGAGCAGCATCGCTGCCACCGGCAACACCGCGACTCTGTACTTCAAACCGGCTGACGACTGGAGCGGCAGCACCACGTTCACCTACACCTCGGTTGATAACCGTGGTCTGGCGAGCGTGGGCAGCGCGACGGGCACGATCACCGTGGCACCGGTTGTCGACAAGCCTGAAATCGCCGTGCTACCGAGCGTCGTTCATTCGACTGGCCTGGTCAAAGATGTGTGGGTCGGTACGCTGACCGGCATGGGAACGGGTGGCAACGGGGCAGATGCAGCGACCATCCGGGCTGGTTTCAACACCACAACAGCCCCGACCACTCACACGACTGTCAGCTCCGCTACCCAAACCGATGTGGCGCAAGGCACCGGCACTAAGTTGTCCGGCCTGATCTATCTGGAAGCAGGTCACACCTACAACTTCACCGGCACCGCCGACGACAGCCTTTTGATCACCATCGGTGGCAATCAGGTCGCCAGCGCAACCTGGGGGGCGGGCGCGGCAATCACAGGATCGGGCTTTACCCCGACCACGTCCGGGTACTACACCCTGGACATTTACCACTACAACCAGAATGGTCCGGGCAACTACGCGATCAACCTAAAGGAGACGGTGAACGGCCAAAGCACGACAGTGGCGTTGAACAGCACCAACGAGTTGCTCTACGCCTCGGTGGCTGACCTCAAAGCGTCAGGCTTGACCGTTTCAGCCCTGCAAGAAAGCTCGTCAGGCAGCGGCGAAGGTTTCTACACTGCCTACGAACTGAACCATGGCGTCCAGGACAGCCCTGTCAAGCTGAGCTCGGTCAAAGTGACCTACGGAGATTTCGATGGCTCGGAGACTCACGTCACCACCATCTCGGGCGCTCCGGTCAACTCCGTGCTCACTGATGCTGCAGGCCACACGGTCATCGTAACCAGTGCAACCACGCCGACCAATGTCAGCTCTCTGGACCTGACCACGCTGACGATCACGCCGCCAGCCGGCTACAGCGGCCAGTTCACGTTGCACGTCGTCGCGACGGCTACCGAAACTGCGCTCAGCGGTCCATTGGCTTCTGACACAGCGTCGACGGACATCGTCGTCACTGTCGATGGCTTCAGCAGCACCAACGGTAAGGCAGGCACGGACACAGCGCTCAACGGCACCAGCTCGAACGATGTCATTGTGGGCGATGTGACCGGCACAACAATCGTCGCAGGCAAGAACTACAACATTGCCATCCTGCTGGACAGCTCGGGCGTTTTCACCGGCAGCGCATAGTCGCTGCGGCAGTGGCCGCCGCGGCTTTCGGTGCGGTTCAGGGCCGATACCGCAATCATGCGGGCAACAAGCGCCATGTCTGCCGTGCGCGTATCGCGGCCTTCGGCTGCTTTTTGCAGCGTTGCGATTTCGCGGATGGCATCCTTCATGCCTTTTTCATGGCGGATGACGCCGACGAGGTCTGTCATGATATGGCGCAGTTCGCCAACTGCCGCTTCCATGCTGGTATGCGGCAGGGCGGGTTGCGCCGCCGCGTTGAGGCGCAGGGGCTGGTAGCCGCGCACAACGAAGTTTTCAATGTCCTGCGCCGCTTTCGCGCCCATGACGACTGCTTCCATGATGGAGTTGGATGCAAGGCGGTTCGCGCCGTGCAGGCCGGTTGCCGCCGTTTCACCCGCAGCCCAAAGGCCGTAGATGGAGGCGCGGCCGTTCAGGTCTGTCGCAATACCGCCCATGTGGTAGTGAACAGCCGGCGTGACGGGGATAAGATCGCGCTTCGGGTCGAGGCCTGCGCGTGCCGCCGCCGAGATCAGCGCCGGGAAATGCGTGGTGTCGATATGGCGGCAATCAAGGTAGGTCTTCTGGCCTTTCTGGATTTGCGCGAACAGGCCGCGGCTGACAACGTCACGCGGGGCAAGCTCGGCCATTTCGTGGTAATCCAGCATAAAGCGTTCGCCGCGGCTGTTCAGCAGGTATGCGCCTTCACCGCGCAGCGCTTCGGTTGCAAGGGGCGCCGGGTCTTCACCGATATCAAGCACGGTCGGGTGGAACTGCACGAATTCAAGGTCGGAAATTACTGCGCCCGCACGCGCGGCCATGGCAATGCCGCGGCCAATGGCGTGCAGCGGGTTGGACGTTGCGGCGTACAGGCCGCCAAGGCCGCCCGTTGCCAGCAGCACCGCCGGCGCGCCGAAGATAACAGCCTTGCCATCCGCAAGGTTACGGCACAGAACGCCCTGCACGGCGCCCGTTGCGGGGCCGTCGCGGCGCACAATGCGCTCGACCGATACGCCGGAAACGAATTCGATGGAGGGAGTATTAAGCACGGCTTCGGTCAGCGCGCGCATCAATTCATACCCGAAACCATCACCGGCAGCGACCTTCAGGACGCGGCGGCGGGCATGGCAGGCTTCGCGGGACAGTTTATACGCGCCCGTTTCGTCCTTTTCGAACTGCACGCCGTAGCGGGCGAGGATTTCGATGTATTTGGGGGCGGCTTCGACCAGCGCGCGGACGACGGCAGCATCTGCCGTGCCGGCTGCGGCTTTCAGCGTATCGGCCACGTGGCTTTCGGTTGAATCTTCCGCACCGACAGCAGCGGCGATGCCGCCTTGCGACCATTGCGACGCACAAACACCACCCGGCGCTTTTTCAGACAGCACCAGCACGCGGCGGGGCGCGAGGGTGAGCGCCGCCATAAGGCCCGCGGCACCCGAGCCGACGATGACGACATCTGCGGTATCTTTAATTTGTGCGGTCATGGTTTGGTATCCCTTCGTAAAGTCTTTAAAATTGCACCGGAAATTACAGCGAAGCTTGCAGCATGCGGTCAACGGCCGCCTTGGCGCGGACGGCAACGGCGGGCTCCACCGTCACTTCATGCGTCAGGGTGAGCAGGCTATTGAGGATTTTCGGCAGCGCAATGCGTTTCATGTGCGGGCACAGGTTGCAGGGGCGCACAAATTCGACCTTGGGGTTCAAGACCGCAATGTTGTCTGACATCGAGCATTCGGTGATCATCACGACCTTGGCGGGCTGCTTTTCGGTCACGTAGTCTGCCATTGCCTTGGTGGAGCCGGCAAAGTCCGCTTCCGCCGTGACTTCAACGGGGCATTCCGGGTGCGCCAGAATAACGGCGCCGGGGTATGCCTTGCGGAATTTGCGGATGTCTTCGGCTGTGAAGCGTTCATGCACTTCGCAGGCACCTTCCCAGGTGAGGATTTTCTTTTTCGTCTGTTTTGCGATGTTGCCGGCGAGGTATTTGTCGGGGATCATCAGCACCGTGTCGCTCTCGAGACTCTCGACGATTTTGAGCGCGTTGGAGGATGTGCAGCAGATGTCCGATTCAGCCTTCACGTCGGCCGAGGTATTGACGTAGGTGACAATCGGCACGCCCGGGAATTTTTGACGCAGCAGGCGCACATCCGCGCCGGTGATGGAGGACGCGAGCGAGCAGCCGGCTTTGAGGTCGGGGATCAGCACCGTTTTGTCCGGCGACAAAATTTTGGAGGTTTCGGCCATGAAGTGAACGCCCGCCTGCAAAATGATTTGCTGCTCGACCTTCGAGGCTTGCTGCGCCAGCTGCAGGCTGTCGCCCGCGAAGTCTGAAATGCAGTGATAAATTTCCGGGGTCATGTAGTTGTGCGCCAGCACGACCGCGCCGATTTGTTTTTTCACGCGGTTGATTTCAAGGATGTAGGGGGCGAAGGTGGCCCAGTCCAGCTCGTTCACGACGCGGCGGACGCGGTCGTAAAGGGGGGCGGCTTCCTTGGCAACGCCGGGGGTGTAGCTGAGTTTCAGGTCTTGGGTGACGGTATCAAACATCTCGGGTGGCTCCTTACCTATAATCTTGCCTTTAGCGGCTGGCCCGTTTGTTCGGGCGCTTAATTTGCTCTAGTTGAGTATAACCTATACTCTATTAGAGCATAAGTCAATGAAGATATGATTAACTTGAGCATAATTTTTTAGTCATATTTAACAATGATTTAGCTATGTTTTATGACCCGCCTGCGCGGCTGTTTTACGCTCAACAAAGCGAATCAACGGGCAGTTCGCGGGGGATTAAAAGAATCATTCAACATTGCCATAATAGTAGATTATACTGATGCGCAAATCACCTCAGGGTTCGCCATGGGCATACTCCGCAACAGCTTCGTCAATTTCAGCATCGCCGCGCTCGGCTACCCGCCGGAGCAGACGGGGGAAGAAGTTTTACGCGCGCTGCGTGAGGGGCGGGAGAATGACGCGCGCCGCCTTGTGCGCCGCCAGCCCAGCGTCCTCACCCGCACCGATGATGCCGGCGATACCTTGATGGAACGCTGCCTGCAACGCGATGGCGATGATGCAAAGCTGCTGGCCGATACCTTCCCCCAAACCGTCGATGGCTGCGATACCAAAAATATCAGCCTGTTGATGCGCCTTGCACAAAAGGGCCGGACTGAAATGTTCGACAAGCTATTGGCCCTTGGCGCAGATGGCCATTTGCGCGATGCGCAAGGCGGTGTTGTGATGCATTATGCCGCGCTGACCCCGACAGCGGAAATGGCCGAACTTGTCGCCAAGCGCGGTTTTGGCATCAATACCATCAACAATTTCGGGCAGACGCCCCTGATGCTGGCAGCGCGGACGGATAAGCAGTTGGGCGAATTGCCGAAGCTTTTAGCCCTTGGCATGAAGCTGAACCTTGTCGACAACGACAAGCTGAACGCCACCATGCACGCCATGGATGCCCGTAAACTAAAGAACGCGCAGGAATTGATGGACGCGGGCGGGGAAGTTGATTTTGAGCGCGATGTCATCCTCGTCAACGCACGGGCGGATGCGCACCAGCTAAAGAACTATGATTTCCTGAATTCCATGTCGCGCCGCAACGGCGCGCAGAAGGCGGCGGCGGAAGCTGCCCGCAAGGCGGATGCCGAGGCCATTATCACGGCGCAGCAGGTGAAACAGCAGCGCACCGCGGATGTTGCGGGCAGTATGGTCACCGGCACGGCACGGCCGATTAAAATAAAGACTATCCGCTTCAAAAAACCCGGTCCCGGTACAAAGGGCTGATGTTCATGGACACGCCCGTAACAACCACAGCGAACATGCAAAGCGAAACCTTTTCCCTCTGCCGTATCTTCACGCAACTGCGGGAGCAGGCGGCGGGTTTTCGCACGCGCCGCACCGCGCAAAAAGTGTTTGATGCGCTTGAGGCGGATGATACGGCAGGCGCCATAAAACTGCTGACCGCCTGCCCCGCCGCCCTGCACGAACGTAACGACCGTCACCAGACCCCGTTTGAATCCACCGTGTTTAACTCGCGTAAAGTTGCCGCCGCCAGCGCCATTGCCGCGGCTTTCCCCGCTGTGCTGGCGGAACGCGGCGCGCTGGGTGAAACCGTTTTGCTGCAGGCGGCGCGCTATGGCACCGGCATGGCTCTTGACCTGCTGATTACCCTTGGCGCGAAGCTGGATGATACCGACAATAACGGCAATACCGCCCTGCACTACGCCATGGATGGCCTGCCGATGCCCGTATTGGGCCGGCTGCTGAAGGAAGGGCTAAACCCGAACGCCCGCAACCACGCCGGCGAAACCCCGCTGATGACCGGCGTGCGCCGCCAGACCGCGCCTGATTTTATCACCCTTATCGCCTTTCACGGGGCAGATGTTCATGCAGTGGACAACAACGGCGTCAACGCCACCATGCAGGCGATACGCTACAGCATGCTGGACAGCGCCGCCGCGCTGATGAAGCTGCACGGCATTGTCGACTTTGCCGATAACGCGACCGAGGTTGCAAAAGTTGTCGCCAACATGGAAGTCAACGCGACTTTCCTGATACAGCTGGAAGCCACCCGCCGCGACCAGCCGCTGCGCCTTGCGCGGCAGGAAGCGGAAGCGCGGGAACAGGCGGCGCGCGCAGCGCAACAGCAAAAACAGGCGGAGCGCGGCGATATTACCGCCGCCGTCATGAATGGCACCACCGCCGTGCGCGGCATGAAGACCGTGCGCTTTGCCCGCAAAGGCGCGCAAAAGCCATGATCCTTAAAAGCGCCTTCAATGCCGTGCAGAACAAAGTGCGCGAAAAGAAGGCGGCGATTGCTGCCGCCCGCGCCTTTCACCTGCTGGCTTCCGAAAAACATGCGGATAACGCGGCGCAGATTGTGCAGATTTTAAAATCCACCCCCGCCGCACGGCAGACGCGGAACGGGGATGGCTATACGCCCCTGCAAGTCGCGCTGTACCAGGACAAGCTGAACGCGGCGGATACAATTTTACGCGCCTTCCCCGAAGACGCTGACATGCGTGACAAGGACGGCCGCACGCTGCTGATGGGCTATGCAACGCAAGGCTTCGGCCCTGCGGCGCAATTGCTGCTGGCGCGCGGCGCAGATGTTGCGCTGACCGACAAGAACGGGGATAGCGCACTGCACTACGCCATGAAAAACGCCGAAAGCGCCTTTGCCGCTGAATTGCTGCGCCGTGATGCACCCGTGAATGCCGCAAACAACCAGGGCGTCACGCCGCTGATGCTGGCGGCGGAGAGCGATGATAAAAGCCTGCTGCTGTCGTGCCTGCTGCTGGCCCGGGCGGATCTTGACATGAAGGACAGCAGCGGGCAAAACGCCACCATGGCTGCCATTCGCTGGGCGGCCTTTGATAATGCGGAGCGTTTATTGAAGGCAGGCGGCACGCCGGATTTTGACAGCCCCTTTATGCGCCATACGGTTGAAGCCGCGCAGAAAGAAAATAAACAGTCTTTCCTGCTGGCACTGCAGGCGGCAAAACCCGCCCGCACCGACCTGCAAAAGAAATGCGCAACCGAAATTGCCGAATGCCTTGCCCGCGGCGCTGGCCGCGTGACCTTGCTGAAGCCGGTCCGGTTCAAGAACTAGAAAACCTGAAAACCGAAAATCAGAGTATCGAGGGTGAAAGCTTCATGCCCGGCGCCGGGCGCTCGTACACGATTTCCTTGCGGAAGCGGAACAGCGCAGCGGGGCGGCCACCGGCTTCGGCAGATTTTTTGCCGCTTACTTCCTCTACCATGCCTGAGCCTTCGACAAGGCGGCGGAAGTTTTGCTTGTGCAGGCTGTGGCCCACAATCGCCTCGACCGTTTTTTGCAGGTGCAGCAGGGTAAATTCCGGCGGCACCAGTTCAAACACCACGGGACGGTACTTCAATTTGCCGCGCAGGCGGCCCATGGCGGTCGCCAGAATACGGCGGTGGTCGTAGAGCATGGAACGGCCCGGCACCAGCACGTAGTCAACCTTCGTGCCCTTGTCACGGATGGATTCGTACACCAGGCGCGCTTCGTACAGCAGCTCGTACCGCTCCAGCACTTTTTCCTCGTCCCACGGAATATCATCAAGGCCGAAGCAGAGATCGGCGCGGGTGCGGCGGTGGTTTTTTTCTTCCTTGCTGTCGGCCAGCGCAACCCAGCGCTTCAGGCCCAGCTCGATCACGTCATTGATGATCTTGGGCTTGCCAAGGCGCCAGTCTTCCCACGGGAAGTAGCTGTACCAGTCACCCCAGAAAACTTTTTCGGTCTGGCGCATGCGCGCCTGGTGGGTCAGCGCAAGGTAGCCGATGGAAACGACGCGGTGATTTTCCGCCGCCTGCCCCGCATAGCGGCCGCGGTTGCCGAAGGTATAGAGCTGCTCGACATAGCCGGGGTGCAGCGGGGTTTGTTCCGTCACATATGCGCGAAGGCCGGCTTCAAGGGTTGAATGTTTTTCAGGCTCGAAGGGGCCGAAGGGCAGCGCGTCGCCTTCTTCATTGGTCGGATGCACGCCGACGGACAGCGCGTGTTCCGCACCGCGGACGATGAAAACTTTCGGCTCCCCGTCATCGACGGAGACGACGACGGCGGAAAGACCGATGATGATGGCTTGGTGCTCGGACATTTGGCGCGGAGTCATGACGCGGGAAATCCCCCTGATAAGGCGCTAGGCGCGACGATTACTTGTCGTAGACCAGCGGCTGGTCTTTGGGGTTGGTGCCGCCGCCACTGCGCACCGGCACGGGTGACGCAGGATGGAAGATATTCGCCTGACGTTCCGCATTCGTCCTGTCGGACGGCGAAAGCTGGCCGGACAGGGTTTGCGAATTCTTGGCGACTTCCGCGTTCATGTCCGTTTCAGCAGACGTCATGTTGTGCAGCAGATTGTTCGGCTGCAGCTGGCTGCCTGCAATGCGGTACCACGTATAAGCCTTGATGGGGTCCTTGGTCACGCCGATACCATCGCGGTACATGCTGGCGAGTGAAATCTGCGCGAAAATATCGCCGTAGTTGGCGGCTTTCTCGTAGTACTGGCGGGCCTTCAGCACATCCTGCCGCGTGCCCTTGCCCAGTTCGTACATGCTGGCCAGCGCGACCATGGAGGGCGGATAGTTTTTATCGTCCGCCGCCATTTTGTACCAACGCAGCGCTTCTTTATAATCCTGCTGGATACCGGCGCCGGTCACTTTATCCGGCCCCGTTTCATACATGTAGCCAAGGCGGTGCATGGCTTTTTCATTGCCCTGTTCGGCGGCGTGAATGTACCACGTGAAAGCTTCGTTGATGCCGCCGTTCGCGCCCGCTTCACCCATTTCATACATCAGGGCGATGGTCATTTGCGAGGCAACGTGGCCTTGTTCGGCGGCGCGGCGGTACCAGTCCAGCGCGGCTTGCGTGTCTTTGGCGACACCCAGGCCATTGCGGTACATGTAACCCAGCGCGTTTTGCGCATACATGTCGCCCTGGTTTGCGGCGTAGGTGTACCAGCGTACGGCTTCCGCTTCGTTCTTCGGAATGCCGTCGCCAAGGCGGTACATGGTGGCAAGGTTATATTGCGCGCGCATATTGCCCTGCATGGCGGACTGCAGGAACCACTGCGCTGCCAGCGGCAGGTTTTTCGCATAGGGGCGGCCAAGGCGCAGCATGGTGGCAAGGTTGTTCTGCGCAATTGCATCGCCCATCTGCGCGGCTTTGGTATACCACTTGAATGCCATTTTATCGTCGCGCTGCACGCCGTGGCCGGTCGAATAGATGTAACCCATGTAAACGACAGCGGGTAAATACTCCTGGTCCGCCGATTTACGGTACCAGTTGGCGGCGCTGTTGACGTCCTGCCCAGTGCCCAGGCCCGCGTCCAGCATATACGCAAGATAGTATTGCGCGCGCGGGTCGCCGGTGCCGGCAAGCTTGTAGAAATCTTTGTTGGCCTGGTCGTTATCGCCGTAGTTGAACGCGGCGATGGCATCGTCAAAAGTAATGTCGCTGGATTGCTGCGCCCGCGCCGGAAGCGGCGCGAGAGTGGCAGCGGTAAGGACTGCGGCCAGTACAACCGGAATGAAATGACGCTGTTGCATACGCTTGAATAACGCCCCTGAAAGAAGCCGCCAACCCTTGGACCCTGTCGCCCAAGGATAATACGGCAGAGGCCAGTATAAAAGCCTTTGCCGCCAAAATCCCCAACTTTTTTAAGGGGCTGACGGATTTTTTGCCGATTTGCCCGAAGGCTGCCGGACGGAAAGCGTTACTCGACCATGCCGATGGCGGACATATAAAGGTCCAGCAGCTCTTGCTCTTCGCGGCGTTTTTCGAGGTTGCTTTTGCGTAATGAGACAATCTTACGCATAATCTTGGCATCAAAGCCCGTGGCCTTGGCTTCGCCGTAAACATCCTTGATGTCTTCGGCGAGGGATTTCTTTTCCTCTTCGAGGCGCTCGACGCGCTCGATGAAGGATTTCAGGCGGGCACCGGAAACGCCGCCAACGTCGGCAACTTCGGCATCATCTTGATCGTCGGTTTTCAGATTCGTTTTTGGCATAATTCGGCACCTCTTTTTGGAAGCCGCATCATAAGGCCTTCCGCCCCAAGGTCAATATGGAGAATCATGCCGAAAGCCTTATTTGGGCGATATTTTGCGGGGATTTTAAGGAAGGCTTATTCCGCGCGCGGCGGCAGGATGGTGATATGGCTGGAAGTATCCAGCAGTTTCAAAACCTTCCGCAAATCATCGGGCTTCAACCCCACGCAACCGGCAGTAGGGGTAAAATCCGGCCGGGCGAGGTGCATGAAAATGGCGGAGCCTCTGCCTGCTTCCACGGGGTCGTCGTTATAGCCAATGACCACAACCATGTCATAAAGCGCGTCGTCCCGTGTCATGCGGTCAACGCCGCCGGTATGCGGCAGCACGACCTTGGTGTTATAGGCTGGGTCGGCGGGGTCTTCGCACCAGCCGGTATCGGGGGTCAGCACCTCGCACGGCAAGCCGGTTTCCGGCGGCGCATCCATGCGGTCGGCGCGGTAAATAAGCTGGCGCAGCGGATAGGTGCCGATGGGCGTTGCGCCGTCGCCTTCCGCCTTTTCCAGCGTCACGCCGCCGCGGCCGAGCGTGCAGTCAAAACGGTTATTCCCGACGATCAGCACGGCAGTGGTCGCAGCGAAGGACTGGGTCTGGACGATAATGTTCATAGGGTCATTCTGGCACAACCCCGCGCCGCGTCAACGCTTTCAGTGTTAATTGGCAAGCGCGCGGTTATAGGCCATGTTGCCGGTTTTAAGCGCGGCGTATTTATCGAGGCCCATCATCATTTTTTGCGCAATCAGCTCCGGCGGCACGACCTGGTTCTGAGGCAGTGCCACCGGGGCTTCTTGGGATGCGGGGGTCGCGGGCGTTGCGCCGTCAGCCGTTGTTGCCACGGGGGTCATTGCAGGAGACGTGGCCGTTTTGGCTGCGGGCGTTGCGCCCCCGCTTTGCAGAACCGGCCCGGGGTTGGGCGCTGTGAGGCTGGCCGGCTGCTTTTGCATCGACGCGAGATGCAGGGGTTTTAAATGCGGGGTCTGCGTCGAGGCAAAATCTTTGAAAACAATGTTCTTGCGGCCCGTATAGCCGCGGCTGGGGTCCGCCGCCGTGCGATTGGCAAGCGCCACATGCACGTTCTGCTCCTGCGGTGACAGGCTGGAAATGCCGTTGCCGGAAGCAGTGCTGCTTGCCTTGGCAATCACGCTGCCTGCCGCGGGTTCATGCACCGTCACGTCTTTGCTGAGGGAACGGATAATATTATCGGTTGCGACCTGCGCATATTCGGCGGAATTTTTTGTGCCTGCGCCCGTGTCGTTCCACGCGATATTCGCGCGCGGCAGCTGCGCCACCGCAACCTGCACATCATCCGCGCTGCTGGCGGCAGGGGTTGCGGCTTTGCTTTTCGGCGTCAGCATGGCCAGCATATTTTCGCCAAGGTCCTTGCCGGTTTTTTTTTCCACAATCGCGCTGGTCACGCCCACGGCTGTGCCAATCGGCCCGCCATACAGCGTGTCACCGGCAATGCGCGCCATGGGTGACATTTTATGGCCGGTGAGCTTGGCGTAAATGGTGCTGACGACAGGCAGATGTTCCAGCGGGTTGATGGTGTCAAACACGCCGACAAGGAAATCCCAGAACGTGGTTTTTTTGTCGCTGCCGGAATCCGCATCCGGCGTTGCTTCGGACTCTGCGTTTTCTTTGGCGAGGCCTGCCGTACGGTCATCATAATTACGGGCAGCCTGCACGGGGGCAGGCACGGTGATTTTCATGGAAGGTTCGGTTTCGGCCGTACCGGATGCCTGCTGCACCAGCTGGGCGAACTGGCCGCTATTCGCGCCGGCCGTTTTCGCGCTGGCGGCGGTGGACGCAACCGGCATGCCTGCCGTGCGGTCGTCCCCCTGTGCCTTGAAGGCATTATAGCCCTGCGCGTTAATCATAACCCTGCCGATCGCTCCTTTATATCTTAGGGGTATCTTTGCAAAGGCCATGCCACTTATGCAGGCGTAAAACCGCCTATTGCTTAAACCATTGATTTCAAACAATAGGTTGAAAAACAGTCCTTATATATACGATCTGGCACGGGGATTGCTTAGTAACGGGGTGGAGACATCTATCCTCTATTCATGGTGCAAGAGATGACAACACTTTCATTAACATCGGCCCTTAGCGGCCTGAAAGCTGCCCAGCGGACACTGGACACCATCTCCACGAACATTTCCAACGCCTCGACCGAAGGCTATACCCGGAAAATTCTGCCGCAGGAAACGCTGGTCGTCGGCGGCATCGGCAATGGCGTGACACTGGATTCTATTATGCGCAACGTGGACAAAACGCTGCTGCGCGACCTTGTGACCCAAAACAGCGTATCGTCCGGCGCGGCGGTTGAAAAAAGCTTCCTTGACCGTATTCAGGCCTTCCATGGCTCGTCGGATGCGCAGACCGCCATTTCCAACCAGATCGGTGATTTGTCGGATGCTTTTGCCGCATTGTCGCAGTCGCCGGACAATTCATCCGCCCTTAACTCTGTCGTCAAGTCGGCGCAGCAGGTGGCATCAACCTTCAACAAATTCTCCGACCTCACGACGCAGATGCGGAACGACGCCAATACGCAAATTTCCAGCGACGTCGATGCGGTCAACACGCAGCTGAAAAATATTGCCCAGCTGAACCGCCAGATTGGCCAGCTGACCGCGCAGGGTAAATCCACCGCCGACCTTGAAGACCAGCGCGACCTTGCCGTGCGCAACATTTCCAAGTACATGCAGGTATCGACCTATGCGGGTGACAATAACCAGCTGGTTGTCATGACCAAACAGGGCCAGACGCTGGTGGATGATAACGCGCACCAGCTGGTCTTCAACAACACCAACCTTGCCGCCAATTCCTATTACCCCGGCGGCGGCGCCAATGGCCTGTTCATCGACAGCGCCAGCGGCCCTGAAGTCACGCAAGGCCAGATTGGCGGCGAAATGGGCGCATTGTTCAAAATGCGCGATGACACGCTGCCCACCTATCAGGCGCAAATGGATGAGCTGGCGCAAAAAATGGCCAGCCGCTTTGACCAGCAGGGCCTGCGCCTGTTTACAGACAGTTCCGGCAACGTGCCCGCCAGCACGGCGGACCCCGCGCCCACCGGCTACGTCGGCTTTTCCGGCCAAATTCAGGTCAACGCCGCCGTGGTGGCAGACCCGACGCTGCTGCGCAGCGGCACCTACGGCCAGGTCGTGCAATCCGGCTCGAACGAAATTATCCGTAAGGTGTCGGAATTCGCCTTTGGCGCCTATGCCTATGAAGAAGGCCGCGGCACGGCAGATATTTCCGCTGGCACGCTGTACGGCGCGCTGGGGCTGACGCAGAGCAACCGCATCAACGGCACCACCAGCCTGACCAGCTATACGCCAAGCCTTGATGCCGCCCCGCACATGACACTGCCCGCCAGCTTCAGCATTGATGCCGGCGGCGGCCCCGTCAACATCACCATCAATCCCGGTGATACGGCGACGGACCTTGTCAACAACATCAATGCTTCCGTCGGCTCCAACGTTGCGTCGCTGTCGGGCACGGGCCAGCTGGTCTTTAATGCGGGCAGCGACATTACGCTTGGCGATACCGGCATTGGCACCGCGGGCATGGCGGACCTTGGCTTTAACTTTGGCACCTTCCCTGCGCAAAACCCGTCGTTCACCGTGCAGGTCGGCGCGCAATCGCCGGTCACCATTTCGATCAGCCCGACCGATACCGCAACCGAACTGCTGGCATCGCTCAACGCCATTCCGGGCTTAAGCGCGACCTTAAGCCCCGGCGGCGCGCTGGTAATGACCCCGACGCAGGGCGGCGACCTGACCGTACAAAACGTGACCGGCACGCCCCTGACCGCCATGGGCGTTAAGGTTGCGGGCGTTGCGCAAACGCCGATGCGTCAAAGCCACCTTGGCGCAGGCGGCAACCTTTCGACCGGCCTGCTTGCCAATAGCTCGCTTGCCGATTACGCGCGGTCCATCGTTACCAGCCAGGCGGAAGATTCCAGCGCCGCGACGCAGACCGCCACGACCGAAAGCACCTATTTGACCACGCTTGATACCCGCAATGCCGACCAGTCCGGCGTCAACATTGACGAGGAAGTGGCGGAACTGGTGCGGGTGCAAACCGCTTATTCCGCCGCCGCCCGCATGGTGTCGGCGACTGAAAAAATGCTCGACGACCTGCTGCAGACCGTCGGTTAAAAAAGGAGTCACATGATATGACGACAGTTAATGGCCTTTCCTTCCTCAATTCCTCGCAGACCCAGACGGGCCGCCTGAAGGACCTCGCCTCGACGCTGAATGACCTCGAGCGTCAAATGTCTACATCCAAAAAATATGACACGCTGGCGGGTCTTGGCACCGATTCCCTCAGCGTGCAGCGTTTGCGCATGGATAAAAACACGCTGGATACGTATTCCACCAACATCGACAACGCCACCAGCCGCATCAACCTGATGAGCCAGACGATGACGAGCGCATCGGGGCTTGCCTCGCAGCTTGTTTCCGCCATCAATTCATCTGTTCTTGGCGGCAATACCGACATCAGCGAAATTACCACCCTCGCAAAGCAGGGCATGGCGTTTTTGGGCGACATGATGAACACGCAGCTGGACGGCCGCTACCTGTTCGCAGGGTCGGACACCACGGCGCAACCCTACAGCGATTCAAACACCGCCAATGCCAACATGCAGGCGCAAATCACCGCGTGGCTGAACGGCACGCAGACGACCGCGCAGCTGACTGCGAACGTGAATGCGTTTTCGGCAAGCGACGTTGGCATTAACCCCGCGCTTTCTGGTTCCGGCAGCGTATCGGTCCGCGTTGATACCTCGACGGAAGTTGATTACACCGTCAAGGCCGACAATTCCGGCATGCAGGATATCATGAAGGCGCTGGCGCTTGCCGCCAACCTGACCGCCCCCGGCGCCGGCGATACGCCGGATGCCACGCAGATGAATAACGTGCTGCGCCAGATTGCCACGATTGCCCAGGGCGGCGCGGATGCGCTGAACGCGCAGAACGCGCAGATCGGCAGCAAGTTCGATTTGATGAGCAGCATTCAGGATACGCACAAGCGCGACGCCGCAACCTATGAAACGCTGTTCAGCAGCAGCGAAAACGCCGATACCACCGAAGTGGTGGCCAAGGTGCAGCAGCTGCAAACGCAGTTGGAAGCGTCTTATCAGGTGACAAGCATCGCCAGCAAGCTGTCGCTGGTGAACTTCATCAGCTAAGCCTGAATTTTTACTTCGGATTGACGTTGAAAATCTTGGGCCGCTTGGGCTTTTGGTTGTTATTCGCGGCATCGTCGGCACCGGCGGGTTTTTCCTGCGGCGCGTTCATCATCATGTAGTTCTTTTCCCACCAGTGCTGGCCCTGCAGCGTGCGGAAGCCGACGAATTTCGGCTTGCCCTTGCTGGCGGGCTCGGCGGATTTGCAGCCGTCCTTGGTGACGCGGATGACGTCGCCGTTATCGGCCTGCAAAACTTTTTTGCCCATTTTTTCGAGCGCCTCACCGTTATGCGCGCGCAGCTCCGCATCGCCGTGAATGGGCAGGACGGTTTTGGGGCTGGCCATTTTCACCATCTCGACCAGTTCGGGCAGGCGGGCGTGGGCTTGCGAATAGAGCGTCGCCTCCTGGCGCGTCAACACTTGAAAGCCCTTGCCGCGCAGCATGGACAGCAGACGCTCGCGCGATGCTTCCTGGCCCGGAATGGACGGCGCGCAGAACAAAATAATGTCGTTCTTTTTGTCCAGCTGCAGCTGCGGGTGTTCACCTGCGGCGGCGCGCGGCAGCGTAGAACTGGGGCTGCCCGCCGCACCGGTGACAACAACGACGCTGCGGCCGGGTTTTTTCTCCTCAAGCTCGCGCGCAGATTTGGGCGTTGCGAGAACACGCAGGTCAACATCCTGCCCTAAATGATCGGACAGGGTCATGCCCGTTGCTTTCAGCGCCGCCAGCGATTGTTCGTGCGACCAGCCGGATACCCACAAGGTGCGGTCATATTCGGCGGAAACTTTGGCGACCGACGCAAGGTTTTCTTCAAACCCGCTCATGACGGCAATGACGAAGCGCTTGCCGGGGTATTTTTCCATCAGCTCGCGCAATTGCTCGCGCACGTCTTCTTCGGTCGTCGGCGTAATGTCGCGGTCAGCGCCGGTTGAATCCAGCAGCAGCAGGTCGACCGGCTTGTTGACGACGCGGTGGAACTGGTCTTCCGAGAACGCCGGGCCCCAGACGACGGTTTTATCCAGCTTGAAGTCGCCGGGGTTCAAAATATTCCCCTCCGGCGTTTCAATGAAGAACCCGACCGACTGCGGCGTGGAGTGCGATACCCAGAAGGCCGAAACCTTCACGGGGCCTTCCTGCACGGGCTTGCCGGGGGCAATGGCGATCATTTCCGGCCATTCATCGGGGTCGATGCCGGCGTTGGTATATTCCTGCTCCAGCCGCTTTACAGTATAGGGCGTTGCATAGACCTTCGGCAGTTCGTAGCCCATCAGCGTCAGGAACGGCAGCGCACCCAGATGGTCAACGTGGTTGTGGGTCAGGAAAATCGCGTTCAGCGGCTCCGGCGCATCCGGCCCGCCGCGCTTTTTCAAGTACGGCGCCATGTCGGGGATGACGGTGTCGCAGGGCGACAGTTCGGGATATTCGGGATATTTTGAATCGCCGATCAGCGAGCCTGCATCAAACATCACGCGCGTGGTGCGCTTTTCGCCCATGCTGTCGGTTTCTTCAAACACGCAGAGCCCTGCGTTTGCGCCAATGCGGTGCTTGTTGTTGCCGCCCAGCAGGTGCCAGTGCAGGGAACGTTCAGGTGGCAATGTAGAGTCGGAAATACGAGTGTCGGGCAATGACCTGCCGTCAGGAACGCCTTTGTGGGGGGGATTTGCGTCTGGCGGAATCAATGTCATGCGATCACGCGCCCCCTTCGTCTGCAAGACGCATCCAGGTCCACAGAATGGACTCAAGATGGGCCGGTTTAGGCGGCTCCGGCGGGCCGGTGAATTCGGGCAGCGAAATAACCATCGCCTTCAAACGGTCAAGCGGCAGCTCCAGCCTTTCCGTGTCCGGAAAGTTCTGCTTCAGCGCCTTTGCAATATTTTCCCGATCACTCCAGGACAATTGCATCACGTTTTTCCCTAAGTTTGATTGATTCGGATGATAACAGGGGATTTGCCCCCTGTCGATACCATGGGGAAACGAATGTTCAAAAATGTCAGGGAATCCAGCAGGTTACAGCACCCGTCCACAAGACATAACTTGGAATATCAGCCATTTAGCTGATAAACGGGTGTTTGGAATCACGCCGGATTAGTGTTGGGGAGCGTTGCCGGAGCCGCTTTTCGGCTTGTCGCCATCAAGCGTGCTGGCGTACATGGCGGCTTCCATAAACAGCATTTCTTCCTGCCGTTTATAAATGTCGTTCATCTGCTGCATCTTGATCGCGTTGATGGAGCCCATTTCGCGCACCGTCGCTTCCGGGTACTGCACCATGCGGGTGATGTACGCGGGGTCGTGATAGCGGTCGACAGACATTGCTGTCATCAGCTCGCGGTAGGATGCGTCGTTGGAAGCATCTTCATCCGGCAGGCCCGCGCCCGTGGTGGTCGTGCTGGTATCGGGGTTGGTGACGGTATTGCTGGCGCGGATAGATTTGGTATCGACACCGGAGCCGCTGGAGCGTTCCGAGATCATCTGGCCGATGGCGTTGTAAATGGTGTTGAGGCGCGCATCGCTGGAGCGGCGGTCCAGCATCATTTCCTGACCGGCGGAAGATTTGAGCGCGGCAGCCGGAATAGGGTTCGGCGAGGTCGGATTGATGAAGTAGCGCTTCACCGCTTCCACAATGTCCACGTTTTTCTGGTTGCTCATGTCAATTGTCTGCTTGTTGCCCCACAGTAGGCCCGGCAGGTTCACGTGCTTGCCGGCCATGTCGGCATCACCCGCAGTGGTGCAGCCCTGGTCGCCCATGTCGGGGTCGCAGAACTTCGCAACATATTGCTGCCATGTCCAGTTCATCTCGGCACCCACGCCCGCTTCAGAAGGACTGCCCTTGGCGTTGGCGCGGCGTTTCTGGTCATCCTTGGCGGAAGCGCCGGTCAGCGCGACGGAAAGCTTGCGGGCCTTGGTGATACCCTTGGTACCGCCATCACCAACGGTGAGCGAGTCGACCATGCAGGTCATTTCGTTCGGTTCATACATCCGCTGCGACTGAACCTGCTGCTGGTTAATGTCGTTGACTGCTTCGTTCTGGATCTGCGCATCGAGCAGGGAGCCGAGCGTACGGCTCTGGTCCACCTGGTCGGTCGACAGCTGTTGCGTCTGCTGCTTCATAGCGGGCAACAGGTCATCATTCCACCATGCGGTCAGCGCGGCGCGGATATTGGTATCGAATTCAAACAGGCGGTTGACCATCTCGTACTTCGCGCGGTGCGTCACCAGTTCGGTAATGAAGTTTTCTTCCTGCGTGATGAAATTGTTCAGCTCATCGACGATGTCATCAGCAAGGCCTTTAAATTCGTTCTGCGCGTTCGGTGATGTTTCGCATTGCGCGAAGGCGCTGGTTGCCGGCACAGCAAGAAACCCAAAGGCTACCACGGGCAGCACGAACCGCAGGGCGGTTGCAGTGGCGCGGATATTTTTAAACGGCTTTCTCATGCCCTGCTCCCTTAGCGGATCGGGTTATGCGTTTGCTGGTCGTAACGGTTATCCCCTTGCGCGAAGTCGAGCAGGTTGGCCGTTTGGACAGCAAAGGCGTTGGCTATTTTTTCAGTCTTTTCGACGACCTTGTACAGCAGCATCAGGTTATAGGCCGAAAGGTACAATTCCTTGCGCGACGTGGTGGACGGGCTGTCGCCAAGGTCGACATAATAGTTGGGGTCCCACAACTGTTCGATGACCGACTGGCGAACCTCGCGGTCGCTGGGGTGTTCTGACGGGTTGGCGATGCCTTCGGCAATGCGCAAAGCGTGGATGTCTGCTGCCGTTTTGCAATCCGCCTCGTGGCCGGTCGCACAACCGGGAACGCGGTCCGCGATCACGCCGTAAATCAGCGCGCCGACGGCATCCATCTGGGTTGCATAGCCGCGCTGCTCGGCGCGGCGGTCCTGCATGACGGTCGATTCAAGCGCGTCTTTCGGCACGGGCGCGGAAGCTTCATAACCGGTGATGTTATAAATCAGCTCGTTGGTAGCAAGGCGCCAAGCTTCGCCCTTGGTGATGTTGCCGCTCGGCATTGTCAACATAGTCTGGTCATCCATCGGAATGGTTTCCTGCGCGAACAGGGTTTTGCCGGGCAGCACGTGCGCGTTAACCAGCGGCGTTGTCGCTGTACAGCCCGCGTTACCGCCGTTGGCGTCTTTATCGCAGAAGAGGTTGGCATACCGCTCCCAACGGGCCTTCAGCAGCTGGCCGGGGCCTTTCGCCGAATCTGAACCCTTGGTATTGAGACCAATTTTGTTGAAGTCCCCGCCAAGGCCGGACGAGACGGCGCGGCTGACGTTGGTGGTGCGGCCCATCATGGCGCCGGCGGTGTCAAAGCGGCAGCCCGCGTCGGTCGGCAGGTATTGCTTTTTCGCCTGCACTTCGGCGTTTTGTACCGCGCGCTGGTTGGAAGTCATGTTGCCGGTATCGTAAAGGCTGTTCAGCTGGCGGGTGCCGTCGGACAAGCTGGCGTTCAGCTCGGATGTCTGGTCTTTCATCGCCTGCAGGTAGTCTTCCCAGAATTTACGAAGGCGGTTAAGCAGCGTGGTTTCAAAAACCTTTAGCGCGGTAATCAGCGTACCCTGCACAATGGTGATCGAAACGGTCCACGCGGCCGGCAGAATGCCGACGGGCGCAAGGTAGTTGGCGTTGAGAGATGCGGTGTTGGCGGCGGCGATACCGGCGGCGGTGGCGTTGGTGACGCCGGGCACTTCGCACTGGGCGGCAGCCGGACGCGGCGCCATCAGCGCGATGAAGGCAAGCGTTGCAAAAACAAGCATCAGCCCTGCCCTGCCTGCTTTCCTTGTCATTCCGCCGTTTGTCGTCATGCCCGTTGTCCTTCGCAAAAACTTTGTATCCCGGTTCTCAAAGAAAAAGCCGCCGCAAATCCCCTTACGGAGCCTTGATCGGTTTCGACGATTTCGGCAGCGGCAGCGACAGCTGGTCGACCATGATCGACACCTGCACCGCCAGCGCCAGCGCCATGCGTTCCAGCAGCTCGTTATAATCGCGCAACTGCATAAGGTAGAACGAGTCCACCGTCAGCTTTTCCATTTCAATTTCGGCAGGGCCGCCCGCGGTGTTCAGCGCGTATTGGCCGCTGTTGAAACGGTCGATGGAAACGGCGTGCAGCGCTTCCTTGTAGCTGGGGTTGGTTGAAATGTCCCCGTCCGCCGTGCCGGAATCTTTACGCAGATCTTTCACGTAGGTGTCGAGCTTGGTACCCGGCGAACGCCAGCTGATGCCCAGCTGCGGCAGCGCGCGAATGGCAGCCATGCGTGCCACGTGCGAGCGGCGATCCATAAATTCCTGCTGGCCTTGCGACGATTGCAGCGCAGCCGGCACGATGGGGTCGGCAACGGTGTCGCCGGTCATGTTGTCGAGCATCGACTTGACGGCGGTTTCATACTTGTCGCCATCCGCGCCATCGAGCGGGATGGTAAGGTTGTTGTAAACGGTGCGGCTCAGCTGCGTATCGGCGTTATACAGGGCGGAGGTGGAGCCGGCGCAGTTGTTGGAGCCGCCGTTATCATCCGGGTTGCAGGTCACGCTTTTGTAATTGTCGTTGCGCAGCTTGGCTTTTGCGCCGCGGCCCAAAGCGGCAACGGTGCCCTTTTTGTTCAGCGCGTCGTCAAAAGTTTCTTTCTGGAAGGCTTTTTTCAGCTCGCGGCTGATGACATAGCCGCGGGCGGACCCGCCGGATGACGTTGCCGCCACGCAAGGCCCGTTTTCAGAGGGTTGCAGAACAGTCTGGTTGACCTGCTCCTGCTTCATGACGCTCTGGTTGACCTGGTCTTCGTCCTGACCGTCCTGACCGCCCTGGAAAGTCTGGGTCTGGTCGACGGTGGCGGTGTTGACCTGGTCGGTCATGTCTTTCATGGCGGGTTCAAGGTTGTAGAACCACATGGTGTCGAACCAGTCGATATATTCAAGTTCAATGTCGTTGAGGCGGTCCAGCAGCGCCATCATCATCTGGTCGACGGTGCCGCCCAGGTAACCTTCAAGGCCGTTGCCGGAGTTGACGGTGCCGCCGCCATTTTGCTGCGCCATAAACGGCGGCGTGGTGTTGGTGAGCGTTTCAAGCGTGTTTTTAAATGCCTGCCAGATGGTGCTGCGCGCGCCGGATGCCGTGCCCGACGGTTCGCAAAGGACCGGGTTGCAATAAGGCGGGACTGACAGGAAGCAGGTGCCGCCGACCACGACGACGGGGCCGGCAGGCGGAACCTGCCCTTGCGCCATACAAACCGTGACCTGCGAGGTGATCATGTTATAGCCGATCAGGAACGACAGCACGACGACGGCGAGCATGGAGCCCTTGCCGAAGCGGAAGGGCTGCGGGGCTACGCCTGCATTTGCGCTATACGAAACTTTCGTCGGCCCAATATCCGCTTCTTTTTTGAAGCGTGCGGTCCATTGCTGCAATCTGTCTTTCAAACGCATTGTCATTTCAGCGGCCTGTCGCTTGTGTCGTTGACGCGGGCTTTGGAGACGTCGATGTTCTCGCTGATGTCGGCGGCGAGAAGAAGTGAATAATGGTCGAGCAGGTCAAGTTCATCCGACAGCTGCATGGCCTGAAAGGCCTGCTGGATAACCATTTCGCGTGCGTTGTTCGCGGGTTCGTCCACCTGTTCCATTGAATATTCGCCGTTGCGGAAACGCTCGGACATCATGACTTCCATGATTTCGTTATGCGACGGGTTGTCGGAAAGTTCGGTGTTGCTGACGCCGGCGGCCGTACGCATATCGCCCAGCAGCTTTTTGGGCGTGCCGGTCGCAGGGGCGCGGCGGGCAACCACGTAGTACAACGCGTCATAAACAACCTGACGCTTGGCGCGATACGATTCGGCCGACAGCATCGTCTCACGACCTTGCGATGATTCGGACTTTAGCGATGCTGCCGATACAGGGTCATGCGCCGACGGTTCGGCAATGTTGGTGACGAGATCGTCGATAGCCTGCTTGGTATCCGCATCTTTCAGGTTGATGGTGTCTTTGGCGAAAACTTCACCCGTTACGTCGATGTCGCGGCCGACTTGTGCGCCCGCGGTGGTGCAACCGGGGGAGCCCGCGTTTTCATTCGGGTCGCAGTATTTGGAAACGTAATCCGCCCAGCGGGCTTTCTGGTCGGGACCGGGGCCTTGTGCTGCCGGTGTGCCGACCGTATTGCCGGTACGCGCAGCGCGTTCGGCCGGGGCGGCTGCGCCATAAGCGCGGCGGAAAGTATAAGCGCGGGTAAGGCCGCCCGAAACGGTTGCGGCCTGGCAGACGTTTTCACCGGGGCGCAATTCGCGGTGTGACTGCACTTCCTGGATCTGCATATCGCGGTTAGTGCGGTTCATGTTTTGCGCATCGGAAAATTTACCGAGCTGCAGGTTCTGGTCCTGGTCCATTGTCACCAGCTGGTCGGTCTGGTCCATCATGGCGGGGCGCAGGTTGTAGTACCAGAAGGTATCCCACCAATCGACCTGGTTGTTGGTGACCTCGATAATTTTCTGCTCGACCGTCAGCATGAAGCCCGTCGTCATGGCGAGCGCGAAGTAACCCGTCAGCCATGCAGTCGCAAATGCAATGCCGGTTTGCGTGGGCGCAGCTTCAATGGCGGTGAGGGCGAGCGAGGGCGAGCCGGTATACGTACATTGGCCGCCGCAGGTACATTGCGCGCTGGCGTCGCAGGATGTCATGACGTTCATGGCAACGAATGCCGCGCCTATGCACAGCATAAACCCGAAGATGATGGCAAATTTCCTGACAACACCGAGTTTTTGCATGACCCCAACAATCCCCGAATTGGCGAAACTCAAAAATAGCCCAAAGAGTTCTTCTTCGACTGGCAGAAATAGGCCTTGAAAAAGGCCCGCGCCAGAAAGAAGCGGTGCGAAAAACCGTAAGCCTTAAGAACGCGCCACAATAGCGCGGGAAGGCGAAACCGGGATTTCGACCATATTCTTATATACTATCACATTTAACTCAAATGTGAGATATTTCCTAAATTGTATGTAAAACCAAGGCCTTGTGAAGGGCTTAGCGCGTCAGATCGTAGGACTTGACGACCAAGACTCTGGGGCCGCCTGCGCTCTGGTGCAGCTGGCCGTAAGGCTGCGGACGCACCGAGGAGAAGCGGTCCAGCAGGCCGCCGACGGCATCTTCGTATTTGCCATCGTAGCCGGCATCAGCGGACAGGCGATAATCATAATCAATCGACCAGTACAGTTCGACACCAGCCTTGTCGGACCATGCTTTCAGCACTTCGCGCAAGGTTTGGCCTTTTTTGCCGGTCCAGTCGCCGTTTGCAACGGCGGGCGCTGCCGTTGCGGGTTCAGCCGCCGCGGGCGCGGCTGCGGTCAGCGATTGGGGAGCGGACATGCTGTCGTTTTTTTCGGGCGCGGCATCCGCGGCAACGTTTTCGGTCTTGGTGCTGGCGGGCGGCGCAGTCAGGTCGGCAGCGGGTGCGGCTGCCGGAGTAGCGGCGGGCGCTGCGGAAGACGAACGGTCTTTGTGTTCATCGACCTGCGTTTTGACCTCGTGCTTTGCAGCGGTGTCAGCTTCATCATCCGCATCGTCGGAAGATTTCGTCCAGCCGAGGCGCTCGAAGAAGGATTTTTTCTTTTCGCGGTGGATGGTGACGGGCGCGGCGGTTGCAGCAGCGGGCGCAGCAGCCGGAGCAGCTTCAGGCGCAGGCGTTGCCGCAGGTGCAGGCGCGGCAGCGGGCGCGGCGGACGTGATGGAAACGGGGCCGAGATCATCCGCCGGCATGGCGGGCGGCGTGGAATTGGTGCTGCCGTTCGGCGCGTGCCAGACGGGCGCGGCTGCGCCGGTTTGTGCGGGCGCTGCGGCTGCGCCGTCGGTTGCGTCTTCGCTGACGACGACGGTGTTGTTTTGCAGCTGGTAGCCAAGGTTTTGCTTGCCCAGCATGTCAGACAGCACTTGCTGCCAGGGCTTGCCGCCCTCCCACGATACATGTGTGCCGGGGTTCACGCCCGAGGCAAAGGAATACTGGTAGCCGGCGGGAACGACCTGCTGCAGCGCAATCACGAGCGGAAGATCTGAACCGAAACCGGTGAGGGTCTCGCCGGTGGCTTCGGGCGCGGCTTGCGGCGCGGGCATGGCGGCGGGCATAGCCGCAGGAATGGGTTGTTGAGCGACCGGGGCGGGCGCAACAGCGGGGGCGCGCGGCGCGGGCATGGCAGCCGGCGCGTCGGCGGTGACGGGGGCCATGTCATCGTTCATGGGCGCAGAAGAATCTGCTGCCGGGGCGGAAGCTGCGTGCGGCGCTTCCAGCGGGCCCTTCCATTCAAAACCTGCTTGTGCATGGCTTGCGAAAGCGATCATCGCGACGCCGGAAAACAGCAGGGCCTTTTTCAGTAAGGAAATCTGGAAGGGGGATGTTTTCATGGCGGCAACGGCTCCTAAAGCCCAAGAAGGGATGAATATACAGGTGCTTATATTTATGTCGCAAATCGCCCGTCAACGCAATAGCGTCAATACGTTACAGATATGCAAGGGTGGCGAAGATAATGGAAAATGGAGAAGGGAGAATTTAAAGCCGGTATCTTTTAGGAACCGGTGTCCTGCAGCTTGCGGCGGCGTGTATAAATCCACGCCGGGCGGCGGGAGCCAATAAGCCAGACGCGGCCGGCACGCAACGCGGCAGGGAAGGTCAGGCTTTTACGTTCAAGCAGGTAAAACACGCTCATCACGCCAATCGCCAGCAGCAACGTCCACAAACGTGCGTGGACGAGGACAAGGACGACGAAGAACCCTGCGCGGGCATCAAAAATGAAGAAGCGCACGGTTTTCATGCTATTGCGCCAGTGCCAGCTGCCGTCCGCCATTGTTAGTGACCCCCAATAGGTTCAGCCGGTTTGACGGCATCGAGAACTTCTTCGGCTGCCTTGGCCGCCGTTTTGGTGCCTTGTGCATATATAAGGTAGTACCGCTTTTCGATAAGACCAGCCTCGAAAGCCATGCGGGCGGAGAATTCCATAGTCTTGCCGTATTTCGGCACCATCTGCATCAACGTATAGGGCCATTTTTCAAACGGCAGGTTCAGCAGAATTTCGCGGACTTCTTCGTTAAACGGCATGAATTCGCGCAAAGCCACGCGGCCGCCGCCAATTTTCGGCACCAGCGTCTGCGTAATAATCATCCGCACCGTCTCCATGAGGGAGAACGCGCGCTCCGATCGCTCGGACGGCTCGAACGTCGAGACCATGCGTCGTACGGTCGCCGCAACACCGGTGGTGTGAACGGTTGCAAAGACAAGGTGACCTGTTTGCCCCGCTTCAATGGCGGCAGAAATGGTTTCGCGGTCGCGGGCCTCGCCCACCAGGATAATTTCAGGCTTGCGGCGCAGCGCGTTACGCACACCGGCAGCGAAGGTCGGCAGGTGGCGCGGAATTTCCGTCTGCGCAACCAATGACCGGCGCGAAATAATGGTGTCGTAGGTAAATTCGATCGGCGCTTCATACGTCAGCAGCTTGCCGCAGCCATGCGCGGATTCAATAAGGCCGCGAATGCCCGCTGCCAGCAGCGTGGATTTGCCCGAACCGGTAGGGCCGGTGACAAGCACAAGACCCTGGCGGGGCTTCCAGTTGTCCTGGATTTCCTGCTCGATTTTCAACTGCGCGAAGGTGGGCGGCGCGGAAGGCAGCGTACGCATCGTGATCTGCACGCCGTCGCGGCCGTCGGCCAGAATGGCCGTCATGTTGACGCGGAAGCGGGTGCGCGTGAAACGGTCGGTCATGATTTCATACGACAAGTCGATGTCGGCGCCGCCCGCCAGAATGGCAAGGGCTTCCGTGCCGTACAGGCGCGTAATAACCGCCGTCATGTCGGCAGCGTCAAGCGTGCGGTATGTTGAAGGGTACAGCGTGCCGTGAATCTCGCAATACACGGAGCGGTTCGACTGGAACGTGATGTCGGATGCGCCTTTCTTGACGCACCAGAGAAGAAACGGGTCGATATGATGCTCGAGGAAACGGTCCGGCTCGCCGGGCCATGTTTCCTTGAGGTCGTCGACGCCCTTCTTGAGTAGACTTACCGGTCTGCCGGCTTCCATAGTTCAGCCCCTGTGAGGAATTGCGAGGGACCCGTGATGCGCAGCGCACGATCACCGACCCGCATTTCATTCTTGCCGCCGGTTACGCCGCGATCTTCCTGCAGCGCATACGGCTGCGAAATTTTGCCTTCTGCCAGCAGGGTGCGGTAACGCACCATGCCGGTATATTCGGCGACGAGTTTGGCGAGGTTCGCTTCAAAAATCTGCTCGCCCTGTTCGTAGCCTGCATCCCAGCCCTGCTTGACCCATTCGTTCCAGCGCAGCTGTTCGTCATGGTTCTTCGGCCACAGCACACGGGGCGGCGGCGGAATATCGGGGCTGTACGGGAAAGTCAGGTACGTGCGCCAGTCGCGCGGCGCGGTGACGATTTTGGCCTGTTTGTTGATCTTCAGCACCTGATCGGCAACAGCGGCGTCGGTACCGTCGTTCTCGATGGTGGTGGCGTCCAGCGATTCGCGCACGATCGGCGGCTCGATGAGGAGACCGGACGGCGCCTTCACGAGCAGGGCGCGGAAATTGAAGACGTTGTCAAACGTCGGCTCAAAGCCTTTGAGGCGTTCGGTGATCTGGAAGCTGCGCTTGGCAAGGCCGCCGCGCGCACCGTAAGACAGCGCCGCTTCACGCTGGCTGTCGCGGCGCAGGTCGAGCGACATTTTCTCATCGAGCGCGACGTCGAACGCATCGTTCGTCACGCCGTGAGAGGCTTTCACGTTCTGCAGCGATTCCAGCGGCGGCGGAACATCCGCATCCTCGGTCACGCTTTCGGGCTTCTCGGTTTTTTCGGCATTGCTCATGAGCGAGCCGTCAGCTTTGGCTTTTTTCGCCAGCTGCTGCGCCTTGTAGGCGGAGCTGTCATGGTTCTGCAGCTGTTCGTCCAGCTGGTCCTGCGTCATGCCGTTGCTGGTTGATTTATTCAAGAGCGAGCTGTCGGCGGACTGCGCCGGCTTCACCTTCGCCATCGCGTTCGCCACTGCGGAATTGATGGCCGCCTGGCTGTTTTGCGCCCCGGTATTCGAGTTCATCGAATTATTGTAAGCGGTGCGATATGCGGGGTTTACCTGCTGGCCCATGTAGGCCGGCTGGTTCTGTGCCATGGCTGGTTGCGCCGTAAGGGCGGCAAAGCAGCAAAGCGCCAGAATGGCTGTGGATGTCTTAATCACCGGAAACAGGCGCATAGTTCAACTCCACAACACGACGCTCGGGGTCGACAACAATATCGGCACGCTGGCCGGCCTGCAGGCCGAGATCACGCAGCACGTCGATGACCATTTTCTGGCGCGCGGTCAGCGTCACCACAACGGGGGCGGGCGGCACGTCGCCGTTCACTTGCATTTCATAGCCCGCGCGGTCCGCGAGACGCTGGACGATCGGCTCGATCGGGCCGGTCCAGTTGACGGTCATGGTGCGGCGCAGTTCCTGCGGTGCATAAGGTACAGCCTGGATGGAAGCGCCGGGGTTACGCGCCTGTTCGACGGAAGCCAGCGTTTCGAGGGCAGAGGAGGCTTTATCAACAGCCGAAGCAAGACGCAGCGCCAGCGGATCCGGCTCTGCGACCATTTGCTGGTCGACGCGGCCGTGAACCGGCGCGCAGCCTGCAATAAGGAGCGACAAGCAAGCGGCGCTGAGAATTGACAATTTTTTGTTCATGAGAAACTTCCGTGCCCAAAAATATTTAAGACAGTTCGTCAGATGTCGATATTAACGAGTTTCAAGGCAGATGCAAACAGGCAACCGTCTGTTTTCGCGGTTTTTTTTTCGGGTTTAATCTGGAAACAATTATTGGCAAGCGCGGCGCGCGCCACAATGCAGGCGTTAACCCGGCTCGCGGCGCACGGTGGGGCGGCCGTTATTCGCCACCAAATCGGCGGGCTGACGGATGAGGCGATACTTGCGCATCGCGGCCAAAACCTTGTTGCGGTAGTTGCTGCCAATGGTGGGCGTGGCCGAATGGTAATGCGCAATGCCGCCCGCCATGGAACCGGCTTCGTTCATTTTGGTGCGCAAAATCCAGGCGCCGACGCCGACGTTGACACAAGCGTCGTCGCGCATCCAGCGCAGGGCTGTCTTTTCACTGACGTTCCAGTAGCGCGCCAGCTGCGGCACCCAAATGGTATTGATCTGCATGGGTCCAAGGTCATAGGTACCGTTGGTGTTCGGCGACGCCATGCCGATTTTGCCGCCTTCAACGTGCAATACGCCCAAAATCACCGTCGGCGGCACAGAATAGGTCTGCGCCGCGGTGAAAATACATAATGCCATTGCCTGTGCGGTGATCATTCTGCCGGCTGCCCTTATTGCGTTTTCATGAGGTCAGCCTGCACGACCATCGGGTTTTCCGGCTGGCCCGCGATAACAGCGAGCGTACCATCAGACACCTTGCGGTAAACAAAGGTGGGATAGGTGGTGATCTGCTTCCATTTGGCGGCAAATTTGTTGTTGGCGGCCATGCGCTGCTCGGCATCCCCTTTAATGAGGGTTTGCGACAGGGCGCCTTTGTTGCCGTCCATATATTGTGACCATGCGGCGGCAGGATCATCAACCGACAGCAGCGCCTGCCCGCCTTTCAGGTTTTCCGGCTCGCTGCCAATCGGCACGATGCGCAGCTGGATAAGGCCTTTATCGGCTGAACCCCTGAAGGTGCGGAAAGCTTCCTGGCAATGCTCGCAATTGACGTTGATGAGCATGTAGAGATACGGCACATCGGCCTTGCCGACGCGGATCCAGTTGGCTTTTTCAAGCTCGGCATAAAAAACTTCGGATTTTGGGATCGCCTTCGCGTCCGCGCCTTCGTACGACATCGCATCCTGCGAGCCGCCGGCGCGGGCCTTGTACACAGCCATTTGCGACTTGGTCACGTTTATGCCGGCGGAATTGAACAGCGTGCCGCGCAGCATGGTGCCGTCTTCCATGGTGTAAATGACCGAACGCGGCGTGCCGTCGCGCTCCACCAGCAGCCAGCCATCAAGGTTATAGGCCTTGCCAAGGTAGGCAAGCTTGCCGCCGACCGCTTCAAAGGTCTTGATCTCTTCGGTCTGCGGTTTCACTTGGGCGTCGGCGCGGGTCGGCGCCAGCACGGTGCCGGAGACCAGAAGAAGCGCTGCGAAAATGAAGCCGTTCAGAAGTTTTTTCATGTGCCTGCATCCGAGAGGGCCCCCGGGTAACCGGAAGGCCGTTTCACCTTTGGGTGGAACTTTTATGCCCTTAAAATAGTCAAAATTTCGTCAACATACAATGTTTTAGCCGTAAACACGCCATATGCCCCGCGGCTGCTCCGCGCTCCTCACATTCTATCATGACTCAAGCGGTTGATTGCAATATGAAAATAGTGGCCAGACTACATTGATACTTTTCTTTTAAAATCAAAGCTTAAAGGCTGTGCCATCTTTATGTGGCGGCGGATCAAAGTTGACAGGATGTAATATTTTAATGCCCTTTTGCGGTACGGCGTTATTCGAGGGCGTATCGTCCTGCACGCCCTCCTGCCTGCGGGCGGCAATGCCATAATCATGCGTCAGTGCCTTGATGACAAGGTCGCGCGCGGCTGCGTAATAGCCATCAATGTTGCGGGCAACATCCATCGCCACCACGCCGGCATTATTCTGCGCCACCGGGTCTGCGCCGTTTTTCATGAGGAATTCAACCGCCGCCTTGTCGCGCATTTCAATGGCATAGAACAGCGCAGTATTGCCTGCGGGGTCGCGCACATCAACGGATGAACTTGCGTCCAGCAACTCCTTGGCCGCGGCTTCGTTGAAGTTGCGCATGGCCCAGTGCAGCAGCGGGCGCAGGGGGCCTTTTTCCGTTTCCTTCACCGGCACATCGGGGTTGCCGCCCTGCAGCAGGCAGCCGCGGATAATTTCCGGGTCTTTCTTGTTGATGCCGTCCAGCATCATGCGGCCCAAAGCATCCAGCTGTTTGTCGTTGCGGTTTATAATTTGAAGCCCCCTGCGCCGGGTTTTTGCTGTGTCTGCACATCATCCCTGTCATCCTTCGGGCCGAAGGTGACGGGACGGACGGCGGTGACAGGCTTTTGCGTTGCCATGCCGTTGAAGGCGGCGGCCTTGGTATCATTGGCCGCTTTTTCGGCAAGGTGCATGGCGGCATCGGCCGAGGGCGCGGCCTGACGGATGCGGTTGGGCAGCGCGTTCAAAAGAATATCGGTGATTTCCTGCCGCGTATTGAAGTTGTCAATTTTTTTGGCGTAATCGTAGGCGTTGAGCCCCGCATTGTCGCGCGCAAACAAATCCGGCCCGCGGTTGACGATAAACCTGGCCAGATACGCATTTTGCTTGCGAGCCGCAATAATCAGCGCCGTGCGGCCGTCCGCATTGCGCGCGTTAATATCGGCGCCCTTTTTCAGGCATAAATCGATGCGGTCGGTATTGGCTTCGTTGGCGGAATCGAGCAGGAAGCTGTCGGTGATTTTATCCTGCTCGGGGTCATTCTTGGCGGGGCCTTCGGCGGGCATGAATATTTTCCCTTACAGGTTAAAGGTGCCGCCCGTTTTGGGGCGGTTATTGCCGAAGGTAACGGTTTTCAGCGGCTTGATGCCCTGCTGCGTTGCCGTTTCATCGGCATGCTCGGCATTTGCGGCGACGGCGTTAAAGTCGCGCTTTTTCGCGGGCGCATCATCCAGCGCGGCCACCAATGCATCAATAATGCTCTGGCGGTCGGGGCAATAGCTGGCATCCAGCTTGCGCGCCACATCCAGCACCATTTCGCCCTTGGTGTTCATGGCCAGCGGGTCGGCGCCTTTGGACAGGAAGTACTTCACGCGGTCCATTTTGCCGCCCTTGACGGAAATCATCAGCGGCGTATTGCCGTTGAAGTTTTTCACATCAACATCCACGCCCTCGCCGATTAAGAAATCCGCCATGTTTTTGCTGAAGTTATAGGCCAGCAACCGGTGGAACAGCGCGGCGCGGCCGGAGCTTTGGGTAAAGGCGCCGTTGAAGCTGAAATTTTCACTGACGTTATCAATCTCCGTATGCACGTTCGCGCCTTTGCGCACGTAAATTTTGGCACGGTCAATATCAAGCCCCTCCACCGCTTCCACGAGAAGATTGTCGAGGACCTTTTGCTCTGTCGTGCTGATGGCTGTCATGCGCGCGGTTAAACCCTGTGATGTAGAAATTATTGAGCCTTATCATAGCGATTCTGACGTTTTATGTCAATCTGAACCGGCGATGGAAAGGGCAGCAGATTCAGGGGCTTATCCGGCATGCGGGCGAAGGACGGGGGATTGACAGGCGGTAAGCCCTTCCGTAATGAATAGATAGTTTTTAAAACATTTCCCGGGAGTACTCAAACCATGGCAGGCCGTAAACCGTCTGGCTCGCGCTTCAAGCGCGCATTCATTATTGCTGCAGCGGCCCTGGGGCTTGGCGGCGGCACGCTGACGCTCGACAACCTGCCGAAGAACCCCGATACGGGCACCACCGCCATTACCACGGTGGGCTACGGCACGGAAGCTGCCGGTATTAACATCTCCCCCTCCGACCAGTTCTGGAAGCATACCCTGTCGCTGAAGTCGGATGCGCAGCGCGCCGATGAAATGCAGCAGGCCGCAGCCGCGGGCGACAGCTGGCGCATACAGGCGCTGTTCGACCATGGCGTAAGCCCGCAGTCGCAAACCGCCATTGACGCCATGACCACCGCCGCCTTCACCGGCCACACGGATGCGTTCATGACCATGATGAAAAACGGCGTTGAACCCACCGCGAACGACAACGACGCGCTGATGTGGGCCGTGCGCGGCGGCAACGTGGACATTGCGCTGCGCCTGATGAATTACGGCGCAGATGTAAATGCGCGCGACGGGCAGGCGCTTGTTATTGCCGCCCTCAACAACGACCAGAGCATGACCGATATTCTGCTTGGCCGCGGTGCGGATGCCACGCTGCAAAATTCGGCAGCGCTGCGCATGGCAACCGACCTTGGCAATACCGGCATTGCCGATGCGCTGACCGCGCGCGGCGCCAGCCTGACCCCGCCCCCCGCGGTTGATAACAGCAGCTACCTCACCAACGGCGGCCTCAATATCAACGGCGACGACATGTTCGGCTCCCCCCGCATGGGCCCCTTCAGCCCCTGGCAATTCCGCACGCCCGGCCCGTTCTGATTTTTTGACCGCGCTTGAAAATCAAATGTCCGTCCGCTGCATAAAATGCCGGACGGACATTTTTCATTTTCCGCATATTTACCGTTTCTTCACAAAGTTATGGTGTGATACAGTCCGTTCGCTGACCACATTACAACAGACGCACCAGAGGGGATTACCCTGACGGCACGCTGCGTCATATGAAGGGGCACAATAGATATGCAGGCCGGCCAAATGCGTATGCGCACGATTGATAACGCCCAGATCAACATTGATATCATCGACCGCCTGTCCCCCGCCGACGTCAACGACCTATGCGATGCCACCGACGCTGCGATTGAAGCGGGCGGCGGTTTTGGCTGGGTCACGCCCCCTGCGCGAGAAGTGCTGGAGCGTTACTGGAAAGGCGTGCTGGTGGTGCCGGAGCGCCATTTGCTGGTCGTGCGCATTGACGGCGTGGTCTGCGGCGCAGCGCAGCTGGTGGAACCGTCGCGCCACAATGAAGCGCAGGCTTTTTCAGCCCAGCTGCTGGCCTGCTTTATCGCGCCCTGGGCGCGCGGACACGGCGCAGGCCGCAAGCTTGCCGAAACCGGCGAGAAGCTGGCGATTGAAATGGGCTATAAAGTGCTGCAGCTGGATGTGCGCGAAACGCAGGCTGCCGCCATACACTTATATGAGAGCATGGGCTACCGCCGCTGGGGCACCAACCCTTCCTATGCGATTGTGGAAGGCAAAATTATTGCCGGCTACTTCTACAGCAAGGCCATCAGCCCGCTGCGCGACCTGAGCGCGTGAGTAAACAACTGCGCCGGTGACTGATTTTTCAGGCTCTTTTTGACCCGCCGCCGCATTTTCCTGAAGAACGATAAATAGGTATTTGAGTTTTCACATATCTTTGGGTATGGTGCCTTCCCTGTTCATAAGCCTAGCTTGGCCATTTCCCTGTGAGGGAAAACTAAACGGTGTTGATTTAATTCACATAAATTGCTTTTAGCGCCGCCCGGCGTTTGATTCCTTCCCGAGTCTCCGCGGACGAAGATTAACGAAGGCTGAACAAAGTTCATAGTTATGGAAACTAAACGTAAAAAACACGCCAATATTGAAACATAATTTCATTAATTTGAACAAAAACATTACTATTATGACCGTGTATCTCTCTTTTCTGTAATTTTTGCTTGCGGAAAACCCGCGCCATCATTACCTTTACGTAAACGTACAAAAAACAAAAAGACACCAAAACACCCAAAACAGGAGGCCAGTAAAACCATGGCGAATGAAGACAACGAAAACGGCTTTCACGGCTATCGTTTCCTGCTCGACGCGAAGGACGACCGCCAGTATGTGATCCGTTACGACAACGGCTCCCCCAAAGGCCTGCAAGTCTTTGCACCCGACGAGCGCAACGGCAAGTTCCGCCCCAATGAAGTGCTTTTTGCCTTCGATGACGAAACAGAATCGAAAGTCGGCGCGAACGGCAAAGCAACCCTGTCGGTTGCGGCCTACCAGTTCACCATCGGCCCCGACGGCAAACCCGCCGGCGGCAAGCAGCTGGGCGTTGAATACACCGTGAATTTCTCGCTCGACCCCGCCAATACCCAAGTCACCTATTCTTTGACCGACAAGTCGAAGGCTGACCTGGCTGCGAAGGGTTTTGATGCGTCTTTCCCCCAAACCTTCACCGAAAGCCTGAACCCGCAGGACCCCGGCATCAACCGCGCCACCGGCCGTGTTGATTCCCGCCTGCTGTCGAACCTTTCGTTCCCGCCCCAGCATGACGGCCAGGCCTATGTCGCCCGCATGAACGTGGAAAACGAACCCTCGGCCGCAACGCCGACGGCACCGACCCCCGCGCCGACGCAAACGACGCAAAAACCGGCTGCCACCACAACGACGCCCAGCACCCCTGCCAACAACAATCGCCCGACCGGCGATTTCAACAAGCAGGCCCCTTCCGTGCAGATCCCGTCGCCGCCGGAACGCCCCAAGATCCCCGATGCCGCTCTCGAGCAGGCGCTGCGCCAGTACGGCGTTGACCTGACCGAACGCGCCAACAACAACCGCCTGGATCCCGTTGTGGGCCGCGATGACGAAGTCGTGTCCACCATCCAGATCCTTTCCCGCCGCAAACAGGCTTCGGTCTGCTTTACGGGTGAAGCCGGCGTCGGCAAGAGCGCGATGTTCGCGGGTATCGCCCAGTACATCGCTGAAGACAAAGGCGTGCCGGATGCTCTCCGCGGCGCACGCGTCATCGAACTCGACCTGCAGGCCATGAACGCGGGCGCGAAATTCCGCGGCCAGTTCGAAGAACGCCTGAAGCCGATCATCGACGGCCTGAAAGAGCGCGAAGGCTACTTCAAGGGCCGCAAGGTCATCATCGCGATTGACGAAATCCACTCGCAGCTGACGGCTGGTAAAGCCGAAGGCGGTTCGGATGCCGGCAACATGATGAAGCCCTTCCTCGTGTCCAAAGGCATCTCCGTCATGGGTACCACCACGTCGGAAGAATACCGCAAGCACATCGAAAAAGATCCCGCCCTGGCCCGCCGCTTCGAGCAGAAAGTCCTGACCGAGCCGAACAAGGACGCGACCCTCTACATCCTCGAAAAACTGTGGCCCGGCATTAAAAACCACCACGGCATCGTCGAGGACCTGGCGAAAGACGACCTCGAGTACATCGTCAACATGACGAACCGTTACGCGCCGTCTGAAAGCCAGCCTTCCAAAGGCGAAAAAGCCCTCGACATGGCGGCTGCCGCGGCGAAATTCCGCCAGAGCAACGTCATCGAGAAAGAAGACATCATCGCGGCGATCTCGCAGATGTCGCGCCTCTCGGTCGGCTTCCTCAACTCGTCCGACCACGACCGCTTCCTGCAGATGAAAACCGAGCTGCCGAAAGAAGTCCTCGGCCAGCCGGGCATCCAGCGCGTCGTCGCCGGCCTCGTCGGCTCGCGCTCCGGCCTGAACGACCCGAACCAGCCCTGGGCTTCGTTCGTGTTCCAGGGCCCGACCGGTACCGGCAAGACCGAGCTTTGCAAAGCTCTCTCGCGCTACCTGTTTGGCACGGAAGACGCGCTCATCCAGCAGAACATGGGTGAATACGCGGCTGAACACTCCGTCTCCCGCCTCATCGGCGCGCCTCCGGGCTACGTCGGCTTTGATTCAGCCGAACCGGCCCTGACGGAAAAAATCCGCCAGCGTCCCTACTCCATCCTGCTGCTCGACGAGATCGAGAAAGCGCACCCGAAAGTCTTCGACGTGCTGCTCCCGATCCTGAACGACGGCAAAATGACCGACAACCAGGGCAAAACGGTGCTGTTCAACAACGTCATCGTCGTCATGACCACCAACCTCGGCGCGAAAGAAGCCATGGCGCTTCTGAAGGGCGGCGGCGGCGGCATGGAACTCGACTCTGCCAGCGGCCACAAGTCGCCGGAAGAGCAGGAAGCGGCGCTGTCCAAGGTCTACGAAAAGGCCCGCGGCCAGTTCTTCCGCCCTGAAATGGTCAACCGTATCGAGGAACTGGGTGGCTTCGTCACCTTCATCCCCCTCGCGCCGGAAGTCATCCACACCCTGGTCGATCGCGAAGTTGGCAAAGTCAGCAAGCGCATCTCCGACCAGACCGGCGCAGGCCTCAAAGGCGTTACGCTGGAAGTCTCGGCAGCCGCGAAAGAACAGCTGGCAGCCGAAGGCTACAAGCCGGATATGGGCGCCCGCCCGCTCCGCAAAGTGGTGCGCGAGAAGATCGCAAACCCGCTCGGCGAATGGCTGATGGGCAACAAGGACAAGGTGCTGGCTTTCGTCGCCGAACACGGCCCGGCGAAGCTGGTCATCAACTCCCTGCCGAAGAAACTTGGCGACGACCTCGACGTTCAGTTGACCAGCACTGCACCGGCCCTCGCGGCCACCGCAGCTGCCACCAACGACAACGCCGTCAAGAAAGCCAAGAAGAACATCCAACCCTAATTACTGTACTCACTCTACGTTTTGGTGAAACTGACGGGGCCGCGCAAGCGGCCCCTTCTTTTTATGCCCGCAAGGCGGGTGTTGCCGCGCAAACGGTCCCTTTTTTTTTGCCCCCGCAAGGCGGGTGTGCCGCGCAAGCGGCGGCTTCTTTTTGTGCAGTCGTCGCAATTGTCATCGCTGCTGCGCAACGAGGGACGACACGCAAAGTGTGATGATAAAAAATTAAGCCGCCGGACGCTGCGGTGCGGGCTTGGCCACCACAGGGGGCGCTGCTGGTGCAGTATCGGCCTGCGGAACAGCGGGCAGGGGTGGCAGCGGGGTGATGATGATGGGCGCGGCATCCTTGACGGGGAAGGTCTGCACCGGCAAATCGGCATCAAGGTACTGGTATAGGAACTGCAGGAAATTGCCGGGCTTCCTGTCCCAGCTGTCATTGCTGGCGCGCTGCCAGGCGGCGATGATGTCAACCTCAAGATAAGGATTATTATCCTTCAGCGCGGCGGCTTTCAAGGTTTCAACAGCCTTGTCGTTATCGCCATCCATTTGCTTCAGCCGCGCAATTTCCGCGGCCTGATAGGCCCAGCGCATTTTTTCGTTACGCGCCATCAGGCTGTCAAAGTCGGGGAAGGTCACGTTGGCGGTAAAGCTGGCGTTGCCGCCCACCTGCCCAGCTTTGGCGACCTTGGCGGCATCAAAGCCGTTGTGGTGAATATCTTCAACGCGGTGGAAGCTGCCGCCCGCGATATCTGCCATGTAATTGGTCAGCTCGAGGTTAAGGTAAAAATTGCGCCATTCGTCATTTTCAAACACGCGCTGCCAGGCGGTCTGGCCAACGGCGCGCAGCGCGGTGTCTTTGGTGCCGCCCGCGGCAATAACGTCCTGATAACTTTTTTCAACCATGCGCAGTGTTTCTTCACCGGCGGGGGTATTGTGGAAGCGCACTTCCATGTAAACCCAGTACGAGGCATCACCCGCCTGTTTTGCCTCCATAGCCACCATGAATTCGGTGGCATAAGCCGCCGCTTCAATCGACAGGTTGCGGGCAACGCGGGATTGTATATCCCACGCGGTTTCGTAATTCAGCAAATGGTTGCCATCCTGCGCGGCGTGCAGCATTTCATGCGCCATGTGCAGGGTGAAGGCGGCCTTCATGGCATCGGGGCCGGAAATAATCGCATCGCTGCCGGGCAGGTATTGCGCGCCGATGCCCAGCGGCAGGCGGGGCAGGCCGCAGAACTGCACGTGGCTGGCGACGGCGTTATCCACCAGCGGCTTGCCCGTGACAGGCAGCGACGACAGGATGGCAAGGGCCGATGCAATCTGTTCCTGCTGCGCTGCACCTGCGGCGGGGGTGTTGCCGGCCGTGAAGCAGAGCTTTTTCATGTAGTATTCTTTGCGTTCTTCCGCGTTCATGCCGTCAATTTTTTTGGCTTCATCGGGCGACGGCGTTTGCAGCTTGGGCGCGTTATAGCTGAAGACCTGCTGGTCATAGGTAAGTTTTTCACCGCTGCCGGATTTTTCGGCGCGGACGCGCGGCACGATAACCGCATCGTGCATAGGCTGAAGCGGCGCCAGCTGCTGCGCCGATGTATCGGGTGTTGATTGTATATCGGCGGCTTTCGCGAAGGGCGCCCCGGCGCCGTTCAGCGCGGCAATGGCCATGACCGGCGCCAGCACAAAGTTGCGGGCAGCCCTGGCGAAGTCTTTGCGCAGTGAGCGTTTTTCCGGGCGCTTGTCCGCCATGGAATCTCCGTCTTCTTGCCGGCCGTTTGTGAACGAGGCAAGTCTAGCACCCGCGCAACTTTTGGCAAGGGGGCAAGTTCAAGGCGTAACTTTATTGACGCGCTGCACAAGCAGGCGGCAACAAACGCCAAAAAATCACTTCTTCACTTGGGGACCCTTACGGCGGGTGCGGCGCAGCAACGGCAGCGCCACAAGGCCGCCAAGGGCCGCGCCCGCAAGCCCGCCTTCAAGGCCGGTTTTATCGGCGCTGTCCTGGCCCAGCTGCATCATCTCGCCGACGGCTTTGGATTGTTCCGTGGCTGTCAGTTCTTCACCGCCAAAAACCGCGCCGAACTGCGCGGCGATCATGCCCTCCTGCTGGTACATGGCGCCGTTGCGGTAATTGCCGGTGATGGGGGTCACATCCAGCCCCACGCGGTCGTCGTAGTCCGCAACAAGGCGGGCGTAATCCTGCTCCGACAAATGGGTGTTGATTCTAAGGTCGTTGATGAAGGCGACGGCATCATGCTGCAACTGCTGCAGGATGATGGGGTCTGAGGTATCATCCGCCATGCTGGCCAGTTCTTCGAGGGTATCGAGCCGCTGGGCAAAGGTGAAGCGCGTGGTTGCGGCCTCTGCATCCGCCGCGCCGGGGATGTGGCCTTTGGTGAATTGCTGCTGGGTTGCGTTATCCGGCACGCCGGACAGGGTAAAATCGCTCAGCTGCGGCTGGAACTGCGCCTGCGCCAATTCATGCCCCGCGTAACCGCCCGCAACGCCAAAGACAAGCGCGAGGGAGGCGGCAGCGGCGCGGGCCTTTTTGTTGAAGAATTCTGAAATCGACATGCAAAAGGCTCCGGCAATACAGCTGCGTTGAAACGGGGTTATTTTGTAGAGGCAGGGGCATATAGCCCCGCATGCGCGCGGAAGTCAACCCGGCTTCTGTACCGGCGAAGCCGGTGAAATATTCAACCGTTCAAATTTGTGAAGGCTTATTCCGCGGGCTGAAGCATGCGGCCCAGCTTGCGGCCGCCGACAAGGTGCAGGTGAAGGTGCGGCACTTCCTGCCCGCCATCCACGCCGATATTGGAAATAACGCGGTAGCCGCCTTCCGCAAGGCCCGCCGCGCGCGCGATGTTGCCAAGGGCGCGGAAAAGGCCGGTGATTTCGGCATCGGTCGCCTTGGCGGTGAAATCATCCATGTCCACATAGGCACCCTTCGGCAATACCAGAATATGGCTGGGCGCCTGCGGCGAAATATCATGGAAGGCAAGAACCGTATCATCTTCATAGATTTTCTTGCACGGAATGTCACCGCGCAGGATTTTGGCAAAGATGTTGTTGCTGTCGTAGGTCTTGGCCATGGCGCGCCTTCCGTGAAGTTAATTTTATGTCGCGGATAATCTAACAAAAAATTCCGCTTTCGGCATAGACTAAATAAATAAGGGCAACCGGCAAAGGGCGCTGCAAAAAAATGTTGGATACACTGTTTAGCGGCTTTGCCGCCTTCAACCAGGTGGGCGCGCTGCTGGCGGGGCTGTTCTGCCTTGCCATTGGCTGCGGCGTTTTGGGCAATGGCATTTACTGGCGCATGAAGGCCGAGCGCGTGAACGCGACCGTAACGGGTGTGCGGCAATCCGGCAAATTCTATTATACGGTTTACAGCTACATGATGCCCGCGACCGGCGAGCTGGTGGAGGCAACATCCGACACCGGCGTGGATGCCGTGCAGGCGGGCATGGCGACCGGCAAGGAGGTATCGCTGATGGTTTTTGCGGCTGACCCGCATAAGGTGCGGGTCGCAGGCGGCTGGTTATACATCATCATCGGGCTGTTCTTTTTAATACCGGGGTCGATATTCACTCACATGGCGCTAGCCAGTTACCCGCTGACGCCAATGACCTTCGTGATGCTGGCGGCATTTGCGGCCTACGGCGCAATGAAGTTTAAAAAAATCCTCCTCCCCAAAGGCCAGCGGCTGACGATTGCGGAATGGAAGGCAAAGAACCTTGCGGAAAGCCGCGGCGGCAGCCGGATGACGGGGCAGGTGCTGCATGTGGAAGACCTTGCGGCAACACCGGTATTTGCAGCCCAGGCCGCGCGCAACGCCGCCAATGCCCGCAAGGCCGCGCCGATATTGGTATTGATTGGCGTGGGGCTTATCCTGCTTGGCGGTTACCTTGCCAAAAAAGAACAGCGGCTGGAGGATATGGGCGTGCGTGCGCCGGGGCGCGTGGTGGAACTGCGCCTCAATTCATCCAGCGACAGCAACAGCTATTACCCCATCGTCAATTTCCAGGATGCGGGCGGCAACCAGCATGAATTCAGGGCCCGCAGCGGTTCAAACCCGCCGTCCTATCATGTAGGGGAAGACGTGACCGTGCTGTACCTTGCCGACGATGCGCAAGCTTCCGCCATTATCGACAGCGGGTGGATGAACTGGCTGCCGGTGATTTTGTGCGGCGGCATTGGCCTAGCAATGCTGATTGGCGGCGCAGCGCTGGCGCGCCAGCGCGACAAGGCGCTTTAAGCTTTTACAAAAACCTTTTTTGAATAATAAAAAGGGCTGCAGTTTCATCCCCTGACCTGCAGCCCTTGGTTTGAACGCCGCCGGCCCGCAAAGGCCCCCTGGCGTTTACCCCATATTTCTTTGTCGCTATACGCGCATGCCTTGCGTCACGGTTTGCTTTTGCGCGGGCGTGGCAAGGCGGGTTTCAATCGCCTTCTGGCCCTTGGCAAGTTCGCCGACGGTCTGTTCATAGCCGCCCGCTGTGTTGAGCTGCTGGATACGGTCGGCAAGCTGATGATGGTTGAGCTGCACGACACCGCCTTTGGTGCTGAGCGATCCTTTTGCGGCGACGTTGCCAAAGGCACCCGCCAGCTTCTGGTCACCGCCGGTGACGAATTGTGCGCGCCACTCACCGAGGCCGTTGTTGCCGTCTTGCTTGAAGACCGTGTTGCTAAAGGTGAGGTTTTGTCCCATGTTGTCCTCCAATATGCCGAAAGTTGAAAAAGTCATTCAAAAAGCGGCTTTTTTTAAGTACCAGTCGAAATCCTATATAAGACTTTATGCAAATAAAGTTAACAAATAGTTACCTGATTGATTTTTTTACCTTATTCGGCATTTCCGCCCCCCTAAAAACCGGCCTCCGATTAGCTAAAATCCAATTCTTATGTTAATAATAAGACACTGATTCAATGGCTTAACCGGATGCCCCGCGCGATGATTCTAAACACGGCAAAGATTAGCCCCTATAAAGCCAAAACAGCTTTGGTATCGGCAGCTTCTCCTATATATTCTGGTAACCCCGACAATAAATAAGAACACGAAGACTTCATAGATGACGCGCGCCATGCAAGACACCCCTGCCGACAAACCGGATACGCCCGCGCAAAAGGCGGCGCAGAATTCCGCAGCTGCCGCAGATGCCGCAGGCATCTCCAAAACCTCCCGCTGGCAGGCCTTCAAGGACATCACGCGCCGCAGGGCGACGATTTGCAAAAATTTCGGGCGGGAGCTTTTTAGTGACCATAGCTTCTGGGTCGAGGCGCTGGCGGTGAAAGGCGGCGCATCTGCCATTCTTATTACCGGCATTGCGGTTGCAACCTATGTCGTGGCACTGCCGTTTCTGGCCATGGCGGGCGGCATTGTGGCGGCAACGGGGCTTATCGGGATTGGCGTTTACGGCATTACCGCCGGCAGCGTGAAGGGCTGGGAAAGCCTGAAGGGAATTTACGCCCGCTCCACCGGCAAAGCCCCCGCAACCCCTGTGTACACCGAGCGGCAGGACATCATCCAGCGGCTAAAGGCGAAACCGGCGGTGCAGAAAATCCTGCAGCACCCGATGGCGGAGAAGTTTTTCAACAGCCGCGCCTGGAAAACGACAGAGAAATTCACCAGCCGCCGCGAAGATTCCATTTTAGGCGGCATTGCCGTTGGCGGCGCGGCCTTGACGCTCACGCTGGGCGGCATTGCGCTGGCAACGCAGCTGCTGGTGCTGCCCGTGATTGCCGTGGGCACCCTATTGACCTTTGCGACCGTCACGGCGGCAACGACGCTGGCGTCGGGCTGTTCCGGCCTTTACTTCAGCATTACCGGCATTCGCGACCGCGCCAAGCACAAGGCCGAAATGAAAGCCCATGCAGAAGCGGAAGCCCGGCTGGCAGCGCAGCAGCCCCTGCCGCCGGTTGGCGCGGCCATTACCATCCCGCTGCCCGTTGACGCCAGCGCCAAGCCCGCCGCCCTGACGCTGGCGGAACGGTTTGATACCGCCGTCGCCCAGCCTGCCGCGATAAACGACAACACCGGCGAATCGCCCGCCAAACTGCAGCCCGCCAAAGCCCCCAAAGCCACGCCGCCTGCAGCCTAATTCTTGACCCGCCCGCCGCCTGATTTTATGCCCGTTCACGGGCCAAAAAGGCTTGCGGCACAGGGCCAGCGTGCTAAAGTGGCGTTCAATAACCATATAACTTTTGTTGCAAATAATTTTGCCCCCCACTTTCCCTTGGCGAAAGGAATACCTGCTTGGCTCCCGTGGCAAACCCGCAAAAAGAAGACACCGTAAAAAAACCCGCCACGCGCATCGCCCGCTTGATGCTGCCGCAGGTTGACCCCAATTCCGCCCTGCTGCCGCCGGATACGTGGATTAAAAAAACCGCGTGGGATTTTATCAAGTCCAGCAAAAGCCTGCACCGCACGGCTGGCAAAGCCGCGCTGTATGCAGGCGTGGGCCTTGCGGGGCTTGCAACCGCCGTGACCGGCATGGTGATGTTTATTCCCGCAGCGCCGCTGATTGCGGTGATTGTGGCCGCTACCTCTGCCGTTGTCGTGGCGGCGGCGAGCGAAGCGGTGCAAAAACAGGTGAAGGTTTTCAAAAAAGAAACCTTGCCGGAACTGCAGCAGCACGTGGGCCGCAAATACCTTGAATTTAAAATGGCCGAAATGAAAGCCGCGTGGCAGCGCAAGGCGGATGAACGCGCCAAAGAAAAAGCCGCGCAAAAGGCCGCCGCCGCTGAAAAAGCTGCCGCCGCGAAACCTGCGGAAACCGCAGCGCCCGTCACCCCCGTTACCACAAGCACTTCTGCAACTACCGTGCCCGCCCCGCAAACGCCGAAAAGCACAGGCGGCAACGGTGGTGGCTTGGGTGGCTGGATGCTGAAGAAAGCGATGGAAAAAGCCGCGCAGAAACAGCTGCCGCAAAACGACAATAAGGCGGATGCCGCCGCGGTCGATAAAAAACCGCCCGCCGCAAAACCGCCGCAGCCGTAACGCATCCCTTTCAAAAAGGACTTTATCATGTCGAGCGACAAGCGCACCGTCACCGTCAGCGAAACCGGCAAAGGCACCTTTACGCAGGAAGTGACTGCGGGCAAGCATACGATTACGACAGATGAACCCGAAGACATTGGCGGGGATGATGACGGCCCCAACCCCTATGACATGCTGCTGGGCGCGCTGGGGTCTTGCACCTCCATGACGTTGCGCATGTATGCGAACCAGAAGCAGTGGCCGCTGGAAAAAGTCAGCGTCACGCTGACCCATCACAAGGAAGCGGGCGCCGACAACAAGAAGGTCGACGTGATTACCCGCGACATTAAGCTTGAAGGCCCGCTGGATGAAACGCAGCGCGCCCGGCTGCTGGAGATTGCCAATAAATGCCCCGTCCACCGCACGCTGGAAAGCAAGCCCACCATCATCAGCGCGCTTGTCAACGACGGCCCCGCAAAAACCGCGCCGGCACCGAAGCCGCCAACGCCTTAATGCGTTGATTCCTTGGCTTAAATCCCCGCTTGCTTGACAGATTTGCAGGGGCGGGGGATAGTTTGCCCACAACAACATTTTGACCGGCTTTAACAGACACCCTTTCGCCAGCCCAGCACGACAATGCAGGGCGCGACGCAAAGAAGGACACCGCCGCCATGAAGCAGAATTTTAACGGCCTACAGCCAAACCCGCGCATTCCGGAGACGCCGGATGCAAACGGCATGACGCTGCTGATGGAAGCTGCACGCCAGAACTTGCTGGCCAAAATTACCGAATGCGTTGGAATGAAACACAACATCAACGCCGTTGATAACGCCGGCAACAACGCGCTGATGCACGCGGTCGTGAACGACAGTGAGGAAGCCGCCTGCCTGCTGTTGCACCATGGCATTGCGCCGGACTGCGCCGCCAAGACTGGCGAAACCCCGTTGATGGAAGCCTGCCGCCGCCAGATGGACACAATTGTGGAACGTATTGCCGCCAGCGGCAAAGGTCTCGACCTGCAGGAAAAAGTTGAAGGCCGCACCGCCCTGATGCTGGCAATTGAAGCGGGGGACGGCTGGGCCGCCTGCCGCCTTGCCAGCGCAGGGGCCGATACCGCAACGTTGCGCGACAAAAAAGGCGATACCGCCGAAAGCCTTGCCCGCCTGCGCCTGAAGCCCCAAGACCTGATCGCGTTTGAAAAGACGGTCGCCAAGCACAAAGCCGCCGCTGCTGCCGATAAAAAGCAGCGGCTGGCCGAAACCGTGACGGGCGCGACTATTTTGCAGCGGGGCATTAAACCCCTGCGCACGCTGCGCTTCGGCGGCGGCCACGGGCCGAATGCGGCACCGGCCTTTTAATCATGATTCGTCACGTATGTTTTAAATTAACCTGCTGAAATAGCTGGCGAATAAAGACTTTGACAATTCATCTTATGGCAATATACTGACCCACATAATTCAAATATAAAATCATCAAGGAATAAGACCGTCATGGCCATTAAGTATGAAGGCAAATCGCCCAATAAACTCTGGTACGGCTGGCAGCGCACCAAGGCGCTGGTGCAAAGCTTCGGCGATTATTCGACCGGCAAGGACGCCAAGGCCGCCGCGAAAAACGGCGGCATGACGCTCGGCTCCGCCGTCAGCTATGGCCTTGCAAACTCGTACCTGCTGCCGTTTATTCCGCTGCCGGGCATCGGCATCATCGCCTCCGTCGCGGCCAGCATTGCGGTGTGGCACTTCGGCATGAACACCTATCGCAAAATCAAGACCGTCAACAACAGCAACTTCGTTTACAACTACGTGCGCCAGAAAGAATATGCCTGGGAAGCGAAGAAAGCCCGCAAGCCCCTGCTCCAGCGTATCAAGCTGGGCCTGAAGGCCAAGGCGGATAAAATTCCGCTGCCGCTCGTGAAGGCCGCAAAATGGCTGGGCATTGCCGCTGCCGTTACCGGCGCTGCGCTGGCCACCGGCGGCGCATTGAACGCGCTGGGCGTGCCCGCTATTTCGGGTTCCGCCACCACTGCCACCATTCTGGGCGGCATTGCAAAAGCAGGCGCCCTGATTGGCCTGACAGCAACGGCTGCCGTTGGCACCGCGATTGGCCTTGCCGTTGCCGCCATTCCCGTCGGCGTCGCCGTGATGGTTGTGGCACGCAACACCGCCATTCGCCGCAACCCGAACCGCCCGAGCTTCAAGCCGAAGCCGCCCGCACCGCCAACGAACGACGACAAAACGCCGATCAGCAAAGGCGTTGTTTTCTCCGCGGACAAAGGCAGCTCGTTCACCTTCAACGACAACGCGGCCCCTTCCGCGCAGGATACGCCTGCGGCTGAAGCGCCCGGCATGTCCGAAGCGCGCAAAGCGGCCGCCGCCGCCCGCGCGGCCCGCAAAAAAGGCGGCAGCCGCTTCAACTAAGCGGACAGCCCAAATAGCAAAAAACACCCCTTTCAAAAAAAGGGGTGTTTTTTTATGCGCGGCTTAAAAATTACCCGCGTCCGATGACGGCGTAGACCGCTTCAATATCATCCAGCGGCATTTCTTTTTCGAGCGGCGGGTTGAACTGGCGGATACGGATTTTACGTTCCGACAGGCGCACCAGCTGCTTGATGAAGGCGTCACCGTTTTTCATGCGGATGACGCAATCGCGGTTGACCTCCACCGGGCGGGAGGGATGGACATAGACAAGTTCCCCCCTGTAATAGCGCGGTTCCATTGAATCCGAAAAAACGTAAATGGCGAAGGCATGCGGCACGCCGTTTTGCGCGGGGTGGCGCGCCACCCAGTCAATGATGTCGCCGTTGGCAAGGTTAAGCCCGCTGTCTTTCTTGCCAATGTCGCCGCTGCCGGCGGCATAGCCGTAGACCGGCACAGGCTGCGGCGCGTCGAACACGGCGGCGCCTTCGGCAAAGCCGCGCCGCTGGGCGGGCTTTGTTTCCTGCGGATATTGCAGGTCGAGCCGCACGCCGAGATATTCCTCGATCACGGGAATTTCTTCGGCCTTGATCGCGCGTATGCCGTGCAGCATGCGGTTGACGTTTGCGGGGTTCAGCCCCATATGCGCCGCAAGGCCTTTTTGAGTGAGGCCGGGCGTGTCATCGAGGACCTGCTTTACACGTTCATGGATGCGGGGTGCTGTCATTTCTTAATGATAGTGCATTTTGTTGCTTGCCGAAAGCGCAATTTATTTGATTAAAAATATTTAATGATTTCAATAGATGTGATTCGGTTACACGCAACAGTTGTAAAAAAATCTGGACAAATAATTGCGATTTTAGCAATATTCACTCAACCCACCTCTATAACACTGACAACCATTCAAGGAGATTACCGGATGGACTTCTACCGGCTGTTCCACGGCCTGCCGTATGATGCGCGGCTGGCCGTTATTGCAAAACGATCCACCCTTAGCAAAGGCGAAACGCTGGCGCTGTTTATTGCCCTGCACGACCATGCCAGCCAAAGCCTGCCGCGCGGCAGCCTTGCGGGCTTTGATGCGGAGCAGGTGGCGCTGGCGCTTGACCTTGACCCCGCCAAGGTCACCGCCGCGCTTGAGGCGCTCGCGGACAAGGGCATGATCGCGCCTGACCATACCTTCACCGAATGGGCGCGGCAGCTTTCCCCCTCGACGGAGCGTGTGCGCCGCCACCGCGCCCGCAAACGCGCCGCTGGCCAGCTTATTCGCAAGCGCCCGCCGCTGCTGGATGCAGATGATCCGGCGGAAGCCGCGCGCCGCCGCCAGCGGCTGCAATCCGCCCCCCTCTCCCGCAACCTGCCGCCGATCTACCGGAAGGATACGCCGTGATGAGCCCCCTGTTTGAAGCCATGATGCAAGTGGCGCATAGCGGCAGCGATGACAGTGGCGACCATAACGACTGGAACGGCTGGAAGCCCGACTTCGCCCCTGCCCTGCCCGCCGGCAAAAAAGCAAAGAAAACCCCGAAAAACAACGTAAAAACTGCCCGCACGCCGCACCAGCAGCAGGAAAGCCATTCGCCTTCCGCCGCCGTCGCTTTGCACGGCACGGAAAAGGCGGATGCCCGCCGCCGCATTGTCGATGCCCGGTTGTGGGACGGCATGACGCCCGTGCAGCAGGACGCGGCGCTGGAAGTTGCCCTCGCGTTTGAAACCATGGGCCGCGGACTTGGCTATGTCACTTCCGACTGGCAGCGCATTCCCGGCTGCCGCGGGGCGCATAACGCGGTTGAAAGCCATGGCCGCCTTATTCGCGGCTATGTGGAATGGACGGTGATGTGCGCAAAGGCGAAGGTGAGCCATTCGATGATCATCGATATTCTGGTCTTCGGCTTTTCCTGCCGCGCGCTTGACCGCGACCGGCGCGTGGCTGCCGGTTTTTCCCGCAACAACCTGCTGGAAGGGCTGTCATTGTACGCAGATATGAAGGGCTGGCCGCGGGGGTAACATTTTGGCTATAATGGGGCATGACGAAGCTGCCCAAACATATGCTTGATTTCATCCGCAGTGCCGCGCCCGACGGCACGCGCACACCGCTGGATGAATTGCAGGACCGTTTTGCCGAAAAGAAGGCGGATGAACGCCGCCTTGGCAGCACCATGTTCGGCGCGCCCCTGCCGAACCCGCATACGCACGGCGCGGAATATTTGGTGGAGCTGCGAATCCGCGAATGGATGATGCGCGAACAGCGCGAGCATGACGAGGCGAAACGTGCTGCGAATGCACATAAACCAGCCGAACCCCCGCAGAGCCCGCCCCGTAACGGCAATAAAATTACCCCGCCTGCGCTTTAAACACGGGCCCGCCTTGCGCCCAGATTAAATAGGCGCAACAAAGCCATTTTTTTAACAATGCCTTAACAAACTCCTGTTACCTTGGAGTTGTTAACGAACCGGCCATATTGTTCTAAGCATTGAGGTATTTCATGACCGATACTCGTTCCGTTGATCAGGGCCTTAGCGCCACCTTCGCCGCAAAAGCCGTTGTGCCTAAAAAGCAGATCGCCGATGCCGAGCAGTTTCTGTCATTGATTGGTAATGCAAAGGCCGTGCCGACACAGACGGACGTTCAAAAAGGCAAGCAGCTTTTGAGCGACCTTGACGACAAGACCGAGCTGTATGAATTCAACGCCGCAATTCTTGCAGGCCAGGAAGCCACCAACGACAAAGACCTCGAGCAGCGCGTGGACACGATTGCAAAATCCATCCGCCCCGCCGAAGTTGCGTCGGACCGCCTGCGCGAAGCCTTGAAAACTCTCGGTTAATCCCGCCAAATCACCCGCGTTTACAGCCCGTTTTATGGTTTGACCGTGCCTTGCAGCGCGGTTTATAGTCATGTCCTTCATACAGAATTGTTGTAACAGAAGGCGACATGACGCTGCCGTGGATGTATCCATATCCCCCGCCCGACCCCGAACCGCGCCCCCTGCGCGCGGCTGATTTATCGCGCGAGCTGCTGGATGCCATTGAACGCCGCGACCACGATAAAGCGCGGCGCGTTTTTGACCGCGCCTTCTGGGATAAAATTGATTTCAAGCCGGATGCCTACCATTTGCTGCAGGCCGCGCGGCAGGGCGACCGCAAGCTTGTCTCCATGCTCGCGTCCTACGGCGCGCACTGGACCGATGAAGAAGCAGCCCTCGCAAAACGCCTGATCACGCCGGACCGCTGGCAGGCCATTGAAGGCCCGTTGAAAAACGCCGGCATTCGCACCGTGTTCGATGCGGCCGCGCTGCTGTCGCCGGGCATTATGCCGTCCATCCGCTTTGCGCACCGCGCGGCGACGGAAGCGCAGGAACGCGGCTTGCCGGGCGCGGTCACCGCCACGCGCGAACTGCACAAAATTGTTTCCACCAGCTTTACCGCCGCCGTGCTGGCGAATGACCAGATGCAGGCGCGCGAAATTTTGCGCTACCGCGATGCGAAGCTTGGCAACGGCATCACGAGCCTGCTCGATGTGGCGCAGGAAACAGAGCAGCTGGTGCGCGACGGACGCCTTTCCGCGCACCTTGCCTTGCGCTTCCTTGACCGCCTGCAGGGCATGAACCTTGGCGTGAAGCCGCTTGAAGTATCGATGCTGATGATGTTCCTTGCCCCCGAAATTGTGCAGGAGCTGGACAAGCGAAAATTGCTGGCGGAAAACCAGCCGGTCGCCCGCCGCGATGTGCTGGACAACTGGACCGGCCTTCAGGAAAGCATTCCCTTTGCAGGCGGCCAGACGCTGCAGATCAGCCCCGCATCGGTGTCGCGCCGCCGCAACCAGTTCAATGAAATGGCCAAAGTGCTTTTCAAGAAACCCTTGAGCGAACGTGAAGCCGATTATTTCGTGCGCCTGCATGAAACACGCAGCGGCATGACCCCCGACGGGCTGAAGGATGCGGAAGAAAAGCTGCTGGGCCTCGGCTTTTTCGATGCGCCCGCCTTTAATGCCGAACGCATGCGCCGCCTTGCGGCGATTATTCCGCTGCAGGATGAAAAACTGTCAAAGGCCTTCAACAGCCGCGCCCTGCGCCTGACTATTCGCGACATGGGCGCTGAAAAGCTTATCAACGACAAAAAATTCCCGCTGCTGCTGGAAGCGCATGCCCTGGGCGCCTATAAAGCCACGGCGGCGGAAACCGCGCGCATTGTGAAATACCTTGCCGGCAAAACACAAAAAGATGTCGTGACCCCCGAAACGGTTGCTGCGCTGGCGACGCTGAAGGACGCTGGCGCAGATTTTTCTGCCATTGACCCCATGCAATACCTTGGCCGGCGCGCACCGGGCCTTGCGAAGGTGCTGCTGGACCTTGACATTGTCACGCCGGAGCATTTCGATGTTACGGCAGTATCGCGCAAAATGGGCGGCACGCTGAACCTGTTCCTGAAGAACGCCGACAAGGCCTATGCCTATACCGAATTCACCTGCCAGCTGATCCTTGAAATTACCGCGCCTGAAACCTATAAGCCGCGCCGCGGCGCCCATACGGAAAACTACCAGACGCAATTTATTGCCGAGTGGGCCAGAAATTTAAGCAAGCGCCCCAGTACCTTCACCTATAAACGCCGCGGCCCCAAGGCGGGCGGCGGGTAACGGCGGCTTTTAAATTGCACGCCGCACGCCTATACTGAACAGCAGGGGATGGGCAGCATCATGAAGAACGATCCGGACAAGAAAAAACTTCCACTGAAGCAGCGCCTGAAGGCGGCCTTCAACGGCGTTTCGCGCAAGGACATCGGCGGCATTGCCCGTGATACCTTGAAAGACCTGCGCCGCCCGAAGGAAATTGGCCTGCTTGTCGTCTCCAGCTTTTATTCCCGGCGGCTGGATTGGCTACGGTGCTTACCGTGTGGCCAAATACCGCTACAGCCACAAAGCCACGAACGACGATACCGCGCAAAACCCGCCCGTGCCGGAGGCCGCAAAGCCGGAATCACCCGATCAAAAATCGGTCAGCCGCAAGCGGCTCTGCCCTTTAAGCCCGCGCAAGCCGAAACTGTGAAGCCCGCTTTTTTTGCGTGAAATGCCCTTGATATAAAACGGCATTTTTTTCATTTTCCAAATAATTGTTGTTTTATAACCTGGTTATTTGATATAAACATCTCTTGGCCGCAACCCATGCGGACCTTACCAGAGGATGTTGAAGTCATTATGACTGACGAAACCAAAACCACGCTTCCCGAAACCAAAACCACCCCGGCCGCCAGCCTGCCTGCCGACATTACCCTCACCAACGATAACCAGAAAAAGCTGAGCCTGCGCCAGCGCTGCCGCACCGCGTTCCAGAACGTGGCGAAGCGCGAATGGACCGGCGTGGTAAAAGACACCGCCAAGGATTTGCGCACCATGAAGGAGCTTGGCATTTTCCTGACCGCGAGCATTATTCCCGGCGGCTGGATTGGCTATGGCACCTACCGCATTACCAAATACCGCCTGAAAAAGGGCGACAACGACAATACCCCCGCCGCCGCGCCGCAAGACAACAACGACAACGCAAAAAAAGCGGCGCCGAAGAAATTCAAAAGATTCAGAGGCCCGAAGGTTTAATCAACCATTCCGCCGCCCGAATTTAAAAAAAGCGTTTCCTTTCGGGAACGCTTTTTTTTGGTGGTGCATTGGACTGAACGGGAGACGCAAGAATTTCATGACCTTCCGGTCGATCAAATCTTTGCGTCTCCTTTTTTTATGCCTGATTTCAAATACTGCCCGCGGAAGGTTCAAGCCTTGCCGCGTTTTGGCGGTTTCGGCTCCGGAATAACGGGGCGCACCGGCAAGGCCGCTTCCGGCAGGCCCGTCGGCGGCAATGGCGCGGGCGGCTTTGGCGGCAGCATCATGTCGGGGAATTTTTGCGTGGCCGCAAAGTCCAGCAGGCTCACCCAGGCAAAACGCGCGGCGGCGTAGCGTGACTGCACCTTGTCAAAATCCGCCTTTACATCCGCATCCACCGCGCCGGTTTTGTCGAGGGATGAAAAATCCGCATTCGTCCAGTCGGCCAACGCGGCGGGGTCAACCCCCGGCGTCAGCCCTGCGGTGGCCACGCGGCGCATGTTGCGGGCATATTCCGCGTCCGGCGTCGGGTTCAGCAAACGCTCGTTGAACAAAATGCCAAGACCGGGGTAATCCACCACGTAGCCCCAGCCGTTGTCGAGGTCATCGACGAAGCTGCGGTCATAGCCTTGCGCATGCACGTGCTTGAATGTGCGCCCCAGCAGCTTCGAATACGCATCGCCCACGGGCATCGCCGCACGGTCATTGCTGTAGTTTTGCAAAAGGCAGGCATAGCCGCCGCGGTTGTCACAGTTTTTACGGCTGCCAAGGTTCAGGGTTTTGCCGGTGGCTTTTTCGTACTCGTAGGCGAAATGAATTTCAAAGGCGAAGCAGTCTGCTTCCTGTATGCGGCGCTTCACCCATTCGCGTTGCGGGTCCAGCTTCATGCGGTTGGTGTGCAGTTGCCGCTCGTGCCACGAATGGCGAATTTCATGCGCCAGCGTGATCATGATTTCATCATGGCTTTTCACGTCGCCGTTCAGCAAAATGCGCGTTGAATAATTGCGGCCCTTGAACATCAGGTTATCATTCGGGTTCGGGTCCATGACCTTGGAATCCGACATGACAATGCGGATATTTTCATCCGCCGCGAATTGCAGCAGCGCGCGGCCCAGCGGCGTTTTGCGCATGCTGCCTTCAATCACCTGCAGCCGTTCTTTTGATGTGGCATAGGCGCTATCCACGGGCGCCGCCGCTTTTGCGGCCTTCAGGGGAATGGCCTTGGCGGGCGGCATGACCTGCACGGTCGGCGGGGACGGCTGCGGCGGCGCATCCTGCGCGCGCGACGGCGTGCCGCCTGCCACCAGCGTAAAGGCGGCGGCGAGGGTAATACAACCGCGCTTCAGGGTTTGCGCAAAGCCCCGTTTTGCCGGTGCCATTACGCACCCCCCGGTTGTTTCGGCACAACCGGCGGGGCGGGTGACAGCTTTACCGGCACCATGGGCGAAACATTGGTGGACGGCACATCCAGCGGCGGCGTTCCCGCATTCGGCACGCTAATTTGGAGCGGCGGGGTTTTTATATCCAGCTGAATTTTATTCGTCAGCGCGGCCTGGTAGTTATCAAATGCGGCACGGGCTTCGGCGAATTTGTTTTCGCTCGCCTTCAGTTTTTCTGCGCCGGCGTCATCCTCCCCGCCGGTTTTGGCAAGCGACTGTAAATCGAGCGGCGTCCAGCCCGCAAAAGCCGAACGGTCGGATGCAGGGTTGATGCCGACAGTGACAATACGGCGCATGGCATCGGTATAATCCGCCTCGCTTGCGGGGTTGCTCCATTCGGCGCTGTAAAGGTAGCCGATGGCAGGACGCTTGACGATATCGCCGTACGTATCCAGCTGGTCTTTCAGGAAGTCGCTGTCGTAATCAAGCCCATGCACATGCACAAAGGCTTTTTCGAGCAGCTTTTCGTAGGCATCGGGCGCGGCCATGCCGCCATCGCGCCAGCCGCGGTAACTTTCCACCAGGCACAGGTAGCCATCGCCCGCGCAGGCATTGGCGCGGTTGCCGAGGTTTAATTTTTTGCCCGTCGCCTGTTCGTATTCGTAGCCGAAATGCACTTCAAATGAAAACGCATCCGCTTCTTCGATGCGGTCGCGGATCCACTGGCGTTTCGGCTCCAGCTCCAGCGCGTCCGCCTTTGCAATGCGCTTGTGCCAGGAATGGCGCAGTTCATGCGCCAGCGTCAGCATAATCGCGTCATCGTTCGAGACATCGCCGTTCAGCAAAATATGGTCGCCGAAGTTAAGCCCGCTGAAGGTGATTTTGTCGGCGGAGTTATCATCCATCGCCGAACCTCTGGACAGGCGGATGGCGATTTTTTCATCCTCCGCGAATTTCAGCAAATCTTGCCCCAGCTGCGTTTTGCGCATGTGGTCCTCAACCAGTTGCAGGCGTGCATCGGAATATTTGTAGGGGGTTTTAGGCGCGGGCTTGGCACTATTCGCATCGCCAACCGTTGTGCCGTTCACGGCCGCTTCGGCGGGCATGGTGAAGGCCGATGTCATGGGCTGGCGCGCCGGGTGCTGCTGCAATTGCGCTGCCGCCGCATTGAAGCTGAACGTCATGCTGATGGCAGTCGCCGCCGTTAGCGCAATGCGCCTGGCGGTGCGGTTGAATTTTTTGCGGAAGTCCTTGAAGAGATGTGTCATCGCGGCACCGCTGGATTGGCGCCGTATTGCAGTGTTTCAGTCCACCCTCCCCGCCCCGTCAGCATGACTGCCATGGGGATATCCTTTCAATGTGGTGCCGTGTCGTGCCGTTCAAGAACGCAAGGTACATTGGAATAGTCAGGGAGATATGACTGTAGCAAACAGGCAGCCGAGGACAAGCCGCTGATTGCGCCCCGTATGCATTTGATTCGCCGTCGTTCAAAATTAAATGCTCATTTTGAGCATTTAATAAAGGTTATGGCCAATATCTGAACACTGTTTTACGAATTAATATCATTATAAATCAAACAATTAAATAAACACGCCGGATGCCGTGATTTTTCCGTTAACCAAATCTGCGGTACAATGAGGCCGTGGAGAAATCGACCAAGCTGAACAGCAAAAAGGAAGAGCCCCATGCAAAACACGACAAGAAACAATACGAGACATGATAAAGCCCCCGGCACCAAAACCCCCGCCCCGGCCCTGAAAGCCGATTTTGAGGCAGAGGGCCGCGCAGATGCTGCCGCGACGGAAGCCGATGACGAGCGCCGCCTTGAAAGCGAGCTGGAGCAATTGCTGAACATGATGGGCACGCTGACCAGCTGCGCCCCCGAAGTGCAGGCGCAGAACGATGAACAGGTGCGCACGCTGATGCTGTCACTGACCGAAGGCGCGATGAAGCAGGAGAAATTCAAGCGCGAGGCGCAGGAAACGGCAGGCCGCAAAAAGCCGCTGGCGGAAACGCGCATCAAAACGCGCAAGCCCCGTTACCGCATGAAAAAGCAAAGCCGCTTCATGGCGCCGACTGATAAAACATCGGACAAAATGCAGGAATTTTTAAACGCCAGCCAGCCGTTGGTTACGGCTTGCGTTGCTGCGGCTTTTGCGGAGCAGACTGCGGCGCGCCGGCTTGATTGTCGTTCCGCGGCTGAAGCGCAGGCGCCGATGCCACGCCCGCTTCCCGCATAATCTTTGCCGCCGCATCCAGCACGTTGGTAAATGAAGCAACGCCGTTTTCCGGCAGCTTCAGACCGGCCATTTCACGGCCCGCCCAGTTTTGCGCGTTGATGTGAATGGCGGACATGCCGGCTTCCAGCGCCGGATGCACGTCTGACCGCAGCGAATCCCCGATCATCACGGCATCGGCGGGCTTTAGGCCTGCCTTGGCCAGCACGTGTTCAAACACGGCGCGGTCTTTTTCCGGCACGATATAAATTTCTTCAAACAGGTGCGCAAACGCAAGCTTGGCAATGCGGCCCTGCTGCACATCATCATCGCCTGCGGTGACAAGGAAAAGGCGGAAGTGCTTTGACAGTTCGGTAACGGCTTCAACCGCGCCGGCCTTCAGCTGCGCTTCGCGGGCATAGACATTATAGGCAAGGCCGCGGGCTTCATCCACCAGCGCGTCGGTGGCATTCGGCACCAGCTTCAGCAGCGTATTTTCAAACGCCTGCGGCAGCATTTCCTTGCCGTAGCCGAAGTGCGTGAACAGGTCGACTTCAAAGGCGCGCAGCGTTTCGACAACGTCTTTTTCAGGGAAGGTGCCAAAGCGATTCACCAGCTGCGCCAGTTCCACATGCGCATCTTCATACAGCACTTGCGTTTCGAGGAGCGTATTGTCCATGTCGAACATCACAGCTTTCATCGCGGGGACCATCCTTAACGTGTTCATCGGGTTATGTATTGTTTTAGAATCCTGTTTTAGCAAAAACATTCTGGCAAGAATAGCGTTAACTAAATTTTAACTATTTACAAGGTAATCAACCATTTACACTGTTTTAATTGCCATATTTTTTTGACTCTTTTTAGATCATCGGATAAACTTTAGGTACTTGGACACCTTTAAGCATGGCCCGGGGCAGCCGGGTAAACAGTAAGCTTGAAAGAGGGTTTCAATGGATCTGCACGGCGCTTTCAGCACCGCCTCCAACCAAGGGGCACAGGCAGGCCATTTCCAGCTTCACTTCAATGCAACAACGGGAAAAATCATGACCGACGCCGCCGACAAAAAAGACGATCTTCGGGATACGCCCGCCGCATCCGCCTTCACGGCTTTGCAGCCCGCCCCCAAAGGCGGCCTTTTGAATAACGCCGAAATTTCCAAAGATGAAATGTCGGACGAATTGTTCGCCGCCGTGCGCGCCGGCAATGTAACCCGCGCCCGCGAATTGATGCGTGACGGCGCAGACATTAACCGCCCCGAGCCGAACGGCACGACGCTGCTGATGGTGGCCGTGACCGAACAGCAAAAAGACATTGCGCAGGACCTGCTGGCCCGCAAAGACCTGCGCCTTGACGGGCAGGACGACCTTGGCATGACGGCGTTGATGCTGGCATCCACCAACGGCAACATCGAACTGGCAAAACTGCTGCTGGACGCGATGGCCAGCACCGAGCTGATGAACATGGAGGGCGACACCGCCGATGATATCGCCCGTGCCCGCGGCAACTTCGCATTGGCCGAGCTGATTGTGCAAAAGCAGCGCCAGCGCCAGGCGGTGGAAGATGCCTACCAGCACAAAGCCCACAAGATTGCCGAACGTGAGGCCGAGGCGGAAGGCCGAGCTTTACGCGCAATTTTCGGCGGCGAGCGTGAGCCGGAAAAAGTTGACCTCTTCGCCGCATCCTCTCCTTCGGAAGAAGCGCCCGTGACGCTGATGGGCCGCATGTCAAAATTCTTCGGCATTTCCAAATTCTTTGGCAACAGCGCGGAGAATGCGCCCGCGCCGAATGCGGCTCCCGGCCTTTCCGCCGGTACGCAGGTATTGAACTTCATCAAAAAATTCAGCCCCGGCGTTTAAAGCCCGCAAGGCGCAATTAAAAAAACCGCCGTTGATGAAGCGGCGGTTTTTTTATGAATTTTTAAAGGCGCTTAGTTGATGGAGGACAGGAGGGATGCTTTTTTCTGTTCCTGCCAGCGCGACAGCGGCACCAGCCCGTGGTCTTCGCCAAAACGCAGGTGCTGCATTTCAAGCCAGACCTTCAAATACGGGTTATCCGGCGCGGCATCGTAGCGGATGATTTCGGCAAGGCCCTGCATGCTGATTTCGGACAGGAAGGGCAGTTGCTCCAGCACGCAGTCGCGCACGCGTTCTTCGTTTTCAAAACTCGTTTCCAGCACGGCATCGCTTTCCAGCATAAAGGCGATAAGGCGCTGCGGGCCGACAGCCCCTTCGCGGGACAGGACAAGGCCGGTCACGACCGAAAGAATTGAATTGAGGTGGAATGTCTTGCTTTCCGAACGGCGCGGCGCGGGCGCGATGGCGGACTTCACTTTTTGCAGCATGCTGGTGCCCTCCCCTACAAAGGGTTTTCCTTGAAAGGGGTGTTTATTCACCCGCTTCAAATGTCTAAATAATATCCCATCGGCGTAATATTATGTCAACGCAACGACAGGGAATTCCGTGGCTGTATACATCCAATTAGGGCTATTTATCAGCTTGTTAAGGCCCATGCAAAATATTTTTTGCACTGCACCAATAGAGATGAAAACCGTTACGGCGCAAGGCCCGGTTTTTTGGGCTGCGGCTTGTCGAGTCGGCGGCCTGCACGTTCTTCCACGGCGGTGGCAAGGTTAAAGCCCGGCGCAACCTGCCTGGCGAATTCCGCCCCCGCAGCCACCAGCAGGCGGCCCATGGAGCAATCAAAGTTGATGCCAGCGCTTGAAATAAAGCGGTCAAGCGGCGTCCAGCCAAAGCGGTCGCATTCGTTCACCAGCGCAGGGCGGCGCTGCAGCATCCAGCTTGCGGCATCAAGCCGCGCCGGGTCTTCACGGTACGACGCGTTTTGCGCAATGGTATTGAACAGCGTTTCGCCGCGGGCATTTTTTTGGTACAGGAATTCGCAGCCGCCGGTGGATTTTTCCAGCGCATCCAGCATGGCGACAATTTCCCGTTCATTTGCCAGCAGCATGAACAGCATGGGTTGCGGGTTGTTGTTGTAATAATCGCCCACGGGCGCGGCCAGCAGTTGCGGCAACGCTTCGGCCACATCACCCATGGTTTTGCCGCTACGCAGCAGGAACGTGGCTAAATTCGGCGTTTCAATGGTGTTGCTATAGGTCGCGTGAAATGTTGACGGGTCCGTCGAGGCACCGCCGCTGCGGAAGCTGTGGCAGGGGCACGGCGCGTTCAGCGCGGCTTCCGGCGCATCGGCGAAGGCGGCCTGCAAAAACTTTTTCCATTCCGGCGCGCCCGCAAGCTGCGACAGCGGCGACATCAGCGGGTTTTCTTCCCATACCTTTGTGACATCCAGCCTGCCCGTGCGCACCAGGTCACGCACTTCATCAAAGCGCTGCCGGGGAATGATGCGGAAGGCAAGGTCTTGAAGCAGCGCCGCCGTGCTGCCTTCAATTGCGGGCAATGCGTTTGATTGTTGTGCCGCGTCATCAAAATCATCACGGAAAGCGGGCGGCATGGCGGATACCTTTTGGCGGGGAATCAATACGTGGAACGGTCGCGTACTATTGCAATTGAGGCTTTCGGTGTCAATGTTTATGGCAAGTGTCTGAACAGTGTTATCACAATATTTATCAATGATTTAGAAAACATTTGATATATCCATAATGCAATGATAATCTGGCCGCTATGAAAATTACGCCCCATGACCCCAAGGCCTATGCCGTCATGAAAGCGCTGCGCTACGGCACAGCTGCCGAATTTGTCGACGCGCTGGCCGAAAAACCCAACCTTGATTGGGAAGACAGCGAGCAGCTGACGACGCTGCATTACGCTGCGCGCGAGGGGCGCGTGGAGGCCGTGCGCCTGCTGCTGGACGCCGGCGCAAACCCCCTGGTCAAGGACATTCACAACCGCACGCCCCTGTCGTTTGCGGCGGAGCGCGGCGACCTTGCGGTTGCCGAATTGCTGATCGCCGCAGGCGGCGCGAAGAACGATGATGATATTGCCCTGCACCTTGCCTGCGAACAGCGGCAGGGCGAAATGGTAAAGCTGCTGCTGAAGGCGCATGTGGATGTAAACTTTTTGCCCCGCGCCGGCGAAACCGCGTTGATGCGCGCCGCCCGCAACGATGATACCGGCATTATGCGGAGCCTGCTGGATGCGGGCGCGAATATTGCCGCGCTTGATATGTTCAACAACACCGCCCTGCACCTTGCCGCGCACAAAGACGCCCGCAATGCCGCGCGCCTGCTGATGGGCCTTGGCGCGGATGTTAATGCGATGAATATTTACGGCGGCATTCCCGCCTATGTGGCGCGCGATCAAAGCCATGAACACATGGAATCGCTGATCGGCATGGCCGACAGCATCCGCCGGGATTTCCAGACCGCCGCGGAATCGGAAAAGCACCTTGTCCAGCGCCGCGAAAAACTGGTGCGTGAGGAAGAGCTGCGCGTGTTTGACAATGGCACCCCCCATGCCGTGGCTGTGCGCCGCGCCCCCATCCGCTTCCAGCCCAAGCATTAACCTGCCCTTTTTGAAAACATGCGTTTTTAAGGCTGTTTTTGCACGTTTTTATTTAGCCTATTGACTAATTATCTAAACGTTGATAGTATTTAGTTAGTTAACTAAATACTATCAACGTGAAGGAGGCCGCCATGCTCGTCTATGTATATGCCGTTTATCTTGTCCTCAGCATTGCCATTACCGTCTGGGTCGGGCGCACGCTGCACAGCAACGGCCGCGTCTTTCTGGTGCAAAACTTCCAAGGCAACGAAGCGCTGGCAGATTCCATCAACCACCTGCTGCTGGTCGGTTTTTACCTCATCAACTTCGGCTTCATGAGCCTGACGTTAAAATACGGCGAAAAACCCGCCGACCTTGCGGGCAGCATCGAATTCCTGTCGACAAAAATCGGCGCCATCATCATGGTCTTGGGTGTCATGCACTTTTTCAACATGCGGGCGCTTATCCGCTTTCGCCATGCAAAATTCTTCGACTCTGCACCCGCCGCGCCGAAACCCGCCGCCATGAAGCAGGAAGATCCTGCATGGACCGCTTAGCCACAAAGCCTGAAACGCAAGAAGCCGCTCAAATGTTTTTGAGCGGCTTCTTGCTGTTACGCTAAAATTCCCGTCAGGGCGCCGGCGGTTTGTTGATGCCGCCTTTGTTCAGGCCGAAGCCGCCTGCCGTTTTGCCTTTATCCAGATCCAGCGTGCCTTTATCGAGGGTGCCCTTGCCAAGACCGTTGAAGCCGCCGGTCTGGCGCTTGCGCATCAGCTCGGGGTTCAGGGGCAGCTGTTTCTGGTACTGGCCGCCGGCCACAATAAGGCGCTGCACAACGGGGCTGTTGCGGTCGTTTTTTTCGGCAAGGCGGTCCAGCACGGTCCAGCCGCGGCTGTCGGTCAAGTCCGGGTCCGCGCCCATATCCAGCAGACGGTCGAGGACGGTGAGGTTTTTCTTTTCAATCGCAATATGCAGCGCCGACTGGCCGTTTTTATCGGCCACGTCGAGGTTGATTTTACGGCTGTGCAGGAATTCGATGAAGCCTTGCTTGTCCTGCAATACCGCATGGTGCAGCAGCGTGCGGCCGTTATCATCCTGCGCGCTGGGGTCTGCGCCCGCGTTGATCATGATGCGGGCGGCTGTGACGAATTTATCATCAATGTTATACGGCGGGCGGTCTGCACGGCGGGCAAGTTCGCCCAGCGCGGTGCGGCCATACATGTTTTCATCGTGCAGCAAGTCGGGCGCCTTGTTGATGATTTTCAGCATCATCGACACGTTCTGCGTGCGGGCCAGCGCATGCAGCACGTTGTTGCCGGCGGAATCCTTGACACGCAGGTCGCTGTCATCAATCACGTTGTAAAACGTTTCCGACATTTCAAGGCGCGCCGCAAGGTGCAGCACGGTTTCGCCAAGCGGGTTGGTGGAGCCAAGATCCGCCTTATAAGCCAGCAGTTGCTGCAGCACCTTCGGGTATTTCGACAGGCGCTCTTCTTCCAGCATCATCATGTAAGGCGATACGCCGTAGTCGTTCTTCTGGTTCGGGTCGGCGCCGTTTTTCAGCAATTGGGCGACCATGACCGGCTTATCAAGAAAGGTGTGCAGCGGCGTATTGCCGTTTTCATCTTTTTCGTTGATGCGCGCATGGCCCGCAACCAGCAGGTCGACAAGGTCGGGCTGCGCTGTCGAAACAACGTGCAACGCCGTCTTGCCGGTATCGTCTTTAATGTTCGCGTCAGCGCCCAGCTTCAGCAGGGCGCGCACGAAGGTTTCCTGGCTCTGCATGGCGGCGCGGTGCAGCGGCGTTTTGCCATCCGCATCCTGCAGGTTGACGTCTGCGCCTGCCTGCAGCAGGGCGACGGCAATATTGTGGCGGTCTTTTTCCAGCGCAAGGTGCAGCGGCGGATACATCAGGCTGCCGCGGAAGTTTACGTCGGCGCCCAGTTTAATCAGGCCCGTCACGGTTGAAAGGTCGTTATCCGCAATCGCTTTTTGCAGGCGCGTGTAGCCCGTATCCATGACCTTGTTGGGGTCGGATTTAAACATTTTGGCGACGGCGTTAAAAAAATTTTTCAAGTCGTGATCCCCCGCAATCGGCGGCTGCGCTGGCGATGTCTTTGGAAATAATCTCTTACGGGAAGAAAAGTTAGCATGGTTAACATGACGAGTCCATGCACCATCGCAAGCTTGCGAAAAAAACTAACGTCAGTTTTGAAACTTTCTTATTAAAAAAGGTCATATAATTATAAGATGATTACGGCCCGTTTTTAGCGCCCGCGCGTTAGCCAATAACCTGTTCTGTTTTGCAAAAGCTTTAACTGTCTATGGGATAATATAGCAGGCGTAAGGGCATCCATACCTTTTCCAGAACTTTATCGTCTGCTTTTTCTTCACGCCGCGCCTCTCCCTCTTCCCCTGTCTCCTTCTTTCAAGGTTTCCTGACCATGTTCTTTAAAAATCGCCTTTTCGCTGTGTTCGCTTGCTGCGCCGTTACGCTGGCGGCAGCCCCGGCCGTTTTCACGGCGGCGCCCGCCGAAGCGCAGGAAACAAAAATTACCGATGAAGCGCAGCGCATTTTTGAAAAGTACGGCGATGCGATTTATCAGGTGCAGGTGGTTGACCTTGCCTCCGACAAAAAGAACGCCATCGGCTCCGGCTTTCAATTCACCGAAGGCGGGCTGATTGCCACCAACTATCACGTCGTTGCCGGCGCTATTCAAAACAAGGACAACAACCGCCTTGAATACCTGCATGACCGCGGGGAAAAAGGCTCCCTCAAAATTCTAATCGCCGACGTCGGGCATGACCTTGCAATCTTGCAGATGGAAAAACCTGGCAAGACGTATGTGGAGCTTGGGCGGTCTGACCTGCCGAAGGGCGCGCGGCTTTTCTCCCTCGGCAACCCGCATGACATTGGCTTTACGATTATCGAGGGCACGTATAACGGCGTGAACCATGAAAGCTTCATTGATAAAATCCACTTCTCCGGCTCGCTCAACCCCGGCATGAGCGGCGGCCCCGCACTGGGCCACGACGGCAAGGTTGTCGGCGTGAACGTGTCAACCGCGGGCAACAGCATTTCATTCCTTGTGCCGGTGGAGCCCTTGCGCGCGCTGCTGACGGAATACATGCAAAAACCGCAAGGCTATGACTTTACCAGCCATTCGTCCGAGTATATTGAAGACCGGCTGCTGACGACACAGCAGAAAACCGTTGACCGCATCATGGCGGATAAATGGGAATCCGTGCCGTTTGGCCCCCTCATGGTGCCGGGCCGCATTAACGTTGCCTTCAAGTGCTGGGGCGATACAGCTTCGGAAGAAAAGAAGCCGTATATTTACAACCGCTCCACCTGTTCCAGCCAGGACCGCCTGTTTCTGGATGAAAACTTTGATACCGGCACCATTCTGTACCGCTACGATTCAATCGTCGCCAAGGACAAGCTGAACCTGCCCCGGTTTTACAACTATTACGAAAGCCAGTATTCCCTGCCGGTCGAGACTTATACGAATGCGGGCGAGGAAGACGTGACGAATTTTGACTGCAACAACAGCTTCGTTGATCTGGCGAACCGCCGCTGGAAGGCATCCTTCTGCGTGCGCCAATACAAAAAGTACCCGAAAATTTACGACATGCACCTTTACATGGCGCTGGTCGGCGCGGGCAAGCAGGGCCTGATGATTTCGGAGATTGCGGCCGGCGTTTCCAAGGAAAATGCGCTGAAGCTGGCACAAAAATTCATGTCGGAAATCAAGGCCGCGCCCGGCGGCAGCAAGGATGCCGTGCCGACCGCACCGCCGGTGGTCACCCCCGTAAGCGACCAGTCACCGCCGCCGCTTGATAAATCGCAAGGCCAGAAGGCAACCGAGATTTCGCCCGAGCGCGGCGACAGCAAGAAGGGGATGTAAGCCATGAAGAAGCTCATCCTCGAAATCACCAGCCATTCCGGCGACGGCACCGTAACCCACCGCAGCATTGAAACCTTTCCGGCAACGATTGGCCGCGGTTACCACAACGATGTCATTCTGGGTGACCCGCATATCAGCCCGCAGCATTTGCGGATCGATTATAACGGCAGTGATTTCATTATTGCCGAACTTGGCAGTGAAAACGGCCTGACGCTGAACGACAAGCATTTCAAGGCGACGGAAACGCATTTGAAATCAGGCGATGCTGTGCGCATTGGCCGCACGGAAATTCGTGTGTTTGACCCGTTCCACCCGGTTGCGGCAACGCAAGCACTGGCCAAGCAGGACCCTGTGGTTGCGTGGCTTTCACGTTCCGTCAACATCTGGCTGTCATTCACGGTTGCCATCGGCAGTTACCTTGGCTGGACATATCTTGAGGTCTGGGATGAAGAGCTGAGCAACAGCCTGGTGCGCGCTGGCATTATGTCGGCGCTGGGCATTTTGATCTGGGCGTTGATCTGGGGCGTGGCGGGGAAGCTGGTGCGGCACAAATCGCGCTACCGCAGCCATGTGGCGCTGGCCAGCCTTGCCGTCACCGCTTTTGTTGCGGCCGGCATGCTGGAATATTACGTTGATTTCCTCAGCAACGAAAACACGGTGGCGGATGTTTTTGCCGGCGGCATTAACCTGTTCATCATCGGCGCGCTGCTGTACTACGCGCTGACGCTGGCAACCGACCTGTCACAGCGCAAGAAGCGCATGTGGGCGGGCTTCTTTGCCGGCGGACTTCTGATGGCCTTTGTCGGCATGGCGACGCTGAACAAGGATAAATTCCAGCAGGCGCCGGATTACGCCGCGCGGCTGGAGCCTTACTTTGCATCCCTTGCGCCCGCTGAGTCGCTGGATACCTTTATGGCGGGCAATGCGCAGACTTTTGACGAGGATTTGTTCACCGCGCCAAAGACTGAAAATAAGTAATTATAATCATATAGTTATCAGAATTGCGCCGCAGGAACGTGGCGCCATTCTGATAACTTATGTATAATGTTTCCATGGAAAAAGACCTCCTCATCCTCGATCAATCCGGTTCAATGCCACCGCCTGCGGTGAGCGCCGAGCATCAGGCAAAATTCAACAAAATATTGGACGATTTTAGAAAATCCACGGATGACATTATTGCCGCAAGCCAAATGCGGCGCCAAAAATCATCCGCATTGCCCAACGATTCCCTTATCGGTTCGCCCGGCACCAGCAAGGCTGAGTCCGAAAAAATATTTGCCGAACTGCTTTTCAAAAACACCAGCGGGAAACTGGACAACATCTATAAATTCAGCGCGTTGGAGGAATTGGAAAAGAAAATAGAATTCACGTCTGAAGATCAGGAAAAAATAGCCAAAACGCTACAAGATATCGTCGACATCCTGCCGCCCGTCTCGAATAGATTTAAATTTAACTTCGCCAACATTGCGCCGCTGGATGATGACAGCATCATGAAAGCCGTCGGCAAGGAGCTTGATAAGGCTGGCGTCACGGGCGACGAACGCGACACAATTGAAGAATTGGTGCGCGAGCGCGTAACCGGCAGGCAATATAACCAGGACGCAGGCCTGCGCCCCGTTATTCAGGACGTAAAGCAAATGGCGGCAGACCCTGCAAGCCACCCCGAACTGGCAGCACGCATGACGCTGCGCACGCAAAAACGCGCCGTTGAAAAAATGCACGCCCATAGCCGCGATACGGGCCACAAGCTGGCAACAGGTTTTGCCAGCGGCATCAGTGTAAAAGTAAGGGCGTTGAAGCCGCCCAGCTTCAAGCCAAGGCAGAAATAACGCCATGAGCCTTTCCAGCGCCTTCAATACAGCTGCGCAAAACACCGCCGACATTCCGCTGATGGAGGCCGTGAAGTTCGGCAATGTTGCGATTGTGGAGATGTTGTTAAAGCAGGGCGCATCACCCAACGCGCCGGCAGGCAGCGCCGCACCACATGCAGCCCCTACCGAAGAACCGCCCGCACAGGCGGCACCGCTGCCGCGCAAGGTAAAAACCACGGCGAAAATCGACGTTGCAACCAGCAAGCCCGTGAAGGCGCTGAAGACGGTACGCTTCAACGCGCCAAAAAAGCCGAAGCGGGATATTAAACCGCTTTAAACGTTTTCAGGAAAAATTACGGCGCGCCCGGGGCATCGCCCTTGGGTTTGGGGAAGGTAATCACCTTCGCGGCCGTAATGTCGCGCTTGACGCTGGTGCTATAGGCTTCGGTATCACGCATTTCCTTGACACGGCCGAGCATGAGGGCGAGGACGGATTTGGCGTTATCCTTCACCGTCGGCGCGGCGGGCGTGGAGGAACTATAGCTGGTGTTGCGCCATGTGGTGTCTTCCGTCGTGATGTGCTTCATGGCTTCATCCAGCGGGGTTACATTCGCGTGGCTGGCGAGCAGCGGGTCGGCGCCGTTCTTTAAAAGGCATTCGACTTTTTTTACATCCGGCACGCGGGTAGCACCGTGCAGCGCGGTTTCACCGGCCGTGTTGCGGGCGTTGATGCTGACACCTTCGCGCAGCAGCAGCATGACGGTGTCTTCATTAAAATGGTGGAAGGCAATATGCATGGCGGTGGCAAAACCGTCATCCGCCTGCCGCTGGCGGCCATGAACATCCGCGCCCTGGCCAACCGCCCAGCGCAGCGTTGTATGGTCGTTCTTTTCAATCGCCTTGAAGAAGGCGTCCTGCACGTGGGGCGACAGGTCTGCGCCGCGCGTGGCGTAAAAACGCATGCGCTCAAAGTCGCCGGTTTTAATGGCCTTGGCCACCACCGTTTCATTCTGCGGGCCGCGGGCTTCAATGCTGACGCCGTTTGACAGCAGCAGGTTGAAAACCTCTTCGTTAAAATGTTCGTGCGCGTAATGCAGCAGCGGCTGGTACTTGCGGGCATCGCTGGTCGCCACCAGCGCATTTGCATCCGCGCCAAACTGCAGCGCCAGTTTCGCCATGGGCAGGCTGCGGCGGGCAATGGCCTTCACCAGCAAATCCTGCGTATCCGCGCCTGATTCGACGGAGGCGCGGATCAGTGTTTCATCCCATACTTTCAGCGCGCCGGTCATGACGCGGTCGAGCGCTTGTTGCTGATCCTTGGAAAGGCCGGGTTTGGCACGGTTTTTCATGGCTGGCGCAGCTCCGCTAAGGTCTTTGATAATAAATAACACTGTTCAGATGGGCTTCAGGCTATCAGATCACGCCCTTATGTCAACGCTGAGCCGCGCGGGGATATTGACCTTTTCCGTATTGTGCACTAGCATTGCGACTTATTCTTAACAACCATGCAAACAACACATTCGGGTCTGGATGCGCGATACATCGCAAAACCATTCTGGCAGCAAAAGCCCCTTCGAGCCGCAGTCACTCGACTCGCGCGCGCCGCTGTCTGTCGTGCTGCCTGTCATCACCCGCGGCATCGATGAGCAATCGGCGGCCTATGGCGTCATGCGCGCCGCCGTGACCGGCGATGTTGCGGCATTGAAGGCCGCGCTGGCACAGCCGAACGCCCTGCCCGATTTTGCCAATAGCGACGGCATCAGCCCCTTGATGGTTGCGGCGGCGCGCGGCAACGATGCGGTGGTGGATGTGCTGGCGGCGCACCCGCTGGTGAACCTCGCCCGCGTTGATGACCGCGGCTGGACGGCCCTGCACTTCGCCGCATGGCTGGACCATGCGGGCGCCGCCAAAATTCTGCTCGACCACCATGCGCCGCCGCTGCAGCAAAACCATAGCGGCCATACCGCGTTTGACAAAGCCAGCGGCCATTCGACCGAAGGCGTTTTCTGGCAGGACCGCAACTTTGCCCGCATCATGAAGCGCCCTGCAGCGCAGGTGGAGGAAACGGTTAAGCCTGTCCCTGCCCCTGTCCCTGCAGCCTTGAGACCCGCACCAGAAGAAGCCCGGCTGGATGCTTCGTTTATGCAGCAAATCAAGGCGCTGACGGAGGAATGGCACAGCAACCCGCAGTCGGATGCGCAGGCACGCTTCACCACGCTGGTGGCGGGGTTGCCTGTACCGCAGTTTAAAATTTTGCAAAAGGCCATTGAAAAAGAACAGGCCGGTTTTGACTGGCGCGCCTTTTTTATTGAAGCCGCACGGCTGAACAACACAAGCCTGATGTGCCACCTGCAGGGCCAAAGCCTTTACCAGGTCGATGTGCTGAACCGCGCCCTTGGCGCTGCGATTGAAGCGGGCGATAACCGCGATGCCGCGCACCACCTGCTGCGCTGGCGCGCCGAGGCGACGGCAGTGCTGGATGTGAAGGGCGTGCGCAGCAGCATGACGCTGCACCGCGCTGCCTACATTCTGTCACGCAGCGGCATTTTTGAAGAGATGATGACCTTTGCAGGCAACAGCCTGCCCGAAAAAGATATTCTTGAATACGGCCGCAACGCCAAAATGGAATCCATGCTGAAGCACCTTCATGCCATCATGGTGAAGGGTTCTGTTACCCCCGCACAAAAAAAGCGCTTTGAAGTACAGTCGGTGATTGCCGACAAAACGCTCGTCTCGCTGGATGTGCAGGCGCAGCGCCAGCAGGTGAAAGGCATGCGCAGCAAACCGCTGCGCGAAAAATTCAACATGGCCGTGGAGCAGGGGCAGCTGACGCAAGTGATTGCAGCCTATGTGGAAAGCCGCGAAGACCGCTTTTTCCGCGGTGTGGTGGATCTTGACACGCGTGCGGGCGGCGGCGCGGTTGCAGTGGCTTTGCTGCACGAAAGATACGAGTTTGCCAGAATGCTCATTACCGATGGCCACCACCTGCAGCACGCGCCTATGTGGCTGCGCCACAAGCTGGATGACAAGGGCACTGATAAGGCAAAGCAATTCGCGGCAGATCATTTAAGCGGCAAGCTAAAGCTTGAAAATATTTCAACCGTCGGCCGCACGCGCGCCGCGGATGCAATTTTTTATCCCATGTACGGCCGCGGCTATTACGGCATTTAGTTCGTTCACGTAACGCGCGCGTCATCTTTGCGCTGTTATTGCTGCAGTGCAAGTTAACCGAAAATTAAGCGGCGCCCCACTAGGCTTGCGTTGCGCGGACATTTGCCGCGACGGCCTTTTATACGCTATTCTTTTACTGGGTTTCTTAGTGGGGGATTGATGTCAGGCCTGAACAACCTTTTCAATACGCTGACCGGCAACGGAATAAACAAGCGTAACCTTGAAGGCGAAACACGCCTTTATAAAGCCGTGCGCAGCGGCAACATCAAGGAAGTGAAACGCCTGTTGAAGGACGGCGCAGACCCCGATGCCGCTGACGCGCACGGTTTAACGCCGCTGCACCAGGCCGCCTACTGGGGCGAAACAGAAATTGTGAAATTGCTGATTGATGCGGGCGCTGACGTGAACGCAGAAAATAAAGGCAAGGGCTGGACGCCCCTGCACTCCGCCGCCGTATCGGGCGGGATGCGCAGCCGCCGCGAGATCATCGACATGCTGCACGCGGCCGGCGCAAGCGATGCCGTAAAAGACAAACACGGCTGGAACGCCGGCGACTACATGCAGCTGTGGGAGCAAAACGCAGCCGCCGCCGAAAAGCTGAAACAATATATGCAGATTCCGGACGGGCTGTCGCCACAGGGCGGTCACCGCACGCCCGCGCCGCCCTGCCCGCCAAAACCCTGTTAAAAAGGGCCCGTGGCTAAGCACCTAACAATGTTGCGGAAAATGCGCCATTTATAAAAGTCTGTTGCGCTGCCGCACGAATTGAACCACACTAATTAGATACATTAAATCCGGTCATTCAGTCGTCTTCGTGGGGTCAGCCAATGCCGTTTTTGCCGAAAAAGGAATCAACATGGGCTCGTGGATCGTTCTTGGCGTCGTCGCGGTCGTCATCGTCCTCTTCATCAGTATCTACAACCGCATCGTCGCGCTTCGGCAGCGCCGCAAGAATGCTTTTTCAGACGTCGACGTCCAACTCAAAATGCGGTACGACCTTGTCCCCAACCTTGTCGAAACGGTCAAAGGTTATGCGGCGCATGAAAAAGGGGTTTTGGAAAAAGTGACCGAGGCGCGGGCCAGCGCGATGAACGCAGGCTCGATGGCCGACAAGTCAAAAGCTGAATCGCAGCTGGGCGCCGCCATGATGAATGTGCTGGCCGTTGCCGAAAACTACCCGCAATTGAAAGCCGATGCGAACTTCCGCGACCTGCAATCGCAAATTTCAGACATTGAAAACAAAATTGCCGCCGCGCGCCGCTTCTTCAACAATGCCACCAGCGAATACAATACCGTCATCCAGCAGTTTCCCGCCGTGCTGCTGGCCCGCATGGCCGGCTTTACCGAGGAAGGCTTTTTCGAGCTGGACGAGGCAGAGAAAAACGCCGTCAAGGACGCACCGAAAGTCAGCTTTAGCTGAGCAGTGCGGCGTCGTCTTGACCGGCGTTTTCTAAAAGTAGCAAATCAGCAGTAAATCAAAGACCGGTTTTGGGCGCGGTGCCTTTTTTGTGGTCGTTGAGGATGACGATAGCGCGCTCGAATGCGCCTTCCATCATCGGGTAGTAATCCAGGCCCTGGTGCGCGGAGACGAGGTTGAATCGCGCGCTGGTGGCAATTTTTTCGCGCTGCGCGTCGTCGGCGGTTTCAAGGTTGGTGGCGGCAAGGCGCAGGTCGTGCGCAAAGCTGTTCAGGATGGGCGCATGGCACGGCGTGGTCTTGGCGGCAGATTCAAAATGCTCGCGCAGGGCCGGCAGGGCGGCGATAAAAGTTTCGTGGTCGGCGGGGTAGCGATGGTCCATTGTAGTTACACTCCTCATTACATGACAAACAGACAAGTCAGGCCCCATTCATTCGGGGTCTTATTGCAATCGGCAATAGCTGGCCCGGCCTGTAAAGGCGGCTTTTTGCAAAGTCGGAGCTTTCAAGGTCATACTGGCAAGGCTGGCGGAAACCGGAAAAAAATAATCGGCGAGAGAATCACCGCCGGTGCCGGACTTGCGAGGGTTGCAGCAAATTGCTCAACGGCAACAAAATTGCGCCCATACAGTGAATATGTCAAGCAAAACCGATTGGAAATTTTGCGCGGTACATCCTATAATATTGATATTAAACGCTGTTTTTGGAAAAAATAATGGCTCTCGCAACGACAGGTTTCTCCACATACGTCTGGAATAACCAGCTCAAATCAGCCGTTTTGCTGGCCGGATTCCCGTTTTTGCTGGTGTTGATGGTGGCAGGGTTCTTCTTCCTGCTCGACCTGCTGACGCAGCCGGCGGGGCTCACCTCCACACAGCACGCGCTGCAGGCCGCGGCCGATAGCAGCGTGCATTACGGGCCTTATGCGGTGCTGGCCGCGGCGATCTGGTTCGTTATCGCCTATTTCTTTCATGGCAGCATGATGCGCGCGGCCACAGGCTCCCACCCCATCACGCGGGAGCAAATGCCGCGCATTTATAACATGCTGGAGAACCTGTGCATCTCGCGCGGCCTGACCATGCCGCAATTCGAAATCATTGACAGCCCCGCACTGAATGCCTTTGCCACCGGCATTGACGAGAAGAGCTATAAAATTGTTCTTACCCGCGGCATCATCGACAGTCTTTCGGATGACGAGCTGGAAGGCGTGATCGGCCATGAGCTGACGCATATCATCAACCGCGATTGCCGCTTGCTTATCATCTCCGTCATTTTCGTCGGCATGATCAGCTTTTTCTGCCAGATGCTGTTTCGCTTCATTATTCACGGCGGCAGCCCTAACTATTACGCCCGCAGCAACAACCGCGACCGCGACAGCCGCGGCGCGTTTGTGATGATGCTGGTGGCCCTTCTTATTCTGGCGGTCGGCTATGTCTTTGCCATCGCCATCCGCTTTGCGCTGTCGCGCCGCCGCGAATTCCTGGCCGATGCCGGGTCGGTCGAGCTGACCAAAAATCCCGAAGCGATGATGCGTGCGCTGCTGCGTATTTCCGGCAAGGATACCGTGCAGGGCATGCCGGATGAAGTGCAGCAGATGTGCATCGAGAATAGCCACAATTTCATGGGCATTTTTGCCACCCACCCGCCGATCGAGGCCCGGATCGATGCCATTTCCCGCACCACCGGCGCGCCGGTGCCCACCCCGGGCGTCAGCCTGCGCCGCGCCCCCAGCAAACCGTGGGGGGATGGCAGACCGCCGCCAGCACCCCCGCCCGGACTTGATTCCGGCGGCGGGCCGTGGGGCCAGCGGTTATAATAACCATTATTTATCAGCTAGATAACAAACAACTTGGCGATCGTTTATTATTTACATATAATAGGCTATCTTCAACCGGAGACACTCCCTTTATGCCGCCGGACGCGCATGACCAGCTCCATAAGCCCAGATCGTTGATGCGCCGTTTCGCGCTGGCTTCCGTCTGCGCGCTGGCATTGCTGGGGCCCGCCTCATCACATGGCCAGCTGGCGCAGGCGCCGCAAAAAAGCGCGGCAAATACCATTTTGGCCCTGAAGGCGGAATTCAACCGCACGGCGCAGGGCCGCACGTTGCTGGCTTTCGCCAAGCGCACCCACATCGGCTTCGTGGTTGACCCGGCACTTGAAAAAACGTCCGACCTTGCAGATTACAACCCCGGCTATTCGCGCCTGCGCCTGCGCCCCAACCTGTCGGGCGAGGAAGCGGTGATTTACGCGGCGCACGAATTACGCCACGGCTGGCAGGATAAAGTCTTGAATTATGCTGATGCTGAAATTGGCACCATGCGCCCCCGCGACCGCTGGGTTCTGCGCCGCTTCCTTGAGGCGGATGCCTATGCCTACAGCGCTTACTTCGAAGCCGTGCGCATGCAGCAGCTTGGCACAGACAAAAAAGATTTTGGCGAGGCCACGCTGGAACACGAAGTCGCGCTAAAACTAAAGGCGCAGTTCAGCAGCCCCGATGGCCTGACGCTCAAGGAATACCGTGAAATTGCTTTCGAGCGTTTCCTTGCCAACCTTACCATTTGCGATGATAGCCACCTTGAAATGGCCGCCACCCATACCGCTGCGCTGGGCGACCGCATGACGGCGGCTAGTGACTTTTTACGCAAGGACAAGCTGGGGGATGCCATCGCCACGCTCGACATCACCAACGAAGACATTGCAAAAACGCCCAAGCCCGCCGCGTTTGAAGCCCTGCTGCGCCGCATGGGGGGCATGGACCTTGATGACAAAGCCCCAACATCCCTTGCCGCCGTGCCGCTGAAAAAACTGCTGGAAGATTACCCCTTCAGGGCAGAAGGCGTTGATGACCCGCAGGCGCGCAAAGACTTTATCCAGAACCGCCTGACCGCGCTCGACCAGCTGTACATCAGCTACCTGAAGTGGGACGTGCTATTGGCCGGCACTATTGCCGATAAACAGGCGGCGCAAAAACAACCCGCGGCTGCAGCCGCCGCAAAACCGCGCCAGATGCCCTGACACATGCGCCTTTACCTGATCAGCCTTGTCATCGCCATCATCTGCCTGCTGCCGGAATGGGCAGCAATGCGGGATTGGGAGCCGAACACGGCGCTGTCGCTGCTCAACATTCCCGCAACCGGCCTTGGCTACATGGGCGTATTCTTCCATGAACTGGGGCATACCATTGCCAACTGGCTGTTCGGCTACCCTGCCCTGCCCACGTTCGACTTCCAGTATGGCGGCGGCTTTACGCACAGCGGCCCGCGCATGATGCCGCTGCTGATTGTGGTGTATATCGCTTTCGCGGGCGCGGCGATTTATGTGGCGCGGCATGAAGTATGGTGGCTGGCGGGCGCGATTGTTGCGCTGGCCCTTGCCCATGCAGCGGTGGCGTTTAACGATACGCATCAGGCCGTTATTTTATACATGGGACATGGCGCGGAAATTTTGATTGCAGGGTTTTGCATTATCCGCGCTGGCATTGGCGCGACTGTGGGCGGCACGCAAAAAGGCGGTGGGGCGGAGCGTTACCTGAACATGATCTTCGGCCTGTTCACCATGGGGCGGATGTTGATGCTTTCCACCGGCCTGCTGACGAACGACATTTTTCGCGCCGCCTATGCCGGGCAAAAAGGCGGCCACATGCTGGGGGATTTTGACCGGCTGGCGGATATGTACGACACCAGCATCAATACCGTCGCCACATTCACACTGGTCATGACGCTACTGGTGCTTGGCGTTTCATTGGCGCTTGCGCTGCTGCTGCCCCAAAAGCCCGCCAGCCGCTACGCCCGCGCCGACATATAAAAAGGCCTCCCGTTGCGGAGAAGCCTTTTTATATTAAACGGAAAATCCCTTAAGCCGCTTTTTTCGTCAGCTGCTTGTGGTTGGCGATGATGGTTTCGACAACCGACGGGTCCGCTAGCGTGCTGGTATCACCCAGCTGGTCGAAGGCATCTTCCGCCACCTTGCGCAGAATGCGGCGCATGATTTTGCCGGAACGGGTTTTCGGCAGGCCGGGCGCGAACAAAATCACGTCCGGCGTTGCGATGGGGCCGATAACCTTGCGCACATGCGCCACAATATCCTTGCGCAGCTCTTCGGATGCGTTTTCGCCGCCCTTCAAAATGACATAGGCGTAAATGCCCTGCCCTTTAATATCGTGCGGATAACCTACAACCGCGCTTTCGGCGATTTTGGGGTGGGAATTCAGCGCTTCCTCCACTTCCGCCGTGCCAAGGCGGTGGCCGGATACGTTGATGACGTCATCCACCCGGCCTGTGATGCGGTAATATCCCTTGGCGTCGCGGCGTGCGCCGTCACCCGTAAAGTACATGCCTTTGTAGGTGGAGAAATAGGTTTGCACGAAGCGCGCGTGGTCTTTGTAGACCGTGCGCATCTGCCCCGGCCAGCTGTCAAGGATGACAAGGTTTCCCTCCGTCTCTCCTTCCAGAATTTTTCCTTCTGCATCCACCAGCGCGGCGCGCACGCCGAAGAACGGCATGGAGGCAAAACCCGGCTTCAGCGCATGCGCGCCGGGAATGGGGGTAATGAGGTGCCCGCCGGTTTCGGTCTGCCACCATGTATCCACAATCGGGCAGCGGCCTTCGCCGACGACGTTGTAATACCACAGCCACGCCTCTTCGTTGATGGGCTCGCCCACCGTGCCAAGAATGCGCAATGACGCGCGGCTGTGCTTTTTCACCCACTGGTCGCCTTCCTTGATCAGGGAGCGGATGGCGGTGGGCGCGGTGTAGAAAATATTCACCTTGTGCTTGTCAACAACCTGCCAGAAGCGGCCCCAGTCCGGGTAATTCGGCACGCCTTCAAAAACAAGCGACGTTGCGCCGTTGGCAAGCGGTCCGTACACGATGTAAGTATGGCCGGTGACCCAGCCCACATCCGCCGTGCACCAGTAAATATCGCCGTCATGATAATCAAACACGTATTCATGCGTCATGGCAGCAAAAACAAGGTAGCCGCCGGTGGTGTGCAGAACGCCCTTGGGCTTGCCGGTGGAGCCGGACGTATAAAGAATAAACAGCGGGTCTTCCGCGTTCATTTCAACGCAGGGGCATTCGGTCGATTGTTTTGCGGTAAGGTCGTGGTACCAGACATCGCGCTTGTCGTTCCACGCAATGCTGCCACCGGTGCGCTTATAGACGATGACGGTTTTGACATTGGGGCAGTCTTTCAACGCTTCTTCAACATTCGCCTTCAGCGGAATTTTTTTGCCGCCGCGCAGGCCTTCATCCGCCGTGATAATGACGTCGGATTCGCAATCAAGGATGCGATCGCGCAACGATGTCGGCGAAAAACCGCCGAAGACGACGGAGTGAACGGCGCCAATGCGCGCGCAGGCCAGCATGGCATAGGCGGCTTCCGGAATCATGGGCATGTAAATGGTGACGCGGTCGCCTTTTTTAACGCCGCGTTCCTTCAGCGCGTTGGCAAGGCGGCAGACTTCATCCTTCAGCTGCGCATAGGTGATGGTGGATGAATCGTTCGGGTCGTCACCTTCGCGGATCAGCGCAACCTGGTTGGCGCGCGCCGGCAAATGACGGTCGATGCAGTTATAAGCGACGTTCAGCGTGCCGTCAAAATACCAGCGGATGCGGGCGTTATTGGCAAAATCCACGTCCTTCACCTGTGTATAGGGCTTTACCCAGTCAAGGCGCTTTCCATGCTCTGCCCAGAATTTTTCGGGGTTATCGACCGACTCTTTGTACATCGCGTCGTACTTCGCCTTGTTGATTTTGGCGTGGCTGGCGATTGCGTCGGGAACCGGAAAATATTCGGGACGGTCGGTCATGGTGAAATTACTCCTCAATGACAGTCGGGTATGAAAACTTTTTTTTGCGCTGCAAGAATAGCAATGTTTGCGCAGCGATACATACGGATTCGCCGCGCTTTATTGACATAAGGGAATTTTTTTCAAAAGCAAATCATTGCTGCGCTGCATCAAATAGATACAGGCGGTGTCATTCTACCCGCAGCTTTTCGCCGAGGTGCCGTAAAATAAAATCAGCACGTTCTGCAATGGGCATCACCGGCACGCGTACGGGCGCATACCCAAGGCTTTGGTAATCCGCGATGATCATTTTTTCAATCGCAATCGCCTGCGCATCATCTTCAGTGCGCACATCGTCATGCACCAGTTTCAAGCGGTCGAATAAAAACACGGCGCGGTATTTGAAAATTTTTGATGCCACCACGGCTTCCGTTACGTCCAGTCCCGCAAGGCGGTAATAGGCGATGCTGTCGGGCGTGCCACGGTCGCTGAAGACGAGAGTTTCGGGCCGCAGCCCTTTCTCACGCGCCAGTTTCAATTTCACAATACGGTGCTGCAATTGCTGCACATGGTCACGGTCGCGAATGTCGCTTAGCGTTTTGCCGTGGCGCAGGGCCGTTTCAATCAATTCACGCGCGACTTCGTTTTGCACGGCAAAGCCACGGTGCGCCATTTCCTCCAGCACGGATGTTTTGCCGGACGAAGGCGCGCCGGTAAACACGCACCAGTTGGTTACATGCCGGAAGCCGGACGCGGGCATTGTCACTTCACGCCGCCAAGGCCGCAGATGATTTTCCATTCATCTGCCGTCACGGGCGATACAGAAAGGCGGGATTGCTTGACAAAGGCCATGTCCTTCAGCTTTGCATGGACTTTAATTTCTGCCAGCGTCACGGGCGTTTTGAAGGATTTCCCCGCCGACATTTCGACCATGCCGAACTTGCCGTCTTCATCGCTGGGGTCCGGGTGATAGAGTTTGGACACGCTGACGATGCCGACAATTTCCTTGCCCTCGTTCGAGTGGTAGAAAAAGCAGGTGTCACCAATCTTCATCGCCTTCATGTTATTGGCTGCCTGGTAATTGCGCACGCCGGACCAGCCGGTTTTCTTGTCTTTTTGCATCTGCTGCCAGGAATAGGCTTCGGGTTCGGATTTGACCAGCCAATGGGCCATGCGGCGCTCCTTTTGAAACAACGTAAGATACTGTTTTATATCAGCTTACGGGGAAAACAAGGGTAAATTGACATAACGCGGTATTCTCTATACCATGCAACACACGATTTAATCGAGGGACACGAAGACCATGACCGATATCATCATTTGCCGCGCAAACGAAGTCGTCAAGCTGCTGGACGAACGCGATGAAATTTCCGCCGTGCTGTCCATCGAGCATCCAGGCGCGGAGGAAGACCGCCACGGCGCAGCCCCCCGCCTGCCGGTCTGGAACCACGGCGACGTGCCGCAAAAAATTCTCGTCTTCTGGGATTCGGAGCAGCCCGTTTTTGGCGGCCCTGATATGGAGCAGGTGAAAACCGGCCTGGAGTTCGTGATGGATAATATTGCGGACGGCCCCGTCATCATCCATTGCCATGCGGGCAAGGCACGCTCCACCGCCATTGCCCTTGGCGCGCTGGCGCTGCTGAACCCCGGCATGCCGGAAAAAGAACTGGTCGAAAAACTGCTGGAAATCCGCCCGCAGGCGGCGCCGAATATTCTGGTCGTCGAAATGATTGATGAACTGACCAACCGTGGCGGCAAACTGCTGCAAGCCGTGCTGGACAACCCAACCCTTGCCGCAGCCCGTGCGCAGACAGAAGCCAACCGCCGCGACATCATGCTGCAAAACCCCGGCTACGCCCTGCGCATGTTCCCCGAAAAAACCGTCCGCCCCCAGAAAAAAGGCCCGAAAGCGCCTTAACAAAAAAACTGGCGCTACTTTCAAAGGTTTTTCAATTTGGTGTCTCACTGCCGCGGCTCAAAAAATCTCTTGAAAGCAGTTTCGCTGTCGGGCTTGCTGTGCCTGATGCCGAGGGTGGCTTTGGCCGATGCCGGCGTGCCGATGCTGATTGTCATGATGCCGACAATGGCTGCCAGTTTGCTGCCGATTATCTTGATCGAAGCATATATCCTTAAATCACGCCTGAACCTGACGACGAAAAGCGCGATATCTTCTTCCGCGCTCGCAAATATTTTCTCGACCTTTGTCGGCGTCCCTTTTACGTGGCTGGTGCTTGTCATTGCGGAACATTCGTCCGGAAGCAACAGTGGGTTTTATAAAGTCGACACCCTTTCTGATATATTTTCGGTGGCAATACTACAGGCGCCCTGGCTTCCGCCGCTGCAAGACAGCAGCCACTTCTGGATGGTGCCCATAGCGATGCTGGTTTTGCTGGTGCCGTTCTTTTTCATTTCCTGGTATGCCGAATATCGCGTCATTCGCAAGATAAACCCCGCGCTTGACCCTGCCGCCATAAAGGCCGCGGCGCGAACGGCTAACCTTGTGACGTATGCGCTTCTTGCGCTTTATCCGGTGTGGCTCTACACCGTAAAATATTAAAGCCTTAATCCTGTTCAGACCGCAGGTTGCGTGACAGCAAATCCTGCACCAGCGCATCGACGCTGGCGCCCTTATGCAGCACCGCGTTGACGGCTTGCGCGATGGGCATGTCCACGCCGTGCTTTTCGGCGTAGCCGGCGGCGGCGGCGGCGGTGGAAACACCTTCGGCCACGGTGTTGCGGCCGGCGAGAATTTCCGCGAGCGTTTTGCCCTGCCCCAGCTCCGCGCCGAGCGAGAAGTTGCGCGAAGTCATGGAGGAGCACGTCAGCGTCAAATCGCCGATGCCGGAAAGGCCGAGGAAAGTTTCCGCCTTTGCGCCGCGCTTCAGGCCGAAGCGTTTGATTTCTGCAATGCCGCGCGTCATCACGGCAGCCTTGGCGTTCTGCCCCAGTTTTTTGCCTTCTACAATGCCGCAGGCGATGGCGATGACGTTTTTAAGCGCGCCCGCAATTTCAACCCCGACAACATCACCCGAATAATAGGGGCGGAAGGCTTTGCCGCGCAGCACATGCGCCCAGCGCTCCGCCAGCGCCGCGTCATTCGCGGCAAGGGTGATGGCGGTCGGCAGGCCCTTGACGGCTTCGTTTGCGAAAGTAGGGCCGGACAAAGCGGCGTAAGGGTGGCCCGCCGCAACTTCCGCCACGACTTCGGACAACAAATAGCCCGTCGCCACTTCGATGCCCTTGGCAGAGTTGATCAGCGGTATGGCTTTCGGCAGATAGGGTTTGAACTGCAGCAGCGTAGCGCGTAAATGCTGCGCGGGGGTCGCCAGTACAACCAAATCAGCATCGCCTACGGCGGTCAGCATATCGGCCGTCACATCCAGCTTTGCGTGCAGCGCGGCGCCGGCAAGGTAGGCTTTATTTTCGTGGCTCGCGTTAATGTCGGCGGCCAGGTTTGCATCACGCGCGTAGAGCGTGACATCGCGGCCGGCGCGGCTGAAAATTTCCGCCAGCGCGGTGCCCCAGGCGCCGGCGCCGATGACAGCAATATTTTGCAAATCCGCCATGGTTACACCTTTTGCGATTTGACGGAAACGACACCCGCCGCAGGGTCCAGCGGCCAGCGCGCATGCACGGGGAAGTCCGGCGCATCGGCAAGGCCGAGCCGCAGGCGCTCAAGGCCCGCCCACGCAATCATCGCGCCGTTATCCGTGCAAAGCTTCAAGGGCGGTGCGACGAACGTGTAGCCGTTTTGCGCCGAAACGCCTTCCAGCGCGAAGCGGATGGTTTTATTGGCGGCAACGCCGCCCGCGACCACGAGCGTTTTGACAGCCGGCGCAATATCGCGGCAGAGGGCGATGGCGTTTTTAATGCGGTCGACCAGCACAGCCGAAACCACATCCTGAAACGCATAGCAAAGGTCGATCAAATCATCCTGCGCGTATTCTTCGCCCGGCAGCGAATCCGCCGCGCGCTTGACGGCGGTTTTAAGGCCGGAGAAGGAAAAATCGCAACCCGGCTTGCCGAGCAGCGGACGCGGCAGCGCAAAGCGCGTGCGGGCGCGGTTGGCATTGCCGCAGCTGGCAGCCATGCGCTCCACCGCCGGGCCGCCGGGGAAGCCAATGCCGAGCATCTTGGCGGTTTTATCAAAGGCTTCGCCCACTGCATCGTCAATCGTGGTGCCGAGGCGTTTGTATTTGCCAACGCCTTCCACAATCAAAATCTGGCAATGACCGCCGGAGACAAGCAGCAGCAGGTAGGGGAACGGCACATCGTGCGTCAGCCGCACGGTCAGCGCATGGCCTTCAAGGTGGTTGACGCCTGCAAGGGGTAAATTATGCACCGCGGCAATGGCCTTTGCGGTCATCACACCAACCAGCACACCGCCGATAAGCCCGGGGCCGGCGGTCACGGCAATACCGTCGAGGTCCTTGAATTCAAGTTTCGCGTCTAGCATGGCTTGGCGCACCATATCGTCGATATGGTTAAGGTGCGCGCGCGCCGCGACTTCGGGCACCACGCCGCCATAGACTTCATGCTCCATCTGGCTCAGGACCAGATTGGCGAGAATTTCTTTTTTGTCGGTAACAACGGCGACGGCGGTTTCATCGCAGCTGGTTTCAATGCCAAGCACTTTCATGGCTTTTATATAGCATGGCGGCGCCGAATTTGTCATGCGGCAGCTGAAAAATCGGTTTTTCAGCGTCTAAAACGCCAAAAGGCCCCGGTTTTTGACACCGGGGCCTTCGGTTTTACGCGGTAAAGCGTGTTTTTAGCGTTAACCGCCGAGTTTCGGCGCGCGGGGCATGCCGTTGGCGGGGGCTGAGTGCTCATCGTTGCCGTTGGCGTGACCGCCGTGGACGGGCTTAGTGAGCGTTTTTCCCAAAGCCTGCATGTCGGACAGCGCCTGGTTGGCGTTGGCGTTGGTGATGATGACGTTGCCCTTGGCAGCCGCATCGCGGATGGTATCGTTCTGCATGGCGAGCGTGATGATCTGGTGCGCCATGTCTTCCGTCAGGCCGCTTTTGGCAAGGTTGTTGAACTGCGCGGCGTAGTTTTCAAAAATCGCGGCACGCTGCGCTGCGATACCTTCACCGTCAAGGCGCTGGGCTTCTTTGCGTCCTTCGGCCTCAAGGATCATGCGTTTCTTTTCGGCTTCCGCCATGTTCAGCATCGTCTGGCGCTCCATTTCGGAGCCTTTGACGTTGTTGTATTTCGCCTGCAGGTCGGCGGGGGCGTGCGGTTCATCGACAATCACGTCGATAAGGCGCATGCCGTACAGCTCGGTGATTTCCTTGCCCACCTTTTCGCGCACCTGGTCGGAAATGGTTTCACGGGCCTGGTACAGCTCGGCGAAGTCCATGTTGGAGGTAAGCTGTTTTACGGTTGCCGCAACGCGCGACATGACCTGTTTTACGGGGTCGTTGGATTCGTAGTGGTACTTTTTGGAGTCTTCAACCTGCAGGTGCATCTTGATCGGCACGGTGACGAAGATGTTATCTTTCGTCTTGGTCGCAAGGTCTTCCTTCATTTCATAGAGCGCGAGCGAAACGTTTTCCGCGACGGTCTGGAAGGGCCAGGGTTTTTTGAGGCGCAGGCCGGGGTTTTTCACCGTCTGGACGTATTTGCCGAAGCTTTCGAGAATGACTTCCTGCTTTTCCTTCACGTTCATGATCATGCTGGAAAGCCAGGCGGCACCCGTGCCGCCGCCGATAAGAATAGCGCCACCGATGATAATCGTCTCAATCATTGAAGATATGCTCCTGTGCTGTGTTGGTTATTTTTGTTTTGCGTAAATACATGCATCCCTGCCGCTGTAACGGCGCTGGGTGGTTTTAGTCCCGATGATAATCTGGGGTGCATGAATACTAAATACCGAGCCGCCACGCTTCCCGCAAGCGGAACACGATGTTCAAAAATGCGGCGGCAGCGAATGCTTCGCATGTGCTTTGCTAATCACCTCATAATGTTTATAAAAACCGTTAAGTTAACGACGTTATTATTTTGTTACTTTATTTTCATAAATAGAATAATTTACAGCATAAATTTGCATCAATAGCGTCATTTTCATGAAAAGCGCGGCAACATCACAGTATTGGCGCGCATGCTTGATTTGTAAAGCCATAACGCCTAAAACCAACCACACATTACTTTCCACCAAAGAAACGGCATCATGACATCCCTCAAAATCGGCACCCGGGGCAGCCCGCTGGCATTGGCGCAAACGCAGCTTCTGGTTCAGGCGTTGCAGGCGCATCATGCGCACCTGCGGGCGGACGGCGCGGTCGAGGTTGTGACCATCACCACCAGCGGCGACCGCATTCAGGACAGGCCGCTGTCGGAAGCCGGGGGCAAAGGGCTTTTCACCAAGGAAATCGAGGAAGCGCTGCTGGACGGCAGCATTGATTGCGCCGTGCATTCGATGAAGGATATGCCAACCCAATTGCCGGATGGCCTTTCCATCCCCTTCCTGCTGCCGCGGGATGATGTGCGGGATGCATTCTTTTCCCTGACCGCCAAAACGCTGGATGATTTACCGCAGGGCGCGGTCGTCGGCACGTCATCGCTGCGCCGTCAGGCGATTGTGCTGGCGCGGCGGCCGGATTTGCAGGTGGTGACCTTCCGCGGCAACGTCGGCACGCGCCTTAAAAAACTGTCGGAAGGCGCGGTAGATGCCACGTTGCTGGCGGTTGCGGGCCTGAACCGCTTGGGCCAACAACACCTGATCCAGCATATACTGGAGCCTGAGGTTATGCTGCCAGCGGTGGCGCAAGGCGCAGTCGGCATTGAAGTCCGCAGCAATGACGCCGCGACAAAGAAGCTGCTGGAGCCTATTCATTGCCATGTCACCGAATTGCGCGTGACGGCGGAGCGGGCCTTTCTGGCCGTTATGGACGGTTCCTGCCGCACGCCTCTTGCCGCCCTGCTGACGGTGCCGGATCCTGAAGGCCGCGCCCGTTTTGATGCGCTGTCGGCAACGCCCGACGGTACGCGGGTTGAAAAGGTTTCGTACATCATGACGGTACGTACACCGTACGATGCGCAGAAGCTGGGCGAATCTGCCGGCCATGACCTGCAGGAAAAAATGCGCCGTTAAGCTGCTATTTTTTGCCAGAAAAGCCGAACTTAACGCCGAAAAGACCGTAAACGTGCGTTTTGTCGACTTTTTTTGCCCGGCACGTACATAAAACGCGCCATTTAAATCAAATATTGACCCTTATCCGCTATGCTCGTCATGATAAGCATTGGGCAGGAAGACTAAATACCGGGGAGGACTTCGAGGGGTGACTGCGCTTAAATCACGCCGGATTCTGGTGACGCGGCCGCAACCCGCGGCCAGCGAATTCGCCGACAAGCTGAAAGACGAAGGGTTTGAGGTTTTCCTCGCCCCGATGACGGAATACGTCGAAATCGACAATACGCCGAAAGACATGGCGGATTACCAGGGACTTATCTTTACCAGCATTCAGGGCGTGAATATTTTTGCCGCGCGGGAGCCGGAGCGGTATATCGCCGTTTTCGCTGTTGGCGAAGCCACCGCCCATGCGGCCGAAAAAGCGGGTTTCCGCCGCATCAACGTCGCCGCCGGTGACGGCGACGCGGTGGTGCAGTTGATCCGCCGTGAAAAATCAAAATACGGCCTGAAGCGCGTGCTGCACCCCTGCGGCGAGGATACCGCGCAGGATATTACCGCCGCGCTGAAGGGCGACGGTGTTTACGTGGACCGCCTGCCGATTTATAAGGCGCGCTTTACCAGCCAGCTGCCCATGGATGTCAGCCGTGCGCTGCTGGACGGGGAAATTACCACTGTCACGCTTTTTTCCGCCCGCACCGCCGCGAACTTCGTCAAGCTGCTGCAGGAACCGGAGCTGAAAGACATCAGCAGCAGCATGGAAGCCGTGTGCCTTAGCGACCGCGTCGCCGCGGAAATTAAAGGCGTGCCGTGGCGCGTGCTGCGTGTGGCCAAAGCGCCGCATCTGGAATCTGTTCTTGATATCCTGCGCACCAGAGAGGAACCAAGGGCAGGCGGCCCCGTTTTACAAGCGGAGCCTGTGATCGAGGCGTTTGGCGGCCTGCGGCCGCTGGCGACCGCGCTTGGCATTACGGCATCGACCGTGCAGGGCTGGCGCAGCAGAGGCGTGATACCAGAGGCGCGGGCGGATGCGGTTTTTAATGCCGCGCGCGCCGCTAAAATCGACTATTCAGGCTTTATGTCGAAACCGGAAGGGAACTCCCCCATGAACGACAGCAAAAACGGCAGCGACGGCAGATTTGGCGATGTGCGCCCCGATGCAACGCCCCGACCCGGTGAAACCGCCGTCGAGGCCGCAAAACGCGCCAAGGCAGAAGAAGTGAACAACCGCGAACGCCGCCGCCTTGTCGACCGCCGCCAGAAACACACGCCCGTCGATAACCGCGGCAACGTGGTGGCCGACAGTTACAACGGCCCGGACCGCCGCCGCGGCAAAGACCGCCGCTCCTACCACGCGCGGCAGGCATCGCGCATCCGCTCGGAAAAATGGTACTTCGTCAACCGCTCCATCATCATGAGCTCTATTTTCACCATGGCAGTGCTATATGCCGGCGGCTTTTTGATGGCGCCGGAATTCTTCGACTGGCGCCAGAAGGAAAGCCAGGAAACAGCTATGCAGTCGCGCATGGATGAAATGAACAACCGCCTGCTGGCGATGCAGCAGGCGCAGCAAAGCCGCAGCCTCGGCAATGCCCTCAGCCACAGGATCGAGCAGGTGCAGGACGCGGCGGATGCGGTCAGCAGCACTGTCGGGTCTGTCGGCGATGTCGCGCAGGGCCTTGCGAGCCAGACGGAAGTCGGCCGAGGCGTTTCAAGCGTGCTTCAAGTGCTGTCAAACCTGAAAGCCATGAACCAGACAAAAGCGGGCCGGGATGCGGCCAGCACCGCCATGGGCAACCTGAAGGGCGCGCTTGCGGCCTCCCCCACCGACCTGAACGGCTTGAATTCTGCCGTGGCGGCGGCGGCAGGGCGCGACAAAAACCTGCAGAAAATTTTCACCAACGTCCATGCAAGCGACCTTGGCGCGGCAGCATTGCTGCTGACGCTGAATGAATTCCGCAATAACGTGAATACGCAAAAGCCCTTCCAGCAGGATTTGCTGCTGATGCAAAAATATACCGGCGCCAGCCCGGAAATGCAGAAATCGCTGAACCGCCTTGCCCCCTATGCGCAGAACGGCGTTTTGAACCGCCAGGCCCTTCAGGGTGAATTCCAGGGCCTTGCCGGTGATATCGTTATGGCGAAACTGCAGGGGCAGGACATTAACGTGCAGCAGCAGGTTATGGCCCGCCTTGGCAAACTGGTGAAGGTGCGCCGCATTGACGACGTGAAGGGCAGCAGCGTTGATTCCGTCGTTGCCCGCGCGCAGTTGAAGCTGAACGGCAACGATGTTCGCGGCGCCATGCAGGAGCTGCAAACGCTGGATGGCGCGCCCGCGCAAACCGCTGCACCGTTTATGGAGCAGGCGGCAGGCAACGTGATGGCGGATGACGCCATGGGCGGCCTTGTGCAGATGATCATGGAAAAATTTTCAGACCCCAGCAGCCTGACGGCGGATGGCATTAGCGGCATCGTTGACCAGGTGAAGGGCATGATGGGCGGCATTGGCGACAGTATCGGCTCCGGCATGGGCGGCGGCGGCGGCACCAGCCCCTCTATTTACGTGTCGCCCGGTATGTATGCAGGCCCGCAAACCGATGACGGCGGGCAGTAACGCATGATCCGCGCCCTCTGGTTCCTTGCAAAGCTGGCTGTTCTTGTCGGCGCCGCCATCTGGCTGGTGCAGAACAAGGGTTCGATCAGCATTGTCTGGCAGGGGTACTTGATTGAAACCAGCACCAGCTTCGTCATTGTCGCGCTGCTTCTGCTGCTGTTTATCTGGACGCTGTGCTACCGCGCCTTCCGCGCTTTTGTCGGCGTGCCGCGCGTGTATCGCCGCTACAAAATAGCTTCCTTGCGTGAAAACGGGTATCGCGCCGTGACGCAAGGGCTGGTTGCCGTTGCCGCAGGGGACGGCCGCAGTGCGGAGCGTTACGCCCGCAAGGCCGAAGACATGATTCCCGGTACGCCGCTGACGCGCCTGCTGGTGGCGCAAACCGCTCTGATGAACGGCAATGCGCCCAAAGCCCGCCGCGAATTTGCCGAATTGCTGGAAGACAACGATGCCGCCTTTTTCGGCGTGCGCGGGCTGTTGAACGACACGCTGCAGCAGGGCAATTACCGCGAAGCGCTCGCATTAATCCGCAAGGCCGATGAACTGCAGCCGGGGCGCGACTGGGTTGTCCGCACGCTGTTTGACCTTGAAACCCGCAACCGCGAATGGCCGAAAGCAGAGCGCACGCTGAAAAAGGCCGAAAAGATGGGCCTGATTGACAAAGACACCGGCCGCCGCCACCGCCAGGCTATCTGGACCGCAATGGCGGACGAAAATATTCTGCTGGCGCATACCGCCGTTGCCACCCGCCTTGCCGAAAGCGCCTTCGGGCTTGATGCCGGCTTTACGCCCGCAGCCTTGCGCCTTGTGTCGCTGTATACCAGTGCGGAAAAGCGCCGCGCGGCCATTAAAACAATTGAAAAGGCCTGGGCCGCAAACCCGCACCCTGCCCTTGCGACGCTGTGGATGAACTTCCAGCCCGCACCGAAAAAGCAAAAGTCGATTTACGACACGGGCCGCGAAACGTTTGACTGGATGAAGCAGCTGCATGACCTGCAGCCCGAACACCGCGACAGCAACCGCGCCCTTGGCGCAGCCGCCCTGCAGGCCCGCATGTGGAAGGAAGCCCGCGACTACCTGATGAAGGCGAATGATTACCGCATGCTGGCGCGGCTGGAACGTGAAGAATCCGGCAACGAAGGCAAGGCGCGGGAATATCTGGAACTCGCGGCTGACAGCCCCGCAGATGCACGCTGGGTTTGCCGGTCCTGCGGGCATGTGGCGTTTGACTGGCAGGGGCTGTGCCCCCGCTGCGGCGCGTTTGACCAGCTGGCATGGATGACGCCAAGCCTTGAAGCGCACGACCCCAAAAACGCGCTAACCCTGCCGCAGGGCGCGTTTATTGAGCCCCCGCAGCATCGCACGGCAGGCCTGGTCTGAGTTTTTTTAAACCGATGAATTCAAAAAACAGCGACGGAAGATTTAGTTCTTCGTCGACTTGTTCTTGGGGATGGTGATTTTGGTGAAACCGCGTTCGGTCGTCACTTTGTAGTATTCATCGTACTGCACAGGCACGCACATTTCGCGCATCTGCTGCTGGATTTCGCCGAGGCGGGCGGTTTTGGACGACGCGGTCGTCATTGCAAGTTTCATGTTCATTTTTAATTCTCCCTTAAAAACCCCGTATCTGCGGCGACCGTCATATTTCTTGTGAATATTTATGGGGCCGCAAGGTTTCTTAAACTCCGGCGCTCAACCTATCGTTCCCTTCAAAACGTCTCAAGCGAAACTTTTGCATTTTTATTGCGAATATCATGACATTTCCTACATTTAGTAGGCGGCACATTGCAAATGCACAATCTGAACAACGCAAAAATACTGCGCGGCTGCCGCATTCAAACGTTATCAGGTGTTCAGGTTTGCTGTTTAAATTTTAAGGCGGCAGACCGGGCGATACAGGAAGATACCCGCGATAAAGCCGCCAATATGCGTTGTCCACGCGATTGAATTGCTGGTGCCCGGCATGCCGAAGAAGCCGAAGAACAGCGAAATGCCAATCCACACCACGATAAAGGGCACAAGCTTGCCATAGCCATCGCCCATTTGACCGCGCGCATGCGCCATCATCAGCACTGCGCCGAAAAGGCCGCTGATGCCGCCGGAAGCGCCAATGAGCGGTGATGTATCATGCGGGAACAGCGCCCAGTGCGTGAACGCGCCAAAAACGCCGGTCGCCAGCAACAGCACAACAACGCGCTTGCCGCCAATCTCGCGCTCCAACCCTGACCCGAAGGCGAGCAGCATGCCAAGGTTCATGCATAAATGCATCCAGCCGCCGTGCAGCAGCATGTGCGTAAAGGGGCCAAGAACCGTGCTGATGCTTAAGGGCGCGTCGCCCGAGTAATTCGCCGGGATGAACCACAGCGACGTGAACATTTTTTCCTTCAGGTCTTCGGGCAGGAATTCGGACAGCAGCTGCATGGCAATAAGCAGCATGGACAGCCCCTTCACCACCGGCGGAATATTCAGGATGGGTTCCGACTTCGGGCGGTTATGCACGTCGTTCGCGGCCTTCAGCCGTTCAATCTCGGCCCTCTCCGCTGGTGTCGGGAAGCGGGCGATTTTGGGGTCGTTTTCATGCTCGGGGCCGTGGTTGCCGGTGCCGTTTGTTTTTGTCATAGTATTTTATCCGCATTGATATTTATTGATATTTTCACCACCGGCGGGCGGGGTTGCCATTCTACGGTCCCTGCGAGTATGCTCTGCCCACCTGTCGAATGCAAACGAACAGGACAAGTTATAATGATTTAAGGATATGAAAAAATGTCATCCGCGAAAGCCGCGCCCACACCGGCGCTGAAGCCCAACGACCTTGAAGCACACTTCATGCCCTATACCCCGCAGCGCAACTTCAAAAAGAAGCCGCGCATGATTACGGGCGCAAAAGGCATGTTCTATTACGCCGATGACGGCCGCGAACTGCTGGATGCTTCGGCAGGCCTGTGGTGCGTCAACGCCGGGCATAACCACCCGAAAATCGTTGAAGCCATCCGCCACCAGGCCGGTGTGCTGGATTATGCGCCCAACTTCGCCTTTGCCCACCCGCTGGCTTTCCAGACCGCATCGCGCCTGTGCGCTGAAATGCCGGGCGACATTGACCACGTGTTTTTCAGCAACTCGGGCTCTGAAGCGGTCGACACCGCCATTAAAATGGCCATGGCCTTCTGGCGCATGAAGGGCAAGCCCGCGAAAACAAAAATCATCAGCCGCGAACGCGCATACCACGGCGTGAACATTTGCGGCACCACCCTTGGCGGCATTCCCGCCAACCGCAAGGTTTTTGCCGGCGCGATGATGCCGAACGTGGACTGGCTGCCGCATACGCACGACCTTGCCCGCAACGCCTTCTCGAAGGGCCAGCCGGAACATGGCGCCAACTTCGCCAATGAGCTTGAAAGCATCATCGCCCTGCATGATGCCGAAAACGTGGCCTGCGTGATTGTGGAACCCGTTGCGGGTTCCACCGGCGTGCTGGTGCCGCCGAAGGGCTACCTTGAAAAGCTGCGCGCCATTTGCGACAAGCACGACATTCTGCTGATTTTTGATGAAGTGATCACGGGCTGGGGCCGCCTTGGCAAGGCTTCCGCTTCCGAAGTCTTCAATGTCCTGCCGGATATCCTGACCTCCGCAAAAGGCATCAACAGCGGCACCGTGCCGATGGGCGCGACCTTCTGCCGCAAGCATGTCTATGATGCCTTCATGCAGGGCGGCGAATTCGGGGTTGAATTCCTGCACGGCTATACCTATTCCGGCCACCCGCTTGCCTGCGCCGCCGCGCTTGCAACGCAGGATGTGTACAAGGAAGAAGGCCTATTTGAAAATTCCGTCAAAATGGCAAAAGTGTGGGAAACCGCGCTGCACAGCCTGAAGGGCCAGCCGCACGTTATAGACATTCGCAACATCGGCCTGATGGGCGCGATTGAACTTGACCCCGGCACCACGCGCAAGCCCGGCGCTGAACCCGGCCGCGCCTGGGAAGCCTTTGACAAAATGTACTGGGAACAGGACACAGTCATGCGCTTTACCGGCAACGTGCTGGCGATGTCGCCGCCGCTGATCGTTGAAGAAAAACACATCGACCTGCTCGTGACGCGCCTGAAGACGGTGCTGAACTCGATCGCTTAAAATTACTGCAATAAATAAAAAGGGGAAGCTTTAAAGCTTCCCCTTTTTTTATGCCGCTTTCTGGTGGTTGAGCCAGCCGTCAAACGCCAGCTCGTCTTCCAGCCGCTTGCAGACCGTCATCAGCAGCGCGTCTTTCAAATAGCCTGCCTGCACCTGCAGCCCCACGGGCAGGCCATTTTTGGCAAGACCTGCGGGAAGCGTTGCAGCGGGGAGTTTTGCAAGGTTGGCGGGGTAGGTGAAGGGTGTCCAGTCATCCCAAGGTTCTCCATCTGCACCGATGGGCATGTTCTGCCCCACATCGAAGGCGGTCATGGCGGTGGTGGGGGTGACGAGAATGTCATAGGTGGTAAGCAAATCCTTGAAGTATTCACCAATCGTCATGCGCTCCCGCTCCGCCCACAAATAATCATTCAGGTGCAGGCTTTCGCCGCGCTTGGCCCAGTGGACAAAGCGCGGGTCCATGGTGCGGCGCGCGGGCGGCGACATTTCCTTGTAGGAATAGGCGGCAACGGCCATCCAGTGTTTATTGAACACGTCAATCACGTTCGGGCTGTCGAGGCGGATTTCATCAACCGTGCCGAGTTTTTTAAGCGCGGCAAGCTTTGAATCCATCACCGCCGCAACGTCAGGCGTGGCGGTGATGCCGTTGATGCTGCGGGCATAGGCGATGCGGAGCTTGGGCAGCGGAGCCTTCAAGGCATCTGCAAACTTCATCGGCGGCAGTGGCAGGGCGTGCCAGTCGCGCACATCGTGCTGGCCGATGATATCAAGCAGCAGGGCGGCATCTTCGACTTTACGGGTAAGCGGCCCTGCGCTCCAGAGGGTGGAAAAAAGGCCGGGCGGCCAAGTGGGCACAATGCCGGGGCTGGGCTTGAAGCCGACAACACCGGTAAAGCTGGCGGGGATTCGCACGGAACCGCCGGCATCGCTGCCAAGGTTCAGGTACGCCATGCCGGTTGCCGCCGCCGCCGCCGCCCCGCCGGAGGACCCGCCGGGTGTTTTTTCAAGGTTCCACGGGTTGCGCGTGATGCCCGCAAGCGGGCTATCTGTCACGCCTTTGTGCCCGTATTCCGGCATGGTGGTTTTGCCAATCAAGACCATGCCCGCTTCACGGAGGCGCGCGACCGCGGGGCTGTCATCCCGCTGCGGCAGGGCGCTGGTGGTTTTGGAGCCCTGCCGCGTTGGCCAGCCTTTAACGTTGAAAGAGTCTTTGACCGTGACGGGCAAGCCTTCCAGCGCGCCTTTAATGTTACCCTTCATCCAGCGTTTTTCGGAGACGCGGGCTTGATGCAGGGCGGCGCGTTCATCCATGAAGCTCAGGGCATTCAGGGCGGGGTTGTATTTCAAAACCTGCTTCAGGCAGGCCGCCGTGACCTCGACCGGGGAAAGCTTTTTCTTTTCATAGAGTTTCAGGATTTCGGCGGCGGAGAGCTTCAGCAGGTCGGTCGTCATTTTTTGTCAGGTCTTTCAAAAGGTTATGGTATTTCGCCCGCCTTCGACGTTCTTTTTAGGCAAGATATGGTATAATAATGAAGGTGCAAGGGAAGCGATACCCGTAAGATTCCGTCAGTATGCGGGGTCGGTGCGGCATATCGCCATTTCAGGCGCGGCACAGGTCACATACCAGTCCAGTCTTTTGCGGGGGAGATTTAAGTCCGTGAGAAGAACGCTTTTTTCAGCTACCGCCCTCTCAGGGGTCTTCCTGTCAGCCGCTTTGATTTATGCGGCCATGACGGTGACACCCGCGCACGCCGAAACATCGAAGGATGGTTATTCCGGCCTGATCGCGCCGAGCCATACAGATGAAGCACCCGCCGCGCCCGAAGAGCCGCAAGGTTACGAAGGTCTGATCCCCGGCAAGGTCGACAAGCCGGATACGACGCTGATGACAACGCCGAAGCCGAATAAATCCGCTGGTAAGACGGACCCGTCGCGCAGCCCCTTCGCGCCTGCCGTTGATAAAAAAGCCGAGACCGAAAAGAAGATGTCAAAAATTGACGACACGCCGAAAATGTCTTATCCCCGCGGCATTACCCCGCGCGGCGGCGAGCTTTCACCGGAAGACATTAAAACGCTTGCGGCCCTTAGCGCCAAGGGTTTTGACATCAACCATATTCCGCCCGCGATGGAGCGCAGCCTGAAGCTGCCCGAAGGCATCAGCAAAATGCTGAATACCGTCACACGCCCCCGCATTGACGGCATGCTGCCCGCCGAATTCAACGCCAAGCGCCAGATTGACGCGCAGATGGACGCCGTTGAAAAGCTGCAAGGCGATGCCCGCAAGCAGGCGGCGCAGCAGGCCTTCGACCAGCTTTCCGCCACCGCCGATGGTTATCGCACGCTGAACAGCGTGCCGGATTCCGTGTATCAGCGCCTCGGCGTTTCGGATACATATACGAAGGAAGAGCATGAAGGATATTCAAAATCCCTCAGCCGCCTCAAAGAAGCGCTTGAGGCGCTGCAACAGCTGAAGAAATAACAGGAGACGACTGCCGATGACCCGCTTATTCTCCCTCCCCCTGCTGGCCGCTTTTGCAATTACGGGCATGGTCGTTTTGACCGCAGCCCCCTCTGCTGCCCATGCGCAGGATGACAGCGGTGCAACCGCACAGGACGCTGGCGGCGGTGACGACGGTAATGGCGCCATCGATTACGGCGTCGGTCCCGAGCCGGATAATTACGGCGGCGCAGGCAGTGAAGGCACGGCAGGTGATTCCATTTACGGCGGCGGCGGCGCAAAAATTGACCCCAGCACGCCCGAAGGCCGCGCCGCAATGGCGGCTGAAACGAAAAAGCGCCACGATGCGATGATCCAGCGCATGAAGGCGAATGGCGACCGCATGATTGAGCAAAGCAAAAAACGCGCCTGGCAGCTGGCGCACCCCGGCAAGCCCTATGACCCGCAAGGCACGAATGCTGATGGCGAGGAAAAATCCGAAGCCGACATCATGGATGAAGGCACTGCGGGCGGCGACCCCGCAGATAACGCAGCTGAAGATACCGGTGGCGACGATAACGGCGCAGATGCAGGCGATGATAACGGCGGCATGGATGATAATGGCGGCGACGCAGAGGGCGGCCAATAAGCACTGCGGCGGTCAGCCCTAACTTAGCAACGGCTATTTATTTCTGCTGGTAATTGCAGGGCGTGCAGCGCACAACCTCGTCATCCTTCGTTTCATAAAACATGATTACGCCGCGTTTCACGGCATCATCAATGTAGTCTTTACGCAGGTCCTTCAGCACCGCGGATTTATCGGCGGCGGTAATCATCACATCGGCGGGATTGTCAGGGCTCAGGTTGAACTGCACCTTGGCATCAACGCCGCAGTCAAAGGTTGCATTTTTGGGGATAAGGATGGTCACGCCCGTGCGCACGCCGAAAACAACGTCGTAGTTTTTAATCACTTCAGGGTTTTGGCCTGCCATGCGGACGCCTCCTTGACCTTCCTACTTTAGCTGAGTCTGTCTTAATAATTCGTTTTCAGGTAAAATGGTGTCATGGACGATAACTTAAGTAAAATCATGGCCTTCGACCTGCCGCCCGCCCTGCTGGCGGCGCTGCAGCAGCATTTTGGTAAAGCCGGCTGGCAAATCGCCCCCACGGCTGAAAACGCCGACCTTGTCCTGCAGGCAGAAAACGCGGCCTTGCGGGCTGTACCGCCCGCTGTGCCGGTCATGACGCTCGATCTTGGCAAGAAGCAGCGCCTTGGCGCATTGCTGCGGCAGATCCGGCAGATTCTGGAAGAACCGTCGCTCTACCTTGAGCCGTTTACCATCGGCCCCTATATTTTCGAGCCGCAGGAAAAGGTGCTGAAGCGGCAGGGCAGCGAAACGGAAGGTGATGAAATTTCGCTGACTGATAAAGAAGTCGATATTCTTGTGTTCCTTGCACGCCAGCAGGGCAAGCCGATTGGCCGTGAAGCCCTGCTGCAACAGGTCTGGCGTTACCAGCAGGGGGTGGATACCCATACGCTGGAAACGCATATTTACCGCCTGCGCCAAAAAATTGAAGCCTCCGCCGATGCGCCGACGCTGCTGGTGACGGATGATAACGGCTATAGCCTTATTCTTTAAGCCAGCCTATTTCTGAAACGCCTCCATGCCGAAATCATCACGCGCCTGCCGTTGTTCAAGGCCCCAGCGCACCAGCGCATTGATGACAGACCGCGCTCTCAAAGCAGACGACGGATGCGCTGCACTATGTCGGCCTTGCCATTCTGGGTGACAAGAAAACGGCCTTGCAGTTGACGGCAGGATTATCTTTGCTGGAGTGACGGACTTAGCCCTTGGACGGCGTATCAGTGCCGGCACCGGGGGCTGCGAGCGGCTGTTCGGCCAGTGGTGCAGCAGCGACAGGTGCGACTGGCACCTGATACGCGAAGGCGGGCGCAGCATCCCAAGCGGGAACCGGCGGGTTAAGGCTGGCCTCGATCAAGTCCATGACTTTGGTGAGATAGCCTTTGGACTGTGGCAGATCTTCCATTTTCACGCCGGAAAAACCGCGCGCGAAGCTCATGGTCGGCACGTACAGATAAATCGTCGTCAAGCGGCGTTGTTCCTGCAGCGCGGAAGCGTGCTGGTTGATGTCTGTCACGTCGCGGTAACGCACGCGGCCACGGCGGCGGTTGAGGTAGAAGTGGAAATACTGAAAGTCGATGTAATCATCATAAAAATTGTACAGCGTGCGCTGCAGCGCGCGCTTTTTTATTTCGTAGAACAGCGGCGGAATGCCGGCGATGCTCATAATCAGGAAAAAACCGAAAACGCCAGACGCCGGAATGAATTTCGCAAGCCCGACGATGGTAAAAAGAATATAGACCAGCATGCCACCGACAATGGTGACCGGCAGGAACAGCACGCCGGCGGCCATCAGCGACTGGACCATGGCAAGGCCGGGGTCGAATTGCGGACGTACAGAGAGGATGGGGCGCTTCTTTTCCATGTCCGTCAGTATCCTACGCGGCGCGGGTTTTCTCAACCACTTCTTTGATTCGCGGCGGAACGCTGACTGCTTGTTATTGAAAACAAAAGGCCGAACGGCGGTTCAACAATAGTGTCAGGATTTGAGGAAGGAGAAAGCCTCGGTAATCGCCTGCGCTGCCGGCTGGCCTGCGCTGAGGGGGATCATTTGAAGGCCGTGCTGTTCCAGCTGCGCCAGGCGGCGCAGCAGTTCATCCGCCTGTTTGACGAGCGACTTGTCTTCGCGCACCAAAGCCCGAAGCGCATCGATGGACAGGAATATGGTATCGCCGAAGGCTGTGTCGGCAGCGGGCGCTTGCTGCCGCGCCTGGCTGCCGCCACGCTGCCCCTGCCCGCCGCCTTGCTGGCGGGAGTTTGCAGGATTGAGCATTTCACCGATTTTATTGAACATCGTCATGGCGGCGCGTTACTGCTTCAGGTTCAGCAGCTCGTCGCGCTGCTTGTCGTTATATTCCTTGGTATTCATTTCCCACAGCACGGTTGCGGTTTTTTTGTTCGTGGACATGCTGTAAAGCGCAATGTTCACAACCTTGCCGGAAACAAGGCGGTATGACTTGCCCGCGATATCAGTCGGCTGCGCCGAGGGATCGGCATAATTTGGCTGCACGTAAATAATCATCAGGATATGGCGGTTGCTGCCGTTCATGCCGCTTTCAACGGCAGCCTTGGCGCTTTTTTGCACTGCTAAAAACTGGTGCTCCATCAACCCCTGCGGAATGACGGCATAGTTATTTTTGGCGAAGGCAAAAGAAAAGAAAGTTTCGTCCGCAAAGTTGCGCACGATATAGCCTTCGTTGTCATCACTGTAGGGTGACAGCACCGCATCGAATTGGACGGCAATAGGTTCCTGCAGTGTCAGCAGATTGAACTTGTAGTTCAGGTCCTGTGATTTGCTGTCGAGATACGAAATACGCTCGGCTTCCGACATGCCTTTATATTCAGGCAGGTAAGGCACCCAGCTGCGGAAATCCGGCCGCTGGCGGATGAGGCGGTAATAGATGGTCGCAATATCCAGCGACGACGCCGTATCGGGGTAATAATTGGTGCCGACCGTCGGCGCATCCGGCATATCGGCGCGGGGCGCGGTGACGGCGAAGATGGATAGCGACAGCGCCATGACCAATACCAGCGCGCCGCGCTGGCAGAGGCGGAGGTTCAGGATATTTGCAGCGGCTCTCGTCATGTTCCCCATACCTTTATCATCTTGAAATGGTAGTATAACATGACGTTGGTTAACAACGAATAATCGAAATAACGGAACGGCTTGCCTATGAAAAAGGGCGTAAAATCAGGAACAAAGCAGGGTGGCGGCCAAACTCCGCCAGCTACGGTGGCGGATGATGCCCTGTGGCTGTTCGTGACCCGCAGCGTAAAGCCGCTGGCAAAAAAAGCCCGCCGCACTGCCGCAAAGCCTGCTGCTGCCAAAACGCCCCCGAAGGCCGAAGCCCCCAAAACACCCGCCGCCAAGGCTGCAGACCAGCGCGCCGCCCTGCCCCGCAGCCTGACGGGGATTAAAACCGCGCCTGTTCCCCCGCCCGCACCGCAGGGTTTTGACCGCGCAACCGAAACCAGGCTGAAAAAGGGCAAGCTGGGCCTTGAAGGCCGCATCGACCTGCACGGCATGACGCAAAACGAGGCGCATGCGGCCTTAAGCCGCTTTATTCGTGCCAGCGTGCGGCAGGAAAAACGCACCGTGCTGGTGATTACCGGCAAGGGCCGCGTGGGCGGCGGCACCTTGCGCCGCGCGGTGCCAATGTGGCTGGAAGATCCCGAATTCCGCAAGATGGTGATTGCCGCAACACCCGCGCAGCCGAAAGACGGCGGCGACGGCGCGTTGTATGTGCGCCTGCGCAGACAGCGCGATTAATTTTTTAAGCTCATTAATTTTTAAACTCAATGGCCCGGTGGCTTCGGCGGTGTTAGCGCCGGCACAATCACCTGTTTGTCCGATAGCGGGCGCGGCGTGCCGCCCATGCTGCGCAGGCGGTCGAAAGCTTCCGACAAGGCATGGGCATCATAATCCGCAAATGAATGTGACAGCATGGCGGCTTGCGGCTTGTCATCCGGCCCGTTGAAAATTTGCGTCACCTGCCGCGCGCTGAAGTTGAACACGAGGCGCAGCTGGCTGCCCTGGTCATCCAGCAATTTGGTTTCAACCAGCGTTTCGGCATCCGGCATGCTGAAGCGTTCCAGCAGCAGCAGCTTTTCGCGCAGGTACAGCGCAATGCCGCTGATGTTTTTTTCTTCCGCCTTTTTCATGGCCAGCTTGCCGCTGAGCGACAGGTTTGCGCCCGCTTCAACAAGGGCTTTGACGATGGCGGGGTGGTTTTGTTCCGCCGCGCGCACCAGCAAGTCACCGTTGTCGCCGTTGGGGGAAGCGCCCGCACGCAGCAGCGTCAATGCGTTTTCAGGCTTGTTGCCTGCGTTGTAGTGCCGGTAATCATCATAATCGCCGGCACTGCGGAATTCGTGGCGCAGTGTGCAGGCGGCGCGCAATGCACCGTCAAGGTCGTCCTGCTTTATTTTATCGCCGCCGATGGCCAGCATGGCTTCAAGTTCCGCCGCCGTGCCGCTGGCGGCTTTTACCTCCAGCGCCAGCTGCCATGTAATAGCGCCGTTTGCGGCAGCGGCGCTTAAACCTTCCGCGCTAAGTCCGTTGAGGACAAAGTAGCGGTGCAGACTTGTGAGTTCTTCTGCCAGTTGAAAAATTTGCACGGCGCGGTCACGCGATGCAGCATCATGCCGCCAGATGTTTCTTAAAAAATCAGACGCGCCTTCCCAGTCACGGCTGTGCAGGGCACGCGTCGCTTTTTTGACGAACTGCGCCACAATCGCTTCGGGATCATCGCTTTTGCGGCCCCAACCCATGCTTAATTACCTTCCGGGCGCTGCAGGCCCGGCTGTTTCTGGCCCACCGGCTTCGCAAGTGCAGATTTACCGCGCATCGGCAATTCAATGCCGGAGGGGCGGCCGCCCATGTCGATCAGCTTTTCACGCGCGGCATCCAGCGCGGCCTCGCCATATTCGGCAAAGGGATATTCCTTCATGATGGACTGGCGCGGGTTGACGGTTTCAAAAATTTCATTCACGCGCTGCGCTGCGAAGTTGAACATGATTTTAATCGCGCCTGCATTATCCGGCAGCGTCTTGGTTTCCAGCAGGGTTTCATGGTCCAGTACGGCAAAGCGGCCATATTCCCAATGAATTTTGCGCAGGTCTTCATACAGCTTCAGCTTGCGCTGCGCCTTGGCTGTGTTGATCAATGGGTTGATATCCAGCAGCCCGTGCTGGCCGTGTTTGGCGAACAGGCGGCCAATATCGCCGCGCCCGCCATCCACCGTTTCCATGAACAGCTGGCCGTTATTTGTGTTCGGGTCCGCGCCCATTTTAAAAAGCTGCTGCGCCGTTTCATAGTTGCCTTCGGCCTGCAGGCCTGTTGCCAGCAGCAACGGTTTTGCGGCATGGGGCAAGGCGGTATTAAGGTTGATGCTGCCCTTGTTCAGCGCGGCAGCGGCGGCAATTTCAGCAAGATCTTCGGCGGTGCCAAAGGCGGCCTTGGCGTTGAAAATAGTTTGCCAGTCTACAATGCGGCGCTCTGCCATCAACACCAGGCCATCAGTGTTCAGCTGGCCGTAGGTATAGTGCGCCCGGTTGAAGCCCCACTGGTGCTGGTTGACGGCGGCGAAAAGTTTTCGCACCGGCTCCACGGCTTGCTGGCGCTGCGCTTCCGCCTCGCGCTCGGTTACATCCGCACTGGGGGCGCGGCGGGCCGCAGCCATATCCACCAGCAGCAGGGCATCATTTATTTCCATCGCCGCAAGGCACCAGATATCCGGGTTGCTAGAAGGTTTGAGAAATTCTTCGTTCATGGGCCATCCTTGCGCAAGGGGCGAATGCCGCCGGCGGGTGCAAGTAGCGAGGGTTTAAGGTCCGGCGCGGCGCGCAGCGGCGATGGATTGCCGCCGAGGTCGATAAGTTTTGCGTGCATCGCAGCCAAGACGTCTTCATCAACCTGTGAAAACGGCATGGTGGTGGCCTTTTCACCGCGGAGATCGCGGTATTCGGAATTGGTTAGAACAGTCAGGGTTTTGAATTCAAAGTCGAACACATAGGTAAAAAGCCGCGCATAGTCATCGTGCGCGCCGCGCAGGTTGAACTGGCGCTCGGTCGTCAGTACCTGGTCACTGGCCTTGTAGTAGCGATCCATGGGGCCGCGCCTTCCTTCGTGCCGTCTTGAAATGTGTTGATGTATTTTCATAGACGGCGCAGCGCTCTATGTCAATCGCTTATGCCCGGGCAGGCATATCGAATGGCACTACATAAGCGACTGATATAATTTATATTTTTGGGTTGAGCTGCGGCAGCCGCGGCTTATCGAGGCTGCAATGCGGCTTACCGCCAAGCGTCTCCAGCTTCTGGGCCGCGAATCCGATGGCTTCGGGCGAATATTCGCTGAAGGGCGCGTTGCTCATGGCAGCTTTGCTGCCGTTTTCAAAAACCTCGTTCACGCGGCGGGCATGGAAGTTGAAGATGCTGCGAAAAATGGCAAGCCCGCTCCCTTCGGGAATGAACTTCACCGCCATCAGCGTTTCATCATCCACCTTGGCATACAAGGTTTTACCGGCCACCACTTTTTTCACCACAGCCAGCTGCACGGATTTTTTTTTGCTGCTCCATCGTTTCCATGGCTTCCTGCACGGCGGCGGGGGCGGCGCCGTATTCGATGAAGGGGGAAATGCAATCAGCAGGCAGTTGGTTGAGCGCGCGCATCAGCCAACTGCCGTTGTCGTTATTGGGGTCTGCGCCCTGCTGCAACACATGCCGCACGATGTCGGCGTTAAACTTACGCGGGTAGCCCTGCACTTTCATTACATCCGGATACGCCAGCCAGGTAAGGAGGGCCGTATAAATATTGCTTACATCTTTATTGCCGACATCTTCCTTGAATGCCGCGCTAAGCTTTTGCAAATCTTCCAGCGCGTTATCCAGCGCCTTGCCGGTCAGAGGCACCCACCACGGCACAATGCCTTCGCGGCAGAGGGGAATGAGGCGGTCAACATCCAGCCGCCCATAGGTGAGGACAAGGCGGTTATTATCCCAGCCCTCTGCCTGAATTTTTTTGAAGTAGTCGCGTACACCATCCGGCACAACGCTTTTATCGCCCTCGACCAAAATAAGGTCGAGCTGCTGCTGCATGAGGGGGATGGCATCTTCCCAAGCCTGATTCGGCATAAGGTTTCCTTTGCGGCGTTATAAGAACGCCGAGTATCCGACACACCGCTTTAATATGTCAATGATATATGTATACTATTTAAGCTGTTGTTTATTCGAGCTTAATCCCAAATGCCGAATTTATTGCGCTTGGGTGGCACGCGCAGGGTTGGCTTGGTGGGGTCATCCGTCGTTGTGAAGAAGGCGTGAATGCTGGCGGTAATGCCCAGCACCAGCTCGGCTGCATCCTGCATATGCACGCCAAAGCGCTTCAGCGCAGGCGGCTCGCCTTTCATGTGGTTCTTGTAGAACTTCATGACCTTCTTGCCGGTCACATCGGTAAGGCCGCTGTGGCGCGCATCATCGAACGTCATGTGCGGCAGGTGGTTGTTCAGGTAAGACTTGCCGCGGTGCTGGATGCGGTCCTTGATCCACTGGCTGTCGACATCCTTGCCGAAGTGGCGTTGCAGCCACGGGAAGGAGCCTTTCAATTTCGGCGCATAGGTATCCGCCCACTCAATATGCGCGTCTTCGTAGAAGGTGCGCAGATAAAAGTTATCATAGAAAGCCTCAAAGGCGGCGGCGACGGTAGAACCGTTCTGCAACGCCTTATCATTCAGCAGCACGCGTTCTGCCGCGCGGATAATGTCGGGGAAGCGCTCGCGCATTTGCAGCAGCGGGCCATCAAGGCGCAACTGGTCTTCCGGCCCGTCCGGGTCGCCATAGGCAAGTTCAAGCGCGATCTGCGATTGCTGTGCATAAGCATCCGCCTCGATTGCGAAGGACAGCTTGATGCCGACTTCCGGCTTGTGCCGCGTCGACGGAAACAAATCATGCCGTGTGTTTTGCACGGCGTGGACAGATTCATGCCCCAGCAGCAACGCCAGATATTCGGGGTTGTCATGACCGCGCAAAATAATCAGCTTGTCGGTCGGGTCGCAAAGGCCGCCTGCGCCGCGGTCGCCGGTGCGGCGGTCGTCGAAGACAATTTTATAGCCTTCCTTTGTCATCTGCTCCAGCACGTCGCGGCCGGTGGGGCTTTGCGACAAAATAAATACCGCTTCTTCCAGCACCTTGGCGTTGCGAATAACATCCGCATCAATCTGTTTCTGGCGGCGGGCTTTTTGCGCGGCGGTTGCAAACGGGTCGGGCCTTTCGGTGATGATGGTACCGGCGTAATCAACATCCACCGCCGGGCGGGCGTAGCCTTTACCGGGCACATTCACGGTCCAGTCACCGCGGTCAACGGGCGGCGTTGGCGGCACCAGCGGCGGCACGGGACCGCTGGCTGGCTTTGAGTCGCGCGGCGGCTGCTCCGGCTGCGAGACGGACATGAGATTCCTTTCCGGCTTGTTCATTGCTGAACAATCGACAAAATGCGGCGAAATTTTTTCGTGCTGTCGTGACATGGTAATCCCCTAAAGGCTTAGGTTCACCCTCCGACATGTCACGCCGTAGATATTTTATCTGAACACAGGTGGTTCAAAAATGTCCAGAATTATCCACAAATAGCCATAAATTCGGCGGCACGTCGGTCTCTTCTATCGTCAGACAGTAGAGAACAAGTATTAAGAAACCATTGCGGCAAGGAGTGGTTCAGCCGTTTGACGCAACGTGATCCTTATGGTAAAAATTTGGGCATGACACCCTCACAATCGTTCAACCAGAATGCCCTGCGCATTCCGCCGCATGACCGGCAGCGTTTTTTTGTCGCGGCGAAAACCGGCAACGTGCATACCATGCGCGTGATGCTGGCGGAGCGGCCGGATGCTGTGCATTGGCGCCTTGGCGGCAAGACGGCATTGGTGGCCGCGATTGAAAACAAGCAGCTGCCCGCCGTAACATTTTTGCTGAAGCAGGGCTGCGATGTGAATGCCAAGACGGACGATAATTTGTCATCCCCCATTCATGCGGCGGCGGCCTGCAACAATGAACAGATTCTGATACAACTGCTGCACAGCCACGCGCGTGTCAATCTGGCGAAGGCCGGCGATACCACGCCCGTCATGACCGCCGCCCGCGCCAATGCCACGCGCACGCTGGCAATATTGCTGCAGCACGGCGCGCCGCACACCACGCTGGATGATGACGGCAATGCCGCGCTGCACATCGCAACATCATCAAGCCGCATGGAAGCCGCGCAAACGCTGATAGATAACGGCGCGGACATTAACCTGCGCAACCGTGACGGCCATACCCCGCTGATGCTGGCAGCGCGGGAGCGCAACCTGAAGGCCTATAAGTTTTTGATTGAAGCCGGCGCGGATGAAACCCTGCGCGATGATTTAAATGAAACCGCGCGCGACATGGTGCAGGCCTTTGGCAGCAGCGATGAAAAATTCATTGCCGGCTACCACGCCATGGTGCGCGACCGCGACCGCATGGAAACGCAAAAACTGCTGCCGAAATTCCACACCGGCACCGACCGCACCATTACCGCCAGCAAGCCCGTGCGTTTCAAGAACAGCGCAAAATAATTCCAAGTGATAATTCGCGCAAAAAATAAACCCGGCTTTAAAGGCCGGGTTTTCAAGGCTTGGTTTCACAAAACTGAATTTCTAAGCACAGCGGCGCTACATACTGCGGCCTGTCTGCGGGTATAAAGGATGCACCACTTTCACGGCCTGTTTATCCGTGGCGGCTGGCGCTTGTGACGTATCCGGCTTGGCTGCCGCCCCCGGCAGCCCTGCTTTTGCGTCGAATTCCGGTTTTTTGCTGGTCGTGTCCAAAAGCTGGTCCCCGCCTGAAGCCTTGCTCAATCCCCCGATTGGCTCTCCATTCTTTTATATTACATAATATTTTAATTAATTGCAATTCAAATGCGCCAAAGCCCGCTTTCTTGACATAAACTGTGCGTCTTCCTAAACTGTGCCTCTGTTTTCAAAGCAAAATTCTTCCAATACCGCATGGGGCGCAAATGTCTGTCACGGGCATCAACGATGACGATGATAAATGGCAGGGGCGAATCGCTGCCGCCAGCCCGTCGCAGCTAAACGCCCTGCTGCTGCAGGAAGCAGCCGCCGGTGACCTTGAGCGCGTGCAGGACCTGCTGGCGCTTGGCGCTGACCTGAACCATGACAATGGCCGCGCCCTTACTCGTGCGGCATCCCGTGCGCCGGCCGCCATGACCGCCTACCTGTTGAAGCGCGGCATTACCGGCGAACATTGCAAGGAAGAGGCGCTGGCCGAAGCCGCCTACCATGGCCGCAGCGAAACGGTGAAGCTGCTGCTGCAGGCAGGCGCGGATGCTGCGCATGATGATTCTGTTGCGCTTTATCAATCCATCCAGCGCGGCAACGGCAACGATGTGACGCGGCTGTTGCTTGAGGCCGGTGCCGATGCAACGGCGCGGGCCGGCACCATGCTGGGCGTTGCGCTGGCCTATGGCAACGGCGATGCTGCAAAGGCATTGCTGCGCCACGGCGCGGACCCGACGGTGTACCACCGCAACTTCAACGCCTTCGAATGGGCGACGGAAACGGGGCAGATTGAATTTTCCGCCATGCTACGCCAGTGGATGAACATGGACGAACATATTCCGCCCGCCTTTTTTGAAAAGAAAACGCTGGCGGAACTGCGCGCCCCCCTGCCCGGCCGCAATGGCCGCAGCGGGCTGCACCTTGCGGCATCCAGCGGTGCGTTTGATGTTATTTGCACAAAACTGATAACCGAACATGACGGCCTGACGACTGCCGACCTGCTGAATGCCGCGCCACCCGCAGGCCCGACGCTGCTGGATGTACTGGGACGGCAGGGCCAGCTTGCCCTCGCCTTTACGCCAAAGCTATGGCTGGGCCGCAAGACAGAAGCGATGGCGCTGTACCAGAGCAACGTGCCCGCGGCATTTAAGCCGCAAGTCGACCTGCCCGCCTTTGCCGCGGCACTTGACCAGCACACGCTGCGCCAGAAGGGCCAGAAGTTTTCGCTGAAGCCGTAATGCCGCAATATCTCCTCATAAAAAAACCCGCCGGTTGAAGGGCGGGTTTTTTATTTCTGGTCGGCAGCTGCCGGTTATTTTGCCGGCGGCGGCGTGGGCGCACCCGGTGCCGTTGACGCCGGAACCGGCGCGCTGGCAGAAGGTGCCTTCGGTATTTCAATTTCCTCGACACGGACTTTGGTCAGGGAAATAAGTTCTTCGCAGATCTTCTCGATCACCGCGCCGACGCTTGCTTCTTCCGTCTTGCCTTTGTCGGACAGGTCGGAGACGCGGCGTTTAATCTCGTTCCGCGCGGAACCGCCGGGGAAGTTTGCGCCCAGCAGGCGGCGGGCGTTGGCGGCACCAAGGCGGGTATAGAGACGGGAGCGGATGGCAACGTCCTCGGTCGTGGTCGAGAACGCCCACAGCTCCAGCGGGCCAAGGGTGTTGATCAAGTGCTGTTCATATTTACCGTCGACCGTACCCAGAATAAGCAGGGCGGGCGCGCCGGAGGCCTTCGGGCCGGTCAGCTTGTGGCGAATGATCCAGCGGGCGGTATCGGTCAGGCCGAAGCGCTGCTGCGTTGCATCCACGGCACCGTCCGAAATGGCGGTACCAAGAACCCAGACGCCCGTTGCCAAATCGACCATGTCGTCGTCGAAGTCGTCCAGCATCTGGGACGCCAGAATAATCTGGATCCCGCGCTTGCGGCCCTCGCGCACGTCACGCACAATCTGGGCGCGGACGGACTTGGTTTTGGATGTGCGGTGGAACTCGTCGTAGCAAAGCCGCTTCGGCGTCTCCGAAAATTCTCGCAGGCGCTTTTCGTGGTAGACGCGGTATTGCGGGCGCATCTGGTTCAGCGCTTCCTCGTTAATCCACCACGGCGTGACCAGCGCGTGGCGCGCCAGCATGTACATGATTGCCGTCTGGCGGTCAGAGGTTGCATCGCCCGCGGGGCAGACGTCAGCCAAGTCGAGCGCGCAGACGCGGTTCTCGGCGAGAGAGAATTTCGTCACCGAGGACAGGATGGGGAATTCACGAACGCCGGAAGTGACCATACGCTCGAAGGCGTGAATCACACCCTCGGCGGATGAGCCGATGGAGGTATCTTCCAGCAGGTTCTTGATCTGCGGGCGACGGGCGGCGGCAACCGAGTCACCCAGCGTCGGCATCGCATAGCGCTGCGCAACGGTGGCTTCATAGGTGGCGCCTTTTTCAAACAGCATATCCACCACGTCCCACCAGTAGGCGGATTGCGGCAGCTGAATTTCATGGCGGCGCAGGGCTTCGTCCACGGCAACGTCGATACGCGGCAGGTAGGGGCGCGGTTCGGCGTTGGCCATGTTGTCATCGCGCCAGCGGAACATTTCATCCACGACCATCCCGCAAAGCTGCGCGATACCGTCGTACGGATCAGGCTGGCCCGGCGGCGTACAGATCAGCGTCAGCACCTCGATGAGGAACGAACGCTCGGTGATCTGCGGGTAGCGCATGCCCAGCTTGGTGTCGAAGGGGTTAATGGCGAACTGCGTGGTCATCTGCAGGCGGAACGACACAACTTCGTTGCGGCGCGACGGCGGCAGCGCGTCTTTCAAAAGCGACACGAGGCCCGCCGAGGACGGACCGATGTCGATGACGGCGACGAAGGGCAGCTGCGAGAGACCTGCCGTGAGACAGGTACCAAGGTTCAGCGTGTTCATCAGCACGGACTTGCCGCCGCCCGGCTGGGCGAAGACAAGGTCGAACCAGGTGGTGGTCACGTTCGTACCGGTCTGGTACGGCCAGACGCGGCCATCAGGCGTGCGGAAAAGGATGGAGCCTTTTTCAAACGGCGAGGACGCGCGCTGCCACGGCACCATCTTCATGACTTCATAAAGCGGCGCGACGGCGGGCGGGGCGGTGGAAGCCGCGTGAATGCCCATTGCCGTCGACATCATCTGGTCGAGCGGGTCGCCGGAGATGGAGGAAACCTGCGCGTAGCCCCACGATTCCGCAGCCTGCGTGAGCGCGGAAAGGCGGTCTTCCAGAAGGTTGACATCACCCTTGGGTGCCCAGGTGCAGAACGACAGGCGGAATTTAACCACCGGCTCGCTGCGCGACATGAGCGACAGCGCTTCAAGCGCGTCTTTCACCATTTTGTTTTCAGCGTTGGTCACGGCAAAAACGGAGGAAAGGAAAGCCTGCAAGGCCATGCCCTGCACGCCGCCGCCTTCGATCAGGAAGGACATGCGGAACGGGCATTTCGCTTCCGTCATACGGGCGAGGAATTGCGGGAAGGGAATAGGGTCGGTGGGGCCCAGCACCATGTCGACGCCGCCCCAGACGTATTTTCCCATCTCGACCACGTGGTCGTTGATGACGCGGGCGGAAGCCGTGGTGATCTGCTGGCGCAGCGTGGGCCAGAGGATGGAGGAAAGGTCGTTCTTTTTTTCCGGCGCGCGCGCGGGAATGGGGTCGCCCGGCAGGAAAGCGCGCCAGCTGGTATCGCCGCTGACCTGCACAAGGTTGGCGCGGATGGCGACAAGCGCATCGTGCACTTCCATCTGCATAGCCTGGATGCCCATCTCGTGCAGCGACACAACCATGGCGCCGGCGAACGAGTTGTGGCGCGTACGCAGGCCTTCAATGCCAGCGAAGGGGTATTGCGCGTCATCTGCCTTGACCCATTTTTTCTTGCGCGAGCGTTCAGCCTCGCGCGCGAAGTCGGATTTCGACAGAATGGAGGGGCGCGTCCAGAGGACGAAGTAAATTTCTTCCCAGGCGAGGTAGTGGCAAAGGTGGCGCGCGCGCTCTTCAAAAATGTCGTCGATTTCAAGGCCGACGTTTTTAGCGGCGGTGGCGTTAGGGCGCAGCAGTTTGCGGATTTCTTCGTGAATACGCTCGGGGCTGCGGGAGAAATAAATCTGCATGGCGTGACCGGGGCGGTCAAAACGCGTACCCAGTTTCACAACGCAGTCGGAGAGAATTTTTTTGTATTCCTGATCACCGATGATCTGGCGCGCGCCATCAACACGAACGATAGTAACGAGCGAGCCGTCTTCAGCCGCCAGCACCGTTTCGCTATCGGCTGTTTCAAGGCGAATGAATGATTCCACCGGCTGGCGCAGCAGACGGACGACCGGTTTCAAGATCTTATCAAGTATACCCATGCCCAATTCCCGTTAACCCCCTGCCGAAAATCCGGCAGTTCAGATTTATTAATATATACCAAAAGCTTGCGGGTGAAAAAGAGACTTTTGTTTAAAAAGGAATTAACGGCTTTCCGAAAAACGGAAGGGCGCCGCTATGACGCGGCCTCTCTGAAGATTGGATGCTTAAAGGGATATAGTTTTAGTTCTGTGAATTCACAGCTTCGGCAGCAAGCGGTGCCGCGCTGACCTGACCCTTGAGGTCATAGAACATCTTGACCCATTTACGCGGCGGCAATTCGCCGAAGGGGCCGTCTTTGGAGCGCCAGTAGGCGAGAATTTGCGGGAACTGGTTAAACTCGAGGTCGCCCTCCTTGATGATGCGGCGGTCAAGTGGCAGCACGCGGAAGCCCTTGAGCTTTGCCTGACGGCCTTTGTATTCCGAGGTTTCAAGGAAATCCTGCAAAACGGTCGCGAGTATTTTGGGGCTGTCGGTGCCAAGGCGGTTCTTGGCTTCTTCCTTGCGGGCCAGCAGCGCTTCCATGGCATCGCGCGCAGCATCGGCCATGGGGCCTTGCGAGATGCGGGCGACATAAATGGCGCGGCAAAGATGATGCAGGGCAGCCTGCCCTATTTCCGGCAGCCAGATGACGGCGCCGGACTGCATACGGTCGATACGTTCAAGATGGGCGCACTGGTAGCAGAAGGTGCAGGCGGTGGCGTAATCATCCAGATTGCCGCCCTTGTCTGTCTTACCGATGTAATTAACTTCCTGGTACTTGCGCGACTGAAAGCCGCAATACCGGCAGGTGTTATCGTCACGGGTGAAGACCTTCGCCTTCAGCTCGTCGGATGCCTTGTGGACATCCGCAGACAAAATACGCCCGGCATCAGAAAGTGCGCTGATACCGGGCGTGATTTTGAGATAAGCCATGATTTACGCTTATCCGCGTCTATATCAAGATTAGTTGTTCAGGGCCGACACGGAGTCGATCTGAACGTTCGAGATTTTAACGCCGGAAAGGTTGCCGTTCGAGATGGAACCTTGCATAGCTGCCTGGATGAAGGGGAAGCCAAGGAGACCGCCGCCGCAAGCGATACGGATCAGGCCGTCTTTCATCGGGGTCTGGCCCGGGTTGTCAACGTGCTGCTTCAGTTTGAAGATGCCGGCAACGCCGAGACCTGCGCCGCCAATCCAGCAGACGGTGGAGATCAGGTTGTTGAAGCCCGAAGACGCGGTCACGATGTTCTGCGACATGTCTTTGAAGTTGGTTGCGGTAGCAAACGCTTCCGAGCTGGTGCCAGCCATCATGCCGACGGTAGCAATAGCAGCGAGTTTATGAGTAATTTTTTGACCTTTTTTCATGGTAGAATAGCTCCTTCACTTACACACATTAGAGTTGAATTGTAGCAAGTTTTAATAACTTGTCTACTAGCTAAATGTGAGACCGGTGACACCAATAGTCTGTGTGATCGCATTCACGAACTCACCCATATTGATGGCAACAGCCCCACCGAACAGGAACGTCAGACCTTGCGCAAGGGTAGCACCCTGCTGCCCATCCGCAAAGTTTTTCAAGACGAACCATCCTCTGAGGAAGGCAATGTAGCCGACGATAATCACGAAGACTTCAAGACCTTCCAAAACGTATTGCACCTTGCCCGCATCATCGGCGTTGTTGATGACAGTGGGGTCGATGGTAATTTTAGACATCAGGCTCGCGTCACCAAAAATGGTGGAGGCGAAACCGCCCATCGCAGCGCCGTAGTTGAACAGCATACCGGACGAGATGAATGTCATGATCGTGCCAAAGCCCGCAGGGCCGCGCGGACCTTCTTCCATGCGCTTGGTCAGGCGGGAGATGCCCACCAGCAGCAGCGCGGTACCGGCAAGATACGAGAATGCGACCAGCAGCGTTTCAATCGGGCCCGCGATGTTCGACATGACATCGACAACCATTTTGTCGAGCCCGCCGGCAGAAAGCGTCGCAGTATTGAAACCGGTGACCTTAACTTTGCCATTCGTGCCGTTGGCACCAAACAGCGAGCCGTTGACAGCCTTGATCATGAAGGGCAGAGACAGCATCATGCCGCCCGCCACCATGCGCTTCACACCGGCGGAGAGCGGGTGCTGTGCAGGGTTATCAACGTGGTCCTTAAACTTGAAGACAGCCGCAACGCCGAGAAATGCACCGGAAAGCCAGGCCACCGTGCTAAGGACGTTGTTGAAGCCACCCCAAGACTTAGTGACGTTGGTAATAACATCGCCTAACTTTGTACCTGCATGGGCATCATGCGCACCAACCATCAAGAAGATGGCAGCAAACGCGAAGACCTTGCAAAAATGACGCATTGTCATGAATACACCCTTAACCATTCCCTAGATCAGGTTATAGTTCCATTACATCATCTTTTTGCAATCTTCGCAAACATTCTGCAGTGGATAACACTAGTTTGTACTATTTTATGTTATTGATTTAAATGGGAAATTTAGCGTTTATTTTCCTGATTTAAATTACCTAAAATACGCGCAAAATTGTCCTGGAAGTCTCAAATCTTGAGAATCATTCTCAAATTGTTACTTACTGGTTAATTTTCCCGTGGGTGCCGGTCACGACCCAACGGCCGGATGCATCCCTGTCAACGGCGGTGATTTTGCCGATGGGAGAGAGAGTTTCGCCCACAGCAACAGCCTTGATTTCGGAAGAGCCCGGCAGAGCCACCCAGGCCATGCCCGGCTTGGCCGATTTCAGGATCCAGCGGGTGGAAACCGCCTTCGTCGTTGCCGCAGCCGTATGGCTTGTCTTTGCTTTGCGGACGGCAGTCTTGGTAGCAACTGGCGCAGCTTGCCCGGTAGAACCCGCAGCTTTCACGGTTTCAAGTTCGGAAGTCTTTTTCGCCAGATCCGCCTTAAGATCGGTAACGGTCTGCTCAAGGGTATCGATGCGCTTTTGCAGGGCTTCGACTTTACCATCATCCACAGCTGTTTTTACCACAGCAGGGGCTTCAACGGGCGTGGGTGCCGCCTCAGGCTGGGCCGGTACTTCGGTCGCAGCAAGCGGATCTGCAGATACGGGGGTCATCGGCGCTGCCGTAGCGGCAGGAGCAGGCGACTTTGCGAAAGGATCGGCTGAATCCGGCGGTGTAATGCTGGGTGCGCCATCCGCTGTGGGGGCGCTATCTGCCATGGGGTTTTCAATGCCGGTGCGCGATGCAGGCGGTGCGATATTTGCGGAACCCGTCTGTGCGGAACCGATTGCCGGCGGCATCAGGGAATTAGCAGTCGGTTTGGCCTCCACAGGCTTGGCAATAGCGGCGGGTGCTGCTGCACCGGTCACATTGCTATCCAGCGCGCCGCCGGGCGGCATGGCATCCGCGCCAATCGCGGGCGGAAGGCCGATAGTATTCGCCGGTTCTGCAGGCGCAGCAGCGGGCATGGGAGGGGTCGTGACAGCCGGTGCCGCCGCGATTTTTTGCATCGCAGGTTTCGCCGGCGTCAGGCCGGGAATGGCGACGGGCAAGTTAAGAAGCCCCATTTTAATGGCGCCGGCACCACCACCAAGGATAAGAACGAGCAGGATGACAATAAATTTGCCGCTGCCACCCGATTTTTTGGGTGCCTCTGGGGCAGCCTCTTCGGTTTGCTCAGGCTGGTCGAATTCGCCGTCCAGCTGTTCAGTGTCAGCATCAAAATTATTGTCTGTATTGCTCATTGTTCAGCACTCGCTGTTGTAACCGGATCCATGAAAAGAATGCCCATCGTCGTACCGCGCTTGACGTAGACCGTCACGGGACGGTTCTGGTCCTGCGTCAGCACGTTGGAAATGGACTGCGCCGCTTGCGTGGCACCGGCCATAACCTGTTGCTTGGCATCAGGTGCGGGAATGTCGGTCGCAACACCGCCGCTGCTGGTTGACTGCTGCTGCTCCACTGTCGCGGCTGCCTGCGTATACCCGGTCAGGAACTGGGCCGCTGCCGGCAGAATGATGCGCTGGAAGTAGTGGTGGTTCACATCGGTCTGGTTGGCGGCCAGCGTGGTTTTTTCATCAAGGGCGATGCCGTTGATGGAATAGCTGACTCCGTCCTTGACGATGCGGCGGAAGTTAAGCGTGACATATTCATCCTGGCGCGCGAAGTCGCCAATCGCGCGGCCACCCTCAAACGGGCCAGAAAGAATTTGTGCAAGCGCCGGGCCCTGAACGTCGGAGTTGATGTCGTTCAACAGCTGGGCATAGGCAATGTTGCCGGCGGGAACGATGGTTTTCTTTTCCGCAGCAATGGGGTTGCCTTGCGCATCAACCTTCGAGGTGGTGCCGTTGGCATTGGTCGTTGCCGTACCGGTCACGCCTGCTGCAGTCGCTTGCTTTGCCTTGTCGGCATCGGCACGCAGCTTGAGGCCGTACGCAGAAGTTCTGTTGGTGACTTTCATGCGCGAAGCGGTTTTCGGCACCTGCGTGCCGATAATTGCGCGCATCTGTTCCGTCAGCTGCTTGGCGGCGGCAGGATCCATTTTCACGGTCTGCTGCGGGCGGATAGGCTGAACCACCGGCACATCCGCTGCAGGCATTTCGCTTTCTTCGGGGGGCGGCGCCTGTTCCTCAAGCGTCAGGCGGCGGGCTTCAGCCTTTGCACGCCATTCCTGCAAGGGGTCGCCTTGCGGCTGAGCTTGCACGGGCGGGACATCCAGCTTGTCCTGCTGGCTGTTGCCAAGCACGATGGGCATATTGCTGGCGCCGGTCTTGGCAGCGTTTTTCGCAGCTTCATCGTTCTGCTGCTTGATCTTGGCCTGGTACTCGGCATCGGCGCTGGCGTTACCGTCAGCCTTAATGCCGGTGCTGGTCGCCGATTTGATCGTGGAGATGTTGGTGGATTCCCCCTTATCGCTGAAGAAGGCGACATAGCCGCCACCCAGCAAGGCCACAACAACAACGACAGCCGCAATTTTAAGCAGCGGGTTGCTATCCCATGTGTCTTTCAGGGACGCTTTCTGTACTGGCTCCTTGTCGAAGTCTTCCTGCGCGTCGATATCAACATCATGTTCGTTTTCATTGTTCGTCATGGAGTTACCTCGTCAGGAGAAACGATATGCGCTTTAACCATGCGGCCTTCATCCGACAGGAGGACGACCGGCGTTTGGGCCAGTGTATAGACGCTCATGCCGTCTGCCGACGACACGGAAGAATCCCATGCAGGCGACAGCAGCGTCAGCGGCGTGCGCAGATAAATATGGCCGGAAGCCTGATAAGCGGTGGTGCGGCCATCAACGCCGTTCACCTGCAGCTTTTCGGAACCGTCGGGCGGCATGCCATCAAGAATACCGACCATCTGGTCGTCCTTGCCGGCAACGGTTTTGAGGCCGCCGTATTCGATGATCGGGGTTTTGGCGAGCGGGCCCGGCTTCGGAATGCGTACATCAAGGCGATAGTGCACCCAGTCAAGGCCGGTCGTCAGGCGCATCGTTACGGGCGTGATCATGTCAATAAGGCGGATGGAGATGTTGCCAACGCCATGTGCCGAAGACGGTGTGATACGGAAGATGTGACCGCCGCTTTCAGGCGCGGCAATGGTGAAGGCGCCAGCCCAGCTCATATCCTGGATAGGCCAGGGTGCGCCGGTTGCATCGAGAATAGTGACGGTCGTAACCGTGTTCGGCGCCATTTTAATGACGACGGGCGCATCGGACGGATCAAGCGACGCTGTCACGACTTCCTGACGAGGTTCCGGCACGGTGATCGGCGTTTCCGCCGCTTCGCGGTTAATGCGGAAATTTTCGAGCGTTTTGCGGATCTGCTCGGGCTTTAGCGGCATCAGGGCTTTCAACGCCTGATTGAAGACCTGGTCTTCCATTTTCTTTTTCTGGTCGTCTGCGTCTTTGTCCATCATCGCCTGCAGCTCATCGGGAGTCTGCGGGGTCTGGCCAAGGTTACCGGTGGGCAGGCTGCCCTTGCTATTAACGGGCAGCGCGCCAGCTGGGCCAAGCGGGCTTGCGGCGGGCAGGCCTTTGGGTGCAGCGGGAATGTCGGCGATGTCATCAACACCGGCTGCGGCCTTTGTTGCAGATTTTGAAACGTTCGGCATGACAGGCGCTGTATTCGCGGGCGCAGCGTTTTTCTTGAGCGTGTCGCGGAACGCGCTGAACTCATCGACCGGAGGCGATGATGCGTCCTGCGCTAATGCGGGCAAAGCGGTAAGCCCCACCGCCGCCAGAACCACGAAGCTTAAAAGCAAGCGCCTCATTCCTGTCTCCTCCAGGTTTTTATCTCGACCGTGCCGCACGAAAATCCCATGTCGCCCTTGGACATGAAGTACGCGGCGGGCCGCAGAATTAATAATTTATACCTTAACCACATCGAAACGCACAGTCTTTTTAATACGTTAGACGGAAGTTCAGAAAGTTTAGCCATAACCAAGATAAAAGATACCGTATACAATCCGCAAATCACCGCATTATCGCTAGTACGCCATCCATGTCTTGATACCGATACCCATCGGATTGCTTTCCGTCGGCATCCGCACGACGATAAGACGAATCTTCGCGCGCGCAGTCGTTACTTTGTCGCCTGCACGCAAGGTCATAATGACCGGCATTTCAAGAACCCAGGTGTAATCGCCGTTATAAAGGCCTTCGCTGATCTTTCGCGGCTCGGCCGCAGGAATCGTCGCAAGAATCTGCTGGAATTCGAGCATGTTCTTTATCATGGATGTCTTCACCAGCGCGCTGGTGAAGCTGTCCCAGCCTTCGGTCGTGAACAGACGGCGCGATTTAGTCATACGCTCGTCAATGTCGGTAAAGCCAAAGGTCATGACCTCGGTCGCGGCGGAAGCTGCCCAGCGCAGCATGGCATCAGTGTTAACGTTGGGCGAGGCAAGCCCGTCCATTGGGCGCTTTAGTTCAGACCCGTTCGAAAGAGCGGAGATGGCGTAATAGCCGTCCTGCGGGATCACATAGCTGACGTAATAGATAACGACGCCGGTCATGATGATCATCACAAAACCCATCATGATCGCGAGGCGAATAAGGTTTTTGAAACCATCACGGTAGCTGGACAGGTCCTCGACCAGCGTATTGGCTTTTTCCAGACGCTCCGCATAGCCGATGCTGGCCGGCGTGAAGTGCGTGATCTGGTTGATGTCGTTTGTCGGCACGGCCCTTGCCCTTCCGTTACTAAACCTGCGGCAGCGTTACGCGATTAGTTTGTGGCGAGCCACTGCGCAATACCGACGCCACTCGGGTTTTCAAGCGACGGCACCCGCTCGATCACCAGCTGCAGCTGCAGCTGGTCGGTGCGGGTATCTTTGCCGCTTTGATACTTCACGGTCAGCGGCATCGTCACAAGCCAGCGGTAGCGGCCGTTCAGGATGCCCTGCTGTTTAATGATTGGCGCGGCACGCGGCGCGGCCGTCACGATTTGCTGCTGCGCCTGCACGCCGTCAAGCACGTGCGCTTTCTGCATGGCGGAGGTAAAGCTTTCCCAGCCCGTCTTGGTGAAGTGCTTGGACGCGTCCTGCAGTTCTTTTTGATAGTTGAGGTAGCTGAAGCTCATGGTGTCGGACGTTGCCGTTGCAACCCACGACAGCAGCGCCGGCGTATCGAGGTTCGGCAGGTTCAGCGGCTGCAGCTGCATGATGCGGCCGTCAGCCGTGGTCGCAAAGTAGCGGTCCTGCGGCTTCGAGTTGTTGATGTAGACGATGAGCGCGAGGATAAGGCCGACAATGACCACGCCTTCAAGCAGCGCAATCCAGATCAGGTTGCGAAAGCCGTCGCGGTAAAATTCGTTGCGGGTAACGATGGTAAGCAGCGGCCCGCCGACTTTCGGCACGGCCGGGTTGGCTTGCGCCTTCGCGGCGGCAACAGCCTGCGAATTAGCGGCACTGTTCTTGTTCTTGGCAGGCGCGACAGCGGCTTTTTTACCGCCTCCCATCGATTTCACAAGGTTCGACAGCGGGCTTGTAACCTCGACGGGTGCCTCGGCTTCCGTGCCGGTTTTATCTTCTGCTTCAGTCATCGGATCTTTCGAACCCCTACTCTTTCAAGTATCAAACCCTATATCCGCCCCCCTGAGGCGGTCGATGCCAGCGCAAAACCTTCAGCGTCCGGTTACCCATTATATATATGTATTGGTTAACAGGGTCTGATGCTACCGCTCAGCCTTAAAATACTATGTTACTCAAGGCTCTAGGGCAACAGCTAACCTGTGCCTTCAGGGTGACAGGCCTGTGGCGATTTATCACGGCATCTATATGGTAAAAATAAGTTTATTGACCCTTTCGTCAATAGAAAGACCCTCCTTCCCATATATGACGTTATGGCGCGCTGAAATCTTGGCTCTTTTTGAGCCGGATAATTGCCGGAACGGTACCATGTTCAAATTATTGATTTGGTTTAATAATATTGCCATTCGGCCATAAATTAAGCCTTGCGCCGCTTTCCGATTATGATAAGTTACATTTTCCCAAAACAATAAAGACATTTGCAGCCTATGCCGCTCCAGCCAGAGTTTAACGAGAATGCCGACGAATGGTTCGCGCTGGAAGACGGCAGTTTTCCGGCTGTGCCGCGGGCATTGGCCGCGGGCGTGATTGCCGTGCGCGGCACCGTTGATTTGCCGATTGCCGATAGCACAGCCTTCCGCACACATGAAGACAGCGTCAAGGCTGCCCTGCTGATTCTGTCGCAAAGCCCCGCCGCGCGGCAGCTGGCGACAGTTGCGATTAACGCCGGCTACAGCATCCACGTCACCGCGCCGAAAACCGGCGATGGCGATGTTGAGACGTTTGCACAGGCCGACCATGAAAACCGCCGCATCAAACTGCAGGTTTCCGGCAGCGAGGGTGCCGAGAAGCTCGCGCTGAACATCATCCATGAACTTGTCCATGTCAGCCAGATCACGCGCGGCGGGCTGGGTGTTGATACGCGCCACGGCACGCCCGAAGCATCCCTCCGCCAAATATTGGCGATGGAGGCAGATGCCCGCGCCCGCACCATTCACATTGCGCTGGAACTCGCATATCGGGGCAGTGCGGAGCCTGATGAACGCCTGACCTTGCCGAACATTGTCATGCTTGCCGCAGAAGCGGCGGGCGTGCCAATGACGCTGGGCCTGGTACAACGCGCCGCACCCCATTTGCCGGATGGCATTGCGCCGGATGCGCTGCTGGCGACATTATTCAAAAGTTTTTACACATCGCTGCCACTGCGCCAGCATTACGGGCTGTCGGTGTTGAACGCGATTGAATCGGCGGGTATTGCCGACATTCAAAACACCGCGCTGTTCACAGGCGGCAAAACCGCGAACGATGTCGTTACTGCGCTGGATGGCCATATGCAGCCGGCGTACCTTGCCCCGCGCGTGCCGGGCATGATTGACCTTGATAGTGCGGCGCTGAACGCCGTATCACCCACGACCGCCACGCGCCTTGCACAGCTTGCGCAGCTGCGCGGCACGCACAATGAAGCCGGCTGGGCCATGCCCGCCTATACTATCACCGCCGCCCCCAAACCGAACGGACCGAAGCCATGAGCCTTAAAGAAGATTTCATCAAAGTTGCAGGCGACCCTGACCGCGTGCTGGGCGAAGCCGGTGAAACCGTGTTGCATTTAGCGGCACGCGACGGAGATATTGATACGGCAAGTTTCGCGCTTGTTAAACACGCCTCCGTCAACGCGACCGACAAGGCGAATAACACGCCGGTCATTTATGCCGCCGAGCGCGGCGATATTATTTTGCTTCGCCTGTTGCTGGCCGACAATAACAAAGGCATCAACCACGCGGGGGACCTTGGCACCGCGCTTGGCGTTGCTGCCACGGCGGGTGAGCTGGAAGTTGCCGCAACCCTGCTTGAATTCGGCGCGGATATTAATGCCAAGGATAAAACCGGCACCACCGCCCTGATGACCGCCATTACCGCAAAACAACCACGCATGGTGGATTACCTGCTGAAGAAAAACGCAGATGCGTTGGCCCGCCGGGACGATAATGAATGTGTGCTGCACATTGCCGCCCGCGCCGGCATGCCGGAAATTCTGGAATCATTGTTCGCCTACGGCGCTGCCCGCAGCCTGCAGGTGCAGACGACGAAGGAAGGCCAGACCCCCCTGCATACCGCCGTGCTGGCAGGCAAGCCGGCCGCGGTTGAAGCCCTGCTGGACCACGGCGCTTTCACGCATATTCCGAATACCGAAAAAATGACACCGCTGGATATTGCCGCCTTCAAGGGTGATGCCGCCATGGCGCGCCAGCTGGTGCAATACGGCCATGCGGATGTCGCCAAAACACCGGCAGGGGAAGATTCCGCCCTGCACCGCGCGTTGTTCGAGAAAAACCTTGATGCCGCGCGCGAACTGGTGCGTCTGGGCGCAGACCCTTACGCCGCCGACAAGCAGGGCCGTACGCCCCTGCACATTGCCGCCTGGAAGGGCGAACTGGATATGGTGCGTTTTTTCATCGAAGAAATTCCGCCGCAGGAAAATATTGCCGCTGCCGCGCAAAGCCGCGCCGATGCCCTGTATGAAGCTATTTTCTACAGCCACAGCGACATTGCCGATTACCTGATTAATACGGCTGGCGTTGACCTGAACGTGCCGAACAGCACTGGCAACTACGCCCTGACCGCCGCGATGGACAAATACAATACCCAGCGTATTGCCACCATGCTTGAAAAAGGCGCCTCCCCCGACGTGAAGGACAAGAACGGCAATACGCCGCTGCTGGTCAGCGCCCGCAAAGGCACGGTGGATGCCGCAACGCTGCTGCTGAAGCACAAGGCCGATACCGAAATTGCCGACGGTGGCGAAACACCGATTTTTGCGGCAGTTGAAGCCGGCCACGCAAGCATGGTTGAACTGCTGGCGGGCGCCGGCGCAAATATTTTTGCCACGAATGCCACCGGCATGACACCGATTGATGTTGCGCGCATGAAGAGCAAAGCCGACATCGTGCCGATTCTTGAATCTGCGGCTGCCGATTATGGATATAGAAAAAATACCCAGAAATTTGAACCTTTTAACCCCTCATAATCTTTTCATAAGCGGATTGATAGCATGGAATACGCATGCTATACCCTTATGAAAAGCTAAACACATTCAGGATAAACGCGCGGATGACGGACGACGATGACCGCACCGACATCGAAAAGGCCTTTGACCGCCTGACTGGGCGGCTGGGCGAAGCGTTTAATAAAATCAAGCAGGGCCAGCTGCCCGCTGCGCCCCCCGCGCCGGCGGCAGATGCCGCGCCCGGCAGCAATGCCGCACAGGCTTTTAACGTGGACGCGTTCTTCCGCGCCGTAAAGCTGAACAAGACAGCCGAAATTCAAAAATACATCGACGGCGGCTTTGACCTGAATACCTATAACTCGGCGGGCCTGACCGCCCTGCATGTCGTCGCCCGTGAAAATGCGCGCGCGGCGGGTGAATTGCTGCTGCAAAACGGCGCCAACCCGCGCCTGCCGCTGAAGGATGATGCCCGCAATATGCCACTGGATGATGCGGTCAACTTCGGCAAGCACGAAATTGTCGAACTGTTGACGCGCTACGGCGGCTACGTGCCGGGCAATACCGTCAATGGCCGCACGTTGCTTCACCGCGCCTGCGAAAAGGGCAAGCCGCGCATTGTCGAAGCGCTGATTAAAGCGGGCGCGAATGCCAATGAACTGACCGAAAACGGTTCAACCCCGCTGCTGATCGCTATTTACGCGCGGCAGGCGGAAGTTGCCAATGTGCTGCTGTCATTCCCCGAAGTGGTGCAGGGCGTGAATGAATTCTTCCCGCAGACGGACCCGAAAAAGCGCAATGCGTTTCAGGTTGCTGTCGAACACCGTCAATCCGGCACTGTGGCGATGATGCTGACGACCGGTTCCAACGTCAATGCCTGCGATGCGGAAGGCTTGTCGCCGCTGCACCATGCGGTGCTGGCGGGTGACGCGGCGCTGGTTAAAACCCTGCTGCAGCACGGCGCGGATTTGAACAAAACCGAAAACAGCCAGCCGACCCCGCTGTTTCTTGCCTGTGAATCGCCGCTGCTGAATGATGACCAGACCCGGGCGCATATTGTGACGCTGCTGCTGCAGGCGGGTGCAGACCCCGACATTACCGATGCCAAAAGCGGCATGACCCCGCTGCATGCAAGCCTGCGCACCGACGGCGCGCAAGCCGCAGCCCGCGCATTGCTGCAATACCCGATTAGCAAGGATGCCACAGACAAGGACGGCAATACCCCGCTGTTCTACGCGCTGCAAGCCCCCGGCACCGATTTGCTGGCGATGATGCTGGCGGCAGGGGCAGACCCCAACACCCGCCACATGAAAGATGCCCGCACCCCGTTGATGGATGCGGTGCAGCGCGACAACCCCGTTGCCGTGCGCCTGCTGCTGCAGGCGGGCGCGAACGCGAAGCTGCTGGATGCGGATCATAAATCCGCCCTGTCCTATGCGCGTGCCAAAAATAACGACATTATTTTGCTGTCGCTGGAAGAAGCCCTTGGCAGGGTCACGCACAAAGCCGCGAAGCCGAAAAATAACTTCAAGGAATTTGACCTGTGACATTCCTGGGCCCCCGCACGCAGGCATTCGAGGGGCTGGAATCCGATCCGGAGCTGGATCCCGTGCCGGATATGCTGTTCAACCAGGGCTATTCCGGCCTGCAGGTCCTTATTGCCACCCGCAAAAAATCCCGCGTGACCGAAGCCATTGCCCGCCAGCCGGACGATATTGCCGCCTTCATCAACCACCAGACCCCGAAAACCGGCAAAACCGCGCTGCATTACGCCATTGATACCGGGGCGAGTGATTTGCTGCCCGCGCTGGTGAAAGCCGGCGCTAACCCCGCACTGGCGGATGCCGAAGGCGCAGGCGCGCTGCATTACGCGGTCGGGAAAAACGACGTTGCCGCCGTGACCGCCCTGCTGGCCGCGGGCGTTGATGTCAACAGCCGCCGCAGCACCAAGGAAAACGGCATTCTGCAGGAAAACCGTGAAACGCCGCTGCACATGGCGATTGCCGCCGATAACATTGAAATGACCAAGCTGCTGCTGGCCGCGGGCGCAAATGTAACCTTGCGCTCCCCCTACACAGAAGCCGGCCGCAATGCCTTTCATTACGCCGCCGCCAGCACGACCGATATAATGTCGCTGCTGCTGCGCCATGACGACCGCTGGGCCGCTAACCTGCCCTGCGGGGACGATAAAAAACAGCAAAGCGTTTTGCGCATTGCCCTTGGCAACAGCGACAAGGACATGAGCCGACTGCTGCTGGATTACGGCATGGACATCAACGAAATTGATACCAACGGCGAAACGCCGTTGTATTACCTGCTGGAACACCGCCAGTCGCGCGAAGCCACCATGCCCATGCTGCGCTTTATGGTGGAAAACGGCGCGGATATCGATAAGGCCAGCAACTTCTGGGCTGAAACGCCGTTGTTTGCAGCCGCGCGCGCGGGCTTCCGCGAGGCGGTGGAATTTCTGCTGTCGCTCGGGGCGGACGCCACGCACCGCAGCATGCTGGATGAAACGCCGCTGCTGCTGGCGGCTGCGACGCACGATGCCAAAACTGTGCGCCTGCTGCTGGAAGCGGGTGCGGACATTGACGATGCCAACCGCGCGGGCCGCACGCCGCTGCATGTTGCAGCGCATGGTAACAAGCTTGAAGTCGTGCAAACACTGCTGGATGCAGGTGCAGACCCCTTTGCCCGCGACAAAAAAGGTCACCTGCCGACCGACATTTGTCAGGCCGACTTCCAGAAAACGGTGAATACCCTTATCCAGCGCAAACAGGCGGAGCTGGAATATACCCGCCCGCAAAACGGCTTTCAGGCCCGCCAGCGCCAGCTGCGGCTCAACCAGCGCCGCCCGAATCACCCGTTTAAAAATCGCTCTTTCAAACCTTGAATAAACCAGCGATAATCTGCCGTACTGTTTTCAGCAATTTTTAGGGAAAACGTCATTGGCCGAGGGGAATTTTTTCAACGCGCCGTCAAGGCCCGACCCTGCGCACCTGAACGCCGCGCGCGATTCAGACGGCAATACGTACCTGCATGAACTCTGCGCCCGCGGCGCGCCGCCCGAACTTATCCGCGAAGCCGTGCGCCTTGGCGCCGACATCAACAAGACCAACAAACAAAAAATGCCGCCGCTGGGCGTCGCGCTGCAAAAAGGCACGCCGGAAATGGTGGCGCTGCTGCTGGACCTTGGCGCGGAATGCTGCTTCCCCGTCGGCGCAAAGAATTCCGGCGAATTCTTCAACGCCGCGCATATCGCCGCCGCCGAAGGCAAGCGCGACAAGCTGGATATTGTGCTGGCAAAAGGCGGCGCGCGCTTTTTGAACCAGAACGCCGTTGAAGGCGACGGCACCGCCCACCGCTGGATGCCGCTGCATGCGGCGCTGCGCCGCGGCCATACCGAATTTATTGAGCCGCTGGTGGCGGCAGGCGCCTTTGTGAATGAAGACGCGGGCTTTGAAAAAGCGGCGCCGCTGTTTGTCGCCGTTGCCGCCAATTCAGCGCATGCCGTGGGCCAGCTGGTGGAACGCGGCGCGAATATCGAGCAGCGCAATGTTGACAGCGGCAATACCCCCCTAATATACGCCTGCTTCCATGACAAAAATTTTGCCGCCGACAAGCTGCTGCGCCTTGGCGCGGAAGTCAACGTTGCCAATAACGACGGCAAGACCCCGTTGATGATGGCGGCAGCGCAGGGCAATACCCGCCTGATTACCGCGCTGGTCAAAGCCGGCGCAAACCCCAATGCCCGCACACTGCGCGGCGAAAGCGCCTTGATGTTCGCCATTGATAAAGGCAACAACGACACCGTTTCCGCATTGCTGAAAGGCGGGGCCGACCCGCTGCTGACCGATGCCTTCAACCGCACCGCCAGTGCCTATGCTGAATCGAAAAGCGCCAGTTATTACCTGCGCCAGAACCTTGAGGAAGCCGAAAAGACCGCGCTGCTGAAAGGCTTTGAGCGGTCTTATAAAAAATACCGTCCTTAAACCTGACATTCATTCACCTGTTACGGGGGAGTTGAAACCAGATGACGAAACGCAAAGACCTGTCGAAAAAGCCCCTGCCGAAAAAGCTGACGGGCCGCAACGCCGCGAACGATGATTCGTTCAACAAGGCCGCCAAGCCCGCCGCCAAAGCCGCCAGCCGCGGCCCCAAGGACAAATTCAACGGCACCTACATTCGCGAACCCAACAAGGTGACGGATACGCAAACCGGCCGCACCGTCTTAATTGACGCCATGCTGCAGGGTGATTTGGTGCAGATGGAAAAGCTGCTGGAAGCCGGCGCTACCCCCAACAAGGCGACGAAGGACGGTAAATCCCCGCTTCATTACGCTGTTCGCCTTGGCAACGCCGAGATGGCCGACATGCTGCTGGAGTACGGTGCGCACCTGAACCCCAAGGACAAGGCCCTTGAAACGCCATTGTTTGAAGCCTTGAAGGCGCCCGAGCCGCTTAAAATGCTCGACTATCTTTTGAAGGCGGGCGCGGACCCTGACATTGCGAATGACGCCGGGCGCATTCCCCTGCACGCCGCCGCCGAAAGCAGCGGTGCGGATGTTATTCGCCGCCTGCTGGAAGATACCGGCAACCCCAACCGCCCTGATTCCAAGGGCTACCAGCCCCTGCATGTTGCCTGCGAAAAAAACACGGTGGATGCCGTGCAGGCCGTATTGTTTGAACGCGTGGCGGTTTTTTCATCCGTCAACGATGGCGACACCTGCTTGCACCTTGCCGCCGCCCGTACAGATTCCACCGCTGTTGCCGAATTCCTGCTGAAGACGGAAGCCGCAGGCCTTGTGAACGCCGTGAACCTGAATGGCCGCTCGCCGCTGCACCTTGCGGTTATCCGCCAGCGCGACGGGCTGATGAAGGAAATGATCGAGGCTGGCGCGAACGTCAACATGCCCGACAATTCCGGCGCAACGCCGCTGCATGAAGCCGCGGAAACCAATAACGTGAAACTTGCGAAAGTCCTCATCGAAAATGGCGCGGATGTTTCAAAGTCGCAATCCATCCGCCGCGTCACCCCGCTGATTATCGCCATTCGCAATGACAGCCGCGCCATGGTTGACCTGTTCATGCGCCACGATGCCGACCCGTCGCTGGCAGATGCCGAAGGGCATACGCCGTTGATGGCCGCCGTTGCCAAAGGCAATGATTCCGTCGTTGGCACGCTGCTGGCCGCAGGGGCGGATGCCCGCAGCCGCGACAAGCTTGGCCGCAACGTGCTGCAGCACTGCGCCAGCGCGCTGTCAAAAGCGACCTTGAACAAGTTGATTGACGGCGGCGCGGAAATAGACGGCAAGGATACATGGAAGCGCACGCCGCTGCTTTCCGCCGTGATGGACCAGAACACGACACTTGCGCTGGTATTGCTGGACCGTAAAGTGGATGCAAGCGTCGTTGACGACCAGGGCAATTCCCCCTTGAACGTCGCCCTTCAACGCCGCCAGCTGGCTATTGTCGACGCACTGTTGAAAGCAGGCGCGGACCCGAACGGCAAGGACCGCTGGTCGCAGCAAACCGCGTTGCACCTTGCCTGCAACCTTGGCCTTGAAACTGAAGTTGGCAAATTGCTGGATGCCGGGGCGGATGTTACCGCCAAGGACCACCAGGGCCGCACGCCGCTGCATACAGCCGTGCTGAACAGCTATAATTCCGCCGAATCCGTGCGCCTGCTGTTGAAAAAAGGCGCGGACCCACTGGCGGAAGATAACGCCCGCAACACGCCCTTTGACATGGCCTATGGCCTTGATAAGCACCGCGCCCTGCAGCTGATCAAGGAAACGCTGGCGCGCAAGGGCAAGCAGGGCGTGCAGCCGAAACGTTACAACCCGTGGGGCGGCGGACCTTACGGCGGCTTCTAAAACCCTTGTAAATATTTCAGCGCAATAATTCGTTACGAATATGGCAAGCCTTGCTGCACGTGCATATAAAGACGCGCGGGGTTGACGCTGCCGCAGCTATATGTCAAGAATCTTACCTACCGCGTTTTATTATTTCGCAGCAACCAGAAGGCAGCAGGACATGGATAACAAGTCCCTTCAGGATAAATTCCCGTGCATGTCGCAGGCCGAAAAAACTGCCCGCTGCCTGAACGTTATTGCCGCAACCTTAATGCCAATGCTGGCCGATGCGCTGACGCCAAAGCCCGCGACCTTTGCGGATTTTACCGGCGTTCCTTCCCTTTCTGACGAGCAGGTTTAAAAAGAATGTACGGTTATTTCAACGCCCCTTCGCGCAAACCCGGTTCCGGCGTTAATTCGCCGCTGGATGCCGCCGGTAAAACCGCCCTGCACTTGGCCGTTGCGAAGAACGATGAAAAAACCGTCATCAGCCTGACGCGCGTTGGCGCGAACCCCAACCAGCAGGATACCGACGGCCAGACGCCGCTGTTCGACGCTATTTCAAAGCGCAACCTGCCCATGGCAAAACTGCTGGTGGAAAAAGGCGCGCTGTTCACCGTGCTGGATGATAAAAAACGCTCCCCCCTCGACTGGGCGATTGAAAACGAATGCCCGGTTGATTTTATTGCCGAGCTCCGCCGCCTTGGCGCGGATGCGGAAACACCCGCAAAATCCAGCGGCCGCACGCCGCTGCACCTTGCGGCGGAAAAAAACCGCCCCGACCTTATCGAATACCTTTTCAAGACCGGCGCCGCACTGACCGCGCAGGATGATGATGGCAATACCGCCCTGCATGCCGCCGTGAAGGCCGGCAGCACCGCCGCCGTTGAAAAACTGCTGGCGCTGAAAGCCGACCCCGTACTGCGCAATAACCAGATTGAAACCCCGCTGCATATTGCGGCCCACGCTGGCAATGAAGAAATTGTCGATATTCTGCTGGCGCAGGCGGATGTACGCCGCACCATCAACGATTTTAAAACCTACAGCCACGGGCAAACGCCATTGATGGTGGCAGCGCAGGCCGACCACCCCAATATCATCCGCAAGCTTGCCGCCGTGGGCGGCGATGTAAACCAGACGGATAATAACCGCCGCCACAGCCTTGCCATTGCCGTTGAAAGCGGCAATGTAGGGACCGCCCGCACATTGATCGAGCTTGGCGCGGATACCACCAAATCATCCCCGCGCGGCTACAACAACGCCTCGCTGGTGCATGAAGCATCATCCAAGAATTACGATGAAATGCTGCTGCTGCTGTACAGCAACGGTTTTGACATCAACGCGGTTGATTCCGCCGGCAATACGCCGCTGAACAAGGCCTGCGACCATCAGGACAAAGCCAAAATGAAGGCGCTGCTGGCGCTTGGCGCGAACCCGAACATTGCCAACCATTATGGCCGCCGCCCGCTGGATACCATTATGGACCATTACAGCTATAGCTACAGCGACCATAGCGAAATCATCGGCATGCTGTTGTCGAAAGGCGCTAACCCCGATTTGTCACCGCTGCCCGCCATGCAATGCGCGCCGCTGCACATTGCAGCGCGCAATGGCAACCTTGGCACGCTGAAGCAGCTGGCGGCGCATAACCCGCGCATTGACCAGCCGGGCCGCGCCAAATCAAACCTTACGCCCTATATGGCCGCGCTTGAAAGCGGGCGGGACGCCGCGGCAGACTTCCTGCAGGAACACGGCGCGAATATTTTGCGCAAAGACCGCTTCCAGCGCGGCGCATTGCACTTTGCCGCGCGCGGCGGCGCAAGCCAGCAGATGGATAAGCTGCTGGCGATTCCCGAGCTGCTGAAAGATATTGATGCGCAGGACGGCAAAGGCCGCACGCCGCTGCACCATGCCTGCCTGAAGTACCAGCATGGCCTTGCCGGCAAACTGCTGGAAAAGGGCGCGAACCCGAATATTTTCGATGCCGAAGGCAAGGCACCGCTGCACCGCGCGATCGAAAACAGCTATATGTCCGACTTCCTCGACACCTTCGCGGAACACCTTGGTGACAAAGCAGACTGGAACATGCCGACCAAAGACGGTGACACGCCGCTGCACGTTGCCATCAAAAACACCCAGCAACCGGTGTTTGAGCGTTTGCTGGAACTGGGCGCGGACCCGGTGCGCGGCGGTGCGGGCGGCATTACCCCGCTGCAGGCGGCCATTATGGCTGACCATGAAGATATGGTGACGCTGACCATTAAAACCCTGGTGGAGCGTGAAATTCCGCTGGATATGCACCGCGACAACAACGGCTGGTCGGCGCTGCATTATGCCGCTATTCGCGACAGCGCGGATTTTGCAACGCTGCTGGTAGATGCCGGCGCGAACCTCGAATCACTTACCAAAGACGGCGATACCGCGCTGCTGATTGCCGCCGTTTCCGGCCAAACGGATGTTTTAAGCTTCCTCCTCGCCCGTGGTGCCGATATGATGGCACGGAACGCCAACGGCCAGACCGCCTTCGATGTCGCGATTGCCGCGCAGGATACGGATGTGCTGCAGGTGCTCTTGCAGGAAATGCAAAAACGCGACATGCCGCTGCCGAACCTTAAAGGCGGCACGCCGAAGAACCAGGGACCCACGCCATGACCAGCCACCGCGGTATTTGCCTGCTTGCCACCCTTATGCTGCTGGCAAGCGCGCCCGCCCTGGCGCAAGTAAACTATTACAACGCCGATACCGCAAAAAAACCTGCCGCCGCGAAGCCCGCAGCCCCGCAGACCGATGACGCTAATGGCGGCATGCCGGATACTGCATCGGGCAGTGCCAGCGATGCGCCGGATGCCACTTCTGATGATGCCAATGCCGCGCCGGATGATGGCGCAGATGGTACGGACAACGCCGATAATTCACCGGTCATTCTGCCGGCGCAAAGCAGTGTCGTCACCTCCATCGACACCTGCCTGAACCAGCTGGACCCGGCCGATGCCGCTGAAATTCGTAACAGCTATATAAAGCCTTATCAGGAATGCCAGTCGCGCCTAGCCGCAAAACTCGCCAAAAAGAAAACCGCCAAAGTGACTACCCAGAAGAACGGGCTGGAAGCTGAAAGCCCGCGCAATTTCGTCCGTGTGCAAACCCCGAAAACCGCCCCGAAAGATGACGCAGGGACGGATGCCGATGCCCCGGATATGGATGTTAAAAAGCCTGTCGCGCCGCCTCAGTCCGGCAGCTGGTCCAGCAGCATTACCCCTAATAATTCAAAGACTAAGCTTAACAATTAAGGATTCCCTTAAACCTTCAATGCTATACTATAGACATTGGTAGGGCAGTTGGATGGCCTTTGCGGGCCCTTTCTTCTTTTTCAGGGAATATCTTCAAATGTTGAAACTTCGTCGCCTTCTTTTCGTAGCCGGCTTCGTGCTTGCTTGTGCACCGGCAGTGTCTCAGGCACAAACTGCGGGCTATTCAGGCACCGCCGGTAACACCGCAGGCGCCACTGCGCCCACAGTCGTTTCGCCTGCAACACCTTATCCCGCGCAGGCGGCAGCGCCGGTTGTTGTCACCCCTGCTGCGCCCGTGGCACCTGTCGTTGCACCCCCCGCGGCCCCCGCCAATATCGCTCAGACGCTTCCGGGTGCGCCGCCTGCGGCCCCGACCGTTGATACGCAGAAGACAGACCCCTGCGCCGCTTATATGGCGAGCTATAATTCCTACGTCACCTGCCAGGACCGGATGCAGAAAATTGATCGCATGAAGGCTGCCAGCGCCAAACGCGCACAAGCCTTTGTCGCCCCGCCCCCTGCCGCTACGCCGCCCGCTGCAGCGGCGACCAAGGACGGTAAAACAGCAGCACCCGCTGCAGCTGCAACGCCTGCCGCAACAACCACAACCACCGCACCGCTATCCACGGCCGATACAAACAACGCAGCAGCGGCAGCGAAAAAATAACAAACACTAAATTGATATTAAACCAGCGGTCGCGCGCTTTCTGGGCGGAAGCGCGCGACATGCAGCGGCTTGACGGGCTGCTTGGTGCCGCTGGAAAATTGCGGCACGTCGTATTTCAGGAAAGCGTTTTTAAGTTCTGTTACCAGCGCATCCTTGTGCCAGCTGGCGGCATGGTCAAGCGCGCTCATGCCCCGCTTGTCGGTGAGGTTTGATTTAGCGCCCGCCAGCAACAGCGTTTTTACAATATCACCCTTGCCGGCCAGCACCGCGTGCATAAGGGGCGTGCGGCCATCTTCATCCCGCGCATTGATATCGGCTTTCATAGATAGAATCATCGGCACGCTTGCACCCGCCATATCGGCATGAATGGCGTGCATCAGCGGCGTGTGCTGCTGTTTATCACGCAAATCAACATCCAGTCCTGTCGCAGCGAGCTTGGCGAAGACAATGCAAAGGTTGCCCTTTGCCGCCAGCGTCATGACGTTTTCGCCTTTATTCGATGTTGCAGCGGTATTGAAGTTCTCGCTCAGCAGCATCAGCGATGCATCCGTGCGGCCATTGCGCAGGGACAGTAGCAGGGCTGTATTTCCATCGGCATCTTGCCAGTCGCGGGCGGCCTTGTTTTGCAGTAGCATGGTGACGATGCGGCTGTCGCCTTTTTCAGCGGCAATCAGCAGGGCGGTTTTTTCATCTGCGCCATGGGTATTGATTTTCGCGCCGAGGCTGAGGTGTTTTTGCGCGGCTTCGCAATCCCCCGCCCGCACAGCGTCGAGAAAATCGTCATCCTGCTTGCTTTGGCCGACGGCGCGCCCCATGTGCTTCCCGGTTGAATTGTCTGGATTGGAAATAAATTGGTCATCTATAGTATAATCAGCTTATGAAAATGTCAAAAATTGACCTCAACCGGTTGTTTTCAGTATGTTTTCAAAAAACCACACATAGAGAATGAAACGCCCGCGCGCGTTTGCTGGTGGCGCGCGGCAAAAACTTGGTGACCTATGCCGTTGTATAACAACGCCCGCTCTTCATCGCTGAGCTGCGTTACCGCGAATTACCTTCCCCCGTGAAAACAATTTTGGCAAAGTTTTTACATGCTCAGGAAGTGCGGGCGGGGAAGATGACGGTAACGCGGCGCAAAAAGAAGAACTTCCGCGACAGCATTAACGTTCCCGCCCTTATTGACGCCCTTGAAAAGCACGTACTGGGTGAGCGGGAAATGTCCGCAAGCCAAGTCAGCGCCGCGCTGGCACTGTTGAAGAAAACACTGCCAGATATCTCCGGCAAGGAAGCCGATAGCGGTGGGGGCCATGAAGAGGCGCTGAAAGACCTGGAGTAAATGCCCCGCAGCCGACAGCGCCACAGTACCACCCGCCAGAAACTAAAGGATGACTTTTTGCACTATGCGCCGCGCTGCCTGAAGATTCGCAGCAAGCAGGGCCGCATTGCCAGACTAGAGCTGAACCCTGCGCAAGCTTACCTGCATGCCGCCCTTGAAGCACAATTGCGCGAGATGGGCCATGTGCGCGCGCTTGTATTGAAGGGTCGGCAACAGGGTTGTTCCACCTATGTGGAAGCACGGTTTTACTGGAAAGTGACGCACCGCACGGGCGTGCGCGCCTTTATTTTGACGCACCTTGAAGAAGCATCAAAAAATATATACCAGATTGCGCGGCGTTTTCATGATAATTGCCCTGCGCTGCTGCGACCGCATACATCACTTTCCAACAGCCGCGAATTGCTGTTTGACCGGCTGGATAGCGGCTATCACATCGGCACTGCAAAATCGCAGGGCACGGGCAGGTCATCGACCATTCAATACTTCCACGGCTCGGAAGTTGCGTTCTGGACGAATGCGGATGACCATGTGACAGGCATTTTGCAGGCCGTGCCGGATGTTGCGGGCAGCGAGATTATTCTTGAAAGCACTTCCGCCGGGCCAGAAGGCCTGTTTTATAAAATGGCCATGGCGGCCCATGCCGGCCAGTCGGATTATAAACTTATTTTTATTCCATGGTTCTGGCAGCCGGAATACCGCAAACGCCTGCAAAATAGTTTTGAATTGACGGAAGAAGAAGAATTTTACCGCGCCAGCTTTGCGCTTGATGTTGAGCAAATGTGCTGGCGACGGCAAAAAATAGCCGAACTTGGCAGCGTCTTCGCCTTTCGCCGTGAGTACCCTGCAACAGTCGAGGAAGCCTTTCATTCCGACCACCCGCAGGCTTTGTGGAACCGTGCGCAAATTAACCAAGCGCGGCGGTTGACGACGGACCTGCCGGATTTTGCCCGCGTTATTATAGCCGTTGATCCCGCCGTGACATCAAAACGCGGCAGTGATGAAACCGGCATTATAGTCGCGGCGCTCGGCACGGATGGAGACGGATATGTGCTGGCCGACCTTTCCGGCACCTACCCGCCCGGCAGATGGGCGCAAATTGTGGCGGATGCCTGCCGCAATTTCGACGCCGACCGTATTGTGGCGGAGGTAAACCAGGGCGGTGACCTGGTGGAACATACACTGCGCACCATTGATCCGCAGCTGCCGTATAAGGCCGTGCGCGCCAGCCGCGGCAAAATAACGCGGGCGGAACCGATTGCGGCGCTGGATATGCAGGGCCGCATTCACCATGCCGGCCACTTCCCCAAGCTGGAAGACCAGATGTGCAGTTTTGACCCGCTGCAGGGCGCGAACAGCCCCGACCGCGTCGATGCGCGGGTCTGGGCGATGACGGAACTGCTGCTTTCCGCCCCGCTACCCATGGGGCCGAAGATGTGGATGTAATGAAGAAGGTAAAACCATGAAGTTCAAAAACCCGTTTCGACCCAAGGCAAAGCCCGATTATAAAGCGAGCAGGTCAGCGCCGCTACTCGTGCCCTTTGGCGCAAAGGAAGCGGTTTTTACGCCGCGTCATTACGATGCGCTGGCACGGGAGGGCTACCAGAAAAACGCCGTTGCCTATCGCTGCATTCGCCTTGTCAGCCAGAATGCGGCGGCGGTGCCATGGGCATTATTTGAAGGTTCAGGCGCAGATCGCCGCCGCCTGGATGACCACCCCATTCTGCACCTGCTGCACCGCCCCAACCCCGTGCAGGGCGGCGCGGAATTATTCGAGGCGATGTTTGCTTTTTACCTCATTGCAGGCAACGCCTATACCGAAGCCGTGGGGCCGAAGGGCCAGCCGCCACTGGAGCTATGGACGCTGCGCCCCGACCGCATGCGCATTGTACCGGGAACACAAGGCGTCCCTGCCGCCTACCGCTATAGCGCCAATGGCACCCAAGTTGAATACAAGGCAGACACGCTGACAGGGCAGGCAGATGTTATGCACCTGAAGGCCTTTCATCCCCTGGATGACTGGTATGGCATGAGCGCGCTTGAAGCTGCCGCCTTCAGCATTGACCAACATAATGAAGCCGCGCTGTGGAATGCATCGTTGCTGCAATCGTCCGGCAGGCCGTCGGGCGCGCTGGTATATAAACCGTCGCACCCCGAAGCGCTTGATACGCTGACGGAAACCCAGCGCGAGGCCCTGAGAACCGAAATTGAACAATACTTCAGCGGAAGCCGCAACGCAGGCCGCCCGCTGGTGCTGGAAGGTGGTCTTGACTGGCGGGACATGTCGCTGTCGCCAAAAGACATGGACTGGCTGGCAGGCAAGGATGTTTCCGCACGTGAAATTGCCCTTGCCTTCAACGTACCGCCGCAACTGGTAGGCATTGAAGGATCGCTTACCTTCGCGAATTTCGAGCAAGCGCGGCTGTCATTGTTTGATGATGCAGTGCTGCCGCTGCTCGACCGCGTGAAGGATGCCATGAATAACTGGCTGTGCCCGCGCTTTGGCGACAACCTGACGCTGGAATACGATACCGACGGCATTGAAGCGCTGGCCCCGCGCCGAGCTGAAACATGGTCACGCATTACCGCCGCAAGTTTCATGACGCTTAACGAAAAACGCCGCGCCTTCGGCCTTGCGCCGCTGGATGGCGGCGACACGCTGGCGGGTTAAACAATGGACTTCCGGCTTGTCATGGATATTGAGCAGGAGCTGGGCCCGCTGCCGCAACTGGCCGAAAAATTCCTGAACGGTGGCTGGTCACTGACAGAGCTTGTGACGCTGCGCCACATCATGCTGCAGGCCGAAGGAAGCACGGTTGATTTTATGGAGCTGGGCCAGCGAATGACGGGACAAGGCTTTGCCACCGATTATGCGCTGGCGCGGCAAAAACTATTCCGGTTTCTGCCGCCGGTAATTACGGTCCGACTTTAAACTGCGCCACCCGCTGTTCAATGCGGTTGCCGTTGGGGGAACGATAGACGTTTTCGTACTCCAGCCAGTCTAGCGGCTGCTCGGTCGCCTTTTGCGCGCCGCGCACCCAGGTGCCGATAGACTCAAGCGCGTTTTCTTCATACGGGCGCACGGCAACGACGCGGGAAATGGATAATGCATTGTCGCGGATCAGCGCATCGATTTTCGTCGCCACCTCAGCCGGCACGCGGGCAACGCCGTTGAACGGCTTCATCAGGCTGCCAATCGCTTTATCAAGCTTCTTCAGCCTGGCGATGTCATCGGTGGGGCCTTTTAAAATGGCTTTGTGTTTTTCGTGGCCAAGCTGGCCTGCGGGGCCAAAGAGCGAATCAAGAATGGACATGGGTTGATGCCTCCCCGGTCTTTTGGCGTGCAGCTTTTAAAATTCAAATCCGGCGCATACCATAATGTTTTTGCCGGAGGTGTCAACCAAAACATCCCAACCGGAGTAACCCCATGACCGCCCTAACCCTTGATACGCCGTTCGAGCTGAAGTTTGCGTCTGAAACGGGGGTATTTGAAGGTTATGCTTCCGTCTTTGGCGTGACCGACGCAACCGGCGACCGGATCGAAAAAGGCGCTTTCGCCCGCAGCCTTGAAGGCGCGCTGACCATGGGCCAGCTGCCGCCGCTGCTGTGGCAGCATGACCCGCGCCAGCCCATCGGCGCATGGCGCGAAATGTGGGAGGATGCGCACGGGCTGTACGTGAAGGGTGAACTTTTCGTCAGCGATATTATCCGCGCACGTGAAGCTTACCGGCTGCTGCAGGAAAAAGTCGTCACCGGACTTTCCATCGGCTACCGCGCCCTTAAGTCGCACCGCGATGCAGAGGGCATTCGGGTACTGACAGAAATTGAGCTGATTGAAGTATCCATGGTGACCTTCCCCGCCAATGACCATGCCCGCATCAACCGCGTTAAATCGCAGCTGATGGAGGGGCGCGTACCAACGCCGCGTGAATTTGAAACTTTCCTGCGTGATGCAGGCTTTAGCCGCAGGCAGGCCAAGGGCCTGGTTGCGGACGGCTATAAATCGCTCGCCCCGCGGGATGCGGCGGCGGGCAAAGACACTTTTGCGGCAGGCGATGACGCGCAGGCTTTGCGTGACCTTTCCGCCGTCCTCCTATCCCTCACCCCTCGCCCACTTTAAAAGGAAATACCATGAACAATGATACCCGCAATGCGGATGTAAGATCCGCCGTCTACGACCTTGGCCGCGCTTTTGAAGCCTTCAAGGATGCCAACGACCAGCGCCTGCGTGAAGTGGAGCGCCGCGGCAATGCCGACCCGCTGACGGACATGAAGGTCAATCGCCTGAATGCCGAAATTACCCGCGCCATCGACCACGCCGACAGCGCAAAGAAGCGTGTTGACCTGCTTGAAACCGCCCTTTCCCGCGCGCCATCGACCAAAAACGACGACTGGTCGGAAGCGGAAGGCTTCAGCCTTGAGCGCCGTCACGTGCTGCACAACGACTTTGGCATAGATGCGTATCGCCAGTATAAATCCGCCTTCCGAAGCTACCTTCGCAAAAACAATGCCGGTAGCGCGCTTGAAGAAATCAAGGCGCTTTCTGCCGGTTCCGACCCCGACGGCGGCTTTGCCGTGACGCCGGATATGTCGGGCCGCATTGCCGCGCTGGTGCGCGACACATCACCCATTCGCCAGGTCGCGAACGTGATTACCATCGGCACGGATGCGCTTGAAGGCATTCAGGACCTTAACGAGGCCACTTCCGGCTGGGTCGGTGAAACTGAAAGCCGCAGCGAAACCACCGCGCCAAAAATCGGCGAATACCGCATTCCGGTGCATGAACAATACGCCGAACCCCGCGCCACGCAAAAACTGCTGGATGATGCGCTGTTCAACGTGGAAGAATGGCTGGCCGGAAAGATTGCCGAACGCCTTGCCCGCATGGAGAATGACGCTTTCGTCAACGGCAACGGCGTGCGCAAGCCGCGTGGTTTCCTGACCTATGGCGCAGGGCAGCCGTCTGCCGGCAGCTTTTCGGTCATCGAGCAAATGCCGACGGGGGCCAGCGGCGCTTTTGCCGGCAGTGACCCCGGTGATGCGCTCATTAGCCTTATCTATGCGCTTAAATCCAGCTACCGCGAAAACGCCGTCTTTATGATGAAACGCTCGACGCTGGCAGAAGTACGCAAGCTGAAGGACGCGGACGGCAATTACCTGTGGCAGCCGGATTTCCAGCTGAAACAGGGCGGCACGCTGCTCGGCTTTGATGTGGTAGAGGCGGAAGACATGCCCGCGATTGCCGCAAATTCCCTTTCCATCGCCTTTGGCGACTTCAAGGCCGGCTACCAGATCGTCGACCGCCAGGGCATCCGCATTCTGCGCGACAGCTTCACCGCCAAACCCTACGTCAAATTCTACACGACGAAACGGGTTGGCGGCGATGTCGTGAACTTTGAAGCCATCAAGCTTTTGAAGTTCGCGGCTTCCTGATAGCCGTTCGCCGCAGAAGGGCCCGGGGCGCGGCCTTGCAGCCCCCACCCCCTGGCGCAGACAAGAAACCGGTTATGCCCTCTGCCGGTTTTCTGCCCGCCCCGGGCCTTTTCTTTTTTCATCTTTCCTGAAAGGACTTTCCCCCATGCATGACCTCATCAATACCCTTTCCTTCACCCAAAGCCTTATGCCGCAAACTATTCAGGCTGCGGCGCTGAATACCGGCAACATCGACATGCAGGGCTGCGATACGCTCGCTATCGTCCTGCTTGTCGGCAATATCGTGGATACGCTGGATGCGTCGCACCGCGTGGATGTTAAAATTGAACATGCGGATGATGACAATACCGGCGGGCCCACCACCTATGCCGCCTGCACGGACGATGATGTGCTGAACTTCAGCAGCCTTTCCGCCGGGCAGTTCCTGAGCATCGACAGTTCCACCAAGGAACAAAAGCGTCATGTCATCGGCTATCGCGGTGGCAAACGCTTTGTCAAAGTCACGGCAACGCCGGTGTCGCTTGCGACCGGCGGCCCCATTTCCATGCTGGCGCTCAAGGGTGCGCTGCACCAGGCGCCTGTCAGCAACGGCTGATTTTTTGACCAGAGCCTCCCCGCCTTGCGGGCGGGGATAACTGCTATCTCCGCCCGCCTTTTTTTCGGGAGAATGATTTTGAAAAACCTGACCCTGCTATCTCCGCCCGCGCTGGAGCCTGTGACGCTGGCTGACATGAAAACTCACCTGCGCCTGACGCATAGCGCGGAAGATACGCTGGTGCAAAACCTGATCACCGCCGCGCGGCAGGCTTGTGAAGCCTTCACCGGCCTTGCCCTGCAAACCCAAAGCTGGCGTTTGCAGCTTGACCGCGCAGCCGAAGTGATAGCTCTGCCAAAATCGCCCGTTCAAGCCATCACCACGATTACTTGCGATGGCATGATGGCTGCGCCGGAAAGTTACCGGCTGGATAATGCCGGCATGCGCCTTGTGTTTTTGGACACGCCGCAAACCGTCAGCCGCTTCAACGGCATTGTTATTGACTATACCGCGGGCTTTGGCGATGGCGCGGAAGACGTACCGGCCTTGTTGCGGCAGGGCATTCGGCAATTGACGGCACGGCTGTATGAACAGCGGGGCGACGGCGCGATGGAAGCGCTGTTACCCTCCGGCGCGGCCAGCCTTTTCCAGCCGTTTCGCGTGATGGGGCTGTCATGACGCAGATTCATGAACTCCGGCATGTATTGTCACTGCAGGAATGCGTTCGCGCCGCAGATGGCGGCGGCGGCACAGTGGACCACTGGCAGGACATTGCCAATAACCCGCAGGTTTTCGCCGCCATCAATTCCACAAGTGGCCGTGTGGATACCACCGGCAGGCAGCTGGCCCATATAAATCAATACCGCATTACGCTGCGCTACCGCGACGATATAACACCGCAATGGCGGCTGCGGGATGAAGCCTTCAGCTACCGCATTCTGGCACTGCGTGATGTGGATGGGCGGCAGGCCTATCTGGAAATCAACGCTGAACGGGACGCCTTGTAACCGCGGGCCGGAATTTGCTAGGCTGCGGGCATGCCGTTCTTAATCTTCATTTGCAGCATTTTTGCCCTCGCCTATTACCAACGTCTGGAACACCGCCAGCTGATTGTATCCCTGCGCGCCTTGCAAAAGCAGCTTGCCTGCGAAACGCCCGGCCGCACCCTGATAGAACAGCAGCTGGAGACGGAGGACTGGCGCGTTATTGACCTCGAAAACACGCGCCTGTCGTTACGCCGCAAGTTTATGGTGCAGGACAGGCAGGCGTTGATACGCTATGCCATACCGGTGATTATTCTGTGCGTTATTCTGGTGCTGCTGCAAAACTTTATCCTGGCAGCACTTTGCATTGCAGGGCTGGCTATCAAATGGTTTGTCAGCGTTACGGTGCTGGAACTTAGCCCGCACCACCCGGAATTCGAGGTGACGGTATTCGGGCAACGCATTTTCATGCAAAATCTTGCGCCGCCGCAGGAGCAAAATTCGAAGGCCGAAGTTTAGGGCGTTTTTTTATCCGGCGTATCAGCGGCTTTTTTAGCCATTTCATCCGCCAGAATTTTTTCCGGGTTGTCGCCGATGACATCAAGCGTGTCGGGCGCCCAGTCCTTGACTTCCTTTTCAAGGTCGATCACCTGATCTGGCGGCAAATCCTTGGCAATGATTTCGGCAACTTTATAGGCCTGGAAGCGCATCTTCTTGTTATCGCCGTGCGTTGCCGCAATGCGGAACCATTTATAAGCAAGCTTGCGGTCTGGCTTCAGGTCGTACGTCGTGCCCTTGCTGCCTTCAAAAATGGAGATGCCGTAGAAAAACGCGCCCTGCTGGTCGCCCAGCCGCGCGGCGCGGTTGAACCAGCCAATCGCAAGGCGGGTATTAATGCCAACGCCCATACCCTGGCGGTACAGCGCGGCGATGGCCACCATGCCGTCCGTATTTTCGAGCAACGCTGCTTTATGATACAGCGCAAAAGCTTCTTCGTTGCTTTGAATGACGCCATTGCCTTCAGCATACATATTGCCAAGAAGAACCATGGCGCGGACATCGTTCATTTCCGCCAGCGGGCGGAGATCCGTAATGGCTTTCAGCCAGTCGCCGCGGTCATAGGCGCGCTTGCCGCGCTGAAAAGCTTCTTCCTTGATTTTCTCGGGCGTGACTTCCGGCACGGTGGGTTCTGCCGCCTTGACTGCCGTCTTGTCAGTGGCAGCCGTGGCACCGGCGGCCTGTGCCGCCACCGGCAGCATCAGCAGAGCAATCACGGGAAGGGCTGTCAGGGTAAGGCGCGGCATGAAAATATCCTGTTCTGGAAGACGCGAAGGCCAATTCCTTTAGGGTAAGCCCTTTGGCGGGAAATTTCAAATTTTTCAATAATGTCGATGTTTGAGGGAGTGACGATATGAGTGCCCAAAGCCTATGGCCGGTGCAGGCCGCCGTTTATGCCCGCCTTAGCGGTGATGAAGCCCTTGGGGGCTTGCTGCCGGCAAACCGCATTTTTGATGCCGTACCAGCGGATTCGCCTTTTCCTTATATCGCGCTGGGTGATATGTCGGCGCGGGCTGCGGATACGCAAGGCACCAGTGGCTATGACATAACGCTTGATATCGACGCTTATAGCCGCGGCACCGGCATGAAGGAAGCCAGGGCATTAATGCGGGCCGTATATGACTGCCTGCACAACCAAAGCTTCACCGTTGAAGGACAAACCCTGCTGCTGTGCCTTGAGGTGGAAAGTAGCTGCAGCCTGCTGGCGGATGGCCGCACCCGCAGGTCTACCCAGCGCTTTCACCTTGTTACCGAACCCGTTTAAGAAAGGAAGCCCGACATGACCGGACAGAAGGGGCGCGACCTGCTGCTGAAAATCGGCAATGGCGCAGACCCTGAAAATTTTTCAACCCTTGGCGCTGCGCGCACCACCGCCTTTAGCCTCAATAACCAGCCCGCCGACGCTACGACAATGGATGATGGCGGCATGCAAAGGTTTATTGGTGATGCAGGCGTGCAGTCACTGCAGCTGAAGCTGGATGGCGTGTTCAAGGATTCGATTGCGGAAGAAAAGCTCCGCGCTGCCGCCTTCAACCGTTTGGTACCAAACTTTGAACTATGGTTTCCGAACGGGGATAAATACGCGGCAGCCTTCGCCGTGCAGGAATATAGCCGCAGCGGCGCCCACGACGGGCTTGAAAGCTTCACTGTAACGCTCGCCCGCAGCGGCAGCGGCACCTTTACAAAGGCAAGCGCATGACGACGCTGACCCTGCCGGGGCCGGAGCGTCCCTATACAACACCCCTCAACCTCGCACTTATCGAAACGCTGGAGCAGGATACCAACCTGCTGCAAGTGGCGGAACGGCTGGCGGCGCGTGACATGAAACTTGCCGAAACGGTTACGCTACTATGCCGCATTTACCGCTGCGCAGGCTGCGACATGGCAGATGCCGCGCTTGAGCAGTTCCTGCTGACGCAAGCCCCCGCTATTCTGCTGGCAGATATATTGCTGATGGTTCTGACGCCACTGGCAAGGGCGGGGGTTATAGACCCTGCAAAAAAGCCCTCGACCTCCGGCTGATGCGGCAGTTCTGCCTTGGTGTTCTTTGCTGGACACCGGCAACGCTGCGGCTGGAGGCAACACTGAATGATATTGCCGATGCGATTGAAGGCAACACCACGTTGAAAGGAGGCGGCCTTTGCAAGCAACGCGCTGCCCCGCCAACGCGCGATTTTTTGCGCGACATGCTGCTAAAACATCCTGACAGTTAAAGGAACCACCGCATGGCATCCGATTCATCCCTGACGCAACTACTGCGGGCCTTGACGGATATGCAGGCACGCACAACAGCCTTGAACAACGTTGCAACACAGGACTTTGCGCGCATATTGAAGGACGAATTGGGCAGCACGCTTGGCGCGTTCCTTGGCAAGGGCAATGCCGCCGCAACTGCGGCTGGCAATATCAACGTCATCATCCAGAACAACAGCGATGCCACCGTCACCGCCCGCGAAACGTCGGACGGGTTTGACCAGCGAACGCTTGAAATCACCATTGACCAGATGGTGGCGAATTCGCTGGTGCGCGGGCGCGAAACATCCAGCGTGCTGCGCAGCCTGTTTGGCATCGTGCCCTCGCTTATCGGCCGTTAGGAGGATTTATATATGACAGACTGGCCTGCCACCCTGCCCGCCGCGCCGCTGGCGGACGGCTTTCGGGAAACGTTGCCGGATAATACGCTGCGCTCCAGCGTGGACCAGGGGCCGGCTAAGCTGCGCGCCCGCGGTTCGGCGGCGGTTTATAGTTTAAGCCTCGGCTATATCCTCAGCCACGTCGAAACGCAAACGCTGCAAACTTTTTACAAAACCACCCTTGGCAGCGGCACCGGAAGCTTTGCCTTTATCCATCCACGCGACAAGTCGGTATTAAACTGCCGTTTCCGGCAGCCGCCAGCCCTCACGGCACTTAACGGTGATTACTTCCGCGCCGCGGTTGAGCTGGAGGTGCTGCCATGAGCCGTGATCCATCGCTGCTCGCCCGTCAGGCTTTGTATGCACCCGAGACGGCGGATGCGTTTTTGATCCTGCTGACCCTGTCGCACGCCAGCCTTGCCGAACCCATCCGCGTGACCAGCGATGCGGTCGATACGGTGAGCCGCGGGAGCCAGTTTGTCGCCTTCCCGTTTGACCTGACCCTGCCGGACGATACCGAGGGGCAGTCGCCGGAGGCACGCCTGCGTATTGATAACGTGGACCGGCAGGTGGTCAAAGCCGTACGTTCGCTCAATTCTGCGCCTTCCGTGCTTATTGAAATTGTACGTGTCGCGACGCCCGATGTAATAGAGGCGCAATTTCAAGACTTTCGCCTGACAAATGTGACTTACGATTCGCAGGTAGTTGAAGGGAATCTGAGTATCGAGGACTTTACTATGGAACCTTTTCCCGCGGCGGTCTTTGCCCCCGGCAACTTTCCGGGACTATTCTAAACACATGGTTTTAAAAGAAGTTTTTTGACCATTAAGCCATTTTACATTTTTCTTATGGTAAGATAATAAAACTTGAGGTATTCTATTAAAAATCAGTTAAAGTTGTTTGAACGACAAAAAGACTGGCTTTCAATAGTGTCCTAGCAACGGCAGCGAGAGGGTAGTTATCAATGAGCATCAAGTCCGATTTCCTCGGTAAAGCTTACAGCGGCAGCGATTTTCTGCTCGACTCTTTGAACCTGGTCGCAGCTGATACGCGCCGTGGTCTCGATGCCCCCACCGCAAAAGCCGTTTCCGCCATGACGGATTACGTCAACGCGAACCCCAACGGTTCGAATGTTCAGGCCTTCAACGAATACGTCGCTAAAATCAACCCCGCCACCAGCGAAGCCAAGTCGGCTCCGGTTGCGCGCGCTGCTTCCAAACCCGGCTCGGGCATGTAAGCACGGTGATATAAACGATATTAAGTTTCTTCCCTGAAAAGAACCCGCCGTAACCCGGCGGGTTTTTTCTTGCGCGTGTTTCAAGCGTTTTTGTTTTCCACATAAGGACACCAGCCATGCCCGTTCCGTTCTGGGCGGGGCATTATATTGGCCTGCCGTTCCGTGACCACGGGCGCGACCGCAGCGGTATCGACTGCTGGGGGCTTGTGCGCCTTGTCATGGCCGAACAATTCGGCATCGCCCTGCCCTCGCTTGCGCATGAATACGCCCATACGGCGGAAAAAAACCGCATCGGCCCGCTCATCGAGAGGGAAAGCGATAACTTCACGCCGCTGCCCGCCGCTGCGGAAAAACTCGGCGACATTATTGTGCTGCGCCTCCATGGCCAGCCCATGCATGTCGGCCTTGTCTTGGGCGATGGACAGATGCTGCACGTGGAAGACGGCATTGACAGTTCCGTCGCCCGCTATCGCGGCCCGCGCTGGCAGGACCGTATTTTCGGCTTTTACAGGTATGAGCCTTTTTAAACATGACCATTGCCCCAACAGCCCATGACAACATAACCGCACTGCTGCGCCCGCACCCTTTCGCGGCGGAACGTATTGAACGCACACTGCCCGCAGGCAATAGCATTGCCGCTATCGCCGCCGCCATGCTGCCGGATGCGCGGCTGACGCCGCACCTGCACGCCTTCATCAATGGCCATGCCGTACCACGGGAAAGCTGGCACCGGGTGCGCCCGAAGGCCGGCACTGTTTTAACACTGCGCCTGCTGCCCATGGGTGGTGGTGGCAGTAAAAACCCACTGCGCACGGTCTTGTCGCTGGCCTTGCTGGCGGCAAGCCCTGCGCTTTCTGCGGGGCTGGCAAGTTTGCTGGGTCCCCTTGCTTCATTCCCCTTCGCAAGCCGCTTGCTGACAACAGGCGTAAACCTGCTGGGCAGCCTTGCCTTGAACGCGCTGGCGCCGCCGGGCCGGGCACGTTATTCCGCGCAAAAAGAAAGCCCGACGCTTTTTATTCAGGGCGCGCAAAACAAAGCAGCACCCTTTGGCCGCGTGCCAAAGGTGCTGGGCCGCCACCGCTTTGTGCCGCCCTTTGGCGCGCTGCCTTATACCGAAACGGTGGGCAGCGACCAGTATTTGCGCCTGCTTTTCGTCTGGGGTTATGGCCCGCTGACCATTGACGCGCTTAAAATTGGCGAAACGCCGCTGTCGGAATTCGAGGGTGTTGAAATTGAAAGCCGACAGGGCTTTGTTGATGATGCGCCGCTGACGCTTTACACCAACAGCGTATTGCAAAATGACCTTGCCATTGCCGTTACCGCGGCAGATGAATATATTTTACGCACCAGCGAGGCAGATGCCGATGAAATCGGCGTTGATGTCACGCTGCCGCGCGGCCTCGTCCGGTTCGCCGGCAGCGGCGCGCGTAAAAACGCCACCGTGCGCATTGAAGTGCAGTACGCCCCTGCCGGAACAAGCGACTGGAGCGCGGGCGTTGACAGCTATAAACCCTTCCCCGCCCGCAGCCTTGCGCTGCCTGCCGCGCCAAAGCCCTACCGCAGGGGCCTGGCCAACTATACCGTGATGCGCCTTGATATTGTTTTGATTGATAACGCCAGCGGTGCTTTATCTATTGTTAAGGGCGTGGAAGCGCAAGCCCAGCGCGATGATACCGTGCCAGTGGCCCCAACCGTGCCGGATGGACAAACATTGCTGGCAACGCTGCTGCGCGAGTCAGATGAAGCCGGGGCGTTATCAGCCGCCGCGATTACCGACGGCCGCGCAGCAGATCTTGCCGGTATCCGTATTGAAACAGTGGATGATTTCGCCGTGACCGCCAGCGCGGGCCATATAGCCGTTGCCGCGGGCGGCCTGCAGTTCCCCGGTATTGAAATTACCGGCAAGCAAACAGCCGCTTTGCGTGAAACGCTCACCTTTAAAGTGCCAAAAGGCCAGTACGATGTCCGTCTCCGCCGCATCACGGCAGATGCTGAAGACGATGACAAGCTGTTCGATGAAACATCGTGGACGGCGCTGCGCAGTATTCGCTATGCCGCGCCCGTCACTATGCCCGGCCTTGCCGTGACGGCCTTGCGCATTAAAGCGACTGACCAGCTGACAGGGGTGATTGACCGCTTTAACGGCGTTGTCACATCAATTTTGCCGGATTGGGACGGCGCGGACTGGGTGGCGCAGGAAACATCTAACCCCGCCTCCCTCTTCCGCCATGTATTGCAAGGCAGCGCCAACGCCCGCCCGCTTGCCGACAGCCGGCTTGACCTTGAGAAAATTCAAAACTGGCACGAGCGCTGCGCTGCCGCGAGCCGCGAATTTAACGCTGTGGTTGATTACGACGCCTCAGTCCGTGAAATTTTGCAAAACATCGCGGCTGCCGGCAGGGCCAGCCCCGCGCTGCTGGATGGCAAATGGGCTATTATTGAGGACCGCCCGCAAGCCGTGCCCGTGCAGCATTTCACCCCGCGCAATACATCCGTCTTTCAGGGCCGGAAATCCTTTGCCGATGTGGCAGATGCTTTGCGCGTGCGCTTCCTGAACCGCGATAAAGGCTGGCTGCAGGATGAACGCTTCGTTTATGCCGACGGCATTGATGCCGCCAGCGCAAAAACTTTTGAAGCGCTAGACCTCACCGGTATTACCAGCAGCACGCAAGCCTGGCAGGATGGTCGCTACCATATGGCGACCGCCCTGCTGCGACCGGAAAGTTATAGCTTTGATTGCGACCTTGAACACCTTGCCTGCACACGCGGCGACCTTATTCGCTTTACGCATGACGTGCCACTGTTCGGGCTTGCCAGCGCGCGCGTAAAATCTGTTCAGGTGGCGGGTGGCATTGCCAGCGGCGTCACGCTGGATGATGGCGTGACCATGGAAAATGGCAAAACCTATGCCCTGCGCTGCCGGAAATCAGACGGCAGTTCCTTCACCGCCAGCCTGCTAACCGTGGCGGGCAGCACCAACACTCTTTTGTTCAGCGGCAATGTTACAACGGCAGATGCGCCGATGTCAGGCGACCTTGCCATGTTTGGCGAGGCGGGCCGCGAAAGCGTCGAACTTATCGTCAAATCCATCGCCCCGCAGGGCAACCTTGCTGCACGCCTGACATGCGTTGATGCGGCGCCCGCCATTCACGAGGCCGATGCCGGCACTATTCCCGCCTTCGACAGCCAGCTAAGCCTGCCGCCGGATATGCAGCGCCCGCCGTTGCCCGTGCTGGATGGTATTCAGTCCGGCGAAGAAACCCTTATCCGCAATACCGACGGTTCGCTTACCACGCGCATTGTGGTAACGCTGCAACCGCCCGCTTTTGGTGCGGCGCTTGCCCCGCAAGTGTTGATCCGGGCGCAGGATGAAACGCGGTTTCGGCCCGCCGAAATGACCGTGACAGGCAACCGCCTTTCAATCACCGACGTGGCGGAGGGAGAAACTTACGACCTGCAGGTGCGCTACCTGTCACCCCTTGGTATTTCTTCCGCGCCGCTCCTTATTACGGGCCATCGCGTGGCAGGAACATCCGCCCTGCCGTCGGACATTACAGGCTTTGGCATCAGCGTGCTGGGGGATGCCGCGCACTTAAGCTGGGCCGCCGTGCCGGACCTTGACCTTGACCATTACACCCTGCGCTTTACGCCTGAAACCGATGATGCAGGCTGGAGTTCCGCCATTGATATCATCAGCGCAATTTCGCGGGATGCAACTTCAGTCACCGTGCCAGCCGCGCGCGGCAGCTATTTGCTGAAGGCGTTTGACGTGGGCGGGCGCAGCAGCGCCAATGCCGCCCTTGCTGTAACGCCGGTGGATGATGGCACCCAGAACGTCGTGCTGAGCATTGCCGAGGACCCAAACTTCCCCGGCCTGCAGACAGCCATGGCAGTACGGGATGGCGCCCTGCAGCTTTCCGGCCGCGACAGCGTTGATGACTGGCCTGATTTTGACGCGGTTGAAAATATCGACATTGGCAATGATGGCATGTTCAGCACGGGCAGCTACGAATTTTCAGAAACTTTTGATTTAGGCGCGGTTTATGCCTCGCGCCTCACCGCCACGCTGGCGGTGGCGGGTGTGGACCTGAACGCAACGCTGGATACCTGCGACGACCTAGACACCCTTGAAAACTTTGACCAGGGCGTTGACCCGTCGCTATGGCAGCTGCGCCTGCAAATACGGTCAACCACCGTTGACCCAGCCCTGATAGATGCGGCATGGACGCCATGGACCGATTTTGTGATTGCGGATTATACCGCCCGCGCCTTCCAGTTCCGGCTGCTGGCGTCGGCGGCATCGTCGAATATTTCCCCAGCCGTTTCCAGCCTGCGCGTCACGATTGATATGCCGGATAGAATTGTCAGCTTGCGGGCGACGTTGGCGGAAAGTACCGGCCATGCCGTTATCTTCCCCGGTGCCTTCCGCGCATTGCCAAGCCTCAGCGTTACCCCGCACGACCTTGCGACGGGAGATTATTATACACTGACGGGACAAACGCCGGCCGGTTTTAATATCCGCTTCTATGACGCAAGCGGCGCAGGCATTGCCCGCACCTTTGATTATCAGGCGCGCGGCTACGGTGCGGAAAGCTGATAACGCCCTTACCCCCCTCATCCACAAAAATATTACAGGAGAACCAGCATGTCGCAGGCAAGCCCGTCTATCGGCGCGAATAAAAGCGGCCTTAGTTACCGTCAGGAAGATAACGATGGCAAGAAGGCCCTGCTTAACCACCACAAAGGCGCAAGCGCGCCCGCCTATGCTGAAGCCGGCATGATGTGGCTGGATGATTCAGCCACGCCCTGGGCGCTAAAAATGCACGATGGCGCGGACTGGATTATTCTTGGCATGTTGAATGCCGGCTCCAATTCTTTCCAGCCCTACCAGGGCACAGCAGCCCTGAAGTTCCTGCCCTATGCGGCGGATACAGGCAGCGCCAACGCCTATACCGTGGCCCCCACGCCCGCCCCTGCCGCCTATAGCGCGGGGCTGGTGGTGATGCTGAAGCCTGCCAATGCCTGCACTGGCGCCGCCACCATTAATGTTGGCGGACTTGGCGCAAAAAACATTAAAATGCCGGATGGCAGCGACACGGGCGCGAATAGCCTTATTTCCAGTGCTGTCTACCTGCTTGTATATGATGGCGCATCATTTGTTATTGTTAACCCCACACTCGCCGCTAACTTTTTGCTGGCGCGTGGCTCTGCGCTGGCATCCAGTGCAACGGTAGATGTCGGCGGGGCGACCAGTGACTATGTCGAAGTGAGCGGCACGACAACCATCACCAGTCTTGGCAGCGGCAGTGCACGCAACCATGTATGGGTAAAATTCCAATCCGCGCTGATTTTAACCCACAGTGCCACTTCGCTTATTTTGCCAACCAGCGCGAATATTACGACGGCCGCGGGAGATATTGCAGAATTTGTGCGCATATCAGGCGCGAACTGGCAATGCCTTGGGTATATTCCCGCGACCGGAAAACCGCTGGTGCCGCCGGAGCGGGCGGATTTGCCGGCGGGGTCCATTGTGCAGGTGGCCTATGCCGCCTATACATCCAGCGCGGACCTTGCAACGACCATTCCGCTGGATGACACCATTCCGCAAAACACGGAGGGGACGGAAATTCTGACCGTCACCATCACCCCGTCCAGCGCGTCCAGTGTTCTTGAAATCCAGTTTAACGGTTTTGCTTCCGGTTCATCCGCTGCTGTATTTACAGCGGCGTTGTTCCGGGATAGCACGGCTTCGGCCATTTGCACGCAATCATCTGTGCCGGGCGGGGTGAGTTTGCCGACGGCAATTGGCCTGCTGTATTACGAAGCGGCAGGCAGCACTGTCGCGCGCACCTACAAAATTCGTGCCGGGTTAAACAGCGGCACCACGCGCATGAACGGTTCAACATCCGCCCGCTTTTTTGGCGGCACGGCGCAAAGCGTGCTGACTGTACGCGAAATCAGGGGATAAGAAAACATGCTGGATAATTCATCAGTCGCGCTGGCAACGCTGGCGCTGACGCTGCTTGTGCATCTTGTTTCCACCGTGTGGTGGGCGGCATCGCTAACGCGGCGTGTGGAATATATTGAACGCTGGGTTGCCAGCAATGCCCGCACGACGGAAAGGCTGGCGGCGGTAGAACAACGGCTGGACAACCTTGTTTCCGGCATGGCGCGTATTGAAACCTATATGCGCGACAAGCAGGTGCATTAACGCATGCACCCGTTCTTACAACCCCGCGGTATTCGCAACAACAACCCCGGCAACATTCGCCTGTCCGCCCAGAAATGGCACGGACAGAAGGTGGAACAGCATGATACCGCGTTCATTGAATTTGAAACGCCGCTGGCGGGCCTGCGGGCGCTAATGAAGCTGCTGCTGACTTATCAGGCGAAATACGGGCTTGATACGGTTGAAAGCATCATCAACCGCTTTGCACCGCCGCATGAAAATGCGACCGACTATTACATTTACGCCGTCTGCCGGGGCCTCAAGGTAAAGCGCCGTGACCGCCTTGCCCTTACCGACCCAATCGTTCTGGCGGCCCTTGCCCGCGCCATTGTGCAGCAGGAAAACGGCACGGTTGCCGCCAAAGACGCTGAATGGTACCCCGCCGCGCTGTACACCGAAGCCGCCACCCTTGCCTTGAAAACCTGAAAGGAAACACCATGACAGATACGCCCACAACGACAACTGCCGTTGCCAGCACATCGAAACTGCAGGCGATTCTTAATTTTATTGTCGCGCGCGCAAAAGAACGCTCTACGTGGCTTGGGCTTATTTCCTGCGCCACGGCGCTTGGCCTTGCCGTTAGCACGGAGCAACAAGAAGCGATTATTGCTGCCGGCATTGGTGCGGCAGGGCTTATTGCCGCCTTTACGACTGACAAAGCCTCATGAGTGGCACAGGCGCGCTGCTGCTGACCCTTGGCGTTTTTGGCGCGCTGGGGCTGCTTTGCTATGTTTGTTATCACGCGGGGAACGTTGATGCGAAAGTATCTGACCTACAGGATACGGCGGATGCTGCCACAAAGGCTGCTGGAATACGCGACCGTCTGGCTGCCGATGCTGCTTATGCTGAACGGGTGCGAGACCGCTTTAAGCGGTGATTTTTGCACGCTCTACCGGCCCGTCTACACCGCCGAGACGGATAGCGTCGAAACCCGGCAGGAAGCAGACGTCAATAACGCCGTCTGGCTGGAGCTGTGCCAGCACGAAAGCCCTTCAAAGTAACCGCGCTTATGCGCCGAAGCGGGCGTGGTGTTCCATGACCTTGACCAGCACGTTTTCGAGCTGGTGGTGGTTATGGCGGGCAGCACTGTCACGCGCCGTCTGGCCACGCTTGTCTTCGGCCAGCACATCAATGCCGGCGGCGATAAGCAGGCCCGCCATTTTGAGATCGCCGCGCGCCGCTGCAATGTGCAGCAAGCCCTGGCCGTTGAGCACGTCGACCGTCGTCAACCGTGCGCCGCGTTCCAGAAGTGTGCGGACGATATCAATGTGGCCTTGCTGCACCGCGAACCAGAGGGCGGTGTACCCGAAGGGATGGATGGGCGCATCCAGAACCGCGCCAGAAGCGAGGAGGAAGCGGACCATTTCATCACGGCCGAAGAACGCGGCTTCGTGCAGCGGGCGGCGGCCTTCATCATCGGGAAGGTCGACGCTGCCGCCTTTATCGAGGATGGCTTCGGCGGAAAGGATGTCACCTTCCCGTGCCAGCTCGTGCATGAAGCTTTGGCCGACCTGCGGGAACGACGACGCCGTTTGTGCCTGACCAAAAGTGGTCGGGCCAATATTGAAGTTATACGCGAGAAGATCGGTATGGATAGCCGGGGTTGTCATAGGCGAACTCACTTTCGTTACTTGTCTTAAAACAAAGTGGCGGCACTATATGTGGTGTATGACCCTAGTATACACCGCTAGATAGTGAATAAATGGTTAAGATCTGCGTTTAGTTCCGTGGAGATTCAAGGAGATGAACAGCGTTCAGATTGCCTGATTCCGAATTTCCGAATCACATCACGGACTTCGTGGTTTTTGTTCGTGTAATGGATAATTTCGCAGTTGATCAAAATAATTTGCGGTCACTGCCTTTTCGATTTCCAGATATGATTTTTTCCTGTTTTGTCCCCGGCGCGAAAAGCGTGCCGGGGGTTTTCGCATGTCTGGCTGTCACTATATGTTGTGGTGAAAGCGACGAAATTATAGATGCTGGTTTGCTATTTGCGCCTTTAGTGCCGCTTGCTAGTCTTGACGGCACGGGTACTGCAGCAACCTTCTCAAAGGAAAGCAGATGGCAAGTTCATTCCCCTCGCGTTTTGTTGACCAAAAAACCGGCACCATCGAAAAATTCCAGACAATGCGGGAGCGCGTAACCGGCGAATTTCTGCCGGAAGCCGGGCATGTTGGCATTCTGGCGGTGAAACTGGCGGTGCTGGCGCCTTTTGTCGGCGGGCTTGTTGTTGCGGCACCTGTCGTGGCCGTCGCCTGGTTCGGCGCGCGCTGGGGCGCTGCCAAGGTTATTGACCTTGTGCATGAAAAGCTGTTGCTGGAGCATAAAAAAGGCGACTTCATTGAATTCGATTTCACTAAGGCGGATGATGTTGCCGCCTTTAGCGCCCGCTATGGCGACAGGCACGCACAATTTGCGCAAGACTATGCCGCCATGACGAAGCTGGCGGGCCTGCCGCAACCGCCAAAAGTTTTTATCATCGACCAGTTCTTTAAAAAAGGCGGTACCTCGAAGCTTGGCGGCTTGGTGTCCGACTTTATGGCGGGCACGACATCGCGCCCGAACGGTAAAGACCCGGTGATTATGCTGGGTAAGGGCGCGCTGAATGAACTGACTGCGGGTGAGCTTCGCGCCGTCGTCGCCCATGAAATGACACACCTGAATTTGCAGCACCCCGCCAAGGGCGTGCGCTGGCAGGGCCGCATGCCCGTGAACGCGCTGATAAATGTTGCGCTGGTCGGCGCGGCCTTGCTGGGGCCGTTGCCGCTATTGCCTGTGCTGGGCTTTGTTGCCGTGACCAACGTTGCCGGCCGCGCCTTGAAAGCTATTCAATCACGCCATCATGAAAAACTGTGTGACCGCGGCGCGGCGCTCATAACGGGCGGCACGGGCGACCTCACGACGGCACTTGAAAAAATAAAACATTCGATGCTGAAGATGCAGCGCATTGAAACCGAATACGCCTACCGGTCCAAGGGCCTTGAGCCGCCGGAACAAAAGGAGGCGGGCGCGGTTAAACGCTTCTTCGTTGCAACGCACCCTGCCAATGAGGTGCGGAGCAGCCTGCTGCAACAGTTTGAAAAGAAGTACCCTGCATGGTGCGAAAAGCAGCGCGGGTACTTTAGCAATGCCTTCAACAAGGCGGCGGCAAGACCCGACGGCGGCAATGCGGCGCCCCTGCCCGCCAACGCTAACACGCGCGGCGCGAACCGCTGGCAACTGGCGGCTTAAAACATTCAGCGTGCGTTGAAGGAAACCGGCTTGAGCGGCTTGATGGATTTTTCAGTCGCAACAGTATCATTCGCGGGCGTAGACAGTTGCGGCGCGGCCACTGGCGTTTGTGCTGCCAGCCATGCGGCACGCAACTGCGGGCCGCGCAAAATCATGTCAGCCAGTTCATAGTCTTTCTTTTCGGATATTGCGACCTGATCCGCGGTGCGCTTTTTTGCATCGCGCTGCGCATGGTCCGCGCCGCGTTCCAGCAATGTGCGCACGAAGGCGTGTTCTCCCCAGCTGGCTGCAATGTGCAGCGGGCGCATTTTTAAAACCTGATATTCACCATAGGTTTCCGGCTGGTCAGGCGATGCGCCGCGATCAAGCAGGTAGGTGAAGGCATCCATGTTCTTTTTTTCGAGCGCGATATAAAGCGGCTTTGTGCCCTGCTGCGTGCGCCATTCCAGCGCTTCGGGATATTTTGCCAGCGTGGCGTCCATCATCGCGCGGTCGTTTTTACCGACGGCGGCGAAGAACTGCTTGCGCTCCTCCGTCCAGGTCAGCGGCTTTTGCGCGTCTGCGGCCGGTTGCTGCGCGCTGCTAAAAATGCCGGCCAATTTTTTGAATGGATTACTGAACATATGGTCTATTCTTCTTTTTATTGACATAATAAAACCATGCATTTGACGGCCTGTCAACTTCCGTAACGGCCTTGCCGGGGCGGACGTCAAAAATTCCAGTTTTTTCAGTATGTTTGGGGGCACATAAACTTTCGTGCGCCGTTCCCGCCTATTGCGGCATCCGGTTTGTATCGTTAAGGATTTTCTGTATTGACTCGCCATAATTATTCCCCGAAACTCCTCATGGCCCTCAACATTTGTATTTTTTTTAGGAGAATTCCCCCATGGATTTCGGCTTCACCCCGCCCGACCCCGATAAAGCCCTGCAAGCGCTCGACAACATTAAAGCCGCTTTTGCCAAAGCCGCCGCAGCCGATACCGGCGCCGCGCAGCCGCTGTTCCAGAGCCTGTCGGACAAGTTCAACAAACTGCTGGACGATATCATCGACATCGCATCCAACGACCCGAACCCGAACCCGCAAAAAATCATGTTCAAAATGATGCCCGTCATCATGAGCGTGCAAATGACCGCGCAAAAGCTGCAGCAAGCCGCGCAGAACGACCCGCGCGTCGGCGAAACCCTGCAGGAACTGGCTGGCACCGTGCGCAGCGAAATTCAGGCGCTGATCCCCGGTGGCGGCAGCATTGGCTTCCCCGGTGGCTTCAACCTGCCGGGTGCTGACAACAGCAACCAGCCGGCAGCCCCGCAGCAGCCGAAAAAGCCGAGCCTGCCCCCGGCACCCAGGTTCCCCAAGCCGAAGAAACCCGGCGGCGGCGACTTCAACTTCTAATATTCGGCCTTACGGCCTGATTTAAAAAAGCCCCTTTCGCTTCAATGCGGAAGGGGCTTTTTTCATGTGCGGTTTTTTTGACATAAACAAGCCTGCGTGCTATGAATCCCCTCATCATGGATGATGATATCGAGATCAAATCGCTGGACCAGCTGCTGACCGAGGCTGCCTTCAAGGGCAACCGCGCGGATACGCTGACGCTGCTTGCCCTGGGCGCATCACCCGTCTGGAAGGACAGCACCGGCGTGACCGCGCTGCATTACGCAGCAGAGCGGCCGGATTCTATCGACCTGCTCGGCGATTTGCTGGCCAGTACAAAGGCCAATATAGATATGCCGGATGATGACGGCGCAACGCCGCTGTTTTACGCTGCCCGCCGGGGCAACCGCGACGCCGCGCAACTGCTGCTGGCAAAGCATGCGGCGGTTGACGCCCGCGACCGCTGGCAGGCAACGCCGCTGTGCCGTGCGGCACATGCAGGCCATACACAGGTTATTGCCACGCTGCTGAAGGCGGGGGCGGATGCGAATGCAGCCGCAGAAAATGGCTATACGCCGCTTTTCTATGCTGTCTCCCGCGGGCACCTGGCGGCTGGGCATGAGCTCGTGCGTGCCGGTGCGGATGCAGGCCTGCCGAACGCGCACGGCCTGACACCGCTGGAACTGGCACAGCGGCTTGACCAAAGCATTACCAACCAGTTCCAGCTGGCGCAGTTTTTGGCGGCCGCGCAATTGCAGAAAGACCTTAAAAACGGCATTTCCAAGCCTGTGAAGGCTTTGAGGCCTGCTCGCTTCAAGCCGAAACAACCTGATACTTTTCCCGACAGACCTTAGGAACCGGAGAACGCGCGATGGCCTTTATCCGCCGCAACGGCGAAAATAGCATTACCTGGGTGCTTGAAAGCGCAGATGACGCGCTGCCCGCACGTATTGCCGAATTCGTCAAAATTTTCGACTACTATGCGCAACGCAAGGAAAGCATCACCGATAATTTTACCATGCAGCTGCTGGCCCTGCAGGCACATACGCTGCTGGAAGTTGCGAAGAAGCAGGAGGCTGATTTAAAACGCCTCAAGCAACTGGAAGCCGACATGGCGGCGTTGAAAAAAGAAATGCTGGAAATGAAGGGCCCGCAAACGCTCGACAAGCCGAAGCTGCCGCGCCCGAAAGCACCGAAAAATCCTTAAGAAAAACGAGGCTGTTTTAAAGCCCCGCAACATCCGCGCGTGGTTCGTGTAAATGCTTTTGCAGTTGCAGGCTGCGCAGCGACGGACGCTTGAGAAGGTCTTTTTCCTGCAGGTTCGCAAGGCGTAGCGCACCGCGAACATCCGCTTCAGCATCAATCAAATATCTGATTCGCTGCTGGTCTGGGTGGGCCTGCTGCAGTTCCCAGGCAAGTTCGCGGGTTTCAAAACTGTCTGAATCAAAGTTTTTTTCCAGTTGGCCCATATTTAATGTCTCCTTCGGTACAGTTATTATTTTTGACGCGATAAACATGCTGCGCCGCACACACCGGCATGTAACATGACGGCTGAAAGCGGCGATGAAACTGTGGTAACGGGGGTGATGTTTGCGGTTAAAATCAGCGGCACGTTATGTCCAGATTCATCAATTAAAACATGCGTTTCTTGCAAGGACTCGTGCGCGGTGATTTGCGGGTTTCCGGCAAGCTTTAATACTCCAAGTCTAGTCTCAATCTATGAAAAGACTGTTAACGGTGTACAGCTGCCGACAGCGCAGAAACACCGATAGAATAAGGGTTATATTGAATTCTTGAACAATTGTTCGTTATTTTCTTCCCACGAGAATTATTTGCAATACCAAAGCGTCCTGCTATAAAAAAACACCTGCGCGCATTAAAAAACCTGCATTACAGGCCTGCGCTGCAGCTTATTACCGACATGACTATTTTTTAACCGGCCGCTTTTAAAGGATTTATTTGCATGGGACGTAAACTCGAATTTTGTCGCGACAAAGCCCTCCACACCGCCATGGAAAGTTTCTGGCAGCAGGGATACGACTCCACTTCAATGCGCGACCTCGCGGGCCGTCTGGGCCTGCATCTTGGTTCCGTTTACAACGCCCTTGGCGACAAGGAAAAAGTTTTTGAAGCCGCACTCAAGCTGAACCTTGAAGAACACATCATGCCGCAGCTGAAGGCCATGAGCGAGGAACCCGACGCGCTGAAAGGCCTCAAAACCTATATCGACCGCGTTGCCGTTGAATGCTCGGAGCCGGAAAAGAGCGCAGGCTGCTTTTTGACCAATTCGCTGCTTGAAATCAGCAGCATCAACGAAAATATCACCGCGACGCTGCACCAGTATTTGCTGCACCTTGAAGACGCTTTTGCCGGCGCGATCGAGCGCGGCAAGAAATCCGGCCAGATCAAGACCGACAAAGACACGCGCGAATACGCCCGCTTTTACATGGCGGCTGTCTTTTCCATGCGCGCGATGACCAAGCTGAAAGTGCCGGTGCAGTACATCGACGATGTCCGCAACTGCACGATGAAAGCGCTGGCGGCTTAAGTTTTATAAAGATGGCGGCTTCAGGCCCTTTTTGCGCTCTGCCGTCAGGTAGTCGAGGTAAATAGCCGCGCCTGAAGTGTCATGCCGTTCGCGGGCTTTTTGCAGCAGTTCTTCGGCAACGCGGCGTACATCCTGCCCCTGATGCAGCAAACGGCGCAGCATTTTATCATCTTTCGCGGCGTCGGCAGCGCGAAGGGCGGCATGGTTGTTCAATGAAATATCTGCGCCAAGGGATAGCAATGCCTCGACCGTTTCCATGCGTTTGCCGTTGATGGCGCGCAGCAGCGGTTCGCCGTTTTTCGCGTTTACATCAGCCCCGTGTTTATGCAGCAACAACAGCATGTCCACATGGCCGCCGTTTGCGGCCCAGCGCATGCAGAAGTTTTCGCGTGTTGTGGCATCCACGTTTTTTTCGGTCAGCAAAAAATGCGCGCGCCACAACTGGTTGGTGACGGCGGCGTAATGCAAGTCTTCCTCCAGTTCATGCCGCTGTTTATAGGGCATGGACAGGCGCTTCCAGAAGCGGTCGGAAAGGGGTTGGCTTATAACTCATAGAAAAATCATCCTGCTTTTATGGCTTGAGCTTAAAACTTTTGGCTTTATCGCGCAGCTTTTCGCGGTTCGCTTCCGCCACCGCCTGTTGCTGCGTTTCGCGGAAGGCGGGTAATGCCGCCACCTTGTCATGCGCGGGCAGCGCGTCATAAACCTGCCGCGCCCCTTCGGCGTCCCGCCGCCAGAGGTTCTGGTTAAAAATTTCCCCGTACAGCCCTTGCGCCGCCAGAATGGATGCGACCGTTGCGCCCTGCAGCGACGGTCCTAAAAAATCCGCCGCTGTCATGCCGGTCAGTACGCCCGCTTCCGCAAGCTTGCCGATGTGCCCGGCCTTTGCGGCTGTAACAAGACCGCAATCGCCGTTATCTTCCCCGCGCGGGGCGCGCAGGGCCGCCAGTGTCATGCCGGTGGCAAACTGGTTTTCCAGCTTGCGCCTGAAGCGCGGCTGCAGGAACAGCGCCAGCTGCTGCAAAGCTTCCAGCGATTCTTCATTCCGCAGCTTGCGGGCAAGGGCGAAGGCTTCGCTTTTACCCGCGTAAACATCCGCGCCGTTGGTGGCAAGGGTATTAAAAACTTCCGTTTTACCCAACATGACAGCCAGCGTCAGCGGCCGGTCTTTTTCCGCCACGGGGGAAAAACCAAGGCTCATCATGAAGGGTGTGACGGTGCGGGCATCATCCGACATAATCACAAGTTTCAACAGCAGCGCATCATCTTCATACCGGTCCAGCGCCTTCATTTTTTCAAACCAGTTGCCGTTGCTGTCACGCTCCCCATCAAATAAATGCGGCAGCATGTTGCGGCGGCGCCATTTTTCGGCAACGGGGTAGCGGTCTTCGATCATCTTGCGGGCATTTTCGGGCAGCTTCTTGCCTTGTGCGAGCGCCACCAGCAAAGGCAGATCGGAATGGCTGCTGAAATAATCAAACACCGTGCTTTCGGCATTCACAACCATGTCGGCCACGGGCCGGCCCTTGCTGGTGCGCAGGTCTGCCCCCGCGCGGTCGAGCAGCATGGACATATGGACACGCAGGCCATGGTCTTCCAGCAATGCCGCATGGTACAGCGGGTGCAGGCAGGCGTCGCCCGCGCCAAGGCTGTTTACATCAACCCCTTCGGCAATCATGAAGCTGGCAAGGCCAACATCGCCCGCCGCGACGGCGGCGGAAAATACGGGACCATCCATAAATGATTTATCTGCGCCCAACGCCACTGCTTCGCGCACAAATTCCAGCGCGCCGGTTGCGGAAATGAGCGCAGGCAGCATGCCCCGCACTTCATCGGGCCGCGTTTCCGCAAGGTAGCGGAACAACCCACGCGCCCCGCCCTGCAGGCACAGCGTCAGCAGCGACAGTGTGCCCATATTGCTCACAGCAATGTCGATGGTGCTGGCAAACGCCTTCGCATCTTCTTCCGTGCGGTGCGGTGGCTCGAACAGTGTTTTAAGGAAGTAGGAGACAATTTCTTTTTCGTCTTCCTTCGCGGCTAAATACAGCGCTTCCTGATTGCCCAGCCGCCAGTTGACGCCGTCAACTTCAACCATGACCTTGACGCTGAAATGATCACCGTCGCGAATGGCTTTTTCAAGGCGCTTATCCATCATGCTCATGGCGGGCTAAACTTTTTGAAGGTGTATTTGCCCTTTGCCTCGCGTGATACGCGCAGCAGCGCTGCGTCGCGCAAAATCTTTTCGGCATCCAGCTGGTCTTTATAGCGGTCCGGAATTGCTTTAAGTGTTTCTTCCGCTTCGGCGGGGCGCTGGTGCCAGAAGGCAGGCGCAAAAGCCGTCGCCAGTTGCCGGCGATGGCCGAGGAGGGAAGCAACCGACTGGCCGAATTTATCTTCGGCCAACACATCATCCCGCCGCAAGCCGTCCGCCGCCAGTACAGGCGCGGCATCGGCGAAATGGTTGCTGCGCACGCACAGCATCAGGCCCGTCATGCCGTTGGCATCCAGCTTCTGGCGCAGAGCTTCGGCGGTGATGCCGGTTGCGAACTGCGCGGCATACAGCGTTTCAAGCACCGCCGTATCGGGCTGGACAGCGGCGAGCGCGCCGTCGGTGTCTGCCGTACGCCCTTCATCCAGCAGGGTTTGCAGGTCTTCGCCTGGTTTCAGCAGGCGGCGCGGCACATCGGCGGCCATGCCCTGCTGCGCCATTTGTACGGCGGCCTTGGCGCGTTCCTGCACGTTCATGCCGGCATCCACCAGCCTGTCCAGCAGTTTATAGGCGCTTTCCTTGTCTTCTTCAAAAAAGGCCCAAAGGTCGCGAAAGCCAACGTGCGTTGCGGCAACGCCGTGGTCGAGCAACAGGTGCGCCATTTGCAAATCATCCGTCCGGCGGATGGCCCAGGGCAGCAACGGCTGGCCTGGGGCGAGGAAGTCATGGCTGGCGCCATTATCCAGCAGCAGTTCAACCTGCTCATAGCTCAGCGTATCAATCGCGAGGTGGAGGGCGTTGTTTTTTTCCTCTGCCGTCGCTTGCTGCATTTTGGCGACCCATGCATCACGGAGCGTCATAATTTAGGGCCGCCGGTTTTGTTATTCTTGGCGCTGTCCTTTGGCGCACCGGGGGCCGCATAGGGCCGGGCTTTTTGCGCGGCAAGGTAATCTTCCAGCATTTTAACGCATTGCTGTTGGCCCGTCTGTTTTGCCCAGCGCAGGGCAAGCCCGCCGTCTGCCGGCAAATCCACGCCTTTTTGCAGCAGCAGGCCCAGCACGCGGTGGTGGCCGAAGGCGGCGGAAACATCCACCATCAGGCCGTTGCGGGCGTTAATATCCGCGCCTGCGGCAATCAGCACATCGGCGGTGTTGCGGTGGCCGTTGCGGCAGGCCCAGTACAGCGCGGCGTCATCATTCGCGCGTGCATCCGCGCCGGCTTTGATCAGGGCGCGTAAAACGAACTCATTGCCGTTTTCGGCCGCGACGCGAAGGGGGGCGCCGCCTTGGGCATTTACATTTGCGCCCGCGGCAATCAGCGTTTCCATCATGCGCAGGTTGCGGGTGCCGGCGGCAATCACAATGGCGGCATCATCCTTGGCATGAATATCCGCCCCCTGCTGCAGCAAATAACCCACAACATCGCGCTGGCCTTCGGCAACGGCGATGTGCAGGGCAAGGCCGCGTTCTTCCCCCGCCTGCACGCCGTTTTTCAGCAGCACGCGCAGCACGTTCATGTGGGCGAACTGGGCGGCGTATTTAAGCGCCGCATTGTTATTGGCGCGGGGGTTGGCGCCGGAGGCGATGAGGAACGACGCGCGAATATCGCGGCCATTGCGGGCACAGCTTATCAAAGCGTTATCCAGCCGTGTCTGGTGGAACTGGACGGTAAAACGGCGCAGGTTGTTGAAGGCCCGGCGCATGAAACCGCCGAGGCCTGTCAGCTTGTCGTCATTGTCGTCCTCAAAACGGGACATGCGCTGCCGATTCCCTTGCCGAAATATGATTTGAGGCAAATCGTATACATAACAAAGCACAGGGTCAACCGATGATTTTTACCCTAAGTACTTGATTTATTTAGGCCGGAAGCGGTTTTTATCATCCCCGCGCAGGCGGCGCAGGCGGTCGGTATCGCGGTTGGTCTTCAGGGTTTCCAGCAGGCTGGCATGCGCGACCCCCAGCTGTTGTTTTTGCTGCACCGGAAAGGCTGCGAAGACTGCAGCATAATCATCCTCCCGCATTGACCAAAGACCCGCGTTTTGCAGCAAATGCGCCTGCCCGTTGCGGCAAAGACTGTCGAGCGCAGAGGGTGTATTGCCTTTTGCCGCCAGTAATTCAGCCGCTGTTACATCCGGCAGCAGGGTCACAATTGCTGCACCCTCCCCCGCGGCGGCGGCAAGCTGCAGGCCGGTACGTCCGGTCACGACATCCGTGCTGCGCAGCAAATTTTCGGTCAATGGGGCGTCTGCGCCTTTAAAAACCTTGAAATCTTCAATATCCAGCTGCTTTTCGGCGGCTTCCAGCAGGCCAAGGACGCGGGCTTCGGCGGGTAATATATTGCCCGCTTTCACTTTATCCCGCCCGCGGATGGTATTTAATGCTGCATAGTCGTCGCAGCGGGGGTCCGCCCCCTTTTCCAGCGCCTTTGCAGCAAAAACCGGGTCAACCGCAAATGCTGCTGCCTGCAGGCCAATATCGGGACTGGCCCCTAATTCAAGCAAATGGGTGCAAAGGGCGAAGCGGCCGGTGGTTTGCTGGGTGGCGAAAGCCTTGGCAAAGGCATCGCCCGCCTGTTGCAGGGCAAGGTCAAGCTGCTGCTGCCTGTCCGGCAATTGGCTGAATAATTCATGGTTCAGGACCCGTTCGGCGACCTTGGTGGCGGTTTGGGCGCCGGCTTCCTGCAGGGCGCCCCGCAAAATAACGCTCATATCATCTCCCCGCCCTTCGGCGAAGCTGAGGATATTGTCGAGCAGGGCCAGATATTGCTCATCCGTATGGCGGCGGATGTTCTGGGTCTGGTCGCGCTTTTCGGATAGCTGGCGGCAGACGGCTTTGGCGGCCTGCAGCGCGTCGATGTCTTCAAACATCACATCTTCGGCACGGCTTAAATTATCCGTCTCGATGTAAGCGACCAGCGCTTCGGCATAGCCGCGGCCATTGCCGCTTTGCAAAATATGGGCGGTGATGGGGTAGTTTTTTTCACGGATGCTTTCAATAAGACTGGCATGCGCATCAAACGAAATATGCGCGCCCTGCGCTTCCAGCTTTTTGACCAGCTTCAATTCACCGCCCAGCACGGCCGCATAAAACGATACATCCAGCGTGCGCTGGTTATAGGCTTCTTTTTCGATAAAGAAATCGACGATGTCATTATGGCCGCGCAGCGCTGCCACATGCATGGCGGCGTTCAGGCGTTCGGTCAGCCCCTGCTTGTTCAGCAGGCGGTAAAATTCAACCACGGCGGTATTCAGGTTCAGTTCGGGGATATCAAGAATATCCGACTTCAGCAGGCCCACGTTCGCGCCCGTACCATACAGCTGTTTCACCATGGCAAGGTCGCCCTGCCATGCGGCAATGAGCAGGTCTTTGGCGACGGCCATATCGTGCGGCGGGCTTATTTTTGCCTTCATGGCTTCCCGCCCGCTTTTTTATTCGGCGCATTGGGGGAGAGCGACCAACGGCCTGACCGCGCCTGGTCACGCAACCGTTGCTGTTTTACATTGGCGGCGAATGATTTGGGGTCGACTATTTTTTCACCGCGCAGGGCTTTTAACGCATCGGTCAGCTTTTCAATTTCCTGCGGGCGGTTCTGCCACAGGCGCGGGTCAAGCACCTGCTTTGCCTCGCCGCGCGCCAGTAGAATGGCAAGGGGGCTGGTGCCGCTGGCATCTTCGCGCGTCAGGTCGGCGGCGGTGAGGTGATTTTTGTCTTCTTTCAGCGCCGCATCAATCACCTCGGCAAAATTGCCGGTGCGGGCGGCAAGACCCATGAGCGTCGTGCGTTCCGCCTGAAGGCCATGGGGAATGCTGCGGAATTCATCCAGCGTCGGGTGGTTGGGGGCGACGTAGGCGTAGTAGGTTTGCATTTCCTGCGCGTCAAAATCCAGCAGGTTCTTCAGGAAGGCTTTGGCCGCCGTCCTGTCCTTGCCGTCATCACGGTACAGCAGGCCAATGACGGAGGCGCGGTAAAGGCTGGCGCCGTTTTTATGCAGGTATTCCATCATCGGCAAATTGCTTTCCGCGAAAGCGAGGAAGAAGCTGCTGCCGCCGGTTAAAACATCAACCCCCGCTTCCTTGAACGCGTCCATCTGCTGCGGTGTGCCGCGGGCGGCGATGTGATACAGCGCATCTTCCGGATTGGCATGGCCGTGCGCTGCAAGATAGCCCGCAACCTTCAAGCCTTTTTCGGGGAAGTATTTTACGAGGCGTACCAGCAGTTCCGGCGCGTCATCCACGGGGATGCGAAAGCCGCGCATGAGCATGGATTTCACAACATCCAGCTCGCCGGTATTACAGGCGGTGTTGAAGGCTTCGCTGGTGAAGCTTTGGTAGGAAATGTTGAATTTGCGGTTATCGTCCAGCGTCTGGTTAAACTTTTTCCAGTCGCGCTGCGCCGCCGCCTGCTTGAGCAGGAACCAGAAATTCCATTCGTTCTTGGCGGTATATTGCCCAAGACTTTCCTGCAATTCGCGGGCGGCCTTTTTGAATTCATCGCTGAGGCCGACTTTGGGCGGCGTGCCCGGTGGTATATTGGATGGTATATTGGGCGGGTTATTATTTGCCGGCACTGGCGCGGTATTGCCGTGGTCCTTGAAACCGTCGGCCTGATCATCGGGGTTGTGCATGCTGTTTAACCCGGTGACAGCTTGTAGCGCTTGGCAGCACTGCGCAGCTTTTGCTGATCGAAGTTTGCCGTCAGGCGGTCAAGGTCAACGGCGGCGCGTTCGACATCGCTCAAGTTTTCCTGCAACGTGGTCAGCAGTTTTTGCGCATTGGGCGCCCAATAGGCGGTTTCCAGCAGCTGGTCCTGGTCGCCGCGGTCAATGGCGAAGGAAAGCAGGCTGCGCTTTTCATCATTCCTGCGGGTCAGGTCCTGCGCTGCCAGGCCGCCGTTGTTGCGGGCGGCATCCATCACTTTATCCAGCACCTGCGCGCGGGCGGCCAAAATAAAGCCGTTATCGCCGCGATCGCCGCTGTACTGGCGCAGGTCTTCAAGCCGGAAATCATCCTTGAACAGGGTGGTGAACACATGCTGCGCATTTGCGGTATATGCCGCGCGCGCATCGGCAAATTTTTGCTGCAGGGCTTCGGTTTTTTCGCGGTCATTCTTTTCCGCCAGTTTTTCGGCCAGAAAAGTTTCGGCGGCGCGGGCGTTGTACCACGGGTCTGCACCGTGTTTCAGCAGAATATCGATCGTTTCGGGGTATTGAATACCGCCCATGGACATATGCGCCGTAATAATGAGCGACAGGTCAAGAATAAGCCCGCCCTTGTAACCGGCATCCAGAAATTTTTCGACGAGGGCGAGGTAGCTTTCCTTCTCCGCAAAGGCGGCGGGCGGCTTGCTGATGATGAGCGTTTGCAGCGTCGCATCGCCGTTAATGTTTACATCCGCGCCAAGGTCGATGGCGCTGCCAAGCGCAATGAACTTTTTAGAACCGACGGCGGACTGCAAAATTTTGTCCGCAGCGTCCTGTTTATCCGCGCTAACGGCAACAATATCCGCTGCCAGTTTCGCGTGTTTATCGTCGGGGAAATGTTCAAAGATGATGTTGTAGGAATCCGACCGCACAACGCCGTTGTCGAAATTACGCTCCGCAAGGTAAACGGCAAGCGCGGCATTTTTTGCCTTCGCGGCTTCAAGCAGCAGCAGCATGCCGCTTTCAGGCGACATTTCCACCGGCGCGTTTTCAAAAATATACTGCACCACGTTTAATGCATTGGCGGTAACGGCGGTAGACAGCACGCGGCCACGGTAAAGTTCATCGATGCCGGGTTCCGCCCGCAGAATCGCTTCAAGGCCGCCAAAATCCTGCTCGAGGAAGGCGGTGGTCACGCGCTGTTCCAGCAATTCCTGCGCTGATAATTCTTTATTATTATCAATCATTTATAATAATTCCGGCGGTGGCGGCTTTTGCTTGTTTCGGGTGTTATCGTAGCGGGGCGGGTTTGTTATGTCAACAATCGCCGGCCCCTGCCTATTTCGGCGGTTTAAAGCCGCCGTTAAACTGCGCTTTTTTGCGCAGCGCGCGGTAGTTGATTTCGGCGGTGATGCCGGAAAGGTTGACGCGCTTCTGGTACGGGGCCGGCAGCTGGCTGTGCAGCTCCGTCACTTCATGAATGCGGTCGGCCCAGAAGGCGGGCATGAAAAAGTCCTGCAGGTTTTTGTGCGCGACCAGCTGCGACAGCACGGTGTCGATACGGTCATCGGGGTGATACAAATCATCCGCCTGAAGCCTGCCGCCGTTTGCCTTGCCGACGAGGGCGCCGAATTTTCCGGTCTGCGCTGCAATCAACAGCCCTGTATCGCCGGAGGGGCCTTTGCGGCTGCGCAGGTCATCGACCGAATAGCTATCGCCGAAGGTTGCCGTAAATTCTTCGGCTTTTTTCGTGCGTATGCGTGTCATGACATTGCGGTGGCCTTCCACAATGGCGCGCATCATAGGCATGCTGCGGCGACGGCGGGCTTCATACCAGGCTTCGTTTTGAAGGGCGGTATGGTCTGCGCCGTGCTGCATTAATAATGTAATCATGGCGGGGTTCTTGGAATAGACGGCTTCGGTGAGCGGAGTTTCGCGGGCTTCGTTCAAATTCGCGTTCGCACCGCGCTCCAGTATAAACTGCGCGGTCTCAAGGTCCCCCTGCCGTGCGGCATGGCGCAGCGCCTTGCCGTGCTGGGCGTTAATATCCGCCCCGTGCGCCAGCAGGTAATTGGCGGAATCGTATTGCTTGCTGTGCAGCGCGTCTGTCAGGGCTTCGCTTTCCTTCACGTCGGCGGCAATGTTGTGTTTTGTGAATATTTTCAAAACGTCCACGTGCCCTTCGCGCGCCGCGCCAATGAAGGCTTTATAATTATCGGCTTTGGCATCCGCGCCTTTTTCCAGCAGGTAGTCAACAACTGCGGCATGGCCGTTCAATGCGGCCCGCTGCAACGGTTCACCATGCCAGTTTTCAATTTCCGCGCCCGCGTCTACCAGCAGCTTTACAATCTCAAGGCTGCCGTCTTCGCAGGCCTCTTTTAAAGGGCCGCTGTTCCAGACATCCGCTTCCGCGCCTTTTTCCAGCAGGTAGGCGACGATAGCGGTTTGTTTGTGCGTCACAGACGTGCGCAGCATTTCGTCGCTGTAATGATGAATATCCGCATCGTATTTTTCAACAAGATCACGCACGATGTTCAGGCGGCCGGCTTTGCAGGCTTCTTCCGCCAGTGTCGAAATGCGGGCATGTTCGTGCCAGCCGGGTTCGCGGGAGGTCATGGTATTGAACATGTCATCGCGGCCGGCGCGAATGGCAGCAGTGGTAAAGCGGTCATCCAGCGCCCAGGCGGCATCAATTTGCATGAGCATGTCAAAACGCCAGCGGTTGCCGCCGGTAATGGCGCTTTCCATTTCGTCCTGCAAATCATCACGGCTGCGGCCGCGCAGCGTAGCGCGCCAGTGATGGTCCGCCAAGGTGGGCTTTTTCGGAATATCACTATCGGGCGGCATGTTGGACATGGCGTTGCTTTTTAAACGGGGGTTGAATGTGCAGGCTGCAGTTTCGCACAGAAAAGCCGGCTATGACAACCCTCAACAGGATGGAATTGGTTCTATTTCATATGTAAATAAATAGTCCGGCACGTGCCGCAAACGTCACTTTCATTTCAATGCTTTATTCCGTTCGGCCTGCAAAACCGCTACAATGCAAGCCAGCAACAACACCCAAGCGCCGTTTAAAAAGCGCCCTATTGAGGAAGCCATGGAAAAATCGGAAATCACCCGCCTTCAGTCCTACCTGCAGCAAAAATTCGGCAACAAAAGCCTGAGCCTTGCGCTGCGCAAAGAAGCGAAAGATTCCGTTGAAGTCATGCTGCAGGGCGAATTCATCGGCGTGATTTACCGCGATGAAGACGAAGGCGAAGTTTCCTACGACTTCAACATGGCCATCCTCGAGATGGACCTTCCCCCCGCTGCGTAACAGCCCTTTTTCAAGGGCTAGGACGAACCGGCACAAAGCACCTGCAAGGAGGGACTAGGAAATGCGCATCTACGGCAAGACGCTGCCCGAAATTTTCTCCATGCTGCCCTTCGCTTATAAAATGGTGGTCATTGTCGGCACGTGCTTCTTCGTTTTTGCGCTGCCCTACAGCCTCAACTTTTTCTTCACCGTTGGCCGCGTCGTGCAGCATGTGGAACCCGTGCAGTTTCCCGGCCTGGCGGACAACAATATCGGCGTGCTTGACCCTGCCATGGCATCGGACGGGCAGCAGGTCATTTTGGCGCATACGGTTATTGACAGTGCAGTTGTAGATGGCAAACGCCAGCTTGCGCCGCACGTGGTGTTCGAGCGCGCCGTTTCCCCCTGCCGCAGCTGGATGACGATGAACAACGGTGGCTTCCCTGTGCAGACCGTTGAAATTATGGGGCCGGACAGCGTAACGCCGCTGGATCACGGTTCCTGGGTATCGGAAACACCGGGCATTGTGTACGACCCCGACGACAAGGGCCAGGAATGGAAAGCCTTCGCCTATAAATATTACTGGATCGGCCAGAACGCCAATAATGACGGCATAGCTCGGCTCTATAGCGTTATTTCCATGCGTTCCGCCACTGACCCTTCAGGCAACTGGACGCCGGAGCAATGGCTTTTCTCCGCCAGCGCCAGCGCGCCGCCGCCGCCCTATGGCAGTCTTGTGCCGGGGCATATCAACAGCATGTCGCCGCAACTGGCGGATGTTTATTTCTATTCCCGCCCCAGCGTTGTATATAGCCGCGGCGCACTGTTCATGAGCCTTTCGGCCTTTACCGGCAACAAAAAAACACCGGACCGCGTTATTATGCTGGCCTCGACCGACCACGGCAAAAGCTGGGTTTATATCGGCACACCTATACGCCAGTCGGATGTATCGCTGATCAGCCCTGAATACACCACGCTTGCGGGCGCAACACTGTTGGTGAAGGATAACAAAATCCTGCTCGCTGCCGTATTGGGAGGCAAGGATTCCGACGGGCTTGGCACCTTCCTGATCGACTTCAAGGACCCGACGACGGCAGAACTGGTACGGGACGAAAAAACCACTGCGCCCATCGTCCTTCTGCATGCGCCGCGCAATTCTTCCGCGCCGTCGCGCACGGGCGGCGGTTTTGCGGCCTATGCCGATATTTGCAAGACCGGCATGCTGGTCTCGGAATTTTCGGAAATTCGCCGCGCTTTCCAGATTTTCAAAACTTATAAACAGCCGGTTGCCGAATAACGCCGCAACCTTTTCCGGCAGATCTTTTTGTTTTCAGGCGCTTGGCAACAGGTGCCGCAGAGGCCCTGTTTTCAACCGCGCAAAAATATTGCTTTTTTCGTGCCGGCACGACTTCGCGGTTGGCGCGGCGCGGTTTTGTGCAGTATGATGCCTTCAAATCCTGACAATAAAAAAATATCCTCGAAGCGAATTATTACAGGGAGAACCTTTGCATGGCCTCGCTCTATTTCAAGTATGCCGCGATGAATTCGGGCAAGTCCACGCAGCTCCTGCAAGCGCAATACAACTACTTTGAACGCGGCATGAACCCCGTTGCCATGACCGCCCGGCTGGATGACCGCGCAGGCGTTGGCAAAATCTCCTCCCGCCTCGGCATCTACCATCCCGCTGACACGTTTGACACAACAACCGATGTTTTTGCCTTCATCGACGACATGCACCGCACCAAGGCGGTGGATGCGCTGTTTGTTGACGAAGCGCAGTTCCTGACCGAAGAACAGGTCATGCAATGCGCCCGCGTTGTCGATGACCTGCACATTCCCGTGCTGGCCTATGGCCTGAAGACCGACTTCATGGGCAAGCTGTTCCCGGGGTCGGAAGCGCTGCTGCGCTTTGCCGACAATATCGAGGAAATCAAGGCAATTTGCTGGTGCGGTAAAAAAGCGACCATGACCGCCCGCATTTCCCCCAAGGGTGAAGTGGTGCGTGCGGGCCAGCAAGTGGCCATTGGCGGCAATGACATGTACACGTCGCTTTGCCGCAAGCACTTCATGCGCGGCGAAGCCAAGGCCGCCCTGCCCGCCAGCGACGACAAGAAAAAATCAGCCGCTTAATTAAAGCTTTAATCCTTACAGTGCGCGGTCGCGGCCATCGGGCTGCGTATCCGCCTGCAGTGTTTCCTTTAAAAACTTTTCTGCTTTGTTGGCTTCGGGAATGAAGCAGAAGGCCGGCAGCGCAAGGCCGAAGGCCAGCATGCCGAAGGGAACCAGGGTGAAGGGAAACGCGCCGGTCTGGTGCATGGGCGGATGACCGGTAACGGCTGAAAGCGAAAATACACCGCAGGCCATTGCCACACCACACAGCCATACCACCATGAACAAAAGCACAAACGTATGCATCTTCATGCGCACGTTAACGCGCGTGCCTGCGCCCGCCTCATCCGCCGTGATGGTGCCGGTGATGAAGGGCAGGAAACTGTTGCGATAGTTAATGTCGCGGCGCAGGGAAAATTTTCCATCCGCGCAGCTGCCCATGAACTTGCCGTCACGCATCCATTTCATCGGGTTCAAATTTTCGCGCCACGACATTTGCGGCTTGATCGCCGCGACAAGCGCCGCTTCGGCAGCGGCAGGGGATAGCTGCGTCACAAGTACCAGTTTGCGGCCGATTAAAACCATTCCAAAAATTCCTTAAATTAAAAATCTTATGCCCGTTTAAATAATGCGCCCAGCAATTCTTCTGCCTTCGCCGCGTCAACCTTGAAAGGCCGCCGCTGAACGGAGGCGAAGGCGAACGAGGTAATGATGAACCAGCCATACGCGAAAATAAACCCCGTCTCCCCGTGGCCAGCCGTGACAAAAACGTACAGAATGGTTAGCGCAACGGCCAGCAGCGCGTAAAACACAAGCTCCATCCAGCATGCCAGGCGAATATCGACGGTGATTTTGGATCCTGCGCCGTGCGCGGTAAAACTGCCTGTTATTGCCGGGCGGTCCACCATGTAACGGCTGACATGCGCGGGGTCGCGCACGAAGAAAAACTCCCTGTCATTGGAATAGCCCATAAAACCATCATCCCGCCGCGGCCTGCCATCAAGGCTGCCATCGGGATTTTTAGCGCGCAACGACAGGCGCTGCGCCAGCAGTTTAGCAGCGGCGTCGGGCGGCAGGTCGCTGAGGAATTCCAGATGGCGGGAGGGCGAAAAAACCAGCATCGCTTATTCCTTCACCGACCTTCCTGTCGGGCACCGTTATACGTCGAGGTTGGCGACTTCGAGGGCGTGTTCCTGGATGAAGTCGCGGCGCGGTTCCACAATGTCACCCATGAGGGTCGAGAAGATTTCGGAAGCAACGTCTTCCTTGTCGACACGAACCTGCAGCAGTGAGCGCATTTCAGGATCCAGCGTGGTTTCCCAAAGCTGTTCGGGGTTCATCTCGCCGAGACCTTTGTAGCGCTGGATGGTGAGGCCTTTTTTAGCAAGCTCGATGATCTTTTTATAAAGGTCATAGGGGCCGTATACCGGGTTTTCCTTTGCGGCGTCTTCCTGCAGGGCGCCGATGCCGTTGAAGAATTCGGTGAACAGCTCGCCCGCTTTTGCAATGCGCTGGCCGTCGTGCGAATTCAGGTGGTCGCTGGAAACTTCAACACGGGTTTCAACGCCGCGCACGGTTTTGACGAAGGCGAAGCCGCCGCTTTCAAGCAGCTGGCCTTTCCAGCCGCGTTCATAAATCGGCGACACGTTGTTGAGACGCGCGGCGATTTCATCGGCGGTTTTCTGGCTGCGGCCGTCAGGGTTGAAACCGCCGCCCGCTGCCGTCTGTTCAATGACGTGCTGGTTGCCGAGGCGGTCGATGATGGGTTCGAGGCTTTGCTTCACGCCTTTCGCCAGCAGCACAATGCGCTTCAGGTCCTTGCCGGTGGTGATGTCGCCGTTCGGCAGGCGGAAGCGCAGGTCTTCAATGGCGCTGTCCAGCAGGTATTCTTCAAGGTCGGCGTCGTTTTTAATGTAACGTTCGCCGGCTTTGCCGCGCTTCACCTTGTAAAGCGGCGGCTGCGCAATATAGAGGTGCCCGCGCTGGATGACTTCGGGCATCTGGCGGTAGAAGAAAGTAAGCAGGAGCGTGCGAATGTGCGATCCGTCGACGTCCGCGTCAGTCATGATGATGATTTTGTGGTAGCGCAGATCATCAATTTTAAATTCCTCGCGGCCGATGCCGGTGCCGAGGGCGGTAATGAGCGTGCCGATTTCGGCGGAGTTGAGCATGCGGTCAAACCGCGCGCGCTCCACGTTCAAAATTTTGCCGCGCAGGGGAAGAATAGCCTGGTTCTTGCGGTTACGCGCCTGCTTGGCGGAACCGCCTGCGGAATCCCCTTCGACGATGAAGATTTCAGACAGGGCCGGGTCTTTTTCAGAGCAGTCGGCAAGCTTGCCGGGCAGCGATGACACATCCAGCACGCCTTTGCGGCGGGTCAGCTCGCGCGCTTTGCGGGCGGCTTCACGGGCGGTTGCCGCCTCGATGATTTTACCGACGACTTTTTTCGCGTCCTGCGGGTTTTCTTCAAACCACGTGGAAAGCTTGTCGTTAAGGATGGATTCAGTGACAGTTTTGACTTCGCTGGAAACCAGCTTGTCTTTCGTCTGGCTGGAGAATTTCGGATCCGGCACTTTGACGGACAGCACGCAGGTCATGCCTTCGCGCATGTCTTCGCCGGTCAGCTCGACCTTTTCTTTTTTGAGAAGGCCGGTTTTGTCGGCATAGGTATTGATAGTGCGGGTAAGCGCGGCGCGGAAGCCGGACAAGTGCGTACCGCCGTCGCGCTGCGGAATGTTGTTGGTGAAGCAGACGGTATCTTCATGGTACGCGTCCGTCCATTCCAGCGCGGCTTCGACGACCATGCCGTCCTGCTCGCCCTTCACGTAAATGGTGGGCTTGTGCAGCACGGTTTTGGAACGGTTGAGGAAGTTGACGAAAGCAACAAGGCCGCCTTCATAGAACAAATCGGTGACTTTGGGTTCGGCCTTGCGGTTGTCAAGCAGCTGCAGGCGCACGCCGGAGTTAAGGAACGCGAGTTCACGCAGGCGGTGTTCCAGCGTTGCGTAATTGAACTCGATCATGGTGAAGGTTTCGGTCGACGGCAGGAAGGTAACTTCCGTGCCGGTCTGGCCGGGAGTGGCAACGCCGGTGGCCTTCAGCGGAGCATCCGCCACGCCGTGGGTGAAGCGCATCGTCCATTCCTTGCCATCGCGCCAGATGCGCAGGTCAAGCGTTTTGGACAGCGCGTTGACAACGGAAACACCGACGCCGTGCAGGCCGCCTGAAACTTTATAGGAGTTCTGGTCGAATTTGCCGCCCGCGTGCAGCTGCGTCATGACGACTTCGGCGGTGGAAACGCCTTCGGATTTGTGAATTTCAACGGGAATGCCGCGGCCGTTGTCACGCACGGTGACGGAACCGTTGGCGTTAAGGATCACGTGGACGATATCGCAATAACCAGCCAGCGCCTCGTCAATCGCGTTGTCGACGACTTCGTACACCATGTGGTGCAGGCCCGTGCCGTCATCGGTATCACCGATGTACATGCCGGGGCGTTTACGAACGGCATCAAGACCCTTCAGGACCTTGATTGAATCCGCGCCGTAATCATCCGCAGCCGCCTGTTTGTCAGGCTTTTTGGCCGTCTCTGTCATGTCGAGTTCCTTCATGATACCGCTTTGGTTTGTTGTTCATAAAATATAGCAAAAAATGCAGAAAAACAGCAGGGAAATCGCACCGAATTACATGCGGATTTTCATGAAAAAAATCAGTGTATTAGGGTGAAAAAGGGAGGATGATTTTAACGGCCGTTTTTACCGTGCAAATCAGGTATTTAGCATTTGCCGTAACGGGGTGTTGTTACCGTAAACTTGTAACAAGTTTGCGAACTGTATTTCCAAAACGATTGTGGCTTTTTATGGCCCTTATTCTCGCGTAGTTTGCCGCTGCAATCACATTTTTACCGGATTTTCCGGCACATTTTTTGGGAGATTTTAACGCCATGACACCGCAGCGCGACGTCAGCCATATTTTCAACAAGTTCGCCGGCAAAGAAGTGCCGATGAAAGAAGAAGAATTCGACTTCAAAGGCCACAAATACACGCAAGTGAAGCTGGCAGATGAAAACGATGCCACCGTAAAAGAAATGCGCGATGCCGCAAAAGACGCAGGCCTGCGCCTGCGGCTGTGGCTGCCCGGCACAATGGGCACGATGGACTTCCGCATGGATCGCGTGAACGCGCGCATTGAAAAAGAGGCGGACGGCAAATACCGCGTTTCCCCGCGCTTCAACCTTGGTTAATTAAAAGGATTTTTAAAATGAAAATGTTCCCCAAAGGCGATGTCAGCCATATCTTCAACAAGTTCGCCGGCCGCGAAGTGGAGATGCTGGAAGAAACCAAAACGCTGAAGTTCAAAAACCTTGGCGATATCACCATGACGGAAGTCACGCTGAAAAACCCAAGCGACGCGACCCTAAAAGAAATGAGCGACGAAGCCACGAAAAACGGGCTTTCTTTGCGCGTCTGGTGGCCCGGCATCATGGGCACGATGGATTACGACACCAGCCGCGTCAACGCGCATATCGAGAAAGAGGCGGATGGCAAATACCGCATCGCCCCGCGTTTTGACCTAGGCTAAAAAGTTGCGCTATTTCTATTAAAAAAGCCCCGCTGGAAACGGCGGGGCTTTTTTTGTGCGCGCTAGCGGACGGTCATGAGCGCCAGCAACAAGGCGCAGGCAACAATGCCCATGCCGGATTTTACATCCCCTTCTTCCTTGTGCCTGGCGAAGTGGTAAAAAATAGAAATAAAGACGGGCGCCGTCAGCAGCAGCGCCGCCTGAAACGACGGGTTGGGCGTAAAGGCCATGGCGTAGTTTTTATACGTCATGTGGCAGATCCACGTGAATGTTGCCAGCAGCGTTGCCGCCAGCATGGGCTTTGTTACCCAGCCTGTGGTGCTGCCCGCAACCGGGTAATATTTTGCCCGTATCATGGCGTAGATGCCGATGATGACGGCGGCAAAAACCGACTGCACAAACATATAGCTGTAAACACCGCTTTCGAGCGTGGCATGGCTAAGCGCGTATTTGTTGAGGACGGTCGTAAACGTATAACCCACCAGCGCCGGCGCCATTTCAATCATGGCGGCGCGTGTAACCTGGCATTTATTGAGCCGCATGGAGAAAAAGACGCAGCCGCCAAGCGCCGCCAGAATGCCCGCCGTGTTCCACGGGTGCGACAGGTATTGCGTAATTAATTGCGGGTCAAACAGGAACCACAGCAAAAACGCCCCCCAGACAGTAACGGGCTGCACCCGTGCCACCACGCCGCCGCCGTACTTGGCGCTGACGTTAAAGGTGCGAATGTCCGCAAAGGTTGCGACCAGCACGGTCAGCAGCACGGCGGCGTAAAAGTGCCAGTCTGTCGGCAGTGACAGCCGCGAAATAAGCGGCGACAAAAAAATCACCACCAGCACGCGCACCCAGAAAACAAGGATATGCCCCGGCTGGCGCAAATACTGGTTCACAAGGTAGAAGCCCGCAAGGAATACCGCCGCGATGAGCGATAAAATCACCCAGCCCCAGCCCGCCATGAAATCATGGAAGATCATTTTTGCACCGGCGTCACGTGCGCATGCGCAACGCTGAAGAACCTGGCGCGGCCCTGCAGTGTGCTGAAGATAGCGGGGTCGGTGCCGGTTAAAAACACCTGCCCTGCAAAACCGGCAAGGCAGCTGAACAATTCATCGCGCCGCGCATCGTCAAGGTGCGCGGCAACTTCATCAAGCAGCAGCAGCGGCACGAAACCTTTTTCGCCCTGCATCATCAGCGCATGCGCCAGGACAAGCGCGACGAGAAGGCCTTTTTGCTCGCCCGTGGAGCATTGGTCCGCCGGCATGTTTTTAGCGGCGTAGCTGACAAGGAAGTCGCTGCGGTGAATACCTTCCAGCGATTTTCCGGCGGCGGCATCTATCATGCGCGTGGCTTTGAATTTCTTTTTCAGTTCATCTTCAATTTCCAGCGCGGGCCGGCGGTCAATTTCATTTTCAACCCAGCCGGAAATTGTGACGGCGGGGGACGGAAACAGCGATTGCCGCGCCGCCAGTTGCTGTGCGTAATGCAGCAGCCGTTCCAGCAAATGCAGGCGGGATGCCGCGATGGAGACAGCTTCGGCGGCCAGTTGCGCTTCCAGCGTATCCAGCCAGCGAGGGTCGGGCGCGCGGTCTGCCTGCAGCAGCTTCATGCGTTCGCGTAAATTTTTGTCGTAGGTATTCAGGCGTGTCACATGCTCCGGCTCGTAGGCATAAACCAGCCGGTCAAAGAACTTGCGGCGCATGGACGCGCCTTCAAGGAATAGCCTGTCCATTTGCGGGGTCAGCCAGACGCAGGAAACGTACTTTGTTAAATCGTTATGGCCCTTGGCGTCCTTGCCATCAATGCGCACAAGACGGCGCTTGGCATCGCGGTCAAGACCGGTGCCGAGGCGCACCATAAGGCCGCCGGCGGTTTCAACCTCCGCCGCCACGCCCCAGAGGTCTTCCGGCCCTGCAGTGCGGTTTTTCATTTCCAGTAGGTCGGCACCGCGCAGGCCCCGGCCCGGAATAAGCAGGCTGACAGCTTCCAGCACATTGGTTTTGCCAGCGCCGTTATCCCCCGTCAGGACAATAATGGGCGCGCCGCCAAGGTCGAGTCGCAGGGCTTCGTAGCCGCGAAACTGGGTGAGGTTGAGTTTATGGAGCAAAAGGGGCACGGCAACATCGCTTTCCTTTCTTTTATAGTGTTTTCAAGGGGCTAAAGCCAGTTTAGAAAACGCATTTCACATCTTTCGGGTGATAACATTATTACGGAAAGAGAATAATGTTTAATTTTTCCTTAAGAAAATGTATACTCCTTGCTCAAGAACATCGACATCCTTCGATTATGGAATTCCTGGGAGTAAACCCGCTATGGCTGATAACGAAAAGAAAACGCCGGTAGGCAAAAGCATCCGCGAGCTCATCAACCCGGCTCTGGAAGATGATCGCCGCGAACAAGTACAGTTGCAAATTCTGGATACCGCCTTTAGCAAAATGGCTGAAGTGCTGCCCTCCATCATCGAGCGCGAGTTTAGCGCGTTCTTTAACCACGTCGCGTCGAAGAGCAAAGACAAGCCGAACATCAAGAACCCCATGATCATCAGCGCGCTGACGGATGCGAAGAACGAATCCTATTCGCCGATCAAGAACTTCCAAATTCCCGTTTCCACCTCCTTCACCACCTATTCCGCCGACCAGATCAAGGAATTGCCGGGCTATATTCGCCTGCACCTTGCTGCACGTGACATGGATGTGGCCCTGAAGGTGACAGGCCTGACCGCCGATGAAAAAGGCCAGGCGATTTTGACGCTGGATGCGAGCAAGACGTACGAAGAAGGCGCGTTTGAAAACGCCCAGATGTACCCGCAGCTGCCCGCCCCGAAGGTCGAGTTCGACCGCGGCAAGGACCAGCAGTTCAAGTTCTAAAGATTTCGAACATGAAAAAGGGCGGCCCCTGCGGGCCGCCCTTTTTTATTCGTTTATCGCCGCTTATCAAACACGCATCGGCATCAGCACGTAGAGCGACGAGGTGTCGGCCACATCCTGGATGATGGTGGGGGATGCGGGGTCGGACAGCGAGATGCGGCAGCCTTCGCCTTCAATCTGGCGTGTAACATCCATGAGATAGGCAGAGTTGAAGCCGATTTCCATGGGGCCGGAATTGAAGTGGATTTCGATTTCTTCGGAAGCAGAGCCGCTGTCTTGCGACGTTGCGGACAGCGTCATGGTTTTGCCGCCGAGCGTCAGCTTCACGGCCCGCGATTTCTCGGACGAAATCGTCGAAACGCGGTCAACGGCGGAGGCGAAAACGGCGGGGTTCACTTCGAGGAACTTGTCGTTGTTCTTCGGAATAACGCGCTCGTAATCGGGGAACGTGCCGTCGATAAGCTTGGTTGTCATGGTGACATGATCAAACGTGAACTTCAGCTTGTTGTCGGACAGGCCGATTTCAATGCTGTCACCCGCTTCGTCAATCAATTTGCGGATTTCGTTGATGGCCTTGCGCGGGATGATAACGCCCGGCATGTCCTTCGCGCCTTCCGGCAGCGGCATTTCAAAGCGTGCAAGGCGGTGACCATCGGTCGCGACCGCGCGCAGCACGGCAACACCGTCGTTCTGCGCGGCATGCAGGTAAATACCATTCAGGTAATAGCGCGTTTCTTCGTTCGAAATCGCAAAGCGCGTACGGTCAATCAGCGTGCGCAGATCTGCGGCGGGAACGGAGAAGGTATAGGCAAATTTTTCGGACGAGCCCATTTTGGGGAAGTCTTCCGTCGGCAGGCAGCCGAGGCGGAAGGTGGACTTGCCGGCCTTCACAACCATGGTCGTGTCATTCGCGCCGGAGGTGAATTCAACGGTGTTGTCGTTCTGCAGTTTGCGTACAATGTCGTACAGCGTATTCGCCGGTACGGTGATGGAGCCGGGCTGCGATGCTTTTGCGGGAACGGATTCAACGATTTCAAGATCCATGTCAGTCGTGGTCAGCGACAGGCTGTCGGCATCCGCGCGCAGCAGGACGTTTGCGAGAATTGGAATAGTGTTCCGGCGTTCGACGACGCTGTGCACGTGGTTGAGCGAACGGAGCAGATCTGCGCGTTCAATGGTGAATTTCATGCTGAAACCATCCCTGCTAAAATCGACAAGCATTTCTATACGTAACGGCGCGATTATATCAACTGCAGAATCAAAACGCAAAGCGCAAAACCGCTGAAAACAGCGTGTTTGCGGCGAGTCGCACGCTTTCGCGGCGCCCGCCCCCAAAGTTCCTGCTAGCCCTTGCGGCCCCCGCAACAGGGACACACAAGGGCGCAGTTATGGATATTAGCTTGGCTTACTTGCGGGACGCACGACGCTGGGTATAGGTCGTCTTGTCATCCAGAATAGGCTGCAGCGCCTTCAGGAAAATCTTCGCCCATTTCAGCGCGCCCTTGCGGTCGCCGACGAGATCCTGGCGGAACTCGACGATGATATAGGGAAGGCCGCGGCCTTCCGCATGGGTGCTGATGGTGTTTTTGCTGTAGTTGACGGATTTAAGCGAATACGGCTCGTTTTCGCCGACAACCATGCCGGGGTTCTGGGCACGCAGGTTTTTCGCCAGCTGGCGGGCCAGCTTTTCTTCGTTATTCCAAAGAATGCCAATTTCCCACGGGCGCTTGTAACCGTCCATTTCGGGCGTGAAGCTGTGCATGGACAGGAACATGGGCACGATGCCCTTGCCGGTAAAGCGCGTCACGGCTTTATCAATCGCGGCGTGGTAGGGCCAGAAAATTTCGTTCAGGCGCTGCTGGCGTTCTTCTTCCGTCAGTCCGACGTTGCGGGGAATGCGGATATGGTCGGAAACGTCGCGCATGCATTCCTTGTTGTCTTCGCCGCGGTTAAGGTCAACCACAAGGCGGGAATACTGGGCATACACCGCCGGCGCATCCATGACTTTCGACAGGTACTTGCCGATAACTTCGGTGCCGGGGTCCCAGGCGATGTGCTTGGCGAGGTCTTTTTTGCCAAGACCGAGGTTTTTCAGCGATTTCGGCACGCGGTTGCTGGCGTGGTCGCATACAATAACGGCGCGGCCGCGGCCGGAAAGGTTTTCAATACGTACCGGCGGCTTTTCGCCCTTGCCGATAATGCGGAGCGGGGCAGCGGCCTTGGTGGCTTTTTTAGCGGGCTTCTTTGCGGGCGATTTTTTTGCCGTTTTTTTGACCGTTTTTTTCGCTGCGGGCTTGGTTTTTTTGGTTTTGTTTTTTACTGCCGTTTTTTTCATCTTTTTTGTTCTTTAGTTGCAGGTTTAAAGTACGTCACCGCCGCGGCGGGACAATTTGACATCGCGGTGGACATGGGCCGACATAAGAAGGCCGAAGCCGAACAGCACGGACAACATGGCGGTCCCGCCGTACGAGATCATCGGCAGCGGCACGCCCACCACGGGCAAAAGCCCCATGACCATACCGATATTAATGAAAACATAAAGTGAAAAGTTGATGATAATGCCGGTCGCCAGCAACCGCCCGAACTGGTTTTGGCAGTTAAACGCCATGAAATAGCCGTAAATGATGATCATGGAGAAAAGCCCCATCAACGCCAAGCCGCCGGTGAAGCCCCATTCTTCGGTGAAAAGCGTGAAGATAAAATCCGTCTGCTTTTCGGGCAGAAAGTTTAGGTGGCTTTGCGTGCCGTGCAAAAAGCCCTTGCCGGCAATACCGCCAGACCCCAGCGCGATTTTGGACTGCGTGATGTGATAGCCCGCACCCAGCGGGTCGCTTTCCGGGTCCATGAAAATGGCGATGCGCTTTTTCTGGTAGTCGTGTAAAAAGTGCCACAGCACGGGCGCTGCTGCTGCCGCGCCCGCCGCCACCAGCCCGAACATCCAGTAGCTGACACCCGCGATAAAGAACATTGCCCCCGACACCAGAATAATCATCATCGCCGTGCCAAGGTCGGGCTGCGCCATGACCAGCAGAATGGGCGCCGCGATAATGCCGAGCGGCACAATAAGGAACAGCGGGTTTTTAACGTCTTCCGCGGTGGCGCCGTTGAAGAAGCGGGCAAGGGCCAGCACGCTGGCAATCTTCATGGCTTCGGACGGCTGTAGTTGCAAAAACCCAAGGTCAATCCAGCGCTGCGCACCCATGGCGTTGTGGCCGCGAATATCCACATAGACCAGCAGCAGCGCGACAAGCCCGAAAATAACATAGGCAAAACGCATCCAGATACGAATGTCGATGAGTGCCGTAATGATAAGGCCAATAATGCCGATGCCGAATTTAATCGCCTGCGGACCCGCCCACGGCTGCATGCTGCCGCCCGCCGCCGAATAGAGCGAAACGAAACCGACCGATGCCGTCAGCGTAATCAAAACCAGGAACGGCCAGCTGATGGACGCGAGCTTTTCCGGCAATGACAGTGAATCGCGGGAGAGAGAACGACGCATGGGTTAGCCTGCCTTTGCTTTGCCGCGCTTTTTGGGCGGTTCGGCAGGTTTGGGTTGAATGCCGCCCGCCGGCATGGGTAGCGGGTGCGGCTGCAATTGCTGGCGCTTCAGCGCCTCGACGTCGGCGGCGGCCTTGGCGTGACTTGCGCCGACTGTGCTGTCCACCGCGGCATCGACCGTATGAATACGGCTGGGGTCGCGTTTTTGAATAGCGGTCAGAATATCCCGCGCAATGGGCGCGGCCGCCGTCGAGCCGCCCACCCCGTGTTCCACCACAACGGCAGTGACATAGCGCGGGTCTTCAATGGGGCCGTAGGCGACGAACAGCGCGTGGTGCCGCCACTTCCAGGGCAGGCTTTCGTTTTTAATGCCGGCGGCGCGCTGCGCCAGCGTAATACGCCGCACCTGCGCGGTGCCGGATTTACCGCCCATGCTGAATGGCGCTTCCTTAATGCGCGCGCCATAGGCCGTGCCGCGCGGGTCGTTCACAACGGCACGCATGCCGCGCAGCACAATTTCAAGATGCGCCTGATTAAGGTCAACCGATTTCCAGTCCGGAATTAAGCTGCCGACTTCTTCAATGGAACGCACAAGCAAAGGCTTCACGGCCTTGCCGCCGTTCACCAGTCGCGCCGTCATGGTCGCCAGCTGCAGCGGCGTTGCCAGCGTATGCCCCTGCCCGATGGCGCTGTTGAGGGTTTCACCCTGCTGCCATGCTTCCTTGAAGCGCTTGACCTTCCAGGCGCGGTCGGGGATAAGCCCTTCGCCTTCGCCCGGAACGTCAAAATCCATTTTGGAGCCAAGGCCCAGGCGCCGCGCCATTTTTGCAATCGCATCCACGCCGATGCGGTGGCCCATTTCGTAGAAGAACGTATCACACGACTGCATCAAGGCCTGCTCGAAGCCGACGGAGCCGTGGCCGGCAGGCCGCCAGCAGTGGAACTTATCTTTGCCCAGCATGTAATAACCGGGGCAGAAAACATGCGCATCCGGCGACACACCGGCATCCAGCGCGGCAAGCGCGGTTACCATTTTGAAGGTGGAGCCGGGCGGGTATTGCCCTGCAATCGCCTTGTTGGTCAGCGGGTTTGTTTCATCCGCCAGCAGGCCTTCCCAGATGTCGGCGGGAATGCCGCGGCTGAACAGGTTTGGGTCAAAGCTGGGGTAGGAGCATAGCGCATACACTTCGCCCGTATGCGCATCCATGGCGACTGCCGATGCGGAGCGCTGCGTTGCCAGCATTTCCTGCACCTGCATTTGCAAATCCGCATCCAGCGTCAGCGTCATGCGGTGGCCTTTTTTGGCGTCCACACGCGACAGTTCGCGAATTTCGCGGCCCACCACGTTAACCTCCGCCTGAATTTGCCCGGCAACGCCGCGCAGGCTCTGGTCGAATTTTTTCTCGACGCCGGTTTTGCCGATGCGGAAACCCGGGATGCTCATGACAGGGTCGTCGGTCATTTCCGCTTCTGACACACGGCCGACGTAGCCGATGATGTGGGCGGTGGCATCGCCAAGCGGATAGGAACGTATTTCGCCCTCTTCGGTCGAGACGCCGGGAAGGTCGGGGAAGTTTTGCTCCACCATGGCCATGTCTTCCCAGGTGAGGTTTTCCTTCACCAGAATGGGCGTGAAGGGTTTGTGGCGGCTGATTTCAATCAGCACGGCCTGCTTGTCATCTTCCGTCACGGGGATGATGCGGGACAGGCGCTCCAGCGTGTCCTCGATATTATCGGTCTGCTCCGGCACCACGAACGCGCGGAAGTTTTGTGTGTTGATGGCCAGCGGCACGCCGAAGCGGTCCATGATTTCGCCGCGGCCGGCGGGGATAAGGCGCATGGAGATGCGGTTTTTGTCGGACAGTGTCTGGAATTTTTCCTGCTCGATCACCTGCAGGTAGCCGAGGCGCGCGGCGAGAATGCCAAAAAGACCCACCTGCGCCGCGCCGACAATCAGCGTTCGCCGTGAAAATTCCTTATATCGCTCCATATCGCGGTTCATGGGGGGATATTATAGGTTTTGCCGGGTGTCTTCTACCGTGTTTTACGGTCTTTTTGGCGGGCTTACAGCCGCTCCGCCATGGTCCGGTTAAAGGCGGACAGCGGCAGGACGATAAGCGGGAAGATGGCGGAAGTCATGACGACGCTCATGAGGATGGCGACGATGGAAGATACATCGAAGTGCCAGAAAAAGACCGAGTAGAGCAGCCACTGCAGCATGCCGGCACCGAAAGTAACCAGCATAAGCCCCATCCAGATCACGACGAAGGATTGCCCGAGAAGGAATTTACGCTGCGCCCGCGTGACCCACTGCACAACCACAAAGGTAAGCGCGTTAAGCCCTGTCGGGAAGCCGCCCATGAGGTCCACCACAATACCCACCACGAAGGTTGCGGGCGGCGGCAGCGTGGAGGGGCGCATGATGGCCCAGTAGTAAATCGCCATCAGTAGAAATGACGGACGAATTTCACCAAAATGGCCGATTTTGAAGGGAAACGCTGACAAAATGAGGAGGAGGAAAAGAACGGCGAAAGTCGCCAGAAAACGCCCGAACGAGCCGAAAGCCGACTCCTGCCAGCCATCACCGGAGCGAAAGGCCATGGCGGTTACTTCCGCTTGGTGGGCGTGATATCGCCGGTTTGAAGGCTGGGGTCTGCATCGGCGTTGATGACCTGCACGTAGGTAACTTTGCCGATATCCGCCAGCGGCTGCACGTAAATGCCGTCTTTGCTGACTTCAACGATAGTGCCGATCGGAATATCTGCCGGCAGCAGGCCGCCATCGCCGGATGTGACAACGCGCTGGCCAACGGAAAGGCCGCTATCAATCGGCAGGCGTTCAAGCTTCAGCAAATCGGTGTTCTTGCCGGCCAGAATGGCCTTGGTGCGCGTGTTCTGGATGAGCACGGGAATATGGGAGTTAAGGTCTGAGACCAGCAGCACGCGGGATGACCGCGTGCCCGTTTCCGTGACGCGGCCGATAAGCCCGTGGCCGGACATGACCGCATTGCCTTTTGCAACGCCGTCTTCAAGGCCCACCGGCAACAGAACGGATTTCACGAACGAACCGCCGGGGTCTGATACGACGCGGGTGGTAACGTAATGCAGCGTTGCATCCGCCTTCACGTTCAGCAGGTCGCGGAAGGATTGGTTTTCCGCCTGCAGGCGCAGCGCGGATTCATACCATTGTTGCAGCTTCGCGTTTTCCTCGCGCAGGCGAATATTTTCAGCGCGCAGCTGGCGCAGTGTTGCAACACCGTCAAAACTATCCGTCAGCGCCACGAAGGGACGCGAGACAGCCGCCATGACAGGCGCCATTTTATCGGTCACGACAAGGCGGAGGGATTCAACCGGCAGCATATCCGCACGGTGGAAGACAAGCAGCGTCAGCGCCATCAACACCAGTACAGCGGGCGTAACCCGCGTCGTCAAGGTGCGCATGGGGATGGATAGCAGGACGGTTTTGTGCGGACGGCGGGACGTCAATCACCACTCCAAAGCCAGAAAAGTTGCCTGTTAACAATTATAGCAACGAATACTTAACAAAAGCAAAAAGAACCTTGGTCCAAGGTACTGATGTTATTGTTAAAATTTTAGCCGGTTTTGGTCAAGTGAAGGATTGGTAACCTGATTATGAAATCAAATCAAGCACCTTGGCCAGGTTAATACATCGAGGTCAGAACGCCCTTGAGCTTGCCCATGTTCTCGAGCGCCTGGCCGGAGCCGAGGGCAACGCAAGACAGCGGGTCATCTGCCACCATGACCGCAAGGCCGGTGGCATAGCGCAGCACGTAATCAAGATTCGACAGCAGAGAGCCGCCGCCGGTCATGACGATGCCGCGGTCGACGATATCGGCCGCGAGTTCCGGCGCGGTATGTTCCAGCGCGCCTTTCACAGCGTCGATGATGGCGCCGACGGGTTCAGCCAGCGCTTCCGCAATCTGGCGCTCGGAAATGACGAGCTCTTTCGGCACGCCGTTCATAAGGTCGCGGCCTTTAATTTCCATGAGGCGGCCTTCGCCGTCTTCGGGCGGGCAGGCGGAGCCGATTTCTTTCTTGATGCGCTCGGCGGTGGATTCGCCGATCAGCAGGTTATGCGTGCGGCGGATGTAGTTGATGATCGCATCATCCATCTTGTCGCCACCAACACGGACGGAGCGTGCATAGACGATACCGCCGAGGGAGATGACGGCAACTTCCGTCGTGCCGCCGCCAATATCAACGACCATGGAACCGGTGGGTTCGGTCACGGGCAGGCCCGCGCCGATGGCAGCTGCCATGGGCTCTTCGATCAGCTTCACGTCGCGTGCGCCGGCGGATTCAGCGGATTCCTGAATGGCGCGGCGTTCAACGGCGGTAGAGCCGGAAGGCACGCAGATAACCATGCGGGGTGACGCGAAGCTGCGGCGGTTATGCACTTTGGAGATGAAGTATTTGATCATGAATTCCGCGGCTTCGAAGTCGGCGATGACGCCGTCGCGAAGCGGGCGGATGGCCATGATGTGCCCGGGCGTTCTGCCAAGCATCATCTTCGCGTCTTCACCCACGGCACGGGGACGCTTGCGGCCTTCAATATATTCCATCGCAACAACAGACGGTTCGTTGAGGACAATGCCCTGGCCGCGCACATACACAAGCGTGTTCGCAGTGCCAAGGTCAATCGCCATATCAGCGGACATCAGTCCGAGCAGCTTAGAGAACATCGCGGAGTCTTTCTTATTCGCCTTGGCGTGGTTGCCGTGATCGAAGCGGAATTAGAAGTAGGAAGCCAAAGCTTACTGCTTGGCTTTCATGCGCGGGTTTTCCTTGTTGATGACGTAAAGGCGCATTTTGCCTTTGCCATCACGGCGGCGGACAACCTTGTTGTTCTTGTCGCGGGATTTCAGCGATTTCAGAGACGAAGTCTTTTTCATGATATCGATTCCAATACTTTTCAAATAGTTGGCATCACTGAGAGGTTGCCCTTCAATGAAGCAAGGCAAACTACTGATTTTTTTGCTTTTTGTCAACGGTGTTATGGCGCATCGTGCCTGATGTTATGACACATGAGGCGGTGACGTTGCGGCGCGCGCCCGCAATCTTGCCGCCGCTTGCCTTCTATGCCGCAAACGACTCGAGTGGGATCCACCAGCAGTACTGGTAAACACTGTTCAGATGCAAAAATTGGTCATAAACCTTAATGAAACGCACAATACGTAATTAAATTACAGGTTTTTCGAAAGGCGTGAATTATAATTTTATTTTAATCAGACAAACGATAATATTAAAATTATGAAAAGAAGCCTTGCGTTCTGTTGCGCTGCGGCATACAAAGGGCGTGCTTCATCTTAATGTTGAGCCGGGGGTTTCAATCCGCTCACCTAAACTACAGCCCGCCAAAAGCAAAAAAAGGGCTCAACAATAACTCTCGGCCTAAGAGAGGGTACTTAATTAATAAAAAGACTATCTAAAACTGGCCCCGCCTTGTAGAGCGGGGCTTCGTTTTTATTGGGCCTCTTTTTATCGTCCCTGTAACCAAAGACGCCCGGCACGCGAATAGCTTCCTGAACCACCCTGCTAAACCTGATGTAAGGAAGCATTCGATGACCAAAGCATTTAACGACAAAGCCCCGAAAGCAGATGCCCAGCAACCGCAGGCGGCAAAACCCGCCCCGCGCCTGCAGGATATTTGCCCCTGCTATCGCCCTAAAATGTAATAGCGGCGATCTACCCCCTATCACTCGCCCCGTTTTATGGGGCAGAATAAAGACGCTCTTTCAAAAGAAGGCGTCTTTGTTTTATGCGGCTGCATTTCTCCTCCCTCTTTACCGCTTATGCCACTGCCTGCCTTGCAGGCCTTGCCGTGGATATTGCCATGCTGGAGCTGCTGGTAGCCGGCGGCAGCGGCCCGCACATAGCGCGGCTCGTTTCTATATTGCCTGCCACGTTAATGACTTTTTTCCTGCACAGCCGCTTCACTTTCGCAGCCTACAAAGAAGCCCGCACGGCGCAGGGCAAGCCTGTTCCTTATGGCGCACTTGCAGTAGCAAGCATGATTTTAAATTACGCCGTTTTCACCCGCGTCTTGCGCATTCCCGAACCGCCGGTAGGTATTGAAGGCCGCACGGCTGCCGTTGTGCTGGGCTGCGTGGCAGCATACGGCGCAAACTGGGCGCTTTTGCAAAGCTTGCTGGAGAAAGCGCAGGCTGCTATGACCGTGACACAGTTGCAAAGCCGTCGCGCGCTGCTGTCATTGCTGATCTGGCTGCCGGTTATTTTTTTGGCGCTCGACAGCCCTGAATTGCTGGCGCATTTCCATGCCATCATGAACTTCCCTGGGCTTACCCTGCCCCTGAACCCGCCGGACACGGATGCCTGGTTGCGGCTGGTGCAGGTGCGGCAGTGGATGACACCTGCGGCTGGCGGCGATTTTTTCAACCATGCTGTGGCCGGCACCAACGCGCCTTTCGGCGGCGTTACAACGCCCTGGACACGCCCGCTGGACGCACTGCTGGCGCTGATTGCCTTGTTATTGCCCACAAGCCAGTCATTGACCGTCCGCCTGATGCTGGCAGCCACCTGGCTACCGGGAATAATGGGCCTTGCCGCACTGTGGTTTGTGCAAAAGGCGGCAAAGGTGCATTTCCGGCATGTTTACGTGTTGGCTGTCGCCGCCGTTCTTTTTGCCGCCGGCGGCCTTGATTATTTCGCCGCCGGCGATGTCGATCACCACGGGCTTTTAAGCCTGTTGTGGTGCGGCGTGCTATGGCTGCTGCTGGCAGAAAAAAAAGCATGGCTACTGGGTGCTTTTCTCGGCCTGATGATCTGGATAAGCCCCGAAGGTTTGCTGCCGGCGGCGTTCGTGGCAGCCGTGTTAGGCTTGGAGGCAATTGCTGCGCCTGCAAAAGCAAAACGCCTATGCATTGTTTTTTCAGCTGCTGCGGCGCTTACGACGCTGGCGCTTTTTGTTGAAATGCCGGCGCCTGAAATCGCGACGCGCATCACCTACGACAGTTTGTCACTGCCGCAGGTTGCGCTGCTCTGGCTGACGGCGGCGGGTGCTGCGTTGATGACTGCGTTATACTGCCGTGCGTCCTTGTCATCAAAAATGCGCATTGGCATTGCCGCGCTTTGCGGACTTAGCGTGATCGCCGCGCAATGGCTGCTGTACCCGCTATTTTTCAAGGGGCCGATGGTTATGGCAGATCCCTTCGTCATGCAGTGGATGATGCCGAAAATAGGGGAAGCAAAACCGCTTTTTCTTGGCGCCCCGCTCGTTATTCTGCGCACGTTGGCCGGCCCTGTTGCCGCTGCGGTTTTACTGGCGCTTGCTTTTTGCAGCCACCGTTTGCGAGCGCCCAAGCAGCGCTTCCTGCTGGTTACAGGCGCGGCATTAGGATTTACGCTGCTGCTGGTACTGGTGCAGATACGCTGGGAATATTACCTCCAGCCCGTGGCCATTCTTGTCATGGCGGCGTTGCTGCCGGGTTTCGCAACCGGCGGCGCATCATGGCTATTTACATGGCTAAAGGGCGCACCGCGCAAAACGCGCGCAGCCCTTCTGGTCGGCGCGGCTTACTTGTGCCTGTCACTTTTGGCCAAGGCGCTGCCTGTGCCTGCAACGGAAAAAACATGGTGCCTTGCGCAATTACGCTATGTGCTGCAAACGGGGCAGCTGCAACCGTTGCTGGGCGATGCGCCGGCGGTTATTTTTGTGCCGCGGGACGCGGGCGGGGAAGCGCAGTTTTTCACGCCCTATCACATTATTGCGTCAAACTATCACCGCGAGGGTGCAGGCCTGCGTGATATTGCAGGTATTGAAGAAGCAGCGATAGCACAGCAAGCGCGAGGCCTGCTGCAAAAGCGCCATGTCAGCGCGCTATTCACCTGTCCATCGCTGTATAACAACGACAGCTGGCTGTCACGCCTCCCGCAACAGGCACTGGAAAATTGGATGATACCACAAGCCGGCCTGAAATTTTTCGATATGCCCGGGGATAAGCCCGTGCTGTACAAGTTAAACCCATAAAAAAACCGCCGCCTGTACTAGCGGCGGTTTTTTAGCCTTCATTATTTCTTAATCACAAAAGTCGCGCGTTTGGAAAATTCCTTCAAACGGCCGGCGCCGACATAGGTGCAGGCGGAACGGACGCCGCCGAGAATGTCCTGCACGGAATTTTTGACGTCGCCCTTGTATTCCACTTTCACAACGCGGCCTTCGGAAGCGCGGTGGGCGGCGACGCCGCCGGAATAGCGGTCCATCGCGACTTTTGACGACATGCCGTAGTATTCGACCTGTCCGCCCGTGTCTTTCACCGCCTGTAACTGTTCATCGGTCAGTGATTCCGTATGGCCTGCCAGCATGCCGCCAAGCATCACGAAGTCTGCACCTGCTGCGAAAGCCTTGGAAACATCGCCCGGCATTTTGCAGCCGCCGTCAGCGCAGATAAAGCCGGAAAGGCCGTGCGCGGCATCTGCACATTCGATGATGGCGGAAAGCTGCGGGTAGCCGATGCCGGTCATGGCGCGCGTCATGCAGGCGGAACCGGGGCCAATGCCGACTTTCACAATGTCAGCACCCGCGAGGATGAGCGCTTCGGTCATGTCGGGCGTGGCGACGTTGCCGGCCATGATGATTTTTTGCGGATGGTGCGCGCGCACTTCGCGGATGAAGTCGAGGAAATGCTCGGTATAGCCGTTGGCGACATCGAGGCAGATTTTGTTGGCGCCGGGCAGCGCTTCCATTACCGCGTCAATCTTCTTCAGGTCCTCGATGCCGAAGGTGATGAAGGAATAATCTGTCGAGACTTTTGCCGCCACCAGTTCTTCGATTTTGTAGTGTTTGTGCAGCGACGTAAAAATGCCGTGGCCAGCCAGGGCCGCCGCCATTTTGAGCGTGCCGACCGTATCCATGTTAGCGGCGATGATGGGCACGCCGGTAATTTCGACCTTGCCATGCGGTGTCTTGAAAGTGCGGCGCAGATCCACATCCCCGCGCGATTTCAGGCGCGAGCGTTTGGGGCGGATGAGAACGTCGTCAAAATCAAGCTTCGGTTCGGATTCGATACGCATGGTTTACTCCATAAAAAGCCCGCAACCGGGCAGGAAACGCGCACAGCAAGACGATGCTTGGTTTGCGCTGACAGGGCGAAACCATTACCTTTTGTGGCAATTTTTGGGGGTTTCAACTATTGATAGTGTGTTCCGCCCCTTTCGGCAAGATGATTAAATTATCTATACTAAACAATATGTTATGGTTTTATTGGCGAAGTTAAATTGACATAACTTATGTTGATCCATTAGTATGCCACGATGTTTTGCCCCAGTTGCCGGATTCCCCTGACATGACCACCAACCCCGCTGACACTGCCGATAAGCCCGATTTGCTCGCGACCTTCATTGGCCGCGAAATTGACATGTTTGAAGACAAGCATGTCGTGATGATGGGCGGCGGCCCGAAAACGGTGGTGGAGATTGTGCCGGTCACGCCCGACCCGCCGCTGTTCCAGCAAATTAGAGCCGCCGCCGCAGCGCAGGGCTACAACGCCCGCATCATTCTGCCCAAAAAAGTACCGGGGGATAACCCCGACCCCAAAGGCATCGACATTTACGTGGTGCTGGATGTTGAAGCCAAATGGCGCATCAGCCTTGGCCGCAACGGCCTGTTTGCCGCGCCGAAGGAAGAACCGTTGATCGCCGGCATTAATACTGATTTCACGACCGCGATGACGAATGGTTTGCGCAAGCCCGCCGCGGTTTTGAAACCTGTGCGCTTCAAGCCGCGCATGCCTTAAAATTTTTCTTACTTCCCGATGCAGAAATCGCGGAAGATTTTATCCAGCAATTCTTCCACATGCACGCGCCCGGTAATGGCGCCAAGGCTGCGCAGGGCAAGCCGCATGTCTTCCGCAGCAAGTTCCGGCAGGGGTGCGGTAAGCCCGCGGGTGATGCTGGCCGCGGCATCTTCCAGCGCGCGGCGGTGACGTTCGCGGGTTAAGGGCGGGCCGGATTTTGTTTTGAAGGCAGCGGAGGCCTTCTCGGTCAGGGCTTGCAGCAGTGCGTCAATTCCCTCTCCCGTCGTCGCGGAAATGTTCATGCCGCTGTCGTTCTTTGCAATGTCAGCCTTGGTATAGACGACCAGCGTTTCAGCATCCACCAGCCGTTCGGTTTCGGCATCGCGCAATTTTGTGGTGCCGTCGAACAGCGCAATTTTCAAATCGGCTTCCTGTACGGCGGCGGCGGCTCTGCGAATGCCTTCGGCTTCTATTTTATTTTCGGTGTCGCGCAGCCCCGCCGTATCCGCAAGTATCACGGGGTAACCGCCGAGGTCCAGGTGCACTTCGATAATATCGCGCGTGGTGCCGGCTTCATCGGAAACAATTGCCACGTCGCGCCGCGCAAGCGCGTTCATAAGGCTGGATTTACCGGCATTAGGCGCGCCAAAAATAGCAATGCGGATGCCTTGGCGCAAACGCTCGCCACGGCGGCCGTCATTCAAATGGTTTTGAATGTCATGTTGCAATTTTTTAAGTGCGGGTTCCAGTGTTTGCGACAGGCCTTGCGGAAGATCATCCTCGGGGAATTCGATGTCCGCTTCCTGATGCGCCAGCAGGCCTGCCAGCGTATCCGTCCAGCTTTGATAGAGGCGGCGCAGGGCGCCCCCAACCTGGTCAAGCGCCTGCAGCTTTTGCGCTTCGGTTTCGGCATCAATCAAATCCGCAACCGCTTCCGCTTCGGTTAAATCAAGCTTGCCGTTCTGGAAGGCGCGTTTGGTGAATTCACCGGGTTCTGCTATACGGCAGCCGGGCAGCGTGCCAAGAACGCGCAAAACGCCTTCAATGATCGCGCGGCCGCCATGCAGGTTGAATTCAACCGTATCTTCGCCTGTGAAGCTACGCGGCCCTGCATAGGCCAGCACCAGCGCGCTGTAATCCAGCAGCGCGCCATTCGCAGGGTCTTTCAAGCTTGAAACCACTGCCTGGCGCGGCGTGACTGTTTCGCGGCCCGTGAGGGCGCGAAAGGCGGCGAAGGCGGCAGGGCCGGAAACGCGCACCACGGCAACACCGGCGCGGTATGAACCTGTGGCAAGGGCGAAGATGGTTTCCATCAGCAGGTGGCTGTTGTCGGCAGCCTTCCCTGTTTTTGTTCTTCGGTCAGGTCTTTTTGCGCGGGGTCAAGGCGCAGGCGTTCCACAATTTCGCCATTTTTCATGTGGCGTTCGATGATTTCATCGACATCCGCCTTGGTGGCATAGGTATACCACGTGCCTTCGGGGTAGATGACCATGACGGGGCCAAGCTCGCACCGGTCAAGGCAGCCGGCGGCGTTGATGCGGCGGCCGTCCTTCAGGCCTTCTTCCTTTACGCGGGCGTTCATGTAGTTGCGCAGCTCGACCGAGCCTTTGGCCTTGCAGCTGCCGCGCGGCGCTTCCGGCGGGCGTTCATTGGTGCAGCAGAAAATATGCTGGCTGTAAAAAGGTTTATCGCTGCTCATGATTGTTTCCTAAAGGGCTTCAGCTGTTGTAGTCTACGGTAATTAAATCCATACGCAACAACAAGAATTTTCTGCCGACAGAATGAATTTACCGACATGAATTTGCTCGAGCGTGAAACCAGCCCCTACCTGCGGCAACACAAGGATAACCCCGTGCACTGGATGCCGTGGGGCAGCTTTGCGCTGGCGAAGGCAAAGGCGGAAAATAAGCCCATTCTTCTTTCCATCGGTTATGCCGCCTGCCACTGGTGCCACGTGATGGCGCATGAAAGCTTCGAGGATGAAGCAACCGCCGCCCTGATGAACCAGCACTTCATCAACATCAAGGTTGACCGCGAAGAACGCCCCGACCTTGACATGATTTACCAGCGCGCCCTTGCGCTTATGGACCAGCAAGGCGGCTGGCCGCTCACCATGTTCTTAACGCCGGCGGGCGAGCCATTTTGGGGCGGCACGTATTTTCCGCCCCTTGCCCGCCACGGCCTGCCCAGCTTCCGCGAAGTGTTGCGCGGCGTGCACATGAGCTGGACGGACGAGCAGGAGCGCATTAACCACAACGTGCATAGCCTGACAACCGCGCTGCACAAACTGCAGGCCCCGCAAACCGGCGGCATTGTGACGCGGGAAATGCTGGACAAGGTCGGGTTTTACTTTTTATCCGCGGTTGATTCCGCGCACGGCGGCTTTGGTGGCGCGCCGAAGTTTCCCTCCCTACCGGCATTGTCGCTGGTGTGGGATAATTATATTCGCAGCGGCAATGATGCCTTCAAGGCGGCTGTGGTGCAAAGCTTGACATCCATGTGCCAGGGCGGCATTTACGACCACCTTGGCGGCGGCTTTGCACGCTATACGGTAGATGCCGAATGGCTGGTGCCGCACTTTGAAAAAATGCTGTACGACAATGCGCTGTTCGTAAGCCTGCTGGCGGAAGTGTATAAAGAAACGCAAAATCCGCTGTTTCGTGACCGCATCCGTGAAACCATCGCCTTTATGGCGCGCGACATGGCCGTAACGGCAGGTGATGAAACCGCCTTTGCCAGCAGCTTTGATGCCGATAGCGATGATGGCCACGGCCACAAGCATGAAGGGGCTTATTACGTCTGGCGCGCGGATGATGTTGATGCCGCCCTGGGCGCTGATGCGCTGCTGTTCAAGCAAAGCTATGACGTGACGGCCTTTGGCAACTGGGAAGGCGTGAATATTTTGAACCGCCTGAAGCACCAAAACTACATGACCGACGCGGAAGAAAAACGCCTTGTCGGCTTGCGCGAAAAATTGCTGCAAAAGCGCGCTGGCCGCACTGCCCCGCAACGGGATGATAAAGTGCTGGCGGACTGGAACGGCCTTGCGATCGCCGCGCTTATCCGCGCCAGCTTTGCACTGGCGGAGCCGGAATATATGCGCATGGCGGGCAATGCCTTCAGCTTTGTCACCCGCCACATGATGGATGCGGACGGCAAGCTGAACCACGTTTACTGCGAAGACCGCAAAGCCCACGCCGCTATGCTGGATGATTACGCCAACATGATGGATGCGGCGCTGCTGTTTTTTGAAAACACGCGCAACCATGCCTATTTGGCCCAAGCCGAAAAATGGGCGGCGATTTTGCAGGCGGATTATTACGATAACGACGGCAAAGGATTTTTCCTGTCGCTGGAAAGTCCCGATTTAATTTTGCGTCCCAAAACGGCGGATGATACGGCAACCCCTTCGGGCAACGGCGCGCTGGTAGGCACCTTCGGCCGGCTGTATTTTTTGACCGGCAGGCAAAGCTACCTTGCGCTGGCGGAAGAAACGGCGCGGGCTTTTTCTGCCGACATCATGCAGCGGTTCTTCCCGCTTACCACGCTGCTGGCGAATAGCGACTTCGTTGCCCACCCGGTCAGCGTTGTGCTGGCGGGCCGCATGGGGCGGGAGGCGCTGATGGAAGTATTACGGACAATATCTTTGCCCCGTATGGTTCTGCTGGAAGCGGAGGGGGCAATTGCTGTGCCGGACACACATCCGGCATATGGCAAACAATCCGTCGGCGGCAGGGCCACAGCCTATATTTGCGTCGGCCGCACCTGCCTGCCGCCCGTGACGGATGCTGAAGAACTGCGGCAGCTGCTGCTGGAAGAACGGCGGCGGCAACGCCGCCCTGCGGCGAATGATAGCTAACCCTGCTTATATAGCCGGACCGGACATATAGTGATTGACCGCTGGGGATAAAAAGCTAGTCTTGTTCAGGATTTTATTTAAAGGGGGCCTTCATGAAAAAAGACGTCACCATTCCGTCAAAAGACGGCGGCAGCTTTAGCGCCTATCTTGCCACTCCGGAAACGGGCGGTCCCGCCCCCACGGTTGTGGTCATTCAGGAAATTTTTGGCGTCAACGCCGTGATGCGCGGCATTTGCGACCAGCTGGCGCATAGCGGTTTCACCGCCATCTGCCCCGACCTGTTCTGGCGCCAGGAACCCGGCATCCAGATCACCGATAAATCAGAAATTGAATGGCAGCAGGCCTTTAAGCTGTATAACGGCTTTAACGTAGATCTCGGCATTGAAGATTTGAAGGCGACGGTTGATTACATCCGTGCCGACAAAGGCAGCAACGGCAAGGTTGGCGCGCTGGGCTATTGCCTTGGCGGCAGGCTTGCGTACCTGATGGCCGCGCGGTCGGAAGTGGATTGCAGCGTCAGCTATTACGGCGTCGGCATTGATGAAATTCTGGATGAAGCCGGCAATATCAAGAAGCAGCTTTTGATGCATATTGCCGAAAAAGACAAATTCGTGCCGCTGGCAGCGCAGCAAAAAATTCTGGCCGCGCTGAACAAGCACAACAACATTGAAATTCACGTGTATCCGGATGTTGACCATGCCTTCGCGCGTGAAGGCGGCCAGCACTACGACAAGGAAGCCGCGCGCCAGGCCAACGCCCGAACCGCAGACTTTTTGGCAACGCACCTGGCGAAAGCCAAGAAAGCCCAAGTCGGCACCTGATGGAACCTGATTTCGTCCCCGAGCAGCCGGCAGAAATTCACTTCCAGATCGGGGAGAAAGCCGCTGACCGCCTGGGCCGCATCGTTGACGGCAACGGCTTGAAGGCGGAACAGGTTCGCCTTGCGCGCCATGAAACGCTCGTCCACCAAATTCCCGGCGCGATCCGCGTTGCGTTAAAGCCCGAGATGGTCAAAAGCCAGCTGAAAGGCAAGCGCCCGCATGGGCAGGTCATGGCGAATGAAGCCGCCATTGTCGGCCTTTCCGCCGGTATTGCCGCCGAATTCATCGCGTCGCACGATGTGCAGGTCGAAATCATGCAGCATATCGCGACCGACCCCGGGCGCGGCTGGGGCATGAAGCATTTTAAATTGCCGCTGGCGGTAACACGCAAGGAATATTGCGTTGTTGATGAATGTACCAAATGCGGCGGCCTTGCCGCCTTTGCTTGCGCCACCTGCAGCAAAACCGGTGCGGTTCCCTGCGGCAATTGCAATTCGGGCGGCATGGCCGCCTGCCCCGTGTGCTTTGGCGCAGGACAAGCGGAAATGCCGGATGGCAACCGCGGCCCCTGCACCCGCTGCAACACCACCGGCAAAGTCGTTTGCCCCACCTGCCAGGGCGCCTGCCAGCTGCGTTGCAATAAGTGCGCGGGCAAGGGCAGCGTCAGCTGCACCGAATGCGATGCCAGCGGTTTCTGGACGCATATTTATGACGTGACCCTCCATGCCCACGGCAGCTTCGAAGTCGACCGCCAGCAAATGCCGCAGGACGTACAGCAGGTCATGGACAAACTGGGCGTGCGCCAGCTGGCAACCGAAGAACACGCCGAAATTTTCAGACTGATGCAGGAACCGACGACGGCTTATTTGCTGGTGCCGTACTTTGCGTTTTTGCCGCTGGCGAGCGTTGAATTCTCCATCGAGGGGAAAGTTTTTCCGGCCGGTGTTGCGGGGCTTACAGGCCGCATCATGGGTGTTGACCCGTTGCTGGATAATATCATCAAGCCCGGCATCAACGCGCTGTTCAAACTGTCGAAAGGCCCGCTGGCGGCCGAAGCGCTGGTGGACCAGGCCTGCAAATACCGGGTTATACGCTATGCGCTCTCCGGCCTTGCGAAGCATTCAAAGCGCTATGTTTACGGGCAGATCATCAAGGAATACCCGCTGGTTCTGTCGGATAAATATGCCAAGGCTGTCGTAAAATATGCCGATGTTGCCTTGCTGGCGCTGTCTAAAGGCCCGCGCACCAAGGGGCTGATTGTCGGCACGGTTGTTGCGGCGGCAATTTCGGCCGCATACTTTATGACCGCCGCGCATGCAATGGTCGATAATATCTTCAAGCAAAACGGCAAGCCGCAATTTTCCGTCGCGGGGGATGCAGCGATCTGGCTTTTGAGCTACGTGGTCGCGTGGCTGGCAATTAAAATTGTCGCTGCCGGCGCGCTAAAGCGCATGCTGCCGGAAAGCGTGTTGAGCAATGAAGAAAAAGGCCTGCCCGCCGCAGGGCAGCAGGGGAAACTAGCGCTGCTGACAACGCTGGTGCCATGGGTTGCGCTTGCCTTCTTCGCGGTGCAAAAACCCGGCTGGGTTGAAGCCGCGCTAAAGCTGCTGCCGCATTAATTATTCGCTGATGAACTTTCTTTCCTGCGCCAGCGCATGGGCGGGGATGTAAACTTCGTCGCGCCGCGCAATGTTCACGACAGCGCGCAGGGTAAAGCCGCCATGAATACGGTCGCGTTTTTTGCTTTCGTATACAATCCAGTCGACAATGTCGCCGGTTTTGGCGGTGAATTCTTCGCCTTCCTCAATCGTCTGGCCTTTTTCAGTGCGGGCCTTGCGGACGATATAACCACTGCCGTCTGCCAGCTTGCCCTTGACCAGCACAGGCGTGACTTCCCCGTTCGGGCCAATAGGGCCGAGCGCGAGAGAGGAAAACTGCGGGTACAGCTTCAGCAGTTCTTCAAACTGCGGCAGCGTGGCGCGGGATTTTTCGGCGGCGGCGACAATAAGCGGGTCGTCGGGCGTGTAGCTGACGTCAAACTTCGTCGGCCGCATGCGCATTTTTACCTGCATATCGAACATTTCGGCGCCAATATACCCGACCGCGCCGATTGCAAGCACGATGCAGGTAATTTCAAGCGGCGATGGCAAGTCCATGACGAAAACCCTTGAAAGACGGTTTGGTGAAACCGGCTGTTACTGGTTCATGAGCTTGAAGAACTCGTCGTTGTTTTTCGTGTCCTTCATTTTGTCGATCATGAATTCCATTGCGTCCGACGTACCCATGGGGGACATCAACTTGCGCAGGATCCACATTTTCGACAGCGTGCCCTGGTCGACCAGCAGCTCTTCTTTCCGCGTGCCCGACTTTTGAATGTCGATGGCGGGGAAGACGCGCTTGTCAGCCAGTTTGCGGTCAAGAACGATTTCCGAGTTGCCGGTACCTTTGAATTCTTCAAAGATGACCTCATCCATGCGCGAACCCGTATCGATAAGCGCGGTCGAGATGATGGTAAGGGAGCCGCCCTGTTCGATGTTGCGCGCCGCGCCGAAGAAGCGCTTGGGGCGCTGCAGGGCGTTGGCGTCCACACCGCCGGTCAGGACCTTGCCGGATGACGGCACGACCGTGTTGTAGGCACGGCCCAGACGGGTGATGGAGTCGAGCAGAATAACGACGTCGCGCTTGTGTTCGACGAGGCGCTTTGCTTTTTCCAGCACCATTTCCGCAACCTGCACGTGACGGGCAGCGGGTTCATCGAACGTCGACGAAATGACTTCGCCCTTCACGGAACGTGCCATGTCGGTCACTTCCTCCGGGCGCTCGTCGATGAGCAGCACGATGAGGTAGACGCCGGGGTGGTTGGTTTCAATCGAATGCGCGATATTCTGCATCATCACTGTTTTACCGGTACGGGGCGGCGCGACGATGAGCGCGCGCTGGCCGAAGCCGAGCGGCGAGACCAGCTCGATCACGCGCTGCAATTGCACTTGCGAGCTCTTGTTATGCTTGCCCTGCTTTTGCGCGGTGCCTTGCGTCGGGTCATCCAGCTCCAGCTTGATTTTGCGGTCGGGATAAAGCGGCGTGAGGTTGTCGAAGTTGATGCGGTGGCGAAGGCTTTCGGGGCTTTCAAAGTTGATTTGATTGACGCGGAGCAGCGCGAAGTAGCGCTCGTTGTCTTTCGGCGCGCGGATTTCGCCTTCAACGGTATCGCCGGTGCGAAGGCCGAAGCGCTTGATTTGCGAGGGAGAGACGTAAATATCGTCGGGGCCCGGCAGGTAGTTTTCTTCAGGGGAGCGCAGGAAACCAAAGCCGTCCTGCAAAACTTCGAGGACGCCGGCGCCGGAGATTGGAATGTCTTGTTCTGCAAGGCGCTTCAAGATCGCAAACATCATTTCCTGTTTGCGCATGGTGGAAGCGTTTTCAAGCTGCAGGCTTTCAGCGTACGCCAGCAGGTCGGCGGGCGACTTGGTTTTCAGTTCGTGCAGGTCCATGATTTTCGCGTTGGGGTCACGGCGGGCGGCTGCGGCCTCTTCTTCCGGCGTGATTTCAGGATGGGGGGCATCGGGCGTGCCATTGCCGCCCTGGAAATTATTACCGCCACCTTGACCTTGGTGACCGGGATGCCGTGTGCGCTTTACCACTGTATTGTTGCTCTTTCCGTGTTGTTTTGCGGGAGTCCTTTTATGAAGGACTGTTGCGGATGCTGTTTGGGGGTTTTGACTGTTACGGGGCCGGATGGCCTATGTTGCGTCGGGATTTTTCTCGATGAGAAGGTGACTGTTCGTTTATGTCGGATTGTTCTGCGCCAAGATCTCCCGCGGAAAAACCGGCGGGGATGCCTTTTAGAAAGTAGGCTTGATGACCGGAATGTACCAAACCGCCTTATGTATGTCAACTTTAAATATTCGGTAAAATTGAGATTGACATATATAGGAGGCTTTTCTATTCTCGGCTCGTTATTTCGCAAAAAATTGAGGTTTTTCAAGTATGTCTTATATCAACATCGCCAAAGATGACACTCGTCCCCTTTTCGTGGAAGCCAGCGACGTGACCGGCGTTCACATCAACAAGGGCGCAGACGGCAAGACGGAATTCACCGTCTATAACAGCGCGGGCCAGCTGGCGTGGGTGGATGCCGCAGGCTGGAACCTTGACCCTGCCGATGCGATTGAAAAACTGCGCGCAGCCGGCGCGCCGCTGGTGCAGTTTCCCGTGCGCTGGCCCGCCGATAACGACACGCTGAAGGAATACGACCACTACATCAACCCCGAGGCCGTCACCTACCTTACCGTCAGCGCGGAGGATAAAACCGGCAACTACGGCACTATCGTCGGCGTGCGCGGCATTGGACGCGAAGAAAGCTACGGCACAAAACCGGAGGAGCTGGAAGAACTGTTGAACGCGGTGAAAGCCGTAAAAGCGCTGCAAACCTATGCGCCGGACGAAGCGCATGCCCGCTGGAGCCGCGCTTCTGCCCTTTATATCGACCCTGCATCGGTCACGCAGGTGCGTGACGATGGGTACCAGGTCAACGTCTGGTTTGAAGGCTCGGGTTCCCTTGATGTGCAGGTGAAACGCCACGATGTAAACGAGATTAGCAACGATATTTTCAACGGCGGTGAAGACAAACGTAACCTTCGCGAAATTTTCGCCGAAGCCACCAGCAAAGCCCATACGCTGGATACGTCTGCCCGCGTATCATTCTCGAAAGCTGTCGCCAGCGTGAATACCAGCATGATCGACATGTCAACGCCGGAGCGCTCCAGCTTCATCAACCGCGCGCTGATCGGTTTTGTATCTTTCCACGATGATGAAAGATCGGGCCGTAAGAGCATTCACATCCACAGCCAGAAATCGGCCAGCAACCCTTACCCCGACAGCATCAGCTTCAGCTACGCCACCAACGAAGACCGCAACGCCGCCTTTCAAGACCTGCAGGAAAAATTAAAAACCCACGCTGCCGCCCCGAAGCGCAAAGGCCTGGGAAAACTTAATCCCTGAAGACTAAAACGGTCGTACAATGACCATGATGACGATGATGATCATCAGCAGGGTCGGGATTTCGTTTATCTGGCGGTAGAATTTAGCGCTGTGGGTGTTTTTGTCGGCCACGAAGGCCTTGCGCCAGCGGGCGCAGGCGCCGTGGAACGCGGTGAGAAGCAGTACAGCGGCCAGCTTCACGTGCATCCAGGGCTGGTGCATCAAGTCCGGGTTGCCCCAGATCATCAGGCCGCCAAAAATGAACGCCGCGATCATGGCGGGGTTCATGATGAAGCGCAGTAATTTACGTTCCATGATTTTCAGCGTTTCGGAAAGCTCCGAGCCTTTATCCGCATCGGCGTGGTAAACGAACAGGCGGGGCAGGTAAAGCTGCGCCGCCATCCATGAAATAATGGCTATCACATGCAGCGCCTTGATGACGTTGTAATGTTCAACAATAAAGTCCTTCATATTTTTCCTTTGCAGCCGCACCGGCGGAAATCATTGCCGCAAATTTTTGGCAGCGGCTGGCCGTTGATGGTAGCTTCAACCGCATCCGCCAGACCGCCGATAAACAGCGGGTGGGTGCTGACGGTCGGCACCCGGTCAAAATAGGGGATGCCCATTTCACCGGCTTTGATGCGGTATTCCATTTCAATTTCAACCAGTGTTTCCACGTGTTCGGAAACAAAGGCATGCGGATAGACGATAACGCCGGCGACTTTATCGTGCGCGGCTTTGTGCAGGGCTTCCTCGGTTGACGGGCCGATCCATTTTAGGGGGCCGACGCGGGACTGGTAGCAAATTTCCCACGCGCCGTCCTGCAGGCCGGCGGCGGCGGCAATAGCGGCAGCCGATTTTTCGCACTGCATCTGGTACGGGTCACCGCCTTCTATAATTTTTTCAGGCAGACCGTGGGCGGAAAATAGCACGCGGCTGCCGGCGGGCGCTTTGGCAAGCGCCGTGCGGATATTATCGGCCGAGGCTTGAATAAAACCATCCAGCAGCGGGTAGCAGCCAATGCTGCCGACCTTCATTTCGTCATTCCAGCGCGCATGCAGCTTTCCGTCGGCGGCTTGCACTTCCTGCCAGAAATCTTCAAACGACGATCCGGTGGTGGTGGTGGAAAACTGCGGGTAGAGCGGCAGCAGAATAAGTTTATCCGGCGCGTATTCTTCGAGGTCCTGCACCACTTTCTTTGCCATGGGGTGCCAGTAGCGCATGGAAACGAAAGTTTTTGCCTGAATGCCCTTGTTGTGCAGCGCGGCTTCCAGCGCGGTTGCCTGCGCTTTGGTGTTTTCCAGCAGCGGCGATTTATAATCCAGCGCGGCATAGGCGGTTTTGGCGGCGCCCTGGCTGCGGGTTTTGGCAATGTAACGGGCTATCAGCCAGCGCAGCGGGTACGGCACGGCGATAATGTTTTTATCCATGAAGAAATTGGTGAGGAAGGGGCGTACATCTTCCCGGCTTAAAGGCCCGCCAAGATTCATGAGGACGACGGCGGCCTTCATGCGCGGAATTCCCGGATGATGCTTGAAAGCTCCGCCACATGTTCTGGCGGCGTTTCCTTGATAACGCCATGACCAAGGTTGAAAATAAACGGACGGCCCTGCATGGCCGTCATGATACGTTCTGCCCCGTCACGCATGGCTTTGCCGCCAGTCAGCAGTAATACGGGGTCAAGGTTGCCTTGCAGGCAAACATCATGCGGCAGGGCCTTGGCCGCCCACTGCATATCCACCTGCGTATCAAGGCCGATGCAATTAACGCCGGCATGGGCGGCATAAGCTTCATACAAGCTGCCGGCACCGCGCGGAAAGCCGATGAGCGGAACGCCGGGGCAGGCGGTTGCCACCAGTTCGCGGATTTTGCGGGCGGGGGTTGTGACCCAGCGGGTAAAATATGGTTCGGGCAGCAAACCTGCCCAGCTGTCGAACAGCTGCAGGGCATCCGCGCCGTTTTGCGCCTGCTTGATCAGGTATTGCGCCGTGACTTCAACAAGCATGTTGATGAGCTTGTCGAAAGCATCGGGATTTTTGTACGCGCGGATTTTGGCTTTATTGAAGGCGCCATCACCGTGGCCCTGCACCATGTAGCAGGCAATCGTCCAGGGCGCGCCGGCAAAGCCGATAAGGGTTTTATCGGCGGGCAGGTCAGCACGCAGGCGGCGCAGTGTTTCGTAGACGGCGGCAAGCCTGGTATCGTCAAACGCAAGTGCATCCGGATTGAAGGGGCCAAGGTTTGGGCCTTCACCTTCGAGGAATTCTAGTTTTTGACCCAAGGCATAGGGAATAACCAGAATATCGGAAAACAGGATGGCGGCATCCATGTTGAAACGGCGGATGGGTTGCAGCGTGACTTCAACCGCAAAGTCCGGATTGAAGCAAAGGTCAAGGAAGCCGCCCGCCGTCTTACGCAGGTCACGGTATTCGGGCAGATAGCGGCCCGCCTGACGCATGAACCAGAACGGCGCTTGTGATTGCGCCCTACCGTGCAGAGCGTTCAGGAGGGGCTTTTCTGCCCCCGTGGCAGCGTGTTGTTGGTCTGGTAATGCTTGTGTATTCAACTGCAGGCCTTTGTGTCTATCCGTTGGAACGCTGGTCGTATTCCGGTATGCCCGAGAAGTAAACCAAACATATATATAAGTATATTCTTAAGTAGTTGGAGTCTGTTGGGCAGGGGTATAGCGGGGATAACAGGGATGAGTGATTTTTACGCACAGGCTATTTTGCCAAAGGGCAGTTTTGATTGCGCGCATGGCTGGGGATAAGGGTGGAGTCACCTTGGAATCCCATAAAGATTCAGCTTTGTGGATTGTGTGGATAAGTCTGGATTTCGTAAATGAAAGTTATCCACGCTTTCCTATTCCGGAGTCCTGCCGCGGATAAACCCCCTATCATCTTGTTTTGACTCAAAGACTTATCCCGCGCCCGGCTTATGCGCTGAATCATAGACAGGTTTATCCCGAATGTTATCCACAAGTTGGGGCATGAAGGTTGTGCAAAAACGGTCTTCCCTGCGCTTTTGTTTTCAGGGTACGATAACCGTCTGAACAAGGGGACTATTCTCAAGGGATTGGGTATGACCGAGGACTGGCAAAAGCTGGATTCCGAGAAGGCTGCGCGGATTTTGAGCGAGATCAACCCGCATCTTGAACCCGTGCCTTTTTCGATGGAGAGCACGACGATACGTTCCCACAAGCTGGGCTTCTATAAAAATTACGACCTGTTCGAGCTGACCGACCTGTCGGCGGTGCCGGGCGCGCGCAAGTACGTTATTTATAAACCGGGTGACGTGAACGTCATCAACTGGACGAACCAGGCTATTTACGAGACGAACGAAAAAGCGCCCATCGTGCTGGAGCGCGGCAACGTCATCGAGTACGTAAAGTTCTTCTTTAATTATGTCCGTGGCCGTCATGGCCGCTTCCAGATCATTGAAACCATCGACGATATTCGCTGGCAGGTGGAACCGCCGCTGCAGGGCCGCAAGGTGATGCAGGAAATGCTGGAGCCTGTGACCTATGTTTCGCAGGATGAAGACGGCACCTTCAACCTTGAAGCCTACATGGTATTCAAGGACAGCCTGTTCAAGACCAAAGTGCACGCGAAAAAAGACGGGCTTGTAAGCATGTCCGACGAAGAACTTAAAATTGAAGGCATGCCTGTGCTGCAGGATGCAGCGTGATTATAACCTTCACCTGACCGGCATGTAAAAATCTTGTCTACGCCCCTGCTTAAAGCACCCGCCGCCCGCGAAAAGAAGCCCGATTTTACGGACTTGCCGCCCGGTATTTTTCGCCAGCTGGAAAAGCTGTGCGGCGCAAAAATAACCGCAACCGACGTGGTTTATGGCGGCCTTTCCGCCGCCGCCTGCTATGTAATGACGTTTGACAACGGCCGCCGCGTTTTCGTGAAGGGGACGCACCCCGGCGAGATGTCGCACGGCGCCGCAAATTTGGCACAGGAAGTCCTGACGTATGAAACCATGGGTGTGCTGCGCGATGTTGCGCCCGCCTACATCGGCATTGTTTCCGACGGGGATGATGACGGCTGGATGCTGGGTGTGTGGGAATACCTGCCGCATGATGAAAAACTTTTCAGCCAGCGCCGCGTGCTTGAAATTATGCCGCTGTGGCAGGGCGAGCCGATGGCGGAGAATACATTGCCGCATGTCAGCGCGCATGTTTACCTCGGTCAGTTTTTTAACGGCGAGAAAAAATGGCTGCGCATGAAGAATGATGCAAACGTGCGCCCGAAATTTGCAGCCCTGTTTGCAGACGCAACGCAAGGCGCGGCATGGCTGGAGCGCAATGTGGATGTGCTGGTACAGCTGCAAGGCAAGTCTGATAAAATGACTGGGCCCGAAGGCCTGCTGCACGGCGACCTGCGTATTGATAACTTCCTGTTCACGCCGGACCGCACTTATGTTTGCGACTGGCCGAACGCGAGCTACGGCCCGCTGGTTTTTGATCTGGCGTTCCTGTTTTCGAACCTTGAAGCGCTGGGTTTGGGGCGGACGGAAGAACTGTTCTATACTTATAAGGGCATGAGCATCCCCGAAAATGACAAGGTGGTGATGCTGGCCAGCATGTCCGGTTACTTTGCGGACCATGCCTATCGTGACGTTCCCGTTAGCATGCCGCGGTTGCGCTGGATGCAGCAGGGAATGCTGCTGGCGCAGCTTAAGTCATTGGCCCGTATGGGAATTATAGAATCACCGCCACGCATGGCCGGTGAGAATCAATAGAAAAAACCAAGAACAATCGATTTGACGCAAGATTATTTTTATTCTGTGGTTCTTTAGACCCAGAAAAAGCGCCTATTTTTTCCGTAATCCACTAATTTTGCTGTTTTTTCAACTCCAGAAAAGGGGTTGTTAACCATCTCCCTGCCAATATGGAGGTGTGAGGATGTGCTGCTCATTCCGGGCGAGTATGAAACAGAAGATTTCATCAGACCGGCAGGGGCTTCAGGGTAAAAAGATTAAAACAGGGTGCGGTAATGGGCAAAGACGCCGGACACGATAACGAAGGCAAAACCATCATCAAGTCGGGCTCCAAGCGCCCTGCAGGTTTAAGGCCGGATGCGCGCCGCGTGCGCGACACATCCCGCCGTCTGCGCGATGAAAACAATAAGCTGAGCCATCGCGCCACGCTGGACTGGCACCTGGACCAACGCCGGGTCTGTGACATCAACGGCGCAGATGCGGAAATTGTTCCCATCTCCACCTTAAAAGAAATTATGTCGCTGAGCCGCACGGGCGTTGCCCTGATGGCCTCCACCGACGCCGAGATCATATATGACGCGCAATCGCCCGCATCGCAGTTCTATGTGCAGGGCGGCCGCCGTATCGTGACTTTGAACCCGCACCGCCCGAAAGGCGACCTCATCAACATGCTGGGCCGCGAGCTGCGCCGTGCAGGTCAGGCCGTCAACGGCGCGCTGGTCAACCCGCTGACGTTCGAGCCGGAAGAAGCCATTCTGGTCAACCGCGCGCAGCAGGCCGATGCCCTGATGGTGTCGATTAAAATTGCATGGGAATTGAAACTGGCCGGCGAAGCCGAAGCCTGGGATCATATGGCCGCTTCCGCCATGGGCGACGTGAGCCGTACCTTTGAAATTAAAGCGCAAGCTGATTTCCGCACGCTGAACAACGGCGAAGCGTCGCGCGCCGCCTACGACAAGTTCTTTGAAGACAGCCGCACGAAGCAGCACGACAAGCGCATTATCCACCAGATGCTGCTGGACGAGCACGGCTACATGAAAGCGCCCGTGAAACGCCCGCGCGTTTCCATGGACCTGTTCAAGAAACTGGGCGAAATGCCCAATGGCCGCAACTACCTGTCGATGAAGTCGCAGCGCGCGCCGACCGATATGTGCTATTCCACCGTCGAAGACCGCTCCAACGCGAACTTCCTGTGGTTCATTAAATTCGAGCGCAGCTTCCAGGAGAAGGAACTGCAAATGATCGAAGAATCCATCAAGCTGTCGGCAGAAGTTGTCGATTTTGCGAAATGGAACGACAAAGTGAAACGCGCTGCACACCCGCAGACGCACTAAAGACTTGCACTGCTGCACTATTCTTTGCCGCGGCGGCCAGCCGCATGACGACCCGTACTTTCAAAAGGGTGGCACCCGCTGCCCCAAGGCTGGCCTGAACTTCCCTTCCGCGGAAACTGGTAAGGACTGCTACGATGCCTTTGGTTTTCGGCGATAAGCGGATTCGTGTCCGCCTTGCCGCCATCCTGGATGGCGATACCGGCTTTGCGCCCGTTGAGCGGCGTGAACTTGCCTTTGCCGGCTACATCCGCAACCTCGTCCATATCCTGGAGCAGAGCCCCACAGGCCGGCTGTTGATGCGTGCCGCCGTGATTGCCGACGTTTCAGTCGGCCTTGATCCGCTGCTGGAGCCGAACAGCAGCTTTTTCTACCCCGCGCAAAACCATTTTGACCTTGGCTACCAGCCCGACCTGTTGCAAAAAACAGAAAAAGGCGTCAGCCGCTATCTTGTTTCCTTTATCGGCGCATTGCGCCGTGTGTGGCATGCGCAGGCGGGCCATGCGCCGGATGTCGCGCTGAAGCCGGAAGATTTCCTGAAACTGTGCCGTTGTGAAGAGGCGGATGTAAACGCGATTATTCACCTGACGGCGTGGGAATTACGCTCTGGCGGTGCGGCATTCCTGTGGCGGCACTTATTGTCGGGCGCAGACGGTGATATTTCAGTCGTGTTTGAGCGCGCCATGCTGGAAGACCCGCAAGCGCAGTTTGATGGCCGCGCCTTGAAATCTGCCTTCAACCAGTGGTTTGCGGAGCGTGAACGCACAGCAGCCTGCGACCATATGGCGCTTGAAATAATCGACATGGCGCTGGTGCAGCGCCGTTCACTGGTGGGCCGCCGCGGCATGCGGCGTGATTCCATTCAGGATATTGGCATTCTGCCATCGGGTCAAAATTACCTGTCGGGCTGCCTTTTCACCAGTGCGTGGTACGACGGCCTTGACGACGATGCCAACCGCATGCACCTGCGCCATATTGAGGAAGATATTAAACGGCTATTCGCCAGTGCGCAGGGACGCAGTTGAGGATGGCCTGAAAACGTGTTCACTAAACTGTTCTACCAACCCCACTATCATCATCATCCCTTAGGAGAAATATAATGAAAGCATTCAAATTCGCAATCTGCGCTACCGTTGTTTCCGCTGTTATCGGCCTGTCCGCGCCTGCCTTCGCTTCGCAGGCCTGGGAACGCCAAAACGACAACGCCCAAAGCTATGGCACCCAGCAGCACTACGTACCTGCCAAAGAAATGAAAAAGGAATGTGCGAAGAAGGAACATAAGTGCAAACACAAAATGCACCATCATAAAAAAGAAGCAGAAAAAAAGGCTGAAGCCAAAAAAGCTGAAATGAAGAAGTAATTCTTTCTTCCATCCTGCCCCGGCGCAAAAGCGTCCGGGGCGGGCATGGAGATTTTTATGTTCCGCAAAAAACAGCGCACTGTTTATCGCCGAAACGAACTTTTTATCGACACTGTTGCCGGCAAGGGGCGCGGTGTTTTTTGTTATGAAGACATCAAGAAGGGCGAATTGATCGAGGTTGCCCCCGTGATGGTCTTTCCGGAAAAAGACAGTGCGACGCTGTACAGCACGCTGTTTGGTGACTATTGCTTTAGTGCATTGATGTTGCCTGAGGGCGCAGCGGCGCGCGCAGGTATTTTGAAGCCGGAGGACGGCGCCTGTTTCGTGATGGGTACGGCGGCATTCTGCAATCATCTATCGCAACCGAATGCCGAATATGAACTGGTGAATGACTGGCACACGACATTCTTTATCCTGACCGCGGCGAAAGACATCCCCAAAGAAACCGAGATTTGCATCACCTATGGCCCCACGTGGTTTGCCTACCACCGCCATAAGGGCAAGCTGGTTGACCCCGCCGCCGCCCGCCGCCCGCCAGCCGGCTAACAGGCAACTTTGTAATTATATTAGTTAATAATGCCTTAAAATGTCATTTGACATAAGGTTTGATTCGCTATAGGGTATTTATATCGAATTCATAGAAACCCAACGCATAAGGCAAAAGCAGTCATGGCAAACGAGAATTCCCCCGAGAAACCCTCCAAACTGAAACTGGCTTTTCAATGGGCAGGTGCCTTTGCTTCGGCATTGACGGCAGAAGCACCGCAAGCCGGTTTCCAGCAGGCGGGTGACGCTTATGACTACGTCAAGACCTGGGCTGGTTCCAAGTCGAAACCGGTAACCCCCACCAAATGCGCCTGCGGCTGATAAAATAAGGTGGTTTAGACCGCCACGAGTTTACGGCACGGATAGAAGATAGAAAAAGAGCACGCCCGTACTGCATGACTTGCAGACGGGCGAAAGCTTTTTTATAGTCATGCGGATCCAGTAGAAATCATCACAGCAAGGCGGCCTTACCATGGGTGCTTCGTTTCGACGTGTTTTCCGGCAGGCCTCTGCTAGTACGGCTATCGCACTGGCGGCGCTTTTGGGCGGCTGCGACCGGCCCGCGAATAGCGAGGTTGAACACCTGCCCGCATCTGCACCTGAAGCCCCTGCCCTGCAATCACTGACACCGGCAGAATGCCGCGCGCTATATTCAAAACCTCATGCCGGGCTGGAAGCGCGGGGCTTGAACGCCGAAGAAGCTAAAATTGTGAGCCACATGTTTGGAGGCCTGCTCGACCCCGATAAAATTACCATGTCGGCGGTTGGCGATTTCAAGGAGGTTGCCTTTGCGCAGCCTGATGAAATTGGCTGGCGCGGTGATAGGCTGCGGGATGATTACACCACCGATAAATTCTGGCGCGGCGTTTTTATCCATGAACTTACGCATCTGTGGCAGTTTGCTTCCGCACCCTGCAACCTTGACCAGAAATTCCAGTATGCCTTTACGCTGACGGGTCAATCGAGCTTCCATGACCTGCCGACCGAAGCGCAGGCGGATGCGGTGGCAATTTACGCCGCCTATTATTTCCCGCCGGATGATGTCGTAACGTTTTCGGTTGATAACCAGCTGTACAATGTTCTTGTGCAAAACGGCGTGGCGGTGCTGGATACGGATAAAGACGAAGCTTTAAAAGCGGCTGCATTGGCGGCGCATGCACCGCAACGTTTCATCGTTTATACCGGTTCCGGCGGCGTAACCCCCGATCCGTTGCAGCTGGCACGCGTCGTGGAAGGACAGTTCCCGTTACTGGCGGAAGGCCGCGCAGTGCAGGAAGCACGCTGGAAACTTGCGGAGAGCGCATTGCTGCGGCATATGGCAGAATTGGTGACGCCGCCTGCACCGCAAACAGCGGTTGCGAAAAACACAGCGCGTAACCCTGCGCCGCATATCTGATTTAAAGGTAAGCTTACTGCATATCCAGCAGGTGGCCTTCGCCGCGCTTGTTCAGCCAGTCGCGGGTCATCTGCATGGCACGGTCTTTGTCGCGGCGGGTGAGCTGGGCGTAAATATTATCGCGGTCTTGCTTGGCACGGTCTTTTTCAGGCCCGTCAGGGTAGTGGACGATCGCGATGTGCAGCCACTTCAAAGCCTCAACCGGGTCTGCGGCTACGCCCTCACCTTGGTAATACATGACACCAAGGTGGTGCTGTGCGAGCGGGCGGTTTGCTTCCGCTGCTTTGCTGAGCAAATCAAAAGCTTTCTCGGAATCTTTCGGCACGCCCTGACCCTGACGGTACATGATGCCCATCAATTCCTGCGCGCCCTGGTGGCCCGCATTGGAAAGGGTTTGCAATGTATTGACGATCTGGTCGTACTTGCCGTCGTTATAAAGCTTTAAAATCGTGTCGTAGTTAAGCTTGCGGGTGTAATCCTGCGTAACAACGGCTGTGCCGTTGGGATCGACCGCTGCAGCCGCCGTGGCTTCGGCCTGCTTGGCGGCTGCATCCTGCTCCGCGCTGGAGAGCATGATGCCAATGGGGATGTCGTTGTATTCGTCTGTCGGCGGCAGCTGTTCGGTCTGGTCTACATCAAACACGTTGCTTGATTGCGCAAAGGCCGGTGCAGGCGCAGCGGCAAGGCCGAGCGCGAGGCAAGCAAAGGCGGTGGCGAGGGCGATACGCATGGTGCAATTCCTATGAAACGACGGACAAGTCATACCCACTTATCTCTCTCTAATTATAGGCGTAGCGGCAGGAAAAGCAAAAGCCCCAAGTTTTCAAAGGTTTCTTAAAGCTTTATTTGCGGAAAACCAGCGCGCGCCAATCGCCGATGGCAATGGCGTGCGCGGGTTTCAACCCTGCCTTCACATGTGCTGCCGTTACATCGACTTCCTGCCGGCCGAGCAGGCCGGAGAGGACGGCATAACCGCCAGGCTTCAATGCCGCCATCAAATCATTCGCCATATCAATCAGCGGTCCGGCCAGAATATTGGCGGCGACGAGGTCATATGGCGCATTCTGCCCGCAAAGCGGCGTTTTATAACCATCACCTGCCGCGGCAGTAATGGCGGCACCCGCACCGTTCATGGCCGCATGGCGGTTAGTGACGATGACGGATTCCGGATCAATATCAATCGCGGTGACCTTCGCGCCGTCCCAGACCTTGGTGATGGCAATGGCGAGGATGCCCGAACCGCAGCCCATGTCCAGCGCGTTAAGATTGGGCAGCTCAAGCGTGCCCTGCGCCCGGATCCAGTCAAAGGACAGCATGCAGCCCTTGGTAGTTTCATGCTCGCCGGAGCCAAAGGCGGTTGCGGCATCAATTTGCAGCGGAATAAGGCCTGCCGGCGCTTTTTCCGTCACGTGGGAGCCATAGACGAAAAAGCGGCCAATGGTGACGGGCGGGAAATTTTCATGCACGTGGCGCAGCCAGTCTGTTTCCGGCAGGCGTTCGGCGGTAATGGCGGATTTTTCAATCTTTACGCCGTCTACTTGCGTGATGGCGGTGTAAATAGCATCAAGATCGGGCGCGCCGTAGGTGGTGAGTGACACTTCCCAGTCGTCACCATCCGTCGCATCGCGGTTATGCAGGAATACGGAAACGCCGAGGTCTTCGAGCGCATCGAACAGCCGCTGCGCCGTTTCACCGTCAATTATATCCTGAAACCCGAGGCTGACTTTATGCAGCGGGTGGGGAATGAGGTCGGTGGCGGATTCTGCGGGCATTTCAAAAGCTTTCATGACTATGGAATAAGCAGGCTCATCATTCTTGATATTGTTTTTTTTGTCCACCATATTGTTATAGCAGAGTTTATTTGCGGGGGCTGTCGCCCGCCCGCGAATGCCGAATAGAAAAGGACAATCTTCCATGGCCCAGACCGCCGTTATTGTTGGCTACGCCCGCTCGCCGTTCCATTTCGCCGGCAAGGGCGACCTTGCAGGCATCCGTGCCGATGACCTTTCGGCTGCAACCGTGGTGGAGCTTCTGAAGCGCACCGGCGTTGCCAGTGAGGCGATTGAAGACCTCATTCTTGGCTGTGCCTTCCCGGAAGGCGAGCAGGGCTTTAACCTTGCAAGGCTTATCGTCAACGTCGCGAAGCTGCCGAATTCGATTGGCGGCGTCACGGTCAACCGCTTCTGCGGTTCGTCCATGCAGTCCATCCACCAGGCCGCGGGTGCAATTGCCATGGGCTCGGGCGAGGCGTTCATTTGCGCGGGCGTTGAAAGCATGAGCCGGGTGCCGATGGGCGGCTTCAACCCCATGCCGAACCCCGTGTTGGCGAAGAATTACCCGCAAGCCTACATTTCGATGGGCGAAACGGCGGAAAACCTTGCCAAGAAATATTCCATTTCCCGCGCGGAGCAGGAAAAATTCGCCCTCGCCTCGCAGCAAAAAGCTGTGCTGGCGCGTGAAGGCGGCAAGTTCCGCGATGAAATTGTGCCGGTGACGACGCCGGACGGCAAAACCATTTCGGCGGATGGCTGCATCCGCCCCGAAACGACGCTGGAAGGCCTCGGCTCCCTAAAGCCCGCGTTTGATACGCAAGGCACCGTGACCGCCGGCACCGCATCGCCGCTGACGGATGGCGCTTCGGCAACGCTGGTCACCTCGGAAGAATTCGCCAAGGCGCATAACCTTAAAATTCTCGCCCGTATCCGTTCGACCGCCGTGTCGGGCTGCGCGCCGGAAATCATGGGCATTGGCCCGGTTGAAGCCTCGCGCCGCGCCATGGCGCGCGCGGGACTGACCATTAAAGACATCGACATCATCGAGCTGAACGAAGCTTTTGCAGCGCAGGCGCTTTCTGTGCTGAAGGAGCTGGGGCCCGATATGGACAGGGTTAACCTTGACGGCGGCGCGATTGCCCTTGGCCACCCGCTTGGTGCTTCGGGCGCGCGCATTACGGGCAAGGCGGCATCCCTGCTGCAACGCGAAAAGAAAAAATTCGCGCTGGCCACTATGTGCATTGGCGGCGGTCAGGGTATCGCCACCATTCTTGAAGCTGTCTGATTTAGCAAATAGCCATGCCGTTGAATGACAGGTTGCTGGCATTGCCGAAGGTGGACCTGCATGTTCACCTTGAAGGCACCATTACGCCTGCCATGGCGCAAAAGCTTGCGGCCCGCAACGGTCTTGCCCATGCGCCCGAATTGCTGGCGGCCGATGGTGAAAGCTTTCGCTGGGAAGCAGACGATACGGCGGCGGGTGCGCTGGTGGGTTTTTTGAAGGCCTATGATGCCGCAACCGGCGTCATGAAAACGGCGCAGGATTACAGCGATATTACCTATGACTACCTGAAGCGTGCTGCTGCGGAAGGTTGCATTTATGCCGAGCTGACAATTTCGGCCGACCACGGGCAGCAAGTGGGCCTGACTTACCCCCAAATGCTGGATGCGATTACCAAAGGCTTTGACAAAGCAAAGGCTGAAAGCGGCATTGAAATACGGATGATTTCAACCGCCGTACGCCACTACGGCCCTGCCGAAGCTTTGAAGGTTGGCCGCATCACGCATGATAACCCGCACCCGCTGGTGACGGCCTTTGGCCTTGCGGGGGATGAAAACGCATATACCATGGCAGATTTTGAACCCGCCTATGCCGCAGCCGCCCTGCCCTACCGCACGGCGCATGCGGGTGAAGCGTCTGGCCCCTCAACGGTGCGGTCGGCGCGTGAGGTTTTGAAAGTCCGCCGCTTCGGCCACATGGTGCGCGCGATTGAAGACGCGGATGTAATGGCCGAGCAAAAAGCGATTAACGCGGTGCCTGAAGTCTGCGTGTCATCCAACATGGCGCTGGGTGTTTACAAGACTTATGCCGAACATCCGCTGCGCAAGTTTTTTGATGCCGGGCTAAAGGTGACGCTTGGTTCCGATGACCCGACATTCTTCGGCACCTCCATCGGCCGCGAATACCAGATTGCGCAGGAGCATTTTGGTTTTACCGATGCCGAGCTGTTGCAGGTTTCCCGCAACGCGATTGAAGAAGCTTTTGTGGATGAGGCCACACGCGCAAAGCTGCTGCGCCGCATTGACGCTTATACAGCGGATTAATTTGTGGATTAATTTATTGATGCTCAGTGACCGTGACCCCAGTGGTCATAGTCCTTGATGAATTCGCTGACGGTCGTGCGATACGGCGCGCGGGCCACCGGCTGTTCCAGCGGTTGCTTCCAGTTGCGCAGCGGGTAGCACAGAATGATTCCCCAGATGAAGCCGGAGACATGCGCCAGAACCCCAAGGCCGGTGCCGTAGTAGTGCCATGCCACACCCGCCTGCACCAATGCATAAAGCGCAATAACGATGCGGGCGGAAAGGCTGGTAACGCCAATCCATTGCGGGGGCAGATAATATAGTATGTTGATGCGCGCTTTCGGGAAGTAGACCATATAGGCCGCCGCCACCGCCATTACCGCGCCGCTAGCCCCGACGCTGGATAAATACGCGGTGTCGGTTGCGAACAGCAAGGCGGTCAGCTGGCACAGCATGCCGGCAAGCAGGAAAAAAATAACGTAACGCCAGGAACCTTGCGCGTAGCTCACGTTATCGCCCAGCATCCACAGCACAAAAAGGTTTGGCAGCAAGTACCACCAGCCGTCGTTGCGGAAGATATTGGCGAGCAGTTTTGGCAGCGCCATGTTTTTAACATCCGCCAACGTCGTTATTAAATCGTGCACGCGCTGCGCTGGGGGCATTTGCGCAAGGCCGCTGCTGAAAAATTGCGCGGCATCAAAGAACCAGCGCTGCTGGAATGCGCCAAGTGCGGCGGGATCATGCCGGAAATAAAACTGGATGCCGAAGACGGCAAGGCAAATGAACATGACGCCAAAATGCACGGCATCCTGATGGTAGTGATGGTGCCCGTGCTCGTTTTCGTCGGAGATGGGGAAGAACATGTCCTGCAACCGGTTGTGGTAACTTCCCCCATTATGCCCGCCGGGGCTTAAAAATACGTTAGGGTTTGGGCTATGAATTCCATAAGGCGCGCTGTTGACTTGCAGGGCGATGCGCGGGAGGATGTTTCCGTGATTTCCATGATCGTCACTTCAACCTTTTACAGGATGACATCGATGAAAAAGACTTCTGATATTCTGGCTTCGCGCATTGGCAAAGTTGTTTTGGGCCTTGGCTTAACGGCGGCTGTGCTGTCACCCGTTGCCGGCGCCATTATCGGCGGCTGGTCAACGGCGACGGCGGCAGCTTCCGCCATGGGCATTGCGGCGGCTATTCCGCTGGCGGGTGCGGGCCTGTTCGGCGGCTTTGTCATTGGTTCGGTTGCCATGCCGTTTGTTGCTATTGGCGCCGTGATTGCGGCTGGTGTTGCCGCCGTTACCACCAAAGGCATTTCGTCGCTGTTTGATAAAAGCGCGCCTGCCACGGCGGGCAAGCCGGATGTGCAGCGCTTTATTCGCCTTGAAGGCTCCTCACGCGTTGCGGGTTTGACACTGGGCCGCCATTTTGATGCTGCGCTGAAACAAAAGACCCCGCGCAACGACAATACGCCAAAGCCCGCACCGTCCAAGCGCTGGACGTTCGGTCTTTAAGCTTTACCGTATTCTTTGTTAAAGCCGCTGCGGTGTTTACCCATCGCGACGGTTTTTATTTTGTAACTTTATGGGTGCGACCCGCGAATATTCCTGTAGCCGCGCCAGATGGAACGGTTTTTTTTATTCTTTAACAGGAGATACCAGATGAACTCGAAAAAATTCCTTTCCGCGACCCTCGCCGCTGCCGCGCTGACCGTTGCACTGTCGGGCGTCGCCAATGCGGCTGCCCCCGCGACCGAAAAATGCTACGGCGTCGTGAAGGCCGGCAAGAACGATTGTAAAACGGCTGCGCATTCCTGCGCTGGTTCTGCCACCAAAGCTGCCAGCGGTGAAGAATTCCTGCTGGTGCCCGCAGGCCTTTGCGCGAAACTGAACGGCGGCAGCGAAAAGCCCGCCATGCAGAACGATGATGGCATGATGAAATCTGACGGCATGAACAAGTAATTTCTGCCCTTAATTTCCGCCCCTCAAGACTGAAACGAAAACAGCGCATCTGCTTACCGGAATTGCCCTTCCGGTTTGTGGATGCGCTGTTTTTTTGCGTGAAGGCTAAACCGTTTCCAGTTTGCGGATGGCAGGTGCCTTGCCTGTTTTGGCGGCAATGCGGTCTTCGACCAGCGTGACGATGCGCTGGCCGGTGCTGTCATCAAAGCCGAGCAAATCCTGCTTGGCGGCATTGAATGTTTTGATGGCGGCAAAGTGTTCGGGCGGGCGCAGGTTGGCCATGAGGCTTAGGCCGCCGGTTTTACGGGCACGGGTGTTGAAAACGCTTTCGCGGCTTTCAAGTTTATCGGCGGCAGCGAAGAAGGTGTTCAGCAGGGTAATGGCCTGGCCTTGCGCCCCTTCGGGCTGGGCCGCAATAAGCTGGCCCTGCAAATGATCGAGCGTAATGGCAGCGAAGCCGCTTTTCAGCCGCCCCGTCATGTCGCTCAGGTTATCTTTGCCCTTCAACCGTACCATGGTGTATATTTTGCCCTGAAACTGTGTCGCTGGTATTTCCGCTTGCCCTTTATATAGACCTGCGGTAAGTATTTTCCTTAACGCCCATTATACTCGAAAACCGGCAGGATGTCGGCGGAATTGTGATATTTCCGTAACACTATAAGTTAAGATACTGAAAATGAACACGAAATTTGATGTCATTGTTATCGGTGGGGGTCATGCGGGCTGTGAAGCGGCTGCCGCAGCGGCGCGCATGGGCGCGAATACGCTGCTTTTGACCCATCGAATCGACAGCGTCGGCGTTATGTCCTGCAACCCTGCCATAGGCGGTTTGGGCAAAGGCCACCTTGTGCGCGAAATTGACGCACTGGATGGCGTGATGGGCAAAGTGACCGACAAAGCGGGCATCCAGTTCCGTATGTTGAACGCCAGCAAGGGCGCGGCCGTGCGTGGCCCCCGTGCGCAGGCGGATCGCAAGTTGTACCGCGAGAACATGCAGGAAATGCTGCTGAACTACCCCAACCTCACCCTATACGGTGACGGCGCGGAAGATATTATGCGCGATGCGGACGGCAATATTTGCGGCGTGGTTTCCGCCAACGGTACAAAGTTTTCGTGCGGCGCGGTTGTTATTACCACCGGCACCTTCCTGCGCGGCATTATTCACCGCGGCACGCATATGCATGAAGCGGGGCGCATTGGCGAAAAGCCTTCCATCGGCCTCGCCCTCAGCCTTGAAAAAATGAACCTGCCGATGGGCCGCCTGAAAACCGGCACGCCCGCGCGGCTGGATGGCCGCACCATTGACTGGTCGCAGCTGGAAGAACAGCCGGGAGATAAACCGCCACAGCCGTTCAGCTTCATGAACGATAAAGTGACGGTGCCGCAGATCTCCTGCTTCATAACCTATACCAACGAAAAGACGCACCAGGTTATTCGCGATAACCTGCACGTGGCGCCGATGTATTCCGGCCAGATTAAATCTTCCGGCCCGCGTTACTGCCCGTCGATCGAAGATAAAGTCGTGCGCTTTGCCGACAAAGAACGCCACCAGATTTTCCTCGAGCCGGAAGGGCTTGATGACCCGACCGTGTATCCGAACGGCATTTCGACGAGCCTGCCGGAAGATGTGCAGGAGCAGCTTATCCGTACCATTCCGGGCCTGGAAAATGTCAGCATCTTTGTGCCGGGCTACGCCATTGAATACGATTACGTCGACCCCCGCGCCCTGACCCGCACGCTGGAAGTAAAAGCCGTGAAAGGCCTTTTCCTCGCCGGGCAAATCAACGGCACGACGGGGTATGAAGAAGCGGGCGCGCAAGGGCTTATCGCCGGTGTGAACGCCGCATTGCGCGCGGCGGCTGGCGGGCAGGAATTTATTCTCGACCGCGCCGATGGTTATATTGGCGTGATGGTGGATGACCTTGTGACCCAAGGCGTGTCGGAACCCTACCGCATGTTTACCTCGCGCGCGGAATACCGTTTGATGCTGCGGGCGGATAACGCCGACCAGCGGCTGACCCCGACCGGTATTTCGGTCGGCTGCGTCGGTGCGGAACGCGCAAGCGTGTTCGAGAAAAAAGCGCAAGCGCTGGAAGACGCGCGCGAACTGGTGCATGGCCTGACGGCGCTGCCGGTGGAGCTGGAGCGCATGGGCTTTAAGGTGAACCAGGATGGCATGCGCCGTTCGGTTCATGACCTGATGCGCTACCCAGATATTTCGATTGGCGCGCTGACGCAGCGCTGGCCGGAGCTTGCCAATATTCCCGCCGATATCGTTGAACAGGTGGAAATTGATGCGCGCTACGCCGGCTACATCCAGCGGCAGGAAGCCGACATTAAAGCATTCCGCCGCGATGAAGCGCTGGAGCTGCCGAAAGATTTGAACTTCGATGCCGTCGGTAGCCTGTCGAACGAGATGCGCCTGAAACTGTCAAAGCATCGCCCCGATACACTGGGTGCTGCCGCGCGTATTCCCGGGGTAACGCCTGCCGCGCTGGTCGCCCTTCTTCGTTACATCAAACGCAAACCGGAATCCAAAGTTGCCTAGCACCCCGAATACCAGCACGCTTGTTAAAAACATGGAACGCCATGGCTTCTCCGTCCGCCCCGACGTACTGGAGAAGTTCGAGGTTTACGAGGAACTGCTGCTGAAATGGCAGAAGGCCATCAACCTTGTCGGCCCGTCGACGCTGGATGATGTGGGCAGCCGCCACTTCTTCGATTCAGCGCAGATGTTCCGCTATATTCCAGATATTGACGTGAAGCTGGTGGATCTTGGCTCTGGCGCGGGCTTCCCCGGCCTTGTGCTTTCGCTTCTCGGGGTGCGTGAAACGCACCTGGTGGAATCGGATGTGCGCAAGGCGACCTTCCTGCGCGAAGTTGTGCGCCAGACAGGCGCTGCCGTGACCGTGCATGACAAGCGCGTGGAAGACTGCACGATTGAGAATATCGACGTTATTACGGCCCGTGCCCTTGCCCCGCTGCGTGATCTGCTGGGTTATATGTATAAACTGGCAACGCCGGGGCACGCTATTTACGGTGTCTTCGCCAAAGGCCTCACCTATCATGACGAAGTCGAGAAGGCACAAAAGCAGTGGGATTTCGACCTCGAGGTCTTCCCGAGTGAAACGGACATTGCCGGTAAAATTCTGCGCATCACCAATCTGAAGCAGAAATAAACCATTTTATATTTACGGAAATATAAAACATGCCTTCATGTTGTTTGAAGGCATGGAGAACTACGCATTTCAAAGATTAAGCGGTTACGTCGAGGCTATTGCCTGTAGTGGTGCTGACGGGCACGCTGCTGTCATCATCGGTATTTGCTGCAGCGGTCGAACCGGTTGCATCGGTTGCTGACGTATCCGTTGTGGTTGACGTATCGGAAGCCGGTGTAACGGCGGTCAGGCCGGCGCGAATTGTTTTGATGGCAGCTTCGGCAGCATCCAGCGCTTTTTTGGCTTGAGAGAGATCAAGGCTGAAGATGATGTGTTCATCCGCCAGTTTTCCCTGCTGCGTTGTGATAAGGCGGCGAATGGTATTGATAGTGGCTTGTGCGTTGCCGGCAAACTGGTTATCTGCCGTTGCATCGGGCGTGCCTTGGGTTGCGCCTTTGATATAGTCCTGTACTGATGAGAGAATTTCACCCGACAGGCTGTTCAAGCCGCTCAGCGCGCTTACCGCAGTCGTCGTGCCGTTGACGATGGTGGTTTGAATGGCATTGACGGCATCGCGATCAAAATTGACGCGCGTTGTGGCGTTTTTTTTCAGCTTGGTATTGTCATCAATGCTGGTGTTGTTTTTTGTCTGTGCAATCTGGATGGCAGCGGATGTGCGGCGCGCCTTCAGAGCGGTGAAGGCTGCATCATCGGAAACTGATTTGCTGATGTTGGTAAAGACGATATCGGTTGTACCGGCAACAACATATTTGTTGTTGGCTTCAAAGGTGGCCTTCATGGTGGCCAGTGCTGCTTGAGCATCGGTAATCTTGGACATTAAGTCTTCTCCGCTTTCTCGCGGTTTAGTGTACAGAGTTCTTCCTGATTCGACTCTACCAGAGGTTAGTTAACAGGCTGTAAACTTTTTTGCAGGGCCGCGGCAGATAACGGGCTGAAAAGCCGGAACCATCCTTTTTTGCCGCTTTAGGGGAGGCGTTTCACGTGAAACAATCCTGGCCGGGTGTCTGCCGGTTTGTTTCACGTGAAACAAGGTACGGCGCTGGAAAGCGGCGGTACCGGATAATCTGAGGGGTCAGGCTTTGGGTTTGGGCAGGCGGCACCCCAGCACAAGTTCGGCGGGTTGCAGATATTCCTTGAAGGTATAAGCGCTTAGTGTATCCGCATCTTTACCAGCATCGCGCTGGAAGACAGTAGCGAGGCTACCCTTTTCGCTGTAAGCCGGGTTATTCTTCCAGCTGCCATCCAGCTGCTGTTCTTCAACGCTGCGGGTAACGCTGGCTACCCCGCCTTCCGAAAAGGCGATTGTTTTGGTGACTTTGGTATCTGCGCCGCCCTTGGTGGCATAGCGGACTTCATCATTCGAAATAATCATGCTGCCATCAGCCGCGCGGGTGGCGCGTGCATGATAAAGGTAAGCTTGCCCTGCGGTTGCCGCCGGATTCTCCGAGATGCCGAATTGCTTTTGCGGCACGGTATCTGCAGTGAAGCAATCACTCATATCCGGTGTGGCGGGCTTTGCGTGCTGGTGGTTGCCATTGAAAGCCATGATGAGCGCGCCACTGGCAAGTGCGGCGGCAAGCGTTGCGGTATAAAGCTTTCTCATAGCCATCTCCCCGATAGTTAAAAATAGTCAAACCAGCATTAAATTCTTGATCTGCGCAACAATATTATGAAAACAAATAACAGTCAAGGATAATCCATAATATATGCTAGTGTATTGATATATAATGACTATATATATGTATGTTTCGCCCCTAACCGCTGTTTCACGTGAAACAGCGGCCAGACTCGTAACTTAATTTGCCTTGCCCCTTTTTGAGTCTTTCGTTACAACCTGTTTATGACCCAAGCCCCAAAACAAGACAATATGTCGCAAGACAATGCGTCCCCCGCAGCCTTTGACGGCGGTTCCGCCTCATCCGGCACACGGTATATCAGTGTTTCCAACCAAAAAGGCGGCGTCGGCAAGACCACGACCACCGTGAACCTTGCAACGGCCCTGGCCGCTGTTGGCAAACGTGTGCTGGTTATTGACCTTGACCCCCAGGGTAACGCTTCCACCGGTTTCGGTATTGACCGCGCAGACCGCGCCAACGGCACCTATGAAGTGCTGTTCGAGGAATCGACCGTGGATAGTGCAGCTGTTGAAAGCAAAGTCCCCAATCTTTATGTAATCCCATCCTCCATCCACCTGTCGGGTGCCGAGATTGAACTGGTTGGCGCGAAGAACCGTGAAAACCGCCTCAAGAACGCGCTGGCCGAGAGCAAGCTGAATTTTGATTATGTCATGTTCGATTGCCCGCCCGCGCTCAACTTGCTGACGCTGAACGCCTTTGTGGCCTCTACCAGCGTTCTCGTCCCGCTGCAGTGCGAGTTTTATGCGCTGGAAGGTTTGAGCCATCTGGTCAAAACCATCGAGCGCGTCAAAACTTCGTTCAATCCTGAGCTGGAATTGCAGGGCATCGTGCTGACGATGTACGACAAGCGCAACAACCTGTCGAACCAGGTGGCAGACGATGTGCGCGGCTTCTTCGGCGACAAGGTTTTTGAAACCGTCATTCCGCGCAACGTGCGTATTTCGGAAGCACCGAGTTTTGGCCTGCCCGCGATTGTGTACGACATGCATTGCATCGGCTCGCAGGCTTACATCCACCTTGCGAAAGAACTGCTGAAGCGCGAAGCCAAAATGAAGGAAGACCGCGCCGCCGCCGCAGCTTCCGCTGTCGCTTAAATTTTTTGGAGTTGAATTGATATGAACGCAGACATGAAAAAGCGCGGCCTGGGCCGCGGGCTTGATGCCCTCTTCCAAAGCGGCGACCGCGAGGAAGAAAGCTTCCAGCCCAAAATGAAACGCGCGGATGAAATTGTTGCTGCCGTACAGGCGCAGCAGGCAACCGCGCCAAACGGCGCGCAGCGCAAAATTTCTGTTGACCGCCTCACCCCCGGCAAATACCAGCCGCGCCGTTTCTTTGATGACGCGGCGCTGGACCAGCTGGCGGAATCCATCGGCGTGCATGGCATCATCCAGCCGTTGCTGGTGCGCCCGCTGTCGAACAGCATGTTTGAAATTATCGCGGGCGAGCGCCGCTGGCGCGCCGCGCAAAAAGCGCAGCTGCACGAAGTGCCCGTGGTCATTCAGGAAATGTCGGACACGACCGCGCTTGAAATTGCCCTTATTGAAAACCTGCAGCGCGAAGACCTGTCGGCGATGGAAGAAGCCGATGGCTACCAGCGTTTGATGGATGATTTTGGCCATACGCAGGAAGCGCTGGCGCAGCAGCTCGGCAAAAGCCGCAGCCATGTCGCGAATACGCTGCGCCTGTTGAAGCTGCCGCAATCCGTCCGCGCGATGGTACAGAACGGCAGCATTACCGCCGGCCATGCCCGCGCCCTCATCGGCACCAAGAACCCCGACGAACTGGCGGATATTATTTTCAAACGCTCGCTTAGCGTCCGCCAGACGGAAGACCTGGTGAAGAAGGCCGCCGAAGGAAAAGTCAAGTCAGCCCCCCAGCGCACCGCGCCGAAATATAAAGATGTGGATGTATTGGCGCTTGAGGAGCTCACGACCTCGAAACTCGGGCTCAAAGTCACCATTGAAAGCCAGGGTGCCGCCGGCATGCTGCAGATCGAGTACAAAACCCTCGACCAGCTGGATGACCTGCTTGCCCGTCTCGGCCAGACACCGCGCAAAAACTGACCCGCGAGGACTGATACGTAAAACGTAAACGCAACCTGGTAATATGCGCGATCTGCAGATTGCCAATTGCGGGCTATGTCACCGCCCGCCTTTCTTCTATAATGGTATATAGCCGTATTGAAAAAAGGGGCCACGCCATGCCGCAGCACATTCGCCTTTTCTGCCTTACCCTCGCCATTCTGGCAGGTATTTTTTGCGCCAGCCCCTCGATGGCGCAAGACGATCTCATCGTGCCGCAGGCTGACACAGGCGCACCCATGAAAAATGGCGCTGCACCTGTTGATGCTACAGACCCTGCCGCAAAACCCGCCGCCGTGAAGGAAGATGTTGCCTGGGGAAAACTCTCGAAAGAAATGCTGGGCCCAACCTGCGATACCACTATCAAAAGTGGCAAAAAACCTTTTGCTGTTCTCATCACTATTCCAGCGTCGTTCTGCAAAAGTGCCAAATATGCTGACAGCAATATTTGCGTAAACAAAGTGACAGAAGCGCGCGTGGATTGGAAAAACAATAACCGCAAAATAGCGGCGATTGCTGCCGAAGGAAAGCTTGTCTTCCTGAACGGGACCTTGAAGGATGTGAAGGATTGCTGGTATCCCTCCGCCACCTTTGAAGTTAGCAGCATTCGTCCCGGCCAATAAGTTTTAAATCGCCATCAGGAACGTCAAGCGATGATCAACGATAACGAACCGCCCACCTTCTCCCCCGAAATGAATTTTACGGATGCTGTGGAGCAACTATGCCGCCAGATTACGGCGTGGCACAATGATACCCCTGACCTGTCGATGGCGATTGTCGTGGATATCGCGACAACCGACGAACTCGCGCAGGAAATGGGCTGGCCGTCTTCCGAAATGATGGTGGATGCTTTGAATGAAGCCCTCGCCACCCTGCCCATTGAAATTTCCCGCCGTGTTGAAGTCGACGAAGTTTCCTGACCCTTCTCTTTTATTCCCCCCTAAATCCCCCTTTCAAAAATAAACGCTGCATTCGGGAAACTGGCCTCCTTTTTGCATCTGTTCATTAAGAGGGATTTAACCGGCATAGCCCGATACTGAAAGCGAAAGGGTAAATCGCAGACAGACGGGCGCTAAAAGGGAATAAATTCAATGATGAAACCTGATAACAAAACCATTCTCGTCGTCATGACCAACCTTGTCGCGCGTAAAATGAGCGAAGGACGGGCACAATCTGCCGATCCGGTCCGCTTTTACGGCTTCACCCCGGCAGATGTTTCCGGCCTGCATTTCTGGAAGCGCGACGCGAACGATAACGTCTGGTTCCGTCTGCATGACGGCCGCGTGATTGATGCAGACGGCAACCTTGCCGAAGCAGATCTTTCCCATTACATCCGCCAGCCCGACGAAGTCTCAAACGATGAAGCCCTCGTCATGTAATTTCATTTCAAGTGCTGTTCTTGACCAGCGGTTAACCCGCGCGGGCGTATAATAGTCACTTAAGCCAATGAAATGAATCGCTTCACGCGCCACCGCCGTGGAACGCTTATTGCGCCCGTGCATTGGCTTCAGCACATGGGAGAATTGGCGGCAGCCGGTTTCGCCTATCACCGCATGAAGGAGAATAGAGCATGAAAACACAACTTTTTGCACTGATCGCCGCAGCCGTACTGGTTCCGACCCTTGCTTCGGCTGAACAGCTGACGACCACCACGATTGAAAATACGTCCTCCGGTTACTACATGAACCGCCCGACGACCAACCTTGCAACGCCGGAAAACATCCGCACGCAGGTCACGACGGATGCCGAGGGCAACCGCGTTGTCACCCGCACGCAGGATATCGTGACGACCGAGCGTTATAAGACCAAATACAATTCCGACAGCGGCTTTGATTCCAACCGCGCCGCGCCGAAACCGCGCTCGATTGAGCCGATCGAATAACATTTACTTCTTTCGGTCCCTCTCCCGGGGCCGCTGCAGCGGCGCTTTCAAGGAGGCGTTGATGCAGCAAAAAAGCCGCTGGATTTATCTCCGGCGGCTTTTTTGCTGTGCTGTGTTGCATGCCGTCAATGACGTATTTTTGCGAGCATGTCTATCGCTTGCGCCAAACTATGCGCCTCCGGCACTTTAAGGTTGATGATAAAGCCCACCGTCATCATCACAAGCGTAAAGCCTGTAAAAACCGGCAGTGTCAGGCGTAGGGCAGACCGCAAAAAACCATCCGGCGTTATTTGCTTTGCGCGTTTTGAAAGTAGCCCTGTAAGCCCTGCGTCCAGCATCAGCTCGGCCAGCATTTCCGGCGCGAGCCAGACGTTATAGGCAATCACAAAACCAATTGCCGCCGCCAGCAGGGCCAGCAGCAAAAGTGGCCAGGCCTCCAGCGCGCCAAATGCATCGAGTGCCGAGGCACCATCCGCCGCGCCGCTACCAGGCAGAACATGCCCACCGCCAGTGCTGTCATTGCCAAATGTCGGAATATCAAGGCCGCCGCCATCGCCTTCAAAATGCGTCCAGCACCACAGCAGCGCAAGAAAGGTGATATAGCCGATGATGTCGGCAATAAAATAGCGCAGCCACATCAAATCCAGCCCGCGCCACAACAGCAGGGCGGATGACAGGAAGATAACCCCCAGCACCACCAGCATGATGCCGGACATGGCAAGGCGCGGCATGTAGCGGCGGACGACACGGGCTTTAAGATGCTGGAGAATCTGCTGGCGGCTTAAGGCCTCGGGCGAGGTCGGAATATCGTTGCGCATATGTCTATGGTACAAAATAACCCTGATAAATTGGTTAAATCATTCAATACCAATAACTTAATAGCTGGATAGGCGCGACCTGTTTATTTGACATATCGCATAGTATTCAGGTATAAATGTATATATCCATCAATGAATTTGTCCGCAGTGCCTTGCCTTGAATATTTGGCCTGACAGCTTTCACCAAACAAGGTAGAAACATCACCATCATGAGCAAATGGCAAGAACGACTGGATAAGCTGAAATGGGCGACAACGCCTTGGTTCAGCCGCAAGAAAAAGCTGGCGCAGGCAATTGCGCCGCTCCGCCAATGGCCGGAAACGGCGGCGTTGCTCGACTTTGCCGAAAGCAAAGGCATTCCCATTAAACTTTCTGCCGACCTTATCGGTGGCCAGACAGCCGGATATTTCACAACAGACCGCAATACAGGCGAGAGCCATATTGCGCTCAACCCTGCATCGACGCCGGCGGATATAGGCCTCGTCCTCATCCACGAACTGCGCCACGTATGGCAGAGCGAAATGCTGGGCATTACGCCCTATAACCGCCACCTTGAAGCAGCGGATCCTGAAACCGCATTGTTCCTTGTGCGCGTGCGCGAGGCAGATGCCTATGCCTTCACCAACCTCATGATCGCGCGCATGCGCAATGCGGCGGCGGATGATACCGAAGCCCGCAATATTGCCGACCGCCTTGAAAAAGCTAATGGCGGCGCCCCGCTGGATGCGCTGCAACAGCAATTGCTGCAGGAATTCATGCTGGAAAAATTCATGAAGCGCCTGCCGCAGCAGCAGTTCGACATGGCGCAGGATTTTCTCTGGGCCATAGAAAACATGGATACCTACGACCGCGAAACGATTGTGGATTACCATACGCGCTACACCCACCCGCAATACGCGACCGAAATGCGTCCCGAAGGCACGCCGCTGAATACCGGCGATGCCCGCAAAATGCTGAAGCTGGGCGTGCATGAAAATGTGCCCGCGTACTTCAATGAAGTATCCGATGCGCAATTCCGTCAGGCGGTGCTGAGCTCCGTCACGCCGGAAATGAAACAGGCCGTGAACCTGATTGCCGCCTTCGAAAAAGCGGCCGCCCGCCCCGGTGGTATCCCCCCGCAGGGCGAGCAAAACTTCCGCCTGCATGTACACAATGCCGTTGCCGAAGCCGTCACCCGTGCGCCAGTCCCGCAAAGCAAATCCCGCTTCGGCGCGTGATTTCTGCGTAATTTCCCATTGATTCAACGGCTTTCTTAAAGCGGAACCTTGTCCCTCCTTCAGCCGTAGGTCTGGCAGAGCCCATTTAAAACGGGCGTCACAACCACCGGCTTATATCTATTCCGAAGGAGAGCCGATATGAACAAGAATGCAATTTTCGCCCTTATGCTTGCCGCTGCGCTGGTTCCGGCCACGGCAGAGGCACGCAGCCACCATGTTACCAGCAACCGCGCTGAAGTGGTGCAGGACAAGCGCGAGCTTGGCCGTGATGCGCGGGATTACAGACAGGATAAGGCGGAGCTGAGCCGCGACATTCGCCAGCATGACCGTAGCGACATTATGCGTGACCGTGCGGAGCTGCAGGGCGACAAACGCGAAATCGTGCAAGATCGCCGCGAGCTTGGCCGTGATGCCCGCGATCAAGGCTATGACCGCCGCAACTACTGGACCGGTGATCGTTACCGCGGCAGCAACCGTTACGACTGGCAGAACCGCGGCTACAACAATCGCTATAACAACGACTACAATAATAACCGCAATAGTTACTTCAACTGGTTCAACCAGTAACATCTAAAACCTTACCGCGCCGCCGCAAGGCGTGCCCGTAAAGAAACCGCTGCCTGGCTCCCGCCGGGCGGCGGTTTCTTTATTAAACAGATATTTTTCAATGCTATAGCGTATCCTATTTGACGTAATAACAAAAGCAGGTTATAACTTATATACGGCTCGAACACTACAGCATGCGGTTTTTGCTCGTTTCCGTGCATGCTGATCTTCGCGAGGCGAGAAACGGCCTGAAGCTGCCCCTGTCATGGGCAGATTTTTTTAGGCCGCACGTCACATGCCGTTATCATCCTGCCTTCCGTATATTTGCAATTCAGCCACAGCGCGCACCGGCGCGTCTGCAAAGTTTTGTGATGACGGGCGCTATGTGCCTTCGCGATGGAGGATATAAAATGTTCGAGAAGCTAACGTCACACAAGAAAATGGCGGCACTGCTGCTTGCAGGCTCCGTGTTGATATCTTTCAACGCCGCCGCTAAAAGCCCCGACCCGTTTTCGATCACGAGCCCTGCAGGCTACATGAACCCCTACGGCCCAAACTATCTTTACGCAAATAAATCATCCGCCACATTGCAACAAGAAACCGCCGATGAAATCGCATGGCACCAGAAGATTTTTGAGAAATATGCTAGCCCTGCTTTTAAGGCAAAAGACGTTTCTATGAAGCTTGGCAGCTACGTCAGCGAGAGTGGCTTAGCCGAATGCCGGCTTAAAGTCGGCCAGACAAAATTTGCCGGCAGCCTTTCAGAAAAAGGCCAAAAGGTAGCTGAGTGTTTAAAGTCAACAACCCAGATAGATTATGCAGGCGGCACCATGGTGCTTGTGGGTTCGCTGGCATTTACGGGGGCCGTTTTCGGCTATGCTTCTCTGGCGGCAAACAGAAAAGAAAAAAAGATACCCGCATCTTACCGAAACATGAAGCTGACGTAACCGGCCATTTGCTGAAACGTTGAAGCGCTTTAGGCGCGGCGGCGCTGGTTTAGCGCGCGGCCGCCCATTTGCGACAGCGTCAGCACGGCGCGGCCGAGCAGCAGGTCCGGCTCGCTGCCGGTCTGTTTGCATTTAGCTTCTGCCGTCATCAAAATGTTTTGCGCCTGCGCCAGTTGCTGCAGCGACCAGCTGGAAACCTGTGTCACAAAAGCGTCCTTCAGCTTGAAGAACAGTGGCGGTTTCAGTTTCTTGAGCGCGAATTCAAGGTCTTCGCCCTGCAGCGCCCGCGCCTTGGTGATTTGCAGCTTGGCGAAATAGTTTTGCAGGTGGCGCAGAATGGCAACCGCATTGGTGCCTTCAGACAATGCCTGTCGCAGCACTTTATCCGCTTCCGCATAAAGGCCGGAACACATCGTTTTCGACAGTTCATCCAGCGACAGCATGGCGCCCGCGCCAACGCAGGCGATGACGTCGCCCATGCTGATGTCTCTTTGTGCGCCCATATACAGCATCAGCTTTTCAGCTTCGCCGCGCGCAACGCCGCGGTCGCCAATCACGTTGCCGGCCATGTAGGTCAAAGCCTCCGCCGGAATGCGGAAGCCTGCGTTACGCAGCTCATCGCCAATAATGCGGCCAAGGTCGCGTTCGTCATCGACATAGCACGGAACGGCGGCGGCATTTTCCGCGCCTTCGAAGGTGGAGCGGATTTTAGATTTCGTCCCCATCTCCCCGCCCTCGATGATCACAAGGTTGTCACCGGCTTTCAGGGCTTTCAGCGCGTCCTTGATAATGGTTTCGGTTTTATCACCTGCATCGCGCACGCGCACCACGCGCTTGCCGCCAAGCATGGAAATAGACTGCGCTTCATCCAGCAGACGCGACGGGTTTGAAATCAGCTCGTCGCCTGCAAATTCAACAATCCCGAAAGGATCTTTTTCGTCCACGCCCGATGACCGGATCAGGTGCAGCGCGCGCTCCCGTATCAGCCCTTCGTCAGGCCCGTACAGCAGCACCGCCACAATATTGGCGGGTGGTTTTTTGACGAAGGCGTCCAGCGTGCGCGGCGGAACTTTCATGGGCTGCTGAATTCCCCGCCCTTACTGCGAGCCGATGCGCGGCGATGTTGCCGGCAGCGTGGGCAGCGGCGCGGTAATATGCACGGTTTCGGGCGTCACATTCGCAGGGTCAATCGTGCCCTGGCGGCTGAAGAAAAGGTTCAGCTCCGTCGTAATGCTGTCCGCGAGCTCTTCCAGCATGTGGTCTTTCAGCGCCTGCTCGGAAACGACGGTCGCGAACTGGTTATCCAGCTCGTTATAACTGCCGACGCTGCGCACCTGCCGCGTTAGCACGGGTTTCGCAGTCAGTCGGTCGGTCAGCGTCATGGTCGCGTAAATTTCCAGCATGCCGCGGGTGGATGTCGCATCGCGGCGGATGCCAAGGTTGGTCAGGTTGTCCTTCAGTGGCGACAGCGTCAGCACATACGGCGCATCTGCCGGCCGGCCCTTCAGGTACAGGCGGTCGATCAGCTGGTTGCGCAGGTACTGGCCGTTGCGGTCGGGAATATTGCCAATTTCCACCAGCGACTTGGTGCTGGCGCGCGCCGCGCCCGATGTGCCGCTATCCCCGTACATGGGCTGGAAACCGCATGACGGCAGCGCAAGGCAGCACAAGACCGCCGCAATAGTAATGTATTTAGACGACCACATTGACGATCCTGTTCGGCACAACGATGATTTTTTTTGCAGGTTTTCCTTCCATGGCTTTTTGCACGGCGGGGTCTTCCAGCGCCGCTTTTTCGGCGGCCTTCTGGTCAAGGTCCTTTGGCAGCTGCAGTTGCGCGCGCATTTTGCCATTCACCTGCACGCCAACGGTCACAGTGTCATTGGCCAGCAGTGCAGGGTCGGCTTTCGGCCAGGGTGTATCGACCAGCATGGTCTTATGGCCCAGTTGCAGCCACAGTTCTTCGGCAATATGCGGCATCAACGGGCACATCAGGCGCACCAGCACCTCGAGGCCCTCGCGCAGCACGGTGCCATCACCCTTCGCGGCGGAAAAATCTTCGAGGGCATTCGAAAGCTCGCGGAGACGCGCAACGGATTTGTTGAAGTGGAATTTCTCCAGGTCTTGCGACATTTCGGCGATGGTCTTGTGCACCTTGCGGCGGGTTTCTTCCGCCGTTTTGGTGTCGGTGCCGCTGAAGTCGGCAAGCGTTACCAAACGCCACAGGCGGTTGATGTATTTCCATGCGCCTTCAATACCGCTTTCGGTCCATTCAAGGTCACGCTCGGGCGGGCTGTCCGATAAAATGAACAGGCGGGCAGCGTCGGCGCCATATGTCTCGAGAATTTCGACGGGGTCGACGGTGTTCTTTTTCGACTTCGACATTTTCTCGATACGGCCAACCGTCACAGGCTCGCCTGTTGCGGCATGCACGAAGCTGTCGCCTTCCTTCTTCAGGTCAGCGGGGTATAGCCACTTGCCGTTAACGTCTTTGTACGTTTCGTGCGTCACCATGCCTTGGGTGAACAGCGCGGTAAAAGGCTCGTCAAAATCAAGGTAGCCGCATTTTTTGAGGGCGCGGGTAAAGAAGCGCGCATACAGCAGATGCATCACGGCATGCTCGACGCCGCCGATGTATTGGTCGACGGGCGCCCAGTAGCTCACCTTGTCTTTGTCAAAACCCTTGTTCGGGTTTTTGGGGTCGCAATAGCGGAACTGGTACCACGAACTTTCAAAGAACGTGTCGAACGTATCCGTCTCCCGCTCCGCCTTGCCGCCGCAGGTGGGGCAGGTTGTGTGCTTCCACGTGGGGTGGTTGGCAATGGGGTTGCCGGGTTCGGAAAAACGCACATCTTCCGGCAGCGTCACGGGCAGGTCTTTTTCCGGCACCGGCACAACGCCGCATTTGGCGCAATGGATGACGGGAATGGGGCAGCCCCAATAGCGCTGGCGGCTTACGCCCCAGTCGCGCAGGCGATACAGCGTCGTCCCCTGCCCTTTGCCGGCTTTTTCGAAGTGGGCAATGGCGGTGGCTTTGGCATCTTCAATCGACATGCCATTCAGGAAGTCGGAATTATAAAGTTTGCCGCCGCCCGTATAGGCTTCGGTGCCAACGGCAAAGTTTTTCGCGTCTTCCCCGTCCGGAATAACCACGGGAATGACGGGCAGGTTATACTTGCGTGCAAAATCAAGATCGCGCTGGTCATGCGCGGGGCAGCCAAAAATGGCGCCCGTGCCGTAGTCCATCAACACGAAGTTGGCAATGAAGACCTGCAGCGATTTATCCTTGATGAACGGGTGCCTGACGGTCAGGCCCGTATCAAAGCCAATCTTCTCCGCCGTTTCAACAACGGCTTCGGAGGTGCCAATGCTGCGGCACTGCTGCACAAAATCAGCCACGCCTTTATTTTTTTCGGCCAGCGCCGCGGTAATCGGGTGGTCCGGTGACAGCGCGACGAAGGATGCGCCGAATAAAGTATCGGGCCGCGTCGTGTAAATTTCCAGCTCGCCTTCCTGCGGCGCGTTGAAATCAAAGCGGAAGCGCAGGCCTTGTGATTTGCCAATCCAGTTGTCCTGCATGATGCGGACTTTTTCCGGCCAGCCGGGCAGCGTGTCGAGGCCCGCCAGCAGGTCGTCGGCGAAGTCGGTGATTTTCAGGAACCACTGCGTCAACTTGCGGCGCTCCACAATCGCGCCGGAACGCCAGCCGCGGCCATCCACCACCTGTTCGTTCGCCAGCACGGTGTTTTCAATCGGGTCCCAGTTGACGAAGGCCTCTTTTTGGTACGCGAGGCCGTTCTTCAGGAAGTCGAGGAAGAATTTTTGTTCATGGCGGTAATAGTCGGGCGCGCAGGTGGCGACTTCGCGCTCCCAGTCAATCGCCAGGCCCATCATGTTCATCTGGCTCTTCATGACGGCGATGTTCTGGTAGGTCCATTTGGCGGGGTGGGTCTGGTTTTCAATCGCCGCGTTTTCGGCGGGCAGGCCAAAGGCGTCCCAGCCCATCGGGTTCAGCACGTTGAAGCCCATGGCGCGCTTATAACGGGCCACCACGTCCGACAGCGTATAGTTGCGCACGTGACCCATGTGCAGGCGGCCCGACGGGTACGGGAACATGGCTAGGGTATAGAACTTCGGCTTCGACAGGTCTTCCTTGACCTCGAAGCATTTGGAATCCGCCCAGGCCTTTTGCCAGCGGCTTTCGTTTTCCTTGACGTTATAACGCTCGGACATCCTTTAACCCTCGTTCTATAGCCATGAAGGGGCAAACAGCCCCTGCCCGCCCGTTATGACCGGGCGGGGTAAAATTCAGCGTTACCTAATATATTGAAACCGGACAGAACGGCAAAGCAGTTCTTAGTTCCGGTTGCCGCCCAGCTGGGCCACGCGCAGGTCGCGGGCGCGGGTCAGGATGGTGTTTTCAATATTCGAGGCCATGTCGGCCGGTACGGGGGCGTCTTTCCAGCCGCCCTTGCCCTGCACCTGCTTGAAGACGGCGACACGCACGCCGTCCGCTCGCAGCTGGCGGTCGAGAATATAGATGTTGGCCTTGAAGCGTTCGCCCGGGGTTTGGGGGTTTTCATACCATTCCGTCAGAATGGTGCCGCCAAAGGGGTCTGCCGTGGCAATCGGCATAAACGAAATAGTATCCAGCGACGCGCGCCACAGGAAGCTGTTTACCCCAATACCGGCAGCACCGCCGCCGCCGTCCTGGTCGTCATTCGTGCCGAACAGCTTGTCGCCCAGCGACTTGCCTTCGCCCCAAACGGTGTCGCGCTTCTGGTCGCTGTACAGAATTTTGTCGGTGCCTTTTTCGCGGGTCGGGTAGCTGGCTTCCTTTTTAACGTCGCTGCTGCAGGCGGAAAGCGCCAGCATCATGAACAGCGGTGCAACAAGAACAGGACGCGAAAAGCGCGAGAAACGGGATGTCATGGCGGTTGTATCTCCAATGTGAGAAGCGGGATTGTGCGGGTGTGATATAGCGAAACCCACACACATATATAGTCAGCACCTTACGCGCCCCTTAAGGTCATTCGTTTTAGCACGGACAATATTGAATTTAAAGCGGCGGCGTGGGGTCGAGTCCCTGCATTCGCCTGTATTTACTCATTTTTATGGATATAGTGATAATATGAAAATAATGCAGATGATTTCCCGGCAAAAACCTGCCCAAACCCATATTTGGGCACATAAATGCACGTTTTAACGGGCTTCCGGCGGCCTGTTAAGTTGTGTCGCGAATGCAACACAAGGGGCGCTCTGTCGCCAAAAGCCGCTTGTCTTGGTTGACCGTTACACCAAGGCGGGGTTATTTCTCAATGTGTAACGGCGAAAAGCTGCCGGCGGCCATTTGGCTCCAGTGCCCTTTCGCTTGTATCAAGAACCGTCTTGGGGAACCCGCAGGGAAAACCGCAAGGCACTTTGGAGGAATTAACACGATGAAAAAAGTACTTCTCGCAGGTACAGCACTCGTAGGCGCGGCCGTTCTCTCGACCCCCGCTCATGCTGACCTCAAACTCGACCTCGGCGGCTACTTCCGCGGTTACGCAGTTTACTCTGACAACGACGAAGTTAACGGCTCTGACGACCAACAAGTCGAATTCCGCCGCGATACCGAAGTTCACTTCACCGGCGAAACCACGACTGACTCGGGCCTGACCGTTGGCGTGCACTCCGAACTGAAACTCGGCGGTTCCAGCGCCTTTGGCCAGAACCAAGGTAACATCAGCGCTTACACCAACGGCACCACCAACTCCTCCACCGATGAAGCTTATGCTTACTTCTCCGGCGGCTGGGGCCGCGTCAACTTCGGTTCCGAAGACGGCGCTGCGTACCTCCTGCAGGTTGCTGCTCCTTCGGCTGACTCGAACATCGACGGTCTCCGCGTTTACGAACAGTCCTGGGACCAAGCAGCTTGGATTGGTGGCGCCAACCCTGGCAACGCTGGTTTCACCCAGACGATCCTCGGCTACGACAACGCAGACTTCAAAAACGCTGACCGCCTGACCTACCTGACCCCGAAATGGAACGGTTTCCAAGCTGGTCTGTCGTATGCTCCGAACGCAACGCAAGATGACATCTTCAGCGCAACGAACTCCCCCGCTCAGAACAACAACGTTCTGTTTGACGACATCTGGGAAGCTTCGGCACGTTGGGATGGCGAATTCCAAGGCTTCGGCATCAGCGTCGGCGGCGGCTACTCGATGGCTAACGCAGAACAAGCTGTTGGCGGCGGTACCGCAGTTGGTTCCGACGACCTGAAAACCTGGGATGCTGGTCTGAACGTTTCGTACCAAGACTTCTCCCTCGGCGTGGCTTACAAAACCACCAACGAAGGCATCGACACCGACGGCGACCTCGACACTTGGGTTGTTGGCGCGGCTTGGGACAACGGTCCCTACCACGTTGGCGCTTCGTGGGCTGATTTCCGCGGCGACAACAACACCCTCGCTCTCGGCACCGGTACGGATAGCGTTGACCTCGATCGTTACACGATCGGTGGCGGCTACACCTACGGCCCCGGCATGACCTTCCGCGGCTCGGTTGCTTACCTGAACGTTGACAGCCCCGCTACTACGGCTGCCAGCAGCCAGTACCAAGTCGCTCTCGGTACGGACATCAACTTCTAATTGTCCGACTGATAGACACGATACAAAGGGAGAGGCGCCGCAAGGCGCCTCTTCTTTTTGTTTAAATACATTTATTTCCATAGAACATATAAATAGTGTTTCTTCTGCCACACTCACACCCTGTTATCGCGCAAGTGCAGAGATACCGTTGCGCCCGGCCGGTGGCGCAGCTAAACATTTAACTACAATAACAAGCCTGTACGGCAGTTGTTGCCGTTCAGAAACTTCTATTTAGGAAACAACACAGAATGAAAAAGATCCTCCTCGCAGGTTCCGCACTCGTTGGCGTTGCAGCTCTCGCAACCCCCGCTCATGCTGACCTCAAACTCGACCTCGGCGGCTACTTCCGCGGTTACGCAGTTTACTCCGACAACGACGATGTCGCAGCGTCTGATGACCAGCAGCTCGAATTCCGCCGCGACACCGAAGTTCACTTCACCGGCGAAACCACGACTGACTCGGGCCTGACCGTTGGCGTGCACTCCGAACTGAAACTCGGCGGCTCCAGCGCCTTTGGCCAGAACCAAGGTAACCGCAGCGCTTACACCAACTTCACCACCAACTCCTCCACCGACGAAGCTTATGCTTACTTCTCCGGCGGCTGGGGCCGCGTCAACTTCGGTTCCGAAGACGGCGCTGCGTACCTCCTGCAGGTTGCTGCTCCTTCGGCTGACTCGAACATCGACGGTCTCCGCGTTTACGTCCAGTCCTGGGACCAAGCTGCATGGCTCGGCAACGCCAACCCTGGCAACGCTGGTTTCACCCAGACGATCCTCGGCTACGACAACGCAGACTTCAAAAACGCTGACCGCCTGACCTACCTGACCCCGAAATGGAACGGTTTCCAAGCTGGTCTGTCGTATGCTCCGAACGCAACGCAAGATGACATCTTCAGCGCAACGAACTCCCCCGCTCAGAACAACAACGTTCTGTTTGACGACATCTGGGAAGCTTCGGCACGTTGGGACGGCGAATTCCAAGGCTTCGGCATCAGCGCAGGCGCTGGTTACTCGATGGCTAACGCTGAAAACTCTGCTGGCGGCGGTACCGCCATCGGTACCGATGACCTGAAAACCTGGGATGCAGGCCTGAACGTTTCCTACCAAGACTTCAGCCTCGGCGTGGCTTACAAAACCACCAACACCGGCGTTGATACCGACGGCGACCTCGACACTTGGGTTGTTGGCGCGGCTTGGGACAACGGTCCCTACCACGTTGGCGCTTCGTGGGCAGACTTCAACAGCGATACCAACACCTTCGGTATCGGCTCGCCCCTCGCTGGCGGTGTTGACCTCGATCGTTACACGGTCGGTGGCGGCTACACCTACGGCCCCGGCATGACCTTCCGCGGCTCGGTTGCTTACCTGAACGTTGACAGCAATGCTGGCAACGCTGCAAGCGACCAATACCAAGTCGCAATCGGTACGGACATCAACTTCTAATTGTCCTGCTGATACAAAGAATAAAAAAGGGGCATCCGCAAGGGTGCCCCTTTTTTTATTTGAGGAATTTTAACGCCTGTACTCTCTGGTTACGGCTTCATTTTAACCTGTAAAATGCCTATAACAGTTTCATGAAAAAGAACACGGGCGCACCCGCCAAAGCAGAAGTGTTGTATCGTCAGGCCATCGCGGCGCTTAGCGCCGGCCGCCTGCCGGAAGGTATCCAGATTCTTACAGCAGCGCTGAAGGAAGACCCTTCTTCCGGCGACATTCACAATGACCTTGCCACAGCCTATTGGCAGGCAGGGCAGGTCGACGCTGCGGATGCGCATTTCACCACGGCTGTACGCCTCTCTCCCAAAAATGCGAAAGTTCTTGGCCGCTACGGTGCTTTCCTGCTGCAGCTTGACCGGCTTGATGACGCCGAAAAATTTCTGAAGCGCGCAGAAAAAATCGCCCCGGAGAACGGCGAGGTTGTTGGCAATATCGGCCTGCTGCTGTACCGCCGCCGCGACTATGCCCGCGCCGAACAGTTTTTGCGCCATGCCGTCAAACTGAACCCCTCGGCCAGCATGCTGCATACCACGCTTGGCAATGTGCTGCGTGATACGGATAGGCCGAAAGAAGCACGAAAGCATTACGGCGAATCTGTCCGGTTAAACCCGCAAAATGCCGATGGCTGGCGGGGAGTGGGGCAGACGTTCTTCAGCCTGCACCAGGACGCAGAGGCGATTAGCGCCTTTCGCAAGGCGCTGCACCTGCGGCCCAAGGTTGAAAAGACATGGCACTATCTTTTAAGCGCGCTGGAGCGAAACAACCAGCTGGAAGAGTACGCTGCCGCATTGGCGGAAGCCGAGCGCCATTTCCCCGGTACGCCTGTTATTGCCCTTGCCAAGGCAAAGATGTTCCGGCGCCAAAAGAAATATCCTGAAGCGATCGCCTGCCTTGAAACCCTGCTGGCCGGCGTGCGCAACCTTGACGAAGATTGCAAAGTCAACTTTGTGTACTACACAGATTTCTGGTTCGAGCTTGCAATGCTTTACGACCGTGTTGATAACCCTGAAAAAGCTTTCGCATGCTACCTGCGCGGCAAAGAAACGCTGCAGCTGACAGCGGATTTCAAAAGCACAAACAGCACCACCGTTGCGCATGAAGTTGCAAATTATATCGAGAAACTGAAGGCAACACCGCACGTGCCGCCGACGGCAGAGCTGCCGGTCGATGAAGAAGCATCGCGCCTCGTCTTCCTTGTTGGCTTTCCGCGTTCGGGCACGACACTGCTCGACCAGATCCTTTCCAGCCACCCGATGGTGACCGTCGCCGAAGAGAAACAGGCTGTCGGCGATATGGGGCACAGGTTGCTGTTGCGGCATGGCGCAGTAACGCCGGAAACGGAGCATATGGCGGTTTCTGCCGCGCTCGAGCCCATCAGTGAAGAAGAATTGCAGGAGTTGCGCCAGGTATTCTTTAGCGTGCATGGGCATGCTGCAATGAAGGGCAGGGGGAGCGTCTTCGTTGACAAGCTGCCGCTTAACCTTATGCAGGCACTTCTCATTCAGCGTGTTTTTCCAGAAGCGAAGTTCATTCTGGCACTCCGCCATCCATGCGATTCTGTTTTTAGCTGCTTCATGCAGAATTTTGAAATGAATACTGCCATGGTGCGTTTCATGGATATTAACGAGGGCGCCAAGTTTTACGCTGAAGCCTTCACCATATGGGACCTTATCCGCAGTAAAATCAAAATCGACGCACATGCAACGTACTACGAAGATGTCGTCAGCGATTTCAAGCCGACGGTTACGGCGCTGCTGGAATTCCTGAAACTGGAATGGACGGATGCCGTGCTGGACTATGATGAAACAGCGCGCAAAAAAGGCCGCATCAATACCCCCAGCTATCATCAGGTGACGGAAAAAATTTATACCCGCGCTTCCGGCCGCTGGCTGCGCTACAAAAAGCAGCTGCATACAATTCTGCCCGTTTTGCGCCCCTATGCCGAAAAGCACGGTTATGACGGTGCTGAATTTGATGAAGCTGATGCATAAGCTGCAGCAGGGGCTTATATTCCCCCGCCATAACAACAGCTTATGTAAACATTACGTTACCGCTTGCTTTCAACCGTTGCCGTGCTTAAATCTTAAGCACGAATTTAAGCAGCAATAGCCCAAGTTATAGCGGGCTTGTTTTTAAAAGCAGGAGAATGACCAATGACCCAGCACAATGACCCGATCGTCATCGTCGGCATGGCACGTACGCCGATGGGCGCCTTTCAGGGCGAGCTTAGCAATTTCAGCGCTTCCGACCTTGGCAAGGTTGCCATTGAAGAAGCGGTGAAACGCGCCAAAGTTGCGGCGGCGGATGTTGATGATGTCATCATGGGCTGCGTGCTGCAGGCAGGGCAGGGCCAGGCGCCCGCCCGCCAGGCTTCCATTAAAGCCGGTCTGCCGGAAGGCACTACGGCAACCACGCTGAACAAAATGTGCGGCTCCGGCATGAAGGCCGTGATGATGGCACATGACAACCTGCTGGCGGGTTCCGCCAGCGTCATGGTCGCGGGCGGCATGGAAAGCATGACCAATGCTCCCTACCTGCTGGACAAAGCCCGCGGCGGCCTGCGCATGGGCCACGGCAAGGTGATTGACCACATGTTCTTCGACGGCCTTGAAGATGCCTACGACAAAGGCCAGCTGATGGGCGTTTTTGCGGATGATACCGCGCGCAAATGCCAGATCACCCGCGAAGACCAGGATAACTTCGCGCTCGCCTCGCTGTCCCGCTCGACCGAAGCCACCAAATCCGGCGCGTTCAAGGCGGAAATCGCCCCCATCACCATCAAGGCCAAAACCGGCGATGTGGTGATTTCGGAAGATGAAGGCCCCAAAAAGGGCAAGCCCGAGAAAATTCCGACGCTGAAGCCCGCCTTCGGCGCAGACGGCACCGTGACCGCTGCAACATCCTCCGGCATTTCGGACGGCGCAGCCGCGCTTGTCATGATGAAAAAATCCGAAGCGGAAAAACGCGGCCTGAAAGTTCTGGCGGAAATTAAAGCCCATGCCAGCCATGCGCAGAAACCGTCCGAATTCACGCTGGCACCTATCGGCGCCACCAAAAAAGTGCTGGAAAAAGCCGGCTGGACCGCAAAAGACGTTGATCTCTATGAAATCAACGAAGCTTTCGCCGTGGTCACGCTTGCCGCCATGAAAGAACTGGGCCTGCCGCATGATAAAGTGAACGTGAACGGCGGCGCCTGCGCCCTTGGCCACCCCATCGGCGCATCGGGCGCGCGCATTATTGTGACGCTGCTGCATGCGATGGAAAAACGCGGCCTGAAACGCGGCATTGCGTCCCTCTGCATCGGCGGCGGCGAAGGCACCGCCATCGCGCTGGAAAGGGCAGCTTAAACTCCCTTGCCGCCACCACGTAAAAAAAGATCTGGTACCGCACCGCCATCCAGAAGCCGCCGCACCGCAAGTGCCGGCGGCTTCCGGTCTTTTATGTCGCGTCCGTGGGTGCGGTTCTTTACCGTGCTGGGGCTTTTGGGTTTTTCCTGCGGCATCGTGCTGCTGGCCTGGTGTACCTACGACCTGCCGGATACCGATAAGGTAAAACCGCTGGAGCTGAAACCCAGCATCACCATTCTGGCCGACGACGGCACGCTCATTGCCCGTTACGGCGGCATGAAGGGCGATGTGGTGAACGTGAAAAAGCTGCCCCAATACGTGCCAGCCGCTGTCCTGGCCATTGAAGACCGGCGTTTCTACGACCATTTCGGCATCGACCCGCTGGGGCTTTTGCGCGCCATGTATACCAACGTAAGGGCACACCACTGGGTGCAGGGCGGCTCCACCATCACGCAGCAGCTGGCGAAAAACCTGTTTTTAACGCCGGATAAAACCCTGCGCCGCAAGGTGCAGGAAGCCGTGCTGGCGCTGGTCATTGAATACCGCTTTACCAAGGATGAAATTCTCAGCGCCTACCTCAACCGCGTTTATTTTGGCGCGGGCGCCTATGGGCTTGATGCCGCCGCGAAGACGTATTTTGATAAACGCGCCACCGACCTTTCCCTGTGGGAAGGGGCGGTGCTGGCAGGCCTGCTGAAGGCGCCGTCAAAATATTCACCCGCATCCAACCCGAAGCTGGCCGCGGCGCGCGCCAAAACCGTTATTCATGCCATGCAGGAAGCCGGCTACATCAGCCCCGATATGGCGCGGCAGGAAATTGGCCGTGCCAAAATGCGCCTTGCCACATCAGCCTCCGGCGAGCTGAACAAATACTTCGGCGACTGGATCATCGACCAGATCGACAGCTATGTGTCGAATACCGACCGTGACCTGATTGTGCATACCACCTTCAACCCGCAGCTGCAGCTGCTGGCGGAATCCCGCCAGAAGGCGTTCTTCGCGCAAGTAAAGCCGAACGAGAAAATATCCCAGCTGGGCATGGTCACCATGGGCCTTGATGGCGCCGTGCTGTCCATGATCGGCGGCACGGATTACGGCGGCAGCCAGTTCAACCGCGCAACGCAGGCCATGCGCCAGCCGGGCTCATCCTTCAAGCCTTTCGTTTATATGGCGGCGCTGGAAGCAGGCTATAAACCCGATGACATGCTGGACGACAGCCCCATCACCACCGGCAAATACCGCCCGAAGAATTACGGCGATAAGTATTACGGCGCGGTTTCCATGACACAGGCGCTGGCCTTCTCCCTCAACACAGCCACCATCAAAATGCTGCAGGCGGTGGGCGTGGATAGGCTAATCGATGTCACGCAGCGCCTCGGCTTCTCTGAAAAGTTCAAGCCGGAGCTGGCAACCGGCCTTGGCGCTGGTGAAACCACGGTGCTTGAAATGACAAACGCCTATACCGAAATTGCCAATGGCGGCTATGCCATTTGGCCTTATGGCGTGACCCGCATTGAAGATGATAAAGGCCGCGTGGTCTACAGCCACGAACAGCCGCAGGCGATGCGTATTTTTAACCCGCGCGATGTAACGAACCTTGACGGCATGATGGAGCAGGTGGTGGCGCAAGGCACCGGGCAGGCAGCGCAGCTGTCACGCGGCCATGTGGCGGGTAAAACCGGAACCTCGCAGGATTACCGCGATGCATGGTTTGTGGGCTATACCAACCGCTTCGTGACCGGCATCTGGATGGGCAACGACGACAATACGCCGATGGAAAAAGTTTCCGGCGGCAAGTACCCCGCGCGCCTGTGGCACGACTACATGGAAGAAGCGATCAACGTGGATGTCAAGGCATACGCGCCCGAACTTGCCCGCGAACCGCAGGACAACGGCTTCATGAGCGTCCTCGACCGCTGGACGAACAGCAGCGATACCGATAAGCGCCCGAACCGCAGCGGCGGTTTCATGGGGCAGTTTAATGGTAGCGACGTCCCTGTTTATAACCAGTAACGTTCTGGCTCCAGAAGCTGATCAGCTCGCGCTGCTGCGGCGTCATGCCGCCAATGTTCCAGCGCGGGGACACGCGGGAACCTTCAATATTCGCCACAAACTTTCCGGGGAATGATTCCTTGGCGGCGCGCAGGCCGCTTTCAACCAGGGCCCGCGCCACAACTTCGGGCGTATTGCCGGTCTTGGCGGCGGTTTTTTCAATCGCCGTATAAATCCTGAAATAAGAATCCGTTTCCCGCTGGCTTTGGAATTCGTGCATGAACTGCGTGTAGAAATGCCGTGTCAACGTACCGGCAGAAGGCGGCAGGGAGGGGAGTAGGAAGCTTTGACGCGGTGCGCTCGCAATATTCTTCATGTCAGCGTCTCCGTTACAGGTGGACGTTGGCGGCGTAATTCTTTAACCGCGCTGCAGGCCTATCTCCAGCATGGGGCAGAAGTTCCTAATAAGTGGTTAAGCTTCGGCTTCCAGCGCTGCAGTTTCCGCAGGGGGTGTTGCGGGCGGGATACTGTTTCGCGCCAGGGTATCGACGCGCTCATTTTCAACGTGGCCCGAATGGCCCTTTACCCAGACCCAGCTGAGCTGGTGTTTCGGCAGCAGCGCATCCATTTCCTGCCAGAGGTCGATGTTTTTAACGGGCTTCTTCTCGGCCGTCTTCCAGCCCTTGGCTTTCCAGCCGTTCAAGTATTGCTGCACGCCCTTCATGACATACTGGCTGTCAGTATGCACAGTCACGTGGCAATGGCCGCTAATGGCGCGCAGGCCTTCAATGACAGCCTGCATCTCCATGCGGTTATTTGTGGTCCAGCCGCTGCCGCCGGAAAGCTCTTTTTCATGCTTGCCGTAGCGCATCAGGCTGCCCCAGCCGCCAGGGCCGGGGTTGCCGCTGCAGGCACCGTCAGTGAATAGATCAACATGTTTCATGAAGGCTTACTGGCCTGTAAAACCGTAATCGACCAGTGATACAACCTTTTGGTGGTAGCGCAGAATTTTTACGTGTTCCAGCGGGTCTTTCGCGCGCACCAGTGCGCCTTCAACCGGGTTCAGCCAGTCGTAGAGGCGTGTGGCAATAATGCGCATGGCGGCGGCTCTGCCAAAGAAGGGCAGGGCCTTCAGCTCGTTCTTGCTCATGGGGCGAATTTTGTTGTACGTCTCGAGAAAGGCCTTGGCGCGCGCCATGTCAAGGTCGCCCTTCCAGTCAAAGCACCACGGGTTGAACGTTAACATCAGGTCATAGGCCAGCGTATCCCAGCAGGCGAAGTAGAAGTCGATGATGCCGGTCAGCTTTTCATCGGTGAAGAAAACGTTGTCGGGGAAAAGGTCGGCGTGAATGGCGCCCTTCGGCAAAAACTTCGGCCAGTTGTGTTCAAGGTAATCCAGCTCCGTATCCAGCAGCTCGAACAGGCCGGGCTCCAGTTCATCGGCACGGCCCTGGCAGGCGTGGATCAGGCTTTTCCACGCGGGAAAGCCCATGGTGTTCTTACGCTTCATTTTGAAGTCATGCCCGGCGCGGTGCATGATGGCCAATGTTTCGCCCGCCGCCTGGCAGTGATGCACGTAAATGTCGCGCGGCCATGCGCCTTCAAGGAATTCAGAAATCAGCGCGGGCTTGCCATCCAGCGTAAAAATATTGCGGCCGTCGCGGTCTGACTTTACGGCGGCGGTGGGAATGCCCTTCAGCCGCAGGTGCTCCATGAAGCCGATATAAAACGGCAGCTCTTCCGGGTTGGCGCGTTTTTCAATGATGGTCAGGACATATTTGCCCTTGTCCGTCGTCAGGCGGTAGTTGGAATTCTCCACGCCCTCTGCAATGCCCTCGAACGATTGCAGGCTGCCCAGATCAAACCGCGCCAGCGTTGATTTAAGGGTGTCTTCGGTGATTTGGGTGTAAACGGCCATTCTGGGAACAAAGAATAGCGCAAGCCGGGCAGGGACGTTAAGAATTTTCTTGGGAAAACTTGGGGGTCCTGCCGTTGAAACCAACAAACAGGCAGTTTTGGACGGAAAATGTGATGTAACAGATCAAAAACAGGTCAATTTTGTCGGTTATTAAGCACTCATGTCACAAAAAATTATGCATTCGTCTTTTAAGGGGTTTTTTGGGGGTGTTTCAGACGGCTTTGCCCCAGATGCGCGCCATTTTAAGCAAATTCACCGCATATAACCTTCTAAAACAGCCCAATTCAACGCCAGTTGGTCACTGGCGTTTAAATCGGCCGCTTAAAGGGTTATCGGTTACGGGCGGGGGCCGCGGTTTGCCTGCGGCTTGCGCGGCACAATGGCCGGCTGCTGCACGAAGGGGAAGTGCGCGCGCGCGCCTTCCGCAATGCCGGTCTGGCCATGGCCGCTGATTTTGCGGCGGGCGAGGTCCGACAAGGTTTTTTCCACCACGTTGAACTGGCCATCTGCCGAGGTAAAGTCGGCTTCAATGCGCGGGTCGTACGGGTTGGTGGATTGAATTTGCACGGCAGGCACGCCCTTGATGCCGCCAACTTTCACCGCCGACTTGCCGTTCAGCGCGGCAAGGTCGTTCATCAACTCGGCAATGGCGAGCTTTTTGGTATAGGGGTCGGGGTCAAAAACCTGGTCGCCGGCACGCAGCACGGCATCACGCACCTGGTCTGCCCATCTGGCAAAGCCGGGGGTCTGGTCGGGCGTCTTGCTGTCATCTGCCAGCGTAAAGGCCACAAGGTAGCCAAGCCCGTTCTCGATCGTTTCGCTGCCGACTTCAACAGTCAGGCAATAAGACTTCGTCATATCCAGTCCTTTCGTCGCCATGTTGTTACCCTCTAAAACAATGCGCCAAAGTTTGAAAATTTCTTATAACGAAGATGCGCTTCACTATAAGAAATGAAGCGTCGAAATCAAGCGTGAATCGTGAAACAAAGTATCAAATTTCAGGAAGCCGCTTTTACTGCGTCAGCAATTTGGGAATTTTGAAGATAACGGTTTCTTCCGCAACCACCGTGGTTTGCAGCGAAACATCAAAATCTTCCCGTGCGCGGTCGATGACGCGCTGCACCAAAACTTCGGGGGCGGAGGCGCCGGCTGTCAGGCCAAGCGTGCGTATATCCTTCAGCTCGTCCCACGGAATATCTTCCGCTTTGTCGGCCAGCAGCGCGCGTTTTGCACCGTAGGCGCGGGCAACTTCCACCAGCCGGTTGGAGTTGGAGGAGTTTTTAGAGCCAATCACAATCACCGCATCCGCCTTCGGCGCAATATCTTTCACGGCCAGCTGGCGGTTGGTGGTGGCGTAGCAAATGTCTTCCTTGCGCGGCGCTGCCACGCTTGGGTACTTCGCCCGCAAAGCTTCCACAATTTCCCGCGTGTCGTCCAGCGACAGCGTGGTTTGCGTGACGTAGGCAATTTTATCATCCGCCGCAAAATCCAGCTTTTCAATATCCGCCACCGTTTCCACCAATATCACGCTGCCTTCGGGCAGCTGGCCCATGGTGCCGACAACTTCGGGATGGCCCGCATGGCCGATCAGGATAATTTTGTGGCTGGCTTTAAAATGCATTTCCGCTTCGCGATGCACCTTGCTGACAAGCGGACAGGTGGCATCGATATAAATCATGTTGCGGGTTTTGGCTTCAATCGGCACGTGCTTCGGCACGCCGTGGGCGGAGAATATCACGGGCGCGCCTTCCGGCACCTCGTTCAGCTCCTTCACGAAAATGGCGCCCTTGGCGCGCAGGTCATCCAGCACATGGCGGTTGTGGACGATTTCGTGGCGCACATAGACCGGCGCGCCGTACTTCAGCAGCGATTTTTCCACGATCTCGATCGCGCGGTCGACGCCGGCGCAAAACCCGCGCGGGCTGGCCAGCAATATGGTGAGGGGCGGTTTTTCCTTTTCCATCATGAGGCAAAATATACTGCCGCACAGGCTCTTGAGTCGAGAACTTAAGCTGGGCTATCCTTCCCCTGTCAGAGCCCTAACAGAAAAGAGACACCATGCGCTTCAAAGCCGCTTCTTCCCTGCGAATCATCGCCGCGCCCGTTTTTGCGTTAGCCCTCTGCCTGTCGCTGGCTTCGTGCGGTGAAGGTTATGACCGCATGTTCCACCCCGAAAAGGCCGAAAAGGAAGAAGCCGCACGCCCCCGCTGCCCGCAGACCGGCCTTGTCGCCACCTCCGACGATTACCCCGCCGCCCGCGACGGCGCGCTTGCCCAGCACCTCACCCCCGCCGATATTGTGGCCAAGGGCCATATTGTGAACTTCGGCGGCGGCTGTGCATATAATGATAAAACCGCGCAGATGGACTTCTCGCTTGAAATTGACTTCAGCGCGCAAAAAGGCCCGGCGGCCAATAATGGCACCAAGAAGGGCATTAACATCGTCGAATTCCCATATTTCATCGCCGTGCTGGGGCCGGATGAAACAATCTTGCAGCGTCAGGAGTTTTCTACTAAGGTCGATTTCGATAATAAAGATGCCGCGTTTTCGAAAGAAGCGCACGAAATCCACATCCCCGTCAGCGATAAAACCACGACCGGGAAGTATAAAATTGCCCTCGGCTACCGTCTGACGCCGGCACAGGCTGCCTTCAACAAGCAGCAATTTGAAAAAAAATCAGGCAACCCGTAAGGCTTTAAAAACATGCGCATCAAGCTCAAGAATTTCTGGCAGTCCGAATTCACCGAACATGAAGACGTTATGGCGCTAACCCGCCAGCAACTGGCCACGCCTTTCGAAAAACTGCTCGAAGCCGCAACCGACTGCATTGAAGCCGGCGGTAAAATCTTCTTTTTCGGCAACGGCGGCAGCGCATCCGATGCGCAGCACCTCGCAACCGAACTGTCGGCCCGCTACAAAAAAGACCGCAAGGCGATTGCCGCGCTGTCACTGGCGACCGATACCTCGGCACTTACCGCCATCGGCAACGATTACGGCTTCGAGCGCGTCTTCTCCCGCCAGATCGAGGCACTGGGCCGCAAGGGCGACATGGCCATCGGCATCACCACCTCCGGCAACAGCCCGAACGTGCTGAAGGCGCTGGAGCTGTGCCGCGACATGGGCATCACCACCGTCGGCTTTACCGGCCAGACGGGCGGCAAGGCGGCGCCGCTGTGCGATATTCTGCTTAACGTGCCGTCGCTCACCACCGCGCGTATCCAGGAAATGCATATCACCCTCGGGCAAATGCTGTGCGGCGCGCTTGAAATCAACCTTGGCTACATCGAGCAGGAAGATCCTGCCACCAGCCAAAGCCTCGCCCGCGCTGTTTAACAGGATTTAATAATATGGCAAAAGAAGCAACCGCGCCCGACCTCGACAAACTCTCGTTCGAGGAAGCGCTGACCGAGCTTGAAAAAATCGTCCGCGGGCTTGAAACCGGCGCTGCCGACCTTAAAACCTCCATCGATTCGTATGAACGCGGCATGGCGCTCAAGAAGTATTGCGATGCCAAGCTGAAGGAAGCGCAGGGCCGTATCGAGAAAATCACCGTCGCCGAAGGCGGCAAGACGGCGACCGAGACGTTCAAGCTCGGCGAATAAACCGTTTCGCATATTCAATGCGCCAAAGGGCAGGGTGTTTAAAAACCCTGCCTTTTTTGCTGGATTTCAGGTATAACATTCCAGCAAGTTCCACCACATAGCCCACCACACAACGAAGGGTCGTTTATAAAATGGCACCATCACCCCGCGAGGCGACACCCAAACTTTCACAAGCCATGGACGACTGCCGCGAGAAGGTCAACAAGACCATCGCCAACCTGTTGCCCGCGACCGACCTTGCCGAAGCGCCGCTGTTTGATGCCATGCGCTATGCCGCCCTTTCCGGCGGTAAGCGCCTGCGCCCCTTCATGGTCATGGAAGGCGCGCGCGTCTTTGGTGTTGATGCAGGCCGTGCCCGCCGCGTTGCCGCCGCCGCCGAATTCGTTCACTGCTATTCGCTCGCGCACGACGACCTGCCCGCGATGGATGACTCCGACCTGCGCCGCGGCAAACCCTCGCTGCACAAAGCTTTTGACCAGGCGACCGCGCTGCTCGCGGGTGACGCGCTGCTGACCCTCGCTTTTGAAATTCTGGCGGACCCCGACACGCATGAAGACCCGCGCGTGCGCGTGGAGCTGATCGCGAACCTTGCGGGCGCCATTGGCATGCACGGCATGGTCGGCGGCCAAATGCTCGACCTTATCGGCGAAAAACAGGAATTCGATGTCGGCACCATCAGCCGGATGCAGCGCCTGAAGACCGGCAAGCTGATTGCTTTCTGCTGCGAGGCAGGGGCCATTCTGGGCCGTGCCAACCCGGCGCACCGCCAGTCGCTGCGCAACTACGCGCATGACCTTGGCCTTGCATTTCAGGTCACCGACGACCTGCTCGATGCCACCGGCACCGAACAGGACCTCGGCAAGCCCGTGCAGGCGGATGGTAAAAAATCCACCTTCGTTTCCGCCATGGGCATTGAACAGGCAAAACAGCGCGCGCAAATGCTGGTCGACCAGGCCATTTCACACCTGCGCACCTTCGATGAAGGCCGCGTTGACCTGTTGAAAGACCTTGCCCGCTACGTGCTGGAACGCCGCGTTTAATCAACGGCCTCTTTTCGTGTAAAACCGCATAAAAACAGCGCATCGCCGCTGTAAAATTTTTTTGCGCGCCTTATCTTGCCGTTGGCAATAGCAGGGAAAGAACAAGCATCATGAAAAAAACAGTCCTTATCACCGGCGCCTCCTCCGGCATCGGTTACGCCGCGGCCCGGCATTTCGCGGCGCAGGGCTGGAATGTTGCGGCCACCATGCGCGACCCTATCGGCTGCGACCTTGCGGGCCTTGATGGTGTTTTGACGCTGCCGCTGGACGTGCAAAACAGAAGCAGCATTGCAGGCGCGGTTAATTCAACCCTCGCGCATTTCGGGCACATCGATGTTGTAGTGAATAACGCAGGCTATAGCCTGTTTGGTATTTTTGAATCCCTGCCGCCCGAAAAAATTGACGAACAATTCGCCGTCAACGTCATTGGCGTGATGGATGTGACGCGCGCGGTGTTGCCGCATTTCCGCCAGCGCAATGCGGGTGTCATTATCAACGTCAGCTCGCGCGCGGGCATTGTAGCCATGCCGCTCAACACGCTTTACTCCGCCAGCAAATTCGCGCTGGAAGGTTTTTCGGAGGCGTTGTTTTATGAACTGGCCGGCCTTAACATCGCCGTCAAAATCATCCAGCCCAGTGGCGGCGTCACAGCCACAAAGTTTTCCGAACGTATGGTCAGGGACAGACCGGCGGAAGTGCCCGCGGCCTACGCGCCGTTCACTGAAAAAGCCGGTGCGGTTTACGCCAATATGCAAGCCAGCCGCAGAACAGCTGCCACAGAAGTCGCCGACGTTATTTTCACCGCCGCAACCGACGGCACGCCGCGCCTGCGGTATTTCACCGGCGAAGACATCGGCGGTTTCGTTGACGCCCGCCGCGAAAAGACCGACCAGCACTTCATCGATTTCATGCGCGAAAAGTTTGTGCCTTAAAATAAGGCAGGAATAATGCATAAAAAAAGGGAGAATGGTATTAACCATTCTCCCTTTTTGTTCAGGCCTGCAGCGTTAGATCGGCGGCGGCACAGATTTCGATTGTTTCTGGATGCTGCCGCTTTCGCCCGTCGTGAAGCTTTCGACAATGTTAGGCGGATCGTAGCGACGCTGTCTGTCTTTCAGCGTTACGCCCTGGCTGCCAAGCGGCAGGCGCACGCCGAGAATACCGTAGCCGTCGCTTTCATTGGTGTCACCCGCTGCCGCAAACACGGAGAAGGGCACAGCATCCGGCTGCCATTCGGCATCAAGCCCGGCGCTGCGGTTGTTGCTGAAGGCACCGGCGCCCGCGGCCACAACAATGTTGTCGGTCACGTAATAGCTGAGACGGGTGTTGATGTAACCGGTATCGTCATCATCATCGCTCTGCCAGCCGCCGGCAAGGCGGGCGGTGAAATCACCCCAATAGCCTTCGGCTTCAGGGCCGACGCGGGTGATGTCATCGCTGCCGACGCGGCTCCACATCGCGGTTGCGCCCAGCAGGTATTTCGACGGGTCGCGGTAGAAAATGTGCCCGGCAAGACCGCCGCGGTTCAGGCCTTCGCCCAAAGCCTCGCTGCCGTCTAACTGTGCGCCAAAGCTATTGCCGATCGGCACGGTCGCGGTGCCGGAAATAATCGCCTTCGCATCGTGGTCGATGATGGCAGCGCCGGTCGACAGGTCGAAGTTGGGGTTGGCAACAGCGGCGTTGCTGTAAGCCGCAGGCGCCTGCGCGCTTTCTGCTGCCTGTGCGGCAGTGGCAACGCTCATGATCAGCGCTGCTAGCGCCACGGACGTGACGACTGTTTTGGGATTGAACATTAGAACTCCATTTTCTGTGCTATTTTTTTTTGCGGTTTTTTTGGTCGTTAGGTGCCGAGGATAACGCTGCCGCCCTTTTACCCGACGAATGCATACCCAACGAATCCAAAGTAATGGTCCCTGCTAAAAGTTCCCACCTTTTTGAACAGTTTGGAGGCAAAAAAAAGCCCGCCGGTCCGCGCAAAATATATGTAAATAAAATACCTTGGTTTATGGCAAAAAAAGCCCCCGGCATGCATTCCTTTTTGACGGCCATTGGCATATAACAAGAACAACAAGGAATCAAAACATGCCGACACCCCTGCTGGATGCCATCCAAACCCCCGATGACCTGCGAAAGGTCAATCGCAAGGACCTGCAAAAGGTAGCGGATGAAGTGCGCGCCGAAATGATCGAGGCTGTTGCGGTTACGGGCGGGCACCTTGGCGCAGGCCTTGGCGTGGTTGAGCTCACGACGGCAATTCACTACGCCTTCAACACCCCCGACGACCGCCTGATCTGGGATGTCGGCCACCAGGCTTATCCGCATAAAATCCTCACCGGCCGCCGCGGGCAAATCCGCACGCTGCGTCAGGGCGGCGGGTTGTCGGGCTTTACCAGACGCTCGGAATCGGTTTATGACCCCTTCGGCGCGGCGCATAGCTCCACATCTATTTCCGCAGGGCTTGGCATGGCGGTTGCGCGCGACCTGAAGGGTGGCGACAACAAAATCATCTGCGTTATCGGCGATGGCGCGATGAGCGCGGGCATGGCCTATGAAGCCATGAACAACGCGGGCGCGCTGGACAGCCGCCTGATTGTTATCTTGAACGACAATGACATGTCCATCGCCCCGCCGGTCGGCGCGATGAGCGCATATTTGTCGCGCCTGATTTCATCAAAGCCCTACCTGACGCTGCGTGAAATCGGCAAAAAGTTTTCCGAGAAGCTGCCGGGCCCGCTGCAAAAAGCCGCGCAACGCGCCGAAGAATATGCGCGCGGCATGGTCACGGGCGGCACGCTGTTTGAAGAACTGGGTTTTTACTACGTCGGCCCCATTGACGGCCACAACCTTGACCACCTGCTGCCGGTGCTCGAAAACGTGCGCGATTCCGCGCATAAAGGGCCCTTCCTTGTCCACGTCGTCACCCAAAAAGGCAAGGGCTACCCGCCCGCTGAAACGGCAGCCGATAAAATGCACGGCGTTGCGAAGTTTGATGTGCTGACGGGCACGCAGACCAAGGCAAAGTCCAACGCCCCCAGCTATACCCGCGTCTTTGCAGATGGCCTGATTGCAGAAGCGCAGCACGATGAAAAAATCGTCGCCATCACCGCCGCCATGCCGTCCGGCACGGGCCTCGATCTGTTTGAAAAAACCTATCCGGACCGCACGTTCGACGTGGGCATTGCCGAACAGCACGCGGTCACGTTCGCGGCGGGCCTTGCGACGGAAGGTTATAAACCCTTCGTGGCCATTTATTCCACCTTCCTGCAGCGTGCTTACGACCAGGTGGTGCATGACGTCGCCATTCAAAACCTTCCCGTCCGTTTCGCCATGGACAGGGCAGGACTTGTGGGTGCGGATGGTGCAACGCATGCCGGCGCGTTTGACGTGGCTTACCTTGCCTGCCTGCCCAACATGGTGTTGATGGCAGCGGCAGATGAACTTGAACTGCTGCACATGACCGCCACCATGGCCGCGCATAACAGCGGCCCCATTGCCCTGCGCTACCCGCGCGGGGACGGCGTGGGGCTTGAACTGCCCGCACGCGGCACGCCGCTTGAAATTGGCAAGGGCCGCATTGTTCGCGATGGCGGCAAGGTTGCTATTCTGTCCTACGGCACGCGCCTTGCCGAAGCCCTGAAGGCGGCGGATACGCTGGCTGCCATGGGCCTGCCCGCCACCGTGGCGGATGCCCGCTTTGCAAAACCGGTTGACGCCGAATTGGTGCTGAAGCTTGCGCAAACGCACGAAGTGCTGGTGACAATTGAAGAAGGGTCAACCAACGGTTTTGGCGCGCTGGTGTTGCAGCTGCTGGCATCGCATGGCGCCTTGGACAAAGGCCTTAAAATCCGCACCATGACACTGCCGGACGTGTTCCAGGAACACGACGCGCCGCAAAAGCAATATGATGAAGCGCAGCTGAACGCGCCGCACATTGTGGCGCAGGTGCTGGCAGCCTTGGGCATGGAAGCTGCAGCCATTACGGCGAAAAAAGCGTAATACCCCAAAAAGTGCAATACCCCGGGCGATAGAAATGAGCGACAAGAAACGCATCGACCATTTACTTGTCGCGCTGGGCCTTGCCCCCAGCCGCACGCGCGCGCAGGAACTGGTGAAGGGCGGGCTTGTGAGCGTTGGCGGAATTGTCATTGCCAAGCCTGCCGCCGAAGTTGCCGATGATGCCGAAATTATTGTGGCGGGGGATGTTCACCCATGGGTCGGCCGCGGCGGCATAAAGCTGGACCATGCATTGCAGGAATTCTCCATCACCGCTGCCGCCCGCACCTGCCTTGACCTTGGCGCATCCACCGGCGGCTTTACCGATGTGCTACTGCACCACAACGCCGCGAAGGTTTATGCCGTCGATGTCGGTCATGGCCAGCTGCACGAAAAACTGCGGCACGATGCGCGTGTGATACGGCTTGACGGCATGCACGCCAAGGACCTCACTGCCGATATTATCCCCGAACCATTGTCGCTGATTGTCGTGGATGTCAGCTTCATCAGCCTCACCAAAGCGCTGCCGCCCGCGCTGGCGCTGGCCGGTGCGGGGTGCGACCTTGTGGCGCTTGTGAAGCCGCAGTTTGAAGTGGGGCGCGCAGGGCTTGCCCGCGGCGGCATTGTGAAGGATGAAGCCCTGCAAAAGCAGGCCTGCCTTGATGTGCAAAACTTCATCGAATCACGCGCGGGCTGGGAAGTACAAGGCATCATCCGCAGTCCGGTTGCCGGCGGCGATGGTAATACCGAATTCCTGCTCGCGGCCCGGAATTACTGAACAGTAACGGGAAACAGCGGGTTGACATAAGAAACCCCCCGCGTTAGTCTCCCTTTCAACAGTCATTTATGTTCATTTCAAAAGGGTTTTCCATGCCTGCACCTGCAAACACCAACGCTGTTTCCATCCCCGTTGCGGATTTTGTGCGCAGCCTGACCCTGTCCGAAAAGTTCAACCTGAAGGCGGGCGCACGCCCCAACCGGCAGGTGAAAAGCGTATTGTCTGACGCTGCAGCGTTGCTGGATGGCGTGTCCGCCAGCCTGACCAAAGGCGCCGAAGTTTCCGTCGGCAGCGCATGGCATGGCCCTGACCTGTTCCTGAACAAAGCCGAAGCCGTCACCATCGCCCGCAGCAAAGACCGCGCGGCTTACATCACCGGCAATGTCGCCCTCAAGGGCCTGCCGAAGCGCGTGACCGGCCAGCTGGCGAACATTCGCAAAAGCTTTAAGCTGTCATCCGATACGCAGGCGGCGGCGCTTGCCTTGCGCGTTTATGACCGCGTGTGTGACAACCTGTGGCGCGGCAACGGCTTCAGCATTGAAAGTACGGCGAACGTGGCAGCCAGCTTTGATACCGACCGCGTGCGCAATAAAATCATTCGTCAGACCCCGTAAGATATTGAACTTAATGGCTTAAGCAGCCGCCAGATGCACGTATTCGCGGAATCGTGCTATACTGTGCTTGTCATTAAAAACCGTTCGGGGAATGCTGTTGCCGACCAAGCCTCAAAAAGCGACCTATGGCCAGCTTCTGGTCCTGAAGGCTGTGGCCATTATCGACGAAATGCGCGAAAAGCGCCTCGAGCGCGTCAACGGCACGCACGAATCCCGGCGCGAGGAAATTCTGCAGCGGATGGATGATTTACCGGGCGGTGACGTGCTGAAAAAGCTGCTGCTCGACGAAGACATCTCCCTCGAAGTGCAATCCCCCCGCCAGCTGCGCAACTGCTTCGGGCAGGTGTCAAAAGCGCCGGGCAACGACCGCGTCAGCGCGCAAATCGCCAATAACGGCGACGGCGTCGGCATGGCGCGCACGGCATACCACGAACTGCGCCACGTGCTGCAAATCGCCGACATGGGCCAGCTGGATGAGGGCGCTGGCCGCCGCCTGAAAAACGTGCGCACCGGTCACATGATCTCATTGATGATGGAAGCGGATGCCTATACCGCCGAAATCGTCAGCGCCATCAAGGCCGACAAAAACGGCAAGCCCGAATATTTGCGGGACGTATTGAACAAGCGCGACAACGGCCCCAACGTCGACCATGCCAAGCGTTTCCTGCGCATGAACCCCTTTGACAGCTTCAAAGATGAAGGCGCGTTTGCCCGCGCCCTGTTCACCGACCTGATGATGAACAGCCTTGATAATTATTCGACCAACTATTTCGGCAGCTACCGCATGCAGTTTTTGGTGTGCCCGACGCTGCAGGAATTTAAAGACCATCTGGATAAATCCGGCCCGATGAAAGACTTCACGCCGTCGGAAAAGCTGGGCGCGATTTACGGGGCGGATTTTGCCGGCGGTGTTTCCGTCCGCGCGCTCACCGCCATGTTCCGCACCCAGATGCCGCAGGAAGAACAGAATGTGCTGCGCCTTATCGACAGCACGGTCAAAAAAGCCGATACGATGACGGATGCCGAGTATGAAAAGCTGCGCGATGATATTCTAATCAAGACGCAGAGCATCTACTGGAAGGAAGACCACAATACCCACCCGCCGGGCACGGCCTATTCCGCCGCCAGCCGCTTCCTGCAAAAAGCGGCCGGGGCTGAAAAGCCGCTGACGGTATCAGACTTCAAGGCTGCCTTGAAGATCAGCCCTAAAAAGCCCGCTCGCAGCTATTAAATTCCCTACATCGTTTCCTTGAAAAGCTCGCGGCCAATCAGCATGCGGCGAATTTCAGACGTGCCGGCGCCAATTTCATACAGCTTCGCATCGCGCAGCAGGCGGCCGGTCGGGTATTCGTTGATATAGCCGTTGCCGCCAAGGGTCTGGATGGCTTCAAGCGCCATCCACGTCGCTTTTTCAGCGGCGTACAAAATGGCACCGGCAGCATCCTTGCGGGTGATTTCCTTGCGGTCGCAGGCCTGGCCTACGGCGTACACATAAGCGCGCGCGGTGTTCAGCGCCACGTACATGTCGGCAACCTTGCCCTGCATCAGCTGGAATTCGCCAATGCTCTGGCCGAACTGCTTGCGTTCATGCAGGTAGGGAATAACAACGTCCATGCAGGCCTGCATAATGCCAAGGGGGCCGGCGGACAGCACGGCGCGCTCGTAATCAAGCCCGCTCATCAGCACGTTCACGCCCTTGCCAACGGTGCCCAGCACGTTTTCTTCCGGCACTTCGCAATCCTGGAACACCAGTTCGCAGGTATTGGAGCCGCGCATGCCAAGTTTGTCGAGTTTCTGCGCGGTTGAAAAACCCTTGAAGCCGCGCTCGATGATAAAGGCGGTGATGCCCTTGGCGTTGGCGGCGGGGTCGGTCTTTGCGTAAACGACCAAGGTGTGCGCATCCGGCCCGTTGGTGATCCACATTTTATTGCCGTTCAAAACGTAGCGGTCGCCCTTCTTTTCGGCTTTCAGCTTCATCGATACAACATCCGACCCCGCGCCGGGTTCAGACATGGCAAGCGCGCCAATTTTGGTGCCGGCGCAAAGGTCGGGCAGGTATTTCTTTTTCTGGGCTTCCGAACCGTTCAGGCTGATCTGGTTGACGCAGAGGTTTGAAAACGCGCCATAGGAAAGGCCGACCGATGCCGAAGCGCGGCTGATTTCTTCCATCGCAATAATATGCTCGATATAGCCAAGGCCCGAACCGCCAAAGTCCGGCGACACGGTAATGCCCAGAAGGCCCAGCTTGCCGAATTCCGGCCACAGTTCGTTCGGGAACTGGTTGCTGCGGTCAATTTCCGCCGCGCGGGGGGCTATGTTATCCTGCGCAAAGCCGCGCACTGTTTCGCGGATCATGTCGGCATGCTCGCCAAGGCTGAATTTCAGCGACGGGTAATCAAGCGCCTTGGGCGTATAGGATTCGGTCATGGCTTGTTGCTCCTTGGGTGCAGCGCTGCTTTTCATTTTGTGCCTCGACATAAAGATTCGGGAATGCCTTCACCATAGCCAAAACCATGCTGAATGGCGACAGGGTAAGCAGTGTAAGTTTTACAGAAAGGTCAGTTTTTAAACCTGACGGGGCGGCCGCGTGTCATGATGGCGGCGGGCAAGCCTTGGGTGAACATGGCAACATCGCGCAAAGCCGCTTCTTTTTGCGCTGCAGCAGCGGCGTTGTTCGCGCGTATTTCACGGCCGTCATGTTCGTTCGCAATCATCCGGCTGATGCTTTCGTAGCCAAGGCGGTTGGCAAGGTCAGCCGCGCTCTGCCCGTTTTTATCCTGTACATGCAGCGGCGCGCCGCTTTGCATCAACAGTTCAACGGCTTCAGTCTTTGCCCAGGCGGCGGCTAAATGAAGCGGTGTTTGCCCGACATCATCTGCAAAGGCGACGGCCTGGGGGCAGCGCTTCAGCGTTTCTTCGATGGCATCAATATTCCCCAGCTCGCAATCGCTGAAGAACGCGATTTTTTCATCGGCCGTCAGGTTCGCGCGATCCTGCCCAATACCTTTCGGGGGCAGAAAAACGGCGGCCTTTGCGGTCAATGATGTATCCGGTATGGGCATGAATTTTTCGGGGATAATGAAAACAATCCAGCAAAAAGCATATACCGCGTCGCAGCATTATGTCTACGACTAATAAAATAAACTATTTATTACAATGGCTTAAATAAGGAATATGGTCGCCAGGCCGAGGAAGGCCATAAAACCCACAACGTCCGTAACCGTGGTCACGAAAATGGCGGAAGACGGCGCAGGGTCAAGCCCGACCTTATTCAGCGTCAGCGGCACCACTGCGCCCGCAAAGCCGGCGGCGAAAAGGTTGAGGATAAGCGCGGCGCCCATGACAATAGCGAGATGCGCGTCGTGGTAAAAGAAAAACACGATCGTCGTCATGATAGTCGCAAAGACAACGCCGTTCATGAACCCGACGACGCATTCCTTGGCGACAATCCGCCACACGTTCGTTGCCGAAATTTCCTTGGTCGCAAGCGCGCGAATAACGACGGTCAGCGTTTGCGTGCCCGCATTGCCGCCCATGGAGGCAACAATGGGCATCAGCGCCGCCAGCGCGACGATTTTTTCAATCGACCCCGCAAACATGCTGATGACATAGGTATCCGCAAAGGCGGTGAACAGGTTGACAAACAGCCACGTTGACCGTGCCTTTGCCGTGCGCATGGTGGACCGGTGAATGTCTGAATCACCAACCCCGCCAAGCTTCAGGATATCTTCTTCCGCTTCTTCATCGATGACGTCGACGACGTCATCGACGGTAATCATGCCGACAAGGCGGTTGTTGCTGTCCACCACGGGGGCCGACAAAAGGTCTTTGCGGCGGAACTGGAAGGCCACCTGTTCGCGGTCCATATCCACCGGCACGGTCACGTGTTCCTCGTTCACCAGCGTATCCACCTTCACCGCGCGCGCCGCGCACAGCAGGCGGGAGAGGGAGACGGAGCCGACGAAACAGTGAATAGGGTCAACGATATAAATATCGTAAAACTTCTGCGGCATGGCATCCGATGCGGCCCGCAGGAAGTCGACCGTTTTGCCAACTGTCCAGAACTGCGGAATAGCCACGAATTCGCGCTGCATCATCCGGCCTGCGGATTCTTCCGGGAAGGTCAAGCCTTCCTCCACCGCCGCGCGTACCTTGCGCGACAGGTGGCGCATAATTTCCGACCGGCGGTCTTCATCCAGGTCGTCAATCAGGCGGATGGCATCGTCCGATTCAAGGCCGTTGACGATGGATGCGATGTACGGGCCGGACATATGCTCCAGCAGCTCGTTCAGCAGCTGGTGGTCAAAGTAGGAAAAAGTTTCCTCCGGCAGAATATCTTCCAGAATTTCCACCAGCTGGCGGCGCTGGCTGGCATCCACCTTAACAATCAGCTCGGCGGCATCCGGCGCGGAAAGGTCGCGGCACAATTCCTGAATGCGGTCGGTGTAGTGGTGATCCAGCAGTTCCAGAATTTCCGCGATAAAATCATCCGACAGGCCAATTTCATGCTCGTCATCCGGCGCCGCCTGCTGCTGGGGCAGGGTCGTCTCTTCTGTCTCCAGGCTGTGCGGGTCGTGATCGGTCATTTAAGGTTGGGCGTCTTTCAGGTCTTTTTACGGCCAGTGGTTTTCTTTGTGGTTTTTTTCGAAGGTTTCTTGGCAGGTGCCGCTTTCGCTTTCGCGGCGGTTTTTTTCTTCACCGTCTTTTTCAGGGCAGGCGCCAGCAGCGGCACCTTCTGCGTCTCCTGCTCCGCCAGCTGGACGGAGGCGGAGGCATAGGCTGCCGCGTTCACAATCCCGCGGGAGGTAACGGACGGAATAAGAATATGCGCCGGCTGCGAGGTGCCAAGCAGCAGCGGCCCCACTGCAATACCGTCCGACAGCGTCTTCATCATGTGGAAGGTGATGTTGGCGGCGTCAATGTTCGGCATGATCAGCAGGTTTGCCTGCCCTTTCAGCCTCGAATTGGGGAACATCATCTGGCGGATGCTTTCATCCAGCGCGGCGGAGGCGGTCATTTCCCCCTCCACTTCAATTTCCGGCGCGTGTTCGCGGATCAGCTTTAAAGCTTCCTGCATCTTCACGCTGTCGGGGCGGTCCACACTGCCGAAGTCGGAATGGGACAGCAGCGCGACTTTCGGTTCCAGGCCAAACTTGCGCACTTCGGCGGCCGCCATGATTGTCATGTCGCAAATTTCTTCCGCGGTCGGGTTGATGTTGACGAAGGGGTCGCACAAAAAGAACGTGCCCTTCGACAAAATCATCACCGTCATGGCGGCAAAGGTTTTAATGCCGGGCGCATGGCCCAGCACATCGGTGACGGATTTCAGGTGGCGGTCATAGCGGCCGACGGTGCCGGTAATCATCGCATCCGCATCGCCCTTCTTCACCATCAGCGCCGCAATCACGGTGTTGCGGGTGCGCACGATTTGTTTAGCAAGGGCAGGGGTTACGCCCTTGCGCTCCAGCAACTGGTGGTACGTCGCCCAATAATCATTGAAGCGCTTGTCGGATTCCGGGTTGACCAGTTCAAAGTCATGGCCCTTGCGCATGCGCAGGCCCATTTTCTTGATGCGGGTCATGACAACGTCTTCGCGGCCGATGATGATGGGCTTCGCCAGCTCATCATCCACAATCGTTTGCGCGGCGTGCAGCACGCGGGTTTCTTCACCCTCGGCAAAGGCAATGCGCTTGGGGTTGGTGGCGGCGCGCGCGTAAATCGGGCGCATCAGCTGGCCCGACTTGAAGACGTATTTCGTCAGGCTTTCGGCATAGGCTTCAAAATCCGCAATCGGGCGCGTCGCAACGCCGCTGTCCATCGCGGCTTTGGCGACGGCGGGCGGAATTTTCATGATCAGGCGCGTATCGAACGGCTTCGGAATCAGGTATTCCGCGCCGAAGCTCAAGGGCACGTCGCCATACAAGGCCGCCATTTCAGCTGTCGGTTCTTCATGCGCAAGTTCGGCAATGGCTTTTACGCAGGCAAGTTTCATCGCCTCGTTGATCGCGGTTGCGCCAACATCCAGCGCGCCGCGGAACATGAAGGGGAAGCATAATACGTTGTTCACCTGGTTCGTATAATCCGACCGGCCCGTGCAAACGACGGCATTGGGGCTGGCGGCCTTGGCTTCATCCGGCATAATTTCGGGCGTGGGGTTCGCCAGCGCCATAATCAGCGGCGCATCTGCCATGGTTTTCACCATCTGGCCCGTCAAAACGCCGGGCGCGGAAAGGCCGAGGAATACGTCGGCATCCTTGATCACTTCCTTCAGCGTGCGGGCTTTTGTTTCAATCGCGAAGGGGGCTTTTTCCTCGTCCATATGGACGTTGCGGCCCTTGTAGACCACGCCTTCCTTGTCGGTGAGGGTGATGTTCTTTTTCGGCAGGCCCATGCCCACCAGCAGTTGCACGCAGGCCATGGCGGCGGCGCCCGCGCCGGAGGTCACAAGCTTGACGTTCTTGATGTCGCGCTTTGCGTACTTCAGCCAGTTGGTGAAGGCTGCGCCGACGATAATGGCGGTGCCGTGCTGGTCGTCGTGGAAGACGGGAATATTCATGCGCTCTTTGCAGCGGCGCTCGATTTCAAAACATTCCGGCGATTTGATGTCTTCAAGGTTGATACCGCCAAACGACGGTTCCAGCGCTGCGACGATATCGACGATTTTATCGATGTTCTTTTCGTTGATTTCAATGTCGATGGCATCAATGCCGGCGAACTTTTTAAACAGCACGGCCTTGCCTTCCATCACCGGCTTGGCGGCGAGGGGGCCAATATCCCCAAGGCCCAGCACGGCGGTGCCGTTGGTGATGACGGCAACAAGGTTGCCGCGCGCGGTGTAGTCATAGGCCGCGCCCGGGTTCTCGGCAATTTCAAGGCAGGGTGCAGCCACGCCGGGGGAATAGGCCAGCGCAAGGTCGCGCTGCGAGACAAGCGCCTTCGTCGGCGTGATGGTGATCTTGCCGGGGCCGTTCGGGTTGCGGTGATAGTCGAGAGCCGCCTGGTACAGCGCGTCTTTTTTCAGTGACATGATATTCTCAAAAACTCCAGATGGAAGCCGCGTTTGGAAGCTGGTGAAAGAAACAGGTAAAAACGCCTAAACCCTTGAAAAGAAGGTAGCATGTTTTTATCACGAACGGGATTTGAAAAGCCTTGAAACAGGCATAAAAAAAGCCCGCTCTATCGGGGGCTTTTTTAAAGAGAATGGTGCGGTCAAGAAGACTCGAACTTCCACGGGTCGCCCCACAGCGACCTCAACGCTGCGCGTCTACCAATTCCGCCATGACCGCACACTTGGTACATAGTTCTGGTAGAACCAAAAACGGTGCTAACACCGTTCCCGGAAACGCTATTTCAATAACAGATAGGCGATAGGGATGCAAGAGGCTTTAAAAAGAAGCCGCTTAGTTGCGTTTCGGCCCGAAAGACGTAAAGCCGGAAGCCGGTTTTGGCTCCGCAGCGGGTTTCGGGGGCAGAATCAGGCCTTTTTTTGCCGTACGGTCGAAGAAAATATCATCCAGCCCTTCGCGGAACTGCTTGGGCAGCAGGCGGTAGGCGGCCATATAATGGTGTTTCGGCTCTTCCCCGCCGGGGGTGGCCTTGTATTTCAGCAGCGATTCTTCAATGTCGCGCAGAATCAGGCTGGCGTTATCGAAGTTCATTTCGGCGGCTTCGCCCGCATAGGGGCGGCGGCCCAGGTGCTTTTCAGCAGCAGCAAGGTAGGCGCGGCTGACATCCTGCAGGCCGGCCGTGACCTGCTTCAGGTTATGCTTGCTGGTAATCGTCCACTGGCCGCTTTTATCGCGTTTCGCGGTGAACTGGATGAATTTATCCGTGCCTTCAAGGTCGGGGATGGGCAGCTTGCGCGTTACCATCTGCGTGACCTGGTCGAAAGAATCAGCGGCTTTGTTAAATATCTTTTTCAGCATAAGATTCCTGCTTTTGCTTTTACAGATTCCTGTAATTTTCACAAAAAGATGCGGCAAGGTGTTGAATTTTTGTAGATACACCGGCCCGATATGTCAAGGGGGGCTTTTCAACCACGGGAGCATAATATACTTTATGCGAATTCATACTGTATATTTGGAAAGATTTTATTGCATGGCCCTCGCAGAAAAAGCGGCGCCCAAAAGTGCTGCGGCACAACCGGCTCCCACCAAGACGCCTACGAAGATGAATGTTAAGATGAACCCTGCCAAGAAATTTAAAATGCCCGAATGGCATGTCGATGACCGCCCCGTGCCCTACGACCGGGCGCTGGCTTTCATGGAAGCCAAAGTCGCCCTCATCCGCGAAAAGGCAGACCCCGAATATGTCTGGCTGCTGGAACACCCGCCGGTCTATACCGCCGGCACCAGCGCCGACCCGAAAGATTTGCTCAACCCGCGCTTCCCCGTTTATAACGCGGGCCGCGGCGGTCAATACACCTATCACGGCCCGGGCCAGCGCGTGGCTTATGCCATGCTCGACCTCAACAAGCGCGGGCCTGACTTGCGCTTGCACGTGCAGAACCTTGAGCAATGGGTCATCGACACGCTGAAGGGCTTTGATGTGGATGGCGAGCGCCGCGAAGGCCGTGTCGGCATCTGGGTCGATATGCACAAGCACGGCCAGCCGAAGGGCAGTGAAAGCAAAATCGCCGCCATTGGCGTGCGCGTGCGCAAATGGGTCACGTTCCACGGCGTTTCCATCAACATCAACCCCGACATGTCGCATTACAGCGGCATCGTGCCCTGCGGCATTTCGCAATACGGCGTCACGTCGTTGCACAAGCTTGGCCTTAAGGTGACCATGGCGGAATTCGACAAGGCGCTGAAGGCAAACTGGGAAAAAACTTTTGGCGGTTGATACTGCCAGTAAAGTTGTCGCCTACGAAAAGCCAAAGCCGGTTTTGCTCGCGCTCATGATTGTGCTGACAGTTGCGGGCCTTTTTGGCGCGCACTGGCAGCGGCGGCAAACGGCGGGGGCTGCGGGTGACAGTCTTACGTGGCACCAACTGCAGGGCGTGCATGCCTCCAGCACCGCGCTTGTATTTCCCCCCACTGTTGCGGCGCTGGACGGCAAAACCATACACATCACCGGCTATATTTTCCCGCTTGCTGGCGCGGAAGGCCAGCGGCACTTCCTGCTCAGTGCTACAGGCCCCGCCTGTCCCTTCTGTCTGCCCGGCGGCCCCGCCGACATGATGGATGTAAACGCCGTAAAGACCATTCCCTATGCCGATGCCCCCGTCACCATCACCGGCACCCTTCATTTGGCAAAACACCCCGGTGACGGCCCCTTTTACGCGCTGGCGGATGCGCAGCTATAATTCGTTTTCATGACCAATGCCTTTAATGGGCGTTATTTTACCCGAATCGTTTGCATATTTTTGAGGTTGTGGTATCTCTACACCTTCACCCGCCAGCCCCGATTTTCCCGCTCTTTCGCAACAAAACTGGCTTATCAACAGGTTATTACGTAATATTATTACGTCAATAATCATTTGATTTTCCAAATATTATCTTCTAAGTTGATCGCACGTTCTGAACATTCATTCATTCATTGCAGCCTGTTGGCTGAATCGGGGTGGACTATGGCGAAACGCGTTTCGGCTGATACGATTACCGAAATTACAACGTCGAAGGCTTTCTTTGAGCCTGGACAAGCCGTTCCGTCTTCCGTCCCCACCGTCGAACAACTGATCAACGATATTCGCAGCCAGCTGGCCAGCCGCCTTAAAACGGCCGAAGCTGCAGACCGCAACGGCACCTATAACCCCGATGCGCGCCCCCGCCAGCAAAGCCTCGCCGAAGCGCAAAAAGACAGAAGCGATTTCGAGCAGATCATCAAGGAAATTCCCGCAGGCTTCCGTCTCGCGCCCGTGCTGTACAACCGCATTTCGACCGATGAAAACGCGACCATCAAGCAGGAATACTCCTTTAAAGTCCGCCCGTCCTTCATGCGCTTCCTTGCCAATGAACACGCGGCTGAACTGAAAGACCTCGGCATCTGCCAGCATGGCATCGACCGCATGGCGCAGGGCCTTGACCCCGCGAACGCGCAAGGCGAGCCGTATTCGGTCAACGTCGACCACATCATTGAACGCGCAGGCTCCGGCAAATGGGGCAAGACCAAATCGGCGGATGATGACCAGCCGGCTTTCGGTGATACGTTCAACGTCAACCACTTCGGCAACTTCATGCTGCTGCCGGAAAAAATCCACGAATTCAAAAACGCGCTGAACGACCTGCAAAAGGCCAGCTATACATCTGTCGGGAATTCAAAATGGATCCTGATGATGACTCCGGAGCGCAACGACCTTTTCAGCGGCTTCGTCTGCCCGAAACTGGAAGCCGGCCACCGTCTTGCCGGCCTTGAAACCCGTCCGTATGATGATTTCAAGCGTATCGAGCATGGCCAGTACATTCTTGCCGTTACACTGTCAAAAGTGGACGATATGCGCAAAATGGGCGATGTTCTGAACACCGTCTGCGATCTTATCGACCGCGCCGACAGCCTGCAGGGCAAGGTTGCCGCCCTGGCCGAGCGCGAGCGCAAAGATAACGGCAGCAGCACCTTTAACCAGGCATTCCGCGACGCCGTGCATAAAGACGGCAAAGTGGAAGACTATGTCGACAACATGGTACGCCCCGCGCTGAAAGACGTGACGGATTATGTGACCACGCTGTTCGACCGCCTGACCGTGCATCTGGACGACCAGAAGCAGCGCGCCGCCTTCTGGGAGTTTGCGCACTTCTTCCGCAGCCCCAAAATGCGCGACCTGCGCTTTGATGTGGAGGCGCTGCCCTTCGAAGAAGCTTCCGAGATGCATGAAAAATTCAACATGCTGAACCTGAAAGTCACCGAAGTCTGCGACCGTCTCGATGCGGAAGGCAAAGCTGCCCGCCGCTTGCGCGACCAAAGCAACCCCGCGAATGACGACAGCTTCCGCAACGGCTTCAACGGTGCCGGCCGCAATGGCGGCAGCAACCCCCGCGGCCAGAATGATAACCGTCCCCACCGCGGTGGCCCCGTCACCCGAGATGATTTCGGCCGTAAACAGCGCACCCGCTAAGATTTGACCAACTGTTGTTACACACAAGAAAACGGGCCATTCTTCGGGAAGGCCCGTTTTTCTTTGTGCGGCGGAGCGGCGTTAATTTCATAACATAACGGTGTCAAGATATGGTATTATAATACCATTAATGGCTATTCGATTCTCACACGCGGGTGTTTCATTGGGCTTCCTCCGGCATATGCTGCAAAAAGCGGTTTACGGCACCCAAGGGCTGCTGGATATGCAGCTGCGCGATGAAGCCGAGCGCGGCAATGGATCCACCGCAGCAATTTCAGCCCTGCTGGCGCAGGGCGCACAGCTTGAAAGCACCGACATGCGCGGCGAAACCGCGCTGCACCACAGCCTGCAGCATGGCACCGCTGAAGTGCAGCAATTTTTGCTGGATGCAGGCGCAAATACCGGTGCCCGCAGCTTTATGGGGCTGACCCCGCTTATGTTCGCCGCCCGCCGCAACCTGGCCGCGACCGCCCGCATTCTGGACGTAAATGCTGCAGTCGATGATATTACCCCCGCCGCTGAAACCGCGCTGATGATGGCGGTGGATGCCGGCAAAATTGATGTCGCGCAGGCGCTATTTAAAGCGGGCGCCGACCCCGCAAAGGCGGATGGCTATGGCCGCTCTGCCCTGCACCGCGCCCTGCAGCAAAACCAGCCCGCCCTGCTGGTCCTTTTTATGCCGGAGGTCGAGGCGCGGCTGGCCTTTATCAAGGCGAATGACATATCCTATGCTGCGGCAGGGCAGGGGGTGCAAACGGGGCGCAGCTTCAAACCGCTGAAGCCGCTGCGGTTTGGCAATAAAGGCGGCGCTGCTTTTGCCTGACACGCCGCTCTTGAAACCTTAATAAGCCTTTCAATTCATTCATCAATATGTTAAAAGTGGCGAGTTTGAAGACAGGCGCTATATAGTGCGCCTTGAAAGGATTTTTAAAGCCATGACCGCCCAGTCGATTAAAACCCCCGCGAAAACCGCCAATCCCCCCGTTGATGTCGAAGCCCTGTGCAGGGCCTATGTCGACCGCAAGGCGAAAATTGGCATCATCGGTCTTGGTTATGTCGGCCTGCCGCTCGCCTGCGCCATTTGCGATGAAGGCTTTACGGCTGTCGGGTTTGATATTGATACCGGCAAAATCGACAAGCTGAGGGCCGGGCAGTCGTACATCGGCAACATTCACAACGACCGTATCTCCGGCTTTGTGAATGACAAGAAGTTCATCCCCACCAACGATTTCACCGGTCTTGCCGATGTTGACGCGATTTTGATGTGCGTGCCGACACCGCTCAACAAAAACCGCGAACCCGACATGACCTATGTGGTGAAAACCACGGAATCTGTCGCGAAGTACCTGCGCCCCGGCCAGCTGATTGTGCTGGAATCCACCACCTACCCCGGCACCACGCGCGACCTTGTCCGCCCCATTCTGGAAGAAGCGACGGGTTTGAAGTCGGGGGTTGATTTCTTCCTCGCCTTCTCGCCGGAACGTGAAGACCCCGGCAATGCAAAATTCCACACCGCCGTTATTCCCAAGGTGATTGGCGGGGATGGCCCTGCCGCGCTTAAAATTGCGCAGACCATGTATGACCAGTTCCTCGAAAAAACCGTCGCGGTGTCATCTGCCGAAACGGCGGAAGCCGTGAAGCTGACGGAAAACGTGTTCCGTTCCGTCAACATCGCGCTCGTCAATGAACTCAAAGTCATTTACGACGCCATGGGCATTGATATCTGGGAAGTCATTAACGCTGCCAAAACCAAGCCCTTCGGCTATATGCCCTTCTATCCCGGCCCCGGCCTTGGCGGTCACTGCATCCCCATTGATCCGTTCTATTTAACGTGGAAAGCGCGTGAATACGGCATCACCACCAAGTTCATCGAGCTGGCGGGTGAAATCAACGTTTCCATGCCGCGCTTTGTCGTCAACCGTCTTGCCGAAACGCTGGATACGCGCAGCGCAACGTCACTTAACGGCGCTAAGATCCTTATTATCGGCATGGCATACAAGAAAAACGTCGCCGACATCCGCGAAAGCCCGGCCTTTGCGGTGATGGAACTGCTGAAGGCCCGCAAAGCCGATGTCACCTTCCACGACCCGCATGTGGATATTATTCCGCCCACGCGCGAACACGCGGCCTTCACCGGCCTTACCTCCGTCGCGCTGGATGCAAAAACCGTGGCGGCGCAGGATGCGGTGGTGATCATCACCGACCATGACGCGGTTGATTATGGCATGATCGCCAAGGAAGCCGCGCTGGTGGTGGACACCCGCAACGCGCTTGCCGGCATTACCGACCGCGGCAACATCGTGAAGGCTTAAAGCCTTCCCAATCTTGGTCTTTGCAGCCGTGCATGGCTTGCGCTAGACTACAGCGCAGGAACTTATTCGTCTTTCAAAAAGGATTTCAGCATGTTCGGTCTTGGTGGCCCCAGCAAGGAAATGAAAGCTGCCCGTACCGGCGCCCGCGAAAAGCTTGCCAAGGCGCGTGAAGCCGCCCGTAACCTCAGCCAGAACGGCGATCTTCTTAACAAGGATCAGGAAACAGTTTCCTCTGACCCGCGCGTCGGCGCGGCAATTGTTTATGCAGCGGCCTTAATTCTGGCGTTCGTGCTGGCGGAAGGGCCTATCGCGCACGGCGGTATAAACATCCATACCGGCAGTGACGGCCTCGACCGGCTGATGTTCAGCGGCACGCCGGCGAGTTTCTCCAGCAACCAAAGTGTAGATTATATTCTTACGCTTATGATCCGCGCTTTTATCTTCTGGATCGCGGCGGGTATCCTGCCCTTCATTAGCCTTGCCTGGCAGCGTGCGCTCGACCAGGCGCACATGAACCCCTTCCGCATTATGTGGGGCATGCCGATCGCACTGACGACGATTTACTTTATTTCCCGCGACTACCTTGGCCCATTAGCCGAAACACTGCTGGGCATGATGCGCTAGGAACGAATGGCGGCAATAGCCGCCGGTGATTATAGAGGGCAGGATATAAATGGAAACCATCGCATTCGCAACGCCGACTCCGTTCTGGATGTGGGGTGTTTTTTTTGGCGTCTTTCTGGCGCTGTTGGCCTTTGACCTTGGCGTTCTCAATAAAAAAGACCATGCCGTCACCATCAGCGAAAGCCTGAAGCGCAGCCTTGGCTATGCCTTCATCGCCTTTCTGTTCGGCGGCTGGATCTGGTACGTCAACGATGCCGGCAAGGGCATGGAGGACGCAGGGCTGTTCATCACCGGCTACCTCGTCGAACTGTCGCTGTCGCTGGATAACATCTTCGTCATCTCGCTGGTGCTGACATACTTTAAAGTGCCAAAACAGTACCAGCACCGGGTGCTGTTCTGGGGCATTATCGGCGTTATCATCATGCGCGGCGTCATGATTGGCGCGGGCACGGCCATTGTGCAAAACTTCCACCATGTGCTGTACCTGTTCGCCGCCTTCCTTGTGTTTACCGGCGTAAAAATGCTGTTCATGAAGGGCGATGATGAACACGACATGGCCGATAACAAGGTCGTGAAGTTCTTTGAAAGGCGTCTGCGCGTCACGTCCGAGCTGCAGGGCAGCAAGTTCATGGTAAAACAGCCGGACCCGAAAACCGGCAAGCCTATTACCTACTTCACGCCGTTGATGCTGGCGCTGGCTGTGGTTGAGGTTGTGGACGTCATTTTCGCGGTGGATAGCATCCCCGCCATCCTCGCCATCACCACCAAAACCTTTATTGTGTATACCAGCAACCTTTTCGCCATTATGGGCCTGCGGTCGCTGTACTTCACGCTGTCCGCCATGCTGGACCGCTTCAAGTACCTCAAATACTCGCTGGCGCTGGTGCTGATCTTTATTGGCAGCAAAGTCTTTGTAGTGAAGCTGCTGGACATGGAAAAATTCCCGCCCGCGCTGTCGCTGGTCGTCACGGTTGGCCTGCTGCTGTCGGGCGCATTGTTTTCGCTGCACCGCACCAAAGCGGAAGAAGCGAATTCCAAACCCGCCGAGTAACAGCGTTCAAATTCTTTATTCATAAGCACCGCAAGATAGTTTTGCGGATATGAAAAAGTTTTAAGGCGCTCAATCCTCCAGTTTTGGTTCCCGTAAATTTTTGCGGCAATTTACCTTGCGCTGCTTTTTTCAATCTTTACGCATGGGGTTCAATGTTCCATACTCGCTGGCAGCAAGATAAAAAACGGCGATAAAAATTGGGGGCTCACCTCAAAAACCAAAGCTGTTATGGGTGTGGCCAGGTTTAACCGTCCAACAACGAGGCCCAGAAGAAATGACTGAATCTAAAAAAGTTGTGATTGCAGGTTACGTGCGCTCCCCGTTCACCCCGGCGACGAAGGGCGAACTCGCCGATGTGCGCGCGGATGACCTGACCGCGCAAACCGTGCTGGGCCTTATCAAAAAAACCGGCGTTGACCCCAAACTGGTCGATGACCTGAAACTCGGCTGCGCCATGCCGGAAGGCGAGCAGGGGCTCAACATGGCCCGCCTCGTCGTCTTACGTGCCGGCCTGCCGGAAGAAATCGGCGGCGTTACCATCAACCGTTTCTGCGGTTCTTCCATGCAGGCGATTCACGATGCCGCCGGCGCCATTTCCATGGGCATGTCCGACGCGGTTATCTGCGCCGGTGTTGAAAGCATGAGCCGCGTGCCGATGGGTGGCTTCAACCCGCAGCCCAACCCGCAGCTTTATAAAGACGTCCCCGGTGCCTACATGGGCATGGGCGAAACGGCAGAAAATGTCGCCAAGAAATACAACATCACCCGCGAAGAGCAGGATGCGTTTTCGCTGAAATCGCAATTCAAGGCCGCTGCCGCCAAAAAAGACGGCAAGTATGACAGCGAAATCGTCGCCATTGCCAAACCGAACGGCAAACTGGTGACGGAAGACGGCTGCCCCCGTCCTGAATCAACTGCTGAAGGCCTTGCAAAGCTGAAGCCCGCTTTCCTGCAAACCGGCACGGTTACGGCCGCCACGGCATCCCCCATCACCGATGGCGCAGCGGCTGTCCTCGTCTGCTCCGAAGAATTTGCGCTGAAGCACGGCCTTGAAATTCTGGCGGAAGTAAAATCGTTCGCGGTTGCGGGCCTTGACCCCACCATCATGGGCATGGGCCCCGTGCCCTCCACCAAAAAGGCGATGGAAAAAGCAGGCATTACAATGGACGATGTTTCAATCGTCGAAATGAACGAAGCTTTCGCGTCCCAATCCCTCGCCAGCCAGCGCGAGCTCGGCATTGCGGATGAGAAACTCAACAAGCACGGCGGCGCGATTGCCATCGGCCACCCGCTGGGTGCCACTGGCGCGCGCATTACTGGCAAAGCCGCCCAGCTGCTGCACGATGAAGGCAAGGATGGCGACTATGCCGTTTCCACCCAGTGCATCGGCGCAGGGCAGGGCATTGCCACCGTTCTTAAAAAATACACCCCCGCGCCGAAACCCTGATTATACGGCTTTCGTTCACGCGACTTAATTTTGGAGTATTAAAGACATGACCATTAAAAAAGCAGCCGTTATTGGCGCAGGCGTTATGGGCGCGGGCATTGCAGCGCAGCTGGCGAACGCGGGTATCGAGGTCGAGCTTCTCGACCGCGTCGATCCCAAATCGGCCAACCGCACCGCAATCGCGCAGGGCGCAATCGAACGCATGGCGAAAACCAACCCCGCACCGCTCATGCACAAGCGCAATGCCAAAAAAATCCGCCCCGGCAATACCGAAGATGACATTGGCCGTTTGGCCGAATGCGACATCATCATCGAAGCCGTGTTCGAAGACCCCAAGGTGAAGTACGACATCTTCCAGAAAATTGACGCAAACCGTAAACCCGGCTCCATCATCGCGTCCAATACCTCGACCATTCCGCTGCATGACCTCGTGAACGGCCAGACCGACCAGTTCAAGAAAGACTTCGTCATCACCCACTTCTTCAACCCGCCGCGCTATATGCCGCTGCTGGAGCTGATCACGTCAAAAGACAACAGCCCCGAAATGATTGCGGAAGTCACCCGCTTCATGGACGAAAAAATGGGCAAAGGCGTCGTGCATTGCAATGACACCCCGGGCTTTATTGCCAACCGCATCGGCACCTTCTGGATTCAGGCTTCCATCAACGAAGCCATCAGCCGCAAGCTGACCATCGAAGAAGCGGATAGCATTGTCGGCCAGCCGATGGGCATTCCCAAAACCGGCATCTTCGGCCTCGTCGACCTCGTCGGGCTTGACCTGATGCCGCATATTTCCAAAAGCCTCACCGCCAAGCTGCCGGCGGATGACGGCTACATCAAAATCAACAAATCCTACCCCGTCATCGAAAAAATGATCGCGGACGGCTATACGGGCCGCAAAGGCAAGGGCGGTTTCTATCGCCTGAACGACAAGCGCGAAAAGCTGGCCGTTGACCTTGATACCGGCGCGGAACGTCCGTCGCAAAAAGTCAAAATGCAGGCGGGCCTTAATGCCAAAAAAGGCGGCCTGAAGGCGCTCGTCGAAACGCACGACAAGGGCGGTGATTACGCCTGGTCGGTATTGAAGCAGACGCTTGCCTACACAGCCGAACACGCGCACACCATTGCGGCCGACATCAATTCGGTCGATACGGCCATGAAGCTTGGCTATAACTGGAAATACGGCCCGTTCGAGATGCTCGATAAACTCGGCACCGATTACGTCATCAAGCGCATGGAAGCCGAAGGCGATAAAGTACCCGCCTTCCTGAAGCAGGCGCAGGGCAAGACCTTCTACAAAACCGTCAATGGCAAACTGAACCAGATGAACGCCGACGGCAGCTATGCCGAAATCGTGCGTCCTGAAGGCGTGCTGCTGCTGTCTGACATCAAACGCGCGTCGAAACCTATCGCCGCTTCTGGTTCTATCCCCGGTCTTGGCAAGGTCGGCGCGGCATTGTGGGATATCGGCGACGGCGTGATCTGCCTTGAGTTCACGTCCAAAATGAACTCGCTCGATTTCTTCACCATGAAGATGATCAACAAGGCCTGCGACCTGATTGAAAAGGGCGACGGCAAATACAAAGCCCTTGTCATTCATAACGAGGCGGATGATTTCTCCCTCGGCGCGAACCTGAAGCTTGCCGAACTTGCCATCAAGACGAAGCAGTTCTGGGTCGTCGACAAAATGGTGAAGTCGGGCCAGGAAACCTACAAGCGCCTGAAGTACGCAAACTTCCCCGTTGTCTCGGCTCCTGCCGGCAAGGCGCTTGGCGGCGGCTGCGAAATTCTGCTGCACAGCCACCACGTGCAGGCATATGCGGAAACCTACCCCGGCCTCGTCGAAGTCGGCGTTGGCCTGCTGCCCGCCTGGGGCGGCTCGACCGAGCTGATGAGCCGCGCAACGCAATCGAAAAAACTGCCGAAGGGCCCGATGCCCCCGGTCGCGACGATTTTCGAAACCATCTCCACCGCAAAAGTCGGCCTTTCGGCTTTCGAAGCAAAAGACCTGATGTACCTGCGCGAAACCGACGGCGTGACCATGAACAAGGCGCGCCTGCTGGCAGATGCGAAGAAGAAAGCGCTGGAAATGGTGCCGACGCATAAACCCGAACTGCCGCACAACATGACGCTGCCGGGTCCTTCGGGCGCGGCGGCGCTGAACATGGCGGTTGATGGTTTCTTTGCCAAGGGTGCGGCAACGTCGTATGACGTGGTTGTGTCCGACAAAGTTGCCAATGTGCTGACCGGCGGCGAAAAAGCCGGCCCCGGCGTTGTCGTAACGCAGGATTACCTGCGCGAGCTGGAGCATAAAAACTTCATGGCCCTCGTGCATGACCCGCGCACGGTTGCCCGCATTTCCAGCATCCTCAATACCGGCAAGCCGCTGCGTGAAGGTCCTATGCCGGGCGTTCGCGCCCAGCAGCTGCGTGAAGAAGCAGATAAACCCGGCTTCTTCGCCCGTGTCCTTGCGCCCTTGAAAAACGCCTTCAACAAAGTCACCCACCGTAAGCCGGTGAATGACAATGTTCTGGAGCGCGACACCAAGGCGAAGGTCAACTGGCCGAACCTGCCGAAGCAGTAATAAAATTTCCTCCTTACACAGGAAACCAGAGCCCGCCCCTTGAACAAGGGCGGGCTTTTTAATGATGCTGCGGGGCGGTGTGTGTTTATGCCTTGCGTGTAAACTTCAAGCGCGGCGTTACTATGGCTTTATCGAAGAAGGTAAAAATATCCGGCAGCAGGGTTATCACATCCTGCATAACGTCCTGCTCGGCACGCGGTTTTTTGCCAAGCAGTTTGCCGACGAAGCCTGGTGCTTGCGCAAACCATCCGCCATCACGGCCGGAATCCAGCCGTCCGCAAGTTGGCATGTTGTGCACAAAGGCATCTTGCGGCAGCAGTTTTTCACCGGGCATGCCTGCAATAACTGTATCAACCGCGCCGCTGCCAAAATTGACCGCGAAGCGTGCGGTGCCGGCTTTATCCCATTGAATGTTGCACAGTGAAATGCGGCTTTCCTGCACGCGGCGAAAGGTAATCATGACCGGTGCTTCCCGCAGGTCTGCCGAAAAACCGTTTTGCTCGAACAGGGGGTAGACCGCGGTCTTCAACGCCTGCCGTAACGCCGTGGTTTTGCCCATTTATTGGCCTGCCTGTTATCAGGGTTTCAGTTTGTATTTTCCCGCAACCGATTGCTTTTTCAGCAAGTGGTGGCGCGTGTTTGACACCATCACGGGGTGTTCGCGGAAGTAAGTAGTATTGGCGTATTCGCTGCCCATGCGGCGCAGCAGCTCGAAATTCTGGTCGTCTGCGGGCGTAAATTTTATGCGCGCTTCCGCTTCAATTTCCGCCAGTTTCAGCAGTGCTTCCTCCTCCGGCATCTGGTCGGTGAAGGGCGATGTCATGCGGTAGCTGCCGCCAACATCAACCTGCGTCAGCCGTCCGGTTTTCAGGCCCACTGCCGTTTCATAGCACCAGTAGCTAATCACCTTTTCATCATCCGCCTTTGTTACATGAAAGGGGGTGGTGCGAAACGTCTGGTATTCAACATAGGCCGTCATGGTTGATTCTACCGTTGCTAAAAAGGCTGCTGAAGGTGGCCTATGGTAGTCTTTGGCGCTAAATTATGTCAACGCCCACCGGTGCCCTGCAGTAAATACATAAAAATACTCATTAATTTCAGCCGCTTGAAATAGTTATTCGTTGCTTGACAAGCAGGGGCAAAATGCAATATCCCTAATGTACTCAATTGCGAGGCAGATTCTTATATCAGCCTCCGGTATGCGGATGTAGCTCAGGGGTAGAGCACGACCTTGCCAAGGTCGGGGTCGAGGGTTCAAATCCCTTCATCCGCTCCATTTTCTTTCCCCAACATATTTGTTTATCTGCAGGCCGCTCGTTCAGCGGCTGCGCTGGCTGTTTGCGCGCTTTGCGCCAAACCAGCTGGAACATGGCATTTTATTAAGTGTTATATTATAACACTTCGTGGTATTGAACAAATGCGCCGCCACGAAGAAGGAGAGCGTCATGCAAAGCGCCTGTTCCACAACCAGCTCCGCACTGCCCGCCGCCATCAAGGCGGCGATTGACGCGTATCCGGACTGGATCAACCGCACGCAGTCCCGCCGCGCCGATCTTTCCTTTCAGGCAGCGCCGCTCGGGTTTGCGCTGTTCGATGCATTGACGCTTGCCGTCGATGTGCGCTGCGGTGAAAACCTTGCCGCCACCTACCGGCTGAACATTGATTATTATGCCGCGCGTGTAGCAGCAGGCTGCCTTGTGCTGTCGCCGCTGCTGGTGAAATGGGCGGACAACGGCACGCACCGCAAACCCGGGCATGATGAAATCATCACCGCGCATTGCGTTGACTGCCTGCGGGGCCTGCACGGTGATAAAAGAATGGCTGGCTGCAATATGCTGCTGACGACCGGCTACCTGACGGTGCAGCGCGGCGGCATGGCCTTTTTCGCCGGCCTTGGCTGGAAGAGCGCAAGTTTTTCTACCGAACGCATACTGCGCGACAAGCAGCAGGGCCTGCTCCGCAAGGTCGCGCGCCGCATTGATGACATCAGCCGTGCTGACAGGACTTTGCCCGAAGAACTTTCGACCATCCGCTTCGCTTATCGGCACATTTCCGCCCGCACAATACCGGCAACACAGAATGGATGAACGCAACATGAAAGGGATTTGCACCATGAAAACCCATTACCGCACCGTACATCTTACAGCGCTTGTCAGCCTCATGCTGGCGGCAGCGCCGCTGCAAAGCGCCATGGCATGGTCAAGCGCCGCGGAAAGCGATGTTTCCACCGCTGCAGGCACCTCGCGATTTTCCGACCCTGATGATGCATTGGAAGGCTTTGCCACAACCGGCGGCAGCGCAGGTACAGGCTTGCATATTACGCAAAGCGTAACGCCTGCCGCGCCTTTTGCCTGCACGGGTGGCGCGGGCGGCTGCGCTTGCCCAAATTGCCAAGGCAACAAATAAAGCCGGAATAAATAAGGGAGAATAGCTTAAGCGGTTTCGCCTTAAGCCTTTGTCTTTGCCCCGTGACGCAGCCCGTCCACCAGCAGCGCGACCATGCGGCCGGCGCGGCCGGGGCCGTCGTTATATTCAGACATGCACAGGCTGGCGGCGGCGGCCAGCAGTTCGTCGGCGTCCACATCCTTGCGGATCTCGCCGGCTTTTGCGGCGGCGGCCACCAGTTGCTGAATGGCGGGGCACAGGCTGCGCTCAAAATGGCCGCGCAGGTTGTCATAGGCGGGGTCGCCCGAATGTAATGCCTTTGCAAGGCCGCGCTTGGTGCCGATAAAGGTCACGTAACGCTGCATCCATTGCGCAAGCGCTTCAAAGGGGGCGTGCCTGGCGGCTATCACCGGCGCGGCATTGGCGCAAAGGTCCATTTCACGGCGGAAGACGGCGGCAATTAAATCAGCCCGCTGCGGGAAGTGGCGGTACAGCGTTGCCACGCCCACGCCCGCCTTCTCGGCAATTTCGCGCACCGGCGCATCGACACCGACAGTGACAAAAACATCCTTCGCGGCATCCAGCAGGGCATCAAGGTTGCGCTGCGCATCGGCGCGCATGGGCTTATTATCCGCGGCATGCGTTTCCGCAGCTTCGTTCTTTTCGGCGCCTGGCTTGTCGCCTGCCAGTTTTTTGCTCATCCTAAAAATCCCTTGCAAACGGAACTATGATCCGATTATAATACGGAATGCTGCTCCATTTATTTAAATTAGCGCAATGCGGCGCCGCCATCAATGAAATCGACCATAAAAGGGGCCTCGATACCATGAAAAAAGTGCTTATCACCGGTTGTTCCTCCGGCTTCGGGCTTGAAACCGCGCGCTACTTCCTCGATCAGGGCTGGTCGGTCATTGCCACCATGCGCACGCCCAAGGCAGATATATTGCCATTATCGCCGCACCTGCGCATCCTGCCGCTGGATGTCACCGACACGGCCAGCATCCGCAATGCCATGGCAGATGCGGGGCCAATTGATGCGCTGGTCAATAACGCGGGCATTGGCTGGCTGAATGCGCTGGAAGGCACGCCGCTCGATATCGCCCGCGAAATTTTCGAAACCAATACCCTTGGCACCATTTCCATGATGCATGCGGTGCTGCCGCAGTTCCGCGCGCGCAGGGCGGGCGTTATCGTCAACGTCACGTCCACCGTCACCTTAAAGCCGCTGCACCTGCTTTCGGTCTATACCGCCAGCAAAGCTGCGGTCAATGCGCTGACAGAAGTGCTGGCGCTGGAACTTGCGCCGTTTAACGTACGCGTACGCATTGTTTTGCCGGGTCGTGCCCCCGAAACCAGCTTTGGCCAAAACGCGCGTGCCCGCATGGCCAGCGCCGGCGGCGTTGCCGAACCCTATGCGGAACTTGCCAATAGCGTCTTTGAAAAATGGGCGCAGGATAACGGCCCCGTCACGCGGCAGATGGACGTTGCCGAAGCCATCTGGCGCGCCGTGACGGATGAAACCGCCCCCATGCGCATCCCCGCCGGGGCAGATGCCGTGGCACTGGCCAGCGTGCAATAACAATAAAACAGGTATTGTTTATAAACAGTATCTTACGGCCCGTTTATTGACATAAGCGTAACCGCTGGCTATAACAAAGGCCAAGCAGCCGCGCATATGGCTGGGGCGTGTTTATAAAGTTTCCCGCACCCTTCAACGCCGCGCCACCTGTAAAACGATCGCGGGCAAAGAGCCTGCATTTTGTTTAACTGTTACAGGAAACTTCAAAAAAATGTCCTTCGCCGCATCCGCCGCCAGAAACCTTACAGTCACCTTCGCTACCTCCGCCGCGCTTGCCCTCGGCGGCTGCACGCTGAAGGAGGAAAAAGAACTGCTCTGCGTGCAGAAAGACGGCGCCGTGCTGTCCCACACCTTCAAGGGTGAAGTGGCGCTGGTCACCGTGAACAAGCAAAGCGGCGATGCGCAAATTACCAGCAGCCTGGCCGATATTAAAATCAACGGCAGCCTGGATGATTACAAAATTTCTGCCCGCGACGAAGCCAACGGCGAAATGACCGAATTGAAAAACCCTGCCAACTGCGCCATTGCAACCACCACATGGCGCCTGGCAAATTTTTAACCAAGGAAGAATAAATAGATGAAGCCGAAGAATTACCTGTCCAAAATTTTCACGCCCGTTGCCGCGGTCACGCTTGTCGCCGCCGCCGCTTTCGGCGTTTACAAGGTCAACTCGACCGAAGATTTACAGGTCACCGTGCAGGGCACGCATGAAAGCCTGCTGCACAAAGGCGAAGGCTTCGGTTTCACCAAAACCGTTTACGAGACGGATAAGGGCGAATTCGCCAATACCCTGTCGCCGTGGAACGGCAAGTTTTCCCGCGACGACATCGAGAACACGATACAGGTCGGCAAGACGTATGATGTGACCGTGCAAGGCCTCAGCGTTCCGATGCTCGGCTACTACCCCAACATCCTCTCCGCCAAACCGGTCACGCCGAAGCGTTAAGGTTTTTTGGCGGTGTCTGCTTTGATGCGGGCATCAACGGCGTCACGTTGTTCAGGCGTCAGCTGGCCTTTCAATTTCTCGAGAGCATCTTTTCTCTCTGCAAGCTGCTCCGTGTCGGAATTTATCCTGAATTGCGCGAACGTCTGTGTTTCGGCAGGGAGTACATTGTTAAATTCGATTAATTGCCGAAACACCTCAGCCGCAATCAAATAAGCGCGTGTGGATGCGTAATAAGCTTCGGCCATGTCTGTTGGCGTACCAACGCCCTTGCTATACATGCCTGCAAGGTCTTGCCACGCTTCCATATATTCAAAGGCGTCGCCGCCGGGCAGCCCGGTAGATTTTTTGATAAGGTCAAAACCTTTTTTTTCGTCTTTCTCGACACCCACACCGTCCCTGTACATGAAGCCGAGATAATAAAAACCGCCGGGGTAATTATTATCGATGGCCTTCTGGAACCAGTATAAAGAACGCCCATAGTTTTGCGGGCAATGCCTGCCAAAGCTGCTAAAGCCTGCCTCAACCATTTCGCGCCCGCCGCCATGCGCCGCATATTCTTCAGCTTCGCGGCATGGCTTATAGCGCCATTCAGCCCAAGCCGCTTGCCGCGCTTTTTCCTCAGGCGTCATTTCACCGGCAAGGCAGGCGGTTGAAAATAAAGTGAGGAATACAAAAAGTGTGACGAGGCGGTGCTTTATCATTCAATCCTCAGCCTCGACGCTGATGATTTTTGCGGTGAGGACGGCATCCATCTTGCGGTATTTGTCGCGGGCGTGGAGGGCCTTTTGCTTGTTCTTGAACTCGTGAATTTCGACATTCTCGTTTTTATAAACCACGCGCAGAACGTAGGGGTCGTCGGTCATTCGTCATGTCTCCGTCATTTATCTTCCGGCGTGCCGCCCGTTGGTGCCGGCACCAGCGGGCCGTAAGGCTGTTCTTGTGGCTGTTCCGGCTTTATTTCATCGTCCGGCGTATCACCGCAATAGTGCTTGATAGCATGCCATTCGGCATCGGAGAAGAGCGGCGCCTTGGGCGCACCGGTTATTTCCGGCGGGTGGGCCAGCAGTTCATCGTGCATCAGCTTGATGCGGTTTTCGGTGTTGGGGTGCGTCAGCAGCCATTCGGGAATGTTTTTTTCCAGTTCCTGATGCGGCATGGTTTTCAAGAAGTCGCTTAAATAAACCGGCGGCAGGCCGTTGCGCACCAGTGCCGCCATGCCGTACGAATCCGCCTGCGCTTCAAAGGCGCGGTTGCCGCGCAGCAGCACAACCTGGTTTGCGGCGGTAACAGCATTGGTCATCAGGCCGCTATTGCCGGTGATAAGACCCAGCAGAATATTCCCGCCCATCGTTTCCACCATCATGCGCAGCGGGTGGCGGTAATAGGCATGGCCGGTTTCATGCGCCATCACGGCGGCAAGCTGGCCTTGCGTGGGCACTGCGGTTAATAGCCCCTGCAATAAAATCATGTTATTGCCGGGCACAGTCAGCGCGTTTATTTCATCGTCGCTGCTCACGTAAATGGTGAAGTCGCCGTGGTCAATGTCCATCTGCTTGAAGACGCGTTGCAGTGCGGCGTCGGCCACAGGGTTTGCGGTGCAGCGCTTGCCTGCCGTCAGGCTATCGGCGGCATAGGTGCCCAGCTGGCTTTCCCAGTTTTCAGGCACGTTTTTGGCAATTTCATCAAGCGCGGCGGGTGAATAGAAAATAGCGGCCAGCAACAGGCCGACGCAGGCCATGACAACGCCGGTCCACAGCAGCACACCGTTCGTCACGCCAATTTTACGGTGCTGGCGCAGCAGCGGTTCCAGCTGCTCCTTCCACACAGCGTCGCTGACAACGACGCGGCAGTCAGGCTCCAGCCGGCAGGTGAGGGTGCCCTGCAGCCCGCCGCCGGGGCGGCTGACAATATCCAGCATTTCTGCGGGCCAGTCGCGGATGGGAATATTGGTGGTCGCCCCGCGCAGGCGCAGGTAACCATTATCCGCCTCGATCAAAACATCCTGCGGGTGGCCTTGCGATCCATCGAAGAAGCGGGCCTTGTTCATGCTAAATGTCCGGTTATGCGCCGATCACGCCGAGGTCGATATCGAAAAGGTTTTGCAGCCCTTCGGCATCCCCCGGCCCCGCCTTGGGCGCTTGCGAGACTGTCAGTTGCGACAGGTCGCCGCCAATGGCCAGGAACTTGGTGAAGAACCTTACGTTACGCTGCAAAATAATCGGCATGCCTAGGCCCACGGTGATGATGATGATGCCAAGGTTGCCGAATGCAAGGCCGATAAAATCGCCGCCCTTTGCGGTTGAGCGGAAGCGGACAGGCCCCAGCGCAAGGCCGCGCATTTTTTCCTGCTGCAGCGCTGCGGCATACCACGTGCGTGAAAGGCCCAACGTCGGAATGGCCAGCAGCAACGTGGTGAGGTTGGATTTTGTCAGCCGCGACGGATCACCCTTGAAGCTGAACGGAATATCGCCGAACTGCATGTGCTTTACCTGATAATCCCAGCGCTCAAGGTCAACGGAAGGCGACAGGAAGCCAAGCGTGAAAAGCTTCATGAAGAAACCCTTGAAGTAAAGGCCGGTATAGGAAATGGCGGAGCCCGCCATGCGCGTGCGAATGCCGCGCCAGCTCAGGCGGTTGAAGCGGTAACGGAACGCGCTGTAAACCGCCGCCGGAATGACCAGAAACACGGGCAGCAGCGCAACGTTGCCGGCATCTTCCCCGTACATTTTTTGCAAGGCGACAACAGCGATGACGAGCAGAATGTAGAAGGGGAATATTTTTAGAATGCCGATGAAAAGCTCCTTGCCTGTGCCAAGGTATTCAAATCTGTCGCCATCCAGCTCCACCGCGCCCACAATATAGCGGCGAATGTTGGTCTTGCCCCAGAAGCTGTAAATGCCGAGCGTGATGATGGAGAGAAAGAATTTTTTAAGCCACAACCCGTACAGGCTGCCCAGCTGGCCGTGATAGGTGAATTTGTTGACCTTGATGGCGGGTTTTTGGGGTGGTGCCACGATAGTGTTTTGCGCGCCGTCAGCCGCTGCCGGAATATCTGTCATGATGAAATGTCGCCCCTAGAATGCCGGTGAATACCGGCTTATGAAATGGCTAAAACGCCAGTTTAAATCCTAGCAGACAATCGTTAAAAAGGCGCAAACGCCTGATATATTTTGAATTTGAACAGGTCAATACCGTTTTAGGGAGCTTATTTTTAGGCCAGCGGCAGGTCGCTCTCCACCCGGCAGGCGCTGTCATGCGCGGTGACCAGCTTTTGCAGGTGCGGGTCAATGCGGCCACTGCCGAATGATTCGGTGAAACGGCAGGTGGCATAGGGTTCACCCTGCTGCTCATACACGGCAAGCCATTTCGCAAAGGCATCCTGCTTGTCGGCCGTTTCGTATGGGTAGTGGCCGGGCGGGCTGCCGCAGCGAACACGGAAGGGTTTGGGTGTCAGCCGCGCGCGGAAGCATTTCTGGTTACGGCACAGCTGCACGTAAAGCTTGTCGCTTTCCAGCTCCTTCAGCCATCGCAGCGTTTCGTCGTTCACGGCAAGGGGCATATGGGTGAAAAGGTAACGCAGACCCGCCGCGGTGCGGTAAACCCGCACGTTGACATCCGGTTTATCGGTGAGCCAGTTTTGCAGGCGCGCCATGTGCTGCGCCACGTTTTTTTCGGGCGTTGCGCCGAATAGTTTTGCGAAAAAACCGATGCGCGGCAAATCAACATCCGCAAAGAACATATCGTTGGTATTCAGCACAAGGCAGCCCTTGCCGTTGCGGGTAATGCCGCTGTTTGCATCAAAGCGGGTAATTAATTCTTCCGGCACATCGCGCATGCTGTAGCTGTAATCATCGCGGTATTTGTGCAGCACTACATCGCGCATGCGAGCAATCGTGGCGGCCAGCGCCTGTTCCGCTTCGCGCCGCGCTTCGGCAGCGCCCGTGTCCGACCCGCCCCATTTGCTGATTTTAAAGGTGAAGCCGGTTTTGTCTGTGGCCGTGCCATCGGCTTTCGCCCAGTACTTGCAAAGCTTCAAAGCCTGCCTCCTTCATGTTGCCAAGCAACATTATAACCACTTGTAAACCCTTGGGAATAGCCGCAAATACCCTATTGACAGAATGGACCCGAGTGCCGATGATAATGACCAATCAACGATTCAAAAAGACTAAACGACTTTCACCCTCGCGTGGAATAGCGGTGTGGCGCGAGTGCGTCTTAGACGCGCACATAGAGCGCCGAGCTGACACGACATTATAAGGATGACAAGCCATGGGCATTATCAAGAAAATCCAGGACATGAAGCAGGAAATGACCCGCTGGCGTCAAAAGATGCACGCGGAGCCGGAACTGGCGTTCGAAGAACGCTGGACGGCGCGCTTTATTACCCGCCAGCTGCAGGATTTCGGCATTGATGTGCATGCGCTTACCAAAACCGGCGTTGTCGGCGTGCTGCATGGCAAGAACGGCCCCGGCGGCAAAGCCATCATGCTGCGCGCGGATATGGATGGTTTGCCGGTGGATGAAAAAACCGGCGTCACCCACGCATCCCGCAACCCCGGTGTCATGCACGCCTGCGGGCACGATGGCCACATGGCCATGCTGCTGGGCGCTGCCAAGCACCTTGCGGCCTCCAAAGATTTTGACGGTACCGTGTACTTTGTTTTTCAGCCCGCGGAAGAAGCCATTGGCGGCGCCGCGGAAATGATCAAGCAGGGGCTTTTCACGCAATTTCCCGCCGATGAAGTATATGGGCTGCACAATTACCCCGGCCTGCCGCTGGGCATGCTGGCAACGGGTTCCGGTGCCATGCTCGCGGCGTCTGAAGATTTTCAAATCACCATTCGCGGCAAGGGCGGCCATGCATCGCACTCCGAACAGACGACGGATGTGATTGGCGCTGCCGCCGAAGCCGTCATGGCCTTCAAGGAAATTGCAAAGAAGGAAATTCCGGCGGGTGAACCTGCCGCGCTTTCCATCACCACGCTGCAAACCAGCGGTGAGGCCATTAACGCCTTCCCCGACAGCGCCAGCATTACCGGCACCATCCGCAGCTTTGATGAAAAGCTGCATCAGGTCCTCATCGACAAAATGGTCGATGTTGTGGATACGATCGAGGCGAAATACGGCGTGACTGTCGACTTCGACCTTAAAACCGGCTACCCCGTGCTGGTGAACGACAAAAAAGCGACAGACTTTGCAATCGATGTCGCCAAGGATACGGTTGGCGATGCGCAGGTGCTAACCTCCGTCCCCAAAACGCTGGGAACCGAGGATTTTGCCTATTACCTGCAAAAAAAGCCCGGCAACTACATGGCCATCGGCACCGGCAAGGCGGGCGAAAAGAACTACACCGATATTCATAGCGCCAAGTACGACTTTAACGATGCCGCGCTGCCCATTGGGGCCAGCTATTGGGTCAACCTTGTGGAAAAGGCGTTGCCGGTGCTGAATGGCCCCGTTACGCCGGCGCCCGGCCAGAACCCCGCCGGCCCTGCTCCCAAGATGTAAGGCTATTATTCGTTAACCTAATTTATGCTATGCTGCCCGCATCATCGGCGGAGCAATACCCATGCAAATCATCGAACAATTCACCCAAGGCAAGGCCGGCACCAACGACCTGAACGAAGACCGCATTGCCATTGGGCCCAATTTCATCGCCGTGCTGGACGGCGCAACGTCGCGCGCGGGCCACACGCTGCGCGGCCTCAGCAATGGCATGTTCGCCGCCAAAGTGGTTGGCGATGCGCTGGAACACCTGCCGAAAGACATTGATGCCCGCGCCGCAATTGATAGCCTGACCGCAACGCTGCTGGCTGAAACCAGGGCCGCCGCGAAAGAAGAGGGACGGGAGCTGACCGAAGTATGGTCGTTTCCCGCCGCCGCGCTGCTGGTCTATTCCGTTGCCCGCCGTGAAATCTGGCGCGTGGCAGATTCAACATTTGTGATTGATGGCCGCGCAAACTGCAAAACCTTCCCGCAGGAACGCACGTGGTGCGAATTGCGCCGCGCTTACCTGTGCGCCGAACTTGCGCGCGGCAAAAACGAAGAACAGCTGCGCGACCACGACCCGACATGGGATGTGCTGACGCCGCTGATTGCGAATTTTAAAGTCTTCGCCAACTACGACGGTCCCTATGGTTATGGCGTTATCAATGGCTCCACCATTCCGGATGTGCATGTGGAGGTGTACCCCGCAGCGCACGCGACCGAAATTATTTTCGCATCCGACGGCTACCCCGAAGTTGAAAGCACCCACGCCGCGACCGAAAAATATCTGCTGCAGCTGGTGAAAGACGACCCGCTCATGTACAACCTGCAGCCGCAGGTGAAGGGCGTGAAGCGCGGCCACGTGTCGTTTGATGACCGCACGTATTTGCGCTTCAAGCCGGTTTAAGCGCCATGGCTGCATCCACACCCGTTAAAATTGACACACCTGCGCCGGTTGCCGGCATTTTTGACAAGCTTGGCATCAGCGTTGTCACCTACGCACACGCGCCGGTATTCACGGTTGAAGAAGGCCGCGACTTCAAGCACCTTATGCCCGGTGGCCATACCAAAAACCTGTTCCTGAAAGACCATAAGGGAAAGCTGTTTTTAGTGACCGCCCTGTGGGATACGCAGATAGACCTTAAAAAGCTGCCCGCGCGCTTAAGCGCCGGCCGGTTTTCCTTCGGAAATGCTGCGCTGCTCGAGCAGACTTTGGGCGTCACGCCGGGGTCGGTCACGCCGCTGGCGGTCATGAACGATTCGGAACGCCAGGTAACGCCCGTGCTGGATGCCCGCATGATGGACGAGCAAATTGTTAACTGCCACCCCCTTATTAACGACAAAACCACCGCCATGGGGCCGAAAGACCTGCTTAAATTCATGGAATCCTTCGGGTATACACCTATCGTTGTTGATTTTTCACGGCTATAAGCTATTTGAATGTGAATGAACCAGACTTGAATACCACGACTTGAATACCTCATGGGGCAGCTATGCTTGATCTAACCGGAAACCTTCAACCCAAAGCCGCCACACCGGCCTACATTCGCGAAACCGATACCGCGAAGTTCGAGCAGGATGTTCTGGCAGGCTCCATGCAAAAACCCGTCATCGTCGATTTCTGGGCCCCGTGGTGCGGCCCCTGCAAGCAAATGATGCCCGCCATTGAAAAGGTCGTGACCGAGGCGAACGGCGCGGTTGACCTCATTAAAATCAACATCGACAAATATCCCGAACTCGCCGAAGCCTTCCGCGTGCAGTCCATTCCTGCCGTCTTCGCCTTTTTTCAGGGCCAGCCGGTAGACGGTTTCATGGGCGGCCGCAGTGAAAAAGACCTTCGCGCCTTTGTCGATAAAGTCTTGAAAACCGCGGGCGTTGAACGCGCCGGCGGCGATGCACCGGCGATTGACCCTGAAGCCTTGAAAAAACTGCTTGAAGCAGGCCAGCTGTTCTTCCGCGACGGCAAGTATGATGATGCCATGGCGACCTACAGCACCATTCTGGACGCCGATGCGAAAAACGTCGATGCGCTCGCGGGGCTTGGCTGGTGCTTTGTCGGCCAGAAGGATTACGAAACGCTGACCGAATACCTCGCCAATCTCGAGCCGGAAGAACAGGCCGCGCCGCGCCTGAAGGGCCTCGCCTTTTTGCTAGAACAGGCGAAAGACGGCGACGGGTTTGATGCTGCCGTGCTGCAGGCAAAAATTGAAGCAAACCCCAAAGACCTTGAGGCGCGTTACAACCTTGCCCGCGCCGCCATTGCTGCCGCCGACCTTGCCGCCGCGATTGACTCGCTGGTGGAGCTGACACGCCGCGACCGCGAATGGCAGGAGCAAAAAGGCCGCCAGCTGCTGGTGTCGCTGTTTGATGCCATGGGCCCGCAGCACCCGTTGACGGCGCCGGGCCGCCGCAAGCTTTCCACCGTCCTTTTCTCGTAAGAAGGTCTGGCAACATGCTTCACAGCGCGGAACAGAGAACATGCGAACAGGACTTCGAAGCCCTGCCGTCTGAAATCGCCATCTTCCCGCTGCCGCGTGTTATTTTGCTGCCGCGTATTCAACTGCCCCTGAATATTTTTGAACCCCGCTACCGCGCCATGACGGAAGCGGCTTTGGGATCCTCCCGCCTTATCGGCATGGTGCAGCCCAACCCGCACAGCGACGGGGAAAAAACCTTCACCACCGGTTGTGCCGGCCGCATTTGCTCCTTCAGCGAAACAGATGACGGGCGCTACCTGATTACGCTGAAAGGTGTGTGCCGTTTCAACATCACCGAAGAACTGGAGCCTGATTCAAAAGGCTTCCGCCGTGTCAAGGCGGACTGGTCGCCCTTCCGCGCCGATTTCGATACCGATACGAAGACGGATATTTGCCGCGACACCATGATGGCCACGCTGCGCGCCTATCTTGATAAAATGGATATGTTCTGCGACCAGTGGGAAAGCATCCGCAATATCGATTGCGAAAAGCTTATCTCCACCCTCAGCGTTGTCTGCCCGTTCGAAACGGAAGAAAAACAGGCGCTTCTGGAAGCAAAATCATTGCCCGAGCGCGTTAAAATTCTCAACGCCCTGCTTGAAATTGCCGCCAAGGAATGCGGCCCTTCCTGCCATTAACAGGTTCCAAATCATGCCCCAGACCGCCAAGCGCGCCGACCCGAAACTGCTCGAAATCCTCGTCTGCCCGCTCACCAAGGCGCCGCTGGAATATGACGAAGCAAAGCAGGAATTAATTTCGCGTCAGGCAAAGCTCGCCTTTCCTATCCGCGAAGGCATTCCGATTATGCTGGTCGATGAAGCCCGCCGCCTTGAGGATTAAGGCCTAAACCCCCTCCATCATTTTTGCTGCGCTGCCGCAAGTTCCTGCGCGTTATGAGAAATTGCGGGCGGCCATTGCTGCATCTTTGCCGCGCAAATGTTATAATGATTGATAATCAGCGCTATATGGCTATTTTAGGGCCGTTACCGCCTGTTTCGCAGATTTTGGCCTGCTCTGCAGCCTACATAAAAGGAATAAAACGATGTCCGACCGCGTCTGGATTTTTGACACCACCCTCCGCGATGGCGAGCAGTCGCCCGGCTATTCGATGAACCTTGATGAAAAGCTGAAAATGGCCGAAATGCTCGACCAGATGGGCGTCGACATTATCGAAGCCGGTTTCCCCGCAGCCTCGCGCGGTGATTTTGAAGCCGTCAACAAAGTCGCGCAGCAGGCGAAAAACGCCATCATCGCAGGCCTGTGCCGCGCACTGCCGAAAGACATTGATGCCGTGATCGAGGCCATCAAGCCTGCGCGCCGCCGCCGCATCCACAGCTTCCTGTCCACCAGCCCGCTGCATATGAAATACAAGCTGCAGGTGGAACCGGAGCGCGTGCTGGAAATGGTCAAGGAATCCGTTTCCTATGCCCGCCAGCACTGCGAAGACGTTGAATGGAGCGCGGAAGACGCCACGCGCTCCGACCACGATTTCCTGTGCCGCGCCGTTGAAATCGCTATCAAGGCGGGGGCCACCACCATCAACATTCCCGATACCGTCGGTTATTCCGTGCCCGAAGAATACGGCCGCATCATTTCCATGCTGCGCAACCGCGTGCCGAATATCGACCTTGCCGTACTGTCGACACACTGCCACAACGACCTTGGCCTTGCTGTCGCCAACTCGCTTGCCGGCATTGCGGCAGGTGCGCGCCAGATTGAATGCACCATCAACGGCATCGGCGAGCGCGCCGGCAATGCCTCGATGGAAGAAGTCGTCATGTCCTTCCGCACGCGCCAGGACTTGCTGCCGTTTGAAACCGCCATCAAAAGCGAACTGATCATGCCGGCATCGAAACTGCTGTCGCAAATCACCGGCTTTTCCGTGCAGCCGAACAAGGCGATTGTGGGCGCAAACGCCTTCGCGCATGAATCCGGCATCCACCAGGACGGCATGCTGAAGAACGCCGCGACCTATGAAATCATGACGCCGGAATCTGTCGGTCGCGACCGCAGCGACCTCGTCCTTGGCAAGCATTCGGGCCGCAACGCCTTCCGCACGCGCCTTGTCGCCCTTGGCCTTGCCCTGTCGGATGACGACCTGAACGCCGCGTTCGAGCGCTTCAAGGACTTTGCCGACCGCAAGAAAAAAGTCAGCGATGACGACCTTATCCTGATCGCAACCTCCAAAGACGGCCTGCCGGAAGAACATATCCGCTTTGTGTCGCTTGGCGTTAAATCCGGCTCCTTCGGGCCGCAGGAAGCCGAGCTGGAGCTGGAAATTGACGGCAAGCGCACCAAGGCGAAAGCCGGTGGCAAAGGCCCCGTTGATGCCTGCTTCAAGGCCATGCGCGTGCTGGTGCCGCACGACAACGCCGTGCTGTCAAACTACGAGCTGAAGGCGCTTACTTCCGGTTCGGATGCGAAGGGTGAAGTGAATATCCGCCTTGCCGAACTTGGCCATACTTATAATGGCGTGGGCGTGGATGCGGATGTGATCGTCGCCAGCTGCCGCGCCTACATTGACGCGCTTAACCGCCTGCTGGCCGGAAGACATGCTGTTCCGACGAAAAAAGCTAACTGATAGCGCGGCCGCGCCCAAAGGCATCATCCCGCCGGAGCTTGGCGGGCTGCCTGTGCGCCCGTCGCCCCGCGCGCGCCGCATGGGTCTGCGCGTGGAAGCGCGCACCGGCGACGTTGTCTTCACATGGCCGCTGAAGGGCCGCATCAGCGTTGACCGCGCCCTGCGCTTCATCGAAGAAAACCGCAGCTGGATTGAACGGCAGCAAAACCGCAAAACGCCCGCGCAGCCCTTCGCCCCCGGCACCGTGCTGACCGTGGCAGGGCGGGCGGTTACCATTCACCACGCCGCCGGCCGCGGGCTTACGCGCATAGAAGGCGATGTGCTGCTGGTGCATGGCCAGCCGGAACACATCAGCCGCCGCGTCAAAGACTTCCTGAAAAAAGAAGCGCTGCAAACCCTGCAGCGGCTGACGGATGAAAAATCCGCACACCTGAATTTAAAGCCACTCGGCATCCGCATTCTTGACCCGCGCTCCCGTTGGGGGTCTTGCGGGCCGGATGGACGCATCATGTATTCGTGGCGGCTTATCCTTGCGCCGCACGAAGTCATGGATTATGTGGTGGCGCATGAAGTCGCGCACCGCGTTCATCTCAACCACAGCCGCCGCTTCTGGGCGCTGTGCGCCAGCATGACGGCAGATGCTTCCGCCTCCCGCGCGTGGCTACGCCAGCAGGGCCGCCTGCTTATGGCCGCGGGTTAGCGTTTTTACACCCCATAACCCGCTTATTAAGCTGCGCAGGGGTGCATAAACACCGCAACTTTTAATCTTATTTGCGACATTTTATTGCGCATTGTAAATTTTTATTTATACGAAAAAGTAGGTTTTACAACAGGTTAATTTTGCTGCACTGCAAAATGACACCCATAACTGTGGATAAAAATTGCCATGAAAACAGTGCCCAGAATCCTGAAGTCGGGTTATAGAATCTTCGGGAGACAAAAAGCATGGCCGTATCACCTTCGACCACCACCCCTGTCGCTCCAGCCCGCGGTTGGCAGATTCCTGTCGCCCTCGTCAAAAACGTACTTCTCGATCCCGGCATCATATACACCAGCGCCGACATCCTGCTGTTTGCCGGCACCAATATGCTTGGCCTTGGCGCAACCATTGCGGCAACAGGCATAGCGGCAGGTTTGAAAACCCTTTCGGTGCTGCAGCCCGGCTTCATCAACAAATACCCGAAAATGAAAGCGGTCGCGTTTGATGACCGCACACCGCTGCGCGCCGGCGCGCTGTCGCTGCTGGTTGTCGGCGGCGCGGCACTATCGGGCGGGGCCCTGCTGCCTGCAGCCGCCAGCTTCCTTTTCGCGGCCGCAAACTTCCGCATGGCGGAAAGCATTTCAAAACACCATAAGCAGGAAGAAGCCAAAAAGGCGCTGGAGCCCACGCACAAGCCCGACGCCGTTGAAATCACCGTGATGATGCTGAAGCGGCCTGACTTGTACCTGAACGCCGGCTTTGCCTGCGCCGGCCTCATGGCGGGCGGCGCTGCCTTGTTTGTGCTGCCGGTCGTTGCCGCCGCCTTCGGCATCAGCGTGCGCAACGCCGTGCTGGGCAAGCCGGAATATGCGGGCCACCCGAAAATGCTCACCGCAGCATCCGGCGCGGCTTTTGCCACCATCGGTCATCATAACGGCCACGGGCTTATTGCGATTGCCCATGCCATGAACGCAGCGGTGCTGCTGGAAATTGAACGTCGCGTAACCCCCGGCGGCATGTTCCAGATTGCGAAGGACCTTGCCATGAGCTGCCTGAAGCTTGTCGGCATCGGCAAAGATAAAAACGCCGGCGTCCCCGCGCCGGAAAAGGGTGCCGAATTGCAAACGACCGTTGTTGTCATGCCTGAACCCGTGGTTGACGCCCCTTCGCGCCTGCCCACCTTCAGCCTTGGAAAAATCTTCGGCGTGTTTTCAAAGCCGCCCGTTCCCGCCAATGAAAACCATCCCGAAGCGGCGAACGATACCGGCAGCGCCCCCGCTGCCGCCAGGCCGCAAAACCAGAACAAGCTTTAAGATATTTCTAGCGGGCATAAAAAAAGGAAGCACAGTCGCCGCGCTGCAAAGGCTCAAGGGCCTGAGCGCAGGGCGACTGTGCCTCCCGTAACCACCAATGCCCCAACGCAGCCGTCGTTCCTTTATTTATAAAGCGCAAAGAAAAAGCCGCCCGTTTGACGGGGCGGCTTCTCTTTTTATGCTTTGAAGCAAGACTTGAAGATTACTCTTCCGTTTTTGCTTTCTTGGCTTTCTTGGGGGCTTCTTCAGAAGCGGCTTCAGATTTGCCTTTCTTCTGCAGAGCTGCGCCCAGGATGTCGCCGAGAGACGCGCCCGAGTCGGACGAGCCGTATTCAGCCATCGCCTGCTTGTCTTCTTCGATCTCGCGTTGCTTGATCGAGAGTTCAAGGTTGCGGCCGGCGCGGTCGGTCTTGATGACCTTGGCGTCGACTTTTTCGCCAACCGCAAAGCGGTCGGGGCGCTGCTCGGAACGTTCGCGCGAAAGGTCGCCCTTCTTGATGAAGCCCTTCAGCTTGTCGTTGATGGAGACTTCGATGCCGCCGGTCGTCACAGCGGTGACGGTGCAGGTGACAACGGAACCCTTGGCAACGCCGCCCATGGCTTCTTCAACGGGGTCAGCGCCGGTGAGTTGCTTGACGCCGAGCGAGACGCGCTCTTTCTCGGGGTCGATCTCAAGCACTTTCACTTTCAGGCTGTCGCCTTTTTTGAAGGCCTTGATGGCTTCTTCGCCAGCTTGATCCCACGACAGGTCGGACATGTGGACCATGCCGTCGATCTGGTCGCCGATGCCGACGAACAGGCCGAATTCCGTCACGTTGCGGATTTCGCCTTCAAGCACGTCGCCCGCTTTGTGCGCGGTTGCGAACTTGCTCCAGGGGTTTTCGGTCGTCTGCTTCAGGCCAAGGCTGATGCGGCGCTTGGTGAGGTCAACGTCAAGAACCTGAACTTCAACTTCCTGGCTGGTCGAAACGATTTTGCCGGGGTGGATGTTTTTCTTGGTCCAGGACATTTCGGAGACGTGGACGAGGCCTTCAATGCCTTCGCCCAGTTCGACGAACGCGCCGTAGTCGGCAATGTTCGTGACGCGGCCTTTATAGCGCTGGCCGATCTTGAACTTGCCTTCAACGCCTTGCCACGGGTCGCTGTCCAGCTGTTTCATGCCGAGCGAGATACGCTGGGATTCTTCGTTGAAGCGAATAATCTTCACGTTCACGGTCTGGCCGACGGTCAGGACTTCGGACGGGTGGTTGATGCGCTTCCACGAGATGTCGGTCACGTGCAGCAGGCCGTCGACGCCGCCGAGGTCGATGAACGCACCGTAATCGGTGATGTTCTTGACGACGCCTTGCAGCTCCTGGCCTTCTTTCAGGTTGGACACGAGTTCCGAGCGGGCTTCCGCACGGGATTCTTCCAGCACCGCACGGCGGGAGACAACGATGTTGCCGCGCTGGCGGTCCATTTTCAGGATCAGGAAGGGTTGCGGGGTGCCGAACAGCGGGCTGATGTCGCGCACGGGGCGGATATCAACTTGGCTGCCGGGCAGGAACGCGACGGCGCCGTTGAGGTCAACGGTGAAGCCGCCTTTAACGCGGCCGAAGATGGTGCCGGAAACGCGCTCGTTCGCTTTGTGTTGTTTTTCGAGAAGAACCCAGGATTCTTCGCGGCGTGCTTTTTCACGGGACAGGACGGCTTCGCCGTCTTTGTTTTCCATGCGCTCGACGTACACTTCGACTTTGTCGCCGACTTTGATTTCGGCTTTGGAACCTTGGACGCTGAATTCGCGGAGCGGAATGCGGCCTTCGGATTTCAGACCCACGTCGAGGGTGACGAATTCGTCATCCATGCCGACGACGGTGCCTTCAACGACGGAACCTTCGAAGGACTTCACGCCCTTGAAGCTTTCATCGAGCAGGGATTCGAAGGAGAAATTCTCGCCCGTGATGTCTTTCACGTTAAAGGTGTCGAGGATTTTGGGGGATACTTTTACGGCAGAAGCTTTTGCCATGGTGGTACTCGCTTTCAACAGGCGGGATTGCTGCCCCGTGAATAACATCTGACGCTGATGCCTGTTTAGAAAATACGGACGGAAGGCTTGCCATGCGGCACCCGAGCCTTTGCCCGTGTAAGTAGCCGCAAAATTACAGGTTTTGCCGTTCCGGAGTCAACCTGAAACGGGCCTGAACGGGCCAAAATGCCTTCAAAAGGGGCTTCGAACGCTAAAAACCGGAATTACGGCTGGGGGCCGTTGTTTTTGGCGGTTTTGCCCGTGCGGGCGTTGTCGTTGGTTTCGGCAAGGAAGCTGGCGCGGATAACGCCAATCGCCTCTTCCAGCGTTTGCGCGGGGTTCAGGTGGGTGGTATCCAGCGTATAGGCATCCTCGGCAACGGCCGTGGGGGCGGTGGCGCGGGTCGAATCGCGCATGTCGCGGGTTTTAAGGTCGGCCAGAACTTTTTCGTAGGTCAGTTCCGGCTTGGTGGCCTTCAGTTCTTCAAAGCGGCGGCGGGCGCGCTCTTCCGGCGCGGCGGTGACGAAGAATTTAATGCTCGCTTCAGGGCAGACGACAGTGCCGATATCGCGGCCGTCCAGCACAGCGCCGCCCACAAAACCCGGCGGGTTTGCGGCGAATTCGCGTTGGTAATCCAGCAATGCCTGGCGCACTTCGGGAATAGCGGCGACTTTGGAGGCGCCTTCGGAAACTTCAGGGGTGCGCAGCGACGGGTTCGCCAGCAGTTCCGGCGTCAGGTTGCGCTTGATGATTTCAAGGGCGGGTTCAACATCCTGCAGTTTCGAAGGGTCGCCGCCAATTTCAAGGGTGGCCATGGCAACCGCGCGGTACAGCGCGCCGGTATCGAGGTAAGCGTAACCAAGACGCTCCGCCAGTTTCTTGGCGAGGGTGCCCTTGCCGGAGGCCGCAGGGCCATCAACAGCGATCACGACTTTCTTGTGCGAAGAGTCTTGCGGGACGAAATCTGTTTTTCTGAAATTCAGCACGGTCATGACCTTTACTTAACCCCTCGATTTAAAAATTTTAAACCCGCACTGTGTTTAACACAATCTTCATTAAATATTAACATAATTTTAATGGTTTAGCGAAGCGCCACGCTATTAAATACAATTTAATCTAATTATACCAATACATTAGATATAGATTTGTTTTTAGCAAAGAACAGTTGTTTGCCATATCTGCTAACGTCGCAGGGCATTAAATATGCGAATCAAATGTTAATTTTATGGGAATTAGTCGCCCGAAATATCCGCGCCCAACCCATTGAGCAGCGTTGTGAAGCCGGGGAAGCTGGTGGCCATGGTATCGGCATCGTCAATGGCGACGGGGTTTTGGGCGGCAAGGCCCATGACCAGGAAGCTCATGGCAATGCGGTGGTCAAGGTTGGTGGCAACGGTGCAGCCGCCCGGCACGCGGCCCGGCATGCCGTGCACGGTCAGGTCATCCTCGCCCATTTCGGCCAGTACGCCCGCAAGGGTCAGGCCTTTTGCAATGGCGAGCAGGCGGTCGCTTTCCTTCACGCGCAATTCGGCAAGGTCGGACATATAGGTTTTGCCCTCGGCAAAGCTGGCGGCGACGGAAAGAATGGGGAATTCGTCAATCATCGACGGCACGCGCGCCACCGGCACCGTCACGCCTTTCAGGCGCGAGGAACGGGCGCGGATATCCGCCACGGGCTCGCCGGATTTATCGCGGCGGTTTTCAAAAGTAATGTCGGCGCCCATTTCCAGCAGCGTTTCGTAAAGGCCGGTGCGGGACGGGTTGATGAGAACGTTGGGGATCAGCACATCGGAATCCGCCGTAATCAGCGCCGCCACGGTCAGGAACGCGGCGGATGACGGGTCGGACGGCACGGTAATCGGATGGCCCTTCAGTTTGGGGAAGCCCTTCAGGCGAATAACGCCGCTGCCATTTGGCAGCGTTTCGGTTTCAAGCTCCGCGCCAAAAAAGCGCAGCATGCGTTCGGTGTGGTCGCGGGTGGGTTTGGGCTCAATCACCGTCGTCGTGCCTTCGGCATGCAGGCCCGCCAGCAGAATGGCGGACTTCACCTGCGCCGATGCGACGGGCAATGTATATTCAATCGGACGCAGTATGGAAGCGCCGGTGATTTTCAGCGGCATTTTGTCGCCATGGGCAGATTCAAACTGCACGCCCATCTGTGCCAGCGGTTTTATCACGCGGCCCATGGGGCGTTTTTCCAGCGATTCATCGCCCGTGAAGGTGGCGTGCAGCGGGTAGCCGCCCACAAGGCCCATCAGCAAGCGGGCGGATGTGCCGCTGTTGCCAAGGTAGACGGTGCTGCGCGGGGTTTTAAGCGGGCTATCGCCAATTCCCTGAATGCGCCAGATGCCGCCGGTTTTATCTTCCGGTTCGGTAATCGTTGCGCCCATCGCGGCAAGCGCGCCGGCGGTGCGCATGACATCTTCACCCTCCAGCAACCCCGTCACCACCGTTTCACCATGGCCCAGCGCGCCGAACATCAGCGAGCGATGGGAAATGGATTTATCCCCCGGTACCTTGGCGACGCCTTTAAGGGAGGATGCGGGGCGGGAAGTAAGGCCTGTCATGGGAATGTCCTGAAAAAGAAAAGCGGATGCCGGCCTTCAGGATAGCCGCTTGCGCCCGCAAAATCCAGCAGAGCGGATGTGGTCAGGAGATTTTCTTTTCTTCCGTGCTGACAACCTTCAACGATGATTTTTTCAGCCATTCGCGGTTGTAGGCGGCGATGTATTCCTCGAGTTTCAGCGCGGGGATGGGCTTGGTGTATTTAAAGCCCTGCACCTCGTCGCAGCCTTCTTCCTTCAGGAAGTTTTCATGGTCGACGGTTTCAACCCCCTCGGCGATGACCTTCAGGTTCAGGCTGTGGCCGAGGTTGATGATGGTCTTGGTGATCATGCGGTCGTCCGGGTTTACCAGCGCGTTGCGGATGAACGACTGGTCAATCTTCAGGCGGTCAATCGGGAACTGGCGCAGGTATGACAGCGACGAATAGCCGGTGCCGAAGTCGTCAACCGCCAGTTCCACGCCCAGTCGGTGCAGCTGGTTCAAGATTTCAATCGTCGTTTCCATGTTTTCCATGAAGACGGATTCAGTGACTTCCAGCTCGAGGTATTTGGGGTCAAGCTTGGTTTCCTTCAGCACGTCCTGCGTCAGCGCAACGATGTCCGCCTTGTGGAATTGCACGCCCGAAATGTTGACGGCGATGCGGAACGGGGGAATGCCCATGTCCTGCCATTTTTTGTTCTGCGCGCAAACGGTGCGGAGCACCCATTCGCCAATCGGCACGATCAGGCCGGATTGTTCGGCGACGGGAATAAACTCGGCCGGCGAAATAAAGGTGCCGCCGTTCTTGCTGTTGTCGGGCAGGAACCAGCGCAGCAATGCTTCCGCGCCAATCAGCTGGCCGCTGGCAAGGTCGAACTGCGGATGGTAGTAAACCTGCAGCTGGTTTTCATCAAGCGCGGAGCGCAGGTCGCGCAGCATCTGGAAGCGCTGCTGCACGGCAAGGTCGAAGTCCTGGCTGTAATAGCGCACCGTATCGCGGCCTTCTTCCTTGGCGCGGTTGAGGGCGATATCGGCGTTTTTCAAAATCTGCCGGGCTTCCATGCTGTCGTCCGGGCAATGCGACACGCCAATGGAAACGCGCAGCTGGAAGCGTTCCTGCATAATGCTTACAGGCTCCGTCACGGCCGCAAACACGCGGTCGACCAGCACCGAACTATCGGCATATTCGGGCTTCAGCACCACCATGATCGTGAATTCATCGGCGGAAGCGCGGGAAATGACGGCATCATCCGGCATCGCCTTCACAAGGCGCTTGCCGATAGCTTCCAGCAGACGGTCGCCGAATTCATGGCCCATGGTGTCGTTGATGTCCTTGAAGTGGTCAAGGTCGACGGACATGACGACGATGCGGCGGTCTTCTTCCACTACTTTGTGGCGAATGGCGTCGTCCAGTTTTTCAAGAAAGAAGGTGCGGTTGGGCAGGCCCGTCAGCGCATCGTAGTACGCCAGCTTGTGGATTTTATCTTCCGCTTGCGACCGCAGGCGCTTCAGGTTGCTGGCGTTCTGGCGGATCAGGTCGTTGGCAATGCGCAGGGCAACGCCAATTTCATCGCGCGTCTCGCGCTCCGCCCGCAGCAAATCGGGTTTTTCGGGGTTTTTGGCGGCGCTTTCAAGGTTATGGCGCAGCACCATGATGGGTTCCAGCAGCCAGCGGCCCAGCGCCATCATCATCACGCCCGTCACAACGCAGGACATGAGGATAAGCACGAAGATAGTCAGGTACAGCTGCTTCATCACAACTTCGTCGACCGTCGCAGC